>NZ_CP199594.1:0-2111019 GCF_052606235.1 Bifidobacterium sp. ESL0820
TCTCTCCCTGCAGGTGCATCCCCTGGATTTCGAGGCTCGTGCCGGTTTCAACCGTGAGAATGCCCAAGGGGTGCCTGACGACGATCCGAGACGCTCCTTTCACGACAGTCTGGCCAAGAACGAAATGGTGGTAGCCTTGGAGCCCTTCCAGGCCTGTGTAGGCTTCGCAACCATTTCCACTCAGCTGACCCTTTTGCGCGCTGTGGACCACCCTCTGGCCGAGCTGATGACCCAGGCGCTGACCGCC
Source organism: Bifidobacterium sp. ESL0820 (assembly GCF_052606235.1). Taxonomy (NCBI): domain Bacteria; kingdom Bacillati; phylum Actinomycetota; class Actinomycetes; order Bifidobacteriales; family Bifidobacteriaceae; genus Bifidobacterium; species Bifidobacterium sp. ESL0820. The sequence continues at coordinate 248 of NZ_CP199594.1, forward strand.
CGTACCTTCCACCTGGGAGTTCCGCCGGCCCGCTTCGCTTCGGCTGATGCCATGATGCCGGTCTCCTCCTTGATCTGGCCGGATTCCCGCCGGCGTATTTTCCGGGCCTTTCACGCCGCCGTGACTGCCCAGCCAGAGGCGGCCCGAGGCATGGAAGAAGCCTTGGAGGCTGCCGCTGGGCGGCTGCGTTCGAAACGAGCGGGAGCCGTACTGAATCATGCCCTGTGTGCCGCCCGGGCTTTCCCGGAGGATCCGGCTGTGCTCTGTCTGCTCATGCTCAACCCTGTGGACCTGGAGGAGGGCGATTCGGTCTATATCCCTGCCGGGACTCCTCACGCATACATCCACGGCACTGCTGCAGAGATCATGACCAACTCCGACAATGTGCTCAGGGCAGGCATGACCCCCAAGCATCGGGACATTCCCAACCTCCTGCATAGCTTGGACTGCCAGCCTTCGGCCCCTATTGACCCATCCAGCTCCATGATCGCCACCCTGATCATGCACAATATGGTGACCTACCGGCCCAAGATCAACGAATACATGCTGGTCTACGGGCATGTGGAGGAGGGCGGAGCCACGTGGCCCCTGCTCAACAGACTTCAGCAGCGTTACGGGGATCTGATAGAGCGCCTAGGACCTCGTCACCTGATGATTCCGCGCCGCGGGCCGCGCATCATCGTCTGTACTGATGGTTGGATCCGTTGTGCAACCGCTGACCAGTCCTGTGTGCTGGACCAGGGCCGGGCCCTTTTCATTCCCTCCCAGGACGGCCGTGTCGACATCACCATGCCTCAGGATTCCGAGAATGCCGGCGGATCCTTCCTCCTGGCTTCGACCCCGGTTTGATCAGGGTTCGCTCAGGGTGGACCACACAGGGCTCAAAACGGAGAGACACGCCGTGGCAGGCGGCACGCATGCGGGTTTGCCCATGTCCGCCTTATGTCCGTATAATCCTAGCGTATTCCGTGGTTGTCGAAGATGAGCGACCACCGAAGCCATGCTTGAGTACACCAGTATGGACAATTCAGGTCATTTGGCCTGGGTTCTCGCTTGCGTTATGGTGTTCCCTTGTGATGGTTCGTGATACGGCACGAAAGTCGCGTCGGAACATAAACGGGAGTGATTCTACATGAAGCATGCTGCGCACAGGGCTTCGGCCACGCGGGGCGCAGGTGTCGGCAGTTCGCCGACCAGCCGATCGACGGATGCAACCCGGGAGGTCGGCATTCAAGGCGCCGATGATGCCTTGGCGGCCAAGCTCAACGAAGTAGCCCCTCGAACCCGACGTTCTATTCGTTTGGCGGCCAAGGCCTCAGCCCGTCGTTCCCATATCATGACTGGTTCGGCCCTGACTGTCCTTGTCGGTGCGGCAGCTTCCTCGATGGCTGTTAACCAGGCTCGGGGCGACTGGTCCCTGCCTATGGCCGGCAGCGTCGCGATCAACCTTGTCACCCCCTCATCCTCCACCGGCTACTCTGGCGCTAGTGGCAGTTCAAGGGTCTCCCGCTCCGACTACCGTCAGCCTTTGCCGACGGCTTCACAGCGCAACGAGGGCAGTTGGGACCTGGGCGAGTCTGAGCTCGATGCCGGGCAGATGTCCAAATCCTCGGCAAACAATCCGGCCGTGGCGGCGCTGATGGATGCCAACCGATCGGTTCTGCCGGCAGGGTTCAATCCCAACCATGCCACGGGAGATGTGGGCAACGCCTATGAATTCAGCCAGTGCACCTGGTGGGCCTATGTCCGTCGTCACCAGCTGGGTCTGCCGGTGGGCTCCCATATGGGCAATGCCAAGGACTGGTCAGGCTCGGCCCGCACTTTAGGCTACTGGGTGGATGACACGCCGCGCAACGTCGGCGACATCGTGGTATTCCAGGCCGGCCAGGAGGGTTCGGATTCCGCTTATGGCCATGTGGCCATTGTGGAGAAGATCAATCCTGATGGCTCTATCGTCACCTCCGAGTGCGGCGCCGTGATGAACGGGAAGACCTACTCCCGCACTCTGACGAATGTGCACGCTCTGCGCTATATCCATTACTGATCTTTGGTTGCGCGGATCGTGTTCCCCAAAGTTAGTTTCTGTTCCCTACACGTGATAGAATTGTGCACGATGAAAAAAACACGCAAGTATGTGAGCATGATGGCAGCGGCCACAATCTGTGGCACGCTTTTCATCGGTATACCCGCCGTGGCCCAGGCCAGCGATGGTAGTGAGGCCGTAGCCACTTCGTCGCGTTCATTCACCCCAGGCAGCAAGGTGCGTGCCGACCTGCTGACCGAATCGACGGCGACCACCGTCGAAAAGGACAGCCGCTGGGGTGGCATCGAGTCATTGAACGTCCCTGCCACCAAGTCCCAGGCCGAGAAGGATGCCGAGGCCAGAGCTCAGCAGGCCCAGGCGGCAGCCAGCCAGCGCCAGGCCGCGCAGGTCAGTCGTTCGGCTGCTCGTGGCGGTGCCTCTAGTAGAGTCGCTGACGTGCCGGCCACCGGTACGGGTGCAGATGTGGTCAACTATGCCCTTCAGTTCCAGGGGATTCCCTATGTATGGGGAGGAACAGATCCTGCCACGGGCTTTGATTGCTCTGGATTTACCCAGTACGTGTTTGCGCACTTCGGCATTGGCCTGCCCCGCACAGCCGATGCTCAGGGTTCCATGGGCGTGCCGGTTACGGATCCTGCTCCTGGCGACCTGATGGTAGCTCCCGATGGCAGCCATGTCGGCATCTATGTCGGGGGTGGACGCATGATCCACGCCCCGGCTCCTGGCCAGAGCGTCAAGGTTCAGGCGGTCTATCAGACTTTCAACTACCGTCGTCTGGTCTGAGGCATAGGTTTTATGCAGTGTTAACGCCCCCTATGGGGGCGTTTTGCATATTCGGAGTCGAGGTTCCTCGCGTGTTGGTCCCTGCAAACTTATTGATCAGACCCGCATGCGATATTCTGACAGAAGGAGCGATGTCGGTTTGTCATCGCCAAGTTTAAAGGAGGTCGTCGGATGAGCAACGACAAGGCTGTTCTGGTAGGCGTCGATGGCTCGGACGCCAGCTACAAGGCGGCGTGGTGGGCCGCCAACTACGCTAAGCATGCAGGGTTGACCCTGCAAATCGTCTGCGCCTATTCCCTTCCCTCGTATGCCGCAGTCTCCTTCGATGCGACGTATACCACCATGGGTGACGACGTGGCCGCTCACAACGACGCCCAGGAGATCCTCTCCAAAGCCAAGGCCATCGCCGATGAGCAAGGCGTCAGTGCGGCTACGCTGATCGTGACGGGGGATCCTTCATCGGTCTTCGTGGAGCTGAGCCGTAATTACCGGCTGATTGTCATAGGCAACCGGGGCAAGGGCGGCTTGGCCGAGCGACTGCTGGGAACTACCAGCTCCAGCCTGCCCGCTTATGCTTACTGCCCTATCGTGGTCGTTCCCTACACCGACGACGACGGCAATCTGATGCATCTGAGCAATGACATCAAGCGGGTCGCCGTGGGCTCCGACGAGTCCAAGTGGGGCCTCAAGGCCCTTCAGATAGCCGCCTCCTTCGCCGACAGCTGGGATGCCGAGCTGGACGTCATGTCTGCAGTGCCCAATATTTCCGGACTGACCGGTACAGGTTCGGCCGAGGAGCGCAGCGTCATGGATTCCTACCTGGATGACCTCAATACCCGAATTGCACCGCTTATGAAGACTTACCCGAATCTGCGCATCAACAAGACCGTGGTGCCGGGATCGGCTGTGGAGGCTCTGACCCAGGCCAGCAAGACCCATGATGTGGTTGTGGTCGGCTCGCGTGGTCGCGGCGGCTTCACAGGGCTTCTGCTGGGGTCGACCAGCCAGGGGCTACTGCAGCATGCAGTCAGCCCGGTCTACGTGGTGCCGCGCAAGTACGTGGAGGCTGAGGAGTCCGGGCTCAAGGCCGCAGCAGAGGCGGCTGAAAGCACAGATGTGGCTGAGATTACCGGCGTGGAGCGTATCTCCGTGGATTCGGCCAAGCCCGAGCAGTTGGCTGACCTGGAGTCGACCATCGATCCCGAGCATAAGGAGTAGGCAGTCGATTCAGCGGCTGCCCCGACGAAGAGCGGGAACCCCCGAGTTCAAAGAACCTGGAGGTTCCCGCTTCTTTATTGTCGCCAGATCAGTGGCGAACCTTGACGGAGATCCTGACCGGTGTCTCCCTCTGGTAGGTGTGGGCTACGGTGCAGGACTTGGCTATATGGCGGCGGACCCGCTCCTCCAGCTTGTCTGCATCATCCTGGGCCAGCCTGGCTGAAGTGGCATCGACGTCCACCTGCTCGTCGAAGCTCAGGTAGGCGTCCTCGTCGGCGTCATAGGTGCCGTCCACCACGATTTTCGCCCCCTTGCCCTTGCCTAGGGCGCTCTCCACGGCGAACTGGCTGGAGAGGGCCCCGCAGGCGGCCAGAGCGATCTTCATCAGGTCACCGGGGTTGAACTGATCCTCGCCCTTGCCGAAAGTGATATGGGCCCCATTGTCGCCATAGGCGTTCCAGGTACCGTCCTTGTCGCGTTCGACCCAAAGTCTCTTGCCCATCTGTTCCTCCTTGTTTGGCACCCGGCGGGTGCGCCATCCGGATCCGACCCTGTGGCCGGACCTGCTCCTCCAATCTAACCCGGACTGTGCAATTCGTCACCGGGGCACGCTCAGCTAACCGAGGACTTGATAGTATGGCCGCATGGCCTTGACTCCTGAAGAACTGCAGCGCATTCGCACACGTATCCCTGAGCGTCCCGACTCGGACGTTCCCACCCCCTATGAGGACTTGGTGCGCACCATTCTGCGCGAGGGCACCCTGAAGTCCGACAGGACGGGCACCGGGACCATCTCTCTGTTCGGGAAGCAGATGCGCTTCGATCTGTCGCATTCCTTTCCGCTGATCACCACTAAGAAGGTCTACTTCCGTGGCATTGCCTACGAGCTGCTTTGGTTCCTGAAGGGCTCGCAAAACGTGCGCTGGCTGCAGGAGAACCGCGTGCATATCTGGGACGAGTGGGCCGACCCGGAGACCGGGGATCTGGGCCCGGTCTATGGGGTCCAGTGGCGCAGCTGGCCCGCTCCGACGCCGGAGGACCCTCATCACACCATCGACCAGATCGCCAAGGTGCTGGATCTGATTCGCACCCAACCCGACTCCCGCCGAATGATCGTCACAGCTTGGAATCCGGCCCAGGTTGACAGCATGGCCCTGCCTCCCTGCCATGCGCTCTTCCAGTTCTATGTGGCCGACGGCAGGCTGAGCTGCCAGCTCTATCAGCGTTCCTGCGACATGTTCCTGGGGGTGCCTTTTAACATCGCCTCCTACGCCCTGCTGACCTTGATGATGGCTCAGCAGGCCGATCTTGAGCCTGGGGAGTTCGTCTGGACCGGCGGCGACTGCCACGTCTACGACAACCATGTGGAGCAGGTTCTGGAGCAGTTGTCGCGCAAGCCCTATCCTTACCCGACCATGCGCATTCGCAAGGCTGACTCCATCTTCTCCTATCAGTACGAAGACTTCGAGGTGGTGGACTATCACTGCCACCCCGCCATCAAGGCCCCTGTGGCAGTCTGATGGTGCGGTGAGCGGAATACGGGCACCGTCGGATCCGCAGATTAGAATGTACTCGTATATCTACTCACTATGAGGAGTGAACGCAACAGATGGAGCATGACAATAGTCGAAGCGGCTATCACGAACCCGAGCCCGGTCAGGCCGGGCTTCTAGGTGATGAGGAATGGCGGCATCAGGAAGAAGAGATAGGTCGCCGCTCATCGGTCAATATGATCTGGGCGCAGGCGCAGGCCACTGACGGTAGGCGCGGCGCCATTGGTTACCACAATGCACTGCCCTGGCATCTGAGCGAGGACATGCGGCACTTCAAGGAGCTGACCGTCTCCCATCCTGTCATCATGGGGAGGCGGACCTGGGTCTCCATAGGGGAGAGGCCCCTGCCCAAGAGGGACAACATCGTTCTGTCCAGTGATCCAGGGTTTCGGGCACCAGGCGCCACGGTGGTATCTGCGGCTGACGATGCTCTTGAGCTGGCCAGGCAGGAAGCCATTCCCGACGATGGGATGGATCGCAGTGAAATCTGGGTCATCGGCGGCGCAGGGGTCTTCAGCACCTTCTTCCCGCTGGCTGATGCCGCCTACGTGACGGATCTGGATCTGCAGACTCCAGCTGATGTCTTTGTGCCCGATATGGAGGAGCTGGTCAGCAAGCGGTTCTGGCAGGTGCGCGACGAGAGCCAATGGATGAACCCTGCCAAACCAGACCAGGCGGCTGCCATCCCGCGGTTCCGGTACATCACCTATGGGAAGGTGCGTTGATGGGCCAGGATTCTGAAGGAAAGGCCTCACGGGGTCCCTACAACGTCATGACCGTCTGCACCGGCAACATCTGCCGGTCGCCCATGGCTGAGGTCATCCTGCGCAAGTTCTTCCAAGATCGCGGACTGGATGAGGATCAGGTCAGGGTGGAATCCAGCGGAGTCAGTGACGAGGAGTTCGGCAACCCCATAGATCGACGTGCTCAGAAAGTTCTGCGCGAGCGGGGCTATGAGGTGCCGGCTGACCACTTCGCCCACCGGATCACCCGGGAGGAGGCCGAAGACGCCGACCTGCTGCTGCCCATGACGGCCGACCATATGCGAGCCCTTCTCCGTCTGCTGCCCTCCGGCAAGCGATCCGCTGTTCACCTGTACCGAAGCTTCGACCCGGACCTGCCCAAGCCGGCACCGGGACGGGAGAGCCAAATCGACCTGGTTGACCCTTGGTATGGCGGCCCCCATGAGTTCGAGGTGGCCATCGATCAGATCGAGCACACTGCGCCCTACATCGTCGACTGGGTGGCCAGACAGCTGTCCTGAACGATAGATGCATGAAATATCAATTAAGCCCCTGGATTCCTTATGAATCTCAGGGGCTTAATGGCGGGTGGCTCCGAGCGGGATCGAACCGTTGACCTAGCGATTTTCAGTCGCTCGCTCTACCAACTGAGCTACAGAGCCATGAACAGTCGAAAAGACCCGGAAAAACCGGGTCAGACCATTCCCAGCGACTCCGGCCGGACTTGAACCGGTGACCTCCGCCGTGACAGGGCGGCGCTCTAACCAACTGAGCTACGGAGCCGAGGCTGCTTGAACAGCCAAGAGGAAAGTTTACATGAGCGCCGGGGGAATGCAAGCCCCGGCGCGTCGCTGCCTAGTCTTGCTGCTGCCAGCCTTCGGTGTCGATGTGGTGGGCAGGGTTGGCCTGCCAGGCCCTCCATGCAGATTCGACGATCTCCTCAACACCATACTTGGCATGCCAGCCCATCTCGGTGTTGATTCGGGTGGGGTCGCCGATCAGGTGCGGCGGATCGCCAGCGCGGCGGGGCTTGATGGCCTCGGTGAAGGGCAGGCCCGTCACCTTCTTGACCTCATCCACGATCTGGCGGACGGATGTGCCCTGGCCGGTGCCCACATTGAAGGCATCATAGCGACGCTGATCGCGATCCAGGTAGTCCAGGGCGGCGATGTGGGCGTCAGCCAGGTCGGAGACGTGGATGTAGTCGCGCACGCAGGTGCCGTCGGGGGTGGGGTAGTCATCGCCGAAGATGGCGGGTGCCTTGCCCTGACGCAGCCTGTCGAAGAGCATGGGGATCAGGTTGAGAACCGCCGGATCCTCCAGGCTGACCGGTCCGCAGCCGGCTACGTTGAAGTAGCGCAGGGCGCAGAAGCGGATGCCGTAAGGCTGCTCGCAGGCCCGGGCCATCCACTCGCCGACCAGCTTGGTCTGGCCATAGGGGTTGATGGGGACCATGGGCTGCACGTCCTCAGGGACCACGTCGACCGGAGGCTCGCCGTATGTTGCGGCCGAGCTGGAGAAGACCAGCTTCTTGGCGTTGGTCTTTGCCATGGCGGACAGGACGTTGATCATGCCGTTCAGGTTCTGCCGGTAGTACCAGATGGGCTTCTCCACCGACTCGCCCACCTGCTTGCGGGCGGCGAAGTGGATGACCGAGTCGACCTTGTTCTCCTCAATGATCTCAGCCAGGCGCTGATCGGCGCCAGGTGCAGCCACGTCGGCGCCATAAAGCCTCGCATTGCCGATCCGGTCGGGCTTTCCGTAGCTGAGGTCATCGACCACGACGACCTCCTTGCCGGCCTCATGCAGGGCGTGGACCACATGGGCGCCGATATACCCGCAGCCGCCTGTAACTAAAACTGACATCCGCATGCCTTTCCTGTCGAAAATCGGACGTAAGAGACTGTTCGGTTTTGCAACATTTTGTTTTGTTTTGTTCTAGATTGAGTATATCACGGGCACATGTGCCCGCTATGTCCGCTTGTTTGTATTTTCTAGGATATATATGAGCTGTGATGAGTGAAGAAAGACAGAGCAAGGCCCCTAGGCGGTCCATCGTCTCCTATGTGAGGCGCTCCGAGAAGCTCAGCGAACGGCTGGCGAAGGCTTGGGCCCGGTATTCCTCCAGATACCTTCTCGATTTGGGCCAGGCTGAGGGTTCGTTGACAGTTGCCGAGGATCTGCGTTGTGATGCAGCAATGGTCAGGTCGGCCTGGGGGCGACAGGCCCCGCTGATCGTCGAGATCGGATCCGGCCAGGGAGAGAATGTAGTGGCCTCGGCCCGGGAACACCCTGATCGGAACTACCTGGCCCTGGAGGTCTATCAGCCGGGGTTGGCCCATACCATGCTGATGGCCGGTAAATCGGACTTGGATAATCTGCGGCTTGCCCAGGTCAATGCCCCGGACCTCCTGGCCCGAATGGATCCCGGACTGATCAAGGAAGTATGGACCTTCTTCCCCGACCCCTGGCCCAAGATGAAGCACCACAAGCGTCGTCTGGTCCAACCGGCTCTGGCTGCTGACTTGGCGGATTGTCTGGAGCCGGGCGGTCTTTGGCGAATTGCAACTGACATCGAGGATTACGCCCTGCATGTGCATGAGGTGATGGATGGGAATCCGAGGTTCAGAAACCTGGGCACTCTGCCAGTCAGTCTGCCCACCCAACATGTCGGCAAGGGGACGGCTGATCAGGCCAAATCCCTGCCTCATGCCATGTTCATGGAGTCGGAGCGGTTCGATGGCAGAATCGTCACCAATTTCGAGCGTAAGGGGATTGAGGCCGGCCGGGTCATCCACGACTTGACTTATCAGGTTTCGGCAGACAGGCCATGGAGTGTGCATAGATAGGATATGCGTCTGGTTCTTGTAGATGTGAACCTTGTAGATGCGAAGAGTGAGGGAGGCCCCCGGTGGTCAAGAGGATAGTGGCGGGAATGCTGGCCCATGTGGATGCCGGCAAGACCACGCTCTCGGAAGCCATGCTCTACCGGGGCGGGGAAATTCGCCGTCCGGGCAGGGTGGATCATGGCGACGCCTATCTGGACACCAACGATCTGGAGCGTCAACGTGGTATTACCATCTTCTCCAAACCAGCCCGGCTGGCCTATCGTGATGTCGAGCTGACCCTTATCGATACACCCGGCCATGTCGATTTTTCGGCCGAGATGGAGCGGGTCCTGTCAGTCTTGGATTATGCCCTCCTGGTCGTCGATGCAACCGCTGGATTAGAGGGGTATGTCGATACGCTCTGGCAGCTTCTGGCAGGCTACGAGGTGCCCACCTTCATTTTCGTCAACAAGTTGGATGCCCCTGGAGCTGATGCTGCCCGCATTCTTCAAAGCTGCAAGCAGCGCTGGTCTCCGGGCTGCTTCGATCTGAGCCGTGGACTTGAGCATGGCGATATGGAGGATGTGGCCTTGTTCGATGAGGATGTCATGGATGAGTACCTCAAGACCGAGGGCATATCTGATGAGAGCCTGGCACGGCTGGTTGCCGAGCGTCGTCTCTTTCCCTGTTTCCTTGGGTCTGCCCTGCGTCTGGACGGGGTCGACGCCCTCATGGAAGGGCTGGAGCGGTACACCTTTTCGCCTGGGTACGGCAGAGAGTTCGGCGCAAGGGTGTTCAAGGTATCGCATGATGACAAAGGCGCCAGGCTGACCTGGCTCAAGGTGACTGGTGGCGACCTGCCGGTCAAGTCGTCCGTGATTACCGATTTGTGCAATGGATCCGAAGGCCAATCAGGTTCCGGGAAGACAGGATACAGACAGATCAGCGAGACGATTGACCAGCTTCGGCTCTATTCGGGAGCGGCTTATAGGCTGACGGATTGCGCTCAGGCCGGGAGCGTCGTGGCTGCAACCGGGCTTGATCTGACACATCCAGGACAGGGGCTTGGCTGCGAGCGGAAGGATCTGGAGCCTGTGCTGGAGCCGGTGCTGACCTACGCAGTGACGGCTGAGGGGCTGGATCCGCATCAGGTGTTGAAGGCCTTGCGCATCCTTGAGGATGAGGATCCTCTGCTGCATGTGGTCTGGCAGGAGCAGCTTCAAGAGATTCACTTACGACTGATGGGCCAGGTCCAGTTGGAGGTGATCCAGGAGGAGTTGGAGCGGCGGTTCGGCATGCAGGTCTCCTTCAGTCAGGGCGGAATCCTCTATAGGGAGACCATCGCGGCCCCCATCGAAGGGATTGGACATTTCGAGCCCCTCCGGCATTATGCCGAAGTCCATCTGCTCCTGGAACCTACGGGGCCGGGCAGCGGTCTCAGCTTCGCGTCGACCTGCAGCCTGGACCGCTTGGACGGCAATTGGCAGCGGCTCATCATGACCCATCTGGCCGAGAAGGAGCATCTGGGTGTCCTGACAGGTTCGCCCATCACAGACATGCGCATCACCTTGCTGGACGGCCGCGGGCATATCAAGCACACCGAGGGAGGAGACTTCCGCCAGGCCACCTACCGGGCCGTCCGGCAGGGGCTGATGAAGGCAAGCAGTATTCTGCTGGAGCCCTGGTACCACTTCAGGCTCGCCCTTCCGCAGGAGAATCTGGGCAGGGCCATGTCGGACATCTACCGGATGAAGGGCAACTTTGCGGAGCCGCAGGCAGACGGGGACACGGTTGAACTGGAAGGGGATGCGCCGGTATCACAGATGCGTGATTATGCCATCGAGGTCAGCACCTACACCCACGGCCGCGGACATCTGACCTGTTTCTTCAACGGGTATCGTCCCTGCCAGGACCAGGATGCTCTTGTGGATTCCATCGGTTATGACCCCGAGTCCGACCTGGAGAACACCCCTGATTCGGTCTTCTGCGCCCACGGGGCAGGATACCCGGTCAAATGGAACAAGGTGGAGGACTTCATGCACCTGCCCGGCGGCCAATACATCTGAAGCACAGCCTTGAGGATTGAGCTTGGTTATCCCCAGCACTGAGCGGCATGCGGAAAAGATCATTCTGGGCGGTCTGCCATTGTTGGTTGATGAGTCACCTAGAATTACGGACATGATTGATCATCTGACGCTGAAGGTTCGGGATATTCAGGCTTCCATCGATTTCTATAGCAAAGCCCTGGAGCCATTGGGGTACGTGGCCAAGGCCCACCATGAGCCCACCATCGGGTTCGGTGCAGGGGATGATGGGTCCCATTCGGACTTTTATCTGACGCCTAGCGGGGACGGGACCGGTTCGCCGGTGACCCACATAGCCTTCAGGGCCGCCGATGCTGCAACGGTGGATGCCTTCTACAGAAAGGCGCTCGCTGCCGGTGGCCGTGACAATGGTGCTCCAGGGCTGCGAGATTATCATCCCAAGTACTATTCGGCTTTCGTCTTGGATCCGGACGGGAACAATGTCGAAGCAGTGGTGGACTGGTCAGGGGCCCAGGGGTGACTGCGTCGGTCCACATACGGAATCATGTCGGCATCCGGGCGGTTGGGAAGTCCTAGGATGACCGGTATGACCTATACAGCCGCATTCGACGTGGGGACCACGCAGGTCAAGGCCGTTCTTGTGGATGACCAGGGTTCCGCCAGGGTCTGCGCGTCCAGTGGCTTTCTGCCGATTGACACAGGTGATGGGCGTATCGAGCAGAATCCCGAGGATTGGTTGCAGGCCTTCATCGAGGTGTCCCGTGACCTTTTGTCCAGAGCCGGGCGGAGCATCGAGCACTTCAAGAGCGACCAGGTCACCGGCATCATCATGAGCGGGCAGATGCAGGATCTGATTGTCTTGGATGTACAGGGGCAGCCCGTCGGGCCGGCGATTCTGTACGCGGACGGCAGGGCCGGAGAAGAGTCTGCTGAGCTGACTGAAACCTATGGGGCTGAGTCCTTCTGCGCCGTAGTGGGGAACCCGTGCGACGGGTCCCTGCCGGTGGCCAAACTGATGTGGATGTCCAGGCATCAGCCCGACCGGTATGCGCAGGTTCGCCATGTGCTCATCGATGCCAAGGATTATCTGATTTGGTGGCTGACCGGTGTCTACTGCGGCGATATGACGGCCTGCTCGACGGCAGGCGCCATGGATCTGCACTCGCAGAAGTGGAGAAGGGACATCCTGGAGGCAGCAGGCGTGGATGCCGCAATCTTCCCGGAACTCTATTGGCCATGGGAAAGCGTCGGCATCAGCACGCCGGGTGCATCCGCTGCCACGGGATTTGCTCCGGGAACCACGGTCTATGCGGGAATGGGGGATGCTGGCGCATCTACCTTGGGCGGCGGGGTATTCCATCCCGGCCAGTTCAATATCAACTTGGGCACATCCGGGTGGATCGCTACGGTGACAGACCGGGCTGTGACTGATCGCCCTGGAATGGTCAATCTGGCCTATCTGGGCACTGACAGCATTGTCAATACAGTGCCTTTCTTGAATGCCGGCAACGTGCATGCTTGGGCCACAGGAGTCTTTGCGGGGGGCAGTCCGACCAAGGGCGACAGCGACCTCTATCAGCGCATGGGGTATTTGTTGGAATCCAGCCCTGCAGGGGCACGCGGCGTGATTTGCATGCCCTATCTGGTGGGGGAGCGCTTCCCTATGATGAACCCCTCGATTCGCGGAGCCTATGTCGGCATTTCTTCCGAGACCGAGGCCTGCGACCTTGCCAGAGCCGCGCTGGAAGGCGTGTCTTATTCGATTCGTCAGGGGCTTGACCTGCTGGGCACGCCTATCGAACGCGTCACCCTGATTGGTGGCGGCACCCGCGAACCCCAATGGTGCCAGATGTTGGCGGATATCCTTGACGCGCCCGTTCAGGTGCTTGATGATGCACATCTCATGCCTGCCGTGGCCCTGGCCCAACTGGTCTCTGTTGGCAAGCAGACCAGCTCTTCTTCACAGCCTGATTTGCAAGCCTTGGAGGAGTTGGTGGAGGCGAACCTTGCAGGAGGCGTCTATTCTCCCGACGGTGCGAACCGTCAAGTGTACGATGCCGGTTACAGCCGGTTCCGGCGTCTATATCCAGCTTTGGATTCGCTTCGGTAAATGCCCATCGGATGCAGTCGTTCCTCATGGCCGGCGAGGATGATCCAGGCTGGCCTAATTGTGGCAACAATTCTGACTGCTTTCCTATGCTCGTAGACTGCGCCACGCAAAGCCGTAGAAATTTGAATAGGTGTGTCTTCACCATGCTGGTGGATTCTCGTCGGCGGTGATCTATAAGTGTGTACTGTTGTGTGCACTATCTTGGCTCAAGATAGACCGAAACAGCCTGATTCGGATTCTATGCTGATTTTTTGCGAATTTATTGAACGGCGGAATACCGCCGTTTTCCAACCCTTTGCCTTGTACCCCCGGAGAGAGTCGAACTCTCGCTGTCAGATTGAAAGTCTGGTGTCCTAACCGTTAGACGACGGGGGCGAACGTGGCCATGATACCCGTCACCTATGGACCAGGCAAGCCTGGTGTGCCGTCCGTCGGTCAGTGATCCTCCTGGTCCAGTTCCTGGTCGCGGCGATGGAAGAGCTCCATCTGTTCGCGGATCCAGACACGTTCCGCAGGGTTGATATCGGCGGATTCCAGGTACTTCTGGTAGACGGGGTAGAAGGCCCTGAGGATGGGGTAGATGGCGTAGAGGGTGTGCTCGGGCTTCTGCTCCCTGGTGTGTTGCGGGTGGGCATCGAAGGTGTTCTTGAAGCGCTGCATGTAGTGGCGGAAGGATGTGAAGGAGGTGTCCATCCGGCGGGCGCTGATGCCCACGTTCATGTCCTTGCAGTAGACCGTCTTGAACCCCTGATCAATCAGGTGCAGGGAGATATCGACATCCTCGTGCATGATGTCCTCTTTGTCCCTGCAGACGTGGCTGCGTATGGCCCGCCAGGCCGTGGCGCGCAGGGCCATGTTGGAACCGTAGAGCAGGTATTGCCCGTCGTCGGCCCGGTAGATGGCCTTGCGGATGGTGTTGTCGCCCTTGAGCCCGATCCGCTTGCCTGGCATGTCATAGTAGGCCACCGGTCCAGTGGCGCCCATGGCCTTGGGGTCCCGGGTGAAGATGCCGGAGACCACCTCCACCCAATTGGGACGGAGCATGCAGTCGGCGTCAATCCGGCCCAGCACATCGCCGGTTGCCCGGTCAAGTCCGTAATTGCGGGTGGGGATCAGCCCCTGTTCACTGTCCTGATGGAGAAGCTTGACATGCTGGTCAGGGTGCTGATCGATGAAGTGCTGGACGATGGAGGCCGTTGCGTCTGTGGAGTGGTTGTCGACTACCAGCACCTCCTTGGGTGCCTGGCTCTGCCTGGTGGCGTTCAGGAGGCAGTCCTCAATGCGTTCTTCCTCATTCCAGGCGGGTATGACTATGGAAACGGTCAACATACCCCTCAGGATACGTGTGCCCGGATACACCGTCGGCTCAACCTGTGCCCTATAGCCCGTCATGTCAGCCATCTTGGGATAATGGAACATATGGCCAACGAGCAAAAGCAGCGCTTCGATTTCGCGACGGTCTTCCCGCCCAAGGGGGATCCGCGCCGACCTCCGGAATGGTTCGGCCGTGCCCTCCTCTATGTAGTGATAGCTGTCTTTTTGGCCTGGTTCGCCTACGCATCCTGGTGGAAGATCGAATTCCTGGTGCTGGATGTGGTGATCGCCATCTTTGTCTCCCTTGCCATGGAGCCTCTGGTGCTCAGACTGGTCAGGCATGGCTGGCGGCGGGGAGCAGCCTCTGCGGTTACGTTGATAGGTCTGATCATCATTGTGATCGTCCTTATGGGCATGTTCGGCAATTTGCTGGTTCAGCAGGTCATCGGCATGGCCAACGGGGCGCCGGCACTCTATGAGCAGGTTGCGGAATTCATCGCCAGCCGCACACCCTGGCACCTGCCGGCCATGCAGGATCTTGGCGGTGAGATCGTCAAGAACATCCAGACCTCCTGGGTGACGGACTTCGCAGGACAGGCCCTGAACACCACCGTGGGCCTGGTCGGGTCCTTCATTAATATCATGACCGTCCTGCTGGTCATCTACTACATCTCCGCCGCAGGCCCCAAACTGCGCCGCAGCCTCTGCCAGTGGCTGGCCCCCAGGAGCCAGCGCCGTTTCCTTTTTGTCTGGACCATCGCCCAGGACCAGATCTCCAGCTTTTTGTTCAGCAGAACCATTCTGGCGCTCATCTCTGCGGCCTGCATGTCGGTCTTTCTGGTCATTCTGAAGGTGCCCTACTGGCTGCCGCTGGCCCTCTTCTGCGGGCTGGTTTCCCAGTTCGTGCCAACCATCGGCACCTACATAGGCGGAGCTATTCCCGTAGTGGTGGCCTGGGGAAGCCGCGGACTGCTGGTGGCCGTGATCGTGCTGGTCTACATCATCATTTACCAGCAGATCGAAAACATGATCCTGGCTCCCAAGATCTCCCAGCGGACCATGGACCTCAACCCAGCCATCGCCTTCCTCTCCGTACTGGCCCTGGGTGCGGTCTTCGGCGCTCTGGGCGCCTTCCTGGCCCTGCCTCTGGCGGCCAGCTTCCAGGCCATATTCTCGGCTTCGGTCAAGCACTACGAGCTGATCGACTCCCCGCTCATGCAGGATCCCAAGCCGGTCGGCAAGTCCAAGGTGGTCGAGGGTGTCGAGGCCTTCAACGAGCACGTGGTTCAGCCGGTGGCCAGCCATGTGGGCAGCCGGTCGGCCAAGGGGACCAGCGCCAGGGTCAGAGTGGACGATCCGGTCATGACCATTGCCCGCGAGCTCTACCCGATCTCTTCCCCGACGGCCAAGGATCTGGATGAGTCAGCCACGGTTCCCATACCCAAGTCCGCCTCGGCTCCGGTAAGGCACAGGCCGCTCAAAGGCACCGAGACCACCAACGAGGCCTCCGAGGAAGAGGATAACCCTCGCAAGGAGTGGCGCTGATGGCTCTGCTCAAAGTGCTGGACGTTCTGATGATGCTGTTGGGCGGGGTGGGCATCGTCTACCAGGCCATCTGCATCGTCATCTCCTTTGTCTCCAAGCCCACGGTTTTTCCCGAGGCCCCTTTCGACAAGCGGTTCGCCGTCCTTATTTCGGCCCGCAACGAGGAGCAGGTGGTCGGTCATCTGATCAATTCCATCAAGGAACAGACCTATCCATCCTCCATGATCGACATATGGCTGGTGGCCGATAACTGCACTGACGACACCGCCGGACTGGCCAGGTCCCTGGGCTGTCATGTGGTGGAGCGGCAGGATCCGAACCAGGTGGGTAAGGGCTACGCTCTGACCTTTCTGCTGGACCAGATACTTGAGCGGGGCCTTGCCTCCCGCTACGATGCCTACTTCGTCTTCGATGCGGACAACCTCCTGGACCGCCATTACATCGAAGAGATGAACAAGGCCTTCCAGTCCGGCTTCCGCATACTGACCAGCTACCGCAACTCGGTCAACTTTTCGGACAACTGGGTCTCCTCCGGCTCAGCCCTATGGTTCATCCGTGAATCCCGGTTCCTCAACACCTCAAGGATGGTCATCGGCTCCAGCTGCCATGTGGGCGGCACCGGGTTCATGTTTTCCAGGGAGGTTATGGAGCGCAACAACGGCTGGAAGTTCCACCTGCTGACCGAGGACCTGGAGTTCACCATGGACTCGGTTCTGCACGGCGAGCGCATCGGTTATTGCGGCACCGCCATCCTCTATGACGAGCAGCCGGTCACCTTCAAGCAGAGCTGGCGGCAGCGGCTGCGCTGGAGCAAGGGCTTCCTTCAGGTCTTCCGCTACTACGGGCCCGCCCTGATCTCCAGAGCCTTCCGTGAACGCGACTTCTCGGCCGTGGACCTGACCATTCTCATCTGCCCGCTGACCGTCCTGGCTCTGGTCCGCTGCTTCTTCGGTCTGCTCTTCCCGGCTCTGGGCTTCGTGACCTGGACCAGCCAGGTGACTGAACTGATCAATGGCATCGCAGCCGGGGTTCTGGGTGTCCTGGCCATGATGGGCCTGGCCGCACTGACGGTCCTGGCCGAGCGGGACAAGATCGGCGCTTCCAACAAGGAGCTTTTCGCCTACTGCCTGAGTTTCCCCATCTTCATGCTGAGCTACCTGCCCATCTCCTTCCAGGCCATCTTCGCCAATCCGGGATGGAAGCCCATCGAGCACTCCGGACACTGAGACCGGGCATCCGCCGACATGCGAACTAGATTATGGAGGTGGCCAGGAGCGAGATAATGGTGGGATAGACTTAAGGCCATGTCCGATGAAGCCCGATCAGCCAGCATGACCGCCCACACGGCAGTGGCTCCTCCGCCCGATCCACAGGCAGCGGTCTCTATTCGCGCCCTGGTCAAGTGCTACCAGGGCCGGCCTGCTGTCAATGCCCTCTCTCTGGATATTCCCAGAGGGTCCTTCTATGGGATTGTCGGCCCCAACGGCGCGGGAAAGACCACCACGCTGAACATGGTGACCGGCCTCCTGGCGCCTGACTCCGGAAAGGTCATGATTCTGGGCAGAGACGTATGGTCTGACGTGGATACAGCCAAGCGGATCATAGGCGTCATGCCCCAAGGCGACCAGATCTTCGACAGGCTGACCGGTCTGCAATTGCTGGTCTACTCGGGCATGCTTCGACGGATGCCGCGCGAGGAGGCGCTGAGCAGGGCCAGGGACCTGCTGGAGGCTTTTGACCTGACCGATGCCGGAGGAAAGCGCGTCTGCGATTATTCATCCGGAATGACCAAGAAGATTTGCCTGGCTACTGCCATGATTCATTCCCCCCGGCTTCTGGTGCTGGATGAGCCCTTCGAATCGGTCGACCCGGTCTCCAGCGCCAACCTCAAGGACATCCTGGCCGAGTATGTCGATACAGGAGGAACAGTAGTCATTTCCTCGCATGTCATGGCCCTGGTGGAGCGGATGTGCACGCATGTAGCCATCATCAATCATGGGCTGGTTCGGGCTGATGGCACGGTGGCTCAGGTCGCAGCAGGGGAGGATCTGGAGGATCGCTTCCTGGATCTCGTCGGCGGCCGCCATCAGGCCCGCCGGATCGCTTGGCTGAACGGTTCCGGGTCCGAGGAAGACCAGGAGGCGGAATGAGAACGGCAGCCACCATCATCGCCATGCGTTGGTCCATTGCCTGGGGAACGGTCAAGCACTCCTCCTGGCAGATGGTCGGGGCCATCATCAGCCTGCTCATGGTCATTGGCATCTGCCTGGCCTCCTGGCAGGCTGCGCTGGCACTGGGGGGATGGCTGCCCAAGGCCGATCCGGGCGACCGCCAGCGTATGGGAACCATCTTGGTCCTGTTCCTGGTCGGGCTGACCCTGGGAGTGATTCTGATCCAACTGACCTTTCTGGGCCAGGGGTCGATCCTGGGCCCTTCGCGATTCATCCTTTACGGGATTCCTGACGGTCAGTTGCAATTGGGGCTCTACCTGGCCGGGCTGGCCGGGCCTGCGGGATTGACCGGTCTTGTCTGCTTCCTGGCTCTGACGGCCATCTATGCCCGCATGGGTGTCGGAGCTGCGATCGTGGCTTTGGTAGCGGCACTGCTGGCTGTCATGGTGTTGCTGGCCTTGTCCCGTGCAATTTTGGACCTGGTCGTTACACTGATGGTTTCTCGGCGCACCCGGTCCGGGCTCTATCTGCTGGTCACCATGGTGATCATGGTTTTGTGCATGCTGCCCTCTTTGCTGAGCAGTGGGGTTATGAACGGTATGGCAGTGGACGCCGACTCCATGAAATCCGTGGCCGATTTGCTTGCTTGGACGCCGCTGGGTGCCGCTGTCCGTCTGCCTGAGGATCTTATTTTGGGATCATGGTGGGCTCTGGCCGGACGTCTGTTTATGGAGCTGGCCACACTGGCTCTCTGCTTCATGATCGGCATGGTGTGCCTGCGTCATGACCGTTTGCATACTGGGGCGAGTGCTGAGCGGCCGACAGCTTCCAAGGGACTGGGGATGCTGGGCCGGTCCCGGAACACTGTGGATGCAATGATCGCACGGCTCCTGATCTATCTGCGTCAAGATTCCCGCAAGCTGTCTATCTATCCGCTTTTGCTGGTCCTGATGGTTCTGTACGCAATACTCTTCCGTCAGATGCCCATGCTGATATGGCTGGGACCGGTTTTGGGCGCCCTGATACTGGAGATTCCCGAGGGCAACGCCTTGGCCTACGATGGGCTCGCCCTGCGAATGGAGATAGCTGCGGGAGTGAAGGGTCGTGAGGACCGGCTGTCCCGGGTCCGCAGCCATCTGATCGTGGCTATGCCCTGCATGCTCCTGCTTGGGCTGGTGACTTTGATCCTCTCCGGGGCAATGAAGGGTGGAAGGGACCTGGCCATCTCCTTGGATATGCTTGCTGTGACGGTCGGATTGCTTCTGTCTGGTCTGGGAGTTGCTCAGATTTTCTCGGCCCTGCTGATCTATCCGGTCCCTTCTATGGACCAGCCCTTCACTTCGCCCCAGGGGCGTGCTGTTGCCCAAGGCTTCCTGCCAATGCTGCAGTTGCTGGCTAGCCTGGTGATCATGCTGCCCACTTTATTAGTGGCGCTGCTGTCCATGACCAAAGGCGGGATGCTTCCGCTCTGGCTGCCTATGCCGGTAGCACTGGCCAACGGTTTGATTACCCTCGCCATAGGTGTAGCTTTAGGGTCCCGGATCTTCGATCGTCGACAGTCGGCCATTCTGCTGACTCTGGATCGCTATGCCTCTCTGCAGTCCTGATGCAGTGACAGGACCAGTACTAGGCTAGTTAGATGATGCCTACCGATCCGAACTCGGTTGGCGAGCACAAGTCCGGGAGTGAGCAATTGGGTGACAGACATCAGCTGCGCATGACACGCCGTCGTCGGATCAAGCGACGCTGGCGGGTGGCCCTGTCCACGCTTGTGGCTGTCATACTGGTTGCCGGCTATGCATGCATGGACCTGGCTGACCTGGTGCCTGGACCGCTGACCTTGGCCAAGACCAGTCATTCTTCGGTCCCCCCTGCGGTCATGATGGGCGTGCCGCCGACCCTTGCCGCCGACAAGCCTGGGTCCGCAGCGGATGCCGGCCAGGTCCAGCAGCTGGTCAACGCTTTCGCTGATACGCCGGGCCTGGGCAATGGCTACTCGCTGGTCGTGCGACAGGCTGACGGACGGGTGCTGGCCCAGAGGAACGCCGACCAGGCGCGCCAACCGGCCTCCACCATGAAGACCTTGACCGCAGCCGCAGCCGCCTCTGTTTTGGACATGTCCTCACAGCTGGATACTGAGGCGGTTCTGGATTCCTCTGCTCCCTCGCAGGCAACGCTGACCCTGCGCGGTCACGGCGATATGCTCCTAGGTGTAGGCAAAGACGACCCCATGCATGTCAATGGCCGGGCCGGACTAGGGACTCTGGCCGAGAAGACGGCTCAGGCTCTGCGCCAGCAGGGGATCGACCGAGTGGCCCTGGCCTACCAAGACACGCTTTTCGGCGACGATCGGGAGCCGGAGGGAATTGCAGAAAATAATCCTGATGGAATCTACTTCCAGGTGCCGGTCTCCATGGCTGTGGATGAGGCCCGGCAGGGACGGACTGAGCCTGTTGTCTACCCGGATGCAGGGGTCTACTTGCCCAGGGTCGAAAACCCGGCTCAGGCCGCTGCAGTATCCTTCGCCAGCCGCCTGATGGAGTCCGGGATCCAGGTGGACAATGCCCAGGGGCCCGACCGGACCGACCACGCCCAGGGCAGGGTTCTGGCCCGTATCCACTCGGCGCGGCTCAGTGAGGTTATGTCGCTGATGCTGCGCAACTCCGACAACAGCCTGGCCGAGCTTTTCGGCCGTCTGACCGCCTTGGCCCTGAACATGCCCAACAGCCCAGCTGGTGCCGTGAAAGCCGTTATCAGCACATTGAACAAGCTGGGCGTGGACACCGCGGGACTCAACATGGCCGACTGCTCGGGGCTTACTCCTGGCTCCGTCCTGCGGGTGGGCACCTTGGCTGACGTCCAGCAACTGGCTCTTGCTGACAAGGGCTTGACCCCCCTGGTCAAGGGCCTGTCTGTAGTGGGCCTGACCGGCACAGCGGCCAGCCGAAAGGTGGATGACCAGGCTGATGGACTGATTCGGGTCAAGACCGGCACTCTGGATCAGGTGACCTCGCTTACGGGCAATGTGATTCGTCGCTCTGGCGGCGTTTTGGTCTTTGCTGTGGTCGTCAACGATTCCGAGGACGCGGCTGCTGCCCGACAGGCTGTGGACACCTTGGTCGGATCCTTGGATCGGATTTGAGCAGGAAGAAGCCTGGACCATGGTCTATTCAGCGGCAATGAAAAAGGCGGTGGGGCTCCTGCGTTCGACCCTTGACGGGGAGGGCTTGGGCCTGCAGGATCAGCGGTTCGCCCATCAC
Organism: Bifidobacterium sp. ESL0820; assembly: GCF_052606235.1. NCBI lineage: Bacteria > Bacillati > Actinomycetota > Actinomycetes > Bifidobacteriales > Bifidobacteriaceae > Bifidobacterium > Bifidobacterium sp. ESL0820. The sequence continues at coordinate 21,862 of NZ_CP199594.1, forward strand.
GGGGTGCATCGGCCCGATCCGGATGCCCCATTGATTCTGGTGGCCTGCTCTGGAGGCCGGGATTCCCTGGCCCTGGCCTGTGCGGCCCACCTGGTGGCCGACATGACCGGGCTGCGGTGCGGTGCCCTGCTGATCGATCATGGTCTGATGCCTGATTCGGATCAGGTCGCAGAGCGCGCGGCTGGAACCTGCCGGAAGCTGGGATTGGATCCGGTCCGCGTCACCAGAGTGGATGTACCGGTCACCTCGGCCGGCCCTGAGGCCGATGCACGTGCAGCCCGCTACCAGGCGCTCTCCGAACAGGCCCTCGAGCTGGGGGCCAAGGCCGTCCTTCTGGCGCACACTCGTGACGATCAGGCTGAGACGGTGCTGATCGGACTGATTCGCTCACAGGGGCTGGAGGCCATCACCGGCATGGCTCGGCGTGTGGAGCGTGGGGGAATGCGTTACCTGCGTCCCTTTCTGGACCTGGACCGGAAGGATACCACGGCTATTTGCCGCCAGCAGGGGATCGACTGGTGGGATGACCCTACTAACGGCGATGATCGACCGGCTGATTCCACGCTTCCCGAGACCCTGCCGCTGCGCTCGCGGATCCGCCACGACCTGCTGCCAGCCTTGAATCGCTTCGCTGGGCGGGACATGGCCCGCCGCCTGGCCCTTGGCGCGGATATGGCCCGTCTGGATCAGGATTATTTGGACACCCAGGTGGATGGCTTGTTCCAGCGGCTGGTCTCCCGCCCCGATTCGGACCAGATAGCCAAGGGGGTGCTGGCCTGCTTGGATGCCCACGGATTGGCCGACTGCCATCCGGCTCTGCGCACCCGCTTGCTGGCCCAGGTACTGACCAAACTGGGCATACGGTTCACGGCCGTGCAGGTCCAGGCTCTGGATAATTTGGTCTGCCGGTGGCACGGCCAGCAGGGCCCTCGTTTTCCCAGCTCCCATACAGCAATCCGTAAGGGTCAAGTCATTCTCATATGCAATGATGGAGACCATGCGCATCGCTGATATTCAATCCCATATCGACCATGAACTGGTGTCCAAGGAACGGATAGAAGAGCTGATCAACCGGACGGCCAAGCAGGTCAGCCGGGATTACCGGGGCAAGAACCCGATCATGCTGGCCGTGCTCAAGGGGGCTTTCAACACGCTTGCCGCCCTCTCGCAGGCCGTCACCATTCCGGTTCAGATCGAGTTCATGAGCATCTCCAGCTATCCGGCAGGCAAGACCAGCGTTTCTGAGGGAGACCTGGACATCAGGATGGATTTGGACTGCGATGTGCGCGGTCGGCATATTCTGATCGTTGAGGATATTATCGATTCCGGCTACACCTTGCACTGGTTGGTCGAGCATCTCAAGGAGCGAGGGGCTGCATCGGTGGAGATCTTCACTCTGCTGGACAAGACCTCGCGGCACGAGGTGGAGGTGGATGTCAAATATCCAGGGTTCGCCATACCCGACGAATTCGTTGTGGGCTTTGGGCTGGATTACGACGAGCAGTACCGTAATCTCGACTCGATAGCCGTACTCAGGTCCGAGGAATATATGGACCCGACCCAGAAACAGGATCATCAGGATCAGGGGGAGCAGTCATGAGCTACTCGCAGGGACCGCAGCAGGGTCCGCCCAATGGGGGCAAGGACAACGGAGACAAGGGCAACAACCCCTTCAACTTCAACCTGGGCAACAACGGTTCTGGCCCCAATGGGGGCAACCGCTCATTCTGGCGTTCCCCTTGGCTCTGGGGGATTCTGGCCGTGGTCATCATCCTGGCCATCTTCGGCTTCTTCAGCAGCCAGAACGGCGCTCAGACCATCGATACCCAGGACGGCCTGGAGCTGCTGAACGACCGCAGCAGCATGGTCAAGAAGGCCGAGATCACCGAGAAAATGCAGGTTGTCGAGCTCAAGCTCAATAGTGACTTCGTCAAGGATGTGCCCGGCTTCCGCGGCAACCGCACCTCCAAGAACTTCGGCAAGGACGTGCAGTTCTACTACGTGGAGGCCCAGGGGCAGCAGGTGGTCAAGGCCGTAGAGAAGGCCAAGCCCTCCGAGGGGTACAACTCGGTGGTGCCGCAGACCAGCATGATGAGCTACCTGATATCCTCCATCCTGCCCATGCTGATCATTTTGGGAGTCTTTTGGTTCCTGCTCTCGCGCATGTCCTCGGCGGCCGGCGGCGGCATGTTCGGCATGGGGGGCAAGAAGAACTCCGCCAAGCTCAGCGACGGGCAGACCCCCAAGACCAAGTTCTCGGACGTGGCCGGCGAGGAGGCCGCAGTCCAGGAGGTGGAGGAGATCAAGGAGTTCCTCAAGGATCCCTCCAAGTACAAGGCCCTGGGCGCTCGCATACCCCGTGGCGTCCTGCTCTATGGCCCCCCTGGAACCGGCAAGACCCTGCTGGCCAGGGCCATCGCCGGCGAGGCCAGCGTGCCCTTCTACTCCATGGCAGGCTCTGACTTCGTCGAGATGTTCGTCGGTCTGGGCGCCTCCCGAGTGCGCGACCTGTTCGATGAGGCCAAGAAGAACGCGCCGGCCATCATCTTCATCGATGAGATCGATGCTGTGGGCGGCAAGCGCGGCTCCGGCATGAGCGGCGGCCATGACGAGCGCGAGCAGACCCTGAACCAGCTGCTGGTGGAGATGGACGGCTTCGACAACGACACCAACCTGATCATCATCGCAGCCACCAACCGCCCGGACATCCTGGACCCGGCCCTGCTCAGGCCCGGCCGGTTCGACCGTCAGGTGGCCGTGGAGGCCCCGGATCTGGAGGGCCGCGAGGCCATCCTCAAGGTCCACGCCAAGGGCAAGCCCTTCGTGCCTGACGTGGATCTGCACACTGTGGCCGTGCGGACGCCTGGCTTCACCGGCGCCGACTTGGCCAACGTGCTCAACGAGGCTGCTCTGCTGACCGCACGTTCCGATGCCCAGCTGATCGACAACCGGGCCATCGACGAGGCCATCGACCGCGTGCTGAGCGGACCTCGGCGGCGGACCAAGGGCATGGCTCTGGCCGAGATGCGCAACACCGCCTACCATGAGGGCGGCCATGCCATGGTTGCTGCGGCCTTGCACCACACCGACCCGGTCACCAAGGTGACCATTCTGCCTCGCGGGCGGGCCCTGGGCTACACCGCGGTCATGCCCACCACGGACCGTTACTCGCAGTCCCGCAACGAGCTGCTTGACCAGATGGCCTATGCCATGGGCGGCCGCGTGGCGGAGGAGGTGGTCTTCCATGACCCGACCACTGGCGCCTCCAACGACATCGAGAAGGCCACCAGCATCGCCCGCCAGATGGTCCTGCAGTATGGGTTCTCATCCAAGTTGGGCGCCATCAAGTGGGCTGACGAAAATGACCAGGACGCCGGACTCGATGCCCTGAAGCCCCACAACTACTCAGAGAAGACGGCCGAGGCCATCGATGAGGAGGTCCACAATCTCATCGAGACGGCTCACGAAGAGGCTTGGCGGATCATCACTGAAAACCGTGACGTGCTGGATGAGCTCGTTCGACAGCTCCTGGTCAAAGAGACTCTGAACAAGGACGAGCTGGCTGCGGTCTTCGCTGGTCTGCGCAAGGCTCCCGAACGTCAGCTCTGGCTGTCTGCGCCGGATCGGCCGGACTCCGAGCAGCCTCCGGTGGAGATTCCTGAGGAGCTCAGGCGCAGCGTAAACGGACCGTCCGCAGAGGACCAGCACTGAATTCTGAATCGGCTCGGTGCCCTGCATATGGTCCCGGGGCCGGTGCCAGTGAATCTTCCAAGGCGAGGGAGGAGCGTACATCATGGATTCCATCCGTCTGAGTTCCATCAAGGTCGCACCCCTGCATGGCCAGCAGAAGCCTGGGTTCGGCTACCAGGTCGATGCCGTCCTCTACCTGGATTTGAGTGAGGCAGGCAGGCTCAACGACGGCACTCAGACCGTGGACTATGTGCAGATTGTCCGGCGGATCGTCAACCTGGTCCAAAACGAGCCGGCTGATGAGATTCTGGAGTCCCTGACCGCCAAGGTGGCTGATGCCATCCTGCTCTCCCATCAGATCCGCCGCACCCGGGTCACGGTCACCCGTCTGGGTGCTGACCAGGGAACAGGGGTCGGTTTCCAGGTGGGCGTCACCCTGGAGCGTGCGGCCGACGATCAGGTGGAAGGCAACCCGGCCAGCATGGAATCTGGACGAGTCAGGGGCGGCGGGAATGCTGCTCTAGGGCATCCCTCCTTCCTGCTGTCTGGTCAGGCCGATTCTGGCCATGCGGCACAGGCACGGCTGCGTCACCCCGTAACCTCCTCCACGCAGAACGGCCTGTCCTCGGATTTGGAGAATGATAACGAAGCGTCTAGTCAGCCGACTGTTGAGGGGGCCAAGCCAAAGGGCCTTCTGATGCGTGATGTGATTGCGCTGGAGGGAGCATCGGGAACCGACCGGCTGACCATGCTTCGTGCTCTCGCAGCCTTGGACGGGATCCCCGGCAGTCAGTTGGTCGGCATCTCGCCCCTATATGCCTATCGGGACGACCAGGGTGATCAGCGTCTATCGGCCGTGGTTATTCTGCAGACACCGCTGAATCTGGAGGAACTGCGGTCGGCCCTGGACATGGTGGCCGCCCCTATCAGACAGATGGGCGGATTGGATGCAGACGTGGTCGAGGTGGAGAGCTTGGATGGTTCGGTTCTGTCCTCTCAGGACCGTCCGCCTCTGCTGGCTGCCCATGCTCCATCGCGCATTTTGATTCCCTGGGCTTACTTGGAGCCTGAACACAGTCTGCCTGGAGCTGACGGATCCTGTCTGGCAAGCCTGGCCAACCGCGCTCCTGACCGGGATCGCATCAGCCTGGTCTCGGAGGACTGGATTCTGGACGGGTTGTCATGAGGGCCCGCCGCACACCGCTCGTGCACTACCTGGTCGCCCTGGTCTTGGGGCTGATGGGAGGCGCCGGCATCTCGGAACTGGGCATGTCCACCAGGACGGACCTCATGGGGGTTCCCTGGCTGGTCAGCGTATTGCTCTTCCTGCTGGGGGCGGCCATCCTGATCATGGCCTTCCAGGTGCATCGCTACGCCAAGGGAGACCGCAAGGAGATGGATTTGCGCTTCGCGGTCAACGTGCTGATCATGAGCAAGGCCTTGGGCGTTGCCTGTGCCGCCCTGTTGGGCTGGTATGGCAGTCAGGCACTGATCAGCATGGGGCATGCAGGCGCGCCCTATTACACACGGGTCATGCAGGAGTGCCTGGTCGCCTCCCTGGTCTGTCTGATCGATGTCGTGGCCGGAGCTGTGGGGGAGTGGCTCTGCCAGTTGCCCCCGGATGACGGGCCTGAGAACCCCGATCGGCGCAAGTCCTCACGAAGACCCATGGCCGATGCGACCGATACCGCTGACAGGGCGAAGATAAAGGCCAATTCAAGTAAAAGGCCGGGCTGAACAGCGTTCGAGGCCGTAGCCTAAGGCATTTCCGAAGATGGCTAACCTGCTATAGACCAGGCTGTTGACTCATCGCCTTGGAAAAATACGCGATGACCTTGTGGCCGCTCAGTTTTTAGGCACCCTGATCATGGCCTCCTGAACCATGTAGGCTGCCAAATCACCCTGACGGTTGTAAACCTTGGCCATGCACAGGCTGCGGCCGTGGTCGGCCACTGGGGACTCCTGAATAAAGCAGTGCCAATCGCAAGGATCCAGATCCTGATACCACCACATGGCATGGTCGATGGAGGCGAAGGAGATACCCGGGGTGGTCATGCTCAGCCCGGCACGGCGCAGGGCGGGCTCCATCATGATCTGATCGCATTCCATGGCCAGCAGGGCCCGGCGCATCAGCGGATCCAGGTTGGCACTTCCCTGGGTGCGGCTCCAAACGGCCTGGCGGCTCCTGCTGTCATCCTCGGAATCCCTTTTGTCTGCCTCATCCGCATCATCCAGCAGGACCGTGCCGCCGACGTGGCGCATGTCGAAAGGGCTCTGATGGGCATAGTAGTCAGCGAAGGGGGACTGGTCGGCATAGGGTTCCATCAGCTCCCGGGAGCTGGGCAGGTCCTCCGGATCGGGCAGCCCCGTCGGCATGGAGTCGGCATAGCGGATGCCCCCCTGGCCGACCTGCTGGTAGGAGAGCAGGGCGTTCAGGATGGTCCGTTCCCCCTGGTGCAGATCAACACGTCTGGAGGAGAAGGAGCGCCCATCTCGAATGGTCTCGACTTCGGCTTGAACGTCCTGATCCAAGAGTCCAGTGCGCAGGTAATAGGCGTGCATCGAGTGGGGCAATCGACCCTCCGGCACGGTCCGCCCGCCGGCCATGATGGCCTGACCCAGCAGCTGGCCCCCGTAAAGGCGGCCTGTGGGGAAGTCCAGCGATTTGCCTAGAAAACGGGAACGGCCATCGTCAGGCTGCTGTTTTTGCAAATTCAACCCGGCGATGGCCTGGGCCAGTGCTTCATCCTCGGTGCTCATGCTTCTCCTGGGCCCTCGATCCCTCGTGATGTGCTTCGTTCAGCGGGTCAGTTTGCGGTGGATGCGGTGGGGCCTGGAGGCCTCCTCGCCCAGACGCTTGACCTTGTTCTCCTGGTAGGCCTGGAAGTTGCCCTCGAACCAGTACCAGGAGGCCGGATTCTCGTCCGTGCCCTCCCAGGCCAGAATATGAGTGGCGATCCGGTCCAGGAACCAGCGGTCGTGGGAGATGACCACAGCGCAGCCGGGGAAGGCCAACAGGGCGTTCTCCAGGCTCTCCAGGGTTTCCACATCCAAGTCGTTGGTCGGCTCGTCCAGCAGGAGGAGGTTGCCGCCCTGCTTGAGGGTGAGTGCCAGGTTCAGTCTGTTGCGCTCGCCGCCGGATAGGACGCCGGCCGGCTTCTGCTGATCCGAACCCTTGAAGCCGAATGAGGCCACATAGGCGCGGGTGGGCACCTCGACGCCGCCGACCTCGATGAAGTCCAGCCCGCCGGAGACCACCTCCCAGAGGTTCTTGTTGGGGTCGATGCCCTCGCGGTTCTGATCCACATAGGAGATCTTGACCGTGTCGCCGACCTCCAAGGAGCCCGATGTCAGAGGCTCCAAGCCCACAATGGTCTTGAAGAGCGTCGACTTGCCCACGCCATTGGGTCCGATGACGCCCACAATCCCGTTTCGAGGCAGGGTGAAGCTCAGATCGTCGATCAGGACGCGGTCGCCGAAGGCCTTGTGGATGTGCTCGGCCTCCAGCACCTTGGAGCCCAGACGGGGACCCGGCGGAATCTGAATCTCGGAGAAGTCCAGCTTCTTGTTGTTCCGGGCCTCGTTCTCCATCTGCTCATAGCGCTCCAGACGGGCCTTGTTCTTGGCCTGCCGGGCCTTGGGGGAGGAGCGGACCCATTCCAGTTCGTTGTTGAGACGCTTGGCCAGTTTGGCGTCCTTCTGCCCCTGGACCTCCAGACGCTTGGCCTTGGTCTCCAAGTAGGTGGAGTAGTTGCCCTGGTAGGGGTAGAGGTGGCCGCGATCCACCTCGCAGATCCATTCGGCCACGTTGTCCAGGAAGTACCGGTCGTGGGTCACGGCCAGGACGGCGCCCTTATAGGTGTGCAGGTACTGCTCCAGCCAGAGGATGGACTCGGCATCCAAGTGGTTGGTGGGCTCGTCCAGCAGGAGCAGGTCGGGGGCTTCCAGCAGCAGCCGGCATAGAGCCACCCGGCGGCGCTCCCCTCCAGAGATGACCGAGACCGGGGTGTCCGGGTCGGGGCACTGCAGGGCATCCATGGCCTGATCCAGCTGGGAATCCAGATCCCAGCCGTTGGCGGCATCAATTTGCTCCTGGAGCTGGCCCATCTCGGTCATGAGGGCGTCGTAATCGGCATTGGGATCGGCCATCTGCTCGCCGATCTGGTTGAAGCGGTCCACCTTGCTCATGATGTCGCCGAAGGCCATGCGAATGTTCTCGCCAACGGTCTTGTCTTCGTCCAGGGGCGGCTCCTGCTGGAGGATGCCTACCGTGTAGCCGGGGGTGAGCTGAGCCTCGCCGTTGCTGACCGTGTCCAGGCCAGCCATGATCCGCAGCAGGGTGGACTTGCCCATGCCGTTGGGGCCCACCACGCCGATCTTGGCGCCGGGCAGGAAACTCAGGGTCACATCGTCCAGGATGACGCGGTCGCCGAAGGACTTGCGCGCCTTGATCATCTGATAAATGAATTCGGCCAAGAAGCTACCTCACAGAACCATAGAAAAGACAGTGGAAACTGCATTCATGGTAGTGGGAACTTCTGACTTATGCGCCGGGCTGATAAGCAAGGTCAGTCAGGCGGATGGCCGCCTATAAACAAGACCTATGACCAGACCCTGGTTCTGCCGCCGTGGTCGGGGTAGCCTTGAGTCGACGTTCCCGCCCGGCATGCGCAGGTCAAGGAACGCCGGACGGACCTTTGCCGGCTTGGGCGGGTTCCCTCCTATCGCTGTGCGCATGAGGAACGGGCCGTCCGCTCTATGACGGTCGCAAGGGAGTATCAATGACGAAGAAACAGCAGCAGGGTCGGATTTCCACAGCTCATCGGTTGCGTTGGAGGCCGCTTGACATAGCGGTCGGCGCAGGCCTGGGCGCGGTGTCGGGGTTGATTTACTGGTTGGCCAGCCTGCTCGCCTCGTGGATATTCCCGCTGATGACGGCCCTGCTTCCGGGGATGGCGGCCCTTTTGCATGGGGTCTTCTACTTTCCCTGCACCCTTTCCCTGCTGATACTGCGCAAGCCAGGCGCAGCCGTCTACGTTGGCATCATCAGTGTCCTGGTCGAGATTCTGCCTGGCAACGCCTATAACGTGCCGATGATTTTGGTGGAGGCCATCGTCGAGGCCCTGTGCGCGGAACTGGCCTTCGGAATATTCCGCTACCGTCGTTGGACCCTGGGAACGACCGTTCTGGGGGGTGTCCTGATAGCCTTGGTCTATAACGCTTTTCTCCTGGCCTTCTATTATCAGGGGGTCTCCCTCCTCAGCCCGAGGGGGATCATCGGCACCATCTGCGAGCTGATCAGTGGAGTGGTCCTGGCTGGACTGGTCAGCTGGTTCCTCTTCCGGGCCATCGGCAGCACCGGTGCTCTGGATCGGCTGGCATCCGGGCAGGATGTCAGGCAGGTCTGAATATCGGCATCCTCGCCCAACCGACCGTATTGACCATATGTTTATTGACTCAGTGTTTCCCGTGCAGCTGTGACAGCCCATACCGGGCAGGAAGGGCCCTACTATGACCAAACTTCGTTCCTACCTTGCAGCAGCGGTGCTTCCGCTCATCCTGGCAGCGGGCGCCTGCGGCCCCTCCCAGGCCACACAAGAAGACAGGATTGACCCTCAGGCCGCCATCAGCGTCAACAATGCCGAACCTACGGCTCCGCTGATTCCCTCCAGCACCAACGACACCGCGGGCTGGAAGGTGGTGACCCAGCTCTTCGACGGGTTGGTCACCTTCGATGCCAAAGGCGGGATGACCCTGGTCGAGGCCAAATCGATTACTCCCAATGAGGATGCAAGCCAGTACACGATTGTCCTCAAACCAGGACTCACCTTCAGCGACGGGGAGAAGATCACAGCCAAGACCTATGCGGATTCCTGGTCCTTCGCGGCGAATGCAGCCAATGGGCAGCTGGGCGCCTCGGCTTTTTCGACCATCGCCGGGTACGAGCAGGTGCAGGATGAGCATGGCGACCCCAAGGCTCCTCTGTCCGGTCTCCGGGTGGTCGACGACCTGACCCTGGAGGTGACCATGGACAAGCCGGATTCCTCCTTCCCCTACAAGGTGGGAGATGTGGCCTTCCTGCCACTGCCGGCAGCCGCCTACAAGGACATCAAGGCCTTCGGCAAGAAACCGATCGGGAACGGGCCCTACCGCTTCAAATCATGGGTGCCCAATCAGGGGATCAAGCTGGAGAAGGATCCCTCATACAAGGGACCGCGCAAGGCTCGGAACGGAAGCCTGGAGTTCAGGGACTACCAGAGCCTCGATGCCGCCTATGCCGATATCCAAGCCGGTCACCTGGATGTGCTCGATACGGTTCCGGTCTCCCGCCTGAAAACCTTCCATACCGATTCGGGCCTGCAGCCCCTGATCAAGCCAGGGCCGGCCTTCCGGTCCCTGACCATCCCGCAAGGCCTGCAGCATTTCCAGGGGCAGGAGGGCGCCCTTCGCCGGGCGGCCCTGTCGTATGCTCTGGATCGCGCGAAAATAGCCGACAAGGTCTTCGCTGGTTCGGTTACGCCGGCCACTGATTTCCTGGCACCCACCATCAAGGGCAATGCCTCCGACATCACAGGCAAAGAGGTGCTGGGCCACAATCCGGACCAGGCCCGTAAACTGTGGAAGCAGGCTGATGCCATATCTCCCTGGGAAGGCACGCTTCGCATTGCGTACAGTGCCGACGGGGCAGACAAGGACTGGGTTGATGCGGTTCTGCATGAGTATGCCCAGGTTCTGGGAATCAAGACGGCACCGAATATCTTCCCGACTGGCAAGGAATTCAATACTGCAGTTCATAACCGTCAGGTCAACAGTATTTTCAATTCGGGCATCACCTCGGACTATCCCCACCCCGAAGGCTACTTGGTTCAGGGATATGCCTCCAGCCAGGCCGATGGCAAGGGTCTGAACAATGGGGACTACAAGAGCGCCGAATACGATGCCATTCTTTCCCGTGCCGCGTCAAAGACCGTTCAGGACGAAGCCATGCAGGATTACCGCGAGGCTGAAGCCGTTCTCTTCAAGGATCTTCCGGTGCTGCCGCTCTGGTACAGGAAGGTCTCAGCGGTGGCCGGCAAGCAGGTTCGCCAGGCTCCTTTCGGATACATGGGTCTACCTGTCTACAACCAGGTCACCAAGTAAGTCCGACAACCCGGATCTGGCTGATGACGAGTCGTTTTGATACCATGACTCTGGCCGGTACGGTCGGCGCGGGGCCTTAGCTCAGTCGGTTAGAGCAAACGACTCATAATCGTTCGGTCCAGGGTTCAAGCCCCTGAGGCCCCACACAGACAAGCCCCCCGGAACCTTTAGAAGGTTCCGGGGGGCTTTATTGATGGATTGAATTAAGAGGTTCAGGTTTCTCAGCCCAGCACTGGTTCGCGTCTTCGATGACTGCCAGTGGAATGACTAAGGTTTTGTCCCCCGAACTTTCTTGATAGTCTTAGTAGAAGGACCAGCCCCGGCTAATGTCGGGGCCGTCCTCTCGCCGCCTAGCTCTAGCATCCATGATTCACCGATGCAAATATGTATGGCTTCACATGTAAGCCGGGGGAAAAGAGCTAGGCGCGTTTTTTATGTCGGATCATAGAGCACCCTCGGTGTATATCCACTTCTCGGTGCCCCAAACGTGCTAACGTAGACAGCCATCAGATCTGCGCACGGCACAATAATCCGGAAGCGCTTCCGTAGAACCGCTAAGTATGAGAATTTATCAGGGAAAAGAATACGGGACGGGCTCGAGTAGGAGCCGTCGGCTTATGCCGGGAAACTATACGCATGTACATCTCCTCTGGAACTGAAAATAGTTCAGCCCCTGTAGGTCCATCGTGTATACGTCCCCCGTATATCTTGTACTAATCATACACCTTGGAGGGGGTGTGTCAAAGCTGAGCAGGGCGAGCCGGGGTGCTCTGATCTGGGTCTGCAGCCGCATTGCGTATCGTGTGTAAATAGCGGTAGACGCTGGGTGAGGAGATCCCTAGAGCCCGGGCAACCGTGTCCACCGAGCCCTTGACCAGGAAGACCCCTGACCCATCCAGGCGCGTGATCAGCTGCAGTCGCTCCTGCCGGTTCATTCTTGCCGGAGGAATACCAAGCTCTGCGGCGAATTCGGCAATATTATGCGTAACGACTTCGTCTGTGTTGACTGAGAGTACTTCACGGGTCGATTGGCCGGTCCCGGTCTCAGCATCCGATTCTTCTGATGCGGCTCTATCGTCGTTCAGTACCGCAGCAGGATCGGCCAGTCCCAGAGCGTCCAGATAAGCGCTTGCTCTTCTGAGCTCTTTGCTGGCCTGTCGGAAGGCGGAGCTGTCGAAATTGATGCAGAGAAAGCCGATCACCCGTCCTCTGGAATTCCGCACGAACAGGGTGGACGAGACCACGGGATGCCCCTGGATGGTGTAGCCAGCGTAATGGGTCAAATAGTTGTGCTGGTCGTATTCGTGGTTCCGCCAGATGTGCAGGACCAGGTCGGTGGCGGGACTGCCTATGGTGCGTCCGCTCAAGTTGCCGTTGGCGATGGCAACCACCGAATGCGAGAAATCCTTGACGTTCTGAAGCACAACTTCCGTCTTGGGGCCGAGGATCTTACCCAGGAAGTCCACCAGCGGGACGAAAAGCTGCAGAGAAGATGAAACGGGCTTTGATGCACTCATTTGGTCACCCCATCCACTGACTAAAGCCAGATAGTACCATCGCTGCTCTGGTATTAGACGCAGACACTCGGACGGAGCCCGCAGCTGTAGACTGGCGGAAGGTCGCTGCGAGCACATCTGCACGGGATGAGAGGTTGACTAATGACATACGATTTCACCAGTATCATGGACAGGCACGGCAAGGACGCCATTGCGGTTGACGGCCTGGGTGCCGAGCCTGGATTCGCCCCCGATCCTCCCAAGGAGGGCTTCGATGTCATCCCCATGTGGATTGCCGATATGAACTTCCCTACGGTGCCGACCATACCCGAGGCCATCATCGAGCGTGCCAAGCACCCGGCCTTTGGCTACTTCAATCCCACTGACGAGTACTACGACGCCATCATCAACTGGCAGCGCACCCGCAATGGTGTGGAAGGCCTGACGGCTGAGGACATCGGCTATGAGAACGGGGTCCTGGGCGGGGTTGTCTCGACTTTGACTGCCTTCGCGGCTCCCGGCGATGCGGTTTTGCTCCACAGCCCGACCTACGTCGGCTTCACCTCCTGCATCGAGAACAATGGCTACCACATCGTGCACAGCCCCTTGAAGAAGGACGAGCAGGGCGTTTGGCGCATGGACTTCGAAGACATGGATCGCAAGCTCAAGGAGAACAACATCCATGTGGCGGTCTTCTGCAGCCCGCACAACCCCTGCGGCCGTGTCTGGGAGAAGTGGGAGATCGAGAAGGCCATGGAAGTATATAAGGAGAACGACTGCGTGGTCATCTCCGACGAGATCTGGTCAGACTTGATCCTGTCGGGCCACAGGCACATCCCCACCCAATCGGTCAGCGAGGATGCCCGCAACAGGACGGCTGCCTTCTATGCACCCAGCAAGACCTTCAACCTGGCCGGGCTGGTCGGCTCCTACCACATCATCTACAACAAGTATCTGCGCGACAGGATTGTGGCCAAGGGGTCCAAGGCCCACTACAACGACATGAACGTGCTGTCCATGCATGCCCTGATCGGGGCCTACAAGCCCCAGGGACAGGAGTGGGTGGATGAACTCCGGCAGGTTTTGACCGGGAATGTGGACTACGCCTACGATTACATCCGGCAGCATTTCGAGGGAGTCGAGCTTTCCAAGCCCCAAGGCACCTACATGCTCTTCCTTGATTGCACGCAGTGGTGCAAGAACCATGATCTGGGCCTGGACCAGCTGCTCAAGCGTGCCTGGGATGTGGGTGTGGCCGTCCAGGACGGGCGGCAGTTCAAGGCTCCCTGCGCCATCCGCATGAACCTGGCTCTGCCTTTGAGCCGTGTCCAGGAGGCCATGGACCGTCTGGACAAGTACGTCTTCAACGCCTGAATGATCCCTGAACGATCGTGGACCCTCGCTATCGGACAGAGCCGATCGGCGAGGGTCCATCATATGCGGGCGAATCCTTGCTAAAGACTCACTGGAACTGCATGCCGCCGTCCACAATCAGGGTCTGGCCGGTGATGTAGTCAGAGTCGTGCCCAGCCAGGAAGGCTACGGCATTGGCCACATCCTCGGGCTCGGAAAGCCGCCCCAGGGCGATGCCGTCCGAGAAGGTGGACATGCCCCACTCGTCATCCTTGCCGGCGTTGGCCCCGACCTGATGTGCGATGTCCATCATCATGGGCGTCTTGACGATGCCGGGGGCGTAGGCGTTGGCGGTGATGCCCTCCTTGGCCAGATCGCGTGCAGCCACCTGGGTCAGGCCGCGGATGGCGAACTTGGTGGAGGAATAGAGCATCAAATTGGGATTGCCCACCACCCCTGCCTGGCTGGCGGCGTTGATGATCTTGCCCCCGTGGCCTCGATCACGGAAGGCCTGGACGGCGGCCTGCATGCCCCAGATGGTTCCTGCCACGTTGACGTGGTAGACCTTGTCGAACAGCTCCGGGGTGATGGAATCGATGGGGGTGGTCGGTCCCAAGCCAGCGTTGTTGACGATCACATTGAAGTCGCCCAGTTTGGTGGCCGTCTTCTCTACCGCCGAGCGCACCTGGACACGATCGGTCACGTCCAGGGTGACAGCCATGGCCCGTCCCTCAGATTGATTGATGGAGTCGGCCACTGCCTGGGCCTTGTCGGTGTTCATGTCCGCCACGGCCACGGCGAACCCGTCCTTGGCCAGACGGCGGGCAGTGGCCTCGCCGATTCCCTGAGCCGCCCCTGTAACGAACGCCACTTCCTGCTGCATTGCTGCCCTCCTTTGTCGCCTCGCCGGGCCGGTCGGTCCGACTGTTTGATTCTAAAGGGCGAGCGGTCCGCCACACCGGTTGGCTGATTCGGCGTGTGGCGCAAGGGGGTCGTATTCTCCCCGGGTTGCGCTAGACTATTACGCGGTTGCCGGTTCACGTCCGCCACAGGGGCGGTCGACCCGGGGCCCTTGAATCTAGGAGTAACCATGAAGCAGGGAATTCATCCCGATTATCATCCCGTTGAGGTCACGTGCTCGTGCGGCAATACCTTCATCACCCGTTCGACCGCTCCCGGCGATCATATGACGGTTGATGTCTGCTCGCACTGCCACCCCTTCTACACCGGCAAGCAGAAGATTCTGGACACCGGTGGTCGCGTGGCTCGGTTCGAAGCCCGTTACGGCAAGAGGACCAAGTAGCACTTCCAACGCCAGTCCCTTCCGGGTCGCTCTGCTATGCCCGGCGGGGACTGGCGTTTTTTATGACTTGAACCATGCGGATGAGCGGACGGGAAGGGTGTAGATGAGCGAGGAGCAGTTTCCGGCGGCGGTGGCTGCCGTCGAGGAGTACGGTCGCCTGGAAAAGCAGATGAGTCAGCCCGAAACGGCTTCAGATCCGGCGCAGATCCGCAAGTTGGGCCGCAGGCATGCTGAGCTCGCACCCATCGTTGAAGCTTACAAGGCCTATCAAAGCGCCTTGGAAGACAGCCAGGCCGCCGAACAGATGGCACGGGAGGATCCTGACTTCGCGCAAGAGGCCAAGGCCATGGCTGACCGAATACCGGACCTGGAACAGGCCCTGCGCACCGCGCTTATTCCGCGTGATCCCGATGACGGCCGCGATACGATCATGGAGATCAAGGCCGGCAGCGGCGGCGAGGAGGCGGCCCTCTTCGCTGGCGATCTGATGCGCATGTATGTGCGTTATGCCGAAAAACGCGGCTGGACCACTGAGATCATGAGCGAGAACCGTACCCAGCTGGGCGGGGTCAAGGATGCCCAGCTGGCCATTCGCGCTCGCGGCCAGGTGGCTCCGGCCGACGGCGTCTGGGCTTCGCTCAAGTACGAGGGCGGTGTGCATCGGGTCCAGCGCATCCCCGTCACCGAGTCCCAGGGCCGTATTCAAACCTCAGCTGCGGGGGTCATCGTCTTTCCAGAGGCTGACGAGGACGACGACGAGATCGAGATCGACCCCAAGGACCTCAAGGTAGACATCTTCATGAGCTCCGGCCCGGGAGGACAGTCCGTCAACACCACCTACTCTGCTGTGCGGATGACCCACATTCCCACCGGCATCGTGGTCTCCATGCAGGATGAGAAATCCCAGATACAGAATCGCCAGGCCGCCCTGCGGGTGCTCAAGTCCCGTCTGCTGGCCATGAAGCACGAGGAGGAGGCCGCCCAGGCCGCAGACATGCGCCATTCCCAGGTCCGTTCCCTGGATCGGTCCGAGCGTATCAGGACCTACAACTTCCCAGAGAGCCGGATCGTGGATCACCGTACCGGCTACAAGGCCTACAACCTGGAACAGGTGCTGGACGGCGATCTGCAGGCCGTCATCGACTCCGACATTCAAGCTGATGAGGCCCGCAGAATGGCTTCGCAGGGGTGAATCAGCAGGAGCGC
The DNA here is from genome assembly GCF_052606235.1 of Bifidobacterium sp. ESL0820. NCBI lineage: Bacteria > Bacillati > Actinomycetota > Actinomycetes > Bifidobacteriales > Bifidobacteriaceae > Bifidobacterium > Bifidobacterium sp. ESL0820. Next base: position 38,050 of record NZ_CP199594.1, read on the forward strand.
AGGACCAGTATGGCTGAGCTGGTCGATAGGGGCCATCACCTGCTAGCCCAGGCTGGCCTGCCCACTCCGCTCAATGATGCCAGGCTGCTGCTGGCCGATGCCCTGGGGTGCGATCTGCACCAGCTGGATCAGGCGCTGCTCTTGGATCGGACTGCTGAGGAACTGCTGACGAACGGTGTTGGTCGCAGACAGGCCGATGACTCCCAGTCAGCGGCCCTGGACCGTTATCAGTCCTATCTGCAAAGGCGGGTCGGACGCGAACCCTTGCAGTACATTCTTGGCCACGCCTGCTTTCGTTATTTGGATCTCCGCCTAGGTCCGGGGGTCTTTATCCCCCGTCCTGAGACCGAAACGGTGGTCCAGGCAGGTATCGATGCCTTGACTGGAGTGGATCATCCACTGGCAGTGGATCTGTGTTCCGGCAGTGGAGCCATCGGCTTGTCCTTGGCCACAGAGGTTCCAGGGGCGCGGGTTCGGGCCGTGGAGGTGGACGAGGAGGCATATCGGTGGGGTGCGTTGAATGCCGCCGCTCAGGAGGCTGCCATTCGGGAGGCTGGATCCGACTATCAGCTGCTCTTGGCTGATGCCACGGATTCCGCCGCCCTTTCTGATCTGGATGCCCATGTGGATTTGGTCATCAGCAACCCTCCCTACGTCCCCATGGATGCGATTCCTAGCCAGCCCGAGGTGCGTGACTGGGATCCGGACCTGGCCCTCTATGGCGGTTCACCCGACGGATGCCTTGTGCCCTGCCGCATTCTGGACAGGGCCATGGTTTTGCTGACACCTGGCGGTCTGCTGGTCATGGAGCATGACGCCTCCCAGGGGGCGGCCATGGTTGCAGCTGCACAGAAGCGAGGGTACCTGGATGCGCACACACACCGGGATCTGGCTGGCCGCGACCGCTACCTGACAGCCCGACGGCCAGACCCTGCATCCTAGCGGGCTGCCGGGGTCCTGGGATAGATTGGTAGCTGGTCACATGAACATGTCGAGCCGAAAGGTCGTGATGCAGGGTATGAGCCGGGTGATGACCTATGACAGTCGGTCGCCGCAGTTACTGGCCCAGGTGGTGGCCGCCGGGGGGCTGGCGGTCATTCCTACCGACACGGTCTATGGCATCGTCTGCGATCCATGCAATGACGCGGCCATCGATAGGCTCTTCCAGGCCAAGCACCGTCCCAGGACCAAGTCCATCCAGGTGCTGTTGGATGGGGTCCAGGCCATGGACCGGCTGGATCTTAGCCTGCCTGTGCCTCTGGATCGCCTGTCCGATGCCCTGTTGCCGGGCCCCTTTTCGCCTATTGCCCTTGTAGGAAGTTCCTGCCCTCTGCGCACCCCTCGAAGGGAGCCCGAGGGTCCCACACAGGCCGTCAGAGTGCCTGACTCGTCCATTTGCCGGGCCCTCCTGCAGGTGACCGGCCCCCTGGCTGCTTCTAGCGCCAACCGATCCGGCAATCCCAGCGTGGAGACCGTCCAGCAGGCCGAATCCGAGCTGGGTGACAGCGTCGATCTCTACCTGGACGGGGGGCCGACCCCTGGCTCAGTGGCCAGCACGGTGGTGGAAGCCGACAAGAATGATCCTGACGGAATACACGTGCTGCGGCAGGGCGTAATCGGTGAGGCTCGGGTCCGTGCAATACTGTCCGGCCAGACCAGCAGAGGGGAGGGTCGGTGAGGGTATACCTGTTCATTGCTGCCATCGCTGGCGGAGCCACCTGGCTGGTCATGCCCATGGTTCGTCATCTCGCCATCCGGGTCGGTGCCGTAGGTGTGGTCCGCGCTCGCGACGTGCATAAGGTGCCCACTCCTCGTATGGGCGGCTTGGGCATGCTGATCGGCTTTGCCGTGGCCATGTGCTTCGCCTCCCGCATTCCCTTCATCACGGGCCTCTTCCAGTCCGGACATCAGGCCTGGGTCATTCTGGCCGGGGCCGTGGCCATCTGCCTGCTGGGCATAGCCGACGACCTTTGGGACCTGGACTGGATGCTCAAGCTGGCCGGCCAGCTGCTGATTTCGGTCTTCGTCTCCTGGGGCGGCATCCAGATCATCTCCCTGCCTCTGGGATCCCTGGTGGCGGCCTCGCCCAGCCTGTCCATGGCCATCACAGCCTTCCTGATCGTGGCCTCCATCAATGCGGTCAACTTTGTGGACGGCCTGGACGGCCTGGCTGCAGGCATCGTAGCCATCGGGGGCATCGCCTTCGCCATCTACTCCTATATCATCGCCCGCATCTCGCCCGACTATGCCTCCCTGGCGACCCTGATCGACGTGGCCATGGTGGGCATTTGCGTGGGATTCCTCCTGCACAACTGGCATCCGGCCAAGCTCTTCATGGGCGATTCAGGATCCATGCTGCTGGGATACTTGATCACCTGCGCCTCGATTGTGGTCACTGGTCGGCTGGATCCGGCCACCATTCACGCCAGCATCTATCTGCCGGCCTTTATGCCCATTCTTTTGCCCATCCTGGTGCTTTTCCTGCCCGTTCTGGACATGTGCTTGGCCATCGTCCGGCGGCTCAGCCACGGGCAATCACCCATGCACCCCGACCGCATGCACCTGCACCATCGTATGCTGCGCATCGGTCACACGGTTCGGTCCGCGGTCCTAATCCTCTGGGGCTGGGCCGCCCTGATTTCCTTCGGCTCGCTCTTTATTCTTTTCTTCCCACTGAGATATGTCTTGATTGGTCTGGCCCTGGCCGCCATACTGCTGACCTTCGCTACCCTCTACCCCTACTACCGTCGTCGCCTTCCCGAAATCAGGCGTGAGAACGCTCTTCTCGCCACCCAAGGTTCGCAGCATGCGGCCAGACCGCACAGGCATCGTAAGAGCCGCCACGACAAAGATGAGGACAATTGATTCGCCCAATGAAATAGTGCGGACACGGTGCAGTGAACGGTCAAGAAGCACTTGTAGCATGATGCTATGGCTATGGAAAACCCACAAAGCGAACCCTCCTCCTACACTCAACTTCCCGACGCCTTCCAGAAAATCGGTCTGGCCTATGACGACGTCCTCCTGCTGCCCAACGAATCCGATGTCATCCCCTCCGAGGTAGACACCACCACCCGGCTGACCCGGAACATCACCATGAAGTCCCCGGTCCTTTCGGCTGCCATGGACACCGTCACGGAGGCCACCATGGCTGTGGCCATGGCCCGCAACGGCGGCATCGGCGTCCTCCACCGCAATCTCAGCATTGAGGATCAGGCCAATCAGGTCGACATCGTCAAGCGGTCCGAGTCCGGCATGATCTCCGACCCCCTGACCGTCACCCCGGATGCCACGCTGACCGACCTGGACAAGCTCTGCTCCACCTACAAGGTCTCCGGTCTGCCCGTGGTGGATCGTCGGCAGCGGCTGGTGGGCATCATCACCAACCGTGACATGCGTTTCGTCAATCCTGCCGACTTCGACAGACTCAAGGTCAGCGACATCATGACCAAGGACCATCTGATCACCGGCCCGTCCAACATCACCAAGGAAGATGCCCATGAGCTGTTGGCCAAATACAAGGTGGAGAAGCTTCCCCTGGTCGATAACGAGGGCAAGCTGACCGGGCTGATCACCGTCAAGGACTTCGTCAAGACCGAGCAGTACCCCGAGGCCACCAAGGATGAGCGCGGACGGCTGCGTGTGGCTGCAGCGGTTGGTTTCTTCGGCGATGCCTGGCAGCGCATCACCGCCCTGGCCGATGCCGGGGTCGACATCCTGGTCGTGGACACCGCCCATGGCCATGCCAAGCTCATGCTGGATATGATTCGCAGGATCAAGGCTGATCATGCCTTCGACCATGTGGACGTGATCGGCGGCAACGTGGCCACCCGCGAGGGTGCCCAGGCGCTGATCGATGCCGGCGTTGATGCGGTCAAGGTCGGCGTGGGCCCCGGCTCCATCTGCACAACCCGCGTGGTTGCCGGTGTCGGCGTGCCCCAGCTGACCGCCGTCTATGATGCTGCACTGGCCTGCCGCCCAGCCGGGATCCCGCTGGTCGCCGATGGCGGAATCCATTACTCGGGCGACATCGCCAAGGCCATCGTGGCCGGGGCCGATTCGGTCATGCTGGGCGGTCTGCTGGCAGGCACTGAGGAGGCTCCTGGCGAGAAGGTCCTCCTGCATGGCAAGCAGTACAAGGTCTATCGGGGCATGGGCTCGCTGGGCGCCATGGCTCCGCGCGGCAAGAAGAGCTACTCCAAGGACCGCTACTTCCAGGCCGATGTCACCAGCTCCGACAAGGTGGTGCCCGAGGGTGTCGAGGGCGAGGTGCCCTACCGCGGTCCGCTCAACTATGTGCTCTACGAGCTGGTCGGCGGCCTGCATCAGACCATGTTCTACACCGGTGCCCGAACCATCCCCGAGCTGCAGCGCAAGGGCCGGTTCATTCGGATCACCGATGCCGGTCTGCGTGAATCGCATCCCCATGACATCGTCATGACCAAGGAGGCCCCCAACTACTCAGGCTTCCACAACTGAGCCAAGATAGGCAGGTGATCGGCGCAGGATCTCATCAGGACCTGCGCCGATTGCATATCACAAGTCAGTCATGGTCCGGTCGGCTGTGCTGGCGGACCCTCCGCCGGTCACGTGCTGGCGGTATCTTGTAATGTTCCGTTCAAGACGGCGGAAGAAGCGATCCGGTGCGCGACCCGGATCTGAAAGGCGTACAGATGAGCGATAACAATGATCTGACTTTCTCTGCGGAGGAATCCCGCATGATCTGGATTGACTGCGAGATGACCGGTCTGGATATCTTCCATGACGAGCTGTGCGAGGTCTCCGTGGTGCCTACCGACTTCAACATGAAGGTCCTGGACAAGGGCATCGACCTGGTCATCAAGCCCTCCCAGGCGGCCCTGGACCATATGGGAGACTTCGTCAGGAAGATGCACACTTCCTCCGGCCTGATCGAGGAGATGAAGACCGGCCTGGATCTTGAGGAGGCCCAGCGTCAGGTGATCGAGTACGTCAAGCCCTTCCTGCCCAAGAACGGCAAGGCTCATCTGGCAGGCAACTCCGTGGGCTCCGACAAGAAGTTCCTCGACAGGTACATGCCTGAACTGATGGATCTTCTGCACTACCGGGTCATCGACGTGAGCACCCTCAAGGAGCTGTCCCGCCGCTGGTACCCGGACGTCTACAAGAACAAGCCGGCCAAGCATGGCGGCCACAGGGCCCTGGCCGACATCATCGAGTCCATGGACGAACTGCGCTACTACCGCTCAATGTTCTTCCTTCCGGCTCCCGGACCTGACCAGGCGCAGTCCAAGGCCGGGGCGGAACAGATCGAGCAGACCAGCCTGCTGCGTCATTACGAAGAGTCCGGCAATCCGGTCGAGGATGCCAACAAGCCTGAGAAGGCCGACTACTGACAGGCATGGCCATGTACCTCTGACGTGGCACCATGGAGGCATGCAGCAATCCGAAGCCTTGACCATATTGAGTGCGGGGGCCAATGCCTTCATCACGGGCGCCCCCGGGTCAGGCAAGACCTTTGTGCTCAACGAGTTCGTCGCCCAGGCCCGTCAGGCCGGGGCGGTGGTGGCGGTGACCGCCTCGACCGGCATCGCCGCCACGCACATCAACGGCCAGACCATCCACTCCTGGAGCGGTGTGGGCATCGCCACCTACATGACCGAATCGCTCTTGAAACGGATCAAGACCCGCCGTCGCAGACAGATCGAGGGCACCGACATCCTGGTCATCGACGAGGTTTCCATGATGCACGCCTGGCTCTTCGACATGGTGGATCAGGCCTGCCGGGCCGTTCGCCACAGCCCTGAACCCTTCGGAGGGATCCAGGTGGTCCTTTCCGGGGACTTCTTCCAACTGCCGCCGGTGACGCGATCCAACCGAGCTGCAGGAATACTGCCCAGCCCTGAATTGCAGGCTGCCCGGGAACGCTATGCCCAGGCCGGCAAGGATCCGGACGGGTTCGTCACTGAATCATTGGTCTGGCAGGATCTGGACCCGGTCATCTGTTACCTGACCGAGCAGCACCGCCAGGACGATGGCCAGCTGTTGACCGTCCTCACCGACATCAGGGAGGACGGCGTCACCCAGGAGGACCATGAAGTCCTGGCCACCCGTGTCGGCGCAGTGCCCGCCCCCGGTCAGGTGGCGGTTCACCTCTTCCCGGTCAACAAGCAGGCCGACACGCTCAACGACCAGCGCCTGGCCTCCATCGACGAAGAGGCCCACCATTACCAGGCCACATCCCGAGGTGAGGCCAGGCTAGTGGAACGGCTGAAGAAGAACATGCTGGCCCCCGAGGATCTGGCCCTGAAGACCGGGGCCGCGGTCATGGCCCTGCGCAACGACCAGGACCATCAATATGTCAACGGCTCTATCGGCACCGTCAGTGGATTCACCAGCTCGGCCAAGGGGGGCTGGCCGATCGTCTCCTTCCAGAACGGCAACGTGGTCACCATGAAGCCGGCCGCCTGGGAGACCATGGACGGGGACACGGTCTTGGCCGCCGTCAATCAGGTTCCCCTTCGTTGCGCCTGGGGTATCACCATCCACAAGTCCCAGGGGATGACCCTGGACAGGGCAGTCATGGACCTGAGACGGACCTTCGCGCCAGGGATGGGCTACGTGGCCCTCTCGCGTGTGGAAAGTCTGGATGGGCTCTACCTGACGGGCATCAATGAGCACGCCTTCCTGGTCTCTCCCGATGCCGTCGTTCTGGATGCGGGTTTGAGGGCTGAGTCCAAGGCGGCCTGCGCCCGTCTGAAGGATGAGGGTCCAGAGTCCTTCACCAAGCGCGCAGTCGGTCAGGAGCCAGAAGACGAATTCAGTCAGGACCAGCTTTTCTGAAGGGTGGCCCTTATTGGTCTTGGCCTGGTGTGGTTATTAGGGTCGCTAGAGATGCCATGACAGGCGGACCATGTCTCTCAGGGTGATTCCGTTCTCGACAATGGGATGCGCGTAGCGATTGACAAAATAATCCCGTTCAATGCGGTCCATGCGAAACCCGCATGTCTGGTAGAAGCAAAGGGCTCCAAAACTGGTGGATCCGGTCCCGACTTCCAGCCTTCTCAGACCCAGTCTGACGGTCTCCATCTTGGCTCGGTCTATTAATCTGCTTCCGACTCCCAGTCTGCGTAAAGCGCGGTCCACACTGATATTGGCAATTTCCAAGGTGTCCGTGTTTGGTCTGGCAAGCAGCATGACACCGGCCAGAGTTTGTTCCACTCGGATTTCGTAGGCGCAGGAATGGGCGAAAATGTCACGAATTATCCCTTCTGAGGGATCGGCCTCCAGGAGGAGCGTCATGTGCTCTGCATCGAGGTTGGTAAAGGTCTGGATGGTCACACCCGGCTCTGAAGACATAGGTGCCCGCCTCGTCCTTGTAAATCAGAAAACCTGTTCGATATACAACCATCATATCTTGGCTGTCCTTATGCAGGAGGGATAGAGCTGGATAGATGCCAAATGTCAGGTTGCGGATTTACCGACTTTTACCTGTATGTGCTGTCTGGCTTCTGGCTCGGTTTTTGGGATTTGTCATGTGGCATCCTCTATGGTTGCTTGTCCCTTTGCGCGCATATCTTTGGGAGGTATGAGAACCAAAGCCATGCGCATGTCAACCCTCTTTCTGCGGACCCTCAGGGAGGATCCGGCCGATGCCGATGTGGACTCGGCCAAACTCCTGCAGCGGGCCGGCTATGTTCGCAAGGTGGCCCCCGGCATCTTCACCTGGCTGCCGCTGGGCCTGAAGGTCCTTGACAAGGTCCAGGCCGTGGTCCGGGAGGAGGTCAACGGCATTGGTGCCCAGGAGGTTCACTTCCCGGCCCTGTTGCCTCGCGAGCCCTACGAGGCCACCCACCGCTGGGAGGAGTACGGCGAGAATCTCTTCCGCCTCCAGGACAGGCACGGTGCTGACTACCTGCTGGCTCCCACCCACGAGGAGATGTTCACCCTTTTGGTCAAGGACATGTACTCCTCGTACAAGGACCTGCCGGTGGTTCTGTACCAGATCCAGACCAAGTACCGCGACGAGTTCCGTCCCCGCGCCGGGCTGATCAGGGGTCGCGAGTTCATCATGAAGGACGCTTACTCCTTCACCGTGGACGAGGAAGGGCTGAAGAAGGCCTACCAGGATGAGCGAGGCGCCTATGAGCGAATCTTCAAGCGTCTGGGTGTCAATTACGTAATCGTCCATGCAGTCTCCGGACCCATGGGAGGATCCGAGTCGGAGGAATTCCTGGCTCCGCTGTCTATAGGCGAGGACACTTTTGCGCTGGCTCCCTCGGGGAAGGCATGGAACGTGGAGGCGCTGACCACCCCGCGTCCCGATCCCCTCGACTATGCTGAAACTCCGGCTATGAAGGAGCTGGACACTCCAGATTCAACCACCATCGACACCCTGGTAGAGCGGTTCAACCAGTTGCATCCTCGTGAGGATGGCCGTGACTGGACCGCTGCCGATACTCTGAAGAACCTGATTGTGGCCGTCAAGCACCCTGCGGACGATGACCACCCCGAGGGCTGGCGGGAGCTGGTGGCCGTCGGCCTGCCGGGCGACCGTCAGGCCGACATGAAGCGGCTGGAGGCCCAGTTCGCCCCGGCCGAGATCGAGGAGGCCAGCGAGGCTGACCTTGCTGCCCACCCCGAGCTGGTCAAGGGATACATCGGACCCCGCGTTTTGGGTCCTCAGCGTTCGGACACTGAGTCCGCCGCTCATATTCGCTACTTCCTCGACGCCCATGTGGCGCCCGGTTCAGCTTGGGTGACCGGGGCTGATGCCGAAGGCGTGCACCTGGCCAATGCGGTCTACGGGCGTGACTTCCAAGCCGACGGAGTGGTGGAAGCCGCCGAAGTGCGTCACGGTGACATGAGCCCTGATGGTTCCGGGCCGCTCAGCTTCGAGCGTGGCGTGGAGATTGGCCAGGTCTTCCAGCTTGGGCTGAAATACTCTGACGCATTGGGTTTGAAGGTCCTGGACCATAACGGCAAGGCCGTGCCGGTCTGGATGGGTTGCTACGGCATCGGCATCTCCCGTGTGCTGGCCTGCATCGCCGAGATGCATCACGATGACAAGGGTCTGGCCTGGCCCAAGGCTGTCGCTCCTGCCGCGGTGCATGTGGTGGCCACCGGCAAGAAGCAGGAGGCCTTCGATGCCGCCGAGAAACTGGTCGCCGACTTGGAGGACCGTGGCGTTGAAGTCATCTATGACGACCGGCCCAAGGTGTCTCCCGGGGTCAAGTTCAAAGATGCCGAGCTGATCGGGGTGCCGCTGGTCGCCATTGCCGGTCGAGACACCATCGCCAACGGCACCATCGAGATCCGCAACCGCGACGGCTCGGATGTGCAGGCAGTTCCTGCCGATCAGGCCGATCAGGTGATCGTGGATAGGATAGGCGCCCTGCAGTAGGTTATGCCGCATTCATATAGTTGCTTATCGCAACTGATACAGAAGGGTGGGGTCTTGGTCACGTCATGATGTATGCGACCAAGACCCCACCCTTCTGGTTGTATCGGTTTGGGTTCAGGAATCTATCAGGTCAGATGCGTAGCAGAATGGGCAGATGATCCTGGCGCTCGCCGGTGTCCACCGGTTCGCTGGTGCTGACTTGGCCAGCGATCCGGTTGGAGGTCAGCCAGTAGTCGATGCGCCAGCCGGAGTTGTTGATCTTGCTCTTTGGGGCCCGCTGGGCGAACCAAGTGTAGACGCTGCGGTGATCGTCGTAGAAGCCGGCGGCATCGCCATGGATCTTTCGGAAGGTGTCGGTGAAGCCTGCATCCAGCAGAAGGCCGAACTTCTCGCGCTCCTGGTCGGTAAAGCCGGCTGAGTGATGGTTGGAACCCGGGTTGGCGATGTCGATCTCCTCGTGGGCCACGTTGAAGTCGCCACAGGCCAGGACCGGCTTGCGGGCATCCAGCCCCTGCAGGTAGCGGCGGTAGCAATCGTCCCAGACGCCACGTGGTTTGAGCCTGACCAGTCCCGATCCGGAATTGGGGGTGTAGACCGTGGTGACGAAGCAGTCCGGGAACTCCAGAGTGAGCATGCGGCCCTCGTCGTCCATGGTGTCTGGAGCGCCGATGCGGGGGCGGGTTACGGTAGGCTCCGGCAGGCTTTTGCGGTAGAGCATGAGCGTGCCTGCGTAGCCTGTGCGGGCCGGGGGCTCGGAGCGGCGGTCCACCTCCTGATAATCGGGGAAGTAGCGCATGAGCGCCTTAAGAATGCCTGCGGATTTCTTCTGGTCACCGTTGAGTTTGGTTTCCTGGATGGCTACGACATCAGGGTCCAGATCCCGTATGGTCTCCACCACCTTCAGGGAGAGGGCGCTGCGGCTGCTCTTGCCAAGCAGGGCGGCGTTGAGCGAATCGATGTTCCAACTGACCAGCGTGTGAACCATGACTGCGGGTCCTTCCAAACCGTGCCGATGTATCTGCTCTCACAGTTTAGCCCAGGACCGATGCTCAATGGTCCGGGGCGGTGACGGGGGCATTCGGAATCCAGCCATGGGGTGGCTTGTCCACCACGGGAACCAGGCCGAGCCCGTTCGACCACAATGGCCAGCAGGTCGGGTGCGGGGACGTGTGCGGAGGCAGGATGGATTCACCGTTCGACGGAGGGTTCCTGGCTGGGGCCAGTCCCTTCCCCCGCTCCGATTATCCGCGCTCTGGCTAGGGGTTCTCCGTCGGATGGCTTCACCGCCGCGCAATTAGTGATAGACCGACAGGTTTACAGCGTCGGATTCATACCATCGACAGAGAGGTTCCGATATGTCCATCAACGAAATAAAAACGACCGTCTTCGGCTTTATGGGGACTCAGCCAGCCCGTCTAGGACAGCCGGGCGCCACACCGGTCTGCTCCTTCAGGCTGGGCTCTACTCCGGCCTATTACGATGCCTCAGCTGGGGTGTGGAAACGAAAATCCACCACCTGGCTGACGGTCAAGGCTTTCAGGACTCTGGCGGTTAATGCCCTGGCCTGTCTGCACAAGGGCGATCCGGTCATCGTATCCGGATCCTTGGTGACGGAGGAATGGACTAGTGATGGTCAATCGCACAACAGCCTGGTCTTGGTGGCCGATGGCATCGGCCACGACCTGGCCAGGGGACAGGACACCTTCACCAAGATCCAATCAGGTGCTGGGCCCATTGATGAGGGGGCTGCCGGTCCGGATCCTTGGACCACTCCGCTGACATCATCGCCGCCCGACACTGCCTCAGCATCATCTGCATCATCTGCAGCCGAGCGGACATCGGGGGAGGCTTCCAATGTCGGATGAGCAAAGGTTGTTTTGGCCGAGCAAGACGAAGGTGGGAGGCCGACTGACTCCCGTCGGCCTCCCACCTTGATCAGCAGGTTGATTGAAACCGTCAAACAGCCAACGATCTCAATCGAGCTGGCTTACCAGATCCTGACCCGTGCGGCGGGTTCCAGCCACATGCCGTCCTCGGCGGTGACCCCGAAGGCCTGATAGAAGCGATCTACATTCCTGACGATGCCGTTGGTGCGGAATTCAGCAGGGGAGTGGGGATCGATCTGCAGATACTGTTCGGCCAGCTGATCCCTGTTCTTGGTCCTCCAGATGGAGGCATAGGAGAGGAAGAACCGCTGGAGGCCGGTGTAGCCGTCCATGACCGGAGCCGAGGCCAGCGCCTGGTCCATGGCCGCGTCGTCTGTCCCGGCTGTGCCGCCCCGCCGCTTCTGCAAGAAGAGGGCATAGGCCTTGATGGCGATGTTGACGCCTCCCAGGTCTCCGATGTTCTCGCCGATGGTCAGCGCCCCATTGACATGAGGTGCCTGCCCGGGCTTGTCGGCGTACTTCTCGGCAAGCTGTTGGGGGACGAACCCGTTGTACTGCTCGATGAGCGCCTTGGTCCGCTGCTCGAAGTTCTCACGGTCCTGCGGGGTCCACCAGTCCTGCAGACGTCCGTCGCCGTCGTACTTGGAGCCCTGGTCGTCGAATCCGTGACCGATCTCGTGGCCGATGACCGACCCGATGCCTCCGTAGTTGACCGCATCGTCGGCTTCCGGGTTGAAGAAGGGCGGCTGCAGGATTGCTGCGGGGAAGACGATGACGTTCAGGGTGGGCTCGTAGTAGGCGTTGACTGTCTGAGGGTTCATCAGCCACTCTTCCTTGTCCACGGGCTGGCCGGCCTTGCCGAACTGATAACCGGACTCGTAGAGGTTGGCCCGCCGCACGTTGTCGACCAGACCCAGCTTTTCGTCCACAGCCAGGGCCGTATAGTCGCGCCAGTGCTCGGTGTAGCCGATCTTGGGCGAGAATTTGTCCAGCTTGGCCAGAGCCTTGACCTTGGTCTGTTCGCCCAGCCAGTCACTGGAGGTGATGGAGACCCGGTAGGCGTCGATCAGATCTGAGACCAATGCCTCCATGCGGGCCTTGCTGGAGGCAGGGAAGTGCCGGCGCACATACTCGCGTCCGACCTCCTCGCCGCAAATGCCGTTGACCAGGGAGACGGCTCGCTTCCAGCGGTCACGCATCTTGGTCGTGCCTGAAAGGACCTTGCCGTAAAAGTCGAACCTGGCCTGATCGAAGTCGCTGCTGAGCAGACCTGCCCACTCGATCAGAGTGTGTACGCGGGCCCAGAGCTTAAGGTCATCCAGGTCGCTGGTCTTCCATAGCTCGTTCAACCCCTGCAGGAAGGAGGGTTCATGCACGATGGTCCTGGACAGGGCTGCGTTCAGATCGACTGGTTGCAGATTGGCGACCGGGCTGGAGGCATAGGCCCTCTGCCAGGACTCGATCCAAGTGTGCAGATCGAAATCGGCAAGCGTTGACTCCAGGTCAGCCAGGGCGGTGGGATTGTAGGTGCGATCCTCATCTCTGGTGGATACATTGTCCCAGTGGCGTGCCGCTATGCGGGTCTCGACCTCAAGGAAGGACTCCGCCTGTCTGTGGGCATCCTCCTGGTCGTCGGCGTAGCCGGAGAGCCTGAGCAATGAGGCGACCATGTCGGTGTAGGCCTGGCGGACTGGAGCGTAGCTCTTCTCCCGGTAGTAGGCCTCGTCGGGGAGCCCCAGCCCGGCCTGCTCCATGTGAGCCACGTTGACGCCAGCGTTGCCCGGATCGCCATAGATGGCGATGCCGAACAGGTCGGGGCCGCCAGTCGGATTGAGCTGGCCGAGCAGGCTGGTCAATGCCTTCTTGTCGGGTGTAGCATCAATGGCCTGCAGGTCGGAGCGGATGGGTTCCATTCCCGCAGCCTCGATGGCATCGGTGTCCAGGAAGCTGCGATAGAGCAGGGCCGACTTGACGGCCGGGGATTCCGGATCCTCAAGGATTTCATGGATCTGTGCTTCGGCATCCTCGGCAAGCTTGTCGAAGGAGCCGAACCGGGAGCGGTCCTCGGGCAGACTGTAGGTGTCGATCCAGGGGCCGTTGACGAAGCGGAAAAGATCGTCCTGAGGGCGAATGACCGAAGAGAAGGAGGCCGGATCAAGTCCGGAGGAGGTCGTGGATTCTGTAGATTGTGCCATGCCACAAGCCTAGCCATCTTTGGTGACATGCCATGCCCTGTGGCCACCGGAAATCGGCGGATCGACGAATCATCCGCCGAAGGGAAAAGCCACGATTGCCTCTGTTGGTGATTTACACTTGGAAGACGGTAACAGGGCGGCCCATCAGCCGCTCTGAGCGAGCGAAAGAGGACGGTATGACGGATCCCATGCAGGGCGGTCAGCCCAACCAGTACGGCGGTCAGGATTCTGGGCAGAATAGCGGCCAATACCAGAATAATCATGGTCAGTATGGGCAATACCTCGGCTATCAGGGGCGCCCGCCACGCATGGATCCTTTCTCCATGATCGCTGAGGATCTGGGATTCAGAACCTTGCGGGCCATCCGCGTCATCATGGGTGTCATGGGCGTGATTGGAGTCATCCTGGGTCTGGCCTTGCTGCTCAGGCCGGACAAGACCCTGATAGCCGTGACTGTGGTGCTGGGCATCTACTTCATCATCTCCGGCGTGGTCCGTCTGGCCACCTCCATTGTGTCCAGGGGACTTCCCGGCGGTTGGCGGGTGCTGGGCGTCCTCTTTGGCGCTCTGATCGCCGTCGGCGGCATCGTTATCGTCAGGAACACGGCCCTGTCCGCTTCAGCGCTGACCCTGCTGGTCACCATCATTGTGGGCATCAGCTGGATCATGGAGGGCGTGATGAGCCTGGCCGCCTCCTGGGGGCTCCCGCATTCAGGCTGGGCCATCTTTTCCGGCATCGTCTCCATCATCGCCGGGGTCATCGTCATGATCTACCCGTTGAGCTCCGTCATCTTCCTGGTTATCTTCAGCGGGTGCGCTCTTCTGGTGCTGGGAGTCGTCTCCATTATCAGGGCCTTCACCTTCGGCCGGAACTGAGAGCCGGACTCGTCCGAGTGACCCGATAATACTGAGAGGTAGTACTTGGGCAGGATCCTGAGGGGCGGCACCCGCGGGCATCAATCATGAAAGGACGCAGAGGATGATCGAGCTCAAAACCAAGCAGGAGATCGAACAGATGAAGCCGGCGGGCAGGTTTGTCGGCAGCATCCTCAAGGAGCTCAAGGCCATGAGCAAGCCTGGGGTCAACCTCCTGGAGCTGGACGACTACGTCAAGGACAGGATCAACTCCCGCAAGGGAGCCACTTCCTGTTATGTGGATTATGCGCCTGATTTCGGCACCGGACCCTTCGCCCACTACATCTGCCTATCCGTCAACGATGCCGTCCTGCACGGGGTGCCTTATGACTACAACCTCAAGGACGGCGACCTGCTCTCCCTCGATCTGGCCATCAACGTGGACGGCTGGGTAGGCGACTCGGCCATCAGCTTCGTTGTGGGCGAGCATGCCGATCCGGAGGATCTGCGGCTGATTCGGACCACCGAAGAGGCCCTGAAGGCCGGCATCGCCCAGGCTCAGCCAGGTAACCGCCTAGGCGACATCTCCGCTGCAGTCGGTGAGGTTGCCCATGAAAACGGATACAGCGTCAACCTGGAGTTCGGCGGACACGGGGTAGGGCGGATCATGCATGGTGATCCCCATGTGCCCAACGACGGCACTCCCCATCACGGCTACAAGCTGCGCCCGGGTCTGGTCATCGCTATTGAGCCTTGGTTCCTGGCGACCACCGATCAGATTTACCAGGATCCCAAGGATGGGTGGACCCTGCGTTCTGCAGATGGATCGCGCGGCGCCCACAGCGAGCACACCATCGCCATCACCGAGCAGGGACCTGTCATCCTGACGACCAGGGACTGAGCAAGAAGGCTGTCCGAGGCCGAATCAGGACTATAAGGGATCTAGGAATGTCCACAATGTGGATGCTCTTGGATCCCTTTTTGATGCCGACCCTGTTGGACACCTGCACTTGCTTCATTGGCCTTGCGCCCGCAAGCTGGTGCGGGAGCAAAGACGGCACTGGCTTGGACCTGCGCATCGTGGGTGGAGGCGGCGGATTCCTGCTTGCGGTTACAAGCCGGTAATCGAAGTCGTGATTGTTTCTGTTAGCATGTCGGCAATTCCACGCCGGTACAGGTGCCGGTAGCCTGATCCGGCATGGCCGTCGACTCTCACTGGCACCTCACTGGTTGATTGACAGGAGGTGCGTGGTGTCTACAGCACGGTTGTCCATCGGTTCCGACCAGGTTGATCTGCCATTGGTCCGCGCCACCGAGGGGCCCGACGGCATTCTGGTCTCCTCCCTGCGCAACGATGGCTGGGTCACGCTCGATCCCGGCTTCCAGACCACAGCTCAGTGCGTTTCGGGAATTACCTTCATTGACGGCAAGCGATCCATACTGCGCTATAGGGGCTATGCCATAGAGGACTTGTGCACCCAGTCCAATTTTCTCGAAGTGGCCTGGCTGCTGTCCCATGGCGAGCTGCCTGATGCCGAGCAGTACCAGCAGTTCCGCAGCCATGTTCTGGGTTACACGGTCGTAGGGGAGGACTTCCGCCATCTGCTCTCATCCTTCCCCCGCCAGGCTCATCCCATGAGTGTGCTGGCCGCGGCGGTCAACGCCCTTGCAGGCTTTCACCCCGACACCTGCAATGTTGATGATCCTGATCAGCTGGAGGAGGCCAGCGCCATCATCATGGCCAAGGTGCGCACCATCGTCTCTCTAATCCACCGTCGTCGCCGCGACCAGCCCCTGCTTTACCCGGACAGGACCTGGGGCTATGTGGAGGACTTCCTGCGGATGAGCTTCGCCATGCCCTACCAGCCTTATCAGGCCGATCCTCTCAAGGTGCAAGCCTTGGACAAGCTCCTGATCATCCATGCCGACCATGAGCAGAACTGCTCCACCTCAGTGGTGAGGATTGCCGGATCGGCCCGGGCCAATCTGTATTCTGCGGTGGCCGCCGGCATCAATACCCTGTCAGGCCCCCTGCACGGCGGCGCCAACGAGGCCGTGCTGCGCCAGCTGAAGAACATACGGGATTCCGGTCTGGGCGTGCGAGGCTATGTGGACCAGGCCAAGAACGAGGGGCGGAAAATCGCGGGTCTGGGCCACCGGGTCTATAAATCCTATGACCCGCGCGCGGCAATAGCCAAGCAGTGGCTCTACAAACTCATGGACGAGCCCGACCAGGATAGGAACGCTGAGGACGCAGAGCTCTTCGACGTGGCCCTGGAGCTGGAGGATCTGGCCCTGCATGACGACTACTTCGTCGAGCGGCACCTCTATCCCAACGTGGATTTTTACACCGGGCTCATCTACCGCGCCATCGGCTTCGATCCGGAGATGTTCACCACGCTCTTCGCCTTGGGTCGCATCCCCGGATGGATCGCCCAGTACCGGGAAATGCTGGACGATCCTGACACGAAAATAGGTCGACCCAGGCAGGTCTATACCGGTCAGGGGCCGCGCGACTACCTGCCTATAGAAGAGCGCTGAGTCCTATGACGGCCCGGGTTCAGTTGGCGTGCAGCCGCTCGTTCAGCTCGATCCCCTTCTTGCGAGGCAGGGCTCTGACCTGGCCCGTGCGGGAGTCGCGGATGAAGAGCAGATGATCCCGTCCGCTGAGTTCCGCCCCCTTGACCTCCTGGTCGCCCAGGCCGATCTTGGTGCCAGCGGTGACGTAGAGCCCGGCTTCAACCACGCAGTCGTCGCCCAGTGAGATGCCGATGCCGGCGTTGGCTCCCAGCAAGGAGTGCTGACCGATGGAGACCCGATGGCGGCCTCCGCCGGACAGGGTGCCCATGATGGAGGCTCCGCCGCCGATGTCTGAACCGTCGCCGACCACGACTCCCTGGGAGATCCGTCCTTCGACCATGGAGTGGCCCAGAGTTCCAGCGTTGAAGTTGACGAAGCCCTCATGCATGACCGTCGTTCCCGGCGCCAGATGGGCGCCGAGCCGAATCCGGTCGGCGTTGCCGATGCGCACTCCCTCGGGAACCACGTAATCCACCATGCGGGGGAACTTGTCCACGCTCAGCACCGTTACTTGTGTCACCGGGATGCCCGGCATGGACCGGCTGGCTGCAGCCATGACCGCTGACCTGCGCAGGGCGAAGTCCTCAACGGCAAAGGGTCCGTAGTTGGTCCAGACCACCGTGTTGAGCTGTTCGAAGATCCCGTCCAGGTTCATGCTGTTGGGAGGAGCCAGGCGCATGCTGAGCAGATGAAGCCGCAGATAGGCATCGGCTGCATTGGCTATCGGGCCATCCAGATCGGCCACAGTGAAGACCGGAACCTTTCGGATGCCGCGGGCATCCGGCTGGCTGTTGACTTGGTCGCCAAAGCCGTGGTTGGGACGGCTTGCCGGGGTCGGCGGCGTCGAGATCTCGGCCTTGGGGTACCAGACGTCCAGGGTCCGGCCCTGCTCGTCCTGGCTGGCCAGGCCCCAACCCCATGCGGTGCGTGCTGTGCTCATCGTTCCTCCTTCTGGCTGTGCAGTCATATTGACATAGGTTGTCTTACAGGATAAACCGGTCGACGCTCAAACAGAGACGGTCCGTCCGACAGTCGGGTCTGGATGGTCGCCAGCCAGGTCGCAGCCGATAGGTAAAATTATCAACTATGAGTGCCTACAGTCATGAGCGCGAGCGCCGGGAACGTCGGCGCCGCAACACAGCCAGGGCGGTCTGCCTGGTCATTGCCGTGGCTTTGCTGGCCAGTCTTGTCATTCCCGCCATCTTCAGCGGCCTTTGACCCGGTCCGTCCGGTCGGCGGGAATCCGGCCGTCACAGGCAAAGGCAAATGGGAATGAAGACGGCGACCGACTCGCGTGGAGCCGGTCTGGAAAGCGGTGAGACGGTATGGCAGAGATGGATTTTGCCCAAGCATTGGATCAGGCCAAGGCCAAGTACGAGATGATTTCCAAGGCGCTGGACCCGGAGGGTTTGCGCTCGCGGATTGCTGATCTGGAGCGTCAGGCCAGCGCGCCCGGACTCTGGGACGACCAGGAGAACGCCCAGAAGGTGACCAGCAGGCTCTCGGCCCTGCAATCCCAGCTCAAGCATCTGGAGTCCGCATCCTCCCGGCTGGAGGATGTCCAGGCTCTGGAGGAGCTGGGTCAGGAGGAGCATGATCAGGACACCTTGGTGGAGGCCCGCAAGGAGATCGACTCGTTGAGGTCCGACCTGGCCGATATGGAGATTCAGACCCTGCTGGACGGGGAGTATGACGAGCGTGCTGCCGTGGTCACTATCCGCTCTGGCGCCGGAGGGGTGGACGCGGCCGACTGGGCCCAGATGCTCCTGCGCATGTATATGAGGTGGGCTGAGCGGCACGGCTTCTCCACCAAGGTCATGGATACCTCCTATGCAGAGGAGGCCGGCATCAAGTCAGCCACCTTCCAGGTGGATGCCCCCTACGCCTACGGTCGGCTGTCGGTGGAGGGCGGCACCCATCGTCTGGTGCGGATCTCGCCCTTCGACAACCAGGGGCGACGGCAGACCTCTTTCGCCGCCGTCGAGGTCATCCCCCTGGTGGAGCCAACCGACCACATCGACATCCCCGATTCGGATATCCGAGTGGATACCTACTGCTCCTCCGGCCCCGGCGGCCAGGGTGTCAACACGACCTATTCGGCCGTGCGCATTACCCATTTGCCGACCAACATCGTGGTCACCATGCAGGATGAGCGCAGCCAGATTCAGAACCGTGCGGCTGCTATGGCCGTTCTGCAGTCCCGGCTGCTGGTTCTGCGGCACGAAGAGGAGGCCAAGAAGAAGAAGGAGCTGGCCGGCGACATCAAGGCCAGCTGGGGTGATCAGATGCGCTCATACGTCCTGCATCCCTACCAGATGGTCAAGGATCTGCGCACCGGGTACGAGACCTCTGATACCCAGGGCGTTTTCGATGGCAACATCGATGCCTTCATAGAGGCCGGCATCCGCTGGCGGCATCAGCAGCGGGTTCAGGCCCGTGAGGAGGAAGCCAGCAAATAAACCTGCGCTCGGCCTCATCCGGGTCGGTGTTTCATGAGTGTGTAGTGTCGGTCTTCTTGATAGCCTCTGTAGGGGAATACCGAGGAACGGAGAGTCAATGGCGTTGATTTCGCTCAAGGACGTGACCAAGATCTACCCCAAGGGGTCCCGTCCCGCCTTGGATGACATCAGCCTGGATGTCGATCGTGGGGATTTTGTCTTCCTTGTGGGTGCCAGCGGGTCGGGCAAGACCACCCTGCTCCGCCTGCTTCTGCGCGAGGAGGAGGCCACCGAGGGGGAGATCCGCGTGGCCGGCAACGATCTGCGACGCCTGCGCAACCGTGAGATTCCCGGGTATCGGCGCTCCATCGGCTTTGTGTTCCAGGATTACAAGCTGCTCAACAACAAGACTGTATGGCAGAACGTGGCCTTCACGCTGGAAGTCATCGGCGCTCGTCGATCCACCATCAAGACTCTGGTTCCTCAGGTGCTCAAGACCGTGGGGCTGACGGGCAAGGAGCAAAACTACCCCCATGAGCTTTCCGGCGGCGAGGCGCAAAGGGTGGCTTTGGCCCGCGCCTACGTCAATAATCCGGAAATCCTGCTGGCTGACGAGCCCACAGGCAATCTAGATCCCACAACCTCCTTGGGCATTATGGAGGTTCTGGATGCCATCAACCGGACCGGCACCACCGTGGTCATGGCCACCCACAACGAGGAGATCGTCAACTCCATGCGCAAGCGGGTGGTGGAGCTGCATACGGGTCGGATCATGCGCGACGAGGTCCACGGCTCCTACGATTCTTCGCGCTTCTTCCCCGATGCCGAGGTTGCGGCGCGCTCCCATCATGCCATCGGGGATCCCGCCGACGGCGATGCCCTGGACCGTGCTCGTGAGGTTGGTGTTGGAGGGCGCCGTCCGGTGCAGGTTGTTGTGCAGGATGGGAATAGCTCGGCTACCGAACCCATCGCGGATGGAACCAAGGGGGCCAAGCAGGTGGTCCAGGCGGCGGCACAGGCCGTCGACCAGGGTCAGTATGGCGATGAGGGAATCGCACGGCTGGCTAAGTCCATGCATTCGGGGAGGACAGGACGTTATGGGCAGGTCTTCACCTCGGTCGAGGACACCCTGACCTGGGGGAAGGGCCTGGGCAGTCTTGAGTCTGCGCAGGAAGATTCCAGTCAGCATGAAGAAGCCTCTTCGGGGCAGCCCGATCGGAAGGCCGATTCCGATTCTGACGAACGATTCCGCAGACCTGCACCGGTGTCTCAGGGCAGCCAGGATCGACCGGGTCAGTCGAGTGAAGGTTCCGGCGACAAAGACCAGGGCAAGGCAGGAACCGATCGCGCAGAATCCGGGAATCGTCCCCAAGCAGAACCTGCAGAACCTGCTGCCTCCAGGAAGTCTCGGAAGTCCGCTCGTGGTTCGGAAGCTGCTCCGCGGCCCGAAGATGCGGGCAGTCGAGAGCAGGATAGGAACCCAGGTCGTGACCGCAAGGGTCTCGCGCATGACGATCACAATCATGACCATGGTCAAGGCGGGCCCAAGAAAGATGACAAAGTCAAAAACCGCCAACCGTTGAAGGAATCCTCTGCTGAGGCTTCTGATCGTGAACAACAGTTCAAGAGGCCCGATGTCTCCAGCCCAGCCCAACCGACCGGCGAATCCGGTCAGGCTGCGGTCCGCATGAAGCAGGACGGCGCGCAATCCTCAAAAGAACCCTCCGGCAAGAGCAGGACCGGTAAAAAGGACTCGACGAATGAAAGAGATCACGATGTTGAGTCTTACGATGCCGAGTCCATGGGGGCCCCGCCGGCCCCGCCCGCTCCCCCTGAAGTCCCCAAGGCGGCCAGGAAGCCCCAGCAAAAGAGCGGTGCACAGGCTCGGAACGAGCGTCATGACAAGAAGAAGGCGGCACGATGAGACTGCGGTTCATCCTTTCCAGCACCTGGGACAACCTGCGGCGCAACGGGTCCATGATCCTCTCGGTCATGCTGGTCACGTTCATCTCCTTCCTCTTCATCGGCGCATCGGGCCTCATGCAGGCCCAGATCAGCAAGGCCAAGGGGGACTGGTACGACCAAGTGGAGGTGGTGGTCTGGCTATGCCCGGACGGCGCCAGCCAGGCGGCATCCTGCGCGACCGGCAAGGCGCCCACCAACGCCGAGATCGTCAAGCTGGAGAACACCATCAATACCGAGCTGCGCGACTCTGTGGCAAAAATCACCTACCAGAGCAGGGAGGACTTCTTCAAAAACACCTTCCTCAAGCAGTACCCCAACGGCACATACGAGGGAAGGACCATGACCGCAGCGGACATGCAGGCCTCCCTGCGTCTCAAGCTCAAGGATCCAACCAAGTACCAGGTGGTCTCCGAGGTGCTGTCCGGACGCGACGGCGTAGAGGAGGTGTCCGACCAGCGTCAGATATTCGACCCGGTCTTCAAGATCCTCAACAGGGCTACGGCAGTCACCCTGGTCCTGGCTGTAGTCATGGTGATCGTAGCCATCCTGCTGACTGGCACCACCATCAGGATGAGCGCAGCCTCGCGTCGCAACGAGACCGAGATCATGAGACTGGTGGGAGCCTCCAACTGGACCATACGACTGCCCTTCATCCTGGAGGGCGTGGTGGCATCCTTGCTGGGATCTCTTCTGGCTGTCGGCGCTCTGAGCGCCATCGTCAAGCTTTTCATTACGGATTGGCTGGCCCGGACGGTCCAGTGGATGCCCTACGTGGACCAGTCCACGGTCCTGCTCATGGCCCCGGCGCTGATCCTGGGGGCCATGCTTCTGTCCGCATTGGCTTCTTCCATCTCCCTGCGGCGGTATTTGAGGACCTGATCCGCAGCGACGGGCCGATTGTCCTTATGGGTCCGAACTCTGCCATAATGATGACTAGCATGGATAAGTGATAGTGAGGACTTGACCATGAATCGTACGAAGCACTTGGAAGCCATCTGCGGCCTGGTGGGGTCGTTGGCCATGATGCTGGGCGGTGGGATCCTGGGGTTGACAGTGGCCCCCGCACCGGCCCGGGCCGATTGGAGTAGCTATCAGCAGAAGGTGCAGAGCCATGAGGCTCTCAAGAGCAAGCTGGCGGGTGTCAACAGCGAGCTGGCCAACCAGATTCTCAGTCTCAGCGATCTGACTGCCAACCAGATCCCGGCGGCCCAGCAGAGCGCTATCGAAGCTCAGCAGCAGGCCGAGCAGGCCGACAGTCTGGTTCAGGCCACCAATGACCGACTGCAGGCGGCCCGCAAGGATCGTGCCGACCTGGAGGCCAAGATCCGTCAGACCGGCATCGACTATGACGACGCCAAGGCCGGTGTGGCGCAGATGGCGAGAAAGAGCTTCCACGGCTCTGAGGCCTCCCAGGTCATGGACGTGGTGACCAAGTCCTCCAGCACCAAGGACTTTGTGGACAAGATGCAGTCCGATGCAGCCGTGACCCGATCCGAGGCCAACACGGCCAATGATGCCGCCAACACCCTCAATTCGTCCATGAATCGCAAGCAGCGCCTCGAGGCCATCGAGGAGCAGATCAGCACCTTGAAGGCCAAGGCCGACCAGCAGCAGGCAGCGGCCCAGCAGGCAGCAGCCGCGGCGCAAGCCAAGCAGGACAGTCTGCAGGCCTTGCGCGACCAGGGAACTGCAGCACGCAAGCAGCTGGAGGGGCAGAAGGCCGCCCTGACCACGCAATCGGCCCGTGAGGCCGCTGATATTGTGGCCACCGAGTCTATGATCGATTCCCTCAACACTGGCAATGCCGGCGGCGGGGCCGATCCTCATGCCGGCGGCGCCCAGCAGATCGGCGGTGGCGGCTCCGCATCATCGCCGGCTCCGCAGCAGGCTCCGCCGAGCAACGGGGGCGGTGGAGGTGCCTCCGGCATGAATTACGGGGTGCCTGGCAGCTGTCCTGAGGGTTCTGGGTTCTGCTACGGCCATCCCACCGGCAACTCGGTGGGCGGCAGCGCTTATCCTGCCCGTCAGTGCACGCTCTGGGCCTACATCCGCCGCTCGCAGCTGTCCCTGCCTGTGGGATCCTATATGGGCAACGGGGCTGAGTGGGCCGGCAAGGCACGTGGCCTGGGCTATTTGGTCAACAACACCCCCCATGTCGGTGCTGCCATGGTCTTCGCCCGCGGCCAGCGAGTTACAAATTGGAACGCTGACTGGACCTATGGCCATGTGGCTGTGGTCGAGCGGGTCAATGCAGATGGATCGGTGCTCATCTCCGAAGGAGGCACCGGCTTCGCCTCCTTCCCGACTTATGAGACGGTCTATGGGGCCGGCAACTACCAATACGTTCATTACTGATGCCGTTGCGGGCCAGGTCCGCCGCTTGGAACGTTACTATCGCTGTCCGGAGTGCCAGGTAGCCTCCTTGGCGCGATCCAGAGGAGGATATTATGGCTAAGGAAACCGGCACAACCATGATCGCCCAGAATCGCAGGGCTCGTCATGACTACCAGATTGAGGATCGGTACGAGGCCGGCATAGCTCTGACCGGGACTGAGGTCAAGTCACTGCGCGAGGGGCGGGCTTCCCTGGCCGAGTCGTTTGTCAGCATCGACCGGAGGCACGAGGTCTGGCTGGAGAACGCCAATATCCCTGAATACCTCAATGGCACCTGGAATAACCATGCCCCCAAGCGCAAGCGCAAGCTGCTTCTGCATGCCAGGCAGATCATTCGCCTGGAGCGGCAGATTCAGGCCAAGGGATACACCATTGTCCCCTTGAGCCTGTATTTCAAGGATGGCAGAGTCAAGGTGGAGATCGCTGTGGCAAGAGGCAAGCGCGAGTATGACAAGCGTCAGTCCCTGCGGGAGGAGCAGGACCGCCGCGAGGCCCAAAGGGCCATGCGCTACCGGAACCGTCGGGGCTGAGACACCTGCTGATGCACTTTCTGATTCTCGGATAGGCCGGCTGCCTCCTGATATTTCCTTGCACTATGCAGATCGACACGCCCGGAGCTAAGACGATTGGCAGTGTTCTATAAGCTTCTGAAGCTTGAGCTGGAGCCAAAATCTGCCCTGCAGAACAAACTGCAATCGATGATCAACAATCAGCTGGATGCATAAAAATACAAATGTGTGCATAATAGTGCATGTTGATCAAGGGATACGGAGGGTCGCCTCGGGCGGTCCGGAAGAGGAGAAGAGACATGGGCAAGATCAAGGCGGTGCTGGCGGCGGCTCTGAGTGTCACCCTGCTGGCCTCCCTCGGGGCCTGCGGAACCACCGACGAGGCGGACAGCAACAATGCGTCGGGCAAGTCCACAACAAGTTCCCATCCGGCGGCTTTTGACGTCAGTGGCATCAAAAAGGATCCGGCCATCGCGGCCAAGGTGCCCGAGTCGGTTTCCAAGGACGGCAAGCTGACTGTGGGCATGGAGACCTCGTATGCTCCGGGTGAATTCATGAATGAGGACGGAAAGACACCGATCGGCTATGACGTCGACCTGTCCAACGCCATTGCCAAGGTGATGGGGCTCAAGGGGGAGATGGTCAGCGCTTCCTTCGATACCATCATCCCGGCCATCGGCAGCAAGTACGACGCGGGCATCTCCAGCTTCACCATCACCAAGGAGCGGATGCAGTCGGTTGACTTCGTCACCACATTCAAGGCAGGCACGGCCTTTGCAGTCAAAAAAGGCAACCCCAACAAGATCAATCCTGACGACATCTGCGGCGTCAAGGTCGGTGTGCAGACGGGCACCATCGAAGAGCAGCAGGCGACCGACAAGATTTCGGCCGAGTGCAAGGCCAAGGGCAAGAAGCCGGTGGATGTGCAGTCCTACAAGCAGCAGACCGATGCCGCCACAGCGGTGGTCAACGGCAAGATCGACGTCTTCTACGCCGACTCCCAGGTGACCGGATATGCCATCAAGCAGACCGACGGCCAGCTGGAAAAGCTGGGCAAGGATACCGACATCGTCCTGCAAGGCGCCGCTCTGAAGAAGGGCAGCGGCATGGCTGAGGCCACCCAGGCGGCGCTCCAGAAGCTGATCGACGACGGCACCTATGCCAAGATCCTCAAGAACTGGGGCGTCCAGAGCGGGGCAGTCGAAAAGGCGGAGATCAACCCTGCGGTCTCTGACTGAGACAGGCCTCTAGGCGCGGGCCGGCTCAACAACCGGACTGCGCCTAGCGGTTGGCCCGGCTGGATAGGCTGGGCCTGAATAAGTTCAGCGGTGCGGAAGGAAGCAGGAGATGCATACCAAGAAGGGGACGGACCAGATTCAGATCCCCGGCAGAATAGAGGCCAGGCCGGTGCGCAAGCCGGGGCCGATCGTGGCCGCCGTCATCGTGGCCGTTTTCGTGGCCATGCTGATCCATGGCATGGTGACCAATCCCAACTTTGATTGGCCCACGGTCTGGAAGTATCTCTTCAACGAGCATGTCCTGGACGGCATCAAGTGGACCCTTCTGCTGACCGTCTACGCCATGGTTCTGGCCACAATCCTGGCCATCATCCTGGCGGTCATGCGCAAGTCGTCCAATCCGGTCCTGCGTTGGGTCAGCTGGTTCTTCATCTGGTTCTTCCGCGGCACTCCTGTATATACCCAGCTGGTTTTCTGGGGCCTGCTCTCCGTGCTGATTCCCAAGCTGGCCATAGGCATCCCCTTCGGGCCAGAGTTCTGGAGCATCGACACCAAGACCGTGCTCAACGCCACCGTGGCGACGGTTCTGGGCCTGGGACTGAACGAGGCTGCCTACCTTTCCGAAATCGTCCGCGCCGGCATCGAGGCTGTGGACCCCGGCCAGGAGGAGGCCGCCAAGGCTCTGGGCATGCCGCCCTCCATGATCATGCGACGGATCGTCCTGCCTCAGGCCATGCGCATCATCGTGCCGCCTACCGGCAATGAAACCATCGGCATGTTGAAGACCACATCCCTGGCCCTTGCCGTGCCCTTCACCCTGGAGCTCCAGTTCGCCACCAACGCCATCGCCAACCGCATCTACAAGACCATCCCGCTGCTGATCGTGGCCTGCATCTGGTACCTGGTCATCACCTCCGTTCTGATGGTCATCCAGGCCCAGCTGGAGAAGCACTACGGCAAGGGCTTCGACTCGCGGCCCCTGGCCGGATCAGGGGCCAAGGACGGCAAGGATGGCGAGGACCCGCAGACCCGTCAGGAAACTGACAAGGTCAACAAGGTCATGATGGCCGGGCTGAACGCCTGAGCGCAGGAGGAAAATCATGGACGAGGACAGGCAGACCAGGAAAAATGGGCAAGTCAATAAGAATCCGGCTATCGTCATCAGGAATGTGCACAAGGTATTCGGCGACCAGCATGTACTGCGGGGGATCAACCTGGAAGTCATGCCCGGCACGGTAACGGCCGTCCTGGGGCCTTCCGGCTCAGGCAAGTCGACCCTGCTGCGGCTGATCAACCAGCTGGAGACCCGCACAGCAGGCGAAATCTATGTGGACGGCGAGCTGACCGGATACAGGAAAATCAATACCGGCAAAGGTGCTGTGCTGCAGACCCTGGATGACAAGGCTATTGCCAGGCAGCGATCCAAGATCGGCATGGTCTTCCAGCGTTTCAACCTCTTCCCCCACATGACTGCCTTGGAGAACGTCATGGAAGCGCCGGTCCATGTGGGCCGGGTTCCCAAGGCCGATGCCCGCCAGGAGGCTCAGGCCCAGCTGGAACGTGTAGGGCTGGAGGACAGGATGGACTATTATCCTGCCCAGCTCTCCGGCGGTCAGCAGCAGCGTGTGGCTATCGCGCGAGCCCTGGCCATGCACCCCGACATCATGCTCTTCGACGAGCCCACCTCAGCCCTGGATCCTGAGCTGGTGGGAGAGGTTTTGGGGGTCATGAGGCAGGTTGCCCAACAGGGCATGACCATGGTGGTGGTCACCCATGAGATGGGCTTCGCCCGCGAGGTGGCCGAGCAGATCGTCTTCATGGATCAGGGAGTCGTGGTGGAGCAGGGAGGCCCTGACATCATCGACCATCCGCACTCCGAGAGGTTCGCTGAATTCTTGCATACCGTACTCTAGCCTCAGCAGGCTCAGGTCCTGTCCAGGTTGTAGAAATTCCGGCAAGAAGCCTTCCGGACAGGCGACGGCGGAACTCCCATGGCTAGACTGGGGTCCATGTGCGGAATCGTCGGTTATGCGGGATCGGTGCGGACGGCCTGCGGCAGGCCCCTGGAGGTCTGCCTCAAGGGTCTGGAACGTTTGGAGTACCGGGGCTATGACTCGGCTGGAGTGGCTCTTGCTGCCCCGGGAATGACGCAGGTGGCCGTACGCAAGAAGGCGGGGCGCCTGGGCAATCTGGTCGCTGATCTGAAGACCAAGCCCATGCCCGAAGCCACCGTGGGCATCGGGCACACCCGCTGGGCCACCAATGGCGAACCCACTGATGTCAACGCTCATCCCCACACCAGCCGTGACGGCAAGGTCGCGCTGATCCACAACGGGATCATCGAGAACGCCTCAAGGCTGCGGCTGGACCTGGAGACCGAGGGATACACCTTCGTGTCCTCCACGGACACCGAAGTGGCGGCCAAGCTTCTGGGCAAGATTGCCCAGGAGATCGTCGATGCCACCGGCCAGCCCGACATCTTCGAGGCCATCAGGCGGTTGGCCCGCATGCTCAAAGGAGCTTTCACCATCCTGGCTGTGGACTCACGTCAGCCTGATCTGGTGGTGGGCGTCCGACATGATTCGCCGCTGGTGGTCGGTCTGGGAGACGGGGAGAACTACCTGGGCTCCGATGTGGCTGCCTTCGTAGCCTATACCCGCCAGGCCATGGAACTGGGGCAGGACCAGGCCGTCTGCATCAGCGCGGACCAGGTCAAGGTTACGGACTTCCAAGGGCACCCGGTAGAGCATCCCCGCCGTTATACCGTCGACTGGGATGCCTCGGCCGCCGAAAAGGGCGGATGGGACTCCTTCATGGACAAGGAGATCCACGAGGACCCGGCTGCCGTCTCCAACACCCTGTTGGGCCGATACGACGAGTCGGGCGACCTGGATCTGGACGAGGTTCATATCGATGAGGAGGTCTTCCGCCAGATCGACAAGATCATTGTTGTGGCCTGCGGAACGGCCTCCTACGCAGGGCTGGTGGCCAAGTACGCCATCGAGCACTGGGTCCGCATCCCGGTGGAGGTCGAGCTGGCCCATGAGTTCCGCTACCGTGATCCCATTCTGACCCCGCGCACCCTGGTCGTGGCCATATCCCAGTCAGGAGAGACCATGGATACGCTGATGGCGCTTCGCCACGCACGCGAGCAGGGTTCACGGGTTCTGGCCATCTGCAACACCCAGGGGTCCACCATCCCCAGGGAGTCCGACGCCGTGCTCTACACCCACGCCGGCCCCGAAGTGGCTGTGGCCTCCACCAAGGCCTTCCTGGCCCAGATCGTGGCGGCCTACCTGCTGGGTCTCTACCTGGCCCAGGTCAAGGGGACCATGTATCGAGACGAGATCCACCAGACCATCGACAGCCTCAAGGCCATGCCGGCCAAGATCCAGAAAGTGCTGGACGGACAGGCCGAGGTCATCAGCCAGACGGCTCAGCGCATGTCCAAGGCCCGCTCCTTCCTCTTCCTGGGGCGGCATGTGGGCTATCCGGTGGCCCTGGAGGGGGCGCTCAAGCTCAAGGAGATCGCTTACATCTTCACCGAGGGGTTCGCCGCTGGCGAGCTCAAGCACGGGCCTATCGCCCTGGTGGAGCCGGGAGAGCCTGTGGTGGTCATCGTACCCAGCGCACGGGGCCGCAATGTGCTGCACGACAAGGTCATCTCGGCCATCGAGGAGGTCAAGGCCCGTGGCGCCTTCACCATTGTCGTGGCCGAGGAGGGCGACCCGGACGCCGACCGCTATGCTGACGTGGTCTTTTGGAGGCCGCCCTGCCCAACCCTGCTAAGCCCCCTGGTGGACGTGGTCCCTCTGCAGCTGTTCGCCTTGGACATGGCCCGGCTCAAGGGTCTGGATGTGGACAAGCCCCGCAATCTGGCCAAGTCGGTCACGGTGGAATAGGGTCCCATGGCTGTCGGGTCCGGGCAGCGGGGGCACCGGATGGTCCTGGAGGAGCCGCGGATCCCCTTCGAACCCAGAATCATCTACGAGGACCAGCGCATCATCGTGGTCGATAAGCCCCATTTTCTGGCCACTATGCCTCGAGGGATGTGGTACGCCAGTACTGTGCTGATCCGAATGCGCCGACTTTACGGGGAGCCCGACATCATCCCTGCCCACCGGCTTGATAGGGCTACTGCGGGCGTGCTGGTCCTGGTTCGAGATCCGGCTGCCAGGCGGGCCTATCAGATGCTCTTCCAGGAGCATCGCGTGCGCAAGGTCTACCAGTGCTTGGCGCCGGTGCGACCCATAGCTCGCTCGCGGACCGGCACCGTGCGACACCTGGATCCGCCCCGGGTCTTCCCGCTAGAGCGCCGTTCCAGGATGATCAAACGCCGTGGGGTTCTCCAGGCCTGGGAGGAGCGAGGGCCTGTCAATGCGGTTACTCGGGTCGAGCTGACAGCGGGCCAGGGATGCCTGGCCACCTACACCCTTTACCCGAAGACCGGCAAGACCCACCAGCTTCGTGTGCACATGAATGCTCTGGGCCTGCCCATAGTGGGTGACGATCTTTACCCCTGGATCCAGACGCGGGCCTATGACGACTTCTCCCAGCCACTGCAATTGGTGGCCCGTCGCCTGGAGTTCACTGACCCCTTCACTGGAGCTAATCGCATCTTCACATCCTCCGTTCCCTTGGATCCTCAAGGAAAAGCCTGAACAGTCAGCCTGGTGGGACATAATGGTCAGGGGATCCCGGAGCCGCGGGACGACGTGGACGCGGCAGGCATCCCCGTCCGAGAATCGAGACGGACCAGGAGGTTCTACCCATGAGCAAACCGACAAGGCGGGCCTATCGATGGCCCAAGCATCTCAAGGGTCAGCAGTCCCTCTGGTACGGATGCGACTACAACCCCGACCAATGGCCCGAGGATACATGGGATGAGGACATCAGGCTGATGACCAAGGCAGGGGTCAACGTGGTGGCCTTGGCGGTCTTCTCCTGGTCGCGCATAGAACCCAGCCAGGGGGTTTTCGATTTCGATTGGTTGGATCGGATCATTGACAAGCTTGGTCGGGCGGGCATCGGGGTCAACCTGGCCTCGGCCACGGCCTCGCCTCCATTGTGGCTCACCCAGGCCCATCCTGAGGTTCTGCTCAGGGACGAGCGAGGCGACACGGTCTGGCCCGGGGCCCGGCAGCACTGGCGGCCCACCTCGCCGGTCTTCCGCTCCTACGCTTTGAAACTCTGCCGGGCCATGGCCGAGCACTACCGGGACAACCCCTATCTGGTGGCCTGGCATGTGGGCAATGAGTATGGCTGTCACAATCGCTTCGACTATTCCGACGATGCCATGCGGGCCTTCCAGCGCTGGTGCCGCCGCCGCTACAAGGACATCGAGGCCGTCAACCGCGCCTGGGGCACGGATTTCTGGTCACAGAGGCTGAGCGACTTCTCGCAGATTCTGCCACCGCGTTTCATCGGCCAAGGGAATTTTCAGAATCCGGGCCGCATGCTGGACTTCGAGCGATTCAGCTCCGATGCCCTCAAGGATTTCTACATGGCCGAGCGCGATACCTTGGCTGAAATCACCCCGGACATCCCCCTGACCACCAACTTCATGGTCAGCGCCGGCGGATTCGCCCTGGACTATGACGACTGGGGCGACCAGGTGGACTTTGTGGCCAACGACCACTATGTGACGCCTGGTAGGGATCATCTGGAGGAGCTGGCCTATTCCTCCAGCCTGGTGGATGCCATCGCTCGCCGGCGTCCCTGGTGGCTTATGGAGCAGTCCACCTCGGCGGTCAACTGGCGGCCGGTCAACCCCCGCAAGGAGCCCGGACAGCTGGAGCGCGACTCCCTGGCTCACCTGGCGCTTGGTGCTGATGCCATCTGCTACTTCCAGTGGAGGCAGTCCCGGGCTGGCGCGGAAAAGTTCCACTCGGCCATGCTGCCTCATGCCGGCGAGGACACGGCAGTCTTCCGTGACGTCTGCCAGCTTGGAGGGGACCTGCAGGGACTCTCGCAGGCTGGTTTGGCTGGCAGTACGCTGGCCAAGGCCCCGGTGGCCCTGGTCTTCGACTACGCAAGCCAGTGGGCCAGCTCCCAGGCAGCATCGCCCAGCGCCCGGGTCGAGCATGGCCAGGAGCCGCCGGTCTGGTACCGGGCCTTTCTGGACAACGCCATCCGGCCCGATGTCCTGCCGGTCAAGGCCGGATGGGAGGAGTATCCGCTGGTGGTCCTGCCAGCCCTCTACCTGATCGACGCTGACTTCTCCAAGCGGCTGCACAAGTATGTACACAGTGGAGGGCGGCTGATCGTCACCTGGGGCAGCGGCATCGCCGACGAGCAGGACCGCGTCTGGACGGGAGGATATCCGGGGCCGCTTCGGGACCTGCTGGGTCTGTCGGTCGAGGAGTTCACACCCATGGCTCCCGGCGCACCTGGCCTGCTGGACCACCTGGACCTGGCCAACGGGGTCACGGCGCACGACTGGGCCGATGTCATCGGCCACCTGGACAAGGGCACCAAGGTCCTGGCTAACTACCGGGCGGATCCCTGGACAGGGATGGATGGCATGCCGGCCATGACCGTCCATGACTGGGGTCATGGCAAGGCCGCCTACCTAGGTTGCCGTCTGGATGCCCAGGATCTGGCCAAGGTTCTTCCTGCCCTGCTGGAGGCCCTGGATATCGCTGATATGAGATCAGTCCAGGGCGACCCCGATCTGTTGAGAGTTGAGCGAGTCAGCAAGGATGATCGGACGCGTTTCGTCTTTCTGTTCAACAGGACCAGGCATCCGGTGCAGGTTCAGCTGGAGGGGCAGGTCCTGGTGGGCTCACTGGCCAGCGTTGACGGGGATGGCAAGCAGGCCAGCCTGCAGGTCAATGGCGCGCTGGTGCAGCGTGTGGTCGGCCATCGGCATTGAGCTGGTGAATCCTGTGCATGCCGGCGAAGATCAGCTCGGGATCGTATACCTCGATCAGGTCGGTGTCCTGTGAGAAGGTACGACCCATGCCGCCTGTGGCCACTACGTGGAAGTCTCGGCCGATCTCGTTGCGAAACTGGCGAATGATCCTTTCCAAGCCGCCAAGGAAGTTGTAATAGAGTCCGGCCTGCATGGCCGTCCTGGTACCCGTGGCCATGATGGTCTGAGGACGGGTGATCTCCACCTGGGGGAGCTGGGCGGTCTGGCCGGCCAGGGCCTGGGCCCCTGAACGGATACCCGGCACGATCAGGCCTGAGCGGATGGCGCCCCTGTCATCCACATAGTTGAAGGTGGTGGCCGTGCCGAAGTCGATAACCAGTACAGGCCCTCCGTAGCGGTGGAAGGCGCCCACGCAGTCGGCCAGGCAGTCGGCGCCCAGGGAGCGCGGATCATCCAGACGGATGTTCATGCCTGTCTTCACGCCGGGGCCCACCACCATGGGGTCGATGGAAAAGAAGCGGATCAGGCAGGATCTGACGGCATGCATGACCGCGGGAGCCACCGAGGAGATGATGGCATCCTGCACATCCGCAGTCTTGTAGCCGGCCAGGGCCATGAGCTGCCCCAGCAGAAGTCCGAACTCATCGGCCGTGTGGTCGATCCTTGTGGTCAGCCTGTAGGAGGCGGCGACCTGGTCGCCCTCCATGAATCCGACCTCGATGTTGGTGTTGCCGATGTCGATGGCCAGCAGCATGTCTCTTCCTCCCTGCCGTCGTCCGGGCGCGTGGCGCTTTCCGAATCCATCCTAAGCGCATAAGCCTGGGTGATGGCTTCGGGGAGTATGCTGGTGGGCGGTGATCGACCAAAATGGCGGTCAACCACAGCATAAGGATTCGTCAATGAACGCAGATCGACACGGCACGCATGCCCATGGCAGCGTGACCGCAGCAGATACAGAGGCGGCCCAGGAGTCAGGCCCCAGCACTGACCCCGAACTCAACGCCAGGATCAGGCCTATGAGGTCGGGTGGCAACACCCTGCCCTGGAAGCTGCTCAGTCTCCTGCTGGCCCTGGCCTTGGCACTCTCCCTATGGACCGGGCATCGTGGACCTATTGGCCAGGCCGAGGGAGGAACCGTTGCGGACACGGTCACGGTGGGGCTCAAGCTGGCTCCCACCAATCTGGACATCCGCAACCAGTCGGGTACGGCGCTGGATCAGCTTCTGATCGGCAATGTCTATCAGGGCCTGGTGTCGCGGGATTCCCGGAACCAGGTGCGCCCAGGGCTGGCCAGGAGCTGGAATGTCTCCGAGGACGGCCTGGTCTACACCTTCCACCTGCATGAGGGCATCCGCTTCTCCAACGGTCATGCTCTTCGGGCCCAGGACGTGGTCGACTCCATTCGCGGGCTCATGGCAGGCCACTACCAGGGCAGCGAGATGCTGGAGGGCTTCCAGGGCGTTGAGGCCGCAGATCCGCTGACGGTGCGCCTGACGCTGTCCAGACCCTACCAGGACCTGCTCTGGCAGTTGAGCGGCCGGGCTGGCCTGGTCTTTGACCGTCGTGCTCATTACGACATGAAGACCCAGGCCGTGGGATCCGGCCCGTACCTGCTGGAAAGCTTCCGGCCAAACGACTCGGTCACCCTCAAGGCCGATCCGCACTACTGGGGCAGCGACAAGCCTAAGACGCCAACCATCGTCATCCGTTACCTCAACGACGACAACGCTGCCGTCAACGCCCTGCGCAGCGGGGATGTGCAGGTGCTGGCTCCGGTCACCGAGAACCTGGCCAGTCCTTTCCGCAACAGCCGCGACTTCCAGGTCAAGGCGGGCGACGACACCGACAAGTACGTTCTGGCCATGAACGGCAAGGGTGCCGCCACATCCGACCCGCTGGTGCGGCAGGCCATCCGCCATGCCATCGACCATCGGCAGCTGATCGCCTCCCGGGGCGGATCGGACAGGGCCCTGGGCGGCCCCATACCCTCCCTGGATCCCGGCTATCAGGATCTGACCGGGCTCTACCCCCACGATCCTGAGCAGGCGCGGCGGCTTCTGGCCCAAGCCGGGTACGGTCCCGGTCACCGGCTCAAGCTGCGGCTGACCTACGCCAACACCTACGGCAGCGAGTTGGGCGATCAGCTGCGCTCGCAGCTGCGTCAGGTGGGCATCGACCTGGATGTGCGGGTGGTGGAGTTCTCGGTTTGGCTCCAGGACGTCCATGCCAACAAGGACTATGACCTGTCTCTGGTGGATCATGGCGAGAGCCACGACTTCCATCAGTGGGCCAACCCCGGCTACTACTACAACTATGACAATCATCAGGTCCAGGAGCTCTATAGGCAGGCCATGGCCACGACCTCCGCTGATGACTCCGACAGGCTCCTGGCCCAGGCCGCCCGGATTGTCAGCAACGATGCGGCGGCGGATTGGCTCTTCAACTACCGGGTGACCACGGCCTGGCGGACGGGGTTGGAGGGCTTCCCGGTCGATCTGAACCAGTCCCTCATGCCCTTGTCCGACGTGACCTACAGGCGGGGATAACCATGGCCAAATTCCTAGTGCGGCGCCTGGTGCTCTTCATCTTGGCGCTGATGGGCATCTCCCTGCTGATCTTCCTGGCACTGCGCATCCTGCCCGGTGACGTGGCCGCCGTCATGGCCGGGCTGGATGCTCCGCCTGCGCGTGTTGACCGGCTGCGTCGGCAGATGGGCCTGGACCGCTCCTACCCAAGGCAGTATCTGGACTGGATCAGCGGCTTTCTGCAAGGGGACCTGGGCAGGTCCATTCTGACCAACCGTCCCATCGCCTCCCAGGTTGGTGTCCGGGCCCAGATCACCTTCCCGCTGATTCTTCTGGGGCTGGGTGTGGCCCTGCTGCTGGGCATTCCCCTGGGCTCCGCGGCCGCTCTGGCGCGCTCGCCACGGATGCAGTCCTTCAGCCACATGGCCGCCATCGTGGGCGGATCCGTACCCGCCCTCTGGTCAGGACTGCTGCTGATCATGCTCTTCGCCAAGGGCAGCGGCCTGATTGGCCTGTTGCCCTCCCAGGGCTTTCCTGCTCTCGGCTGGGCTCAGCCGGGTCAGGCCTTGTCGGCTTTGATTCTGCCTGCTCTGTCCACCGGCATCATCGTGGGCGCCGGCATCATGCGGTACACCCGCTCCCTGCTGGGCGACATGCTCTCTTCGGGGTATGTGGACATGGGCATGGCCTGCGGGATGACCAGAACCCAGGCCGCCCTGCGCATCGGTCTGCGGCTGGCTTCTCCCCAGTTGGTTTCGGTGGTCGGGCTGACCATGGCCGAGATGATCACCGGGGTCATGGTCAGCGAGAACCTGTTCGCCCTGCCGGGACTGGGCTCCATGCTGGTCACCGACGTGGGCAACCGGGATCTTCCGGCCGTTCAGTCCGAGCTGCTTCTTCTGGCGGCCTTCTTCCTCTTCCTGGGACTCTTGGTGGACGTTATCCATAGATTGATCGATCCGCGTTTTCGAGGTGCGGCCAGGCAGGAGGTGGCTGATTGATGAGCTGGGAACACGCAGACAGGCCGCGCTTGGGACCCAGGGCCGCATTCCCCGGGCAACTAGGATTCTTCGGGCGGATGCGGGTGGTGCTGGCCGCCATGTGGCGCAAGGCCTCGGGTCGATACTCGCTGATTGTTCTGGTCATGTGGATCCTGGTCTCCCTGGTCTCCAGGTTCTGGACTCCGGTCCCTATCTGGACCACTGACGGGTACCGGATCTGGCAGGCCCCCAGCCGCGCCCATCTTCTGGGAACGGACGGTACCGGAGCAGACATCCTCTCCTGGCTGATGGCGGGGTCGGCAACCAACCTGGCCATCAGCCTTCTGGCTGTCATCCTGTCGGGCGTATTGGGACTTCTTCTGGTCATGGCCATGGTCTCGCGCCGTTCAGGAGTATCACAGACGGTCGTGGTCCTGGTCGACGCCCTGATTTCCCTGCCCACAGTTCTGCTGGCCCTGATTCTGGCTGTTCCCCTGGGCCCCAGCATCGCCGTGGTCGTCGTGGCCTGCGGGTTCGGCTACGGACTCAACCTGGCCCGGATCGTACGGCCCCAGGCGCTTCTGGCGGCAGAGTCTGACTACGTGCAATCCGCCCGACACAGCGGAGTCGGATCCTTCAGAATCTTCTGCACCCACCTGGTGCCCAATGTCATTCCTGTCCTGTGCGTGCAGCTTTCCATGTCGGCGGGGACCTCGGTTCTGGCTGAAGCAGGGTTGACCTACCTGGGGGTGGGCGTTCCCTCCGGCCTGCCCTCCTGGGGGCACTCACTGACCACCTCGGTCAAGTTCATCAACGTCTTTCCGCTGACCGTGCTCTGGCCCGGCCTGGCGGTCACCATGGTGGTGGTGGCGCTGAACCTGTTCGGCGACGCCCTGCGTGATGCCATCGATCCGGTTACCAACCCCAGGCTCAGGGCTGCCGTAGCTGCCGCCGGACGGTCCACTGTCCGGCCCGAGGAGCTCCAGGAAAGGTCTGCTCAATCGGATGACTCGGGTCATCATGTCGAGAATGCGGTCCATACAGGCGAGGGAGGCCAATCATGTCGCTGAATATTGACGGCCTGAGCCTGTCCATCAATGGCCGCACCATTCTCGACCAGGTGGACATCAAAGTCGGGGACGGCCAGCGGGTAGGCCTGATCGGCTCCTCAGGCTCCGGAAAGTCGATGATCGCCCGCAGCGTTTTGGGCACCACACCACTGACGGCCTCCCTGTCGGGATCCATTCTGGTGGACGGGCTCCAGATTCTCGGTTCGGACGACCGGTCCCTGGCGGATCTGCGCGGTTCCCGGATGGGCATGATCTTTCAGAATCCTTCCACGGCCCTGAACCCAGTAAAGAAGGTCTACAGCCAGGTTGAGCTTCCTCTTCGCCGCCACTACCGCTTGAGCGCTCAGGAACGGCGCAGACGGGTCATGGAGATATTGGCCCAGGTCGGGTTGGATGCGGATCTGGCTGGCTCATATCCGCATGAGCTGTCCGGGGGCCAGCAGCAGCGGGCGGCCATAGCCACAGCCCTGGTCACCAAGCCCAGACTGATCCTGGCGGACGAGCCCACCACCGCCCTGGATGCCATCACCCAGCGGCAGATCGTAGACCTGTTGGTTTCCTTGGTTGACCAGAGCGGGGCCTCTCTGCTGTTCATCACCCATGATTTCTCCGTCCTGGCTCGGGTTGCTGATTACTGCTACATCCTTGACGCGGGCCGAGTGGTGGAAAGCGGGCAGACGCAGAGCATTCTGCGCGACCCATTCAGTCCGCAGGGCAGGACTCTGGTGAGAGCGGCCAGAGAGCTGACGCTGCGCGCAGATGGAGGCAAGCATGACCGCGACTGATGGTACACATGCCGATCCGATCCTGACCGGGAAAGGCCTGACCAAGATCTATGCCTCTACCGGCAGCGGCATGGCTCGGAAGGCTGCGGTTGACGGAATTGACATCTCCCTTCTGCCGGGGGAGTGCCTGGCGATCATAGGGGAGTCCGGTTCAGGGAAGACCACGCTTTCTCGTCTGCTCCTAGGTCAGTTGAGGCCTGATGCCGGGCAGGTGACATATCAGGGCAGACCGGTTCTCCACGGTTCCCCGGCCGACAAGGCGCTTGCCCAAGACTCTGCTCTGGTCTTTCAAAACCCCTTCACCTCCCTCGACCCGCGGTGGACCATCGGCCGGTCAGTCGCCGAACCTCTTCTGGCTGCCAGGCGCAGGGGGAGTGGGCACCTATGGCATCGTCGTCAAGATGGGACAGACCTTGCTGATCGGGTGGCCAAGGTCTTGTCAGAGGTTGAGCTTGACCCCGGCGCGATCATGACGGCTTATCCCTCCGATCTGTCTGGAGGCCAGGCCCAGCGGGCGGCCATAGCCCGGGCCCTGATCGTCAAGCCCCGGATACTCTTGGCCGATGAGCCCATGAGCGCCATCGACGTCTCGGCGCGCGTAGGGATTCTCCATACCCTTCAATCCATCATGGCCCAGTCCAGGCAGCAGGCCGATCCGTCAAATGGCATGTCCATGATCATCATCTCCCATGATCTGGGCGTGGTCCAGCACATCGCGGACAGGGTCATGGTGCTCAACCAGGGGAAGGTGGTGGAGGAGGGGCCGGTGAAAGCCATCCTCAATCATCCCAAGCAGTCCTATACCCGCCAGCTACTGGCAGCTGCGACCCTATAGGCATTCGTCTTTTTCCGACGATTGACCACATGGTCGTTCGCCCACTGCTTGACGCCTGCCGGGGCAATAGACTGGGGAATCATGGTGGACATCCAGGATGCAGGGCAGGCGCTGAAGCGGTATTTCGGGTATGAGTCCTTTCGCCCGGGTCAGGA
The DNA here is from genome assembly GCF_052606235.1 of Bifidobacterium sp. ESL0820. Lineage (NCBI taxonomy): Bacteria > Bacillati > Actinomycetota > Actinomycetes > Bifidobacteriales > Bifidobacteriaceae > Bifidobacterium > Bifidobacterium sp. ESL0820. The sequence continues at coordinate 76,715 of NZ_CP199594.1, forward strand.
GGATCTGGTCAAGGCCATCTTGAATGGGCAAGACTGCCTGGGTGTTATGCCGACCGGGGCCGGCAAGTCCATTTGCTATCAGATTCCTGCCACACTTCTGGACGGTCTGACCATCGTCATCTCTCCCTTGGTTTCCCTGATGAAGGACCAGGTGGACGGGCTGGAAGATGCCGGCATTCATGCTTCGTTCGTCAATTCCACCCAGGACGTGGATGAGCAGTCCCTGGCCCTGGCTCAGGCTGCCCAGGGACGCAGCAAAATCCTTTACGTGGCTCCGGAACGGCTGGATGCCCCCAGATTCAGGGAGTTCGCCCAGCATACGAGGATCTCCCTGCTGGCGGTGGATGAGGCCCACTGTGTATCCCAGTGGGGTCAGGACTTCCGCCCTGCCTACTTGGGCATTGGCGACTTCATCAGATCCCTGCCTCACCGGCCCACGGTGGCAGCCTTCACTGCTACGGCGACCGAGAAGGTTCGGCGCGACATCGTATACATGCTGGGCTTGGACGACCCCTACGTGGCGGTGACGGGATTCGACAGGCCCAACCTCTTCTTCGACGTGATCAAGCTGGAGAGCAAATACAAGAATCGCTGGGTGGTCCAGTACGCCCTGAAGCATGGAAACGACTCAGGCATCGTCTACTGCGCCACCCGCAAGGAGACCGAAGCCCTGGCCGATGATTTGACCAAGGCCGGTGTCAGCGCTGTCAGCTACCACGCTGGCATGGATGCCCAGGACAGAGAGCATGCTCAACGGGACTTTGTCAACGACAAGGTGCAGGTTGTCGTGGCTACCAATGCCTTCGGCATGGGCATCGACAAGTCCAACGTACGTTATGTCATTCATCACAATATGCCTGAGAGCATCGAGGCCTATTACCAGGAGGCCGGCAGAGCGGGACGTGACGGCGAGCCAGCCCGTTGCTCCCTGCTGTGGAACGAGAGCGACATCGTCACCCGCAGGCGCCTCTTGGACATGGATAACGGCAATGACAGGCTGACCGGGGATCAGACTGAAGCGGTCAGGGCCGAACACCGGCGTCTGCTCAACGTCATGATTGGCTACTGCAGGACCACCGGCTGCCTTCACCAGTACATGCTGCGGTATTTCGGCGAGGAGGTGGACCAGGCGGCCGCAGGTCTTTCGCCTGCCGAGGCCGATAAGGGCAAATCCGTCCCAGTCGGGCATCCTGACACGGGCAGCGGCGGCTGCCAGAACTGTTCCAACTGTCTGAGCACCTTCACGACCATCGACGTCAGCGATGTGGCCCGTGCCATCAGCAGGTGCGTGCATGACGTGAACCAGGGGTTCGGCTCCGGCAAGATCGCGCAAATTCTCCGTGGTTCGCGCTCGCAGGATCTTCTTCGGCGAGGGTTGGATCGGTGCCCTAGCTATGGCGCTCTGGATCAGGTTCCAGAGTCGCGAATCCGTGACGTGCTCAACCAGATGGCCTCGGACGGGTATCTGTATATCACCGAAGGGCGGTTGCCCATGGTCCATTTCGGGCCCAAGGCTGCGCAGACGGTCAGTCCGGACTTCCATTACGAGATCAAGCGGACGGAACGCCCACGTGCCTCGGGCAAGGTCTACGGCGGCAGATCCTCTTCAACCGTCGACGATGATGGTCTCGACCAGGCCGGTGCAAGCGATGCCAGCCCAGAAGATGAGGAACTTTTCCAGAAGCTACGCGACCTGCGGACCAGCATAGCCCGCAAGATCGGCAAGCCTCCCTACATTGTCTTCTCCGACAAGGCACTGCGCGATATGTGCCGTCTTCGTCCGGCTGATGATGCAACCTTCCTGGCCGTCAATGGTGTGGGGCAGCACAAGCTGGAGCAGTATGGACCCCAGTTCATGGGGGTCATCTCCGAGTTCTCGGCCAGAAGAGGGGTGGATGTGGCCAAGGGCACTTCCGGATCTGATAGGCGGGTCGGCCTACCATAGGATGTACATGACTTCATCGCGGCTGCCTTTCATACCCGGCGCCCGACAGGAAAGGAAACAACAATGGCTGACAAACCAATCGTAGAGAGCTTCCAGCTGGATCACACCAAGGTCAAGGCGCCCTACGTTCGTCTGATCGACGAGGAGAAAGGGCCCCAAGGAGACATCATCTCTAACTATGATCTGCGCCTGGTCCAGCCCAATCAGAACGCCATCCCAACTGCCGGGCTGCACACCATCGAGCACACCATCGCCGTGCTCCTGCGCGAGCGCATCCCCGGCTATATCGACTGCTCGCCCTTCGGTTGCCGGACGGGCTTCCACCTGCTTGCCTGGGGCCGTCATTCGACCGAGGATGTGGCCAAGGCCCTGAAGGAGTCGCTGGAATTCATCGCCGAAAAGGCCACCTGGGACGACGTGCCCGGCACCGAGATCACTTCATGCGGCAACTATCGCGACCATTCGCTCTTCTCGGCCAAGCAGTGGAGCCGCGACATCGTCGCTGCCGGCATCAGCTCCGATCCTTACGAGCGCAAGCTGGTCTGATCGCTGACAGGCAAACAACTGGGCCTGAGGAAGGGTATGTTCCTTTCCCCAGGCCCAGTTCGATGCAACAGACGAAAGCTCAACTACGCAGTATGGTTTCGATCTGTTTCATCTGATCGTCATCAATCTGCATGGCTGGTTCGCGGATGCGCGTGCTGATGGGAAGACCCTGCAGTCGCACAGCTCCCTTGATGGCCGACACGAACAAATCCGCAGTGTCGTAAATCGCCATCAGGTGGTTGATGCGTCGGGCCTTGTCTAGTGCAGTCCGGTAATCGCCCTCTTGATAGGCCTGATGCATGGCCACGAAGGTTTCCGGCTCCACGTTGGTCAGACCCGACAAAACACCGTTGCCTCCGCAGATGCGATTGACCATATAGTATTCGTCGAATCCGGAGAACACCGAGAACTCAGGGCTGACACGTCTGACTGCCGATACGACTCGGCGTGTGTGGCTGATCGTGTCCACGGTGTCTTTGATGCCAACAATGTTTGGACATTCCTGGGCCAGTTTAGCGACCAACTCCGGGGAGCAGTCGTTGCCAGTACGAGCCGGGAAGTTGTAGAGGATCACCGGCACAGCCGAGGCGTGAGCGATGCTGGTGAAATACCTGTAAGCAGTCGGTTCCGAAGGGCCGAAATAATAGGGGCTGACAGCCACCACGGCATCGGCGCCGATTTGTCCGGCAAACTTGGTCAGATCCATAACCCGGTCTATGTCAGTGTCGCCTACTCCGACGAATACCTTCATGCGCCCCCGTATATGGTCGACGGCGAATTGCAGGGCTGAGCGCTTCTCTTGGAGATCATAGGCATAGAACTCGCCGATGCTTCCGAACAGGAGCACCCCATTAATGCCAGCCTGGATCAGATGGTCCAGATGTCGTCCCCACAGGTCGGTGTCGATGACTCCTTGATCGTCGCTGACGGTTATCGACGGGCAGAATATTCCCTCGAATTTGGCTGATGATGTGCTCATGTTCACCCTTCCACAGTAAGCATATCGGCATCGATCCCATAGGCCCTCATGGCATTGTGCTTGAAGAAGTCCTCATCAGGGCCAAAGGTATCCAGCATCAGTTGCCAGTGTTCCTGGAGTGAGGAGTGCACGGTGACGACCGGCCAGTTGGAGGCATAGAGGATCCTATCCGGGGGAAATGTGTCCCTGATGAAGGCGACGATGTCGCGATCGACCGGCAAGTCGCCTGATACCTTGATATAACAGTGCGGCAGGGCCGCCATGGCCTCTATGGCCTTTCTGGAGGTCGACGACAAGTCGGGCATATTGCCCAGATGGTCCATGATGACAGTCAGGGAAGGAACCTGAGAGAATGCCTGAGCCATGTCCGGCAGTTCCGCCCCCCTGTTGCATAGCTCAAAGGGCAGGCCCTTATCAGCCATGGCGCGGAGCCCAGCGATGAAGGAGGGTTCCAAGCAACGGCCGCGAGGGGCAGAGTCAGTGTGCAGCGGCTCTCTGATGCCCGTCGCATTGATGGGCACCCTCATATAGGGCCCTACCTGGACTCGGAGCATTCGGGCAAGAATCTTGGGGTCATTGTTCTCATAGACCAAACGGTCCTCTAATAGGGGGTCGTCCGAGTCTACTTCCACATAGACTCCGCCCAGAAATTCCACTCCCAGCTGCTCGTACTCGCTTTCCAGCTCATGAAGGGGAAAGCTCCGGTTCAGTGAGGGCATTCCGTCCAGCCACGGCAGATGCTGCCGCTCAAGATCCCACATATGGAAGTGAGCATCGATGACCTGTAGTTGTCGTGTCATATCAGGCCCCCTGCTTAAGACCTATGCGGCACCCGCGGAAGGCATACCAGGCGATGTAGAGGAATCCGGGTACGGTCACCAGCATGGCGATTTCGATGCCCATGGCATCCTGGATGGCACCCAGCAGCAGTGGAATCAGGGCCGCTCCGACGATGCTCATAACCAGCGCCGAAGAGCCGGTCTTGGCGTCGTTGCCCCTGATGCCCTTGAGCGTCAGCGAGAAGATCGTGGGGTAGCCGATCGATATGAACAGATAAGCGATCAGGAAGCAGATGACCGAGAATCGTCCCAGACCCAGGAATACCAGAACCATCAGCACGGCTGTGATGCACATGTAGACGCCCAGTATCTTGCCGGCATCGAATTTGGTCATCAACGGAGTGGTCAGGAACCGGCCAAGGGTGAACAGCAGCGACAGCAAGGCCAACAGTGTGGCAGCCAGACCGGCGGTGATGCCGGCGCCCCAGTGTTTGAGAGCATAAGCGGAGAACATGGCCATGCCTGCCACCTGCAAGCCGATAAAGATGAACTCGGCGATCACGCCCAGTACGAAGTAAGGGCGTTTCAACAGACTTGAGGTGCCGGAACCGGTGCCAGTTTTCCCTTCCTGCTCGTCATCGCCGGGTGGTGTCGGCAGTTTGAAGACGATGAAGACAGCTAACACCAGCAGCAGGACGATGCCGATGACGATATAGATCATTCTGGTATCTGACAGGAACTTGACCTTGGCTTGCTCAAAGCCCGGCTCTTTTGGGGTCAGGGTTTTGGACAGGACTCTGCCCAAAATCAGAGGCCCCACCACGTTGCCGACGCCGTTGAAGCTCTGTGCCAGATTGAGTCTGAAGGATTCGCCTTTTTCATCGCCCAGCTTGGTGACATAAGGGTTGCAGTTGGTCTCCAGCGAGGAGGCTCCCAGCGCTACCACGAACATGGCGAATAAGAAGAGCCCGTAGCTGGCCATATTTGTGGCCGGCACCACGATGAATGCTCCGACTGCGAACAGTATCAGTCCGGAGATGACCCCGCCCTTGTAACCGAAGCGCTTGGAGATGATTCCGGCTGGGATGGCCATGACGAAGTAGGCTCCATAGTAGGCCACCTGCAGCAGCGATGCCTGGGTGCTGTTCAGCTCCATGTAGTTGCTGAACGGACTGTTGAGGGCGTTGACCAGATTCATGGTCAATCCCCAAATGAAGAAGAGTCCGATGACCAGGGTTATGGCGACAGTGGCCTTGGACCCGCCCTTGTTTCGTGTATTTGTATTTTCCATGTCAGAGCTCAATTCAGTGCCCGGTCCAGGTGGACGTATCCGCCATCGACGAACACCCATTGGCCGGTGGTGTGTGATGCGCGATCAGAGAGCAGGAAGGTGGCGGTGTTCCCAATCTCCTCGGGTGTGGTCATGCGATGCTCCAAAGGAATCTTGTCTGTGATGACCGACAGGCGTGCCTGCTGGGCCTTTTCATCGCCAAAGGTCTTGATCCAGTCGGCATAGAGCGGGGTCCAGCATTCCGAAACCACGATGGCATTCACTCGTACGTCATCGTGCACCAAGGCCGCAGCCCATTCCCTGGTCAGGCCCAGAACCCCGCCCTTGGCTGCTGCATAGGCGCTGGTCTTGCCCTGACCGGTCACGGCGGTTTTGGAGGTGATGTTGATGACTGATCCGTGGCTTTCCTTGAGGTAGGCACAAGAGGCGTGCATGAGTTCGTAGTAGTGGGTGAGGTTGCCGTGTACGGAACGCTCGAACTCCCGCCAGTCAGTAGTTTCCAAAGCTTTGTTGTCGTTGACTCCAGCGTTGTTGACTATGCCATCGATATGGCCGAATTCCTTGTGTACCTGCTCCACAATGGGTGCAATGCCGTCGGTGTCATTCAGATCCAAAATGAAGGTCCGGTAGGTATCGGTATAGGCCTCGATGTCTTTGCAGAACTGGTCCCTGGCTGACTCGTCACGGTCTATGATTGCGGTTATGGCACCCTCCTGGGCCAGTTGTAGAGTGATGCCCCTGCCGATGCCCTTGAAGCCGCCGGTGATGATGAATACCTTGTTCTTGAGATGCAGATCCATGAGAACTCCTTTGTCTATATGGATGGATGATTTGTTAGAGGTCCAGTGATTGGACCGGATTTTGATTGAGGTGGGCCGCTCTCACTCCTGGTGCAGGTAGCGCTGTGCGGTTTCCACGGTCATTTCGGCTCCATTGCCGGGAGCGGTCGGTGCCTGATACATGCCTTGGCTGATACGCACGGGGTTCACGAAATATTCGTGCTGGTTGTCCACGTATTCGATCATTCGGCCCTGTGTGGTGCAGGAGACGGCTGCGTAGTCGAACATGGCGAAGTGGCAAACCATCTCGCACAATCCGACCCCGCCGGCGTGGGGGCAGACTATCTTGTGGAACTTGCGAGCCAGCAGGTATTCCAGAACTATCTCCTGGGGGCCCGCCACTCTGGTGGCGTCGATCTGCATGATGCCGAAGGCGTTGGCCTGCAGGAACTGCTTGAACATGATGCGGTTCTGCATCTGTTCGCCGGTTGCCACGGGTATGGGATTGATGGCTCTGGCAATGGTTGCGTGGCCGATGATGTCGTCGGGGCTGGTAGGCTCTTCGACCCATGCCAGGTCAAAGTCATGGAAATGGTTGACCCAATCAATGGCTTGAGGGACATCCCAGACCTGATTGGCGTCGACGGCCAGGCGGACGTCGGGACCGATGGCATCCCTGGCCAGTCCCAGACGGCGTATGTCATCATCGAGGTTCTGGCCTACCTTGAGCTTGATTTGCTTAAAGCCTTTTTCCTGTGTCTCTCGTTTGGCGATCTCCACCATTTTTTCGTCGCTGTAGCCAAGCCAGCCTGGTGCTGTTGAGTAACCGGGGTACCCGTGCTGGCGAATGTCCTCGATGCGCTCCTGCTTGCCGGATTGCCCATCCTTGAGGATGTCTATAGCCTCCTCGGGGCGCAGGGCATCAGATAGATATCGAAAGTCCAATGTGCTGACAAGATCCTCAGGGTCCATTTCAGCCAGCAGCAACCACAATGGTTTTCTCGCCCTCTTGGCTTTCATGTCCCAAAGAGCACTCAGCAGTGCGCCGATGGCCATGTGCTCGACTCCCTTTTCGGGTCCCAGCCAGCGCAGCTGTGAGTCATGGACCAATAGGTCCCAGGCCAGACCCATGCTGTCCAGCAGACGTTCAACTTCCAGGCCACGCAGAGTCTCTCCTATGGAATCTATGGCTCTGCAAACAACATCGTTGCCTCGTCCGATGGTGAAGACCAGACCACAACCTTTGATGCCGTCGTCAGCCGAGGTGTGTATTTCCACATAGGCGGCTGAATAGTCGGGGTCCTTGTTCATGGCATCCGACCCTGACAGGGTCAGAGAAGTGGGAAAACGAAAGTCATACGTTTTCACCGCAGTGATAGTACTCATCGTGGCTCCTTTGCCAATCTTGTGAACGTATACCCTACTATAGGCCCAGCAATAGAAATTTGAAAATTAGAAATGTAAAAATTCTAAATTTGACATGGATGCTTTCGCTGCTTCCTTGGTTACGATTGGTGGGTAATGGAAAGGACGCACATGGCCAGACAGGAACCAGGCAATCCGCACGTTGGCGCCATAGCCGAGCAGCTCGGCATCTCTGCTTCGACCGTCTCCAAGGTGATCAACGGTCGACCGGGCGTGGCGGCAAAAACCCGTCGAAGGGTCGAAAAAGCTTTGGCAGACGAGGGCTATGCGCATCCGCTTGTCAGCACGAAGATTGCTCAGACTATTGAGCTGGTTGTGGATTATATTGCCAACAATGGCACTATCGAGATGATACGTTATGCCTCAAAGTGGGCTTTGGATGCCGGTTTGGCTCTGACGGTGACACAGACCGATCACCAGCGGCGTGCCGAGGAATGCCTGAGGGGGATCATTGATCGCAACCCGCTGGGGGTGATCACCCAGATGTCCTCCATAGACCAGGAGGGCAAGAATGTGCTCAAAGCAAGGGGCATTCCCCTGGTGGCAGTCGATCCGGTGGATTTGGTCAATGATGAGGACATGAGCATAACGCTAGACAATTGGACTGGAGGATACCAAGCGGCCAAATGCCTTCTTGACGCCGGGCACCGGTGCATTGGCGTCATCGCTGGACCGGCGAATGTGCAATCCGCGCAGGCCAGACTGGCTGGATACCGAGCAGCATTGGCAGCCATTGGTGCCAGTCTGCCGTCAAACATGGTTCAGCAGGGAGATTATTTGCCTGACAGAGGGTACCAAGCCGCCTGTGATCTGCTGGACCGCGATCATCGTCCGACTGCGATTCTGGCCTGCAACGACTTGACAGCCGTCAATATCTATAGAGCGGCTCGCGAACGTGGACTGGAACCCGGGCAGGACCTATCTGTGGTCGGATTCGACAACGTCTACCCGTCCTCTTACCTGATGCCCGCCCTTACCACGGTGGATCAGCCATTTGATCTGATGGCCAGGATGGCGGTGGGAATGATCCTCGATGCACGCCAGGGAAAGGAGTTCCAGCGGCATGTGGTCATGCCAACCCGTCTGGTCAGCCGACACAGCGTGGTCAACCTGACCCGTGCTCGTCGTTTGCGCTCGGAAGATCGGGTCCAGGAGAGTGCACAATAGCCCAAACTATTCCCCGATTCGCTCAATGCGTACTCACTTCGTGACAGCTTCCTGATGGATACACTCGTACTTCGGCAATCGCGGGGGCGGGTCTCGTCCCTGCCGCACCGGTCGAGAAAGAGGTAGCCACAGTGAGCAGGTACGCGATGGAGACTGCACGTTGGATCCGTCATGCCACCATGGACGACTTTGAGGCGATCATGCCTGTCTACGCCTACGCCAGAAAGCGGATGGCCGAGACTGGCAACCCCCGTCAGTGGGGGGACAAGTACCCCCTGCCCGAACGCATCCGCGAGGACATCGCCGGGGGCCACACCATGCTCTTGGTTGACGATGCGGCTGGCATGGATCCGATTCCTGACGATCCTGCCTACCCTGAACCTGAGTTGGACGAGCACAAGGGCAGTCACGAGCGCATCATCGGCGTTTTTGCCCTCTTCCATGACCCGGAACCTGATTATAAGGTCATTGACGGCAGCTGGCTGGACGACCGGCCCTATACCACCATCCATCGGGTGGCTGCCTCGGGACTGGGGCGTCACGCGGCCGGGGACCTGCTTGACTGGAGCATGCGCCGGTACGAGAACATCCGCGCCGATACGGGACTGAAGAATTATGCCATGCAGCACATCCTGGAGACCCACGGTTTCACCCGCTGCGGCAACATCATCATGCCTGAGAACAAGGAGATCGAGAACGTGCGGGTGGCCTACCAGCGGCACGATCGGCCCCTTGACCTGGCTGAGCGCGAAAGGGCCGCCAGGCGCTTGGTTGCCGTCTGAGGGCGGAGGCCGACCGTCGCAGCGCCGTCGCACAATGGAGCCATGACATTGAGCGCAGCACCGGCATGGCGGTTCTCCGGGCCCGAGGGCCAGCGGCATTACGAGCAGGCTCTTCGGGCCTATCCTGGACAGATCATCGTGGACTTGCGGACCTTGAAGGCCAATATGGCCACCCTGGTGAAGCTGGTTCATTCCACGAACCCCGGTGCTGCAGTCATGGGTGTGGTCAAGGCTGATGCCTACGGCCACGGGCTCATCCCCGCCGCCCTAGCGGCACTGGCGGGCGGGGCAACTTGGCTGGGAACGGCCCAGTCCAGCGAGGCCCTGCGTCTGCGTCGTGCAGGCATCGGCCCCGACCGTTGCCGGATTCTGTCCTGGATGTTCAATGGGGACCGCGCCCCCTTTGACCAGTTGATCCAGGCTGACATCGATCTGGGCATCGGTTCCCTAAAGACCATGGACATGGCAGCCCAGGCGGCAGATCGGGTCGGCAGACCTGCACGCGTCCATATCAAGGTGGACACCGGCTTTGGACGCAACGGCTTCACCCCTGAAGCCTTCGGGGATGCCCTACACGAGCTCTCCAGCCTGGCCGCCAAGGGGCTGTTGGAGCCTGTGGGGCTTTTCAGCCATCTGGCAGTGGCCGACATGCCTGGCGTGGACGAGTTTGTGTCGTCCACTGACGAGCAAATCGTGCTCTTCGAGGAGTTCTCTGACAGGATGACGGCCGCAGGCATGAAACCCGAAATCCGGCATTTGGCCAATACCGCCGCCACGCTGACCCGTCCTGGGATACGTTACGATCTGACCCGTCCGGGCATCGGCCTGTACGGATACGAGCCTGATCCCTCCATGGGGGTTTCGGCCGATTATGGTCTGCGTCCGGCCATGACCCTCCAGGCCCAGCTAGGCACTGTCAAGGATATGCCGGCCGGTCATGGCATCTCCTACGGGCGCACCTATTTGACGGAGAAGCCCACCAGCACGGCCATCATGCCCCTGGGCTACGCCGACGGGATCCATCGGTCTGCCTCGGGCTTTGACCGCCAGGGCGCCATGGGCCGGGAGCACCGGGGCGGACCCGTCCGTCTGATGACTCGTCAAGGGCCCAAGTTGGTTCGCGTCGCTGGAAGGGTCTGCATGGACCAGTGCGTGCTTGACCTCAAGGGCATGGCTTCCGATTTGGGCGTGAGCGAAGGCGATACCGTTGTTCTCTTCGGTCCAGGCAGTGGAGAGGATCAGGCCGAGCCAACCGCTGACGACTGGGCCCGGGCCGCCGACACCATCAGCTATGAGATCTTCACCTGCCTGCGCAGCCGGATTCCACGGCTCTACCTGGGCGTGCATGAGGTGATCGACCCTGCCGACCTGCATCTGATGGCCGCTGAATCCATTCTTTGAGACCACTATCACAGGTAGAACCTGGGCTTGGGGCCTTGTCAAGGGGCAATATAAGTGGTGAGATGAGGTTATGACTACATATACAGGAAATGAACCCAGCAATATCTCATACACAGCCGTAGCTGACATCACCGGAGGCCGCGAGGGCCATGCGGATAGCCACGAGCCCGATCTCTCCCTGGACCTGGATACACCCAAGGCCATGGGGGGCAAGGGCCAGGGCACCAACCCCGAGCAGCTCTTCGCCATCGGTTGGGGAGCCTGCTTCCAGGGAGCTATGGGACTGGCCGGCAAGGAGTTGCGTGTGCCAGCCACCAAGTTGGCCCAGAGCAAGGTGCGCACTCATATCTCCCTTGGCGACCAGGGCGAGTCCTTCGGCATCAAGGCTTTAATTGAGGTCTGTCTGCCCGGCGTCGATCGTGATCTGGCCACCCGCCTGGTGGAACGCACCCAGGAGCTCTGCCCCTATTCCAAGGCAACGGCGGGCAATGTGCCCACTGAAGTGGTGGTCGTGGACAATCTGGACTGAACGGAGCGGGCGCGCCTGATGGGCACTGACGAGGAGGGCGGATCCCGCCTGCTGGCCGAGGGCTACTCCGCTCAGGATCAGGAACGGTGGGCGCCAGAGCCCCCAAAGACCAGCAGCAGGACCGCCTTTGAACGCGATAGGGCGCGCCTGGTCCATTCTTCGGCCTTGCGTCGGTTGGGGGCCAAGACGCAGATCCTGGTCGCCGGCACTGACGATTTTGCTCGTACACGGCTGACCCACACCCTGGAGGTGGCCCAGATTGGTCGGCAGATCGGGACCATGCTGGGCTGCGACCCCGACGTGGTGGATTGTGCCTGCTTGGCCCATGACCTGGGCCATCCGCCCTTCGGCCACAACGGCGAACGCGCCCTGTCTTCGCTGGCCTCCGACATAGGGGGATTCGAGGGTAATGCGCAGACCCTTCGATTGCTGACCAGGCTGGAGCCCAAGGTCTTCCATCCGGACGGACGCTCGGCAGGGGTCAACCTGACCAGGGCTGCCCTGGATGCGGCGGTCAAATATCCCTGGACCCTGGCCGAGGCCTCGGCTCATCCAAAGGGGGAGAGGACGGCCAAGTTCTGCGTCTACCCTGACGACCAAGAGGTCTTTCATTGGCTTAAGCAGGGGGCGCCGCAGGCCAGCACTCCTATGGAGTGCCAGGTCATGGATTTGGCTGATGACATCGCCTACAGCGTCCATGACGTGGAGGATGCCATCGTGGTCGGTTCCTTCGTGCCTGAGCGACTGGCTGAGCCCAGGATCATCGATGGTGTGGTCCGGGCTGCCCGATCCTGGTATGGCGACCGATGGGATGCTGACCAGCTGGTACGAGCCTTGGAAACCGTCCGTGGCATGTTGCCGTTGGGCTTCGACGGTTCACGTCGGGCCCTGGCTACGTTGAAGAACACGACCAGCTATCTGATAGGGCGCTTTGCCGACTCCGTGGAGGCGGCCACCCGAAGCCGCCATGGCCAAGGTCCGCTGACCAGGTACTCGGGGGGGCTGGTCATCCCTCCCCGGACCTCCTATGAGATTGTGGCCTTGAAGGGGATTGCTGTCTACTTCGTCATGGCTCCCCGTGAGAAGGAGCCCTTCCATGCAGAGCAGCTGAAAATCGTGACCGACCTGGTTGAGGTGATGATGGCCGACTCGCCAGTACCTTCGGATGCTCTGGAGGATGTCTTCCTGGAGGATTGGCGCCAGGCGGGTTCAGACGGGGAGCGCCTGAGGGTGGCCATCGACCAGGTGGCCTCTCTAACCGACGGCTCGGCGTTGGCCCTGCATTCCCTGGTCTGCCCCTAGGCCTGCGGCATTTATGCCGGGCGCAACACATCGGCCTGGCCCGGTAGGCTGGGTGTCATGTCCGGAATGATCAAGAAGGAAGACATCGAGAAGGTCAGAGCCAAGGCCGATCTGTATGAGATCGTCTCTGAAAGCGTTACTCTGAAGCCTTCAGGTTCCGGCACTTACATGGGCTTGTGCCCCTTTCACGATGAGAAGTCCCCGTCCTTTTCGGTACGTCCGTCCATGGGGGTCTGGCACTGCTTCGGCTGCGGCCTGGGCGGCGATGTCTTCACCTATGTCGAGCAGGAGGAGAACGTCGAGTTCGGTGATGCCGTCGAGATTCTGGCAGACAAGTACCAGATTGAGCTGCATTACGAAAACTCCCGCCAGGACAAGCGCCGGGGGTCCAAACGTTCCCGGTTGCTGGAGGCCAACGAGGAGGCCCAGCGTTTCTTCGTCTCGCAGATCATGAGCAAGGAGGCGCTGGCAGCGCGCAAGCTCTTGGCGGGCAGAACCTTCTCCCAGGCTGACAGCGCGCATTTCGGCTGCGGATATGCTCCACGCGGATGGGACAATCTGGTTCGTCACCTATCCACCAAGGGTTTCACTCAGCAGGAGATGCTGGATGCCGGGCTTGCCAGGAAGGGGCAGCGGGGGGTCTACGACTACTTCCGGGGCAGGGTCACCTGGCCTATCAGGGATTCCACGGGCCGCACCCTCGGCTTCGGCGCTCGCAAGCTTTACGAGGACGATGGCATCAACGCCAAGTACATCAATACTCCGGACACCCAGCTCTACCGCAAGAACCAGGTGCTCTACGGCATCGATCTGGCCAAAGACGCCATCGTCAAAAAGCGACAGGTGGTCATCGTGGAGGGCTATACCGACGTCATGGCCTGCCACCTTGCCGGTGTCGATACGGCTGTAGCCACCTGCGGCACTGCCTTCGGCGAGGATCATGCCAAGATCGTCCGCCGGCTCATCTCCGACGATGCCCTCGGCGCCATCCAGCTGGTGGGGCCGGTCCAGGGTTCCCGGGTGGTTTTCACCTTCGACGGTGATGCCGCCGGGCAGAAGGCCGCCCTGCATGCCTTCGGCCTTGACGGGAGCTTTCTGACGCAGACCTTCGTGGCAGTGGCTCGGGAGAATCTGGATCCATGTGATCTGCGCATCCGCTATGGCGATGAGGCCGTGCGTTCCCTGGTCGAGCATGCCCGGCCGCTATACGACTTCGTCATCGACACTGCCGTGGCCATGTTCGATACCCAGTACACCACCGGGCAGATGGGGGCGGTCAAGGCCGTAGCACCAATCCTGGCCCAGATCAGAGATCGCTCCCTGGTGGGGGCCTACACTCGCAAGACTGCCAGAAAAATCGGCGTGGATCTGGATCTGCTGCGCCAGGAGGTCAACAGGGCCCGTCGCAAGCTGCATGTGAAGGACCAGGATGCCTATGCGGTCCGCACTCCTCACCGCGGTGCGGGTGAATCGGAGGGTCGTGCGGGCCAGGGCAGTGACGATGCCATGCGACGCCGCAGAATACAGCGTGAGGACGCCCTTCGACAGGGCTACCACCACATCGATGATGCCGTCTTCATCTGCGAGCAGCAGTTCATGGGCGTGCTTATCCAAATTCCCAGAGCTGTCGGATCGGATGCCTTCGCCCAGCTGAGTCCGGACAGTTTCGAGGTTCCGATTTTCCGCTCCCTTTACCGGGCGGTGCAGGCCGCCGGAGGGCTGCCTGACAGGAAGACGCCCCAAGGACTGTGGATGCATAATCTGACCAAGGCTGGCGGGCCCATGCTGGAGTCGGCCATTAATGAGCTGGCCGTCATGCCTCTGCCGCTGAATTTGGATAAGCAGGAGGATAAGCAGAGGGGCTCAGGACCCGGCTCCAAGAAAGGCGACAAGGGGGACGATCAGAGCACAGGCTCCGAGGGCGCGGATGTTCAGCTGAAGCAGCCTAGCCCGGAGGAGCGTCAGTATGCCTCAGAGCTGCTGGCAAGGCTGCTGGATGCCACCTACATGCGGCTGATCGCCTCGGTCAAGCACCAGATGAATCAGTTGCCTGACGGACAGGAGAAGTTCGACCTTCTCGGCCAGCTCACTCAATACGAGACCCAGCGCAACGAATTGCGCAACCAGGTCTTCGGCAACGCCGAGTGAACTGGTGGCCAGAAAAGTTGATCCTCCCTGTCCTTGTCGAAGTTTTCCTTGTAGACAGGGACGGAGAGGGCCTGGGGTTGGTGTGGTCTCCCCGTTAGGCGGGGAAGGATATCTGTGAGTTGATGCAGGTCATCACAGTAACAATGATCGCGGTAATGATGCCACCCAGATAGGGATTTCTGGTGTGACGGTAGATCGCCCGGGTCACCAGAGGCATGACAGCCAGCGGGATCAAGGGTGTCAGCATCCAGTCTGGTATCTGTGTGTTGTTACCGAACAGGCCGTTTACTCCAGTGACGAAGAAATACCCGTATCCAACCACTGCTATAAACAGAGCCGGCAGCATGTTGAAGAATGCCAGCAGACCTATGTTGGCTGTTGAGTTCCTCCCGAATGAGGTGGAGTAATTCAGGCTATTGATGAAGACCGATGTGGTTCCGTAGGCTACAAGGAAGAAGGGCAGTAGCTTGAGCATCTCAGGAATCTTGTCAGCGGTAAATGGTCTGGCGGCCCAGTACCAGAACCGGAAATCGGAGTTGAAGAGGAACTTGCATGTGAAGATCAGCAATATAGCCAGAAGACTGACTGTCAGTGCAAGCGTTATTGTCTGCCAAAGTCTTCCTCCACCGATGGGCAGATCAAGATCCGAGACTTTAGTCCCCCTCTTTCGCGCATACAAGCGGTACCACAGAATTGTCAACGCGATCATGAATATGGCATTCAGGCAGCCCCACACACCGTAGAACAAGGGCATACCTTGTCGAAAGTAGTTGCCGATATGCTTGTCGACTTTCAGCCCGAACAACGTCAAGGCGCTGGCAACTGAGAAGGCGGTGGCCGACAGAAGGCAGACCCAAAGCCATACTGAACCTCCCTTATAGGCATCAGCTTGACGCATGCGTGCCGGTTCCTCTGAGCCGGCCTTTTTGAAGAGGCTGGTTCTGACCAGACAGAGTGTTCCAAAGACCATGAAGAGCATGAGGCCGATCAGTCCAAGAAGCCCTCCGATCATTTTGACAGGATAGATATGATTGCTGTCGGCGAGGTCGGTTTTCATGTTGAAAGCCCTAACCATGAATTGAACAGCATCGGTGCATGGCTGGGATAGGAAGAGCACTGTTCCGTGCGTCCCGTTCTCCATATAAATGACGTGTGAGGCTTGATGGCCATTGATCTGCTTGCGGTACCACCGGCCGCTGATCCCTGCAGGTGTATGGTCAGTGGGCGTGATGCCGAAGTTGAGGAAGGACCGTGCGTTATTTGATTTGAGGTACTGCGGGTTGGGCTTAATTTTGCCAGTTGACGTATCTTTTTCCTTGAAAGAGTAGTCGTCGTATTTGCCGGCGAGTACTCCTACGGTGCGCTCGCGATAGTAGTTGAAATACTTACCGTTGGTGTTCTTCTTGGCTGCTTCGACGACGTTCGTCTTGCCGGGAACATACCCGAAGGCGGCCGTCTCGTTGTCCTTATAGACAGGGTCTCGGCTGACATAAAGCACGGTCTTGATCAGTGGATGCTGGCGCTTGTTGTCGATCAGGATGGATTCATGGATGGTGTTCCCGCCTCTTGAATGCCCTGAAACCCCTATCCGATCAGCATCGACAAAGGGGAGAGAGGTGAGGTATTCCACCGTGTCATACAATCCGCGTCCGTTCACAAGCCATTCCTGGTCATTGAGAATTTCGGACTCGCCATGGCCATAAAGGTCGAAAGATACCACGACGAAACCTCTGCGAGCCCACTCAATCTGGAAATCGTCGCTTTTCTCCTTGTTGGTGTTGCCTCCGTGAGCAAAGACAATGGCAGGTGCCGGGTGCTTAGGAGAAGCCGATTTTGGCTGGAGCATATCCATGCTCAATCGGTGGCCTGAGGGCGATTCAATCTGTAGCGTCTCCTTGGTAACGTGTCCCCCATCGGTTTGAGCCAGATTGGACATAAGTCCACACGCCAGACAGAGAATTAGGGAAATGACCAGACCGATGGCCGGATTATGAATAATGTTGGTTTTTCTCATGGATTCATCCTTTTTACGATGTTCGCGTAGCCGTCCAGGATTGTTTCTTTCATTGATGATCCTCTTTGTTCATCGGATATATGGGTGCCGAAACCAGCAACGACTACGACAGGCCCAGTTTTGGTGCAAGACAGAGCACAGTAATCGTTCCCCGTTTAGATAACCGGTGATGCCTTACTGATATAGTATTACCGGTAAGGCATGACAACATGTTTTTTATGAATACCTTGGCCTTGTGGCACATTCTCAAGTACCGAGCGGATGGGCGGAATACGCCGTGGTATTAGGCTTGAACATACAACGCCGAAGAACGGCTTTACATTACAACCAAGAGTTCGTCGCCTATAATGCCAACCTTTCTCGGTTTGCATATCAACAGTTGGAGCATGGCCAGTCACGGCCTGGGAGTCCAGCCAATCCCAGTTTGATCAACATAATGGCAGTTGCTCAAGTACTTAATGTGAGCCTGGATGAGTTACTGCCTGCTCCATGGCCAGATCTTCATGCTAAGTAGTGCGGGGGTGGAGCCATTCTCAAGACAAGCCCTGCCGATAGGGTGAATGCATGAACATGGAGCATCTAAAGGAAGCAAATCCTGCCGAGTCAGCTGACAAAGCCCGGTCTGTTGAGGGCCGTCGACCGCTTGCCGTCTTCTGGGACATGGACGGAACCCTGATCGACTCAGAGCCCTACTGGCATCAGGCTGAGGTAGATCTAGCGCACAAGCATGGAGGAGACTGGAATACTGACATGGGTTGGCAGGTTTCCGGCAAGCCTCTGCCCAAAGTGGCAAGGGTGATGCGCGAGCGGGGTCTTGACCTTCCAGAGGATCAGATTCCGGATCTGTTGATCGACGGGGTGATTGCCATGGAGGAGCGTCACATGCCTTGGATTGAAGGAGTCCGTGACGTCTTGGCAGACCTAGTTGAGGCCCGCATTCCTTCGATTCTGGTCACTACCTCGCCACGCCGCATGGCTCAGGCAGTGGTCACCAAGGCTCCTGAGGGAGCTTTTGCCGACTATGTTTGCGGGGATGATGGACTGGCGCAGAAGCCGGACCCTGCCCCCTATCTGCATGCGGCCAGTCTGCTGGGCATCACTAGCCAGGATCTTATGGTCTCCTGCCTGGCTTTCGAGGATACCTTGACCGGCATCACTTCTGCTGTGGCATCGGGAGCTACCACCGTGGCCTATACCGGCACCAACCCGGTCGATACCTCATCAGGTCCTCAGTTCGCTTCGATGAATAGCTATGTTGGAGTCACCCTGGATGATCTGTCAGCACTGATCGCCAAGCGGCTCGAACGATCGGGGTCACCGGCTGCGCAGGCTTGCTGAATCAAGCTGTCTACTGCAGGGGGCGATATTTTCGGCTGGAGCCGCGCGAAGTAGCCACTGGATACCTGTCGGCCGTCCTGTGCAGTTTGTCCATGATGATTTGATCCATGTCCAGATTCAGCCGATCCGCCAGCTGGATGCAATAGGTGAGCACGTCAGCCAGTTCGTCGGCCACGTGGCCTTCATCTGCGTCCCTGGGATCATCCCCCCACTGATAGCATTCCAAGAGCTCGGCAGCTTCGATGCAGATTGATTTGGCTAGGTTGGCTGGCGTGTGGAATTGATCCCAGTCGCGCTCATGTACAAAATTCATTACTGCTCTGTCGGTTTCCTTGCTGATCATGATTTCGAGCCTATCAGTCGGCCCTCCTGCATTCAGATTGGTGTGGGTTCGTGGCATAGTGAAAACCATGGATTCATCTAGCGCGCCGCAGCCTGTGGTGATGACTCTGCCTTACAGCGATTTCAGGGATGAGGATTTTTCCAAGGCTATTGCAGAGTACAAGCAGGCGAAAGCTGATGGCAGCCAGGGCAGTAATTTGGAGGAGAGGCTGCTTGAGGAGCTGTTCCTACGATATCCCACCGTGTATATCGTCTCTGCCGACGAAAGGGACAGCAGCAAAAAGCATGGCAGTGAGCCTCCTTATGTGGTTTACGTCGGGGAAACCAACGATATCCGTTCTCGAACCAGGCAGCACATTGAGCTGGATCCACGGACCCGGACGGATTGGGAACGCTTGGTGCGATTCATGCGCAATCATCAGGACAGAGTCAGCCAGTACATCATCGGTGACCGCCATTTCAATAAGTCCTTGACTCTGGATATGGAAAATCGGCTGATGGGGTATATGCAGAGCGTCGACGCGGTCAAGCTGGTTATGAACCGTAGAACCAACGCTCAGGACATGTACTACACCAGCGACGAATTCGACAGCATCTTTTCCGAGGCTTGGCAGACTCTGCACGAAATGGAGCCCGATCTGTTCCCGGAAGAGAAGGCGATCTTGGACTCTGCCCTGTTCAAAGCCTCTCCCTTCCGCAAACTCACCGACGAACAACGGCGTGCTGAAGAGGCTGTTCTGCATGTGTTGGAGTCAGTGATTATCCAAAACCCTAGCGAGGGTTTCCACTCTATGACAGAATCGATAGGCCCGGTTCAGATTAATGGTGATGCCGATACCCAGGTCATTGTCGTTCAGGGTATGTCAGGGACTGGCAAGACCGTTTTGCTCAGCCATCTCTTCTATCAAATATGTGCGCGATATGGCATCTATGGAAACTTGAATGGCAAGGATGATAACCATTCGTCAAAGGCCAAGCAGCGTTCCTACATCATCGTCAATCAGGCCGAGCAGGCAAATGTCTATAACCAGATGGCTCTGAAGCTGGGATTGCAGAAGAAACGCGGCCAGTGCGTGGTTGGGGCTGTCCAGTTCATCAACCGGTTCAGCAAGCACACCAATCGAAATGGCCGGTCCACAGGCAGGGCAGCTGACCCCATGAATAGCGTCGATGCCAAGGCAGATGTCGTGCTGATTGACGAGGCGCACCTGCTGCTGACGCAAGGGTCGCAGAGCTACTCCGGAAGCAACCAGCTCTACGACATACTACGGCGGGCAAAAGTAGCCATCGTGGTCTTCGATCCCGAACAAGTCTTGCGTGGGTCTCAGTTCGTGGATGCCCAGGAAAGTCGGCTTCTGGGATTGACTGGTTCTGAGCATGATAAGACCTTCTCGCAACCTATGCTCATCCACGAAAAGTCACGGGACGGTCAGGCGCACGAGGATACCTTCCAGGTCAGTCATGTTCGTTTGGACCAACAGATGCGTATTCAGGCTGACCCTGCAACCTGCGCCTGGCTGGATCGGATGACAGCCAAAGATGGTGTCATTGAACCACTGCATCCAGATCCTTGGGAGCATCCTTATGAGATTAAGGTTTTTGATTCGCCCAAGGATTTAAGGGAGTTTATTCGTTATAAAGACAGGGAGCAAAGGGGAGAGGGCTCCTTGGGCCTTTGCCGACTCCTGGCCACCTATGACTGGCCTTACAGCAGCAAGAAACACCCGGATCCACTGGATTCCTCCCGTCACTGGCAGGTTGTACTGCGCCAAGGGGATTCAGGCCAGTGGGTGTGGGCCGAAGAGGGTCAGGAAGGGGATGGTGAATTCGCCATGCCTTGGAATTACGAGCTATATGAGGCGCAGGGAAACTCTGCTGCAAATCACCGGATTGCCTGGGCCGAGCTGCCCTTCACCATCGATGAGGTGGGCTCCATATTCACCATCCAAGGTTTTGACCTCAACTACGCGGGGGTCATCATTGGACCATCAGTCACTTATAGGAATGGAAAGATCAAATTCGAACCGAAGTTCAGTTGCAACACACTGGCGACTAATCATCGGTCGGAGCCAGAGATGAATCCTGTGGATAACCTTCGTCATGAGTTCAATGTGTTGCTCAAACGAGGGGTGCACGGATTGGGGCTATTCGCAGTCGATCCTGAGCTTCGGAATCGACTGGCCTGGGCAGTGGGTGGGTTCGCCCGCGTCCAGGACTGACCAGCTTAACGCGCCTACAAGGATTGAATGCCAATCAGGGGTATCATGTCCTGGGCCATGATCCATGGCCCAGGACATATTCATGAGAAAGGCGCAGGCGAGTATATGACGACGCGCAAGATCATCCTGGACTGCGATCCAGGTCATGACGATGCGGTGGCTATCCTTCTGGCAGTAGGCGATCCGCGGATCGACCTGATCGGAGTGACTACGGTTGGCGGCAACCAAAGTCTGGACAAGGTTACCTACAATGCGAGGGCTGTGCTGGAAAAGGCTCATGCGCGCCAGGTGCCGGTCCACGCCGGATGTGATAGGCCGCTAGTGCGTCCTCAGGAGGTCGCCGCCTCCATCCATGGCCAGACCGGTCTGGACGGGGTCGAGCTTCCCGAGCCTACCCGGCCGCTGGATCCTGGCCACGCTGTCGATTGGATCATCGAGACCATCATGCGCGAGGAGCCGGGCACGGTGACCCTGGTTCCCACAGGACCTTTGACCAACATCGCTATGGCCGTTCGCAAGGAACCCCGCATTGTCGACCGTGTCCGTGAGGTCGTGCTCATGGGTGGTGGCTACCATGTGGGCAACTGGAGCGCCGTCGCTGAATTCAATATCAAGGTGGATCCTGAGGCTGCGCATATCGTCTTCAACGAGCCCTGGCCGGTCACCATGGTGGGGCTGGATCTGACTCATCAGGCCCTGTGCACCCCGGAGGTCCAGCAGCGCATTGAGGGCATCGGCACCGATCTGGCCCATTTCGTCAGCGGGTTGATGGACTTCTTCCGCAAGTCCTACCAGGACAACCAGGACTTCGTGGACCCGCCTGTGCATGATCCCTGCACTGTGGCCTATCTGATCGACCCCTCTATTGTGAGCACCCGTCGTTGCCCGGTTGATGTGGAGCTGCGCGGGGACCTGACCTGCGGGATGACCGTGGCCGATCTGCGCGGCCCTGAGCCCTCTGCTGAGGACTGCCACACCCAGGTGGCTGTCAAGCTGGACTTCCAGGGATTTTGGGACCTGGTGGTCAAGGCCATCACCGCGATTGGATGAAATCAATGAAGACTTCGAACGCAGCCGCACCCAAGACCGACAAGCCCGCTGCCACGACCGCTGGTGGCTCTGGCGCTTCTATTGTCGCCTTGATGACGGCCCTGATGGCCGCCGTCTTCGCCTTCCAGCTCAACGCCTCCATGCTCTCGCCGGCCCTAACGACCATGGAAACCGAGCTCAATGCCAGCAGCTCCAGCATTGGTCTGACTCAGACGGTGTTCTTCACCTCCTGTGCCGTCTTCTCCCTCTTCCTTCCTCGGTTGGGCGATCTAGCCGGCCGCAAGAAGGTGCTGCTGGGCATGCTGAGCCTGACGGCGCTGGGATGCGTGGTCTCCGCTCTGGCTCCCAATGTGACGATGCTGATGATTGGGCGCGTCATTCAAGGAGTGGCCGGTCCGGTCGTACCCATGACCCTGATCATGCTGCATGCCGAAGTGACCGATGAGGCCCGCTACGCCAAGCTCATGGCCGTTTTGACGGCGGTCAACGGCGGCATCGGAGGCGTGGATGCCATCCTAGGCGGTTGGCTGGCCGGCACCTTCGGCTTCCGGTCGGTCTTCTGGTTCATGGTGGCCATTGCAGTGATTGCTGTCCTCCTAGTAGCAGTTTTCGCCCGCGAGAGCTATGCAGACGATCGTCCCCGCATGGACTGGGCCGGCGTGGTCTTCCTCTGCATAGCCTTCCTGGCGGCCTACCTGGCTATCAACGAGGTCGAGAAGCTGGCTCAGGCGCGCTGGATCCTGGTGGTCGTCGAGATCCTGGTTGCTGCGGTTTTCTTCATGATCTTCTGGAAAGTCGAAAGCACCACGTCGGCACCCATGGTCACCACCACCTATCTCAAGCAGCGGCGCACCTGGGGCCTTCTGCTGACGACTCTGACCACCATGGTCGGCGTCTTCGCCATCATGAACGGGATCGTTCCGGCGCTTGCTCAGGATGGCGAGGTCGGCGTCGGCTTGAAGGCCAGCATCGTCTCCTTTGCGACGCTGACCCCATATGCCCTGGTCGGTCTGGTCTTTGGCCCTGTGGCTGGGATGCTGGCCTCGCGCTTCGGCTATCTCAAGGTTCTGAGAGTCGGTCAATTGGTCAGCGTGCTGGGACTGGTCTTTGGCATCTACGTCTGCCTGGTTCCCAGCATTTGGAGCCTGGTGGCGCTCTCCCTGATCCTAGGTGTCTCCTACGCAGGGACGGCTAACATTATGCTCAATGGGCTGGGCGTGGTTCTGTCTCCTGCGGACAACACCGGCTATCTGCCGGGACTCAACGCCGGAGCCTTCAACCTGGGCTCAGGCCTGAGCTATGCGGTCCTCTATGCATGCATGAGCGGCTTGGCAGTATCCGGCGGAGCCCGTACTGGATACATTGCGGCTATGATCGGCGGCGGCGTGCTGGTGCTGATCGCCCTGGCTCTGTCCTATCTGATTCCCGATCCGGAACGAATGAATGACAGGTAATATTCCGGCCTGATAGGGGTCCTGCGGATGTACTGATTCGCAGGACCCCTTTCCATGTCTTATAGGCATCCGACTCTATGCGTATCCGACAAGGATCAAAAGTCGGGACTAGGCAGGCCAGCAACCAGTAGCGCCGAGTGTCCCGACCTTGGTCTTAGGGGCGGAAAATAGCGCCAGGAGAGGCCCTGTAAGCAGTGGGCGGGCGCGTAAACTAAGTGAGGAATTCGTTCGCCGGAGGTGACCATGCAACATCGGGTGATCGGACTGCTGAAGAACGAAACCGTCCTGGTCGTCGCGGCAGTCATCGCTCTCGTATCCTGCATCCTCATTCCTCCCGACCGGCGGTATCTTGGCTACATCCACGTCAATACCCTTACCCAGTTGGGATCCCTCATGATGGTGGTCTGCGGATTTCAGCGTATCGGGGTCTTCCATGCCATTGGTGCCGGCCTGCTGAGTCGTGTCCGCTCGGTGCGGGGCCTGGCCTTGGTGCTGGTTTCCCTGCCTTTCTTCTCCAGCATGTTCATCACCAACGATGTAGCCCTGGTCACCTTCGTGCCCTTCGCCATTGCTGTTCTCATCATGGCCGGCCTGGAAACCCATGCCCTGCTGATTGTCACTCTGATGACACTGGGTGCCAATGTGGGCAGCATGCTGACGCCCATCGGCAATGCTCACAACTTATACCTCAAGGCCCGATCCGAGATGCCTGCCGGGGAGTTCCTTCTCCTCATGGCACCTTATGCCCTGGCTGCAGCCCTGATGCTCTTCCTGTGCTGCTGGTTCGTCTTCAGGAATCAGCATCTGAATAAGTTCGAGGGCATGGATGCGCAAGAGATCCGCCGCAGCATACTAGCGCCCAGGGAGGAGGGGATACAGCCTCAGGTCAAGGAGATGCAGCAGTCCAGCGGATGGCGCATCACTGTCTACCTCCTGCTCTTTCTTGTCTGCCTGCTTGGTGTGGCCAAGCTGATTCCCCAGTGGGCCATGGTTCTGGTGGTGGCGGTGACCTTTCTGATCTGCGACAGGCGGGTCTTTCTGCATGTGGATTGGGGACTGCTCCTGACCTTCGTGGCTTTCTTCATCTTTATAGGCAATGCCAGACGGATCCCCCAGTTCTACAACCTGGTCAGCAGCCTGGTCAATATCCACCCTTTGATTACCTCGGTCCTGTGCAGCCAGGTCATCAGCAATGTGCCCACAGCCCTGCTGGTCTCAGGTTTTTCGACAGCCTGGCGCCCGATCATTCTGGGTACCAACCTGGGCGGGCTCGGCACCCTGGTTGCTTCGATGGCCTCGCTGATTTCCTACAAGGCTGTGGTCAAGCAGTATCCGGGCAAGAAAGGCGATTACCTGAAAATCTATACCGCGTTTAATCTGCTCTTCCTCGTCGTGTTGGTTGGCATGGCCCTGCTGCTGGAGTAGACTACCCCCATCAACCAGGAATGGTGCCGCTGATATTGAGAGGGAGGCAGCAACGGTGGAACCGGACCCGTGCGCGTCTAAGCCTAAGAACACAGGGATATTGGCCAGACGGAACCTTGGGGTTCTGGTCGGAATCATGGCCTTGGCCATCATGTCGAGGTTTGACTCCATCATCTCTCCTTCCGTTGCAGCCATCCAAGCATCTTTTCCTCATGCTGATCCCTCCACCGTTGAATCGGTGGTTTCTATCGGCTCTTCGGCAGCTATAGTTTCAGCTCTTTTATTTGGTCAACTCTTGACCAGAATGAGTTTCAGAACAGCTGCCTGCATCAGCTGTCTGTGTGTCGCCCTGGGCGGCTTGATGCCCTTGGTTGTGCATGGCAGCGTGAGTCAGCTTCTTCTCTTTGCTTTGGTTGTCGGGTTTGGCGTGGGTATCGCCACTACAGTCCTCCCCAGCCTGTCGGCCAGGTTCTTCCGCGGGAAGCAGTTGGCTGCGCTGATGGGGTTGGTCCTGGCTGTTCAGGATGGCTCTTCCATGCTGGTCCTTGCCCTGGGTGGTGTTCTGGCCAAGGGAGGCTGGCTGCACAACTATTGGCTCTATTTTCTGGCCTTGCCTGCCTTGGTCTTGGTCATCTTCATGGTCCCCGGAGTCGGTGCCGTCGAGGAGGAGTCGGAAAAGGCCGTAAGATCTGAGGCATCGTCTTCTTCTCAAAAAAGCGGACAATGCTGGTGGGCTACCATTTCCTGCATTCTCATTGGGTTTCTGAGCATTTTCCTGGTCGCCGTCCTGTACAACAAGCTCGCGGTCTACATAGCCAAGTATGGTTTGGGCGGCACCAGTGCAGCCGGGGTGGCCCTGATGTTCAACACGGGTTCCTCAGTCGTGATCGGGCTTAGCATCAACGGCATTAAGCGGATATGCCGGCAATGGACCATTCCGGTTGCCTTCCTTTTGATGGCCCTGGGCGCCCTGCTCTTCCTGACCACTCGCTCATTCCCGCTGGTTTGTTTATCGGCATTTCTGATTGGTTCGGGCAGTGCCATCAATATGGCCACCTGCCCCTACTATCTGTCCAATCTGACTGAGCACAAGCGCTATCCGCTGGTCATGGGGGTCTTTTCAGCCACCACCAGCCTCGGTTTTACGGCATCTACCTGGGCCTTCAAGGCTTTCTCAAAAATGTTTGGACTGGATCCGGTAACAGGCAGTTTCATAGGCATGCTGATCATCGCTCTGCTGGCTGCTGTCATGCTTGCGCTTGTTCGTTTCCAGAGCTGTGTCGAATCCCGCTACATTGAGCAATAAGCCACCCTTGAGGCTGTAGAAGTCAGAAGTGAAGGATTCTGCCCTTTCATCGCGACAGGTAGGGGTTGCCGGTGATGACAAACCTTCGTAGGGCCTCTTTGGCGTGGGATATGCCTATTCGAGGGGTTGCCGTGATGGTCTCGTCCTGGGCCAGTCCGTCGGCTGCCAGACGGATGGGTGGTTTTCTAAGATCGTGGCCATAGTTGTGCTTGTCAATGTCCAATGCCTGGCAGAGCTTGGCGGGACCGTTGGTCAGCTCCCGGTCCGGGTGACGGCCGTGTCTGTGATTGCGCAGAAGGCCCAGACCCTGCACTGGCTGGCAGGCTCGAATCAGCACCCCGGCGCCGAACCCGTCCTGCTGGCAGGAGATGTTCAGGCAGTAATGCATTCCATAGGTGAAGTAGACGTACATGTGTCCGCTGGGGCCGAAGAGGGCAGCGTTGCGCGCTGACCGCCCGTGATAGGCATGGCTGGCCGGATCATTCTGATCGTAGGCTTCGGTTTCCACGATCCGAACCCTGGCCTGTTTTCCTTCCGACTCGTAGTCCCGGATGATCAGGCAGCCCAAAAGCAGACGGGCTGCCTCCTCCACAGGGCGGTCCAGAAAGTCCGGGAAGACCAGATGATCATCCTGGCTTGAACCGGCTTTCATTCCGCCTGGTCCTTGCGGACCCAGACCGCGCGCTGGCCGCGCGATTCCGGCTGGATGCAGACAAAATTATCCTGGTGGGGCAGGGCGGCGACCTGTGGATGGTCGTGATCGTAGGGTCCCTGGGCCTGGGCGCCGCCGGCATCACCGACCTGGGCAAAGAAGTCCTCGGAGGCATCCTTGAACCAGGTCCATTCCTCTGGCAGATCCTCTTCATAGAAGATCGCCTCCACCGGGCAGACGGGCTCGCAGGCACCGCAGTCGATGCATTCGTTGGGGTTGATGTACAGGTTCCTGGGGCCCTCGTAGATGCAGTCCACCGGGCATTCGTCCACGCAGGCCTTGTCCTTGACGTCCACGCAGGGCTGGGCAATCACGTAGGTCATTGCTTTGCTCTCCTTTTTGATTGGTTGTCCGCTTTCGCTGCTTTCAGGAAGCATCCCTTTGGCGACGACAGAGGTTCCAGCGATACACGGGCTCTTTTATTCCTGGCCGCTTTGCTGCTGCCTTCCACGATTCCTTGGACCATCCCCAGATGGATCGTGCAGATAATGGGATGGGCGTTGACACTGTCCAAGAAGGGGCATGCGGTCAGAAACAGGCTCGATGAATCCGGTTCTGCCATAACCGGAGCAAAACCCAGGGTGGCCAGAGTATTCAACAGCGTCTGCGACATGCTCGAGGACACGTCCTTCTCGGCATTCGCCCCGCTTTGTCTGGCCAGGGTACGACCCCAGACCTGACCTGCTTTCAGCGCAGCCCTACCTCTGCTGTCAGCATCGGGACAGGCAGTTTCCAGTGCGGAGCAGAGCGAGGAGATCATATCCTCCCTGGCATGGTTTGTGGATATAGGGGAGTAGATGACAGACGGTCTGCCTCGACCGGCCGATCGACCTTCCCTGTCTCTTGTCTGACGGACAGCCTCGCCCTGTTCGACCAGGCGTTCAAGATGGAAACGAGCGGTCGTCGGATGGATGCCGAAGGCTGCTCCGATCTGCTGCGCAGTTAGGCCTGCACCGGTCTGTTCGGCTGCCGTATGCAGATGATCCAAAATTGCAGAGCGGATCTTCCCCCCGCTTCTGCGCCCAGAGGGGGCATGGATCCCTTGCTTAGAGGGTTGAATTTTCTGACTCATCGATTAAATTGTATAACTATTCAATCAATTATCAACCCAGGACAAGGCGGACAGACCCATGCAGGATGACCCAAAGATGCGCAAGTCCGGCGGCAGGACGGCCTTGCCCAGGTCCAGGATGGCCCTCCTCATCGGCGCAGGTCTGGCTGCATTGCTTGGCCTTGTTGCGGCGCTGATTCGCGCGGATCTGATTCACCCTTCAGGCAGGGTGCCGCTGGCTGACCTGCACGGCGGGCTCATGGTCTATGGGTTTTTGGGCGCAGCCATTGGCCTGGAGAGGGCAGTGGCCTACCGCAGCGGCGGATCCAGCAAACCCTCCTGGGGATTTTTTGCTCCTGCCTTGGGCTTGCTGGGGTCTCTGCTCTGCCTGCTGTCGTTGATGGTTTCAAGCCATGGTGATGCCCCAGCATGGGTCAGGGTGGAGCTTTTTGGCGGCATTCCGTGGACTTTGTCCATGTTGGTCCTGACAGCCATGTTCTTGGCCATCTGGCGTCGGCAGCCTTCTGCAGAGGTGCTCATACAGGTCCTCGGATCCCTGGTTGGTCTGGTCGGAGCTGCTGCATGGGTTGCAGGATTGGACGCCTCGGTTCTGGCCCCAACCTGGCTCTTCTTTCTTATTCTGACCATCGTGGGGGAGCGGGTGGAGCTGGCCAGGGCGGTCTTTTCGGATATTCGTCTTGAATCGGGAATCCTGGGTCTGAGCCTCCTGACAGTCCTGATGCTGCCGATCCAAGCCATGGCGCCTTCGGTCGGCTATCCGCTTCTGGGGCTGTCGCTGGGACTGCTCCTCCTGGTCATGGCCAGTCATGATGTGGCCAAGGGCACCTTCCGTCATGGCGGTCTGCCAGGATTCATGGGCACCTGCATGCTGTCGGCCTACGCCTGGGGACTTCTGGCTGCCCTCATCTGGATGGCGGCGCCCTTGGACTCCAGCACCTACTGGGGGGATATGGCGCTGCATGCCTTGGCTATCGGATTCATCATGACCATGGTCATCGCCCATGTCTGCATGATCGTCCCCTCGGTCATCCGCAGGCCCCTGCCCTTTCACCCGCTCCTCTGGGTTGCCTGGGCGCTTATGCAGGTTGGCTTGCTGATCAGGCTCCTTGGAACCATCCGGCTCTACACGCCCTTATGGAAGGCGGGGAACCTGCTGAATGTCCTGGGAATCCTCTCCATGATGCTGACCGTGGTGTACCTGGCCACTCGCGGCAAGCAGATCCTGGCATCCAAACGCTACCGTCGTCGCCAGCCTGAGGTTTCGCAAACCGAACAAGTGGGAACCCTGGCCCTAAGAACGGATCTGGTTGCCACTTCCGCTACCGTGCTGGTCCTGGTGGCCGCCGTGGTCTTGATGGCTCTGCGGCCGACGCTGGCTGTCCCGGTCGGGGCGGCACCTAGTGCCGGAGGCGTCCAGGAGGCATCGTCAAAGAGCGTCCAGCCGACGGGTCACACCAGCAGAGCAACGATCAAGGTAAAAGGGATGGCCTTTGTGCCGGATACCATCACCATCGATGCAGGAGACCGGCTGATTGTAGATTTTAGGAACACCGGAGATCAGCGGCACGACTTGGTTTTCGCCAATGGCAAGAGCACAGGGTCAGTTCCGGTAGGCCAGAGCGTCTCGGTCGACGTGGGGGTCCTAGGCGGGGACACATTGGGATGGTGCTCGCTGGCAGGACACCGCCAGATGGGCATGGAGCTCAAGATCAAAACCAGGGGTGGAATTGTTTCCGGGCAAGGTCAGTCATCAGCTGGGAAGGTGGCCCTAAGCCATGTCCCTTCAGCCGCCAAGCTCAAGTCGCAGGCTGAGAAGAGCGACCCCGCCAAGGCCGCTCTTCCATCCTTGGATGGTCAGGGGAGGGCTGGAACCAGAAAATACACACTGGATATCAAGGAACGCAAGGAAAAGGTGGCTGCGGGGCTTGAGCGCACGGTCTGGAGCTTCGACGACGCGAACGATTCGCGGGATAGCGGATCGCGCCCTTTGGCTCAGGGTCCGGTGTTAAGGGGCCGTGTGGGAGACACTTTTGAAGTCACCATCAGGAACAAGGGAAGCATGAGCCATTCCATCGACTTTCATGCCGGTCCGGCCGTCCCTCAGACCATGATGCGCAACATAGAGCCGGGCAAGGAGCTCCTGTACACCTTCACCGCTGATCGGGCTGGCATTTGGATGTACCACTGCAGCAGCGACCCCATGTCAAACCACATAGCCAACGGCATGTATGGGGCTGTGGTTGTCGATGACGGCACGCTGCCGCCCGTGGCTGCTGAATATGTTCTGGTTCAGTCCGAAATTTATCTGGGGTCCAATGGAGGGGCTGCCGATGCGGAAAAGGTAGCGGCCATGAACCCGGATATCATGACTTTCAACGGACGGGCTTTTCAATATGACGCTCATCCCCTCAAGCTGGAAAAGGGGCAAAGGGTCCGCATCTGGGTTCTGGACGCCGGACCCAACCAGCCGCTGTCCTTCCATATTGTGGGAACCCAGTTCGATACGGTCTGGACTGAGGGACGCTATCTGATAGGCGGAGGCGCAGGAGGGAATTCCGCTGCTGCCTCATCCTCATCAGCGGGAGCCCAGGTCCTGCCCCTGCTGCCGGCCCAAGGCGGGTTTGTGGAGCTCAAGGTCGATCAGCCTGGCGACTATTCCATAGTCAACCACGTCATGAGCCTGGCTGAGAAGGGCGCCCATGGCATTCTTCGGGTGTCGTGACGCGAACAATCAACGTCCTGTATAAGGCAAGCGAACGTGCCTTGTTCGCAAACGGATTCCTGCCGGGCTGCGGGACTGGTTCGACCCTCAATTGTGCAAAGGCAAGTCCCTAAGTTCTGGCTTGTGTCCTTTCTTTGCCTGACCGCCCTTCTGTCTTAAGGCGGGTGAGTCGTGCATGAGGTAAGGAATACTGCAATGGCGAGATGCACAGAACATGAAGCCTCCCTGTGCCCGGGCAACAGCAGGGAGTGCTATTGGTGACCCCGGAGAGATTCGAACTCTCGACCTACAGATTAGAAGTCAGTTGCTCTATCCAGCTGAGCTACGGGGCCAAACCCTTTCATTGTACCCGCCTGGGTCCACCGGCGGGTCAGATCCATGAAGCCTGGTCGGCAAGGGCATCCGATATGGCACGGGTCATTGCAGGAACAGTCATGCCATACCTTTCCAGCAGGGCGGCCTGGGGAACTCGGTCCTTGAACTCCTTGGCCGCTCCGAAGGCCAGGGTGCGAACCCGACTCGGTCCGTAGTAGGCAGCCACCGCCTGTCCCCAGCCGCCATCCAGCTGACCATCCTCGATGGTGACCACCAGGGAGTGGGTGCTGGCCAGGGCATCCAGGGTCTGCTCGTCCAAGCGGTCATAGCGATGCGGATCCACCAGTGTGGGTTTCAGCCCCAGGGACGCTTTCAAGGAATCAGCCAGGTCACGACCCAGGGGCAGGGCATCGCCGAGAGCTAGCAGGGCCACTGTCCTGCCTTGCTGCAGGATACGGTAACGGTCCCATGGCTGGCCTGCGGTCGTGGAATCGGATTTTACCGGCGCTATCGGCTTACCTGCGCGTTCTGTCGCCAGCGTGCGCTCGCCGGGCACCCTGATGACCACCGGCTGCCGGGCCGGGCCAGTGGCCCAGGCCAGCATGTCCAAGAACTCAGCCCCGCTGGTCGGAGCCAGGCAGGTCAGTCCGGGGATGCCTCGCATCATGACCATGTCGGCCGTGCCTGAGTGTGTGGCATCGGTTTTGGCAACGCCAGTGGAAAAGACCAGCAGGGTCACCGCACTGCCGTTCAAGGCCATCTCCTGCTCGATCTGGTCGTAGGCCCTCTGGAAGAAGGTGGCTGAGGTGGCGACTACAGGTGTGCCTCCGGCCTTGGCGATGCCCGCGGCATAGGCTATCGCATGGGATTCGGCGATGCCCACGTCCCGGTAGTGGTTTCCGGCCCGTTGGCGGAAGTCGGGATCGATGCCATTGGACAGCGGCGTAGCGGGGGAGATGACCGTCAGGCCCGGCTCTTGAGAGAACCTGGCCTCCAGGGCCTGCATGGCCATTCTTCCGTAGGTCTTTCGTGAGTTGGGCAGACGGTTAAGGGAGTCCAAGCCGTCCTGCCAGTGGTTGGCTTCCACCGGACCCTCGGCGGGCAAATCCGGCAGGGAAGTCATATGAGCTGTTTGCCCATCGCTCTGGGCCATCGAAGTCGATCCTATCTGTCCTTGGCTGCCCTGGCCCAGTCCCAGGCCCTTGCGGGTATGGATATGAACCACCACCGGATGATCAGTGTCTTTGACCTGACGGAAGGCCTCGATCAGATCCTCGATTCGGTTGCCCTCCTCCACGTAGCGGTAGTCCAGCCCAAGGGCGCGGAAGGGATTGTCTGAGCTGCATCCCCCGCTGGCACGCAGGGCCGCCAGGCTCTTGTATAGCCCCCCGTGGTTCTCGGCGATGGACATTTCGTTGTCATTGACCACAATGATCAGGTTGCCGCCCTGCTCAGCAGCCCAGTCCAGCCCCTCGAAGGCTGGCCCGCTGCTCAGGGAGCCGTCCCCGATCAAGGCGATGATGTTGGCCTTGCCTCCGGTCGCATCCCGCTGGGCGGCCATTCCGCAGGCCAGGCCGATGGAGGTGCCGGTGTGCCCCAGCATGAAGTCGTCGTAGGGGCTCTCCTTGGGCGAGGTGAATCCGGAAAGATCCTTCTGAGACTCAGGGTCCGTGTAGAACCGGCGCCGGCCGGTCAGGATCTTGTGCGTGTAGGCCTGATGGGAGACGTCAAAGATCAGATGATCATGAGGCATATCGAAGACGTAGTGCAGGGCGATGATGGGCTCGATGGTGGCCAGGTTGGAACCCAGGTGGCCGCCGTGACGTCGACAGAAGCTGATCAGCAGCTGACGGATCTCGTCGGCCAGTCGATTCAGCTCTTCCAAGGAGAGAACCTTCAGATCCTTTGGGGAGTCGATGCTGTCCAGAAGCTTGCCCATAACCCTCCTGTCGGTTTCTGTAATGCAATCCAATGATTCTAGGTCTGGGGCGGCGGTTTGGAACCGCTGTAAGCCCGATGTTCACCAGGCCCGGCCTTTACATCCATAGGACCGTCACGATTGGCCGGCTTCTCCCCGGCCTTGCGTAGTATCGGATGTGCATGAACATTGGAGGGCCGATGGCTGACAATACACATGAAGGGGCACGCGTCGCAGTGATCATGGGATCATCGAGCGACTGGGAGACGATGAAGGAAGCCTGTCGGATGCTGGACCGGTTCGCTATCGTCTACACCAAGGAGGTCATCTCCGCCCATCGCACACCTGGGCGCATGGCGGAGTTCGCGCATCAGGCCCGAAGCCAGGGCATAGGGGTCATCATCGCCGGGGCCGGAGGAGCAGCCCATCTGCCTGGGATGGTGGCGGCCCAGACCACGCTGCCGGTCATCGGAGTGCCAGTGAAGTCCCATGCATTGAGCGGGGTTGATTCACTCCTGTCCATCGTGCAGATGCCTGCCGGCATTCCTGTAGCGACTACGGCTATTGGGGCGTCCGGGGCTACCAACGCCGGCCTGCTGGCGGCTTCGATTCTCTCCATCAATGATCCGAGGCTGGCTCAGGCCCTGGATGACTACCGTGCCGGGCTGGCCCGATCCGTGGAGGCTTCCAATGCCAAGCTTGTCTGAGGAGACCAAGGGAAGAATCGATCACCTGGAGCCGGGATCCGTCATCGGGATCGTCGGCGGCGGCCAGCTGGGACGGATGATGGCTCTGAGTGCCCGCTACCACGGATTCCGCATCGGTGTGCTGGATCCCACGCCCGATGCTCCCGCGGCCCAGGTGGCCGATTTTCAGGAGACGGCCGACTATGGCGACCTCGAGGCCCTCAAGCGGCTTGCCGACCGCAGCGATGTGCTTACCTACGAATTCGAGAACGTGGATGCCGACGCACTGGACCAGGTGAGGGACCGTGTGGCCATCCCCCAGGGGACCGACCTGCTCAGGGTCACCCAGGACCGCGTTCACGAGAAGACCTTTATCAACCGCCATGGCATCGAT
Organism: Bifidobacterium sp. ESL0820; assembly: GCF_052606235.1. NCBI lineage: Bacteria > Bacillati > Actinomycetota > Actinomycetes > Bifidobacteriales > Bifidobacteriaceae > Bifidobacterium > Bifidobacterium sp. ESL0820. The sequence continues at coordinate 110,755 of NZ_CP199594.1, forward strand.
ACCGCCCCTTGGAGGCAGGTTGACAGTCTTGATCAGCTTGACGCAGCCCTGAAGGAGCTGGGAATGCCCGCTGTGCTCAAGACACGAACCGGCGGCTATGATGGTCACGGCCAGGCGGTCCTGCGCACCAAGGAGGATCTGCAGGCCTTGCAGGCGCGTATGAAGGGTCGGGACTTCCCGCCCTCCGTGTTGGAGGGGTTCGTGGACTTTGCCTTCGAGGCCTCCATTTTGGTCTCGGGCAACGGGAAGGATTACGTGACCTTCCCCATGGTCCGCAACGAGCATCGTCACAACATCCTGCACATGACTCTGGCACCGGCAAAGGTCGATCCCGGGATGGCTGACCGGGCGCGTGACATGGCCCTGACCCTGGCTGACGGCTTCAAGCTGGCCGGGACCTTGGCCCTTGAGCTCTTCGTCATGCCCGATGGCGGTCTGGTGGTCAACGAGTTGGCCCCGCGCCCCCATAATTCCGGTCACTACACCATCGAGGCCTGCTCCATGGACCAGTTCGATGCCCACGTCCGAGGCATCGCCGGGTGGCCCTTGCCGAATCCGCGCCTGCTCAGCCCGGCGGTCATGGTCAACGTTCTGGGACAGCATGTGGCCCCGGTCAGGCGGCTGCTGGGTGAACATCCCGAATGGTTCCTGCATGATTACGGCAAAGCCGAAGTGCGCACCGACCGCAAGATGGGGCACCTGACGGTGCTGACCGACGATCCGGAGCAGACTGCACAGGACCTGGAAGCCACAGGCTGCTGGTCCGACCTGGACTGAACCGAATCCTCACATCTGTCCCGGCAATCCGGATGTAGGCTTGGTGGAGCCCAAGGAGTGTGTCTAATCATGAACGCTGGCTCATCCGTCGGCCGCCGGACGCGGCAGAAGAACGCCATCTGGAAGGTTCTTCAGGCCCAGAATGACTTTGTTTCAGCCAAGGAGCTGCACAGGCTCCTTGGCGATTCAGGCCAGCGAATCGGCCTGGCCACGGTCTATCGGCAGCTGGCTTCCCTGCACATCTCCGGCAGCCTGGACTGCATTGAGCACGGAGGCATCCGCCTCTACCGGGTCTGCTTGGCCCAGCGTAGGCACCACCATCATCTGGTCTGTGAACGCTGCGGCAGGACCGTGGAGATCAGCCCGCCGGACGATGGCTGGCTGAAGGCCGTGGCGTCTGAACATGGCTTTACGGTCTCCTCGCACACCTTGGAGGTCTACGGCCTGTGCAGCAGCTGTCGAGACCGCTCCGGTCAGGCAGACGTCAGTGATCCTCCCGGCCCTTGGGCATGATGGTCTTGATGGCATCCCAGGCCTGCGAAGCCTTGAGATTGGGCAGGTAGGCCTGGACTACAGCCAGTCCGATCTGAGCCAGCTGAGCCGGGTCGGGATAGCAGATATAGACCGGGTGCTCGCTGGGCTGGAACTTCTTCTTAAAGAAGAAGAGCGAGCGGAAGCCATAGGCCGGCTCCATCAGGTCGGCCACCAGGTGAAGAGCGTGCTGCAGGAAGGCGGTCCGATCTTCGCCCTGACCATCGTCATCGTCTTCGCTGCTGTCCATGCCGGCCAGGGGAGCGGCCGATAGGCTCATGAATTCCGCCGTCCCCTGGTCGCGCAGCCGTTCGGCCATCCGTGCTATCAGGAACTCCATGATCCCGTTGGGACTGTCGGTCCTGTGCCGCATGAAGTCCAGGGTCCATCCAATTACCTGGCCCTGGCGGTAGGTGGGCATCCAGCTGGTCACGGCCAGCACCTTGCCCTGGTCGTCCACGGCGTAGAGGATGGCCATGCGCGGGTCCCTCAGCTCATCCAGGCCGCCCAGGGTGAACTTCATCTCGGGCAGGGCCTTGAGTTCGGCCCACTGCTCGGAGATATCCACGATCTGCGATTGGACATCCCAGGAGGCATCGTTGAATGTGGTCAGCACGTCCGTGATCTTGTCGCGCTTGGCCTTGTTGATGGCTGTGCGAATGTCCTGCCACTTCTTGCCCTTGGTCTGCCAAAGACTGGGGGTGACCACCATCTCCGAGCCAACTGTCAGGGTGGACCAGCCGCGGGAGGCGAGCAGATCGCGTTGGGGCTTGTGGACGCTGTAGAAGACCGGTGACCAGGAGTGGGCGCTGCAGAAGCGTGCGAATCCGTCCAGATCATCCGCATATTCGTCAGGGTCGCCGAATGGTCCAGTGGTGGTCAGGGCTATGCCGTGCAAAAGCCGGTAGGCGATGGCCGAGCGCCCGCTGGGAGAGAACCAGTAGCTGTTGCCCTCCCAGGTGGTCATGAAGGACATGCTCTCGCCCCCATACTCGACCAGACGATCGGCCTCCTGGCGCTCGCTGCCGTTCTGGATGACCGAGCTGCGCATCCAGGAGAGCAGAACCACCAGGACCGCCAGCCAGAAGATCAGCCCCACCCCATGGCTGACGATCATCCCGGTGGGCGTGCGTGGGACCAGGGCTGGGCGGAAGCGCGAGGCCACACCATTGGGCAGGTAGAGTTCGGGCAGCTGGGAGAGGGCCCTGCCGGTGGTGGGCCAGGGGTGGAAGGACCCGGGGCTTGCGGCAGTGAAGGTCAGATAGCCCATGGCTGTGGCCAGGAAGGCCAGGACGATGGCTGCCCAGCCCACCTGCAAGCGCGAGGCCTTGGTCCGTACCAGGAAGATGCGCAGGTTGCGTGCCAGGAACCAGTTGAGAATCAGCGGCGGCAGGGTGATGATCAGCAGGGAGGGCAGGGCGCCGTGGTGGATGACCCGTGGCAGGCCGTCTCCGATGGTCAGGGGGAAGACCAGGAAATAGAGTATGGCCAGGATGATGGTCAGGGTGTTGAGGACCAGACCGGTGACAGCGGCAACCCGGCGGCCATGGTAGATGCCCCAGGCCACCACCAGCAGTACCAGGGTGGGCATGATCAGGGACGAAGCGCCGGTGGGTGCTCGGCCGGCGACCAGACCGTACTGGGCGTAGCAGCTGGCCTGGTTGTTCTCGGCCAGGCAGCGGGACAGGGCAGCGCTGCCGCCAGGGTCCGAACCCAGGAACATGCCCAGCGGGGTGAAGAATCCTGCGCGGATCCTGGAGGAGACGGTGACCAGGGGGCCGAGAGCTAGAACCGTGGAAATGGCCCCCAGCAGGTGGCGGGTCTCATAGGAGCCGCTGTGGCCATGCGGATTGGCGTCCTGGACCGGTCCGTGCCAGAGGTGGCCGGTCAAGTGGCCGATCAGCGCTGCAGCCAGGGCGCAATAGTAGCCGGGGTTGCCGGTATACAGCACCATCAGTATCAAGGCCGTGTAGCCTATTGTGGCGATCCTGCGTCGCCAGAGGAAGTCGCTGAAGGGGATGGAGGCCATCAGGGATCCGACCACCAGGATGATGGGGCTGAGCGTCATGGGCACTCGGATGAACCAGGCCCAATGGTCCTGGAGTGCATTGATCAGGGTGCAGATGATCAGCCCGACAGCCGCGCCGCCTATCGCGCTGATGACTGATGCCAGCACGGTGCGCCTGCGACCCAGTCGGGTCTCGGCGATGCACAGCATGACCAGCACCAGCGCCACATCTATGATCAGTTGCAGGGGGCCAGGGGTGATGACCAAGGATACCAGCAGCCGTGCGAACTGGACCAGAAGCGAGGGGCGGCCCTGGCCGTGGACCGGATGCGGAACCTGGTGAATGATCAGGTCTGACAGCGGCATGCCCAGCCGTGTCCTGCCGGGGATGCGCAGCAGCCAGATCAGCAGCCAGGTGATCAGGTTGAGCAGGACCAGCGCAAGGCTGAAAGCCAGTGCAAGAGCGTGACGTCTGACCCATCTGGTCAGGTCCCGCAGAAGCACGGTCTTGGCCGAAGGCTCCATCAGCCTGGATCCTTTATTTGTTGTCTCCATGATTGCGGCGGCTCTTTCTGCTTATCGGTTTGGACGCTCTGATCTGTCAGCGGTTCAGCCGAGGTGTGTTTCGATAATGTTCGGGAAATCTTCAACTGGTCGGGACATGGGTCCTAGTCCCATGGCTTCGCCCACCCACTCCAGCCCGGGTTTCCAAGCCGTCTTGACTGTATGCCAGTCATGGCCCGATCCCTGGGTGATGACGGCCTGCACCTTCATGCCCGCCTGGTTGGCGGCCTTGGCGATGACCATCATATTGTGCTGGGACTCTTTATCGTTGGACCCGGCTGCGGTGAACAGAAGCTGGCGGGATGGCGCCCGCTCCAGCATGGCCCTGGCCGGAACCTGGGCCAGGAAGCGCTTTCGGTCGCCGCCGAAGTAGTCGCGGATCATCTGTTCCTGCCGACCCTGGGTCGGTTCCAGCTCCCCATCAGCCGGGAGCATGCTTCCATAGACGTCTGGATGCCGTGCCCCAAGCTGGGTGGAGCAGGTCCCGCCCTGGGAGAATCCGCCGATGGCCCATTGCTGGGGCTGGCTGGCGACGGGCAGTTCAGCGCGGATCCAGGCGGGAACGTCACTGCTCAGGTAGGTTTCAGCCTTCCCGTAGACGGGGGAGTCCACGCATAGGCTGTTGTGAGAGGATGAACCGTTCTGGTCGGGGGAGACCACCACTGGTGCCAGGCCGTCGTGCTGGGCGGCGTAGGCATCCATCATGGCCGGAATGGCTCCGGCGGTGAAGAGCCGGTCGGGGCTTCCGGGCTGGCCGGCCAGAAGCACGAACACAGGCAGCGCGGGCGGTTTGTCGCTCAAAGCGGCAGGCGGCAGGTAGATATCAGCTGGCCGTGCTGCGAATCGGGAGCGGCTGTTGGGGATGCGCATGCTGTAGGAGCGGCCGACCCTGGGATGCGAGGGCAGTTCGCCCCGTGAGGCCAAGGATCGCCACTGTGCCACGCTCATGGCCGGTCTGGCTGTCTTATGGTCTTTGTAGTCGGGGTAGAGGGAGACGCTGAACAGGGACCCCAGAGTGGTGAACTCCCCGTAGATGATATCCACTCGAAGCCCGGTGGAAAGCAGGCAGAGCAGGACGGTCAGGGCGGCAAGGACGCGGCGCCAGCCCCGGGCAGTGATCAGGATGCAGACGGCAAACCCCGCTGCCAGGAATCCCAAGGCCACGCTGATGATGACCATCCAGCCCAGGGAGACGCCGAAGAGCATGAAGACGTCGGAGACCAGCCAGGTGGCCAACAGCCCTAGGCCTCCTATGCCTAGGGCAATGGCCGCTTGGCGCAGCAGGGTCCGCCAGCGTCCATGCGTCAGTCCGGTCAGCGCCAGCACGATCAAGGCCAGGGCCGTCAGCGAAAATATTGACGCAGGCAGCCACCCCTGGGTCAGATGAACCTTTGCCAGCCATGCACCCATGCCATTCCTTCCAACCAAAATACATCCGCAGTTCAGTATAGGGAGTGTCCGGTCGCACGGCTGCCATTTGAGCAGTCATTCATTCTCGCCAGGACCGCATCTTCAGATTCCGGTCATGGGTTCGTCTATGGTAGATTTATTGATAATCAATCTCAGTAACGGTCGGCGAGCCTGGCGACAGGTTTGTCCCGTGCCGTCGCCAGGAAGGAACCCCCCATTCATGCATGCCAGCAGCCCACGCCTTTGCCGGACCCGTACCTTGGTCGCCGCCCTCCTGGCCGGACTGACCCTGCTGACCTGTCTGACAGGTTGCGGCAAGAGCGAATCATCCTCGTTGCCCACAGGATCCGGCCCCCTGAAGGTGGTGGCCAGCATCAACCAATGGCAGTCCCTGGCCGTGGACCTGGGCGGCGACCAGGCCCGGGTGGACACCATTCTGAGCAACACCTCGACTGATGCCCACGACTATGAGCCGACGACGGCGGACATCGCCCGGATCAGTCGTGCAGATCTGGTCATCGTCAACGGGGCCGGCATCGACGACTGGGCTGCCAAGGCCGCGGAAACCGGGCAGGCCAAGCTGGTGGACGTATCCAAGGCATCAGGGCGCAAGACCGGCGATAACCCCCATCTCTGGTTTTCCTCCCAGGGCAGGGGGGCAGCTGCCAAGGCCGTGCATGAGGCCTACAGGCAGTTGCGTCCAGACCGAGCGGCTGGCTTCGACAAGGCCTACCAGGACTGGCAGGGTCGGCAGGCCCGGCTGGACGATCTTATTGCCGATGCGCGCAAGCACACCCAGGGACGGCACTACGCGGCCACGGAATCGGCTGCCTACTACCTTTGCCATGATCTGGGCATGGAGGATCTGACCCCAGAGGGGTACCTGCGGGCGGCCGCCAACGAGAGCGAGCCCTCGCCTGAGGACCTGGTGGCCTTCCGTCATTTGCTGGCATCCGGACGCTTGGACATGCTGGTCCTCAACACCCAAGAAGTCAATCGAACCTCCAAGGAGCTGGCTGCTGAGGCTCGCAAGGCCCATGTGCCGGTGTTCGAGGTCAGCGAGCAGCGCCCCGATAAGTACCGGAACCTGGAGGATTGGATCAGCGCCTTGGTCCAGCAGGTGCCGGGCGCCAAGGCCTGATGAGTCCACTTGCGCTTGATGTTCGCCAAGGGATGTTTTCGTGGGGCTTGTCGTCCTTGATGGGAACAATGGCACAGGTATCGGTAAGGGCCCAGCGGGCCCAATCGCCAAAGTCAGGAGTATGCGGTGAACGATCGTAAGCATCAGCCCGGCCGGTGGAGATCCTGGATGCAGAACATGACCGGACGTCTTCAGGTACGCGGGTGGGTCTACCTGCTTGCCTTCATCCTGATTGACTTCCTGTCAGTGGGCATCCTGCAGTGGGGGGTCTCCCTGAACAGCTCCCGCGTCGAGCTGTCCAACCCGCTGATCGGATTCTGGGGCTTCATCTCGGCCATGTGGACCCAGCGTCGGTTCGTCCTGGTGCTCAACATGCTGGCTGTGGGCCTGGTCTACCTGGCCCTGACCTACCTGACCAACCGCTTCTGGGCGGCATCAGGGCTGATCCTGGCCATCTGCGCGGTCATAGCGGTTATCGAACGCTTCAAGGTGCGTGCACGGTATGAGGCTGTCCTGCCCTCGGACCTGGATTTCCTCCATGCTGATGCGGCCAACCTGGTCTCCTTCCTGCCGGCCCGGTCCCTGATCATGATCGGGCTAGGCATCGTGGCCCTGATCGTCCTCGGCGCGCTTTGCTGGGTGGTGACGCGGATGGATGCCCGTCGCGGCCGTCCGGTGGCCACTGGCAACAAGCCTTTGGGTGCGGGACTCCGTACAGCAGGTGTTCTTGTTCCGGTGCTGGTGGTGGCGGTGTTCATGTCCACTGTGGGCACCTACGGCAGTCCCGCCTACCGTTTCTCGCAGTTCATGGGCGACAAACCCTCCATGTGGGACTCGGTCTATGACGCCCAGCGCAACGGGGTCTTCGTGTCATTCTCCCGGCAGCTGCGACCCAAGGTCATGGACCAGCCCGCAGGATACAGTCGTGCCACCATGCAGTCTCTGGCCCATCGATACCAGCTTTCGGCGGACCGCATCAACCATGACCGCAAGTCCTATATGAATGAGTCGAGCCTGGTCTACATCCTCTCCGAGTCGTTCTCGGATCCCACACGGGTGCCGGGCGTCGCGCTCAACCAGGACCCCATGCCTCATATCAGATCCATCAAGGAGGGCACCACCAGCGGGCTCATGCTCTCCTCCGGCTATGGCGGGGGAACGGCCAATCTGGAGTTCCAGGCCATGACCGGCCTGTCCATGGCTAACTTCGATCCCTCGCTGACCTCCCCCTATCAGCAGGTCATCCCTCACCTGAACTGGATACCCACGGTCAATCAGGCTTGGGGGACGCCATCCAGGTCCCTGGCCTTCCACCCCTACGAGTCCTCCATGTATTCCAGGGCCGAGAACTACAAGAAGTTCGGCTTCTCGCATTTCTACTCGCTGACCGGTCCTGATCAGATAGCCCACCAGGACCGCATCGACCGCAGCCAGTATGTGGGGGATCGCTCCGCTTACGAATCCGCCTTGGAGCAGATGGGCGACGACAGGGGCAACCAGTTCGTCGAGGTCATCACCATGCAGAACCACATGCCCTACAACGACTGGTATGACAACAACGGCTTCTCGGTCAGTTCATCCGACCCCAACAGGCCCTTGGGCGACGATGAGATGCAATCCATACGCACCTATGCCAAGGGGGTCAGCCTGAGCGATCAGGCTACCGCCGATTTCCTGAACAGCCTTGACTCCCAGAGCAAGCCGGTCACCGTGGTCTTCTATGGGGATCATCTGCCCGGCATCTACGGCACGGCAAGCTGGGACGAGCGCAACTCCCTGGCCCTGCATCTGACCGACTACTTCATCTGGTCAAACAAGGCTTCGGACTCTTCTGGAGCACAGGTCAGCAATAGCGCTTATTCCTCGCCAAACTTCTTCCAAGCCCAGGCGGCCGAGCACATGGATGCCAAGGTCTCGCCCTTTACGGCCTTCCTGACCGAGCTACACGACAAGATCAGTGCCATCGAGCCTCCGGTGGCCAACCAGATCCAGGACTGGAACAGAATACCGGCAGGGCAGACCAACTATCTGAATGCCCAGGGCCAGCCCATGAATGCCCGAGACTTCGACAAGGCCACCCGACAGCTCCTGAACGACTACAAGCTGATTCAGTACGACATCATGGCCGGCAAGCACTACCTGCAGGGGACTGGCTTTAACACCACGCCCACCCGCCGCTCCGATGCTGCCCGACAGAAGGCTGAAAAGAAGCGCCAGGCCAAAGAGCAGGCCAAGGAGCAAGTCCGCCAGGAAGAGCAGAACCGGGACAAGGACCGGGAGAGCTCGACCAGTTCGGCCAACTAGGCTTCCAGTCCGCGGTGGCCGATGTCGTGTCGATAGAAGAGTCCGGGCATCGACAATCCGTCCAGCCGGTCATAGACTCGCCGGGCGGCCTGGGCCAGGTCGTCGCCTTGGGCCACGACCAGGGCGGTCCTTCCCGAGGAGGACGTCAGGCCAGTGGAAGCCGAGCCGGACACTCCGGCGTAGTAGGCTCTGAGGTCCTGCTCCGGGGCGATCAGCGGCACGGGCACTCCGGTCTTGGGATTGCCGGGATAGCCCTGGGCTGCCAGGATGACACCCAGGCGGCTGTGGGATTCGTCCCAGGTGAACTGCGGCTCTCCGCCCTCCATCAGCGTGCGGATGGCCGTGCCCAAGTCGCTGGTCAGCGCAGGCAGCACCACCTCGGTCTCCGGGTCGCCCAGTCGCGCATTGAACTCGATGACTTCAGGACCCTTGTCAGTGACCATGAGCCCTGTGTACAGAACTCCGGTGAAGGGACTGCCTTCTTGCGCCAGGGCACGGACTGCGGGCGCGACGATGGTATCCAGGGCCTTTTGGGTCAGTTCCGGGCCGAACTGCGGCAGAGGGGAGTAGGCCCCCATGCCTCCAGTGTTGGGACCCCGATCCCCGTCATAGGCGGGCTTGTGGTCCTGGGACAGGGGCATGGGCCAGAACTGCTCGCCCCGGACGAAGCACATGAGCGAGCACTCCTGACCCGCCAGCCGATCCTCGATGACCACCCGGGCTCCGGCCTGCCCGAACTTATGATCGATGAAGATGGCATCCAGGGCCTGCATGGCCTGGTCAAGGTCGGCGGCCACCGTCACACCCTTGCCGGCTGCCAGACCGTCAGCTTTAATGACGACCGGAGCGCCGTGCGAGTGCACATAGGACTTGGCACTGTCCAAGTCATGAAAAACCGCATAGTCAGCGGTAGGAATCCCATGCCTACGCATCAGGTCCTTGGCAAAGCCCTTGGACCCTTCGATGCGGGCCGCGGCCTTGGTAGGCCCAAAGGCTGGAATGCCGGCAGCCTGCAGTTCGTCGACCAATCCAGCGGTTAAAGGGGCCTCGGGTCCGACGAAGACCCAATCGATTCCCAGCTCGCGTATTGCAGCGATCAGTTTTTCTGGCTGCGAGGAATCCTCCTGCAGCAGGCTGATGCCGTCCGGCTCCATACCCGGGTTGCCTGGGGCGCACCAAACCCGATCCACTCCTGGTCCGGACAGCAGGGTGGTGGCGATAACGTGCTCCCTGGCTCCCGAGCCGATGACCAGTACCTTGTCCGCCATGATGGGCTCCTCTCGCTATTACTGACGACCGTTGTCGTTAAGGATGACCTGCTGGCCGTTTTGAGCATCTGTCACCCGTCCGATCAGGGCGTAGGGCTCCTGCTCATCATCCAGGACTGCGCGGGCCTGGTCCAGCTGGTCAGGAGAAACCACCAGAACCATCCCAATGCCCATGTTGAAGATGTTGTACATCTCCAGATGGTCGACCCTGCCCATTGCTTCGATCATGGTGAAGATAGGCGGCACATGCCAGGCATCCAGATTGAAGCTGGCAGCCAGTCCTTCGGGCAGGATCCTGGGCACTTTTTCCACGAAGCCGCCGCCGGTGATGTGGGCGGCGCCCCTGAGCAGGCCGGAGGCGAAGAGCGGGCGCAGGGCCTTGACATAGATGTGGGTGGGGGTCAACAGTTCCTCTCCCAGGGTCCGTCCGCCAAGCTGGTAGGGCCGATCCTCCAGCTTCATGCCCCCCTGGTCCAGCAGGACCTGGCGGATCAGCGAGAAGCCATTGGAGTGGACGCCCGAGGAGGGCAGGCCGATCAGCTGGTCGCCTTCTCTGATGGCCGAACCGTCCACCAGGGACTCACGCTCGACCACACCCACGGTGAATCCGGCCAGATCGTACTCGTCGGGCTGGTACATGTCGGGCATCTCGGCGGTCTCGCCGCCTACCAGGGCGGCCCCGGCCTGGACGCAGCCGTCGGCCACACCCTTGACCACCTGCTCCAGCAGAGCCGGGTCATTGTGTCCGCAGGCGATGTAGTCCAGGAAGATCAGCGGCTCGGCCCCCTGGGCGATGATGTCATTGACGCACATGGCCACGCAGTCCCGGCCGATGGTGTCATGGCGGCCGGCTTCCCGGGCCACCATCAGCTTGGTGCCCACGCCGTCAGTGCCCGAGACCAGGACTGGGTGGCGGTAATTGAGGGCAGACAGATCGAAGTCGCCGCCGAAGCCGCCGATGTCGCCGGCGCCCGGCCTGCGGGTCCTGGCCGTGTGGGAGCGGATCCTGTCGATCAATTCGTATCCGGCCTCCACCGATACCCCAGCCTGCTCATATGCCTTCGGCATGGATGCCCCTTTCTCTGCCCTGTCTGTTCTGCTCTTCGCTAGTGCTCATTGGTCTGTCTTCTGCCCCGACCCCGCAGGCATGTCAAGCCCGTAGGATCCCTTGGAGGCTTCCAGCCGGGCCCGGTCCTCTGGGGTCAGCGAGGCCAGGAAGCCCTGCTCGTAGTCGTCAAGCCGTGTTGGGTAGTCTCCGTTGAAGTAGGCCACGCAGAGTCCCTGGTAGGGTGCATCACGACCCAGGCCGATGGAATCCACCAGGCCGTCCAGACTCAGGTAGGCCAGGGAATCGGCCTCGATGGCTTCTCTGATCTGCTCCACGGACTTCTTGGCGGCAATCAGCTCGGAGGTCCGTTGGATGTCGATGCCGTAGTAGCAGGGGTAGCGCAGGGGAGGGGAGGCGATGCGCATGTGCACCTCGCTGGCCCCAGCTTCCCGGAGCAGGCGGACGATTCTGCGCGAGGTGGTGCCTCGGACGATGGAATCGTCGATGACCACCACTCGTTTGCCGGCTACAACGCCGCGCACAGCGGCCAGTTTCATCCTGACGCCCTGCTCGCGCATGGCCTGGCTGGGCTGGATGAAAGTGCGGGCCACATACTGGTTCTTGATCAGCCCCATCTCGTTGGGCAGCCCGGCCGCCTCGGCATAGCCTGAAGCGGCGGACAGGGAGGAGTTGGGCACCCCGATGACCATGTCGGCGTCCACCGGGGCCTCACGGGCTAGCCTCGCGCCCATTCTCTTGCGGGCCGAATGGACGTTGACCCCATAAATATTGGAGTCGGGCCTGGCGAAGTAGATGAACTCCATGGAGCAGATGGACAGGCAGGTCTGATCGGTATAGCGCTCGATGCTGTAGCCTGAGTCGTCCACCCGGACGATTTCGCCGGGACCGATGTCCCGCACCAGCCTGGCGCCGACCAGGTCCAATGCGCAGGTCTCCGAGGCCAGGACATAGGCCCCTCCTGGCAGCTGGCCCAGGGAAAGGGGACGGAAGCCGTTGGGATCCATGGCTCCGATCATGGCATCCTCGGTCATGAGCAGGTAGGCGAAGCCGCCATGGACCTGGCGCAAGGCCTGTTTGAGCGCCGCCATGAAGTCCTTTTCAGGGCTGCGCCGAATCAGGTGCATGAGCACCTCGGTGTCGGAGTTGGAGTGGAAGATGGCCCCCTGATCCTCCAGCTGCGCCTTGAGGCTGTTGCAGTTGGTCAGGTTGCCGTTGTGGGCCAGGGCTATGTCCCCGTCATGGAAGCGGAAGACGAAGGGCTGGATGTTCTCGATGGACCCTGAGCCGGTTGTGGCGTAACGAACGTGGCCGATGGCCCGGTCACCGGTCAGCGGTGCCAGGCTGTACTCGTCCGGGAAGACCTGAGTCAGCAGGCCCAGGCCCCGCCGTCCTATCAGGTGCCCCTGGTCGTTGGAAACGATGCCGGCGCCCTCCTGGCCGCGGTGCTGCAGGGCATGCAGGCCGAAGTAGGTCAGCCGGGCAGCGTCGGGGTGCCCCCAGACGCCGAAAATCCCGCACTCCTCGTGGATGCCTTCAAGCTCCAACGACATGGTCTATGTCCTTTCCCCTAGGCGGCAAAGTAGTCCACTCCCGACTGGAAGAGCGGCTGCGTGCGGTTTCCGGGCACGTTGAGATACAGGTCGGGGCCGCTGCGCTCCGTGTGGCCCATCTTGCCCAGCACCCGGCCGTCCGGGCTGGTGATGGCCTCGACGGCCATGTCGGATCCATTGGGGTTGACCAGCGGATCCATGGATGGACGGCCCTGCTCATCTACATACTGGGCTGCCACCTGTCCTCGGTCGATCAGGGTGCGCAGGAGGCCGGGCTCGGCCACGAACCGTCCTTCCCCGTGGCTGATGGGCATGGTGTGGATGTCGCCCACCCGGCAGGCGCTCAGCCAGGGGGAGCGTGTGGAGCTGATCCGGGTGTGGACCAGACGGCTCTGATGGCGACCGATGGTGTTGACGGCCAGGGTGGGATCCTCGGGCGAGCCGGTGACGATTTTGCCATAGGGAACCAGGCCCAGCTTGATCAGCGCCTGGAAGCCGTTGCAAACGCCCAGAACCAGCCCGTCCCGGTCCTGCAAAAGCTCCTGGAGGGCGTCGGCTACCTGGTTGGAACGCAGGAAGGATGCCACCAGTTTGGCCGAACCGTCTGGCTCATCGCCGCCGGAGAAGCCTCCGGGCAGCATCAGTATCTGGCTGCTGCGAATGGCCCGGGCCAGGCGGCTGGAGCTTTCGGTCACGTCCTCGGCATTCAGGTTGCGGATGACCACGGTATCCACCTGGGCTCCAGCGTCCTGGAAGGCCCGTGCGGAGTCGAACTCGCAGTTGGTGCCGGGGAAGACGGGCATGACCACCCTGGGGCGTGCGGTCTTGGCAGCCCCCCTGGTTCTGCGCGCCGCTGGCCTGCCGGGCTCACGGTCGGTGCGGCCGATGGTCGGCACCTGGTCGCCTTGGCCCCGGTACGGGAAGATGCCTTCCAATCCCCTGGCACGGATTTCCTCAAGCTCAGCCAGGTCCAGATCCTCGCCGCCGCAGCGCAGACGATAATCCTCGCGAGTGTGTCCAAGGAGGCGCAAATGCAGGCCGGAATTCTGAATGAACAGGGGCTCCGGACCCGAGGTCTCCAGGATGAAGCTTCCATAGGCGGGGCGGAAGAGCGCAGATATAGCAGTGTCTGATGCCAGATCCAGCCCGATCCTGTTGCCTATGCACATTTCCATCAGGGACTGTGCCATGCATCCGTAGCCCGGAGTGGCTGCAGCATCCACCAGGCCCTGGCTGATCATCGATTCCACCTGGTCCATGACGGTCCGCAGGCTCTCCGGATCGGGCAGCAAACCGTCCTCTTGGTATTCGGGCGTCAAGAGATAGACATGACGGTCAGCCGCCTTGAATTCGGGGGAGACTGCATCCTTGGCCTGCCCCAGGGCCACAGCAAAGCTGATCAGTGTGGGCGGCACATCCAGGTCCTCGAAGCTGCCGGACATGGAGTCCTTGCCGCCTATGGCCCCCACCGCCAGGTCCAGTTGGGCCTGGAGGGCGCCAAGGACGCCGGCCACTGGCAGGCCCCATCGCCGGGGGTCGCCGCCGGGCTTGGGGTAGTACTCCTGCAGGCTCAGGTGGGCATGGGAACGGCTGAAGCCAGAGGCCACCAGCTTGGCCAGGCTCTCTACCACGGCCAGGTAGGCGCCGGTGTATGGGTCCTGGCTGCTGATCCAGGGGTTGAATCCCCAGGCCATGGCCGAGGCGGTGGCAGTGTGCCCATCCACGGGCAGCTTGGCCACCATGGCCTGGGCCGGTGTCAGCTGTCGGGCTCCGCCGAAGGGCATGAGGACGGTGCCTGCGCCGATGGTGGAGTCGAACTGTTCGGCCAGACCCTGCTGGGAGCAGACGTTGATATCTGCAAGCAGGGCCTTCATGCGCGCGTCCAGGTTGCCTTGGACCTCGAAGGGGGCATGGTAGGGAGCAGGGACCGCCACCTGGGCATCGGCCTTATGAGGGGCGCCGTTGGAGGCCAGGAAGGATCGGGGGATGTCCACGATGGTCTCTGATCGCCAGGTCATCCGCAGCCGGGGTTCTTCGGTGACCTCGGCGATGACGGTGGCCTCGAGGTCCTCCTGCTGGGCGTACTCGATGAAGGCGGGCGCGTCTTCGGCAGCCAGGGCCACGGCCATGCGCTCCTGGCTCTCGGAAATGGCGATTTCGGTACCGTCCAGCCCCTGGTACTTGAGCGGCACCCGGTCCAGGTCCACGTTCAGCCCGTCCGCCAGTTCGCCCACGGCCACGGCAACGCCGCCGGCTCCGAAGTCATTGCAGCGCTCAATCAGCCTGGCCGCCTCCTGACGGCGGAAGAGGCGCTGGAGCTTGCGCTCCTCAGGTGCATCGCCCTTCTGCACCTCAGCTCCGCAACGTTCCAGACTTTCTTCGTTCTGGGACTTGGAAGCTCCGGTGGCGCCGCCGATTCCGTCGCGGCCGGTCCTGCCGCCCACCAGGATGATCAGATCGCCGGGTGCGGGCCGGCGGCGGATCACATGGTCGGCCGGTGTGGCGGCCACCACAGCGCCCACCTCCATACGCTTGGCCGCATAGCCTGGGTGGTAGATTTCCCGAACCTGCCCGGTGGCCAGCCCGATCTGGTTGCCATAGGAGGAGTAGCCATCGGCTGCCTGACGGACGATCCGGCTCTGGGGCAGCTTGCCGGGCAGGGTCTGATCCAGCGGTTGACGGGGATCTGCTGCCCCGCTGACCCTCATGGCCTGGTAGACGTAGCCCCTTCCGGACAGGGGATCACGGATGGCTCCGCCGATGCAGGTGGCTGCACCACCGAAGGGCTCGATCTCGGTGGGATGGTTATGGGTCTCGTTTTTGAACAGGAAGAGCCAGTCTTGATCCTGGCCGTCCACGTCGACCTTGGTCCGGATAGTGCAGGCGTTGACCTCCTCGGACTGGTCCACGTCGTTCAGGATGCCGCGCTTCTGCAGGTACTTGGCTCCGATGGTGGCCATGTCCATCAGGCATTCAGGTCGGTCCTGACGGCCCAGTTCTCCTCGGATTGCCCGATACCGTTCCAGCGTGGTCCGTACTCGGGGGTTGTCCGCCTCGATCCGTTCCAGCCTGGTATTGAAGGTGGTGTGCCGGCAGTGGTCCGACCAATAGGTGTCGATCACCTTGAGCTCGGTCAGGGTCGGATCGCGCTTTTCCTGGCGGTAGTGATCCCGGCAGAAGCGGGCATCCGGCAGATCCATGGCCAGGTCCAGCTTGTCGATCAATGCTTCCAGTCCAGGATCATCCAGATCGCGGAACCCGTCCAATACAGGCACTGGATCCGGATCGTCGTCAGGCATGGCCAGGGTCTTGGGCTGCTCCAGCCCTACCACCCGTGAGTCGACCGGATTGACCAGGTAATTGCGGATGGCCTCTATTTGCTCGGCATCCAGGTCGCCCTGGAGCAGATAGACGGTGGCTGTGGCCACCAAGGGGCGGGCGCCCTGGCCGATCAGCTGGACACACTGGGCTGCGGAGTCGGCTCGCTGATCGAACTGGCCGGGCAGGGGGGCCACGGCGAAGAGCATGGGGGAGTCCAGCGGCGGCAGGTTCTCGTCGCCCTTCATGCGCAGGGCCTGCTCCAATTGGGTGGCCACCAGATCGGTCTGGGGCTGGGCGAAGACCGTGGGCAGGCAGCGTTTGAAGAGGTCTTCGTCGATGCCTTCCAGATCGTAGCGGTTGAACATGCGCAGGCCGGTCAGCCCTTGCACGCCCGGCAGGGTGCGCAGCTGTTCGGCAAGCCTGTCGGCGGCCTGGTCGAAGCCCCGCTTTTTCTCGGTATAGACACGGAAGAGCACAATGGATCCTTTCGCGATGGACTGGTTGGGGACCAATGAAAAACCCGGAGGCGATATGCTCGCTTCCGGGTCGACCGATTCAGCTGTTCGATTGGCTTTCGCGCTCCTCCAATTCGGTCAGCCCATCCAGAATGGTTTGATAAGCCGGAATGATGCTGCCCAGGTCCCTGCGGAAGATGTCCTTGTCCAAGTGGGTGACCTGGCCGTCATTATTGTTGCCGATCGCCCAGAGCCGGCAGGTGTCGGGGGTGATCTCGTCGCCGAGAAGGATGATGCCCGATCCGGTCTTGCCCATTTCGATCTTGAAGTCCACCAGCTCCACGTTGATGGCGCGGAAGATGCTGGTCAGGGTCCCGTTGATTTCCCGGGTCTTCGCGGCGATGATGTCCAGATCCTGCTCAGTGGCCAGTCCCAGGGCCAGAATGTCGTCCCGGTTGATAAATGGATCATCCAGGGGATCGGACTTGTAGAAGAACTCCAGCACCGGCTGCTTCAAGGTCGTGCCTTCCTCAACCCCGTACCGCTGGGCGAAGGAGCCTGCGGCCCGGTTGCGCATGACGATCTCCAGCGGGAACATGTCCAGCCGGCGGTTGAGTTGTTCGGTATCTGAGACGCTGCGTATGAAGTGGCTGGGGATCCCCCGGCGGGCCAGCAGGGAGAATATCACCGTGGTGATCCTGTTGTTCAGTCTGGCCTTGCCTTCGATATTGGCCTTCTTGGCCCCGTTCCCCGCGGTGGCCTGGTCAGTGTACTCAACCCAGAGTATGTCCGGGTCATCCGTCTCGTACAGTTTCTTGGCCTTGCCTTGATAGCGCATTCCCAACTTTTCCACTGTTCGCCTTCCTCGAGTTTGTTGCGAATTGGAAACTTCTGCACTGCTTGGGACACGACCACCATAGCAAGCCCGGGTTACATCCCCGTGCCCACCCGGGGTTTCAGATCGTGGACCACGGCTTCGGCACGCTCGGTGGCGGTCTGCAAATCTGGCCCCAAGGCCAGGGCCACGCCCATGCGGCGCAGGCCATGCACTTCCGGCTTGGAGAAGATGCGCAGATCGGTGCTTGGGTGGTCCAGGGCCTGCGGCAAGCCTTGGAAGCTGACCGGTCCCTGGCCCCTGACCAGGATGGGCCGGCTGACCGCGCATGCGCCTTCCGGCAGACTCAGGGCCAGATCCTCCTGGTGGACGGGAATGCCCAGGATGGCCCGGGCGTGAAGGTCGAACTCGCTCAGCCGTTGGGAGATCATGGTCACCATGCCGGTGTCATGGGGGCGCGGCGCCACCTCGTTGAAGAGCAGGGAGCCGTCGCGCAGGACGAAGATCTCCACACCGTAGATCCCCCAACCGGTCTCGCCGCTCTGGCGGGCCAGGGAGGTCATGGCCTCAACCAGTCGGGTGGCCATGCTCCGGGCCTGCTGCAGGATGTCAGGATTCAGATCCGCCGGTTGCCAGGAGAGGCGGTAGTCCCCGTCCTCCTGACGCTGGCCGATGGGCGTGCAGGTGGTCACGCCGGCGCAGGAGGCCACGGTCAGAACCGTCAGCTCATGGGCCAGGGGGGCCAGGGCCTCCACGATGACCTCGGCCTTGCCCTGGTGCTTGGTGGCTGCCCGGCCTTGGGTCAGTGCCGAATTCCAGGCTTGAGACAAACCCTCCCTGCTTCGCACCAGAGTCTGTCCGTGGCCGGAGGAGCTCATCAGGGGTTTGACCATGCAGGGGTAGCCCACCTGGTCCGCCGCGCTGGCCAGCTCTTCGGGGGAGTCGGCGAATCGGTAGGGGGTAGTGGGCAGGCCTACCTGTTCGTGGGCGAAGACGCGCAGGGCCCTGCGATCCATGCACATGGCCGCCAGGGGGGCGGCAGGCACTACCTGGATGCCCCGGGCCGCGGCACCGACCAGGCGGTCTGTGGCGATGGCCTCCACTTCAGGCACGATCAAATCGGGGTGGACCTTGTCGATCAGGTCCTCCAAAGCCTGCGGATCGCTCATTTTCACCTGGTAGCCCGCATGGGCCACCTGGGTGGCTGGTGCGCCAGGGTAGGAGTCCGCCGCGCCAACCCAGGCACCCAGCCGCATCAGACTGATGGCTATCTCGCGGCCGAGTTCGCCGGCTCCCAGGAGAAGGACTCGTGTAGGTCTTGGCCCCAGAGGAGAGCCGAACGGTCGCTCCCCGGGATTGATGGTGTTGATAATCCGCTGCTGACCGGATGCGCTCATACCCATATTCTGCCACCGACCCATCGACCAAGCAGGCGGTTTATCGATACATGTCTATAAGCGACATCTATAGAGGCCTTCTTGTCCACTGGCCGCCGGGACGATTACCATGTCAGGCAGTCGACCAGGGAAGGCGGGAACGTGAGCGAGCGGACACCGGCGGTGCGGATGGAGCACCTGACCAAGACCTATCACAGCGACGACGACGAAGACAAGACGGCACTGGCCGACATTGATCTGACCGTCGAAACTGGGGATATTTTTGGCATCATTGGCCTGAGCGGGGCGGGCAAGTCCACACTGGTCCGCTGCATTAACGGGCTGGAGGATTACGACTCGGGCAGCGTCAAGGTCCGCGGCCGCGAGGTCAAGGATCTGGCTCCGGCCGAGCTGAGGGACCTGAGGCGTCGTACCGGCATGATCTTCCAGCATTTCAACCTGATGCCCTCCAGAACGGTGGCCGACAATGTGGGCCTGCCTCTGCGGGGGAGCGGCCGCGACCGTGCATCTCGACGGGCCCGGGTGTCCGAGCTTCTGGAACTGGTAGGACTGACCGAGCTGGCCGACCACTATCCCGCCGAGCTCTCCGGCGGCCAGCAGCAGCGGGTGGCCATCGCCCGAGCCCTGGCCAACGAACCGGATATCCTGCTCAGCGACGAGGCCACCAGCGCACTGGATCCGACCACCACGCGCTCCATTCTTCAGCTGCTCCGCGACCTGCACGACCAGCTGGGCATCACCGTGGTCATGATCACCCATGAGATGTCGGTCATCCGGCAGATCTGCAACCGGGTGGCGGTCATCGACCAGGGCGTCATCGTGGAGCAGGGCAGGGTCTTCGATGTCTTTGCAGACCCCAAGGCCCAGCTGACCAAATCCTTCGTGGCCACCACCTCCAACCTGGACAAGGTCAAGGATCTGATGGCCGCCGATTCGCCCCTGGTGGCCCTGGAGCCCGGGCAGACCCTCATGCGCATGTCCTATGTCTCCAAGGAGGTCTCCGAGGCCCTGGTCTCCACCATCAGCCGTCGCTACAACCTGGACGTCAACATCATCTTCGGCGACATCGATGTGGTGGAGGGTGCGCCCCTGGGCGGTCTGGTGGTCAGAATGGGCGGCGACGCTGAAAACATCCGCCAGGCCATGGAATACCTGCGCTCGCGCAACATCGGAATCGAGGTTCTCAAGTCATGACGTCCCTGCTTACTGCCTGGTTCCCCAACGTCATGAGCCGGCTGCCGGAGTTTTTCAGCAGCATGGTTCAGACCCTGGTCATGGTCGGCGTCTCCGGGGTGGTCTCCTTCCTGCTGGCCCTGGTCATCGGGGTGGGGCTGATCATCAGCCGACGTGACGGCATCCGCCACAACGGCCTGGTCTTCACTATCCTGGACAAGCTGATCGACCTTTTCCGCTCCATCCCCTTCATCATTCTGGCGGCGGCCCTGGTGCCGGTGACCAGGATGCTCATGGGCACGGCCATCGGGCCCAAGGGGGCGATCTTCCCCCTGGTCGTGGGCATCACGCCTTTCTTCTCCCGACAGATCGAGTCGGCCCTTGCAGGTCTGGATCCTGGGTACGTCGAGGCGGCGGAGTCCATGGGCATGACCACCTGGCAGATCATCTGGCATGTCTACCTGCGTGAGGGCATCCCCTCCATCATCCGGGTGACCACCATCACCATCGTCAGTCTGGTGGGCGAGACCGCCACCGTGGGCATCGTGGGCGGCGGAGGTCTGGGCGACTTCGCCATCCGTCTGGGCTACCAGCGGTCCATGAATGACGTGACCATCGCCACCATCATCGTGCTGGTCATCTTCATCGCCCTGATCGAACTGTTCGGCCGGCTTCTGGCCGAGGTCGTCGAACACTGAGCAACCCGGGAAAGGTCAGATTATCGTGGTCGGTCGTAGTCGCGTCGGCAAAAAGAACAAAGCCAAGGTCCAGCTGGCGGCGCTCAGCCTAGTCATCGTCCTCCTGCTGGCGCTGGTGGTCGGTACCGATGTCCGTCTGAACCAGGTGGGTGCCGATGTCAAGGTCGTCAGGGTCGGCGTCATCGGCAGTTCGGACGATCAGATCTGGAAGGCCGTCCAGGCAGAGCTGGATCGGCGGGGCGAGCACATCAGGATCGAGCTCAAGCCCTTCCAGGATGCCATCTACGTCAACCAGGCCACATCCAACCGCGAGGTGGACTTCAACGCAGCCCAGCACTATGCCTACCTGGAGGACGATGTAAAGACCAACCACTACCAGCTGGCCGTGCTTGGCAATACCTACATCTCGCCCATGAATCTCTACTCGCAGCGCTATGCCGAGCCCTCGCAGTTCCAGGACGGCGACCGGGTGGCCATCCCCAACAACGCCACCAACATGGGTCGGGCCTTGAAGGTCCTGGCCGATGCCAAGCTGATCGGGCTGCGCGACCCCAAGGCCACCAACCCGCTGCCCGAGGATGTGGTGGACAATCCCAAGCATCTGAGTATCGAGCAGGTGGATCCGGCTGGCATCCTCAATCTGCTGCCTGACTATGCGGGCGGGGTCACCAATGCCAACTTCGTGGTCGATGCAGGGCGCAGCGTGCATGATGCCATCCACGAGGTTCCCTACGACCTGCAGAACCCGGCCAACAAGCCATACATCAACATCATCGTCACCACCAAGGATCAGCGGGACAACCCCACCTACGCCGCAGTAGTGCGCGCCTATCATTCCAAGCCTGTGGCCGACACCATCGTCCGTGTCTACAAGGGCGCCTGCCTGCCGGCTTTCAAGGTTTCCTGATGCGATAGGTTCCATCGATGAAGGAGGACGGATATGAGCACCAGAAGAACCAGGGCCAAGCGAGAGCTGGCGGCTGTTTCGGTCGTCATCCTGGTGGTCGCCGTCCTGATGGGCGTGGCCTATGTCAAGGTCAACCAGCCTGAACGCGGCCAGCGGGAGATCAGCATCGGCCTGGTGGGCGATGCCGATGAAGAGATTTGGAAGGCTGTTCAGCACGAGTTGGACCAGCGCCGGGCCGGCATAACAATCAAGCTGCGCTCCTTCCAATACGGGCGCTACGCCAATCAGGCGCTGGCCAACGGGGAGATCGACCTGAACGCTTTTCAACACTATGCCTTTCTGGAGCAGGAGTCCAAGCAGCATGGGTATCGCTTCGCCGCCATCGGCGACACCTACATTTCACCGCTCAACCTGTACTCAAAGAAGTACCGGAGCGTCGACCAGATAGGGCATGGCGAGCGGCTGGCCATTCCCAGCGATCCCATCGACCTGGGCCGCTCCCTGAAGGTGCTTGCCAGCGCCGGGCTGATCGGTCTGCGAGACCCCAAGGCCACCACGCCGGTTCCCGAAGACATCGTTGACAATCCGCGTGGGCTGGTCCTGGACCAGGTCGATCCACCGGGAATCGTCAAGGTCCTGCCCGACTATGCGGCCGGCATTACCAACACCAATTTCATCCTTGATGCCGGCATGAAGATCCAGGATGCCATCTACCAGGTGCCCGGCGATCTCAAATCGCCAGCCAATCACCCCTATGTCAACATCATCGTGGCCAGGCAGGCCGACAAAAATGATGCCGCATACAAGGCCCTGGTCTCTGCCTATCACAGCCGCTATGTGGCCGATGCCATCAACCGCTACTACCGTGGGGCGGCAGTCCCGGCCTTCTCCTACTAATAGTGGGTGCAATCGGGTCGTCTACCTGTCTTAATCCGGCCCAAGTCTGCTAATGATGAACAGCGGAGGGAAGGCTGATGAGGGATCGTGATCGCCTGACGCTGGCCCTGGTTCTGGATTCCTTCGGCAACAGGGGCAACGGGACCTCCAATTCCGCCATCCAATACGCCCAGGGTCTGGAGGCGCTGGGGCACCGGGTCCGTCTGGTGGGGGTGGGCTCGACAGATTATCCGGCACGGGTGCATCGAATTCCTCTGGTTTCCCGTGCGGCGGCCAGGCAGCAGATGAGCTTCGCTCGTGCCGATCCTGAACTCTTCCGAAGGGCCTTTGCCGGTGTGGATCTGGTCCATATCTACGAACCATTCGCCTTCGGCCGTGCCGCCCTGGCACAGGCCAGGTCTATGGGCATACCGGTGACTGCTGGGTTTCACATTCAGCCTGAGAACATCACCTATTCCGCAGGCCCATTGCGCTGGCTGCCCGGAGTGGACTCGGCCGTCTACCGGCTCTTTCGGTTCTGGCTCTACGATCATGTCGGGCACATCCACGTTCCCACCCAGCTGACGGCCGACCTGCTGCGCTCGCATGGGTACAAGGCCCGCCTGCATGTCATATCCAACGGGTACCAGCCTAGGTTCAACCCCGGGAACCGATATGAGCGTGACCGATACGAGCGTCAGAGATCAGACCGGCTGATCCAAGTCGCGGCCTCCGGCAGGCTGGCCCGGGAAAAGGACCATCTGACCCTGATCCGAGCCTTGGCTCTGTGCAGGAACAGGCGCAGGATCAGCCTGACCATAGCAGGCACAGGGCCTATGGAGCGCCGACTGAGGGCGGAAGCCGACAGGCAGCTGGACGGCATGCGGGTCTCGATTGGATTCCACCAGAACGCGACCATGCCCGACCTGCTCAGGCGGGCCGATCTTCTTATCCACCCCTCAATCGCGGATCTGGAATCGGTCAGCGTCCTGGAGGGGATGGCCTGTGGCGCAGTCCCGATCATTGCCCGATCCGACCTGAGCGCCGCAGGACACTTCGCCCTGACGCAGCATTCGCTCTTCCCGGTTGGCAAGGCCTGGGCGCTGGCTGAGCAAATCGACTGGTGGATAGATCATCCTGATGCCCTTGCAGTCTGGTCCGGACGCTACGCCGAACATGCCAAGGAACATTATTCCCTGGATGCCTCCGTCAAGGCCTTTGCCCATATGGCCATGCAGGCCGTCAGCGATCAAAGAGCCGGAGCAGGTATAGCCTGACCTGGCTTAGATCTCCTGCTTGGATATGATCAGAGCCGATCCGATGATGGCCGCCAGGACCACACCCACGGATGCTCCGGCATAGATCCAGGCCTGATCGGCCTTCAGAGTGTTCAGAACAATCTGTTCGCCGAACCCGACGAAGTCGAAGTATTTCAGCCACTGCCATTTTGCTGTCAACTCTACGAGGCCGATCAGCACGGGCCATATCACGATCACCACCGCTGGGATGACAAGGGATTTGGCAATGATCAAGAGGACAATGCCCAGACTGATGATGACGGAAATGCAGAAGCTCACCAGTAGGGTCATGACGGCCACATCCTTGCCCAAGACGCCCCAGTCGGCCCCCGGCTTCCTTCCTAGAGCCAGACCGGTGATCAGGATGGTGATGAAGTAGCACAGGGTCAGGAGGATGATGTCAATCAGGATGGTCACGTACTTGCCTAGGATGAACTGTATTCGTGAGATGCCTGATGTCAACGTGTTCTTCAAAGTGTGCTGGCTGTATTCCGAACCAATGACGATAACGAAGACCGCGATGTAAAAGTAAACCAGGGACGAGGCGGAGGCGGCACCCACTTGCAGGCCTGTTCTGACTGTCCAGCCCTGGCGTTCGATTGCCGACAGTTGATGAGCGTATTCTTCGCCCCCGGTGGTGATTCCTATGGTCGTCTTGCTCCATGTGGTCACTATGCCGAGGGCCACAGTGGCAATCAGCAGAATCAGCATGCCGATGGAGCGTAGCTGCCTATAAAAGTCCGCTCTGATCTGGTTGATCATTGTTGCCTCCTCGGCTCTTGAGGGTCCTTGTTGAGCAGATCCGCGAAATATTCCTCCAGCGATCCCTTCTGCTGGCTGATCTGATTGACCAGGATTCCTTTCTGAACCAGAAGTCTGTTGATGGGGCCTGGCTCCAGATTCCCCTGTCTGATCAGAATCTGATGGTCATCAAGGACTTGGAAGGGGCCGATTCCCTGGCGATCCAGGATCATGGCGGCCTTGGAGCTCTGGTCCACGTCGATCAACAGTCCGTTCTGATTGATCCGATCCAGTTCATCCTTGCCCACCTCCTTGATCAGGCGGCCGTGGCTGATGAACCCGAACCGGGAGGAGACCAGGTACAGTTCGCTCAGAATGTGGCTGGAGATGAGGATGGTCGTCTGGCGCTCCTGGTTGAGCGTGTCCAGAAGTGTTCTGAATTCCATGATTCCTGCCGGGTCCAGGCCGTTGATGGGCTCGTCCAGAATCAGGAAATCGGGTCGGGTGAGGATGGCCATGGCCAGCCCCAGGCGCTGACGCTGGCCCAGAGAGAGGTGACCGGCCCGAGTCTTGGCCTTCTCGCCCAGACCGACGAAGTCGATGACCTGGACGATGGCCTTGTCGTCGGCCAGCCCGTGCTGGATGGCTGTCAGCTTCATGTTCTGGCTGACGGTCATTTTTTTGAAGGCGGCTGGTGCCTCAATGATCGAGCCTATTCTGCTCAGTATGCGGCTGTCCTTGCCAATTGTGTGCCCCATCAGCCTTATGCTCCCCTTCTGTATGGGGGACAGTCCGGTGATCAGACGCATCAGGGTGGTTTTGCCAGCGCCGTTCTCGCCGATCAGCCCGTAGATCTCGCCCTTGTTGATGGAAAGGCTGACATCATCGAGTGCCTGGAAGCGGCCGAACCGTTTGCTGATATGGCTGATATCCAGAATGGTATCGTCCATGGAGTTCCTTTCTCTGTGTCACTATCAGAGAATCTAAAATGCTTTTCTTAAGTGCTTGGCCAAGAAATCATTAAGAATTGCATAAATTCGCTTGGGCGAGACTGGCCTCGTTAGGCTGCTTCAGTAACATGAGAGTGACCTGCGAAAGGAAGAAAGCATGCCGACGATTCTGGTCGTGGAGGATCAGGAGGACATCCAGTCTCTGCTCAAGGATGTGTTGGGAGGGACCTACCGAATCATCCAGGCGACGACGGGTGCCCAGGCCTTGGCCTGCTTCCAGCAGGAGGAACCCGACCTGATTCTTCTGGATCTGATGCTCCCCGTAGTCACCGGGGACAGCGTTCTCAAGGCCATTCGGCGTATGTCATCGGTGCCGGTCATCATCCTCACGGCCATCCAGGACAAGACCAGGACCGTCAGCCTCCTGGAGCAGGGCGCCAATGATTATGTGACCAAGCCATTTGACATCGACGAGCTCCGCGCTCGCATCCAGGTTCAGCTGCGCCAATCCGGGTCACTGAAAGCGGATGCGGATGCAGCAGGTGAATCCGCTGCCAAGATTTGTTTCCAGGGGATCGAGCTGGACCGGATGGAGCACACGGTAAGCGTTGATGGGCGCCGGGTCGATCTGGCCCGCAAGGAATTTGCCATTCTTGAGCTTCTGATGGACCATCCACATCGGGTTTTCGAGAAGGAAGACCTCTATCGGCAGGTTTGGAACCAGCCCTACATCAATGCCGAGAACACTCTCAATGTGCACCTGAGCACCTTGCGGACCAGCCTGAACAGATACGCCGGCAGCCAGCGCTACATCGTGTCGGTCTGGGGCATCGGGGTTCGCCTGGTTTGAATTCACACGGAAGGAAGAACGATGAATAAGGGGTCGTCGGAGGTGAATCCGTGAAGGTGGTTGCACTTGTTCTGGGTCTTGTCGCCCTCGCCTTAGCGATTGGCCTGATGATGCTGACTACCGACCTCAAACGGATCAGTGATGATCTGGACTTCATCAACCATGCCGACACCAATGCCTTGGTAACCACTGGGTCCAATATCGGGCTCATCCGTACTCTAGCGGATAGGATCAACGCCGTTCTGAACAGGACCAGACGGCTGCAGATTATCGAGGCTGAGCAGAACAAGCAAGTCCGGCAGATGCTGACCAACCTAACCCATGACATCAAGACCCCGCTGACCGTGGCCAGAGGATATGCCCAGCTGCTCAAGGAGGGATCGGCTGATCAGGAGCAATTGAGCAAGATTCTCAACAACCTACAGTCGGTGGATCACTATCTGCATTACCTGATGGATTTCAATCTGATACAGGAAAAGAGCGTGAATCTGGATCTGGCCAAGGTGAACCTATCGGCACTGGTTCAGCAGGAGCTCTTCAATGCCTTCGATTCTTTGACTGCACGGTCAGTCACGGTGGAGCCCAGGATCCAAGCTGGTGTGGAAATCACGACGGACCAGACCATGATGAGTCGGGTAATCCAGAACCTGATCGGCAACTGGCTCAAGTATGCGCAGGATTCAGCCTGGGTTGACCTGCACCAGGATGAAGATGGGCGGATTCATCTTGACTTCGGCAACGAAACCAAGGGCGGAGCCGTCGATGTGGACAGGCTCATGGAACGGTTCCAGACCGATGACCAATCACGGACCAAGATCAGAAGCACAGGTCTGGGTCTGAGCATTGTCGACTCCCTGGTGGATTCGCTCGGCGGCTCCATGAGGCTGGAATCCGCCAATGGTATTTTCTTGGCCCACTTGTTGCTGAGTGATGCTCCCCAATCAAGCCAATCATAAACAATGCGGGTTTAAGGTCGCTTGTTAAGATGCTGTGGCCTGTCTCGGCCTTTATGACAAGGCCGAGACAGGCCACCGAGTGTATGTAGGCGGAGAAATGGTGTCAGCACATCAATCTGATTGTGTTTAAATCCGATCGTGCTTCAATCCAATCGATGGATGAGCCGCTTCTCCGTCTACAATCAAGGGAAAATCAGGCCTTGGTGTGGGGGACTATGACGGCCCTGGCTGAGAGCTTGTTGTCGACCAGCTTGTGGTAGGCATCCAGAGCTTTGTCCAGCGAGTAGGTTTCAATCTCGGTCTGGATCTGGCCGTGGCGATACATGTTGGCCACATCGTAGAGCTCAGGAATGGAGCCCCAGTACACGCCCAGCAGCTCCTGCTCCCAGGGCTTGGAGTACCAGTCGTATTCCGCCTTGCCGCCGGCGATGCCGACCACGGTCACCCGGGATCCCGGGCCGCCCGAGGCCTGTGCGGCAGCAATGGTCGGGGCCACACCCACGAAATCGAAGGCAGCATCCACGCCCTCGCCATGGGTGATCTTCCTGATGTTCTCCACCTGGTGCTCGTCGCTCATAACGGGGATGGCACCCTTGGCCTCAGCCTTGGCCAGAGCCTCCGGCTTGGTGTCAGTGGCGATCACGGTAGCGCCGGTCAGCGCGTGCAGAATCTGAATGGCGATCTGGCCCAGCCCGCCCAGGCCAATGACCAGAGCGTACTTTCCGCCGCCGTTCAGGTGGGGCATGGCAGCCCGGATGGCGTGGTAGGGAGTCAGGGCAGCGTCAGCCAGGGGTGCAGCCGCGATTGGATCCGCATCGCCCAGGGGCACCAGGTTGCGGGCCGGGACGGTCATGTATTCGGCCATGCCGCCGTCGCGCCCCAGACCCAGGGCCAGCGACTTGTTGGTTGCGGCGCTGGAGCAGTAGTTTTCCTGGCCGGCTACGCAGTGAGGGCAGTGGCCGCATCCGGTGGGCCCGTAGACGATGTAGGCATCGCCCTTCTTGAAGCCCGTGACATCGGGTCCTACCTCTTCCACCCAGCCGGTGGTCTCATGTCCCAGAATGAACGGCGGCTTGGTGTGGCTGCCTGTTTCGGGGGTGTAGTCCTGGAAGACGGAGACGTCGGAATGGCAGCAGCCTGCACCGGCCACCTTGAGGAGAACCTCGCCGCTCCCGGGAGTCGGCTCTGGCACTTCCTTGAGGGTGGGGAAGGTGTTGAATTGCTCGAAAACAACGGCTTTCATAAGTTTCCTTTCATCGTTGAAGCATTTCTGCCCTTGCGTTCAGGGCGGGAGTGTCTGCATCAGCATCGTTGCAATAAAAATTTTACTGAACGTCAGATTTGCACTCACCCGAAAGAGTGTGAGATGTCCAACAATGCAGGATTGGCCATGCCTATAGGTCGGGCCGAAAAGCCATATATATGCCCCCCCCCCCCTAAGGCGAACTGGGAGGGGAGGGGACAAAATGATCTAAAGTTTGCCAGGATGAGTGTGAGCGGCTTTTACAGCAGACTGATCAGAGCCTGGGTGTCCTCAACGGTTGTCGCCCAGGAGGTGGCCAGCCGGATCACGGTGTGGGTGGCATCGCTGCGTTCCCAGAAGTCGAAGGCGACCTGCTTGGATAGCTCTTCCATGCGCTCATTGTCCAAGCGGACGAAGGTCTGGTTGGTGGGGGAGTTCATGACAATCTGATACCCCTTCTCATGCAGGGCTTTCTTGAGCATCGCTGCTGTCTGGATGGCGTTCCGGCTGATTCGCGAGTAGAGGCCGTCGGTAAAGAGGGCATCGAACTGCACTCCTAGGAGTCTTCCCTTGGCCAGAAGGGCGCCTCTTCTTTTGATCATGGTGCTGAAATGCTCGGGAGCGTTCCCCCTGGGGAAGACCACCGCTTCCCCACAGAGTGCGCCGACCTTGGTCCCGCCGATGTAGAAAACGTCGCAGAGACGGGCTATGTCCGTCAGATCGACGTCGGTTCCGGGGGCCACCAGCCCGTATCCAAGCCTGGCCCCGTCCAGGTAGAGCGGAATCTTGTGTTCCCGACAAATTTGCGAAAGGTCTTCCAGCTCCTGACGGGTGTAGAGGGTTCCATACTCGGTGGGATGGGAGATGTAGACCATACCGGGGAAGACCATCTGCTCATGGTTTTCGTCGGCGTAGAAGCCTTCCAGGAAAGCCTTAAGGTCCTCGGCGCGAATCTTGCCCTGTTCACCGGGGATGGTCAGAACCTTGTGGCCTACGGCTTCAATGGCGCCGGCCTCGTGGACGTTGACATGGCCCGTATCCGCAGCGACCACTCCCTGGTAAGGCTTCAGCAGGCAGGAGGTGACGACCTGGTTGGTCTGGGTCCCGCCGGCCATGAAATAGACCTGAGCCTGGGGGCAGTCGCAGGCCTGAGCGATCTTCTGAGCGGCGGAGGAGCAGTACCGATCCTTGCCATAGCCGGGAAGATGCTCCATGTTGGTGTCGATCAGCCGCTGCAGGACTGCGGGGTGGGCGCCCTCGGAATAGTCGTTGACAAATGACAGCATGTGGATCCTTCCGGTTCGACGATAATTGGCTCCGGGCCAGCCAAGCCGATCCGGAGCCATGGTTCTGACTACAGCATATGCTCAGGCTATGAGCTCCTTGACGGAGGCAATGATCGCCTGAAGGCTGACCTTGGCGTCGTTGAAGAGCATCTGTGTGTTCGGGTTGAAGTAGAGCTCATTCTCGATGCCGGCGTACCCCTTGCCCCTGCCTCTCTTGAGGACGACAACGTGCTGGGCCTTGTCGACATCCAGGATGGGCATACCGGAGACCGCGGTCCCTGGTCGGCGTGCAGCCGGGTTGGTCACGTCATTGGCGCCCACTACCAAGGCGACGTTGGCTGAGGGGAACTGGGGGTTGATGTCATCAAGGTCGATCAATTCCTCATAGGGGACGTTGGCCTCGGCCAAGAGGACGTTCATGTGTCCGGGCATACGTCCAGCCACAGGATGGATGGCATAGGAGACCTCCACGCCTCGCCCCTTGAGCAGCTCGCCCAGGTCGGCCAGTTCGCGCTGGGCCTGGGCCTGTGCCAGACCGAAGCCGGGGACGAAGATGACCTTGTCGGCATATACCAGCTGGACGGCCACATCGTCGGGTGTAGTCTCTTTCATGGCCCCCTGGGCACCTCGATCCTGGCTGGCGCTGACAGAGGAGCCGCCGAACCCTCCGGCCAACACGCTCAGGAGCGGCCTGTTCATGGCCTGGGCCATCAGGACGGACAGAGTGGCACCTGCTGCACCAACCAAAGCGCCTGCCACGATCAGAGCCACGTTGTCGATGGCCAGGCCGTTCATGGCCACAGCTGTGCCGGTGCAGGCGTTCAAGACGGAGATGACCACGGGCATGTCGGCGCCCCCGATGGGGATGACGAAGACCAGTCCATAGCCCAGGGCGAAGATGGCCGTGAGGATGGCCCATAGGGTTCGATTGCCGGGATTCAGGCAGAGCATGACCAGGCTGAGAACCGTCAACAGGGCGAAAAGCACATTCCAGACGGCCTTTGCTGGTAGCTTCAGGTTTTTGATCAGGCCGATGCCCTGGAGCTTGCCGGCAGCTATCAGAGAGCCGGTGAAGGTGATGGAACCGATGACC
Organism: Bifidobacterium sp. ESL0820; assembly: GCF_052606235.1. NCBI lineage: Bacteria > Bacillati > Actinomycetota > Actinomycetes > Bifidobacteriales > Bifidobacteriaceae > Bifidobacterium > Bifidobacterium sp. ESL0820. The sequence goes on from NZ_CP199594.1 coordinate 141,456, forward strand.
ACGCCCAGGCCGGCGGTGATCAGCACCACCAGAGTCGGGGTGCCCTCGGAAGTCAGTATGTCGTTCAGGGCGACCAGGGCTGCAGCGCCGCCGCCGACCGTGTTGAAGACGGAAACCAGCTGAGGCATGTCCGTCATTTTGACCTTCCTGGCCGAGTAGACCCCCGCTGCCGATCCGATCAGGATGCCGAGCACGAGCAGAATGATGGCCAGGGAGGAGTTGAAACCGGTGGCGAACAGATGGATGAAGGCCATGGCCACGGCGATGACCATGCCCGCTGCAGAAATCCTGTTGCCCGTACGGGCCGTCTTGGGGGAGTTCATGTAGTGCAGGCCCATGACGAACATGACCGAGGAAAGGAGATAGACGAACCAGGTGATGATATCGAGGGTATTCACTTGTCGGCTCCCTCGTTCTCAGCGGTCTCGGTCGTGGCGGCCGACGCCTGTTCGTCCTGGCAGGCTTTATCCTTTCCCTTGTCGGGTTTGGAGGACTTGAACATCTCCAGCATCCTGTCGGTCACCACGTAGCCGCCTACCACATTCATGGCGCCGAGGACGGCAGCCAGGAATATGAGTACATAGGAAAGCGGGGAATGGGCCTCTGCCGCGATGATGACCACTCCGACGATCACAATGCCATGAATGGAGTTGGCGCCTGACATGAGCGGTGTGTGAAGCGTGGCCGGAACCTTGCCGATCACCTCCACGCCGATCAGCAGGGCCAGAATGAAAAGCGTAATTGCTATGACCACAGAATTCATTGCTCTTGACCTTTCTCTTCGGCCTTTTCGTCACCTGGAGCATCCGCGCTTTCGCCCGTGCCGGATTCGGCTGCTCCTGTTGCCACCAGTGCCTGATCAATCTCGTCGTCCGCTTTGATGCTGAGCGCGCCATCACGAAGGAAATGCACCAGCACGTCCGCCACATTTCTGGACAGCAGGTTGGATGCCGTCGTGGCTACGCCGCTGGCCAGGTATGGTGCCCCGATCATGATGACCCCCTTGTCGGTGGTCCTGGTTCCCACCTGTGATCCCTCGACGTTGCCGCCCAGGTCACTGGCAGCGCAGTCCACGATCACTGCTCCGGGGTGCAGATTGGCCACACCCTTGGCGCTCAGGAGGCGAGGAGGCTTTCCGCCTGGAACCTTGGCCGTGGTGATGACCACATCGAAGCCTGCCGCTTTGGCATCCACCGCAGCCTGCTGCTGGGCCTGTTCCTGGTCGGTCAGCTGCCGTGCATAGCCGCCCTGGCCCTGTCCCTTGGAGAAGTCCAGCCCCAAGTCGAGGAACTTGGCTCCCAAGGATTCCACCTCCTGCCTGGAAGCGGGCCTGACATCATAGGCAGTGACCACGGCTCCCAGACGTTTTGCGGTCCCGATGGCCTGCAGGCCTGCAATCCCCGCGCCCAGGACCAGAACCTTGGCTGGTCGGATGGTCCCCGCCGCAGTGGTCATCATGGGGAAGAAGGATCCATAGGCATCGGCAGCCACCAGAGCCGCCTTGTATCCCATGACCGAGTTCTGCGAGGTCATCTCATCCATGGACTGGGCCGAGCTGAGCTGTCGGGGGAGCCGCTCCATGGCGATTCCTGTAAGCCCGGCCGCTTCCAGGGATTTGATGTAGTCCCTGTCGCTCAAGGACCCCAGCATGCCGATGATCCATGTTCCGGCTGGAATCCTCTTCAGCAAGGAGCTATCCGGTCTGTTGACGAAACCCAGGACTTCTGATTTGGATAGGACGGTATCCCTGTCGGTGACTGTGGCTCCCGTCCGCTGGTAGTTCTCATCCCGGAAGCCGGCTCGAGCTCCGGCCCCGGACTCCAATAGGCAAGCAATGCCTTGTCTGGTCAGTCGGGTCACGATGTCTGGCGTTAGGGCCACACGAGACTCTTCCTCGTTTGTCTCTTTGAGGACCCCGAAGGTTACTGGAGATTGTTCTGGTCCACTCATGTCTTTCCTTTTTCAAACACAACTGTGTGTGAGCAATTGCACCAATGATTCTAGTTGCTGTACCTTGCTGTTGGGAGGTTAGTGCAGCCTGTATGTGCTTGCGCTTTATAAGTATCAGTCGAGAAGGGACCGAGCTCAAGGTATTTTCCGAATGTGGACGAGAAATAGATGGAGCATGAAGCTGTGCCCACATAGTTGCACCCGCGCAACCTATACAATGTCTGAAGAGTTGTAACGTCCGAAAAATGGGCTCACGGTTTTGTTACCGAATTTTTTGGGAGCCGGTCGGCATAGCACATGGCATCGCAGCCCTGTCCATCCGACAGTTTCCAGCTATGACCAGCTACGGCATGTGGGTTGATCATGCTAGGGTGCCGCGCGTCTTCAAGAATGATACGCGGCACCATAAGATGCAAAACATCAATGAGCACAAGACCTTGGCGACAGAACGATTTGGTGAGCTGATTTGTTCGTCTGCTGAGGCGGTCTCACATTGACGGCCAGTCCGCCTTTCTGGACTTGTGTGTCATCTCTGATTGATGTGCGCTGTGGCGCCTTATTCCCTTCCCTCATGCTTGTCGTTTGCCGCGGAATCCTTGGGCTTGGACTGCAGGGGATTGTGATGGTAGATAAGGGCGAAGGCAGCCAGGGTCTCGATCATGCTGGCGATGATCCAGGCAATGACGATGGCGTTCTGGTGTTTGCCGACTGTTCCCATTCGGGTGAAGATGAAGACATCCATGATGAAGGTCTGCAGCACCAGAAGGACCGTCGCCACGACTACCGTCCTGGTATGCCTGTCCGTCTCCGTTCCCTCTCCCTCCGGCTTGCCGGGAGACTTGAAGCTGGCATAGGAGAGGAGCCAGATACCGATTCCGAATAAGACTGCGGCAAGAGGCAGGGAGAAGAAGATCGGCATGGTGCTCAGGCTGAGGCCTAGAGCTGCGACTAGGACTGCTGAGGCCAGGCCCAGATAGAAGGAGTCATGGTTTTTGGCCTTGGGCGGTTTTGCTGGTCTACTTTCCCTAGTTGGTTGAGATGGCTTGTCGACAGGTACGGGCGCATCCTTTGCGGCAGACTTATTGGGTTGACTCGGCTTGTCGTCATGAGAGGGGCCATCATGCTCTCTGTCTACGTGGCCGGCTTGTTCCTGTTTATTTCGTGCTTCAGGTCTGGCATGATCAGTGTCCTTGCTGGATGAGTCCCTGCCTTCCTTCTCGCCTGTTTGTTCTGGTGCGGGCTTCGGCTTGGATGCATTTGCTGCTTGATTTTCTTTTCTGGCGTTCGCAGTTTCCACTGGTTTTGGCATGTGGTTCTTGTCGTTCATGGTTGTTTGTTGGGAATCTTCACGTGTGTCGTCGCTCCGCGAGGAGTTGCCCTCATGCCTGCCTTGGTTCTTATTCGCACGTTCGTTTCGATTGTTGCTCATCTGATCCTCCAGGCTTGTACTTCCCGTCACTTGTGGCAGGTCATCTGGCAGCCTGCCTATTTTCAGGAAGCAACCTCTGTTGATGCCAGTTTATGTGTCATTTTCTCGTAAAAGCGGCATTGACTGGCACTAGGTCGGCATCATTTCGATATTGACCAAGTGCAGGTGAAGCACATAGAGTTAGACGAGAGGCAGGGCCGGCACAAGCGCAGGATTCGTTGCAACATATTCAACGACGAAGGGTGTTTGTTTATGCATGGGCAGCATCGGCGGTCATGATTAATGTTGTTGTGGGTCAATCAGATGATTGTATATCCTGACTTGTCGAGGGCATCCAGGGCGGCAGGGAAGTCCTCGGCCTTGGTAAGGACATAGTCCGTGTTGTAGGTCGAGACGGCGAAAATGCCTATGCCCTTGTTTGCCAGAATGGTGGCGATGGGCGCCAGGATGCCGATGAGTGAAAAGTCGAGAATGCCTTGGATGCGGAAGGCCCGCCAGCCGTCGCTGCGTTCCAGGGTCCGGCTGGGAACAATCTCGGTTGGACAGACTAATGAAGCTTCTTGGTCGGTTCGTCCTGTAAAGACAAAAGGTGAGTTCAGATCAATCTCTGTATAATCAGCAACTTTGCAGACAGTCAGTTCCGCTTCTATGGGTTGGATGCAGATACCCTGCCCTTGCCTTGTCGCTGAGCTGCAATTCTTGGTCGTGAATGAATCGCTTTTTAAATATGATCTGATGATGGCGTATAGCGCAACTAGGGCCCATACGCATTCAAGGGCAAAAAAGGCCCACCTCCGGTTAGCCAGAGCATCGACGGCCAGCAAACATGCGCCGATAAGGTTCAAAACAAGGTTGACCCGGCTGCCGCTGGGCAGGCCTAGCAGCATCATCGAAGCAAAGGCCATGAGGAGCAGCAGAAATCCAATAAGCTGAGTCATTAGGAACAAACCAACCACATCCTTCCACGAGTGACCTGTTGAGCGTCGTCGATCCGGGTACGGCGCGTCTCGTCCGGGGAAGGAATGCTTCCGAAAGATACTGTAGCATTACTGGCAGGGGTCGAAAGTCCGGTGTGCATCCCCATAAGCAGAGGATGAATATATAGCCAAAAGTGATAGGCAATACTGTCTTCCTATGCTTTGTTAGATTGCAGGAGGGCATCACCAAGGAGACGATAGCGCATGGAAAAACTGCAGCTGAGCAATGGCTTCGAGCTTCCCATATTGGGATTTGGAGTCTACCAGATAGGTGATCTGGATGAATGCAGACGTGGTGTGGCATCGGCCCTCGATTGGGACTACCGCCTTATCGATACAGCTGCCTTCTATGGCAACGAGAGAGCAGTGGGAGATGCGCTGAGGGAATCTGCTATTCCTCGAGAGGAAGTGAGCCTTTCCTCAAAGGTCTGGATTCAGCAAAGTGGTTACGAGGGGACGATGCAGTCCTTTGAAAAGACGCTGATCAACCTGCAGACGGACTACCTGGATCTGTACCTTATCCATATGCCTTATGGCGATTATCAGGGGTCGTGGAGAGCTATGGAAGACCTGTATGGCCAAGGCCGCGTTCGTGCCATCGGAGTCTGCAATTTCCTGCCTGACCGGCTAATTGATTTGATCCTTTCCAGCAGAATCGCGCCTATGGTCAATCAGATTGAGCTGCATCCCTTCACTCAGCAGATCGCACTTCGAAAGGTCATGGACGAGCAGGGGGTTGCACCCATGGCCTGGGCGCCTCTGGCTAAAGGTCGTCGGGGAATTTTCGACAATCCTGTCCTCATGCTTATCGGCCAGCGCTACGGCAAGACATCGGCCCAGATAGTATTGCGCTGGCTGACCCAGCAGGGGATATGCGCCATCCCGAAATCCGCGCATGAGGAACGGATTCGCGAGAACCACAATATTGCAGATTTCAGTCTTGATGATGACGATATGCATGACATCAGAGCCATGGATACAGGAGGTCGCCTATTTCTTAATGTGGATACGCCTGAGGAGACCACACGTCTGCATGGGTTATCTTATACACAGTGACTGAGGTCCGCTGAGCTGATAAAATGAGGGCGCCCGCACTTTAAGATTCCTGTGTGGATGCCCTCGTCTTGATATTAGGGATTCTTGCTGAGGCTCTTCATGCGCCTGCGCCTCGACTGGCTTATTGTGCCGGCCAGTCGCCTTGCAGACAGCTCAAGTAATCTTTGGCCGCCTTTTCCAGGCTCTGATCGCTCATACCTGAGCTAACGCCGGTCAGAATAAAGGGCTTCCGATAGACGGTTCCAATGAGATTGCTGGTAGCTTTGAACGGAGCCAGGAGCTCGTCCACCGTATAGCCGAATTCGCCCTCATGGTGATAGTTCTCTCCGGCAGAGCCGACCGAGACGGCGAGCATGAGTTCCTTGCCTTTCAGGGCATCGCCGTGGGTACCGTAGGCCCATCCGTAGGTAAGCACCAGGTCTTCCCACTCCTTGAGCAGCGGAGGGCAGCTGTACCAATACATGGGAAACTGCCATACCAGACGGTCACAGCCTTTGACGAATGCTTGCTCACTAGGGATGTCGATCTGATTTGAGCGCAAGGCAGCATATTCATCCCGGACCAGGATGCCCTCATCCTCATGCCCCGTGGCTTCCTGCATCAGGCGGGCGTTGATCCGTGAGGCTTCCATATGGGGGTGGAAGACCAGGACTGCAGTCTTGGCGTTTTGCTTCATGCCTTATTCTCCTTCAGTCATCATTTTGCCAGATTTGCTTGGCGCGGTTGAAAGCCGACCAGGCCTTCGGCCAGCCTGCGTAGAAGACCAGATGGGTAATTTCCGCTGCTATCTCGTCCTTGGTGATGCCGTTCTTTTTCCCATGTTCAGATGAGCGTCGAGCTGTTCTGTGCTGCCCATGGTAATCAATGCGGCTATGGTGATCATGCTTCTGTCGTGCGCGGACAGTGCTTGTTCATCAGCCCAGACTTCACCGAATAGAACATCGTCATTCAGAGCGGCGAACTGAGGCGCGAATTCGCCCAACTGCTCTCTTCCTGCTGTTTGTTTTGTGGCCATGACGTTCCCTTCCTCGCTGACTGTATGATCTCCCAAGACACAGGTTCGCTGCCGTCTTGGATGTGAACGGCAATAGTTTATGGCCCTCGAAACGGTATGTATAATGCCATTTGCTTATATGTTGGTATTCGTTTTTTGCATGGGTGCGTTGCCGAGCTTTCATCCGATTGGTTTCTTCTTGACTCTGGCAGGAGTCTTGTCTGTTGTGACTATGGGTCGCTTTCTCTGCTGGTCCCAATGCCAGTTTTTCGAATGCGCCCGCTTAGGCTGTCTTTTGGGTTACTAGGCGATGGGAGTTGAGCTCATGAGAATCACTGGTTTGGATCATCTGGTCATCACAGTGCAGGATGTCGATGCGACCTGCGCGTTTTACCATGATGTGCTGGGCATGCAGGTACAGACGTTCGGCGATGGGCGTTTGGCGCTGAAATTCGGCCAGCAGAAGATCAACATTCACGAGGCCGGCCACGAGATTGACCCCAAGGCGGACAAGCCTACGCCCGGCTCGGCTGATTTATGTTTGCTCGTGGAGGATTCGCTGGATGATGTGGTTGCCGCGCTTCATGAGCATCATATCGACTATATGGGTCCGGTCAATCGGACTGGCGCGCAAGGGGCCATCACCTCGGTGTACGTCAGGGATCCCGATAGGAACCTGATCGAGCTTTCCAGATATGACCAGGACTGATATGGAATATGAACGGGATACGTCAGTACATGCACCCTCCCGGCTTAACGCTATGAGCCGGTAGTTCAATTAGTGCAGGCTGGATTTCGTGGTTCTGCTTACATCTCGAGTCGCATCATAGCGTTTTCCTGGCTTCTGTAGATTTGCAGGCGTTTTCTGTTCCAATCTGTCTTCGCAATATTTCCAGATACTGACTCGCCGCTGATGAAAAATGCCTATTGCTCTTCCAAACCAGGTTCACTCTTGTTCTAAGTTCAGGCACCAGAGGTTTGAAGACCAGATTTGAGCCCTCGGTCAGATTGATGATGCGGTCCAGGCAGAGCGCGTAACCACATTTTTCGCTGACGAATAGTGACGCGTTGAAGAGCAGATTGTAGGTTCCTACAACATGCAGTTCGTGCTCTGAGAAGGAACTCCATCCGCTGAATTCTCTGTCGAACCTGACCTGCCGTGAGAGCAGGAGGGGTATCTGCTCAAGATCTTCCTGGCGGATGCCATCATGGCTGGCCAACGTGGAGTCCTTGCGTATGAGCAATCCCCATCTGTCGGCTGTAGGCAAGCCGATATAGGAGTATTTGGTGTTGTCCGAGGGCTCAAAAAGCAGGCCAAAATCCAGAAGTCCTGATTCTAATTGATCTGTTACGGCCTGACCATTGCCGCTGAGAATGTGGAACTTTACCTGAGGATAGTGCTGCAGCATGCACTCTGCGGCCCTGGCCAGGAAGCGCACGGCTTCTGTTTCACCCGCGCCGATGTAGACATTGCCGTTGATTGGCTTGCCCATGCTTGTGAGCTCAGCTTCAGCACGGTCAGCCATGAGCACGATCTCGCGTGCCCGGTCACGCAGCAGTTCCCCTGCTGGAGTCAGCGTAATTGTGCGGCTTCCGCGGTCAAAGAGCTTGTGTCCTAGGTGCTTTTCCAGATCTTTTATCTGCCTGGACAGGGATGGCTGGGATATGTTCAGGTACTCGGCTGCTCCAGTGATGCTCCCCTCTTCAACGATGGCCAGGAAATACCTCAGCACCCGTAAATATATTCTGTATTCAACTATGCAATTTGATATGATGATAAGCGTAGTATAAAACCACTTTGTTTAAATAACCTAAGTGGTTTCCTCGAACGACGGCGACTCTAATTCATGTAAACTCCTGCTCCAAGATGCCGTGGAAAGGCATAATTTCACATAATGTGAGTGAATAAAGAGATGAAGGACAAAAAGCAAAACGCTGATGTAAATTTCCTTCTTATGCTGTATTGTTGACCTATGAATTCAGTTAAAGCGGAAAACTCATATATTAGCCTATTCAGCTCGGGAGGTATTGGCGACATTGGCTTTCATGATGAGCATTTCTTCTGCATAGCTTCAGCTGAATTGTTATCTAAACGAATCGAAATACAAAGAATCAATCACATTGCAGATGACAATAGATTGATATGTGGCGATTTACTGTTACCAGGTCCATTCGAAACTGTGTTATCTCTCGCAGAGAACTATATGGAAGAGAAACAGCAGCCTATTACCGCTGTAATTGCTACTCCTCCATGTCAGGGGATGTCTGTTGCGAACCATAAAAAGGGCGATGAGCTGAAAAGAAATTCGCTTGTGGTACGGTCGATAGAACTTATTCAAAAGGTTAAGCCTCTAGTTTTCATATTTGAAAATGTTCCGGCGTTTATGAAGACTATTTGTACTGGCCAAGATGGAATTAATCGTCCGATTAAGGATGAAATCGAATCAGACTTGGGTGCTACTTATGAATTTTATTCGCATGTGTTGCAGCTGAGCAACTATGGTTCTCCGTCAAGCCGTACCCGATCTCTTACCATTGGAGTGCGCAACGATATCACATGGGTAACTCCTTTGGATTTGTTCCCGAGTAAGAAAAGTGCGCCTACGCTGCGTGATCTAATCGGAGATCTTCCCCGACTGACGGAAATGGGGCAAAGCTCAGAGGGGGATGTGCTGCATTCTTTCAGACCGTATAACAAAGAGATGCGGTCATGGATTCATGATTTAAAAGAAGGACATTCTGCTTTTGAAAATAAGGACCCACTTAAGAGGCCACATAGAGTAGTTGATGGCAAGGTTATTCAGAATGTGCAGAAAAATGGTGACAAGTATAGACGTGTTCCTTGGGATGCTGTGGCTCCGTGCGTGCATACGCGGAATGATATCCTGGCAAGCCAGAATACGATTCACCCAGAAGATGATCGGGTTTTCAGTATCCGAGAATTAATGAGAATGATGGGCGTTCGTGATGATTATCATTGGTTCGATTCGCAGACGGATGCAGGTTCATGCGCTTGTATGAGCGAATTAAAAAATCACGCATTAAATATTAGACAGTGTCTCGGTGAAGCCATACCAGTGCCTGTGACGCAATCGATAGCACGCCACATCAGTAAAGCTCTTACACCATTTCTCAGGTTTTCGTCACAACGACCTAGACGCGCACGTGTTTCTAACTGGGCAAGTGAAGCACAAAAATGTGCTTACGTCGAAGTTTCAGAATTGCGCAAAAAAAGTTTGTCTGCTTATTATACAGAACCCTTGATCGCCTTTTCAGTCGTTAAGCGATCGTTAGCAGAATATAAGGAGAATCGAAATAAAGCGATTAAGATTCTGGAGCCTTCTTGCGGAAGCGGCGTGTTTATTCAGATACTGAATCAGTTTGCTGAGTTTTACCCGATAGATTTGGATTGCTTAGATATCGATGCAGAAGTCATAAAGCAAGTGAAAAAACGATTCCAAACCTCAAATAACTTTATTAATTTGACGATATGTCGAAAAGATTTTCTCAAAGATTGCAGCGAGATGATTCATGATTTCGATTTAATAATTGGGAATCCTCCTTTTGGGCGCAGGAAGTTGGATAAGAACAGTGCTTGGGGAAAAGACTCGGAGCTGTCTGTTAGGTTCTTAAGGAAAGCGGTCTCGTTAGCCAAGAGAGTAGCTTTCGTATTACCCAAAGCATTTTTACACGCAGCCTATTACCAAGATATACGTAACACAATTGCATCTATGACTGATGTACGACATATATTAGATTTCGGTGAATTCACATTTCATGATGCTAAAATCGAAACAATAGGTTTAGTCATAGAAGTGGTAAGCGATTATAGAAAAGGGAAAAATCTCTTAAAAATTAAATCATGGCCGCAAGAGTGTATGGCGGCAGGGCCATCTGAATATTATCTAGATTGCCGATTCCCAACATGGATCATTTATCGGAATAGCCAATTTGACAAAACTGTTCAGTTATTAAAGTTAGGTGTATTTAGAGCATGGAGAGATAGGAAGATTAGCCGACGACTTGCTGTATCTAGCGGGATAAGAGTACTACGCGGGAGAAACATCGGAATGAACGGTCACTTAGAGCACGATTCAAGAGACTACAAAGTTTCGAAATCTACTGCAGACAGTGTTTCGTCATCTATAGCAAGATTACCTGGAAACAGCAAATTCTTGGCTCCTAATCTGTCGTATAACCCTCGGGTTATAGAATTCGAAAGTGGCAAAAGTGCAGTCCCTGATGGGAGTTGTGCGGTCCTGTATGGAGATTTGAACCCCGAGTCTTCTCGAACTTTCTTATCATTCGCAGACAGCAAGCAATTCCAATCTTTTTATAGGATAGCTTGTAATTATTCTACGAGATCTATCAATATAGACTCTTGTTTAGTTTATTGGTGGGGAGTGCCCAAAAACCCGGAAAAAATACACTAATTTAGTCCACATGATTGATTATTGCGTCTCGCAGAGACTTATACGTCGGCTTAAGATCTTGTAGACCCCAACCAACTTCAAGGACCTTTACGAAACCACTATAAGTGTACATTTCATCTCTTTCGAGAACACTCTTTTTGATGGTTTCCAGTTTTTGTGATAAGCAAACACGCTGAAAGGATAAATCAATCTTATGTGTATTTCCATCAGGATGAGCTTGCCCAAGATGCTGGCCAGGTGTGAGTGCAATCATATTTTCGGGTATTTCAGCTAAAGTAGGGTAAGAATGGACTGGGAAAATGTGGTGGATATGCGTAGCTTTCCCCAAGGAAGAATCAGGAATTTCCGAAATTTGTCTCTGGTATGTCTTGACTTTAAGCATTACAGCGTCTTTGAGATGCCTGTGCAATTCATATTCTGCGCCGCTCTTTGATTGTTGAATATACTCTTGGCGAGTCATTTGTTTGGGTTTCTTCGAAGCAATATCTCTCCAATTTGGTTTGTTATAGATGAGGTCTATGTTTGTTGGTGGACAATCCATTACACGACCTCTCTTGATTCCTGGAATCAGTAATGCATAAGCTGTTAGATTAATTACCTTTGGAAAAATTCGTCCTGCCTCAACTTCGGGATGTGCGCTACCTTTGCTGCCTAATGACATGGTATTTATTAAGAGGTTCGTGAATTGTTTTTTCAAGTTATCCATGTCTTCTTGTTTATGCTGACTGTCTGCATATGTCGTGATATATTGCCACCAATTAAATTTTTTTAGCACCCACTCGATGTATTGAATTAGAAAAACTCTACATTGGTTTTCATCACCGGCTATGCGTTGAAGCACTCCAGAATTTTGTACCGAGTATATTCTTTTCCTATCTTGCAGTGAAGAACTCAAAACGCCTGAGTAAGCTAGGACATTTAGGTTCTGGGCAATGAATTTGTCATACTCATCGTTTGCTTTTTTGTCACTCAAAGGCGGTTTGCCATACTGCCTGGTAAGAGCACTGTTCAGCGAGAGGCACTTTTGTATATCGAACCGAGAGAAAACAGTATGAGTAGGTGCAGTGTAGTGTGCGGCGTCTGCTATTTGGGCCAAATTATCATATGTTACCTTTTGATCAAACCACCGAACCCCACCAGCATTAGAAGAAGTAAATGACATTGTATACGCCGCTTTGTGTTTCATCATTTGATTTCCTTTTTACAGATACTATTTTAGCTCATATTCAGTTTACACATATCTGATTTTCGAATTGAATTGTAATTCGGAATTATTTACCATTTAAAAGTAAAAATCAGGAAAGACTTTTTCTCTTGACACGGGCAGGATTAATCAAATCACTTGTACAAATAACTGATAACCGCTAACCAATGGTTCTATCGAAAGACCGTGTTCGACTTATTTCGTGACTATTATTTAAAACGCATCTTCAGATTCAGAAATAATGGACAATCCCCAGCATCTAATTCATCAGCTGTTCATAACTATCATCGTCTCTCGAGCGGCAAAGGTCTTGATTTCCGAACGTCATATCTTGGCACTGTATGGTCGTGTCAGAGAAATAAGAATCTGATTAAGGAACATCATGGATACCGCTATATATTTAGCAAATCCAAAGCTAGCAACGTGGAAAAAGCAGCAATTTAGCATTCCAGTTTCGGCGAGATCAAAAGCAGCTCATGGAAGCAAAATTGTGGAGAATTAGTATGAGGCCGGAGATCGTTATAGCAATTAAAGACATTTGATTGGTCTGGGTAAAAAGCAGCTCGAATTCCTATTGGAACAAGGCATATCTAAAGCTGAAGATAATACAAACATCTAGCGGGGGTGGCTAACGCGGCTCGAACGCGCGACCTCCTGAACCACAATCAGGTGCTCTACCGACTGAGCTATAGCCACCATGATGAACCAACCCGCGATGCGGATCAATGCAACAGATGAAACTATACACGATGGCATGACATGGCACGCCGGTGATGTGTGACTCATGCGATAAAAGCCACGTTTTGTCTTTAGGCCTTCAGTTCACGACCATGGCCTCTACATGAAAAGTCTCCAGCACCACCGGGGTCTGATCATCGACGTTGAAGTCACGATCATCCAGTGCCTGTCGCATATTCTCCGAGGTCCAGAAAGACTCATGCGCCAAGCGCCACTCAGGAAAGCTTTTGTAGTCTTCTCCTTCATTCAGAACATGCTGCAATATGACCAGGCCGAGTCGGTTCACGCCGACTGAGGCATATCGAAGGACGGCAAGATGCTGGTCATCTGAGTTCAACAGAACCGTTCGTCGGCCGGAGGCGAGGAGCTGCTCGTGATCATGGATGAACTTTGCCATCAGGCTGGTCGTAGCAGTTTTGCGCCCATCCAGGATTACTTCCACCAGGCAATCACGTTCTGGACCAGGGAAGGCGAATTCACCCTTGGGAAGATTCGCAACATCTTGGGCTTTGACCGTTGGTATTTGCCTATTTGCCATGGTCGTTGTGATTGTCTTGTCTGTTAGGCTCTATGTCTTCGAGCGCTTTTCTTATGGGTTGGTAGGCCTTGATCAGATCGGTAAGACTCATAGCAGCATTGGCGGGGCTGGTGGATGGCAGGTTGATCATCGGTCGGTACCTCTTCTCCTGCAGGTTCGGCAGGCAGTAGCGATGGTAGAGCTGACCGGCTTTGCGTCCTGTAGTGAATATGGTGTCGATAGGCGCACGGTCCAGCAAGCCGGCGATGTCGGTAGGAACAACATTGGTGATAGAAGCATCGGAGGCGCCGTGGATGTCGCATTCTTGGATGACATCCCATAGTGCTATGCGGTGATTGAGAGCGAACCGTGCGCGGACAGACGGATCAGGCTCCGGAACAGGCTGGTCGAAGAGCGCGGCCAGCACGGGCCAGAAGCGGTTGCGCGGAAACATGTAGTAGAAGCCAGCCTCACGCGAGCTCGGGCTGGGAATGGATCCCAGGATCAGCACACGGGACCGGTCATTCCAGACAGGCCCGAACTCGTGAGTGACGTGTGAGGACGAACCTGCAGTCATACGCCGAGAAGGCTTGTCAGAGCTGTGGCCATCACGTCGGCCTGCGCAATCACCAGAATGAAGACCAGCAGGCTGGTGGCGCATTCGACCAGTCCCACATACAGAATGGGGATGCGGCGCCGACGGGAGATTGCGGGCAGCAGGGCCGCGCGAACCAGCAGAACCAGGGCGGTCAACAGAGGCCACCATCCTGCGGTGTGCACCATGGCGACCCCGATCAGGCAGAGTGCCAGGTTCCAAGCCAGCGAAAGCAGGTAGCACCAGGTCTTGCCGCGCTCGCGGATCATGGTTTTGACGAAGATGACCGAACCGAACTGGGTCACAGCGAATACAGCTGCACTGACCACTCCGATCGATGGCAGGGCGGCGCTTGGCAGGAATCCGCTGGCGAAGCAGTCCACAGCGGGATTCGGCTGGCACCCGAAGTAACCGGTGTTCGCGCCTTCCATTCCTGGTCCCGACTGCTGGAATCGCGACCCAAGGGAGACGGCGATCAGACAGAGCGTGCAGGCCGCAATCACGGCCACGGCATCGTTCCACCAGGAGCGTTCCATGCGCATCCAGGCGGCAGCGAAGTTCAGCACGCCCAGCACCAGGTAGAGCGGGGCCCATCGCAGGAGCCCGGGGGTGCCGATCAACAGGATCAGACCGGTCACGGCCGTGAGCAGAGCATATCCCAGAGCTGGCGGCGCGAATCTGGCAGCCCGATGCGAGACCATCCATCTCGAGCCAGTGAACTCAAAGCAGTAGCAGAAAGCCCAGGCGACCATGAGAAGCAGGCTCCTCCAGGTCGGGCCTCCGACCAGCAGCCCAGCCAAGCCCGGCATCAAGGCCATGGCCCAGCCGCCTATCTGGTCGGGTATCCATAGGCGCCGCCACTGCCGTCCCTTGGATCCTGGTCCGGTCGATTTTGCTGAATTGCGGGCTTGAGGGCTTGGTTTGCTGCCGTTTGATCCGGCCGCCTTGCCCTTGTCTGCGTCTGTAAGCATACTCATCAGCCTACGCCCCGGTATGGCAGTCGCTGCCTCTTCCGTAATGCCGATTCCGTCAATATCATGGTTCAAGGAGACATGAATCACTCGGATCCCTGGTTTCAGGAGGCAGATGATGGGTCAGGTGGATATCAAGCGCGTATACGAGCAGGCTGCTGACGAGGACGGGATCCGCATCCTGGTCGACAGGCTCTGGCCGCGCGGTGTCAGCAAGGAGCGGGCAGCCCTGTCCGGCTGGCTCAAAGACGTCGCTCCCAGTCCGGACCTGCGGCGCTGGTGGCACCATGATCCGGACCGTTTCGAGGATTTCGCCCGCCGCTACCGTACCGAGCTGGATGACAATCCCGCCTTGGGGGATCTGCTGAGCATTGTGCGCGAACACGATCGGACGACACTGGTCTATGCGGCCAAGGATCCGGCCGTCAACCATGCCCTGATCCTGCGCGACTACATTCGCCATGCTCTTGAGAAGGACAACAAGTAGACGGCCGGCCACCCACGAATCCCAGGGCATCCCCGCACGCTGATGCTTACGTGACCGAACGCAGGCATTGATGTTTCTGGCATCTCTATTTGCTGATACAGATATGCTATGTATTTTTCGACACCTGTATATTAGGAAGCTGTTATAGGCGGGCGCCCGTTCCTTTATTGGAATCTGTGAGCGGTGCATGCAAAAGCCAGCCAAAGGTCTCTTGCAAGGGGCTTCCTATCGACGGTTCCAGCGCGGCATCACAGTGAGCAAAGCTCAGAGCATACTTCCGAGTGCTAGACGTGGCCGTGTCTGCCTCGGTGATATACTTTTCATCGTGTGTGCCGACAGCATGCCTTATGTCACAGGTGAGCTTGTCGGGATATCCCCGAATCCGAAGAATGCAGGCAGCAATGCCCGGCAGGAGGATCAGGGGCCATCGGGCCGGTGGACAGTGGCTGATCTCTCCTTCTGGGAGCGACTGCGGCTGCGGTGCGGCGGTCTCGCAGTGCAAACGAAGACAAGTTCATCGAAGGAATCGGAGAGAGTCAGTTGCCAACAATTGAACAGCTCGTCCGCAAAGGGCGCAAGGCCAAGCCTCGCAAGTCGAAGACTTTGGCACTCAAGGGCAGCCCGCTGCGTCGCGGCGTGTGCACCCGTGTCTACACCACCACCCCCAAGAAGCCGAATTCGGCTCTGCGGAAGGTCGCCCGTGTCCGTCTGAGCTCCGGCATCGAGGTATCCGCCTACATCCCCGGCGAGGGCCACAACCTGCAGGAGCACTCCATCGTGCTGGTGCGCGGCGGACGTGTCAAGGATCTGCCCGGCGTGCGCTACCACATCGTGCGCGGTGCGCTGGATACCCAGGGAGTCAAGGATCGCAAGCAGGGCCGTTCCCTGTACGGAGCAAAGAAGGCCAAGTAACACATGTCACGCAAAGGACCAGCTAAAAAGCACCAGCTCCTGCCCGATCCCATCTACGGTTCAACCGTGGTGGCCCAGCTGATCAACAAGATCCTGCTGGACGGCAAGAAGTCCATCGCCGAGAACATCGTCTACACCGCTCTGGAGCAGGTCAAGGAGAAGACCGACCAGGAGCCTGTGGCCGTGCTCAAGCGCGCCCTGGACAACATTCGTCCCAGCCTGGAGGTCCGCAGCCGTCGTGTCGGCGGCGCCACCTACCAGGTCCCCGTCGAGGTCAAGCCGAACCGCGCCAATACGCTCTCGTTGCGGTGGCTGACCGATTACAGCCGCGCCCGTCGTGAGAAGACCATGTCGGAGCGGCTGGCCAACGAGATCCTTGATGCCTCCAACGGCCTGGGTGCCGCGGTCAAGCGCCGCGAGGACACCCACAAGATGGCCGAGGCCAACAAGGCGTTCGCCCACTATCGCTGGTAATCCCAAGAGAGCGAGAACAAGGAATTATGGCACAAGACGTGCTCACGGACCTGACCAAGGTCCGCAACATCGGCATCATGGCCCACATCGATGCCGGCAAGACAACGACGACCGAGCGTATTCTCTACTACACCGGCGTCAACTACAAGATCGGCGAGACCCACGACGGCGCCTCCACCATGGACTGGATGGACCAGGAGAAGGAACGTGGCATCACGATCACCTCCGCCGCCATCACGGCCTTCTGGAACCGCCAGTCCCACGATCCTGAGGACCGCTACCAGATCAACATCATCGACACCCCCGGCCACGTGGACTTCACCGCCGAGGTGGAGCGCTCCCTGCGTGTGCTCGATGGCGCTGTGGCGGTGTTCGACGGCAAGGAGGGCGTGGAGCCCCAGTCCGAGACCGTCTGGCGTCAGGCCGACAAGTACGGCGTGCCCCGCATCTGCTTCATCAACAAGATGGACAAGCTGGGCGCCGACTTCTACTACTCGGTGGACACCATCAAGGACAAGCTGGGCGTCAAGCCGCTGGTCATGCAGCTGCCCATCGGCGCTGAGAGCGACTTCCACGGCGTGGTCGACCTGGTGCGCATGGTGGCCTACTACTGGAAGGACGAGGCCGACCTGGGCGCCAAGTACGAGACCATCGACATCCCAGATGATCTCAAGGACAAGGCCGAGCAGTACCACACCGAGCTGCTCGAGGCCGTGGCCGAGTCGGACGAGGACCTGCTCGAGAAGTACCTGGGTGGCGAGGAGATCTCCCAGCAGGAGATCCGCACCGCTGTGCGCAAGATGACCATCGAGCAGTCGGCCTTCCCGGTCTTCTGCGGATCCGCCTTCAAGGACAAGGGCGTGCAGCCCATGCTGGACGCGGTCGTGGACTACCTGCCCAGCCCCGAGGACGTGCCGGCCATCAAGGGCTACAAGATCGGCGACGAGTCCGTCGAGATCGACCGCAAGCCCACCGTGGACGAGCCCTTCTCGGCTCTGGCCTTCAAGGTGGCCACCCACCCCTTCTACGGCAAGCTGATCTACGTGCGTGTCTACTCCGGCAAGGTGGCCCAGGGCGAAACCGTTCTGGACTCCACCAAGGACAAGAAGGAGCGCGTCGGCAAGCTCTTCCAGATGCACTCCAATAAGGAGAATCCGGTCGACGAGGCCATCGCCGGCAATATCTACGCCTTCGTCGGGCTCAAGAACGTCACCACTGGTGACACCCTGTGCGACGAGAAGGCGCCGCTGGTGCTGGAATCCATGACCTTCCCCGATCCTGTGATCGAGGTGGCCGTGGAGCCCAAGACCAAGGCCGACCAGGAGAAGATGGGCATCGCCCTGCAGAAGCTCTCCGAGGAGGATCCCACCTTCCAGGTCAAGACCGACGAGGAGTCCGGCCAGACCCTGATCTCCGGCATGGGCGAGCTCCAGCTGGACATCCTGGTGGACCGCATGCGCCGCGAGTTCCATGTGGAATGCAACGTGGGCAAGCCCCAGGTGGCTTACCGCGAGACCATCCGCAAGCCCGTCATGAACCAGGAGTACACCCACAAGAAGCAGACCGGTGGCTCCGGCCAGTTCGCCAAGGTGCTCATGAACTTCGAGCCCCTGGACACTTCCGAGGGCGAATCCTACATCTTCGAGAACAAGGTCACCGGCGGCCACATCACCAAGGAGTTCATCCCCTCGGTCGACGCTGGCGTGCAGGAGGCCATGGAGTCCGGCGTGCTGGCAGGTTTCCCGGTCGTGGGTGTCAAGGCGACCCTGACCGATGGCCAGATCCACGAGGTCGACTCTTCGGAGATGGCCTTCAAGATCGCCGGCTCCATGTGCTTCAAGGAGGCCGCTCCCAAGGCCAAGCCCGTCATCCTCGAACCCATCATGGCTGTCGAGGTCCGTACTCCCGAGGAGTACATGGGCGACGTCATGGGCGACATCAACTCCCGTCGTGGCTCCATCCAGTCCATGACCGACGCCACCGGCGTCAAGGTCATCGACGCCAAGGTGCCCCTGTCGGAGATGTTCGGCTACATCGGCGACCTCCGGTCCAAGACCCAGGGGCGCGCCATGTTCACCATGCAGATGGACTCCTACGCTGAGGTCCCCAAGGCTGTCAGCGACGAGATCATCAAGGCCCAGCGAGGCGAGTAATGCCGGTCCGGTCCGCCGCCATGGCGGGCCGCCGCCAAAAGGCTCTTCTGTCACAAGTCGGCGTTACACTCTTGTAGCGCTGACTGGGCGGAGGGCAAAAGTGGCAAAGAACCCGATAACCCAGTAATATGTAGCGAGTGCTCTGTGCGTGGTTCGCGCAGGCAACCTACGAGACGTCCAGGAGGACAAAACACAATGGCAAAGGAAAAGTACGAGCGGACCAAGCCGCACGTTAACATTGGCACCATCGGCCACGTCGATCACGGCAAGACCACCCTGACCGCGGCCATCTCCAAGGTGCTGCATGAGGAGTACCCGGACGTCAACCCCGAGTACGATTTCGCTCAGATCGACGCTGCTCCTGAGGAGAAAGAGCGCGGCATCACCATCAACATCGCGCACATCGAGTACCAGACCGCCAAGCGCCATTACGCCCACGTGGACTGCCCCGGGCACGCCGACTTCGTCAAGAACATGATCACCGGCGCTGCTCAGATGGATGGCGCCATCCTGGTGGTCGCCGCCACCGACGGCCCCATGGCCCAGACCCGCGAGCACGTCCTGCTGGCCCGCCAGGTCGGCGTGCCGAAGATCCTGGTCGCCCTGAACAAGTGCGACATGGTCGACGACGAAGAGCTGATCGAGCTGGTCGAGGAGGAAGTCCGCGATCTGCTGGACGAGAACGGCTTCGACCGCGACTGCCCCGTCATCCGCACCTCCGCCTACGGCGCCCTGCACGACGATGCCCCTGACCACGACAAGTGGGTCCAGACCATCAAGGACCTCATGGATGCCGTCGACGACTACATCCCCACCCCGGTCCACGACCTGGACAAGCCCTTCCTGATGCCCATCGAGGATGTCTTCACCATCTCCGGCCGCGGCACCGTGGTGACCGGCCGTGTCGAGCGCGGCAAGCTGCCCGTGAACACCAACGTGGAGATCGTCGGCCTGCGCGACACCCAGTCCACCACCGTCACCTCCATCGAGACCTTCCACAAGCAGATGGACGAGGCCGAGGCTGGCGACAACACCGGTCTGCTGCTGCGTGGCATCGGCCGTGAGGACGTCGAGCGCGGCCAGGTCGTGGCTGCTCCCGGCACCGTGACCCCTCACCACAAGTTCGAGGGCGAGGTCTACGTGCTGACCAAGGACGAGGGCGGACGCCACTCGCCGTTCTTCTCCAACTACCGTCCGCAGTTCTACTTCCGGACCACCGACGTCACCGGCGTCATCACCCTGCCCGAGGGCGTGGAGATGGTTCAGCCCGGCGATCACGCCACCTTCTCCGTCGAGCTGATCCAGCCCGTCGCCATGGAGGAGGGTCTGACCTTCGCTGTTCGTGAAGGCGGCCACACGGTCGGCTCAGGTCGAGTCACCAAGATCATCGAGTAGGATTGCCTGTCGCTTGTCGACGCGATCCAATGACGGGGCCCGGAATCCATCATGCGATTCCGGGCCCTGCCCATATCCGGCCAGATGCGCCACTGGGCCGACTGCGGTGTTCATGCGCCGTGGCATAATAGGCGAGGATTTATTGCGAGCGGGCCGGATCCTGTATGGCCCGGTGCTTTCGGCAGATGGCCAGGAGCCCTCCGAAGGAACGTTCATCAGAATGAGGTGGTATCAAGGTGGCACAGACTTCCAACGACATCAAGAACGGATCGGTCATCAACCTGGACGGCAAGCTTTGGACCGTCATCAAGTTCCAGCACGTCAAGCCGGGCAAGGGGCCGGCCTTCGTGCGCACGACCATCAAGGACGTCCTCTCAGGCAAGATCGTGGACCGCACCTTCAACGCCGGCATGAAGATGGACTTCGAGACCGTCGACAACCGGACCATGCAGTACTCCTATCGGGACGGCGACTCCTTCGTCTTCATGGACATGAACACCTACGAACAGGTCAACATTCCCGAGACCCTGGTTGGCGATCAGGAACGCTTCCTGCTTGAGGGCACCGACTGCATCATCAGCTTCCATGATGGCAACCCCCTATCAGTGGAGCTGCCTGCATCAGTTGTGCTGACCGTAACTGCAACCGAACCGGGCGTCCAGGGCAACCGCTCCAACGCCGGCACGAAGCCTGCCACTGTGGAGACCGGGGCGGAGATCCAGGTGCCCCTCTTCGTGGTCGAGGGCGAGAAGGTCAAGGTGGACACCCGCGACGGCTCCTACCTGGGCCGCGAGAACTGAGCAAGGCGGAAACCACACATCCATGGCACGTTCCACAGCCCGCAAGCGGGCCTTGAATACCCTGTATGAGGCCGATGAGAAGAGCCAGGATTTCCTTTCCCTGCTGGAAGAGCGCAAGGTTCGGCCGGGGGCTCAGACACCTCTGCCTGCTTATGCGGTGACCATCGTCGAGGGTGTGGCAGATCATCGTCGCGATATCGATGAGGCTTTGCAAACCCATTCCACCCGATGGCCGCTGAGCCGGATGCATGCCATCGACCGCAACATATTGCGTATCGCCGCCTGGGAGATGCTCTACAACCCCGACGTTCCTGACAAGGTGGCCATCGATGAGGCCCTATCCTTGGCCAAGACCCTCTCGGATGCCGATGCTCCCTCCTTCATCCACGGCGTTCTCAGCGCTCTGGAGCAGGAGAAGGATGAGCATCAGGCTCGTCGTGAGCAAGCCGATCGAATCGCTGCCCTGGCTGATGCTGAGGCCGATGCGGACGTTTCAGATGATGAATCCGATAAGGCAAAAGCGGTGGTTGCAGTCTCCGAGCCTGCTTCCTCTGAGGATGCCCATGCTGACAGCGAGTCGGAATCGGCAGCGAGTGGATCTGAAGGAGGGGAATCCGGTCATGTTCCTGACCATACTGTCGATCAGTCGGCCCCCAGCTTGGACCAGCTAAAACTGACCCTGCCGGAGGAACTGACCCCCGATGCGGATCGTCCTTTGGACAACTGAGCAATGATTCGGATAAAGGCCGACCAATGCCCGCTAACTATCAGGGCATCAGGTCGGCCTTTTGCCCTATTCGGACTGGTTGACCTGCAGTCTATCC
Organism: Bifidobacterium sp. ESL0820; assembly: GCF_052606235.1. NCBI lineage: Bacteria > Bacillati > Actinomycetota > Actinomycetes > Bifidobacteriales > Bifidobacteriaceae > Bifidobacterium > Bifidobacterium sp. ESL0820. The sequence continues at coordinate 163,365 of NZ_CP199594.1, forward strand.
AGGAAGATTTGGCCAACCATTTTTTGGCTGGGTCTGCCGGCATAATCCATGGGGGTCATTAATATGGGTGCGAATATCCGCGGTAATCAAGGGGGTTCGGTGAACCTGAAAGACACCAACACCATCACCTCCGATAGCCGTTTCTCCAATCGTGCCTTGCTCATCCTTGAGGATGGGGAAGTGTATGTGGGGAGAGCCTTCGGAGCGGTGGGCACTACCATAGGTGAAATTGTTTTCTCGACCGGAATGACGGGGTATCAAGAAACCCTGACGGATCCCAGCTATGCTCGGCAGATTGTTGTACAGACCTTCCCCCACATCGGTAATACCGGTGTCAATGACCAAGACGGGGAGTCAGACAGGTTCTGGGTGGCAGGATATGTAGTCCGGGAACCCAGCCCTAACGTCAGCAACTGGCGGGCCCGGGGCAGTCTCCATGACCAGCTGGTCGATCAGGGCATCGTCGGTATCAGTCACATAGACACCCGCCGGCTCGTGCGACACTTGCGTTCTGCAGGTGTCATGCGGGCCGGTATTTTTTCAGGCCCGGACCCAATGCTCAACGACGGCGGTAGGCCCAGAACCATGCAGGAACTCCTCAATCAGGTCCGTTCGGCCCCCAAGATGACCGGGTCCCACCTGACTGGCGAGGTCAGCACAGACAGGTCCTATATCGTCGAACCAGTCGGAGACCGTCAGGCGAAAGAGCCTGTCTGCACGGTGGCGGCGGTGGATTTGGGAATCAAGTCCATGACCCCTCACAGGCTGGCTGAGCGCGGGTGCAGGGTCCACGTACTTCCCGTCGACACCACCATCGAGCAGATACAGGCCCTGGGGCCTGACGGGGTTTTCTTCTCCAACGGTCCAGGCGACCCATCGACCGCAGACGAGGAGGTGTCGCTCCTCAGGCAGGTCCTGGATGCCGGACTACCATTCTTCGGAATCTGCCTGGGCAACCAGCTTTTGGGCCGCGCCCTGGGCTTCGAGACCTATAAGCTGAAATTCGGTCATCGGGGCATCAATCAGCCGGTCATGGATCTCAGCACTGGCAAGGTTGAGATTACCGCCCATAATCACGGATTCGCAGTCAAAGCACCCAAGGGAGACCCAGTGCCCTCACCCTATGGTGAAGGCCGATATGGCCGTGTCCGAGTCTCTCATGTCGATCTCAACGACGGCGTGGTCGAGGGTTTGGAGTGTCTGGACATTCCAGCCTTCTCCGTTCAATACCATCCGGAGGCGGCGGCTGGCCCGCACGATGCCTCCTACTTGTTTGACAGGTTCGTCACTTTGATGCAGGACGCCAGGGAAGGGAAGGCACATGCCTAAGCGGCAGGACATCCATTCAGTCATGGTTATCGGCTCGGGGCCCATCGTCATCGGGCAAGCGGCCGAATTCGACTATTCTGGGACCCAGGCCTGCCGGGTGTTGCGCGAAGAGGGGATTCGCGTCATCCTGGTCAATTCCAATCCCGCCACCATCATGACGGACCCCGAGATGGCCGATGCCACCTACATCGAGCCCATCGCCCTGCCCTTCCTGGAACGGATCATCGCCAAGGAGCGGCCGGATGCGCTGCTGCCCACCCTGGGTGGCCAGACCGCTCTGAACGCTGCCGTGGAGCTGGGCAAGGCTGGCGTGTTGGAGCGCTACGGGGTTGAGCTGATCGGTGCTTCGCTGGATGCCATCGACAGGGGAGAGGACCGCGAGCTCTTCAAGCAGGTGGTGGACCAGGCCGGTGCCGAGTCGGCCAAGTCCCGCATCGCCCACAGCCTGGATGAGGCCGAAGCAGTAGCCGCCGAACTGGGTTACCCACTCGTGGTTCGTCCCTCCTTCACCATGGGCGGTCTGGGCTCTGGAATCGCCCATGATCGCGAGGAGCTGAGGAGGATCGCCGGCGCTGGCATCCATTATTCGCCTACCGATGAGATTCTTCTGGAGGAGGGCATCGAGGGGTGGAAGGAGTATGAGCTGGAGCTCATGCGCGACCGCCTGGACAATGTGGTTGTGGTCTGCCCCATCGAGAATGTGGACCCGGTCGGCGTGCACACCGGCGACTCCATCACCGTGGCCCCGGTTTTCACCCTGACCGACCGGGAGTATCAGCGCATGCGTGACATCGGCATCGCCATTATCCGTGGCGTGGGGGTGGATACAGGCGGCTGTAACATCCAGTTCGCCGTCAACCCGAAGAACGGCCGGATCATCGTCATCGAAATGAATCCGCGTGTTTCGCGCTCCTCGGCTCTGGCATCCAAGGCCACTGGCTTCCCCATCGCCAAGATCGCGGTCAAGCTTGCCCTGGGATACACCCTGGATGAGATCGAGAACGACATCACCCGCTCAACGCCTGCCTCCTTCGAACCGACCATTGATTATGTGGTCACCAAGATTCCACGTTTCACCTTTGAGAAGTTCCCCGGGGCGGACACTACCCTGACCACCTCGATGAAGTCCGTGGGCGAGGCCATGGCACTGGGGGGAAACTTCCGTGAATCCTTGGGCAAGGCCATGCGCTCCATCGACAAACGGCACATGACCTTCTCCTGGGACGGCCCACGGCCCGACCAGGCCGAGACTGACCAGTTGCTGGAGGCCATGCACACCCCCACCGAGCACCGCTACCTGCAGATCCAGCGGGCCTTCTGGGGCGGGGCCACTGTGGAGCAGGTCCACCAGGCCACCAGGATCGACCCCTGGTTCTTGGAGCAGATCAGCATGATCAATGACCTGGCCATTCAGGTGCGAGAATCCGAGGTCCTGGATGACGACCTGCTGCGTCGGGCCAAGCAATCAGGACTGAGCGACCTACAGATCGCCCACCTGCGCGGTATGGGCGACCAAGGCGAGGCAGTCGTCAGGGAGCTGCGTTGGGCCTTTGGCCTTCATCCTGTCTACAAGACTGTGGACACCTGCGCAGCGGAGTTCGATGCCGTCACGCCCTACTACTACTCCTGCTACGCCGACGAGTCCGAGCTGCGACCCCGGGAACGCGAGGCGGTCATCATCCTGGGTTCGGGGCCCAACCGGATCGGCCAGGGGGTCGAGTTTGACTACACCTGCGTGCACGCCGTCCAGGAGCTGGGCAAGGACTATGACACCATCATGGTCAATTGCAATCCTGAGACGGTCTCCACCGACTATGACATGTCGGACCGGCTCTATTTCGAGCCACTGACCTTCGAGGACGTTCTGGAGATTTATCGGGCCGAGAAGGCCATGGGGCCTGTCAAAGGGGTCATTGTACAGCTGGGCGGTCAGACGCCCCTGTCCCTAGCGGCCAGGCTTAAGGCGGCCGGGGTGCCCATCCTGGGAACCAGCCCCGAGTCCATCGATCTCGCCGAGAACCGTGAGCTCTTCGGCCAGGTGCTTAGCAAGGAGCATCTGAACGCTCCCCGGTACGGCACCGCTCTTTCCCTGGAGGAGGCCAGAGATGCAGCACATGCCATCGGCTATCCGGTTCTGGTCAGGCCCTCTTACGTGCTGGGCGGGCGAGGCATGGAGATTGTCTATGACGACCAGCAGCTGGGCACCTACGTGGATCGAGCCCTGGAGGAAGCCAAGGCCGATACAGTGGTCTCCGGCCGGCTGCCCTCGCCCCTGTTGATTGACAAGTTCCTTCAGGATGCCATCGAGATCGATGTGGATGCCCTTTATGACGGGCAGGAACTCTACATCGGCGGAATCATGGAGCATGTGGAGGAGGCCGGGGTTCATTCCGGTGATGCAGCCTGCACCCTGCCGCCATCCACGCTCTCCGACGACCAGATCAACCGGTTGCGGCAGGCCACCCTGGCAATAGCCCAAGGTTGCGGCGTTCAGGGGCTAATTAATGTTCAGTATGCCTTCATGGCCAACACCCTCTATGTGATCGAGGCAAATCCCCGCGCATCCCGGACTGTCCCCTTCGCCTCCAAGGCCACGGGTACGGCGCTGGCCAAGGCCGCGGCGCGGATCATGGTGGGGGAGTCCATCGCACAGCAACGAGCCAATGGCCTGCTTCTGCCTGTCGGCGACGGCGGCATGGTCCGTGTCGGCCAGCCTGTGGCGGTCAAGGAGTCCGTCCTGCCCTTCAAGCGCTTCCGCACTCCAGTGGGTCGTACCGTGGACATTCTGCTGGGCCCGGAGATGCGTTCCACAGGAGAGGTCATGGGCTTCGATCGGGACTTCCCCCACGCCTTCGCCAAGAGCCAGCTGGCCGCCTACCAAGGAGGTCTGCCCACCAGCGGGGTCGTCTTCCTGTCGGTCAATGACGCGGACAAGCGGCAGCTGCCCATGCTGGCAGCGCGTCTGCTGGAGCAGGGCTTCAGCATCTGCGCCACCCGTGGCACGGCCTCTGTCCTGCGTCGGTACGGTTTTGATGTGGCCGTTGTCGACAAGATCAGCGATGCTGAAGAGCCGGGTCAGGCCTTCACAGATGCCGACGGAGTAAGGCATATGGGCCGAAATCCTGTCCAGTTGATTGAGGATGGGGCCATTGACATGATCCTCAACACGCCTAGCTCAAGGGGTTCGCGCTCCGACGGCTATCTGATCCGAGTTGCCGCCATTGCCGCCGATCTGCCGCAGTTCACTACCATCACCGAATTCTCAGCCGCTCTGATGGCCATTGATGTGGTCAAAAAGGACGACTACGAGGTCATGAGCATACAGGAGCACGCGGCCCGGCTGCTGGAGCTGGAGAAGGCCAGGTAGGTGCTCGCTATATGATTGACCCATGTTCCGGTCCAGCTAGGCCGGAGGGTGACCTTTAAGGAAAGGAAGTGGCCGTGTCAGCGATCAACGGTGCCGACATGTCGAGTCAGGACTCTTCGGGAGCACAGACCGGGGGGCCGGGGGAGACGGGCGGCCGGTTGATTGTGTTGACGGGTCCCACGGCAGTTGGCAAGGGCACTGTGGAGGCGGCCCTGCGTCATGCCCACCCGGAGGTCTGGGTCTCCGTCTCGGCCACCACTCGCGCTCCGCGTCCGGGCGAAAAGAACGGCATCACCTACTGGTTCATGGACGAGCAGGAGTTTGCCCGCAGGGAGGCAGCCGGAGATTTTCTGGAGACCGCCCTGGTCCATGGCATGTCCCACTATGGCACCCCGCTGCAGCCGGTCCTGGACCATCTGGCAGCAGGGGTGCCCACCATTCTGGAGATCGACCTGCAGGGGGCGCATCGTGTCCGCCAACGGGCGGGAGAGCTGGGTCTGGAAGTGTTTTACGTCTTCCTGGCGCCGCCGTCATTCCAGGACCTGGTCACCAGGCTGAACATGCGGGGAACCGAGAATGAGGAGCAGCGGGCCCGAAGGCTGGAGACCGCCAAGGTGGAGCTGGCCTCAGAGGATCAGTTCGATCAGGTCATAGTCAACGACAGTGTGGATAAAGCCGCTCAGGCGCTCTGGTCGGTGATCGCCAAGGAATACGGTCTCTGAGCACCTGCCCTTTACTCCAGAAGAGTCAAAAAATCCCCCAATCGAGTGAAAGCCCGATTGGGGGATTTTGGTCTGTCAGTCCAGACCCGACAGTCGGTTGATCAGGTCGGGGTCGCGGGTGGCTCCCTTGTCTGCTGAGCGGGCGAAGGCGGCGTAGGCCTTCAGTGCCAGGGAGACCTTGCGGTCCCTGTGGGCCACATAGCCTTCGCCGGCCTCCAGTTCAGCGCGGCGCTGGGCGAGTTCCTCATCGCTCAGCTCGACGTCTACCCGCCGGTTGGGGATGTCGATGCGGATCATGTCGCCGTTGCGGATCAGGGCGATGGGGCCCTTGTTGGCTGCCTCAGGAGCGATATGGCCGATGGCCAGGCCTGATGAGCCGCCGGAGTAGCGGCCGTCGGTCAGCAGGGCTACGTCCTTGCCGATGCCCTTGCCCTTGACGAATGAGGTGGGGTAGAGCATCTCTTGCATGCCCGGGCCGCCCTTGGGTCCCTCGTAACGGATGACCAGGGCCTGACCCTTGTGCAGGGTGCCATTGAGTATGACCTCCACAGCCTGCTCCTGCGATTCGACCACCAGGGCTGGTCCGCGGAAGTTCCAGATTTCCTTGGGCACGCCGGCGGTCTTGACCACGCAGCCATCGGGGGCCAGATTGCCGCGAAGTATGGCCAGGCCACCTTCGGAGACGGCCGGGTGATCCAGGTCGTGGATGGCGCCGTTGACGCGGTCGGTGTCCAGATCCTTCCATTCCTTGGACTGGTTGAAGGGCTCGGGGGAGGTGATGTGCCCGGGCGCTGCATGGTAGAGTTCCTTGGCCTGGTCCAGGCAGGTGGGGCGCATGATGTCCCAGTCGTTGAGCTTGGACTCCAGATCCGGATAGTCGATGGAATGCGTGTCCTTGTGCAGTACTCCGCCACGGTCCAGCTCACCCAGGATGCTGCAGATGCCGCCGGCCCGGTGGACGTCCGATATCTCCCAGTCTCCGGAGGGGGAGGCCTTGCAGATGCAGGGGACCGTGTGTGAGATGCGCTCGATGTCGTCCAGGGTGAAGTCCACATCCGCCGACTGTGCGGCGGCAAGGATGTGCAGGACGGTGTTGGTTGATCCGCCCATGGCCACATCCATGGTCATGGCGTTTTCGAAGGCCTTCTTGGTGGCGATGGAACGCGGCAGGACTGAGTCGTCGTCATCCTGGTAGTACCGGTTGGCGATCTCGACGACCAGCTTGCCGGCCCGTTCGAAGAGCATCTTCCTCGCTGTGTGCGAGGCCAGGGTGGTGCCGTTGCCGGGCAGGGCCAGACCCATGGCCTCGGTCAGGCAGTTCATGGAGTTGGCGGTGAACATGCCGGCGCAGGACCCGCAGGTGGGGCAGACCGTCTTCTCCAGGGCCAGCAGACCCGCATCATCGATGCTGTCATCCGCTGAAGCGTACATGACGTCGATCAGATCCGTGCTCTCCTGGACTGTCCCGTCGGGCATGACCGTACGTCCAGCCTCCATGGGGCCGCCGGAGACGAAGACCGTGGGAATGTTCAGACGCAGAGCGGCCATGAGCATGCCGGGGGTGATCTTGTCGCAGTTGGAAATGCAGATCAGGGCATCGGCGCAGTGGGCGTTGACCGAGTACTCCACAGCGTCTGCAATCAGGTCACGGCTGGGCAGAGAGTAAAGCATGCCTGTATGGCCCATGGCGATGCCGTCGTCCACGGCGATGGTGTTGAACTCGCGGGGGATGCCGCCCGCTTCCTTGACGGCCTTGGAGACCAGGCGCCCCACCTTGTTCAGGTGGACGTGGCCGGGCACGAACTCGGAGAAGGAATTGGCGATGGCCACGATGGGCTTGCCGAAGTCCTCACCCTTGACGCCAGCGGCACGATAGAGAGCACGGGCGCCCGCGAACTCTCGTTCCTTCATCAATTTGGCTGATCGCATCTGCATAGTTTTATTCAAGTGAACGTGGGCATCAGCGGTTTGAACATGACCACATGTTGGAATTTTCGGCCTTTTCGCCCTGCTTTTTCCGGCAGAGAAGCCTGCGAGGCTAAAATCGAGCCCGGGCGGTAAAATCATTCAGATTGAATGAATGGTTCATCCAGTTGAATTGGAGAAACATCTTATGGCATTCGGTACCGAGCCCCATCCGCAGGGATTTGCGAATCCTCCTATTGACGACCTCATGAAGCACGCCGATTCGAAGTATGCGCTCTCTATCTTTGCGGCCAAGAGGGCCCGTCAGATCAATTCCTATTTCACACAGCTCAATGAGGGCCTGCTGCAGAACGTCGGCCCGTTGGTTGAGTACCAGAACCAGGAGAAGCCCCTGTCCATCGCCTTCCGGGAGATCAACGAGGGCCTGCTTGAAGAGACCCTGGGCGAGGACGATCTGAGCGAGGGCAACTGAGCTTTCGACTCTCAGTGCAGGGTCCTCGGACGGTGACGGTTTCTAGACAAAGGTGAATGAAATGACAGAGCGACGGCTGATTTCGGCTGAATCAGTGACCGAGGGCCATCCAGACAAGGTCTGCGACCAGATTTCCGATGCCATTCTGGACGATCTGATCGCCCAGGATCCGCACTCGCATGTGGCTGTGGAGACCTCGGCGGCCACCGGCCTCTTCTTCGTCTTCGGAGAGGTCTCGTCCCAGGGCTACACGGATATTCAGTCCCAGGTCCGGTCGGTGCTGCGCAGGATCGGCTACACCTCATCCGAAATCGGGCTGGACGCGGATTCCTGCGGCGTGACCGTGGCTCTGAGCGAGCAGAGCAAGGAGATCAACCAGGGCGTGGAACGGCTGTCGGCCAGCCAGGAGAGCGCCGCCACCCGCGAGGAGCGTTACCAGTCCCAGGGGGCCGGCGACCAGGGAGTCATGTTCGGGTACGCCTGCGATGAGACTGACACGCTCATGCCCCTGCCCATCTATCTGGCCCACCAGCTGGCCTTCCGGCTGGCACAGGTCCGCAAGGAGGGGATCATCCCCCACCTGCGCCCCGACGGCAAGACACAGGTCACCATCGAATACGACCAGGATGACCGGCCCCGCCGGGTGGACACGGTCCTCATCTCCACCCAGCACGATCCCGAGGTGGGGCATGACTGGCTGCAAGAGCAGTTGATGGAGCACGTCATCACGCCTGTGCTGGATCGCATCTGCGGCCAGGCCGTCGAGCACCAGGGCTATCGGGTGCTGGTCAATCCGACCGGCTCCTTTGTTCTGGGCGGCCCTGCGGCTGACGCAGGACTGACCGGGCGCAAGATCATTGTGGACACCTACGGAGGTGCGGCCCATCATGGAGGCGGCGCCTTCTCCGGCAAGGATCCCAGCAAGGTCGACCGGTCCGCCGCCTACGCCGCGCGTTGGGTAGCCAAGAACATCGTGGCCGCTGGACTGGCGCACAAGGTCGAGGTCCAGGTGGCCTATGCCATTGGCGTGGCCGAACCGGTCAGCGTCAACGTGGAGACCTACGGCACCGAGCAGGGGGTCAGCCGGGAGCAGATCCAGGAGGCTGTGCGCGAGGTCTTCGACCTGCGGCCTGCTGCCATCATCGATGAGCTGGACCTGTTGAGGCCCATTTACGCCAAGACTGCAGCCTATGGGCACTTCGGCCGGGAGGATCCCGACTTCACCTGGGAGCAGGTGGACAAGGTGGGCGAGCTCAAGGCCGCCATCGGCATGACCAGGTAGCAGCTGTTCATCAAGAGCCACGGCGGATTCCCGGGTCATCGACTGGGGAATCCGCCGTGGCTCTCTTAATTGTGAAAGCGAGGGGAGGAGCCATGGATTCGCAGGACGTCAGTCAGCCCGCCCTGGACGGTCTCGCTCCGCGCCGTCGTTCGAGCAGCAGTCGAAAGAAACCTCCCCGCAGACCGGCCGATGAACTCCCTGTGGCACGGGTGGTGCTGGACGTGCAGGCCACTCACCTGGGTGGGACCTTCGATTATCTGGTGGATGCCGACCAGGACGATCATGCACAGCCGGGATGTCTGGTTCGCGTCCGGTTCGGGGCGCGCAGGGTCAACGGCATCATCTGGGAACGCGTGGCAGACAGCCAGGTTCCCCGCGCCTCCTTGCGCTACCTGGAACGGGTGGTGCTGGATCGCAGCCTGATCTCATCTTCCCTGCGCGCGGACATCACTGCCATCGCCAGGGCCTATGGGGGTACTGAGGCCAATATTCTGCGGCTGGCCCTGCCCCCTCGCGTGGCCCGCATCGACAAGGAGCAGCAGCTGGTTCCCGGTCAGCCCCGGCTGGCGTCTGATCCCGCCTGGGTGGCCGGGCTGGCCCAGCGGCAGAGGGATCTGAAACAGAAGCTTGATTCGGGCTATCAGGGACTGGAGAAACTGGATCAGTCGCTGGAAGATGATGACTTCGGCTCCTTTGTGACCGACATTCTGCCCGGCATGGACCAGGCCGCCCTGCTGGCTGCCAGGGTGCTGATAGGCGCCCTGCTGGCCGGCCGGTCGGCGGTTATGGTGTTGCCGGGCACCCGTCAGGTGACCCACCTGTCCGCAGTCCTTCAGCAGCTGGGGTTGCGCCCCTTCGGCCCATCTGTTGCCGCCGGTCCTGGCCAACAGGAGGCTCACGGCTGGTCTGGTGATTTCGCCATTCTGGACAGCGGCATGGCTCCTGCCGAGCGCTACAGGGCCTACCTTGCGCTGGCCTCCGGTCAAGTCCGCTGCGCCATCGGGCTGCGGGCTGCCATGTACGCCCCGGTGGAGGGTCCTGCCCTCTTCGCTCTGATGGACGATGCCAGCTACCAGTACGCCGATGGGATGATGCCCTACGCCAACGCCCGCGGAGTGCTGAGGCTGCGGGCGCGTGCCCACGGCGGCGTCTTCCTGGCCATGGCCCGTGCCAGAAGCGTGCGCTCCCACTGGGAGAGTCTGCCCGAGGCCATCGAAGCGGACTCTGGCGTGACCGGTCCAGGCACTGCCCTGACGCTTGACCGGCCTACGGTGACCACTCTGCTGCCTTGGATCCGCTGGCTGAACCGGGAGGAGCTGAGCCATCTGGCCGACCCGACCATCGGCGCCCGGGTTCCCCATACCGCAGTCGCCGTTATCAACAAGGCCTTGGAGCGTGGTCCGGTTCTGCTGTCCATACCGCAGGACGGCATCTTCGAAAGCCTGAGTTGCGCTCGCTGTCATCATCAGGCTCGTTGCCCCCGCTGCACTGGGCCCCTGCGGGCACGGCGGCCTGGTGCACCCCGATGCGTCTGGTGCGGGGCAGCGGCTACGGACTGGTCCTGTCCGGATTGCGGGGGTTCACGGCTTCGGGTGGTCAGGGTAGGCGCCGCCGGGACGGCCCAGGAGCTGCGCATGCTCTTCAGGAATGTGCCCATCGTCATCTCTTCGCCCAGCCAGCCCCGCGGGGTAGTCGAGCGTGTACAGGATCGCCCCAGTCTGGTCATCGCCACACCAGGCGCCGAGCCCAGAGTGGTCGCCTCGAGCATGGATGGCAGCAATAAGGACACTGGCGATTCGGATCTGCCCCGGCTGTCACGGGGATACCGGGCCGTGGCCATTCTGGACGCCTGGACCAGCCTGTATGCCCCTGGCGTCGATGCGCGTATGGACACCCTGGGAGCCTGGATGCGCGTGGCCTCCTTCTGCCGCTCCCGGGCCCAGGGAGGTCAGGTGCTCCTGCTGGGGGAATGCGATCCCCAGCTGGCCCAGGCGCTGATGACCTGGCAGGGGCCGGTACTGGCCGCTGCCGATCTGGAGGATCGTCGGCTGACAGCCATGCCCCCTGCGGTCGGTATGGCTGCAATATGGGGTGAAAGGGAGGCCGTCGTCTCGATGCTGGACGCCGTCGGGATTGCACCGGGTCAGGAGGCTGTAACCGATGCCGGTCCTGAGTCTGTTCCTGCCCTGCTTGGGCCTGTGCCCATACCGGCGCCATCCACACTGAAAGCCGGCTATTTGGAGGGAACCCAGGATAGGGTCCAAGCTCTGGTTCGGGTACCCATCAGCTCCAGGGATAAGCTGGCTGACGATCTCAAGCAGGCTCAGGCCCGGTACGTGGCCGGCCGCGGGCGAGGGGAGCTGCGCTTCCGGATGGATCCCAAGGATCTGACCTGATTGTCGCTGCAAGCGAATATCTGCAGGGTCTATGCGGCGTGGTTTCATGAGGGGGCGCAGGCAGAGGCGCAAATGAACGAATTCGGGAAAGGCGGAGAGCCATGAAGGGCTGGCCGGGCGAGATCCAGGTTGAAGCAGATGTGATCCAGGCTGAGCAGGAAGCGGCTCAGGCTAAGGGTCAGCCCATTGAACAGGTCATCTTCGACTTCGGCAACGTCCTGATTCGTTGGCAGCCCGAGATGGCCATGGTGGCCCGGTACGGGCGCAAGAGCATCGAAGCCATGCTGGATGACAGCCGTTCCGGCTTTTACCGGGCCAACGACATGATGGACGGCGGAGCCACCTGCGCCCAGGCCCGTGACTGGGTGGCCGCCAACTGCGGATCCCCCTGGGATGCCATGTTCGCCTACTACTGTGACCACTTCGTCGATTCGCTGGCCGGCCCGGTGCCTGGTGCCCGCATGCTGGTGGAGGATCTGAAGGCGGCAGGCCTGGGTGTCTGGGGGTTGACCAACTGGGGTGCCGAGCTCTTCCATCACGCCTGGGACGGCGACTCCTTCCTGCATAGGCTGGACGGGGTGGTGGTCTCCGGGCCCATCCACATGCGCAAGCCTGACCCGGCCATCTATCGGTACGCCCTGGATCAGTTCGGAATCCAGGCTGGCAGGACCCTCTTCGTGGATGACAAGGGTATGAATGTAGTCGGCGCCAACAAGGCCGGCATCCGCAGCCTGCGATTCAGCAACCCCTACGGGCTGCGCACCGCCCTGATCGAGGCCGGGGTGAACATTCCTCAGGTGCAGTGAACGTGCAGAGGTCCGAAGCCGTCAGATGAAAAGGAGATTGCCGATATGGTCATGACATTGCTGTTTGCAGGCACACCCCAGGTCGCCTTGCCATCGCTGAGACTGCTGGCGGCCGATCAGGAGCATTTCCGGGTTGCTGCCGTGCTCACCAGACCCGACGCCCCCCAGGGGCGTGGAAGGCATCTGCATCCCAGTCCGGTCAAAGCCGAGGCCCTCAGGCTGGGGATCCCCGTTCTTGAGAACAATCCATCCGATCCGGATTTTCCGGCGCGGCTACAGGATACAGGCGCCAGCTGTGCGGCCGTCGTGGCCTACGGACGGATCCTGCGTCAGCCGGTCCTGGACGCCTTTGATGGTGGATGGTACAACCTGCACTTTTCCCTGCTGCCGCAGTGGCGGGGGGCAGCTCCGGTCCAACGGGCCATCTGGGCCGGGGATACCATCACTGGCGCCACGGTCTTCAGGCTGACAGCCGGCATGGATGAGGGGCCCGTCCTGGCCCAGTCAACGGTGGAAATCGGGCCGCACGAGACATCGGGCGAGCTGCTGGATCGCCTGGCCGAGGATGGGTCCCACCTGCTGGCTGCCAGCCTGGAGGCCCTTGCGGAAGGTCGGATTCAACCCAAGGAGCAGACGCGGGGCGCCTATCAGGTGGCCGCCAAAATCACCCACCAGGATGCCCACATGCGTTTTGATGTGCCCGTCTTTGCCCTGGATCGGCAGGTTCGCGCCTGCAGCCCGGAACCGGGAGCCTGGTGTCTGTACCGGCGGGGCGACGATCCGCAGGACGAGCAGACAGGACTGACCGTGCTCAGGGCGGCACCGGCCCGAGGGGATGAGCCAGGTCTTCCGGGGCATCTGGAACCGGGTCGGCTGGCCATGGACCGTCGCCACCTCTGGGTGGGCACCAAGACCCTGCCCCTGGAGCTGCAGATGGTCAAGGCTGCCGGCAAGCGCGCCATGAAGGCCATGGACTGGGCCCGTGGAGCTCGTTTGGAAGACGGGGCCCACTGCAGCTGAATTCTTCCACCGGCTGGCTGTCCAGGCCATGCGGGGATTCCAGGGGCGAATGAAGGAGGAAAGCCATGCAGTCTGATGATGCTGACCAGGCCGACAAGGAGCAGGCCGAGGATGCCAATGACCAGGATCTGGCCGGGGATCGGCGCAACCGTGCGCTGGCTGCGGCGCTGACCAGGGCTGCGAAAGAGCTGTCCAAGGCCAAGAGCCAGTTGGCCCAGTTGGCTCAGCCGCCCTTGACGGCTGCCCTGGCCTTGGGCGTGGATTCCGTCGCCTATGACAGCCAGGGGGTGCAGCAGGCCCGCCTGCTGATCCTGAACGGTTCGCGTCGAATGGTGGTGCCACTGGCGCCCAATATCCGCGCCGAACGGATCAGGGCCGGCCAGGAGGTTCTGCTCAACGCCGATATGGTGGTGGTGCGTGTGGGCGATCAGCCGGTGACCGGGCAGGTCCGCACGCTGCGAGAGACCTTGGAATCCGGTGCCCTGTTGGTGGAAGACCCCTCCGGTCAGACCCGCGTAACTGCGCGTGCGGGCTCTCTGCAGGACCAGCCCATCGAGGCGGGCAGCGCCTTGCTCATGGATGAAAGCTGTTCGCTGGCCCTGGCTGTACTGCCTGAGTCGGATCAGTCCGACATGCTGCTGGAGGAGACTCCTGATGTGGACTTCTCGGATATTGGCGGCCTGGACAGGCAGATCGAGCGGATCCGGGATGCGGTCCAGCTGCCCTTCCAGCATGCCGATCTGATGCGTCGTTATGGGCTCCAGGCCCCCAAGGGTGTCCTGCTCTACGGTCCGCCCGGCAATGGCAAGACCATGATCGCCAAGGCCTTGGCCCGCGCCCTGGCCCAGGAGAGCGACGGTCACGGGGTCTTCCTGTCGGTCAAGGGCCCCGAGGTGCTCAACAAGTTCGTGGGCGAGTCGGAACGGCTGATCCGCCGCCTGTTCGCCCGGGCCCGCAGCCTTGCAGGCCAGGGTGGACCAGTGGTGGTCTTCATCGACGAGATGGATGCTCTGCTCCGCACCCGGGGATCGGGCATCTCATCGGATGTGGAGACCACCATCGTCCCCCAGTTCCTGACCGAGCTGGACGGTGTCGAGTCCCTGGACCAGGTCATGGTCATCGGCGCCTCCAACCGCATCGACATGATCGACCCGGCGGTTCTGCGCCCAGGACGGCTGGATGTCAAGATCCGCATCGATCGGCCCGACAGGGCCAGGTCGGCCGCCATTCTGGGCAAGTATCTGGGCTCCGATATGCCCATGGAGGATGATGCCAGGCCGGAGGAGCTGATCCAGGTGCTGGTCGATGGACTCTTCGCTCGGGATGATGACCACTTGCTGGGCAGAATCATGGATGCCACGGGCCGCTGGCAGCCGCTCTACCTGGAGTCTGTGGTCTCCGGCGCCATGCTGCATAACCTGGTTGATCGGGTCAAGACCATGGCGGTCAAGGCCTCCATCGAACAGGGCCGACAGGTGGGCCTGGACCGCGAGCTCTGCACCAGGGCGGTCCGTGGGCAGTATGAGGACACTCTGGAAGAGCTCCGCGGCCAGGACCCGGACCGCTGGGCAGATCTGGCAGGACTGCGCCCAGGGCAGGTCCAGGAGGTTCGCCCGGTCGACGGACAAGGGGAGCGGTCATGAGTGCCGGGCGGGTCATGGGCACCGAGACGGAGTATGCCATTGCCGACCCCCAGGATCCCGGCGCTGATCCACGCACTCTGGCCCTGCGTATGGTAAGGGCCGCTGCTCAGCCGGCCTTGGCGCACATC
Source organism: Bifidobacterium sp. ESL0820 (assembly GCF_052606235.1). NCBI lineage: Bacteria > Bacillati > Actinomycetota > Actinomycetes > Bifidobacteriales > Bifidobacteriaceae > Bifidobacterium > Bifidobacterium sp. ESL0820. The sequence goes on from NZ_CP199594.1 coordinate 178,456, forward strand.
CGCTGGGACTACGGGAGCGAGGATCCGGTCAATGATGCCAGGGGAGGTCGGCTGCCGCGTTCCGTTGCTGCTCCGAGCATGCTCACTGATGCGCCCGGCGCCCGGCTGATCGATGTGGCAGCTCCCAACGGCGCTCGGATTTACGTGGATCATGCCCACCCCGAGTATGCCTCGGCGGAAACGGTGGATGCCTTCGATGCGCTGGTTCAGGATCGTGCGGGTGACCGGATGATGGCCCAGGCCGCAGAAAAGGCTGGAGGTCTGGCTCTCTACAAGAACAACGTGGACGGCAAGGGCGCCGCCTGGGGATCCCATGAGAATTATCTGATGGACAGGGCGGTGCCCTTTGCCAGGGTGGCGGCCCTGATGACCATTCATTTCGTCACCCGCCAGATCTACACCGGCTCGGGCAGAGTGGGCCTGGGGCCCAGGAGCGAGGAGGCCGGCTTCCAGCTCAGCCAGCGCGCCGACTATCTGACCAGCCGGATTGGACTGCAGACCACCTTCGGGCGGCCGATCATCAATACCCGGGACGAGTCCCATGCTGGGCCGGGCAGCCGTCGCCTCCACGTGATCGTGGGTGATGCCAACCGGCTGGATGCGCCCCTGGTCCTCAAGCTTGGGACCACCGATCTGCTGCTGGGGCTCTTGGAATCCGAGGATGATTCGACCAGTCAGGTCGATGAACTGCTGGATCGCTGGACGCTGGATGACCCGGTGTCAGCCCTGCACACGGTTTCCCGTGATGTCGCTCTGACCAAGCCGCTGGCCTTGGCAAACGGGGGGTTCGCCGATGCGCTGACCATCCAAATGGCATTGCTGGATGCGGCCCGCCAGGCCAGAAGGGGTATCGACCGGCCAGGTTGTGCCGACGACCGGGTTCTGAACCTCTGGGACCAGGTGCTCGCGGATCTGGCTGCCGTGCGTTCTGGCGACGAGGAGGCTCGTCTGGCCATGCACGATCAGGCAGGCAGGTTGGAATGGCTGCTCAAGTGGCAGCTCTTGGAGCGACTGCGCCGCCGCCGTGCCATGCCCGACTGGTCGGATCCCCGTCTGGCGGCGCTGGATCTGGCCTGGGCACGGGTGGACCCCGGCCGTGACCTGCCATGGCGACTGCAAGGATCTATCCAGCGACTGGCTGATCCCGACCAGATCACCAGGGCCATGGACCAGGGGCCGGAGCAGACTCGTGCCTGGTGCCGTTCCCAGCTGCTTCACCGCTGCCCTGATGCGGTCAAAGCCGTCTCCTGGAGTCGTGTCATTCTTGAGGAGCAGGGACCGGAGGGGGCGCCTGAAACCAGGATCGTGGATCTGTCCGATCCGCTGGGTCATACAAGGTCTTCCTGCCGGGATGACCGCGACATATACTGCAGGTAGCGCAGAAAACAGTCCGATATCCGACCGGACGACCACCGGTGGATCACGGTCGGCAATGTCTCGACCACCCGTTTGAAAGAGAAGAGAAGTATGGAATTGCGCGATTTGGCCATGCAGGCCGCCACAATTGCTGTGGAGGCTGGCCGTCATGCCCTCCAGGACCAGATCAACCCCCACGACCCCCGCTCCACCTCGGCCATCGGCCAGGGCACCCAGTTCTCGCCGGGCATTGACACGCGCCTGATCCGTTACTGCCGGACCAAGATCGCTGCCCTGGATCCTATGGACGGCTTCTGGGAGGAGGAGGCCGGCAATCGCCGTCCAGGCGGCCGCTACTGGTGCCTGGGCCACATCGACGGTCCGGTCAACTATGTGCGCAACATGGCCGAATGGACGCTGACCATCTCCCTCTTCGCCGTGGACGAGAAGGGCCACGCTTCACCGGTCCTGGGCATCGTGCACGCGCCGGTCATGGGCCTGACCTATCTGGCCGCCAAGGGCCAGGGCGCCATCAGGATCCGACGGACCATTGTGGGCGACAAGCGGGAGAAGATCATTCCTTCCACGATGACCACCCTGAACGGGTCAGTGATCAGCTTCGGCATGTCCTACTTCCCCAACGAGTCCGAAAAGGTCCTGCAGATCGTCTCGCGCATGGCCGGCAAGCCTGCCGACATCAAGCGCGTGGGTCCGGTCTCGCTGGATCTGTGCCGGGTGGCGGACGGCAGCTACGATGCCTACTTCGAACCGGCCCTGCACTCCTGGGACATCCCTGCGGTCTCTGCGGCGGCTGTCGTGGTCCGGGAGGCCAAGGGTACCCTCTGGCGCTGGGACGGCGGGCACGTGCGCTGGGAGGGCAGCAACGACGTGGTGGCCACCAACGGGCTTATCGCCGAGGATTTGAACACGTATCTGAGCGGGCGCTGATCCGCGCCGGAAAGGAGGGCGACCATGGCTGAGGCATCCCAGCAGGGACGGCATGTGGCAGCCGGGCAGCAGCAGGAGCAGGAAGAGAATCTGCCGCAGACCGGGGCGCATAAACAGGGTCAGACGGCTGAGTCCGACCTGGATGCGGTCCTTGATGACATCGAGACCACCCTGGAGACCAACGCCAAGGAGTATGTGCAGGGCTTTGTCCAGAAGGGCGGCCAGTGATCCATGGCGGACGGGCAGGGGGCTGACTCGGACTTTCGCAGGATATTCGGCATCGAGACCGAATACGGACTGAGCCTGACCGGCGCCAGTGGACCCTACGCTGCCGGCCGGGTCGCTATGGCCATGTTCCGCCCTCTGATTGAGAAGCACGGGTCAACCAACATCTATCTGCCCAATGGCGCCCGACTCTACCTGGACGTGGGCTCCCACCCGGAGTATGCCACGGCGGAGGCCCGCGATCCGCTGACGGCCCTGACCCAGGTGCTGGCTGGTGAGCGGATCGTGACCGACCTTGCGCAGCGCGCCGGGAAAGGCCTGGCGGAGGACCTGGGCAGGCCGGTGAAGGTTCACCTCTTTGCCAACAATGTGGATGCCCAAGGCCATGCCTTCGGCTGCCATGAGAACTATTTGCTGGACCGGCGAGTCCCCTTGGACATGATCGGAGCCTGCCTGGTCCCCTTTCTGGTCACCCGTCAGCTGATCACCGGGGCGGGTCGTCTGAGCCCAGACGGGTTCCAGCTCAGCCAGCGGGCTGATTTTCTGGACGAAGGGGTCTCCTCGGCCACAACCCGTGCCCGTCCTATGGTCAACACCCGTGACGAGCCTCTGGCTGATCCCGAACGATGGCGGCGTCTGCATGTGATCGTGGGTGATACCAACCGGTCGCCGCTGGCCACCTGGTTCAAGATGGCCAGCACCCACCTGGTCCTGAACTTGATCGAGCAGGCCTGCTGCCGGGGCCGCCGGCCAGAGCTGGCCGACTGGGCCTTGGCTGATCCCGGTGCAGCGGTCCGAGCCGTCAGCCGGGATCGGACCGGCCGGGTAACCCTCGAGCTGCAGGCTTCCACGAAGACCGGCAGCATCAGCGCTCTGGGTCTGCAAGAGGCCTATTGGTCGGCCTGCAAGGCCTTGGTGGACCAGCAGGAGGATATAGGCATCGACCGGCCCCAGGCTTTGCGTGCCCTGCGACTTTGGAGAGCGGCCTTGGATGCGCTGGACGCGGGGCGTTGGCAGGATCTGGCTGACTGGGTGGATTGGGCTGCCAAGTTGCGGCTGCTCCAAGGGCTGAGTCGACGAGGCGCCGGACGTGATCTGGATGAGGCCCTGGACCTGGACTATCACGATCTGAGCGCGGGAAGGTCCTTCCCTGGCCTGATCAGTCATGGACTCATGCGCTCGCCGGTCGACGATTCCGAGGTGCAGCGCGCCATGGATCAGCCCCCGCAGGATACTCGGGCTCGTTTGCGTGGCGACTTCGTTCGTGCTGCAGACCGGGGAACACGCACATGGTCATGCGACTGGAGCCAGCTGGTTTTAGGGGGTTCCCGCCGAGTCGAGGTAGACCTGCCTGACCCCTTCGACCATCTGGGCCCGTCCCGATACCGCTCCCTGATGGATTTTCTGAAGAGTGCCGCAGAGCCTGGTGCCTAGAAGCCCGGTTTGCGCTGCGGGACTTCAATGAGGTCTGTTCTAACAAGAAGGGCCCTGGCATCCGTGGATGGATGTCAGGGCCCTTGCACAAAGGCTTGTTTCACTTCTTGTTGGTGACGGCCTTCTTCAGCAGCGAGCCGGCAGAGATACGCACGCCATAGCTGGCCGGAATCTTGATGGTCTCACCTGTGCGGGGGTTACGGCCGGTGCGGGCGGCGCGCTTGACGCGCTCAGCTGAGAACAGACCGGTCAGCTTCAGACCCTCGCCGGACTTCATGGCCTCGACGAAGACATCCTGGAAGGCGTTGACAGCAGCTTCCGCCTGAGCCTTGGTCAGGTTGGACTTCTGCGCAATCTTCGAAACGAGATCAGACTTGTTGTATGCCATAGAACATCCTTCTTTCGGGGGCCTCCCATTGCTTGATTTGGGGAAAGCCCAACGGTCAATGACTGATATTACCGCAGATTAGGCCCAAACACCGCATTTTCCGGGGGTTTCCGACATTTCATCAAGCGATTTTTGAGGCCCTTGGGAATGAAAGTGTCCGAGGGGCCCTTTAGATGCGATTATGGTTGCTCAGCCAGCGCATGGCCAAGGCTCCCAAGGGGATGCGCAGCCAATAGGTGGCCACCCGGAAGACCAGAGTGGCCGAGATGGCTACGCCCGAGGGAACGCCTGCCAGGCGGAAGGCGGAGAAGAGCACCGCCTCTATGGCTCCCAGGCCCCCGGGTGTGGGGACAGCCGAACCCAGCGTATTGGCCAGGAGGAAGACGAAGGTGGTCTCGAAAACGTTGGTCCGGCAGCCGAAGGCCATCAGGGCGGCCCAGAAACTCATGCCCAGGGCGGCTGACTGCATCACAGCCCCAAGCACGGCCACCACCAGCTGCCTGGGCTGAGTCAGAATCTCTATAAGGTGGCGGGCGTAGGAGGCCACGATGGGCATCAGGCGTTCCATGACCAGTCGCCGTGTGTAAGGCACGGCCATGATCAGGGCTGCGATGATGGCCACTGTCCCGATGACGATGACCAGGGTGTTGGTGGGGATCATCCCGGATAGGGTGTTGCGCCCGGTGAACAGCCCGATGCCGATCAGCAGACAGAAGGTGGTCGCGAACTGGACGGCCACCACGGCGCTCATGATGGCCGTGGCCATGGTGTTGTCATAACCGTCCCGCCGCAGGAACTGCAGGTTGACGAAGGCCGGCCCCACCCCGGCGGGCATGGAGACCGAGGTGAACGAGGAGGCCACCTGGGATAGGAAAATGCCTTTGAAATCGCGCTTGGCCGGGTCGATGAAGACTCCTAGGGTAATGGCGCAGCCCACCCAGGACAGTGATCCCAGCAGGAAGGAGAGGCCAGCCATCCAAGGGTTGGCATTGCGGACGGCGCTGATGACCTGGGGCAGATTGAACTGGGTGACGATGACGGCGACAGCTACTACCAGCAAGGCCAGGGCCACGAAGCTGCGCAGACTGAAACGTGAGAGGGTTACCTGGCCGGTCTCAGCCACCGACTCAGGAGGAGCCAAGGTCTGCAGCTGTTTGCGCAGATCAGTCAGAATCTGTCGATCCCAGCCAGGCAGGGCCTGGGTCTGTGAGGGGATGGCCACCATCTGGCAGAATGGCGATAGCCCGGCCAGGGTCTGGACCCCCCAGGAGGCTCGGGCGGCCGTGATGGCCTGGTCCACGCCGATCATCGCGGCGATCAGGGCGAGAAGCTGGACCCGGTCCAGGGCGATGTTGGCCTGGGAGCTGGCGCTGTCGCCGTTCTCCCAGCCGGCGATGACCGCGGAGCCTGACTGGTCCACGGCCAGAGTCTCCGGGCGGATGCGGCGGTGTGTGAAGCCGCGCTCGTTGGCCCGGCGAAGGTAGTCCATCAGCTGTTTGGCCCTGTCGGCGTCCAGGTTCTCAGGTTCCAAGGGCCCAAGATGGACATCATCCTCAAGGACCAGAATTGAGGATTCGGCGCTCTCCGCCAGACCATAGGGGTGCAGGGTGGTCAGTCCTAGGTCCCGCAATTCAGTCAGCATGGCCATATGGTGTTGCATGGAGTTTCTGACCGACCGGTCCCGGCGCATGGAGACTCCGGACAGTTTGATCCACTGCCAGAGCTGCATCAGATAGCCCATGGTGTGCAGCTGGCCGTCCATGACCGAAACCGTGTAGGTGCGGCCATCCCTGTCACGGGCCCTGTAGATGCGGGAGGCCTCGATAAGATCGTCGTCGAGGGCGGGCAGGGGCTGGCCATCGTTGTCTAGACTGGGATCCTGACGCTCCAGGCTGGCGGCATGGATGCCGATGGAGGCTATGGCCTGCACCACGCCCTGCCCCCAAGCGCCCTTGTTCTGCGTGCCCGCCAGGTATCGGACGATCATGCCCATGATTCGGCCAAGGATCAGCGAGACCAGAACCCCGCTGGCCGAATTGGAGGATATGGCGACCATGATGATGGCCACGACGTATAGAGCGTTCCATCCCCACTTGACCGAGCTGCGTAGTCGACGGGGTCCTGCTGCGCTCAGGAAGGCAGCCAGACCGGCATAGAAGTCAGGCAGCAGGACGGGAGACCCTATGGCGTTCTGGGAGTTGAATGAGGCGATCAGGGTCGGGTTGCCCGCCTTCAGGATCAGGTTGGAGGTCAGCATGACCAGCCCGAAGCCCAGGAACATGGCCAAGGGGGCAGTGATGGCCTGGATCCATTCCCTGTTGACCAGCAGATGGACAAGCACCGCCAGGACCACGGTCACGGTCACTGCTTGCTGAAGGAAGGCCGTGGGCACGTCCATGAGCCAGTCCATGGCATTGCCGGCCTGGCGCATGTCCGACTCGACCCCGGCGGCTATGCCCTTCAGATAGACAGCTGCCAGAGTGACCAGGATTCCCAGGATCAGGGCTGCCAGGGCTCGAAGCAGGTCTTCGGCATCATGAACCCGCTGGGGTGGGGTATCCCGAATGACGACCTGGTCTTCCTGCACAGGGTCGGCGGAATCGTTGTCCTCGGGGGTGATGGTCGACTGGGACGGGGTCATGGTCAGTCGCGATCGAAGTCCACCAAGGTTCCGGCTGCACCGGTGTAGGTTGCCGGCGTCAAGGCCTTGAGCCGGCTCGCCGTGTCCTGGTCCAGGTCCAAGCCGTCGATGAAGTGCTCGACATCCTCCCGGCCGATCCTCTTGCCCCGCATCAGCTCCTTGACCTGCTCATAGGGGTGATCCATGCCTGAGCGTCCAGCCAGTCCGGCGGCCCGCATGGCCGTCTGTATGGGCTCGCCCAGGACCTCCCAGTTGCTGTCCAGTTCGCGGGCCATCTGTGTCTTGTCTGGGTGGATGGTCTGCAGACCGCCGTCCAGGTTGTCCAGAGCCAGCAGGCTGTAGCCCAGGGCCGAACCGATGTTGCGCTGGGTGGTGGAGTCGGTCAGGTCCCGCTGCCAGCGGGTTTCGGTCAGGGTTGTGGCCAGGGTGTCCAGCAGGGCTCCTGAGATCTCCAGATTGGCTTCGGCGTTCTCGAAGCGTATGGGGTTGACCTTGTGGGGCATGGTGCTGGAGCCGGTGGCGCCTTTGACGGGTTCCTGGGCGAAGACGCCGCGGGAGATGTACATCCAGACATCCACGGCCAGGTTGTGCAGGATCCGGCCCAGGTGGGCGATGTTGCCGAAGAGCTCGGCCTGCCAGTCGTGGGACTCGATCTGAGTGGTCAGTGGGTTCCAGACCAGGCCCATCCGTTCTGTGACGAAGGCCCGGGTCAGATTGATCCAATCCACCTGCGGCAGGGCGGCCAGATGGGCGCCAAAGGTTCCAGTGGCGCCATTCATCTTGCCCATGTAGTCCTGATGGCGGATCCGATCCAGCTGCCGGTGCAGCCGGTGGACGTAGACCGCCATCTCCTTGCCCAGGGTAGTGGGTGTGGCCGGCTGGCCGTGGGTCAGGGCGAGCATGGGCAGATCCCGGTATTGCTCCGCCATGGTCGCCAGATGGCTCTCGATTCGGGTGGCCTTGGGGAGCCAGACCTGTTCGACCCCGCCTCGGATGCAGCGGGCATAGGCCAGATTGTTGATGTCTTCGCTGGTGCAGGCGAAGTGGACCAGGGGTGTCAACCCGGGAAGTTGGGACTCAGGGCCAAGGGCTGTGGCTGCAGCTTCCAGACGGCGGTCGATGTAGTATTCCACGGCTTTGACATCGTGGTGGGTCTGGGCTTCGATGCCAGCCAGTTCAGCGATGCCGTCGGCGTCGAAATCCTCGGGGATGGCTCGCAGATAAGCCTGCTCGGCTTTGGTCAGGGGCTCTACGCCCGGCAGGACCGGGTGCTGGCCGTTGCCCGGGTAGCCGTTGGCCAGCATGATCATCCATTCGACCTCGACCCGCATGCGCTCGCGGTTCAAGGCAGGTTCGCTCAGATAGTCCACCAAATCGGCGGTCTGCCTGCGGTAACGTCCGTCCAAGGGATTGAGGGGGATGACTGGGGTGATTCGGCTCAGGTTCATGCCTCCAGCCTAGACGACCGGGTCAACCAGCAGGAATCGACATGGGCGCTTCTGGTGGACCGCGTGTCCTGCTCATCGCTGCAGCCTGCCGCGGTAATAGCGGGTCTCCTGCAGATCGCCCTCTATGGCATGGGCGAAGTGGTCGTCCTGACGTCGTACTGCTGGTGAGTTCAGATCTCGGGCATCGGCCCAGGCCGCCCGCTGGTAGGCCATGCCATGGGTGGATTCCTTGCCGGGTCCGGCAGTGGTCACTGTCCGGCCAGTCCGGCTGCCACCTGGAGGGGGAGGTCCGCCCGCCCTTCCCCTCACGGTCAGTTGATTGGGCCGGGAGGGGTTGTCGGCTCCATCAAGACTGGAGACCAGCTCTTCGCGCATCTCCACGCTGGTGACCCAGGTGTCTGACCCTATCTGGCGATGGGCGATGGGCGATCCGACGGTCACGATGTGATCGAAGCGGTAGCGGTTGGAAAGATCCGAGGCCATGGTGGCGGCCACGATACCGCCCTGGGAATGACCCACCAGGCTGACCGGATCGTCCGGGCGCACCCCGGCATCCCGCATGGCCTGGTCCACCAGACGCAGGGAGGCCGCCCTTTCGCGTACTGAAGCCTTGTCGCTCATGAGCTGGATGTTTTGGCACCAGCCGATGGGCGAATCGAGATGGGAGCTGGTGCCGGGTATGTAGACCAGCCAACGGTCCTTGCCGTCCGCCTCCCGATATCGTTGTACAGCGATGGTTGCGTAAGGAATGCCGTCCTGGCAGGATCCCAAGCTCTCCAGATTTCGCAGAGCGGTGGCGATGTCATGAGCCTCGCCCAACCCCTTGCCCTGAGGCTGGACAGGATCCATCGTGAGCCGGTCACCCTGAAGATGGGCGAGTACGAAGGGCACCAGCAGGCCTGGACCGGTGACCAATCTGCCAATAGGATCATGGTGGTCTGAAGTCAGGTCGGATGCGGCGGCGGCCAGCAGAGGCTGATGGATGCCGGCCGTAGTTTCCAGAAATTCCTGGAATTGCGAGGCATCCAGTTTGCCGGTCAGTTTAGCTGCTCCCAAGCTCAGACCGATGGTTCCCAGCATGAACGGGGCAATAGGCTGAAACAGGGTCAAGGCCTTGGACATCAGGGAGTCTATCAGCCTTTCCATGAATGATTCCGCCTGCGAGTACAACCCGTAGGCCTTGGTCAGCCGATCGGCCACAGACTGGAGCCTGGTGCGGAGATCTTCGCAGGCCTGAGCTTGGCCACTGCAGAAGGTCACCATCAGGTCCAGGGGCAGACGGGCGTGACCTGGCGGCGGCACGGCAGCCTGGGCGCAAGGGAGGGCGGGCAACCCTGGCATGGCTCTGCGGATGGCCTGATTGGTGAGAATCCATTGCGTCTGCAGGGTGGCCAGGGCTCCGCCTGCCTGGTTGAGCCGGTCCGCCATGCCGGTCAGGTGGTCCAATTCTGTGCTGGTGTAACCGTTGGCATCGGGTGCGGCGGTGACCGTCCGCTTCATGGTCGGCTCTCTTGATCGATCAGGTTCAGGGTGCGTCCTGCCTGGACACGCTGATCCTGGCAGAGGGCATCCATGGCCCGTACCTGGGCCCGGTAGGCCTGAGCGGCCTTTCCCTGCCAGTCGACCCTCAGAGCCTGGTCGGCTAGTTCGCTCAGGTGGACCAGGGTTGTTCGCGACTGCCGAGCCATATCGGCCAGCATGGTCCGGCAACGGGCCACCCGTGCGTGGCAGGGGCAGGCTCCGGCCGCCTCAGGATCGGACAGGTAGGAGGGCTGCTCGAGGAAGGGGCCCAGGGTGGGTAGTGACGATGGTGATGACTTGTCCATGCGTCTACTTCATCACCGCAGTCATGCTTGCATGGCGTCGATTGGACCATGTGGTCGATTGTTGCCTGATCCGTTTTGATGGGGACAGGTCTTCGAAAAATGATCGAGCAATGCCTGGTGAGGCCGGTCACCAGGGTTTGACGTTCTTTTCCCGATCCTGGTGGCCGCCCATATTGCCTGTTGGGCTGGGGGACGAGGAGGGATCGCTCTGTTCCTGGTTGCGCTTGAGCAGATCCTCTACCTCAGCTTCCTGCTGCTTGGTCAACCCAGAGGATGCGCCCTTGCCTGATCCGCTCTTTCCATCCTGCCCATTCTTGGTTTTGTCTGCTTGTTGTTTTTTGAGTACCCGTTCCGTACGCTGGGTCAGCGCAGTGCTGGTCGCTTGGTTGGCCTGCGCGGCCTGCCTGGTCTTCGGCAGAAGCAAGGGGCCCGGCCGCTCCACTTGGGCGAAAAGGCGGTCCGCCTGATCTTGCAGCGCCTTGATTGCTGCCGGGTCTGCCTGTGGGTTTCGGGCCTGCCGGATGCTGGTATTCAGTGTGCGCGTGGCCTCGTTGTAAGTGGCGATGGCTCTGACGTTGATCAGGCCCCATGCCCCGGCCAGCGCTGCTATCAGGGCTAAAACGATAAGGACCAGACGCGTTCGAAGGGTGTTCCTGCTCATAGCAATCTCCTCGAAGTACGGACCCATTGCCCTGCCTCAACCAGGATCAGGACCAGTTCCACCAGTGCCAAGGGCCAGACCAGCGGGGTGACATGTCGGCGCACCTGGTCGACCGTGGTCACCCGGTAGCGCTTGGAGACCGAAGCTGTAGCGCCCTCGCGGACAGTGACCCCCTTGGCCAGGGCCTGATAGTGGCCGCTCATCTCGTCGGCCATGGCCTTGAGGGTGTCCGGATCCATGGCCGAGATGCCCGGCTGGCCGGTCTGCGGATCCGTCACCCAGCCTCCGGCGCCGCTGCCGCCGACGTCCGAGGTCAACGGCACCGTGCCTCCCTTGGCTGAGCCGGTTCCCAGGACAAAGGCCTCGTCCAGTCCTTCCCTGAGTACGCTGAAGGATCGCCGTTCGTCCTTGCCGGTCTGTTCTCCATCGCTGATCAGATAGAGCAGGATCCGGTCGTTGGGATGCCGGTCCTTGGTCTGCTTCAATGCCAGAGTCAGCCGATCCAGAGGAGCATCCAAGCTGGAGCCGGAGGAACGGGAGGTGGGCTCTGTGGCCAGCCCGCGGGCCCAGTTGTCCACAGCTCGCACGTCGGGGGTCAGGGGCAGATCGACGCTGGCCGAGGCGCCGAAACTCAGGGCTGAGAAGGATGCATCCGGATAGGTGTCGACCAGGTCGCGGACGGCTGCTTTGGCCGCCTCCAACCGGCTGATGCCGTCCTGGGCCCCATATCCGGCATCCTTGACTGCCATGGATCCGGTCACGTCAACCGCAATGAAGACATCAGTGGCGTTGACGGCCTTGTTGGTGGTTTTGCTGACAGTGCTGGGGGTCAGGACCATGAGGGCCAGGATCAGGACCATGGCGGTGCGCCGGGCCAAGGCCCAGCGATCGGCATCCGTATCCCGGCCCTTGCGCAGTCCATGGATGACCAGCGCAATGGCCAGGAGCAGCAGCAGGCCCGACAATAGGCCGCCGGCCACCCAGCCCAGGGCAGGCTCAAAGGTCAGGGACTTGAGTATGTTCATCGCTTCAGCCTCCAGGCCAGGAGCAGATATCCGGACAGCGCCAGGGCCAGGGCCAGGGTCCACCAGCCGGGTGCATCCACCAGGCTGGACTGCTCCTGCTGGCGTGGGTCGGCTCCATGGCGATGTTCGATCCGGCGGACCAGCGCGCTGATGGAGTTCCCGTCCTGCCGTCTAAGGAAGATGCCGCCGCGGGCTGCGATCAGCCGCTGCATCTGCCGTGTGCTCTCCGCCTCGGTGCCTTGGTCCGGTCCCGAATAGAGTCCGTCCACCGCGATTCCTGCGGCCGAGGTCAGCTTGAGCGCCTCCTCCAGGGTGTATGTGGGTTTGCCGGAGACAACGTTATCGGTGGCCAGGACCAGGGAGCTCGAACGTTGGTCGGCCTTTGCCGGTCCGGGTTGGCCCTTGGGAGCGAATTGCGGCAGGAGCGCAGCGCAACCCACCAGCCCGTCGCCGATCAGTGAGGTGGTGTCCCGGCGGTTCTGCGTGCCCTCCAGCCAGTCGCTGATGTCCTGGTACTGTCGTCCGCTCATGGCATCGATGCGGTCCTGGGACTGCACCCCGTCCAGGATCCGCCGTGCCTTGCTCAATTCGGCGGTGATCATGCCGTAGTCATCGGTAAGGGGGAAGACGGTGCGCGAGGTGGAGTTGAAGATGCTCAGAGCCATGCGTTCGCCCCGGAAGCTGCGGACCAGGTCGAGGTAGGAGGCGATTACCTGCCTGTCGTAGGGCAAGGTGGAGCCGGACACATCCAGACATAGCACGATATCGCGGTTATGACCCTGCTCCAATGTCCGATCGACCCGGGCGGGCCTGGCAGCCAGGCTCAAAACCATCAGCAGGGCCAGAGAGAGCAGGATTGCGGCGCAACGGTTCAATCGTCGCCAGCGCCTCAGCGCCTCATGGCCCTCATCGGTGTCCAGATCGCTCTTCAAGGTCCAGACCCGTGCCCCTGTTTGCTGATCAGGCTTGCCACGACCTGCCATACGGTAGGCCAGCAGGCCGAACGTCAGAGCCAGGGCCAAAGCCAGTATCGGCAGCCATGGCCACCGCCAGGACAGATTGCCTATGCTCATCGCGGCCACCGTTCAATCAAATCCCGTACCCACTCGGCTGCCTGATTCACCGTGGCGTCAGTTCCCTCGCTGTCCTTGGGAAGGGCGAATTCGGGCGGGTAGAGGGCATCTATGGTCTGTCGAAGCAGGTCCAGACCCTGCCGCGTACTCGGCGTACGGGGCTGAGCCTGGATTTCGGCCAAAGTCTTGGACTTCATGTCGCTGTTCCAGGAACGGGAGGCAAATCCACGAGCGATAGCGGCCAGTGCTGTCATGGCCTGGTCACGGTCCAGATGGCCCTTGTCGTACTGGGTCACCACCTGATCGATCCTCTGACGCCATGCATCGAGGGAGTCAGAGCTCGCTTGGATCGGGTGCCCTTCCTGCTGACGGCGGAACCTGGGCAGGAGAATGGCCGCTCCGGCTAGGGCCAGGGCCAGTACGATGGCGGTCGTCGTCAGAGCCAGCAGCCATGCGGGCTGGGTCATGGTGGGCATGATCTTGATTCGACCATGACCGGACGCAAGACGAATCAGGACGACAGCATTCATGCCGCCATCACCGTCCGTCGCATGGGAATGCCTGGTCGGCCGGCTGAGAGCAGGTGGATGAACCTGTTGAACATGGCTGTGCTGGAGTCGGCCCGGATCAGCGAGGCCCCGATTCTGGCCAGTTCCCGGCTAAAGGCCTCGATCTGATAGCGCCTGTGCAGGTCCACAGCTCGCGTCCCGTTTGCGGTACGCAGGAAAGCCGGGATCCTGCGTCCGCTGGGCGCATCCGTCACCGAGCCCATAGGGGGCTGCTGGCGCAGGGGATTCATGGTCTCCACTCCAATGAAATTCAGGGGGTGGGTGGTTGCCAACTGTCGGATGGTCGGCATCAGGTCAACGTGCAATGCCGACTGGTCGGTGGCGATGACCAGTATGGCCTGCCGGTCCTGGATGCCGGCAGCGTAGCCCAGCAGTGCCTCAAGGTTGCGTGGCTGATCCAGCGGTGACTCCAGAGCCCGGTCCAGGGTCTGTTCGAATCGGGCGAAGCCCCCCTGGCAGGGTATGCGGCGGATGGCGGATGAATCGACCAGGACCAGGTCCACCTCATCGCTGCGGCGCAGGCAGAGGGAGGCGAACATGCACAGGGCGTTGGCGGCCACCTGGATGGCCTGCTCCCCGTCAGGGCACGTTCCAGACATCTCGCGGCCGACATCCAGCAGCAGCCAGACCTTGCTGGTAACCAGGCGCTCGCGCTCCACCACCATGGGCCGACCCATCCGTGCGCTGGCATGCCAGTCGATCATGCGGGTTTCGTCTCCGAACTCATAAGCGCGCAGGTCGGCACGTTCGTCACCGCCGCCGCGTCGGCCAGAGGAATGCTCGCCCTCCAGCAGCCCAAGGGCCCTGCGCACCGTGGGAAGCCGCAGACTGGTGTCCAAGGACTCGATCCGTCTGCGGACCGGGTCGCGATTCGAGCGTCGACGGCTCATGGCACCGGCACCGTGTCCACGATCTGGTCGATGATGTCGTCGCTGCTGATGCCGTCGGCCTGCGCCTCGAAAGTCAGCAGGATCCGGTGGCGGAGCACCGAATGGGCCCAGTCCTTCAGATCCTCGGGAATGACATAATCCCTGCCAGTCAGCAGGGCTCTGGCCTGGCCAATGCGCACCAGGGCGATGGAGGCACGCGGGCTGGCTCCCAGCCTCACCTGCTCGGCCAACCCTTGGATGGGCCGCGATCCAGCCCCCCTGCTGGTGGCTGCCAGATCGACTGCATATCGCATGATGGGCTGTGCCACGTGGACCTGCCGGGCCTTCTGCCTCAGGAAGTCCACATCGGCGATGGTCAAGGCGTCCCGATCGTCCTTGCCGGGCATATCGGTGCCTCGGCTGGTCAGCATCTGCAGCATTCGGGTCTCCTGGTCGGCATCAGGATATGTCATGACGGCCTTGAGCATGAACCGGTCCATCTGGGCCTCGGGCAGGTTGTAAGTGCCTTCCTCCTCAATGGGGTTCTGGGTGGCGATCACCATGAAGGGCCGGGGCAGGGCTATGCGCTCGCCGCCGATGGTGGTGGCGCCCTCGGCCATGGCCTCAAGCATGGCTGACTGGGTCTTGGCGTTGGAACGGTTGATCTCGTCCATGAGAACGAAGTTGGCGTGGATAGGGCCCAGCTGCGTCGAGAAGCGCTGTGTGGAGAAGTCGTAGACCTGGGTGCCTACCAGATCCGAGGGCATCAGGTCGGGCGTGCACTGAATCCGCTTGAAGCTGCCGGAGACCGAGGTGGCCAGGGTCTGAGCGGCGGTGGTCTTGGCCAGGCCGGGCACGGATTCGATCAGGATGTGTCCTGAGGCCACCAGCGTCAGGATCAGGGCCTCGCGCAGGTTCTCCTGGCCTACCAGAGTCCTGGAAAAGCGGGTCCTGATCCGGTCGGCCAACTGACGGCAACGTTGCAGGTCGTCCTGGCTGATTGGCGGAACCTGCCGGTCCTGAGCAGGCTGAACAGATGGGGACTGACTGGGTCGAGGTGGGAATAATGCCATAGCAGACATGGTAACGGCATTTCCTGACGATTCAGCCAGCTGGAATCAGGTCAGGGACCAATCCACCGGCTGGGCGCCCATGGCCTCCAGGGCATGGTTGGCCTTGGAGAATGGACGTGACCCGAAGAAGCCGTATCGGGCCGACATGGGGCTGGGATGCGGGGATTTGATGATGGCCGCATTGGTCAGCAGGGGCTCCAGGCTCTGGGCCTGCCTTCCCCAAAGAATGGCCACCAGGGGCCGGACCCTGCCCTCCTGGTCGCGTCGGTCGTTCAGAGCTCGGATGGCGGCGTCGGTGATCTCCTCCCAGCCCTTGTTCCGGTGGCTGGCCGGCTTGCCCACCCGTACAGTCAGGCAGCGGTTCAGCAGCATGACCCCTCGCCTGGTCCAAGGCGTCAGATCGCCGTTGGAGGGCGTGGGCAGGCCCAGGTCGGAGCTGAGCTCGGTGTAAATATTGCGCAGGGAGCCGGGGATGGGGCTGACGGCAGGGTCCACGCAGAAGCTCAGGCCCACCGGATGCCCGGGCGTCGGATAGGGATCCTGGCCCACGATCAGGACCTTGATGGAGTCGAAGGGGATGGTAAAGGCGCGAAGGATGTTCTTGCTGGCAGGCAGATAGCGGTGGCCCTGGGCCAGCTCGGATCTGAGGAAGTCGCCCATCCGGTGGATGTTGGGCTCGACAGGAGCGAGAGCCTTGGCCCAGCCAGGATCCACCAAGGCGCTCAGAGGTTTGCGATGGGTTCGGCCCTGGCCTCCTGCTATGGTCGGAGGGTTGGTACCGGTTCCGTTCGTCGGCGCGGGGGAGGTTGCGGCAATAGGCTGGCTGCTGTTCATAAGGTCACTATATCGCTTGGTGATATGAGCCGGTCAGGGTTGTCATGGCTTTCCCGGGCTTGCGGGGAACGTCGGATGGTCAGCGGGATGCTGCTCCGGCGTCCCATTACATATAATGGTTCAGGATCCGGTGGAGCGGAGGAGAGTTCATGGCTAGCACGCGCGACAATGGGACGCAGGCGCGCCCTCAGGTTCATGATGCGTTCGACAACCCTCCCAAGGGGCCGGTCGGTGTGCATCGGGGGCCCCGTTCCCTGCCGGTCAGGGCTCTGCCCTACCTGCTGGTGGTTGTCCTGGCCGTGCTGTGCGGACTGGGCTTATGGGCTGCAGTCAGCGGCTCCCTGCCCTGGCAGCAGACGCACACTGATGCCTCCCGGGTCATCAGCAGCCATGTGCCCAAGCGGTCTGCATCCCCCTCCGCCTCAGACAGCAAGACCTCTGCTGAAAAATCCTCCCAGGAGCAGACTTCGCAGCCGCCCTCGCAATCGCCTTCGACGAGTGCATCCAGCAGCAGCCCGGCACCTGTGGTCAACAGGGGCACACAGGTGGCCATCATCAACGGAACCAGGATCACCGGGCATGCGGGCAGCAAGCGCCAGGTCCTGGTCAATGCCGGTTACACTGCGGTCACGGCAACCAACCCGCAGGGCGCTCTGCCTGGCGTAAGCACGGTCCGCTACCGTGATGAGGCCGACAAGGCTACCGCCCAGGAGGTGGCCAGCCTGCTGGGCATCACCCAGGTTGAGCAGTCCTCCGTGGCCTCCACTCCGGTGGAAGCCATCCTCATGCAGTGAGGTTCAGCCAGCCGGACGACAAAGGGAATTCGATGGCAAAAGTTCCCGAATTTCGGCTCGGCGTTTTGCAATTGCCCTGTCGATAGGCCTAAACTGACCTTGCCGACCGGCAGATGCGGTCAGTCTCGTATCTGTTGTGACGCGGCACCTATGTTAAGGAAGTTAGTTATGGCACAAGGCACTGTGAAATTCTTCAGCGCTGGCAAGGGTTACGGATTCATCAATCCCGACGATGGCGGCGAGGACGTGTTCGTGCACTACTCAGCCATTCAGTCCGACGGGTTCAAGACCCTTGATGAGGGAGATAAGGTCGAATATCAGGTGGAAGAGGGCCCCAAGGGTCTGCAGGCAACCAAGGTCACCAAGCTCTGATTGTCGTCTTCTGTATTCGTCATGGTGGATCCCGGTTATTCCGGGGTCCATTTTTTGTAGCATGTGTTTCGAATTACAGTGCTGAGCCGGGACTGTGCAGGGTGCGGATTGCCTGTGGGCGCGGCCGATGGGTCAGGGGCGATATGGCATACAGCCTGCAGCGTATTTTCCCCTGGGGTTGGCACTCGGCTCCATCGAGTGCTAATCTGCTGAATTAGCACTCGAGGTGCGGGAGTGATAACACGACAGCTGACGGTCGGGTTCCGTTCCACGCCGACGGTGGGTCATGAAACCTCAAGCCATGACGGAGGAAGCAACAATGGCAAAAATCATCGAGTATGACGAGGAAGCTCGTCAGGGCATGCTTGCCGGCCTGGACAAGCTGGCCGACACAGTAAAGGTCACCTTGGGCCCCAAGGGTCGCAATGTGGTGCTGGACAAGTCCTACGGGGCCCCGACCATCACCAACGACGGCGTCTCCATCGCCAAGGAGATCGACCTGGAGGATCCTTACGAGCGCATCGGCGCCGAGCTGGTCAAGGAAGTCGCCAAGAAGACTGACGACGTAGCCGGAGACGGCACCACCACCGCCACCGTACTGGCCCAGTCCCTGGTGCATGAGGGCCTGAAGAACGTGGCTGCCGGGTCCAACCCCATCGCCCTGCGTCGCGGCATCGAGAAGGCCGCCGACGCCATCGTCAAGGAGCTCGTGGCTCAGTCCAAGGAAGTCGAGACCAAGGACCAGATCGCTGCCACCGCCACCATTTCTGCGGGCGACCCCGAGATCGGCAATGAGATCGCCGAGGCCCTGGACAAGGTCGGCCAGGACGGCGTGGTCACCGTCGAGGACAACAACCGCTTCGGCCTGGACCTGGAGTTCACCGAGGGCATGCGCTTCGACAAGGGCTACATCGCCCCCTACTTCGTCACCAACAACGACGACCAGACCGCCGTTCTGGATGATCCTTACATTCTGCTGACCTCGGGCAAGGTCTCCAGCCAGCAGGACGTGGTCCACATCGCCGAGCTGGTCATGAAGACCGGCAAGCCGCTGCTGATCGTCGCTGAGGATGTGGATGGCGAGGCGCTGCCCACTCTGATCCTCAACAAGATCCGCGGCACCTTCAACTCCTGCGCCGTCAAGGCTCCTGGCTTTGGCGACCGCCGCAAGGCCATGCTGCAGGATATGGCCATTCTGACCGGCGCACAGGTGGTCTCCGACGAGCTCGGCCTCAAGCTGGACTCCATCGACATGAGCGTGCTGGGCACCGCCAAGAAGGTCATCGTCTCCAAGGACGAGACCACTATCGTCTCCGGCGGCGGCTCCAAGGATGAGGTCTCCGCACGCGTGGGCCAGATCCGCACCGAGATTGAGAACACTGACTCCGACTACGACCGCGAGAAGCTGCAGGAGCGGCTGGCCAAGCTGGCCGGCGGCGTGGCCGTCATCAAGGTCGGCGCAGCCACCGAGGTCGAAGCCAAGGAGCGCAAGCACCGCATCGAGGATGCTGTCCGCAACGCCAAGGCCGCCATTGAAGAGGGCCTGCTGCCCGGAGGCGGCGTGGCTCTGGTTCAGGCCGCTGCCAAGGCCGAGAAGGATGTCAAGCTGGATGGCGACGAGTCCACCGGTGCCTCCATCGTCTTCCGCGCCATTGAGGCCCCCATCAAGCAGATCGCCGAGAACAGCGGCATCTCCGGTGACGTGGTCATCAACAAGGTCCGCTCGCTGCCTGCCGGCCAGGGCTTCAACGCCGCCAACAACGAGTACCAGGACCTGCTGGAGGCCGGTGTGGCCGACCCCGTCAAGGTGACCCGCTCTGCCCTGCAGAACGCAGCCTCCATCGCCGGGCTCTTCCTGACCACCGAGGCCGTCGTGGCCAACAAGCCTGAGCCTCCGGCACCTGCTGCCGCTCAGCCTCAGGGCGACATGGGCTACTGATCCCTCGAGGTTCGGCCGGGCTTTTCGGCTGGACTGATTGATCGCCAAGGACAGGGGCCTGCGCACCGGATAATGGTGCGCAGGCCCCTGTCTCTTTTCTTGCGCTCGTTCACCGTCTGTTCCGTTTTCCGCATATGCATGCCGGGTCTGGGGCCGATCCGCCATGATCGAATGGCTCCGGGTTGCCTGCATGCATCAACCAGGCGTCAGGCTCCGGCGAAGAGACGGGTGGCCTGGGCCTCGGTGTCCGCATAGAGCGACGATGCCTGTGTCAGAGCTGCCTGGATACCTTCAAGCGCCTGTTCCATCTGAGCCTGCGAGGCGCGCCACTGCTGGGCCACTGTGGCGAATTGACTGGCCGCCGAGCCCTGCCAGACGCTTTGCAGATTGTCCAGATTGGTGTACATTCCCGCCACGGCATCTCTGATGGCCCCTATCGAGCCGCTGACCGCCCCGGAGGCCGTCTGTATCTGATCCGAATCAACTTGGTACCGTGTCATGATTGTCCTTTCCGTGAATGGCGGTGATGGTGGGGGAGTCCAATGCTGTCAACCGCTACTGTGGACACTATGACAGTGTTCACGCAGTTGCCCCGTCCGCGGACCCATGTGGTCGAACGAGTCCCCTTCCACAAGACGAATCCGGTCGGCGTTTCACCCATAAAGCGGGTGCTGGCTTTTCTGCTCTTGATGATTTTGACGGTCGGGGTTATGGGGCCGACCAAGGCTTGTGCCGATGAGCCTCAGGCTGGGGCCGGAACCATGACCGACGCGATCACCGATCCGCAGAATTTGCTGGGATCGGACGTAGGATCCGTCAAGGATGCTATCCAGGAAACCGCAGAGCAAACAGGAGTATCGGTCCGGCTGCTCTACCTTCCGCATTTCTATCAGGGCGTTAAGCCTGAGACCTGGGCATCCAGGGTGCTCGAATCAATGAAGCCCACCCACGACACGGTTCTACTGGCTGTGGCCTCTCAGGACGGCAAGTTGGTCGTGGCGGTCTCCAGCAACTCGCAGGCTTGGCTCAAGGACCAATCCAGCGTAGATCAGCTCTCGCAGGCTGCTTTGGAGCCGGTCACCAAGGGCCGCAATCCCGACTGGGTGGGGTCGGCCAAGGCCATGATGGACCAGGTTGAGACTCTTGACCAAAACCATCGGCATCGCCGGGTGATGATCATTGCCCTTTCGGTGACGGTTGTCGTCCTGGTCATGCTGGGCGTAGCCGTTGCGATTTGGTGGCGTCGCAGTAGCCGAACCGGGGCTCATCATCGCAAGTCCGGTGCTCCGAAGAAGCAATTACGCCCGACAGAGACGGTCAGCAAACTCTCAGATAATACCCAGAAAGACGCGGCAAGCTGAGACCATGAGCAAACCGACGCAAGCACAACTGGTCGTGGTCGACGACGAACCGTCCATCAGGGATCTGCTGGTGGCCTCCCTGCACTTCGCAGGCTTTGCGGTCGAGACCGCGGCGTCCGGCTCCGAGGCCATTCAGGTCATTGAGCGCATCCAGCCCGATCTGATCGTCCTGGATGTCATGCTGCCTGATATCGATGGATTCACGGTCACCTCCCGTATCCGTCAGGAGGGAATCGAGGCGCCGGTGCTCTTCCTGACGGCCAGAGATGATACCCAGGACAAGGTCATGGGGCTGACTGTGGGCGGCGACGACTACGTGACCAAACCCTTCAGCCTGGAGGAGGTTGTGGCCAGGATCAAGGCCATATTGCGCAGGACGCGCGAGCATCAGGAGGACGATCCGATCATCCGCGTAGGGGATCTGGAGATCAACGAGGATTCGCACGACGTCACCAGGGCCGGGCGACCCATCGACCTGAGTCCGACCGAATACAAGCTGCTGCGCTACCTGATGGACAATGAGGGCCGCGTGCTCAGCAAGGCGCAGATTCTGGATCATGTCTGGCAGTACGACTGGGGCGGGGATGCGGCCATTGTGGAGTCCTACATCTCCTACCTGCGCAAGAAGGTGGATGGCATCACCATCAGTGACGGACACGGCGGGGACCGCAAGGTCACCCCGCTGATCGAGACCAAGCGGGGCATCGGCTACATGATTCGGGCCCCTAGGCAGAACGCATCGGATGGCGGCGATGGCAACTAGTCCCTCGGGCTCGACTCCCATGGCAGAACCGTCGGCTGAAGGGGCCAACTCCGTCATGGGTTCGGATTCCGGCAAGGGAAAGGGCTCCGGCAGGCCGAGGGGTCGGTTCATGCACAGGTCGCCGCTGGCTGCCATTCCCTTAAGCACCAAACTTGTGGCCAGCATGCTCATCCTGCTCATCGTGGGCACGGTGGGTGTCTCTGTGGCCATCTGCCAGATGGCCGATGACTATCTGATGAAGCGCACGGACTCCCAGCTGATCCGCCAGGCAAACCTGGGCATCCGCAACGCCACCCTTCTGCGCCAGGAGGATCTGAGCAAGAATGGCCTTGGCCCCACTGACTATTTCCTGCAGATCCGCGACGACAAGCTGCACATTATTTCGGACGATCTGAATCCTATGCAGGTCAACGGGGTCATTTCCCGCCCTCGTCTGCCCGCCGACGGCAGCCTGGACTCGATACCCCTAGGCAAGCCGACCACGGTACCGGCCTATGTGCGCGTCTCGCGACAGGCCTCGCCAGACCGGGACACCATGAAGCGAGCCCGGGCCTCCTGGCGAGTGGTGGCCATGCAGTGGAAGCTGCGCAACGAACTGGACGGCTCCGAAATCAGCGGCATCCTCTTCATCGGTCTGTCCATGAGCGACCAGGACGAGGCCGTACACGATCTGACGGCTTTCTGCATGATCATTTCCGTTGTTGTGGTCCTTCTGGGCGGAGTCATCTCGGTCCTGCTGATCCAGTCCACCTTGGTTCCCCTCAAACGCATCGAGAAGACTGCTGCCAAGATAGCGGCCGGTGACCTATCCCAACGCATTCCCAGCTTCCCGGAGAATACCGAGGTGGGTTCCCTGGCAGCATCCCTGAATGCCATGCTGACGCGAATCGAGCATTCCTTCGACGAGCAGCGCCAGACCACCGAAAAGATGAAACAGTTTGTTTCGGATGCCAGCCATGAGCTTCGTACCCCTCTGGCCGCCATCCACGGCTATGCAGAGCTCTACAGGATGCAGCGCGACTATCCAGGGGCTCTGGAGCGTGCCGACAAGTCCATCCAGCACATCGAAGACTCTTCGACCAGGATGACGGTCCTGGTCACGGATCTGCTCTCGCTTGCACGTCTGGATGAGGGCAGGGGGATCGACCCGACCCTGCCGGTCGATCTGACTGGACTGGTGCGAGACGGGGTGGACGACCTGCATGCCTTGGATCCGGGCAGAGAAGTGGCTACAGGAAAGGTTTGCCTGCATACCGAAGACCAGCCCGCCCCCCAGGAGAAGCCGGTCACGCCCAACAAGGGTCTGCCGGGCCTCAAGGGACGCAACAAGGAAAAGATCACCGTGGGCGGGCACCTGGGCCCAGCCGTCAGCCTGGACATCCAGGAGGGTCCCCTGCCCTCGGTGCCGGTGACTGGCGATCCCAGCCGCCTGCGTCAGGTGATTACCAATATCGTAGGCAATATCCACCGCTACACCCCATCTGATTCGCCGGTCCAGGTGGGAGTGGGCCTGGTCAAGGCGACCATCGCACCGGCGGATCTGACCAGGTTGGAGGCCACTGAGTCCTCGCTGGGACACCTGACTGAGGCGATCCAGGTGGCAGAGAACAGCCATGTGGGCACCGACTATGCTATCATCCGGGTGGTTGACCACGGGCCAGGCGTCCCGGAGGAATCCAGGTCCAGGCTCTTCGAGCGCTTCTACACGGCCGATCCGTCCAGGGCTCGGGAGAAGGGCGGCACGGGGCTTGGACTGGCCATTGTCCAGTCCATTGTCAAGGCTCATCAGGGATTCATATGCGCCTCGCAGACCCCGGGAGGCGGCTTGACCTTCACCATCGTCATACCCCAGGGCGTCATCCGGGATCAGGGGCGCCTTGGGGACCAGGCCAATTCTGCACCCAACCGTCCCGTACGCCCATGACAAGATGAGTCGTCCTGCCCGTTGCGTTCAGGTAGACTGAATTCGGATATATCAGTTCAAGAAGCAACGTAAGGAAGTGGCAGAGCATGCCCAGCGGGAGAGTACGGTGGTACGACGCCAAGCGGGGGTTCGGGTTCATCACAGATGAACAAGGCGGGGACGTCTTCCTGCCCTCATCAGCCCTGCCCGCTGGGGTGTCCACCATACGCAAGGGATCCCGGGTGGAGTTCTCAGTGGCTGAGGGCCGCAAGGGTCCCCAGGCCCTGGATCTGAAGCTGGTGGGGCCGACCCCCTCCATTCTGCGTGCCAAGCGACCCGATCCGGACGATATGGCCGCCATCGTGGAGGACTTGATCAAGCTGCTGGACTCTGCGGGCAATGGCCTGCGTCGACACCACTATCCAGGTCGGGCTGAATCCGCCAAGCTGGCCACCCTCTTAAGGGCTGTGGCCGATGACTTCGACGTGCCGGACTGAGCAGACGGCGAGAACAATCCCACGTGGATCGGTCTGATCCGGTCCCACTGATGATGAAGGTGTGATAGATGGTTCAAGAGGACCTGGATCCTGAGGAACTGGCTAGGCGAGTGGCTCTGAGCGTGGCCGCCGACAGCGATGAGGTCGGTGGGCTGGTCGGCCGCACCCTGATTGGTGACGGAGTCTGGGACTACCGGTTCGCCTCGGCCATCAAGGGCTATGAGGGCTGGCAGTGGTCGGTCACCCTCTACCGTGATGAGGATGCCGATACCTGGACTGTGGATGAATCCTCTCTGGTGCCTACAGATGCAGCCCTGCAGCCGCCCGCTTGGGTTCCCTGGAAGGACCGCCTGCTGCCCTCGGATCTGAGCGTGACCGATGCCATGGGAACCGAGCCCGACGACCCCAGGCTGACAGCCGGATACAAGCCAGCGCAAGCTAGCCATCAGAATTCTCAAGTACAGCAGAACCCAGAAGATGATAACCCCGCAGATGATGAAGAAGGCCAGCAAGAATCGAGTCCCCTTGTTGGTGATGGGTCCGATCAGGAGACTGACGGCGTGGTCTTCCGCCTGGCAGACCGCCCAAGTGGAGAAAAAGACGTTCACGAGCAGGAATCGAATGATCAGATTCCCCTCGGCGCACAGACCTCTTCCGATGACCTGGATGAGGCCGTCGACCGTTTCGCTCTGACCCGCCGACACGTGATGACGGCCGAGGCCAGGACGGCGACCGCCAAACGTTGGTACGAGGGTCAGCACGGTCCCAAGTCCCTGTCGACCAGGACGGCCAAGGGCAAGGCCTGCGAGACCTGTGGCTTCATGATTCCCCTGGCAGGCGATCTGGGGACCATGTTTGGCGTCTGCGCCAACCGATGGAGCCCGGACGACGGGCGCGTGGTCTCCCTGGATCATGGCTGCGGCGAGCATTCCGAGATCGAGCCCCAGGAGGAGTCCCATCTCTGGGTCCAGTCCCAGCCGGCCTATGACGATCTTCATATTGACGTGGTCAGGCAGAAGCCCCGTGAGGAGCGCCCAGAGGTGGAACTCATGGAGCAGATGCAGTCAGAAGACGGCTCAGAGGACTGATTCCAAGGCCTCGTTGCGTTCAGAGCGCAATCACCGGCGGGCCGAGAATAAACGTCACCGTAAATCTGTAGAGTGAATTACGGATCAAAGGGAAGGACAAGTATGTTCGAACGGTTTACCGACCGTGCGCGGCGGGTGATTGTGCTGGCGCAGGAAGAGGCCCGCACCCTGCAGCACAATTACATCGGCACCGAGCACCTCCTCCTGGGCCTGATCAGGGAGGGTGACGGTGTTGCCGCCAAGGCCCTGGCCTCCAAGGGCGTGGAACTGGATGCCACCCGCAAACAGGTTGAGGAGATGATCGGTAAGGGCAACGCGGTTCCCAATGGGCATATCCCATTCACCCCGCACGCCCGTCAGGTCCTGGAGCTGTCGCTGCGCGAAGCGCTTCAGCTGGGCCACTCTTACATTGGCACTGAGCACATTCTGCTGGGACTCATTCGCGAGGGTGAGGGTGTCGGCACCCAGGTGCTGATCAAGATGGGCGTGGACCTGGGCGATCTGCGGACCGCCACTATTGACATGATTCGCGGCAACCACGAGGGCGGTGATGCCGGCAAGGGCGATCTGGCCAATGCCGGCGGCGTTTCCAACAAGGGCGGACAGACCGGTTCGGCCATTCTGGACCAGTTTGGCAGGAACCTGACTCAGGAGGCCGCTGAAGGCAAGCTGGATCCGGTCATCGGCCGGGCCAACGAGATCGAGCGGGTCATGGTCGTCCTTTCCAGGAGGACCAAGAACAACCCCGTGCTGATCGGAGAGCCCGGTGTAGGCAAGACCGCTGTGGTCGAGGGCCTGGCGCAGAAGATTCATGAGGGCGATGTTCCCGAGACCCTCAAGGGCAAGCAGGTCTACTCGCTGGATCTGGGTTCCATGGTGGCTGGTTCACGCTACCGGGGCGACTTCGAGGAGCGCCTGAAGAAGGTGCTCAAGGAGATCAAGACCCGCGGCGACATCATCCTCTTCATCGATGAGATTCACACCATCGTCGGCGCAGGTTCGGCTGACGGGGCCCTGGGCGCCTCTGACATGCTCAAGCCCCTGCTGGCCCGCGGCGAGCTGCAGACCATCGGAGCGACCACCACCGACGAGTACCGCAAGTACATCGAGAAGGATGCGGCCCTGGAGCGGCGCTTCCAGCCGATCCAAGTCTCCGAGCCCACCATCGCCCAGACCATCGAGATTCTCAAAGGTCTGCGTGGCCGTTATGAGCATCACCACCATGTCACTATCACTGACAAGGCCCTGCAGTCGGCGGCTGAGCTCTCTGCACGCTACATCCAGGACAGGAACCTGCCTGACAAGGCTATCGATCTGATCGATGAGGCCGGCGCACGCCTGCGCATCAAGCGGCTGACCGCCCCGCCGGAGCTCAAGGAGCTGGACGCCAAGGTGGATCGCATCTCCGCCCAGAAGGATCAGGCCATCAAGGACCAGGACTTCGAGAAGGCCGCTCAGCTGCGCGACAGTCAGGAGAAGCTGGAGGCCGAGCGCAAGGAGAAGGAACAGGCCTGGCACGAGGGCGAGTCCGACGTCAAGATGGTTGTCGACGAGGATGTGATCGCCGAGGTAGTCTCTTCTACCACCGGCATCCCGGTTTTCAAGCTGACCCAGGCCGAATCCAAGAAGCTCTTGGGCATGGAGAAGGAGCTGCACAAGCGGATCATCGGCCAGGACGAGGCCGTCTCCGCCCTGTCTCGCTCCATCCGCCGCACCCGTGTGGGTCTCAAGGACCCCAAGCGTCCCGCAGGTTCCTTCATCTTCGCCGGCCCCACCGGCGTGGGCAAGACCGAGCTGGCCAAGGCTCTGGCCCAGTTCCTCTTTGACGATGAGAATGCCCTGATCCGGGTGGATATGTCCGAGTTCTCGGAGAAGTACTCCACCTCTCGTCTCTTCGGCGCCCCTCCGGGGTACGTGGGCTACGAAGAGGGCGGCGAGCTGACCGAGAAGGTCAGGCGCAAGCCCTTCTCTGTAGTCCTCTTCGACGAGATCGAGAAGGCTCACCCGGACATCTTCAACACCCTTCTGCAGGTGCTGGACGACGGCCATCTGACCGATGGGCAGGGTCGCATGGTGGACTTCAAGAACACCATCATCATCCTGACCACCAATCTGGGAACCCGCGACATCGCCAAGGCGGCCAATACCGGCTTCAACGTGAGCGGCAACACCGAAACCTCCTATCAGCGGATGAAGGACCAGGTGACCAGTGAGCTCAAGCAGCAGTTCAGGCCCGAGTTCCTGAACCGTCTGGATGACATCATCGTCTTCCAGCAGCTGACCGAGCCCCAGGTCCGTCAGATCGTCGATCTGGACATCGCTCAGCTCAACGATCGTCTCTTTGAGCGCCACATGTCCCTGGATCTGACCGACAAGGCCAAGGACCTGCTGGCCGAAAAGGGCTTCGATCCGCTCCTGGGTGCCCGGCCTCTGCGCCGCGTCATCCAGCGGGACATCGAGGATGCGGTCTCCGAGAAGATCCTCATGGGCGAACTTACGGACAACGAGTCCGTCCAGGTCGATGCCGAAGGCGAGGGCATCCTGGGCGAGTTCACCTTCACTGGCAAGCCCTTCGAAGGACCCCGTCATGCGGCCAGCTCCGCTGATAAACAGGACCAGAAGTCTGAACTGGTCGGAGCTTCGGTGAGCTCTTCCGACGCTGATGTTCCGCCAGCAGGCGAGGCCGACAGCCAGAGCCAGGATGGGCAAGGTTCTGAGCAGTCCGCTCAGAGTTCGCCTGCCAGTGACTGAGATAAGGGTTGAGGCCCGACGCAGCTGACTGAAGAGGGGTTGGAGCACACAGTGCTCCAACCCCTCTTATTCTGTACTGCCGGGGATTTGCGTCGATCTCTGTAATGCAGTTTCTGAAACGTCACTTGGAATCCATGGCTTCTATTGGCAGTGTGAGCTCGGCATTTGCTTTTGCTTACGAGTCTATCGAATCTATCGAATGGTTCGATCATTCTCTTATATCAGGCTTAAGGCAGCGATGGAATTGGCAGGTAATTGACATCAGTGTTTGCCAGGTCAGCATTCCATGCATAACGGTTCGTTTACCCCAAACGGCCGGCGACTCAGGCAGTTGCGTGATGAAGAACTCAGGCCAGGCGTGGAAGAAGGCCTTGTTGACCTTGAAGGAACAAGGAACCTAAATGCTTGACGTAGCCGGACCCCTCAGAACAGGGGATGCAGCAGCAGGGCCAGCAGATAGAGACCCATAAGAGCGATGAACAGGATGTCCATCCTGCCCAGTCGCAGCAGTCGGTAGTGGGTGCGTTCTTGACGGCTGCCCTCATAGCACCGGGCATCCAAGGCCCGGCTCAGGTTGTCAGCGTGGCGCAGGGCTCCGGCGAAGACGGGAACCGTGATAGCCATGGCCGCATGCAGGCGTTGCGAGAGCGAGCCGGACTCGATGGATCCGCCGCGGGCGGCCTGGGCTTCCACGATGGCCTGAACCTCACGTCCTAGGGTAGGGATGAAGCGCAGAGCCAGTGAAAGGACCAGGGCGATTTCATTGGTGTGGATGCCCAGCCTGGACAGTGGGCTCAGCAGGGATTCACAAGCATCGGTCATCTGTGTCGGGGTGGTGGTCTCCACCAGGAGCGCCCCCAGAAAGATGATCAGCATGAAGCGGCAGGCATAGAGTACAGCCACCCAAATGCCGCCGGTGGTCAGCACGAATGGACCCCAGGCAGCCAATCTGCGGCCGGTCTGAGTGACCAAGAGATTGAACAGGGCCAGCAGAAGCATGAGGGCCAGAAAGCCCTTGACTGATTTCATAATGGAATGCAGTGGTGCCCGGGCGGCGGCAAAGAGGCCTACAGTGACCACCAGCGCCAGAACAAGCTGCGCAGGCGTGGAAATGGCGAAAGCGGTGAACATGGCTAGGAGGAAGGTCACCAGCTTGGCTCGCGGGTCCAGCCTCGCCAGCAAGGATAAGGGTTTCTGATCGGCTTGGGTGCGATCCGCTTTCCTGCCTGAAGTTTCTTTGCCAGCAGCCTCCTTCTCCGCTGCATCTGTGGCGAGCAGCTGATGGTAGCGCTCCACGACTTCGGCAGTAGGCCCATAGGCTAGCGTTTCTCCATGCTCCAGGAGCAGGGTCTGGTCGGCCAGATCCAGGGCCTCGCGATCGGCGTGGGTACTCATGACGATGGTGACGCCGCGCTGATGGAGCACTCGAAGCAATGCCATAATTCGTGCGCAGGCCTGGGGGTCGAGACTGGCGGTGACCTCGTCCAAAACCAGCAGTTGCGGGCTGCAGGCTACGACGCCGGCGATGGCCACCAGGCGCCGCTGACCCCCCGAGAGGTCGAAGGGGGAGCGGTCGGCCAGATCACCGATGCCCAGAAGCTTCATGGCATCATCCACCCGCTGCTGCACCTGTTCGGGCCCATAGCCCAGGTTGTGCGGACCATAGGCGATGTCCTGGGCAACGGTATCCGCAAAAAGCTGATGTTCGGGGTATTGCATGACATAGCCGACCCTTTGGCGCAGAAGCTTCAGATTCTGGCGTCGCAGATGCTTGGCCTTGGGCCGGTCGGGTCCGGCCAGGGGCAGGCCGGCCACCTGGATGGATCCGCTGTCGGGATCTGCCAGGGCACAGATGAGCCTGGCCAGAGTTGACTTGCCGGATCCGTTGCGCCCGATAATGGCTAGGGTCTGTCCTCCAGCGAGCTCCAGATTCACCTGGCTGAGGGCTTTGCTGCCTGCGTCGGGAAAGCTGTAAGAGACATCCGAGAACTTGACCATGGGGATAGCGTGGTCATCGACTGCGGTCTTTGCATCCGTATCCGATGCCCTGCTTTGGGTCAGCGAATTCTGGTCAGGTTCGCCAACAAGGGCAGGCAGATCCTGCCTGGTCAGAATCTGATCAGGTCTTCCGGAGGCCACGATGCGCCCATGGTCAAGCACGAGGACCCGATCAGCCTGTCTGGCTTGCTCGAGCAGGTGGGTGATGTGGACGACAGCTGTGCCCTGGGCTGTCAGCCGGCAGAGGATTGATTGAATCTCCTGTCGGCCGGCCGCATCGAGCATGGCGCCTGGCTCGTCCAGCACCATCATGCCTGGA
Source organism: Bifidobacterium sp. ESL0820 (assembly GCF_052606235.1). Lineage (NCBI taxonomy): Bacteria > Bacillati > Actinomycetota > Actinomycetes > Bifidobacteriales > Bifidobacteriaceae > Bifidobacterium > Bifidobacterium sp. ESL0820. The sequence continues at coordinate 208,611 of NZ_CP199594.1, forward strand.
TTCATGGCCAGGCTGCCGGCCAGGGCCAGTCGTTGCTGCTGTCCGCCCGACATGCGGGTGGGATCATCATTCATCCGCGTCTGCAAGTCGACCTGTTCCAGGGCCGCTGGCACGCAGGAGAGCATCTTCTGGCGGGGCAGGCCCAGATTCTCGGGTCCGAAAGCCACATCGTCCTGGACGACGGTGGTCACGATCTGGTCCTCAGGGTTCTGAAAGACCATACCGATGCTCCGCCGTGCTTGCCGGTAAGCCTCAGCGTCGATCTGGCGGTCCTGATCCTGGGTGTCGGAGCAGACCGCTCGGCCCATAAGCTCGACCTGGCCGTGGTCAGGTGCCGTCGCGCCCGAGAGAATGCTTCCCAGCGTGGATTTGCCGGAGCCATTCGCTCCCAGGATGCACAGATGTTCGCCTGCATGCACTTCCATGGACAGGTGGTCCAAGGCCCAGGTCTCGCCTCCGTCATAGGAGAAGGAGACCTGGCTGAGCCGGGCGACCGTTGTCTTCGAATCCGCTGAATCCAAGACGGCGGATTGGGTCATGGATGTGGCCTACTTGTTGATCAGTGTGGAGATGGGCTTGTAGATCAGGAAGGTGACCACGCCGTGGATGGCGAACTTCATCAGGTTGAAGGGCAGGAGGATGGGCACGATCATGGCGACCACCTTGGCCATGGACATGTGCGCGTAGAAGGGGGTGATCACCACGTTGCACAGGATGGCTGCGATCACGCCCAGGATGGCGCCGGAGACGATTCCGATGACCGCTCCCTTACGGCTGTGCATCCTGCGGTAGACCAAGGCTGCCGGCACGCTCAGGGCCAGGGCCACGATCATCGAGATCAGAGCGCCGAAGGGGTTGGTGAACAGGTGCGGGACGAATCCCAGTATGGAGATAATGGCGGCGGCCGCCGGTCCGAAGGCGAAGCCGCATACCAGGACGACGATGCCTGATGGGTCGTATTTGAGCCAGGGAGCGGCTGGAAAGATCGGGAAGGAGAAGAAGCTCAGAACCATGGCCAAGGCTACGAAGAGCGCGTAGACCGCGATCCGCTTGGTCGACCAGCGTCCTGAACCACCTGCACCTGTGGAGTGGACATCGTTGAAGCGCGTGTCCTTGTTTGCAGTGGTGTGTGAATGAGAATTGGGCATGCTCATAGAGGGCCTCGTTTCTTCCATCCGGACTGTAACCGTTGGCTTCGGACTTCGACCGATATCCACCGCTTGCGCGGGTCGCGGGCTCCCGGCATTCAGCCGGATACCGCCAGTAAGGACTTCCACCTTCCCTGAAACTGACGATTTCAATATAGCTGCGGTCCTTGGAATGGTCAATTCTTTCTCACTGCTAGTGCATTTCTAGACACGCCAGGAAGGAAATATAACCGCCTTCCATGCAACTATTGCAGCCTGCACAACGAATATGAGGTTGTCGAAAGTTCACAATGTTGCAAGGAGGCTGGAGCATGGCGAGGATGGGTGACCATCTGCTGCCTGCGGATGAAGCTATACATCCGGCCTTGGTCAGACAAACCAGTGACGGAGACGCTGATGGTGGCCAATCCCAGGCAGAGGACCTGGAATGGATCAGAAACATACTGTCAACTAGGTCCTTTCGCGCAGCCGATGACCTAGTTCGCAAGTACTACGACGACATCCTGGCCTACATCCGAGCTCAGGTAGGCGATAAGGAGGAGTCGCTGAACCTTGCGCAGGATGCCTTTGTTGCCATTCTGCGGTCTTTGGGCAGCTACGATCCGCACAAGTCCAGCTTCCGTACCTGGATCCACCGCATCGCAACCTACAAGGTCATTGATTACTGGCGGATCCGCCGCAGGCGGCAGCGGCAGGAGGCGCAAGTATTTGTGGCATCCGGCCACGATCAACATGACGACCCCGCCGACCAGACCTTCAAGGACGACCTAGTTGGTCGGATTGAAGACAAGATCTCACAGGCTCCGGTCCCGGCGCAGGAAGTTTTGCGTCTCCATCTGTATGCCGGCTATGGGTTCGCGCAGATTGCCGAGGCCTGCGGAGAGCCTGAAAACACGGTCAAGGCTCGGTATTACCGACTTTTGGACAATTTGAGGAAGGAGTTTGGTCATGAATCGGTCTGAACCTGATATCCGTCCCATTCTGGCGGCTCTTCAGGGTAGCGACCTTGAGCGCGATGATTTTGCTGAATCACAGATCGGCAGTTCCAGGATGCGCGAGCGATCTATAAAAACAATTGTACGCAAAGGGATGGGAAGACGTCCTGGGCTGATCTGGACCCTTGTAGCCATGGTCCGTTCCCTAGGCCTGAGAAACCTGCTCTTTGGCCTCTGGGACTGCGTCTTTATCGGCCTGATTCTGACGGCGGCGGTTTGGGCGACCGTCTTTGGCTCCTTCATGAAGACTGCTTGGCCCAGCAGAGTCGATAGAACCTTCGGTCTGGTTGTCCCCATATTCGTCTGCTCGCCTGCTCTTTTCCTGGTGGTGCACCTTTTGGTCGTGCTCAAGGAACGGAACCTGAATACCCTGAATCTGATCAGAACTTGCAGGTGGTCATTCCGTCAGATAGCCGCAGTCAGGATGCTTCTGTTCGGCATGGTCAGCATGATGATTTCATCCTTGGCCACGGTCTTGCTGGCGTGGACGACCAATCCGGGGCTGTCCACCATGACCCTTCTGGGGATCAGCTTCTCATCCCTCTTTCTCTTTTCCCTGGCACAGATCTGGGTAGAGGAGCATATGCATGGAGAACTGTCCATCTGTCTGGTTCTGGGACTCTGGATCGTGCTCGGTATGATTCTTTATCTGACTCGATTCGCCACCGCCCCCATCCTTGTCTCTATTCCGCCGGCGCTGAGCCTAGCGACGGGCCTTGTTCTTCTGACGATCTTCCTGCTTGTTCTGCATGGACGCTGCGTAGGGTCACCTCTGTCAAAGCGAGCATGGCATATGAAAAGACTGGCTACGGCATGAGGGCGGAATCTTACATGTTTAGTGTGAAAGGACGGTGAGTTTCGTGCTGCACTTGGACCATGTGTCAAAGAGCTTCAGGAACAAGCGGGTTATCAACGATCTGAGCCTCTCCATTGGAACCGGCGTCCACGGGCTTCTCGCGCCTAACGGAGCAGGCAAGACCACGCTGATCCAAATGATCGCCACCTTGATCCGCCCGGATTCGGGAAACATCACTTGGAACGGGCAGGACATCATGGTCATGGACGAGGACTATCGCGGTCTCTTGGGGTATCTGCCCCAAAAATTCGGCTATTACCCAGACTACAGCGCTGAAGATTTTTTGACCTACATAGCAGCCCTTCAGGGGATCGGCCGGAAACGGGCCAAGCCCCTGGCGAAAGATCTCCTGAAGACCGTGGGGCTTAAAGACCAGGGCAAGCAGAAGATGAAGACGCTCTCTGGGGGCATGATTCAGCGCGTGGGGCTGGCACAGGCCATGATCAACGACCCGGAACTGATGATTTTGGACGAGCCGACCGCTGGTTTGGACCCTGGGGAACGTGTCCGCTTCCGCAACCTGGTCCATGCTCTTTCGCGCGACCGGATCGTTATCCTGTCCACTCATATCGTCTCTGACCTGGAGACCATCGCCGACCGGGTCATCATGCTCAAGGATGGGCAGATCTGCTGCAACCAGTCCCCAAGGCAGATAAGCCGCTGGCTGGAAGGCAAAATATTCCTGGTTCCTGCGGATTATCGCTTAGGGCAGGGGCAGCTGCTCCTTGAGGACGAGCTGGATGGGGATGCGACCCGGCTCAGAATTTACTCACCTGAGCCGCCGTCCCAGGGCCAGGCTGTTCCTGCCAACTTGGAGGATGCCTTCCTGGTGATCTACGGGGACGAGGAGTAGCGATGCAGCATACCCCGCCGAATCGGGCTCGCAATCTTATTTCTTGCCAGGGATGTCTTCAATGAGATGGATGGTGATCAGGAACGAGATGCGGCACCTTCTGGGTACCTCTTTTTGGGTGGTGCTCAGTCTGTCTCTTGGATTCGTTTTCTGTATGAATCTAGCTATGTATGACCAAATTCCCACTGACGAAGCCCATCATGACCTAGCTAGCTACGGACCGTATGTCAGTCAGTCCACCATTACTGGATTCAAGCGTGAGGCTGACAGACTTGAACCGGTGGTATCCAAAGATCTGATGGCACTTGGTCCTCAGGCTGTTCAACTGGGCGTCAAGAATTATCAGTCGGCCAGGGACCTGGTCGATTCGGTCGAGAGCTCGCGCTGGACAAATCCTTCAGTACTGAATACAGACCGGGGCAAACTGGCCGGCCGCATCAATGCCTTGCCTAGCTATCGTCGGCTTGTTCATTGCCATGATGTCATGGATGCCTATCGTGGATGCAACCGGGAAGCCCTGACCGCAAGAGCTGAGAAACAGTTGCGTAAGGGCGGTAGTAATGGCATCGAACTGCCCGAATCGGTGACGAAGCGGCTTGACATCTTAAGTGGACAGTGCAGGGCGGGTATGAGCCTGGCCGCTCCTGAATTACTGGACTACACTCAGAGCAACTTCAGACTTTCAGTTTATCTGGTCCCGCTTCTGGCAGCCTTGGTTGTCGTGGCCCCACGCCTTGTTAAAGACCAGGTCCATGGGGTCCGGCAGACGCAGTTGACGACACGGACCGGACGCATCTTGCCTGGGCTGCAGGTGTTCGCCATGGTCTGTGCGGGCCTGCTGATGATGCTCATGGTGGCAGCTGGATCATTCCTGATGTGGGTGCCCAAGATCGCGGGTTTGCAGGATCTTTCGGTTTTTGATGGACATGCATTGCCTTGGTTCACCTGGTCCTTGGGGGAGTATCTGGCTGTGTTCGTATTGCTCTGCCTGGGATCCGCCTTTCTTGTTTTTCTCTTGGTTCTCTGGATTTCCATGCACTGCAGGACCTACACACGCTTGGTCTTGCTTGCAGTCCCGGTGGTGTTGCTGGCCGTTCATGTCTTTGTCGCCTGGCTTCTCGTGGATCCATGCTGTATTGGCAGTGTGGTGACTCGGATTGTGCCATTGCCCGGCATTGAGCTCTACCTAATCCTGGGACTGCTGGTTTTGACCCTTTGTCTTTGCTGGTGGTCGGCCAGAAAGCTTTGTTGCCTAGGCGATCTGAATGAAAGGAAGATCAATGAATGAACTGCCACTGAAAATGGAGGGGGTATCCTTCCATTACAAGGCTGGTGAAGTTGGAATAGACCAAGTCGGCCTGGAATGCTCGACAGGATCTTGGACCGCAGTTATGGGTCCTTCCGGAGCGGGGAAAACCACCTTGCTTTATTGCGCCTCAGGGCTCTTGCCAGTACAGCAGGGATCGGTCGAGATAGCCGGCCAGAACATAGCCAGGATGAAGGAGTCCGCCCTAACCAGGATGCGCCGCGACCATATCGGTTTCGTTTTTCAGGATTACAACCTGGTCGAGGCCTTCACCTGCTTGCAGAACGTCATGCTGCCCCAGCTCTTCGGCGGTCCCAAAGTTGGTGTCGCCCAATCGCTGCAGGCCTTGAAGATTTTGGGTCTAGATGGTTATGCGCAGCAATATCCGTCTGACATATCTGGCGGTCAAAGGCAACGCGTGGCCATTGCCAGAGCGCTGGTCGCCCAGCCAGATATGATTTTCGCGGACGAGCCCACCGGGGCACTGGATACGCGCAGCTCGGAAATGGTTCTGGATGCCCTTTCGACCTTGGTGGAGAGCGGACGGACCGTGCTCATGGTGACCCATGACCCCAATGTGGCGGCCTGGGCGCAGCGCACGGTCTTCTTGGTGGACGGCACAGTGCATTCGATATGCCAAGGATATACGGCCGAGCAGCTGTCCACTCACCTGACCAGCATAACTCAGGTCGGCCAGGGGGTAGGACGATGATGCATGCGGGTAAAGGACAAGCAGGAAGAGGAGAAGTTCCCGGACGGGATTCCCTGCATGCATTCTCCTCGATCAGTCGACCGACCCTGTTCTCCTTGGTCTTGTCCCTGATCAGGAAGCATCGAGCATCGTACGCGGTCATGGGTCTATCCACCTTCCTGGCATCCCTGCTGACCTCTTCGACCATGCAGGTCTACCAAGCGGGAAAGTCCTTTGACAATATCGGCGATCTGAATAGGTTGAACACCTACCAGCGTCTCCAAGCCAAAGTACCTTATTCAAATCTCTCCATGGTCACTATTCCGGCGCTGGTTTGCTGCCTGCTGGTGTCGGTCTTTTTGGTCCTCTCGTCGGTCACTTTTCTGATTCAGGAACGCCGACGCGAGTATGCAATGATGCGGTTGAACGGAGCCTCGCGCAGGAGGATCCTGATCATAGGTATCTTGGAATTCTCGATCCCCCTGGCCCTCTCGAATCTCATTGGCTGCCTGGTCGGATCTCTCCTGACCATACCAGTTGGACGGTTTTACGCGCGCTCTGCCGAGTTCAGCGACAGTGGCATGGTTTTCACACCGCGGATTCGACCTTCCATTGCAGTTGTCACCTTCATCATGATGATGGTCGCCTGCCTGTTGGGAGTATGGATGGCTATGCGCAAGGTGGGCGGGGCAGCTCCGCTCCAGCTCATGACGGAGACCAGTGACAAAACCAAGCGGATCGGATGGATTCGTTCTTCGGCAGCCCTGGTCTTCCTGATCCTGACCTTGGTGGTCGGGTTCGCCCCATTGCTTTCTATGACCCAGGACCTGCGTATTATGCTCGAGGTCATTCTTGTCATCACTACGGTCTACTTGGCGGCTCCGATCCTGGTTGTCCTGACTGTGTCGGTCATTGGTCTGATCCCGGCGAAGGTGGCCGGGGGGCCAGGTCTTCTGGCCCTGCAGCGTGCTCGAAAGGAGAGCGCAGGTTCAACCGCTATAGCCCTCCCCGCCATGATGATCCTGACCATCGTCATTTCCCTTGTGGCAGCCATGCAGGCTGGCTCCATCGGAGGGGCGGTTCTGAGCCTATATCCGCTGAAGGCCGATGTTATGGCTACTTCCCTTGATTCGGATGCCCAAAACCGCAACCCATCCGATCTGATCGGTGGGATGCCTGAGGTTCGAGACTTTGTTACCTACCAGACTCAGCAATGGGCTATGGAAGGATCAGCGGGCCATACGGCAACGGTGGTATGGGAACCTGCCGAGCAACTGCAGGGTCAGAAAGTTCAGAGTTCGCCGAGCATTCATTTCTCCTTTGTCCAAGGGAACTCGTCTGATCTCGGTTCAGACCGCGTCGCTGTGAATCAGGATTCCTCCTATTCCATAGGCGACACCGTTCGTCTTCTTGATCGCCATGATCAACCGCATGAGGTGCGGGTCGTTGCCCTTGTTCAGTCGCCTGAGGGCATTCCAGAACTATCTGCAGGCAATAACTATCCTCTGCTTCTGACGGCGGAGGGTGACCTGCCTCAATTGGGTGAAGACGCACATACGATCATTCCCATATCGGCTGTCAATCCGACTGATGCGCACGGGATTACCTCCCGTCTGAAGAGTGGCCTCCAGGGCGATTTCGCGGTGCAGACCAGGCAGGAGTATATAGATGACTTCATTCAACGAGGCTTGTCCGGGCAGACGGCCATGACGGTCATGATCGTCGGCGCGACCATTCTTGCCCTAATTTTCATGATGCAGTCCATCGCCATTTCGGCTTGGGAGCGCAAGCGGCAGAACCAGCGGCTCAATCAGATCGGGGTGGCCTGGAGGTCAATAGCCTGGTCGGGAATGATAGAGACACTGACCGATGTGGCGGGCGGTGCAGTGATGGCGCTGCTGGGGATCGCCATTGTCGAGGGCTGTATTGCCTTGAGTTTTGTCCAGGCTGGCATGTCTATGGCTCTGACCCCTGTGCCCGTCGGCCGGTTCCTTCTGGTGACTGTGGTTCTGCTGCTGGTGGCGGTGTTCACATCCTGGGTGTGTAGCCTGCGATCCAGGAAGGTGGAAGAAGGCCGAACCTACTAGGAGGATTTTGCTTCAGTAAGCAAAGTTGCGGGGCGGTGTCACAATGGAGAGCATGGGAAAGACCTTGAATAAGGCGGCTATGGTCGTCGTAACCTATAAGCGTCAGGAATTGCTGACAGGCCTGTTCGACTCCATCCTCCGGCTCACCCAGGCCCCCTGGCGGATCGTGGTGGTGGATAACGAGCATTCGGCAGACACGCGAACCATGGTCGAGCAGTTCTCAGAACGTGTGACAGGACGTTGGGGCAGGACCATCATCGACGGATCCGGCAATCAGGATCGTGTTGTTTATCTGCCACAGGACCACAATGGCGGCGGCGCGGGAGGCTTCTCCGCTGGGGTGCGCAAGGCATACGAGCTGGGGGCCAAGTGGTTCTGGGTCATGGATGATGACGTTGCAGTAGAGCCCGAAGGACTTGACCTGCTGGCTAAGTGGAGTGAACGCTATCAGGTGGTGCAGGGTTCCCGGCTGGATTATGATGGCGGCCCCTTCTATTGGCAGTATCATTTTCTTACCGCCTTGGGCATTCCAGACCCGATAGCACCAGGGGAGTTCGGCCCATCGGGCTGTCGTCCCATGAACACCATGTGCTTTGAAGGAGGGTTCTTCTCCCGGCAAGTTGTGGAGCAAATCGGTCTGCCTGACCCACGCTTCTTCATCTATTGGGATGACACCATCTATGGGTATTTGGCATCCAAGGTCACACAGCCTGTGGTCGTATCCGATGTAGTCATGCGTCGGACTCGCAACATCGCCAACTGGAACATTGCCGGGGTGCGCCAGCTTAATTCCACCTCGGATATGAATCGCTACCACATCATGCGCAACCGAGGTTTTATGGCCAGGTATTTCATGGTCCATGGGGACTATCGGCCTCTGGCTTTCGCCCTGGGGACCCTGGCAACAGCTCTCAAGGAAATCATCCGCCTTCTGGCTGTTGATCGCAGTCACATCATGACTGGTATCCCTGCCATCCTGAAGGGATGGGTGGATTCGCGCCAGATATTGCACGATCCCGACTGGAGGCCCATGGAGCCCCTCAAGGGCCAACCAGCCAGGGAAATACAGGGCGCCTGAAAGTTTTGCCTGCTACTTTTCCTGACTTCCTGCTTGGAAGTACTCCATGGAACCGATAGGCCCTGCCAGATGGAAACCGTCATCCTGGTAGATGACCTTGGTGACAGCGGTGTTGTCCATGTCAGGGATGGGGCAGTGGTCATCGATGGCCACGAGGAACTGTTGCAGGCACATGCCGGAGGAGACCACCAGGACCGGTCCGCCGCCCTCTTCGATGGCGGACTGGGCGATGCGCGTCAGCACTGCGATCATCCTGTTACGGACCTGGGCCGTGGTCTCGGCACGATCCTGTTCCTCAAGTCCGGCGGAAAGGACGTCCTGGGCATCTAGCCGATGGAAGGTGTCCTGCATATGGACGGAGATGTTCCTGCCGTAGGTTGCCTTGGCCGTAACGAAGTCCTTAAAACCCATGGCGGCGCAGACCTGGTCCAGAGTGGTGCGCTCATCCCGGCCCTCGAAACTGCCGAAATTGTCCTCACGCAGGTCGGGATCCACGCCCACGGGCAGGTCCCCGTTGCCGGACTTGTCGAGGGCCAGGCGGGCTGTTTCATACTGGCGGCTCAGATTGCCGCTCCAGGCTGCCCGGAAGCGAATGGACCGCAGACCCCGACCGAACTGGCGCACGTCCTCGCGGCCTTGCCGGGTGAGAGGGAAATCGGACCAGCCCTGCATCAGATGCATGACATTGGCCGTCGTTCTGCCGTGACGGGTCAGGTAAAGGGTTGTCGAACCAGCTTCAGTGCTTGGTTCGGTGGTGGGCTGAGATGATGATGCTCCATTGTTCATAGTTCATCACCCTACACGGTCCCCTTGCCGGAGCACTGGGATACAACCCCGATCAGGACCTGATGAAACGGCCTCCGTCTCCCCAGGTCCATGTGCCGCCGCCGGCGCCAATCTGGAAGTTCATTTTGGCTATGCCCAGATCGACTGCGGATCCGTAGGCGACCGAGGGATCCAGAGTGGCGATCGCATCGCCTGTGTCCTTGTCCCAGGCGAAAACCACCGGCTGTCCGTTCATGGCCGAAGGCGCTTTGGCGGCGGCAGCCACGCCGGCTTTGAACCACTCCGGAGCATCCCGGCGGTCCTGCGCGCTCATGGCTGAGGTCAGCTCCTCATAGCTCTTGGAGGTTCGATGCTCGCTCTGACGTTGGCAAAGCTTGTCGAAGTCCTGGTTGCCGTAGCCGACCTGATCGGCTGGGTAGCCGATGGTGACTACCAGATAAAGCGACTGGCTGGGGGTGATCCGGCAGTGGCGTTCGGCTGCTTGACGGTCCCAGCTGCCCGACACCCATCCTGTCCCTAGTCCGTACAGGGTGGCGGCAAGGACCATGCGCTCGCCGTAAAAGCCTGCTTTCTCCAGGCTCTCCTGATCATCCTTGGGCCCGACCAGGGCCAGGTAGTTGGCCGCATTGGCCAAGTGGCCGGAAGCGTTGTCGGCCGCGAAGGCATCGGGCTTGCCCAGGACCAGCTGCATGTCCAGACCGCTCAACGTGTTCAGAGCGTTCAGGGTGCTGCCCAGCTGCCTGGCCAGGTCGGGATCGATGGGCTTGGGGTCGTATTCTCTGGTGGTGATGCGCACGTTGACTGCGTCGATGAGCTGTGTATGTTCGTTCATAACTTCAATTATCCCACCCAATCCTTCTTCCCGCAGTCTGCAGCACACGGCCAGCGAGACTGCCCTGGGTTGGCTTATGCCGCTCCCAGGGCTGCAGAGGCATGCCTTGGGGTACAATCGCTACCGTGCCGGTTCGGACTCTCATCTTTGATCAGCTAAGGAGCAGCAATGATTGAAACAGCGCAGGCTTTCGGAGTGGATATTGGTGGATCCGGCATCAAGGCTGCCCCTGTTGACCTGACGATCGGGGATTTTGCAGAGCCTCGCAAGAAAATTCTCACTCCCGAGCACTCCACGCCGGAGGCTGTGGGGGTTGTCGTCAAGGAGCTTTTGGACCGCTTCGAAGTTTCCTCGGACGTGCCTGTGGGCATCGCCTTCCCGGCCCCTGTCAAGCCTGACAAGCCGCTGGATTTCATGGCCAACTTGGACCAGGCCTGGGTGGGTACCAATGTCCAAGAGGTTCTTTCCAAGGCCTGCGGCAGGCCCGTCAGCGTTGTCAACGACGCGGATGCGGCCGGTCTCGCCGAGGTGCAGTACGGGGCTGCCAAGGGCCAGAAGGGTCTGGTCATCGCCACCACACTGGGCACCGGAATCGGCACGGCGCTGATTTATAACGGCGTGCTGATTCCCAACAGCGAGCTGGGCCACCTGACGCTGGACGGCAAGGACGCAGAGAAGTACGCAGCCTCATCGGTGCGTGACCGCAAGAAGCTGAGCTACAAGAAGTGGGCCAACCGTCTGACCAAGTACTATCGACTGCTCGAGCACTACTTCAATCCCGATTTCTTCGTCGTCGGCGGCGGTGTCAGTCGGATGAGCGAGAAGTTCCTGCCCCACATCGACATCAAGACCCCCATCGTGGCTGCCAAGCTACGCAATCAGGCTGGCATTGTGGGTGCCGCCTATCTGGCTGACCTTCGGCAAAAGCACCTGGGGTGAAGCAGGGCTTTTCATGCGACCAACCTGTTTGGGGCGTTCTGGCCATTGCTGGATCGGATGAGGAGCTGAGAAACCGTGCATTTTTCTCACCGTACAGGGTCTGACCGCCCCAATCGCATTGCTCTTGCCGAGTCAGAAGCCCGAGCTCATGGTCTCAAGCTGGGCAGGCTGAACGACTCCAATCCCACCCGCTTCGGGCTGGCCCCGGCATTCCTGCCGCAAGTCTATGAGGCTGAACCCAGGGGGCCTCGTAAGGCCCGCCAGGCCCTGGCTGAGTTTCTGACCGCGCGCCGGGGATTGGGCCAGAGCGAGGGCGGTAGAGTGGTCAGTCCTGATGACCTCTACCTGCTCTCATCGACATCCGAGGCTTATTCCTGGCTGATGAAGCTCCTCTGCGACCCGGGTGACGCCATTCTGGAGCCCAGGCCCGGATATCCCCTGATCGAATCCATCGCCGGTCTGGAGTGCGTTCGAACAATCCCATACCGCCTGTCCTATGACGGGTCCTGGGTCCTTGACTTGGCCACGGTCAGACAGGCCCTGGAGGGACCGGATGGCGACCATATCCGTGCCCTGGTCCTTATCAACCCCAACAACCCCACCGGTTCCTATATTCATCCGGAAGAACGCCAGTCGCTGCTGGAACTCTGTCAGCAGCATGGGGTGGCCGTCATTGCGGACGAGGTCTTCTTCGACTACCCGCTGGATCCCCTGCCGGGTCGTGCCCGGTTGGCCGGTGAGCAGCAGGTGCTGACCTTCGCCCTGGACGGGTTCTCGAAGAGCCTGGCAGCTCCCCATGCCAAGGTGGGCTGGATCCAGGTTTCCGGGCCAGCCGACCAGGTTGCCCAGGCCAAGCGCCATCTTGACCTGATAGCCGATGATTACCTGCCCATGAGTCTTTTGATCACCAGGGATATGGAAGCCATGCTGGCAAATATTCCCAGTCAGACCAGCCGAGTGGGGGAGCGCGTCAGGGGCAATCTTGAAAGCCTTAGACGGATATTGGGCCAAAAACAGTCCAGCGTCTCCCTGCTCAGGCCCGAGGGAGGCTGGAACGTTCTGCTGCGCTTTCCCCAGGTCATCGACGAGGAGGAATTGATTCTCCGCCTGATTGGGTCCTACGGGTTGACTGGCCAGCCCGGATACTTTTTCGACATGCCAGGCAACGGATACCTGGCCCTGTCGCTCCTTCCGGAAACCTTGGAATTCCGCCGAAATGTAGATTCAGTCGTCTCAGCTATCGAAAAAATGCTGTGAAGAAAACCCTCCTCTTGCCTGTTTGCTCCGATAATGAATTCGGAATGATCACCCGTCATGGAAGGGGGAGGTTGGTGGGGCTCGATGATGAGCCACTGATTGCAAGGTTGCACACGAAGGAGCATTGATGATGGGGAACAAAAATAATGATCGAAGGGGAGACCTGGCTGAGGGGGTCGGTGATCGAGTAGGGGAGGGCATCAACGCCATGGCCTCTGCGGATGAGACCGGAGGCGCTGTCGCAGGCCAGGGCATGGATGCGAGCCTGGCTCCGGATACCGGCAGAAAGCTCAACAGCAAGGAGAAGGTCCGTTTCGCCATTGGGTTCGCCCTGGTATCCCTGCTCTGGGCCGCGCCCTTTTCCATGGGTTCGGGGGTTCTTCTGCCTCAGATCTTCAATACTCTGCACGGGGTCAGCGCCGAAGCGGCCCTAGGGACGATGAATTCGATTGGTTGCGTATTCGCCCTGGTGGCCAACGTTGTTTTCGGCGCTCTCTCTGATATGTCCAGGTTCCGCGTCGGCAAGCGCACCCCCTGGATCGTGCTGGGCGGTATCATAGGCGCCCTCGGTTTTCTGATGATCATACAGTCGCATACCCTTTTCATGATCATCTTTGGCTGGTGCATCGTCCAGGTGGGCATCAACTGCCTGATAGCCCCGGCTGTGGCGGTCCTCTCAGACAGGATTCCCGAATCGACCAGGGGAACCTATTCGGCTCTGTATGGTGCCAGCCAGGTGGTCGGTCAGCAACTGGGAAATATCATCGGCAGCTCGTTCATAGCCAACATCCGCACGGGCCTGATAGTCGGCATGATCATCTTCCTCTTCTCCGGAATCCTCACCGTGTTGATCTGGCCGCGCGAGAAGTCAGCTGCAAACACAGTCGTGGAACGGACTTGGGCTGACGTTGGCCGGTCCTTCATACCGCCCACCAAGAACAGCCGTGACTTCTACATGGCGCTTCTGGGCAGGTTCACTTTCATCGTCGGCTGTTACATGATCCAGGGCTACCAACTCTACATTCTGCAGAAGTACTGCCGCTTGAGTGATGACCAGGCTGCATCCACACTCAAGATCATGGCTCTGCTCTCGGTAATCACCACCATCCTGGCCGCTGTGGTCTCAGGCCCTCTTTCGGACTTCCTGCAGAAGCGGAAAGTGATCGTGGCCATCAGCTGTCTGATCATTGCTCTCGGGATGGTTTTCCCCTTCCTGATGCCGACCGCAACCGGCATGTACATTTATGCCGCCCTGGCTGGAATCGGCAACGGCTGCTACATGTCAGTGGATCAGGCGCTGAATGTCGATGTGCTGCCGAATGCCAAGGAGGCTGGCAAGGACCTGGGCATCCTCAACCTGGCCAATACAATAGGCCAGGTGATCGCCCCCGGATGCACCACTCTGGTTATCGGCATCTTTGGCGGCTATAGGATGATCTTCCCCGTCGCCATCGTCTGCCTGCTGGCGGGGACCTTCTTTATCATGATGATCCGTAAGGTCAAGTGAGTCTGAAAACCTGTAATCCGGACCTGTGATGAGCAGCGGCCCGGGCAATCGAATCCGAAAGGACACAGACATGACGGAAAAATCGCATACCAAAGCCGAGGATCTGGATCTGCAAGAGGAGGCCTCGCTGACCTCGGGATCCGACTCCTGGCACCTGCAGGGACTTCCCGACAAGGGCTATGAAGGCTATATGATCACCGACGGCCCTTATGGCCTGCGCAAGGCCACAGGCTCCGACGTCTACGGCTCGGTCCCGGCCACCTGCTTCCCTCCGACCGCCGGACTGGCCTCCTCCTGGGATCCTGATCTGACCTACCAGGTGGGCCAGGCCATGGGCGAAGAGTGCATCCAGGAGAGGGTGGCCGTGATTCTGGGCCCCGGCATCAACATCAAGCGCAGCCCGCTGGGCGGCCGCAACTTCGAGTTTTACTCGGAGGACCCGGTCCTGGCAGGCCACCAGGCCGCAGGCATGGTCGAAGGGGTCCAGTCCAAGGGAGTCGGAACCTCTCTGAAGCATTTTGCAGCCAACAACCAGGAGACCGACCGGCTCAGGGTCAGCTCTGACGTGGACGCGCGCACCCTGCGCGAGATCTACCTGCCGGCCTTCGAATACGTGGTCAGGAAGGCCAAGCCCTGGACCATCATGTGCGCCTACAACAAGATCAACGGGGTCTTCAGCTCGGAGAACCGCTGGCTGTTGACGGAGGTTCTGCGCGGCGAGTGGGGCTATCAGGGCATGGTCATGTCGGACTGGGGCGCTGTCCACAACAGGGTCGATGCCCTGCAGGCCGGGCTCAATCTGGAGATGCCGCCCTCCCGCACCGACGACCAGGTGGTCCAGGCCGTGCAGGCTGGCAATTTGGACAAGGAACAGCTGGACCGGATGGCCCAGGGGATCCTTGACCTGATCGACAAGGCCCGTCCGGCCATGTCCCAGCAGGGGTATCGCTACGACGTCCAGGAGCACAACAACGTGGCCCGTCGCGCGGCCCAGGAGTCCATCGTGCTGCTGCGCAACGAGGATCGGATCCTGCCGCTTGATCCGAAGAAGAAGGTCGCTGTCATCGGCGAATTCGCCCGGACTCCGCGCTACCAGGGCGGTGGTTCCTCGCACATCACACCCACCGAGGTCTCTTCGGC
The DNA here is from genome assembly GCF_052606235.1 of Bifidobacterium sp. ESL0820. Classification (NCBI taxonomy): domain Bacteria; kingdom Bacillati; phylum Actinomycetota; class Actinomycetes; order Bifidobacteriales; family Bifidobacteriaceae; genus Bifidobacterium; species Bifidobacterium sp. ESL0820. Next base: position 224,086 of record NZ_CP199594.1, read on the forward strand.
GCTGGATGGCTTCAAAGAGGCAGGCATGAATGTGGACTTCGCGCCCGGGTTCACGTTTGACGACAAGGAGCAGGATCCTGCTCTGACCCAGCAGGCGCTTGAGGTCGCGCGCGGAGCCGATGCCGTGGTGCTCTTCCTGGGATTGCCTGATTACGCTGAGTCCGAGGGCTTCGACCGCACCAGCATGGATCTTCCTGACAAGCAGGTGGCTCTGCTCAAGGCTGTCTCCGAGGTCAACGACCGGGTGGTCGCCGTCCTCTCCAATGGAGCCGTGGTGACAGTTGCCGACTGGATGGACAAGACCAAGGGTCTGCTGGAGACCTGGCTGCTGGGCCAGGAGGGAGGACGCGCCGTGGTGGATGTGCTGACCGGCGCCGCCAATCCCTCGGGACATCTGCCTGAAACCATTCCGGTCCGGCTGGAGGACAACCCCACCATCACCTCCTTCCCCGGCGAGGAGGGTCACTCCCGCTATGGCGAGGGCGTCTACGTGGGCTACCGCTACTACGACACCTTCCAGCGTCCGGTGGCCTTCCCCTTCGGGTTCGGGCTGTCCTATGCAGACTTTGACCTGGATCAGGTTGCGGTGACCAAGACCGGAGCCAACTCGGCTCGGGTGGAGGTGACGGTGACCAACACCTCGCAGGTGGACGGCGCTCAGACCGTGCAGGTCTATGTGGCCCCCTGCGCCAGCCGGGTGAACCGGCCCAGCCATGAGCTCAAGGCCTTCGCCAAGGTCTTCCTGAAGGCCGGGCAGTCCCGCCGAGTGAGCATGGACCTGACTGAACGCGACTTCGCCTACTGGTCCACAGCCATGGATACCTGGCATGTGGAGGCGGGCACCTACCGTATCCAGGTGGGTACCTCCAGCCGCGATCTTGTTGCGGAGCAGGACCTGCAGGTGGACGGCGACGGCAGGTTCATTCCGTTGAATGCCGAATCGACCATGGCCGAGTGGCGTGAGAATTCGATCGGCGGGCCCATCCTGCGTGACCGTGTCGAGCAGGATGGCATACCGCTGCCCGACGATCCCAATACGGCCCAGCTTTTCGACACCATGCCTCTGGCCTCGGTCATCACCCTGTCGGGCGGCGATGGCAATGGCATCGTGGCTGACATGGTCGACCGGTATAACCAGGCCCTCAAGCAACAGGGTCTGGACTCCTGACACCGAGGTCGGCTGGGCTCAGGGTCCTAGGAACCAGACAGCCACGTTCATGGCCTGGCTGGAGTCGAAGTGCTCCAGCAGGACCATGGCGTTGACAAATGTCAGGATCAGACCAGCCAGGCAGGCCAGTGTCAGCAGGCTCATGACGGCCGCTCCCGCAGTGGAGCGGCCGTCTTCGTATATTGAGAATGCAGCGGCTATGACCACCACGGCGGCCAGGCAGATCAGCCAAGCGAAATCGATGGTATAGCGCACTGAGAATCCGCCAATATAGGAGTCCGCGGCCATGACCAGGACCGCCAGGGCCAGGGCCAGGATCAAGGCGGGCATCCATCCCCGGCGCTGCAGATAGTTTCGCACTCGGGGCAGGGCGATTAGGGCAATGGCCAGCAATAGTACCGGGGAGGTGACCAGGAGCCCGCCCAGGCCAGGTTCGGTGAAGTGCCAGATCCGCATGGGAGCCGGGGAGAATTGCAGGTAGGGGAAGACGGGCAGACTGGTCAACGGCTGCAGCAAATAGTAGCCGAAGATCTGAAGCAGGCCCTGGGTGCCGGGATGATAGTTGGTCAGGTCCAGGACGGTCATTTGATAACGGTTGCCGAAGTCCAGCAGGGATCCGAACCGCCAATGGTTGTACCAGAGCAGGGGGGCGGCCACCAGGAGGACCGGCAAGAGACCGCAGGTCAGCAGGGACAGCGCCCGCCCCCGGGACAGGCCGTCAGGATGGCTGCCACGCGTGAACAAGGTACTGAATACTGCCTTTATTTCCCGGGCAAACAGGGGTAGCGCCAACAGACCGGCGGCCAGGAAGGTGGGTCGGCAACCCAGGGTGGCAGTCACTGACAGCGATCCCAAAAAAAGCCGGGTTGGGGACAGATGCCAGGGGTTATCCCCGTCTTCTATGGTCCACATACGTGTTGACCGATGACTCGGATGTTCACCAGCGTCCGCAGTCTGTTGCCTGACCCGTCTGGCCCCCATCCAGAGCCAAAGTCCGGTCATGACCGCCAGCAAGGAGGCATCGAAGGGAATCGTATAGAAGTTCCGGCGGCACCAGAGGTAGACCATGCCGGATCCTCCCAGCATGGTCATAAGGGCCATGCCGACCACGGCCAAGTTGACCCGGGGGTACCAGCGGGCCAGCAGGCGGATGGTGGCCAGAGCCGTCATGATGGTGGCCGCCGCAACCAGCAGGGCTGCAGCCGAACTGGTGGGCAGGGCATAGCCGCCTGGATGCACCAGGCCGGTAATCGCTCGGTAGGGCAGGAAGAGCAGCAGCACCGGCAGGACGCCGAAGTAGGAGTACCAGTGGCCGCTCCGGTAGACGTAGTCCCAATATATGGGTTGCTGGTCCTGGGCCAGCAGTGCGTTGCGGGTGGCTATGTCAAAGGGGTTGGCTGCCTTGGCCAGACCTGGCGCCTGGCCCAGATCCAGCCAGGGGCGTCCATGAAGAAGGGCCTGGGCTACGTGATCGTACTGGTTGAAGTCGTAGACGTAGGCATGCGGCTGGTGGTAGGCCATGGGAGTGAAGGTGGACAGATCATGCTGGATGTTCCAGCAGGACCAGGCTGCCAGCGGGGCCAGGATCAGGGCCAGGACCAGGCGCTGGCTCGCTGAGCCCGTATCCAGCCGGGTCCGCCAGAGGATCGAGCCGGGCAGGTAGCCCAGGATCAGCGCCGCCAGACAGGCCAGCATCAGTATCCGCGCCAAGCTGAGGTCCAGGGGGACCACCTTGGCCGGGGTCATACCGGTCAGTGCCAGCCGGGATCCGGTGGGTTCCTGTATCCACAGGCGCATGGACTGGATCCGGGCGCCGCTGGGTTTTCCACGGATGCGCAGATAGTGGCTGCGGGCCTGACCGGGGCAGATCAGCCCTCGGGTGCCCTGGGTCCAGCCCCCATCGCCGGCCAGGCGCAGGTCCAGACGTACATGGATCTGCGACAGGAATGAACCCTCGATATCCTCTGCCAGATGGGCCTGAACAAAGGATGCCTGTCCATCGGCGACAGGGACATCCACCCAGGCGCCAGCCGGATCGGTGACTTTCAGTCCCCCGCCCGGCAGAGGGGACAGCCCTGGTCCCAGCCGGCCTGGTGGGGAGTGGGCATCGCCCGTAGTCTGTGCCGGAGAGTTTGACCTGGAGCCTATCAGGGACTGCCAATGGGCCAGATTGAACACTCCCAGTTCGAGGATGAGCACAACAACAAGCGCTGCCAGCAGCCGAATGGTCGTGCCCCTGGCCGGGGTGGGTCGTCGCAGGGCTGGCAGAGTCATCACGGTTTTATTCTAACGGCGACATGTCGCGCTGGATTGGGACAATCGAAGGTATGTCCAAGAACGCGAAGAAGTCCCGGGGGTTCGGGGATCTGTCCGGCCTGGGCCGTTCCATTCTTTCCGCACTGGAGGGATTGGTGGGCTCCTCTCGGCCGACCACAGGGGGTCGTGGGGATCGTCCCCTGGATTCTTCGGTGGCCGACATGGTCGATCTGATCAACCGGACGGGAGGCCATCCGGATGATCGGCAGATGCGCGAATTCCTGGCCTCTCACAGCCGTATTTTAGGTATTGCTGTCAAGCGCCGGCTTTTTCCCCGCCTGCAGGGCGTGCCCGAGGGGCTGACGCTGGGCTGGGTCCAGTGGTCCGATGCCCCTGGCCGGGGCTTCGCATTGGGGATCTTCACCGATCGCCGTCACTTTGCCCAGATCGCTCTGGCTGACGACCATGGCCGGGTTTTCATTGGCGAGCAAAGCCGGATGGATCTGCAGAATATGGAGCCTGCCTTCTTGCTGGGTCGGGAGGAGGAGGTGACCTTGGCCGACGGTCGTCGGCTGGGCCTTGATCCAGAACAGGGTTCGGGGCCGGTCCGCGCCCTGCAAGGTGCTGTAGTAGGTCGTGACGATGCCGGCCACCTGCGCTGGTTGGCCTCCTGGCTGCGGTCCAATGGCCGCTATTGCCTGGAGCAGCTGCGTCCCCTGCTGCCTCCGGAGATGCGTCTGGACCTGGAGTATCGGGATGCTGTGGCCATCGCCTTCTTCGCCGCCTACCTGCTGCCGCGCATCCAGGGGACCTTCACTGGGTTCGGCTCGGGCAACATCTTCTACCGGCTCAACCGGGAGGCACCGATGGGAGCCATCCGACGCAGCGTGGGCGACATGATCCAGGCACGCTCCCATGGGCAGCGGGTCTCCGGGCTGGAGGATCTGTTCGCCGACCTGATGCGTGAGGCCGGGGCCCTGTCGCCCGTCTCGGGTTTGGAGGCCGTTCACGGGGCGGAGCCCCTGCATCTGTATGCTTCCTCCTACTCCGGTGCCTACTTCCTGAGCTGGGATAACGGACTGGAGTTCACTGCCGCCTTGGCGGCCCTGCGCATCGAAGGCAATCTGAACAGGTTTGCCGCAGTCAGCGCCTGGCTGGAGCGCAATGCTCGCCTGGGGACGCTGCCCACCGAGGACTCGATCAACCGCGTCCAGGCTACCCGGCTGGACCAGGCCCTCTTGGACGATCCTGCCATTGTCGCCCTGCTACGCCCGGGAGACTATCCGATTCGCTTCGATCCCCTGGAGGATGACGGGCGGACTGCTATCAATGCCATGGTCGACAAGGCTGCAGCCACCGCTGTCATGGTCCGTCAACAGGCTCCCCGGGCGCTGCCCGTGCGAGCGGACGGCCAGGGCCAGGAGCCGGTGCGATCCGAGTGGGTCTACCGGCAGACGATGGCCATGCTCATGCGATCCCTTCGATTGCCCTTCCGTTTTGATGTGGAGTTCAGGTCCAATCTTGCCCAGGGACAGGTAGCCTTGGCCTTCACCGCGGCAGGGCGCACCATGATGCCCTCCAGCCGCTACGAGGACAAGTCACGGGCCTGGCGGGACCTGGACGAGGGCGAACGTTCCGCCATGAGCGCTGACTACAATTTGCGCGTCGGGCTGATGATGGCCGCCCTGGCCTTCGGAGCGGATCCAGCTGTGCGCGAGGTCAGCCTGCAGATCGACTCCATCGGTCTGGAAGAGGCTGTCGACCAGCAGAACTCGGCCATCAGGACCATGATGGGACAGGCTTTGGAGGCCTTTGAACGCATGCGTTCGGGTGAGGTGGCCCCCACTGGGTCCAAGGCTGATCCCAAGGATGGCGACGTACACGGCGATCCCGCCAAACCTATCGCCTCCCGGATGGCTCCTGAGCAACAACAGGACGAAGAGGAAGACAAGGCCGAGGATCAGGGCGAAAAGGAATCCGTGGATCGTGAGTTCAAGGATCTCATGCAGGGCGTGGACCTTGACTCTGCAGCCTTTGCAGCGCCGTCGTCAGCCAATGGGGATGCATCGAAGGAGGATGTCTCCAATGATGATGCCTCCGCAGATCAGAGCGACGACGACGCATCGCAGAACCCGCTCAGCGCTCTGCAGAGCAATCCGACCATACGCACCTTGGTTTCGGTGGTCTTCAGCAGGGAACTCTTCCTCTCCCGCATCCGTTCACAGGGTCTGAAGGATCCACGTGCCGTCTACCGCTTCTTCGACGCGGCCATGCAGGTGGATTCCCAGGGCGGGCTCAAGCCCACTGAGGCTGTCTTCGACATGCGCGATGATCACTTCAGCCCCCATGGCAGCCAGGAGGAGCCCGAGTTCTCCGAGGTGGCCTTTGCCGACAAGTCTGCCAAGGCACTGGGCGCGCATCAGGCTGTGGATCTGTCCATCCAGCGGGCCGACCTGCTGCAGAGGGCTGTAGGCGGCTTCCATCAGCTGGCTTCTGACCGGGCCATGACTTCGGCAGCCAAGGCCCAGGCGGCCACGGGCATCATCGAAAGCATCGGCGACCCGGAGCTGGAGCAGCTGGCGCCTCAGGTTGCCAGCGCCATGATCGACGGCACCCCTGTTCCCGACTTCGACTTCTCCCTGTCATCCCAGTTGGACAAGGAGCGCGTCAAAGCCCGCGATCTGCTCTTCTCCGGCGGCGCAGCCCAGGGCATACAGGTTGAGCAGGATGCCATCGCCCATATGGATGCCGTCTTTGCGGCCGAGGGCCAGGTGCCCCGCTACTTCAACTCCTACGCCGAGCGGGTGGTCTATAACCGCCTCTTCGCCACACCGGGGGAGCGGACCCTGCTCATTCCTGACAACCTCTTCTATGCCCACCTGGAGATAGCCGATCTGCTGGCCCAGCTCAAGGAGGACCAGGCGGCCCTCAAACACCTGAACGCCATGGTGGCCTATGCGCCCGCCTACCCGCTCTCCCACCTGAAGCTGGCAGTCATGCTGGCCAACCGGGAGGACTGGGATTCGGCCCGGGCTGCCACACTCAATGCTCTGAGGGTGGCTCTGGACCGGGACGATGCCTCCTTCGCCTACTACCGTCTGGCCTATGCCTCATGGATGCGCGACGAGTTCGACGTGGCTGCAGCGGCCTATCTGATGAGCGAGCACATCAGTCCTGACCGGATACCAGCCCTCAAGAGCGAGCTGGCCGAGCTGCAGGCCAGGGCCCGCTCCCAGTGCGTGGTCCTGCCCGAAAACCACAGACAGGCCCGCCAGGTGCTGGCTGAACATGGCCTGCCGGTCTGGCCTCACACCGAGGTGGCTTCGATAGTGCGCCAGGCCGCGCGCATCTGTGTGGACGGCGGGCTCTTCGTCCCGGCCCGAACCCTGTCAATGGCGGCCGCCAGGATGAACGACGACGATAATGAAGGTGTTGATGTGGTACAGGCACAGTTCATGAGGTCGCTCAATGCATGACAAAACAGCTCAGGAAGATATTCAGCAAACCAGTGATGAGGATGGCAATGCCCAGTCCAGGCCCAGGCCGGGCACTGACCGATGGATAGCCTCCCTTCAGCCCGACGATGCCGATGCCATGCGGCTCGGGGAGCTGGATCTTGACTCCCTGGGAGCCCAACAGGCCCAGCGTCTCTGGTCCAGGCTGGCCGCCTGGGTGGAGTCCGACCAGGTCGCCTACTACATAGACGATGCTCCGGTCTCCTCCGACGCGGCCTACGATGCCAGGATGCGTTGCCTGCAGGAGCTGGAGTCCCGCTTTCCCAGCCTGGATACCCCCCAGTCGCCGACGCACCGGGTCGGAGGGACCTTCTCCAACGACTTCGCCTCGGTCCGCCACCCCTCCCAGATGCTCAGCCTGGATGATGTCTTCAGCGTCGCCGAGCTGCGCCAGTGGTATGAGGGGCTTCGCAGCGAGCTTGACTGGCCAGAGGACAAGGCTCTGCCCATGACCAGCGAGGTCAAGATCGACGGCCTGGCCCTCAACCTTCTCTACCGCAACGGGGTCCTGGAGCAGGGGCTGACCAGGGGGGACGGGGTGACCGGAGAGGATATCACCCTGAACGTCCGGACCATCCCAAGCATTCCGCAGAACCTGTCCGGTCCGGCCCGCGACATCCCTGAGTTCGTGGAGGTCCGCGGCGAGGTCTTCATGCGGTTCGACGATTTCAACGCTCTCAATGAGCAGCAGGAGAAGGAGGGCAAGGCGCCCTTTGCCAACCCTCGCAACGCCGCCGCCGGGTCTCTTCGGCAGAAGGACCCGCGCATTACAGCCAGCCGTCGTCTGAGCTTCTACGCCCATGGCCTGGGCTCCCTGAGGTGGGGCCCGGCCCATCCCAAGGGGACCCACGACGAGGTCATCGACCAGTCCCAGGCCTACGACCTCTACAAGCAGTGGGGGATTCCGGTCTCTCCCCACAACCGGGTCGTCACCTCCTTCGACCAGATCCTGGACATGATCGACTATTACGGCCAGCACCGCAATGACATCGAGCATGCCCTGGACGGCATCGTCGTCAAGCTTCAGGACCGGGATCTTCAACGCAGGCTGGGTGCCACCTCACGCGCCCCCCGCTGGGCCGTGGCATACAAGTATCCGCCGGAGGAGGTCAATACCCGGCTTCTGGACATCACTGTCCAGGTGGGCCGGACCGGGCGAATCACCCCGGTGGCTGTGCTCACCCCGGTCACCGTGGCCGGGTCCACGGTCTCCAGGACCACCCTCCACAACGCCTCTGAGGTCAAGCGCAAGGGCATTCTGATCGGGGACACGGTCGTGGTCCGCAAGGCGGGCGATGTGATCCCCGAGCTGGTCGGACCGGTCGTCGAGGCCAGGAAGGGGCGCGAGAAGGAGCTGAGACCCTTCGTCATGCCCGAGACCTGCCCCAGCTGTGGCGCCCGTCTGGCTCCGGCCAAGGAGGGCGATGTGGACATCCGCTGCCCCAACGTGGAGTCCTGCCCGGCCCAGCTGACCGAGCGGATCATCCATATGGCCTCGCGAAAGGCCCTGGACATCGAGCATCTGGGGGAGCAGAGCGCCATAGCCCTGACCAACCCCGATGAGAACCGGCCTGATTCCGTTGAGGTCTACGCCCCCGGCCTGCGTGAGGTCCTGGTCGACCAGGGCGGCCAGGCAGCCCCCTACCAGCCGGACCCGGACCTGAAGCTTCCGCCACGTCAGGATCCGGTCCTGACCAGCGAGGCAGGCCTCTTCGACCTGAAGGTGGAGGATCTGCGTCAGGTCTATGTCTGGCGTGAGGTTCCCCTGATGGAGCAGGTGGAGGTCGAAGGCCGGCAGGGGCGTGCCGCAACCAAGCGCAGGACTGGCGGCAGCGGCCTCTGGTACCGGGTGCCGGCCTTCTATAATCTGCCCAAGGGCGCCCAGGCTGGACAAGGCGAGCGGGCCATGAACAGTCATGAGACCCAGGTCCAGGAGGCCGCACTGGACAGTGCCGACGCCCAACCCTCCAGGAACACCCTGCAGATGCTTGAAGAGATCGACAAGGCCAAGCATGCCGATCTGTGGAGGGTCCTGGTGGCCCTGTCCATCCGGCACCTGGGACCGACCTCGGCCCGGGCCATCGCCACCCGATTCCCCTCGCTCAAGGCCGTGGAGGAGGCCAGCGTGGAGGACTTGTCCGAGCTGGACGGGGTGGGCCCCGAGATTGCGCACTCCATCCACGACTGGTTCCAGGGCGCCCGACAGCCCGGCGACTGGCGCGGTCGCATCCTGGATGCCTGGCAGGCCGCAGGGGTGGGCGCTCACGTCGAACGCAGCACCAAGCCGCAGACCCTGAAAGGCATGACCGTGGTGGTCACCGGCAGTCTGGAGGACTTCTCCAGGGACTCTGCCAAGGAGGCCATCGTGGAGCGCGGCGGCAAGGCTTCTGGGTCCGTCAGCAAGAAGACCACCTATGTGGTGGTCGGTGCCAACCCGGGCTCCAAGGCCGACAAGGCTGAGAGCCTGGGCCTGCCCATCCTGGACGAGGCGGCTTTCCACCGTCTGCTTGACACCGGCGACCCAAGCCCGGCCCAAGGCTGATTGTGACATTCGCAATATCCGACCAGCCGCGCCCTAGCAGCCGATGGCTGGGCGCGATATGGTGACGGCATGGAACAAGTAGAGCATCGCAAGGAAGGGACCCGGAATCTGGAGGAGCTGCCTCGAAGAATCAAGGGGGAGGTCTATGAGCGGCTCAGCCGGGTCATCGATCCAGAACTGGGTCGATCCATCACCGATCTGGGCATGATCACTGACATCATTGTCGAGCCAGCCAGGGATGCCCAGGCCGACTACGAGGTGACCGTGCGGGTGGAGCTGACCATCAAGGGATGCCCGCTGTCGACCACCATCACCAACCAGATCAACGGGACCGTGACCTCCTACCCGCGAGCCCGGCTGCGTCCGCATATCGATGTCTCCTCCATGAGCCGGGAGAAACTGGACAACCTGGTGGCCGACCTCAAGGCCGCCCGGCGCAGCAACCCTTTCTCCAAGCCTGGCGTAGGCACCCGCATCTTCGCCATCGCCTCGGGCAAGGGGGGCGTGGGCAAATCCTCGGTGACGGTCAACCTGGCGGCCACGCTGGCTGCCCTGGGCTATGACACGGCCGCCATTGACGCGGACATCTACGGATTCTCCCTGCCTGGGCTCTTCGGCGTGCACAGCCGGCCCACCAACTTGCACGGCATGCTGATGCCGGTGACCGCCTGGGGGGTCAAGCTGATCTCCATCGGCATGTTCGCCGGGTCGGACCGGGCCATCCTCTGGAGGGGTCCCCGTCTGCAGCGCTCGCTGGAACAGTTCCTCTCTGATGTCTGGTGGGGGGATCCCGATGTGCTGCTGCTGGATCTGGCTCCTGGCACCGGGGACATGGCCCTGTCAGTGGCTCAGGCCCTGCCCAACAGCCGGCTGATTGTGGTCACCACCCCCCAGCCCTCGGCCTCGCAGGTGGCCGTGCGTTCAGGGCTGGTGGCCCTCCAACTGCCCACCAAGGTCCAGGGTGTGATCGAAAACATGTCCTGGTATGAGCACAATGGTGAGCGGCTGCGCATCTTCGGTCAGGGCGGCGGCCAGCGGGTGGCCGACCAGCTGACCCGTGACCTGGGGTATCAGGTGCCCCTGCTGGAGCAGCTGCCCCTGCAGACCGACCTGCGCGAGTCGGGGGAGTCCGGCCGTCCGGCTGTCTTGAGGTCAGATGGCTCCCTGGATGATTCGCCGCTGACCGAGCGATTCGTGGATCTGGCCAAGACCCTGATGGAAGGTTCGGAGCCTGGCGATGCTCGTCGGGCCGCCGGTGAGGACTGACTCTAAAACAAGGTTATTAGTCCGGTGCCGTGCCTTACCTGAGGCTAGACGGCGGCCGGGCTCTTTTGACTGGTGATTTGCCGCGAAGGGATGGCCAGGAACCAGGGAACTGCCAGCACGACCAAGCCGATGGCGCACATGGCCAGGAAGGGAATGACCTCATGTCCGGCCAGGATGTAGGAGGCGAACATGGGTCCCACGATGTAGCCCAGGGAGGCGGCCGTATTGAGCAGGCCGAACATGCGTCCGCTGAAGGATGGCCCGGCCAGTTCGGCGGCTACAACCGGCTGGGAGATGCCCATCATGACCTCGCCCAGCCCGAAGATGGTGATGCCCAGGGAGGCCACGCTCAGGGCGCCGGGGGTGGAATCCAGGCGCAGGCCCAGGACGATGATCACCCAGGCCGCAGCCCAGAAGACCGGCACGGTGCGCAGCAGGCGCACATGGTTGGCGTCCTTGAGCCGGGGCAGCAGCACGATGTTCATGATGACCACCGAGAAGGTGTTGACCACGTCCACCACTGACAGGGACCAGCGGGGAATGTGCGGATCGGAGATCAGGGTGGTGACCAGGCCGGCGTCGAACTGGGAGTAGCCGAACAGGTCCATGAAGAAGGTTCCCATGGTCAGCAGGGCCATTGAGGCCAGCACCCTGGTCAGGGAGCTGGTGCGTCCGCCGAAGGTGCCGTTGACGGTCATGCTTTCTGCGCCCTCTGCCTGGCTGGCCTTTAGGGCATGGGTTGCCCCTGCGGATTCCTGGACGACCTCTCGCTCTGCCTGGGCCTTGAGCTCAGCCGTCAGCCGGCGCAGCTGCCAGTGTCGTTCGATGACCAGCAGGGACAGGCTGAGCAGGGCGAATCCTAGGGCCCTGCCGCCGAAGCCAATGCGGTAGAGGAAGTCCTGACCGCCTGCGGCCAGCAGTCCGCCTACAGCCGCCCCAAGGCCGATGCCCAGGTTGAGCTCGGCCTGGTTGATGCCGTAGACAATCCGATGCTGCTCTCTGGTGGAGATCTGTGTCAGGATGCTGGCCCAGGAGGTCTGCATGCCCATCCCCAGGCCCGAGACGAAGGCACCCGCGACTGCTGCCCGGTAGTCGTGGGCCATGGTGAAAATCAGGGGGCCGATGACCGAGAAGATCATGGCCGTGTGCATGGCCAGCCAGGAGGAGCGACGATCCGAGACCCAGCCGATGATGGGGTTGGAGATCAGGGACCCCACGGAGCTGATGGTCACCAGGAGGGCGGCCTCGCTCATGGTGGCGCCCAAGGAGTGGGTGGCGAAGAGCAGCTCGATGGGCATAACCAGACCGATGCCGAAGTTGCACATGAGGTCCACGATGAGCATGGCTCGCAGATATACGGGCAACTCCATGAACTCACGCAGCCAGCGCATCGGTTTCCACCTCCATCGGATCCGTTTTCATGCCTCTCCTCATTCTGGCCTGACCGCCTGCCGGGATGCCGGGGCTGGCGTGTTGCCGTCTATAGGCGGGATGCAAAAAGGCCCGACCCTTCAGCAGGAAGGATCGGGCCACATGTGACCTGGCCGGTCAGCCAGCGTCAGCCGTCAAGTGAACTCAGATGTGGAAGTAGAGCTCGTACTCCAGGGGGGTGGGGGCCAGACGGGTCTGGTCCAGCTCGCCGTGCTTCAAATCCAGCCAGGTCTGGATCAGGTCATCGGTGAAGACGTCGCCCTCGCTCAGGAAGTCGTGGTCCTCCTCCAAGGCGTTCAAAGCCTCCTCCAGGGAGCCGGGCACCTGCTTGATCTGGGCGTGCTCCTCCGGGGGCAGCTCATAGAGGTCCTTGTCGATGGGGGCCGGAGGCTCGGTGTGGTTGAGGATGCCGTCCAGTCCTGCCATCAGCTGGGCCGAGAAGGCCAGGAAGGGGTTGCAGGAGGGGTCGGGGGCGCGGAACTCGATCCGCTTGGCGGCAGGCGAGGTGCCGGCCAGGGGGATACGGATGGCCGCCGAACGGTTCCTGGCCGAGTAGACCAGGTTGACCGGGGCCTCGTAGCCGGGCACCAGCCGCTTGTAGGAGTTGGTGGAGGGGTTGGTGAAGGCCAGGACGGACGAGGCATGTTCGATCAGGCCGCCCACATACCAGCGGGCGATGTCGGAGAGTCCGCCGTAGCCGTTCTCGTCGTAGAAGAGGGGCTTGCCATCCTTCCAGAGGGACTGATGGCAGTGCATGCCGGTCCCGTTGTCCCCGGCGATGGGCTTGGGCATGAAGGTGGCAGCCTTGCCGGCCAGGGCGGCGGTCTCGTGGACCACGTACTTGTACTTCATCAGGTCGTCGCCTGCATGCAGCAGGGTGTTGAAGCGATAGTTGATCTCCTGCTGGCCGGCGCCGCCCACCTCGTGATGGGAGCGCTCCAGAATCAGGCCCACCTTCTGCAGGTTGGCCACCATGTCGTCGCGCAGATCCTGGTAGTGGTCGATGGGTGGCACAGGGAAGTAGCCCTTCTTGACCCGGTTCTTGAAGCCGATGTTGTCGGAGCCGTCCTCCTCAACGTCGACGCCCGAGTTCCAAGGAGCCTCGATGGAGTCGACCTCGTAGAAGGAGCGCTGCATGCTGTTCTCGAAGCGGACCTTGTCGAAGATGAAGAACTCGGCCTCGGGGGCGAAGGAGGCCGTGTCGGCGATGCCGGTGGAGCGCAGGTAGGCCTCCGCCTTGGCGGCAATCTGCCGGGGGTCGCGCGAGTAGGGCTCGTCGGTCACCGGGTCAACAATGGAGAAGGCCACATTCAGCGTGCGATGACGGCGGAAGGGATCCAGGTAGGCAGTCTCTGGATCGGGAATCAGCTTCATATCCGATTCGTTGATGGCTTGGAAGCCTTGGACGGAGGAGCCGTCGAAGGCCATGCCGTCCGTGAAGGCGTCCTTGAGGAATTCGCTGGCGGGCACGGTGAAGTGCTGCTGAACCCCGATCAGGTCCGTGAACCTGACTGAGACATATTCCACGCCCTCCTGGTTGATCAGAGCTTCGCAATCGGCCTTTGACTTCAGTTCTCTCACTGAACTGCTCCTTTCGTGGAAACCGTAACGGTCACCCAGTCTAGGGGACCGGTTTTTTCAGCAATGCGCCGCTGAGGTTACGGGGGTGTTTCATGCGAAGGTCCCGGCGCCTCCCTCAGGGAGACGCCGGGACCTTGAAAACATCAGCGCCCGCGCATGGCCTTGCGGCTGACATGTATCTTGGTCGGATCGATGCCCTTGGGCATTCCCAGGGCGCTCTGCCGCTTTTGCAGGGTGACCAGCCGGTCGTTCAGGGTCTCCAGCTCGGTGGCGGTCAGCTTGACCTTCTTCTTGATCACGGTGCGCTGGAGCTTGTTGAGCGGAACCTGGTCGGGTCCGTGGCCCACGCTGATCCGGTAGATGGGGATGGCCGACCCGCGGGTGATGCGGCGGATCTTCTCCTCTTCGCGGTTCATGGCCTTGTTGACGCGGTTGTAGTCGCCCTCGGCTATCAGGTAGACCCCGGTTCGGCCGGTGCCCCTCCAGACGGCGTCCTTGGTCTTGGCATCAATCCATACAGGTTCCTGGGGGAAGGAGAAGCCCGCCTTGGAGATGCTGCTCAGCACGGCGGCGGCAGCGCCTGGACGACCCTCCATCTTGGCGTAGCCGACCTTGTCGGAGCGCCTGGTCAGGGTCATGGTGGCCAGAAGCAGGCCGACCATGATGCCCAGAAGCACGGTCAGGATCCAGGACAGCCAGCCAAAGTGAGCCAGCAGGCAGATCACCACGGCTATCAGTGTGGGCACCAGGATGGCCGCGGCCAGCAGCCAGGGAAGAGCCTTGTCCTCTGCGTAAGTGAATTGGTAGATCTTGACGATCTGACTGATCGTGCTGTTCTTCTTTTTTGTTTTTTTGCCCTTGGTGTCCTCTGTAGCCATGCCATCCTCACTCGGAAACGTTCACTGGTTGACCAGTCTACCGCATGCCTACTGCATGTTCAGGGGTCTGCCGTCAGCCTTGAGCAGGGCCTCTCCAATGGCTTCCGAGAAGGTGGGGTGGGGATGGATGAGCCCGGCCGCCCGGTGCAGGGGGATCTGGTTGCCCACCAGCTGCTGGGCCTCGGCGATATTCTCGGAGGCCTGGGGGGAGACCATCTCCAGACCGACGACTATCTGCTTCTCCAGATCGGTGGCTTGGCAGGCGGTGATCAGGCTGAGGGTGCCCTGCAGGCCGCTCATGCGCATGCGCGAGTTGGCCATCATGGGGTAGATGGTCTCCTTGACCTGGTTCAGCGATGGATCATCCTCGGCCTCCTGGCGGCTGAAGCCCACTGCTGCGGCCTGGGGGGAGGAGAAGACCACGCGGGGTATGGTGGCCTCGTTGACAGGTTCAGGATCCAGACCAGAGGCGGCATCGGCCAGGGTGATGCCCTGCTGGAAGGCCCTGTGGGCCAGATGGTGACCCGGGGTGATGTCGCCCAGGGCCCAGACCCGGTCGCGGCTGGTGCGCCCTTGGGAGTCGGTCAGGACCTGGCCCTGTTCGTCCAGGTCGATGCCCAGCTCCTTCATATGCTGGGGGTTGGTATTGGGGTCCCTGCCGATGGCCACCAGAACCAGATCGGTCTCGAGCGCTCCCGCCTGGCCCTTGTCGTCGGCCGGCTGGTAGTCGACCTGCATGCCTCTATCTGCGGGCAGACGGTGTCCGCCCGAGCAGCGGGCATGGGTAATGATCTGAATTCCCTGACGTTTCAGTTCCCGGGTCATGATCTGGCCGGTCCGCCGACCCCAGTGGGAGAGCACCCGGTCATGCCTGACCATCAGGGTCACCTGGCAGCCGGCTTGGTTCCAAATAGTGGCGAATTCCAGGGCCACCGCACCTGAACCGATAATCAGCGCCCGGCGGGGGAAGGGCTTGAGGGTCAGCGCCCGGTCGGTGTCGATGACCAGATCATCGAAGGGGAGTTCCTCCAGGGCCCTGGCATGAGACCCGGTGGCCAGGATGGTATCGCAGGTGGTCAGCCGGGTTCGATTGCCGTCAGCAGCGGTCACCTCCACCAGGCCGTCGCCAACGATGGTGCCGTGGCCGTGCACCACGGTGATGCCACGCTGCTTGAGCAGGCTTGCCAGGCCGCCGGTCATGGCGTCCACCATACGGTCCTGATAATCCTGGAGCTTCTGGTAGTCGATGCTGGCCGAGCCGATATTGATGCCCATGGCGGCTCCAAGGTCAGCCTGTTCGAGAACCTGTGTGGCTGTCAGCAGGGCCTTGGTAGGGATGCATCCGCGGTTCAGGCAGACGCCGCCGACCACAGGGTCCTGCTCGACCAGGGCCACCCGTCCGCCCAGCTCTGCCGTGCGCAGGGCCGTGGCATAGCCGCCTGGGCCCGATCCGATGATGATGGTGTCGTACTGGCGGCTGTCGGCATCCCATGGGTCAAGAGACTCTGTGCCGGGTTGGTTGATCGATTGCTGCATAAGAATCCATGCTAGCCGTACCGGCTGGGAGAATGAAGAGCATTCGCACAATGTGGAGTAAGTACAAAAACCGCCCGGAACCCAAAGGGCACCGGGCGGCGCTACCAGTCCATCGTTCGGTATGTCAGGACGGTTCGCTGTCAGTCGGGCCAGTGCCCGCGCTTGCTCTGATTGGGCTTGGGAACCCGCCAGCGCCGGACCATCATGGCACGTTGCCAGGCGTAGGAGGCCGAACGTGAACCTTTGGCCACCGAGCGCTCGCCGAACTTGTCGATCAGCAGGCGCTTGAGCTTACGCCACATCAGCCAGGTGTCGACCAGGGCCACGATCAGGTAGCCATACAGCAGGACGGTCACCACCATGGTGAAAGTGGCATAATGCTGCGGACCCACGAACATGCCCATCAGGGTGGCGACGAACATAAGGATGATGGCCGGGAATATCCATTCCAGCAGATTGAAGCGGGCATCCACATAGTTGCGGATGTAAATCCTCCAGGGCAGGCGCTCCGACTTGGGCATGTGGTCGAGGTCGCCGGTCCTCATGGCCTCGTACTGGGCATCCTCACGGGCCCGGATCCGGGCCTTGGCGGCCTTGCGTGAGGCCTTGCGGTCCTTGGGGACCAGCGGGCGCAGGTTCCGGGCCTCAGCCTGCTTGCGCTTGGGTGTGGGGCGTCCCTTGCCTCGTGCTTCTTCAGTGGAGGCCGTCTGGTCCGCCTCCGCCTCTTTGTCCCGTCGATCCTTGCGTGAGAAGGGGTTCCATGTCATGCGAACAGGTTACGGTGACGCCTAGACTCGCAAGCATTGATTCGCAAGCAATCACAGGAGGTAACGATGGCGGAGCTGGGCCTGGAGACGATCCGCACACGTGTGCAGGACGATAGGAGCCGGATCGTCGATCTGCTCAAGGACAAGATCGCCCTGGCTTCGGTTTCGGCCAAAGGGATCACCGGGGATCACATGCGGCGATCGGCCGACTATGTGGCCGGACAACTGCGGCAGGTGGGTGTGGATGCCCGGGTGGTCCAGGCGACCAATCCTGATGGGACCCCGGGCGCCTTCGAGGTGATCGGATCCCGGCAGGTGGATGACAAGGCCCCGACCGTCCTGCTCTACGCTCATCACGATGTGCAGCCGGTGCCCGATCCCTCCCAGTGGTCCACTGACCCCTTTGCCGGCGTGGAAAAGGAGGGACGGCTCTACGGACGCGGATCGGCCGACGACGGCGGCGGCATCGCCATCCACTCGGGTGCCCTGCACGCCCTGGGCAAGGACCTGCGCGTCAACGTCAAGGTCTTCATCGAGGGCGAGGAGGAGATGGGCTCGCGCAGCTTCATCCCCTTCCTCCAGGCTCATCGGGACGATTTCGCCTCGGATCTGATCATCGTGGCCGACTCGGGCAACTGGTCGGCGGACACCCCCAGCCTGACCACCTCCCTGCGAGGGAATGCGGACCTGGATGTCACGGTCACAGTCCTTGAGCACCCGGTTCACTCCGGGCAGTTCGGCGGGCCCATCCTGGATGCCAACACCCTGGCTGCCATGCTGATCGCCTCCATGTATGACGACCAGGGTCAGCTGGCGGTGCCCGGCCTGGAGGGCGGACAGCCCATAGGCGGCCTGCAGCGTGACCTGGACCAGGCCCAGCTGCGTGCGGATGCCGGCGTGGTGGACTCATATCGGCTGGCCGGAACCGACTCCCTGGCCTCCCGGCTCTGGACCAAGCCTGCAGCGGCGGTGATCGGCTTCGATGCCCACCCGGTGGAGGGCTCCTTCAACGTGCTGGCCGACAAGACCCGCTTCCGCATTTCGCTGCGGACAGCGCCCACCCAACGGCCTGAGCAGGCCGCGCAGGCTCTGGCTGATTTTTTGATCGCCCATGCTCCTCAGGGGGCCAGGGTGGAGGTCACGCCCGGCGACATGGGCATGGGATGGGCCATGGATGCCGGCAGCCCGGTGGTCCGGCAAGCCGAGGAGGCCATGCGGCAGGCCTTCGGTCGGGACCCGGTCAACAAGGGCGAGGGCGGATCCATCCCCTTCATCCCCGAACTCAAGCGGCTCTTCCCTGAGGCCCAGGTCCTGGTGACCGGCCCAGAGGATCCCCAGTCCAACGCCCACAGCCCGAACGAGTCCATCTCCCTGCAGGGGCTGGTCGACAACATCATCACTGAGGCCCTGCTGCTGGATTCCCTTGACCATCGTATGTTCTAAGATGGCAAGTGACACGGGGGCCGTATGCCTATGGGCGTGCGGCTGAGAGGAGGCTCAGCCTCAACCGGACGAACGTTTACCGGGTAATGCCGGCGCACGGATGTCACTGGACCCGTGCCTGAACGGGATGGCGCTCATAGGGAGCGCCCCGAGGAAAGGCACAAGATCATGACCGATGGTCATTTCATCAACAACACTGCTTCCGGATCGGAGCCGGAGTCCGAGCGGACTCCCTCCCAGGTCAGGACCCCCTCCCGACGGTGGAGGGTGGTGGATATCGCCGTAGCCTCGGTCATCGGGGTGGCCTCCGCAGTCATCTACTGGGTGGTCGCCATGGTGACCACCATTCCCTGGTCATTCCTGGACGGGGTCGTGCCCGGTCTGGGGGGCATTCTCAACGGTCTTTACCTGTTTGCCGGGCCCTTGGCATCGGTCATCGTGCGCAAGCCGGGGGCGGCCGTCTATGCCGAGCTGGTCGCAGCCATCCTGGAGTCGCTGCTGGGCAGCCAATGGGTGCCTGTGGAGACCATTCTGATTGGTCTGCTTCAGGGCTTCATGGCCGAACTGGTCTTCATGCTGCTGCGTTACCGGCGTTGGAACATGTCCACGGTTGCACTGTCAGGCGCTGCCGCTGGTTTCGGCTGCTGGCTGTACTCCTTCTGCACGCACCTGCAGGCCATCAACCTGACCGGCCCCTATGGGGTGATCTATCTGATAGCCACCCTGATCTCGGGCGCTCTGATCGCTGGAGTGCTGGTCTGGTACCTCTACAAGGCCATTGCCGCCACCGGGGCTCTGGACCGTTTCGCCTCCGGCCGCGATATTCGTACGGCTGGGAAGTAGAGGTCTGGGCGTGGACCGGAGCATCCAGGACAACCCCTACCGACCCGCAGCCTTGGAGCTGCGCGGTTGGGGTTATCGGCATGCCTATCGGAACCACTTCGCCGTCAGGGACCTCTCCCTGAGCATTCCTGCAGGTCAGCGGGTGCTGCTGCTGGGAGCCTCCGGCATCGGCAAATCGACCATCCTCGAGGGTGTGGCCGGGCTTCTGGGCGATCATGCCCCGCAGAGCGGTCAGGATCAGGTCGAGGATGACGAAGGCGGGGTGACCCAGGGCCAGGTCCTGATTGACGGCAATCCCGCCGTCTCCAGCCGGGGGCGTGTGGGGCTGGTCCTGCAGGATCCGGATGCCCAGGCCATCTTTCAGCGGCTTGGTGACAATGTGGCCTTCGGGCCCGAGAACATGGGGCTGCCCCGAGAGGAAATCTGGCCACGGGTGCAGAGGGCCATGGCCGAGGTGGGTTTGGCTGACCTGCAGCTGACCCGGTCCACCATGCATCTGAGCGGAGGGCAGATGCAGCGTCTGGCCCTGGCCGGCGCCCTGGCCATGCAGCCTGGGCTGCTCCTGCTGGATGAGCCCACGGCTAATCTGGATCCGGTCGGCGTCGACCAGATTGTCGGCGCCGTCAGGAAGGTTCTGGACCGGCAAGGCTCGACCATGATTCTGGTCGAGCACCGGGCAGGTCCATGGATGGATATGATCGACCGGGTCATCGTGCTTGGGCTGGGCGAGGTTGAAGACAGCACCGGCGGATCGGGCGCTGCGACCTATCGCAAGACGGTGATCATGGCCGACGGCAGCCCCCAGGAGGTATTCACTGATCCGGGATTGGACCTGGCCTCACTGGGCATCTGGGTTCCCGAAGCTTATAGGAGCGCCAGGGATTCGCTCCCTGAGCTTGGAGGGTCCAGGGTCAGGTCCGGGCAATCCGATCCCGGCCGGGATGATCATCCCGTCCTGCTGGCCGCTCAGGATCTGGCGGTGGGCCGTCAGGGCAAGGCAGTGGCCGAGCATATCGATTTGGAATTCAGGGCCGGTCAGATCACCGCCTTGGTCGGAGCCAACGGAGCCGGCAAGTCCACGCTGGCCATGACCCTGGCCGGTCTGCTGGAGCCAGTGGCCGGTTCGGTCCTTGCCCAGGACCGCCTGCTCCGGGAATCCCAGGGGCAGACGCCTGCCGAGCCCGAGCCCATTCGATGGACCTCATCCCAGCTGGCGGCGCGCATCGCCTATGTCTTTCAGAATCCCGAGCATCAGTTCGCCCGGGGCACGGTCTTGGATGAGGTCAAGTTGGCTCCAATCCGCACTGGCATGAGCGAGGACCGGGCCCAGGCTCGCGCCCTGGAGCTGCTGGACCGTTTCAGGCTGAGGCAGTACGCGCATGCCAACCCTTACACGCTCTCGGGCGGTGAGAAGCGGCGGCTCACCGTGGCCTCGGCCCTGGCCGCCGCACCTCAGATGCTGATTCTTGACGAGCCTACTTTCGGTCAGGACAGGAACACCTGGGTCAGCATGGCCCAGCTGATTGCAGACCTGCGCGACCAGGGAGCCTGCATCATCCTGGTCACCCACGACCGGGAGCTGGTCCAGGCCTTGGATGCCCGTCTGGTGGAGATGACGCCTCCGGGAGCCCAGAAGGCCGTCTGGCCTGTATCAGAGTCAGATTTGCAGGCCCGTCAGAAGACTGTTGCGGCCAGACTGACCGTCACGCCCATGGATCAGCGGGACGAGCCGGTCAAGCCGGCCAGCCGGTCGCCATACATAGCCTCCATCAATCCGGCCTTCCGTCTGATCGGGGCTTTCCTGGCGGCTCTGCCCCTGCTGATCAGCCTGGACCCGGTCTCGGCCACGACGGCACTGATCCTGGAGTTCCTGATGCTGGGCGCGGCAGGCTTCACACCCCTGCGGGTGGTCAGATCCACCTGGCCCATCTTCCTGGGGGCGCCCGGCTCGGCCCTGGCGATCATCCTCTACGGCAAGAGCGGCGGCGCCACCTTCTGGCAGTGGGGCATGATCCACATCACCCAGCGGTCGTTGGATCTGGCCCTGGCCACCGCGCTGCGAATCCTGGCCATCGGGATTCCCGCCATCATCACCGTGCTGGGAATAGACGCCACCGATCTGGCCGATGCCTTCAGCCAGGTGCTCCACCTGCCTGATCGCTTCGTCTACGGCGGGCTGGCCGGCATGCGGCTCTTCACCGTTCTCAAGGATGACTGGTCGGCCCTGACCGCCTCGCGCCGCAGTCGCGGGCTGGGCGATGAGAACCGTTTCAAGGCCTTTATGCCCCAGGCCTTCGCCCTGCTGGTCCTGTCCATCAGGCGTTCGACGACCTTGGCTACGGCCATGGAGGCCAGGGGTTTCGGCGGCAGCACACCGCGCACCCATGCCAGGGTTTCCCAGATCAGACCACGTGACGCCGGTTTCCTGCTCATATGCCTGGCTGTGCCTGCAATCTCCCTGACCCTGGCTGCCCTGACCGGCTCCATCGCCTTCTTCGGCAACTGATCGCCCGGGTTTTCCGCAGGCTCCGGATATAGAGGAACCCCGGTCCTTTCCGCCTCCCGCAGAGAGGGGAAAGGACCGGGGTCCGCCTGTGGTTGGAAGCGCTGGTCTTTTACCTGGCCAGAGTGGTGTTGATGTTGCGCACCTCGTCGAAGCGCTTGGAGGCATCCTCCCAGTTGACGATGTGCCACCAGGCCTTGACGTAGCTGGCCCGGTCGTTCAGGTACTCCAGGTAGTAGGCGTGCTCCCAGAGGTCCAGCAGGACCAGCGGGAAGATGGTGACGGGCAGGTTGCCCTGGTGGTCGTACATCTGCAGGGTGACCAGGCGCTCGCCCAGGGTATCCCAGGCAAGGACGGCCCAGCCGGAGCCCTGGATGCCGGCGCACATGGACTCGAAGTAGGTCTGGAAGCCCTGGAAGGACCCGAACTGGTCCTCGATGGCGGCCTTGAGCTCGCCAGTGGGCTCCTGGCCGATGGCCGGGGCCATGTTCTTCCAGAAGATGGAGTGGTTCTTGTGTCCGGCCAGGTTGAAGGCCAGGTTCTTCTCCAGCAGGTTGGACTGAGCCACGTTGCCGGACTCGGCCGCGTCGTGGATCTGCTCCAAGGCCTTGTTGGCACCGTTCACATAAGCCTGATGGTGCTTGTCATGGTGCAGCTCCATGATCTTGCCGGACACGTACGGCTCCAGCGCCGAGTAGTCGTAGGGCAGATCGGGAAGTGTGTATACGGGCATATCGTCTCCTCACAATGATTCTGGCCAAGCCAGACGAGTGATGGTCGGTCTGCGCCATACCAACAACGGACGTGGTCGACCCGACCGGTTCTTTAACACTAGCCCCTTGTCCGAGGAGCACAAGGGGCGCAGGCCTTTCTTTCAGTGAACTTTCCCACAGACGCGGGCTCATCAAGGTCCGTCGGCCGTGCTTTCGACTGCCGGGGCTAGAGTTGTGCCCATGCCCTTTGATGACTCCCTTCTTGACAATCCCCGTGCCCAACGAGTTCGCCGTCTGGCTGAACTGCAGAATCGGCGGGCCCGGCAGCATCATGGCCGCTTCCTGATAGAGGGTCCGCAGAGCGTGCGCGAGGCGGTCCGCTGGCGTCCCGACCTGCTGACTGACCTCTATGTTCAGGCGGATGAGTCCTCTTCTGTAGATAAGGGCGGTCATCCGCGGCCGCTCAACGAGACCGCAGGCGCCATCATGGAGCAGGCCCGGGAGCTGCCTGACTGCTATGGGCACTTCGTCTCGGCCCGGGTCATGCGTGCCATCAGCGGCAATGCGCAGGGGATCCTGGCCCAGGCGCGGACTGATGGATTTTTGGCACAAGCGACGGACCTTGACGATCCCCGGAGCCTGACGGGGGAGGGGCCCGACCTGGTGGCAGCCTTCTGGCAGATCCGTGATCCAGGCAATGCCGGAACCGTCATGCGCACCGCTGATGCCGCCGGTTGCCGGGCGGTCATCCTGGTGGACCAGTGCGTGGAACCCACCAATCCCAAGGTCATTCGCTCTACGGCTGGCTCGGCCTTTCACATACCCCTGGCGACCATGGGCACTGAGGACTTCCTGGCCCTGTGTAGACAGCAGGGCCGGGCCATGGTGGCGGCCGATGTCTATGGCACGCCGGACAAACCGGTCCGCTCCCTGAATGATTTGATGGCGAGCGGTGCCTTGTCCAAGACAGACACGGCGGGTCAACCCATGGCCCTGCTCTTCGGCAATGAGGCACGTGGGCTGCCCAATGAGCTGCTGGAGTCCATGGATCAGATCGTTCGCATACCCATATACGGGCGGGCTGAATCGCTCAATCTGGCTACCTCGGCGGCGGTGCTGCTCTACGCCATGGCCATGTCGAGTCGTATTGAAAGAATGTGAAAGCGTCAACGACCGGGATTTCCGCTGATTTGCGGCCCGGACATGGCATTGGCAACAGTGGAAAGGTCCATGGTGGCACAGGAAGAATTCGACCCCGCGGCGATGACCGACGAGGTCAACGAGGGCATCGGCAGGATTCGCGAAGCCTCCGATCTGGAAGAGCTCAAGGCGATCAAGGCCAAGTATGCGGGGACAGGTTCCGCCCTGGCCGGATCCGGCCGGATCATCGGAAAGCTGCCAGCGGATCAGAAGAAGACCGCCGGGCGTCTGGCAGGCAAGCTCAAGGCTGACTTCGGCCGCGCCTACGGGCTCAAGGAGCGGCAGCTGCGCCAGGAGGAGGAGTCCCGCCGCCTGGCCGCCGAACAGGTGGATATGACCCTGCCGGTCAACCGCCGTCCCCAGGGCGCCCGCCACCCTCTGTCCAAGCTCATGGAGGATGTGGAGGACTTCTTCGTCTCCATGGGTTGGAGCATTGCCCAGGGACCCGAGCTGGAGGCCGAGTGGTACAACTTCGATGCGCTCAACTTCGGCCCTGACCATCCTGCCCGCCAGATGCAGGACACCTTCTACGTCAAGGGCAGCCAGGCCAGGGATGCCGCCGGCTTCGTCGGCTCCAACATGGTCATGCGCACGCATACCTCGCCCGACCAGGCCCGTTCCCTGATAACCCGTGGCGTACCGCTCTACGTGGCCTGCACGGGCAGGGTCTTCCGCACCGACGAACTGGATGCCACCCACACCCCGGTCTTCCACCAGTGCGAGGCCATCGCCGTCGATGAGCATCTGACCATGGCCGACCTCAAGGGCACCCTGGACAAGCTCGCCGTGGCCATGTTTGGCCCCGAGGCCCGGACCAGACTGAGGCCCTCATACTTCCCCTTCACCGAGCCCAGCGCCGAGATGGACCTCTGGTTCCCCGACAAGAAGGGCGGCCCTGGATGGATCGAATGGGGAGGCTGCGGCATGGTCAACCCCAATGTTCTGAGGTCGGCTGGCGTGGATCCGCAGCGCTACTCAGGCTTCGCCTTCGGTGTGGGCATGGAGCGCACCCTGCTCCTGCGCCACGACATCAACGACATGCACGACCTGGTCGAAGGCGATGTGCGGTTCAGCCAGCAGTTCGAGATGGGGGAGTGACCGTCAGATGCCAATGGTAGATATCGACTGGCTCAAGGAGCATGTGCAGGTCCCCGAGGATCTGACCTATGAACAGCTGGCCAAGGACCTGGTCCGGGTCGGTCTGGAGGAAGAGGACATCCACCAGTCCACGGTGACCGGCCCCATTGTGGTCGGCTATGTGGTGGATGCCGAGCCTGAGCCCCAGAAGAACGGCAAGACCATCAACTGGTGCCATGTGGATGTGGGCGAGCAGTACAACGCTGTGGACGACCAGGGCCGCAAGGTGCCCCGGGGCATCGTCTGCGGGGCCCCCAACATGGCTGCGGGCGAGAAAGTGGTGGTGACCCTGCCGGGGGCCGTCCTGCCTGGGGACTTCCGCATCGAGCCGCGCAAGACCTATGGCCACCTCTCGGACGGCATGTGCGCCTCCGAGCGTGAGCTGGGGCTGGGCTCGGACCATCAGGGCATCATCCTGCTGCGCAACTACGGGTTCACCCCCGAGCAGTACGAGCAGCTCAAGCCCGGTGACGATGCCATGAGCCTCCTGCATATGAATAGGCCCGTGCTTGAAATCAACATCACCCCGGATCGTGGCTACGCCTTCTCCTACCGGGGGGTTGCCCGCGAATACCACCACTCCACGGGCGCTGAGTACACGGATCCGGTGATTGAGCTGAACAAGACCGTGCCAGCCTCCGCAACGCAGGAGGATCAGGCTCCGCTGGCCGTGCATGTTGAGGACGACAATCCCATTCATGGTCAGCCCGGATGCGACCGCTACTACCTGCGGGCCCTGACCGGGTGCAACCCCAAGGCGCCGACTCCCAGCTGGATGCGTCGTCGGCTGGTTCGGGCCGGCATGCGCTCCATCAGCCTGCCGGTGGACATCACCAACTACGTCATGCTGGACCTGGGCCAGCCCCTGCACGCCTACGATCTGGACAAGCTCAGCGGCCCCATCGTCGTCCGCAGGGCCAGGCAGGGCGAGCACCTGACCACCCTTGATGGCAAGGATCGCGAGCTCAGCACCGAAGATCTGCTCATCACCGACTCGCCCGAGGGGCACGAGGGTTCTCGCATCCTGGGTCTGGCCGGCGTTATGGGCGGCCTGTATGGAGAGGTGACCGATCAGACGAAGAACATCCTGATCGAGTCCGCCCACTTCGACCAGGTGACCATCGCACGGACCGCCCGTCGCCACAAGCTGCCCTCGGAGGCCTCCAAGCGCTTTGAGCGTGGGGTGGATCCGCAGATGCAACCGGCCGCCGCAGCCATGGCCGCCGATCTGTTGCATCGCCTTGCCGGTGGCCAGGACCTGGATGCTCCGTTGGATTTGAACCAGACCAAGCCCATGCCGGTCATCGACTTTGCCGTCAGCGAGGTGGCACGTCTGACCGGACTGGAGGTGGAGCCCCAGCGCATCGTCGCCATTCTGCGCGACATCGGCTGCACGGTCCAGGGTGATCCTCAGGACCGGCTGTCGGTGACCCCGCCAACCTGGAGGCCCGACCTGGGCGAGGGCTGTGATCTTGTCGAGGAGGTGGCCCGCCTGGTGGGCTATGACCGCATCCCTGTCACCGTGCCATCGCCCAAGGTGTCAGGTGCGGTTGGTCTGACCGATCGCCAGCAGCGCCGCCGTTGGGTGGCTGACACCCTGGCCGAATATGGGCTGACCGAGGTTCTGGACTACCCGTTCGTCGGCGACAATGATTTCAAGGCCTTCGGCATGGATCCTGACGAGGTCCATATCAACAGCGTGGAGCTTGCCAACCCCATGGCCGCTGACAGGCCCTACCTGCGCCAGAGCCTGTTGCTGCCGCTGGCCAACACCGTGGAGCGCAACCTGCGACGTGGCAACACGGATGTGCGTCTCTTCGAGATCGGCTACGTCTTCCGTCGCGATCCCAAGGCTCCTGCGGTGCCCACCCTTCCGGGCGGTGTGCGGCCCAGCGACGAGGATCTGGCCCGCCTGGACCAGGGTCTGCCAGAGCAACGGCTGCATGTGGCGGCCCTGCTGACCGGCCGTGCCCAGGAGGACGGCTGGCTCAAGGACAGCAGGGATGTGGACTGGACCGATGCAGTCGAATCCGCTCGGCGTGTCCTGGATAGGCTGGGAGCACATTATCGGCTGGAGCAGCCCTCGGCTGAGCAGGTGCCCGACCAGTGGCATCCGGGCCGTACCGCCAGGCTGGTCCTGGATGACGGCACGCTTGTCGGCATGGTGGGCGAGCTGCATCCTCGGGTTGATCAGGCTCTGGGCTTCCCCGCCCACTCGGCCGCCTTCGAGTTGAGTCTGGACATGGTGCTGGACCACCTGGACTACACGCCCCTGCAGGCTAAGCCGGTCTCGACCTTCCCGCCGGTCCGTCAGGATCTGGCCTTCACCGTGCCGGAAACGGTTTCGGCCGCCGACCTGACTTCCGCCATCAGAGAAGCGGCTGGGTCTAGTCTTGAATCCATCGAGCTGTTCGACGTTTTCACTGGCGATCAGATCGGTGAGCATGCAAAATCGCTGGCCTTCGCAGTCACCTTCCGCGCCCCGGACCGTACCTTGACGTCCGAGGACAGCGAATCCCTGCGCCAGGCCATCGTTGACAAGACTGCAGGTCTGGGCGCCGTGCTGCGTGCCTGACCGGGCATCAACGGGACCGAGGGACATGACGGATTCTCAAGAACAGGGCACAGCCGGTGGACCCGACCGCCAGGATCATGATGGGGGCGACCAGCCCTTGTACGGCGCGCGCGCCGATCGTTATCCAGGATGGAATCCGTACATCTACGGTCGCCCAGACCCCGAACCCAAGGCCAAGGAATCCGATTCGTCCCAGGGCAACCCCGCCAACCGGCCCATGCCCATGGCGGGGCAGTCGGGTCCCGGTCGCGGCGGAAATCCTGGGAACCCTGGGAGCCCTCAGGCCCGTCCCGGCGCTCCGGTCTGGCCTCCCCAGGGCATGCCCGATCTGAACGACCCCTCCCAAAATCCGGTCTACGGCCACTGGGATCCCTGCGCCATCATCGCCTTCCTCATGGCCCTCTTTTTGCCCATGCCTGTGATTCCCGCCTTGCTGGGTGGCGTTTCCATGTATCGGACCCGCAAATTGCACATGAAGGGCTATGGATTGGCCATAGCTGCCCTGATCATCAACCTGCTCTTCACGCTGGCCTGGATCTGGCTGCTGGTCAACGGGGTCTCTCTGAACGACTTCTACCAGCAGATGATGCCGTCGCCCTCGACGGGTGGCGGCGGCTCCGGCGGGGATGGTGTCAGCGCCTGACATTTAAGCAGGGGGTCATTCAGATGGGCTTGGATATCAATATTGTCGTATTCGACGGGTATGAACCCTTGGATGTTTTCGGCCCCTTTGAGGTTTTCATCAACACTGATGGCGCCCGGGTGCGGCTTTTCTCCTTGGACGGTCCTGGAGTGAAAGTCGGGGAGGGCGGCGTCAGGGTCGAAGCTCTAGGACTCGAAGCGATCGATCCCAATGGAGTTTTGCTGATACCTGGCGGGTCCGGCACGCGAACTCTGGTTGGAAACGACCGATGGATTAGGCAGTTGGCAAGCCTGGCCGCCCAGTCGCCGCAGGTAATGACGGTCTGCACAGGCTCGGCTCTCTTGGCTGCCGCCGGTGTGCTCGACGGTCGGCGTGCGACTTCCAATGACTTGGCCTTTGACTGGGTCGTCGGCACGGGGGAGCGCGTGGATTGGATCAAGGATGCCCGCTGGGTGGTCGATGGAAAGTTTCGCACCTCTTCGGGTATCTCGGCCGGCATCGATATGGCCCTGGCCTTTGTGGAGGACACATGCGGGCCCGAGGCGGCGGACAGGGCCAGTACGCAGATGGAATACATCCGCAACCGAGATTCCGGTTATGACCCCTTCGCATAGGTGACAGTGTCGCGCAGCTAAAGCAGGTGCATAGCGACACGCCGAATTGTATAAATATGCATTTTACTGCATGAGTATGTATTATGGTGCCCGATGAAGGGAGCACTCATGCGGCAATACACGGTGGCTGTAGCGGGAGCTTCGGGGTATGCCGGCTCGGAAATGATCCGTCTATTGGCGGCCCATCCAGCCTTTCAGGTATGCACGGTCACCGGTCACGGCTCCGCTGGTCGACTGTTGGGGGAGTTCTCGCCCAACCTTCCGGAGTCGCTGGCCTCGCTGCAGATTCAGGATACGAAGCCGGAGATCTTGGCCGGCCATGATCTGGTGGTTTTGGCCCTGCCTCACGGGGCTTCTGGCCCCCTGGCCGAGCAGTTGGATCCGCAATCGCTGATGGTCGACTTGGGGGCTGATCACCGGCTGGAGGATCCAGGCGACTGGCAAGACTACTACGGAGGGCCTTTCTCAAGCCCGTGGACCTACGGGATGCCTGAGCTGCTCAATCCGGGTGGCGGCCGCCAGCGTCAGCTGCTTGGACAGACCCGGCGGATCGCTGGTCCTGGGTGCAATGTCACGGCAGTCACTCTGGCCTTCCAACCCGCTTTGGCCGCCGGACTGGTGCAGACCGATGATCTGGTGGCCGACCTTGCCGTCGGCTACTCGGGCGCTGGGCGCTCGGGCGGCAGAATGGATCTGCTGGCAGCCCAGGCCATCAATTCAGCCCATCCCTACTCGGTCGGAGGCACCCATCGGCATATCCCTGAGATTCTGCAGAACCTGCGCAAGGCCGCAGCTGCGGACCCCAACCTCGGGGGTCTTGGGAAACAATCCATCCGCTTGGGGCTGACCCCCATACTGGTCCCCATGTCAAGGGGGATTCTGGCTGTGGTGTCAGCCAAGCTGAGCGCGCGTGGACAGAGCATGGGTATGGCTGATATTCGTTCCGTCTGGGAAGAGATCTATGCCGACGAGCAGTTTATCGATCTGCTCCCCGAGGGCAGGCTTCCCTCCACGGCCGATGTGTATGGCTCCAACCGGGCCCAGGTCCAAATAGCTGTGGACCAGCGCGCCGACCGCCTCTACGCTTTCGCCGCCATCGACAACCTGACCCGGGGCACCGCAGGCCAGGCCCTCCAGGCCGTGAATCTGGCTCTGGGCCTGCCCGAGGAGACCGGATTGACAACCATAGGAGTGGCACCATGAGCATCACCTACCCTGCAGGCTTCCGGACCGGCACGGCCATCGCCCATCGTCCGGGAGGCTCACAGCGCCGCAACCTGGCCTTGGTCGTCAACAGCGGACCCTTGGACACGGCTGTGGGGGTCTTCACACCCAATCGTTTCCGGGCCGCTCCGGTCGTCTGGACCAGCCGAATCTTGGAAGCAGGCCATGCTGGAGCCGTGGTCATCAACTCCGGCAATGCCAACGCCTGCACGGGCCCCGAGGGCCTGGACCAGGCCAGGGCCATGGCCGAGCGGACAGGTGAGAAACTGGGCCTGCCCGCCGAGCGGGTTGCCGTCTGCTCCACCGGGATCATCGGCCATCTGCTGCACCTGGACTCCATCTTGACCGGTATCGATCAGGCTGCCCAGGGGTTGTCGGCCAGTCAGGAGGCCGGCGAAGAGGCCGCCAAGGCCATATTGACCACCGACACCTGCACCAAGACCGTGGCTATGGACGGTTCCGGATGGCGGCTGGGCGGCATGGTCAAGGGTTCCGGGATGATCGCCCC
Source organism: Bifidobacterium sp. ESL0820 (assembly GCF_052606235.1). Taxonomy (NCBI): domain Bacteria; kingdom Bacillati; phylum Actinomycetota; class Actinomycetes; order Bifidobacteriales; family Bifidobacteriaceae; genus Bifidobacterium; species Bifidobacterium sp. ESL0820. The sequence continues at coordinate 254,429 of NZ_CP199594.1, forward strand.
GCAGTTGGCCACCATGATCTGCGTAATCACCACCGATGCCATTCTGGAGCCGGAACAGGCTCGCCAGGCCCTGTCCGATGCTTGCCGGCTCAGCTTCAACCGGATCGATGTGGACGGGTGCATGTCCACCAACGACACCGTCCTGCTGATGGCCTCCGGGGCATCTGGTGTACGGCCTGACCCCGGCCAGTTCCAGGAGAAGCTTGGTCAGGCCTGCGCGGATCTGGCCCATCGGATTGTGGCCGACGGTGAGGGCAGCAAGCATCGGATCCGCATCCAGGTGGACGGTGCCGAGAACGAGGATGCAGCCCTTGCCTGCGCACGGGCGGTCTCCGGCTCCACGCTGCTCAAGTGCGCGGTGGCCGGCGAGGACCCCAACTGGGGCCGAGTGGTGTCCTCGCTGGGCACCGTGCCGGTTTCGACGGCGGCCTATGATCCGGCCCATGTGGATGTCAGCTTCAACGGCATCACGGTCTGCCAAGGAGGCCGTCCCGGCCAGGATCCGGAGCTGGTCGACCTGCACGTTCCCGAGGTCCATATCGACATCGACCTTGGTCATGGCGACAGCCAGGCCACGGTATGGACGGATGATCTGACCCACGAATACGTGACCATCAATGCCGACTACCACACCTGACAGGAAACCTGATCGGGCGCGCTGCCAAGAGCCGCAGCAATTGGAAGATGGTCATAAGGAAGGGGAAGAGGATGGCGGATGTCGAGCAGGATGCCGAAGCTGAAACAGCCTTGGACGATGCCCGCAAGGCCCAGGTGCTTATCGAGGCCCTGCCTTGGCTGGAGGAGTTCGCCGGTCAGAGGATCGTAGTCAAATACGGAGGCCATGCCATGGTGGACGACCATCTGCGGCAGTGCTTCGCTCAGGACATGGTCTTCCTGAGGCAGGTGGGCATGCATCCGGTGGTGGTGCACGGCGGCGGCCCGCAGATCTCCCGCATGCTCCAGGCCCTGGGCATCCCCTCGGTCTTCCGCGGCGGTCTGCGGGTGACCACCCCCGAAACCATGAAGGTGGTTCGCATGGTGCTGACCGGACAGGTAGGCAGGGATCTGGTCGGTGCCATCAATGCTCACGGTCCCATGGCGGTCGGCCTGTCAGGGGAGGATGCCGGCCTGTTCAGTGCGGCCCGCCGCACCGGCATGGCGGATGGCCGACCAGTCGACCTGGGCCTGGTGGGCGAGGTCGTGGGCGTGGATGCCTCGGCCGTCGAGGATCTGATCGACGCCGGTCGGATTCCCGTCGTCTCCTCTGTGGCTCCTGACGAGCAGGATCCCACCCAGGTGCTCAATGTGAATGCCGACGCGGCCGCATCCGCTCTGGCAGTAGCTCTGGGGGCCCGAAAGCTGGTCATTCTCACCGACGTGGAGGGACTGTATGCCAACTGGCCCCAGGCCGACTCCCTGGTCTCCAGCATCGGCGTGGACCGGCTTGAGGACATGTTGGAGGACATGCATGAGGGGATGCGCCCCAAGATGGAGGCCTGCCTGCAGGCCGTGCGCTCCGGGGTGGGCGAGGCACACGTCATCGACGGGCGGCGGCCGCATTCCATGCTCAACGAGATATTCACCCGCAACGGCATCGGCACAGTGGTCGTGCCAGGCCGGGACATGATCATGAGGAGGAGCCATGACGAAGGCTGATGCACCTATGAGAACCCCCGAGGGGCCGCAGAGCAGTCAATGGGCAGACCGCTATGACCGCGTCCACATGCGGGTCTTCGGACGGCCGGGCAGGGTCATGGACCATGGCCGAGGCGCCTGGATCTGGGACCTGGACGGCAACCGCTATCTGGACATGATGGCCGGAATCGCGGTCAATGCTCTGGGTTACGCCCATCCTGCCTGGAACAAGGCACTGGCTGAGCAGGCAGGAAAGATGGCTCACATCAGCAACTTCTTCGCCTCCCAGCCTCAGATTGAGCTGGCCGAACGACTGCTGGACCTGGCTCAGGCACCGGAGGGATCACGCGTCTTCTTCGCCAACTCGGGGACCGAGGCCAATGAGGCGGCCATCAAGCTTGCCCGGCTGCATGGCGCTCGCATGGGCGGTCACCCTGGCCGGATCCTGGCTCTGATCCATAGTTTCCACGGCCGCAGCATGGGCTCCTTGAGCCTGACATGGAAACCTGCCATTCGTGAGCCCTTCCAGCCCCTGGTCCCGGGCATGGGCTTTCTGCCGGCAGAAGACGGCGAGGCTATGGAGAAGGCCTTCGCACAGGGGGAGACCTCAGGAGAGCCGGTGGCTGCCGTCATTCTGGAGCTCATCCAGGGAGAGGCCGGGGTGCTGCCGCTGAATCCTGACTACGTTCGGCAGGTGCGTGAGCTTTGCAGCCGGCATGGAGCCCTGATGATTTTGGACGAGGTGCAAACCGGCATGGGCAGGACCGGCCACTGGTTCGCCTTCCAGGACCGGAGCCTGTCCGGAGGAGCCTGCCCTGACGTGCTCACCTTCGCCAAGGGGGTGGCAGGCGGCTTCCCCATGGGCGGGATGATCACCTTCGGCTCTGGGCCATCAGGTCTGCTGACCCCTGGCATGCACGGATCCACCTTCGGCGGCAATCCCCTGGGGTCGGCCCTGGCACTGACCACCTTGGAGACCATCCAACGGGAGGGCCTGCTGGAACGGGCGCGGCAGATGGGCGAGAGGCTGCGCGCTGGCCTTACCGACTGCGGCAATCCCCTCTATAGCCAGGTCAGAGGCAGAGGGCTGCTGGATGCGGTCCAGCTGAGCGCCCCCTGTGCCGGGGATCTGGCCTCCTGGGCCCTGGATCACGGGCTGATCGTTAACGCTGTGGCCCCTGATGCCCTGCGTCTGGCCCCGCCCCTGATCATCCAGGCCGACCAGATCGACCTGGCCGTGGATATCCTGTCCAAGGCTCCGGTCAGTCTCGGGGAAGGGCTTGCAACAGGATGATCAGTGAGATCAGCCATCAATGACGTACATGATCATAGCGATAGGGAGGCAGAGATGAACAGCGGTTTGCGGCACATGCTGCGTGACGACGACCTCAACCATGAGGAGCAGTTGGAGGTTCTTCGACTGGGCATGGCATTCAGGGCAAATCCCTATTTGTCCCAGCCCTATCAGGGCCCCCAGGCCGTGGCCATCATCTTCGACAAGCCCAGCACGCGCACCAGAACCAGCTTCTGCGTGGGCGTGGCCCAGCTGGGCGGCTATCCCATGGTCATCGACAGCTCTGGCTCGCAGCTGGGCCGTGGCGAGCCCGTGGCGGACACCGCCAAGGTGCTGACGCGGATGACGTCCACCATAGTCTGGCGCACCTTTGGCCAGGATCGGGTGGAGACCATGGCTGCCCATGCCACCGTGCCTGTCATCAACGCGCTGACCGACTCCTTCCACCCCTGCCAGGTTCTGGCCGACTTCCTGACCCTGGCCCAGCACCGGGGCGGGGTCGATGCCCTGGCCGGCATGACCATCGCCTACCTGGGCGACGCAGCCAACAACATGGCCAACTCCTACTTGCTGGGCGGAGCAGTGGCCGGCATGAACGTGCGGATTGCCGGCCCCCACGGCTTCCTGCCCGATCCAAGCCTGGTGGATCAGGCGCGGACCCTGGCTGCTGAAAACGGCGGATCCATTCTGGTCACCACGGATCCGGTTCAGGCTGTGGAGGATGCCGACTGCGTCTTCACCGACACCTGGGTCTCCATGGGCGAGGAGGACCAGTACGCCATTCGCTCCCATCCCTTCCAGCCCTATCAGGTCAACGCCGCACTTATGGCCCATGCCCGCCCGGATGCTCTCTTCCAGCATTGCCTGCCTGCCTACAGGGGTCGGGAGGTGACGGCCGAGGTCATTGACGGCCCGCAGTCCGTGGTCTGGGACGAGGCGGAAAACCGTTTGCACGCCCAGAAGGCCCTGATGACCTGGCTGGTGGCCCGCTCCCGGGGCGACGAATCCCTCCTGCAGGGGGTGTGCTGATGCGTCCGACGACCAAGGTGGCCCGGCTGGATGCCATCCGCCAGGCCCTGAGCCGACATCGGGTCAACTCCCAGCAGCAGCTGTCGGCCCTCTTGGCAGAGCAGGGCATCGAGGTGACCCAGGCCACCCTGAGCCGTGACCTGGACGACCTGCATGCCACCAAGCTGCGGTATGCAGACGGGAGCATGGCCTACTGGATTCCCGCCACCACCGACCAGCAGGCCATGGAGGCAGCTGCCGCCGAGGGGCCTGAGGTCGAGGGAGAGAACAAGACCGATGCCTATCTGGCCAAGATTCTGACCGGGCTGATCACCTCGGTGGCCAGGGCCCGCAACCTGCTCGTGGTCAGAACCCCCGCCGGCGCCGCCCAGTATGCGGCTTCCGCCCTGGACCGCCAGCCCATCAAGGGGATTCTGGGCACCATAGCCGGGGACGACACGATTCTGATCATCGCTGCCAACGATGAGGCGGCATCATCCCGGGCCGACTGGCTCATGACCATCGTCTCCGGCCAGGAGGAAGCCAGGGCCCGATGAACGCAGAAGACAAGAATTCAGCATCTGCAAGTGTGAAATCACAAGGAAAGAGGATCGCCATGACCGAAAACAATCGCATCGTGCTGGCCTACTCGGGCGGCTTGGACACCTCGGTGTCCATTCCCTACCTCAAGGAGCGCACCGGCAAGGATGTGGTGGCCGTCTCCCTGGATGTTGGGCAGGGCGGGGAGCGTCTGCAGACCATCCGCCAGCGGGCCCTGGACTGCGGGGCCGTCGAGTCGGTCGTGGTGGATGCCCGGGACGAGTTCGCCAGGGATTACTGCATGCTGGCGCTCAAGGCCAACGCCATGTACGAGGGCGTCTACCCGCTGGTATCGGCCATCTCAAGACCGCTGATCACCAAGCATCTGGTCCAGGCGGCCCACCAGTACGGTGCCGACACCATAGCCCACGGCTGCACCGGCAAGGGCAACGATCAGGTCCGTTTCGAGGTCTCCATCATGTCCATCGACCCCTCGCTGAAGGCCATCAGCCCGGTTCGTGACCTGGGGCTGATGAGGGATGTGGAGATCGCCTACGCCAAGGAGCACCGCCTGCCCATCGAGCAGACCGAGGAGAGCCCCTATTCCATCGACCAGAACGTCTGGGGACGGGCCATCGAGACGGGCTACCTGGAGGATCCCTGGAACGGGCCCACCAAGGACGTATACTCCTATACCGATGATCCGGCCTTCCCGCCGGTCGAGGACGAGGTGACCATCGACTTCGAGCAGGGCATCCCTGTGCGCATCGACGGCAGGGCCGTCACCCCTCTGGAGGCCATCGAGGAGATGAACCGCCGGGCCGGAGCCCAGGGGATCGGACGCGTGGATCTGATTGAGGACAGGCTGGTGGGCATCAAGTCCCGTGAGCTCTATGAGGCACCTGGGGCCGTGGCCCTGATCACCGCCCACCAGGAGCTGGAGAACTGCTGCCTGGAGCGCGAACAGCACCGGATCAAGCGCGACATCGACAAGCGCTGGGGCGAGCTGGTCTACGACGCCCAGTGGTACTCGCCTGCCGTCCGCTCCCTGAACGCCTTCATCGAGGAGACCCAGCGCTATGTCTCCGGCCGCATCCGCATGGTCATGCATGGGGGACGGGCCGTGGTCACCGGCCGGCACTCCGACAGCTCCCTCTACGATTACAGCCTGGCCACTTACGAGTCCGGCGACAGCTTCGACCAGAACGCCTCCAACGGGTTCATCGCCATCTACGGCCTGGCCGACAAGGTGGCCGCCGCACGCGACATGCGCTTCGGCAACGGCATCGCACAGGACGGACAAGAGCAGTGAGCAGCGGCGACAAGCCCATGGCCCTCTGGGGCGGGCGCTTCAGCAGCGGGCCCTCGCCGGCGCTGGTCGAGCTCAGCCGATCCACCCAGTTCGATTGGCGTCTGGCCGACGACGACCTGGCCGGTTCCCGGGCCCACGCACGTGCCCTCAACCGTGCTGGACTGCTGGACGATGGCGAGCTGGCAAGTATGGAACAGGCCCTGGATGAGCTCCAGGACCAGGTGGACTCCGGCGCTTTCGCCCCTGAACCTGGTGATGAGGACGAGGCCACGGCCCTGGAGCGCGGCCTGATCGACATAGCGGGGGACCAGCTGGGCGGCAAGCTGCGGGCCGGGCGCTCGCGCAACGATCAGATTGCCACCCTGATTCGGATCTGGCTGCGCCGCCACGCCCGGGTGCTGGCCAAGGATCTGCTGCGCACGGCCCAGGCTCTGATGGATCAGGCCCGGGCGGCGGGGACCACGGTCATGCCGGGCCGCACCCACATGCAGCACGCCCAGCCCGTCCTGCTGGCCCACCAGCTCATGGCCCATGTCTGGCCCCTGATCCGTGACCTGGAACGCCTGAGAAACTGGGACCAGCGTGCCGATGCCAGCCCATATGGATCTGGCGCGCTCGCCGGCACCACCCTGGGTCTGGATCCCCTACCGGTGGCCCGGGATCTGGGCTTCAGCCGGGTCTGCGCCAACTCCATCGACGGGACTGCTGCCAGGGATGTGGTGGCCGAGTTCGCCTTCGTCGCCGCCATGATCGGCGTGGACCTGTCCAGGCTGGCCGAAGAGATCATCATCTGGAACACCCAGGAGTTTGCCTTCGTCCGCCTGGACGACGGCTACTCGACCGGTTCCTCCATCATGCCCCAGAAGAAGAATCCCGATGTGGCTGAGCTGGCTCGCGGCAAGGCCGGTCGACTGGTCGGGGATCTGGCAGGCCTATTGACCACCCTCAAGGGGCTGCCGACGGCCTATGCGCGCGACCTGCAGGAGGACAAGGAGGCGGTCTTCGATCAGGTGGACACCCTGGAGGTCCTGCTGCCCGCCTTTGCCGGCATGGTCGCCACCTTGACCTTCAACAAGGACCGCCTGGAGGAGCAGGCCCCCACAGGATTCGCCCTGGCCACCGACCTGGCCGAGTGGCTGGTCAGGCAAGGGGTACCCTTCCGGCATGCCCACGAACTCTCCGGGGCCTGCGTCAAGCTGGCCGAGGGTCGTGGCTGCGAGCTGGCCGACCTGGATGATGACGACTTCGCCAGGGTCTTCGCTGACTGGGTGCCCGCCGATCGGGCTCCTCAGGTCCGCTCGGTCCTGACCGCCGGGGGAGCCGTGCGCGCTCGCCGGGGCCAGGGGGGCACCGCACCGGAGAGGGTCAAGGAGCAGATGGGCCAGGCTGCACATGCGCTGGAGGAGCTGAAGGCTTTCGCCGACTCACAGTCTGACGGGCCTGCCTACCATCCTCCCAGGTGAAGTTTCTGGTCTCCGCCGGACCGGTGGCCGCGTTAGAATGCCCAACGGCAATTCTTCAAGAGGAAGAGTAAACGGCGAAAGGCGGCGGCGATCATGAATCCGGTGGCACTGGTCCAGGCTTGGTGGGCCAAGCAGCACATCACTCTGGCCAAGGAGCCGCCCGGTTCCCGCCAGGGGTTGTGCTCGCCTCCGGACCAAGGCCGCGACCTGGAGCCATTGACCATGCTGGTGGTGGGCGACTCCATGGCAGTCGGCTGCGGGGTGAAGGACCAGAGCCAGGGCTTCGTCCCCGATATAGCCGCCTGCCTGGCCGCCCGGCTGGGGCGTCCGGTATCCTGGTCGACCCAGGGTCGGCTGGGGGCCACCATCCGCAGGGTGCGCTACCGGTTCCTGCCCGCTCTGCAGGACCATCCTGATCTGCTGGTTCTGTGTGCAGGTTCCAACGACATCATGGCCAACCGCACCGACGAGCAGTGGCGGGATGACCTGGCAGCCAGCATCGAGCTGGCCCAAAACAAGGGCCGTCAGGTGCTGGTCCTCAGCTCCGGTCAGCTCTATCGGGATCCTGCCCTGGGCCGGGCGCTCAGGGCAGAGGTTGAGCGTCGGATAGCCCGCCAGACGCAGACCAGCCGTCAGGTCTGTCAAGAGGCCTCGGTGCCCTTCGTGGATGCCACCCGCGACGATGTCGGTACCGATCGACCCGACTTCTGGGGCATCGATCACTTCCATCCGGGGGTTGAAGGTTACCGGCGCATGGCCGCCTGCGTGGTCGACCACATCCCTCAAGACCTGATCAATCAGTTGTCTGTGTCTGCGCATTCCTGAATTTGATACGGTAGTCGCTCCGCCCTGGCCAAAGCAGTCGGCCGTCAATCGCCAATCCGCAGTGGTCGATTCACAGTGATTAATCTGGTCTCGTCCCCTGGGGATTCTGGTTTTGTGAGGCCTTGTCTGCGGCAGTCCGGGGCTCTGCCGTGTCGGTATCTGTTGCAAGAATAGTAGGGTTTAGCATACATTCATCAAATATTCGATAGGGAGTAGCCTCTCATGTCGCAGGTCACCGATTTCAGGCAGGCGGGTTTCGACTCGCTTTTCGACGAACTCAAGTGGCGCGGTCTCATTGCCCAGTGCACGGACGAGTCCGAGCTCAGGAAGGTGCTGGCCGACCCCTCGGTGACCTATTATTGCGGATTCGACCCCACGGCCCCCTCACTGCACGTGGGCAATCTGGTCCAGCTGCTCAACATGCGCCACCTGCAGGCGGCCGGTCTGCATCCCATCGCCGTTGTGGGCGGGGCCACCGGGCTTATCGGCGACCCTCGGCAGTCGGGGGAGCGCACGCTGAATCCCAAACAGACCGTGGCCGAGTGGACCGAGCGTCTGCGTGGCCAGATCGGGCGCTTCCTGGATACCGAAGGCGAGAATCCCGTCCGGTTTGTCAATAATTATGAGTGGACCGGTTCCATGAGCACCATCGACTTCCTGCGCGATGTGGGCAAGAACTTCCGCATGGGCACCATGCTGGCCAAGGACACGGTGGCCCGCCGTCTGGACTCCGACGAGGGCATCTCCTTTACCGAGTTCAGCTACCAGGTGCTCCAGGGCAACGACTTCCTGGAGCTCTTCGACCGCTACGGATGCAGTCTGCAGCTGGGCGGCAGCGACCAGTGGGGGAACCTGACCAGCGGCCTGGACCTGATCCGCAAGGTGCGCAATGCCTCCGTCAACGTCATGACCAGCCCGTTGATCACCGATTCCCAGGGCAAGAAGTTCGGCAAGTCCGAGGGCAACGCGGTCTGGCTGGATCCCACCATGTTCAGCCCCTACCGCTTCTACCAGTTCTGGTTCAACCAGCCTGACGACCAGGTGGTCAAGCTGCTGAAGACCTTCACCTTCCTGCCCAAGGCCGAGATTGAGCGTCTGGAGGAGAGGACCGCCCAGGATCCGGGGGCGCGCGAGGCCCAGAAGGTCCTGGCATGGCAGGTGACCTCCTATGTGCACGGCGAGCATGCCGCCCAGGGGGCCATCGATGCCTCGGGCGCCCTCTTCGGCCGCGGCAAGACCCTGGAGGAGCTGGACGAGGATGTGCTGGATTCCGCTCTGGACGGGCTCAAGGTCGATGATGGTCAAGGCGGGCGAGCTCTGCCCGCAGCCAGTCAGGGTCAGCGTCTGGTGGAGGCCGGTGTTGCGGCCGGGCTCTTCCGTTCGGTCTCCGAGGCGCGCAAGACTGTGGCCTCAGGCGGTTTCTACCTGAATAACCAGCGGGTCGAGGATCCGGATCAGGTTTTGGATAACAAGGACTTTCTGCATGGGCGCTTCGCCCTGGTTCGCAGAGGAAAGAAGGCCCTGGGCGCACTTGAGCGTCGGGCCGGCAAGTAGGAACGCAGGAATTAAGGACACTGATGGCAGAAGAACACAATTATTCCCGGGGCGATCGCGGACGGGGCCGGGGCGGTTCGCGCCCAGGAGGCTTCCGGTCGGGCGGCCATCGCTCTTCGGGCTTCCACAAGGGCGGTTCGCGCTCGGGCGGATACCGCTCAGGAGGCTATCGTTCGGGAGGTCACCGCTCCGGCAACTTCCACAACCATGACGGCGAGGGCGGCGAAGAGCGTCGTTCCGAGGGCAGGAATGGACAGCGGCCCTTCCGCGGGCGCGGGCACGATCGGTTCGACCGCGACCATCGCGGATACAGGCATGACCGTCAGGATGGCCACGGCGGCTTCCGCAAGGATTCCGACCAGGATCGCCACGGCCGTCGACAGGATGGCGACCGTCCACGTCGTGATTTCCATGCCAATGGGCATGGCGGATACGGGCATCGTGATCATGACAACGACCACGGTAGGTCGGGGTATGGCGAACGTCGTTCCGGTCGCGGCTACCAGCGGCATGACCGTGACCGTGATCGTGGTCAGAGCTTCCACGGAGACCGCCGTCGGGGTGACGACCGGAGGTTTGATCGTCGGCAGGATGAGCGGTCCGGCGGGGATCGTCCATGGAACAACCGCTCGCGGGATGATCGTCCACGTCAAGACCGTTCACATGGGAACCGTCCCTACGGCAACCGCTCCTACGGCGACCGTTCCCGTGACGACCGTCGTCAAGGCGGCTATCGGGGCGACCGCTACCAGGGCCAGCGTGGCCGCGATGACCGTCGCCATGACGACCGCCGCGGGACCTATCAGCGTGACCGCCAGAATGGCTATGACCGCGGTCGCCGCAACTCAGACGGGACCATCTCCTATCCCTCTCAGAACCCCTACACGGATCGCCGGCCTGGCGAGCCCAAGATGCCCAAGGGCCTTGAATGGTCCATGCTCTCCAAGGATGACCGTCTGCGTCTGCGCGGGCTGAGCAAGGAGCATGCCGAGAACATCGGTTTGCACATCCTGGCCGCCTACGCGCTGGAGGAGACCGATCCCCAGGGGGCTCTGGCTCATGCCAAGTGGGCTGCCCGGCAGGCCTCGCGGATCGATCTCGCTCGTGAGACGCTGGCCCTGGTGGCTTACCGTCAAGGCGACTACAAGCTTGCCTTGAAGGAGTTCCGCACTGCACACCGCATGAACGGCTATTCCGATTATCTGCCCTTCATCGCCGACTGCGAGCGTGGTCTGGGCAATCCCCGCAAGGCCATTGAGGAGGCCACCTCTGAGGAGGGCAGCCAGCTCCAGGGCGAGTCCAAGGCGGAGATGTTCCTGGTCTATGCCGGAGCCTTGGGCGATCTGGGCCTGTGGGACAAGGCCATCGAGACCGTTCAGGCCCTGGCCAAGGCTCGTGGGCTCAGCGGCGACTACCGGATGCGTGCCGTGCAGGCCGAGCAGAACTTCCTCGAACAGGCTGGTCGCAGCCAGGAGGCCCTTGAGCTGGAACCCCTGCTGGATCGGCTGGAAACGGAGTATGCCGACGAGGATGAGGACGAGGATGGCCAGAAGGACGGACAGTCCGAGGAGATCCTGATCGACTACGACCTGGAGCACCTGGATTCGGCCATGATGGAGGATCTCTCCATCGACCCGGATGGCGGCGAGGATGACTCGGATGAGGCTGAAGCTGAGACTGAGGCCGCCGAGTCTGATGTCACCGATGTATCTGATCAGGGTGCCGATGACAGCAAGGTTGAGGAATCTTCTGAATCAGTAGGTTCGAACGATTCAGCGGACTCAACTGACACAGGTGGCTCATCTGATTCGGCTGGTTCATCCGATTCGACCGATACATCCGACGCAGCCGATTCACTTGGTTCGTCCGACTCAGCGGGTTCATCCGAAATGCCGGCATCCGAAATGCCGGAATCCGGAATGCAGAAATCGTCAGACGCTGTGGAGCAATACGGGGAAGAGCCCTCTCGCCTTGATGGGCAAACTTCGGACGATGGCTCTCAAAGCGACCAGAGCAGTGACGAAACCGACACGGCTGTCCTGAATGCAGGATCCGAGGCAGACACTTTCGATCATGAAAACGAACAGACCAATGATGAGCAGGTCAAGGAGTCCGATACGTCTGATGAAAACAGGGCTGAATCGTGACCGTCTTCCTCAAAGGAACTGATGACGCTCCGGCAAAGACCTACCGTCTGGCCCTGCTGGACCTGGACGGGGTGGTCTACCGGGGCGCTGACCCTGTCGAGCATGCTGCCGAGGGCATCGACCGCGCTCAGACGCTCGGCATGCGCATGGCCTACACCACCAACAATGCATCCCGGTTTCCCCATGTAGTGGCCGATCAGCTGCGCGGGTTCGGTCTGACCCTGGACGATGGCCAGGTCATCACCTCCGCCGTTGTCGCCGCACGAATGCTGCGCCGACACCTGCAGGAGGGCGCTAGGGTGCTGGTCATCGGATCCGATCATCTACGTGATCAGATCCGCCGCAACAAAATGGTGCCGGTAGGCAAGGCTGCAGATAAGCCAGAGGCCGTCATTCAGGCCTGGTATCCCGAGCTGAGCTGGCAGGACCTGGCCCAGGCCTCCTTTGCCATCGAAGGCGGTGCACGCTACTTCACTACCAACAAGGATCAGACCCTGCCCCGCGAAGGTGGCATGGCACCCGGGAACGGGGCCATGCTTCAAGCGGTGATTCTGGCTACTGGCAAGCAACCGGAGGATTCGGCCGGGAAGCCGGAATCGGCCATGTACGATGAGGCTCGGCAGCTCTTGGCCGGCGACCAGAAGATCTTGGACATTGACCGATGCCTGCCCGTGGGCGATCGTCTGGACACCGACATCGAGGCAGCCAACCGGGGCGGGTACGACTCCATGCTCGTCCTGACGGGAGTGGCCCGAACACCCGCCATTCTGACTGCACCGGCCAAATGGCGGCCAACCTATCTGGCTGAAGACCTGCGTGGCCTCACTGCGCCGCAACCCCAGCCCAGTAAGGAGGCCGACCAGACCTGGCACTGCGGAGGCCAAACCGCAAAGGTGGATGACGACGGGCATGTCACTTTGCATGCTCTTGAGGGTGGCGGCGATCCCCTGTCCGATCTGGATGCTGTGCGAGCCTGCGCCTGTGCGCTCTGGGAGTACCAGGATCGTGGTGGAGACATGGACGCGCTGGATCTGCCCGCCTTCGTCGTAGGGGCATAGCGGCCATGTCGGAAGAGGTCAAGCCCGGACAGCTGGGAGCGAGTGGACTATCCCAGGAATCCAATCACTACGGGCTACCTGAGCAGTCCGGCCAGACCGGGCAGCCTGTAGAGTCTGAGCGTTCTGGACGGTCCTCTCAGGCAGATGACGAGGATACGACTGCCTCAGCACCCGAAGAGCCCATGGATAAGCAGGCCATGGCACCTCTTTTGGAACGTTTCCCTGAATTGGCGGAATTGGATGATCTGGATGATGCCCAACAGGTTGAGCTGCTCGGCAAGGTGCTGACCGGGCTCCAGCAGGACCTGAACCGGGAGGGCAAGTGAACGATGAGGACACAGTCGTCAGCGCTGGGGACGGTCGTCGAAGGACTGTAGCCCACACCCGCGACCGGCTTGACCGTATCCTGCCTGCACAGGGACTCACAGATTCGCGTGCCAGAGCCCAGGCGCTGATTCGGCAGGGCCGAGTCTCGGTCAACGATCATCTGGCTTCAAGACCTGCTCAGAGCGTTCAGCCTGGCGATGTAATCCTTCTGGACCCGGGCGATGACTATGCCTCCCGGGGAGCGCTGAAGTTGGAGGGCGCCCTGACGACTTTTACAACGCAGGGGATGCCCGATCCGCAGGACAGGCTCTGCATCGATATCGGGGCTTCCACAGGCGGCTTCACTGACGTTCTGCTCAGACATGGCGCAAGGCGAGTTATCGCCCTTGATGTGGGCCATGGACAGTTGTTGGGTCGGATTGCCGCTGATCCTAGAGTGATTGACATGAGCGGTGTCAACATACGCGAAGTCCAGTCGGGAGACCTGCCGTATCGTCCGGAATATGTGGTCTCGGATGTGTCCTTCATCTCGCTGACCTATGTCATTCCCGTCCTCCCTGCCTTGCTGGCGCCTGCTGCCAACTGCCTGTTGCTGGTCAAGCCCCAGTTCGAGGTCGGACGCAGTCTGCTGGGCCATCATGGCATTGTGACGGACGAGGATCGCAGGCACGAGGCGTTGGAGCGCGTCTTGGCCTGTGCACGTGAGCATGGATTTGCTGTCCGAGCTACCATGCCATCGCCGATAACCGGAGCCCACGGCAACGTGGAATATCTGCTCTGGCTGTCTTGGCTGCAGTCGGCCTGAAGGCTGTGGTTTCCCGCTTCCTTCGCGACACACCAGGCTGGACAGAATCCACAATTGCGGTAGTATAAATGAGTTGTCAAAAACGAGTTCCTCGTCAAGATGACATGCGCCAGTAGCCCAACGGATTAGAGCAGCTGACTACGGATCAGCAGGTTGCAGGTTCGAATCCTGTCTGGCGCACCACACGAAAGCCCTACAGCCGCAACGGCTGCGGGGCTTTTCCATTACTCGGGAAAATCGTCTGAAACACTATTTTGTGTGACATCTGTGTGGCAAAAGTCCTTGCAAAAAAGCCCAGACGAAGCTGGACTGTATGCAGGCTGCGGTGTCTATTGATTAAGGTGCTGCATGGCGTTGTCGACTTCGTCGTCAGGGAACTGTTTGAGCTCGTTGGCCAGCTGTGTACGGATTGCTTCAGGACTCATGTCAATCGTCTTCTGATAAGACTTAGCCCTGGTCTGGGTGGTTGGCGTTATAGTCCGCCTGAAAGTTGTCGATGGCATACTGTGTGGCTGCGGGCTTGAACCGATCTTAAGTCTACCTGACTGGTCGGCTGTGAGTAGACCCCTGCTTACTCATGTACATCATGTTGAAATACGACTTAGCCTTGGACGGTACCAACTTGTACTCTTTGGGCATGGCTGCGGATGCCTGGCCGGTCTTCTATTGAGTGGTGTACGCCGCTAAAGAAAATCATGTAATCACGAGACGGTGTAATGTGTTCGCCTCGGATACCGCTAAGCGCCTGAGGGGGGTGGGGGCTTGCTCTATGGCAAGATCAGCAAGCAATAACCTCAGGCTTTTATATATGAGACAGATCAAACGCTGACTCGGGCAATGGGTATGAGTGAATCAATTATTGATTAAGGAGTTGATCCGGTGTGATGTCCCAGGCATTACAAATGCGTTCAATGTCTGATACTGCCCATTCCTTTTCGTCATTGATCCTAGCTCGCACATAGGAAGAGCTTCTGTTTATCTGCAATCCGAGGGCCCGTCCAGATATCCTGCGTATGCCCATGCCGGCCCTTATGGACTTGCTTACTCGCAATCCAAAGTCGCTCATTCCTATTCTTTGCTTTCCCATGGTTCCCATAATATTTGATAGACAACGAGTTTGGACTCATATAACGGTAAAAAAATAAAATATGATCTCATTACTAACTTTTGAGCATAAATAAGAGTCATAATTAGGTTATGTGCATTATTGGCCCTTACCGGTTGATGGTTGCATGGATTCGTGCAACACTATGGGCTCAAGAGTGTGCGGGCACCGTTATACCCGAATCATCGGGCATACCAGGATATTTGCTGCCTAACTGTTTGCTAGATAGCTTAATCGATCTCAATTGGCTACCAAAGCTAACGAAAACACTTCAAGCATTTATGCATTAGAGCAGTCAATTATTGTCGCCAAGCAAAGCAATATGATAAGCAAAATCCTATTAGCTATGTGTGCTCACATAACCCAAATTAAATTAAAAGCTGCAGTGGTAACTATGGCGAGCGGCACAGCAAGAGAAAACAATTTCAGATTATATTATGTAGCTCTTTGATTTCAAAGGCCAGCGAGAAAAAGACAATAACCCACGAGACTAGCGAGACCTAGCTGGTGCTCAAGCATATTATTTGCGACGTACTTGGTCTGTCAAAACCAGGTCATGTGGTGCAATGTCTGGATACTGATGAGGCAACCTAGGTGGACCTTAACGCAGAGTTAGGACCGAACTACAACAAGCCAGTCAACCTGGTCAACGAGTCTGGGTTGTATGAGATTGTGCTTAGGGTAGACAAACTGAAAGCTCGAGAGTTCTGGCACTGAGTAGCGCATGAGATACTTCTGTATGTTCGAAGCCATGGCGCTTTCAAGGTACCTGAAGAGATTGTGGGTACTTTGTAAGCTCCATGTTATCCGATTCACTTGGGCAAAGCATTGCAAGAGGCGGAAAAGGTTTAGGCTGAGGCTGAACGGCAGGTAGTTGCTCAGCGTCCAAAGATGTTATTCGCTGATGCTGTTGCCGCTTCGCGCACGGACATCATCGTGGGAGATCTGTTAAAGATACTCAAAGAGGATGGTGTGAACATTAATGTTACATGTCTTTTTGCATGGATGCGGAATCAGGGATATTTAAAGAAAACCAGCAGCGCGAGGAATATGCCTACTCAGAAGTACATGAATCTCGGACTGTTCACCGTGAAGAAGACAACGGTGGTTCACTCCGACAAACGTATTACGGTCAATAAGACTGCAAAAATTAGAAGTCGCGGGCAGGAGTATTTTGTTGTCCACTTCTTGGGAATTCAAGACAGAGTCTAGTTACATAACTCTATTAGATTAATCGCGGCTAGTCGACAATGATTGTCTGCCCTGGCGAGAGTGTCTTCGAGTTTGGTTGCCAAGGCAATAGAGATTTATGCTTTGACCGTAATAAGGGCAATACCTATTCATGGAAATTGTCACAGCACCTATGGACCTGCGCGAGGGCAGGCCGGCCGATTTCTGTCAAATCTATACCCTGTTTGACTTGTTTCATTCTTCGCGAGGAAGGAAATCCCCCCCCCCCCCCCCCTGATCTCGATTGTCATCTGCAAAAGAACGCAGCTGCACTGCTGGAATAGTATGGAAAGTAGGTGCATGCCCAATGTCGGATCCAAGTATGCGGGCTAAACCAATTCGCATGAGTGCCCTGTTGGATCGTTTACAGCGGCGGCAGATGCCTCGCTTGCTTCGGAGTTGGTGCGTCGACATAGACACAGAACGTATAAAACGCATAGATAAAGATAATTGGGTTGCTATAAGGCCATCGAATCTAAGGCTGTGTTGTAGGTATCTGTGAAAGAGATGAGACGGGCAACTGTGAATTGGCTTAATAATTGGACTTGGGGTGTGGCCTACTTCGACTGGGACGGCTCATCTCTGCTTTTCGCCATCCGTTATTGAATCAGGGTGTGTCGAGCTAAGGAAACAGAAGATATGGCGATGTGTAAGATCGTGTGCCTGTGCTGCAGAGAGCAACTGAACTAGACGACAAGTAGTTCTGAGCTTATTTCTTTTCCATGGTATGAAGTTTCTGCTCTAGGTTTTCTTGAACAGAAGTGGGTTGCACAATGAGTCGGTCCTTGAGCGTAGGGGGGCGTGTCAATTCCTCCTGCGTTGGCTTCAGAAGCTCCCCATCCGGGCGTGGCCATACTGGTGCCAGATAACCGCAGCGTATACTCCGAGCATCTTGGCAGACCTTTGCGAACATCTTTATTGGAGAGTAGTCGGCAATCTCGCAGATTAGCACGAACTCGCTGATTCTGACGGGAGCTTTATCCGCATTTTTTATATCTCGTATGCGGCTGTAACGCAGTTGTCCGTCTGACATCTTTACTATGTCGTAGAGTGTCAATTGCTTGGCTGACATCATTTCAGCCACGTTCAGGGCCGCAGCATAATCTACTACAGTCCATGGGTATCTTCTTCTAGGCATGGACGCACTGTAGCTCTTTTAGACTGTAAGAGTTATCCTCTTTGTGTTTGCGGTTTTCCGTAACTGTCATTGCTACTCGTATCTAAGTGACCCCAGCAATTGGATGATGAGTGGGATTCTTTACTGCTGTTCAGATCCTTGTGCGGAAGTCATACTGCTCGTTAAGAACATGGTTTAGACGACATAAGTACTCGGAGAGAGAACGTTGTTCATTGCACGTCAAGATGTAACGGGTGTTGAATGTGCGAGGGTTTGGATTGCCTAGACTGCTAGCTGAACCAATTCTGATCCCTATAAGGTTTAGAAAGAAGGAAGGGCGCTATATAGAGTCGGAAAAATGAAGAAAGGGGTTGTTCCACTGGTGCTATACAGCCTTTAGATTCTAAAAGAGCGTCGAGGCAGGAAATTCACTGGTGAGAAACAGATGAAATATAGTAAGCAGTTCAGAATGTATGTGGCGTTTCGCGTTGCCGAATCCTAGCGGAGTCCCCGGCAGGTCTGCGGCGCGAGAGACGAAGAGGGTTGTTTCTCTCGTCATCGGTTATCTGGGGCATTAAGACGCGTGGCAAAAATGTTGAATCGTGTACAATTTGCGAAGTCATTGCTGTGACATGAGTATATCTGCTTGGGCATTGAAAGAAGCCGGTCATTTAGGTCAAACTAGCCGAGCCTCAGTGTTGGTAATCGTGGCGAATAAAGATCGTGAGAACCGGAAGATATGGCGAGATTGTCTACACTGCATACCCGACAGCGATGCTTATAAGTGATAAGGCGTTTGGTAAACCAAGCATCGGAGCAATGGTATCCAAATCGCTGATGTTCCAAGAATACTTGCCGTTCAGCCTGTTGCTTACGTAAGATTGGGCTTTACGACCTATTTTGAAGGTTATTTGCATTTGAGTGATTCGCTTTTGCTTCATGGCAGAGCGCACATACTCAGAAATTGCTCTATCTGTTCGGCCAGGTTTAGTATCCATATCAGAAATTTATCACCTACAGGGTGAAACAGTTGGCTGATTTACAAAGTAACTCATATAAAGAATTTGTCGCGGGTCAAGGTAGTTTGATTAAATGAGCGCGTCTGTACTAATACCTTATTTGAGTTGTCGGCAAAGCGAGATGGTCATTCTTTATCGCTGGCGTCTGCCTAGCAAGAGTAGCGGATGACCTATATCGATTTGGCAGGGTGACGGGTTGGGATGAGTGTTTTATCCAATCAGCTGGCGTTTCAACAAAATGTACAGACAACAGTACTGCATAGCTTGCTGCCGCTGAATCCCGTCTTCTCCATACAAATACCGGAGAAAGAAGCTGTGCGCTGTCGGTACTTTCTATGAAGCTCGGATGTTCCGGCTAGTTCTTAACTTTGCTGCGCTCCAAGATGCGCTGTGCGTCCTCCATGATCTGAGAGGGAGTGAGGCCCATAGCTTTTCCTAACGATGCAAGCTGACTTACTTTTATCTCGCCTTTTGCTCCAAACAAACGATAGATGGCTTGTACGTTCATTCCTGTTTTCTTTGCTAGCTCGTCATACGTAATTCCGTTGACTGCTCTGGCAGCATGAAGAGCCTTGGCTGTTGCTTGATTAAAGTTCATGACCCATACAATACTATCGAAATTGAAGACTAGATCTGAATTGCTGACAGCTGTTAATTAAATGCGATTGGATAGAAGTGCTCAAAGATTTTTGACAATTTTACGGTATGGCATGGTGCCCACATATTGTATTGCGTTTGAAATCGCGTGAGGTGGCGCTGTGAAACTCAGTGCTTGCAGAATTGAGAGCGTAACTAGGCGATCGATATGTGTTTCCGTGACTTTGAAACTGTCTGTCAGAGAGCCGAGTCTCATGGTTATGCGGACCGTTATGAGCATTGATTGCAAACTGCGAGCAGGACAGTCGCCTTCGGTCAGGGCTCGGACTGGGCAACTTCTTACTAGTACTGTCAGGCATATTAGATGGGTGGGAGCGAGTTCTCTGGACGGCATAGGGCACAGGTACACTGTGCGTATCTCCTTCATTCACTATTGCGTGGTGGTGACGAAAGATAAAGAAATCAATGAGTAGAAAACTCTCAGTTACATATCTGGCCATGGGCGCGCATCTGGAAGCATCTTTCTTCCGGGTTAAGTGTAAACCGCTCGCTATAGAACGATCTAATACACTTGTGAAGATAAACGTGGATGTCCTTGTCGGAGCGGATGCCCTCATCAACACAGTGCGGCCGCCATGAACGAAAGAACATTCGGATAGCCGAACAGCGGGGCAATGGCCTCCACGTCATCTAGTCGCCATGTGGCTGCACCCATCAGATGCTTCGCAATATAAGACTGTGAACGGTTTGATGCAATAGCCATATCTGCTTGTGTGACACCTTTAGCTTTCATGGTATCTCTGAGATATGCGGTGAGTCGATCGTTGGATTGATGCTTACCGTTCCCCATGAATGTGAGTATACCCTGAAGCAGTCTGCAGAGGTAATTAAAAGAAGCTAGCGACAGTGATTCGCACATTATTACCAGGCAGTGTGTATGATCTCGGTATCCGAAGGCGCAGCTTATTCGTTTCGGCGGGCCGGGTTTTGACATTCGCAAAATGGGCCCTGGACTTCAAGCGCCCCAGTTCTGTCGTTGCGGGATAAGCAAACTCAAATTAACGAGGTGTAATTCAGTCTTCCGACTTGCCGCAGTCTCTGGTTACTGTTGCTTTTCTATTATCTTCTCCGTGTCTTCTATGATGCGGGCCAGTGAGACTTGCAGGGCTTGTGCGATCTTGGAGAGAAGCTCAACTGTAATGTCTTGTTTTGCACCAAACATGCGGTAGATAGTCTGGGTATTCAAGCCTCACTTTTCCACTAGTCCATCGTCAGACAGGTCTTTCAAGATTCTGCGTACCCGTAGCGCTTTGGACGAGCCTTGATTGCAGTTCGTGGTAAACATGATTCTTTCTGTATGGGTGGGGGCTGGCTCGCGATTATTTCATTGGATACCTCTGGCTTTATCAAGTAAGGCAAAGGCGTTAGGGAAGCCAAAGTACTTGGCCAGCGCATCAATGTCGTCCAAGGACCATGATTGCAGTCCAGAACAACGAGTTTGAACATAGGACTGTGATCTCCCGAGGACTCTCCCTAAGTCTGTTTGCTTGGCACATCTTGCTTTTGCCAACTGGTTTATGTAATCAGCAACGACCTTAGAGGCGCTACTCGTTCCAGGGAATTTCTGCTTCCTTGACATACGATAGATTATCGCATGTATACGCCTACATCGTGGCAACTGCCCTGTCAGTGCCCATAAAACAAGAGAGCATACGTTTTCGCAACTCGTTTTTCAAAGGATAAAGTCATATGGAGTAGAGACTGCTGTTCAGTTCGCCTTGTTGGAATCTGACAGTCCGCGAGCTTCGTCTATAATACTAAAGCCGTTTGTGTAACCGAAAAGGTGCGCAAGTGCATTCAGATCGTGCGTATCCCATGCGTCAAGACCTCTGATGCGTAGCGACACATAGGTTGGAGATTTGCTGATTTGCCTTGCTATATAGGCGTTCGACATCCGCCTTCTTGTCGCCAGGTCCTTGATTGATGCGGATATCAACTGTGAGAACGGGTCCATTTCGGGTAGCTCGCTATTCCTGACCATGCGACAAGAATAGCGCAATAGAGTTGGGCATCGGCCCTAGTGAGCTGTCTGTTGAGGAGGATATAGATTAGGTTGATTTGCTATAGATATCTGTCTTGCTATCTAAGAGGTACCGGTTCTTCGGGTTTCCGCTATATGTGGTGAGTTATCACAGCCTAATGATGAGGAACAGAGTTGTTGATAGGTGGGAAGTTTCAAGGATACTTGGGCTCATAAGTTGTCGGACAGTCTTTATAATTGAGCAGTCTGCTTAAAATAGTTATCTCAGAGCTGCTGGGAAAGTCAATGGGAAGCGAAGTATCTGGTTGGCTCGCATGAGACGAGCAGCGGCAAATGAGTTTATGCGGTTGGGTTCTTTCCTTCTTGCGAGGAAAGAACCCTACCTATAGATGTATCAAGAATGCCGAAGGTTAGTCTGTTTGAAGATCTCTCAGTAGCGAATCGGTGTCGGTGATGGTGATGAGGGGTGTGAACAGGGCCATCGTATCGATTGCTAGCTCGTGGTTTTCCGGCGTGGATCCGGCGCAGGCATCTGCTGCCAATCAAACGGCGATGCCTTGGTCTGCAGCAGCCAAGGCGGTCTGCAACACCGCACAGGGCTATCTTCTGGGATCCCTTTATTGCCGCCTGCAATTCCGGTCCCCACTTGCCGAAAGTGCTGAGCAAGACAATTGGATGCCCCTTGGCGAGCTCGGCGGTCTCTGGTGTGAGGTCATACATGGGATCGTCAGAGGGGACTTGGAATTTCGGCCATTCGTTCATGTACTCCACCCATGCACCCTTTGGCGGCTACAGCGCAATGTATCTGGTGTAAGGCGACGCGGTAGCTGTATGCCTTGGCGAGACGGGTGTAGTTCTTGTCTGTCTGATAGTAGGCCCCGTCGGAGCAGGCCCAACGGGACCACTCATTGTGGGCGAATGCCTCCTGGCGGTCAATCACCACCGGCCATTCATCATTGTTGATCATGATAATTTCTTTTCCTGTTGTGAAGTATGGAGCGTATCCCTCTGCACCCCCTTACGGTTTCAGTCGATGCTCTCCTGACGACGGATATCGCCCTTCTGGAACAGGAGCGTTCCAAGGAATCCGGCAGCCAGGGCTATGATGACACCCAGGTTTGCTGCCGCCCAGGTTCCGTCCTTGCCTCCGATGGGGCCCAGAAGGTATCCCTGCCAGTTGAGCCAGCTTGCTGAGGAGTTCACCACCAGTCCCCACCCAAGGAAGGTGGCGATGGCAAGGATGGCAAAAGCGATGATGTTCCATGAACCGTATCGTCCCTCAGATCGGTAGAGGTCTGTGGTGTCATAGTCCTTCCGGCGAATTGGTTGTATTTCGCGGCACTCGAGTGTCGAACAGAGAAGGTGAAGTCTGTTGTTGTGATGATCCCTCGACCTACGGAGCCACTGTAGATGAGGTGGAGCGAACCAGATTTTGTTCAAGCTTCTCCGGTCGTGCGCTCATCTTTAAAAAGTGCTAAAGCCTGGCAGAAGCTGCGTTTAGTTATCGTGGATAAACGCTAAGAAGCATTTACCCGGTTCTGAGAAGGCAGAGGATCTCCCTGCCTTATGGCTCGATGACCTGCTGATTGATGGCATTGAGAGCAAAGGGCATAAGTAAAGATAAGGGATGGATATGCGTGTGCATTTCTTGATATTTGGTGCGGGATCACGAGCTGGGCAGTGTTGCTGCTTTAGATGCCACCAACTAGTTTTCTGGAGCGGTTGCCTACGCCAAGTCGGCCCGAACCGTATCTGTATCCTGCAATTCTCTCCTTAACCGACTTTCAGGGAGGATACTCCGTTGTATTCTGAGGCATTCGAGCCTCTGGCACAGACGATGAAACGTGCTGCTGTGAAGCTCGATCAACCCAAAGAGCCTGTGTCAGTGAATAGAACAGTGCAGGTCCTGGTCGGAGTTTCTGGACACCATGGTGCTGAGCATCTGGTTGTCCACTTCGAAGCAGCTGTTGATTCCCGTCTGCTCCTCGGTCAATTCATGTTTGTTTTGAACTCTCTTATAGTTTTGCCTAATGCCGGTGTCATGACTTGGTATGTAAGCCACTTACCCATGAGTATCTACGGACCGGATCCGTCGAGTCTTACCGCGGAGCGGATGGCCGATTTCCAATCGTGAAGCACATCAGTTGACTTAATCCTTCGATGCCGTTCGTGGATCATGGGGAGTATGACCGGGTCTTGTCCCACTGGCTATACCTTCTTATCTTTGGATGGCCTAATTGCATGACAATACATAGGGCTTGGCAATCGGCAACGTGAGGCGAGCGTGATTGGTGTGGCGTTGATAACCCGTCTGAGGTGCTTATCCAGCCTGCATTTTGGTTGAGCCATGCTGATAATCCTTGAAAATGAGGGTGTCAAAGACTTTTGGCAGGGGAATTTTTGCTGGGTGAGGGGTTGGGTTGATAGCTTGAGGGGGTCGGACTTGCGCGGGTCACGATGATGCAAGCACATAGTCATCAACCAACATCGGTTAGCGAACGATGATCAGGGGAAGCGGGTGGCAGGGGTATGGAACTGGGCAATCAGATTCGCCGGTATCGCTCGGAGCGGGGCATGTCCCAGGATGATCTTGCGGGGAAGATATTTGTGTCCCGCCAGACCATATCCAACTGGGAGAACGACCGTACCTACCCGGACGTGCAGAACCTGCTCCTCCTGTCCAACCTCTTCGATGTGACCATCGACCAGCTGATCAAAGGAGATCTCGACATCATGGAGAAGAGCATTGATTCGGAAACCAAAAACCTTCGCCGACTCGGCTTGGTCTGTGGAATTCTCACAGTCTTCATGTTTTTGACCCTTATCGTCGGATTTGCTCTCTATATGAAGTTGAATAAGTCAGATGTGATTCTGTATGCCATGCTCACCATGGTTCTGATAACGGGCATTTTGGGTATCATAGCTGCCGCGTACATCGAGCAGATTAAAGCCCGCAATGACGTGCAGACCTATCGGGAGATCAAGGCCTTTCTGTCTGGCGAGGAAGTGGACCGCAGTAAACGAACCCGCTTTGAACGAAAGTGGCTCATGCCCGGAAATCGATACTACAGCCGGGCGTTCAAGTCCCATCCGATTGTGGGGCCGGTCATCTATTTCTGTGTGACTTCTGCCGTTGGATTTTCTCTGGGTGCAGGTATCGTCTGGATTCTGATTCATATCTTTGGCATGACCTGACTTGCATAGGAAAAGCAGATCGCACCTTTACTGCAGGACAGGTCATCTCACATTTTGGTTTTATTCACTGCCTATGGCTTCATGAGGGGATGTCCGTTTCAGCAGTAAAATCCTCTGCACAGAGATAAGAGGTTGAAACCCACTCGGTCACATTTTCGGCGCATTACTTATGTAAGTCCCCCCCCCCCCCCCCCGTAACTTGGGGCGGACTAAAACCAGGCCACCTGGGCTAACGTCTCAGGCATCAGGCTGATTACCGTCAGAAAATGGAATTAACCCTCAGTTTTCGCGCCACCCGGGAAATCCATCCGACTCTTCTTGGAGGACGCCGTCTACCGCATCGCACAAAAGTTTGCCAGAAACTGGCCGGACGGGATTATCAAGATACCGATCAGGCCAATAAAGTCGGAAAGGTGCCTGAACCGGTCCCACTGATCTATGACGCATTCGCGAGGAATAGGGCAACTCACCAGTCGGTTAGTCCAAAGAAACCCCCAGTTATCAACGACTACGGTAAATTGAAAACCATTACAGAAACTATCGCCCTGCGTTTGGCCCAAGACTATCCTATACAGCTTCGTCTATGCGCAGCGGTAGGCGCGATGGGAAGCTATCGTGCATTCCTATGCTGGTCCTGGACGGAATACCTATCGCGCTGGGAGGCATTGTAAATACGTCCTTTTACGATCAGCGCCGTGACGGATTAGATTGGTACTGAGGATGTGAGTATGAGAATCTAAGGTTACGACTACGAAGATTTTGGCGCCGCGTTGAATCGTCACATGCATATAAGAGCACGGCCGGCACGCCAGAAAGACTGGCTGTTCAACCTTTTTCAAGTTCCACTTGTTCGCTGCAGATCATCGGATCCCGGAAAACCAAGAAGGCTGAAATAGAGGCGGATGTTGCCTTGAAATGCGTCGGGGCAACGATACGCTCTTCCAACGGCTGGCCACCAAGCACCTTTGATTCAAACCGCAGCTGTGGTGGCACAGCAGCAAAACGAAGCGCAATAGCCTTGTGCGTTTGGGTTGCTTAAGTCAATTCACTTGTTCAAGTCTGCAGGGGTATGCCAAGTAAGGAACATACTTGCCTCTATTGGTTGCATGCTTCCCTGTGCGTTCTATGTGACAAGCTGCTAAGAGCATAAGGGGGATTGGGAGATAATCAGACGTTCCGTGTAGAATTATAGCTAAGGAAAGGAGATGAGATTCATGGTGGCTGAAATGAGTTCACGGGATGAGACGGTTGATTTGTATGACACCGTGTTTCACTATAACGCTCCTACCGATGTTGTAGCTGATGCTTTCCTATCGCTTGCTGAGCGCGATGCAATAACTGACGTGACCCAGATGAAGCTTAATAAGCTCATGTATTTGGCCCAGGCCCAGTATCTCGCGGCGACCAACCACCGACTGTTCAGAGAACGGTTGGAGGCCTACAGGCATGGGCCCATAGTGCCGAGCTTACGGTACCGTTTTTCCGCTTGGAAGGATCGTTCTTTGACAGAGGCTCCTTTCGATGAGCATGCCTTGGACCAAGTTCCGCAGGACATGAGGTCGTTCATCGAGCAGGTCTGGGACAAGTACAAGGGTTATACCGCTTCACAGTTGCGTGACATGTCGCATAAAGATCCTGCCTGGAAGTCGGTTTATCGGCCAA
The DNA here is from genome assembly GCF_052606235.1 of Bifidobacterium sp. ESL0820. Taxonomy (NCBI): domain Bacteria; kingdom Bacillati; phylum Actinomycetota; class Actinomycetes; order Bifidobacteriales; family Bifidobacteriaceae; genus Bifidobacterium; species Bifidobacterium sp. ESL0820. The sequence goes on from NZ_CP199594.1 coordinate 280,363, forward strand.
ATGCTCAGCATCTTGTCATGGATGACAAGCAGATTGCGCAGACGGTCATCAACGCCCCGTGGCAGGAGCGGATCAGTAATCCCAATGTGGTGCTCGTCAACAATGACATGATGAACAGCATCAACTGGGATAAACGTGTCGCTGATGCGGTGGCCCGCACGAAAGCAAAGCTGAGCGTCTGACAAAACATGTGCATCCTAAAGAGAGCTCTATGGGATGAAGTGCGGCATCCGCGTCCGGGTGACCCATTGAAAAGCTTCTCTTGTGGTTTGCCGGATGTTGATCATGTGATCCACCGCAAAGGATTTGGTGCCTGGAAAAAAGAGAAGAGCACCCCGTATATTTGTCTGGATTCGCAGACAGGGGATATACAGGGTGTCTTTGTCTTGAAAACAATCGGGGTAAGCGAACACGATATCCATATCAACCCGGCCGACGACCAAGCCCAAGAACCAGCTACTCAGGCGATTACTGATACGTTGACGAATAAAAGTGGTTTGTATTCGGGGATCCTGCTATGTCAATTGGGGCTCTCACAGAAGGTCGTCCGCCATCAAAAGCAGGGCACGCTGCTGCTACTCCAGGCCATGAAAGCCGCGGTAGCCGCCCATCTGCAGTCAGCTGTGGATTTCTTCATTGTTGATGCTGCGACGCCGGAACTTGTTGACTTTTACCTTGATGCCTCAAGTGGTCTCCTCTTGCCGACGGACAATCTTCGTCTCATGGCTCCTATGGTGGGAATCCGCAATTATTTAAAAGGTTTGAATATCGTGAAGTAGCTAGATCTCAGGAGGTAACTCCAGACAGGTTCCCAAAAGGTATAAACCTCTTGGAAGCTACACTTCTTTCGAAAGACGTTGTAAGAAGGCCGGCATGGCCTTGATGTCGTAAACGATTGTCCGTAATGGGGAACTCGGCTGTGCGTCACGTTGCGCAAACACGAGGACGGGTATCAAGGCGATAGCTGCGCAGATCTTCGAGCTGAAGAAGATCTAGTTCCAGGCGGCGATACTCGTAATGAATGATTCTGCTGCAAACCCGATGGCTATGGCTGAGGATAAGGCCGGTATTACTATGCCCTGACCTTGCCTATGTTCTCTTTGGAGAAAGTGTTCCTTGATGCAGGTGCACACATGGGAAATGAACATAGCCGCTCTCAAATCGGCTAGTGACCGAAATGTGCAGAACATGGTCACAGTACCGGCAGCTCAGCAGAGAAAGGTTGCCAAGATAAAGATGCCCAGCCCGATCATGATTATCGGCTTGCGTAATGCACATTCTGAAAACGGAGCAATAATAGGGGCGCCCACCGTTTCGAATACAGCAATGAATAATTTAACTACCGGGGGCTTCTGCGGTCATTTTAGACAAGCAATGATGTCTTCTCTCCAGTAATCAGAAAACGCCGCAACAATATTTTCAAATAGATGAAAATATAGAGAATCCTGCCATTGATTCGCATGGGAAACGCAGGGATCTCCCCGTCTGCCATGGCGTCGTTAAGAACTCCGAAGGAAATTGTTTTAAGATCTTTGGCTATATATCTAAAACCTCAACACTCTTATAGGTAGACACATCTGACCCTATCTTTTGAGCAATGTTGTTTGATAACTGCGATTTCAGCTGATCGAGTGATTCATATACAGACATCTTCCGAATAACATCTTCTGGAAAATCTATGTACCAATTGCTTGGATCCTCGCGTAGTTGAGTGGCGTGCTCGGCAATCATCGACCAGTCGGTGAAAATTCGTTCGTACAAAACATAGCTCTTCTTCTTTGTTGGGAATATCTCCGTAATGTGCCTTTTCCTAGAAGCCCTATCACTGGATTTAAAAATTCTTTTACCTTCGAATCTTTTTATGATCTCTCGGCCATTGGATGAAACTTTCAGTTCTATATCTTTGTTTCCTGACTCTTTCTCTTTCTCAGAATCAATGAAAAGTCGTAGACCTAGCACAACATCCGCTGAGAGACTGTCTGCATACTTCGCGGCTTCCGTCAAAAGAGGTAAATCTTGCTCTGAGGCATAAATTATTTTGCAACCTGCGTATAAGTATACTCATCTTAAGAGGTAGGTTGCTGCTTCTTAAGATCAACCAGTGTTCGATACGGTTGGCTCGCTTGACTCATCAATAAGCTGCGTTAACAGCTCTGCTGTAGGCTGCACTCGAATATTTGGACGCAACAGCCAACGGTTCTGATACTGATATATTTCAATCACCATAGGTGGTACTCTTTTCGAAGAGTGTCTGGCAGGTTTGGCCGCTCAATGCAATGAAACTTTAACGAACCGCTGTACCTACCATAAAGGGTGGCACCAATGAATGCTGCTATAGAACTTGGCAATCTGGTTAAAGAGTATGAAACGCCGGCAGGGGTTATTAAGGCGCTGGATCACCTTGATCTGATGGTCCCTGAAGGGGGCATCTTTGGTCTGCTGGGTCCTAACGGTGCTGGAAAATCAACAACGCTCGAAATAGCTGTCGGCTTGAGAAAACCGACTTCCGGAACTGTCAAAGTATTCGATAGGAATCCGCAGACTGATTCGCAGTGGGTTCATCGGCGGGTGAGTATTCAACCCCAGGAGTCCACTATCTTTCCCCAGGAAAGAGTGGGGGAGATACTGTCATTTTGGGCCAGTCTTTATGATCACCCACGTGATGTGGATCAAGTCGCAAAATGGATGGGCTTGGACGAATTGCTGCTCCGTAAAGTAGCGAAATTATCAGGTGGACAAAAACAGCGTCTGAACGTTGGTTTATCCATCATCGGGCGGACGAAATTAGCCATACTTGACGAACCTTCCACTGGTCTTGATGTAATGGCTCGAGACGACCTTTGGAAGGTGCTTAGGTTTCTGGCTGATGAAGGTACGACGATTGTCTTATCGACACATGCTCTAGATGAAGCGCGAGTTCTGTGCCATGAAGTAGCGGTGATAGATCATGGTCGGTCTGTAGCCCAAGGCAGCCCGGAGGAGCTCATAAGGAAATATGCCAAGGGGACGTTAATATCCTGCCGAGTAACGCCAGATGGAATATCGGACCTTGTGAGCGTGCTTCGAACTTTTGGCGAACCGGAAGTCGTTGATAAGACAACCATCTCAATACGCGCCGACGATACGGATCCTGTTATTGCTGTGCTGTCGAGCAATCCTGCGGTTTCCCAATTACGTATGAACGAACCAAGCCTTTATGACGCCTTCGTGAAGTTGACCGGGCATGATTTTGAATAATTGATGATACTCATTTTTGTTAGGACTCCAGATGATAGAAAAAAGGCACCTTCGTCCCTTGTTGGCGCTGCAGACTCGTGAACTAGTCAGGAACACTTCGTACTTTATTTTTGTCATAATTTTCCCTTTTGCCATGGCGGGAATGTTCCTTCTCATGTCCGAGATGATGAAAGGACAGGCTGATACTCCCGACTTCAGCCCATTCGTTATGCCCATGGCGCTCTTTCTGGCAGTGACCGGTACAGCTTTGACCATGACCGCAGGTCCTTTGGCCGAGGTCAGGCAATCAGGTGCTCTTCGGGTACTTTCAACAACACCGATTCGAAAAACAGACTATTTGATGACCTATCTGGCGGTAAGGCTCATTATGGCGACCCTGCAGATCCTTGTCATAGTAGGCGCTTCGGTATTGCTGAATCTGCTTCCGTTTAGGGATGTAGGTCGAGTTTTTGTCGTGTCCTTATTGGGCCTGGTCATGTTCCTTGCCTTGGGGTATTTAATGGGTGGCTGGCTTTCGTCACCGCAGTTGGCAACCAACTTGGGAGCTCTCGTGCAGCTGTTGGCGTTGTTTTTGAGCGGCCTGGCCATACCCTTCGCCATCCTTCCGGATTGGTTGACGAATGTTATCAGATGGATTCCGTCGACTCTCTTTGGAGATCTCATTTTCTGGGCATCAAAAAATCCTCTGCAGCAAACGGGTGCCATGCTTTCAACTTCCATCGTGCTTGCTGTTACTGCGGTTCTTGTATTTTTGGCGGTTCGTGGTTTCAAATGGGATGTGGAGTGAGTTTGGAACCCGAAGTGTCATTGATTAAATATGTTTGAAAGTTGAAATATTCAAGCAAGTTGTAAGTAATTCGTGCCACCAGCCATAGGACGGTTGGAGGGCCAAACGCGGTTTTTCTCTTGGTTGTTTGTCCATGTCTGGGACTGCAACACCATACTCTGTTGATTTGATTTAGCTCGTCCATGCTACCCTCAGCTCCTGCGGTTATTTCTCCTGATATGAATCTGATCTTGCCGTCAGCCGGGCGGCGGGGGCCGCTATCATGAGAGCCGGAACAGGATCGAGCGGGTCCTTCGGATTGGGGCCCGATGAAGGAATGCATACATGGCGGATATGGTTGACAATCACAATGACGACGAAGGCCCGGACCTGGGCAGGACCTACCACAGCGGTCCGGTCATTATGCGCGGGCCCATGATTCCTGAGGCGGACGCCAATGCTGGTTTGCTCTCATCGGGCGGTGACACGGACTGGCTGCATATGGATCCCTGGCGGGTGTTGCGCATCCAGGCTGAGTTCGTCGACGGGTTCGGCGCGCTGGCGGAGCTGGGGCCGGCAGCTGCAATCTTTGGATCAGCCCGGACCGGCCGCGATGATCCTAACTACGCTGCTGCACGCAAGATGGGCGGCGACCTGGCCAAGGCCGGCATGGCGGTCATCACCGGGGGAGGGCCTGGCATCATGGAGGCGGCCAACAAGGGCGCTGCTGAGGTCGGCGGCAAGTCGGTCGGTCTGGGCATCGAATTGCCCATGGAGCAGGGGCTCAACCGCTGGGTGAATCTGGGCATCACCTTCCGCTACTTCTTCGTGCGCAAGATGATGTTCATGAAATACTCCTCGGGCATCATCGTCTGCCCCGGCGGGTTCGGCACCCTGGATGAGATGTTCGAGGTGCTGACCCTGGTCCAAACCCATAAGGCACCCAGCATGCCCATAGTCCTCTTCGACAGGGCCTACTGGCAGGGTCTCTTTGACTGGATTTCGGACACGGTGAGGCAGCGGGGCATGATCTCAGATCTGGACCCCGATCTGGTCATCCGCACTGATGATCCCGATGAGGCTGTGCAGGCCATTCTGCGTCACCGTGCCTGAATAAGCAGGCGGACAGTAGTCAGCGGGCGCGGGTAGCCATGATCATGCCCGTGCCGATGGGCAGCAGGCAGGATTCCCAGGCATTGTCTTTGCTCATGGCCTCCATGATGGTGCGCAAGGTGGTCGTTTTGGCGGATCTATTGGCCGGGTTGAGCACGCCGCCCTTGTCCGGTTCCTCCAGCAGATCGAAGGCATCCGTGAAGATCAGCTGTCCCCGGTCCTTGAGCAGGCGCGGAGCCTGGTCCATAACCTGCTGGTAGTTGTCCCCATTGCCTGAAACGACGATAAGGTCGTAGTCGCTGGGGTTGAGCCTGGGGAAGTAGGTTCGGGCAGCCGCGTTGACCGCCCGCAGCCTCATGCTTGGATGGACTTTCTCCATGCCCGCGAAAATTTTCTTGACCAGCGAGGTGCCTTGGGCTGTGGAGTCAACGGCGGTGAACTGGCCATGACCGTGCAGGCCCGTCATCAGGCGCAGGGCTTCGACCACAGAGCCGTTGCCCACCAGGATGATGGAAGCTGGAGCGTTCCGGCCGGCCAGGAACTGCAGGAAGGCACCTTGAGACCGGGAACATTGGGCGAATCCGGCCTCCGAAGCCTTGTCTCGCAAGGTCTGCAACTTGTCGGATTCGACGTTCAGAGCGCTTGCCTCGGCGAATTCCCATCCTCTGGCGATGTTGTTGTACGAGGTTTTGTCCATGCTAACCATGGTAACGACTAGAGGGCACAAGCCTGTCGCCGGCTCTTGCTGACCTGTGTGCGCAGGAGTCTGACTACTCCTTGACGGCTTCGACCAGCTTCCACATCTCTTCGCCCACGTCGATCCCTCTGGGGCAGGGTCGGGTGCAGGCCCGTATGGACTGGCATGCCTGGATTCCGTCCACCTGGTCGATGGCCTCAAGTCGTTCCTGGCGATGGCTGTCGCGCGAATCGTTGATGAATCGAGCCGCTGCGATCATGGCTGCCGGGCCGGCAAAGGCCTCACCGCCCGCATAAATGGGGCAGGCCCCCTGGCAGAGTCCGCAGGCGATGCAGGTGCTGAGCAGTTCATACCGGGCCAGCTCTTCCGGGGTTTGCCGGTATTCCGACGATGGCTTTGTGTCGGCCGCCTTTGCCTGGGCCGCTTGGTTGCTATCAGCCGAGGAATCATCATGGAGCAGATACGGCTTGAAGCGTTGAATCTGCTCAAACATGGCATCGGTGTCCACTATCAGGTCCCTGAGCGGGGTGAAGCCGGGAAGCGGGCGGATCTCCACTGCTGAAGATTCTGCAATGTTTGAAGTTTTTGTAAGGTGCGTGGCATCTATAAGGCCTGTAGCTTCTGAAAGTTCTGCAGGGCCTGCTGTGCCCACAGGATCCGTAGCCGAGAAGTCTGAGGCCGTTGAGTCTGAGACCGAATCCGGATGCGATGCCGACGGGGGTATGGCCGTTTTGGGTGTCGCTGTGCCGGTGCGACGGAAGGCTGGAGACTGTTGGACCTGCGGAGTTCCATTAATTACACCGGGTGAGGCGTAGGCGTTCGGCATGGTCTCGGATGCAGACAGGCAGTCGGCGATGGTAGCCGTGCAGAGCAGATCCGGGCGGCCGTTGATGAGCACGGCATCCGACCCACACATGCCATGGCCACAGGAGTACCGGAAGTTCAGTGTGGGATCCACCTCTCGCTTGATCTGCAGAAGGGCATCCAGAACGGTGCGCTGTGGGGCGATACGAATCCTGTACTCCTGCGTCCAACGGCGGCCGCGGGCCCGTCGACTGCCTGTTGTGGCGAAAGGATTGCTTTTGGCGAATGGGCTGGTTCGTGCCGGACGCTCTGATTGAGGTCGTGGGGTAAACCGGGCTATTCGGAAGGTCACCGGGCGGGGATCGCGGTCCGATGCGGATGCCTTGGATCCGTCTGATTCCGTGGACTGTGATGTCACGGTTGCTCCTGTCCTTGTTCGGGAAACGGCCCGATGCCCACTGATATGCGCGGACTCCATCCTAATCCCTGCCTGACCTGGATAAGTGTCGAGCGGTTGCCTGTCTGAACAATTGGGCTCAGAGTCCATCATCAGAGCCCATCAGTAGTTGCGGCCCTTGGGAGGCATGTCGACGATATGAACGGGCTGCCAGGAGACGTTTTCCTTGGCATCGATCATGGTGTGAGCCAGGTAGTGTTCGTCATCGCGCTGCGGATAATCGCTCCGGTACAGGGCGCCGCGGGACTCCTGACGCTGCAGGCTGGCGTTCAGGACGACCCGGGCCAAGGTCAGCAGGTTGTTCACCTCCGTGATGGCAGTCACCTCCTGGTTGAGCACTGCTGTCCCACTGTGCGCACGCAGCTGCTTGGCATCAGCATCCAGGTGATCCAGGCTGCGCAAACCCCTTTCGATGCTGCTTTGATCGCATCGGACGGCAACGGCCTCCTCCATCAGCCGTCCCAGTCGGCCCATCAATGCGTAAGGGTTGTTCAGGCTGGCCTCGTCACCGGTGTCGGGTTCTTCGCATTGGTTGTCGGCCAATGCTGGTTCCGAGGGCTCGGCGTTGCTTGCGCCAGCCAGCAACTCGTCCATGAAGGCCTGACGCTTCTGCAGGGCTTGTGCCAGCGGAGACGTGTCGGTCATGTCGTTTGGCTTGTCGGTTTTGGACATGGCGGCGGCGATGGTCTGTCCGGTTCTGGTGCCGAAGAGGCAGGCATCCAGCAGGGAGTTGCCGCCCAGCCGGTTGGCTCCGTGAACGCTGACACAGGAGCATTCCCCGGCTGCGAACAGTCCGTCGACGACTCGACGGCGTCCATCCTGCCAGCGATAGACACGGCCGCGATCCGTGATGGGGATGCCTCCCATGGTGTAGTGAGCGGTGGGTTTGACCGGAACCATGTCCACAGTGGGATCCAGGTGGGCGTAGCGATGGATGGTCTCGGTGACCTGGGGGAGCAGGGCAGCCATGCGCTGGCCGTCAATGCCGGTCATGTCCAGCCAGACGCAATCATGAGGCCCGTCCGGGTCCGATGGATCGGCCACCCCGCGACCTGCATCAATCTCGGCCATGATGGAACGGCTGACCACATCCCTGGCGGCCAGGTCGCCGTGTCCCGGCGCGTAGTCCTGCATGAAGGCCCTGCCCTGACTGTTCCTGAGCACGCCGCCTTCTGCGCGGGAGGCTTCTGAAAGAAGGATGCCGGTGTGGCCCAGGCCGGTGGGATGGAATTGGATGAACTCTATATCCTCCAGCTGCAGGCCGGCCTGCAGGGCGAGCGCCATGCCGTCACCGGTCAGGTCCCAGGAGTTGGAGGTCGTATGGAAGAGTCGGCCGGCTCCGCCCGTGCACAGGACGATATTGTCGGCTTGGATGGCCTGCAGTTTGCCGGCGTGGGTGTCCAGGACGATCAGTCCTCGGGCATGGCCGCCGGATTTCTCATCAGTGGGCGGGTCAACGACCAGATCAGTCACATACCATTCCTCGGCGAACTCGACTCCCAGGTGCAGGCACTGCTGCCAAAGGGCGTGAAGGATCTGGTGGCCGATGCGATCGGCTGCATAGGCTGCTCTCCTGACTGGATGGCCGCCATAATCAGCGGTATGGCCGCCGAACTTCCGCTGGGCGATGTGCCCGTCTTCAGTCCTTGAGAAGGCCACTCCGTCATGCTCCAGCTGGATGACGATGCTCGGGGCCTGCTCGGCCAGAATCCGCACGGCATCCTGGTCAGCCAGCCAGTCGCTGCCCTTGATGGTGTCGTAGTAGTGCCAATGCCAGTCGTCCTTTTCCTGGTTGCCCAGACTGGCCGCAATGCCGCCCTCTGCTGAGCCGGTGTGGGACCGCAGGGGTTGCAGCTTGGAGACGACCAGGACCTTTGGCGACGAATCGTTCCTATTTCCGTCGCTCTCCAGAGCCCTGTACAGTCCCAGAGCGGTTGACAACCCGGCCGCTCCGGCTCCGACGATGACGGCATCATAGCGGTTTCTGACCTTCTGCGGATTCATACCATTGATACTGTCACAACCCGTTGATTGTGGTGGCCCTTCCAGTCCATGTCTGCTTACGAGGGCAGAATGGGTCTTATGACCGAACTTTCCTTCTCCCAGCAGGTTTATCAGGTCGTCAGGCGGATCCCTCGCGGCAAGGTAGCCACCTACGGTCAGGTCGCCTCCCTGACTGGCCATCCACGCAACGCCAGGTTCGTGGGTTATGCGCTTCATGACAATCCTGAACCTGGGGTGATTCCCTGTCATCGCGTGGTCTTCCGCGATGGTTCTCTGGCCCCGGGATTCGCTTTTGGCGGGCCTGAACGTCAGCGTCAGCTGCTGGAGGATGAAGGCGTTCATTTTGTTCCTCCCCGCAGCGATGAATCGGCTGGTGCGGACGGCTGGGTGGTGGATTTGGATCGCTGTCGCTGGAAGGCCTGATTCTTCTGGTCTTCAGCTACCACGCATCCATTCTGCAGGTTGATCGAACCACGAATCTCCAGGGAACCCAGCAGCTGCATCAGATGCCTGACTGAGAGTTCATGTCCCTGATTGGCCAGCTCAGTGCGAAGCTGTCCCATCATGGGCGGACCGCCCCTGAGCTGGCAGGTACGGATAGCCGCCAGCACGGTTGCCTCCTCCTTGGTTAGACGATCGTCGTCGGCTTTTTTGTGTTCATGGGCCATGCCTGGATTTGATGGAGGGGTTGAAGGATGCTCTTTGTGCTGAGAGTGGATCGAAAGCCTGCCTTTATTAGTGCCGGATTGTTTGAGCGTGATCGGGAGCGGCTGATTGCCGTGAGTGGTTTGGATAGGATGATCACAGTCAAGCGGCGGTACGCGCTGCGTGGGCTGCCTACTTCCTTGATGCTCATGATCTTCGGCGGTTTTGACTGAACCGCCGGTCCCTTGTCGAACAGGCTCGTCAGGGTGGATAGGTCCATGGGCGGGATGGCAGATGTCTTGGATGTCGGATGCCGACAGGAGCAACTCCGCCTTGCCCTCATGGATGAGCCGGTTGCAGCCGGTGTTTTCCGGCTGGTCGATTCTGCCGGGGGCAGCCAGCACGCGACGGCCCAATTCCACCCCCCAGTTGGCGGTGTTCAGGGCGCCGGATCGGTGACGGGCCTGTGCAACCACGATGTCGGAGGCCAGGGCGGCGATGATCCGGTTGCGCAGCAGGAACCGACGCGCCTCAGGGATGGTGCCAGGCGGCAGCTCGCTGATCAGCGAGCCGCCATCTGCCTCTATGTTCTCGAACAGACGGCTGTTGCGTTTGGGCCCCATATGCAGCAGGCCTCCAGCAAAAACGGCGACCGTGCGTCCGCCGCCAGCGGCCAGGGCTCCCCAGTGGGCGGCGGCATCCGTGCCCATGGCCCCGCCGGAGACGACCAGGTGGCCTTGGCCGGCAGCCTGTCTGGCTATTTGATGGGCGATGGACCGGCCATACTCGTCACAGGCTCTGGATCCGACAACGGCCAAGGGGTGGTCACAGCAGATCAATGCTTCAGGATTGCCTCGTCCCCACAGGCAGAGGGGAGGGGCCCAGTCGGAGCGGCGTGCCAGGTCGTCAACCTGACCTGGCCAGCAGGGGTCGCCTGGGGTCATCACCCAGAATTGGCCTCCACCAGTCATCATGGTCCGCACCTGGTCGGTGTCCATGGCCAGCAGGGGCGTCAGACGTCTTCGCCAGGAGCTGCTGATCTTGTGGAACCGGGTGAGATCCTCAGGGCTCGTTTGCCGTCCCCACCGAGCCGTCCCCTTAAGAAAGCGTTCGTCCAGTTTGAAGCGTGCTGCTTCGTGAGGGTCCTTGCCATCCGACTGGTTCGGCGCTCCCAGCTCGATCAGGTTTCGGCACAGGTCGGCTGCCTGGTCCGAGCCCAGCAGGCAGGCGATCATGAAGGCATCGGGGCCATCTGCCGCCAAGGTCAGCACAGCTCTGGCAAGCCAGTCGCTCTCGACCATGGTCATCGGTCGCGGTCGGCCGGCAGGCATGGTCTTTATCAAGGGTTTGGACATCTCAGACGGCCCTTGTCCTGAGCAGGATGCCGGTGGTCACGTCGTCCGCACCCGGGCTGGTCCGCCCGTCCAGGTCTGCCAGAGTCCAAGCCAGGCGCATGGTCCTGTCGGCACCTCGCAGACTGATCCGTTGCCTGCGCAGGGCCTGATCCACGACCGAACGGGCCTTGGCTGATGTATTCCGGCGCAGCCATTCGCCGCTGATCTGGGCGTTGCAGGTCCAGCCCTGCTTGCGGAAGCGTTCTTTTGCTGTCTGACGGGCGCGGGTCACACGCTGGCGGATCTGGGCGCTGTGCTGGCGTGGACGGTGGTCGTCGAATCCGGGGTCGGTCACCGGGGGGACTGTGGTCTGGATGTCGATGCGGTCCATGATGGGTCCGGACAGCCTGTTCCAGTAGCGGAGGCGCTCGCGGGGCGTGCAGGTGCAGCGCTCACCAGTGCCGTATCCGTATCCGCAGGGGCAGGGGTTGGCAGCCATGACCAGTTGGAAACGAGCCGGGAAGGTGGTGCTGCCCTTGGCGCGGGACAGGAAGATTCGCCCGATCTCCAGGGGCTCGCGCAGGGATTGGATCACCCTTGGGGAGAATTCCGGGGCTTCATCCATGAAGAGGACGCCGCGGTGGGCACGGGTGATGGCGCCAGGCGTGGCCAGTCCGGCGCCGCCCCCGACCATGGCCGCCATGGAGATCGTATGATGAGGAGCCTCGAAGGGCGGCACATCGGAGATCCCATACTGGCTCAGCGTGCCGCACAGGGATCGGATGGAAGCCACCTCCAGCTGTTGGACAGCATCCAGGGCGGGCATGATGCTGGGAAGCCGTTCCGCAAGCATGCTTTTGCCGGCTCCCGGGGGGCCGACCATGAGCATGTGATGGCCGCCGGCTGCAGCTACCATCATGGCCCACTTGGTCTCCTCCTGTCCGATCACGTCAGCCATGTCCGGCTTGGGCGGAGTTGGATCGACATTGGCGGGGGAGTTGTCTTCATGACCTGAGTTCCTGGGGTGCACACTCGCTATGGCGGTCGACTTGTCAGAGTCCTGGCGTGTGTCTGCTTCGGGGACGACAATCCTGCTTTGCCCACCCAAGGCCTGGATGAGCTGGCCCAGGTGGCGCAGTCCCACGACCTCGATATCGGGAACCAGACGGGCCTCATCAAGGTTGTCTGCAGGGACGAAAGCATGCGTGATTCCCTGAGCTCTGGCCTGAGTGAGAATGGGGAGCAGACCGTTGATGGGCAGAATAGTGCCGTCCAGGTTGAGTTCGCCCAGGATGACGGTATGGTCCAGGCCCTCCGTCGGCAGCGCTCCGCCGGCTTCCAGAACGCTGGTCGCGATGGCCAGATCGTGTGAGGAGCCATGCTTGGGTTTTGAAGCAGGGGACATGTTGACGGTGACCCTGGTCTGCGGCCACCGGAATCCGCAGGCCGAGCAGGCGGATTTGACCCGTTCCCGCGACTCCGACAAGGAGGCATCCGGCAGACCGATGATGGAGAAGTAGGGCAGCCCTGGGGAGATGAAGGACTGCACGTGGATGAGAAAGGCCTTGAGGCCTATCAGTCCCACGGATTCGGCGGATCCGAGACGCATCAGAAGGCCTCCCTGGTGTGTCTGAGGAAGACCGATCCCGGATTCCAGCCGCCCCTGCCCGAACGGTTGGATCCCCTGACGGCCTCGGCGGATGCCTGACAGGAAGCCGGGCGATGGGACCCCTCGGAATGCATGCTTCTGCCAGGGTCGGACTTGACTGACAGGCTGATGACATCAAAACGGGTGCCGCGATGCCGTGCGTTGGGATCCCGGTCGTGGCTGATCAGCCATTGGACAGCTGCTCGACGCAGATGGGTCTGTTTGCGCGGGCCGACTGCCTGTTCCGGGGACCCGAACCGACCGGTGCGTCTGGTCTTGACCTCAACAAAGACCAGAGTCGCCTCAGGCTCCAGGGCGATGATGTCCAGCTCGCCGAATCTGCTTCTCCAATTCCGGGCCAGGATTCTCCAGTTTCGTTGTCTCAGCCACTGGCAGGCGTAGTCTTCGCCCAAACGCCCGAGCTCTCGGCTGCTTACGCCTTTGGCTCTGATCTGTCGCTCAACATCTGCCAGCTCCATGTCGAAAGATTCAGGGCTGCTTGTAGCTGATGTGGTATTTCCAGGTTGCATTATTTCCGCGTTGCTGGCGGAGCCTATGGAATCAGGCAGAGCGCTTAAGGGCTGTGTGACCGATGGGTCCGCGAACATAGCGTCGGCATCGGTTCGGTCGTCCCTGTCGTTGAAGACTGTGCGGAGATTGGTTGGTCTAGTCAGTGCTTGTGTATCCATGTTTCTAGGAGACCACTGGAAGGAAGGCGGCGACTAGTAGAACCGGGCATGTGGTCGAATGAACCTGCGCACACATGAAAGTGGATGAACGAGTGGATTGACGATGCAGACGCTGTACCTATTGCGCTTATCTCTGCATCAGGCAGAGGCGGCAGAGGCAAAAGAAGAAAAGCATTGAAAGAGAGTTGAAAACAGAGAAGGGGGAAAGCGAAAACCAAGGAAACAGAAACCATGGAAGCGGAGACTGGCAGCCCAAGAGAAGGAGATTAAGAGAGATGCGGGGCAACAGGCTGATAAAGGAGTCGGCTAACACGACAAGAAGAGCCTGTGATGGTCTTCGTTGCCGCCATGCACCCGGATGAGGGAAGCAGGGATTCAAGGAGACCAGGAGGTGCAACCGATGGTTTCTCGAGAAGCACCATCCGGTCTCCTATTCCTCAATTGCCTTATGGTCTACATGGCTGATTGGTCAGGTAGTGATCGGATTTCTGATCGACAAAGATGCTTGGTTTGAAGCGAACTAGGTGGATGTGACGCAACCCCCGGGAAACCACGTCACCATCCATCTAGCGCCTAGTGGGCTGGTTAAGGGGGATCAGGCCGCGGTGACCACATTCATGTCGGTACGGGTGATGGCCTGGTCGAAGTCCCTGGTGCCCTTGAAGACCTCCTGGGTCCAGGGGTTGATGTGCTGACGGCGCGCACGGACCAGGATGTATCCCAGTGCGAGCACGTTGGCGGCCAGGGAGAGGATGGAGACCGTCAGGTTGACCCCGGCCTTGTTGACCGACTGGGTTGAGAAGACCGAGTAGTCCTGGAACATGGGCAGTACCTGAGCGAACATGCACCAGATGGCCAGGGTGTTGGCCCGGTTCTGGATCCAGCCTCCCTTGTTCCAGAGGAAGTTGGCGAAGGTGGGCGCCAGGAGGAGGGCCAGGCCGCAGTACCAGGCATGGTTGGGCAGGCAGTTGTAGGTGTAGCAGAAGTTCCACAAGTCATAGGAGATGATGAAGACCCAGGTCATGTCGGGCCAGAGCATGTCGCGACGGTCCTTGGAGGCATAGATGCCGAAGATTCCGGTCATGCAGAAGATGTTGATCAGGCCCGCCACCCCATTGAAGATGTTGTGCCAACCGCCCATCAAGGTGATGCCCTCAGTGGACACCCAGGTTCCGCCCCATCCGCGCAAGGCGGATTCGAAGTCGGAGACCACGGCGATCAGGATGTTGATCGCGACGATGATGAAAGGGAAGCACTTGAACCAGTGGGACTTGCCGATCTTGCCCCATCCGTACTTGAGGGCCATGAAGCCGATGCATCCGGCGGTGGCGGCATAGAGCTTGGCATAGTGGAACCAGCTGGTCATATGGACGTAGGTCGGGTTATGCAGCGCCCAATCGGCCCCGAAGGCCGCCGATACGTAGATGGTCAGGAAATATGCGGTCAGAGCAGCGGGAATGGCCAGGAAGCAGATGATGCCTCCTGTCTTGCTCCGCCTGGCGACCTCGTTGAGACCGATCAGGCATGCGAAGACAAGAATCCAGCCCAACCATTGGTAAGGGGCGTTGGCTCCGTAGACTTGGAACAACATGACGATGTCCTTTCTTCTTTTCTCTGTCAGGTGTTCATTGGTTTGGTTCTTGGCAGCGGATGTCGGGAAGGACGCCGTCGCCTTACAGGTAGGGCTCCAAGTGGAGCGTTTGGGCGGCCATGTGGATGAAAGTTTCGTCGCTGGTGTCCGGCTGCACCCTAAGGAGGGTGATGAACCCGGAAATCAGGACGATCAGCATTTCGCGCACATGGTCGATGGGCAATTGATCCTGGTGGTGCCTGGCGAAGTCCTGAACTGCTGTTTGGCAGAAGTAGTCGGCTATGGCTTTGGAGACCTGGTCCACGAATCGCGTGTAGAGCCCTCCGTTGCCGGAGTGAATCATCTGCTGTCGGAGCGGGCTGTTGTCGGCGATGATCGACCGGGCCACATGTACGACGGTCTCCAGTGCTCCCTTGACGTCGCCGGGTGTCCGCACCCTGTTCCATTCCTCCATCCGGGCCAGGACCTGGTTGACGGACTTGTCCACCATGGCTTGGGCCAGCGTCTCCTTGTCGGGGAAGTAGTGGTAGAAGAGGGATCTGGTCATCCCCACCTGCTTGGCGATGTCCTTGATGGTGATGTGGGAGAATCCCTTATTCCTGCAGATATCGATCACAGCCTGGACGATTTCGTCGCTTTTTCTGGACCTCTTGTGCGAGCGTCGCGGTGCGAAAGCTGACGCGTCTTCTGTAACTGATGCCTGCATGGTTACTTCCCGTCCTTCCGGAGTTTGCCGACCCAGGAACTGAACTTTGACACTATGTCAACATTGACGACTCAAGTATAAAACCAACTTTGACAAAGTGTCAATTTCGTCTAGGCGCCTATCTGTAGGCAGCTACCCTGTTTAACCTCATGCGGAGAGGAAGGGGATATGAGAAGACCCCGAAGCGGAGAATGCTCCGGGGTCCCATAGAGGCCTGTGGTCAGTTAATCTGTGATGCTATGACCTGAGGTACGGGTGACCGCCTTACCGGACCAATCCGGTCATCTGTCCCAGATCCAGCTCGAAGCTGACACCGCGCTGCTGATAGTCGGGCTGATTGCGTGTGTGCTGCATGGCTGAGCGGACGAATTCGCCGGCGATCCGGGCGGCATCGGCCAGGCCTCGTCCTGCAAAGAGCGCCCCGCAGAGGCTGGATGCAAAGGCATCGCCGGTTCCGTGGATCATGAAGGGCAGCTTGTCGTGGACCAGCTCGGTGCGCTCGCTGACTCCGCCATGATCTGCCGAGGCCACGAAGTTGCGCAGCTTGCCGTCCTTCCGGTCGATGCCCTTGATGATGACGTTTTTCGCGCCCATGTCCAGCAGGCGGCCCAGACGCTGACCAACCTGGGCATCGTCAAGGTCCTGGCCTTCGTAGTCGATGCCGGTCAGCAGGCTGACCTCGGTCAGGTTGGGCATGAGCAGGTCGGCTCCATCGACCAGGTTGGTCACGGCCCGGCACATTTCCTCGGTGTAGGTGGGGTACATGGATCCGCCGTCGCCCATGACCGGGTCGACCAGCCGCAGAGCCTTGGGGTATTCCCGATACATGCGCTGAATGATGTCGACCTGCTCGGCGCTGCCCAGAAACCCGCTGTAGATCCCGTCCAGTTCGACGCCCTCCTTCTGCCAGGCATCCAGGTATCCCGGCAGCATCTCGGTGGTGTCGTGGAAAGTATAGTCCTTGAACATGGTGTGCGCGCTGAACAGGGCTGTGGGCACCGGGCAAACGTCGCATCCGGCTGCCGAAAGGATGGGGATGGCGGCCGTCAGCGAGCACTTGCCATACCCGCACATGTCATGCACAGCGGCGACTCGGGGAATGTACTTGCTGTCGCGCTGGTAGAGCCTGTTCTGATCGTCCGTCTGTCCGGCCATCTTTTGAACTCCTTCATGCCTGCTGTGGCTGTTCGCAGCGGAGCCTTCTCCGTCGCTTACTCGACTCTACAGCGGAGGGGTTAAACGGGCACCGCCGCGTGTGCAATAGCGAGATAAAAAAGGCCAGTTTTCAACCTTTTGGAAGCTGTTATAAAAAAGGACGATACCGAAAAGTCCCTTCTGGCTTGAACAGGTGGGCTTGTGCCGCTTATGGTCACATTCAAGAACATGGACGAGGACGCACGTCACCAACAGATAGGAATCGACATGACCGACCAGAACCCGCACAAGTACCATTTCGAGACGCTTCAGCTCCACGTGGGCCAGGAGCAGGCCGACCCAGCCACTGATTCCCGGGCCGTGCCCATCTACGCCACCACCAGCTACGTCTTCCACGACTTCGACCATGCCGAGGCCCGGTTTGCGCTGAAGGACCCGGGCAACATCTACGGCCGTCTGACCAACTCCACCCAGGGGGTCTTCGAGGACAGGATCGCCGCCCTGGAGAACGGCACCGCAGGCTTGGCCGTGGCCTCGGGAGCGGCAGCGGTGGAGTATGCCTTCCGGAACATCACCCAGACCGGGGACCATATTGTGTCCTCCAAGAACATCTACGGCGGCACCTTCAACCTCCTCAAGCACACCCTGCCCCGCGATGGTGTAGAGACCACCTTCGTGGACCCTTCGGACCCGTCCAACTTCGAATCGGCCATCCAGGAGAACACCAAGCTGGTCTTCTTCGAGACCTTCGGCAACCCCAACGCCGACCTGCCCGACTTCGAGGCCATCTCCAAGATCGCCCATGACCACAACCTGCCGGTGATCGTCGACAACACGTTTGCCACTCCTTACCTCTTCCGTCCGCTGGAGCACGGTGCTGACATCGTCGTGGAATCGGCCACCAAGTTCATCGGCGGCCATGGCACCACCCTGGGCGGGGTCGTCGTGGAAGGCGGCAAGTTCGACTGGGCGGCAGTGCCCGGCAAGTTCCCCACCCTGACCGAGCCTGACCCCAGCTACCACGGTCTGCGCTTCTACCAGGATCTTGGGGCTGCGGCCTTCGTCACCCGCATTCGCGCCATCCTCCTGCGCGACACCGGCGCCGTCATCTCGCCCTTTGCGGCCTTCCTCCTCCTGCAGGGGACCGAGACGCTCTCGCTGAGGGTTGAGCGCCACGTCGAGAACGCCTTGAAGGTGGTGGATTACCTGCAGACCGTGCCGGAGGTGGAGTCGGTCAGCCACCCGGCCATCGAGGGCCGTCCCGACCACGAGCTCTACAAGCGCTACTTCCCCAACGGCGCCGGCTCCATCTTCACCTTCGATCTGAAGGGCGGCAAGGATGCGGCCAGGGTCTTCATCAACAACCTGCATCTCTTCTCCCTCCTGGCCAACGTGGCTGATGTGAAGTCGCTGGCCATCCACCCGGCATCGACCACCCACTCCCAGGAGACGCCGGAGGAGCTGGAGGATCAGGCCATCCATCCCGGTACCATCAGGCTCTCCATCGGCACAGAGAACATCGAGGACATTCTGGACGACCTCAAGGGTGCCTTCCAGGCATTGAAGGAGTCCGGTCTGGCCAAGTAGCCGGCAATCACACTTCCTTCCTGGTCCCGTATACGCGTGATACATGACCGAGAAGGCACAGAAGCAGAAGGTGCCTGTCGAAACCTCATTACGTTTCGATGGGCACCTTTGCATATGCCTCCCCTTCCTTCTCCAGTGGCAGACAGCACCTGACCAGTAAGGCGGCAATATTGCGGTAGGTAAGATGGAGGCATGAAACATGGAGCAAAGACGAGGGCGTCTTCCGATCCGTCGTCCGGTGCGGGGAAACCGAGGCAGATAGCTCAGGTGGCCATCAAGGCCAAGGGGCTGACCAAGGATTATGGCAGTGGGGAGAACCTGGTCCATGCCCTGCGGGGCGTTGATGTCGAATTCGAACAGGGCAGGTTCACGGTCATCATGGGTCCCTCCGGGTCGGGCAAGTCCACCCTTATGCATACCTTGGCCGGCTTGGACACCGTTACCTCCGGACACGTCTACCTGAACGCCGATGCTGCCGGGGTGAAGGGCAGGCGGACCAGCCGTCATGGAGGGCGGAGGGGAGTGGTCGACCTGACCAAGCTCAACGACAATCAGCTGACCCTCTTGAGGCGCCAGAGTCTGGGCTTCATTTTCCAGAGTTTCAACCTCCTGCCCATGTTTACGGCCAAGCAGAACATCCTCATGCCTCTGATCCTGGATGGGGCCAAGCCAGACACAGCCTGGTTGGATGTTCTGGCCAAGACCCTGGGCCTGGAGGAGAGGCTGAGCCACCGACCCAGCGAGCTTTCTGGCGGTCAACAGCAACGTGTGGCCATCGCCAGGGCCCTCATCACCAAACCTTCCATTGTCTTTGCAGACGAACCCACCGGAAACCTGGACACGGCCTCTTCGACCGAAGTGCTCAGCTTCCTGCGGGATTCGGTCCGCGAGTTGGGGCAGACCATCATCATGGTCACGCATGATGTCTTTGCGGCCTCCTTTGCCGACCGGGCTTTGGTATTTGCGGATGGGCGAATCGTGGCAGACCAGGACAGACCCACTATGGATTCCATGAATGTCTTGCTCTCCGAGGAAGTCATGGCCTCTACAGCTACAGCTGACTCGGCTGCTCATCGCTGAGGGAACGCTTATGTGGTTCGTTGCTAGAAAAATGATGCGGCATGACCTGGGCATGATGGTTCCCGCCGGCATCGCCATTGTCGTCGGAACACTGTTTATCGCCATGACCTTCCTCTTCGGCAACACTATGGATGTTTCCATGCGGCGTATGGTCTCATCCGATGCTGCCCAGGCCAACTACGCCATCATCCCAGCGGAAGGCAACCATTCAGAGCAGAAAAGGGTGAAGGACTTCAAAACAGAGGAGCTGGCAAAAGTCTCAGGCGTTCACGCAGTCAGATCAGACGCCCAGCTCATGGTGGATGTCCGCGCCGGCAAGGTCAAGAGCGAGAGCGTGATTGCCATTCCTATGGCGGATTCATCGCTGATGCCGGTTGGTCTGTCCAAGGGATCCTGGCCCAGTGCTGATGACCAGGTGGTCCTACCCGGGCCGACTGTGTCCAGGCTCAAGCTTTCCCTGGGTGACAAGGTGAATCTGAACCTGTCGCCTAACATGCTGTATATTTCTGAGGACCTTGGGCCGAAAGGGCAAGCCAGCGCTGACCAGGTTGCGGGTAGGTTCGTATCGAGGCCCCTGACCTTGTCGGGGGTCAGTTCGAACCAGGGCAACGAGGGCGGCGAGTTTGGCGAGTCGGGCGGCGCAATCGTGCTGACCCCCAAGACCGTAGATGCTTTGATGGCTACAGCAGGTCTTGGCAACATGGGTAACCTGTATGCCCAGAACATCTACCTGAATGTTGGCGGGCAGGGCAGCGACCTCGATGGGAGTCTGGCCTCTTTGCGCAAGCTCATGCCTTCCGGCTATTCCCTTGAAGACCGTCACACTATGGAGGACCGACTGGTCAAGACCGCGCTCGGCGGTTCCCAAAACCCCGTGACCACCTTCCTTCTGGTCTTTGGCACGTTGGCCATGTTCGTGGCTGCCACCGTCATAGCCAACACTTTCCAGGTCATGGTCGCTCGGCAACGTCGCTACCTGGCCCTCCTGAGGACGATTGGCGCCAATAAGAGCCAGGTCAGGACCAGCGTCCTGATGCGTTCCATCATCCTGGGCGCTGTGGCTTCCCTGATCGGGGTCGGCGCCGCTATCGGAATCATGGCCATTCTGGGTGCAGCCAAGGCTCATACGAGTTCCCTCTATTTCCAATTGAAGCTGACTCCGGCAGTTATCCTGGTGCCTCTCGTTTTCGGCATCGTCGTTACGGTTTTGGCCTCCCTGGGGTCTTCATTGGCCGCCACCAGGGTCAGTCCTTTGGAGGCGCTGAGGCCTGCCGATCTTTTGCAGAACAAGCGGACGAGCAGAATACGACTGTTTGTCAGCGTGGTCATGATTCTGCTGGGCATCACCATGACGGTCTGGTCTCTCTGGCATGTCAGGCTCAATGTCACGGCAGACAAGGCCAGCAAGGCATCCGGAGACGGGCCGAATATCGTCGCTGCCATGGCTGTCATCGGCATTGTCCTTGCCTTCCTAGGTATCCTTCTTAGTGCCAATCGTTGGATTCCTTTCATGCTCAAGGGAGTCGGATCCCTGGTTTCGCGGATTGGGCCCTCGTCCACAATCGCCGTGGCTAACATTGCACGGAATCATTCCCGTGTGGCGGCAACAGGCACCGCCCTCCTGATCGGCGTAACGCTGGTAGCCACCCTGACTACAGGTGCTGCCAGCGCCAAGCAGACCATGGCCGACATGATGGATGAGCACTACTCGGTCGATCTGCAGATCAGCGCCGATGGCCTGGATACCAAGGCTTTGAACGCCATTCGACGGATCGACGGGGTCGCGCAGGCCGAACTAGTGCCCCAGTATGCTGCCATGGTCAAATCAGGCGGCGAGAACGGTGCAGGAATGACTATTTTCGCCCTGGATTCAAACAAGATCGATCGCCTCCTGAATGCCAAGGTCGGCCAGGATTTTTCTGGACAAGATGCCCTGCTGCTTCCCAAAAGCCTCATGGACAAACAGAAGGATTTTCACGACGGCGGGAACTTAGGGCTCAATATACTCAACCCGATTCAAGGCGACGCTCAAGGCGGATCCGCAACGGTGGCTCAAAGACTCTTCGTGACCAGTGTCTATGCGCCCTTCCAGGGGATTGATGCCAGTGACTTATATGGCCTGACTGACTCATCCTCACTCAATGGCGCTCAGCCTCAGACCGTGCAGATCTGGGCCAAGGTCGATGGCTCGCCAACAGTCTCGGAGTTCATAGACAAGGTGAAGAGTGCACTTTCTGGGTATTCGGCTGTTTCTGTGAAGGGCGGGCTGGCTGAGAAGCAACAGTGGGACCGGACCATCGACAACCTGCTCATGATTATCCTGGCCCTGCTGGCGGTGGCAGTTGCCATCGCATTGATTGGCGTGGCCAACACGCTTTCCCTTTCGGTGTTGGAACGCCGGCGAGAGTCCGCCACCCTGCGGGCAATTGGAATGACACGCAAGCAGATCAGACGGTCCCTGGCTGTGGAATCAGGGCTGATAGCCCTGGGGTCGTCCTTGTCTGGCATGGTCCTGGGTCTGCTCTTCGGCTGGGCTGCAGCCTATGAGATCTTCTCCTCTCTGGGGACTGTGGCTTTCCCCATTCCCTGGTCCACTGGACTGGTGATTCTGGTGGTGGCGCTTGTAGCGGCGATCCTGGCAAGCGTCCTGCCAGCAAGACGTGTCAACCGGACTCCACCGGTTGTGGCTCTTGCTGAGGAATGACGGCAAGCAACCAGCGCGCATCATAAGCACCAGCCTTTATCCCAGCGCGCCTTGGTCGGCGCCGGGAATGATTGATTTGTCTCCCCAGATGCCGTCTTTACTGATGCTGCTTGGAAGGGAGCCGGCTTGAGCGAAGGGACCTTGATATTCCCGGAGTCAATCAAGGGGATCGAGGTAACTGTTGCAATCCATTGATCCGATGGTTGCGTGTCTTGAGGCTCACGTCTTTTGCGCTGAACATGATGTTCTTCATCTCCCGGATGTCCATCCCCGCCGCCCCGCGTTGATTTGGATGGTGCCAGCCTAACAGGAAGAGTTTTTCAACGCACTCATCCGTAAGATTGATTCTTTTCATCCCTCCTAGGGACCATATCGCGGCAGCTGATAGCCGCATAGGGTCAGAAGCAGACGGGAGAAAGGCTTCCTGACGGATAAGGAGCACCATGCAGCACAAAACGGATACCGCGTCTTCGCAAGGGTTAATCGACAGTGCAGGCCCAGGCGTTGCGGGACCACCGGCCGTCAGCGCCAGGCAGCTGACCAAGGATTATGGGCAAGGTTCGAGTGCTGTCCATGCCCTGCGCGGAATCGACGTGAATTTCGAGCAAGGCCAGTTCACGGCCATCATGGGGCCTTCAGGTTCGGGCAAGTCAACGCTTATGCACGTTCTAGCCGGTCTAGATACTGTCACCTCTGGTCATGTCTATATGGCCGCTGATCTTCTGTGCCCGAAGAGTAGACATCGTCATCATCCATCGATTGATCAGGCTGGCCGAGTCGATCTGACACGACTGGACGACCGTCAGCTGACCCTGATCAGGCGGCGACATCTGGGATTCATCTTCCAGAGCTTCAACCTGCTGCCTATGTTCACGGCCAAACAGAACATCCTCATGCCGCTGGTACTGGATGGCGTTCGGCCCGACAACTCGTGGATGGAGCAGCTGGTAGAGACGCTGGGTTTGTCGGAGAGGCTGGACCATCTTCCCGGTGAATTATCCGGGGGACAGCAGCAGCGGGTCGCCATCGCCAGAGCGCTGATAACCAAACCCGGTCTGGTCTTCGCGGACGAACCGACGGGGAACCTGGACCTGGCCGCAAGCACTGGTGTTCTGAAGTTCCTGCGCGATTCCGTACGTGAGCTGAATCAGACCGTCATCATGGTCACCCATGATGCCTATGCCGCATCCTATGCCGACCGTGCGCTGGTCTTTGCCGACGGACAGATCGTTGCGGACCGACAGAATCCGACGGTGAAAGCCATGAACGATCTTCTGGCTGAACAAGTTTCGGCTGGCGCTGCTGGCTATTCCCAGGTACAGGACTAGGGGGGTGCATTGTGTGGCGGATAACCCGTACGATGATGAAGCGCGATGCACGAATGATGATGCCGGCTGGTCTGGCCATCGTGATCGGCACCCTCTTTATGTGCCTGACACTCCTTTTTGGCAACGTGGCGAACGCCTCCATGCGCCGCGAGATCAGTATGGATGCCGGTCAAGCCAATTATGCTGTGACCTCCAGAAGGGATCAGGATAAGCCAATTCTGTTCGACGAGTTCGACAGCAGGGGGCTGTCGAAACTGCATGGGGTTCGTGGTCTGCGCCCCGATGTCAACCTCATGGTGGATACGGAAGCAAACGGTCAGTCCAGCAAGGGGATTCTGGCGATTATGGGTGCCAGCCAGGAGCTCATGCCTATCGATTTGGATCGGGGACAATGGCCGGATTCAGACGATCAGGTGGCACTCCCACGTTCCGTCGCCGACAGGCTCCGGGCGGGCCTTGGGGATAAGGTGCACCTCCATCTGTCCCCGTTGATGCTGCCAGAAAGTGACAGTGCTCAGGATTCTTCAAATAAAGAGAGCCTTGTTTACCAAGGCACTGTAGACTTGACCATCTCAGGCATCAGCAAGAGCCGTGGTGGACAGTACGACGACTTCGGCGGAGCTGTGGTGCTGACGGGTTCTCGGATTGATCGCCTGCTGACTAAGGCGGGAATGGTTGGACCGGCGTCCCCTCCTGTGGAAAACGTCTATCTGCAGGTTGATGGCCAAGGCAAGGAACTTCAGAACACTCTGCATGAGATCAGTCGATACGTTCCCGACGGATACCGGCTGGAGGACCGTCGCGTAATGGAGGACAGGCTGCTCAGTGAGCAGACCGGCAATGGCGTGAACATCATGACTGTCTTCCTCATGACTTTCGGTGTGCTGGCCATGGTGGTGGCTGCCTTGGTGATTGCCAACACCTTCCAGATCATGGTGGCCAGACAGCGCAGGTATCTGGCCCTGCTGAGGGTTATTGGTGCGGATCGACGGCAAATCAGGTTAGGCGTGCTGCAGCAGGCCCTGCTCCTTGGTGTCATATCGTCCTTGATTGGCATCCTGCTGGCCATGGGCTTGATGGGTCTTGCCGGTTGCCTTGGTTTGCATTCAGGCACCATGAAACTTGCACTTCTGCTTACTCCTGCTGCCCTTTTGGTTCCATTTGCGCTTGGCGTTCTGGCAACCTTGGTGGCTGCCTTTGGGTCTACGCGTACGGCTATCAAAGTCAGACCGCTTGAAGCCCTGCAGCCAGTGGATTATCAGGAGCAAGGAAGCAGGAAACGGACCGGTTTGCTGATCAGCATCCTGTTGGCGGTCATCGGCATAGCTGTCGTGATCTGGTCTTCTTGGCGTGTCAGGGAGCTAGTCAGGACAAACACTGGCGATACAGTCCAGACCACTAATCAGCAGGAACTCTTGCTGGGTCTCGCGGTATTGGGTGTTTTGCTGATTTTCCTGGGTGCGCTGACCGGTGCGCGTCGGTGGATTCCAGCTCTTCTGCGTTGCCTGGGTAGGTCTGTGTCCCGGATTGGACCATCTTGCAAGGTTGGAGTGGCGAATATCGCTCGAAATCCCTCACGAGTCGCTGCCACAGGTGTTGCTCTCCTGATTGGCGTAACCCTGGTTTCCACTCTGGCTACAGGTGCGGTAACCACTAAACGGACCTTGGCCAAGGATATTGATCAGCGTTATTCCTTGGATATTGAAATATCTGGTCAGGGGCTGAATAAGAATAATGTGCGGGCCATTCAGCGTATCAAAGGTGTCGCTGATGCAGAGCTGGTGCAGCGATTCAGTGCCAAGGTCGAGTCGGGAGGCCCCTCACAAGATTCCATGACTGTCTATGCCTTGGTTGCTTCACGTATCAGGCGTGTGCTTCATGCCGATCTGGGTCCAGATACGCAAAAGTCGGATGCACTGCTGGTATCGACCAGAACGATTTCCCGGCATTCCGGTTACCGGGATGGAAGTCAGTTGAAGTTATCGATAGCTGATCCTCAGACGGACGATGAACGTGGAAAAGAGGCAGTTGCAAGAAGAACATTGACTGGGGTCTTTGCAGGATTCGGCGGGCTGGACACCAGTGGCGTCTATGCAATCACGGACTCCCGGAATGTCGCTGGGATAAACACCAAGGCGCATGAAATCTGGATCAGGACGCAAGGAGATCGCGATGCCGCACTGCTCTTGGATGACATACGTCAGGCTGTCGGAGAGCATGATGACATGGCTATCAGCGGTGGGCTGACGCAAAAGAGGCTATGGGGCGAAAGAATCGATTCCTTGTTGGCGATCATGGTGGCATTGCTGGGCGTTGCCGTCATCATTGCCCTCATAGGGGTCTCCAACACTTTGATGATGTCGGTGCTGGAACGCCGTCGTGAGACCGCCACACTCAGAGCAATCGGCATGAGCAGCGTCCAGGTTCGCCGATCCTTGGGAGTCGAAGCCTGCATGATTGCCCTAGGAGCCAGTCTGGCTGGAATCGTTCTAGGAATGCTATTCGGGTGGATAGGAGCCTATCAGGTCTTTGTGCCCTTAGGATCCGTGACCTTCACCGTGCCATGGTCGGCTTTTGCGCTGATACTGCCGGTGGCCTTGCTGGCTGCGGTGGCAGCCAGTGTGCTGCCAGCCAGGGAGGCAGTCAGGGTTTCACCCATTGAGGCGCTCAGTGACGATTGATGCCGGCTGATGGCCTGGTTCATACCAGATGGTTTTCGTAAGCGAAGACCACTGCTTGGACACGGTCGCGGGCATTGATTTTCTGAAGAATATGAGTGACATGGGTTTTCACCGTGGGCAGTGAGATTCCCAGATTGTCGGCAATCTCCTGGTTGCTCAGGCCTTGGGCTATGTGAACCAGAACCTGCAGCTCGCGGTCAGTGAGTAGGTCTGCTTCGGGATCGCGATAGGTCGATCCCGAAGGCATGGATTCGGTCCCAGGCATGTCATGAGCCATATGCTCGATCAAGCGTTTTGTAGCCGAAGGGGCGATGATCGCATTGCCCTGGTGAACTGTACGGACGGAGGACAAGAGGGTTTCAGGCTCGGTATCCTTGAGCAGAAATCCTGATGCGCCGGCTTTTATAGCAGCCATGACGTATTCGTCAAGATCGAAGGTGGTCAGCACAATGACCCTGGGCTCCGGACGGTCAGGCGACAGAGCAGTGATCCGGCGGGTGGCTGTCAAACCATCCATGCCGGGCATTCGGACATCCATGAGGATCACATCAGGCCGCAGGCGCGAAGCCAGGTCCACTGCTTGCTCGCCGTCTGCGCCTTGGCCAACCACGGTCATGTCATCCTGGGAGCCGATGACCATGGCAAAGCCAGCCCGGACCAGATCCTGATCATCCACGATGGCAACGCTGATGGGTTCGGTCCGTTCCATAACTTCCTGCTTCTTTCCGCTAAATGATGGTCAGCGCCACCATCCGATTTTATCTGAGTCGAGCGTGGCTAGGAATTGCGACAGGTTACAATTTGTAGCCAAGGTAATCGCTGTTTGATTGGGTGTTGTCTAAGCGATGGTTGTCTGAGTGATTGTTACCGAAATAACTGTTGACGGAGCCACTACCAAATGGTGAAGTGAGCCGTTTCGGTTACTGACTCCTGGCCTGGGCTGATCATCAGGTTCGTTATTCATAGAATGCTCCATTCTTCCGGTGGGCTGATTGCCTGCTGTGTACGTTTCCTGTGTATCCATTTCCTGTGTGCTCGCCATAGGAGGTGTACATCATCAAGAACGCTCATGTCTGGAGTCCGGTTGGTCCGATTAGACATGCTTTGATTCCTTATCCTGTTGCGAATGTTGCGGAGGGTTGTCAGGCTGATCGTCAAGATCTACTGGCAGGGGTTTGGCTGGGTGAAGAGCCGGCGAAGGTGTGGTCTTGTGGGTGGGATCGACCATATGGTTCCTGTCTGAATTGGGGCTCTCGTCTGACACGTCGGTGGTGTCAGTGTTTGAGTGCGAATCAGTGCTGGAACTGTGACGCAGGACTGTGAGTAGTTGTCGCATACGAGCCAGGGCCTGGCGTCCTTGGGTTGCAATGTCGCCGAAGGCTTGTGCTACCTGCTCTGGGGGAGGGTCCACCCCCTTGACTTGGTAATCGTTCAACTCGGCGATGGCTTTGCCAGTGGATGCAATGACTGTATTCAGTGTGGCGGCCACCTCTACCTGCATGGTGGCGCCGATGAGTTCCCGCTCTTGATTGGCTGCCAGAGCCTGGCTTTCCTGCAAGGTCTGGTTTAGCGCGCGCTCGCGTTCCTGCTGGAGAAGCAGAACCGAACCACGAGTGCGTCGGCGTGAGGCAATCAGAATGGTCAGCAGACAGATCAAGGCCGGTGCGGCCATCACTATGAAAAGCACTAAATGGGATGCAGAAAAAGAGGCTTCTGCCGGTCCTTTTGTCATGTAGGACAAAATGGTGGGACACCCTTGGGTATTGGCTGCACATCTGACAACCCACAAAACCATATCCGTGATGACCGCGAACGGAACCCAGCGCCTGGTGGAGTTTTTACCGTAAACCATTGCTGAATAGACGGCAATTGGGGACAAGACTGCAGCTTCCGGCAGCCAGGGCGAGAAGAGCAGTAGCAGGGCGGCGACAGCAGCCACTATAGCGGCGCAAAAGCCTGGACGGACCCTGCGCACAATCAGAGGCAAAGCGATAGCTAGTGTGGCAATGATTCTTGCTGGCCGGCCTGGATCATATTGGGGAGTGACAGGTGCTATAGCAAGAGCTTGACCTGGATTTTCTACCAAAACGACTCCGATTACCAGACCCAGGTCGGCCGTCAACGGATGGCGTTGGAACCAAACGAAGAGCGTGGAGACAATTGAACGCAGGGACCATTGCATTTGTCGGTTGGCATGTATTCCTGCTTCAGGGTCGGGTTTTGGCGGAGCAGCAAAAGGAATCCATGCCTGGATGTGGTAACCGCCTTCTGGCTTGGGGCCAGCTTGAAGGCTGCCTCCCAGGGAAGTCAGTCGTTCGCGCATTCCCAAAAGGCCGAAACCTGAATGCTCAGGTCGGTCCATCTCCGGCGGAGAATCTGAATTGGTAATGGCATGGCTGAGTGGGTGGTCGTCAATGGTGAGGCACAGACCGTCTGTGAGCCACTGTTCTTCAATCTGCACATCCGAAGCTGGGGCGGCATGCTTGCGAACATTGGTCAAGGCTTCTTGAAGGATCCGATAAGCAGTTATGGCGCGGCTGCGATCCAACTTTTCTGGGTGGGGTCGGCCTTCGAGGCGTCGGTTGAATTGAGATTCTGGCTGAGCAAGTTGGGCGGCATCTATCAAGTTTGTCCATGATTCGTAGCTGGTCGACGGATTGCTTGAAGAGGTGGCACCTGAGGGCCAAATATACGCATCGTCGGCCGTATCAACGTTGGCCTTGGCAGTATTAGCAGCTGAAGTCTCTTTGCTTGTGTGAAGATAGTCGCTGGCTTGACTTGGCTGAGTGCAATCTGTTCCGGCTGGATTCGGATTATCAGCGTTTGCGGATTGACGAGGGGAATTCGTTTGGGCAGTTGCTTGAGATTGGTCAAGGATATGGATGTCGGCAGGGTCGGTTGGTGGTGGGGAAGACGGGTGCTGGCCGGGAGGAGAATCCGATGTTTTTTGGCTGGTTGCGGCCGCTAGGTTGGTCGGTGATTTGAGTTTGCCGAAGAGAGAGCTCAGCTCGCGTAGGGCTCGACGGCTCTCTTGATCGATGGTGCGCATGGTCTTGAGGGCCAGGCTCATATTGGCAGTGGCTGCGTATCTGCCGGCATCGGCCTGCACGATGACGATGGACAGTGTGTGGGCGACGACATCGTGCATGTCACGGGCTATGCGGGCCCGCTCAGCACTGGCAGACAGGGCGGCGCTCTGTTCTGCCTGCAGGGCCAGGGCATGGTTGCGTCGCCGGGCCTCGTCAAGGGCATCTCGCCTGGTCCGCGTCCAGTAGGCTGCGACGATGGCTACGAGCAGTAAGAGCGCTTCGATCAGAAAATTCGATAGGAAGGTGGTCGCCAGTTCTCTGAATGAGATCGGCCACATAGAGGCGCGGTCCGGCTGTGCTCTGCCCGGAGGCAGAAACCCCAAATCGACCAATGTAAAGATAAGGCAGGATAGAGGCGTCATGACCCAGGCCAAGGTCAGGTAGAGTCGACGCAAGGATGGGCGTCCGTAGAGCAGACATGAATAGACCATCACCAGGCAGACTGCGTCGGCGGGCATGATGGCTGGCCCCAAGAAAAGCTGAGCCAGAGCCACAGCAACGAAGAGCCAGGCTGCCAGGTCGGGGAATCGACGACGGATAACGACAGGAGCTATGAGCAGGACCGTCCACATCAGGATTAGGTTTTCCTGCAAGGGGATCAGGGCCCCATCTTTGAGATTGGCGGTGGAGCCACTCAATAGAAGCAACAGAAGGATGGCGAAGAGAGCGTCAGTCAGCAGCATTCGATTATTGGACCTGGTGATTGGTCGCTGCGCTGTTTGACTGACTGTGCTCATGGAATCAACACTATTCGGGGGCGGAGGGAGGTGCCATCAGTCCGAGGGATGATGTGGTCAAATATGGAATGGCTTTCTGCATAGCATGCACGGCCGAGACATATGCTGCCCAAACGCACATCCCAACCCTCGGATGGCTTTACTGGCAACAAACTCGGATTCCGCGCTTGGATTCAGTAGGCAGTAAGAGCAGATCGCAGACTTGCGCTCAGTCGGCAATGAGTATGGATTCCATATGGATTCCACATTTGTGCTCAACTGGCAATTGGCAGCCGGCAATTGGCAGCCGGCAACAAGTATGCACCCCATATCCATCCATCCAGCCTGTATTCCACAGATACCAGTCAGGCCGACGAATCGTCGTGCATTCCGCAACGGTTCGTCGGCCTGACAACGCAGGGGAGGGCACCCAGTCTCAGGAGAAACGCAGCCGAATCTGCTCGGCCGTGCCGTAGGAGGCCTGCGCCCCTTGCCCGGTGGCGGCGTAGGCGGAGACGTAGGAGGCCAGCTGGGCGGCCTCAACCAGGGTCATATCGGAGGCCAGGCCGGCCAGCACGGTGCCCATGAAGGCGTCCCCGCAGCCGGTGGTGTCCACGGCGTCCACATGCACGGCGTGAATCCGGTAGGTCCGGCCCTGATCCAGCACCATGGACCCCTCGCCGCCTAGGGTGACGATGGCCCGGTGGAAGCCGAAGTCCTGCATGGTCTGGTTGATCCGGTCCCAGTCGGCCCCCAGCCAGTCGCCGTCCTCGGGCTCGTCGATGCCCAGCAGCTGGGCCATCTCATGCTCGTTGACCAGGATCAGGTCCGAGTTGGCGATCAGGTTGGCGGGCAGGTCGGCGCGGAAGGGGGAATCGTTGAGCAGCACGGTCATGCCGGCCTCGTGGCCCATGCGCGCGGCCTCGGTGACCGTCTCGATGGGGCTCTCCAGGCACAGCCCCAGCACCTTGGCCGAGGTCAGGGCCTGGCGGGAGCGGTGGGCGTAGTCCACATCCACCTTGCCGTTGGAGCCTGGGGAGTAGACGATGGTGTTCTCGCCGCGCGCATCCACGGTGATGACTGTGGTTCCGCTGGCTCCCGGCACGGTCATCACATGGGAGACGTCCACCCCGGCGTTGCCCAGCTGCCCCAGCAGGAAGTCGGCGTTGGAGTCGGATCCCACGGCCCCGAAGAGCCTGACCTGGGCGCCGATGCGGGCCGCGGTCGCCGCCTGGTTGGCCGACTTGCCCCCGGGCAGCACCTGCAGGGGACCGCCGTTGATGGTCTCGCCGGGCTTGGGCAGCCGGTCAGTGTTGACGGTGTAGTCCGCATTCATGGACCCGACCACCGAGATGGACCCCGTGATGGCATCCAGTCCCTTGAGCACCTGGTCGGGTGCCGCCGCCATATCTTGAATCATGTTTCTCCGTTCCTTGATGAGCTTGTCCGCCTTGATGATCACGCTGTGACATGTTCAGGGATCCTGGCCGGTGTGCGCGGGCGGGCGACCCACCGAGGCGCAGTGGCGGTAGCTGGTCTGCAGCCGGACCGACCGCACGGGCGAGCCTGCCATCAGAGCCAGGAGCATGTCCACGCAGCGGGTCCCCATGGTGTCGATCTGCTGGGAGATGGTCGACACGGCCGGGGTCAGGATGCGGAAGACGGGCAGGTCGTCGAAGGTGACCATGGACAGGTCCTCGCCGATGCTGATTGCTCGCGACTGGGCCGTTTTGATGGCGCGTATGGCATCCAGGGAGGATCCGAAGAGCACGCCGGTGATGCCCTGCCGGGCCCAGAGGTCGATCATGTCGGGGTCGAAAGTGCCGGGCTCTACCTGGTCGGCCAGAGGGTCGTCCATGCCCTCGATGCTTGCCAGCAGGTCCCGGTAGACGTCCAGGCGTTCGCGGAAGGTGGCCGATTCCTTGAGGGGTCCGGGCACCAGGGTGATGCGTCGGTGGCCCTGGGCGTGCAGATCCTCAAGGGCCTGCCTCAGGCCGGGCTCGGGGTCGGCGTCCACGCAGGGGATGGCCCGCCCGTCGTGTCCGGCGGCACCCTCGGCGGCACGGTCCACGCAGACCAGGGGCAGTCCGCGTCGGGTTAGCTCCTCCAGGGTGTGCGAGGAACGCGGCCCGGGCACGATGATGGCTCCGTCGATGTGCTGGCCCAGCAGGTTGCGCACCTGGGCCCGGTCTTCGCCGGGGTCGCCCTGGGTGGAGGTGCAGATCAGGGTCTGGAAGCCGTGGTTGAGCAGCTGGCCCTGGATCAGGTAGGCCAGGTCCGCGAAGTAGGAGTTGCGGATGTCGGGGATGAGCAGGCCGATGGTGCGCGAATGGGCGGAGTGCATGGACCGGGCCCGGGAGTCCGGCACATAGTGCAGGTCGTGGATGACCTGGTTGATGCGCTGTCGTGTGGCGGGGGAGATGCGCCCGGAGTCGTTGAGGGCTCGGGAGACCGTCGATACGGACACACCGGCCCGTTGGGCCACATCCCTGATCGTCGCGTACGCCATCATGGCCTTTCGTCGAAGTGGTCGGCCGCCGGGCCGGACTGCCGACCTCGGCGGTTGCCTGACCGCCGCCATGGGCAGGCGAACGGTTCTGACAGCCTTCAGTTATATCAGTGCGGTAACGATACCGCAACTTTCACAGCATGGCCCGTCGAGGCTTGGCTATGGGTGAATGTGAGCAAGGCTGAATGCGCGGAGACGAAGCTGCTGCTTGCGCGATTATGCTGGGATAGGGAGATGAACAGCGGCCAGGCTGGCTGGTGGCTGTTAGGCCTGCTGGCCGACCTGGCCGTGTTTCCTCCTCTCCCGGGCTGGGTCGGGGGCGTGTATGCCTGCCTTCGGCTGCTGCCTGCGGAAGTGTGGTGGGGGCGCGGGAGGGATGTGTCGGCTCTCTTGGGGTTGAGCCTTTAAGTGGCACTTGTCCTCCCTGCTCCCCCTGTATGGGCCGGGGGCGGGGGGATTGATACGCCGCCCGGCCGCTCTTACTCGTGCGAAGCGTGTGACAGTCGGCGTTGTTCCCTCCGGTGGCGGCGTGAGGCGAGGACCCCGCCCATGCCGGTCATGCCGGTGGCCAGGGCGAGCAGGATGCCCTCCCCGCCTGCCTGGGGGAGCACGCCTGCTGGCAGGTACGTGTACCTGAGGGAGGTGTCGGGCGTTTGGGGTGCGCCGCCCAGCGTGTAGTCCACGCTGACGGTGACCGTGCCCGGCTGGTGTGCGGGCGTGGTCACGCTGACGCTGCCGCCGTCGCCGCGCGTCAGGCCTGACACGGGGGTCTGGTCGAACCTGACGCCGGTGATCACCAGAGCCAGGTTGAACATCACCGGCACAGGAACAGGACTCCTGCCTTTACTGTTATTTGCCCCTGTGGGGATGCTGTCGTTGCCGAGCTGGCCATAGTAGTTGTATCCCCAGGCGTAGGCGTTGCCGTCGCCGCCCACGGCCAGCGAATGAGCGTATCCGGCGCTGACCTGTGCGGCTTGCAGTCCTTTGCTCCTGTCGGTGGGGTTGGCCGGGTCGCGCACGCGCACCGGAACACTCGAGTCATTGGTGGTGTTGTTGCCGATCTGGCCGTACGTGTTGTTTCCCCACGCGTAGGCGTTGCCGTCGCTGCCCTCGGCCAGCGAATGAGAGCCTCCGGCGCTGACCTGTATGGCTTTCAAACCTTTGCTTGTGATCGTGGGGCTGCTGGGGTCGCGCACGCGCACAGGAACAGGCGAAGAGCTGGCGGTGTTGTTACCGAGCTGGCCGCTGTCGTTCAATCCCCAGGCGTAGGCGTATCCGTCGCTGCCTACAGCTAGCGAGTGATCGCCTCCGGCGCTCACCTGTGTGGCTTGTATTCCTCTGCTCGCGTTGGTGGGGCTGGCGGGGTCGCGCACGCGCACCGGAACAGACGAATACGAAGATACGCTGCTGCCGTTGGCGTTGTCGTTGCCTAGTCGACCATAGACGCCGTTGTATCCCCAGGCGTAGGCGTATCCGTCGCTGCCTAATGCTAACGAATGAAGGGCTCCGGCGCTGACCTGCACGTAGGTGAAATCCGCAAGCTTGCCTGCAGGCTTTCCCACTTTGACCGGCGTAGACCGGTCGGTGGTCGTCCCGTCGCCGAGTTGTCCACGGTTGTTGGTTCCCCAGGCGTAGGCGTATCCGTCGCTGCCCATGGCCAGCGAATAATTTTGTCCGGCACTAATCTGCGCATAGGTGAAATCTGCCGGCGCTCCTGCAGGCTTCTCTACCCTGACCGGCGTAGACCGATAGCTGGTACTGGTCCCGTTGCCGAGCTGGCCATAGTTGTTGTTTCCCCACGCGTAGGCGTTGCCGTCGCTGCCCATGGCCAGCGAATGAGAGTGTCCAGCGCTGACCTGCGCATAGGTGAAATCTGCCGGCGCTCCTGCAGGCTTCTCTACCCTGACCGGCGTAGACCGATAGCTGGTACTGGTCCCGTTGCCGAGCTGGCCATAGTTGTTGTTTCCCCACGCGTAGGCGTTGCCGTCGCTGCCCAGGGCCAGCGAATGAGAGTTTCCAGCGCTGACCTGGTTGAACCTGATGCCCCGGTTGGTGCTGTCCGGCGGGGTGATGGTGGCGGGTTCCCTGCCCAGCTGGCTGCCCTTGTCAGGGCTGATGCTCCACTTGGTGTTCCGGCTTTCGGGCGACCAGTGGGCGGTCAGGGTGAGATTCTTGGTGACGGGCTTGCTGAAGTCGTAGGCGACCTGCCCGATGAACCACCCGTCGAACAGGAAGCCTTGGCGCGACGGGTCGGGTGAGGGGCGCTTCACCCTGCCGTCCAGGGCGGGGAAACTCTGGTCTGTGGGTTCGGGTTTTCCGCCGTCCGTGTCGAATCGGACCGTGAGCGTGGATCGTGGTTCGGCGCTTCTGGTCAGCGTCTGGTCGACCGTGTACTTGAGGCTTCTAGTGAAGGGCTGGCCGTCCTGCCTGCCGGTGATGGTGATGGCGGCTGGCCCTGGCTTATGCGCGGGTATGCCTGTCTGCCATGAGTTGTTGTTCTTGGTGAGTTTGAGCGGTTGGCTGTCCATGCTGGCTGTTTCCAAGATGGGCGCGGCTGTGGTGTCGAGTCTGGCTGTGGTGTCTAGTCTGGCTGGCTTGCCGGGCCGGCCCTGTCCGTCCAGGCTCCACGCGAACATGCTGCCCTGCCTGCTGATGGCTGTGACTCTGCTGCCGGCTTTGACGGCCTGCATGTACTGCCAGCTCCCGTCGTCAGACCGCACGGGGATTTCGCCCGGCTTCCAGGCCCATACGTGACTATCTTTGTCGATGATCGTGGCCTGATCGCCGCTGCTGTTGATTCTGCCGATCTGCTCGCTGTCGGGTAGGCTGACAGCAGTGATGCTGTTCTTGCCATCGGCCAGATAATAGGCTTGTCCATTCGAGTCCAGGAAGAGGAACCCCCGGTTGAGGGCTTGGGCCTGGATAATGCGCATATTCGGTTCCTGCCTAATGCGTTCAGGCTTGACTTTTACAGTGTTGCTCGCATCACAGGTCCAGGCCTGCCCGTCCGCACCCACGATGAGGACACGGCTGTCTGAGCCCACGGCGATGACGGCCTGCCTCTGCCCGGGCAGGCTGGTTGCGGTCTGCCGTATGAGTTTCGGATTCTGATTCTGTCTGTTGGTTTGGCTGTATTGGAGAGCGTGGATCTGTCCCTGCCAATCTAAGGTGAGGAGTTGCTTGTCGCTGATGCTGATGCTGGTGAACTTGGTGTTCTGGCTGGTGTCGAGGATAGTGGGCGTGGGTTGTCCGCTGGTCCAAGTGTATAGCTGCTGGTCGGATCCCAATGCGGCTTGCCATTGGTTGTCGGCTGCAACCTGCAGGTAGTGGAACCCGTCGGGAGCCTGGGCGGGGAAGGGGACCTGCATGGGTGTGTTGTCCTGCGTCCATGTGTAGATGCGGCCGTCGCCTGTCAGACCGAGAGTCTGCTCTCCTGCAGTGTGAATGCTGGCGAATTGAGGCTCCTGCCGGTTGGGTGGGCTGATGGTCAGCCTGGTGCCGGTGGCTGGTCCGTGGTCCGGGCTCAGCGTCCAGTCCGTGATCCTTGTCCATTGGGCTTTCAGGGTGGTGTCCTGGAGGATGGGGGTCTGGAAGTCAAAAGGCTGGTTGTCGAGTGTCCACCCGTCGAATCGGAAGCCTTCACGTTGAGGATTCTGTTGCGGGGGAGCGGCGAAGGTGCCGGTTTCCACGGTTGACTGAGTGGGTGTGCTGCCGTCGCCCAGGTCAAAGCGCACCATGTGCGCGGTTTGATGATCCGTCTTATCGGATGGCTTGGTTGAAGCGGATCCTGTGTTGCCTGGGCTGCTTGTCGGCGATGACGGGGTGTCCGGGTTTGGTGTGGTGGTGCTTAACGGTGAGGAAGGTGTCAGTGGTGATGGTGTGGGTAGTGGTGTGTTGGTTGCGTTGCTGGGGAGAGTGCCGGGGGTTTGGTTAGCTACGCGAGGGGTCTGACGACCCCCCCCCCCCCCGGTGAGTATGGGAGCGTCCGCCTGGGCGGATGCGACGCCCAGGCCTGCCAGCAGGCTGATCAGGACGGTCATCATCGCCATGATGCGACGCAGACGGGAAACCAGATGCATGAAACCAAAACCCCTTCACCAAACACCAAGCGGTATCAATACCGCTTGCCTATTCAAAGTTCTACCTGCCAACGTCAACCCTGCATCAAATTGCATGAGTTAATGGCGCAAGCCAGTCGTCTTCTCGACATCCCCCGCTTTTCACCCTACCACCCAGTCCGCAGACAACACACAAGCCAGAACCAATCGTCCGGCGACAATGAGCGTGGCAATTGGGGAAAAGCGATTGTTTACGAAATTATGAGGTTGTAGGGAATGAACAGCGACTTTCCTGACTGAGTACTGTAAGCTTCATATGTCGGCCTGTCTGTGTTTCTCTGTTTCTCTCCCTTTTTTGAATATGGGTGTGCATGCCTGCCCTGAACTCCAGCAGATAAAACTGTGGTGGGGGCGCGGGAGGGGGTGTCGGCTCTCTTGAGGTTTAAGCCTTGATGGACACGTTCCTCCCTGTCCCCTTCCCCTGTGTAGGCCGGGGGCGGGGGGATTGATGCATCGCCCCCGGCCTCTCTTACTCGGGCGAAGCTTGTGACAGTTGGCGTGTTTCCCTCCGGTGGCGGCGGGATGCCAGCACCCCACCCATGCCGGTCATGCCGGTGGCCAGGGCCAGCAGAATGCCCTCACCGCCGGCCTGGGGGAGCACACCTGCAGGCGTGTATGTGTATGTGAGAGATGTGTCGGTCAGCGTGTTTCCTGCGCCGCCCATCGTGTAGTCGACGCTGACCGTGACCGTGCCTGGCAGATGTGCAGGCGTGAGCACTGTGGCGCTGTTGCTGTTGCTGACAGGAGTCAGATGCGTGCCAGGGCTGGTGTCGAACTTGGCTGCGGCGATCACCGGCTGCGGGTTGAACATCACCGACACGGGAACTAACTTGCCGTTGGTGGTACCGTCGCCGAGCCGACCGTTTCCGTTGTTTCCCCAGGCGTACACGTATCCATCACTGCCCACGGCCAGCGAATGCCAGTATCCAGCACTGATCTTTGTGGCTTTCAGTCCTTTGCTCGTATCAGTAGGGTTGGCGGGGTCACGCGCGGGCACAGGAACATGCGAATCCGTTTTCGTGTTATTGCCGAGTTGGCCAGAGCTGTTGTATCCCCAGGCGTATGCGTATCCGTCGCTGCCCAGGGCTATCGAATGCCGGCCTCCGGCGCTGACCTGTACGTAGGTGAAATTCGTTGGCAGGTCTGGATACGTCTTGCGATCAGGTTTCTGAACCATGACCGGCGTATATCTGGAGTTTTTGGCCGTCCCGTCGCCAAGCTGGCCATACGTGTTGTCTCCCCAGGCGTATGCGTTCCCGTCGCTGCCCACAGCCAGGGAGAATGAACCAGTGTTTGAGCTGCTGATCTGGTTGAACTTGATACCGTTTGTATTGGTTGGTGGGGTAATGGTGGTCCTTTCACCGCCGATTTGACTGCCCGTATCAGGGCTTATTGTCCACTTGTTTGACGACCAATGGGCAGTAAGTCTGAGGTCTTTGGTCACAGGCTTGCTGAAGTCGTAGGCGACGTTGTCGATGAACCATCCGTAGAACTGGTAACCATTGCGCGTCGGGTCGGGGGAGGGCCGCTTCACCCTACCGTAGGGGTAGCCGACTTGCTGGGGTTGGGGTGCCTGGCTTCCTCCTGCTGTATCGAAGGTGATCGTGTGGGTGGAATCCTGTTGAGCATCCCTTAACAGCGGCTGGTCGACGGTGTAATTGAGGCTCTTGGTGAAGGGCTTATCGTCCTGCATGCCGGTGATGGTGATGACGGCCGGCCCGGGATCGCGGGCGGGGACATCTGCCTGCCAGGCATCGCCGGTCTTGCTGAGTGTCAAGTCTTGGCCATCCAGGCTGGCTGATTCCAGGGTGG
This sequence comes from Bifidobacterium sp. ESL0820, assembly GCF_052606235.1. Lineage (NCBI taxonomy): Bacteria > Bacillati > Actinomycetota > Actinomycetes > Bifidobacteriales > Bifidobacteriaceae > Bifidobacterium > Bifidobacterium sp. ESL0820. The sequence continues at coordinate 318,833 of NZ_CP199594.1, forward strand.
GCGCTGTGGTGGAGTCGATTTTTGCCGGCTTGCCGGGCTGGCCTTGGGTGTCGATGCTCCACTGGCATAGGCTTCCCTGCCTGTCTAGGGCGGCGATTCTGCTGCCGATGCGGACTGCCTGCAGATAGTGCTGGTTCCCGCTGTCTGCGCGCGTGGGTGCCTCGCCTGACTTCCGGAACCAGAGGCGGTCGTCCTTGTCTGTGATGATGGCTTGGTCATTGCTGGCGCTGATCCGATTGGCTTTCGTGCTTTCTGGCAGGTTGACGGCTTTGGCACTGGTCGCGTTGTCGGCCAGGTACCAGGTCTGCCCGTCAGCGTCCAGCAGGAGCAGCCCCTGGTTGAGGGCTGCAGTCTGGATGATGCGCACGCCCCGGTCCTGCATGATGGGTGACGGCTTCGTGTTTCCTGCCTGGCCTGGCTTCCATGACCATGCCTGCCCGTCCGCGTCCACGATGAGAGTCCGGCTGGGGGAGGCGACGGCCAGTGTCGCCTGAGCTTGCCCGGGCAGGCTGATCGTGGAGTGCTCAGTGGGTTTCATGTTCCGGCTGTCGGCCTGGCTGACCTGGAAGATGTGGACACGGCCCTGTTGGTCCACGGCCAGCAACCGGTCGTCGCTTGTGCTGATGCTGGTGAACCTGATGTTCCCATCAGTATCGAGGATGGTGGGCGTGGGCTGTTGGCTGGTCCAGGTGTAGATGTGCTGGTCGGATCCGAGGACCGTCTGCCACTGGCTGCCGGCTGCGGCTTGCAGGTAGTGGAACCCTTCGGGAGCCTGGGCAGGGAGAGGAACCTGTTTTGGTGTGCTGTCTTGTGCCCAAACGTAGATGTTGCCGTCGCCGGTCAGGCCGACAAACTGGCTGCCTGCCGTGTGGATGCTCGTGTAATAGGGTTTTTTCTTGTCGGGCGGACTGACGGTCAGCTGTGTACCTGAGGAGGGTCCGTGGTTCGGGCTCAGAGTCCAGTCCGTGGCCTTGGTCCAACGGGCGGTCAGCGTCGTGTCTAGCAGGATGGGGGTCTGGAAATCGAAGGGCTGGTCATCAAGCGTCCACCCGTCGAACCGGAAGCCCTCACGTTGCGGGTTCTTTTGCGGAGGTGATGCGAGGGTTCCGGTCTTCACGGTCGCTTGGGTGGGTTTGCTTCCGTCGGCCGGATCGAAGCGCACCGTGTGCGCGGCCTGATCATCTGTCTGCCGGGATGGCCTGGTTGAAGCGGAGTCTGCACTGCTTGGACTATTTGTCGGCGATGACGGGGTGTTTGGGCTTGATGTCGTGGGGCTCAGGGGCGAGGGCGAGGGAAGCGGCGTGCCGGTTGTGCTGCTGGGAAGAGTGGCGGGGGTTTGCTTAGCTACGCGAGGGGTCTGACGACCCCCCCCCCCCCCCCCCGATAAACATAGATTCAGTACCAGCGTCGGTTTCAGCTTCGGCTTCGACCATGCCCAAGCCTGACAGGAGCAGCATAAGAATAATCGCGAACGTCAGCGAACGCAATCGGGAGCTTATACGCATGACTTACAAACCTCTTCCCCAACAACAGGCTTGCCTGCCATCTGTTATTTCCCAACGGCCGGCCAACACCACTGCTACGTCTTACTTGCAGAGGAGTCTCTCGGCCATTCAAGGCGGATCTGGCGCCAATTGCGCTGATACAGTCAGAAGACGAAAGACCCCTCAACATCCCCACAAAAATCATACCATTGCAACCTGCAGGCATCAGCCAAATCCCGTCCAGGGTTGGGAACGAGCGAGTACTTATAGTAATTATTTGAGATAGAGAAATAAACAGCGGCCGGGCTGGCTGGGGGCTGTTGAGCCTCCTGGCCGGCCTGGCCGTGTTTCCCTCTCTCCCGGGCGGGGGCGGGGGCGTGCATGCCTGCCCTCGGCTTCCGCCTGTGGAAGTGTGGTGGGGGCGCGGGAGGGAAGTGTCGGCTCTCTTGGGGTTGAGCCTTAGGTGACACGTTTCCTCCCTGCTCCCCCTTGATGGGCCGGGGGCGGGGGGATTGATACGCCGCCCGGCCGCTCTTACTCGTGCGAAGCGTGCAATAGTTGGCGTTGTTCCCTTCGGTGGCGGCGCGAGGCGAGGACCCCGCCCATGCTTACAGTCCCGGTGATGAGGGCGAGCAGGATGCCTTCCCCGCCTGCCTTGGGGAGCACGCCTGCTGGCAGGTACGTGTACCTCAAGGAGGTGTCCGGCGTTTGGGGTGCGCCGCCCAGCGTGTAGTCGACGCTGACGGTGACCGTGCCCGGCTGGTGCGCGGGCGTGAACACGGTCACGCTGCTGCCATCGCCGCGCGTCAGGCCTGATGCGGGGGTCTGGTCGAATCTGACGCCGGTGATCACCAGAGCCAGGTTGAACGACACCGGCACAGGAGCCCTTCTTGTGTTTGTAGTGTTGTCGCCGAGCTCGCCACTGCCGTTCTTTCCCCAGGCGTAGGCGTTCCCGTCGCTGCCCACGGCCAGCGAATAAGAGTACCCGCCGCTGACTTGCACGGCTTGCAGTCCTTTGCTCGTGTCGGTGGGGCTGGCGGGGTCGCGCACGCGCACAGGAACAGTCGAAGGGTTTCTGATGTTGTTGCCGAGCTGGCCATAGTAGTACCATCCCCAGGCGTAGGCGTTCCCGTCGCTGCCAACGGCCAGGGAATGATCGAATCCGGCGCTGACCTGCACGTAGGTGAAGTCCGCTGGCAGGTCCGGGTACGTGTTGCGGTCGGGCGTCTTCACCCTGATCGGCGTTTTCTTGTCGGTGTTCGTCCCGTTGCCGAGCTGGCCAGTGTCGTTGTATCCCCATGCCCAGGCGTATCCGTCGCTGCCTAGGGCCAGGGAATGATATCGTCCGGCGCTGACCTGCAGGTAGGTGAAATTCGCCGGCGCGTCTGCAGGCTTCCCCACTTTGACCGGCGTAGATTGGCCGCTGTAGCTTGTCGTCCCGTTGCCGAGCTGGCCATTGCTGTTGGATCCCCAGGCGTAGGCGTTCCCGTTGCTGCCCACGGCCAGGGAATGATATCGTCCGGCGCTGACCTGCAGGTAGGTGAAGTCCGCTGGCGCGTCTGCAGGCGTCTTCACTCTGACCGGCGTTTTCTGGCTGCTGGTCGTCCCGTTGCCGAGCTGGCCAGTGTCGTTGTATCCCCAGGCGTAGGCGTTCCCGTCGCTGCCTAGGGCCAGGGAATGCTGCCATCCGGCGCTGACCTGCAGGTAGGTGAAATTCGCCGGCGCGTCTGCAGGCTTCCCCACTTTGACCGGCGTAGATTGGCCGCTGTAGCTTGTCGTCCCGTTGCCGAGCTGGCCACTGTTGTTGTATCCCCATGCCCAGGCGTTCCCGTCGCTGCCCACGGCCAGGGAATGATCGCCTCCGGCGCTGACCTGCACGTAGGTGAAATCCGCAGGCGCGCCTGCGGGCTTCCCCACCATGGCCGGCGTATTCCGGTAGCTGCTGCCCGTCCCGTTCGTCCCGTTGCCGAGCTGGCCATAGTAGTTGTTTCCCCAGGCGTAGGCGTTGCCGTCGCTGCCCGCAGCCAGGGAATGATAGTCTCCGGCGCTGATCTGGCTGAACCGGATGCCCCGGCTGGCGCTGTCGGGCGGGGTGATGGTGGTGGATTCCCTGCCCAGCTGGCTGCCCTTGTCGGGGCTGATGCTCCACGTGCTGTTCCGGCCTGCGGGCGTCCAGTGGGCGGTCAGGGTCAGGTCCTTGCCGACGGGCCTGCTGAAATCGTAGGCGACATCCCCGGTGAACCATCCGTCGAACAGAAAGCCATCCCGCGCAGGGTCGGGGGAGGGGCGCTTCACCCGGCCGTACGGGGAGGGGACAGTCTGGTCTGCTGGTATGGGGTTTCCTCCGCCTGTGTCGAAGCGGGCCGTGAACGCGGATCCTGGCTCCGCGGCTCGTGCCAGCGGCTGGTCGACCGTGTACGCAAGGCTCCTGGAGAAAGGCTGCCCGTCCTGCCTGCCCGTGATGAGGATAGTTGCTTGTCCGGGCTTGTGGGCGGGCATGTCCGCCTGCCAGGAGCCGTTGCTCCTGGTGAGCGTCAATGCCTGGCCGTCCATGCTGGCCGTTTCCAGGATGGGCGCCTGCATGGTGTCGAGCCTGGCCGGCCGGCCTGCCTGGCCCTGCCCGTCCAGGCTCCACCCGAGCATGCTGCCCTGCCTGCTGATGGCGGTGACCCTGCCGCCGGTCTTGACGGCCTGCACGTACTGCCGGCTCCCGTCGTCCGCGCGCTTGGGCGCTTTTCCGGGCTGCCAGGCCCAGACATGGCCGTCCGTGCCGACGATCATGGCCTGATCCTCGTTGGCGGCGATCCTGCTGGCCTGCACGCTGTCGGGCAGGCTGACCGGGGTCATGCTGGCCATGCCGCCCGACAGGTACCAGGCCTGTCCCTGTGAATCCAAGAGCAGGAATCCTCTGATAAAGGCTCGCCCTTGGACGATGCGCATGCCTGGATCCTGTTTGATTCGTTCGGGCTTGGCGTTGCCGGTCTTGCTCGCATCCCAGGTCCAGGCTTGCCCGTCCGTGTCCACGATGAGAGCCTGGCTGTTGGAGGCGGCGGCGGTGATGGCCTGCGCTTTCCCGGGCAGGCTGAGCGTGGCCTGCTGGATAAGTTCTGGATTCTGGCTGTCGTCATCGCTGGCCTGATAGGCGTGGACCTGTCCCTGCCGGTCCACTGCGAGCAGCCGGTCGTCGTCCAGGCTGATGCTGCTGAATTGGGTGCTCCGGCTGGTGTCGAGGATGGTGGGCGTTGGCTGTCCGCTGGTCCAGGTATATATCTGCTGGTCGGATCCGAGAGCCGCCTGCCGGCGGCTGCCGGCTGCAACCTGCTGGTAGCGGAATCCGTCGGGGGCCTGGGCGGGGGAGGGGGCCTGTTTGGGCGTGCTGTCTTGTGTCCAGGTGTAGATGCGGCCGTCGCCGGTCAGGCCGACGGTCTGGCCTCCGGCGGCATCAAGGCCGGCGAATTGGGGCTCCTGCCTGTCGGGCGGGCTGATGGTCACTCGCGCGCCGGAGGCGGGCCCGTGGTCCGGGTTCAGCGTCCAGTCCGTGGCCTTCGACCACTGCGCTGTCAGGGTGGTGTCCTGGAGGACGGGGGCCTGGAAGTCGAAAGGCTGGCCGTCAAGCGTCCACCCGTCGAACCGGAAGCCTTCACGCACAGGGTTCTGTTCCGGAGGGAAGGCGAGAGTCCCGGTTTTCACGGTCGTTTGGGTTGGTTTGCTGCCGTCCGCCGGGTCGAAACGTACGGTATGCGAAGCTTGATTATCTGTCTTGTCGGCTAATTTGGACGGAGCGGCGTCTGCGCTGTCAGGCGTTCCCGTCGTCGATGACGGGGTGCCGGACTTGGATGATGCTGGGTTTAATGGTGTGGCGGCTGGTATCGGCGAGGGCGAGGGCAGTGGCGTATTTGGTGCGTTGCTGGGGAGGCTGGGGAGGGTGCCGGGGGTTTGCTTAGCTACGCGAGGGGTCTGACGACCCCCCGGTGAGTATGGGAGCGTCCGCCTGGGCGGATGCGACGCCCAGGCCTGCCAGCATTCCCAGCAGGATGGTCGTCATCGCCAAGGTGCGACGCAGACGGGAAACCAGATGCATGAAACCAAAACCCCTTCACCAAACACCAAACGGTATCAACACCGCATGCCTATTCAAAGTCCTGCCTGCCAGCGCCAGCCCTGCATCGTATTGCAGGAGCCGATGGCGCAAGCCAGCCGTCTTCTCGACGTCCCCCTCTTTTTACCCTACCACCCAGCCCGCCGACAACACACGAGCCAGGTCCAACCGCCCGGGGACAATGAACCCGACTGACCTGAAAGAAAGGAGCCAGCGCATGACCAACCAGGGATACTATCTGCCGGGACTCTACGTTCGGGAGGGGTCCATCCCCATTCCCTTGGACTGGGCAGGCAGTGAACCTGGCGTCTGGCGGGCCGAAGATCATTCGGACCAGGCGATCATCCGCTGCTTCTACCGCGTGGTCTGCGCCCCCGAGCACATTCACGACGACCTGCCGCTGCTGGTCTACCTGCAGGGCGGACCAGGCTCGGGCGCCCCACGGCCGCTGAACGCCACTGCCGACGGGTGGATGCCTGAGGCCCTGCGTCACTTCCGCATTGTCCTGCCCGATCAGCGGGGTACGGGCCGGTCCAGCGCCATCGACGGCTCCACCATGGCCTCCCTGGGAGAGCCCCGGGCCCAGGCCGACTATCTGAAGCATTTTCTGGCGGACTCCATCATCCGGGACTTCGAGCACCTGCGTCGCACGGTCTTCGCCGGCCGTCCCTGGGTGACCCTTGGGCAGAGTTTCGGCGGCTTCCTGACCATGGCCTACCTGTCGAACTTCCCCGAAGGTATTGCTGCAGCTTTTACTACCGGGGGCGTGCCGCATATCCCTGCTGATGCCTATGAGCTCTATTCCCATACCTTCACCAAAATGGCCCAGCGGTCCCAGATCTTCTATCAGCGCTATCCAGGGGACCAAGACCGTGTGGCAGCCATTGCCGACCAGCTGGCCCAGGGCGACGTGGTTCTGCCCGGAGGCGACCCCCTGAGCGTGGAGCGGCTGCAGACCCTGGGTGCCGACCTGGGCAAGAGCGGCGGGTTCGAGCGCCTCCACTGGCTGCTGGACACGGCCTTCCTGGACGGCGACGGCAGCCTGCCCGCTTCCGGCGCCAGCAGCTCCCGGGCCACCCTCTCGCAGGCCTTCCTGGAAGGGGTGCGGGCGGCCACTGCGGTTACACCGCTCTATTGGCCCCTGCAGGAGTTCATCTACGCCGACGGAGACTGCGAACCCCTGCGCTGGGCTGCACAGCGGGTGCGCGACGCCCGTCCTGAATTCGACACTGCTGCCCGTCCGCTCATGTTCACCGGTGAGGCGATCTTCCCCTGGATGTTCGAGCAGGAGGCAGCCCTGCGCCCCTTCGGCCCGGCGGTCAGCCTGCTCATGGAGGAGGGCTCCTGGGGCCACCTGTACGATCCCGAGCGTCTGGCCGACAATCAGGTTCCCCTGCAGGCCGCGGTCTATGCCGACGACCTCTACGTGCCCTCCGAGCTTCAGCTGGACACCCTCTCGCGCGTGGGTCATGCCCATGCCTGGGTGACCAACGAGTTTGAGCACGACGGGCTGCACGGGGACAGGGTCTTCGCCCACCTCTACCGGCTGGCCCTGGAGCGCGGTGATCTGGAGGGGCTCTTCCCGGCGCGCGGCTAGACTTGAGGGCATGAACACGGACTCATTGACTCTCGGATTCATCGGATACGGCAACATGGCCCAGGCCATGGCCCAGGGCCTGGTCGACGCAGGCGTGCTGCCCGGCGGCCGGATTGTGGCCTGTGCAGCCCACTATGACCGGCTGGTGGAGCGGACGGCCCAGCTAGGGGTGCGGCCCATGCACTCCGGCACCGAGGTGGCTGCGGCCGCCGACCTGGTGATTCTGGCCGTCAAGCCTGGGCAGGTGGCCCAGGTCTGCGAGCCCATCCGCCATGAGCTGGCTGACCCGGACCGCATGGTCCTCTCGGTGGTGGGCGGCATGACCCTTGAGGACTATGCCGATATCCTGGAGGAGGGCACCCACCTGATCTGCGCCATCCCCAACACCCCCATTTCGGTAGGGCAGGGGATTCTGGTCACCCAGGAGGACGACACCCTGACCGACCAGCAGCGGGAGCTCTTCAGCCAGGTCTTCGACCCGGTGGCCATGATCGAACGGCTGCCCCGGGAGCTGGTCTCGGTGGGCACGACCATCGCCGGATGCGCGCCCGCCTACACGGCCATGTACATGGAGGCCCTGGCCGATGCCGGGGTGGAGCACGGGCTGCCCAGGCAGGCGGCCTACCGGCTGGCGGCGCGCATGGTTCAGGGGACTGGAGCCCTCTACCTGGCCACCGGCACCAACCCCGGGGCCATGAAGGACGCGGTCTGCTCGCCGGGCGGAACCACCATCAAGGGGGTCGCCTCCCTGGAGAAGCACGGCTTCCGTGGAGCGGTCATCGAGGCCATCGATGCGGTGGAGCGCGGCGACTAGGGGGAGCCACGCCGGGGCAGTCCGGGCAATAGACTGGTGGATATGTCGTTAACCATAGGAATCGTCGGGCTGCCCAACGTCGGCAAGTCCACACTCTTCAACGCCCTCACCCGCAACAACGTTCTGGCGGAGAACTACCCCTTCGCCACCATCGAGCCCAACACCGGCATCGTGCCCCTGCCCGACGACCGGCTGCCCGTCCTGGCCAAGCTGGTCCACACGGACAAGATCGTGCCCGCCACGGTCACCTTCGTGGACATCGCCGGCATCGTCAAGGGGGCCTCGGAGGGGGAGGGGCTGGGCAACCAGTTCCTGGCCAACATCCGCGAGGCTGACGCCATCTGCGAGGTGGTCCGTGCCTTCAATGACGACGACATCGTCCACGTCAACGGCAAGGTGGATCCGGCCGACGACATCGACACCATCAACACCGAGCTGATTCTGGCCGACATGCAGACCATCGACAAGGCCCTGCCCAAGCTGGAGAAGGATCAGCGCGGCGGCAAGATCAAGCCCGCCTACCTGGACACCGTCCGGAAGGCCAAGGAGATTCTGGGCCAGGGCCGGACCATCGACCAGGCGGCCCAGGCCGGGGACATCGACAAGGATGAGCTCTACGACCTGCATCTGATGACCGCCAAGCCCTTCATCTACGTCTTCAACGTGGACGACGACGAGCTGCAGAACGAGGACTTGAAGAAGCAGCTGGCCGACTCCGTGGCTCCCGCGCCCGCCATCTTCCTCAACGCCCAGTTCGAGTCCGAACTGACCGAGCTGGACGAGGCCGACGCCCGCGAGATGCTGACCGATGCCGGGCTCAAGGAGTCCGGCCTGGACCAGCTGGCCCGGGTGGGCTTCGACATCCTCGGCCTGCAGACCTTCCTGACCGCCGGGGTCAAGGAGGTGCGCGCCTGGCAGATCCACAAGGGCTGGACCGCCCCCCAGGCCGCCGGGGTCATCCACACCGACTTCGAGAAGGGCTTCATCAAGGCCGAGGTGGTCTCCTACGACGACTTCGTGGCCGCCGACGGCTCCTACGCCAAGGTGCGCGAGGAGGGCAAGATGCGCCTTGAGGGCAAGGACTACGTCATGCAGGACGGCGACCTCGTGGAGTTCAAGACCGGCATCCCCTCCGGCTCCAAGAAGTGAGCGCCAAGCCTGGGTTCGCCATTCGCCGGGGTCATGGGCTGCCGCTGATCTTCGTGCACGGGTCCGGTGTGGACCACCACATCTTCGACGACCTGGACCCCGTCTTCGAGCGGGTGGGCGGTTTCGAGCGGATCTATCTGGATCAGCCCGGCTTCGGCCGCACACCGCCCGACCCGTCTATCCTCGATCTGGACGGTCTGGCCCGGTGGCTGGATGATCAGGTGGACATTTTCAGCGGTGGCGGCCCCTTCGCCCTGGTGGGCAACTCCCTGGGCGGGCTGCTCAGCCGCCATGCCGCCGCCGGTCGGTTGGACCGCTGCCGGGGGATGGCCCTGCTCTCCTCGGTGGTCGATCCGGTGACCGCCCACAGACGCCTGCCCCCGCGTCAGGTGCTGGTCCGGGACGACCAGGGATTGGCCGAGGTGGACGAGTTCACCAGGCATGCCTACCGGCAGATGGCCGTGGTGGAGTCCCGGAAGCATCTTGAGGCCTACCAGCGCACCATCATGCCCGGTGTTCGTTCGGCTGATGCCGACACGGTGGTTCGAATGGAGGGGCACTACCAGCTGGATATGGAATTCGACCAGGTTTGGTCCGGATTCATAGCCCCTGTGCTCTTTGTCTGCGGCCGCCAGGACGACCGGGTGGGCTACCTGGACCAGTTCGACCTGGCCTGCCGCTTCCCCCGGGCCTCCTACTCGCTGCTGGACCGGGCCGGCCACAATGTGCAGATCGAACAGACCGCCCTGGTCTGCGACCTGCTGGAGGACTGGGCTAGGCAGGTGCTGAAAGACTGAGTCTCTACCGGTTTCGTCTGCCATTACAATGAACTGTGCATACATGTTCGTTCAATGGCGACGAAGGGGAAGGACATGGCTGTCTGGGGATTGGATAGCAAACGCCTTAAGCGGCGTGCGCTTGCCATGCTCCGTTGGTTGCTGGACCCTGTCCGCCGCACGCCTGTGGTAGTGATAAGCGCATTACTGACGCTGCTGCTGACAGTCCTGATCGTCAACCTGATCCAGCCGGTGGATGCGGCCCATGCAGAACGAACCACAGCTGCGGGCGCTTCGAGCACATCCACCGTTTCGGTCAGACAATTCCCCAAGGTGCATCAACCCCGTAAATCCGCCTCCTCTTCATCAGCCACAAAGAATCAGACAAAGCAGCAGAAGCTAGACCCTGCTGCTACTTCCGCTCATCCTGTCGATTGGCTCAAGCCTTCCCAGCAGGTCGATTACCCGGATCCTGCGGCCCATCCTGGCCTATCCTTGGAGGTCAGCCTTCAGGATCAGCGGGTCTATGTGCGTGACGGGTCTGAGTTGCTCTACACCATGTACGCCTCAACGGGCATGGATGACTCCACGCCCAGGGGCAGCTTCCGCATCCAGGCCGAGCGCGGCGACCACTTTTATAATCCCGGTGAGGGGATGGGCGCCCGCTACTACACCAGCTTTCTGAACCACGGGGTCTTCCTCTTCCATTCGGTTCCCACCGATTCCAAGGGCGGCTACATCAAGGAGGAGGCCGATATGCTGGGCATCCGCCCTGGCTCCCACGGCTGCATCCGGCTAACGGTGCCCGACGCTCGATGGATCATGCAGTCCGTGCCCACCGGCACGCCCGTCCTGGTCAAGTGAATTTCTCTCGTGAGTCGCAATAACCTCGTCCAAAATGTGACCATTCGCCGTCGTGCCTGCCCTCGGTTTTCTAACTTTGCTCTACCACAGAGAGAACTATCGAGAGGAAGTGGTCAGGAATCATGCAAAAGGTGCAGCGGTTCAGTGACTGGTTGACTAAGTGGTTCATCCTGGTGGTCCTAGCGTGGGCCGCCATCAACTTCTTTGTCCCGCAGATTAGCATTTGGGCCCGCAGCTACACCAACTACTTCCTGAGCATTATTCTCTTCGGCATGGGACTGACCTTGAGCCTGGACGATTTCAAGCGAATCCTCAAGATGCCGCTTATGGTCATCGTCGGCACCATAGCCCATTACCTGATCATGCCTCTGCTGGCCGTGCTGCTCTGCCGCATCTTCCGCCTGGACGGCATGATCGCCGTGGGAGTCATCCTGGTGGGCTGCTGCCCCTCGGGGACATCCTCCAACGTCATGTCCTACCTGTCGCGCGGCGATGTGGCCCTGGACGTGTCCATAGGCCTGCTTTCCACCCTGTGTGCGCCCCTGATGATCCCCATGCTGATGAACCTGCTGGCCAGCCAGTATGTGGACATCCCCACCAAGCAGCTCTTCCTGACGGCCCTTGAGGTGGTGCTGATCCCCATCGCCCTGGGCCTGGTCGTCCACGCCATATTCAAGGAGAAGGTGCAGAAGGTGACCGTGGCCCTGCCGGCAGTCTCGCAGATCGCCATACTGATCATCATCGGCGTGGTCGTCTCCGTCAACCATGCCAAGCTCTTCACCGCCGCCACCGCCCTGGTCCTGCCGGTGGTCATGCTTCACAACCTGTGCGGGTACGGGCTGGGCTTCCTCTTCAGCCGGCTCATGTACCGCCTCTACCCCAAGGGATTCCGCTACGCCCAGCAGAAGGCCATCACCTTCGAGGTGGGCATGCAGGATTCCGGACTGGGCGCGACCCTGGCCCTGCAGGCCTTCGCCGCCGACCCGATTGTGGCCATCCCCTCAACCTTCTTCAGTGTCTGGCACAACATCTCCGGCTCGGTGCTGTCCGCCTGGTGGCGTCGGCATGACGACCGGCTGGGGATTGCCGCTGACTCCGCCCAGGGTCGTCCGGAACCGGCTCGTGCCTAGGTTCCGCAGCTCCTTGATTGCTGGCTGGATCTGCTACATGCCCGGTCCGGCCAGCAGGAAGCCCAGGGCCGTCAGCAGGGGCGGCAGAAAGACTGAAGCTGCCAGATAGCCAAGAGCTGCTAGATGCCTTCTCTGCCGGGCCAGGGCCAGCACCTCGTTGACCGCTGTCGAGAAGGTGGAGAAGCCGCCCAGCAGCCCTGTGGCCAGCAGCAGCCGTCCCCAGTTAGGCAGTCCATGGAAGGCGGCCAGAGCGGCCACCAGCCCTGCAGCCAATCCGGCCAACAGGTTGATGATCATGGTAGACAGGGGCAGGTTCACCTGCCAGCGGGCCTTGACCAGGGTGTCCAACAGGTAGCGCAGTCCGGCCCCCAGGCCGCCGCACAGGCAGATCAGCAATGTCAATGCAATGGTCATCGCGCACCCGCCTGGATATGTGCGGCCAGACGGGCTCCCAGCGCGGCCATGGCCCAGGAGGCCATCAGGCCTCCGGCAAAGGAGACCAGCAAGTAGGCAAGGGTTGCCCGGACTTGGCCGCCCGACAGGCCTTGTACCAGTTCCAGCGAGAGCGTGGACATGGTCGACAGCCCTCCGCACAGGCCCATGCCCAGGCCCTTGTTGGTCAGCTGCCTTCGGCGCTCATGTGCGTTTTTTGGCAGTCCGGACAAGAAAGCGGTCAGCAGGGCGTAGCCTGTGCAGGCGATCAGGTTGGCCAGGAGGGTTCCCGGATGCAGTGGGCCGCTCTGGCCTGGCAGCAGGCTCAGGGCGTACCGGCAGCCGGTGCCCAGTGTTCCGCCCAGCATCACCACCAGGGCCGTGGCCATGTCAGGTCCGGTAGGGGGTTTGGTCATTGAAAGCTCGGTTCCCGACGGATCAGCGTCCGCAGGGTCGGGCTGAATGGCATGCGCCTGCACCCGGCCCACAGACGGGTCGTCGAATCATGGTGCAGGAACTATCAGCAGTTTGCGGTTCGGGGCTCAAGCCCCGGGCGGGTTCCATCGCCCGAGGCTCATTCTAGGAGCCCAAGGGGACCGTAGCCGTCGCAGCTGCGAGACTGTTCACTCGGTGTGGTTTTCCGGGTCCAGGGTCAGCCGGTCGTCGTCGGCATCGTAGTCGAAGAGCTCGCCGTAGCGGCCCCAGGTGATGGCGGTGTCGAACTGCTGGACGGCCTCCTTGTCCGAGTGGTGGGCCCGCAGCAGATCCAGGATCAGGGAGCCGTGCAGGCTCTTGTCGTCGCTGTTCTTCAGGGCCCGGTCGATGATGCGGATCAGCGGAACATGATCCATCAGCATCCGTGAGAACATCTCCTTGCTCTCCAGAATGTCCGCGTCGTGCCAGGCACGGCCCTGGTCGGTCAGCCTGACGTGCCCGTTGTCCGCCTGGAAGATGCCCAGCATGAGCCCGGCGTCGATCAGGGGGAAGAGGTCATCCACCTCGAAGGAGAGCTTGGCGGCCAGGTCGGCCAGATCCATGCCGTTGGGCTGGTTGACCATGACGTCGGCCAGACCGGCCAGGCCGCCGGGGGTGGCGTCGGGCAGATTGCGCTCGGCCGTGTCCTCGTCCCGCACCGAGTCCCGCACAGCCTGACGGTTGCGCACCTTGGTCTGCAGACGGCGGCGGATGTCCTCGCTGTCGCGCTGGCCGGTCAGGATGGAGTAGAGGTAGTCCACGCAGGACTGGAAGAGGTCGGACTGCTTGTCCCGAGGCCTGTCCAGGTTGATGGGCACGTCGGCGATGACCCGGCCGGGATGCGAGTCCAGGACCAGGACCCGGTCGGCCATCTCCACGGCCTCCTCGATGTTGTGGGTGACGATCAGGACCGACTTGACGCTGCCCGCCTCCTCGGACCAGACCTTGAGGACCTCCTGGCGAAGATTCTCGGCAGTCAGCACGTCCAGGGCCGAGAAGGGCTCGTCCATGAAGAGGGCGTCCGGCTTGAGGACCAGGGCACGGGCGATGCCTACGCGCTGGCGCATGCCGCCGGAGAGCTCCTTGGGGTAGGCGCTTTCGAAGCCGTCCAGGCCGATGGCGTCGATGGCGGCCAGGGAGAGTTTCTCGCGCTCCTTCTTGGGCACGCCACGGGCCTGCAGGCCCAGTTCCACGTTGTCCTTGACGGTCAGCCAGGGCATCAGGGCGAAGCTCTGGAAGACCAGGGCCACGCCGGGGTTGGGCCCGTCCAGCTGCTTGCCCCGGTATTCGACGCTGCCCTTGCTGGCCGGGACCAGGCCGGCCAGGATGCGCAGCAGGGTGGACTTGCCGGCGCCTGAGCGGCCCAGGATGGCCACCACCTCGCCCTCATGCAGGGTGAAGTCGATGTTGTCCAGGACGGTCAGGTCAGCGCCCTTGTCGGACTGGTAGGTCTTGGTCACGTGCTCGGCCGTGATGATCCCGTTGGAATTGATCTTGGTCATTGTCGAACCTCTCAGACTTCTCATGTCAGGGAATAGCGCCGTTGTGCCAGTGATTGCAGGGGAGACCAGAAGAACCGGTCGGCCAGGACCACGAAGATGCTCATGACGGCCACCCCCAGGATGATGCGGGGGGTGTCGCCGGTGGCGGTCACCTGGGCGATGTAGGCACCCAGGCCCTTGGCCGTCAGCTCGGTCTTGCCGTAGGAGACCACCTCGGAGACGATGGAGGCGTTCCAGGCCCCGCCGGCCGCGGTGATGCCGCCGGTGCACCAGGAGCCGAACAGGGCCGGCAGGATCAGGGTCTTCCATCGCTGCCAGCGGTTCTGGCCCAGGCTGCGCGACATCTCCAGCAGGTCGTCGGGGATGGCCGAGGCCCCGGCGATGACGTTGAAGAGGATGTACCACTGGGTGCCCAGGGCCATGAGCAGGATGCTGCCCCAATTGATGTCGATCCGCCAGATGATGAAGACCATGGTGACGAAGGGGAAGATGAAGTTGGCCGGGAAGGAGGCCAGGATCTGCACCAGGGGCTGCAGGTAGCGGGAGATGCGCGGATTCATGCCGATCAGGGCGCCGATGGGCACCCAGACGATGGTGCAGACCACCATCAGGATCAGCACCCGCAGGAAGGTCAGCAGGCCCAGCTGGAAGACGTGGCCGACCTCGCCCAGACCCAGCGGGCGGATGACCAGGCGGTCCAGCTGCCAGAGTCCCCACAGGCCGATCAGGGCCAGGCAGGCCCACCAGACCAGGTCGCTTGGCCGCCTGCGTCCGCCGCCACGGCTCCAGCGCGCTCCTGTGCGACCCAGGGGGCGGGTGATCCGGTCCAGCAGGTCGGCCAGGGGATGGCCCACCAGGCCCAAGAGGTCCTTGACCCCGGACAGGCGGATGATCGTCAGCACCAGGCTGCGCCGGGGCTCGGTGGACTGGCTGCTGGTGTAGCGGAACTTCTCGGCCCAGGCGGTCAGCGGCTTCCAGAGCAGGAAGTCAATCAGCAGCACCACCACGATCATGGTCAGGATGGCCAGGCCCACCTTGCCTAGGTCCTGCTCGGCGGTGGCCTCCTCCACGAAGGATCCGATGCCGGGCAGGGCAAGGGTCCTGTTGTTGACCGAGATCATCTCGGAGGCGGTCAGGAAGAACCAGCCGCCGCCCATGCTCATCATGCAGTTCCAGAGCAGGGGGATCATGGAGTTGGGCACGTCCAGCTTCCAGAAGCGCTGCCAGCGGGTCAGGCGCATCAGCCTCACCGCCTCGTCCAGGTCGGCGGGCTCGCTGGTCAGGGAGTTATAGAAGGAGAAGGCCATGTTCCAGGCCTGGCTGGTGAAGATGGCGAAGATGGAGGCCGCCTCCACGCCCATGATGGACCCGGGGAAGAGGACCAGCCAGATGGAGATGGTGGCCGACAGAAAGCCCAGGACGGGCACCGACTGCAGGATGTCCAGCAGGGGGATGAGCACGGCGCCCAGGCGGCGGGAGCGCGCGGCGGCCAGGCCGTAGAGGAAGGCGAAGACCAGGGAGATGATCAGGGCCGTGAACATGCGGAAGAGGGAGCGTAGCGCGTAGTAGGGCAGGTTGGCCGGGTCGGTGGAGACGTGCGAGGGTACCCCGGCGGGGCCGATGGGCGCGCCCAGGGCCGGCAGCAGATAGGCCAGGGCCCCCAGCAGGACCAGAGCGCCAATGGCTACGGCCAGGCCCGTCCATATGCGGGTGGAGCGCGATGCCTGGCTGCGGTCGTCGTTCAGTGGCGAACGGAGCACTCCTGGCAGTGCGACAGTATTCACGATGGCCTCCCTCCAAGGTGCGGAACATCCCTGTCGGCAGCCTCGAAGACGGCGTGGCGATCGGCCATGAGCCGACCATTGTCATCGTTCAAGCTTCGGCTTCGCATGGTATTTGGCCCTGCATTAGTCCCTGCCTTGATCCGACGGGGACTGTTGACCTGCGCGGGGTGTCTCCACCACTTTGCGGCAGCATGCCTTGTCCATGCGGTAGCTTCACCTACCGACCACCCAATAACATAGATGGGCCTCAGAGCAGTGTCAAGCATTTGCCAAACCGGTGTTGCCGTCCTTGCCAGGACTGACAATGACAAGGGTCTGCACGCAGTCGGAGCAGGCGAGAAATGGAATGTAAGGAGCGAATCCCTATGAAGATCGTGGCAGTCACGGCCAACCCCGAACCCAAGAGCCTGACCGATGCGGCGGGCAATGCCCTGCTGGACGGGGCGGCCGAGGGCGGGGCTCGCACCGAGTTGATCGACCTTTGCGCCGAGGGATTCAATCCCGTCTTCGGCATGGAGGACAGGACCCACTACCTGGGCCAGGGACCCATGCCCGAGGATGCCCAGGCCATGCAGGAGCGCATCAAGGATGCGGACGTGCTGGCCCTGGTCTTCCCTGTCTACTGGTACAGCATGCCGGCCATCATGAAGGGCTTCATCGACCGGGTCATCTGCCGGGGCTTCGCATACCACGCTGATGGAACCCCGGGGGCCCTGGCCGGGCGCCGGGTGGAGCTGGTCATGCTGACCGGCGGAGACAAGGAATGGTACCAGTCCAGCGGCATCGGCGAGGCCCTGGACAACCAGCTGCGCAGGCAGACCTTCCTCAAGTACTGCCAGGTCGCCCAGGTGGAGACCATCTATGTGGACAATCTGGACTCGGGCAACGATGACCAGCAGGCGCGGGAGGCCGCCGACCGGCACCTGGTGGCCCTGGCCTTGAAGGGTCGTCAGCTGGCCGCAGGGAACGAGCCCGGAGCTGGCCAGGACGCTCAGTGACGCTCAGCATCGGATTCGTCTTCGATGACACCCTGGACGTTTTTGACGGAGTCCAGCAGCACATTCTGACCCTGGGACGGGAGCTGGGCAGGCGGGGCCACAGGGTCCAGTATCTGGTCGGCCAGACCGCCCATCCGCCGGTTGACGGTGTCCACTCCCTGTCCCGCAACGTCATGGTCTCCTTCAACGGCAACAGGATGCGCATACCGCTGCCTGCGCCCAAGGCGCCCATCCGCCGGGTCCTGGAGGCCGGGCACTTCGACCTGCTACACGTCCAGGCCCCCTACAGCCCCTTCCTGGCTGGGCGGGTCATCCGCGCCGCAAACCCGGCAACAGCCCTGGTGGCCACCTATCACATCGCCCCCACAGGGAGCCTGCAGCTGCTGGGCGGCCGACTGCTGGGGATGATCAACCGCAGGACCCATAGGCGCATCGACAGGGTCATCGCAGTCTCGCCTGTGGCGGCCAGCTATGCCCGACGGACTGCCGGTGTGCCCAGCAGGGTGGTGGCCAATCCCGTGGATGTGGCTGCCCTGCGCCGGGCCCGACAGGCCGCTGGCGACCAGGAGGTGGCGCGCCTGCACGGCCAGGGGCCGCATCTGGTCTTCCTGGGGCGGTTCGTGGCCCGCAAGGGGGCGGGGATCCTGCTTTCGGCCCTCCAGGCGGGGGAGCGGGCCGGCATCCTGCCCGAGGGCCTGCATGTGACCATGGCCGGCAAGGGCCCGCTGCTGGAGGACTGCCGTCGGAAGGCCGCCGCCCTGCGCACACCGGTGGCCTTCCCCGGATTTGTGGACGAGAAGGACAAGCCCGCCCTGCTGGCCTCATCCGATCTGACCGTCTTTCCCTCCACCGGGGGCGAGTCCTTCGGCATCGTCCTGCTGGAGGCCATCGCCTCGGGCACGGCCCCTGTGCTGGCCGGGGACAATCCCGGCTACCGGTCCACCCTGATGGGCGACGAGCGGGCTCTGGTGCCCGTCGACTCGCCCAACACACCCGACCTGCTGGCCCGGCGAATCGCCCAGGCCTTGGGGGACCCCTCCTGGAGGCGGAACGTGCGCCATGACCAGCTGGCGCTCTTGGATCGCTACGACGTGACCACGGTGGCCGATCAGGTGGAGGAGGTCTACAGGCAAGCCATCCAGGACCGCCGTCTCATGTAGGCTAGGTACATGTCATTCTTCGATTTCTTCGGTTCCATGTTCGACCCTGAGGGCGGCCCGGGTGGACCAGGCCGGCGTCGCAACGACGACGACCCGGTCATCCTGCATGTGCAGACCGATGGGGAGGGTCCCGGCCAAGGGGGCGGCAGCACGCCCCGTTTCCGCTTCGCCGGACCAGGTGACCCCCGGCTGACTTCCCGCAAGAAGGACAATAACGGACCTTCCAGGGGCATGCGGATTCTGGCTGTGGTTGTCGCTGTCGTCCTGGTCGTCCTCCTACTTTTATTTGGGCTCAGCCGCTTCATCACCGATGTCATGTGGTTCTCCCAGCTGGGGGCGGCACGGATTGTCTGGACCCAGCTGGGCATCAAGGTGGGCCTGTGGCTGGCCTACGCCCTGCTGCTGGCTGCGGTGACCCTGTTCTCGGCCTTCCTGGCCATCCGCAGCCGTCCCGATTCGCCCGACGGGTCCACCATCAGGGTCAGAGGCGATCTGATCGAGGTCGGCAAGGGGGTCTCTTCACGCAAGGCGCTCAAGGTGGCCGCGGTGGTCTCCCTGGTCGTCGGTGTGTTCTTCGGCTTCCAGTTCAACGCGGATTGGAAGCAGGTGCTCCTGCTCTTCAACGCCCAGTCCTTCGGGGTGCGCGATCCCCAGTTTGGCCTGGACAACGGCTTCTACGTCTTCATCCTGCCCGGGCTGCGGCTGCTGGTCTCCTCTTTGCTGATGATGCTGCTGGCGGCCACGGTCTTCAGCCTGGTAACCAACTTCCTCATGGGCGGTATTCGCTTGACCATGCCCGTGCAGGGCCGCGGCATTCTGGAGATGACCCGTGCCGCCCGCAGACAGGTAGCCGTCTGGCTGGTCCTGTTCATGTTGGTTTGGGCCGGTGATATGGCCTTGGGCGTCTTCGGCAGGCTGACCGAGGAGGGCGACCGGATCACCGGCGCCTCCTACACTTCAGTCAAGGCGGCCATTCCCGTCACCCTGATCATGGCTGTGGTCATGGCTTTGCTAGGCATCATCCTGGCGGTCTGGATTCTGAGGTCGCCCACCCTGGAACCCGGCCGTGTCCATGCAGGATCGCTGGGTTCGGCCGTCAGGCAGTGGCGGGTTCCCGTCCTGGCTGTAGCCGTCACCGTCGTCCTGTCCCTGCTGCTGACCGTTTTCTGGCCGGCGCTGGTCCAGCGCTTCCGGGTCAACCCCAATGCCCAGGAGATGGAGTCCGCCTACATCCAGCGCAACATCACCGCCACCGCCCAGGCCTATGGGCTGGACAGGCTGAAGACCGAGGCCTATGACGCCACCACCGAGGTCCAGTCGGGCGCCCTCTCCCGTGATGCCGAGACCACCGCACAGATCCGCCTGCTGGATCCCCAGGTGGTTTCGCCCACCTTCCGTCAGCTGCAGCAGTCCAAGCAGTACTACACCTTCGAGGACACCCTGGCCGTCGACAAGTACGACATTGACGGAGTCAGCCAGGACACGGTCATCGGCGCTCGCGAGCTGGACCTGGAGGGCAACGACAACCGCAACTGGGTCAACGACCACACGGTCTTCACCCACGGCTACGGGATCGTGGCCGCCTACGGCAACAAGGTCACCCCGGACGGGCAGCCCGAGTTCTTCGAACAGGACATCCCCACGAAGGGCAAACTGACCGACAGCCAGCACTACGAGCCGAGGATCTACTTCTCGCCCAACGCGCCCGAGTACTCCATCGTCGGCGCGCCCCAGGGCTCCTCAGGCTGGGAGTTCGACTATCCCACCGGTTCCAAGGGAGCCACCAACACCTTCAAGGGCAACGGCGGCCCCTCGGTGGGCAACTTCCTGGCCCGGGTCCTCTACGCCATCCGCTTTGGATCCGACCAGATCCTCTTCTCGGACCGCGTCACCCCCGACTCGCAGATCCTCTACAACCGCTCGCCCAAGGAGCGCGTGGCCCAGATCGCCCCCTATCTGACCCTGGACGGTCGCGTCTACCCGGCTGTGGTGGATGGCCGGGTCAAGTGGATCGTCGACGGCTACACCACCTCTGACGCCTACCCCTACTCCCAGAAGGTGGACCTGGGTCCCATCACCCAGGACACGACCACCCTGAGCTCGGAGGCCGTCAAGGGACTGGGCTCCCAGAAGGCCAACTACATCCGCAACTCCGTCAAGGCTACGGTCGATGCCTACGACGGCTCGGTGGATCTGTATGCCTGGGACGCCAAGGATCCGGTGCTCAAGGCCTGGCAGAAGGTCTTCCCAGGCCAGTTCAAGCCCCTCTCGTCCATCTCGGGCGACCTGATGAGCCATATGCGCTACCCGGAGAGCCTGTTCAAGGTGCAGCGCCAGCTCCTTTCCCAGTACCACGTCAACTCGGCCAGCCAGTTCTTCTCCGGCGAGGACTTCTGGCAGACCCCCGTGGATCCGACCGGAACCAGCAAGGAGCAGAAGGCCGGGGTCAAGCAGCCTCCCTACTATCTGACCCTGCAGACTCCTGGCACTGACAAGCCCGCCTTCTCGCTGACCTCCACCTTCATCCCCGCCGGCACCTCCACCAGGGAGATTCTGACCGGGTTCCTGTCCGTGGATTCCGACGCCGGGTCCACCAAGGGGGTGATAGGACCGGACTACGGGACCATCCGGCTGATGGAGCTGCCCAAGAATTCCAATGTTCCCGGCCCCGGGCAGGCCCAGAACAACTTCAACTCAGATGCTGCGGT
Source organism: Bifidobacterium sp. ESL0820 (assembly GCF_052606235.1). Lineage (NCBI taxonomy): Bacteria > Bacillati > Actinomycetota > Actinomycetes > Bifidobacteriales > Bifidobacteriaceae > Bifidobacterium > Bifidobacterium sp. ESL0820. Next base: position 339,804 of record NZ_CP199594.1, read on the forward strand.
CTCCACCGAGCTCAACCTGCTCCAGTCCGGGTCCACCAAGGTCAAACGCGGCAACCTGCTGACCCTGCCCATAGGCGGCGGGCTGATCTACATCCAGCCGGTCTACGTCCAGTCCAGCGGCGCCACCAGTTTCCCCCTGCTCAAGCGGGTTTTGGTGGCCTTCGGGGACAAGGTGTCGTCGTCCGCCACCCTGGATGCGGCTCTTGACAAGACCTTCCAGGGCAACTCGGGTGCGTCGGCCGGCGATGCCGACAACACCGGACGCACCAAATCTGATGCTGATCAGAGCGAGCAATCCGGTAAGGCCCCGGATAAGAGCGCCGGCTCCGGCGGGGCATCGGCCACAGGAGGACAGGCCCTGAAACAGGCCTTGGACAAGGCCAACCAGGCCATGAGCGACGGCGATGCCGCCCTGAAGAAGGGCGACTTCAGCGCCTACGGCGAGGCGCAGAACCGTCTGCGCGAAGCCCTCAAGGAGGCCTCCGACCAGGAGGGCGGCAACAAGTGAGCGCCACCCCGCGCATCCGGCTCTGCCGCCGCGGGGACCTGGAGGCGGTCACTGCCATCTACAACCAGGCGGTCATGGATGGCGGTTCCACTGCGGATACGGCCCCGGTCAGCCTGGACCAGCGCCTGCAATGGTGGCTGGACCACGATCCGGACCAGGGCCATCCGGTCCTGGTCCTGGAGCAGGAGGGCAGAGTGCTGGCCTTCGGCTCCCTGTCGGCCTACTACGACCGGCCCGGCTACCAGGAGACCTGCGAGCTGGGCTACTACGTGGATCGCGGCAGCCGTGGACGTGGCCTGGGAGCCCTGATGGTCCATTCCCTGCTGGAGCGCGCCCAGCAGGTGGGCATGCGTCTGGCCGTGGCCATCATCTTCGATGACAATTCGGCTTCCAAGGCCCTGCTGCACCGGTTCGGGTTCAGCCGCTTCGGCCTTCTGCCCCAGGCCGCCTGGGACCGGTTCGCCCTGCATGATGTCTCCTACTGGAGCCTGTCCCTTGAGCGAAACGGGGTCGGGGAGCCTGTGTAGAATCTCACCGTCCCGTTTGAGAGCAGGAGGTATCACCTACATGGCATCCGATTTCTGGCTGATGGCCGGACTGGGCAACCCGGGTGACGAGTACAAGGGCACCAGGCACAACATGGGCTTCATGTGCGCCGATCTGCTGGCCGAACGATGGTCGGTCAACCTGCGCGATCACAAGGGCCTGGCCCAGCTGGGCCGTGGCACCCTGGATCTTGACGGACGCCGCATACCCTTCTTCCTGGCCAAGCCGCTGACCTTCATGAACGACTCCGGCGATGCCCTGGCCTCCATCTGCTCTTACTACCACATACCTGTTGGCCGGGTCGTGGTCATCCATGACGATATGGACCTGGAGTTCGGCCGGATCAAGGTCAAGGCCGGCGGGTCCTCGGGCGGGCACAATGGCATCCGTTCCATCGACCGCTCCCTGGGCAGCAACGCCTACGCCCGGGTCCGCATGGGCGTGGGGCATGCCCGAGGAGGTCCTGACGCCCACCGGCGCACTGTGGACTGGGTGCTGGGCACCTTTGCCGGCGACCAGCGCAAGCGTCTGCCTGAGTTTTTGGCCGACGGCGCGGACGCCGCGGAAACCGTAATCATCAAGGGCCTCAGCCAGGCTCAGGAGCAGTTCAATGGTCGATGAGCATACCCAGAAGGCGGAGTCACAGGAATCGCTGAATGGATCCCTGCGTCCCCTCCTGGACGACCTGCAGGCAGACGCTGCCTTCACCAGATTGGTCCAAGGAGACTCCCAGCCTGCCGCCGACACCGACATCTCCCTCATGGTCCAGGCTCCCCAGGGCATCAGGCCAGCCCTGGCGGCCGCAGCTGCTGGACGTGCCCCGGTCGTCCTGGTGGTCCCTTCCGAGCGTGACGCCCAGGAGATGACCGGCGCCATCCGCTCCTGGTATGAGGGCGACCCGGGTGATGTGGCCCTGCTGCGCTCCTGGGAGACCCTGCCTCACGAACGGCTCTCGCCCCGGGCAGACACCGTGGCCTCACGGATGGCTGTCTTCAGGCGGCTGGCCCATCCGGTCCAGGACGACCCTGACTTCGGACCCATCCGCATCCTGGTCATGCCCGTGCGCTCCCTGCTGCAGCCGGTGGTCAAGGGTCTGCAGGATGTGGAGCCCCTGGTCTTTCTGCGCGGCCAGGACCTGCCCCTGGATCAGGCCGTCGAAGCTCTGGTCCGCAACGCCTACACCCGGGTGGACCTGGTCATGGAGCGCGGCCAGTTCGCCGTCCGAGGCGGCATCCTGGATGTTTTCGTCCCCACCATGGCCCACCCGGTGCGCATCGAGTTCTTCGGCGACGAGGTGGACACCATCCGCAGCTTCCACGCCTCCGACCAGCGCACCTACGGCCCTGACCTGGACCGGATCTGGGCGCCGCCCTGCCGCGAGCTGCAGCTGACCGACCAGGTCCGCGCCCGCGCCCGCTCCCTGATCGGGAGCATCCCCAACGCCGACGACATGCTGGAGTCCATCGCCCAGGCCATTCCGGTGGAGGGCATGGAGTCCCTCCTGCCTGCCCTGGTCGACGACCTGGTGCCGGTAGGGTCCATGCTGCCCGAGGGCGCTCTGATTCTGCTGTCGGAGCCGCAGCTGCTGGCCCGTTCCGCCCAGGACCTGGTCAAGACCGCCAACGAGTTCCTGGCCGCCAGCTGGCATGTGGCCGCCTCCGGGCAGGGCTCGGGCGCGCCCATCAGCTTCGACAGGGCCAGCTTCCTGGACTACGACGAGGTCATCTCATCCCTGGAGTACCGCAAGGGGGAGGTCTGGAAGCTGACCGACCTTTCGGTGGACCCGGACCGGGAGGGGGCCGAGCGTCTGGATGCCCTGGCTCCGGACCAGTACCGCGGCGACGAGGATAGGGCCGCCTCGGGCATCGCCTCCCTGCTGGAGCGCGGCGACCGGGTTGTGGTGACCGCTCCGGCCCAGGGAACACTGAGCCGTCTGTGCCGGGCCGTGCAGACCACTGGTGTTGTCGGGGTGGAGTACCACCGTTCCCTGGCCGTGGACGGCTTCGTGGACCAGTCCGCCCATCTGGCCCTGCTGACCGAGCGGGACCTGACCGGGCGCACCAGCGTGGCCGCAGGCAGCAAGACCTCCAACCGCCGGCGCAAGGCCATCGACCTGGACGAGCTCAAACCCGGCGACTACGTGGTCCACGACCAGCACGGCATCGGCCGCTTCCTGGGCATGCGCCAGCGCAGCGTGGGCGTGGGCCCCAGCAAGGGCAGCCGGGAGTACCTGGTTCTGGAGTACGCCCCATCCAAACGCAACGCCCCGCCAGACAAGCTCTTCGTGCCGGCCGACCAGCTGGACCAGGTCAGCCGCTACATCGGCGCCGAGATCCCCAGGCTCAACAAGCTGGGCGGATCCGACTGGTCGGCCACCAAGGCCAAGGCCCGCAAGCACGTCCACAAGATCGCCCAGGGCCTGGTCAAGCTCTACTCGGCCCGGCAGCGCACCAAGGGCTTCGCCTTCAGCCCCGACACCCCCTGGCAGAAGGAGCTGGAGGATGCCTTCCCCTACCAGGAGACCCCCGACCAGCTGACCGCCATCGACGAGGTCAAGGCCGACATGGAGAAGCCGGTGCCCATGGACCGCCTGATCTGCGGGGATGTGGGCTTCGGCAAGACCGAAATAGCCATCCGCGCCGCCTTCAAGGCCGTTCAGGACGGCAAGCAGGTGGTGGTCCTGGTGCCCACGACCCTGCTGGTCCAGCAGCACTATCAGACCTTCACCGAGCGGTTCGAGGGCTTTCCGGTGGACGTGGCCGCCATGAGCCGCTTCCAGACCGCCAAGGAGAACCAGGCCACCATGGAGGGCCTGGCCAGCGGGGCCGTGGACGTGGTCATCGGCACCCACAAGCTGCTCAACCCGCGCATCCGCTTCAAGGATCTGGGCCTGATGATCGTGGACGAGGAGCAGCGCTTCGGCGTGGAGGCCAAGGAGACCCTCAAGGCCATGCGGACCAATGTGGACGTCCTGTCCCTGTCGGCCACGCCCATTCCGCGCACCCTGGAGATGGCGGTGACCGGCATCCGGGAGATGTCCACCCTGGCCACGCCCCCCGAGGACCGTCTGCCGGTGCTGACCTATGTGGGCGCCTACGAGGACGCCCAGGTGACGGCGGCCATTCGCCGCGAGCTTCTGCGCGGGGGGCAGATCTTCTACATCCACAACCGGGTGGAGGACATCGGCAAGGTCTCGGCCAAGGTGCAGACGCTGGTTCCCGAGGCCAAGGTGGGCGTGGCCCACGGCAAGATGGGGGAGAAGCAGCTGGACGGGGTCATCCGCGACTTCTGGCACCGGGACATCGATGTGCTGGTCTGCACGACCATCGTCGAGACCGGCCTGGATATCCCCAACGCCAACACGCTGATCGTGGACCGGGCCGACCGCTTCGGCCTCTCTCAGCTCCACCAGCTGCGCGGCCGGGTGGGACGCGGCCGGGAGCGCGCCTACGCCTACTTCCTCTACGACCCCAGCAAGCCCATGACCCAGACCGCCCACGACAGGCTGGCCACCATCGCCCAGAACACGGCCCTGGGGTCCGGCTACGACGTGGCCATGAAGGACCTGGAGCTGCGCGGCACCGGCAACCTGCTGGGCGACGAGCAGTCCGGCCACATCGAGGGGGTCGGCTTCGACCTTTACGTGCGCATGGTCTCCGAGGCGGTGGAAGAGTACAAGGAGCCCGGGCGGACCGAGCCGGTCACCGTCAGCATCGACCTGCCCCTGGAGGCCTCCATTCCGGTGGACTACATCGATTCGGACAAGCTGCGTCTGGAGGCCTACCGCAAGCTGGCCTCGGCCCGTAACGAGCAGGATCTGCGCGACCTGCACGAGGAGCTGACCGACCGATACGGACGTCCGCCCGCCCAGTTCGACACCCTCTTCGCGGTGGCCAGGCTGCGGGCCAAGGCTCGCTCCCTGGGCATTTCGGAGATCGCCTCCCAGGGCTCCCGGGTGCGGATCAGGCCCGTGACCATGCCCGACTCCCTGCAGGCCAGGATCGCACGAATATACAAGGGCAGCCAGTACCGCCCGGTGACGCAGACCCTGCTGATCCCGGCGCCCTTCGCGGGCTCCCTGGGCTCGGGCCCCATGGATTCGGCGGCCATGACCGCCTGGGTGGACACCCTGCTGGACGACCTGGCCTGGGGGCTGCCCAAGGCCTCCGACGATGGCACGCCAGCGGGTCCCGCCCCCGTCCAACAAAACTAGTATCCTGTAAGAGACATCACAACAACTTATTGAAGGAGCAGTTGTGGCAGCAATTGAAAGCGTGTTCGCGCGCGAAATTCTTGATTCCCGTGGCAACCCGACCGTCGAGGTCGTTCTGCAGACCGAGGACGGCGCCGAGGGGCGTGGTCTGGTTCCCTCCGGTGCTTCCACCGGCGAGGCCGAGGCCTGGGAACGTAGGGATGGCGACAAGAAGCGCTATCAGGGCAAGGGTGTGCTGGACGCCGTCAAGGCGGTCAATGAGACCATCGCTCCCAATGTCATAGGCATGGACGCCACCGATCAGCGCGCCTTGGACGAGACCATGATTGACCTGGACGGCACCCCCAACAAGGGCAAGCTGGGCGCCAACGCCATCTTGGGCGTCTCCCTGGCCGCGCTCTATGCGGCTGCCGAGTCCGCCGAACTGCCTCTCTACCGTTACCTGGGCGGCACCAACGGACACATCCTGCCTGTGCCCAACATGAACATCATGAACGGCGGCGCCCACGCTGACTTCGCCACCGACATCCAGGAGTACATGATCTCCCCCTACGGATTCGACTCCTACCGGGAGGCCCTGCGCGCCGGCGTCGAGGTCTACCACACCCTCAAGGGCATCCTGAAGAAGGACGGCCACGAGACCGGCCTGGGCGACGAGGGCGGCTTTGCCCCCAAGATGAAGTCCAACGAGGACTCCCTGAAGTACATCGTCGACGCCATTGAAGCCGCCGGCTACGAGCCCGGCAAGCAGATCGGCCTCTGCCTGGACGTGGCCTCCTCGGAGTTCTACAACAAGGACACCGACAAGTACCACTTCGACGGCGAGGACCGCGACGCCGACTACATGCTGGACTACTACCAGGGCCTGGTCGAGCGCTACCCGCTGGTCTCCATCGAGGATCCCTTCGCTGAGGAGGACTGGGGTGCTTGGCAGAAGATCACCGCCGCCATGGGCGACCGCCTGCAGTTCGTGGGCGACGACCTGCTGGTGACCAACCCCAAGAGGCTGCAGAAGGGCATCGACCTGAAGGCCGCCAACTCCCTGCTGGTCAAGCTCAACCAGATCGGCACCGTGACCGAGACCCTGGATGCCATCGAGCTGGCCACCGCCAACGGGTTCACCTCCATGGTTTCCCACCGTTCCGGCGAGACCTCCGACACCACCATCGCCGACCTGGCCGTGGCCAAGAACACCCGCCAGATCAAGACCGGCGCTCCGGCCCGTGGCGAGCGCATCGCCAAGTACAACCGACTGCTGGAGATCGAGGAGGAGCTGGGCTCCACCGCCGAGTACGCCGGCTACAGCGCCTTCAAGGCCTGCAAGAAGTACACCAAGTAAGGTCTTGCCAGCCGGGCCGGACCCCTTGCAGGTTTTGACTTGACTGTGAAGTCTTTCACCCGTGGCGGTCCGCGTCGGCTGCCGCGGGTATTTTTATGGGTATGGCCAAGAACAAACGTGACGGCGCCAACCGGCGGACAGGCAGGCGGTCGTCGGGACCCATCACCTTCTTTGTGGCGGTCATCATCGTGGCCCTTGGGCTGATTCAGCTGGTCTCCACCTTTCACGCCTACGCCATCAATCTTTCCGAGCTCAACGGCCTGCGCAACCAGCAGGCCCAGCTTGTCGAGCACAAGCGTGACCTGGAGAACCAGATCCGGCGCTGGGACGACAAGGCCTATGTGACCGCCCAAGCCCGGGATCGGCTGGGATTCGTCTTCCCTGACGAGGAGGCCATCCGGGTCCTGCACCCGGAGGCGGTCACGGGCAGCAAGGACAAGGACCAGGCCGGAAGCAAGGGGGTCCGGGCCCCCAGGAAGAACTCCCTGCCCTGGTATCAGGAGATGGCCTATTCCTTCGCCAAGGCCGACCAGGATCCTGCTGCCGATAGAAGCAAGGGGGAGTCCAGTCCGACCGGCTCTGCCAGTCCGTCTGGTTCAAGCAGTCCAGGCGCTTCTGATGGCCCCTCTCCATCCGAGGGCGGGGGAGCCCAGTGACCTCCGACAATGAACTTAGCAGCAGGAAACAATCAGGGAAGATGAGGACAGCGTGATCAAGGCCCAGGAAAGGCCCCAGGCAGCAGTGGAATCTCAAGCCGCAGACAAGGGCCGGGTCGAGCCTAGAGCCGCCAACCTGGTTACCGACCGGGATCTGGCGGCGGTCAAAGACCGTATCCAGGAGCTTCTGGCGACCCCGGCCACGCCGGAGCAGACAGCCGTCGTGAACCGGCAGCTGGGCCGCTATCCGCGGGGCATGGTGGCCGTGGGCGCCCGCTGCGTCTGCGGCAATCCGCTGGCTGTGGTCACCCGGCCTCAGCTGGAAGACGGCACACCCTTTCCGACCACCTGCTATCTGACCAGCCCCGAGGTCGTCAAGGCCGTCTCCCGGCTGGAGGCCGACGGCGTCATGGCCGACTGGAATGCCGAGCTTGGTTCGGATCCGGACCTGGCCAGCGCCTACCGCAGGGCCCACGAGCTCTATCTGGCCTTCCGTTCCGCCCTGGCCCAGCGGCTGGGCGACGACGAGGGGCACATCGCCGGAATCTCGGCCGGTGGCATGCCCAAGAGGGTCAAGTGTCTGCACGCTCTGACTGCCCAGTCCCTGGTTTTGGGGCCTGGGGTCAATCCCCTGGGCGACCGGGTTCTGAGTCTGGTGCGTCGGGTATTCGACCCGCAGGTCTGCCGATGCGCGCAGCCTTGGACTGAGGCATCCGGGCAAGCGAGCCAGCAGGAAAACCAATGAAGGGGGCTTCCATGGATCAGGTTACGGTGGCGGGCGTGGACTGCGGCACCAACTCCATACGTCTGCTGATAGCCCAGGTGGACCCACAGGGGCTCCACCCGGTGGCTCCCAGGCTGATGCGGGTCATCCGGCTGGGGGAGGGCGTGGACCGCAATCACCGCTTCTCCGATCAAGCTCTGGAGCGCGCCTTTGAGGCCTGCCGGCTCTTCGCCCAGCAGCTGCAGGAACACCCGGTGGACGGCCTGCGCTTTGTGGCCACTTCGGCCACCAGGGACGCTGACAACCGAGAAAGTTTCGAAGAGGGGGTGCGCTCCATCCTGGGGGTCACGCCCGAGGTTATCAGCGGCTCCCAGGAGGCCTCGCTGAGTTTTCTGGGCGCGGTCAGCGTGCTGGAGCAGCGGGGCAGCGACGACATGCCTCCTGCGCCCTACCTGGTGGTCGACCTGGGTGGCGGCTCCACCGAGCTGGTCCTGGGCGGGGACGGGAGCAATCTGCCTGTGGACAAGGTCAGGGCCTCCTACTCCATGAACATCGGCTCCGTGCGGATGACCGAGCGCCATCTGCTGGGCGATCCGCCCAGCCAGGAGCAGATCGACCAGGCGCTTGAGGATGTTGACGGCTGGATCGACCGGGCCTTCGACCAGGTCCCTGTAGCAGGGGTAGGCAGTCTGATCGGAGTCTCCGGCACGGTCACCACCATGAGCGCCCTGGCCCTGGGATGCCAGGTCTACGATCGCCAAGCCGTCGATGGTCGGTCCATTGCGGTCGATGCGGCCCGCCGGGTTGACGACCGGGTGCTGAACATGAGCCGGCAGGAGCGCAGGGAACTCAAGGCCATCCATCCCGGCCGTGTGGATGTGATCGGCGGCGGCGCCCTGATCTGGAGCCGTCTGCTGGAGCGACTGGGCCAGGCCAGTCCCAGTGCGCTGGCTTCGGGAACCTATGTGGCCAGCGAGCACGGCCTTCTGGATGGCCTGGTCTTGGACTACGGCCGGACCCTCCTGCGCGAATGATATACTAAGGCGTTATGGGTTACGGCCCCGGTGGCGAAATGGTATACGCATCGGACTTAAAATCCGCCGCCTTCACCGGCTTGTGGGTTCGATTCCCACCCGGGGCACCAAGGCCTCATCGGCTTGGACGGCAGTGTCGCAACTTGTCACCCGGCCGACGAACCGATACTCTGGTACGCAAGAAAACCAAAGGAGTTGTCATGAGTGACCAATCCATGCCCGAGGTGAACGCCGAATTCGGCGCCACGCCGACCATAACCTTCCATGGTCCGGCGCCCAGCGGGCTGCGCGCCGTGGAGCTGGTCGAGGGGGACGGGCCGGTCGTCCGCAAGGGCGATACCGTCACCGTCAACTATCACGGCGTCGTCTGGGGTTCGGATCAGGTCTTCGACTCCAGCTTCCAGCGCCATCAGCCGGCCAGCTTCGGCATTGGCGTGGGGCAGGTCATTCGCGGCTGGGACCAGACGGTGCCCGGTCACAACGTGGGGTCCAGGTTGGTGGTCTCCATTCCGCCGGAGTATGGATATGGCCGTCAGGGGATGCCCCAGGCGGGCATCGGCGGCGACGATACCCTGGTTTTCGTGATCGACATCATATCGACACGGTAGACAAGGGTCTCCAGGCGCCGGTGAGGGCCGGCGCCTTTTTCATACCCTTGACTTTCCAGTTCAGGTCGGGCCACGAGACAAGCGCATCAAACAAGGAGGAATCACATGGCTGAGGAAAAGACGATTCTGCTGACACAGGCCGCTTACGACAAGCTGAAGGAGGAGCTTGACCACCGTCAGGGCGAGTACCGCGACGAGATCACCGAACGCATCGCGGCGGCTCGTGCCGAGGGCGATCTGAGCGAGAACGGCGGCTATCAGGCCGCCCGCGAGGAGCAGGGCAAGAACGAGGGACGGATCAACGAGCTGATCGTCAAGCTGCGCAACGCCAAGATCCTCAAGGCCCCCAAGGCGGGCACGGTGGGCAACGGCTCCCTGGTGACCCTGACCATGGCCGGCAACGAAATGGTCTATGTGCTGGGCTCCAGGGATCTGACCGTGGCCACCGACTACGACGTCATCAGCCCCGAGTCGCCCATCGGCGCGGCCCTCATGGGCGCCAAGAAGGGCCAGACCGTGACCTACAAGGCACCCAACGGCAAGGACATCTCGGTCACCGTCAAGGATGCCCAGCCCCTCAAGTAGCGGGACGACCCCTCACCGTCCCGGCCCGGCCTGAATGAAGCCGCTCCCCGCCATGGTCGACGGAGAGCGGCTTTTTCTCTGGGTCACCGCTCTCTGGGTCACCGCTTGATTCGTAAGGTCGGCCGGTGGCTTGTGCTGGATGGTGCTCGATGAACAGACCGCCAGGTTGGCGATTTGTTCAGCGCAGGTTGCAGACCACCAGGTAGATGGCCACGATGTGGCAGGCGTAGCCGATGACCGTGCCGCAGTGGAAGATCTCATGGAAGCCGAATACCCGCGGCCAGGGATCCGGCCGGCGCAGACCGTAGACAATCGCCCCAAGGATGTAGGCCAGGCCGCCGGCCACGATCAGCCACACCACCGGCGGACCGGCCATGGGGGAGTCCCAGAAGAGCTTCAGGAAGCCCACGCCCGAGACTCCGAAGACCACGTAGACCAGGGTGTAGAGCCAGCGGGGAGCCTCGATCCAGAAGACGTGGACGATCATGGCCACCAGGCTGGCCCCCCACATGCCCAGGATGATGATCCGCCGCCAGAAGGGATCCAGGGCGAAGGAAATGGGCGTGTAGGTGCCGGCGATGAGCAGGAAGATGTTGACATGGTCCAGGCGGCGCAGCACGTCCGTGGTCCCCGGGGTCCAGTCGCCCAGATGGTAGAGGGCGGAGTTGCCGAAGAGGGCCAGTGAGGCGACCATGAAGACCGCGCAGGCCAGCTTGAGCCCAGTGCCGTGGGCCAGGCAGATCAGCACGATGCCGGCGGCCAGGGCCAGGGGGGCGGCCACGGCGTGGATCCAGCCACGCAGGAGGGGCTTGGGACGGCCGTGGACATCCAGGCGGACCTTGCGCTCGATTTCCATGTCGGGGATGCCCTCGATTCGCGAGGCCTTGATCTCAGCCTTGGCCATGATCCGCGCAGCCTTGGCCTTGGCCTTGGCACGCACCGCGTCAGCCCTGGCCTGCAGATGGGCCTCGTGGGCCACCTCCGCATCCCGGCGCAGGTAGGTCAGCTCCTGACGGCGTTGTTGACGACGGCGTTCGAGATCGGGATCGACCTCCTGATCCTCGGACGGTCTGCCGTCCTCGCTGGTCCTGGTTGCCATGGCCCTCCCTTGGCCCCTTGACTGGTCCGGGCCTGTAGGGTCCGGTCGCCGGGGCGAAACATCCGTCAACCACCCTACCCCAGACCTGCGCATTGGACGCGCATGTCATCATCGCCCTGGGCATGACCCGCCTGTCTGCTTCCGAGGGCCCTTTGTATGATGGGGGGCATGGCTGATTTTTCCGAGATTCTGGCATCCTGCGACGACTGCAATGAGGAGGACCGTGAGTGGCTCCACCACCTGGTGGCCGACTGGCAGGTCATCGCCGATCTGAGCTTTGCGGACCTGCTGCTCCTGCTGCGCACCGGCGAGGGGGAGTTCACCGTGGCCGAACAGTGCCGGCCCTCCACGGTCATGTCCCTGCGGACCGAAGACGTGGTGGGGGAGCACTTCCCGGCTGACCGCCGCGAGGAACTGGAGGCGGCCATGCAGTCCAAGGGGGTGCTGCGGTCCAACAAGCTGCGCACCATAGGCCGCGCCACGGTCTGCGACGTCTATGCCCCCATCCGTCACCAGGGCAGGACCCTGGGTCTGGTGGTCCGCGAGACCAACATGGCCACCCGCGAGTCCAACGGCCGTTACGAGAGCGAGAGCATCAACGCGGGCAAGGAGCTCTTCGAGATGATCACCCGCGGCGAGTTTCCCTATGCGGATTCAGTGCTCAACCAGCGGCACAACGCCAGGGTGGCCGACGGCTTCTTCGTGCTGACGTCAAGCGGCGTAGTGCGGTACGCCTCGCCCAACGCCATCAGCTGCTTCCGCAGGCTGGGCTCAGTGGAGACCATGATCGGCCAGTACCTGAGCGAGATCGGCACCTCCCTGCTCAAGGAGAACGATCCCGTGCCCGACTCCCTGCCACTGGTCCTGTCGGGCAAGGCGGCCGTGGACTCGGAGCTGGACGCCAACGGGTCGGCCGTCTCCATGCGCTCCCTGCCCCTCTATGGCAAGCAGGGCCGGATCGGCGCCATCGTGCTCTGCCGGGATGTGACCGAACTGCGCCGCCGGGAGAAGGAGCTGCAGACCAAGGACGCCACCATCTCCGAGATCCACCACCGGGTCAAGAACAACCTCCAGGCCGTGTCGGCCCTGCTGAGGCTGCAGGCCAGGCGCACCAAGTCCGACGAGGTACGCAAGGAGCTGGAGGAGGCCCAGCGACGGGTCCAGACCATCGCCGTGGTTCATGAGGGCCTCAGCCAGACCGCCGACGAGATTGTGGACTTCGACAAGGTGATCGCCAACCTGCTGAAGATGAGCGTGGATCTGGCCACCACCAGCGACCAGCACATCACCATCTCCTACGTGGGCAAGTTCGGGATGATGCCCGCCCAGGATGCCACACCCCTGTCCCTGGTGCTGACCGAACTGGTCAACAATGCGGTCGAGCACGGCTTCGAGGGCCGCGACGAAGGGCATATCACCATATCAGTGGGCCGGGGCGGCAACAACCTCAATGTGGTGGTCGAGGATGACGGCAACGGCTACAGCACCGAGTCGGATCAGGGACAGGCTCGTTCCACCGGGTCCGGCCTGGGCACGCAGATCATCAACACCTTCGTCACCAACGACTTCGGCGGCACGGTCAAGTGGGAGCCCCGCCGGGATGGCGGTACCAGGGTGGTCATCAACATCAAGCTGCGAGTGGCCCAGGACGTGTGATACCAGGCACCTTCTAAGAAAAGAGAGGGGCGACGGCATCAAGCCATCGCCCCTCTCCTGTTTTGCGCAATCGGGAAGATATCAGGACTGCATCTGCATGGCCTGGGACCTGCGCGCACGCATAGCCCTGCGCTTCAGAGCCCTGCGTTCATCCTCGCTCAGTCCGCCCCAGACACCGTAATCCTGGTTGGTGTCCAGCGCGCACTTCAGACAGGCGTCAATGACCTTGCAGGTCCTGCAGACAGCCTTGGCCTCCTCGATCTGCTGATAGGCTGCACCGGTGTTGCCGACGGGGAAGAACAGCTCAGGGTCCTTGTCACGGCAAGCAGCCTTGGCGCGCCAATCAAACGCATTACTCATCTACCTAAGCCTCCAAGAAGTTTTTATCGATGCTTTTATCACTACCCTATGCAAGATAAGCACGATGAGTGACTTTTTTCAAGGGTTCATTTGTTTTACGGCTAAAGAGAACACCTGTAGCGGAATGGCGAGACCCGCTTCCAGAACCAGACACCGTCCGGGAATGGCGCTGGCCCGGGTGGGGAGGGTAGCCAGCTGATCGGCGGGGATGCCAGCTGCCAGATCGGCCCCCCGTTCGCCGCAGGGGAACACCAGACGACGGCTGAAACGCTCTGGTCTGCGCAGGGCGCTGGCCGTCTCCACGGCCAGGATCACCGTGGTTGTTTCCTGACCCAGAGCCTCCTGTAGAAGAGGGGCCAGAGGATTCCGACAAAGCGGATCCAGCAGATCCTGGGCATCGTCAAGAATCCAGACCAATGCACGGCTGCCATCCCGACGGCCTTGAGGCGGTGACGGCACCGGGCCGGGAAAGTCCCGGCTGCTGTAGCCATGGCCTGTCCGGCGCGTGATGCGCAGGTCGAAGCTGGGTTCTGGTCGGGCCCCTGGCTTCATCAGGGTGAGCAGGGAACGAGCCAGCAGAGCCAGCAGGGTGCTCTTGCCCCGTCCTCGAGGTCCGATCAGGGCCGTATGACCGTTGAGCGGCAGGCGATAGAGATGGAGCAGAACCCCGTCGTCCATGTGTCCCAGAGGTATCTGGGGCTGTCCCGATCGCCAGAGGATCTGTCCGCAGGCCGGATCATGCTCTGGCAGGGGAGGGGAGAAGAGCGGTGCCGGCGGTCGGCTGCCGCAAAAGCGGCTGGCCTTGATGATCTGGCCCACCAGGGCCTGCGGGTCAGCTGCAGGGCAGGTGCGGAAGGCTTGTGGACCCCGGCCCTGCTCCAGGAAGCCCAGACCTGGACAGGCAGGGTCGATCGCCGTGGCACAGGAGGAGCCCAGCAGCTCCCTGGACTGCAGGGGGTCCCGCACTCGCAGACAGATGCCCAGGTTCATGTTGGCACGCATCTGGGCGCTGATCTGCCCCATGGTCTGCTGGGTGCAGGCCACCAGGTTCATGCCCAGGGATCTGCCCTGAGAGGCCAGAGAGGTCAGCCTGTCCAGGTAGTCAGGCAGGAGTTGGCGCAGAGCCTGGAACTCGTCAATGACCACCACCAGGCGTGCCGGTGGATCGGCCATGCGGGCGGTGTCCTCAACCCCTGCTCTGGCGACCAGGCGCTGGCGGCGTTCCAACTCCCGTTGAAGGCCGTTCAGCGCGCGTACGGCCCGGTCTAGATCCAGGTTGGTCACGCAGCCCACGGTGTGCGGCAGTCGGGCCAACAGGCCGAAGCCGGCACCGCCCTTGAAATCCAGCAGGACCAGATTGAGCCGGTCTGGCGGCTGGCTGGCGGCCAGGGCCAGACACCAGGTCTGCAGAAAGACTGATTTGCCTGATCCGGTAGTACCTGCCACCAGGGCGTGGGGTCCGTCGCGGGGCAGATCGATGACCAGCGGACCATGATCAGGCCGGATACCGATGACCGCCGGTGCCGACCTTCCTGATGCGGCAAGCCATGCGCGGACGATGCCCTGCCAGGGCAGACCTTGCGATTTCGAAGGCCCTGATCCCAAGAGCCGGGACTCTAGCTGAGGGCCGGGGTCAGAGGCCAGTTTAGCCAGATCCTGCAAGGTCTCGTTCTCTGTAGTTGTCGAGAGGGATGCACGGTCCGATACTGTGCCGTATGCCAATTGTGCGCCTGCCGGCGGAGCGGACGATGACCGGCGATGCATTCGCAGCAGGCTCAGAAGCACCATGGCCAGGGTGCCCGTCAAGCTGGGCAGCAGCAGGAGGAGGAGCATCCAGCGGCCCTGGCCGACCACGTACCAGATCATGCCCGCCTGGGCCAGGGCTGGAGCCGTCTGCGCAACCAGGGTCAAAATGACCTGGGCGCTTCCCCCTTTGGCCTTCCTCTCTTTGGAGCCGGCAGAGTGCCAATCGCTGCCTGCAGACCCGCTCGGGTCTGTCGACATGGATGCTGATGAATCGGCCTTGATCATGCCTTCAGCATGAGCTTCCCGACGCAGGAGCGCTAGAGCAAGCCTGGCATGTGGTCAAATGTGGACGGGATTGATGGTGTGCGCAAAGTGGGCGCTACATGCCGCCGACAGTTCCAGCGGCATGACTGCCCTGGGCCAGTTGGTTGAACAGGTCGGTGTTGCGGGCTTGATCCAGCAGGACGGTGGAACCGATGCCCCCGCCCGGATAGTAGTCGGGGTCTGTCCAGTAGACGCTTCCGGTGACCCCATTGCTGCTGCTGGCGCTGCGGAAGGCCAGGACCATGCGCACAAGGTCTATGGGGTTGGCCCGCTCATCCACCACCAGGGCATCCAGACCTGCCGAAAGGACCTTGCCGGCCCTGGACGGATTGAGCATGACCGAAGGCTGCAGGGCCTTGGCGCTGATGGCCGAGATGGCCTGGCGCTGGCGTTCGGCACGCCCAAAGTCTCCCTTGGGATCCGAGTAGCGCATGCGCGTGAAGGCTAGGGCCATGCCGCCGTCAGCCTGATGGCAGCCGCGGGACCATACCATGCCTGAGTTGGGGTCGTTGACGTCTGCGTCGTAGCAAAGCCTGACACCCCCCAGGGCGTCGACCACCTTGCTGAGGCCTCCGAAACGGATCAGGGCCACATGATCGACCTTATGACCGGTGATGTCCTCGATCTGGCCGGTCAGGGCCCGGTAGCCCGATGTGTAGGCCACGGCGTTGATCTTCATGTAATCCCCGTCCTGCTTGACCAGGGAGTCTCGTGGAATTGAAATCAAGGAGGCGGCTCCGTGGCGGGGCTTGGTCAGCACCAGGATGGTGTCGGTGCGGAAGCCGGTGATGCTGGCATCCTGTCCTGCCCCCGGAGAACCGTCGCGCTGGTCCGATCCCAGCAGGAGCCAGGTAGTGGCCTCTGAGCCAGGGGCATCGGTCAGCATCTTGTCGCGGGTGAGCTTGCCATTGATCCAGAACCATCCTCCACCTGCCAGTACGACCAGTGCCAGCAGCAGGACCAGCAGCAGAATGATTACGAACTTGCGCACTGGGTGTCTGCGGACGAGGGCAGTGCCGTTCCGCATGTTCCGGTTGTTGCTGTTGCCCCAGTCATTTTTAACAGGTGCGGCTGCAGCCGCCGGCCTGGGTGTGGTTTTCGAGGAGCCACTGGTGCGTCTGGCTTTCTGATGCCCCGTCCCGGAGGAGGGGGAGAAGCTGGGAGGCGTCTGGCTGCGGCTGTGTCTGGCCTCGGTGCCTGGAGATCCGGGGTCGGCCGCCGGACGGTGATGCCCGGAGGGCATGAAGCTAGGAGGCTCCTGTCCTTGTCCGCCTTGGTCTGATCCAGTCCGCATACCCTTAACCTCCGTAGCTTTGACCGACTAGGTAAGCAATAGCATGCCTGAACGACCCAGAGGGGCTTAATCGGCTATCTCTGCGCCGGAACCGCACAGACCGTAGCAAACAGGTAGCGGTCCGCCATGCCGATGTACTGTCCGGTGTTCGCATCCCTGATGGTTCCGTCGTCCGGATCGACGGTCCCGCCCGTGTTTGGATCGATCAGGGTCTTGTCGGGCATGGTGATCAGTCCGGTACGGGGATCGGGCTTGGGCGCAGCGGCATCGGACGCAGAGGGGGACTGGGCGCTGTTCCCTGCGTCAGGGCCGTTGCCTGCTGTCTGAGCGGCATCCTGGGCATCCTGACCATTGCCGGCCTGGCTGCCTGATGAGGAGGCCGACTCTGCAGCCTCATTGGCCTGGGTCAAAGGCTTGCCCTCTCGCAGCAGGTGCCAGATGGTTTCGGCCTCGTCCGTCCATACCACCCGGTTGCTGTCCTGGGACCATTCTTCGACAGGTATGGTTCGGGCGTAGATATGCGTGGTGTCTATGTGCTTGAGCGAATTGCCCAGGCCCAGCAGGGTCTGGAAGCTGCCCAGCCCCTCGCTCAGCTGCAGGGTGGACATGGAGGTGGTGGCCAGACGGTAGGCCTTGGGCAGATCGGAATAGATGTTGACGGCCTTGGCCTCATTGACCAGGCTCTTGATCAGGTACTGCTGGCGGGTGGTGCGCATGATATCCGACCCGTCGGCGCCGGTTCCGTGGCGCATGCGAGCGTACTCGGTGGCCTGGGTTCCGTCCAGATGCTGCAGGCCGCGCTTCAGGTTGATGCCGGTGTAGCCGTCCCAGGTGTCCTTGGGGATGCACATGTCGACCCCGCCCAGGGCGTCGATGATGGACTTGAGGCCGTTGAAGTCAGCCACCACAAACTGCTGGATGTCCAGGCCGGTCAGGGAGCGGACCGCCGCCATGGAGCAGCTGGCGGCCGAATTCGCATCGCCGCCCTGGCTGTAGCCTTCGGCGAAGATGGAGTTGAACATGACCTGGCGGCGGGCCGGGATGGTCTCCCCCTTGCTGGTGGTGCAGGCCGGGGCGTTCACGATGGAGTCCCTGGGAATGGAGACCACATTCACATAGGAGCGGTCGGCGGCGATCTGGACCACCATGGCCGTGTCTGACTGGTGGTTCTCCTCCAGGCCGTCGCCGCTGCCGCCCACCTCGGCATTGCCCTTGCCGTCGCGGGTGTCTTGGCCCAGCACCAGGACGTTCAGAGTTTTGCCCTTGTAGATGTCCTCCGGGGCCTTGTGGGTTTGGGCCAGGCTGACGGGCTCGAGGACGTGCATGTGACCGTTGATGTCGGTCCAGAAGGCCGCCACCGTCGAGGCCACGAAACAGAGAACGAAGGTAAGGGCCAGACAGATGCCCGTGCGCAGACGGTGGCTGCTGCGGAACCCGTCGCTGTGCTGGGGCTTGCCGTTCCTGCCCGCCTTGATGTTGGGCAGACCCATCTTTCTGGTTGGGGACGTCAATGGTATGCCTTCCTCATCGGCTGTCGCTGTAGGGGTCATTCCGGCGGGAAGAACCGGGATGGCGGCGAAGCGTGCTTGAACCAGTCATAGTATAGTCTGACCCCCATCCGCAGCTCCTCTTCGGGCGATATGGCTCCCTGCATGTGTTGCTCAGTTGCGCTGGCAGATATTTAGGGGTTGACAGATGACCCCTACAGCAGCTGTAATGAAAGTGTGTAAACACACTAGGGACTGGGGGGTCGCTATGAGTGGATTTGTTGACACTCGGTATAGCAGTACAACTAAAAACAGGCTGACGCCGCTGATGCAGTGGTTCGAAGTCAACGTCGGACCATCCTGGCGAAGCGAGGCGCTCTGTGCGCAGACCGACCCGGAAGCATTCTTCCCGGGCAAGGGAGGCTCCACCCAGGAGGCCAAACGGGTCTGCGCCGACTGCACCGTCCGCAAGCAGTGCCTGGACTGGGCGGTCGAACACGACGAGCGCTTCGGCATCTGGGGCGGCATGAGTGAACGGGAGCGCCGCCGTTACAAGAAGAGGATGCGCGCACAGCGTCAAGTCTGAATCGCCGCGGATGCCCGAGCGAGGCATTCGGTGACCTGGTTTGCGTAGACTGGAACGCATGAGTTTCGTCGCGCCTCAAGCCCAGGATGTCCGGCAGGTCCTCTCTTCGGTCATGAACGAATGTTCACCCGCCGCCAGTCCTCATGTGGAGGATGCCGTGGCGGCGGTGATCACGGTCGAGCATGATCTGACCTATTTGCCGGACACCCTGCGTGCCCTCTTGCGGCAGAGCCTCTTGCCGCGGGTCCTGGTCATCGCGGACTGTTCGGGGTCCACCGCAGAGCCGCTCTATGCGCAGTTTCCGGTGGATGGGCCCGCGCGGGTGGAAGTGCAGGTGGTTCGCGCGCGAGGCGCCTCCTCCTTTGGCGATGCCTTGGACAAGGCGCTTGGCTATGCCCGCCTGCCTGGTCGGATCCGGGCTCTTTGGCTTCTGCACGACGACTGCCGTCCACTGGATAATCATTGCCTGGACGAGCTGGTGGACACCTGGCACAGCAATCCCACTGCCTCCCTGCTGGGTGCCAAGCAGTATGACTGGCAGGGCGAGGGGCTGCGTGACGTGGGTCGTTACGCCTACCGTCACCGAACGGTGAGCCTGGTAGTGGACAGCGAGCCCGACCAGCAGCAGTATGACGCGCGTCAGGATGTCTTCGCGGTGAGCCTGGCTGGCGCCCTGGTGCCCATGCAGACCATGAAGGACTTGGACGGACCAGGCGCCTGGGCTGGCACTTTCGGCCAGTCCGACGATCTTTGCCGCCGTATCTGCCTGTCAGGGGGACGGGTGGTAATCGTGCCGGGAGCCCGGATGGCCCATGCCGGCGCCCGTATGAGCGGGTTGCGTGATCGGAACGGGCGGGCGGTGCAGCCCGACCACCCCTTGGATGCCTCCATGGGTCCCATACTGGCCCGGGAACGCTACCTGCTGACTGATTTTGCCCTGCCCTGGTGGCCGCTGGTCTGGCTCTGGCGAGTTCTGGCGGCATTGTGGCTCATGGCGGTTGATCTTATCGGCAAGCGGCCCTACAGAGCCCTCTGCCGTCTGTGCGCGCCCTGGCGGATCCTGGCTCGACCTGCAGCGCTGCTGACCATGCGTCGCCGTCTGACCTCCGCCTGCCATGGCAGTCCCCGCCGGTTGGACATTCTTCAGGCCAACGGCCAGCAGATCCGGCAGTGGCGGCAGCGCAGGCAGGCCTTTCATGATCAGCGTGAGCATCCCATGCTCAGCCACCTGGCCCTGGCTCATCTGCGGCAGCAGTTCCTGCGTCGCATGGCCTGGGCTACAGGGATGACCCTAGCGGTCTTGGCGGCCTTGGTGGTCACCCATTGGCCCCTGTGTCGCGCTATCTTCTCGGGAGGGGCCATCCATGCGCCCTCCCTGCCCTCGTCAGGAG
Source organism: Bifidobacterium sp. ESL0820 (assembly GCF_052606235.1). Classification (NCBI taxonomy): domain Bacteria; kingdom Bacillati; phylum Actinomycetota; class Actinomycetes; order Bifidobacteriales; family Bifidobacteriaceae; genus Bifidobacterium; species Bifidobacterium sp. ESL0820. The sequence goes on from NZ_CP199594.1 coordinate 359,960, forward strand.
CCGACTGGTCCCAGCTGCTGACGGCGGCCACCACCTCCTGGTCCTGGGCCGGGGGTGTGGGGCAGCCCGCAGTTCCTGCCCCCTTCCTCCTGGTGCTCCTGCCCTTCGCTCTGCTGACCGGCGGTCACGTAGCCCAAGCCATGGCTCTGATGCTCCTGGCGGAGACGGGACTGGCCGCTCTGTCGTTCTGGGCTCTGGCCGGCGTGGTCACCAGGTCCAATCCCGTCCGCGTCCTGCTGGGATTGCTCTGGGCTTGTCTGGCATTCGCCCTGGGCATAGTGGATGGGTTGCAGCTGCCCATGCTGACGGTCATGGCCTTCATGCCTGCCGCCTTCGCCTTTGTTTTCAAGGCCGTGGGGCTGTATCAGACCGAAGCTCCCGTGCGCCCCAAGGCTTCGGTGCAGCAGGCGGCTCTGGCCTCTATCTGCTTCCTGCCGGTCCTGGCTGCCGAACCTCAGCTCATGCTGGCCATGATTCCGCTCTTCATCATGGCGATCTGCCTGGTGCCCTCCCATCGGGTCATGCTGCTCCTGATGCCCCTGCCCTCGGCGCTGGCCCTGGCGCCCACCCTGGTCAATTCCTTGCACCATGCTCATCAAGGACTTTTCAGACAGCTTTTCGCAGATCTTATGATCCCCTCGACGGGACTTACCGGTCAGCCCAGAACCGGGAGCCTGGGGCAACTGCTGGCCCGCCTGCTGGGCCTGGACGTTTCGGCCCTGTGGCCCGTCAGGTGGCGACCTGAGCTCTGGCGTCCGACCACCCTGGCCTGCGCTCTGCTGGTGGTGGCCCTGCTGGCCTTTATCGCCTTGGTTGTGCCTCGGGCGCTCAAGACTGCCAGGATTCTTTGGATTACCGTTCTGCTGGGCCTGATTCTGGCGCTGATCTCCCAGGCGGTCTGCACCGGCTTGGACGAGACCGGTCCAGTGGCCGGTTCGGTCCTGCCCGGCGTGATGCTTGCACTCATGGGACTGCTGGCTTGTCTGGGCCTCCTGGCTGGCCGGGCCGTCCGTCCCTTCTCGCCTCTTGCTCCCGGGCACGATCAGGATCCAGACGGCGATGGTGATCGTCCGCCCCTGCCTCCTGCGCAGTCCTCTTCAACCTCTGCAGCTGCGGCTGATGGCGGAGGACGGATTTTCAGGCTCCTGCTGGGTTTGATCCTGACCCTGGTCACGGCAGGCGTGGCAGCGGCTGGTCTGGCGGCGCCAGTCGGAGGACCCCTGTCCGCTGATGACCGGCAGCTTCCGGCAGTGGCGGTGGACTATCTGAACAAGGATCCGTCCCACCGGGTGCTGGTGCTGACCTCGCCCTCACACGGCCGCGTGGCCTACACGGGTCTGCACACCTCACGAGGCGAGCTGATCGATGCCTCGCCTGCCCTGCGCGCCCAGATGGTGAACGGCGGGAAGATGGCCGGTCAGGATGTCCTCTCGCGTTCGGCGGCGGCTCTGATGGCCAATGCCGACTCCAAGGCTGTAGCGGCTGTATCCGGCCTGGGCTTCGGAGGAATCTACGTGCCTGCCGACCATTCTGGTGCCGGCGGCATGGGATCCACGCCCAACGATGACCTGGTGTCCAACATCACCGCCAGCGATGGCGCCCAGCAGGTGGCGACCAATGCCCAAGGAACCTATTTCCGTTTGAGCTCGCAATCCGGCAGGGATGTGGGGGTCAACATGGCCGGGGCCCGTCAGGCGGCGGCCAGCACCTGGAGGAGGGTCTGGCTCTGGACCCTGGGCTTGGTCCTGCTGGGATACTGCCTGGTGGCTCTGCCGCGTCCTGGCTACTTTGGAGGGGAGCAACTATGAGTGCACGAAGCAAGGGATCCCTGGTGGCTGCTCTGGTCACGGCGCCTCTGGTGGCGGTTTTGATTGCGGTTCTGACGGTATGGACGCCTCCGGCCTCCTTGGCCGACGGGGCCCAGGGCTCGGCAGTCGTTGCCACCCGGGTCAGCCAACGTGAGGCAGCGTCCTACTGCCCGGCTCGAATGACGGTAGCGGATGAGGACAAGGTCGGCGATGACCAGTTCAAGGCCTCGGAGGGCGATCTGAGCGCCCGCGTCACAGCCGCCGCCTTTGGAGCCATCGGCAGTGCCAGCCTGACCCCGCTTGCAGGCGGGCGACGCACCATGATGACTGATCCCGATCCTGTGGACGGGCAGAAGGCGATGGCCGCCTCGCTCGATCCAGGCACCTCGGCCACTGCCTTCGATTCCCGGATGCTCAAGTCCCAGCCGGGCACAGGGGCTGCCGTCGGCATGGTCTCCTGGGCCACCAAGGGCGATCTGCGAGGGATCCAGGCGCTGGCCTGCCCTCGGGCCGCCATGGATGCCGACTTCCTGTTGCCCGCCACCGGCCGAGGGGCCACACAGCGGCTGGTGGCCTACAACCCGTCATCCAAGGCTACGGTCATCAGTCTTGAGATCCAGGGTTCGCATTCCTCCGGCAACCTGTCCTTGGAGACCGGGAACACCATGACTGTGGCGCCTGGAGGCTATGCCTCATACGACCTGTCTGCGGCGGCTCCCGGACAGCAGGCCATCTATGTCCGGGCTCGCAGCTCCCAGGCGCCAGTGGCCATGTCGGTCTCGGTCAATGTCATGGCTGGACTCGATCCACGCGGGTCGGATCAGGCAACCGCCTTGGCGGCGCCCGGCCATGATCTGGTTATTCCCGGCCTGCGCGGGGCAGACCAGGCCACCCTGCTTCTGCAGGGTTCCAAGGCCACTGCGGTGGAGCTTTCCTGGATGGATGAAGACGGTCGGGAATCCCTGCGGCGGGTGGATTTGCAGGGTTCCAGGGCCACTGCGGTGGACTTGGGCGGCGTGCCTGACGGCAAGCTGGCTCTGCAGGTGCATGCCGACCAGCCTGTCCGAGCGGTCCTGCAGGTGACCGGCCAAGGCAGCCAGGACCAGTCGCAGTCCGACCTGGCCCTGATTCCTGCGGGTGCTGCTGCCGCCTCCTCGGCCCTGACCATATCCCAGCCTGCCCAGGCTGCACTGACCCTGGTCAACCCATCGACGGATCCGATCAAGGCCGAACTGGTTGGATTCGACGAGAAGGGCAAAAAATTGGATGAGCGCTCGCTGACGGTTGAGCCGGGTCGGGCCCATGAGCTTTCAGCCCACGATCTGGGCGACCAGGTGGCCGCCGTGCGGCTGAACGAGGATTCCGGGCATGGCTCCTCCCGGCTGATCTGGAATGCCCGCCTGAGCGTGGACGCGGTCAACCAGGCTGGCCTGGCCGGTCTGGCGGTCATGGCTCCTGACGGGCTCATGCCTGCCACCACGCTGATCCGCTCCGGCCCGGACTCCGCTGTCCTGCCCTGAAAGTCGGCTGTCAGCGTCCCCACATGGGGTCGATTTCCTCGGGGTCGCGCCCATAAAGGTCAGCCAGCTGCAGAACCAGTTCGTCGCGGATAATCAGCTCCAGCTCGGTGCGGTCTCGGGTCTTGCTCTGGATGGGCAGCCGGTAGAGGACGATTCTGGCGGGGATGCCGTGGCCTGCCGGGAAACTGCGTGAGAAGAGGTCCGCCCTGTCCTCCCAGGGGGTGGGGTCGGAGGGCGGCACATCCTCGACCGCGAATTGAACGGGCTTGACCAGCTGGGGCCAGCCGGCTCCCAGCCGCCGGATCTGGGCCGCGGTCAGATCGTCGAAGATCCCGCATCTGGTGCGATAGCGGGGCAGGCGGGTGCCGAAGGTGGGCCGACGAATCCCGCGGCCATGACTGTCCCGATAGACGCTGCGGGACCAAGGCGGCTGATCGTTGATCATGACACTCACCATAGCCCCTCAATCCAGTGGCAGTTTCGATTCAGGGTGTCTTGTAGCATGGAGCGATGATCGACAAGCGGATGGGAGCAATCATGGCGGAGGACGGTGCGGTGAACGTGGCCTGGTGGGGCAGCCAAGACATAGGGTCCATCTGCGCACGGGCACGGGTGCTGGCCTTCGATCTGGACAATACCCTGGCGCTGTCCAAGACCCGCATGGACCAGACCATGGCCGTCCATTTCGCCGCCCTGACCCGGCTTCGGCCCGTAGCTATCGTCTCTGGCGGGCGGTTCAGCCAGTTCCGCGACCAGGTGCTGGATGCCCTGCCTGACGATACCCGTTTCGGCCAATTGCATCTGATGCCCACCAGCGGCACCCGCTACTACCGCTGGCAGGATGGAAGCTGGGATTGCGTCTACGCCCACGACCTGAGCGCCCAGGACCGGCAGGCCGCCGAGGCCAGCCTGGAGCGCAGGGCCAAGCAGCTGGGCGACTGGGAGGAGCAGGTCTGGGGGCCGCGCATCGAGGATCGTGGCAGCCAGATAACCTTCTCCGCCCTGGGTCAGCAGGCCCCCGTAGAAGCCAAGGAGGCCTGGGATCCGGACAACAGCCGCAAGGATGCCCTGGCCCGGGCCGTGGCCGCTGATCTGCCCAACCTGCAGGTGCGCTCCGGCGGCTCCACCAGCGTGGACATCTCGGCCAAGGGCATTGACAAGGCCTACGCCGTGACCTCCCTGGCCAGGATACTGGGTGTGGATGTCGGCGATATCGCCTTCGTGGGCGACCGGATGGATCCTGACGGCAACGACTATCCGGCGGCCCTGGCCGGGGCCATGGCTCTGCGGGTGCACAATCCTGCTGATGCCCTGGACCTGATTCAGGCCATGGAGGCTGATCTGGTCTGAACCTGTCCGCAGACAATTCTGTGAACAGACAGCCTGTTCATGCACATGGACCTGATCTGCTTGCCTATCCTCTGCGTATTGGGGTTGGCTGGGCGGTATGCGCAACCCTTCATTGGCATTTGATCGACTCCGACAGGCCGCTTGTGCTGTCGCCTCGGCCTTGGCGGGCTCGGCCCTGGACCTGCTGGCTCCTCGAGCCTGTGCCGGCTGCGGCCGCCCTGACCTTCTGCTCTGCCCCAGTTGCAGATCCCTGCTCTTCCGGCCCCTGTCGGTGCCTGCGCCCGCCTATGCCGTAGGTATGGCCCTGGCCTGCGCGCCCTATCGAGGACCTGTCAGGCGGATCATTCTGGCCTGGAAGGACCATGACAACCGGCCCTTGGACAGGCCGCTGGGCCAGGTCATGGCCGATCTGGCTCCAGCCCTGTCCAGGCTGATCGATCCTTTGCTCCGGCCCAAGCCTGCCGGGGCCATTTTACTGGTTCCCGCCCCCTCCTCGTCCTCATCCCTGCGAAGGCGGGGGAGGGTTCATCTGCAGCCGATCCTCCTGTCTCTGGTCCAGGCCCTGCAGCGGCAGGGCCTGACTGCCCGTGTGGAATCTGCTCTGATCATGAACTCCGTCAGGACCAAGTCTGTCCAGGCGGGCGGCCGTCGGAACCGTTCGCGTCGGCTGGCAGGCCGGATCTCGGTTGCGAATCCCTCACGGCTGTCCGGTCATCCTGTCTTGGTGGTGGACGACATCATCACCACGGGATCCACCATCCGCCAGTGCGCCCGTGCCCTGGAGACTGCGGGTGCCCTGCCTCTGGCTGCCCTGGCTCTGGCGGCTGTTCCTCCAGGCCATGAGGACCTCTAACGGGCCTGTGCTACGGCCATCTCGTCCCAGCGGGTGGTGGCCCTGGGGGAGAGCATGCCCCGGTTCATGGCCCAGTCGGCCCCCGTATCCTCGTCGCCCCGGCCCTGGCCGCGGATGCCTCCGTAGCCTACGCCCACGCGGAAGGGGCCGAAACGACGGGTGGCGTCCTCCAGGACGTCCCCCAGACCATGGGTGTCCCGGGCTGCATCCAGTCCTTCCAAGGTGTGGAAGTGGTCGGCATCAGTCAGGTCCAGCAGAACCACCCCGGCCCGGATCCAGCGGGCGTGGGGATCCACTCGGCCCTTGAGCGCCCGGCTGGCTGCGCCGGCGATGACCAGCGGGTCGTCGCTGGGATCCTCCAGGACGACGGTCCGGCCAGCTGAGCAGAACTGCTGGGGCGCATAGGGGCTGGTGGAGCAGAAGACCCGCACCCTGCCGCACAGGCCGTGCTGCCGACGCAGGCGGCGGCAGGCCTTCTGGGCGTAGATGCTCAGCGCCTGGGCCAGGGTGGCGTAGCCCTCTATGGGGTGGGAGAACATGCGCGAGCACAGAATCTGATCGGTGCGCACGCCCCTGGCGGCATCCGCCTCGGGTTCGATGCAGGGTCGCCCCCTCAATTCCAGGACGGTGCGCTGCAGCATGACGGAGAACCGATGCCGGATCAGGGAGGGATCGGCATCGCGCAGATCCAGGGCGGTGGTGATGCCCATGCCCATGAGCCTGCCGGTCAGCCGCCGGCCCACTCCCCAGACCTGGTCGATGGGCACGGATGCCAGAGCCTGGTCGCCATACTGGGACTCCACCTGGCTCCAGAGGGTGATCCCCTCGGTCGAGGGATGGTCCTTGGCCCAGTGGTTGGCCACCTTGGCCAGGGTTTTGGTAGGCGCCACACCCACGCTGACGGGAATGCCGGTGCATCGCAGGACCGCAGCGCGCAGCTCCCGGCAGATCTCGACGGTGCGCTTGTCGTTCCAGATGCTGTCCATGAAGCACTCGTCGATGGAGTAGATCTCCTGGTTGGGCAGGAAATGGGCCATGATGGCCATCATGCGCCTTGAGAGGCTGGCATAGAGCTCATAGTTGGAGCTGCGGGCCACCACTCCGTCCTGCAGGGCCCGGTCGCGAATGGTGAACCAGGGTGTGCCGTTGGTGATGCCCAGGGCCTTGGCCGGGCGGTTGCGGGCCACCACGCAGCCGTCGTTGTTGGACAGCACAACCACCGGGCGATCAGCCAGGGAGGGGTCGAAGACGGCCTCACATGAGGCAAAGAAAGAGTTGGCATCAGCCAGGACCACCCGGCCTGTCAGAGCGGTCCCGGGTGCCGGCTGGGCTGGTCTCTGCGCGCTCATGCCGACCCCCAGCCCGTGGAAGGATAGGCGGGTTTCCGGCCCTGGCTTCCCGTGCGCCTGCGTCCGTGCGGGGTATGTCCGGGATAGGTGACCTGGGGCAGGGGAGAGCCGCTCCGCGATTCGCCCTTGGTGTCCACCCGCTGCCAGTGGTAGTTGCCGATGACCACCCCCCAGATGACCAGTTCCTCGCCCTCCTGGGGCAGGAAGTCGGGGTAGTCGGGGTTCTCGGCCCGCAGCATGGTCCGTCCCTTGCGCCTGGCCAGCCGCTTGACCAGCAGCTCGTCGTCCAGGATGGCGATGACGATGTCCCCCTCGCGTGGCTCCAGTGACCGGTCGACCACCAACAGGTCCCCATCGAAGATGCCGGCTCCGGTCATGGAATCGCCGGCCACATGGATGATGAAGGTGGAGTCGGGGTGGACGATGACGTTCTGGTCGAAGCTGAAGTCGCCGCTGAAGTAGTCCTGGGCCACTGAGGGGAAGCCTGCGTGGACAGCCTCCAGGGCCTGCGGGACAGGGCTGGGGTGCCCTCGGAAGGGACTCAGGGCATCGACCCGGCACTCCGGCAGGGAAGCAGGGGCCGCCTCCGGCGACCCATGAATGGTAGCGACCATGGCACACCTCGAACTCGATGGCATTCGAACAAATGTTCGATTTCATTATGAGCCGAAGTGCGCCTCCCCGTCAATGCGGCGCGTCGGGCCCGCCGGAGCCGTCCCCGTCCCCCTCGTCCTCGTCCTCGTCGGGGTCGCGGTGATATCTGGGCAGGGTGATCTCGAAGTCCGCTCCGCGCGGATCGTCCACCACCTGCACCTGGCCTCCATGCAACTGGGCCGCCCAGCGGGCGATGGACAGCCCCAGCCCGGTGCCGCCTGACTCCGTGCCCGGGCCGGCCTTGCCCTTGACGAAGCGCCGGAAGATATCGGTACGGGCCTCGGGGGGTATCTGCGAGCCGAAGTTGACCACGTTGGTGACTATGGTCTCCTGCTGCCGGTCCTCGTGGGCCTGGATCAGCACCGTGGTGCCGTCGGCCGAGTGCTTCAGGGCGTTGCTGATGACGTTGGTGAAGAGCTGGCGCAGCCGATCCTGGTCGCCCTCCATTCTCAGGCCCTTCTCCAGATCCACCTGGATGTCATGGGCATGCCCGGCGTCGGCTATGGCCAGGGGCTGGAGGGTCTCGTCGATGAAGTCGCCGAAGTCGAAGTCCTCGATCTGCAGGCTGGCGGCTCCGGCCTCCATCCTCGACAGGTCCAGCAGGAAGGCGATCAGGTCGGACAGGCGGTGGGTCTGCTCCAGGATCCCCTCCAGGTTGGCTGGCGTGGGCTCGGTCACACCGTCCGCCATGTTCTCCACCATGGCCTGCAGGGCCGAAACAGGAGTGCGCAGCTCGTGGCTGACATTGGCCACCATGTCCCGGCGCATCTGGTCGGCGTGCTGGAGCTCCTCGGCCATCTCGTTGAAGGACTGGGCCAGGAGCCCCACCTCGTCATGGCTGGTCGTGGTGGCGTGGACCCGGACCGTGTAGTCCCCGTCGGCCATGGCCTCGGCCGCATCCCGCATCTGCCGCAGGGGAGCGGTGAGCCCTCGGGAGAAGAAGTAGGTGATCCCCAGGGCCACCACCAGGGTCAGCGGCATGGCGATCCAGCCGCTCCAGCCCATCTTCAGCAGGAACCAGGCCATGACGAAGGCGATGGCTGTGGAGATGATGATCAGGACGCTCAGCTCCACCTTCAATGAGGCGAAGGATCCAATGGGCCGTTCCCGGTCCACACGCGCACTCAGACTGGGCCCCTTGCGCCGGCTTCTGCCGTCCTTGCTCATAGCGTGCATCCGCGGCTGCTACCGCTGGTCCTGTTCCTGATCCTCGGGCGGCTCGAAGGCGTAGCCCACGCCATGCACGGTGCGGATCATCTGCGAGCCCAGCTTGTGGCGCAGGGCCTTGACGTGGGAGTCCACCGTCCTGGTGCCCGAGGCATCCACCCAGTCCCAGACCTCCTCCAACAGCTTCTCGCGGGTGAGCACGGACTTGGGCCGGCGGGCCAGCGTGGCCAGCAGGTCGAATTCGGTGGGTGTCAGGTGGATCTGCTCCCCGCGCAGGGTCACGATGCGCTGGGCCGGGTCGATGACCAGGGATCCGAAGTCCAGCACCTTCTCGTTCTCGGAGTTCTTGGCGATGACCTTGGCCCTCTCCACCCGGCGCAGGAGGGCCTTGCAGCGTGCGATCAGCTCGCGCATGGAGAAGGGCTTGGTCATGTAGTCGTCGGCTCCGGCGCCCAGACCGGTCACCTTGTCGGCCTCGTCGTCCCTGGCGGTCAGAATCAGCACCGGCACCGGCCGCTCGGCCACGATCCGCTTGGTGGCCTCCAGTCCGTCCATGACGGGCAGCATGATGTCCATGATGACCAGGTCGGGCTTGATCTGGGAAGCGGCCTGCACGGCGCTGGCACCGTCCGATGCCACCCGGGCCGTCCACCCTTCGGCGGTGATGCGCTGGGCTATGGCAGTGGCCAGGGTGGGTTCGTCCTCAACCACCAGGATGGTGCTGGGTGTAGTGTAGCGGCTTGTGTTTCTGATCATGCCTACCTCTGTCTTCGATCACTGATCCGCAAAACGATGCTCGTCATGCGGGGTGGAGCCTTGTCGGCATTCGTTCCACCACCGTCGTTTCTTCCAGAATAGTCTTCAGAGCCTCCAGGGGAAGTGTGCTCGCGGAGAATCGCGTCGTCCCAGGGCGCCCGTCAGCAAGTCCATGCGCAATGGCATTATTATATGGTATTTTCTCGACTCGTTCTGGAGGGCATATGGGTTACAAGGTCGGTGACATGGTCGTCTATCCGCGTCATGGGGCCGCCAGGGTGGACGCCATCACCGAACGGACCGTCAAGGGCGTCACCCGCAAGTACCTGCAGCTGTCCGTGCTCTCCTCGGACGGACTGGTCATCAACGTCCCCGTCGAGAACGCGGCCAAGGTGGGCGTCAGGGACATCGTCGACGCCAAGGCGGTGGCCAAGGTCTTCGAGATCCTGCGCACCCCGGTGGTCGAGGAGAAGGAGATGAACTGGTCTCGCCGCTACAAGCTGAACGTGGAGAAGATCGCCACCGGCGAGGTCAACAAGATCGCCGAGGTGGTGCGCGACCTCTCCCAGCGCGATGTGGACGAGCACGGGCTGTCGGCAGGCGAGAAGCGGATGCTGATCAAGGCCCGCAAGATCCTGACCTCCGAGATCGCCCTGTCCGAGAAGCTGGACGAGGACGAGGCCCAGCGCCTGCTGGATGTCAATCTGGGCTATGCGGAGCCCATGCCCGGCGACGACAAGCACCATACCAAGTCCCCCAAGGAGCCGGCTTCCAAGACCCTGGCACGGGTGGCCCAGGAGGCCGCCAAGACCAAGGGCAAGGGCAAGACCAAGGCCAAGCGCTGAGACCGGAGCCGGTCATGGGCCATCCAAGCATTGGACTGGGCTTTGACGCCCATCGCTTTGATCCAACCGGCGGGCGTCCCCTCTGGCTGGCCTGTCTGTCCTGGAATGACGGAACCCCCGGCCTGCTGGGCGATTCTGACGGCGATGCAGCCGCCCATGCCCTGATCGATGCCATCCTGTCAGCCGCCGATCTGGGCGATATCGGCACCCTGTTCGGCCTGGGAGCGCAGGCCCCTGGAGCGGGCATGCATGGGTCGGCCATGCTGGAGGAGACCATGGACTGTCTGCATGGGCACGGTCGCAGGCTGCTCAACGCCTCCCTGGTCATCGTCGGCCAGCGCCCCAGAATTTCCTCGCGTCGTCACCTGGCCCAGCAGGCCATGAGCCAGGCTGTCGGGGCACCGGTTCGGCTGACTGCCACCACCACTGACGGCATGGGCTTTGCCGGTCACAACGAGGGCATCGCCGTCATGGCCACCGCCCTGGTGGACTGACCGGCATCAGGCGCGCAGGGCCGCCCATCCCTTGGCCAGAGCCCAGAAGAGGGTGGACAGGGTCACGATGACGAAGCTGGGAGGGGCCGGCACCATGGCCGAGATCACCAGGCCTCCCCAGATTGAAGCCAGGCAGATCAATCCCGATAGAAACATGGCCCGCAGGGGAGAGGCCACCAGGATGTTGGCCGTGGCCGCCGGGGTGACGACCAGAGCGAAGATGAGCAGGGTCCCCACTGCCGGCACGGCGATGGTGATGACGCCGGCCATGATGGCCATGAAGGTCAGGTTCATCAGCCCGATGGGCACGCCGCGAGCCTGGGCCACCTGCTCATCCAGGGAGCTGAAGAGCAGGGGCCGGTAGATCAGGGCCAGCAGGATCAGCAGGATCGCATCGAAGATGATGAAGCCGACGACCTGGCCCCGGGTGATGGTCAGGATGGATCCGAAGAGGATGGCCTGCATCTGCTGGGAGGCCGAGCTGGACATCCTGGCGAAGAAGAGCCCCAGGCCGGTGGCGAAGGCCAGGACCGTGCCCGTGGCGATCTCCCTCTGGGAGGCCCGCTTGCCCAGAGCTCCGATGACCAGCGCCCCGCCCAGGGCGAACAGGCCCATGCCGGCAGAGACCGGCAGCCCTAGCAGGACGGCCCCCGTGGCGCCGGGCAGGCCGATGTGGGCCAGGGCGTGGGCGGCGAAGGTGGAGTGTCTGGCGATGGTGAAGTAGCCCATGGCTCCGGCGGCCACGGCGATGCACAATCCGGCCACCATGGCATTGCGCATGAAGGGGGCGGCGAGAATCTCCGTCCAATGGGGGTCGAAGACTGGCGTGGTCATGAGTTCCTTTCCCGGTCCGTCCCGTGCAGGCGGGCCACCTGGCTGGGTTGGTAGCGATTGTGGACGGGCCCGATCGGCTCGTCCATGTCGGGGGCCACGAACATGTCCCCCTGGGGAGTGGTGACCACCTCCACCTTGGTGCCGTAGAGGTGGGTGAGCAGGTCCGAGTCCAGCACGTCGTCCATGCGGGCGTAATGAGGGTGCCCGTCCAGCAGATAGACCGCCCCGGTCAGCACAGGCAGCAGCATGTTCAGGTCGTGGGCCACCACCTGGATGGACATGCCCAGACGGCTGTTGAGCTGCGCCAGCAGGTGGACGGTGGCGCGCTGCCCGGCCAGGTCCAGATTGGCCAGGGGCTCGTCGAGCATGAGCAGATCAGGATCGCAGACCAGGGCCTGGGCGATGGCCACCCGCTGCCGCAGGCCGCCGGAGAGCTGGGAAAGGCGCAGGTGGGCCCTGTCCTCCACGCCGACGAAGCGCATGGCCTCTCTGGCGCGCTCGCGGTCCTGCCGGGTGACGGGGTGAATGCCGAACCGGGTGCCGGTCAGCCCCAGCAGGACGGATTGTTCGGCCGTCAGGTTGGAGTCGATGTCCGAGGTGTAGCTCTGGGGTACGTAGCCGATGCGGTCGTTGGCTTGGCCGGCCGGCTGCCCAAGGACCCGCAGGCTGCCGGCGTCCAGGGGGAGCAGACCCAGTTCGGCCTGCATCATGCTGGTCTTGCCCGTGCCGTTGGTGCCCACGATGGCGGTCACGGTCCCCGAGGGGATGGCGAAGGTTCCTTCAGACCAGATCAGCCGTCCGGATCGGCGGATGGCGGCATGGTCGAAGACGATGCAGGCCTGCGTGGATGTGCTGTCCGTGTCCGTATCCATGGCTTCCTTTCCTGCACGGGCTCAAAATGGTGAACCTGCTCTTATTGAGCATGATTCTCATTATCGCTGGGGAGGGGACAGCACGCAACTTCAGCAGTCGAGTCCTCCCGTCCCGGCCCTTGGACGGAGCTTCCGGTCGGGGTGGAATCTGCGCTAGTCTGGCCCAGACGACTTCGACAAGGGTTTGCGCCCGCTTGGATGATGGAGATGTATTGACTGCAGTGAAACTGGACGGCAAGGCGGCGGCTGCGGAACTCAAGGAGGACCTGCGCGCTCGCGTGGCGAGGCTGACGGCCATGGGACGCACTCCTGGGCTGGGGACCATCCTGGTGGGGGATGACCCCGGTTCGGTCAAATACGTAGAGGGCAAGCACCGGGACTGCAGCCAGGTGGGCATCAGGTCGATCAGGGTTGATCTGCCCGCCGATGCCGGCAAGGAGCGGATTCTTGCTGCGGTGGATCAGCTCAACCAGGATCCTGAATGCACCGGCTACATCGTCCAGCTGCCCCTGCCCGAGGGCGTGGATCCCACCGAGATCATCGATCGCATCGATCCGGCCAAGGACGCCGACGGCATGCATCCTTACAACCTGGGCCAGCTGGTCCTGCATACCGACGGCCGGGTGCGGACCCCCCTGCCCTGCACCCCGCGGGGTATCCTGCACCTGCTGGACCATTACGGGATTGACCTGGCCGGCAAGGAGGTCTGCGTGCTGGGCCGAGGATTGACCGTGGGCCGCACCATCGGGCTGCTCTTGACCAACCGCGGGGTGGATGCCACCGTGACCCTCTGCCATACCCGCACCAAGGACATTGACGCCCATCTGCGCAGGGCTGACGTGATCATCGCGGCCGTGGGCCGAGCCGGGCTGGTTGGTCCGGACCAGGTTCGCCAGGGTGCCGTCCTGGTGGATGTAGGCGTCTCCCGGATCTGGGATCAGCAGGAGGGGCGCTGGCGGATCAAGGGCGACATCGATCCGGCCGCCAGGCTGTCTGCAGCCGCCTATACGCCCAATCCTGGCGGGGTGGGGCCCATGACCCGGGCCATGCTCCTGGTCAATGTGGTCGAATCCGCTGAGCGGGCCGCCGGAATCCCTGCCTGCGACACGCCCGAGGTCTCCCGGCGACAATGACCGCAGTGTCTCCTATCATGGAGAATGTTCGCGCCTGCCGGCGGGAACGCATAACTCAATACGGAAAAAATATCCACCAACTATACAAGAAACAATTTAATTAATGGCAGAGAACAAGAAGGAAGTCCCCCAGGTCGCGGTCAATGACATCGGGTCCGAGGAAGACTTCATCAAGGCAGTCGATTCCACCATCAAGAACTTCGACGATGGGGATCTGGTCGAGGGGACGGTCGTTAAGATCGACCATGACGAGGTTCTGCTGGACATCGGCTACAAGACCGAGGGCGTGATTCCCTCCCGCGAGCTTTCCATCAAGAAGGATGTCGATCCCGACGATGTGGTCCAGGTCGGTGACACCATCGAGGCTCTGGTCGTCACCAAGGAGGACAAGGAAGGCCGCCTGATCCTGTCCAAGAAGCGTGCCCAGTACGAGCGCGCCTGGGGCGACATCGAGAAGATCAAGGAGGCTGACGGCGTCGTTGAGGGCACCGTCATCGAGGCCGTCAAGGGCGGGCTCATCGTCGACATCGGCCTGCGCGGCTTCCTGCCCGCATCCCTGGTCGAGATGCGCCGCGTGCGCGACCTGTCTCCCTACATCGGGCAGAAGATCAAGGCCAAGATCCTGGAGCTGGACAAGAACCGCAACAACGTGGTCCTCTCCCGCCGCCAGTACCTGGAGGAGACCCAGTCCGAGGTGCGCGAGACCTTCATGGCCCAGCTCAAGAAAGGCCAGATCCGCGAGGGCACGGTCAGCTCCATCGTCAACTTCGGCGCCTTCGTCGACCTGGGCGGTGTGGACGGCCTGATCCACGTCTCCGAGCTCTCCTGGAAGCACATCGATCACCCCAGCGAGGTCGTCAAGGTGGGCGACAAGGTCACCGTCGAGGTGCTGGATGTCGATATGGACCGCGAGCGCATCTCGCTGTCCCTCAAGGCCACCCAGGAAGATCCCTGGCAGCGCTTCGCCCGGACCCACGTGCCCGGACAGATCGTCAAGGGCAAGGTCACCAAGATCGTGCAGTTCGGCGTCTTCGTCTCCGTCGAGGACGGCATCGAGGGCCTGGTCCACATCTCCGAGCTGGCCAACCGCCACGTGGAGAACCCCGAGACCGTGGTCAAGCAGGGCGAGGAGATCTTCGTCAAGGTCATCGACGTCGACCTGGATCGCCGCCGCATCTCCCTGTCCCTCAAGCAGGCCGACGACTCCGTCGACCCGACCTCCGAGGACTTCGATCCGGCCATCTACGGCATGCCCGCCGAGTACGACGAGGAGGGCAACTACAAGTACCCCGAGGGCTTCGATCCCGAGAGCAACGAGTGGATCGCCGGCTACGAGAAGCAGCGGGAGGAGTGGGAGTCCCAGTATGCGGCCGCCCACGACCTCTGGGAGCAGCACAAGGCCTTCGTGGCCAAGGAGCTGGAGAACGCCGAGGCTTCGGCCGCCGAGGACAGCCGGTCCTCCCAGGTGCCCGCCTCCGGTTCGCGCTCCCGCCGTCAGAGCTCCGAGGAGACCACCAACTACAGCTCGGAGTCCAGCTCCGAGGGCACCTTGGCCTCCGACGACCAGCTGGCCGCCCTGCGCGAGCAGCTGCTCAAGGAAAAGAAGTGAGCATCAAGCGGTGAATGGAGGGGTCCGGCCTCGGTCGGGCCCCTCCATTTGTATCTGCTGCCATAAGGGATATGCGGGAGGTCGGGATGATACGTGTGGGGTTGACTGGCGGGATAGCGGCCGGCAAGAGCACGGTGGCGGCTCGGCTGGCTCAGGACGGGGCCAAGGTCATTGACTACGACCGGCTCTCCCATGAGGTCATCGCCCCAGGCGGACCCGGCGTAGGGCCGGTCTTGGAGCGGTTCGGTTCAGACTGCGGGGACGGTCGTGGTGGAGTGGACAGGTCAGCCCTGGCGGCGCGGGTCTTCGGCGGGCCGGCGGCCGACCGGGACCGCGAGGACCTGGACGACATCATCCATCCGCTGGTCTATGAGCTGGCCGCCAAGGCCGAGCAGCCCTGGCTGGAGGGTTCCGAGGTGGTGGTCCATGAGGTGCCCCTGCTGACCGAGGTGGGCTCAGCCATTCCTTTTCATTTCGACAGGGTCCTGCTGGTGGAGGCCCCAAGCCAGGTGAGGATTGCGCGTATGGTGAATCAGCGGCATATGACGCCAAGCCAGGCTGTTGAGCGCATCGGTTCCCAGACCAGCAGCAGTTCGCGACGCGCTCAGGCCGATCTGTTGGTGGACGGATCCCAGCCTATCGAACAAATGTTCGAGTCTGTTGATAGAATATATGAAGAGCTGAAATCCTTGGCCCGGGGATCCTCGCACAGCGACTGAGGGGCCTTGGGCGAATGACGCATCCTGGAAGGGAGTTTCATGGGGTTCAACATTGAGCGGACCGACAAGCCCTTCGTGGTCAAGTCTCCCTACAAGCCCTCCGGCGACCAGCCAGAGGCCATCGAGGAGCTGGCCACGCGGATCGAGAACGGCGAGAACGACGTGGTGCTCATGGGCGCCACCGGCACCGGCAAGACCGCGACCACGGCCTGGCTGATCGAGCGCCTGCAGCGGCCCACTCTGATTCTGGAGCCCAACAAGACCCTGGCCGCCCAGCTCTGCGCCGAGTTCCGCGAGCTCATGCCCGACAATGCGGTCTCCTACTTCGTCTCCTACTACGACTACTACCAGCCCGAGGCCTACATCCCTCAAACGGATACCTATATCGAGAAGGACTCGAACATCAACGACGACGTGGAGCGGCTCCGGCACGCCGCCACGGCCAACCTGCTGACCAGGCGCGACTGTGTGGTGGTGGCCACCGTCTCCTGCATCTACGGCTTGGGCACGCCCGAGGAATACGCCGGACGCATGCTCTTCCTGCACGAGGGTGACCGGATCAACCGGGACGACCTGCTGCGCAAGTTCGTGGACATGCAGTACAAGCGCAACGACATCGCCTTCACCCGAGGCACCTTCCGCGTGCGCGGCGACACAGTCGAGATCATCCCCGTCTATGAGGAGCTGGCCGTCCGCATCGAATTCTTCGGGGACGAGATCGACCGCATCTCCACACTGCACCCGCTGACCGGGGACGAGATCGCCCATGAGACCTCCGTGCACATCTTCCCCGCCTCCCACTATGTGGCCGGTCCCGAGCGGATGGAGCGCGCCCTGAAGACCATCAAGGAGGAGCTGGACTGGCGTGTGGGCCAGCTGCGCAAGCAGGGCAAGGAGCTGGAGGCCCAGAGGCTGACCATGCGCACCACCTACGACCTGGAGATGCTCACCCAGATCGGCACCTGCTCCGGAGTGGAGAACTATTCCCGCCACTTCGACGGGCGCGAACCCGGTTCCCCGCCCCACACCCTGCTGGACTTCTTCCCCGACGACTTCCTGTTGGTCATCGACGAGTCCCATGTGACGGTTCCCCAGATTGGAGCCATGTACGAGGGGGATGCCAGCCGCAAGCGGACCCTGGTCGAGCACGGCTTCCGTCTGCCCTCGGCCATGGACAACCGTCCCCTGAAGTGGCCGGAGTTCCTGGACAAGGTGGGCCAGACCGTCTACCTGTCGGCTACGCCTGGCGACTACGAGATGGGCCTGTCCGACGGTGTGGTGGAGCAGGTCATCCGACCCACAGGCCTGTTGGATCCCGAGGTGGAGGTCAGGCCTGTCAAGGGCCAGGTGGACGACCTCCTGGACGAGATCAAGGCCCGGGTGGAACGTCACGAGCGGGTTCTGGTGACCACGCTGACCAAGAAGATGGCCGAGGATCTGACCGACTATCTGCTCGAGCGCGACATCAAGGTGGAGTACCTGCACTCGGACGTGGACACCCTGCGGCGGGTGGAGCTCCTGCGGGAGCTGCGCGAGGGCAAGATCGACGTCATTGTGGGCATCAACCTCCTGCGCGAGGGGCTGGATCTGCCCGAGGTCTCCCTGGTGGCCATCCTGGATGCGGACAAGGAGGGCTTCCTGCGCTCCTACCGGTCCCTGATCCAGACCATCGGCCGTGCGGCCAGGAACGTGTCCGGCAAGGTCATCATGTACGCGGACGAGGTCACCGACTCCATGGACAAGGCCATCAGCGAGACCAACCGTCGCCGGGCCAAGCAGATCGCCTACAACAAGGAGCACGGCGTGGATCCCAAGCCGCTGATCAAGAAGATCAGCGACGTCAACGACATGCTGGCCAAGGAGGATGTGGACACCCAGACCCTGCTGGCGGGCGGCTACCGCAACGCCAACAAGGCCGGCAATTCCCACCTGGGCGTGCCCCTCTACGACAAGGAGGAGGCCGACAAGCGGCATCAGGAGATACTCCAGGCCGGTCTGCCGGCGCAGGACCTTGCCGACCTGATCCGTCAGCTGAGCGACCAGATGCACACGGCTGCGCAACAGCTGCAGTTCGAGCTTGCGGCTCGTCTGCGCGACGAAATCAAGGATCTGAAGAAGGAGCTGCGGCAGATGACCGAGGCCAAAAAGTAAGTAGGCCAAAAAGCAAGTTCGGCCTGTGATGTGGAGGCAAGAGCATCACAGGCCCGACCTGCAGACCGCTGCCTGTGAGGATGTCCTACGGGCAGACGGGGGAGACGAGCACGTCATATCTTGCCGCTAGAGTCTGGTGATATGTCTGAGACACCTCTGCCGTTCATGGTTGTCAGCCTGGTTGTGCTGGCCGTCTTCTTCGTGGTCGATCTTCTGGTGATCGGGCGCCGGCCGCACGTGCCTTCGACCGGCGAGTGCGTCAGGCACATCGGCTTCTTCGTGGTCATGGCTCTGATTTTTGGTGCTTTGATCTGGAAGGTGGCCGGATCCAAGCCGGCCATCGAGTTCTATTCGGGCTGGCTGACCGAATACTCGCTCAGCATCGACAACCTCTTCGTCTTCGTCATCATCATGAGCAATTTCGCCGTGCCCCTGCAGCTTCAGCGCTATGTGCTCAGCGTCGGCATCACCATCGCCCTGGTGCTGCGCGGCGTCTTCATCCTGGCCGGGACGGCGCTGATCACCCGTTTCACCTGGGTCTTCTTCATCTTCGGCTTCTTCCTGCTCTATACCGCCTGGAACATGGTCTCCAGCCGGGGCAAGCAGGAGGAGTACCACGAGAACGGGCTGATCAGGGCCCTGCGACGGGTCATCCCCATCACCAGCCATTACGACGGTGAGCGTCTGCGGACCACCTTCGAGGGCAAGCGCTACTTCACGCCCATGCTGGTGGTCTTCCTGGCCATCGGCACCACCGATGTCATGTTCGCCTTTGACTCCATTCCAGCCATCTTCGGACTGACCAAGGATCCCTTCATCGTCTTCACCTCCAATGTCTTCGCCCTGCTGGGCCTGCAGCAGCTCTACTTCCTGCTGGGATCCCTGCTGGACAAGCTGGAGTATCTGCCCCTGGGGCTGGCTGTGGTCCTGGCCTTCATCGGCGTCAAGCTGATCATGGAGGCTCTGCACGGCAATACATTGCCCTTCATCAACGGCGGACGGCCCCTGACAGCCGTGCCGGATATACCGACCTGGGCATCCCTGCTGGTCATCGTCCTGGCCGTAGGCATCGCCGCTCTGGCTTCGGTGCTCAAGAGCCGTCGTCAGTCCCTTGAAACCGCCTCGCAGGGGAAAAACCAATAAACAATCCTTTGAATCACAAGGGTTGTTAGCGCTAACGGGAAATAGTGGTTCCTATCAGGCCGAGTCTGTACAATAGAACGGTAAACAGGAAAAAGAACAGGCAGGTAGCATATGCGCAAAGCCAAGATCGTCGACACCATCGGGCCGGCTTCGGAGTCGCTGGAAAACATTACCAAGCTGGTCAAGGCCGGCATGGATGTGGCCAGGCTCAACCGGTCGCACGGCACCCCTGAAGATCACCTCAAGGTTTACAACAACGTCCGTCAGGCCAGCAAGGAGACTGGACGAAATGTGGCGGCCCTGGTCGATCTGCAAGGTCCCAAGATTCGCTGTGGTTGGTTCAAGAAGAACGAGCAGGGCGAAGACAAGGTCGTCCTCAAGGAGGGCCAGGAGTTCATCATCACCACCGACGATGTCGAGGGTGACGAGCACATGACCTCCACCACCTTCAAGGGTCTGCCCGGGGACTGCCACCCCGGCGATCCCATCCTGATCGACGACGGCAAGGTCCGCCTGGAGGTCACCAAGGTCGAGGGCAGCCAGGTCCACACCAAGGTGGTCGTGGCCGGTCCTGTCTCCTCCCACAAAGGCATCAACCTGCCTGGTGTGGCCGTGAGCCTGCCGGCGCTGACCCCCAAGGACGAGGAGGATCTGCGCTGGGGCATCCGCACCGGCGCCGACATCATCGCCATGTCCTTCGTCCGCTTCGCCACCGACATCGACCGCGCCCACGAGATCATGGACGAGGAGGGTCGCCGCATCCCCATCGTGGCCAAGATCGAGAAGCCCCAGGCTGTTGAGAACCTGGAGGAGATCGTCAAGGCCTTCGACGGCATCATGGTGGCCCGCGGCGATATGGCTGTGGAGATGCCCTTCGAGCAGGTCCCACTGGTGACCAAGCGCTGCATCGAGCTGGCCCGTCAGTACGCCAAGCCGGTCATCGTCGCCACCGAGGTCCTGGGCTCCATGGTGCATTCGCCCATCCCCAGCCGCGCTGAGGCCTCCGACTGCGCCAACGCCGTTCTTGACGGCGCCGATGCCACCATGACCTCCAATGAGACCGCCGTGGGCGAATACCCCGACACCACGGTGTCCACCATGGCCCGGATCTCCGACTACGCCACCACGCACGGCTTCGACCGTATCCCGGCCATGCACAACCTGGATATGTCCAACTCTGGCGCCGTCTCCTCCGCCGCCGTGGATCTGGCCGACAAGATCAACGCCAAGGCCATCGTGGCTTTCACCCAGACGGGCAACACCGTGCACCGGATCTCTCGCGAGCGTCCGGCTGCCCCCATCTATGCACTGACCACCAATGAGCACACCTATCATTGGCTGGCCTTGAGCTGGGGCACCGAGGCGTTCCTCTGCGGGCAGGACTACCACGACTTCAATCGCGCAGACCTGATGAACTTCGTGGACTCCACCTTGAAGAAGCAGGGCAAGGTCTCCGACGGCGACTGCCTGGTGGTGCTCAGCTGCGCCCAGGGCGAGCATGAGCCGGGCAACACCGACTGCATCTACGTCCACACCGTGGGCTCCAACGAGTGATTCTCGGATTTGCCGCCCGACTGTCGATTGAGTCAGTCAGGCGGACCCTGAGATTCCCAAGATGCTGATGAAGCAGTGAACCGGTGGTCTTTCCCCGTTGGTAGATGCAGGGGGAGAGGCCACCGGTTCCTTGTCTGAAGGTGCCAGTCTCAACCAGATATGTCAACCTGTGAAAACGTCAGTGCAGGTCGGAAAGTCCGATTTTGGCCCGCAGGATGGCGATGGTGGTTTTGGCGTCCAGTATGGTTCCTGCAATCACCATGTCGTAGGCCTCATCCACGGTGAAGAGTCGCACGTTCTGGTGCGGGGTCTCTGGTGCCAGGCTGGCCGGCTGGACCGGGGTAAGGCCCTCCGCGTAGAAGAGCGTGGTGTGCTGGGTGGAGAAGCTGGGAGTGTTGATGAACCTCGCGAACTGGTTAAAGGAGGCAGCCTTGTATCCGGCCTCCTCGCGCAACCGCCTGGTGGCCACATCGATGGGGGCTTCCTTGTCGTTGAGCGGATGCCCGGCCGGCAGCTCAAGGGTCCAGCGGTGGGTGGGCAGACGGTACTGCTCGACCAGCGGTATCCTTCCGTCGTCGGTGATGGCCAGGACGGCGATGGTGTCTCCATGCTTCTCGCTGACGATGCTGCGATCGAAGGTCTGATTGTCGCTGGATTCAAAGGTGACCCTGTCGACGCTGAAGTAGTGGCTGTCCATAATCTGCTTGCGGGCCTTCTCCTGGACGGGGGAGGTGCGCCAAGGATCGAACCGTCGATAGATCTGAGTGGTCATCATGCTCTCCTTCGACTGCTGATGTGCCTGTATACATAACTGTCTTCATTCTAAGGCAGATTCAACACGAATAACCTTGCGTCGTCGCCAAAGTATGGTAGATTCTCTGTGGTAACGAAAAGCCCCCGTATCCCAATTGGTAGAGGAAACGGCCTCAAAATCCGTGCAGTGTGAGTTCGAGTCTCACCGGGGGCACGATAAAGCGAACCCCATCCGTCCCTCATCGGTTTTAGGTGAAGATCGGTTGGACTTTCAGGAAATGAGGTTGAAAGTGGCTTCAGAGAGTAAGAACCGCAGCGATTCCCCCGAAGGGCGGACCGTGGTTGTGGCGGAGGACGAGGCTTTGATCAGGCTCGATACCGTCGAAGCTCTCGAGGATGCCGGCTATGACGTGGTCGGCCAGGCGGCCAGCGGCCAGGAGGCCATTGATCTGACTCGCGAGCTGAGGCCCGACGTGGTGGTCATGGATGTGAAGATGCCTGGCACTGACGGCATTACCGCCGCCACTGAGATCGGCAAGGAGAACCTGGCCCCGGTGGTTATGCTGACGGCGTTCTCCCAGCAGAGCCTGGTTGAGAAGGCGGCTGATGCAGGAGCCATGGCCTACGTGGTCAAGCCTTTCGCTCCTGAAAAGCTGCTGCCGGCCCTTGAGGTGGCTATCTCGCGCTTTGACCAGATCAACGCCCTGAAGGACGAGGTCACCGACATGAAGGCCCGTTTCGAGGCCCGCAAGCGGGTGGACAGGGCCAAGGGTCTGCTCATGGAGAGCATGGGCATGACCGAGTCCGAGGCCTTCCGCTGGATCCAGAAGACCTCCATGGACCGCAGGCTGACCATGCAGGAGGTGGCCGACGTGGTCATCAACAACGTGGCCAACCAGAACGACCGTTAGCCCTCCCATGGAAGACCAGACGAAGAAGCAGGACAAGGACGGCCGCACCCTGCTGGTCGTCGATGGACATTCGCTGGCCTTCCGGGCCTTCTATGCCCTTCCCGTCGAGAGTTTCACCACCTCGACCGGGCAGCCCACCAACGCGGTGTGGGGATTTGCCACCATGCTGGCGGATGTCATGGCCAAGGAGAAGCCCACCCATATGGGCGTGGCCTTTGACGTCAAAGGCGGCACCTTCCGCAATGCCATGCTGCCCCAGTACAAGGGCACCCGTGAAGCCGCCCCCAAGGAGCTGCTGACCCAGCTGCCCCTGATCCAGGACCTGCTCAAGGGCCTGGGCATCACCTATATTGAAAAGCCCGGCTACGAGGGCGACGACATCATCGGCACGCTGGCCACCATGGGGGAGCAGGCCGGGTTCAAGACCCTGGTCCTGTCAGGGGACCGGGATGCCTTCCAGCTGGTGGATGACGACGTCACTGTGCTCTACCCCGGCCACCACTTCAAGAACCTCAAGCACATGACCCCCCAGACCATCATGGACCGCTACAAGGTGACCCCGGAGCAGTATCCCGATCTGGCCGCCATGCGCGGCGAGGGCGCCGACAACATCCCTGGCGTGCCGGGCGTGGGCGACGGCTACGCCGCCAAGTGGATCAACAAGTACGGATCGCTGGATTCCATTCTGGAGCACGCCGACGAGATCGGCGGCAAGAAGGGCCAGGCCCTGGCGGAGAACGCCGACCAGGTCCGGCTCAACCGGAAGGTCAACGCCCTGGTGCGCGACCTGGATCTGGGCGTGAAGGTGGAGGACCTGCATTTCGGCACCATCCACACGGATCAGGTCCTGCCCATCTTCGAGCAGCTGCAGTTCGGCCCGCAGACCCGTAAGAAAATCCTGCGCGGATTCAACACGGTAGCCGATTACGATTACTCTCCAGCCTCGGCACTGGTCGATGTCAGCAACAAGCAGGAGGAGTTCACCCAGCCCGAGCGTGATAAGGCGGAGTCGGCCGACCAGCTGCGGGACTGGTGCGAGAAGCATCTGCCGGACAAGTCCCTTTGCCGACAATCGGCGGACCATGTCAAGGCCATGGCCGATTCCCTGGATAATGTCAAGGACATCGGCGACTCCGACCAGAATGCCATGCGCTGCAGCGAGGCCATGAAGGAGCATTGGGTTCTCCACGCCATCGGCTGGGCCAAGCACGGCGACTACGGCTTGGAGGAGCTGTCCATTCTCTCCATGGACGGCCACGGCCTGGTCCTCATGGCGGAAGACATTGACGAAGACATGCGTGAGGCCATCCAGGAGCTGATCGACCAGCGGATCGGCACCTGCGTGGTCCATGGCTACAAGGAGCACCTGCACCTCCTGGAGAGCCAGGGGCTGCACATGCCCCTGCCCCTGTTCGACACCAAGCTGGCAGGCTATCTGGCTGAGCCTGATTTTCATGCCGACAACCTGGAGCAGGCCGTAGCACACTTCCTGGCCATCCCCGTAGAGGAGGAGCCCGAGGCTACCCAGGGGGCCCTGGCCCTGGACGGGCGAGAGGATGAGGACGAACGTCGGCGGGGGACCCGGATTCTTCGCCAGGCGCAGTACGTCATGATGGTCTCCGAGCGTCTGCAGGAGCTCATGGACGAGCGCCACCAGTACGGCCTGCTGCGCACCATAGAGCTGCCCACCTCCGCAGTCCTGGCGCAGATGGAGACCGAAGGCGCCAAGGTGGATGATGCCCGCCTGAAGGAGATGCACGACCGGTTCGCCGCCGGGGCCCGCCAGGCTCAGGAAATCGCCTGGGACAGGGCCGGCAGCCGTGTCAACCTGCAGAGCCCCAAGCAACTGAGCAAGGTGCTCTTCGACGACATGGGCCTGGTGCCCACCCACAGGACCAAGACCGGTTCCTACTCGACCAATGTCTCGGTTCTGCAGGACCTGTACATCAAGTCGGTCAACAACGAGCGTGCCAACGACTTTCTGGGCGCCCTGCTCAAGCACAGGGAGACCAACAAGCTCAAGCAGATCGTGCAGACCCTGCGCGAGGCTGTCAATCCTCGGGATGGAAGGCTGCACACCACCTACGAGCAGACCGTGGCCGCCACCGGACGGCTGAGCTCGGTCGATCCCAACCTGCAGAACATCCCCAACCGGGATGCCCGGGGCCGCGAGATTCGTTCGGCCTTCGTGCCCGGCAGCGGGTACGAGGCGCTGCTCTCCTCGGACTACTCCCAGGTGGAGCTGCGGATCATGGCTCATCTTTCCGGGGACCAGGCCCTGATCGACGCCTTCAAGTCGGGCGCTGACTTCCACCGGTACGTGGCCAGCCTGGTCTATGACATCCCCATGGAGGAGGTCACCGGGGACCAGCGTTCCCACGTGAAGGCCATGAGCTACGGCCTGGCCTATGGACTGAGCACCTATGGCCTGGCCCAGCAGCTCAAGATCAGCCCGGCTGCGGCCGACGTGCTGCGCGCCAAGTACTTCGCCACCTTCGGCAAGGTCCATGAGTATCTGGAATCCCTGGTGGCCGACGCCCGGGAGAAGGGTTACACCGAGACCATGTTCGGGCGGCGGCGCTACTTCCCTGGGCTGCGCTCCAAGCGCCGTCCCACCCGCGAGGCCGCCGAGAGGGCCGCCCTGAACGCACCCATCCAAGGGTCGGCTGCCGACATCATGAAGATCGCCATGATCAAGGCCAGCCGTGCCTTGTCCGATCAGGGGCTGAAGAGTCGCATCTCCCTGCAGATCCACGATGAATTGCTGGTGGAGATCGCTCCCGGCGAGACCGACAAGGCCACCAAGCTGGTCAAGGATTCCATGGAACATGCCGTTGAATTGGCCGTGCCCTTGGATGTGTCCACCGGCATTGGCCAAGATTGGGAGCTGGCTGCTCACTGACCTGACATGGGGTGGCCTGGGATCAGCAAGATCCGAGGAGGGATCGTCATGCTTGATGAACAGGATGAGGTTCAGAGGCCTTCAGTGCCTCTGGGCCAGGTGGTGGATCTGCTGGAGGGGCTCTACCCTCTGGACTACGCGGAGGACTGGGACCATCCAGGCTTGGTGGCGGGCGATCCGTCCTGGCCGGTCAGACGGATCTGGTGCGCTGTGGACCCTCGGCCCGATGTGGTTCAGGAGGCTCTGGATCACAAGGCCGACCTGCTGATCACTCACCATCCGCTTTTCTTCAGATCGGTCCACCAGGTTTCCGGCCTTGACTTCCGCGGGGATATAATAACCAGGCTGATCGAGGGCCATTGCGGGCTCTGGGTGGGGCATACCAACGCTGATGCCGCCTACCGCGGCGTGGCCCAGGCGGCTGCCGATGCCCTGGGCCTGCAGGAGGCGCGACCGCTGGCCCCTCAGCCGGTCTCAAACCGCGACCTGCACGCCGATCAGGGAATCCAGGTAGGCCTGGGTCGTTGGGGACAGCTTCCTAAGCCGACCCCATTTGAGGATTTGGTTCATACAGTGGCGGATCTCCTGCGCAAGACGGCTCTGGGCGTTCAGGCGGTCGGTCCGTCCGATGCCATGGTCTCCACAGTCGCCCTGCTGCCCGGATCGGGGGACTCCGAGTTCGATCTGGTCCGGTCCACGGGGGCCGATGTCTACATCACCAGCGATCTGCGCCATCACCCTGCCACGGACGCCTACCAACAGGCCCTCTATGAGGCCAGGATGGCCGGTCGGCCCAATCAGCCCAGACCCATGCTGATCAACACCCCGCACTCGGCAATTGAGAGCCTCTGGTTCCACTACGCCAAGGGAGACATTGCCAGGGCCCTGGAGACGGCTACCGGTGTTCGCCCGCAGGTGGAGGTCTCATCAATCGTCACAGACCCTTGGACCATGGTGGTGCGCTGACGGCTGGGGGTTGATGATCGAGGAGGAATGATTGCATGAGCGATGAAGCGCAGGATCTGCAGGCACGATTGGCTGCCAGGCTGGACGGCCGCGATGGACAGGGACCTAAGGGCATCGATATGACCCGCGCTCCCGAGCTGATGGATGACAGGGAGGTCTTTCGCGGCCCGATATTCGTTATCGACCAGCAGCAGGTGGCTATGTTCCGGCGCGACGGTTCCAAGGAAACCATCGATCGGCAGCTCATCCGTCACGACCCCTGCGTGGTCATGCTGGTACACGACTGCGCTGCCGATGCCTATCTGCTGACCCGCGAATACCGGGTGGGCGCCCAGGCTTACGTCTTCGGCCTGCCAGCCGGTTTCATCGACCCGGGGGAGAGCCCTGTCAAGGCTGCTCTGCGCGAGCTGCGTGAGGAGACTGGTCTGGTGCCCGGGCCTGAGGGTGCGCCGGGCTCAGAAAGCCACCTGGATCCGGAGGACGGTTGGATCGATGCTGCTCCCGATGTCTACTCCTCTCTGGGGATGAGCGACGAGCTCGGCCACATCGTGGTCATGCATCTGCGTCGCTGGCATCAAGGATCCACCGACTTCGACCCGGGCGAGCATATCCAGTCGGCCTGGGTCTCCTGGCAGGAGCTTTGTGCAGCGGGAGTCGCCGATGCCAAGGCAGTGGTGGCCATTCAGCATGAGGCCATCCGTCGCCTGCAGAAGGATTAAGGTCCCAGGCATCAACGCCTGTGATTGGGCAAGTAGAACATACCGGTGGTATGATAGGTTCTTGTCAGAAAAGATGGTCAGGTCAGAATGATCAGGCATTGTTGCGCTGACAAGAAGAGGAGCACTGCATGGGCACGCCGAAGGATCCCGAAGGACATCGCAATCAGATCCTCGATGTAGCCCAGCGGCTCTTCCTGGAAAAGGGGTACGACGGAACCAGCATCCAGGACATCGTCGACGGCCTGGGCGGCATGACCAAGGGGGCGATCTACTACCATTTCCCCTCCAAGACGGCTATTTTCCACGCGGTTACCGAGCGTATGGCCTCGTTCTCATCCCAAGGTGACTGGCTAGGGGAATGGCCTGGCGAGACCGGGTTGGAGAAGCTGCGCAATGAGCTTATCGCCTCCCTGTCGGCATACTCGCGTCTCGATGTCACCTTTTCCGCCAGAACCTTGCTGAAGAGCCCCCGCATGGTAGGCCAGATGTACTTGAAATCCATGGACAGGATTGTGGACGTGATCACCCCCTACGTTCGAGAAGGCGTGGAGGACGGCTCCATCGCCCCATGCAATCCCGAGGATCTGGCCCAGGTGCTCTACATCCTGCTCAACATGTGGATAGGGATTCGATTCTCGACCATGACCCGGGACCAGGTGGTCTCCAAGTTCTCCCTGTTGGCGGATATGCTCAAGGGAATAGGGGCGCCTGTCGTCGATGATCGGGTTATTCGTGCGGCCGTGCATTTGCACGCACATCTGAAGAGCAATCCTTTGACTGCCACCAGCGGGGAGTCCACGCAAGAGGAATCTGACAAGAATCGAGATCGAGGGGTCTCTTAGAGCCGATAGATATCTTACGGCCAAGAGGGCTCTGTCTACTAGCAAGATTCGGGCACTCAACGAGTAATGGTTTTTGTTTCCACCAAACATACCGTCGGTATTTTTGAAAGGAGTTTTATGCAGGTGCTGAAGGCGGACGGAATTGTCCAAGTGTTTGAAGGCAGGGAGGTGCTGTCCGGACTGGATTTGACCTTGGGGCAGGGCGAGATTCTGGGCTTGCTAGGTGCCAACGGGGCTGGCAAGTCCACGCTGTTGAAGATCCTGACCGGAATGCAGAGGCCTGTCGGCGGCAGAGTCTGTTTTCTGGGGAGGCCTCTGAGCGAAGACTACCCGGGCAATCTGGCTAGGATGGGAGTGTTCATCAACGAGCCGGTCTTTTATGAGTCCCTCAGCGCTAGGGAGAATCTTGAGATTGACCTGACCTACCTGGCATTGGCAGACCGGGAGCATAGGGATGCCGAGCCTACCGGGATCAGCAAACTTTTGGACAAGGTCGGTTTGGCCGCCGATTCAACCACGCATGTCGGCAGGTATTCCATGGGCATGAGGCAGAGGCTGGCCCTGGCCAGGTGCATGGGCCATCATCCTGACCTTTACCTACTGGACGAGCCGCTCAACGGACTGGACCCTGTGGCCATCAGACAGCTGCGAGACAGCCTGCGCAGCCTGGCAGCCCAGGGGAGTGCAATCCTCTTTTCCAGCCACATTCTCTCCGAAGTGTTGCGCACGGCCGACCACGTGATGGTCGTTGCGGACGGCAGAGTCAGCCTGCGGGCCAGCGTGCCGGAGCTCCTCAATCAGGGCCAGGAGGTCGCCGAGCGAACCCTGGTCAAGGCCATGGAGGGCTGATATGAAGACGCTGCTGAAATTAGAACTGAAAAAGACCAGGCTATGGCCCTGCATCTTCGGAGGGCTGGCAGTAGTGGCCGCAGCCTTGGCCATCGGAGGCATGTTCCTGGCCATTGGCCACACGAGCGGACGGTCAGATCCTCGGTTGTCAAGCCTGGCCTTCGTGCTGCAGATGGCCATGGTCATCCTTCTGGCGGGCTTCTCCCTGGTGGCTGCTGCCCTCTGCAACCTGGTCTTCATTGAGCCCTATACGGGGAGGAACCTGGCGCTCACCCTCTCATTGCCCATATCGCGAAGCCGAATCCTGCTGGCCAAGTTGATCTTCGTCGGCCTCTTCACTGCGCTCTCCTACTTGGCTGGGACGACCATCACCCTGACCGTCATGCTACTGATCGACCGTCTTGTGGGTTCGCTTGGAACGGGCTCGCCAGGCAGTCTGCTTGAACAGGTTCTCCTCATGCTGGTTACCAGCCTTGCCGGACTGGTGGGGTTGGTTGGCATCGCCCTCTCTATAGGCTTCTGGAAGCGTTCGCTGCCCATCATGTTCGCGGTCCTGCTCCTGCTGGACGCTGTAGTGGGCAACTTGCTCTCCCAATCCCCGCTACTGTCTGCTCTGCTGCTTCTGATCATCTTTCTGGCCTCCC
Organism: Bifidobacterium sp. ESL0820; assembly: GCF_052606235.1. Classification (NCBI taxonomy): domain Bacteria; kingdom Bacillati; phylum Actinomycetota; class Actinomycetes; order Bifidobacteriales; family Bifidobacteriaceae; genus Bifidobacterium; species Bifidobacterium sp. ESL0820. The sequence goes on from NZ_CP199594.1 coordinate 389,357, forward strand.
TGCCGGCATGGTGGCTGCTTCATCGGACCCTCATGAAGATCGAACTTCCCTGAACGGCTGCCGACCATGCAGGAGCTTCTGAAGAATAAGCCTTTTGTGACCATGGTTCTGGCCAGTCTGTTGAATACGGTCGGAGGCGAGCTCTTCAACATCGTCTTCATTGTCTATGCCCAGACCATGCCCTTTGCCGCACTGGCTGTCTCCATAGCCTCAATGGCCTGGGTGGCTCCAGCCCTGACGGCCATCCTGACCGGATACCTGGCCGACAGGACCGTGCACAAGACGCGGATGCAAGTGGTGATCAAGCTGGTTCAGGTGTGTATCTATCTGGTTATGGCCATAATGATAGGCAGGTCCAAGAGCCTGCCCGTCTTTGTGCTGCTGGTTGCCATGGACATGGCATCTTCCATGCTCGAGGGGTATGCAGGCAGTCTATGGATGCCGGTACTTAAACATCTGGTCCTGCCTAGCCAGCTTCACCAGGCGACTTCAATCACCTCTGCTACCTCCAGCGTCGCGGCTGTCATCAGTGCAGGCGGAGGCGCAGTGTTGATTGCCCTCCTGGGCAACAGATTCGCTGTATTTGCGCTGATCAACGCCCTCACCTTCCTTCTGGCGGGGATCCTCGTGGCTGTTGGCTATCAGAAATTCACCAGGGCGGAGGTCTCAGTCAATGGCCCACCTGTGGGCAAGCATGTGGGACTAGCATCCAGCCTTCATGTGATCTTGGGGGAGTTCCGCCACTCCGCCTTTCTGGTTCTGATGGTGGGTTTCGGATGCATGGTCAACCTTCTGGGGACGGCCCTGCAGCCCCTGCTCAACCTGGGGCTTATCTCCATGCCCGAGGTCTGGTGGGGAAGCTACGGCACGACCATAGCCGCCGTCAACGGCATCTCCTCCCTAGGACTCATTCTCGGCGCACTCCTTGCCGCAGATCCGCTCAAGCGGTTGCCCATGGCCCATCTGCTGACCGGAGTCATGGCCGCAGCTGCCGTAGTAGGGGTCAATCTGGTCTGGCTGCACATTCCTGCCCTGCTGTTCCTCCCGCTCCTGGCCATGAACTATCTTCTGGGCAAGATCAACCCTAGGTTCATGACCATGCTCATCAGCACGGTGGCCGAGGATCACTTGGCTGCAACTATGGGAGTGGTCCAGACTGTCATGATGATCGGAGCGCCTCTGGGGCAGATGGTCTTTCTGACGCTGGGTAATCTGGTCGGCATCCCCATCACCATGTCCATTTATGCAGGCCTGACGGGCCTTCTGGCCCTGACGATTTTCTCTGTGGGATTGCTGGGCATGAATGCCAAGGATCCGACTCCCGACATGGGCCAAAGGCAAAAGTCGGGCTAGCCGGATTTGAACCGGCGACATCCTGCACCCAAAGCAGGCGCGCTACCAAGCTGCGCTATAGCCCGGCGCCCATAGGCATCACCGTATGGGCACAATGTATCAATATAGCACAGGGTCGGGTCCCGGCCGGTCCTGTGGGGGTGAGCAGGGAGCAGGAACAGCTCTGCGCCTGCGGTTACCATGGTGACCATGACAGTGGAAGAGACATGGGCGGCGCCGCAGGCCGATGGCCCCTTGGAAGCCACGGTGATCATACCGGGAAGCAAGTCCCTCTCGAACAGGTATCTGATTCTGGCGGCCCTGGGAAGCCGCCCCGTCAGGCTGACTGGTCTGCTCAGGTCGCGTGATACGGACCTGATGATTGGGGCCCTGGAGGCCCTTGGCGTGGACTGTCGGGTTGACCCGAACAAGGCTACGAATGTGACCGTCATTCCACCGGCAGGCGGGCGCTTCCGCGGTGGCGCTCGCGTGGACTGCGGACTGGCCGGAACCGTCATGCGCTTTGTGCCGGGCCTGGCCATGCTGGCTGATGGCCCCACACGATTCGACGGAGACGAGCAGGCCTATCGCCGTCCCATGAGACCTCTGCTGGAGGGGCTGACCCAGCTGGGAGCCAGGATCGAGTACCTAGGCCAGGAGGGCTTCCTGCCCTTTGTGCTCACACCCCCGGATCGCCTGGTGGGCAGGGAGGTGACTATAGACTCCTCGGCATCATCGCAGTTCATTTCCGGCCTCCTGCTGCTGGCTGCCAGGGCTGATGGCACTATGACCATCGTCCACTCTGGTCAGCATCTGCCCAGTCTTCCGCACATCGCCATGACCGTTGACGACCTGCGTCAGGCCGGAGTTCAGGTCCAGGCCAATCCCGACCGCTGCAGGTGGAGCGTTGAAGGCAGGGGATCTGCTGGGACGCAGCTGCCCGATCGGGTCCAGGTGGAGCCTGACCTGTCGAATGCGGCCCCCTTCCTGGGAGCGGCCCTGATCGGAGGCGGGCAGGTCAGCGTGCCCAACTGGCCAGACCATACCACCCAGCCAGGCGGCTTGCTGCCAGGGTATCTGAAGACCATGGGTGCGCAGGTAGACATGGTTCCCGACGGGCAGGGCAGTCCCACCTGCAGGGTGACCGGCGGGGGAGCCATTCATGGACTCGGCGACTGCGACCTGTCCCCAGCAGGGGAGATCGTGCCTTCGATTGCAGCAATCCTGGTCTTTGCCGACGGGCCCAGCCGCCTGCATGGCATCGGCCACCTGCGCGGTCATGAGACCAACCGACTGAAGGCGCTGGCCACCGAAATCACCAGAATAGACGGTCAGGCCCGCGAACTTGATGATGGCCTGGCCATCGAGCCCGTGCCTGTTCAGCGTCTGCACGGGGCCGTCATGGAGACTTATGCCGACCATCGCATGGCCACTTTTGCCGCCATGATCGGGCTCAGGATACCTGGCATCAGGGTGCGCAACATCGGCACCACGGCCAAGACCATGCCCGACTTCCCGGGGATGTGGAAGCGGATGCTGGCAGGCGAGGACCAAGGCTGAGCCGCGGCGAATCGAGCGAAAGGAGCCTTGTTATGAGCATCGAGGCTGAAGGGCAGAACTGGCAGGAGGATCTGGACCTGGCCATCGCCATGGTTGACCAGGCGGATCAGGTCACCATGGGCTACTTCAAGTCGCCGGATCTTCACGTGGAACGCAAGTCGGACAATACCCCGGTCACCCAGGCTGACAGGGAGGCGGAGGCGGTGATTCGTCGCGTGCTGGCCCGGGCTAGGCCGGACGATACCATCTATGCCGAGGAGCTGGGAAAGCAGGAGTCCAACGGCAGGCGGTGGATCATCGATCCGATTGACGGGACCAAGAACTATGTGCGCGGGGTCCCCGTCTGGGCGACCCTGATCGGCTTGGAGGTAGACCACCAGATGGTAGTCGGCGCGGTCTCTGCTCCCATGCTGGGCACCCGCTGGTATGCTGCGCAGGGTCAGGGAGCCTACATGGCTCGCCAGGGTGAAGTTCCCAGGGCCATCCACGTTTCAAGAGTGGATCGGATGGAAGACGCTTCCATGTCCTTGTCATCGCTGACTGGGTGGAAGGCCATAGGCCGCCGGGAGCGGCTTCTTGACCTGACCGACCGGATCTGGCGGCTGCGCGGATTCGGCGACTTCTGGCAGTACATGCTCCTGGCCCAGGGTGCCATCGATCTGGCGGCCGAGCCGGAGCTGGACCTCTACGACATGGGTGCCCTGGTCCCCATCGTGACCGAGGCAGGCGGCAGCTTTACCGACCTGGCAGGCAACCCGGGTCCATGGGGTGGCAATGGTCTAGCCAGCAACGGTCTTCTGCACAAGGAGGCATTGGCGGCTTTGGGGGACTGACCTATAAGACATATAGAAAAAGGTCGGTGGCCACATGCATTGCTGTGGTCGCCGGCCTCTTTCTGCTCTTAGGACCAGGTTCCTAGAACCAAACCTTGAACTCAATCATCCCTCATTCAATCATCAATCAGATTGAGGGGACAGGTTCGGTTAACGGTCAGGCCTGGAACTTGTTGCCGTAGGCATCGCCTTGGCTGGCGACGACCTCGGCCTGGCGGGCGATGGAGAGCTCCTCGTTGGTGGGGATGACGCAGACGGCGACCGTGCTGTCGGGGGTAGAGATGATTCGGGCCTCCTTGGAACGCTGGTCGTTCTTCTCCTGGTCCAGTTTCACTCCGAAGGGCTCCAACTGCTCGATGACCCGGCGGCGCACGATTTCATCGTTCTCGCCCACGCCGGCCGTGAAGGTGATGGCATCCAGGCCGCCCATCTGGGCCGTGTAGTTGCCGATATAGCCGACGATGCGGTGGACGTAGATGTCCAGTGCCAGCTTGGCATCCTCATCGCCCTCGGCGATTAGCTTGTGGACCTCGCGCATGTCGCCATGGCCGGTCAGGCCGGTCATGCCGGAGCGCTTGTTGAATAGGGTGTCCAGCTCATCCACGCTCATGTGGGCGTTGCGGATCAGGTGGAAGACAACGGCAGGGTCAATGTCGCCGGTGCGGCCGCCCATGACCAGGCCCTCCAGGGGGGTCAGGCCCATGGAGGTCTCGACGGGATGCCCGGAGACCTGCGCCGAAGCGGAAGCCCCGTTGCCGATGTGCAGGACGATCTGCCGCAGGCCTTCTGCGGGCTTACCCAGCAGGCCGGGAACCAGCTGGCCCACATACTGGTGGCTGGTGCCGTGGGCGCCATAGCGACGGATGTGGTACTGCTTGGCGATGTCCTTGTTGAGGGCGTAGGTGGAGGCCTTCTTGGGCAGTTCGAAGAAGAAGGAGGAATCGAAGACGAAGACCTGCGGGGTCTGCGGCATCAGTCGGCTCATGACCTCGGCGCCTTCAGCCTCGGGTCCGTTGTGCAGGGGGGCCAGTACGGCCAGATCCTTGACCTGGCTCAGGGTCTTCTTGGTCAGGAGGGCAGGCTTGGGGAAGATGGCTCCACCCTGGACGACACGGTGGCCAACGGCGATGATGCCGGCCTTGTCCAGATCAGGGCCATACTCCTTGAAGAAGCCCAGGACGCGCTTGAGTCCAACCTCATGGTCGTGGATGGGCTCCTCAAGCTCATGCTTCTCGCCGTTGACCTCGTGCTTGTAGTGGCCGTCGGTGGGCTCGCCGATCTTCTCGACCAGACCCGAGGCCAGGCTCTGGCTGGTCTCCAGATCGACCAGCTGGTACTTGATCGAGCTTGAACCCGAATTGATGACTAGGACGGTTTTCGCCATTGGGGCATCCTCCTGATGTGCTTGTATAGAGCCTGCGCTCCTCAATCAGTCTTCAAGATTACTCGTCGGCCCTTACAAGGCGCGGTATATAGCCAGGCCGACATGGTTTTGGGGCTGCTGCCGGAACCTTCTTGAAGATAAGATCCAGCAGCAGCCCCAGAGGTTTGCATAGACGTTATAAGACGGTCGTCAGTCCTGGGCCTCGACGGCGGTCAAGGCCACGGTGTTGATGATGTCGGCCACCAGAGCGCCGCGGGAGAGGTCGTTGACTGGTTTATTGAGGCCTTGCAGCACCGGTCCGATGGCCAGGGCGCCCGAGGTGCGCTGTACGGCCTTGTAGCCGATGTTGCCGGCGCTCAGGCTGGGGAAGACGAAGACGTTGACAGTTCCGGCGACCGGATCGCCTTTGGCCTTGGTGGCCGCCACAGTGGGTGACCAGGCCGCGTCGAACTGGATGGGGCCCACGATGGGCAGGTCCGGCGCCTTCTCCTTGGCCAGGCGGGTGGCCTCTTCCACCAGGTCCACATCCGGGCCCTTGCCTGATCCCAGGGTGGAGTAGGAGAGCATGCCCACTCGCGGGTCCACGCCGAAGGAGCGGGCCGTCTGGGCCGACTGAATGGCTATGTCAGCCAGCTGTTCGGATGACGGGTTGAGATTGATGGCGCAGTCGGCGAAAACCGCCACATGGTCGGGGAAGCACATGAGGAATGCTCCGGATACCAGCGAGGCACCCGGCTTGGTCTTGATCACCTGCAGGGCTGGGCGGACCGTGTTGGCGGTTGAGTTGATTGAGCCGGACACCAGGCCGTCGGCCTTGCCGAGCACCACCAGCATGGTGCCGAAGTAGGAGGGATCGGCCAGCTGCTTGCGCGCCTGTTCCGGGGTCATGCCCTTCTTGGCGCGCAGCTGGCAGAGGCGATCAACCATGGGTGTCAGCACCTGCTCGTCGTCCATGGGCTGGAAGGAGGCCTTGTCCAGGTTGTTGAGGCCAAGCTCCTTGCCGCGGGCCAGAATGGAATCCTTGTCGCCCACGATGATCAGTTCAACGATGTTGCGGGCCAGCAGGTAGTCGGCCGCCTTGATGATGCGGTCCTCGCCGCCTTCGGGCAGGACTATGGTCTTCCTGTTGGCCTTGGCCTTGGCCAGCAGATCGTTCTGGAAGGCTACAGGCGTGGTGGCCTTGGGGCTGGCGGCGTCGGCGGCCTTCAGCACCTGGTCGACGTCCACCTCCTGCTGGAATGTCTGGCTGGTGGCCTGGCGGGCCTGATCGGCGGACGGATCCGTGTCGAAGTCCATCTTGGAGACGGTCCAGGTCGGCAGATCATACTCTTGGAAGGCCTGAGCAAGAGGCGCCTTCTGTTCAGGCTGGCATCCGGTGATGAAGATCCCGGCAAGCACGGCTCCCTGGGCCTCGATGGTCCGGCGGCAGGCAGCTACGGTCTTCATGACCTGGCCGGGTTCCCTGCCGATAGTGCAGACGGCCAGCATGACCGGGGACCTCAGGTCGGCGGCGATCTGTGCATTGAGAGCAAACAGGCCGGGGTCGAAGAGCTTTGAGGCATCGCTGCCCACGATCAGGACGCGCTCGGGATGGGTGGCCTCCATCAGACCGTCATAGGCGTTGAGGACATCGGCCCGGGTCTGCATGGTGTCCTCAGTGGCGTGCCCAGGGCACTTGCCACGGCAGATCTCTGGATCCGTAGCGGGGAATGAGCTGGCTGCAACCAGTTCCGGGGTCAATGGGTGCTTCCTGCAGGCGATTGGCCTGAATACGGCCGTTTTGGCTTTGGCGCTCAGGGCCTTGGTCAGGCCGTAGGCCACGACATTGCGGCCGTTGGCGGCTTCTGGGCTGATGATGGTGATGCTTGCAAGACTCACTGTGTCTTCTCCTGTCCGGATGTGGTTGCCTTGATGACTGCTTTGTTCACAACCTTGTCCAGTATACAGAAACCGCCCGCCATGCGGGCTGCGCATGACGGGCGGTTTCAGGGTCGGATCAGCGTATCATTCGTTGTCTCCGGCGGTCGCGGCGGTGGCGGAGATGGTCTCCTGGCCGGCGCGGTTGGCATCGGGCCAGACCCAATCGGTGTAATCGGGGTGGTCGTAGCCCTTGTCCACGGCGAACTGGAAGGCCTCGTCGCGGAACTTGGTCCACTTGTCGATCTGGTCGGCGTACTTGCCGGCATCCACCAACTTCAGGGCGGAGGCGGCCAGGCACCAACGATCCATGTTGTTGACGCGCACCATGTCGAATGGCGTGGTGGTGGAGCCCTGCTCCTCGTAGCCGTGCACGGAGAAGTTGTCGTGGTTGGGACGTCCGTGGATCAGGCGGTAGATGGAGCCGGGGTAGGCATGGAAGGCGAACAGGACCGGCTTGTCCTTGCTGAAGAGCTCGGTGAACTCCTCGTCGGACAGGGCCTGATCGTTCTCCTCGGTGTCCTGGATCTTCAACAGGTCGACCACGTTGACGAACTGGACCTTGAGGCCCAGCTTCTGCAGCATGTCGTCGGCGGCCAGGGCCTCCTGGGTGGGGATGTCGCCCGCGGTGGCGATGACGACATCAGCATCCTCAGCATCCTTGGCGTTGGAGGCCCAATCCCAACGGGCGGCCCCCTTCTCCAGCTCGTCGGCGGCCTCGTCCACGCTCTGGTAGGTGGCGGCGGGCTGCTTGCCGGCGAAGATGGCGTTGATGCAGTTGGTCGACTTGTAGCAACGCTCGCCCACGTTCAGCAGCATGTTGGCGTCGGCGGGGAAGTAGATGTTGACCACGTGATCGTTGTTGAAGTTCTTGTTCAGCAGGATGTCGACGAAGCCGGGATCCTGGTGGGAGAACCCGTTGTGGTCCTGACGCCAGACGTGCGAGGTGACCAGGAGGTTCAGTCCGGCGATGGGCTTGCGCCACGGGATTTCGCGGACGGTGGCCTCCAGCCACTTGGCGTGCTGGTTGATCATGGAGTCGATGACGTGCACGAAGGACTCGTAGGAGCTCCAGATGCCGTGGCGTCCGGTCAGCAGGTAGCCCTCCAGGAAGCCTTCCATCTGGTGCTCGGAGAGCTGCTCGATGACCTGGCCGGTGTGGGCCATATGCTCGTCGGTCAGCTCCGACAGGTAGTCGGCATCCCACTGCTTGTTGGTCACTTCGTAGGCAGCGGCCAGACGGTTGGAAGCCGTCTCATCGGGCCCGAAGATGCGGAAGTCGGTGGGGTTCTTGGCCAGTACGTCGCGGGTGTAGTAGCCCAGGACGCGGGTGGCCTCGGTGGCGCCCCAGCCGTGGCCGTGCTTCTTGATGTCGATCTCGTAGTCGTGGATGTCAGGCAGCTCCAGCGGCTTGAGCAGCCGGCCGCCGTTGGCGTTGGGGTTCTCGCCGATGCGCAGGTCGCCCTTGGGCATGAAGCTGGTGACCTCGGGACGCAGGGTGCCCTTCTCGTCGAAGAGCTCCTCGGGCTTGTAGGAGGCCAGCCAGTTCTTGAGGATCTGGAAGTGGGCCTCGGTGTCGCGGGCGGAGGTCAGCGGCACCTGGTGGGCGCGCCAGGATCCCTCGGTCTTCTTGCCGTCGATGAACTTGGGGCAGGTCCAGCCCTTGGGGGTGCGGAAGATGATCATGGGGTAGAAGGGACGGGTCATGTCGTCGGTTTCGGCCCGGGCCTTGATGTCGCAGATCTTGTCGAAGACGGTCTCCAGCATGTCGGCGAAGCGACGGTGGATGGACAGATGGTCCTCGTCGTCGAACCCTGCAACGAACTCGAAGGGCTCATAACCCATGCCATGGAAGTACTCATGCAGCTCCTCGTCGGAGATGCGCGAGAGGATGGTCGGGTTGGCGATCTTGTAGCCGTTCAGATGCAGGATGGGCAGGACGATGCCGTCGGTGCGGGGGTTGACCAGCTTGTTGGACTGCCAGCCGGTGGCCAGAGGGCCGGTCTCGGCCTCGCCGTCGCCCACGATGCAGGGCACGAAGAGGCTGGGGTTGTTCATGATGGCGCCGTAGGCGTGGGAGAGGGCATAGCCCAGCTCGCCGCCCTCGTGGATGGACCCGGGGGTCTCAGGCGCGAAGTGGGAGGGGATGCCGCCCGGGTAAGAGAACTGGCGGAAGAACTTCTGCAGGCCAGCCTCATCGTTGGTGATCTTGGGGTAGTACTCGCTGTAGGTGCCGTCCAGGTAGGACTGCGAGGTGCCGGCGGGGCCGCCGTGGCCGGGGCCCATGATGATTACGGTGTTCTGCTGATGGTCGGCGATCAGACGGTTGATATGGCCCAGCAGGAAGTTCAGGCCGGGGGTGGTGCCCCAGTGGCCGACCAGACGATGCTTGACATCCTCCCGAGTGAAGGGCTCCTTCATCAGGGGGTTGCTGCGAAGATAAATCTGTCCGATGGAAAGATAGTTGGCCGCCCGCCAATACTTGTCGACGGCCTCGAGGGTCTCCTCGGCGATTGGGGTCTCCAGCTTCGCCCAAGGGGTGCCGATAACAGGATTCGTCATGTGTACTCCTGCACTATAGTGCGATTGTTTATTTACTTCGGTTACGGGCTCGTACGGTGTCATTTCAGGCATCCGTCGGGTTCGTACCCAATGCCTACATGGTACGTGAACGAGCAGACTTTTCTGAACGTTTTCTTGCAGTGTGTGTTCGCTCTTGTGAGAAAATGCGAGGGAATTGTCTGCTTGCAGACTTGAATTTCCGCCGGGGGTGCCGACCAGGGCTCAATGACGGTAGCATTGTCGAAAACTGCAACCATACTGGACTTGTCCGCGGGCGTTGAATCGTCGCTCTCGGGCATCCATGGCAGATACAGCATACGTATATATAAGGAGTCTTATGGCACAGGGTCCCGTCCTGGTGGTCGATTTCGGTGCGCAGTACGCCCAGCTGATCGCTCGTCGAGTCAGGGAGGCGGGGGTCTACTCCGAGCTGGTGCCTCATTCGATGAGCCTGGACCAGATGCTGGCCAAGGATCCCAAGGCGGTCATCCTCTCCGGCGGCCCGGCCTCCGTCTACGTGGACGGGGCACCTTCCATAGATAAGAGGATTTTCGAGGCAGGGGTGCCCGTGCTGGGCATCTGCTACGGCTTCCAGGTCATGGCCCATGAGCTGGGCGGCGAGGTGGACAAGGCGGCCCTGGGGGAGTACGGCAAGACCGAGGCCCTCATCGACAGCGCCAAGGGAATCCTGCAGGATTCACCCGCAAGGCAGGATGTGTGGATGAGCCATGGCGTCGCCGTCAACCGTGCGCCTGAGGGATTTGAGGTCCTGGCGCATACCGAGGGTGCTCCGGTGGCGGCCATGCAGGATCCTTCCCGGGGGCTGTACGGGGTCCAGTGGCATCCCGAGGTGACCAACACCCCTCTGGGGCAGGACCTGATCGACCGCTTCCTGCACCAGTGCGCCGGACTGCCGTCGGACTGGAACGCCTCGGGCATCATCGAGCAGCAGGTGGAGAAGATCCGTCGCACGGTGGGAGACGACCAGGTCATCTGCGGCCTGTCGGGCGGCGTCGATTCAGCCGTGGCGGCCGCTCTGGTCCACAGGGCCGTCGGCGACCAGCTGACCTGCGTCTTTGTGGATCATGGTCTGCTGCGTAAGGGGGAGGCCGAGCAGGTCAAGCATGATTTCGTAGCCGCCACTGGCATCAAGCTGATTGCCGTGGATGCCTCGCAGGACTTCCTGACCGCCCTCAAGGGTGTTTCCGAACCAGAGCGCAAGCGCAAGATCATCGGCGAGAAGTTCATCCGCACCTTTGAAAAGGCCCAGCGGCAGGTGATTGAGGAGGCCGGCAAGACCGGCAAGGAAGTCAAGTTCCTGGTGCAGGGCACGCTCTACCCCGACGTGGTCGAATCGGGCGGCGGAGACGGAGCGGCCAATATCAAGTCCCACCACAATGTGGGCGGTCTGCCCAAGGACGTCAAGTTCCAGCTGATCGAGCCCCTGCGCACCCTCTTCAAGGACGAGGTCCGGGCCATCGGCACCGAACTGGGCCTGCCTGACCAGATCGTCTGGCGTCAGCCCTTCCCGGGCCCTGGTCTGGGAATCCGCATCATCGGCGAGATCACCCAGGAACGTTTGGAGACCCTGCGCGAGGCCGACGCCATCGCCCGCGAGGAGCTGTCCAAGGCTGGTCTGGATCGGCAGATCTGGCAGTGCCCGGTGGTGCTGCTGGCCAATGTGCATTCGGTAGGTGTGCAGGGCGACGAGCGCACCTATGGCTCGCCAATCGTGCTGCGTCCGGTCTCCTCCGAGGACGCCATGACCGCTGATTGGACACGGCTGCCCTATGATGTGCTGTCTACTATCTCCACGCGGATTACCAACGAGTGCCCGGGCATCAACCGCGTGGTTCTGGACTGCACCTCGAAGCCTCCAGCAACCATCGAGTGGGAGTGAGCATCTGGGCCGACAAGTTTTATGTCGATACGTCATATGGTTCATCGGCCCATTTGGTAAGCTTCCGACTTCTTGAACGCCAATAGCCAATAGGAGAGCTCAAGTGTCGCAACTGCTCATCTGATGGGCGCTTTCAGCGAGCGTTCATATTCCTGCAACCATTCCTTGGTCACTGGCTCGATTCGTGTTCCGCCTTTGCCCTCTGGATTGGCCATGAGTATGCGTATCCGTTCGCCCTTCGTTGCTATGCAGAAGGTGAATTCTACGTTGGTGGCGACCCCCCATTCCCCTCTCCTGTTGAGAGCGATCAAAGAGATCTCGCCGACCTTGCCGTAGCGGTTCCTCAGGAGGTCGTCGAATTCGTAGACTGCGGAATCGCAGGCTTCCTGCGGGCTCAAGCCGCTTCCCATCAAGGCGACGATCCGATAGGAGAGGCATCCTTTCATGATGTCTTCTCCCAATCCGGTGGCGGCTGCCCCTCCGATGGCGCTGTCCACGTAGAAGCCCGAGCCGGGTAGGGGTGAATCGCCTACTCTGCCCGGTTCCTTCATGAAGAGCCCTGATGTTGATGTGCCAGCAGCCATCGAACCCTGCATATCCAAGGAGATGGTCCCGACCGTATCGTGCCCTCGATAGGGGCCGGCAGACTCCGGTCTTGCGGCCTTGGCGGCTTCCAGCTCCCAGCGCTCTCTGGCCCTATCCGTCAGCATATTGCGCATTTCGAACCCGCTGACCTGGGCGTAACGGGTCGCCCCCTGCCCGACCAGAAAGCTGCTGGTATGGCGCCGGCTCAGCTGCCTGGCCACTGATATGGGATGGAGTACATGCTGGATGCCGGCCACAGCGCCCATTGCCATGCTGTTCCCGTCCATGAAGGCGGCGTCCATCTCCATCTCACCTTCCCGGTTGGGCAAAGCTCCATAACCGACGGAGGTGTAATCGGGGTTGGCCTCAACCTCTCGGATAAGCGCCTCGACAGCATCGCCCGCCTGGCCACCCTCTTCAAGATTGGAACTTGACTTGACCATCCCTTCATAGGCCATCCGCCATGTAGCAATGGAGGCCCAGGTGGACTGATCGTGGCTGACTATCTGTGAGGATGAATCACTCATTTCCTTGGTTCTTTCTGTCGGTACGGTCGTTGACTGCTCTTGGGCGGAGCACAAAAACTGTTTTAAAGCAGAAGAGCAGGCGAGACCTCAGCCGGTCGATGAATGATCGAGCTGATGGACCATGCTCCTGAGGGGACAGCCGTCAGTAGCGGGCTTACCTCGCCCGCATGCAGACAGCAACGATGTCCTCTGCCTTATCTCTTCCATTAATGATAATTAATAAAGATACTTTTGTTTCGGAATGTCTTGCCAGCATTCCTATTGCTTTATCAGCATCAGCTTTTGTGTACATGCCTTAAGGCTGACTTAGAGGGCCGAATTCCAACAATTTGTTTGGTGATCGCTGGATGGCAGATCCGGTTGATTCGGCGTGACGCAACACCTTCGGCGTGTATACTTTCCAATTTGATATATACTATTAACAAACTATTGTCTCTTGAAATAGTTTGGGACCAAGATGGTCCATGGAATTCAGTTGTTTGCAGTATATGAGTGAATCAATCGCTCGCCATCGCGAAGGGATTGCGATGACTGTTCCGAGGAAGGGACTTTCATGGAGTCGAAAGAGCAACAGGTGAATACCAGTTCACCGATTTTGATGCTGGGCATCTTGTCCATATCGTTCCTGATGTCGGTTTCCAATGCCGTTTCAGGGACAATCCCATTAATGAAGCAGTACTTTTCCAACATCTCGGAGGCCAACATCGAGCTGCTGGTCGTCATCCCCACAGGCGGCGTCCTGCTGGGAACCGTGGTCAGCGGCCTCATATCCAACAAGCTGGGCAAGAAGTACACGGTCCTTTTGGGACTCATCGTCTCCCTGGTCTTCGGAGTCATCCCTGCTTTCTTCTACAACTACCCGGCCATCTTCCTGTCGCGAGCCATGTTCGGCGTGGGCATGGGCATCTTCACCCCGCTGAGCGTCTCCTACATCACTGATGTCTTCCCCGAGAAAATCAGGAACAGGCTCCTGGGTTGGAGGAACTCCGTCGGCGCCATCGGCGATTCGATCATGCTCTTCATTGCAGGGTTCCTGATCAACATCTCCTGGCATGCCACTTACCTGGTCTTCCTCTTCCTGATCGTGCCCATTGTCCTCGTCTCCCTCTTCGTCCCCAAGCGGCTTGACCGAGTCATCGTGGAGGACGGCAAGGAGGTTGAGGAGGACACCTCCATCAAGCCGTCCACCAACGGCGGCGTCATCCAGCTGGCCATTCTCTTCCTCTTCGTCTGCCTTTTCTATTCGGCCATCTCCCTGAAGCTGGCCAGCCATATGGTCGATTCACATATAGGCTCTGCAGCTGATGCCACCAGGATCTTCGGCTTCCTGGTGCTCTGTTCGATCATCTCCGGCATCGCCTTCGAACAGCTCGCCAAGTGGTGCGGACGATACACCGTCTTCATCTTCGAGGTGCTGACAGCAGTGGTCATGATCGCCATGCCCTTCACCAACTCCATTCCGATCTTGCTGGTTCTGGTCCTGGTGGCAGGGTTCTGCAACGGCATCATCAACCCGGCCCTGACGGCACGCATGGTGGCCTATTCGCCCAAGGGCTCCATGAACCTGACCACTTCGATCATCCTGATCGGCATCAACATCGGCTCCCTGGTGGCTCCTTACTTCTTCCAGGCTCTGGGCGGGGTGCTTGGCAATAAAGACCCAGGTTTCATGATCATGTGTGCAGGAATCTGCTATGTGATTCTGGCCCTTTACGATGCCTTCGTCGTCAAGAAGGACAAGCTGACCATCTGAGGTTGGTCATGGCAATTCGTGTCAATCAACAGAAACAGAGGTAAATAATGAGCGATACCGTGGAATGGTTCAAGCAGGCCAAGTACGGCATGATGATCCACTGGGGTCTCTATTCACTCCTGGGAGGAGAGTACCAGGGGAAGTCGTCGAGCAACTATGCGGAATGGATCCAATCCAAGCTCCAGATCCCCAACAAGGAATACGAACGCCTGACCCAGGCCTTCAACCCGATTTATTTTGACGCTGATGCCATAGTCGACCTGGCCAAGCGCTGCGGCATGCAGTATCTGGTCGTCACCACAAAGCATCACGACGGCTTCGCCATGTACCGGTCGTTGGTGGATCCCTACAACGTCTATGACGCGACGCCGTTCCATAGGGATGTGATCGGCGAGCTGTCCTTGGCCTGCCGCAAGGCTGGTCTGCGATTTGGCCTCTATTATTCGCAGGATCTGGACTGGCATGAACCGGATGGGGGCGGATACCTCTCGAACGACATCGAGACTGCAGGCACCACCTGGGACAACAGTTGGGACTTCACAGGGGAGAAGAACTACGAGCGTGCGTTCAAGCACAAGATCATGCCGCAGATCGAAGAGATCATGAGCAACTACGGGGAAATATCGGTTGCCTGGTTCGATGTTCCCATGACCCTCAGCGACGAGCAGAGCCAGACCATTTACGATACGGTCAAGCGTCTGCAGCCCGACTGCCTGATCAATTCCAGGCTGGGCAACGGCCGTTACGACTACGTCTCTCTGGGGGACAACGAGATTCCCGAAGATTCGGATGCCAGCGACAAGGCTACTTCGGATGGGAATGTCGATTACAACTCGATCGAAGGATTCAAGCCCTCCAAACTTGGCCTTTATGAGACCGCCGGGACCATCAACGATTCCTGGGGATTCTCCTATCATGACCAAAACTGGAAGAGCCCGCAGACCATTCACGATTACAAGGCCCATCTGAACAAGTACGGCATCAACTACCTGCTCAATGTCGGTCTGGATGGATTGGGACGCGTCCCTATGGCGGCCGAGCAGGCACTCCTGGGGGCGCGAGCTCTGTAGGCCTGAAAAAAACGGAATTCTGTGAATCAGCCAGAGGGTCTTGTCGGAAGGATGCCATTCCAATCCGACAAGACCCTTTGCTGGCTGCTTGTTGAGCTTCACAGTCTGGCGACTTCACAAAATCGGACCTCTGTGTTTGGAATCTATGGAGCCTATAAGTTCAATCATACGTATAGCGGTACTTTGACAACTGTGAAAGCTGATGTTTGATGAATACCGTGTTTGCGCGAACCTTTATTTTGGAAGGAATTTGATTGCTTTCACTACAACAGAGGTGATTGTCCTACCGTTTTTTGCGACGAGACCGCCTGCTGCCAACAAGCCTCCGCCGATGGTGGTTAGGTTTTTCTTCGCATGATCTGCGCTGTCTTTTCTTTTTGCTAAGCAGCGAGCGCAGTAAATGCCATCCGGGTTATCGATGAAAGTGTGGCATTCACGGGATCTGCATACGGCCATCAGTTTTGAGCCGCATTTTGGGCAGTAATCATAGTCTTTTTTATATTTGTCGTTCTTTTTGTAAGAGTCGCATTCCTGGTTGGTGCAGCCTCTAACGCTCTTCATGGCTCTCATCCTTTTCATCAGATACCTTAAGGTACAGGTGCTTCTCAGGCAATGCCAGGGCCTCGCTTAGATTGGAAACATCAAGTTGAAGTGCGGCTCGAGATCGCCAAATTCCCTGTTCTGTTCCTGTATCAGAGCGATCGCATTCCGCTAGAAGGCCCGCATTGTCTCCCACAGTCGTCTTTATGAAGTGCGAATATGTTTCCAGGGATTTCGCCATGGCCTTGGGCTCTCCTTGCTCGCAAAAAATGGCTGCTCTGGCAATCGACGCCTGGTGTATGGCAGGAAAGCAACTGTTGATGCTGTCCATTCTTTCATCGATGAGTTTTGTGCGTTTGCCTTTTTCATGCTCATAGTCGCCATTAGCGAGATATTTCACGTCAGAATCCATCTTCAGCTCGAGCTGGGCCTCTGCGTCCGATAGAGCGCGTAAGGACTGAGACACAAGGAGCTTTCTCAGAGTGTCGTCATCAACTTCACGGGCCTGCAGATAAAGGCGCATGCCGCTCTGCAGGAGGCCGAGCCTATCGCTCTGCTGCCCCTCGAGGACTTCCTGCACGCGCACATCTATGACTGCAATCTGGTGGGCGATGTCTTCAAGCTGACCTTGGATTGCCCTGAGTTGTATGGCGTTCGCCGCTTGAACGGGATCAATCCCCCCGCTGAAATCCTCGCGCTTGATGGGCAGTTTCTTTCCATATCGCCCGTTAGGATCCAAAAGTTGGGCAAAGGTATTGCCTGTTCTATCGGCAGTCAGCTTGATGTCACCATTGGCGATGGCGTCGAGCGTATTTTTTGGAGCATCTACCACCAGGCGAAAATCACTATTCCTGGCCTTATATGCCAAGGCGAATCCGGAGGATTCGCGTTCCAGTGCATGAACTATGTCTTTAATGGCGGCATTGCTTTTATTGACGCCATTCCTTATTCCGTTCAGGAAAAATGCCAAAGGCGAGTCCGGATCGGCGTTGAGCTCAGATTCTTCAGGCTTCAATGAAACCCCCTATCGAAGGACATGCTGGCTGCACGCTAATAAATGACGATAATTAATTAGATTATAACTGTCCGATACTCAAAGGCGCTTACAGCAATTGCTTTGTTTGTAGGTAGTCAGAAACTCAACCAAATATCAATGAATAGGCGGGGCAAGGTACTTGCAATACCCCAACCCAGCGTCGTTCGCATGGCTCTCCTGGTCAATACCGGCCTTGGCAAGGAAATCGAGGTAAATAAGACTGTTGGTATTTCACAATAGCTGGGACAGTATTTGACTTCGGGGAGCTTAAGCTTCATGCACGCATCTGGTTTCAATGAAGACACTGCTCTGGTGCGTAGTTTTAGCGTTTACAGGTCCTTGGCATGGACCATCAGGTAGTCCCAGGCACGGGCGGGGAGCAGGGCATGAATGGCGACCAGAGGTTTGGCTCCGAAGCCCAGAAGGTAGCGTGGACGGGGATGGCGTACCGTCGAAGCACGGACGATGGCCTTGGCAATGGTTGATGGTCGGGTCAAATGCCTGCTGGAGTAAAGCTTGCGCAATCCAGCAGCAGCTTGGAACCCTGACTTTCGATAGGCACTCTTGCGGGTCACCTTCTGAAGATGGTCGGCGGCGATTGCGCCCCAGTTGGTGGCGATGGCTCCAGGCTCGATAAGGACCACGTCGATGCCGAAGGGGCGGGTTTCCATGCGTAAAGCGTCGCTGAAGGCCTCTAGGGCGTACTTGGTGGCATGGTACCAGGCACCCATATAGGTGACCATCCGGCCAGCCATAGATGAGGTGTTGACGATCCGGCCGCGTCTGGCCCGGCGCATGGCTGGCAGCACCAGCTGGGTCAGTCGGGCGAGGCCGAAGAGGTTGACCTCGAATTGTCGCCGGACCTCGTCGATGGAAACCTGCTCGACTGGGCCATAGGAGCCGTAGCCGGCATTGTTGACCAGCAGGTCGACCCGCTTTTCCTTCTGCAGAATTCGTGCGACGGCCTTCTCAATGGAGGCGGAATCGGTCAGGTCCATCTGCACGGCCGTCACCCCCTTGTCGGCCAGTGGCTTCAATCGTTCGACTCGTCGTCCTGCCGCATATACCTGGTATCCATGATCGGCGAGCAGGCCAGCGGTTTCATACCCGATGCCGCTGGTGGCTCCAGTGACCAGCGCCACTCGATTGGTCATACTTATCACCCCTTCTGGCTGGTGTCTGTGAATCGTGGCTCCTGCTTTTCTTTGAGGCACAGTATATGACAACATTTCGTTGCAAGGACATAAAAAAGCCAGACGAGGGCTGTCTACCCGTCCACGCCTGGCAATGCGACCATAGCGAATACCTTATGCCTGCACCCTTTCCAGCAGGAGGTCGTTCAGCTCGGCAGCTGTTGGATAAGCCTTCTGGGTGCCACGGCGCGTGACGCTGATTGCAGCGTATCTGTTGGCGTGCCCCAGAGCGGTTGGCACATCCTCGCCCTGCGTGTAGTAGTGGGCGAACGAGCCGATGAAAGCATCTCCGGCGCCAGTGGTATCCACGGCTTCAACCGTGACTGCAGGCACCAGCAGCTCCTGGTCGGCGCTGACCCATAGGGCGCCCTTGCCGCCCATGGTGACAATCAGGTTGCCTACTCCGCGCCTTACCAAGCTCCGTGCTGCGGCTTTGATCTCATCCAATGTCCCTGTGGGCATTCCTGTGAGCGTGGCCAGCTCGGTCTCATTCGGTGCGAAGAAGGCCACCCTGGAAACGTAGTCGATGTTCAGATCGTCATTTGCTGGAGCAGGGTTCAGCAGTACAGGCACGCCGTAGCCCTCTGCCAGTTCAATGGCATGGTAGTTGGTCTCCAAGGCGATCTCCTGTTGGAGAACGACCAGTTTCGATCCCTTGATCAGGTCTTTTTTATCGTCCAGGGCGGCAGGCGTGAGCTGTTTGTTGGCGCCTTTGACGATCAGGATCCGATTGTCGCCGCTGGTGTCCACAAAGATGGGCGCCACGCCGCTGCTTCCACCGGCGATGCCGATTCCATCGGAGCTGATGCCGTTGCTGCGATAGTTCTCCAGCTGCTGTCTGCCGAATTCGTCCTTGCCGACCATGGTGATGAAGCTGACCTGTGAACCCAAGCGGGCGGCGGCGATGGCCTGGTTGGCCCCTTTGCCGCCGAATCCTATCTCGAATTCAGGAGCTTCCACAGTCTCTCCCTCGACCGGCATGCGATCGACAAAGGTGGTCAGCTCATACATATTGGAACCGATGACAGTGATGTCAGCCATATTCTTCTTTACCTTTCCAGGCCGGTGGTTACCAGGAATGAACGCTTTTCCCGGGGCTTGAGGTGGATCAGGGTGCCCGCATTCTCAGCGGCGGCTCGGCCTTCGGGCGTGCTGGTGCCGGGCAGCGCAAAGGCCGCCACCTGTTGATCGGCGTTGTACAGGATCCAGCGGGTGACGATGGGGAATTGCTCCGTGCTGAACCGTGTCAGGAAGTTGTGTTCGGCATTCAGATGGAGCCGGAACTCGGCCACATCCGTAAACTTGGTCAGGTTCTGGGAGAAGAAGACGATCTCAGGATCGTAGTGGCTCTCGTCGTTCAGGTCGTTGATCAGATCACCGCTGGCCTTGAGCTCTTCGTTGTAGGCCAGCCATTGCGGGGTGGGATGGACGTGGGCGGGAACGGTCTGGCGCAGACGGAAAGCCTCGTCAGGCACGTTCTGCTCCATGTGCCCGTCATGCACGTAGGCGTAGTTCATATGGCACATGTATTGCAGAGGCATGGTCTGATAGTTGGAGAGGTTGGTGACCTCCAGGCCGATATCGAAGAGTCCGGAATCAGCGTGCAGGGTTACGGCTGGCCGGCTCAGGTAGTGGTCGCCGAACCCTTTGACATATTCAAATTGCCCATGTATTGACATGGTCCCATCTCCGAATTCCAGCCAGGCACTGTCCATGCGGCTGGTCGGAGCCTCGCCGTGGAGTTGGTAGTCGTCCTCCGGGGCCGGGGTTCCGCCGCCAAGGAGTCCTGACGTGAACTGGAAGCAGCCGTAGGTATCTGCTATGGCCGTGCCGGGAAGGGGTTGCGAGAACATGTCCTTCATCTTCAGGCTGATGGAGTCGAAGACCGCATCCCAGATGATCAGGCCCATATAGGGCAGGACGGTGAGCTGGCCGCGGGAGTTCTCCAGACGGACCGCTTCAACTCCTGAAGGGTAGGTGAAGGTGACGGCTTTGAAATCGTCGTCGCCATAGAGGGTGAACTCGGCAGGGCCGA
Organism: Bifidobacterium sp. ESL0820; assembly: GCF_052606235.1. Taxonomy (NCBI): domain Bacteria; kingdom Bacillati; phylum Actinomycetota; class Actinomycetes; order Bifidobacteriales; family Bifidobacteriaceae; genus Bifidobacterium; species Bifidobacterium sp. ESL0820. The sequence continues at coordinate 409,584 of NZ_CP199594.1, forward strand.
ACATGTCATGATTGAGGTGAAGCTGTTGCATGATTGGTTTTCCTTTCATTGGTTTTTCTGAGCGCCTACAGCCTTGAAAGCGCGCATCTTTGCTGTGGAATAGACGCAGACGACCGCGAAACAGACCACATCGACGAGGAAGGACAGGGACATGTTCGAGATGTCCGCGACGAATCCCTGCGCTACAGGGATGAAGGCCCCGCCCACGATGGACATGACGATGATGGCTCCCGCTGTTTCCGTATGGCGTTTGTCGGTCACCGTATCCAAGGTCTGCGAGTAGATGGTGGCCCAGCAGGGTCCGAACAGGCCCGAGACGATGATGGCCGCATAGACGGCGCTCATGTTGCGCACCAGGAGGATGTAGACCAGGGCAGCCAATCCGAATGCCGAGAACCACTGCAGGACCCGGGAGGGGTGCATGGACTTCATCATGAAGTTGGCGATCACCTTGCCTATGAAGAAGGCCGCATAGCTGTAGACCATGAAGGTCGATGCCGAGCGTTCGTTGATCGAGGAATTGAGCTCCATGGCCAACCTGATGGTGAAGGACCACACGGCCGTCTGCATTCCTATATACATGAATTCGGTGAAAATTCCCCAAAGGAAGCGGCGATTGTGCGCAAGATAGGCCAGTGTCTCGCCGATGCGCGCCTGAGGCTGCTGCTTGGTGGAATCCACCCTGGGCTTGCCTGAAGGGAACTGCGTCAATGCGAAAAGCACTAGGGCGACCAGCAGGACGAAGATGATGTATTTGTAAGGCAGCAGCGTATGCTGAAGGGCGCGCTCGCCGAAGGCGATGCGGGCCTGTCCGTGAAGCCCTTCCATCTGCTTTTCCAGGCTCTGGCCTGCACCGAAGATCAGGTATTTGCCCAGCAATATGCCCGCTATGGCGCCGAGCGGGTAAAAAGTCTCAGAGATGTTAAGCCGCAGAGTGGCATACTTCTTAGGTCCCATGAGGGAGCTGAAGGTGTTGGCCGAGGTCTCCAGGAAGCTTAAACCGCAGGCCAAGGCGAACAGGGCGATCAGGAAGAAGCCGTAGGTGGCCATGCGCGAGGCTGGGAAGAAAATCGAACAGCCGATGGTGTACAGCGAAAGGCCGATCATGATGGCGACCTTGTATGAGGTCTTCTTGATGATGAGTGAAGCCGGTATGGCGATCAAAAAGTAGCCCAGATAAAAGGCTGTCTGTACAAAGGCGCTGGCGACATTGGACAGGGTGAAGATGGTCTTGAACTGGGTTATGAGTATGTCATTGAGACTGGCGGCCGCTCCCCAAAGGGGGAATAGACAGGAGAGCAGGATGTACTGGAGCATCGGCGTCCTGTCCAGGTATCCATCATCCAATTCCTGCGCGCGCAGTCTGAATGGATGAAAGGATGCTTTTGGACGCTTCTGTAAGGTTGTTGATTGCATGAACCCCTCCTTGGGTTTGCATTCGGTGGCCGCCGCATTGCGTGTGCCGAGAATATAAGAGTCGGTCCGGGGGGCCGGCCCCCGGACGCCGAGGTCAGGCCTTGCCGATGATGGCCATGCTGGAGCTGGTGCCCAGCCGTTCCACACCTGCCTTGATCAGGGCCTCAGCCTCTTGCCTGGTGTGGATGCCGCCGGCGGCCTTGATGTGAATTCTGTCGCCGACTGCTTGTTTGATGACTTCGATGTCGTGCACACTGGCACCACGGCTGGCGAATCCAGTGGATGTTTTGACGAAATCAGCGCCTGCGTCGGCCACCAGCCTGCTGGCCCGCGCGATCTGCTTATCGTCAAGGAGAGCTGTCTCGATGATGACCTTGATGACTTTTCCTGCCTGATGCACGGTCTCGACGACTGCACGAATATCCTTGGCAACGAGCTCCTCTCGACCGCCCGTCATTTCGCCGATGTTGATCACCATATCCAGCTCATCGGCTCCGTTTGCGATGGCTTCCCGGCTTTCGGCGACCTTGCTGGCTGTGGTGTTGGCACCCAGGGGGAAGCCGATGACGCAGGCAGTCAGGACATCCGAACCTTTGACCCGCTCATGGACGTGGGAAACCCAGTAGGGATTGACCATGACCGAATAGAAATGATTGTTCAGGGCTTCGTCGATGACCTGGTCGATCTGAGCGAGTGTTGCCTCCGGCTTGAGCAGCGTGTGATCGATTAGGCGATTGATCTGCATGATTGTTACCTCCTTGTGGGCATCACTGTAACAGTCAATGAACGGAAGTAAAATGCTAAAATGAACATATGTTCAAAAACTGAAGCTCGAACATCACATGACCTGACGCTGTCATTGGCTGCTGTTTCCGCACGACTAGGAGAAGAGGAAGTTTCATGATCGACGATGAACAGCATAGGAATCAAGCTGTCACAGTCTGTCACTGGTATTACGAGGAGGGCTTGGGTCAAAACGCCATCGCCCGCAGACTGGGCGTTTCTCGCCCGACGGTTTCGCGTCTTCTGGCCTACGCCAGGCAAGAAGGGCTTGTTCGGGTTATCATCGCGGACCCTCATGCTGATTTGCAATCCCTGGCCAGAAAACTCAAAGTGACTTTCGGCCTGCGAGATGTCAGGCTGTCATATGATTCGACCGGTGACGAAGAGGCCATCAGAGATAGACTAGGCGCGGTTACAGCGGATTATCTGGCGGAGATTGTCGGCGATCACGACCGTTTGGGGATCAGCTGGGGGAGGACCCTCAAGGCTGTAGCCGATCATCTGCGCCCTAATGAGCACAAGGATGTATCGGTGGTGCAGTTGAAGGGGAGTGTCTCCGCGTCCGATTTCAACAACTATGCTGCGGATATCGCCCTGAAATTCGGTATGGCCTTCGGCACCACCACCACAGTGCTGCCCTTGCCGGTCATTTTCGACAATGCTTTGACTCGGGATATTGTGCTCAAGGATCGTTTCATTGACGAGATTGTTCGTCAGGGGGAACGGACCGATATCGCCGTGTTTACCTGCGGAACCGTTCGTGACGATGCCATGCTCTTCAAGCTGGGATATCTCTCCCGCAGAGAGATTACCATGCTGCAGCATAAGGCTGTCGGTGATGTGCTTTCACGATTTATAGCTCCTGACGGCTCCATTGCGGATGATGGCATTGACGCGAGAACGGTGGGGATACAGCTTGATCGGTTGCGCAAGAAGCCATGTTCCATATTGGTGGCGGGAGGGCCTTCCAAGATAGCATCCATGCGTGCGGCGCTTCTGGGCGGCTATGCCAATGTGCTGATTACGGATTCCCAGGCTGCCATGCGTCTGTTGGAGGAATAGGCGAACCTCTGCAATCGAGGGAATTGCGCTGCTTGCCAGTACACAAGCGTTTGGTCAAATAATGGTCGCGCTCGTATGATTGTTGAAACACCGCTGTACGCTTACTATCAATGCTGATTGTAGATTCCGCAGGAGGTTTCAGCATGCAGGGCACACGATTTACCTATTGGTGGCACGGATTCGATCTGTGACGCCGCGTGCCTTGTAGGAACGGTTGCATGGATCGGAACCCACCGGCCCTGCAGTCGTCGACAGCATTTCCCGTGCATCGTCACCGCATAGTCGGTAGGGCAGCACCAGCGACAATGGTTGAAGTAACCGCATGGGAAAGGACAAGCCAATGACATTGGCGGATCATATGAATGCCAGGGTCAAAGCTCTGGCGCCGAGCGACATTCTCGAGTTCAACAAGGAGATCGCCGGAATAGACGGCATCGTGAAGCTGACCCTGGGGGAGCCGGACTTCTTCACCCCCGAGCACGTCAAGCAGGCGGGCATCCAGGCCATCCGGGACAACCACAGTCATTACACTGAGAGTCGCGGCATGCCCAGTCTGCGCAAGGCGGCGGCCGATTATCTACACGCCAAGTACGCGCTGGACTACGACCCTGACACGCAGATGGTGATTACGGCCGGGGCCACCGGGGGCATCTTCTCGGGCCTTACCGCCATGATCAACTCGGGCGACACGGTGATCCTGCCCACACCCATCTTTCCTCTCTATATTCCCATCGCCCAGCTGAGCGGCGCCAAGACCGTCTTCGTCGACACATCCGATGACGGCTTCATTCTCAGGCCGGACAAGCTGGAGGCCGCCATCGAACACAGCGATGGTCCGGTCAAGGCCCTGGTGCTCAACTATCCGACCAACCCGACCGGCGTGACCTATGCCCGTGAGGATCTGGAGGCTCTGGCCCAGCTGGCGCGCAAGCACGGCTTCTTCGTGCTCAGCGATGAGATCTATGCCGAGCTGACCTACCAGGGCACCCATGTGTCCATGGGCACCATTCTGCCCGAGCAGACGGTCGTGCTTGGCGGGGTCTCGAAGTCCCATGCCATGACTGGATGGCGGGTCGGCATCGCCGCTGGCCCGGCCGACGTCATTGACCAGCTCAGCAAGGTCAACGAGTTCACCATCACTTCGGTGACCACCAACGCCCAGTATGCGGCCCAGGAGGCTCTGACCAAGGGCATGAATGACACGGATCCGATGCGCGAGGCCTACCGCAAGCGGCGGGACTATCTGGTCAAGGCCCTGCCCGAGGTCGGTCTGGACGTCATCGATCCCAAGGGCGCCTTCTACATCTTCGCCCGGTTGCCCGAGGGCATGCACGACAGCTGGAGCTTCGTCTACGACCTGGCTCGAAAGGCCAAGGTGGCGGTGATCCCCGGAGCAAGCTTCGGGCCTGGGGGAGAAGGCTACGTCCGCATCTCCTATGCCGCCTCCATGGAGGATCTGCACACCGCGGTGGAGCGGATCGGCGATTATATGCGCGCTCAAAATCGCGGCTGATCCCTCCGGCGATTCACTCGGCAATCATCACAACCATCATCTAGCAACAAAATCAACGAGGACAGTTACCAAGGACCAGAAAATGACCAGCATTCTCATGTATTCAGTACGCCCCGACGAGCAGGAGGCCATTCAGGCCTGGGCGCAAGCCAATGACATTCAGGTGGACACCACCGACCACGATCTGGGGATGAAAACCGTGGACATGATCAAGGGATACGACGGCATCGTCATCCAGCAGCACGCAGCCCTGCCCGAGCCGGAGCTCTACCAGCGGCTCAAGGACTACGGCCTCAAGCAGCTGACCCTGCGCATCACCGGCTATGACATCGTCAACCTGCAGGCCGCTCGGGAGAACGGGCTGGTCGTCACCAACGTGCCTGCCTACTCGCCCCGATCGGTCTCCAACTGGTCCTGGCCCAGGTCATGCGTCTGGTTCGGCATCTGGGGGAGGCCAGCGCTCGCGAAGCCAAGGATGACTATACCTGGGCTGGGCTTCAGGCCCACGAGATCCACAACCTGACCGTGGGGATCATCGGAGCCGGCAAGATCGGATCGGCCGTGGCCAGGATCTTCCGGGCCCTGGGCTCCACCGTCATCGCCAATGATCCGGTTCACCGCCCGGAGCTGGCAGACACCCTGGATTACGTGGACCTGCCCACGCTTTTGAAGCGGGCCGACATCGTCACCGTTCATACGCCGCTGGACGAGACCACCCATCATCTGATCAATGCGCAGGCCCTGGAAGCCATGAAGCCCTCGGCCTTCCTGATCAACGCCGCCCGCGGCCCTATTGTGGACACCCCGGCACTGATCAAGGCCCTGCAGACCAAGTCCATCGCCGGTGCCGCCATCGACACCATCGAGAGGGAGGCCGGCATCTTCGAAAAGGATTTGAGCGGAACCAAGGTCGACAACCAGGCCTTGGAGACCCTCAAGGCCATGCCCAATGTGGAGGTCTCGCCCCACATCGGCTTCTACACCGATGCCGCCGTGAACGCCATGGTCAACATCTCCCTGAACGATGTGAAGACCATCCTGGAGGGCGGCACCAGCGAGCATCAGGTGGACTGACCGTATTATCTCCGCGACCCGGACCGGACGCCGACCTGCTCAGGCTGGATTCTGAGCAAAGGTGATGGTGCCCTGGTCCGGGTCCATGCTTTCCACGATGGCCAGGGACTTGAGGTTGTAGCCCTTTTTGCGCAGGGTGCGGCCGCCCTCCTGGAAGCCCTTCTCCACGGCGATGCCGATGCCCTCGATGACGACCTTGGCATCATGGCAGATGTCAATCAGACCGTGCAGGGCGTTGCCCTTGGCCAGGAAGTCGTCAAGGATCAGCACGTGCTCGCCCTCCTTGAGGAAGCGCTTGGCCACGATGACGGGGTACTCACGCTGCTTGGTGAAGGAGTAGATGCGGGCCGTGTACTGGTCGCCGTCAAGGTTGATGGACTGGGTCTTCTTGGCGAAGACCACCGGCACGTCGCCAAAGTGGCGGGCGGCCAGGCAGGCGATGCCGATGCCGGATGCCTCGATGGTCAGAATCTTGTCGATCTTGTGTCCAGCGAACAGGCGGGCCCATTCAGCGCCCATGTGGTCGAAGAGCCGCACGTCGCACTGATGGTTGAGGAAGGCGTCCACCTTGAGTACATTGCCAGGCTTGACCGTGCCCTGGCGGCGGATTCGCTCCTCAAGTTCCTGCATGTCATCGTCCTTGTCGTCATGAATGCGGGGCCCCTATGGTCCCGACGGATAGACACCAAGATAACCCGATTCTGGGACTGTGGTCCGGCTGCCCTGATCCGCCAGGTTTCACCTCCAGCGGATTGGAGTGTCTTCCTGGCGTGTCAGCCCGTCAATCCGCGGATTCAAGGCCCTGACTGTTACAGTGAAAATTGACCGCAATGGTCACGCATCGTCACGGTGCGTTCAAGGACCTAAGGAGGACCATATGGGGATTCTGGATGATGCAAAGGATGCCATGAAGTCTGCCGGCGAGAAGATTTCCGATGTCGCTGGCGATGTAAAAGACACCGTTATGGACAAGGCATCCGATGCCAAGGACGCCGTTGCCGATAAGATGGGCGACGCCAAGGACGCTGCCCAGGACAAGATGGGCGACGCCAAGGACGCCGCCTCCGACAAGATGGACCAGGCCAAGGCCGATGCCAAGGTCGGCAAGGCCAAGGCTGAGCAGGGCGCCACCGAGGCTGTCAACAACGCCAAGGACCAAGTGCGCAACTGACTGGGTCATCTCGACTTCCCCGACTAAACCCCGTTCGCCTTCCCTATTCTCAAGGCGGACGGGGTCTTTTATGTCTGCTGGTACGTCTGCTGGCTGACCCATGAGCCAAGATCGATGACACCGCTTTGTGGTAGAAATAGTTGTCTGCCGGGTGTGCGCCATCCGGCCTGAGACGGTGACCGAGACCAGATGGCAAGAGGTGGCTTGTGAACGAGGAACCGGACTTGATCCAGCGCAGCGCCAAGGAGCTGCTCAAGGGGCTCAACGATCGGCAGGCCGAGGCGGTGCAATACCAGGGCCCGGCCCTGCTGATCGGAGCAGGCGCAGGCTCGGGCAAGACCAGGGTGCTGACCCGTAGAATCGCCTGGATCCTCAGTCAGTTCGGCGCCTGGCCCAGCCAGATTCTGGCCATTACCTTCACCAACAAGGCGGCCTCCGAGATGCGTGAACGTCTGCGCAGGCTGATCGGGCCCGTGGCCGACCGCATGTGGGTGTCCACCTTCCACTCGGCCTGCGTGCGCATCCTGAGGCGGGACGGCAAGGAGATCGGCCTGCGATCAGGCTTCACCATCTATGACACGGCCGATTCCGAGCGTCTGATCAAACTGATCGGCAAGGATCTCAACATCGATCTGAAGCGCTACACCCCAAGAAACATTTTGAGCCGCATATCCGACTACAAGAACAACCTGCAGGATTGGCGCACACAGCTGCAGGAGTACGCCCCCGACTACCGGCCCGGGCAGCGCGGCCAGCAGATCACCGCCCGCTTCGGCAACGAGGAGGAGCTCTACTCCGTGGTCTACGCCGAGTACGAGCACCGGCTGGCTCAGGCCAACGCGGTCGATTTCGACGATCTGATCGTACGCACGGTCCAGCTGCTCCAGCAGTCCCCGATGGTGGCCCAGTATTACCACCATCGCTTCCGGTACGTGCTGGTGGACGAGTACCAGGACACCAACCATGCCCAGTATGTGCTCATGCGTGAGCTGGCCGGCGCCGATGCTTGCAAGCAGGACCAGGCCTGGATCACCGTGGTGGGGGATTCGGACCAGTCCATCTATGCCTTCCGAGGGGCTGACATCAGCAACATCAGGGACTTCGAAAAGGATTTCCCCGGAGCCCGGACCATTCTCCTTGAGCAGAACTACCGTTCCACCCAGACCATTCTGGATGCGGCCAATGCCATCATCGTCAAGAACGAGGGCCGCAAGCCCAAGAAGCTCTGGACAGCCCTGGGCAAGGGGGAGCCCATCGTGGGCTATGCCGCCGACAATGCCCAGCAGGAGGCCGCCTGGATCGCCACCGAGATCGCCCGGCTGCGCAGCGAGGAGGGCATTCCATACTCCGACATGGCCATCATGTACCGGGCGAATGCCCAGTCCCGCGCCTTGGAGGAGGGGCTGATCAACGCCGGCCTGCCCTACCAGCTGGTGGGCGGGACCCGCTTCTACGAGCGCAAGGAGATCAAGGACGCCCTGGCCTACCTGCACGCCATCGCCAATCCCCAGGATGATGTGAACATACGACGGATACTCAACGTGCCCAAGCGGGGCCTGGCCGCACGTGCCGAGGCGGCGGCGACCTCCTATGCGGATTTGCATCAGGTCTCCTTCTGGGAGGGGGTGCAGCATATCGAGGAGGTGCCTGGGGCCTCCACGCTGATGGTCAAGCGGATGAAGGCCTTCAGGGATCTGATCACCTCCCTGACCGACTTTGCCGCAGAACACGATACCAAGCCATCCCAGATTGTTGAGAAGGTTCTGGAGGAGTCCGGCATGCTGGACGAGCTTCGCAAGTCGGTGGATCCGCAGGATGCCTCCCGGCTTGAGAACCTTGGCCAGCTGCAGTCAGTGGCCGCCGAGTTCGAGCAGAAGACCCCAGACGCGACGCTGGCGGGCTTTCTGGAGACCACGGCGCTGGTGGCCGACTCGGACCAGCTGCCGGGCCTGGGCGACGACTCGGGCAAGGTGACGCTGATGACCCTGCACACGGCCAAGGGCCTGGAGTATCCGGTGGTCTTCCTGACCGGCATGGAGCAGGGAACCTTCCCGCACTCCCGCTGCCTGGAGGATACCGATGAGATGCAGGAGGAGCGTCGACTGGCCTATGTGGGCGTGACCCGTGCCAAGCGGCGTCTTTACCTGACCCGGGCGGCCGTCCGCTCACAGTGGGGGCAGGTCAATGAGATGCTGCCCAGCCAGTTCCTGGATGACATCCCTGACGATCTGATCGACTGGAAGCGTCGGCAGGCCGGCAACGAGCGGATGCGCGCAGGCTGGGATCTGGGTGACGACGAGGACGAATTCGGCGGCTTCGAGGATGATAGCGACGGCCGTGCATTCGGTCATCGTTCATTCGGCGGGTTCGGCTCCGGCTTCGGCTCTTCCCGCAATGGGTACGGGCGCTCGCGGACCTCCTCACAGCGGTCGTTCGGGTCATCGGGTTACGGCTCTCGCGGCTCCTCCTCCAGAAATGGAAGGGTTACGACCAGGCGGAGCACGACAAGCTCGTCGTCAACCTCGCACGCTGGCAGGGCCTCGGTCCAGCCCAAGTCGAACGGCCTGTCCATTCAGGACTTCTCCCTGGGTGACAGGGTTGCCCACGACCAGTATGGCCTGGGCAAGGTGGTCGACATTCAGGACAAGGGGCACAACTCGGTCCTGACTGTGGACTTCGGTTCCGAGGGAACCAAGCGGCTGATGCTGCGCTTGGCGCCGATCGAAAAGCTCTGAATGATCGAGACTCCGGGCCCACCCACGGACGGGACCACATAATCTATGCGTTCATGACTCTTGCGAGGACAGCCATTCCACGGCGAGCTGGGTGCGGTTGGCCAGGTTGGTCTTGGCCAGGATGGCGGAGATGTGATTGCGGACGGTCCCTTCGCTGAGATAGAGACGCCTGGCGATGGCCTGGTTATCGAGGCCGTCGGCCACCAAAGCGACTATTTCACGTTCGCGGTCAGTCAGGGTTTGGAAGCGCTGGGGAACAGGCTCAGCTGGGTCCTTTCGCGTCTGCTCCTCCTGCTTGCCAAGTGACAGGTTAGCTACGGCCTCGGCTCCAAGAACCGTCTGCCCTGCCATGACGGCCTGGAGGGCCGGCACCACTGAGGCTACGTCCTGCTTGATCACATAACCCTTTGCTCCCAAGGCCAGTGCGCGGGAAATATACTCCTTGTCTGCAAAGGTGGTCAGAAAGAGCACTCGGGCGGTCGAATCCAGGGCGATGATGCGCTCCGCCGCCTCCAGGCCGTCCATACCGGGCATCTGCACATCGAGCAGCAGCACGTCAGGCCTGCCGCCAGTCGCTTGGAAACAATCCAGGGTTGACTGGCCGTCATTGGCTGTCCAGAGCACGTCTGCAGTACCGGTTGCCGTCAAAATCGTTGACAGGGACGAGCAGACAATCGGATCGTCATCAGCGATAGCGACTTTCATGCCATGACCTTCCTATCCTCTCCATGCTCAGCTGCGCTGCGGTTAGACCAGGGTTCCTTAGGCAAGGATACGAAAACCTTCCATCCTTGTCGGTTGGGACCGCTGTTGGCCGTGCCGCCCAAGGCTCTGGCCCTGGCTTCCATATCGGCCAGCCCCATGCCGCGCTGGAGCCTTGACTCTTGAGTGGGCGAGCTGTCAGGCTGCGAGTGCTGAATTCCGCCGTCGTCCTGCACCACCATCTGCCAGAAGGCGGGGAGGTCGCGCAGAATGACCTGCGCCGACCCGGCTGAAGAATGGCGGACCGTATTGGTAAGGGCCTCGCGGACGATGGTGGCCAGGCAACGGCACACTGGTGCAGGCGCTGTCTCAATGCCGTTGTTCAGATCGACCTTCAGCCGCCCCATAGAAGCCTCGGAGCTGGCATCCTCCATCTGGGATGCGAAGTCGGTGCCCTCATCCTCCAAGTCATGCACCGAACGACGAATTGTGGTCATGGCCTCATTCAAGGTCTTGCCGACATCATCCAGTACCCGCTCGGTACTCTGATCGCCCTTGCTCTGCGCAACCACTCGGCCAGCCTGGATCTGCATGATGGCTCGGGTAAGCAGGTGGCTCACATTGTCATGAATATCCCGAGCGATCCGGGTCCGCTCGGATAAGTGCGCCATTCGGGTCGCCTGGGCCCGCTCTTCGTCCAGGTCGTTGATGCGGCCGTGCAGTTGGCGAATTCGGTAGCGCTCGGTGTCTTCAATCCGCCAGACACGACCCTTGGCCACGGCCAAGTGTGCACATGCCAGTCCGCCGCCTTGCGCCAGTGCTGATGTCAACAAAGCCAGCAGGGCATAGCGCTGGGTGAGGCCTGTGAACAGTATGAGGTCGGCCATGGCCGGTATCAGCCAAAAGAATGCCGGTAGCAAGGCCAAGAGCAGCCTGGGCCGGGCAAGCCCGGAGTCCTTGGCTCGGGAATCTTTCATGCCGGCTGATCTGGTAGCCGGAACCATAGCTCCGAGTCCGACCCCCGCCTCGAAGGCCAGGGCTGGCAAGAAGAAAAGCCAGTCTTGAATGAACATTGCCAAAAGCGACACCAGAGCGCCGCCCCAGATGGAACCTGGCGCTGGCAGCAGCCATTCACACAGGGCTCCTGCGGCTATTGAGGCCAGAAGCCCGGCGATCAGGGTTCCTGAAACCCCTGAACCATACCACGATCCGCACAAGGTCCCCAGACCAAGCAGGATCAGCCAGCCAGCTATCCTGCCCATGAATGCCTCCTTGCCCTGTTACCTATTGCCTCAAATAGTAATTCTCGGGCTACCCGTTCCTGAGCCTAGGCGCAGGCAGGAGCACCCGTGACAAATGTCATAGGTTTGATTTGAGCATCCACAACTTTGATGACGGCTGTCATGGTGTTGGGCCAGCCCAGGCTGGGATGATGGAGTTATGAACAGTTCACGTGAGCAAGAGCCTGCCTTACAGGTCAGCGGATTGGTGAAGCGCTACGGTGACATGGTGGCCTTGGACCACTTCGACATGGAAGTCAATCGCGGTGAGGTATTCGGACTACTCGGCCCCAATGGTTCAGGCAAGTCAACCGCCATCAACTGCATACTGGCCCTGCTCAGCTTTGAATCGGGGACGGTTCGGATATTCGGGCAGGAGATGACCCCGACCTCATACGACCTCAAAAGTCATATCGGCGTGGTTCCACAGAATGTGGCTGTCTTCAACGAACTGAGCGTGCAGGAGAACATCGACTATTTCTGCTCCCTCTATGTGCCCAAGAAGGCCGACCGCAAAGCTTTGGTAGAGCAGGCCATCGACTTCGTGGGGCTGGGCGAATTCCGCAAGTTCCGACCTGGCAAACTGTCGGGCGGTCTGCTGCGCAGGCTCAACATCGCATGCGGCATCGCCCACCAGCCTGACCTCATCTTCTTTGACGAGCCCACTGTCGCTGTTGACCCCCAGAGCCGCAACGCCATCCTGGAGGGCATCGAACGGCTGAATACTCAGGGGGCCACGGTGGTTTACACCAGCCATTACATGGAGGAGGTGGAGCAGATCTGTACACGGATCATGATCATGGACCACGGCCGTCAGATCGCCCTGGGCACTGCCGAGGAGCTCAAGGGCATGGTCCAGGCCGGCGAGCAGGTCACCGTCGAGACCCTGGATCTTCAGGACTCCACGCTGGCCCAGATTCGTGCCCTGCCCCTGGCCCAGTCCGTCGACTATGACGGCAAGGAACTGGTCATCCACTGCCGACAGGGCGAGCACAACCTCCAGGACGTGCTGACGGTCCTGGAATCCACCAAGACCAGCTATGGCCACCTGACCAGCCGTCCGCCATCCCTGAACGACGTGTTCCTGGAACTGACCGGCAAGGAACTGCGCGACTGAGCGCGGTCCCCAGGCTCAATTGCCGTAAGGAGCACCTATCCATGTGGAACTCATTCCTGATCAACGTCAAAACCTCGATACGCAACACCTCCTCCCTATTCTGGGTTCTGGCCTTCCCGGTCATTCTGGCCGCTCTGATGCTGGGCATCATGGGCAACCTGCAAGACAGTTACACTGCCGAGGCACAGCACTTCGCCATAGTCTCGGATGCCAATTGGGAAGCCAGCCCAGGTGCTGACGAACTGGTCTCATCGCTATCGAAGAAGCCCAAGGCTGGGTCTGAGGACACTCAGCTGCTTATCCCGACGACAGTGGCTTCCAGGGAGGAAGCGAACACGCGTCTGGATAGCCGGAAGGATATTGGTTACCTGTACGCGGGCTCTGACGGACTGGTCAACATGGTCCTGTCCGACCGCGAAGCCGCCAGCATCCAATCCGATGCAACCGCCTCAGAAGGCATAGCGGTCTCCATTCTGTCCGCCTCGCTGGGCAGTTTCAACCAAGCCAACTCCGCAAGGGCAGCCATTGCCTCACCAAGCAATCAAATTCTGTTGCAATCCGGCGGACCGACCTACACCAGGCAAATCCGCCTGACGCACATCCACCCTTCTATGACCGCGCCCTACTTCTTCGCTGTGCTCGCTATGGCCTGCCTTATCGGTGCCAGTACCGCAGCCGAGATGATAGCCAAGACTCAGCCCAACCTTTCGGCCCTGGGAGCCCGACGGGCCAGCTCTCCCAGTCCCAAGTGGCGGCAGGCAGCGGGCGCCTTTCTGGCCTCCTGGCTCTTCTCCGCAGTCAGCCTACTGGTTGCCTACATCTTCGTCCGCACAGTCTGTGGAGTGCAAACCGGTGGTCGTGACCCGATAGCCCTCATAGCTATCGCCGTAGGCACCTTTATGGCTACCGCTTTTGGCTCTATGATGGGCGCGATTCCCAAACTCCCCACCGAAACGAAGGTTGGCCTGGTCATAGGCATCGACTGCACGCTGAGTGCCTTTATCGGCCTCTACGGCAGCCTGGCCATGGACCTGAACAATGCCATCCAGGAGCATGCTCCTATTCTTCACCTGCTCAACCCAGTCAAGCAGGTCTCCAACCTCTTCTACGACATCGTCTACTACGACAGCCTGGCACCCTTCGCCCGCACCTGCGGCATCCTGGCCATTATGGCCGCTATCTTCCTGGCCATCTGTGGTCTGCTCCTAAGGAAACAACGGTATGAATACTTGTAAAACAGCACTGCGCGTCATCTGGGCGCATAAGTTCTACCTCCTCCTGTATCTAGTGGGCATGAGCCTGATCATGATTGTCATCGGTTCCACGAACATGCAGGCCGCGGTACGTGCCAATACCTCAAGCTCGGTTGGTCGCTTTGAGCCCGCACGTGCGAAGGTGGTCGTCATCAATAGGGATTGCGATAACCAGGCTGGTTGCGAGCTGGGCCAGGGTCTGAAGAAGTATCTGGGCAAATCGGCCCGATTGGTGACAGTCGAAGATAAGCCTCAAGCCCTGCAGGACGCCAATGTATCGGGTAAAAGCGATTTGACCGTCATCATCCCAGCCGGATATGGACAACGGTTCCTTGATGCGCTTGACAACACTGCTGCCCAAGCTCACAGCGGCGGCAAGACGACTGCTTTCCCTAAGGTTGAAACGGCTGCCTCCTACAATTCCAGCCGCGGCAGTCTGGCACAATTGCAGGTGGACAGTTATTTTGATGCTCTTCGTACTGCCTTGCTTACGGGTCTAGGCCAAAAAGGTTCGATGGAGCTGCATTCATCTGCGGCGGTCAAGGATGCGGCTGCCTATGCAGTGGCACACTATGCCGGCAACCAGCCACATATGGGCATCCATGCCAGCCCCAAGACTGATAGCCATGGAGCTTTGTTGAAAGGCTTCGCTACGACAGTCGGCCTGGCCGCTTTTCCCTTGATGACAGCGCTGACGGTCTGCGTTGCCACGCTCTTCGGAGCCTTCAGTTCTCCCGACCGACATCGACGCCTGCTTGCCTCTCCAGAGCGGTCAGGCAGTCTGAATGGACAGGAGCTCACGGCAGTCCTCATCCTGGCAGGCTTCTCCTGGGTATACTACGTGGCACTCGTCGCTTTCAGCATGGCGGCATCGGGGGTGTCCTTGGCTTCCCTTGGCTGGGGGAGGGTGCTGCTGAGCTTTTTCGTCATGCTGGTATTCGCTGTATCGGCGGCATCCTTTGGATTCATGCTTGCTCAGTTCAATCCTTCTTCTTCGCTCATAAACTCCGTCGGGGTCACCTTCGGCCTGGTGGTTATGTTCACCTCCGGGTCAAGTTCCGGCGGCCCCCTGCCTCCGGTCATGCAGACGATCGGCAAACTGACGCCGGGCTGGTGGTACAACACTGCAGTCCAATCAATCATGGATTCGAGCGCAGCAGGCTTGGCCTCCTGGGGCCTTCCGCTGACCGTGGTTGCCTTGTTCGCGCTGGCTTATGCCTGTGTCGGCCTTATGGTCTCACGCCTGACACGCACCCGGGCCACCCTGGTCGCTCCTGTCAGCTCCGACCCCAGTATGATCGGCTGATACCTGATCTGCCAGTCATTCGTCCGGTTTCATGGCAAGCCTGGCAATCAGACATGTCAGCAGTGTCACCATGACCACCCCAGTGATGATCAGGGTCATAGGGCTGTGGTCGATCAGCGGGCCGAAGGCGGCCTGTCCCAGCGGGATCGCGCACATGCACAAGCTGTTGGTCAGTCCTATTACCTTGCCTATCAGCCTTGCGGGGGTGTGAATCTGTTCATAGGACAGGGAAAGGATGTTGACCGTCTGCACCATTCCCGCAGCCAGAGCCATGCACCCGGTTACCAGGGCGAAAAGGACATGTGTAGGCGAATGCATGAGCAGTTCTGCTGCAATGGGAAGGAGAACCAGGGCGCTGCCCGAGAGCAACATGGGTATCCGTCGCAGATGGAACCAGGCTGGACGGATGGATACCAGAATGGCTCCAAGCAGGCTTCCGCAGGCAAGTATTTCTTCGGCCAGCCCCTGCATGGCATTGCTCAGGCCCAGCGTGCGAGTGACCATATAGGGCAGGGCCACGTTGACGTAGGAGGCAAAGATCAGATTGGCCGCCAGGCTGAGTCTTATGACCACTTTGAGGTTGCCATGCCTGGCCAGAAATTGTGCAGCCTCTTTCGTGTCAGCGACCAGATGGCTCACCAGTGCTTTTGGGTCTTGGAAGTGGCTTTGTGCTGGTTCGGGAATTCTGACGGCGATCCTGATCCAGGCAGCCGACAGAAGGCAGGTCAGGGCGGAAACCCCGACTACCTGCATGATTCCGAAGAATCACATGACCATGCCAGCCAATACTGGTCCGATCATTCCTACCAGGGAGATTGCCTGGGAAACCAGGGCTGATGCGCGGGTCAGGTCTTTGCTGTCTACCAGACAGTGAAGGGCCGCCTGCACCGTCGGGCTGTAACAGGCCCTGTAGGCATTCACCAGCACCATGCAGGTCACAGTCAAAAAACCCGGGTCGATCTTGTGACTGATCAGGATATATAAGAAGGCAGTCAACGCTGACAGAATGTCCAGCACTGCCATGGTGGACTGCTTGTGCAGCCGGTCGGCCAGAGCTCCGCCCAGAGGCGTCAGGAGTATGGATGGAAGGACTGCCATAGCGGAGGCCATGCCATAGAGGGATGCTGATCCTGAAATGTTCAGCAAATGAAGCGGAAGGGCGAAGACCAAGCATGTCTGCCCGAGATTGGAGAGAATCTCAGTCGTCAGAAGAGCAAGGAATGGCGGTGCCAGCAGTCCTTTGCTTGAGGTTTGGGCCTGATCGGGCGAGCTCATATCCCGGCTTCGCCTTGGGCGTCGGTGCCGAAGGATGTGAGCAGGTCGGAGAATCCCTGGTCCTCCAGGGGGATGCCCAAGCCCTGCATGATTGAGAAAAAGCAGGCTGCTCTGGTGCACAGCCCAGCCTGTGTTCCCTGGCGAAAGAAGGGCAGCAGCCACATGTTGGCCAGCAGGCGGATGATCTCCGCGGTTTGTTCTATATGCTCTACATGCATTGAGCCGTCCTGATTGCCCTGTGTGATCAGGTCGACAAAGTCGTCCCTCTCATCCACCAGGGCGGTGAATTCCATGCCGATCATCTTGGGATTGGCCTTTGGGTTGAATGTGCGGAACATCAGATTCGCGGCCTCCAGTCTCTTTTGCGCTCGCCTGGGGGTGAAGAGCTCGGTGGCGGCTTGGATGATTCGTTCCTGAGTCAGCTCAGGGTGTGCGTTGCGGGCCATGATCGTCTTCCTTTCCGGTCGCTGAGACGAGTTGTCGTTGATCGGTTGGGGGAGTCTGCCATTTGGGTTTAGTATCATACCGACCGTTGGTATGAATATGTCACAACATACGCACTGCCGTCGGTCGGCCGCATGTGGTTTAATAAACACTTGGTTTGCGTGTTTGTGCGCGAACCTATCTGGAGTCTCAGCCCATCAATGGGTCGGCGGCCGCAAGGTCGTTCGTGCTTGGCACGGTGAAGCATTGGAGAGGCCTGACTCGACGGTTCCGGCCGTCTTCGTTCAGATAACGACAGAAGCAAGTAAGGATTGCATCAATGACTAACATTCAGCGTGCGCGTCGCCAGGTCCGCCTGTCCCGCGCTCTGGGCATCGCCCTGACTCCCAAGGCCCAGCGCCTGTTCGAGAAGCGCCCCTATGGCCCCGGCGAGCACGGCCGCAGCCGCCGTCGCACCGAGTCCGACTACGCCGTCCGTCTGCGCGAGAAGCAGAGGCTGCGCGCCCAGTACGGCGTCTCCGAGAAGCAGCTGCGCGCCGCCTATGAGCGGGGCACCCACGAGTCCGGCCAGACCGGTGCCGCCATGCTTCGCGAGCTGGAGTGCCGCCTGGACAACCTGGTCCTGCGCGCCGGCATCGCCCGCACCACCGCCCAGGCCCGTCAGTACGTGGTTCACCGCCACATCCTGGTCGACGGCAACATCGTGGATCGTCCCTCCTACAGGGTCAAGCCCGGCCAGACCATCCAGGTCAAGCCCAAGAGCCAGACCATGGTACCCTTCCAGATCGCTGCCGAAGGCGTCCACCGGGATGTGCTGCCCGCAGTCCCCGGCTACCTGGACGTGGACCTGGCCTCTCTGAAGGCCAGCCTGGTCCGCAAGCCTGAGCCGGAGGAGATTCCGGTTCAGATCAACATTCAGTACGTGGTCGAGTTCTACGCTCGCTGACCACCAGGAACTTTGGGGCCCCGGTTCGTCCGGGGCCCTTTGCGTGTCAGGATCTGCCACTCCTTCATAGGTATGGGTGGGATAATAGGGACATGTTGCTCCATCTGTATGCCGTCCGCCATGGGCAGACCTATTTCAATCGTTACAACCGTCTCCAGGGCTGGTCCAACTCACCCTTGACCTCATCGGGGCTGGAGGATGCCGACCGTGCGGGCCAGAAATTAAGCAAGGTGAGCTTTGCGGCAGCCTACTGCTCGGACACCACACGCGCTCAGGAGACAGTCCGCAGGATCCTGGCCCAGAACCAGTCGGAGAAGAAGCCCGAACCGGTCAGCGACAGTCACTTCCGCGAGCAGTTCTATGGCTACTTCGAGGGACAGGATATGGCCATGGCCTGGTGGGCTGCAGGCGCGCCCCATGGAGCAGGCACCTACCAGCAGATCGTGGACCAGTTCGGTCTGGCCGCCACCAGGGACTTCCTCAAGCAGGCCGATCCCTTTGGCGATGCCGAGTCCGACAGCGAGTACTGGACGCGCATTGCCGGCGGATTCGCCCTGATTGCCGCCGACCCGCATCTGAAGAATGACGACCGCGTCCTGCTGATCTCGCACGGCAACACCCTGCTCAGTTTGGTCAGCCGCTTCGGCGGCGGGCGTTACGACACCAGCAGTCGCCCAAGCAATGGAAGTGTCACCATATTCGACTTCGATACGGAGGCTCCCTTTGAGCGGGCCCTCCAGGTCCGGTCTTTCAATCAATGAACCGGCTTCAATAGGCCAGTCATGGCCTGAACTGATAGACGGCGCGTGCTAGCCTTGTCCCCAGTATCGTACCTATGGAAGAGAGGTAGCAGATGGACGTAGGACAGATTGCCGGCCTGATAGCGGCCATTGCCTTCGCTATCCTGGCGGGGTTTCTGATCTATCCCCTGATTCGTCTGGGGAAGCTCTTCGATCAGCTGGCGCAGACCATCAAGCAGGCGGGCGACCATGTGGTGCCCACCCTGGACGAGTCCACCAGCACGGTCACCCAGCTCAACCAGACCCTGACTGACGTCAATCGCATCTCCGCAGCGGCTTCGACCACGGCAAGCAACGTTGGCGCCCTGACCGACCTGTATGGATCAATGTTGGGCAAGCCGGTCATCAAAGTGGCGGCCTTCTTCTACGCCCTGCGCAAGACGATCTCGTCATTCCTTTCAGGAGGCCGCAACAGCGCCGAATCCAAGCCCTCCACCGCACCAAATACCACCGCACAAAAGGCCAATGAGGGCCAAGGGAACGAGGGGAGGACCCGCTGATGTTCAAACGGATCTTCTGGATGGGGCTGGGCGTCACGGCAGGCGTGGTCCTGGTGACCAAGGCCGAGGCCTATGTGAGGGCCAACACCCCCAAGCGTGCAAGGGAATTCGTGCTGGGCGAGGATCAGGACCAGGTGGCTTCACGGACCCTGTCCGGCCTGGTGCGCCAGTTCACCCAGACGATGCACCAGCGGCAGGACGAGCTGGACCGCCGCTATCTGGACCGTTTCCAGGGCTGAGCCTGGGGCGGACAGGCCGGGACAGATGGGCCTGGCCGGTGTAAAATCACCATATTCAGCTATAGCTATGAGTCCGGGGTGCGGGCGACCTGTTCGCGCCCCGGACAACCGAGTCATTTGGACAACCCGCAATCCCGTCGGCGTTCACCGGGTCTGAAGGAGCAGAAGCAGCATGCGCACATCGGAAATCGCCAAGCGTTTCCTCGATTATTTCCAGGGCAAGGATCATCTGGTGGTTCCATCCGCCTCCCTGATCTCGCCCAATCCCACCACGCTCTTCACCATCGCCGGCATGGTCCCCCTCATCCCCTATCTGCTGGGGGAGCAGACCCCGCCCAGGAGCCGGATGGCCAGCAACCAGAAGTGCGTGCGCACCCTGGACATCGACGAGGTGGGCAAGACTACCCGTCACGGCACCTTCTTCCAGATGCTGGGCAACTTCTCCTTCGGGGACTACTTCAAGGAGGAGGCCATCCACTACGCCTGGGATCTGCTGACCAAGCCCCAGGATCAGGGCGGCTACGGCTTCGATCCCGAAACGATCTGGGTGACCACCTACACCGATGATGAAGAGGCCCGCTCCCTGTGGAAGAACGAGGGCTTTGACCCCGAGCACATGGAGATCCTGGGCATGGAGGACAACTTCTGGACCACTGGCGGCCCCGGCCCCGGCGGTCCCTGCTCCGAAATTTACGTGGACCGCGGCCCTGCCTACGGTAAGGAGGGCGGCCCCTCGGCAGACGAGAACCGGTACATCGAGATCTGGGATCTGGTCTTCGAAAACTACGAGGTGGACAACGTCCGCTCCAAGACCGACCTGCACATCGTAGGCGAGCTGGAGCACAAGAACATCGACACCGGCGCCGGGCTGGAGCGCCTGGCCTACCTGCTTCAGGGCAAGCAGAACATCTATGAGACCGACGAGGTCTACCCCGTCATCCAGGCTGCCGAGGGCCTGTCTGGCCGGCACTACGGCGACGACGCCCAGGATGACGTGCGCTTCCGCGTGGTGGCCGACCATGTCCGTTCGGCCCTGATGATCATGAGCGACGGCGTGCGTCCCAGCAACGTCGGCCGCGGCTATGTGCTGCGTCGTCTGCTGCGCCGGACCATCCGCTCCATGAAGATGCTGGGGGTGGACCAGGAGGTTCTGCCCCAGCTCTTCCCGGTCTCCAAGGAGGCCATGGCCCCCAGCTACCCTGAGCTCAACGACACCTTCTCCGAGGTGGCCGAGTCGGCCTATGGCGAGGAGCTGGCCTTCCGCCGGACCCTGGACAAGGGGACCACCATTCTGGATACGGCCGTCAACAAGGCCAAGAAGGGCAAGGGCGATCCCGAGGTCTCCGGCAAGGATGCCTTTACCCTGCATGACACTTACGGCTTCCCCATTGAGCTGACCCTGGAGATGGCCGCCGAGCAGGGCGTCAAGGTAGATCAGGACGAGTTCCGGAAGCTCATGAACGAGCAGAAGTCCAGGGCCCGCGCCGATGCCATGAAGAAGCGGCACAACGTGGACCTGAGCGTCTACGACGACATGCGCAAGAGCCTGAAAGAGCCTCAGGTCTTCCTGGGCTACACCGACTTTTCCAGCCGCTCGACCGTCCTGGGCATCATTCAGGAGGGCAAGGGCGCGGTTCCGGCCGTCAAGGCACCTGCTCAGGTTGAGGTGATTTTGGACCGCTCGCCCTTCTACGCCGAGGCCGGTGGCCAGCTGGCCGACCAGGGTGAGATCCTGACCGACGACGGGGCCGTCCTGGAGGTGGACGATGTGCAGAACCCCGTCAAGGGGCTGACCGTCCACCGCTGCCGGCTGACCGAGGGAACGTTGACCCTGCAGGCCAAGGTTACGGCCACCATTGACCGGAACCGACGTGGGGCCATTGCGCGTTCGCACACCGCTACGCACATGGTCCACAAGGCCCTGCGCGAGGAACTGGGTCCCCAGGCCACGCAGCGCGGCTCCGAGGATGCGCCCAACAGGCTCCGCTTCGACTTCCAGTGGTCGCAGGCCCCCAGCCGCCAGGCCATGGATGCGGTGGAAGCCCGCGTCAACGACCGGTTGCGCGACAACCTGGCTGTGACCGCGCAGGAGATGAAGTACGACGATGCCATCGCCCTGGGCGCCATGCATCTGTTCGGGGAGAAGTACGGCGACGTGGTCCGTGTGGTCTCCATAGGCGAGGACGGCTGGAGCCGTGAGCTCTGCGGGGGAACCCATGTGGATCACGTGGGCAAGATCGGTGCGGTCTCCATCATGTCCGAGGCCTCGGTGGGCACCGGCGTCCGTCGTGTCGATGCTGTAGTGGGCCAAGGGGCTTACGAGTACAACGCCCGTGAGCACGCTCTGGTCTCCCAGCTCTCCGACAAGCTCAACGCCCGCCCTGACGAGCTGGAATCCAGGATCTCGGCCCTGCTGGCCAAGCTCAAGGAGTCTGACCGCCGACTGGCGGCCACCTATGAGCAGCAGATGGCTCAGGCTGTGCCCGAACTGGCCAACCAGGCCCTGCATGCCCCGGAAGATGTCAAGATCGCATCCCGGAATATGGGCCGTTTCGGTTCAGTGGATGCCTTGCGCAAGACGGTGACCGATCTGCGGGCCCGCATGGGCGAGGAATACCCGGTTGTAGTCGCCCTGGCCGGTGTCAGCGAGGATGACAAGCCTGTCATCTTCGTAGCCACCAATCAGGCTGCCCGTGATCGCGGCCTCAGGGCTGGCGACCTGGTCAGGACAGCCTCCAAGGTCCTGGGAGGCGGCGGAGGAGGCAAGCCTGACTTCGCCCAGGGCGGCGGTCAGGATGCCTCGGCTATTGATCGGGCCTTGAAAGCCCTGAGTGATCAGGTACGAGAGGGCTGAGCTTCCCGTGCGATCACATACAGCCGTATGGCTGGGGGTGGATCTTGGGGAAGCCAGGGTGGGCCTGGCCCTGTCGGATCCGGAGCTGACCCTGGCCTTTCCCGCTGGCAACATCAGGGTTCAGGGCGACTACTTCCAGGCCTTGGACCAGGTGGAAGACCTGATCCTGGACAAAAGCGTGTCCAGGGTCGTAGTCGGATACCCTCTGCTCCTGAGCGGTCAGGCTGGTCGCAGCGCCAAAAAGGCGTCCCGTTGGGTGCGTGCCTTGACCGGACGCCTTCAGGAGGCTGCCCGGGATGCCGACATTGCCCCTGAGCAACTGCCCAGTGTAGTATTGCGAGACGAACGACTGACGACCGTCAGCGCCCATCGTCAGCTATACGATGCCCGCGTGGACGGGCGAAGACATCGTCCTGTGGTCGATCAGCAGTCCGCTGTTGTGCTGCTGCAGTCGGCCCTGGACAACCAACGTGCCGACAAGGAGTGGTAATTGGCCGACGACATGCAGGAATTCTTCCAGGATAAGGTCCAGTGGGTGGCCGATGGGCAAGCCCCGGTCTCCGCTATGCCGCCGCGTCCTCCTCGTTCGCGTCGTGAGATGCGTCGTCGGCGTGAACGTCGCAAGCGCCGTCAGCGGATCATGGTTCTCCTCATTGCTTTGGCCGTGGTGGTTGCTGCCTCCTGCGTGGTGATTCTGGTGGGCGGGCTACGCCATGGAACTCCCAGGATCGTAGCCACCAAGGAGGTCGCCCCTGATTATCCCGGCCCTGGTGGAGCGCCGGTGGAGTTCACGATCGAGAGCGGCCAGGGGGCTGATCAGGTCGGTGCCAACTTGGTCAAGGCTGGAGTGGTCAAGTCCACGGAGGCCTTTTTGCACGCCATCACCAGCGCCCAATCCGAGTCCAGGCTGGTGCCCGGCACCTTCGATCTGCGTCTGCGGATGAAAGCCTCCGATGTCGTGACCATTCTGACTGACCGGAACAAGGCCGGTGGCTTCCTGCAGGTGCGGGCCGGCGAGCGGGTACGCGATGTGATTGCCAGGGCCGCTCAGCTCTCTGGGGTGCCGCAGAGCGAATTCGATGCCTTGGTTCAAGCCAAGGGGGAGGGGATTCTGCCCCAGGAGGCCCAGGGAGACTTTGAAGGCTGGCTGCAGCCCGGGGAGTACGATGTGCGCAAGGCCGGGTCAGCCAAGGCCATCCTGACCAACCTGGTCTCCAAGCGTATTGAGCATCTGGATCAGTTGGGCGTACCCGGCGGTCAGGAACGGCAGACCATCCTGAATACAGCCTCCATTACCGAAGCCGAGGTCAACAAATCGGAATACTACGGCAAGGTGGCAAGGGTCATCGACAACCGATTGGCCAAGGGAATGCCCTTGGGCATGGACAGCACGGTGGCCTATTCCAACAACGTCTCGGCCTTGAAGCTGACCGACGCCATGCTGCAGAACGCCGACGACCCCTACAACACCAGGGTCCACCAGGGCCTGCCGCCAGGCCCCATCGGCAGCCCGGGAGACGAGGCCATCCAGGCGGCCATGCACCCGGAGTCGGGCAACTGGCTCTATTTCGTGACTGTCAACTTGGACACGGGAGAGACCAGGTTCAGCGACAACCAGGATCAGTTCAACCGAGATGTCAAGGAATACAAGGCCTGGGAATCCCGGCACAACGAGCAGAACAACTAGCGCCCTGCTCTTGGACCGCAATTGCCTAGACGGCGTCAATGATCAGGGCCGCTACTGCTGCGGCGAGGATGACCGGGACGTAGGCCAGCGAGAGCGGGTTGCGTGTTCCGGCCGAACCACGCCGACGAGCCAACCAGGCCAGAGCCAGGGCAACCAACCCCAGCAGCCCCATCATCACCCACCAGACCAGGATCGTTGTCCATCCCAGAACCGACAGGCTCAGGGCCACCAGACCTGTGGCCGTCACGTCGCCCAGTCCCAGGGCGCCGGGTCGGATCAGGGCCAGCAGGAGCTGAAGGCCTGCAGAGGCCAGAGTCAGCAGCAGGCACTGCACCAGCAGCATCGGCTGAGCCTGGAACAGTGAAAAGACCAGCAGGGTCACAGTCTGCAGAACCAGTCCCAAGAGCACTGGAAGACGTGGGACCCGCCGGGTGCGGATGTCGATCAGGGCCAGGAGGAGGGCGGTCAGCAGTCCCGGCGCTGGGATGAGGTAGACCATCTTCTAAGATAATCATACGTAGCCCTAACCTGGCAAACGAGGAACGAACGAGGAGCTTGAATATGTTGCGCTGGCAGACGGCAGGGGAATCCCACGGAGAGGCCCTGGTGGCCATGATGGAAGGTCTGCCCGCCGGGGTCGCCGTGTCCACCAAGGATATTGAATCGGCCTTGGCCCGTCGTCGGCTGGGCTATGGTCGTGGGGCCAGGATGGGCTTTGAGCAGGACAAGGTTCGGCTGCTGACCGGGGTCAGGCACGGACGGACGCTCGGTTCTCCGGTGGCTATCGAGATCGGCAACACGGAGTGGCCCAAGTGGGAGCGGATCATGAGCGTGGACGAGCTGCCTGCCGACCAGGAGCCTCCGGCGACCGGCCGCAACGCCCCGCTGACCAGGCCCAGGCCCGGCCACGCCGATCTGACCGGCATGCGCAAGTACGGGTTCACGGATGCGCGTCCGGTCCTTGAGCGCTCATCGGCCAGGGAGACCGCCTCCCGGGTGGCCCTGGGATCGGTGGCTGCTGACTTCCTGCAGCAGGCTCTGGGCATACGGACCGTCTCCCATGTCATTTCCATAGCCGGGGTCGGCCGGGAGGGCCATGAAGTCACGCCCGGCCCCGAGGACGGACCTGCCCTGGATGCCTCGCCGGTCAGGACCTTGGATAAGGACGCCGAGAAGCGGATGATGGCCAGGATCGACCAGATCAAGAAGGACGGCGACACCGCCGGCGGGGTCTTCGAGGTTATCGCCTATGGTGTGCCGGCAGGCCTGGGCACCTATGTGGAGGACGATCGCCGTCTGGATGCTGCCCTGGCCAGCGCCTTCATGGGCATTCAGGCCATCAAGGGCGTGGAGATCGGCGATGGTTTCAGCGAGGCTGATCGCCCCGGCTCGCAGGCCCATGACGAGATGGAGCCCGGTCCGGACGGCACCATCCGCAGACTCAGCAACCACGCAGGAGGCTTGGAGGGCGGCACGTCCAACGGCCAGCCCATCAGGGTCAGGGCCGCCATGAAGCCCATCTCCTCGGTGCCCCGGGCCCTGCGCACGGTGGATGTGGCCACCGGCCAGCCTGCCCAGGCCATCCATCAGCGTTCCGACGTGACCGCCGTGCCTGCCGCAGCAGTGATCGGCGAAGCCATGATGAACCTGACCCTGGCGCGATTCGTCTTGGAGAAGTTCGGCGGCGACTCGCTCGACGAGGTTCGGCGCAACGCCGAAGCCTACCTCCAGTCCTGGCCCGAGCATCTGCGGTGAGGGGCGGACTTCCATGATTGAAAGCAGCAGCATGCCCAAGGCCGTCGTCATCGGCATGCCCGGTGCGGGCAAGACCCGGCTGGGCAGGGAGACGGCCGCCCTGATCAAGGCGCCCTTCCGGGATACGGACCAGTGCATCGAGGAGGAAGCAGGCCGATCGGTCAGCGAGATCTTCGATACTCAGGGCGAGCAGGCTTTCCGCAGCATGGAGACCAGGACGGTCCTGGACCTCTTGAAGGACTTTCCTGGCGGCATCCTGTCCCTGGGAGGAGGCGCTCCCATGAGCACCGAGGTCTTCCAGGCGCTGCAGGACTATCGGCTGGCAGGAGGCGCTGTGGTCTACCTGGAAGTCGACCCCGAGGAGGGGGTCAGCCGAGCAGCTCGGTCGGATCATCGCCCCCTTCTACGCGGCGGCGCATCGGAGCGCTGGATGGCTCTTTATCGTGAGCGTCGCAGCGTCTACCAGGAGCTGGCCACCATCACCCTTAAATCCAGAAACACCACCCCCCGGGCCCTGGCCAGACGGCTGGCCGATGCCTTGACTGAGCGGGTGGTTCACGTCAGCGGTCCCGACCCCTACGACGTGAGGATCGGAGCAGGGGTGACCGGGCGGCTGCACGAGCTGCTTGGCGACCAGACCATGCGTGTGGCCCTGATCCACACCCAGCCGGTCCAGCGCCATTCCGACCATGCCCGGGCCCTGCTTCGCCAGGCCGGGTATCAGGTGGTGGATCTTACCATTCCCGACGCAGAGGCCGGCAAGACCATCCAGGTCAGCCAGGGCATCTGGGAGCGTCTGGCCACCGAGGGCTTCACCCGTTCCGACGCGGTTGTGGGACTGGGCGGTGGAGCGGCCACAGACCAGGCCGGGTTCATCGCCGCCACCTGGATGCGGGGCATTCGCTATGTGAACTGCCCCACCTCCCTGCTGGCCATGGTCGATGCCTCCACCGGCGGCAAAACCGGCATCAACCTGGAGCAGGGCAAGAATCTGGTCGGCAGCTTCTATACCCCTGCCGGCGTCCTGGCTGATCTGCGGACCCTGCGGACCCTGCCCAATGACATCTTTGTAGAAGGCCTGGGCGAGGTGGCCAAGTCCGGGTTCATCATGGACGGAGGCATCCTGCGCGAGCTGGAGGAGCGGGCTGAGTCCCTTCGTTCCTTCGACGGACAGGAGTCCGACCAGTGGCTGGACACGGTGGTCCAGGATCTGATCGAACGTACCGTAGAGGTCAAGGCCCGGCACGTCTCAGTGGACCTCAAGGAGTCGGGCTTGCGGGAGTTCCTCAACTACGGCCACACCCTGGGCCACGCCATCGAAAAGATCGAACACTTCACCTGGCGGCATGGTCAGGCCGTGTCCGTGGGCATGGTCTTTGCAGCCGAGCTGGCCAGGATCACCGGCCACCTGGATCAGGAGGCGGTCGACTATCATCGGCAGTTGCTATCCTCCCTGGGACTGAGGACCTGGTGGAACGGGGGCGACTTTGACCAGGTGCTGGCCCTCATGCATCGGGATAAAAAGGCCCGTGGCAACAAGTTGCGGTTTATCATTCTTGATGGTTTGGGCAAACCCACCCACCTGGACGACCCGCCGGTCTCGGCGCTCAAGGAGGCCTTCCAGGCCATACGCAAGGAGGGATGACATATGGCGGATGCCGACAAGGGCAGGCAGACGGTTCTGGTGGTCAACGGACCCAACCTGGGTCGGCTGGGCGTGCGCGACCCTGATGTCTACGGTCGCCAGGATCTGGCGACGCTGACCCGGGACTGCGAAGACTGGGGTCAGCAGCTGGGTCTGGATGTTCAGGTGCTGCAGTCGGACGACGAGGGCCAGGTCATTCGCTGGATGCACCAGGCGGTGGATCAGCGCAGTGCAGTGGTGCTCAACCCCGCCGCCTTCACCCACTACAGCTATGGGCTTGCCGATGCCGCCGTCCAGGTCACCCAGGCAGGGCTGCCGCTGATGGAGGTCCATATTTCCAATCCGGCCTCCAGGGAGGCCTTCCGCCGACGCAGCGTCATCTCGCCGGTGGCCACCGGCACCATCACCGGCATGGGCTTCTACGGCTACCGGCTGGCCCTGGAAGCAGTGGCCCACCTGCTGGAGAACGCATGAGCGACAGCGGGGAGACCGGCAAAAACCTCTCCGCACCGCCCGAGGCCATCCTTGTCCGTGGCGCCAGGGTCCACAACCTGCGCAGCCTGGATGTCGACATTCCTCTGAATCGTTTGGTGGGCATCGCCGGGGTCTCCGGCTCCGGCAAGTCCTCCCTGGCTCTGGGGGTCCTCTATGCCGAGGGGTCCCGCCGCTACTTGGAATCCCTGTCCACCTACACCCGGAGGCGGATGACCCAGGCCCAGCGCCCCCAGGTGGAGTCGGTGCGTTTCCTGCCCCCTGCGCTGGCCCTGCGTCAGCGGCCGGGCGTGGGCGGCATGCGCTCCACCTTCGGCACCGCCACCGAGCTGCTCAATGTGCTCAGACTGATGTTCTCCCGGCTGTCCAGCCATGTCTGCCCCAATGGCCATCGCCAGGAGCCCACCCTGGCTGTCGCAGCCGAGATGCCCATCACCTGCCCCATCTGCGGTGCTAAAGTCGAGCCTCCCAGCGCCGAGGAGCTGGCCTTCAACTCCTTGGGAGCCTGCCCCACCTGCCAGGGGACCGGAACCGTGCGCGAGGTGGACGATGCCACCCTGGTCCCCGATGACAGCCTGACCATCGACCAGGGGGCCGTGGTGCCCTGGCGGACCTTCGGCTTCAATGTCCAGCCCGACATCGTTCGCGAGTTCGGAGTCCGCACCGACGTGCCCTGGCGGGACCTGTCCGATTGGGAGCGCAAGATCGTCTTCGAGGGGCCGGCCGAGAAGAAGCACATCACCATTACTTCGATCAAGGGGGTCCACGAGCTGGACTTCACCTTCCGCAACGCACGGCTGACCGTGACCGAGGAGCTCAAGAGGGCCAACGACGACAAGCGTCTGGCCAAGGTGGCCAAGTTCCTGACCGAACGGACCTGCCCGGACTGCAAGGGCACACGCCTCAACCAGCGGGCGCGTCTGCCTCAGATCAACGGGGACAATCTGGCCGAGGTCACCTCCTGGCCCCTGGATGAGGTGCTGGACTGGGGTCGGAAGCTGCCGCCCACGCTGCCTGAACCCATGCAGCCCATGGCTTCGGCCCTCTGCAAGACCCTGGACGAAATGGGCAGGCGGCTGATCCAGCTGGGGCTGAGCTACCTGACCCTGGACCGCTCCAGCGCCTCCCTGTCCACAGGTGAGCGGCAGCGGGCCCAGCTGGCCAGGGCTGTCCGCAACGAGACCACAGGCGTGCTCTATGTGCTGGACGAGCCCTCGACCGGTCTGCATCCCGCCAACCTGGAGGGGCTCATAGGGGTCATGCGCGACCTGCTGGCCGACGGCAATTCCGTGGTTTTCGTCGACCATGACGTCAAGGTTTTGCAATCAGCCGACTATCTGATCGAAATGGGTCCCGGAGCAGGGGAGCGTGGCGGCAGGATCCTGGCCCAGGGAGCTCCTGAGCGGATCGCTGCAGACCCGGACTCACGCATCGCCGGTTTTCTGGATGGACGTGAATCCGTTTTGGTACGGGACCGGCATCCCATGCCTGCAGAGCATGGGTGGATCCGCATGCAGTCAGGGCCCATTCACACAGTCCACCCTCTGGATCTGGCCATTCCTCGCGGATGCATGACGGCTGTGACCGGCGTATCCGGCTCCGGCAAGACCACCATGATCCTGGAGTCCCTGGTTCCGGCTCTGCAGGCCCGCATCCAAGGCGCCCCCATGCCCAAGCATGTGCGCAGCCTGGACCCTGCGGGCATCGACAGGGTTCGCCTTGTGGACTCCTCGCCCATAGGCATCAACGTGCGTTCCACGGTGGCCACTTACTCGGGGCTGATGGACCGGCTGCGCCGCCTCTTCGCGGCCACTGACCAGGCGAAAAAGGACAAGCTGGGGATCTCGGCATTCTCATATAACACAGGATCCCTGCGCTGCCCCCAGTGCGACGGAACCGGGCAGATCAGCCTGGACGTGCAGTTCCTGCCCGACATTCCCATCACCTGCCCCAGCTGCCATGGTCGGCGGTACCGCCCGGAGGCCGAGCAGTACCGTCTATCTACGCTGGCACACCCGGAGTCTATGAGCCTGCCTGATCTGTTGGCCATGGAGGTGGGCCGGGCCTTGGAGATCTTCGCGCAGGGCCGCGAGTACACGGCCATCCGCCGAGGCTTGCAGACCTTGAAGGACCTGGGCCTGGACTACCTGACCCTGGGGGAGGACACCCCCTCCCTGTCCGGCGGGGAGGCCCAGCGGCTGAAGCTCTCCAACGAGTTGGGCCGCAGGCAGAATGGCTCCATGTTCGTCCTGGACGAACCCACCACCGGCCTGCATCCCTTGGATGTGCGTGTCCTGATCGGGGTGCTGGAGCGCCTGGTCAGCAAGGGGGCCACAGTGGTCTTCATCGAGCACGATCTGGACATGATCGCCAACGCCGACCATGTGGTCGATATGGGCCCGGGCGGCGGCGATCGAGGCGGAAGGATCGTGGCCCAGGGCGACCCTGAATCAGTGGCCCGCAACCCTGATTCGGTGACCGGCCGCTACCTGGCCGACCACCTGCATCTGAGCCGTCCCTGAATCGGTCTGTCCTCCTCGTGTGTTGGCCGGTTTCTGGTCGCTCCTGCCTGATAGGCTGAAGTTCCATGGTCAGAGAACATGGAAATTCGCAAGGGCATATCACCAAACACATTTTCGTCACCGGCGGCGTGGTCTCTTCACTGGGCAAGGGACTGACCGCATCCTCTCTGGGCCGACTGCTGAGAAGCCGCGGAATTCGCGTTCTTCAACAGAAGCTGGATCCCTACATCAACGTCGATCCGGGGACCATGAACCCCTTCCAACACGGCGAGGTCTACGTGACCGAGGACGGGGCCGAGACCGACCTGGACATCGGCCACTATGAGCGTTTCACTGACGTCTTCCTCTCCCAGAAGGCCAACGTGACCACCGGCCAGATCTACCAGTCCGTCCTGCGCAAGGAGCGGGCGGGGGAGTACCTGGGCCAGTGCGTCCAGGTCATTCCCCACGTGACCAACGAGATCAAGAGCCGCATGCGGGCCCAGGCCAGCGACGATGTGGATGTGA
Organism: Bifidobacterium sp. ESL0820; assembly: GCF_052606235.1. Classification (NCBI taxonomy): domain Bacteria; kingdom Bacillati; phylum Actinomycetota; class Actinomycetes; order Bifidobacteriales; family Bifidobacteriaceae; genus Bifidobacterium; species Bifidobacterium sp. ESL0820. Next base: position 440,662 of record NZ_CP199594.1, read on the forward strand.
TCATCACCGAGATCGGCGGGACCGTGGGCGACATCGAGTCCCAGCCCTTCATGGAGGCCGCCCGCGAGGTGCGTCGGGACATCGGACCGGACAACTGCATGTTCGTCCATGTCTCCCTGGTGCCCTACGTGGCCGCCGCCCACGAGCTCAAGACCAAGCCCACCCAGCATTCGGTCATGGCCCTGCGCCAGCTGGGCATCGCCCCCGACGCCCTGGTGCTGCGCTCCGACCGGCCGCTCAACCAGGGCATCAAGGACAAGATCTCCCTGATGTGCGACGTGGATGCCGAGGGCGTGGTCAACTGCGTGGATGCGCCCAGCATTTACGACGTGCCCAAGATCCTCTACAAGGAGGGGCTGGATGCCTACGTGGTGCGCAAGCTGGGTCTGCCCTTCCACGACGTCGACTGGAACGAATGGGAGGATCTGCTGGACCGGGTCCACAACCCCCGCACCAAGGTGGCCATCGCCATTGTGGGCAAGTACATCGACCTGCCTGACGCCTACCTGTCGGTCATCGAGGCCCTGAAGGCCGGCGGCTTCGCCAACCGGTCCCAGGTCCAGGTCAAGCTGGTGGCCGCCGACACCTGCGAGACCATGGACGGCGCCCGCAAGGCCCTGGAGGGCGTGGACGGCATCGTGGTCCCCGGAGGCTTCGGCATCCGCGGCATCGAGGGCAAGATCGGCGCCCTGCGCTATGCCCGTGAGACCGGCCTGCCTGCCCTGGGCCTCTGCCTGGGCCTGCAGTCCATGGTCATTGAGTTCGCCCGCCATGTCCTGGGGCTGCAGGACGCCAACTCCTCGGAGTTCGAGCCTGACTGCGAGAACCCGGTCATCGCCACCATGGAGGAGCAGAAGGACATCGTGGCCGGCCACGGCGACATGGGCCACACCATGCGGCTGGGCGCCTACCCGGCGGTGCTCAAGCCCGACTCCCTGGTGGCCAGGCTTTACGGCTCCACCGAGATTTCGGAGCGCCACCGCCACCGCTACGAGGTCAACGTGGCCTACAAGGAGCGGCTGGACAAGGCTGGCCTGCACATCTCGGGCACCAGCCCGGACGGGCAGTTGACCGAGTTCGTGGAGCTCTCCCAGGACCAGCACCCCTTCTATGTGGGCACCCAGGCCCACCCGGAGTTCAAGTCCCGGCCCACCAAGCCGCACCCCCTCTTCGCCGGCCTGGTCAAGGCCAGCCTGGAGCACGGAGGCCAGGAGGCCGCCTGAGCGGCTGATCCGTTTTTGAACAAGTCCGGTTTGAACGCGTGGTACCAATTCAGACCATTGCGCCCGACATGAAAGGAACCCCGTACTAAGCGGGGTTCCTTTCATTCATTATTGGGCAAAGTCGCTTCAAACCGTCGTTATTGGGCGCCACGTTCGTAGTATGCCATGCTGCCGACGGGCTGCTCAATGCTGAAGGTACCCTTGTTGTAGTCCACCTTGGTTACTGCAGTGTTGCCTAAATAGGTTAGGTCGACTTCGGAGTCTATCGTCCACAGGAATTGTCGGATGGCAGTCCCGGAGCTGATAACCAGCACATCGCCGCCACCTTCCCGGCTGACTGTGTCACCAATGTTGGTCATAGCCTGCCACATCCGCTGCTCGACCATATCTGCGGATTCTGCCCGATCCTGTGGTACCAAATCAGTGTGCAGCACGTTTTCCGCGTCAAGCGCGTAAAGAGCATCCTGGACATCGAGGTCAAACTTAGGACCTCTGGCTGCCCTGGCCTCCTCCACAGTTGAGTATCCCAGCCATTCTGCCACTGCCTGATGGGTGGTGCTCACATCACGGCCTTCGAAACTGCCGAAGTTGTATTCACGAAGACCGGGTTCGAAGCGGATCTCGACATTGTCGTTTCCCGAGTTGTCCAGCGCTATGCGAGCGGTTTCGTAGTGACGGGTCAATGTGCCACAGTAGGCCGCTGCGAATCTAGTGCCTTGCAGACCTCTTCCGAATTGACGGGCGATCTCAATGCCTTCCTGTGTCAGAGGGAAATCAGACCAACCTTGTATCAGGTCGATGGCATTAGCGGTGGTCTTGGTGTGCCGAGTCAGGAACATGGTCACTTGTTGTTCTGATCTTTCATCACCTGTGAGGGTCGTATGATTATAATTCATCACTTCTCCAATTCTGCGAGTTTCTTTGCTCGCCGTATCTTCTTCTCTTCGTGAATGGTCACCAGAGCCTGCAGTACGATTGCTCCAAAAATGGCCACATAGAGCACGCTGAAGGTGTCCCCCCAACCATGCAGGACGGTGCCGAAGATGTGTAGGCCCGCTGCCTTGGAGTCGGCGATGCGTGCAAGCAGGACCTTAGCAGTGGAGTCTCCGAGGAGGTATGCGAAAGCACCGAGCATGCCGCCTGCCAGAGCTGCGGCCTTTCTCGGAACCTGTGTCAGGATCGAGATGGAGATGAGTACCTGAGGACCAAAGACGAAGATGCCGAGCAGGAAGATCGCTACGAGCATCATCATGGGTGTGGTGCTGAACTGGTAGAAGGCCAGGGGAATAGGGGTGATTACCAAGCAGATTAATGACATCATAGCGGGACGCCCACCGAGCAAATCGGAGAGCATTCCCCAAATGACAGAGCCTATCAACGAACCCATGCCGAAGTAAAAGATGGCCTGTGCTCCAATTTGCGTGCTGAAATGTAGCTGCTCGGTTACACGCAGGGAGGACCAGTTATCAATACCCACACGCACTATGTATGCGAACACATCGGAGCAGCACAGTATCCAAATCCAGGGGTTGCCTAGCAGATACTTGCGGAAGAGCTGCCAGGTCGTGTCGTTGGTGGAGGTGGTGTCTTCTTCTCTCGGCGGCTCGCCGAAGATCTTTTCGGTGGTTTCCCAGCCCAGGTCTTCTGGACGATCCTTGCCAAAGAAAAACCCGAAGACCGCGATGACTACGGCTACCAAGGCAGGGGCGATGAACATTCCGGCGACGTGGCCACCGAAGAAGGTCTGTGCACACCACAGTGAGAATACACCAGCAAGACCTCCGCCGATATTGTGAGAGGTGCTCCAAATGCTGAAATAACGGCCGTAGTTTTTCTTAGTCGTCCAATTGACAATTGTACCGGTGCAGCAGGGGCCCGAGGAGCACTGGAATATTCCATTGAGGGCCCATAGAGCTAAGATCCAGCCCATTGGGGATCGGTTGACAGACAGGACGACACCTACTGCGAAGACGATGATGGAGGCCCCGAGCAGCATGATAGAGGCCGACTTCTTTTCATCCTTGCCGGTAACCAGATAACCGACGATGATTTTTCCTAGCCCGTAAGCCAAGGAGAACGCAAAGCCTATGAGGCCTAGTTGCTCGGTAGTCATGCCCATCTGCTGCTTAAGCAGAGGTTGGGCAGCTTTGAAGTTGTCGCGGATCAGATAGACGGCGCTGTATATCAATACCACGCTGACGTAGGGTTTCATGAATTCTTTGAACCATGCCTTGCGCTGCGCTGATATTGGCAGTCCCGATTTCGGCACATGCTTCTCGAAATTCATATTGAATGTGATTTTAGACAAAACAACCTCCTTGTGTGCTTGTCTTGAGTGATTAATCATTCATGAAAGTGCTACAGCCGACGTGGATCGTACACGCGGATTGCCTGCCCGCTCAGCCGCATACATTGCGGCTCCGATGATGCCATCTTCTGGGTTGACAGAGGGATACATCAACGAAAGGTCGCTATCCGGGACTGGCTTACGGGCCATTCTGTGGATTTTCTCCAGCAGTCGTTCTTTGGGAAAGCCTGCCATCTGTGGAACGCCGCCAGCGACGATAACTGCGGCAGGATCGAGTAAGTTGATGGCCGTTGCCATAGCGATAGCCAGATATTCTAGCCACTCGTCGATAAAGGGTTCTTGAGTGTGGCGCAGAAAAGTATCCCTGATCGGTTCGTCAGAGCCATACCTGGCTTTCAGCTCGCGGACCAGGGCATTGCCGGCAGTCTTGGTTTCTACGCAGCCCTCATTTCCGCAGCCGCAGCGCAATCCGGTTCCTACCGGAATGTGACCGAGTTCACCGGTGACGCCATGTACGCCTTCTAGGATCTTTCCGTCCACTGCCAAAGAACAACCCAGACCCGTGCCGACATACACGCCAAGCCACACTCCTTGTGGTCGCAGATTCAGTCGCCAGCCATCGTAGCGGAGCAAGAGATTGACGTCTTTTTCGGCGTATACGGGAACATGGAAACGGCTGAGGACCTGAGTGACATCAATATCGTTGAGTGCAGGGGCGAAGGTGGTTCGGATGATGGTTTTGCGGTCAGCAGCGACCATGGATGGAAATCCAGTTGAGACTGCGATGAGCTCTTGGCCATCTGTGAGGCACTCTGACAGATAACGTTCAAGCAGGTCAGCCAGTCGATCCATGGGAGAGTCACCGACCAGGATCCTTTGGCTTTCATACACTCGGGTATTCGACACTCGGTAATCGGATCCGACTAGGCCGACACGAAGGTTTGTGCCTCCGCAGTCGACACCAAGGATGACCGAATTGTGATCTATCATCGCTGCCCTGCTTCCATCGCTTCGGAGAAGTTGTGCTCCATGCATTTCCATGCCTGCTCAAGGTCATCTGACAGGGAGAACAATCCAGCGTTGCCAAGGATGAGCGTGTCTGCGCCGCTGTCAACTACTCGGCGAAAAGTGTCGGCATAGCAATGCCCATCAACCTGTATTTCGTAGTGCAGCCCTTCGCGTTCGCGGAAGACAGCTGCTGCCTCAATCTTGGGTAATACCTCGTCTATAAAAGGCTGACCGGCGAAACCGGTGTCGATGCTCATGAAGGTTAAGAGGTCTATTCGCGGCAGGATGGGTATGGCCGTTTCAAAAGGGGTCAAGGGGTTCAGGACGAGCCCGGTGCCACACCCTAGGGATCTGATGCGGTCCATAACTCTGAAGCCTTCATTTCGAATAGCTTCCAAATGTGGTGAGATGAGGTCTACGTCGGCATCGGCCAATGGTTTGAGCCAACGGTCTACGTCATCAGCCATAAGATGGACCTCTTTGCGAACCTGACTATACGGGGCGATCGCTTTGATCCAGTCCGGGCTCAAAGCCAGGTTGGGGGCGAAGTGGCCATCCATTACGTCACAATGGAACGAATAGGCATGCTGATTTAAGATGCCAATTTGTTCAGCAGCATGTGCCAGGTCCATACACATTAAAGAGACCGCAAAATGAGGCGACGACACTGTTTTCCTCCTGATTCGAACGTGTGAGACTCGGTCCGGTCAGTACCAAGTGCTTTCAGAGTAGGATGGCGATATACAGTCAACAACGACATATATATGTATAAAAAAGGTAGAAATATGTTAAAAAAGAGAGAGCAGACTATTTCCAAAGGTAATGACTTGCCTCCAATTCACCTATATCCCGCGCAACCATTGCCTTTGGAAGATCCAGACATCACACTCTCGGTAATTTGCAAACTGATTGCTTCCGGCCAAGCGGATAACAAGGCATCTTTAGGCAGATTAACTGGATTATCACGAACCACGGTGTCGTCTAGGGTCGAATATCTGGAAAGAAAGGGGATTGTCGCCTCTGAAGGTGTCATAGCAGCAAAACGAGGCAGGCCGGCCAGCAGGTTGGTGATTAGCGCCGACCTTGGGCTGCTGGCTATTGGGGACATCGGTGCCGAACATACCATCATTGCTATTGCTGATATGAATCTACGTTTGCTCGGTTACCGCAGAATGCACATCAAACTTAGCGAGCATGAACCCGACGAGTTGCTGGAGCAGGTTGGGTTGGATATGAAATCAATGGCTCAGGAGTTGCGGCCAGGTGCCCATCTGTGCCATTGCGCGCTCGCCTTCCCTGGCCGCATCGACAACAAAATTCGTCGATTTTTCCGTCCGCCAATCATGCCGGCCTGGGATATGTACAACGCTCAGAAGAAGATGAGTACCATCATGGGCTGTTCGGTCAGCTTAGACAACGATGTCAACGTCCGAGCACTGGGTGAGGCGGCGGTGTTGCCCGGAAACGAACGACCTATTGTCGCAGTAAAGATCGCCACCGGCATTGGTGCCGGCATTATCTGTGCTCGTGATCGAATCCTACACGGCTATGATGGCTCTGCTGGAGAAATAGGGCATACTTGCTTTGATCCGAACAATACACGCCCCTGTCGGTGTGGTATGACCGGCTGTCTGGAGGCCAACGCAGCAGTACCGGCTATTATCGAAGCATACAACTCCTGCGGACCGCAGCAGCGTATTGAGAGTGTGGAGGATCTTATCGATTGCTTGCGATCCGGTGATGCGATTGCCCATGAATTAGTTGTCGCAGCTGGCTCTTCCGTGGGCCAGGCAATAGCCTACGTGTGCAATATTCTTAATCCCCGACGCGTCATTGTCTCCGGGCTATTGGTTGACAGCTGCGATGAGCTGCTTACACAGATCCGTACCAGTGTTTACGGGCTCACTAGGCCGCTTGCATCCAGGAATTTGGTTGTCGAACGTAGCTCTATCGGCCCACTAGCGGGTGTGGTGGGCTGCATGGTTAAGGGCGTCTCGGAAACTCTCTCTCCCGAGGCTATGGCATGGTAAGGTTCTTTGCTGCCGCTGTCCCTTTGTCAAGAGGGTCGGCTGGATTCCTTAGAGAGCGTAAGCCCAGGTCTGGCGGTTTACTACTGTCCTGGTTATTCTGTAAAGGTGTGATCGGCCGCATATGGCGGCCGTGCGTGTGTTAGGAGGTCTCAGCTCGTGGACAGCACCTCGCAGCGGACAGACACATCGCGGGATGTGGAAATGAGCCAGTATGTGGCCGACCGCTTCCGCGTCAATGAAGAGAAAATCAAAAAAGACGACCAGATCATCTCCGAGTTCGGCGACTATACCTATGGCTGGCACGACTCCGACGATGCCGGGCGCAACGCCCACAAGGGCATCGATGAGGACGTGGTCCGGGCCATCTCGGCCGACAAGGGCGAGCCTGACTGGATGCTGCAGATGCGTCTCAAGGGCTATCGGGCCTTCATGGAGAAGCCCATGCCCAAGTGGGGCGTGGATTTGAGCGGGTTCGATGCCGACGACTTCAAGTACTATGTCAAGCCTTTGAAGGAGCAGGCCAAGGACTGGAAGGACCTGCCCGACGACATCCGCACCACCTATGACCGGCTGGGCATCCCCGAGGCCGAGAAGAAGCGGCTGGTCTCCGGCGTGGCCGCCCAGTATGAGTCCGAGGTCATTTACAACTCCATCCGCGACGATCTGCGCAAACAGGGGGTCATCTTTCTGGATACGGACACGGCCCTGAAAGAGTACCCGGACCTCTTCCGCAAGTACTTCGCCACGGTCATCCCTCCGGACGACAACAAGTTCGCCGCCCTGAACACGGCGGCCTGGTCGGGCGGCTCCTTCGTATACGTGCCCAAGGGCGTCCATGTGGACATCCCCCTGCAGGCCTACTTCCGCATCAACACGCCCAACATGGGCCAGTTCGAGCGCACGCTGATCATCGCCGACGAGGGCTCCTACGTCCATTACGTGGAGGGCTGCACGGCCCCCATCTACTCCACCGACTCCCTGCATGCGGCCAACGTTGAGATTGTGGTCGAGCCCCACGCCCGCGTGCGCTATACCACGGTCCAGAACTGGTCCAACAACGTTTACAACCTGGTCACCCAGCGTGCATATGTGCGCGAGGGCGGCACCATGGAGTGGGTTGACGGCAACATCGGGTCCAAGGCGACCATGAAGTACCCGGCCTGCATCCTGGCTGAGCCCTACGCCAAGGCCGAGACCCTCTCCCTGGGCTTCGCCGGCAAGGGCCAGTATCAGGACACGGGCGCCAAGATGATCCACCTGGCACCCCACACCTCCTCCACCATCGTCTCCAAGTCGATCTCCCGCAACGGGGGAAGGGCCGCATACCGGGGCCTGGTCAAGATCATCAAGGGAGCCGAGAAGTCCTCCTCCTCGGTGGTCTGCGACGCCCTGCTGGTGGACGACTACTCCCGCTCGGACACCTACCCGCACGTGGACGTCCGCGAGGACGACGTCTCCATGGCCCACGAGGCCACCGTCTCCAAGGTTTCCGAGGACCAGCTCTTCTACCTGATGAGCCGTGGCCTGGAGGAGAAGGAGGCCATGGGCATGATCGTGCGCGGGTTCGTAGAACCCATCTCCCGGCAGCTGCCCATGGAGTACGCGTTGGAGCTCAACCGCTTGGTCGAATTGCAGATGGAGGGTTCGGTAGGCTGATGTCACAAAACAGCGAAATAACCATTCCGCATGCGGATCCCAAGGATCCCTATGCTTTCCCGGCCACCATGCCGTCCAGCGCCGACAAGGAGCCCCGCTCCTTCAACCCTGACGACTTCCCCATGCCCACCCGCAAGCAGGATGACTGGCGGTTCACCCCCATCGACCGGATGGAGGAGTTCTTCACCGTCTTCCAGCCCAGCGGCCTGACCAAGGTCTCAGTCACCATGATCGACGGGTCTGAACCGCCGGCAGATCAGGTCAGCTTCAGCCAGGTTCCCATGGATCAGGCCCCCTGCGGCACCGTCCTCAAGCCCAGCGACCGAGCGGCCGCTGTGGAGTGGGCCAGCGGCAAGCAGGCGACTGTGGTCAACCTCAGGGGCACCCTGGATCAGCCTGTGCTGGTCCGTGTCAACGGCGGCGGCCCCGAACTGGATGCCTTCCACCTGGTCATCAAGGCCGAAGCGGGCACCAAGGCCGATCTGGTGGTCGAACACCAGGGCCAGGCACGTCTGGCCGAGGGGGTTGAAATCGACATCGGTGACAATTCGCAGATGTCGACCACCTTCATCCAGGAGTGGGACAAGGGCAGCAAGCATGTAGGCAACCACCGCATCCACCTGGGAGCCGAGGCCTCCCTGCGTCACTCGGTGGTCAGTCTGGGCGGTGATGTCGTGCGGCTGCGCATGGACCAGGACTTCGGCGGCGAGCAGGGCGACCTGAACATGCTGGGCATCTACTTCGTCGATCCCGGCCAGCACATGGAGCACCGGACCATGGTGGTGCACAACCATCCCAACTGCAAGTCCCGTGTGGTCTACAAGGGGGCCCTGGACGGAATAGGCGCACACACCACCTGGGTGGGCAACGCGCTCATTCAGCCCACCGCGCCTGGAACCGACTCCTACGAGCTCAACCGAAACCTGGTGCTCACCCCCGGGGCCATCGCCGACTCCGAGCCCAACCTGGAGATCGAGAATGGCGACATCATCGGGGCAGGCCATGCCAGTTCGGTCGGCCGCTTCGACGACGAGGAGCTCTTCTACCTGCAGTCCCGCGGCATCCCCGAGCAGGAGGCCCGCAAGCTGGTGGTTCGAGGCTTCTTCGGCGAACTGGTGGAGGAGATCGACGTCCCCAGCGTCTCCGGGCACCTGATGGGGGTCATCGACCGCAGGCTGGCGGCCGGCGAGGATCAAGAGATGCAGCACGTTTTGGAGGAGAACTGACATGTCCACATTGGAAATCAAGGATCTGCACGTCTCAGTGGAGACCAAGGAGGGTCGCAAGCAGATCCTCAAGGGGGCCACGCTGACCGTCAACTCCGGCGAGACCCACGCCATCATGGGGCCCAACGGGTCGGGCAAGTCCACCCTGGCCTACACATTGGCCGGCCATCCCAAGTATGAGGTGGATTCCGGCCAGGCCCTGCTGGATGGGAAGGATCTGCTCAAGATGACCCCGGACGAGCGGGCCAAGGCCGGGCTCTTCCTGGCCATGCAGTACCCGGTCGAGGTGCCGGGCGTGTCCATGACCAACTTCCTGCGTACTGCCAAGACCGAGGTCGACGGCAAGGCCCCGGCCATCCGCCAGTGGACCAAGGACCTGAACGATGCCATGAAGCGGCTGCGCATGGATTCCAAGTTCGCCCGGCGCTCGGTCAACGAGGGCTTCTCGGGAGGCGAGAAGAAGCGGGCCGAGGTTCTGCAGCTGGAGCTGCTCAAGCCCAAGTTCGCCATCCTGGACGAAACCGACTCCGGTCTGGACGTGGACGCCTTGCGGATCGTTTCCGAAGGAGTCAACAGGGCCAAGGAGAACACCGGCATGGGCGTGCTCATGGTCACCCACTACACCAGGATCCTCAAGTACATCAAGCCTGATATCGTCCATGTCTTCGCCGACGGCCGCTTTGTGAAGACCGGCGGCCCCGAGCTGGCCGACACTCTGGAGGAGACCGGGTACGACCAGTATCTGCCCGAGGGCGCCGACTCGGAATCAGCCCTGGCCTGAGGATAAGAGAAGAGGTCCGCAATGGTCATCGATGACAGCATTCGGCAGCAGTTTCCGATTCTGGACCAGCAGGTGCATGGCCACCCCTTGGTCTATCTGGATTCGGCCGCAACGGCTCAGAAGCCCCTGGCGGTCATCGATGCCGTTCGGGACTTCTACCTGAAGGACAACGCCGGGGTGCATCGGGGCGCGCACGAATTGGCCGCCCGCAGCACCATGGCCTTCGAGCATGCCCGCTCCCGCGTGGCCGCCCTGGTAGGCGCAGAAGGCCAGGAGGGCGGCGAGGAGATTGTCGTCACCGCCGGGGCCACAGCGGCTCTGAACCTGCTGGCCACCGCTTTCGGCAACGCCAGCCTGGGTCGTGGAGGCAAGGCGGCACGTCGATTCGCCCTGAAGCCGGGGGATGAAGTCGTGGTCAGCAAGGCCGAGCACCACTCGGTCCTCCTGCCCTTCCAGGAGCTCTGCTACCGGACCGGAGCAGTGCTCAAATACTTCGATCTGGATCCGGAGGGTCGTGTTCTGGCCGATACCGCTGACCAGGTCATCACCGAGCGGACCAAGGTGGTCGCCATTACCCACGTCAGCAATGTGACCGGCGCCATCACTGACATCAAGCCCATCGTCCGCCGTGCCCACCAGGTGGGTGCCTTGGTGGTGCTGGACGTTTGCCAATCGGTGCCTCACCTGCCTGTGGACCTGCATGCCATGGATGTGGACTTCGCTGCCTGGAGTGCTCACAAGATGTATGGCCCGACCGGCGTGGGCTTCCTCTACGGCCGCCGTGAGTTGCTGGAAGCCCTGCCTCCGGCTTCATTCGGCGGATCCATGGTGGAGCTGGCCTATCTGGACCGCCCAGCCAGCTATATGGATCCTCCGGCCCGGTTCGAGGCCGGCACCCAGCCGGTGGCCCAGATGATCGGCGCTGGCGTAGCTGCCGATTGGCTGATGGATCTGGGCATGGAGAACGTGGCCGAACACGAGAAGGCCATCACTGCAGGTCTGCTGAGGCTGGGGGAGTTGGACGGGGTACGCATCCTGGGGCCGACCACTCCCGAGGACCGGATCGGCACGGTCGCCTTCGACGTTCAAGGGGTCCATCCCCATGACGTAGGCCAGTATGTGGATTCGCGCGGCATTGCCATCCGCGTAGGACACCACTGCGCTCAGCCGGTCCATCGGCACTTTGGCCTGATGGCCTCCAACCGGGCTTCGACCGGCGTGTACAACACTGTGGCCGACACGGATGCCCTGCTGGATGCCGTCGCCGGGGTTCGCAAGTTTTTCCGGGTGGTCTGAGGGTCTTCACCGGCAGCGCATAGACGGATTTGGCAAAGACATACTGGTAGGTTTGAGGACATGGCGGATTTCGGGATGGATGACGAAGAACTGGAGCAGATGTACCAGGAGGTGATCCTGGACGCAGCCCGGGATCCTCACGGGCGTGTAGGGGATCAGGCTGATGGGGGAGAAGACCCTGATGGCGACGGCGTGACCATCAGAGTGGAGCACGAGGCCTGCCTGGCTGCCGAGTCCCACCAGTTCAATCCCACCTGCGGGGATCAGGCCACCATTCATGTGGAGGTGGCGCCCGGCGAGCAGGGCGGTCCCGACCTCATCCAGCGGATCGTCTGGCAGGGTTCGGGTTGTTCAATCAGCCAAGCCAGCCTGTCCATCATGGTGGATCTGGTCCAGGGGCAGACCGTTGACCATGCCATGGATCTGGCTGCAGACTTCCGCCAGCTTATGGAATCGCGCGGAGCCGGAATCGAGGACGAGAAGAAGCAGGACGCTCTCGGTGATGCCATGGTCTTCCAGGGCGTGTCCAAGTATCCTATGCGAATCAAGTGCGCCCTGCTGGGCTGGGAGGGCATGAAGGCCTCGGTGGCCCAGGCCCTGTCGGCTGGGCGAGAGGGCGACAAAGGTGAGAAGGAGGAGCAGGCATGAGCGGCAATACGAATCTGGTACCCGAGCCCCAGGACTCCATCCTGGCCTCGGTGGGCAGGGCCATCAGCGATCCCGGCACGGCACAGGCCTTGGCCAGCAATCCCCTGGGCGCGGAAACGGTGCTGAAGTCGGCCGAAGGTGGTTCCATGCGTCAGGTCGATGGCCAGGCTGACAAGAAGTCCGATTCGGCTAAGTCCGACGATCAGCCTGCCGACCAAGATGCCCCTGGCGCTTCCGCTGAAAGTTCAGCGGCGGTTCAGGGTTCGAATGATGAATCTTCGACTAGTGCCTCGGCCGCCAATGGTGGGAAGACCGCGGACCAGAATGCCGCTGATGCTGAGGCCGCCGCTGAGGAGGCCATCCCTCTCAAGGCCGTCGACGACATCGGCCGGGCCACTGCTGAGGATGTCAGGGAGGCCCTGCACCAGGTCATCGATCCCGAGCTGGGCATTGACGTGGTCGATCTGGGATTGGTCTATGGCATCGAAATCGATGAACTGGGACGGGCCATCATCACCATGACCCTGACCACGCCGGCCTGCCCGCTGACCGACTTGATCGAGGACCAATGCGCCAGCGTCTTGGCGGGCCTGGTCGAGGAGTTCCGCATCGACTGGACCTGGTCGCCGCGTTGGACCCTGGACATGATCACTCCTGAGGGTCGTGAGCAGCTGGCCGCCATCGGCTTCAACTTCGAAAACATGCCCACCTATCAGTAAGGGTATCCGCCCGGTAGACCGACCCGGGTCCTCCCATGCGAATATACTGATGTTTCCGGTCCGCCGTGACCGGCACGGCGCATGAGAGAAAGCACAGTGAAATGGCATTGTCCATGGGCTGGAAACTGCACGGCGACGGGAAAACATTGGCTCCGGGCGAGGTTGTGGAACCCGACGAGCGACTCACATGGCCACGTACGGCTGGCATCGGTGCCCAGCATGTCATCGCCATGTTCGGCTCCACTTTCCTGGTTCCCATTCTGACCGGATTCGATCCCTCAACCACCCTCTTCTTCACGGCCATGTCCACGGCCCTCTTCCTGCTGATCAACCGCAACCGTCTGCCATCCTACCTGGGCAGCTCCTTCGGTTTCATCGCTCCCGTCCTGGCTGTGACCACAGCCCACAAGGGTCTGGCTGTTGCCTCCTTCGGGATCATGGTCACCGGCGCCCTGCTCTTCTTGATCGGCTTGATCGTCCACTTCGCCGGTTCACGATGGATCGATATGATCATGCCCCCGGTGGTCAACGGTGCCATCGTAGCCATCATCGGCTTCAACCTGGCCCCCTCGGCCTGGAAGAACTTCAAGTCCGCCCCGCTGACCGCACTGGTCACCCTGGTGGCCGTCATGCTGATAGCCGTGCTCTTCAAGGGCTTGATCGGCCGACTCAACATTCTTCTGGGAGTCATCGTCGGCTACATCTTCGCGGTCACCCAGGGTCAGGTCGACTTTGCGGCTGTGGAGAAGGCCGCCTGGTTCGGTCTGCCTCACTTCCACACCCCCCAAGCCGATCCCTCCGTTTTGGCCATGTTCATCCCCGTGGTGCTGGTCCTTGTGGCCGAAAACATCGGTCACGTAAAGTCGGTAGCGCTCATGACCGGCCGCGATTATGATGACCAGATCGGCACCGCGCTGATGGCCGATGGTCTGGGCACCACGCTGGCCGGGCTTGGCGGAGGCTCGGGCACCACCACCTACGCCGAGAACATCGGCGTCATGGCCGCCACCAAGGTCTACTCCACGGCCGCCTACTGGTGTGCCGCCATCTTCGCCTTCCTGCTCTCCCTCTGCCCCAAGTTCGGAGCCATCATCAACACCATCCCCACCGGCGTTCTAGGCGGGGTCACCACCATGCTCTACGGCATGATCGGCATGCTGGGCATCCGCATCTGGGTGGAGAACAAGGTGGACTTCGGCAAGTCCGTCAACATGACCCTGGGCGCCGTCGTCATGATCGTGGGCATCGCGGACTTCACCTTCGCTGTGGCCGGGGTCAGCTTCAACGGTATCGCCATCGGCTCTGTGGCTACGCTGGTCATGTACCACGGTCTCAAGGCCATCGGCCGCTGGCGGGGGACTATCGATCCCGACGACTACATTCATGAGGATTCGCAGGCTGTCTCCCAGCAGAGCTGATTGTGTCAGGGTTGTCTGACTCTCCCTTAGTCAGATAGCAAGGCTTAGCTAGCATGCTGGGGGTCTGGTTGCGTAGAAGGCCACGGCGCTGGATGCGGCCACGTTCAGGCTGTCCACGTCGTGGCTCATGGGGATGCGCACGGTCAAGTCCGCCCGGGCAATGGTCCTGTGGCTCAATCCGTCGCCTTCGGTTCCGAATATCAGGGCCAGGCGATCGATTTGGTCGGGCCCGGGTCCTAGACGTTCGGTCAGTTCATCCAGGCTGATGGCGTTCCGGTTCAGGGCCATGGCGGCTGTAGTGAAGCCCAGATCGTGCAGCTGCTTCATGCCCTGGTCGGGCCAGGCGTGAACATCGTCGCCGCCGATTCTTGTCCAAGGAACCTGAAAGACCGTGCCCATGGAGACCCGTGCGGCCCTGCGATACAGGGGATCGGAGCAGGATGGGGTGACCAGGACTGCATCCACCTGCAGGGCTGCCGCCGAACGCATCAGGGCGCCGATGTTGGTGTGATCAACAATGTTTTCCATGACGGCTATTCGCCTTGCTGAGCGGCAGATCTGCTCCACAGTGGGCAAAGGCCAGCGTCGCATGGCAGCCAGCGCTCCTCGATGAAGCCGGTAGCCAGTGATGGTCTTGAGCTGTGCGGGGCTGGCTACATAGACGGGAATGTCGGGCCCAAAGGCTGCGTCCACCTGGTCGAACATGGAACGCATTCCCTCCAGCCAGGGCTCTTCCACCAGGAAGGAGATGGGCTCAACCCCGGCATCCAGGGCGCGGGCGATGACCTTGGGGGACTCGGCGATGAACAGGCCCTTGGCGGGTTCCAGACGATTGCGCAGCTGAGGCTCGGTCAGCCTGGTGTAGGCCTCGATTCTGTCATCATCTATGGAGTCGATGTTCACCCTGAGCACGCCTGCCGCTCCTCCCTCTTGTTCTGACAACAGCATAGGCGGCGCAACCGAAAACCAAGCGTGAGTGATTTCCAATTCGATCTCTGGGCTTGAAAATTACACAGAAAGATTAGGAACGGCAGAAGAACATGAATTACTTCTTCCTCAAGGCCCTCCGTACTTGGTCGCTTATACATGCCTCCTGTAGTGTTTGTAATGCAGTCGGTTCAGCCACGTTATTCACAACCACGTCCTCTGCGATTAGACGTCACTCGTCACAACTGGCGCATCCTAGAAGTGCACAGTTATGGTAAGGGAGCGGATGGTGGTCCTATATCTGGTCGAGGAACGTATCGACCTCGTCACGGTTGTAACCCTGACACGGGGAACATGGCTTCTGAACGGTAGAGTCCTAATGTGCGTCGGATCAATAAATTATCGCTTCTAGGTTTCAGTCTTGCTCATGTATGACCTGTATTTCATTCTGCGGTTGATACCTGCGAACCTGTGCGGGGTCGTAGCGGACCGATTCGCCGAGTTCGAAATACTCATGCAGGTTGTTCCCGGGAGCGACACCAGACCAGTGCGTTACATTCAGTTCCAGGTACGAGGACATCTCAAGCGCTGCCTAGAGGTGTGCATTGTACGCTGCTCTATAGCAAGGGCCTACAACCCATATACTGTACCAGTGTCCCTTTCTCTGAATGTACGGGCAGGTGGACGGGCTCAATACAGCCGCGGTGCAAGTCGGCAAGCAGCGATACAACACTGCTACGGTATCGCCTACGAAAGCCATAGGAATAGCCGATCAAGTATGATATAAACTGGGTCGCATCCTTGTCTCAGACCTTTTTTCAGAACATGGCTCTTGCGTCGGCGAATGGATTGTCCAGACACCAGAATGGTGCGTTTGTCAATCAGGTGTAGTATATTTATTGAAATTGAATTTTCCCATGTCTCCAGTCGTTTGCCTTCAGTTGCAATTGGGTCCTTGCTTTATGAAAGGTGATGATAGGGGGCGAGGAGAAAGTTCACCCCGACGTTTTCACATGACGGAGTGCTAAGCCATATGTCGGGTATGGCTTTCATCAAAGGATAAGAATCAATGAACGCTGCTGAATACTTATTGGATTTTTTTGAAACTGAATGGGCAACAAGAGCAGAGGTATCCGGGTATCGGTTTGCAGATATTGTTGCTGCCGTGCAAGAAGTAATTGATTTTGTAGATTCGCTGAAAGAGCTTGGTGAAGATACAGCACTCTACGACGATTGCATGTCTCGTATCAAAAAGTCTGCTCTCAAACCTTTCGGAGGGTATGAGTTGGATTGGTCGGCGTCCAGGGGATCAAAAACTCAGGATGAATTACTCTCCGGTGATCTTCTGGGTCTAAAGGTTTTAAGCGATCGTATGGAGGAATCATCTTTGCGATTTACTGAAACACAAAGAGAGACGATCGCCGATTTGATTAAACAGGCCAGAAAGATCCTAGGCGAAGTGAGTGATGATTTGCCTACCGGCTTGGCGCTGTATATCAACCGTCTAATGCACGAGACGGAAATTGCTTTAGATGAATATTCAATAACTGGTGATTTTGTCTTGGAGAAAGCTTTCACCCGATTACGAGAGTCTTTGAATATAGCAATTGAGAAAACCTCCGGAAAGAAGAAGGACAAGTGGAACGGTGTGCGTAAGATATTCCGGGATCTGGCGATAGGTTTCATAGTCGAGACCCCCAGTCTCTTGATGACTGCAGCGCAGGTTTTTCCGCCGATAGGATCCTGACGGCTGTCAAGAACTTTTACTGTTCTATTGGCTAAGTCGTTAAGAGGCTTTCTGACAGAACTTCGTTCATTATTTGTTCGTGAAAGTCTTTCGATATCTCTATTTTGAGACAGACCAAAAGGTCCAATTGTTTTCGCAAGTTTTTAGTAACCCCTTATTCATTTTCTTCCATTAGAGTCCTTTCGTCTGTGCTGTGCATGATACTGAGAATATCTACCAAAAGAAGGGAAGCGGGATATGCAGAAAGAACCTTGGGATGCCGCAAAGGATGCTCAGAACGCTGCACAAAGGAAGGATATACAGCAGTGTCTGATTGAATTATCGACCGCTGTGGAGGGGATTGCGGAGTATCAATGGTACATCAATCATTATTTGAAGGAAATCACGAGGAACATGAATATTAGTTGATTCGTTCTTATTAGTTAATTGTGCCGTGAGTTTGCGATACATCGTTTTAAGGTGGAATGAGACTGCGAGGCATGAAATTTTTCAAACTCTTCAATAGTTGTGGGTTGATCATGCGTGTGTAATAATCCAATTCCTCGCGGATAAATGGCCTTATTTTGTAAATAGGATCAGTCTGAACAGTCTTTGGACCATGAGGGTTCATATCTGCCTTTAGCACATCGCGGAAACTGAAAGGGTTTTGATCCGTTATCGTCACCCCGGTAGACCTGATCGTGATCAAGAAGGCTGTGTGTATTCGCGACTAAATCAGAGTCACCACAATTCTCCGTTTATTCTACTACGCTCTAACAATTCTACACACACACATGGTATATTCTTTATACTACGTGGTTCGGACTTTTCCTATGTGGCATAATTCTCCTTTTCCATATATTGAATGTGTTGCTTTTCTTGATTGCGAGCGGCGAGGATTGGGTTTGTGCTTTTGTGTGGAAAGCTGATTGCATGGGCCGTTCTTGATTTGTTAATCACCAGTCTATGCCGCCATTGCTGCTGTGTGGATTGATGTGAATACTAGGCTTGTGGTGCGTAATAGGAGTGAAGCCAGCCCGCTTCTCATGTTAGTGTAAAGAATTCGACGGCCGTGCACCCACGTCAATAGTGGCCGGTCTCTCCCGATACTTTGTGAGAAAGCTGGTGAAGCCTGTTAGGTTTTCGACCTATTAAACATCGGGGATAAGACGAGGGTGAATCAGGGATTGTCAGCCGGTATATTGTGAAGGTTGGCAGGTCAGCCACTCAGATAGTGTCCAAGGTTGTGGGAACTCCCAAGATGGGGGAGAGGTGCGGTGTGTTATATTTCTCTAAGTCTCGACGACCATATTAAGACTCTCATCGTAGGTATATCGAGGATGGGCTATTGTTCACCGGAAGCCTTAAATATGGTTAAATGTGCCATGTCAGCTCTCCGACAAAGGGCGACAACTGTTTTTCCACTGTCTCGGATGCCTTCGGGATACCTAGGGACGTCGGTTCATGACCTGCGTCATACGGCAGTGAACCCGGTAGCAGGCAGCGGAGCCGATGTCAAGGTAATGCAACCTCAGTTCGTGTACGCTTCTGCGGCCCATCATCTAGGACGTTTATGCGTACATATTTGATGCCATAGGGAGGGTCATCAACCACACTTTCGTGAAGAACGTACCGGCACAATTCTGGAAGGCGAAGTAGTAGGATGATGCTCTTTCACTATAGAGGCTTTAATTTGGATAAAAAGTGTCCGGAACGGGAGTTGAACCCGTACGCCTGTATATATATAGGCACTAGCACCTCAAGCTAGCGCGTCTACCATTCCGCCACCCGGACAGGTGCGTAATCGCAACGGAGATAATCATAGCATCTCAGGCGGCATTGCGCACTGGGCGATTGGGGGAGCGTGTCGTCATGAGGGGCGCTTTTCGGCTGCGGGCTGTAGCCTAACACCATGACTGCACCCCTCTTCCTGCTGGATCCCGACCACGATGATTCCCCACTGGCCAGCGATGAGCTCCATACCGGCTGGCGCCTGACCCTGCCCGAGCGCATCCGTCGCCATGCTCTGGGCTCTATGAGGCTAAAGAACGGGGACCAGCTGGAACTTTCAGACGGAGAGGGACTGCGCATCAGCGCCCAGGTCAGGGATGCTTCGACTGGCCTGGTGGAGGTCACCGCTGTAGGGCGGCAGGCACCTCCCAAGAATGAATTGATTCTGGTCCAGGCCTTGGCCAAGGGCGGCAGGGATGAGCAGGCTATTGATATGGCCACCCAGATAGGAGTCGATCAAGTCCTGCCCTGGCAGGCTAATCGGTCCATAGCCAAATGGCGGCCGGGCCGCAACGACCGGCACTGGCAGGCCGCCTTGGATGCAGCCACCGAGCAGAGCCGGAGGGCCTACCGTCCTCGGCTGCTGAGCAAGGTGGACAGCCATGGTCTGGCCGCCTGGTGCCGGAAGGCGACCGATCAGGGAAGCCTGGTCCTGGTACTGCACCAGGATGCCGACCTTGGCTTGGATGCGGTTCGCAAGCGCGTAGACAAGCTGCCAGAGAACTCGTCGATCGCCGTGGTTGTGGGCCCAGAGGGCGGGATTGCCGATCAGGAGGTCCAGATCATGATGAGGGAGGGGGCCTTAGCGGTTCGGTTGGGGGGCAACATCCTACGGGCTGCCCTGGCCGGACCAGTGGCCTTGACCCTGCTGTCGGACATGCTGGGTCGTTGGCAGTCGGAAGTCCCTGAGCCCAGCGCATGAAGTCGCGCACAATATACAACCTCGACAATAAGATGGAAAACAGCAATGTCGGCAATGAATAAGGAGTGGTCATGAGCGATGACGATCGGCAGGAGGACTGCATTTTCTGCAGAATCGTGGCAGGGGAGGTCCCCAGCGAAAAGGTCTATGAGGATGAGACCGTCTACGCTTTCAAGGATGCCAACCCCAAGGCCGCCGTCCATGTCCTGATCGTCCCGCGGCATCACTACGCGTCCGTGGCCGAATTGGCCAAGGCCGACCCTGACACCCTGGCCCACATCGTCCAGGTGGCGCAGCAGATCGCCGACCAGGACTTCCACGGAGCCTACCGACTGATCTTCAACACGGGGGAGGATGCCGGCCAATCGGTCTTCCATGTCCACGCCCACGTCCTGACCGGACAGGTGCTGCCCGAGTGAGGCCCATGTCCACCATCGTCATCGTGCAGGAAGGGAATCCGTGGCGGTAACTACGCGAACCCTGGAGATTCCGGAGGGGATCGACCCGGTTCAGGTACTGGGGCCGGAGGATGCAGTCATCGACAGGATCGAGCGCGCTTTCCCGGCAGTGTCCATCCTGGTTCGGGGCAACCAGATCATGTTGCGGGCCCGGGACCGGCAGGGCGACGTTCAGGCGGCCCAGATCCGGGACCTACTGACCGAACTCATGCAGACCGCCGATCAGGTCCCTGTGGATGCCGATCAGGTGGGGCGAATACTGGATCACCGCCGTCTGGGGACCGCCGATGCAAACGATTACTCCCGTCCAGAAGACCAGAAAATTATAGGCAGCAATACGGCAGACCAAACCTATGTAAGTCACGAATCTCAGGATCGCAATACGACAAGCGATACTTTTGTGGATAATGCTCCTGCAGACCGCAATTATCATGAGACAGCTGTTGCAGACTCGGAGGGAGATAACGCCCTGGAAGGCATTGACCAACCCCGCCAGGCAGCCCCTGCCGTAGTTCGTCGCCGCCCCCTGACCCAGGCCTCCAAGGGCCCGATCAGGCCCAAGACCGCTGGCCAGTCCGCCTACGTGGCCGCCATTGAAACGCATACCATCACCTTCGGCATCGGACCGGCCGGCACCGGCAAGACCTATCTGGCAGTGGCCAAGGCGGTTCAGGAATTCCGGGCCGGACGCATCGGGCGCATCATTCTGACCAGGCCTGCCGTGGAGGCGGGGGAGAGCTTGGGCTTTCTGCCCGGCACCCTTAATGAGAAGGTGGACCCATACCTGCGGCCCCTCTACGATGCCCTGGCCGACATGCTGGGTACCTCGCGGCTCCACCGCCTTCTGGCAGATGAGACCATTGAGGTGGCCCCGTTGGCCTACATGCGCGGACGAACCCTGAACGATGCCTTCGTCATCCTGGATGAGGCGCAGAACACCACCGGCAGGCAGATGAAGATGTTCCTGACCCGCCTGGGCTTCAACACCAAGATGGTCATCACCGGCGACGTCACCCAGGTGGATCTGGGCGGGCCTGCATCTGGTCTGGCCACCATCGAACAGGTGCTGCACGGCATCGACGACATCGCCTTCGTGCACCTGCAGGCCGCCGACGTGGTGCGCAATCGGCTGGTCGGGCAGATTGTCCGGGCCTACGACCGTGCCGATCAAGCCCGCAGCCGGAGACGGGAGCAGGCATGAGCGTGGAAGTGACCAACGAGACCCAGTGGCTGATCGATGCCAAGACCTTCTCCGACCTGGGAGTATGGGTGCTGGACCAGATGCGGGTGAGCACCCAGTCCGACATGACCATCATCTTCAACGACCCCGAGCCCATGGCGGTGCTGCACGAGCGCTGGATGAACCTGGCCGGCCCAACCGATGTCATGAGCTTCCCCATGGACGAGCTGCGCCCCGGCGACGAGAACCATCGGCAGGAGGGCATCCTGGGCGACATTGTCATCTGCCCTTGGGTGGCGGCACAGCAGGCCCTGGCAGCCGGTCATTCCACCATGGAGGAGATGCTGCTGCTGGCCATCCACGGCACCCTGCATCTGCTGGGTTACGACCACACCAGCAGGGAGCAGGAGGAGCAGATGTTCGGTCTGCAACGCCAGCTGCTGCTGACCTTTCTGGCCCTGAGGCAGGGGCCCATTGCGGAGGCCGGGCTGCCGGCCGGGGCCACCAACGCTCTGGAGATCTATGAGCGGTATGGCCGTGGTGCCCACCGGAGAGGCAGATCCCATGAGTGACCGGGCCATAGTCGCCCTGGTGGTCATGGCTCTGGCCGCCATCGCTCTGGTCGTGCTCTCCCTGGCTCTGGCCGAGGCCCAGGGGGCGCTCAACAGGGTGACCCGATCCAGTCTCAACAATCTGATTTTGGGCCTGCAGACCGACCAGGAGCTCAGCCAGTTCTCCAGGATGAAGCGGATCGACCGCATTCATCGGGCCCAGAGTCTGATCTCCCAGCGTCAGGTGACGGGCAGCGCTTGCGCCTACGTACGCATCATCTGCGACATCCTGGTCGGTGTCCTGGTGGCCTGCATGGCTGCCCTTGGCGGTCTGCCCCTCTGGGAGCAACTGCTGTGCGGAGTGGTCATGGCCGTCCTGGTGGCCGCCATCTCCGTCACCCTGGGTCCTCATGGACGTTCCCGCCAGCCCATGGAGGCACTGCTCAAGCATGTTCGCCTGGTCGGGCTGGCTGTTCTTCTGACGCCTTTCAAGCGTCGGCGGCAGGCCGAAGCCCGCTCCCGCAAAAACCACCGCGGCGACCTTTCCGACGACGAGGAGCTGGAGAAGATCCAGATCGAGCAGGGTCGAGCCATGGTCGACCAACTGGTGGAGGCCGGCGCCTTCGATCCCGAGATCTCCGAGATGCTGAAGAACGTGTTGACCCTGTCGACCACGCTGACGCGCGAGATCATGGTTCCCCGCACCGACATGATCTGCATCTCCAAGGATGCCAGCCTGGATTCGGCCCTGAAGCTCTTCTCCCGGTCGGGATTCTCCCGCATTCCCGCTATAGGGGACGACGTGGATGACCTGGTCGGCATCGTCTACTTGAAGGACGTGGTCCGCGCCCTGGCCTTCAACCGCAAGGGCGACAGATCAGTCGCCTCCATCATTCGCCGGCCGGTTCTGGTACCTGAATCCAAGCCGGTGGACGACCTCTTCCACTACATGCAGCGCTCCCGACACCACCTGGCCGTGGTCGTGGACGAGTACGGGGGCATCGCCGGTCTGGTCACCATAGAGGATGCCATTGAGCAGATCGTGGGCGAGCTGGAGGACGAGCACGACCGGGTCCAGCACGATGAGCCCAAACAGATCGGCCCGCACACCTGGCAACTGCCGGTCCGCACGCCCATCACCGACCTGGAGGAGCTCTACGAGATCACCATCGACGAGGACGATGTGGACACAGTCTATGGCCTGCTGACCAAGCTGCTTGGTTCAGTGCCCGTCTCGGGCGCATCGGCGGTGACACGCGGAATCAGGCTGACCGCAGGCGAGGCGGTCGGCCGCCGCAAGAAGATCGCCACCATCGTGGTCGAGCCAGCCAACGGATCAAGCATCGCCCTGGAGGACGGTGCAGAACAAGAAGAAGAACAGGCCGACGGGGATCAACCCGAGCAGGACAGTCAGGAGAATTCATGACCAAGGAAGAACAGAGCGATGCCCAGGCGCCGGCCCACCGATCGGGGTTCGTGGCAGTAGTGGGCCGACCCAATGTGGGCAAGTCCACCCTTATGAACGCCCTGGTTGGCCGACCCATCGCCATAGCTTCCTCCCGGCCGGAGACCACCCGCAAGGCTATCCGGGGGATCATGACCCGTCCCGAGGCCCAGGTGGTCCTGGTGGATACACCGGGCATCCACCGTCCGCGCACCCTGTTGGGCCAGCGGCTCAACGACGTTGTGGAGGCCTCCCTGTCCGATGTGGATGCCATTGCATTCCTGCTGCCTGCCGACCAGGCCATTGGCCCCGGCGATCGCCGCATTCTGAGCCGGCTGCGGTCCGATTTTGCCCGGAAGGACAAGGACGGCAAGTGGATCTGGCGAAAGCCTTTGATTGCCGTGGTGACCAAGATTGACCAGCTGAGCAAGGGTCAATTGGTGGACAAGCTCCTGGAGATAGGCGCCTTCGCCGACTTCTCCCAGATTGTTCCGGTCAGCGCCTTGGAAGCTGACAACGTGGACGAGGTGGCCCAGGTGTTGATGGATGCCATGCCCGAGGGCCCTCAGCTCTACCCTGACGACCAGCTGACCGAGGAACGTCCCGAGGACATGATCGCCGAACTGGTCCGCGGAGCCTACCTGGAGGAGCTCAACGACGAGTTGCCCCACTCCCTGGCCGTCCGCGTGGAGTCCATCGATCCGGATCCTCAGGGCGGGCGCGACACTGTTCACATCGGCATTTATGTAGAGCGCGACTCCCAGAAGCCCATCGTCATTGGACGGGGGGCCGAGCACCTGGTGCGGGTGAAAAAGAAGCTGCGCACCGCCGTCAACCGGACCATGGGTCGCAAGGTCCGGCTGGATCTGCATGTCAAGGTGGCCCGCAACTGGCAGACCGACCCCAAGCAGCTGGAGCGCCTGGGGTTCTGATCCTACTCAGCGGCGCGGTGCCGGGGTGCGCTTGGCTGTGTACATCCGGGTGTTCAGAAGGTCGGCGTAGCGCTCGATGACCTTGGGCCGGATCACCTTCATGGATGGCGTCATCAGCCCGTTGTCCTGGGTGAACTCCTCGGGCAGGATGATGAACTTGCGCACTGACTCGGCCCGGGAGACGCCCTCGTTGGCCCGGTCCACATACTCCTGGACCTCGGCCCGGACCACGGCGTTCTGGGCCGCCTCCTGCAGGGACATGTTGCGATCCAGCCCCTTGGAGGCCAGCCAGGGCCGCAGGGTGGACTCGTTCAGGGTGACCAAGGCCGAGATGAAGGGACGCTTGTCGCCCAGAACCAGGGCCTGGGAGACGATCTCGGAGCGCTCGATGACCTCCTCGATGGGCCTGGGGGAGACGTTCTTGCCGCCAGCTGTGATGATCAGATCCTTCTTTCGCCCGGTCAGGAAGAGGAACCCGTCGCGGGAGAGCCGGCCCAGGTCGCCTGTGGCGTACCAGCCGTCCTCGGTGAAGGATGCACGAGTGGCCTCCTCATTCTTGTGGTAGCGGTGGAATACGCAGACGCCCTTGATTTGCACCTCGCCGTCCGAGGCGATGCGGATGGTGAATCCCGGGAAGGGGATGCCCACTGAGCCCCGGTGGTAGGGGGTGCCCAGGGGGTTGAAGGCGCAGGGTGCGGTGGTCTCGGTCAGGCCGTAGCCCTCATAGACCGGAACATTGGCGCCACGGAAGAACCCCAACAGTTCAGGATCCAGGGGAGCGCCTCCGGAGACGATCCACTTGGCCCGTCCGCCTAGGACCTGGCGCAGGGAAGCGTAGACCAGCGGGTCATAGATGGCTCGCCGCAGGGCGCTGCGCTTGGTCGGCCAGCCCTTGCGGGAGATGTCCTCCATGTAGGTGCGTGCCGCCCGGGCCGCCCCGTTGAAGATCCTGCCCTTGATGCCATGCCCGGCCTTCTGGGATGCGGCGTTGTAGACCTTCTCGAAGACCCTGGGCACGCCGATGATGACCGTGGGCTTGGACTCCTGCAGGTCGGACAGCAGGGTGGCCAGCCCGGAGGAGATGTACACCTGCATGGTCCCGTAGACGACCCCGTAGCTGATGGCCCGGGCGAATGTGTGGGCCTGGGGCAGGAAGAGCAGGATGGATCCATCCGGGTCGTGGGTCAGATTGGGGATGAAGGCGTTCAGGTTCCTGGCCAGCTGGCAGTAATGCTCATGGGTCATCTCCACGCCCTTGGGCGCCGCTGTGGAACCGGAGGTGTAGACGATGGAGCAGAGGTCGGTCTTGCGGATGGAGTTGATCCGCTCGTCGAGTTCGGCGTCGCTGACCGACTCCCCGTAGGCCTGCAGCTCCTGCAGGGCTCCGGACTCCAGGCAGGCGATCCGCTCCAGGGTGGGGCAGTCCTTATCGGCCCCCTCGGCCTTGGCGCGCATCTCGGTGGTCTGCACCACCAGCAGCCTGGCGTCGGAGTTGTTGACGATGAATCGGATCTGTT
Source organism: Bifidobacterium sp. ESL0820 (assembly GCF_052606235.1). Taxonomy (NCBI): domain Bacteria; kingdom Bacillati; phylum Actinomycetota; class Actinomycetes; order Bifidobacteriales; family Bifidobacteriaceae; genus Bifidobacterium; species Bifidobacterium sp. ESL0820. Next base: position 466,423 of record NZ_CP199594.1, read on the forward strand.
CGGCCGAATCGGTGTCGTAGATGGTGGCGATGATCCCGCCGATGGACAGGACCGCGGCATCCACGATGTCCCACTCATAGCTGGTCCTGCACATGAAGGCCACGGCATCGCCCTTCTTCAGCCCGTAGTGCATGAAGCCCTTGGCGGTGGTCCTGATGTCGTGCAGGATCTCTCGGCCGGTCCGGTAGGTCCAGCTGCCGTTTTCCACAAAGTGCAGGACCGGCTGGTCGGGGGTCCGGCGGGCCCGATCAGCGTATATGTCATAGACGGTCATGTCGTCAGGCACCGGTCCCATGCCGGCGGTGGTGGCCGAGAGCAGTCCCGAGGCCGGATCCATGCGCGTGGTGGTGGCGTAGTCAGCTGACCAGAAATGCGTATTGGGCAGGGCGAGGGCTTCCTGGGCGGCACCTGACGGATCCGCGGCCTGTTCGCCAGTCGGTCCCTCCCCATGACCCACCTGGTGTGCCACAAAAGATTTGACCGATGCTAGTAACGACACGTTGTCTCCTTCAATAATCGCGGGATACGTCCAGAATAGCCGCCTACTTGGAGAAGGGAGGGCCCGGTGCTAAAGTAGGCACGTTGCTTTGGCGAGGGAGGCTTCATGGCCTCCGTTATCGACTCGGCTGGATCATCGGCGGCCTTTCCTTATGGGCGGTCCGGAATCCGACGCGGCGATGCGCCAGGACCGGCCCAGGTCGGTCTTGAGGAACCATTCAAGGAAGGAAGCCAACATGGCTAACACAATTAAGCTCGAGGGCGAAGTCCGCGACCAATTCGGCAAGGGGGCGGCACGCCGCATGCGCGTGGCCCAGCAGATCCCCGCCACCATCTACGCCGGCGGCGCCCAGCCCGACTACATCAAGCTGCCCATGCGCGAGACCACTCTGGCCCTGCGCCGCGCCAACGCCCTCTTCTCCATCAGCTTCGGCGGGCAGACCAAGACGGCCGTGGTCAAGGACGTGCAGCGCAACCCGGTCAAGCGCCAGGTGGAGCACATCGACTTCTATGAGGTCCGCGCAGGCGAGAAGGTCACCGTGGAGGTGCCCGTCTTCGTCAGCGGCGAGACCAAGGGCGCTGCCGTGGCCCTGATCGACACCCAGAACCTGCAGGTCCGGGCCGACGTGTCCAACCTGCCCGAGCGCATCGACATCAGTGTGGAGGGTCTGTCCGAGGGCGACAAGATCCTGGCCAAGGATGTCAAGCTGCCCGAGGGCTCCGAGCTGATCATCGACGATATGGAGGAATCCATCGTCTCCGTCGAGATCCCCAAGGAGGAGAGCCTGGAGACCCCCACCGAGGAGACCGAACAGCCCGATGCGGAAGCCGCTCCGGAGGCTGACGCCCAGAGCGAGTGAACCCAGAGGTTCGTTACTGCCAAGGCGTTTACTGCTAAGGCCGTGGGATCATCACGATCCTGCGGCCTTTTTGCCTATGACGGTCACTATGCGAAATGCGCTGAACAGGTCAAGGCCTGCCTATGCGATAGTTCGGGTACCGGGCATCGCCATAAGCATTGCACCCGAGCAAACAAATACAGCAGCAAGAAGAAGTGGTAGACAATGGCAGAGCAATCACATCACGACCCGAAGGCACTCAATGAGTTGGCGGACGCTTTCAAGGTCATTCCCAACGATCATCCCGCCTCTGACGAGGAGCGTGCCCGGCTGATTGACAAGCCCGCCTTCGGCCAGCTCTTCTCAGACAACATGACCCACATGGGATGGACTTCGGAAGACGGCTGGAATGATCGCAGGGTTGAGCCCTACGGACCGCTCAGCCTGGATCCGGGGGCCTCGGTGCTCCATTACGCCCAGGAGGCCTTCGAGGGACTCAAGGCCTACTACCACGACGACGGCTCCATCTGGCTCTTCCGCCCCGATGCCAACGCTCAGCGCTTCTACAATTCGGCCAAGCGTTTGGCCCTGCCTCCGCTTGAGCCCAATGACTTCCTAGGCTCGGTTGCGGCCCTGGTCCGTCGTGACGCGGCCTGGGTGCCCCAGCGGCGCGAGTACACGCTCTATATGCGCCCCTACATGTTCGCTTCCGAGCCGTTCCTGGGCGTGCGCGCCCCGCATGCGGTGGACTATTGCGTCATCGCCTCGCCCTCGGGGCCCTACTTCGCCGGCGGGGTCAAGCCGGTCAGCATCTGGGTGGAGGACAAGTGGTTCCGCACCGGCCCCGGCGGCACCGGCTTTGCCAAGTGCGGCGGCAACTATGCGGCCTCCCTGCTGGGTGAGAACCGCGGTGCCGAGCATGGCTGCGAGCAGGTCTGCTTCGTCGACGCGGCCACCAAGACCTACCTGGAGGAGCTGGGCGGTATGAACATGTTCACCGTCCACAAGGACGGGCACCTGGAGACCCCCAGCCTGACCGGAACCATTCTGCCCGGCGTCACCCGCAACTCCCTGATCGCCCTGGCCCAGGATCACGGCAGGGATGTGGTGGAGACCATGATCCGCCTGGACACCCTGCTGGACGACATCCGCTCGGGCGAGGTCACCGAGGTGTTCGCCTGCGGAACCGCAGCCATCATCACCCCCATCGGACGCTTCAAGTCCGAGAACTTCGACGTCCAGGTGGCCGACGGCGGCTCTGGCAAGGTCACCATGGACCTGCGCAACGAGCTCCTGGGCATCCAGCTGGGCGAGATCGAAGACCCGCACGACTGGATGTGGAAGGTCTGCTGAGCGCTGACCCCATTCCTGCCTGACAGGTCTTGAATGGAAGGCGACTTCAGGGCGACGTTTCGCCTTGGGTCGCCTTCCTTCATATTTGTGGCCTTGCGCACATCACCGGCCTGTTCAGCTCTGTGCTTGGCTAATCTATAGACAGACTTGAGTGCGGGACGATTCCGGGAGGAGAAGCGCGGGATGAAGACGGCCTTGGAGGGGAACCTGATCTTCATGGTCATCGAGTACCTGGGCATCTTCAGCTGCGGGCTTTCGGGTGGCCTGGCTGCCGTGCGCAAGGGCTACGACATCATCTCCATTCTGCTGGTCTCCTGGATCAGTGCCCTGGGAGGCGGGGTGGTCCGAGACGTTCTTCTGGGTCAGGTGCCGCCCAGCGGCATTACCGACAAGGGCTCAGTCATCGTCACCCTGGCATCCGGCCTGGTGGTGGCTGTCGCCCATCCTGAAATCAGCAGGATGACCTGGTCCATGTTGGTCACTGATGCCATGGCCCTGGGATCCTTTGCCGTCAACGGTACGGCCAAGGCGCTGATGAGTGGAACCGGTGGCATGACGGCCATCTTCATGGGCATGGCCACGGCCCTGGTTGGCGGCCTGCTGCGAGACATCCTCCTCAACCAGGTGCCTGCGGTCATCCAGGACCAGCATTGGTATGCGTTGCCTTCGCTGATCGGCTGCATGCTGACCCTGGCCTCCACGCGCGCCCAGCAGCATGGGCTCTATCCGGCCCGGGTCGACATGGCCCTGGACCTGGCCATCGTGGCCCTGGTGGTCGTCCTGCGCATCATCTCGGTGAAATTCAACATTCTGGTGCCTGGGGCGGTGGACCGGCGCTCGGCCCGGCTGCCGCTCAACGATGCCCAGCTGGCCAGGGCCATCCGTCATCTGATGCGTGGCCGGTCGAACATCAGTGTCACCATCAAGCACACCGACGAGGATTCCGACCGGAAACCGGATACGAAGAAGGGCCGGTGACCCAAGCGCTTGGATCACCGGCCCTTGTGGGCACCCGGTTCAGAGGGCGTTGACGGCGTTGGCCAGACCGGACTTGCGGTTGGCGGCCTGGTTGCGGTGAATCACACCCTTGCCGGCGGCCTTGTCCAGACGGCGGGCGGCCACCTGGTAGGCAGCCTGAGCGGCCTCCTTGTCACCGGCATCCACGGCCTTGCGCACGGAACGCACGGAGGTCTTGATTGCGCTCTTGACCTCCTTGTTGCGCAGGTGCGCCTTTTCGTTGGTGATGACCCGCTTCTTCTGCGACTTGATGTTTGCCAATGTTGCTCCAAACGATGAATGTATCTGTACAGACAACCCACCATAGTAGCACCCGACCGGGAGAAGAATCCGCCATAGGCGGGCGCTTCGGCCCAGGGCATCGTCTAGAATCGTTAGACCAGACGTACGTGAGGAGAGCAGACCGGTGCAGGAAGCCAAGAACCAACCAGGATTCACCGACCAATCGCTGATCCGCAACTTCTGCATCATCGCCCACATCGATCACGGCAAATCCACGGTGGCCGACCGGATCCTGCAGCTGAGCGGGATCGTGCCCAAGCGCGAGATGCACGACCGGTTCCTGGACAGGATGGACATCGAGCAGGAGCGCGGCATCACCATCAAGTCCCAGGCCGTTCGCCTGCCCTGGGTCAAGGACGGCGTCGAATACACCCTGGGCATGATCGACACCCCGGGCCACGTGGACTTCACCTACGAGGTATCCCGGGCCTTGGAGGCCTGCGAGGGCGCGGTTCTGCTGGTGGACGCCACCCAGGGCATCGAGGCGCAGACCCTCTCCAACCTCTATATGGCCCTGGAGGATGACCTGACCATCATCCCCGTCCTCAACAAGATCGACCTGCCTTCGGCCGAGCCGGACAAGCACGCCGAGGAGATCGCCAACCTGATCGGCTGCTCCACGGACGAGGTGCTCCGGGTGTCGGGCAAGACCGGCCAGGGGATCCGTGAGCTGGTGGACCGCATCGTGGACCAGGTGCCGGCCCCCAAGGGGGATCCCAAGGCCCCGGCCCGGGCTCTGATCTTCGACTCGGTCTACGACTCCTATCGGGGAATCGTCACCTACATCCGGATGGTGGACGGCGAGCTCAAGGAGCGCCAGAAGATCCGCATGATGGGCCGGGCGACCGTGCACGACCCCATCGAGCTGGGGGTGATCAGCCCCGACATGACACCCACCAAAGCCCTGGGTGCCGGGGAGGTCGGCTATGTGATCACCGGCGTCAAGGACGTCAGCCAGTCCAAGGTGGGCGACACGGTCACCACCGAGGCCAACCCGGCCAAGGAGCCCCTGCCTGGCTATCAGGACCCCCAGCCCATGGTCTATTCCGGGCTCTTTCCCATCGACAACGCCCAGTTCCCCGAACTGCGCGACGCCCTGGACAAGCTCAAGCTCAACGATGCCGCCCTGGTCTATGAGCCGGAGACCTCGGTGGCCCTGGGCTTCGGCTTCCGCTGCGGCTTCCTGGGGCTGCTGCACATGGAGATCGTCACCGAGCGCCTGAGCAGGGAGTTCGGCATGGATCTGATCGCCACGGCCCCCAACGTCACCTATCAGGTGACCATGGAGGACGGCAGCGAGCACACGGTGACCAACCCCAGCGAGTTCCCCGACGGCAAGGTTCGCCGGATTCTGGAACCCGTGGTCAGCGCCGATATCATCACCCCCAAGGAGTTCATCGGACCGGTCATGGAGCTCTGCCAGGACCATCGCGGGCAGATGGGGACCATGGAGTATCTGAGCCCCGAGCGCGTCGAGATGCACTACAGGATGCCCCTGGCCGAGATCGTCTTCGACTTCTTCGACCAGCTGAAGAGCCGGACCAAGGGCTACGCCAGCCTGGACTACCAGCCCGACGGCACCCAGTCCGCCGACCTGGTCAAGGTGGACATCCTCATCCAGGGGGAGAAGATCGACGCCTTCTCGGCCATCGTCCACAAGGACAAGGCCTACGCCTACGGGGTGATGATGACCAAGAAGCTGCGCAAGCTGATTCCGCGCCAGCAGTTCGAGATCCCCATCCAGGCGGCCATAGGGTCGCGCATCATCGCCCGGGAGACCATCAGCGCCCTGCGCAAGGACGTGCTGGCCAAGTGCTACGGCGGGGACATCACCCGCAAGCGCAAGCTGCTGGAGAAGCAGAAGGCCGGCAAGAAGCGCATGAAGATGCTGGGACATGTCGAGGTGCCCCAGGAGGCCTTCATCGCCGCCCTGAGCACCGGCCAGGCCCAGGACCGGGACACCAAGGACAAGATCCGGGCCGCCGCCAGGAAGGAGGGCTGAACGGGTGGGATCCTACCAGGTCTACATCCATGTGCCCTTCTGCATGCGCCGCTGCGGCTACTGCGACTTCAACACCTACACGGCCCGCGACCTGGGCGGGGGAGCCAGCCGGGAGCAATATGCCGACCTGGCCATCCAGGAGATGCGCATGGTCCGCGACTGGCAGACCTCCCGAGGCCTGATAGAGCCGCCCGTGTCCACCATCTTCTTCGGCGGAGGCACGCCCACCATTCTGCCCGCCCAGGATCTGGTGCGCATGGTCGAGGCCGTGGCCGACCTTTGGGGGCTGTCCCCCAGGGCTGAGATCACCACCGAGGCCAACCCCGACACCGTGGATCGGGTCTATCTGGAGCAGCTGCTTCGGGGCGGCATCAATCGGGTCTCCTTCGGCATGCAGTCGGCGGTGCCCAGCGTCCTGGCCACCCTGGACCGCACCCATACCCCGGCCAATGTGACCACTGATGTGGCCGCTGCCAAGGACCTGGGACTCAGGGCCAGTGTGGACCTGATCTACGGGACGCCGGGGGAGCGGCTTGAGGATTGGCGGACCAGCCTGCAGGCGGCCCTGGACCTGGGCGTGGACCATGTCTCCGCCTACGCCCTGACCCTGGAGCCCACCACCAAGATGGGCCGAGCCGTGCGCCGGGGCCAGCTGCCTGCACCCGATGACGACGACGAGGCGGCCAAGTACGAGATGGCCGACGACATGCTCTCCCAGGCAGGCCTCTGCTGGTATGAGATCTCCAACTGGGCCCGCCCCGGCCAGGAGAGCCGCCACAACCTGGGCTACTGGCACAACGTGGACTGGGCCGGCATCGGCCCCGGCGCCCACTCCCACTATCGTGCTCTGGAAGGCCAGGACACAGGCATGGCGCCGGTGGATGAAGCTCGGGAACAGGAGCCTATGCCGTCCGTCTCGCCCGGGTTCAGGGCCACAGGAACAGCAGCGGCGCAAGAGGCCGATCCCGGGGTACGCTGGTGGCTATCGCCGGAGCCCGGCCTGGGGGAGCGGCGTGCCAGGGCCATTCGCTCCTGGGACATCGCCCACCCCAGGGACTGGGCCGCCGCCATGGACGCCGGACATGTGCCCTGGCAGGATGCCGAGCTTCTGGGCTTCAGGCAGGACCTGGAGGAGACGGTCATGCTGGCCCTGCGCCTGCCGGAAGGTCTGGGACTGGATCGGCTGACCAGGCAGGCGGGTCGTCCGGCTGACCCGAAGATCCTTAGGGATCTGGTCGATCAGGGCCTCCTGCTGCCCGTGCGTGACCGAATCCAGGTGACCCGCCGGGGCCGCCTGCTCAACGATCTGGTCATCGACCAGGTCCTGGAGGCGGTAGGAATTCGTTAGACACTGCGGAACGTTACACGGATGTCACCTGTGGATGCATTATTCTGTTGATTCACCATTGACAAGGCTCCTCAAGGGTGGAGCATGCCGGCCCCGCCCCCGTCCACGAATGAGGTGATTGCGGTGTCATTCACGGCCCCTCTCGATCTGCATGTCCACGGCCCGCAAGGGCTCTACGACCCTGATACGGAACACGATGCCTGCGGTTTCGGCATGGTGGCCACCCTGAACCGACGGGATGAAAGACTGATCGTCGAACAGGGCATCCGCGTCCTGGTCAACCTGGACCACCGAGGGGCCGTGGGAGCCGAGCCCAACACCGGCGACGGGGCCGGAATCATGCTCTCCATGCCTGACGAGTTCATGCGCACCCGGGTCTGCCGGGATCTGCCCGAAGCCGGCCACTATCTGGCGGGCATGGCCTTCCTGGACAGGGACCCGGCTCAGGCTGCCAGCCAGGAGGAGGCCATAGCATCGATCGCTGGCCAGGAGGGGCTGCGCGTCCTGGCCTGGCGGTCTGTGCCCACCGATCCTGACGGACTGGGTCTGCAGGCTCTGGCCTCCATGCCTCGCTTCCTCATGCCCATCATGTGCGACGCCGGGCCGGATGGCCGCGGAGGACTGGATCTGGAGCGGCTGGGCTACCGGGTCCGCAAGCGGGCCGAGCACGAGCTGGGCGTCTACTTCGCCTCCCTGTCCTGCCGGACCATCACCTACAAGGGCATGCTGACCACCAAGCAGCTGCAGGGCTTCTTCCCCGACCTGGGTGACCCGGTCTTGAAGGCCCGCCTGGCCATCGTCCACTCCCGCTTCTCCACCAACACCTTCCCCTCCTGGCCGCTGGCCCAGCCCTTCAGGATGATCGCCCACAACGGGGAGATCAACACCATCCAGGGCAACCGCAACTGGATGTCGGCCCGCGAGGGAAAGCTGAGCTCGGAACTGCTGGGCGACATGGCCCCGTTGCTGCCGGTCAACACCCCTGGAGCCTCAGACTCAGGCACCTTCGATGAGACCCTTGAGCTGCTCCACCTGGCAGGACGGTCCCTGCCCCACGCCGTCTCAATGATGATGCCTCCGGCCTGGCAGCAGGATCCGGACATGGATCCCGACCTGAAGGCCTTCTACCAGTACAACGACACCCTGATCGAGCCCTGGGACGGCCCGGCGGCCATCGTCTTCACCGACGGGACCCTGGTGGGCGCCCAGCTGGACCGCAATGGTCTGCGCCCGGGCCGCTGGCAGCTGACCGATGACGGCCACCTGGTCCTGGCCTCGGAGGCCGGCGTCCTTGAGGATACGCCCCAGGAGTCCATTGTCGCCAAGGGCAGGCTGGAGCCGGGACGCATGTTCCTGGCTGATACCAAAGCGGGCCGGATAGTGCCCGACAGCGAGATCAAGCATCAGCTGGCGGGTCTGCACCCCTACCGGAAGTGGGTTTCGGAGCGGACCGTCCGCCTGGATGACCTGCCCGAGCGCGAGCATGTCAACTACTCGCGCATCTCGGTCCACCGTCGGCAGCAGGCCTTCGGCTACACCCGGGAGGACCTGACCATGCTGCTGGGGCCCATGACCGAAACCGGCAGCGAGCCCATCGGGTCCATGGGCAATGATGCGCCCATCGCTGTGCTCTCGCGCCGCTCGCGCATGCTCTTCGACTACTTCACCCAGAAGTTCGCCCAGGTCACCAACCCGCCCCTGGACTGGGAGCGCGAGGAGCTGGTGACCAGCATCGCCTCGGCCATCGGGCCCGAGCCCAACCTTTTGGAGGACACCCCCGAGCACGCCTGGAAGATCCACATCGACCTGCCCGTGGTGGACTCCGTCCAGATGGCGCAGATCAAGCGCCTGGACCGGGCGCCGGTCCTGGAAGGCCGCTTCCGCCCCCGTCTGATCCGCGGCCTCTACCAGGTGGCCGGCGGTGGCAAGGCCCTTGAGGAGCGTCTGGAAGCCATCGAAAGAGAGGTGGATCAGGCCATCGAGGAAGGCTGCAATGTCCTTGTCCTCTCTGACCGGGATTCCAATCACATCTGGGGGCCCATACCCTCCCTGCTGCTGACCGGGGCCGTCCAGCACCACCTGCTCCGTCGGCACACCCGCACCCAGGTCTCCCTGGCGGTGGAGGCCGGCGACGTGCGCGAGGTCCACCATGTGGCCCTGCTGATCGCCTATGGCGCCGCCTGCGTCAACCCCTACCTGGCTCTGGAGTCCGTGGAGAACCTGGCCAACAGTGGCGACCTGCACGTGGATGCGAAAAAGGCCTCCGCCAACCTGGTCCGGGCCCTGAGCACCGGGGTCCTGAAGATCATGAGCAAGATGGGGGTGAGCACCATCATGTCCTACCGCGGCTCACAGCTCTTCGAGGCCGTCGGACTGAGCCGGGAGGTCATCGACCGCTGGTTCACCGGCACCACCTCCCTGGTGGGCGGCATAGGGCTTGATGAGATCGCCGCCGAGGTGGCCCAGCGCCATCGGGTGGCCTACCCCATCGAGTGGACCGCCGGATCCGGGCATGACCTGGAGACAGGCGGCAACTACCACTGGCGGCGCACCGGCGAGGACCACCTGAACGACCCCGAATCCATCTTCCTGCTCCAGCAGTCCACCAAGCGAGGGGACTACGGACTCTTCAGGGCCTACACCGACCATGTGAACGCGGCGGCCAAGCAGGGCATGACCCTGCGCGGCCTCATGGAGCTGCACTCCGACAGGGCGCCCATACCGCTGGACCAGGTGGAGCCCGCCGAGTCCATCGTCACCCGCTTCTCTACCGGAGCCATGAGCTACGGGTCCATCTCCCAGGAGGCCCATGAGACCATGGCCCTGGCCATGAATCGGCTCGGCGCCCGGTCCAACTCGGGCGAGGGGGGCGAGTCGCCGGATCGGATTGCAGACCCTGCCAGGACCAGCCGCATCAAGCAGGTGGCCTCGGCCCGGTTCGGGGTGACCAGCGACTACCTGGTCTCGGCCACCGACCTGCAGATCAAGCTGGCCCAGGGAGCCAAGCCGGGGGAGGGCGGCCATCTTCCCGGCGCCAAGGTCCCGCCCTGGATCGCCCAGGTCAGACGGTCCACACCCGGTGTCGAGCTCATCTCGCCTCCGCCCCACCATGACATCTACTCCATCGAGGACTTGAAGCAGCTGATTCACGACCTGAAGATGGCCAACCCCCAAGCCCGCATCCACGTCAAGCTGGTCTCCGAGCACGGGGTGGGAACCGTGGCCGCGGGCGTGGCCAAATGTCATGCCGACGTGGTCCTCATCTCCGGCCAGGACGGCGGCACGGGGGCGGCGCCGCTCAACGCCATCAAGCATGCGGGAACCCCCTGGGAGCTGGGCCTGGCCGAGACCCAGCAGACCCTGGTCATGAACGATCTGCGCTCGCGGATCGTGGTCCAGTGCGACGGGGAGCTCAAGACCGGCCGCGACGTGGTCGTAGCCGCCCTGTTGGGGGCCGAGGAGTTCGGCTTCGCCACCACGGCGCTGCAGGTGGAGGGCTGCGTCATGATGCGGGCCTGCCATAAGAACACCTGCCCCCAGGGCATAGCCACCCAGGATCCGGAGCTGCGCTCGCGCTTCACCGGTCGGCCCGAGGACCTGGTCAACTTCTTCATGTTCATGGCCCGTCAGGTGCGGGAGATCCTGGCCTCCCTGGGATTCGCCAGCCTGGAGGAGGCGGTCGGCCATGTGGAGTGCCTGCGCCGGGACCCCTCCGTGCGCACCTGGAAGAGCCAGGGCATTGACCTGGATGCCATCCTGCGCAAGCCTGGCCCCACCCCGGGCACGGTATTGCACCACACCCAGGCCCAGGATCACGAACTGGACAAGTCCCTGGATGTGGACCTGATCAATCAGGCTGTCGATGCTCTGGATGAGGGCCGTCCGGTGGCCATCAAGACAACCGTGCGCAACGTCAACCGGAGCGTGGGCACCATGCTGGGCTACAGGATCACCCGCAAATACGGAGCCGCCGGCCTGCCGCAGAACACTGTGGACATCACGCTGACAGGTTCCGCCGGTCAATCCTTGGGAGCCTTCATCCCCAGGGGCGAGACCATCCGGGTGATCGGCGAGGCCAACGACTATGCAGGCAAGGGCCTGTCCGGCGGCCGTCTGATCCTCCAGGCTGCCCAAGGCGTCAGGTTCGATCCGCACCAGACCGTCATCTGCGGCAACGTGGCTGGATTCGGCGCCACCTCGGGCGACATGTTCGTGGCCGGCCGGGCCGGGGAGCGCTTCGCCGTACGCAACGGGGGCGGCCGTTTCGTGGTCGAGGGCCTGGGCGACCACGGTTGCGAGTACATGACCGGCGGCCTGGTGGTGGTTCTGGGTCCCACAGGGCGCAACTTCGGCGCCGGCTTCTCGGGAGGGGATGCCTACCTGCTGGACATGGACACCTCCCGGCTGAATCCGCAAGCCTGGAATGACGGCTCCCTGCTGGCCTTGGAGCCCGACCAGGACCAGGCGGCCATGCTCAAGGAACTGATAGCGGAGCATGTCCGGCTGACCGGGTCAAAGGCTGCGGCCGGGCTGCTGGAGGACTGGCCGAGCGCGCTGGCCCGGTTCACCCATCTGGTTCCCCGTCGTTATCTGGCCATGAAGAAGGCCATGGAAGAGGCCGAACGTGAGCAGGTGGACTTCAACGAGCCCGGCGTCTGGGACGCCACCTACGCCCAGGTCATGGAAGGAGCGCACTGATATGGTCGACCCCAAGGGATTCCTCAAGGTACGCACCCGGCACGAGCTGGCCGAGCGCCCGGTAGCCGAACGACTGAAGGACTGGCGGGACGTGCACCAGACCACTGGCCCTGGTCCCTGGACCGCCGAGCAGGCCGCCCGCTGCATGGACTGTGGCACCCCCTTCTGCATGACCGGCTGCCCCCTGGGCAACCTGATCCCCGAGTTCAACGACCTGCTGTCAAGGGGCCGTTGGGAGGAGGCCTACGAACGGCTGAGCCTGACCAACAACTTCCCGGAGTTCACCGGACGGATCTGCCCGGCTCCCTGCGAGTCCTCCTGCGTGCTCTCCATCCACCAGCCGGCCACCACCATCAAGCTGGACGAGCAGACCATCATCGACCAGGCCTGGTCCCTGGGCCTGGTCAAGCCCAGGCCGCCCCAGCGGCTGACTGACATGACCGTGGCCGTGGTTGGGTCGGGTCCTGCAGGGCTGGCCTGCGCCCAGCAGCTGACCCGGGCCGGGCACACGGTGGTGGTCTACGAGCGCGCCGATGCCATAGGCGGACTCCTGCGCTACGGCATCCCAGCCTTCAAGCTGGAGAAGTCCCTGCTGGACCGTCGGCTGGAGCAGATGGAGGCCGAGGGGACCCGATTCCGCACCGGCGTCGAGGTGGGCCGGGACCTGGGCTGGGACCAGCTGCGGGCCCGCTATGACGCCCTGGTGGTGGCCATCGGTTCCACCGAACCCCGGCGGGTGGACTTGCCCGGCAGGGAGCTGAAGGGCATCCACTACGCCATGGACTTTCTGCCCGACCCCACCCGCAAACTGATGGGCCGCGAGCCCATCAACAACATCGATGCCTCCGGCAAGGACGTCATCATCATCGGCGGCGGCGACACAGGTTCGGACTGCCTGGGCACGGCCCTGCGAGAGGGCGCCAAGTCGGTCACCGTCCTCCAGATCCGACCCAAAGAGCCCTCGTCCAGGCCCGATGACCGGCCTTGGCCAACCTACGCCCGGCTCTACAATCCCACCTCCTCCATGGAGGAGGGCGGCCACTACGACTACGCGGTGGACAGCCTGGAATACCTGGGCGACGGTTCCGATGACCGGATCAGCCTGGACCAGACCAGCGCCCCGACAGGTTTTGACCAGGACCATGAGGGACGGGTGCGCGGCGTTCGCGTGGTGGATGTCAGCCGTGACGACCAGGACCGAATCATTCCCCACCCCGACACCGAGCGGGTCCTGCCTGCCGACCTGGTGCTGATCAGCATCGGCTTTGCCCACCCGGAGACGGCCACCTTGACCGGACAGACCGGCTTAGGGCTGGACCCGCGCGGCAACGTGGCACGGAATGCCGACTACGCCACCGAACGTGACGGCATCTTCGTCTGCGGTGATGCCGGACGCGGCCAGTCCCTGGTGGTCTGGGCCCTGGCCGAGGGCCGTTCCTGCGCGGCGGCCGTGGACCGGTATCTGACTGGCGCCACTGAATTGCCCGCCCCCATCCGAGCCGATGAGCGCGCCATGGCCCTGCCTGCGGCCGACAAGCGCCCACGCTAATATGAAAAGGTATGGTGCCGATCGAAGGGATGGAGGCAATGGGATATGACCAACCGCGCTGAACGTAGGGCGCAGGCCAAGCGGAGCCGCCGTGGCGGCAGCGACGACCGGAGGATGACGGCCAAGGGCAGGGCCGGAGTGATGGACGAACGGGCCTTGCAGGAACGCTCCCGCCGGCTGGAGGCTGGCCAAGGCGCCGAGTGGAAGCCCACCGGGCATACCGATGACCTGGTGCAGAAGGACTCCGTGGACCCCAATGACCGCAATCCCCGTCTGCTCAGGGCTCCCAGCGGCGTGCGTCAATGGCTGCGAATCCTGGTCTGGGCCCTGATCATCTGCTCCGGCCTGGCCTTCCTGGTTTGCATGTGGCTGCCCCACGTTCCCATCTGGGCCACCATCGCCATCGCGGCGGTCTTCTGCCTGGGCGTGCTGGGGCTTTTCCTGGTCGGCGGCAACCGGGACAATCCACGCCTGGACTCCTACGGAACGGCCCTGTGACCATGACCGAAAGCGTGGCAGAACAGCAGGCCGTGCTCATGCAGCACGTGGGATTCCGCCGTCAGGGCCGGGTCATACTGAACGATGTCAACCTTGAGGTGGGCCGTGGGCAGAAGTGGGTCCTCTTCGGACCCAACGGCGTGGGCAAATCCACCCTGGTGGCCATGATGAGCACCCGAGGCTTCCCCAGCACTGGCAGCGTGGAGATCCTGGGCAATCGGCTGGGTAAGGTGAACGTCTTCTCCTACCGGCATCGGATTGGTCTGGCCTCGGCTGGCCTGGCCAAGACCATCAGCCCCCAGGAGGATCCCTACGACGTGGTGCTGACAGCCTTCAGCGATACCACCGGACGCTGGAGGGAGACCTTCACGGCCAAGCAGGAAGAGGCCACCCTGGCCCTGATGGACCGGTTCGGCATCGCCTACCTCAAGGGCAAGCGCATGTACCGGCTCTCCGAGGGGGAGCGCGGCCGGGTGCTGATATGCCGGGCGCTGATGGCCAATCCCGACCTGCTCATCCTGGACGAGCCGACCACCGGACTGGATCTGGGCGGCCGGGAGCTGGTGCTCAGGGCCTTGAGCGACATCGGCAGGGAGGACAAGGACCGCACGGTCATCCTGGTCACCCACCGGCTTGAGGAGATTCCTCTGGGCTTCGATCGGATAGCCATGATGGGCCGGCGTCCTGCCGACACCGCAGACACCGGTGACCCGGATCCGGGCACCATCGTCTACCAGGGCCCCTTGGAGGGTGGACTGACCGGTCCGCGCCTGAGCGAGCTCTTCGGCCTGGATCTGACCGTGGTCCACCGTGACGGACGCTGGGGTGCCTTCGCCGTTTGAACGCACTGCTGCTGACCGCCTTCTGACACGCCCATATCAGCTCAAGGAATAGCAAAGTCGTTCTCCAAGGCACGGGTATAGACTGTGGTGGTTTGTCTGCCCGGGGACCGTGGCAGACCTGTATGCGTGAAGGATGTTGACGTGATCAAGATATGGACCCGCTACCTGCGGCCTTATTGGCTGCAGGTGGCCGTTCTGGTGCTCTTTCAGGTGGCGCAGACGGCCTTGAACCTCTACCTGCCCAACCTGCAGGCGGACATCATCGACAAGGGCGTGGCCGTAGGCGACCAGGATGCCATCTACAGGATCGGCTGGCAGATGATGGGGATCACCGCCCTCCAGATCGTGGCCAACGTGGTCGCCGTCTACTGCGCCACCCGGCTGGCCATGAGGATGGGCTACGAGCTGCGCAGGGACCTGTTCGCCTCGGTGGAGGGCTTCAGCCTCAACGAGATCGAGCGCTTCTCGGCCGGTTCCCTGATCACCCGCACCACCAACGACGTCCAGCAGATGCAGATGACCACCATGCAGACCCTGATGATCATCCTGCAGGCCCCGGTCATGCTGATCGGCGGGCTGATTCTGGCCCTGCGCCAGGACGGCCCCCTGACCTGGTCCCTGGCGGTCATCATCCCCCTGATTCTCCTGGTGGCCCTGGTGCTCATGGGCAGGATGGGCCCCCTGTTCACCCGCCTGCAGAACATGCTGGACTCCGTCAACCGCCTGGTCCGCGAGCAGATCTCCGGCGTGCGGGTCATTCGTGCCTTCGTCCGCGAGAAGACCGAGGCCGCCCGCTTCGACAAGGCCAACCGCGACGTCTACGGCGTCCTGATCTCCACCGGCCGGCTGATGAGCATGATGGTGCCGCTCATGTGGTTCCTGCTGAACATGTCCAACGTGGCCATCATGTGGTTCGGCGGCCGTCGCATCGACTCCGGGGCCATGCAGATCGGCGCCCTGCAGGCCTTCATCCAGTACCTGATGATCATCCTGTCAGGCCTGATGATGGCCGCCATGATGTCGGTCATGCTGCCCAGAGCCGCTGTGGCCGCCCGAAGGATCAACGAGGTCCTGGAGGCCACCAGCGAGATCGCCGCTCCCCAGCATCCTTACCGCAACGAGCACCCCCAGGGCCTGCTGGAGTTCAAGCAGGTGGACTTCAGCTATCCTGGCGCCCAGGACCCGGTCCTTTCGGATATCTCCTTCACTGCACGGCCGGGGACCACGACGGCCATCATCGGGGCCACGGGATCCGGCAAGTCCACCATCATCCGGCTGGCCAACCGCATGTTCGACGTCACCAACGGCCAGGTCCTGGTGGACGGGCACGATGTGCGCGAGTACGACCCCGACCAGCTGGCCCTGATCTTCGGGCCGGTCCCGCAGAAGGCCACCCTCTTCACCGGCACCATCCGCGACAACATGCACTACGGGGACCCCGATGCCGATGACGACCGCATCTGGCAGGCCCTGCGCATCGCACAGGCAGAGGACTTCGTCCGTGAAATCCCCGAGGGCCTTGATGCCCGCGTGGCCGAGGGCGGCACCAACTTCTCCGGCGGGCAGAAGCAGCGGCTCTGCATGGCCAGGGCCATCCTGCGCAACCCCCGCATCTACACCTTCGACGACTCCTTCTCGGCCTTGGACATGACCACCGACCGCGCCCTGCACGAGGCCCTGGTGCCGGTCACCCGCGAGGCCACCCAGATCGTGGTGGCCCAGAGGGCGGCATCCATCCGCGAGGCCGACCAGATTCTGGTCCTGGACCGAGGCCGCATCGTCGGCCGGGGCACCCACGACGAGCTCATGGAGGACTGCCCCACCTACCAGGAGATCGTCCAATCCCAGGGCGGGCAGGGTCCCGACGTGGAAGAGCTGAGCATTGACGAGGGGAGGGCCGAGTAGATGGCCAAGGACTTGAGCGCAAATACAGGCTCGAAGGCCGTAGGCAGCCGCCGCCACACCGTGGGCCGGCTGGTCCATTACCTGCTGGCCAGCCCCTGGAGGGTCATCGTCATGGTCCTCTCCGGCATGATCGCCGTGGCCATGATCGTCATCGGCCCCAAGGTCATGGGCGAGGCCACCAACGTTCTCTTCGAGGGTCTGCTGGGGTCCATGCTGGTCAAGATGGGCGCCAAGCCCGGCACCCCCAAGCAGGCTGTGGTCACCTACCTGCAGTCCCGCGGGCAGGACAAGTTCGCTCGGATGATCGACTCCATGAACGTCCAGGTGGGCGTGGGCATCGACTGGGGGCGCTTCGGCACCATCCTCATGTTCGTCATCGGCATCTACCTGATCTCCATCCTGGTCAGGCTGGTGCAGAACTTCCTGATGACCCGGCTGGTCTCAGACGCGGTCTATACCATGCGCAGGCAGATCGAGGACAAGCTGGACCGGCTGCCCCTGCAGTACTTCGACCGGACCCCGCGCGGCGAGGTCATGAGCCGGACTACCAACGACATCGACAACATCTCGGGCACTCTACAGCAGATCCTGGGCGAGCTGCTCTTCTCGGTCTTCTCCATCATCGGCGCCTTTATCATGATGCTGACCATCTCGCCCCTGCTGACCCTGATCGCCTTCATCATCATCCCGGTCATGGCCCTGTGCGCGGGCGTCATCCTCAAGAAGACCCAGCCCCAGTTCACCAGGCAGTGGATACGAACCGGCCAGGTCAACAGCCACGTGGAGGAGATGTTCTCAGGCCACATGGTGGTTCGGGCCTTCGGCCACCAGCACAAGGCTGAAGAGGAGTTCGAGGAGCGCAACCAGGAGCTCTACCAGGCCAGCTTCAAGGCCTCCTTCTTCTCGGCCTTGGTCACGCCCATGTCAACCTTCTTCGGCAACCTGAGCTTCGTGATCGTGGTCATCATCGGCGGCGTGCACGTGCTCAACGGCAGCATGAGCCTGGGCGGCCTGCAGGCCTTCACCCAGTACACCCGTCAGGCCTCCCAGCCCATCGGCCAGCTGGCTTCCATGGGCACCATGCTCCAGTCTTCCCTGGCCTCCTGCCGCAGGGTCTTCGACTTCCTGGACGAGGCCGAGGAGGTGCCGGACATCGAGCATCCCGACCATCTGGGCCAGGAGACCGGAGGCAAGGTCGAGGGCCACGTCCGCTTCGACCACGTCCGCTTCTCCTACGATCCGGCCGAGCCGCTGATCAAGGACCTGTCCATCGAGGCCAAGCCCGGGCAGACCATCGCCATCGTCGGGCCCACCGGCGCCGGCAAGACCACACTGGTCAACCTGCTCATGCGCTTCTACGAGATCCAGGGCGGGCACATCACCATCGACGGCGTGGACACCTCCAGGGTGACCCGCCACGACCTGCGCAGCCACTTCGGCATGGTCCTGCAGGACACCTGGCTCTTCGACGGCACCGTCCGCGACAACCTGCTCTACGGGCTGGACGAGGGGCAGACCATCCCCGAGCAGACCATGATCGATGGCGCCAAGGCCACCCACGTGGACGAGTTCATCCGCAAGCTGCCCCAGGGCTACGACACCGTCCTCAATGAGGACAGCAGCGAGCTCAGCCAGGGCGAACGCCAGCTGATGACCATCTGCCGGGCCTTCCTGTCCGACCCCGACATCCTGATCCTGGACGAGGCCACATCCTCGGTGGACACCAGGACCGAGCTGCTGGTCCAGCAGGCCATGAACACCCTGCGCAAGGGCAGGACCTCCTTCGTCATCGCGCACAGGCTGTCCACCATCCGCGACGCCGACCTGATCCTGGTGGTCAACCACGGCTCGGTGGTCGAGCAGGGCACCCACGACCAGCTGCTGGAGCGCGGAGGCGCCTATGCCTCCCTCTACAACTCCCAGTTCACCAAGGGCGAGGAGGACTGAGGGGGCATGAGCCTTAGACGCGGTCCGCTGAGCGTAGGGGAGCGGGTCCAGCTGACCGACCGGCGTGGCCGCAAGCTGACGGTCATGCTGGAACCAGGCGGCCTGACCCAGACCGACCACGGGCTCCTGCCGCACGAGGCCATGATTGGCCTGCCCGAGGGATCCGTGGTGGTGACCATCTCGGCTGACAAGTGGCGGCGGATGCGCCACAAGCAGGATGTCGGCACTGCCACAGAAGCACCTGACAGGGCCAAGCCCTGGAAGTCCTCGCGAAGCATAGGGGGATGGGCCTTCACCGTCATGCGCCCCCGGCTGGAGGACTACATCCTCTCCATGCCGCGCGGCGCCCAGATCATGTACCCCAAGGACGTGGCCAGGGTCATCCTCCTGGGCGACATCCGTCCGGGCATGAGGGTCCTGGAGTCGGGAGCCGGATCAGGGGCCATGAGCCTGGGCCTGCTGGATGCCATCGGCACGGAGGGGAAGCTGACCAGCATCGAGCGACGGGAGGAGTTCGCCCGGGTGGCCATGGGCAATGCCACCGTCTTCTTTGGACAGCGCCCTGCCCAGTGGGACCTGCGCACCGGCGACTTCGACACCCTTGCCGCCGACCTGCCCGAGGACGAATTCGACCGTATCGTTCTGGACATGCTGGATCCTTGGAACCGTCTGGAGCAGGCCTATCGGGTCATGGCCCCCGGCGGCGTGCTGACCGCCTACGTGACCACCACCACCCAGCTCAGCCGGCTGGCCGAGGCCCTGCGCGCCGACGGCCGGTGGACCGAGCCCGAGATCATGGAGAGCCTGGAGCGCTCCTGGAAGGCCGACGGCCTGGCGGTCCGACCCGAGCATGAGATGATCGGGCACACCGGCTTCCTCTTGACCAGCAGGGCCATGGCTTCCGGCCAGCAGGCTCTGCGCAAGCATATCCGGGCCACCAAGGACTACCAGACAGACGTGGATCAGGGCCGGGGGCCTGCCGAGGCCAGCGGCTCCAATCGCGAGCGCAAAATGGAGGACCTGGAGGATCTCGAGGATCTGGAGCTGCGCCGGGTCTCCGATCGCAAGCTGCGCAAGGTGCTGCGTGACCTGGACCATCAGGTGCGAACTCTGCAAAGCGGACAGGATCAGGAAGACTGATCACCCATGACCGGCGTATCCACTGGGCTCTGTCATAATGGGAAGGGCGACTGATGAGATTGTCGGGAAAGGAAGCATGGATGGGTTTGCGAAAGGGTCTGAAGGCTGAGGATCTGCGGCGGTGCAGCCGAACCCTCATGCTCATGCGTCACGCCAAGACCGGACGCCAGGGGTCGCAGGGCGATCGCAGCCGCCAGCTGACCGACCGTGGCCAGAGACAGGCTCGGATCATGGGCCGTGGCTTGACCGCTTTGGGCCTGGTGCCTGACCGCATCATCTGCTCGGGAGCACCCCGGGCCCGTCAGACCCTGGACGGCATGCTCAAGCCCTTGGGGGATGGGCCGCGTGTCGATTACCGGGAATCCCTCTATGAATCCGGCATGCAGGCGGTCTTCGACGAGCTGGCGCAGACCGAGGATCGTGACCGCCGGGTCCTCATCCTGGGTCATGAGCCCACCATGTCTATCTGCTCACAATGGCTGGCCGAGGACAACTCCGATCCCGACCTTTTGGACCTGCTCAATCTTGGACTGCCCCCGGCCACTATGGTCGTGCTGGGGTCTGAGCGGCCATTGACCGACTGGGGAACCCACCAGGCCCGTTTGCTTGGCATTCTGGGCCCCCAGGACCTTGAAGACTGACCGGCGAACAAGCCGTAGACGATCTTCTATAGGCAGTC
The DNA here is from genome assembly GCF_052606235.1 of Bifidobacterium sp. ESL0820. Taxonomy (NCBI): domain Bacteria; kingdom Bacillati; phylum Actinomycetota; class Actinomycetes; order Bifidobacteriales; family Bifidobacteriaceae; genus Bifidobacterium; species Bifidobacterium sp. ESL0820. The sequence goes on from NZ_CP199594.1 coordinate 487,020, forward strand.
TTAGCGTCCAGTAATCCCGTTGCTGCTGTCCTGCCGTTATCGATTCAGGTTATGGCGACACCTTATTTGCACCAATTACCCGCCTCCTCCCGCCGCTGATAGGCTGACCAAAGACATCAGGACGAAACTGGGAGGTTTCATGGCAGCGATTACATCCGTGTCCGGATTCCCGCGCATCGGCGCGCACCGCGAACTCAAGAGGGCCATCGAGGGCTATTGGAAGGGCGAACGGAATCTGGACGAGGTTCGGCGCACGGCCGCCGATCTGCGGGCCAGACACTGGCAGCTTCAGCAGGAGGCCGGCGTCGACCTGATTCCCGTCAACGATTTCAGCTACTACGACCAGGTCTTGGATACGTCCATCCTCCTGGGCGTCGTGCCCGAGCGCTATCGGAAGCTGGGCCTGGGCCCAGAGGACACCCTCTTCGCCATGGGCCGCGGCTACCAGGGGGAGCAGGGTGACGTGACCGCCCTACCCATGAAGAAGTGGTTCACCACCAACTACCACTACCTGGTGCCCGAGATCGACCAGGACACCAAAATCGCCCTTGAGGGCGACAAGCCTTTCAAGGAGTTCCAGGAGGCGCGCGAGCAGGGCATCGCCGCCAAGCCGGTGCTGATCGGCCCCTACACCTTCCTCAAGCTGGCACGCGGCCCCCAGGGCGAGCTGCTGGATCCGGACCCGGCACTGGTCCAGGACCTGGCCAAGGCCTATGCGACCATACTGGAGCGGTTCATCGGCCTTGGCGCCGACTGGGTACAGCTGGACGAGCCCTATCTGGTTCTGGACAAGGAACCGGGCGACCAGGACCTCTTCGATACCCTCTATGGGCCCATTCTCAAGGCCCGCCAGAGCGGCCAGGGCAAGGTCCGTATCCTGCTCAACACCTACTTCGGCCATATTGGCGACTGCTATGCCCGGCTGGCTGACCTGGGCTTCGATGGCATCGGCCTGGATCTGGTCGAGGGCAGGGATGAGAACCTGGCGGCCCTCAAGGAGCATGGCGTGCCGGAGGGAACCACCATCTTCGCCGGCCTGGTCAACGGCCGCAACATCTGGCGCAACGACTATGCAGTCAGCCTGGGCCTGCTGGATGCCCTGCACCAGGTGACCCCGAACGTGGTGGTATCCACCGCATGCTCACTGCTGCACGTGCCCTATACCGTGGCCGACGAGGATGGGCTGGATGCCGACACCGTGCGGCCCCACTTCGCCTTCGCCCTGGAGAAACTGGGCGAGCTGCACGACCTGGCCCAGCTGGCCGATGCCGACGAGGACCAGCGCCGCTCCAGCAAGGCCCTTGCCGACAACCAGAAGCTCTTCGACGGCAGCCGCGTCCAGCCCGACCCCCAGGTGCAGCAGCGCCTGGCCGGCCTTAAGGACGAGGACTTTGTGCGTACCCCGGCCCGGCCCGAACGCCAGAGGATCCAGGCCCAGGAGCTGGGTCTGCCCCTGCTGCCGACCACCACCATCGGCTCCTTCCCCCAGACCGCCGAGGTCCGCGCCGAGCGTGCCCGCCTGCGCAAGAAGGAGATCAGCCAGGGGGACTACGACGACTTCATCGCCCGCAAGATCGACCAGGTCATCGACCACCAGGAGCAGATCGGCCTGGATGTGCTGGTCCATGGCGAGTTCGAGCGCAACGACATGGTCGAATACTTCGGCCAGAACCTCAAGGGCTACCTCTTCACCCGGAATGCCTGGGTCCAGTCCTACGGCACCCGCTGCGTCAAGCCTCCCATCGTCTGGGGGGACATCTCCCGCGCCCGGCCCATCACCGTGCGCTGGTCCTCATATGCCCAGTCCCGCACCAACCATGTGGTCAAGGGGATGCTGACCGGTCCGGTGACCATTCTCAACTGGTCCTGGCCCCGCGAGGACATCGATCACAAGCAGCAGACCCGCCAGCTGGCCCTGGCAATCCGTGACGAGGTCCTGGACCTGGAGGCCGCGGGCATCCGCATCATCCAGATCGACGAGGCCGCCCTGCGCGAGAAGCTGCCGCTGCGGCGCTCTGACTGGCACAGCCGATACCTGGACTGGGCCATCCCCGCCTTCCGGCTGGTGCATTCCGGGGTCAAACCCACTACCCAAATTCACACCCACATGTGCTACTCGGAGTTCAACGACATCATCAAGGACATTGATGCCATGGATGCCGATGTGATCTCCTTCGAAGCCTCCCGCTCCGACCTGACCGTCCTGGATGCCATCCAGGAGGCCAGGTTCGAGACCGAGGCGGGTCCCGGAGTCTACGACATCCACTCGCCGCGCATCCCCTCCACTGAGGAGATCGTGGACCGGATCCACGCCATCCTGAAGAAGCTGGACGCGGCCAAGGTCTGGATCAACCCCGACTGCGGATTGAAGACCCGAGGCGACAAGGAGACCTGGCCCAGCCTGGAGCACATGGTGGCCGCCGCCCATCAGGTGCGTGCGGAACTATCGTCCAGTCAGGAGTCGGATCATGCATGAGCCTATCTTTTCCCTGGAGGTCTTTCCCCCCAAGCGCGATGCCCCGGTGGGCACCATCTATGACACCCTGGACGGTCTGGAAGGGCTGATGCCCGACTTCATCTCAGTGACCTACGGGACCGGCCGGCGTTCGGACCGCACAGCCACGGCCCGCATAGCCAAGACCATCCATACCGAGTACGGCATCCCTGCCGTGGCTCACTTGACCGCCCAGTATGCGGACCGCGAGGTGATCGACCAGGCCCTGGACATGTTCGATGATGCAGGGGTGGCAGCGGTGCTGGCCCTGCGCGGCGACAGCGTGGAGGGCCGCGAGCCCGCCGGAGTCTTCGACCATGCCAGCGACTTGGCCGCCTACATCCGCTCCCGTCGGCCCAACCTGTCTATATACGGGGCCTGTTATCCGGAGACCCATCCTGAGGCCGCCTCGCCCGAGGAGGACATTGAGAATCTGCGGATCAAGGTGGATTCCGGCGTGGATCATCTGGTCTCGCAGCTCTTCTACGACAATGCCGATTTTCTTGACTTCCTTGACCGGGCCCGGGCAGCCGGCATCCAAGTGCCCATCGAGGCCGGCATCATGCCCATCACCAACGAGGGCCAGGTCCGGCACATGAGCGAGGTCTGCCAGGCGCGGATCCCGGCGGCGGTTGAATCCATCCTGGAGCGCTGGGGCGACGACCGGGCCAGCCTGCGCGAGGCGGGCATCATCTACGCCTCACAGCAGATCGCCGACCTGGTGGCCCATGGGGTGGACGGCATCCACCTCTACTCCATGAACCACTCCGGCGTCACCAGGCGCATCTGGCACAACGTCCGCCACCTCTTCCATCAGGCGGGGGCCAAGGAGGAGCCGGTCAGCAGCCAAAAATAATTGCATAGGAGCGGGGGAGGCCCCGCATCGATGACGGCAAAAGCGTGATCGCCGTCTTTCAGCGGCGCTTTTGGCCCTGATTGTCGGTGCGGGGCCTCAGCCATGGCCAGACCTTGAGTGCAGCCCTGTTCAGCGGCGGTATCATGCCAATCAACAGACCGAGGATCATCCCTCCGATGGTCACCCAGGAGGCCAGGTCGCGCCCCAGCAGAATGAGGATCACCACCAGGCCGACCCCGATCAGGGATAGGACCTGTGTCCAGCGTTGCTGCGATTCGGTCAACCGGTCGTTTTTCTTTGGCAGAAATCCGTAGATCAGTCCCACCGCCAGCCCTACCAGGGCGCAGGCAATGGTCAGGAGGATATCGGTCAGCTGCATTCCAGGATTCCTTTGTTCATGATTGCTGAGGTTCTGTTTTTGATACGGTCTGTTTTTGCCCCATGGGCGGATTCGCCAAGAGTTGGTCTATACGGGTCGGGAAGGAAAGAACTACGGGGCCTGACCGGCGCGTCTGCGCATGTTGTCGTCATCACGGGAATGGTGACGATCGCACAGTTGCTCGCCGCAGAAGAGGTTAGAGGAGGCATCCGGCTTGACATGCTTGGGGGCTTCAGCGAACTTGAAACTGATATATGGGTCGTCCATCTTCAGAACAACTGCGGTTTCGTGCAATCAGCGTCATCTCCTCTACAATGATCGACCTGCGAATTTTGTGGACACATCAATGTGCTCGTCGACGCCATTGAAAGTCATTATAGCCGCCTTAAGAGCGGATCCAGTAATCAGATAGCGGGCAGGGAGCACCTTTATGCAGACTATGGTGTCGGGGGGAAACATGCCCCGGAGAGTTTCACGAAGGGGTTCCAAGAACACGTATTCGGTTGTGTTCAGGATGCCTGCCAGGACCACAACCTTGGGATTCATAGCGTTGCCAATGCGGATGGCTGAGTCACCTAAGATCAGCCGGCATTGGCCGTCAGATCCTTTCCCCCGGCTGAGGCTGTGCAGGATGGCAGCCGCTGACATGGCCCACTATGATTTCACCGTACACTGTGCCGTCTGCGCCTTCCGGGAGGGCCGCAAGGGCTGACGACCCGTCACCCCTATAATGCCTGTACCGGTTCCGCAGACATCAGAGTCGTCGCGGAGCCTTAAGCAAAGGCAGGGGATGAGTCATGGAAGATCCGGCGCAACCGACCACTTCGACCCTGATCCACCTTGGGCTGCATGACCTGGACAAGGCCCGGGTCCGGCTGGATCGGCTTGCCCGCCTGGTGGACGACCAGGCTCTGGCGCAAACCCTGGTCCAGAGCCTCGACCAGGCCTGTGATCCGGACGAAGCCCTTGCGGGGCTGATACGAATTCTGGAGCAGTATCCGCAAGGAGCCCGGCCGGGCTTTCTGGCCGGATCCCCGCAGGAAAACCAAGAGGGAGCCCAGTCGCTGATCAGGGTGTTGGGGGCCTCGGAGGCCATGGGCCGACTGATGCGCTCGCGGCCGGAGCTGGCAGAGGCGGCCGCCCTCGACCCCGACCACCTGGCTGACTGCCCGGCGGAAACCAGGCAGAGGCGGGTCCTTGACGCCTTGGACAAGGTGGAGAAGAATTCAGAATCCTCGCCTTCACTGGCGGCCTACGCCGATGCACTGCGGTTCGAATACCGGCTGCAGCTGGCTGCAGTCATGGCCCGAGACCTGGCAGCTGAGGACCCTCTGGAGCTGGAGCCATCAATCAGCAGGGCCCTGTCAGACATGGCCGATGCCGCACTCCAAGGGGCTCTGAGCATTGCCTGCCGTCAGGTCCCCAATGCGGATTCATGCCGTCTGACCGTCATTGGCATGGGCAAGCTGGGCGCCCAGGAGCTCAACTACGTGTCCGATGTGGATCTCATGTACTTGGTGGAGCCGGCTTCGGGGGCGGAGCCGAATGGGACTGATCTTATTGGCGTCGGCACTGCCATGGCCGTCCTCCTGCAGCGGGTCTGCCAGGCGGTCATTCCCGGATCGACCGAGCCGCCGCTATGGAAGGTCGATACTGCCCTGCGGCCCGAGGGACGTGACGGCCCCCTGGTGCGCCGTCTGGCCTCTTACGCCGACTACTATGCCCAGTGGGCTGAGAACTGGGAATTCCAGGCCCTGCTCAAGGCCCGTCCTGTCGCTGGCGACAAGGCCCTGGGACAGGACTATTCGGCCATGGTCGAGCCCCTGGTCTGGGAGGCTTGCCAGCGTCCCAACTTCGTCTACGACTGCCAGCGGATGCGCCAGCGTGTGGAGCGGCTGATACCCGAGGACCGCAAGGAGCGCGAAATCAAGCTGGGCCAGGGCGGACTGCGGGATGTGGAATTCACTGTCCAGATGCTCCAGCTGGTCCATGGCTCCAGCGACCCGGATCTGCGTTGTCCAGCCACCTTGGATGCCCTGCAGGCCCTGTCCCGCGGCGGCTACATTTCACGCAAGCACGGCGACCAGCTGGACCATGACTATCGCTTCGAGCGGGTCATGGAGCATCGCCTGCAGATGTGGCAGCTGCGCCGCACCCACCTCTTCCCGAAAATCACCCGTTCAGGCACACTCGGCCAGCGGCCGCCCAGCCTGGAGGAGCTGGAGAGCAACCGCGATCTGAGGCGGCTGGCCCGGGCCTTCGGTCTGCATGCCGATCAGATGCTGGCCCAATACCAGGCCACCAGAATCGAGGTACGCAACCTTCACCAGGCCATCTACTTCCGTCCCATGCTGCCCATCAACGCCCAGGTGGACGAGGACGAGGTCAGCCTGCGCCCCCAGGCGGCCCGCGCCAGGTTCGCTTCCATCGGCTTCGCCGACCCCGATGCAGCCATTCGCCACGTCACAGCCCTGACCACAGGGGTCACCCGATCGGCGCGCATCAACCGCATTCTCATGCCCGCCGTCCTCCAGTGGCTGGGGGAGGGGCAGGATCCGGACATGGGACTCCTGGGCTGGAGAACCCTTGAGGAGCACTTCGGCGGCAAGAGCACCTACCTGGGCTTCCTGCGGGACTCCACCTCGGCCGCCCGCCGCCTCTGCCATGTCCTGTCCAACTCCCGCTATCTGTCCGGCGCCCTGGCCCGGTCCGTCCAGTCGGTGACCTGGCTGGGCCATGACCAGGACATGATCCCCCGTAATCGGGCCACTCTGGACAAGCGCGCCGCAGCCTATCGGACCCGTCATGCGGACTCGCTGGAGGAGTTCGCCACAGCCGTCCGGGCCATGCGCCGACAGGAGATCGAGCGGATCGGGCTGGGCTGGATGAGCGGGGTGGACGATCAGCAGGCCTGCCTGGCGGGCATGTCCGATGTCTACGATGCAGCCATCAATGCAGCCCTGGACTGGGCCGTGGACCACCGTTCGGAACAGGCTGGCGCACCAGCCGATCTGGCCGTGATCGGCATGGGTCGATACGGGGGCAGGGAGGTCAACTTCAACTCGGATGCCGACATCATGCTGGTCTACCGTCCGGCATCAGGCGCCGACCAGGACCAGGCGGCCGAATTCGCACGTGGAGTGACCGCCGACCTGCGGGCCGTCCTGGCTGGACCAGCCAGCCTGGAGCCCGGCATCGACCTGGACTTCGACCTGCGCCCCGAAGGACGTCAGGGGCCTCTGGTGCGTTCCCTGGACTCCTACCAGCGCTACTACCGCGACTGGTCGGAGACCTGGGAACATCAGGCTCTGATCCGGGCCAGGTTCGCAGCTGGGGACGCCGGCTTGGCCAAGGACTTTCTGGAGGGCATAGCCAATCCGCTCCGCTACCCTCAGCAGCCGCCCAACGAGGAGGAGCTGGGGCAGATCCGCCGTCTCAAGGCCCGGATGGAGGCAGAGCGGCTGCCGCGCGGCGTGCGTCGGGACCGGCATCTGAAGCTGGGCCGGGGAGGGCTGTCTGACGTGGAATGGACGGTTCAGCTCCTCCAACTGCGTCATGCCCACGATCTGCCTGAGCTGCAGGTCACCGGGACGCTGACCGCCCTGGATGCCCTGGAGACTGCGGGACTTATCAAGGCCAAGGATGCCAAGGCCCTGCGCAGCAGCTGGGTGCTCTGCACAGCAGCCCGCAACGCCAACTTCCTCTGGTCCGGAAGGGTATCCCAGGCGGACATCCTGCCTGACGACGGACAGGTGCTGGGAGGCATTGCTGTCTGCCTGGGCTACCCGGCCCACCGAGGCCAGCGCTTTGTCAACGAGCTGCTGGCGGCCATGCGCCGCTGCAGGCAGGTCATGGAACGGATCTTCTACGGCGGCTGACCCTGGGTCCATCCGGGGTCGTATGCTTGTTCAGGTCACATAAGGTGGCCACCTTGAGGAAGGTGAGCCGTTGTCCCAACAAGTTGATCACGCATCCAACACCTCTTCCGCCGTCGTTCCGCTTCGTGGGCGAAGTGTGGTAACTCTCGACGACATTCCCATGACCCAGATCCTGGACCTGCTGGATCGGGCGGCCTACATCGACACCCATCGCCGCCAGGTGGCCCATACCTGCGACGGCCGGGTCCTGGCCACGCTCTTCTACGAACCCAGCACCCGCACCCGGCTCAGCTTCGAGACGGCCATGCTCCGTCTGGGCGGCCAGGTCATCGGATTCGCCGGCGCCCAGCTGGCAAGCGTCTCCAAGGGGGAGTCCATCAGCGACACTCTGAAGACGGTCTCCAACTACGCCGACATCGTGGCCATCCGCCATCCCAAGGAGGGTGCCGCCCTGGTGGCCTCCCAGGCAGCCACGGTCCCGGTCATCAACGCCGGCGACGGCGGACACATGCACCCGACCCAGACCCTGACCGACCTGGCCACCATCCGCGCCCGCAAGGGCCGGCTGAACCACCTGACCATCGGCCTGTGCGGGGACCTGACCTTCGGCCGCACCGTCCACTCCCTGATCACCACCCTCTGCCGCCTGGGCCACGTGGACTTCGTCCTGATCAGCCCCGACGAGCTGCGCACCCCCGAATACGTCCTGGAGAGGATTCGCTCCTCGGCCGACTGCACCTACCGTGAGACCGGGGATCTGAATGGGGTCATCGGCGACCTGGACGTGCTCTACATGACCCGTGTCCAGCAGGAGCGCTTCTTCAACGAGGACGACTACCTGCGTCTGCGCGACACTTACATTCTCAATGCCGACAAGCTTCGGGCCGCGCGCCCCGACATGGCTATCCTCCACCCGCTGCCCAGGGTCAACGAGATCGCCGTGGAGGTGGACGATGATCCGCGGGCGGCCTACTTCCAGCAGGTCCGCAACGGCATGCTGGTCAGAATGGCCCTGGAGAGCGCCCTGCTGGGCGACGAACTGCCTGGTTACCGCAAGCAGAAGGAGGTGGCCGCATGAAGGTCACCAGCATTGTTGAGGGCATCATTATCGACCACGTTCGTGCGGGCACAGCCCTGAAGGTCTTGCACTATCTGCGCGTGGATCCGTCGCAGACCCGGCTGGCCCTGATCATGAACACGGACAGCCGCAAGTACGGGTCCAAGGACATCATCAAGATCGAGCAGACCGGGGATCTGGACCTGACCGCTCTGGGGTTCATCGCCCCTGAGGCCACCGTAGACGTGGTCCGGGAGGGCAGGATCGTCAGCAAGCATCAGCCTGACCGCCCCAACCATCTGGTCAACGTCATCACCTGCGTCAACCCCCGTTGCGTCACCACGGTGGAGACCGGCGTGGACCAGCGCTTCCACCTGGACGCTGCCGGGGTCTACCGCTGCGACTACTGCGACGAGAAGGCTGAAGACTGACATGCGGTTGCTGGGGTTGACCGATTGGCGCAGCGGCAGGGCGATCGATCTGGTGCTTCCCCAGGCCGCTGACAGCGCGCTGATCGACGAGACCGGCGCCGTGTCGGCAGAGGTGGAGCAGATAGACGCCTCGGGGCTGGTGCTGGCTCCGGCCCTGGTCGATCCCCATGTCCACCTGCGCGACCCTGGGCAGACCGACAAGGAGGACATGGTCACCGGCACAGCTGCCGCAGCGGCCGGAGGCTACGGGCTGATACTGCTCATGCCCAACACCCAGCCTGCCATGGATGGACACGCCAGGATGGCCGACGGGCGCACGGTCATCGACTACCTCGAATCCTATGAGCGGGACCATGGGCTGCGCCTGCCGGTGGACTACGCCCTCTGTGTGGCGGCCACCATGGACCGGGCAGGCCGTCAGGCCTCAAACCCAGACGACTGGTCGGGGCACCTGCCCGGCCACGGCTGGGACCATCCCGTAGTCGCCATCAGTGACGACGGCTCGGCCGTCACCGATCAGACCCTGGAGGCTGTGGCCGCCAACGCCCGGGAATTCGACCTGCCCATCCTGGACCACTGCGAACATCACGAGCACGGTCAGGTCAATCTTGGCGCTGTCAGCCGTCAACTGGGGCTGGAGGGGATTCCCACCTCGACCGAGACCGCCATCATCCATCGCGACATCGCCTTGGCGGAGCGCACAGGCACCAGGGTGCATCTGCAGCATGTCAGCACTGCCGGGGGATTTGAAGCCGTCCGAAGGGCCAAGGCCCATGGGCTGCCGATTACCTGCGAGACCGCGCCCCACTATCTGGCCCTCTGCGACGAGGACCTGCTGCGTTGCGGCAGCATGGCCAAGATGAACCCTCCGCTGCGCTCCCGCGCTGACCAGCAGGCTGCGCTTGAGGCCGTGGCCGACGGCACTGTCGACATGATTGCCACCGATCACGCCCCCCACACCGCTGCCGAGAAGGCGCTGGGGCTCAAGGACGCCCCCAACGGCATCATCGGCCTGGAGACTGCCTACGCGGTCTGCAACCAGGTCCTGGTCACAAGCGGGCTCATCGGCCATGACCGCCTGATAGAGCTCATGTCCCTGGCCCCGGCCGAGCTCATGGGCATGCGGCGACTCCTGCCCGAAGACCTGTCCTCGCGCAAGGCCAATAAGGTCAATCAAGCCGACACCGGTCACCTTCTGTTGGAAGTCGATCAGCACAGCGAGGCCGACCAGCCACCCGTCGACCTGGTCATCTTGGATCCCGAGGCCAAGTGGAAGGTTGATCCCAGCCGCTTCCACTCCAAGGCCAGGAACACCCCCTTTGCCGGGGCGGAGCTGACCGGACGGGTCATGGCCACCATCAAGGAGGGGCGTCTGGTCTTCTCCCGCCTGCCTGCAAGCCGTGTCATCACCAGGGAAAGGAACTGAGCATGGACCGACTGACCGCGCTCATCCAGGACAAGCAGAATCCGACCGTGGTCGGCCTGGATCCGCGACCGGAACTGCTGCCCAGCCAGCTGATCGAGCAGGCCAGGCAGCGCGCCGCCGGGAGCATGGCCCGGATGGGCCTGGACCCCAAGGACCCGCAGCAGGCCCAGGGCGAGCAGGCTCAGGCCGTCTGGGCGGACCACCTGGCGCGGGCCTATCTGCGCTTCAACCTGGCCATCCTGGAGGGCGTGGCCGACCTGGTGCCTGCAGTCAAACCCCAGATCGCCATGTACGAGGCCCTGGGGCCCTGGGGCATCAGAGCCTACACCGGTACCTGCCGGGCCGCAGCCGACCGGGGACTCTATGTCATCGGGGACGTCAAGCGCGGGGACATCGGCTCCACGGCCGAGGCCTACGCCGCCCACCTGGATGGGCTTCCCCTGCCCTTCGCCCCGGAGCAGGCTGTGGATGGCCCGGCCCGGGCAGGCGGGAGGTTCCCCTGGTATGAGGATGCCCTGACCATCAACGTCTACCTGGGCTCCGACGGGGTGGAACCCTTCCTGCAGGCGGCCGAGCACATCCAGGGCGACCTCTTCGCCCTGGTGCGCACCTCTAATCCCTCGGGAAGTCAGATCCAGGAGCTGGGCCTGGACACGGACTCAGGCGGCGGCACCATCTATCAGCGCCTGGGCGAATTGGTCGAATCCTGGGGGCGGCCCTCCATAGGCGAATCGGGCTATTCCCGGCTTGGAGCCGTGGTCGGCGCTACCCACCCCGAGGACGGGGCCCTTCTGCGTCAGGCCATGCCCCACACCTTCTTCCTGGTCCCCGGCTACGGAGCCCAGGGCGGTTCAGCGGCCGACGTGGCGCCCATGTTCGACCGGTCCGGCGGCGGCGCTGTGGTCAACTCCTCTCGGGGAATCATCGCTGCCTGGCGAAAGGATCCGGACTACAGCCCGCAGCTCAGCGTTCAGGCGGCCCTGGGCATGGTCACACGCGATGCCCGCCAAGCCGCGCAGGCTATGAAGGACGATCTCAATCAGGCGATCAAGGAGGCCCGATGAAACCCAACCTCTTCATATCCACCAGCCGGGTGGAGGAGCAGGCCCAACAGGCAGGTCGGATGCCCGGACGCCGTACGGCCCAGGTCACCGGCATGGAGCCTTTGGACCGGCAGGTCTGGCGGATGACCATCCGCGACCCCTACCTGGCAGCCCACGCTCCGGCAGGAGCCTTCATCAACCTCTACTCGGCCGACCGCATGACCATGATGCCCAGGCCCTTCGGCATCAGCCGGGTCCTGGAGGGCGAGCAGATCGAAATCATCTTCGCTGTCGTGGGCCAGGGGACCTATGAGTTCTCCCGCCTGCAGCCAGGCATGGCTGTGGACCTGCTGGGGCCCCTGGGCCATGGCTTCGACCTGGGGAAGCCGGCTGACTATCTGCTGGTGGGCGGCGGCCTGGGCGTCCCCCCGTTGATCCGCGCAGCCCAGTGCCTTCAAGGCCGGTCCGGTGTGCGCACCACCGCCCTGCTGGGCTACCGTGACCATCGGTTCGCCGATGCCATCATGGGCCCGCTGACCGATCGATTGGAGTCCATCGACAATGCCTCCGGGGATGTGATAACCCTCTTGGAACGGGTTCGCGGCGACATCGATCCCGGGCGGACCATCATTCTGACCTGCGGACCCCTGCCCATGATGCGGGCCGTGGCCGCCTGGGCCAGTAAGGCCGGCCTCCCTGCCCAGTGCTGCATGGAGTCCCGGATGGGTTGCGGCTATGGCACCTGCGTGGCCTGCGTGGTCGACACCGTGGACGGCAGGCTCAAGGTCTGCAAGGACGGCCCGGTCTTTGCCGCCGACCGTCTGATCTGGGATGCAGGCGAGGACAAGAAGGAGGCACGATGAGCGGGCTGACGATCATGGACCCTCTGGAGCCGCACGCCTGGCGGCATGGCACTGTTGTGGCCGGCACGCCCTGGAAGAATCCGGTGGGCACGGCCTCGGGCACCTTCAACCTGGATGCATGCGGCGACTATTACGACGTCTCCCAAATGGGCGCCATCTCCACCAAGGGGGTTTCGCCGGTGCCCTGGGAAGGCAACCCCACGCCCAGGACAGCCGAGAGCCCCGCCGGCGTGGTCAACTCCGTGGGCCTGCAGAACCCGGGCGTGGACCATTACCTGGTGGACGAGCTGCCCAGGCTCAAGGCCCTGGGAGCCAACGTGGTCACCAATGTGGCCGGCCACAGCGACGAGGACTATGCCACAGTCGTGGAACGGCTGGCCGACTCCCCGGCTGACATGCTGGAGATCAACGTCTCCTGCCCCAACGTCTCACACGGGGGAATGTCCGTAGGCACCGACGCCAAGGCCCTGAACCGGCTGATCACCAGGCTGCGGGGTCTGACCGACAAACCCATGGTGGTCAAGCTGACCCCCAACGTCACCGATATCGTGGAGGTGGCCAAGGCGGCCGTCGATGGGGGAGCGGATGCCCTCAGCCTGATCAACACCCTGGTGGGCATGCGCATCGACATCAACACAGGCAGGCCCATCCTGGCCCAGGGCACCGGCGGCGTCTCCGGCCCCTGCATCCTGCCCATAGCTCTGTCCTTCGTCTGGCGGGTGCGCCAGGCACTGCCCGAGGTTCCCATCATCGGCATCGGGGGCATCGACTCGGGACGCACGGCCTTGGAATTCCTCTATGCCGGAGCCAACGCCGTGGAGGTTGGGGCTGCGGCCCTGGTGGATCCTGTGGCCCCCATGAGGGTGGCCCGGGAGCTGGACGATCTGTTGGACGAGCGGCCCAAGCTGGCCGATTTGCTCAAGAAAGGGGAGTGCTGGCGATGAGCGCATCCGCAGCAGAAAACAGGGCCGAACATGACGGGGATGACCAGGAGCAGACCCGCCGCATCCAGGAGGGCTTCACCAGCTTCCTGCTGCAGAGCGGAGCGCTCAAGTTCGGTGACTTCACCCTGAAGTCGGGGCGGCGCTCGCCCTACTTCATCAACGCCGGGGCCTTCAACGACGGACGGCTGATCGCCCTGCTGGGAGAGTTCTACGCCCGGACCATCGTGCAGGCTGTGCAGCAGGGGACCCTGCCGGCCGACATCGATACGGTATTCGGTCCGGCCTACAAGGGGATCCCCCTGGCCGTCTCCACCGCCATCGCACTGAGCGGGGCGCACGGCATGCCGGTCGGCTACACCTTTGACCGCAAGGAGGTCAAGGACCATGGCGACGGAGGGCTCATGGTCGGCACCCAGTTAAGGGATGGCATGAGGGTGCTGCTGGTGGATGACGTCATGACCGCCGGGACCGCGGTCCGCCAGGTAGTGCCCAAGATCATGTCCCAGGCCAAGGTGACCATCGTCGGCCTGGTGCTCTCCGTGGACCGGATGGAGCGCACCGGACAGGGCCAGGGCTCGGCTGTCGAGTCCATCATGGACGAATTCCACTTCCCGGTCATCAGCATCGTCAACGTCCGCCAGATCTTCGACGCGGCCGCCTACATGAAAGGCCCGGACGGGTCGCCCATTCTGGATCAGCGCACGGCCGATGCCGCCAGGGACTATCTGGAGCGCTACGGGGCCTGAGCAAATGACCTGCTCATATCGGCGCACATTCTCCGGACGGTCATACTGTCGGCCGACCCTCGTGTAGATTGGTAAAAGTCCGGCGGGCAGGCCGACGGATCATCATCGCAAGGAAGGCCATGGATCATGACAAAACCTCTGGAGCAGAACGGTCATGAGGAACCGGACCGGACTACGGCCGATGCGGTGAATGCGACCAAGCCTACCGTTTCGGCCACTTCAGCTGATGCAGCAAAACCTGCGGATATTGCAGAACCTGCTGAAGGGCGAATTGCCACTGAGGAGAAACCCGTAGAGACAGGTCAGCCTCAGGAGAGCGGCTCTGAAGAAAGTGCACCTGTACAGAGCTCGCGGAGGGTTCCGTTGATACTGGTGGCGGTGGCTCTTGTGCTGGTGCTTGCGGCAGGCATATACATGCTGTGGGCTGATCATTCAACAGGCAACCAGTCAGCCCAAAAGCCCTCATCAGGAGCATCGACCGCGCAAGTCAGCCAGGGTCCCAGCGGGGATGCCAAGGCCTACAGGGCCCTGCAAGAGGTCACCGTCAAGCCATCGGTGGCCGACGACCAGGGAGGGCTGACCGTTTCATCCAAGGGGGTCGGCAACAAGAAGAAGGTTGCCGATGCACCGACCCTTGAGATCTTCATGGACCCCATGTGCCCCTGGTGCGGCAAGGTGGGCCGGGTCATCGATCCCCAGCTGCAGCGCATGATCAGCGCCGGTCAGATCAACGTCACCTACAACTTTTTGAACTTCCTGGATTCGGCCTCCAGTGACCAGTACTCCAGCCGCGTGGACAACGCCCTGGCCATGGTGGCCCAGGAGGATCCGGATCATCTGCCGGCCTTCGCTGCCGCCGTCTTTGCAGCAGACTTCCAACCCAATGAAAGCTCCTATCAGGCGGTCTCCGATGCACGTCTGGCCGACAAGGCCGTGGGCGTGGGCGTGCCCAGGGCTTTGGCAGACCGTTTCGCCCAGGGCACCTACAGGCCATGGGTGGACAAGGTCAATGCCTATGCCATCACCCGCAAGGACGCCAAGGACGCCAAAGGGGAGTTCTCGACCCCCACCATCATGATCAACGGTAGGGCCTGGGATCTGACCGCAGCGGCCAAGAGCCAAGGCGGATTGGAACATCTGGATCGAGCCCTGCTCAAGGCCCTGGGGCTCAAATCGCAGGATGTGGGCCATCAGGGGAAGATGCCCTCCATCGGAGCCCAAGGAAAAGCGCTGAAACCCGAATAAGCAGCAACGACAAACAGCTGCTGACCAGCGACGAAATTCAACTATCGCCGCTCTGAATTCAGCTGTTGCCTCTATGCCTGCTTTGCTGCTACTCGCCCGACTCCTGTTCGATCAGCGAGTATCCGTGGTTGGACACCACCTGGCGCAGCTTGTCCAAGTAGAGTTCGGCGGCATGGGACAGCTTGGTCCGGCTGTTGACGATCCAGCCCACCAGCATGGATTCGTCCGACTCCAGGGGGACGCTGACGATCTTCTCGTTGTTGAGGTCCTCGTTGTCGATGCCGGTGCAGACCGTGTAGGCGTTGAGCCCGACGATGAAGTTGAGCATGGTAGCCCGGTCACTCACGGTGATCTGCTTGGGGGAGTAATCGGGCCAGACCGCCTCCTCGGCGAAGTAGAAGGAACCCTCTTCGCCCTGCTCGTACTGCAGGAAGGGGTAGGGCTCCAGGTCCTTCATGGTCACCATGGCCCGATCGGCCAGGGGGTTGGTTCGTGCGATGAAGACATGCAGGTCCGCCCGGAAGAGGGGGTGGAAGTCCAGGTGCTTCTCCCGGAGCATCTTGGACAGCACCCGTTTGTTGAAGTCGGACTCGTAGATGATGCCGATTTCGGACTGGAGGGTGGCCACCTGGTCGATGATGTCCCTGGTGCGCGTCTCCCGTATGGTGAATTCGTACTCGTCGGAATCGATGGAGTTGATCATCTCCACGAAGGCTTCCACGGCGAACATGTAGTGCTGGGTGGAGACCCGGCAGAGCTGCTTGCGGGGCCTGACCTGCTTATAGCGGGCCTCCAGCAGGTCGGTCTGGTCCAGAATCTGTCGGGCGTAGGTCAGGAATTCCGCCCCGTCCACGGTCAGAGCGATCCCCTGGGAGTGGCGGGTGAAGATTTCGATGCCCAGCTCGTTCTCCAGCTCCTTGACCGATGAGCTCAGTGCCGGCTGGGAGATGTAGAGCTCGTGCGAGGCCTCGTTCATCGAGCCGCATTCGACGATCTTGACGATGTAGCGCAGTTGGAGCAGTGTCATATAAGCCAATCTATACCCAAGGCCCTATCGGCCCAGGGCCGCGGTTTCAGCCATACCCTGGTTCGCGGCCTCCTGATCCAGATAGCGACCAGGACCCTGGACCTGGGGGTTGCCGTCTTCGCCGTTCACGAAGCTGTAGACCATGGGCACGCCAGTGGGCACGTTGATGGATCTGATGTCCTTGTCGTCTACGCCTTCAAGGACCTTGATCAGGCTTCGGACCACGGACCCGTGTGTGACGACGAGGACAGTCCGGCCCTGGGCCAGGTTCGGGGCTATCCGGCTGCGCCAGTAGGGTTGCAGGCGAAGCAGCAGGTCCTTGAGGCACTCGGCTCGGATTTCGGCCGGATTCCGGCTGTCCAGCCCGTCGCGCATGGCCGGGGCATAGCGCGGATCCCCTCCCTGAAAGTATGGCGAATCGGTTGCGATGGCAGGCGGCCGAACATCGTAGGAACGCCGGTAGATGTCGAATTGCTGCTGGCCGTAGCGTTCCAGCATGGCCGGTCGCGTCTGCCCCTGGAAGGCGCCATAGTGGCGCTCGTTCAGCCTCCAGGTGCGCTCCACCGGAATCCAGGCCCGATCAACCAGATCCAGCACCGTATTGGCGGTGACGATGCTGCGGGTCAGCAGGGAGGTGAAGACCAGGTCGGGCATCAGGCCTGACTCCTTGAGCAGCTGTCCGGCATGGCGGGCCTGGTCCAGTCCGCGTTCCGTCAGGGGCACGTCCACCCAACCGGCGAAACGGTTGACCGACTTCTGAGTCCAGACGCTTTCCCCATGACGCATGACGATGAGCTGCGCGGTCATCGAATAGACTCCTTTTCTAAGGACGTGTTTAGAACCAAAGCGAGCTATTCTCGAAGAACTGAGAGGCATCGTCCCCATCCTGGGCGGATCGGTCGTTCTGGTCGGCAGTTCCCTCGGCTCTTGACATGACCAGCCCTATGGCCTTGGGCAGGGCATCGGCCACCTGCCCGGCGCGAATCGGTTGTCCCATGGGTCCTGCAACAGTCCCGTGACCATCCCGCTGGCTGTCCTGG
This sequence comes from Bifidobacterium sp. ESL0820, assembly GCF_052606235.1. Lineage (NCBI taxonomy): Bacteria > Bacillati > Actinomycetota > Actinomycetes > Bifidobacteriales > Bifidobacteriaceae > Bifidobacterium > Bifidobacterium sp. ESL0820. The sequence continues at coordinate 504,449 of NZ_CP199594.1, forward strand.
GCTACCAGATCGGCGAAATCCTGGGGCTTGCGGGGGTCGAAGATCAGCGGCTGCTCCCAGCCGGTCTGTCTGCCGCCGCTGGCCAAAGAACCGGCCAGTCCATGCAGGAAGGCCGCAGCCGCCGTCAGATCCGCCATCAGGGTGGCATCATCCTGGATCGGTCCGGCGTTCTGGGCCAGCAGCGCTCCGATGGTGCCGGAGAGCACGTCCCCTGATCCGGCCGTGGACAGCCAGGCCGGCCCGAAGCCGGTGGTCATGACCCGGGGGCGGTCGGTGCCGTCCTCGCCGACAACCAGTGTGATGGCGCCCTTGAGCAGAATGGTGGCCCCGGTCAGCTGGCAGGCGCGGACAGCCCAGTGCAGGGGTTCGGCCATGACCTGGTCGCCGTCCACGTTCTCGCCATGCGAGTTGAGCAGGGCGGCCATCTCGCCCGCATGCGGGGTCAGGACGGTGCGTGGCCCCAGCCGGTCCGGCAGCAGGTCCAGGGCTCCGGCATCGGCGACCACCGGCGGATCGGCCGCTGCCTCGTCCTCGTCCAGATCGGCGGCCTGCCGGCTGAGTATGTCGGCAATCAGATCCCGCTGATCGTCCTGGCCTTCAGGTCCAGCGGCCTCCTGGGCCCGCCGGGTGGGCACACCCGAACCCAGCACCCAGGACTCGACCCTTCCGCGGCCTAGGACAGTCTCGGGCAGCTCCTGCAGGATCAGATCGCCCACCTGCTCGGGGCCGCAATAACGGATCATGCCCACATTGCCGCTGGCCGCCGCCCTGCTGGAGAGCAGCCCCGCGCCATGGTAAAGGGCGGATCCCGTGACCAGGCCGACCACGCCTCTGGTGTACTTGGTGTCATCCACCCGGGGTGCCCGCAGAAGTCCGGCGCAGTCCTCGGCGTTCATGCAGGAGACGCTGGGGACCAGGGCCGAGGTGTCGAAGCCGAAGTCCACCAGGACGACTCTTCCGCAGGCGTAGGCGGCCGGAGGCAGCATCAGGCAGGGCTTCATGGCTCCCATGGTCACGGTCACATCCGCCGGTATGTAGGCCCCGGGCAGGGTGCCTTCATCAATGTCCACGCCGGAGGGAGTATCCACGGCCAGCACCAGGGGCCCGTCTTGACCGGCGGGGTCGTGCCAGGCTGGCCTATCGGGCAGGCCGCCCTCCATGCCCAGTTCCGCGGCCAGAGCGGCGGGGATGCCGCGCAGCGCCCCCTTGAGGCCGATGCCCGTCATGGCATCGATGATCAGATCCGCCTGTCGGCACAGCTCCAGGGCCTGGTCCAGTTCTTCGGAGGCCTGGTCCGGGCCGGCCGGTGCCTCGCAGCCGGGGATGGCTGCCTGGGGATCCAGGGCCGTGACCACTCCGCCGGCGCGCAGGAGGGCATCCAATCCGCCCTGGTGCAGGCTCCGCCCGGTCGCCACCACCGTCACGTCGGCTCCGTGTCTGGCCAGATCGGCCGAGGCATAGAGACCGTCGCCGCCATTGTTGCCGGCCCCTGCCAGCAGGACGACCCTGGCTCCTGCCGGCTCCAGCCCGGCCTGGGTCAGCATGACGTCGGCCACGGAGGCCAAGGATCCGGCGGCGATACGCATCAGGGGCACCCCGTCATCCAAAAACGGCTGCTCCAAGGATCGGATCATGTCGGCGGTATAGGCGCTGGTGGCCAGAGTCCGGCGGGCTTCGCGGCGTTCATCTGGTGACGGCTTCATGGCATCACACCCCTCATTCAAAAGGTCCACGTGCGGCGGCGGCACGGCCGGCCACGTGCTGGCTCCACTCTATCCGATGGCCTTGTCCTGCAAGCGTTATAAGGTCTGCCTATTTACGAGGGCAGGAAGGAAATCCATGCAGGGATTCGCAATGCCGAATCAAGGGCAGATTATGGCGGTGGTCCTGACGGTGGTGCTCTGTGGCCTGATCGGCTTCGAGCGCGAGTTCCTCAAACACGACGCTGGCATCCGCACCCATATTCTGGTGGGCCTGGGCAGCTGCCTGTTCACCATGGTCTCCCTTTACGGTATCCAGGCCGCTGTGGGCAACTACTCCTGGGATGCCTCGCGAATCGCGGCCGGCGTGGCCTCGGGCATCGGCTTCATCGGGGCCGGGGTCATCTTCTTCAACCACGACTCGGTCAAGGGCTTGACCACAGCCAGCGCCATCTGGGTGGCCGCCGCCGTGGGCATGGCCTGCGGGGTCCAGCTCTTCGCCATCGCCATCCTGGCGGTCGTCTTCTACTTTCTGGCCGTCCTGGTCATCGCGCCCATCCTCAAGTGGTTCCTGCGCAACCGTCAGAACACAGTCCTGCGCATCGTATATCAGGATGGCCACGGCTGTCTGCGCGAATCCCTGCTCCTGGCCACCCGCATGGGCTTCGAATCCCGGGTGCTGACCATCCACGAGCTGCACAGGGATGCCTGGAAGGGCGCCGATGTCACCGTCAACCTGCTGGGCAAGGGGGATGTGACCGAGCTGGTGGAATCCATTGGCCAGACCCCAGGGGTCAAGGGCGTGGAGGTCCTAGGAGGGGACGACTGACCCGCTCGCTATTGCGGCTGCCTACTCTTCGGCCACCAGATCCAGGTAGTCGTCGCTCCAGAGGTCCTCATCACCGTCGGGCATGAGCAGCACCCGTTCAGGGTTGAGCGCCTTGACGGCCCCCTCGTCGTGGGTGACCAGCACGATGGCCCCCTCGTACTTGGCGATGGCCTTGAGAATCTCGTCACGTGAAGCGGGGTCCAGGTTGTTGGTGGGCTCGTCCAGCAGAAGGACGTTGGCCCGGCTAGTCACCAGGGTGGCCAAGGCCAGGCGGGTCTTCTCGCCGCCCGAAAGCACCTTGGTGGGCTTCATGGCGTCGTCCCCTGAGAAGAGGAAGGAGCCCAGGATGGTCCTCGCCTGGGTGTTGTCCAGGTCAGGGGCCACATGCTGCAGGTTCTCCAAAACGGTGACATCGTTATCCAGGGTGTCGTGCTCTTGGGCGAAGTAGCCGATCTTGGCCCCATGCCCCAGGGTCACCTTGCCCGTGTCGGGCTGTTCGATGCCGGCCAGAAGGCGCAGGGTGGTGGTCTTGCCAGCGCCGTTGTACCCCAGGATGACCACCCGGGAGCCCTTGTCGATGGCCAGGTTGATGCCGGCGAAGACGATGTTGGAGCCGTATGCCTTGGACAGGTCCACGGCCATGATGGGCGTGCGGCCGCAGGGAGCAGGATCCGGGAAGCGCAGGTCGGCCACCTTCTCGGCCTTTTCCGCCTCCTGGGTGTCGGCCAGCAGGCGCTGGGCGCGGCGCATCATGTTCTGGGCGGCCACGGCCTTGGTGGCCTTGGCATGCAGGCGTATGCCCTGCCGCATCAACCGGTCGGCCTTCTTCTCGGCCACCTCCCGTTCGCGGCGGCGGCGCTCCTCGTCCACCACCCGCTGGCGCAGGTAGGCCTTCCATCCCATGGTGTACATGTCGATGCAGGAACGCTGGGCATCCAGGTGCCAGATGCGGTTGACGGTCTCATCCAACAGCTCGGTGGAGTGGGAGATGATCAGGAAGCCGCCCTCGAACCGGCGCAGGTAGCCCTTGAGCCATTCGATGGAGTCGGCATCCAGGTGGTTGGTGGGCTCGTCCAGAATCAGTGTGTCGGCGTCGGAGAAGAGGATCCTGGCCAGCTCGACCCGTCGGCGCTGACCGCCGGAGAGGGTGCCCAGTGCCTGCTGCAGGGTCTCCTGGCTCAGCCCCAGGCTCTCGCCCATGACGATGGCCTGCGACTGGGCCGCATAGCCGCCAGCGTTCTCGAAGTCCTGCTGGGCCTTGTCGTAGCGCTTCATGGCCTTTTCCATGACCTTGGGGTCGGGACTGGTCATATCGGTCTCGGCCTTGCGCATCCGTTGGATGATGGATGCGATGTCCCTGGCGCTCATGACCCGATCCAGGGCGCTCTGCTCGGAGTCGCCCGCATGGGTGGACTGGGGCAGGTACCCCAGCTGTCCGGTCACCCGCACCTTGCCGGCCGAGGGGAGCATGTCGCCGGTGATGACCCGGGTCAGTGTGGTCTTGCCGGCGCCATTGCGGCCCACCAGGCCGATCCGGTCGCCCTTGGTCACGTGGAAGTCGGTGGCTTGCAGGAGTAGTCGGGCACCTATCCGGATCTCAAGTCCCTGCGCCTCAATAGCCATGCCGCCTCCGACCCCGCTTTCCTTATGGATTCAAATCTTGCAAGGAATCATGGTAGCAAGAAGCAAGCCCCGCCAGTGCGTCTCGGCTGACGGGGCAATGGATGGATCATGGATGGATCAGCGACGGACCAGCCTGAACTTGTCCCAGGGGAAGTAGACCAGGAAGGCGCCCACGGCGGTCAGGGCGATGACCAGCACGCCCATGGCGGCCGCGAAGGAGAAGATCCTGATGCCGATGCCCAGGCAGGCCCAGATGACCACCAGGCCGAAGACCCAGTCCTTGCCATGTCTGTTCATCAGGTAGGCGAAGGCCAGGAGGGCGCCGACCACGATGATGGTGGCGAATCCCTGAACCGCGCTGCCGACCTTGTGCCCGGCGACCACCATGTATCCGGCGTTGACCAGGGTGGCCACGCTCAGCCAGCTGGCGTATATCGACAGGGGAATCCAGTCCAGGGCCTTGGCTGCAGTGGGGGTTCCGGCCTTGGTGGCGTCCCGGCGCACCAGGGCGTAGAGCATCCAGGTCAGTACGGTCAGAATGAGGATGATGACCAGAGCCCAGAAGTTGCGCTCCATGTGCCACAGGGCCAGCCAGGCGATGTTCAGGCAGCAGGTGGCCACGAAGAGCAGCCCGCTCAGCGTGAAGGGCAGGAAACCCAGGCGTTTGCGGCTGGGACCGGCCAGGCAGAAGCGGAAGAGCCAGATGGCCAGGGCAATGTAGATGACCCCCCAGATGGCGAAGACGTAGCCGGCGGGCATGATCCACAGATCGACCTTGCGGGCCAGGCCGCCCACGGTCGTGCCATGGAAGTGGTAGACCTCCGCGTAGCCGTTGAAGCCCACCATGGCCACCCAGGCCACCCAGAGCAGGATATCTTCGAAGAGCTTCCAGCCGTGACCCTTGGAGTGTTCCTGCTCCTTCTCGGGCTGACCCTTCTTGTTCTGCTGTTCCTTTGCTTGGTGCTGTGCTTGATTTGATTCCTGTGCTGCCTTAGTGCTGCTGTTATCAGAGCGTTTCTCGCCTCTACTGGGGGTCTCATCTGCGCTGGTTTTTTCAGTCGAGGCCTTCTGCGTCGAATCACCAGACTGCTTGGCTGAGGCACTTGAAGACGATGAACCTGAACTAGACGAATTTGAAGCCGAAGAATTTGAAGTCGACGCACCGGAAGATGCTGAACTCTCATTCCTCGAACTCCGGGCTGCCGATGACGAGCCCGAGGTTGATTGGTTGCCCTGCATGGCAGGGGAGGTGCGCTTGGCCCTCTCGACCGGGTCCTCATCGTCGGTCCAGAGTCTGCGCGGATTGTCCTTGTCAGTCATGGCACATGCTTCCTCTCCTTGCCGGCCGCAACCGTACTGCCGCCATGGGGATGACCCCGGGCATGGGCCGACCGGCCTCTGCTTCAACTTTAAAGCGGCACGCCTGGCTCAGTGGTATTGACCACCCGGTCTGGGTGACCGCGGGTGCTAGCCTGAAGCCAAATCCTGAAGCCAAATACTGCAGAGGGGAGCGTGAAGTGGCCGAACCTGTATATCGATGCGACTGGGCTCGGGTGGATGATCCGCTCATGCGCAGCTACCACGACCATGAGTGGGGCCGCCCCCTGCACGGCTCCCAGAGGCTCTTCGCCATGCTCTCCCTGGAGATATTCCAGTGCGGGCTCAGCTGGCAGCTGGTCCTGCATCGCCGCCAGGCTCTCTTCAAGGATTTCGACAACTTCGATATTCAAGCGGTCGCGGCCTTCGATGACGACCGAATCAACTCTCTCATGGCTGACCCGGCCATCATCCGCAATCGGCGGAAAATCGAAGCCACGGTCGCCAATGCCGCCCTGATTGCCCGCCGATTTCCCGGGGAGGCATTCGACCGCTACTGCTGGTCCTTCACCGGCGGGCTGACCATCAACCACGACTACCCGGACGATCCGTCCATACCGCGCTACGACCACCTGTCGGCCATCGTCTGCAAGGACATGCGCGACCTGGGCCTGCGCTTCCTGGGGCCGGTGACGGTCCATTCATTTCTTCAGGCGGCCGGCATGATCAACGACCATCAGCACGACTGCTTCCTCAACGGCTGCGGCCGTCCGCCCCTGGATCCGCCCGCCCCGGCCATCTAAGCCGTCATCGAACACCTGTTCGAATTATTCGGCCCCGGCGATAGTATGGTCAGGCTTTGGCCTCAGCCTTGGCCATGGGTCTTCAGGGAAGCGGATGGGAAGCACGTGAAGCAGCAGAACAAGCTTAAGTCGACAGTGGACGCGGCCATCGAGAACCCGCGCATGATCGAATCCAAGGGGTCCCTGGTGGCGGACCTGTCCACGGTGCCCAACGACCGCAAAATCGTCATCCAGGGCGCCCGGGCCCACAACCTCAAGAACGTCAACCTGTCCATACCCCGCAACCGGATGGTGGTCTTCACCGGCCTGTCGGGCTCCGGCAAGTCCTCCCTGGCATTCGACACCCTCTTCGCCGAGGGCCAGCGCCGCTACGTGGAGTCCCTCTCCGCCTATGCCCGCCAGTTCCTGGGCCAGATGGACAAGCCCGACGTGGACTTCATCGAGGGCCTGAGCCCGGCCGTCTCCATCGACCAGAAGACCACCAACCGCAACCCCCGTTCCACCGTGGGCACCATCACCGAGGTCTACGACTACCTGCGCCTGCTCTTCGCCAGGACAGGCATTCCCCACTGCCCGGTCTGCGGGGCCGAGGTGCGGGCCCAGTCGCCGCAGCAGATCGTCGACACCCTCATGTCCAGGCCGGAGGGGACCCGTTTCCAGCTGCTGGCCCCCATCGTCAAGGGCCGCAAGGGCGAGTTCGTTGAGACCCTGGAGCTCCTGCGCTCCGACGGCTACTCCCGGGCCATCATCGACGGGGACATGCACCAGCTGTCCGACTCCATCAAGCTGACCAAGCAGAAGAAGCACACCATCGAGGTGGTGGTGGACCGGCTGGTCATCCGCGAGGGCATGCGCCAGCGCTTGACCGACTCTGTGGAGACCGCACTGAGGCTGGCCAAGGGCACGGTGGTGGCCGACTTCGTGGATCTGGATGCCAAGGATCCCGAGCGCCGCCAGCCCTTCTCCGAAAAGCGTTCCTGCCCCAACGGCCACGAGCTGGAGCTGGACGAGATCGAGCCCCGGACCTTCTCCTTCAACGCCCCCTACGGAGCCTGCCCGGCCTGCACCGGCCTGGGATTCAACCTGGAGATCGACCCCGAGCTCGTGGTGCCCGACCCGGAGAAGAGCCTCAAGGACGGGGCTGTGGAACCCTGGAGCGGCACCAAGAGCCAGCAGCGCTTCTACGGCCACCTGCTGGACGGCCTGGCCAAGGAGATGGGCTTCTCCACCTCGACCCCCTGGAAGGACCTGCCCGAGGATGTCCGCCATGCCGTCATGTACGGGCACGACTTCAAGGTGGACGTCTCCTACCGGAACCGCTGGGGCCGCCTGCGCGAGTACACCACCGGGTTCGAGGGCGTGGTCCGCACCCTGATGCGCCGCCACGACGAGACCGACTCGCAGCCCATGAAGCAGTACTACGAGTCCTATATGCGCGAGGTGCCCTGCCAGGTCTGCCAGGGCAAGCGCCTGAAGCCCGAGGTCCTGGCCGTGACCGTGGACGGCCTGTCCATCGCCCAGGTCTGCGACATGGCCATTTCCGCCAGCCTGAAGTGGATTGAGGGCCTGCACATGGAGGGCGCCCAGGCCAAGATCGCCGGGGAGGTCCTCAAGGAGATCCGTGCCCGTCTGCGCTTCCTCAACGACGTGGGCCTGAACTACCTGACCCTGTCCCGGGCGGCGGCCACCCTTTCCGGCGGCGAGGCCCAGCGCATCCGCCTGGCCACCCAGATCGGCTCGGGCCTGGTGGGCGTCATGTACGTGCTGGACGAGCCCTCCATCGGCCTGCACCAGCGGGACAACGACCGGCTTATCAAAACACTGCAGCGGCTGCGCGACCTGGGCAACACCCTGATTGTGGTCGAGCACGACGAGGACACCATCCGCCAGGCCGACTGGCTGGTCGACATCGGCCCGGGAGCCGGCGAGCATGGCGGGGAGGTCATCTTCTCCGGGCGCTCGCAGGACCTGGTCAAGGCCTCGCGTTCAATCACAGCAGACTACATCGCCGGACGCCGTTCCATCGAGGTGCCCAAGCGCCGTCGAAAGACCAGCAAGACCCGTCAGCTGACCGTGGTGGGGGCTCGCGAGAACAACCTGAAGAATCTCAAGGTCTCCTTCCCGCTGGGGGTCATGACCCTGGTCACCGGCGTCTCCGGCTCCGGCAAGTCCACCCTGGTCAACTCCATCCTCTATCCGGTGCTGGCCGACCAGCTCAACAACGCCCGCATCGTGCCCGGCAAGCACACCCGGGTGGAGGGCGTGGACCAGGTGCGCAAGGTCATCCACGTGGACCAGAACCCCATCGGCCGCACCCCGCGCTCCAACCCGGCCACCTACACCGGCGTCTGGGACAAGATCCGCCAGCTCTTCGCCAAGACCCCCGAGGCCCAGGTGCGCGGCTACGGTCCAGGCCGCTTCTCCTTCAACGTCAAGGGCGGCCGCTGCGAGACCTGCCACGGTGACGGAACCATCAAGATCGAGATGAACTTCCTGCCCGACGTCTACGTGCAGTGCGAGACCTGCCATGGCAAGCGCTACAACAGGGAGACCCTGGAGGTCACCTACAACGGCAAGACCGTCTCGGACGTGCTGGACATGCCCATCGAGGAGGCCGCCCGCTTCTTCAAGGCCTATCCCTCCATCGCACGCTACCTGGACACCCTGGTGGACGTGGGCCTGGGGTACATCCGCCTGGGCCAGCCGGCGCCCACCCTGTCCGGAGGGGAGTCCCAGCGGGTCAAGCTGGCCACCGAGCTGCAGCGGCGCTCCGACGGCAAGACCGTCTACATCCTGGACGAGCCCACCACGGGCCTGCACTTCGAGGACGTGCGCAAGCTGCTCAAGGTCCTGCACGGCTTGGTCGACAAGGGCAACACGGTCATCGTCATCGAGCACAACCTGGATGTGATCAAGACAGCCGACTGGATCATCGACCTGGGACCGGAGGGCGGCGACGGCGGCGGCACCGTGGTGGCCCAGGGCACCCCGGAGCAGGTGGCCGCCAACCCGGACAGCTGGACCGGCAAGTACTTGAAGCCCATGCTTGATCCCGCCAAGGTAGCCAAGGCCACACGATCATGACCCGCAGCTGCTTCGAGCGGCACACGCCGCAGGTATGGCGACGCACCGCCCAAGCCCTGGAGGAGGAGTCCGCCACCGGCGCCACGACCGGCGTCAACAAGAACGGCGCGCCCCTGCTGGGAGACAGCCGGGACCTCTTCCGCCCCAAGACCTCCGACATCCCCGCCCAGCCGGGGGTCTACAAGTGGCGGGACGGCGACGGCCGGGTCATCTACGTGGGCAAGGCCAAGAACCTGCGCAACCGTCTGACCAACTACTTCCAGCCCTTGGAGAACTTGCACCCGCGCACCCAGACCATGGTGCTGACGGCCCGGAGCCTGGAGTGGACCGTGGTGGGCACCGACCTGGAGTCCCTGACCCTTGAATACACCTGGATCAAGGAGTTCGATCCGCACTTCAACGTCAAGCTGCGCGACGACAAGACCTACCCCTACCTGGCCGTCTCCGTGGGCGAGGAGTTCCCCCGGGTGTGGATGACCCGCGTGCGCAAGCGGCACGACACCCGCTACTTCGGCCCCTACGCCAAGGTCTGGGACATGAAGCACACCCTGGACGCCCTGCTCAAGACCTATCCGGTGCGCACCTGCACCCCCGGCGTCTTCCGCAAGGCCAAGCTCAGCGGCCGCCCCTGCCTGCTGGCCTCCATCGGCAAGTGCTCAGCCCCCTGTGTGGGCCGGATCAGCGCCAGCGACCACCGGCGTCTGTGCACGGAGCTGACCGGGGTCATCACCGGCAGGCTGGGCAAGAGCTACCGGGCCGGGCTGACCAGGAGCATGCAGAAGGCCAGCAAGGAGCTGGACTTCGAGAAGGCCGCCCGTCTGCGCGACCAGATCGCCATGCTGGACACGGTCATCGAGCAGAATGCCGTGGCCTTCGCCTCCAACGTGGATGTGGACGTCTTCGGCGTGGCCTCTGACGAACTGGAGGCCTCGGTCCATGCCTTCTTCGTGCGCTCGGGCGCCATTCGCGGCGAACGCAACTGGAGCGTGGAGCGGGTCGAGGACGTCTCCGACAGCGAGCTGATCAGCGACCTCTTGGTGCAGGTCTACTCGGATCTGATGAATGAGAACGACAGCGAGCTGCACAAGCTGCCTGGGGATTCCGAGACCCAGGTCTCCATCAGCCAGGACAGGGATGCCATGGGCTCCACCCAGAGGGTCACGGCCCTGGATGCCGAGGCCCGGGCCAAGGCCACCAGGAGCCGACACCAGCATCAGGATCAGACCGGACGCGCCGACCTGCTGGCCCCCATCTCCCCGGTGCCTCCCGAGGTCATCGTCCCCATTCAGCCCGACCGGACCGGCGACCTGCAGGAGTGGCTGCGGGGGCTGCGCGGGTCCTCAGTGACCATCCGGGTGGCCAGCCGGGGTGAGAAGAAGTCCCTGATGGACCGGGCCAACGCCAACGCCCGCCAGGCCCTGCAGCGCAGCAAGCTCAGCCGCATGAGCGACATGGGCACCCGCACCCAGGCCATGAACGACGTGGCCAAGGCTTTGGGTCTTGACCGCGCCCCGCTGCGCATCGAGTGCTACGACATCTCCAACACCGTGGGCGGCCAGTTCCAGGTGGCCTCCATGGTGGTCTTCGAGGACGCGGTCCCCAAGAAGTCCGAGTACCGCCGGTTCGCCATCCGAGGCGAGGATGGCAAGGGCGCTGTGGACGACATGAGCGCCATCTACGAGACCCTGACCAGGCGCTTCCGCCACGGCAACATCGCAGGCGACAGCGGCGACAGCATGGAGGCCGAGCGAAAGGCCAACGACAAGGCACCCGAACTGGTGGAGCAGGAGGAGGGGGCCATTGTCCAGCAGAACACCGCCGCCCGCCACTTCGCCTACAAGCCCAACCTGATCGTGGTCGATGGCGGCAAGCCCCAGGTGACCGCCGCCGCCCGGGCCCTGCACGACTGCGGGGTGGACGATGTGGCCCTGTGCGGGCTGGCCAAGCGCCTGGAGGAGGTCTGGGTGCCCGACGACGACTATCCCATCATCCTCAAGCGCCAGTCCGAGGGCATGTACCTGCTGCAGCGGGTGCGCGACGAGTCCCACCGTTTCGCCATCACCTACCACCGGCAGACCCGGCGCAAGGGTGCCCTCCGGTCGGCCCTGGACGAGATTCCGGGCATCGGCCCCGCCTACCAGAAGAAGCTGCTCAATCACTTCGGGTCGGTCAAGCGCATGCGCCAGGCATCCCAGGAGGAGCTGGAGGCCGTCAAGGGCATCGGCTCAGCCAAGGCCGAGGCCATCTACCAGGCCCTGCACAGCGACCAGGATCAGGCCGGGGACAGCCAGCGATAAAATGGCTCAGAAGGCTGGCAGAGGGCCATGCCCTTATCTTGATTGGTGCGTGATTGCAGATATGAATGGGGCTGATCGTCGTTGTGCCGTCCTGGGCGACCCCATCAGCCATTCCCTTTCGCCACTTTTGCATAGATCAGCCTATGCCGCGCTTGGCCTGGACGGCTGGCGTTACGACCGTGTGCGCATGGACGCTGACGGCCTGGCGGACTTTATCCACGGCCTTGACCCGTCCTGGGCCGGTCTCAGCCTGACCATGCCCTTGAAGAGTGCCGTCGGACCCTTGGGCGATTTTCGTGACTGCTGGTCCAGCACCCTGGGCGTGGCCAACACAGCAGTCTTTGCACAGGGCGGCCCAGCCAGGGGCCTGTCCCTGTACAACACCGACGTGGAGGGGATCGTGGCCGCCCTTCTGGAGGCTGCCGACCGCTGCCGGGCCGACGACGACCCTGACGATCTGGCCGCCCTGCTTAAGGCAGCCGGTCAGGGTCGGCAGGACCGGCTTCCCGACCAACCGTATGGGGGAGCGCAGGCCCTGGTCATCGGCAACGGGAACACCGCCGAGTCCGCTTTCTGTGCCTTGAAGGTGCTGGGGGTCGAGCGTGCGGACCTGCTGGTCCGCAACCCGGAGCACTGTGACCACATGCTGGACCTTTCCTCTCGATTGGGTCTGCCTGAACCAAACGTGACTGCCATGGACCGGGCTGAGGCAGCTGAAAGAGCATTGACCAAGGCTGATATTGTCGTCTCCACCCTGCCTTCGGGTGCAGCCGACCCCCTGGCCGATTTGTTCAATACGGCTGATGGCGGCAGTCGCATGAGCCCGGTCCTGCTGGATGTGGCCTATGACCCCCGGCCCACCCCGCTCATGAGGGCCTTCTGCCGTCGGCCGGGCGCACGGGCCATCAGCGGTGAACGCATGCTGCTTTATCAAGCCGTGCGTCAGGTGGCGCTGATGACCGACCGACCCTTGGCCGCTGTACCGGTGGCCGCCATGGACCAAGCCTTGAGGGAGGCATGACGATGACGACGGAAAAACCGCCCTTCGCAGGTTTCGAGGTACTGCTGATCACCGGCATGTCCGGCGCAGGCCGCTCCCGCGCCGCCGACTCCATGGAGGACATGGGCTGGTATGTGGTCGACAACATGCCCCCGCGCCTGCTGGTCCCCCTGGTCGACATGATGACCTCCGCCGGAAGCTCCTTGCACCGCCTGGCAGCCGTCATCGACGTCCGGTCCCGCTCCTACTTCGACGACCTGTCGGCCGTGCTCAGCCATCTGGACGACCTGGGCGTGCGTTGCCGCATCCTCTTTCTGGACGCCTCCGACCAGGTGCTGGTCAAACGCTATGAGTCCGTCCGCCGTCCCCACCCCCTGCAGGGCTCGGGCCGCCTGATCGACGGCATTCACGAGGAGCGCCGCCTGCTGGGCGGTCTCAAGGAGCGTGCGGACATGGTCATCGACACCTCCAATCTGAGCATCCATCAGCTCTCCACGCGCCTCTACGAAATGGTCCTGGGCTCCGGCCCGACCACCGTGGGCGTGCACATTATGAGCTTCGGATTCAAGTACGGCCTGCCCATCGATGCCGACTTCGTAGCCGACGTGCGCTTCCTGCCCAACCCCTACTGGGTCCCCGAGCTGCGGGACCTGAACGGCCATGACGGCCCGGTCCGCGACTATGTGATGGCCAGCAAGGGCGCCAAGGAGTTCCTGGATGCCTACACCACCGCCATCTTGACCGCGCTCAGCGGCTATGCGCGCGAGGACAAGCACTATGTGACCATCGCCTTTGGCTGCACCGGCGGACAGCACCGCTCAGTGGCCATGGCCGACGCTCTGGCCGCCCGTCTGCGGTCCAGGGGAATGGAGGTGACGGTCTCGGCCCGCGAGCTGCCGCACCGTTCCCGCGGATAGCCAAAGGCGCAATTTGTCCAAGATATTCGGTATCACAGTAATCCGGTGGTCGCCACGGCAGGTGTGTCGTGCGGCCGAGAAGTATTCATTTTTCAGTATTTTTTCGTAGGAGGACGGCTCTTGGCCCTACTTGATGATGTCAAAAGCGAGCTGGCCGCGATTGACAACGAACCCCCCTCTGCCAAGAAAGCACAATCGGCGGCCATGATCCGCTTCGGCGGCGGACTGCACATCATTCAGCGTCACATTGTGGTGGAAGCGCAATTCGACTCCCTGCCGGCAGCGCAGTGGTTGCAGAACACCATCAGGGACGTCTACGGTCATGATTCCGATCTGATCCAGGTCAAGCGGCAGGCCCCCACCGGCAACCTGACCCGCTACTCGGTCCGCGTGCTGCGGGCGGGCGGCGCCCTGGCCCTGCAGACCGGCCTGTTGGACCGCCGCAAGCATCCGGTTCGCGGTCTTCCCGCCGACATCGTCTCCGGCAACATCGCCCAGGTCAAGGCTGCCTGGCGAGGGGCCTTCCTGGCCCATGGCGAGCTGTCCGACCCGGGCAAGGCCTCCTACCTGGAGATCGTCTGCCCAGGATCCGAGGCCGCCCTGGCCCTGGTGGGCGCCGCCCGCCGCCTGGGCATCAACGCCAAGGCCCGCCAGGTGCGCAGCTCCGAGCGCGTCACCCTGCGTGATCCGGACGTCATCGAACGCATGCTCAACCTCATGGGCGCCCCCAAGTCCTCCCGTGAGTGGACCGGCAAGCGCAGCGACGGTGAATCCCGCGGCAAGGCCAACCGCCTGGCCAACTTCGACGATGCCAATATGCGCCGCTCCGCCAAGGCCGCCGTCGAGGCCAGCGCCAAGGTCACCAAGGCCTTTGAAATTCTGGGCGACGACATCCCCGAGAACCTGCGTGCGGCCGGCCAGCTTCGTCTGGACCACCGCGAGGCCTCCCTCGAAGAGCTGGGCCGCCTGGCCGACCCGCCGGTCACCAAGGATGCCATCGCCGGACGCATCCGCCGTCTGCTGCAGCTGGCCACCAAGGTCGAAAAGAAGAGGGCCGAGGAACAGGCCAAACAAGAGTGAGATAGCTCACACAGGTCGGTCTGCCTGAGTACCATGGCAGGGGAGCGGGCGCATGGACCCGCAGTCAGAAAGGATACGCATGAAAACACTGAAGAGCCTCGGTGATCTCAAGGGCAAGCGCGTGCTCGTCCGCGCGGACTTCAACGTGCCGCTGGACGGCACCACCATTACGGACGACGGCCGCATCCGCGCCGCCTTGCCAACCATCGAGCAGCTTCGTGGCCAGGGCGCCAAGGTCATCCTCATGGCCCACCTGGGTCGCCCCAAGGGCAAGGTCGTTCCCGAGCTGAGCCTGGCCCCCGTGGCCGCCCGCCTGGGCGAGCTGCTGGGCGTGCAGGTCCCCCTGGCCGAGGACACCTATGGTCCCGATGCCCATGCCAAGGTGGCCGCCATGAACGACGGCGACGTGGTCCTGCTGCAGAACGTGCGCTACAACCCCGAGGAGACCAGCAAGGACGAGGCCGAGCGCGACGCCTACGCCCGCAAGATCGCCGACCTGGGCGACGTCTTCGTCTCCGACGGCTTTGGCGTGGTCCACCGCGCCCAGGGCTCCAACTACTCCGTGGCCAAGTTCCTGCCCTCTGCCGCAGGCCTGCTGGTCGAGAAGGAAGTCAAGGCCCTGTCCAAGGCGACCGAGAACCCCGAGCGGCCCTTCACTGTGGTCCTGGGCGGCTCCAAGGTCTCCGACAAGCTGGGCGTCATCGAGAACCTGCTCAGCAAGGCCGACCGCCTGGTCATCGGCGGCGGCATGGTCTTCACCTTCCTCAAGGCCGAGGGCTACGAGGTCGGCTCCTCCCTGCTGGAGGAGGATCAGGTAGACACCGTCAAGGGCTACATGGCCACCGCCCGCGAGAAGGGCGTGGAGCTGGTCCTGCCCACCGACATCGTGGCGGCTGACGAGTTCAAGGCGGATTCGCCCCACCAGGTGGTTCCTGCCGACGGCATCCCCGCGGACAAGATGGGTCTGGACATCGGTCCCGACTCCCAGAAGCTCTTCCACGACAAGATCGTGGACTCCAAGACCGTGGTCTGGAACGGCCCCATGGGCGTCTTCGAGTTCCCGGCATTCGCCGATGGCACCCGGGCTGTGGCCCAGGGCCTGGTCGACGCCACCAAGGCCGGAGCCTTCACCATCGTCGGCGGCGGCGACTCCGCCTCGGCCGTGCGCAACCTGGGCTTCCCCGAGGATGGCTTCTCGCACATCTCCACCGGCGGCGGCGCCTCCCTGGAGTTCCTTGAGGGCAAGGAGCTTCCGGGCCTTAAGGTGCTGGAGTAAGATCGGCAGACAGACGGGCAATGCCGGGTCACCGGGTTTCGCATCCGGCGGCCCGGCATTGTTGTTGTTGCGCGGATGGAAAGGTCTGGTATGGCACGCATTCCCCTGGTGGCCGGCAATTGGAAGATGAACTTCGACCACCTGGAAGCCACCTATTTCGTGCAGAAGCTGGCCTGGCTCCTGCGCGACGCCCACTTCGACCGCAGGCGCTGCCAGGTGGCTCTGATGCCCGCCTTCACCGCTCTGCGTTCCGTCCAGGTGCTGGTGGAGGCCGACAACCTGCCCATCGAATACGGGGCGCAGGCCGTCTCAGTCACCGCCCAGGGCGCCTTCACCGGGGATGTGTCCGCCGACATGCTGGCTCAGCTGGGCTGCAGCTACGTCATCGTGGGCCACTCCGAGCGGCGCAAGTACCATCCCGAGGACGATGCCAACATCGTCGACCAGGTCCGTGCCGTCCTGGCTGCGGGCATGAAGCCCATCCTCTGCGTGGGGGAGAGCTACGAGGAGCGCCGCCAAGGCATCCAGCTGGACTTCGCCGTTGGCCAGGTCAATGACGTCACCCGCGACCTGGCCAAGGAGGACATGGAAAACCTGATCGTGGCCTACGAACCGGTCTGGGCCATCGGCACGGGCATGGTGGCCACCCCGGACACCGCCCAGCAGGCCGCCCGGGCCATCCGCGACCACATCTCAAGCAAGTTCGGGGAACCGGCCGGCCAGGCCGTGCGCATCCTCTACGGCGGCTCGGTCACCTCCAAGAACGCCTCCCAGATGATCACCCAGCCGGACGTGGACGGTTTTCTGGTGGGCGGCGCCTCCCTGGATGTGGAGGAGTTCTCGCGAATCGTGCGACTGGCCGCCAAGGGCTGATGCGTTTTTCCCCGGGTGTCTGTATACTTGTTCCCAGTTCCTTACATGGAGGTATGTGCCGTGACCATTGTCAAGATTGTGCTCGAAGTCGTTGTGATCCTCGCCAGCATACTGCTGACCATGCTGATTCTGTTGCACAAGGGCAAGGGCGGCGGCCTGTCCGATATGTTCGGCGGTGGAATCGGCTCCAACGCGGGCACCTCGGGCGCAGCCGAGAAGAACCTGAATCGGCTGACCATTATCGTGGCCCTGATCTGGGTGGCCATCATCATCGCTCTGGATCTCATTTCCAAGTACAAGCTGGCCTGATTCCCGCAGATAATACCTGAAATACCCGACCCCGGCATCGACCGGGGTTTTTCCATATCTAGGCGACTTCAGTGCAAGGTCCATAGTCCTTGACTATTACCACAATATGTCATTCACAATGCATCGATAATCCAACAATTCAGCCGTCTGACGGATAGAGTGGAGAACGGTGTGCCCGACGAGCGGCGCATCACACAATGCCGTGCAAGCTAAGCAAGCGAAAGGAAGTGCTCATGGCTGAGCAAGCTGCACCGAGCCTGGAGGGCTGGTTCTGCCTCCACCTCTTCTGGAAGATCGATTGGGCCAAGTGGCGCCGAGTGCCCCAGGGCGAACGCCGGGAATGCCTGGATGAGTTCAAGGCCCTGGCCGCACAGCTGGACGAGGTCCAGTCCCAGGGCCAGGGAAGCCACTACTGGTGCCAGGTCAACGGGCAGAAGGCCGACCTGGGCCTGATGGTCCTCAGGGAGAGCCTGGACCAGCTGCAGGAGGTCGAGACCTCCCTGGAGAAGCTGCGCATCTCCGATTATCTGGAGCCGACCATCTCCTATGTGTCGGTCACCGAGGTGGGCCTCTATTCGGGCGAACCGACCACGGACCGCGGCTGGTCCTACGTCAACGCCAGCCTGCATCCCAAGACACCCGACAAGCCCTACATCTGCTTCTACCCCATGTCGAAGACCCGCGTCCCAGGCGCCAACTGGTACACGCTGCCCTACGACCAGCGCAAGGCCTACATGCACGACCACGGCAAGATCGGCCGCTCATACGCCGGCAAGGTCTCCATCATCCTGACGGGCTCCATCGGCCTGGACGACTACGAGTGGGGCGTCACGCTCTTCGCCGACGACCCTGTCCAATTCAAGAAGATCGTCACCGAGATGCGCTACATCGAAGCCAGCTCCATCTACGGCGAATTCCCCTACTTCCTGGTAGGCACCCATACCGATCCCGAGCGCATTGACAGGCTGCTCACGGACCAGATGGGACAGTAACACCATGTCTGCAAGAGAGAGAAGATCGATCCTTTCCACGCCCATATGGTTCTTCATGGTCATCGTCTTCATCACCCAGCTGGATGGGGGAGCGGTGCCGACCATGCTGCCGTCCATCACACGGACCTTCGGCCTGACCACCATGGGCTCCTCCTGGGTGGTCGGACTCTACACCCTGGGACTGGTGGTGGGCACACCCATCACCTCCAACCTCTCCGACGCCCACGGGACCAGGAAGGTCTTCCTCTGGGAGCTGGCCTTCTGGTTCCTTGGATGTCTGATGACGGCGGTCTCGCCCAACTATGCGGTCATGCTGCTGGGCCGGTTCATCCAGTCCCTGGGAGACAGCGGCATCATGGTCCTGTCCATGAACGTCCTTCTGCAGCGCGCCCGCAGGAACAACCAGGGCAGGAAGGTCTCCACGGTGGGCATCATCGCCGGTCTTTCCGCCATGGTCAGCCCGGTCCTTTCGGGCATGCTCCTGGGCATCACCCACGGATGGCGGGCCTACTACTTCATGATGCTGCCCTTCCTGGCCATTTTGTTTATTCTGGCCTGGTTCATGATGGGCGACTCCCAGACCGACCGCGCCTGGAAGACCGACTACCTGGGCCTGGGCTCCTTCAGCATCGCTCTGGCCCTTCTGATGGTGGCGATCACCTTCCTCCAGTACGGCACCGCCTATCTGGCCCTGATCATCGGATGCCTCCTGGTCACAGTGGTGGCCGGCGCGGTCTTCCTGGTGCATGAGCGGGGGCTGGGCGACTCCAAGGAGACCATGCCCTTCCTGCCCATCCGCCTGCTGAAGCTGCCCTCCTACGGGCTCACCCTGCTGCTGGGGACCCTGGGAGGCATGTTCTTCTCCCTCTTCGTCTACATTCCGACCTATGTCCACTCCGTCTTCGGGCTCCCGGTCCGCTCGGCCGGCATGGTCATGGTCGGCGTCGGGCTCGGCTCCGTGGTCGGGTCCTGGCTGGGCGGTCTTCTGGTCGACAAGTTCGGCTACCGGACCACGCTGGTCTTTTCGTCGTCGCTGATAGGCCTGATGGCCCTGGTGATCACCCTGACCCTGCACAACCTGCAGCTCTTCATGGTCCTGTCCTTCCTGATGGGGGTCGGCATGGGCTCCATGATGTCCTCGCCGCTCCAGGTCATCGCCGGAAGGCTGGCCGGGCCCGAGAACCGCATGCAGGCCATCGGCGGGCTGTCGGCCTGCAAGAAGATCGGCACCACCATCGCCCCACTGCTCTTCGCCTCGGCCATTGAATTGGGCAAGGTGGGCGGACAGGCCGGTCTGGCCTCCTACAGGAACATGTTCCTGGTGGTCATCGTCATAGCCCTGGTCAATATCGGCCTGACATACTGCATACCATTTTCACAGAAAGAAGTTGCTGATGACTGAACCTACAGCAGTCCTCCTCATGGCATACGGCACCCCCTACCAGGAGTCCGACATCAGGGGGTACTACACCAACATCCGCCATGGGCAGGAGCCGCCCAAGCCGCTCATGGACCAGCTGGTCGGCCGCTACAAGGCCATCGGCCTGCCCTCGCCCCTGGCCAGGATCACCACGGCCCAGCGCGACGGCCTCCAGGCTGCGCTGGACAAGGCCCACCCCGGCGCCTACAAGGTCTACGAGGGGCTGAAGTACATCACCCCCTTCATCCAGGATGCGGTCGACCAGATCGCCGCCGATGGCATCACCAGGGTGATCGGCCTGCCCCTGGCCCCGCAGTACTCCTCCTATTCGAGCGAGGACTACCACAACCGCGCCCGCAAGGCCATCGAGGCCCATCCGGGCATGGAATACCTGCCGGTGCGGTCCTGGTGGAACCACCAGGAGCTGATCCACTTCTGGAGCGACCAGCTGGTGGCCAAGAAGGATCTGACCGACCGGCCGGACACCAAGGTGATCTTCAGCGCCCACTCCCTGCCCCTGCGCATCATCCAGGGAGGGGACCCCTACAAGGATGAGGTCATCGGTCTGTCCAATGCCGTGGCCCAGGCCGCCGGCCTCAATGAGGACCAGCACGTGCTGGCCTGGCAGTCGGCAGGCCGCACCCAGGAACCCTGGATCGGGCCTGATTTCGTCAAGGTGGCCAAGGATCTGATCACTGAGAGCGGCATGAAGACCATCGTCTCCGCCTCCATCGGCTTCATCGCCGACAACCTGGAGATCTGCTACGACGTGGACATGGAGCTGGCCAAGGCCATCGAGTCCGCCGGCGGCACCCTGACCAGGCTGAACATGCCCAACGACAGCCCAGCCCTGATCGCCACCCTGCAGCAGGTGGTCGAGGAGGCCAAGGCCGAGTAGCTCCGCAGCGGCAAGAAATCCAGTAAAATCCAGCACTAATATCAATTGTGCCCCGTCTGGTTTAAACCAGACGGGGCACAATCTTTAATAGCTGCGACTGTCAGTCAGGCGCTCAGCCGTTGACGCGGTCGATGCCCTTCTGCACGTCGGAGAGGACCGAATCCCAGGAGTTGATGAAGGCGGCGACACCATCGGCCTCCAGCTTGTCGGTCACGTCCTTGATGTTGATGCCCAGGTCTGCCAGCTTCTGCATAATCTGGTGGCTCTCCTCATAGGTGCCCTCGATGGAGGGGGCGCCGTTGCCGTGAGCGGCCAGTGCCTCAAGGGTCTTCTCGGGCATGGTGTTGACCACGTCAGGGGCCACCAGCTCGTCCACGTACTTGCAGTCGGAGTAGGCGGCGTTCTTGGTGCCGGTGGAGGCCCAGAGCGGACGCTGGCGCTTGGCGCCCTTGGCTTCCAGATCGGCCCAGCGAGGATCCTTGTCGAAGGCCTTCTCGAAGAGCTCGTAGGCCAGGCGGGCGTTGGCCACAGCGGCCTTGCCCTCCAGGGACTTGGCCTCGTCAGAGCCGTTGGCCTCCAGCAGCTTGTCAACTGCAGTATCCACGCGGGAGACGAAGAAGGAGGCGACCGAACCGATGTGCTTCAGGTCCTTGCCGTTCTTGTCGGCCTGGGCGATGCCCTCAATGAAGGCGTCGATGACCTGCTGGTAGCGCTCCAGGGAGAAGATCAGCGTCACGTTGACCGAGATGCCCTTGGCCAGGGTGGCGGTGATGGCGGGCAGGCCCTCCAGGGTGGCAGGAATCTTGATGAAGGCGTTGGGACGATCGACCTTGTTCCAAAGCTCTTCGGCCTGCTTCTCGGTCTCTTCGGTGTTGTGGGCCAGACGAGGATCGACCTCGATGGAGACGCGTCCATCCACGTAGTCGGTCTTCTCGGCGACCTCGCGGAAGATGTCGGTGGCGTTGCGCACATCGGTGGTGGTCAGCTCGCGGACGGCCTCCTCGACGGGGATGCGGCCCAGCTGCTTGAGCTGTTCGTCATAGGGGCCCACCTGGCTCAGGGCCTTCTGGAAAATCGAGGGGTTGGTGGTCACGCCCACCACATTGCGCTCGGCGATGAGCTGCTGCAGATTGCCCGACTCGATGCGGGTGCGGCTCAGATCGTCCAACCAGATCGAGACACCTGAATCGCTGGTGCGCTGGGTGTTTGCATTTTCTGCCATCTTGTCACTCCTTATTTGGGTTCCCGATGGAATCACATTCACTATGCACTACCGGGAAGTCTGTTGCTGTATTCCCGCAGGCCCGCGTTTCGGGCGTGCCTGCAGGGGAGGGGGCCGGCGTCGCGGACGGCCCCCGATTGATCACGATGTGCCGGGTTCAGCGGGCCCGACGGACTTCCTCCAGGGAGGCCTGTGCTGCTTCGACCACATGATCGGCGGTGATGCCCAGGTCGCGCATGTTCTCGTCGCCGCTGCCCTGCAGGCCGAACTGCTCGATGGAGACGGGCTTGCCATAGCTGCCCAGGTACTTGTACCAGGGTGTGGCCAGTCCGGCCTCAACGGAGACGCGGGCCTTGACGGAGGCGGGCAGAACGGCTTCCTTGTAGTCGTCGTCCTGCTCCTCGAACCACTCCAGCGAGGGCACGGAGATGACGCTGGCCTTGACGCCCTGCTCGGCCAGGGTCTTGGATGCGGCCACAGCGTGCTGCACCTCGGAGCCGGTGGCCATGATCAGCACGTCGGGCTGGCCCTCGGTGTCGACCAGCACGTAGGCGCCCTTGCGCACGCCTTCGCGGGCCTTGGCCTTGGTCTCTTCCAGGGTGGGCACGCCCTGCCTGGTCAGGATCATGGCCGTGGGGTGGGTGTTGTCCTTCTCGAAGAAGGCGCGGTAGGCTTCAGCGGTCTCGTACTGATCGGCCGGGCGCACAACCTCCATCTGGGGGATGGCGCGCACGGCGGTCAGGTGCTCGATGGGCTGGTGGGTGGGGCCATCCTCGCCCAGGGCCACGGAGTCGTGGGTCCACACATACAAATTGGGGATGTCCATCAGGGCGGCCAGGCGCACCGAGGGGCGCTCATAGTCGCTGAACTGGAAGAAGGTCCCGTTGTAGGGCCTGGTGTCCGAACCCAGCAGGATGCCGTTGGTGATGGCGCCCATGCCGAACTCGCGCACGCCGAAGTGCAGCTGGCGGCCGTACTTGCTGGCCTTGGGCCACTGGACGGTCTCGTCGGCCTCGGGGGCGAAGGAGACGGCACCGTTGATGTTGGTGTTGTTGGAGCCGCCCAGATCGGCGGATCCACCCCAGAGCTCGGGCATGATGGGGGCCAGGGCGTTGATGACTGCGCCGGAGGCCTTGCGGGTGGCCACCTTGGAGCCGGGCTCGAAGCCAGCCTCCAGGTCGTCCAGGGCCTTGTCGAAGCCCTCGGGCAGCTTGCCGGCATGGATGCGGTCGTAGAGGTCGGCCTTGTCGGGGTTGGCCTTGCGCCAGGCCTGGTACTTCTCGTCCCAGTCCTTGTGGGCGGCCAGGCCGCGCTGGGCGACCTCGCGGGCGTGGGCCAGGGCCTCCTCGTCGATCTGGAAGCTCTGCTCAGGGTCGTAGCCCAGGGCCTTCTTCAGGCCGGCGACGGCCTCGGCGCCCAGGGCTGAGCCGTGGGCTGAAGGATCGTTGGTCTTGCCGGGGGTGGGCCAGGCCATCAGGGTGTCCACCTTGATGAACTTGGGCCGGTCGGTGACCTGCTCGGCCTTCTCCAGGACGGCAGCCAAGCCCTCGACGTCCTCCTTGTAGGAGCCGTCGGGCTGGATGAAGCTGAACTCGTCGGTGTACCAGCCGTAAGCCTGGTAGCGCTTGAGGATGTCCTCGCCCAGGGAGATGCGGGTGTCGCCCTCGATCTGGATGTGGTTGGCATCGAAGATGACGGTGAGGTTGCCCAGACGCTGGTCGCCGGCCAGGGAGCTGGCCTCGGAGGAGACGCCCTCTTCGACGTCGCCCTCGCCGCAGATGACCCAGACCTTATGGTCGAAGGGGGACTGCCCCTCGGGTGCATCCGGATCCAGCAGGCCGCGCTCATAGCGCTGACCATAGGCGAAGCCCACGGCCGAGGCCAGACCCTGGCCCAGCGGGCCGGTGGTCATCTCGATGCCGGGGGTCAGGCCGTACTCGGGGTGGCCGGGGGTCCTGGTGCCGGCGGTGCGGAAGCGCTTGAGGTCGTCCAGGGTCAGTCCGTACCCGGAGAAGTAGAGCTGCACGTACTGGGTCAGCGAGGCGTGGCCGCCGGAAAGAATGAACCGATCACGCCCAACCCAGTCGGGGTCGTTGGGGTCGTGACGGATGAAGTGCTGGTAGAGCGCGTAAGCGATGGGCGCCAGCGAAATGGGGGAGCCGGGGTGGCCGCTTCCAGCCTTCTCGACCGCGTCGGCCGAGAGGACCTTGGCCATCTTGACAGCCCGCTCATCGAGTTCGGACCATGTGAAATCTGCCATATGGTGCTGCTTTCCTTCCAATCTAGAGGTCTTCATGTTCGACTTGTGTCGAAAATGTTCGATTACCTTCACATTGCGCTTCCATCGTATCGGTTTGAGACGACACAATTCGGCTCTTCGCGCGACGTTTTGGCACTCTCATGGCCCGAGTGCTAATAATGAAACCATGACGGAAGGAGCGACATTGCCTAATACCAGACGCATGCTGGTGCTGCGCGCGGTCGTCGAGGACTATATTCGTTCTCGCGAGCCGGTAGGGTCGGGTTCGCTCACCAGGAATCATCAGCTTGGAGTCAGCTCCGCCACCGTGCGCAACGACATGGCGGCCTTGGAGAGCGAGGGCTACCTGGTCCAGCCCCACACCTCGGCCGGCCGCATCCCCACCCAGAAGGGCTACCGTTACTTCGTCGACAGGCTGGCCACTATCGTGCCCCTGTCCGCCGCCCAGCGCCGGGGGATCAACGCCTTCCTGTCCGGGTCGGTCAACCTGGAGGACACCCTGCAGCACGCTGCCCGGCTTCTGGCCCAGATCACCGGGCAGATCGCCGTGGTGGCCTCGCCCTCCCTGGCCAGCTCGAACCTGCGCCGGGCCGAGCTTATAGGACTGAGCCGGGGGACCGTGCTTATGGTGGTCATCACCGACACCGGCCGGGTGGTCCAGCGCACCCTGCACGGGCCTCTGCAGGAGGACCCGAACGCCCTGGCGGACCTGTCCGACCAGATCAACAGGCAGTGCCAGGACCTGCCCCTGGACCGCGCCGCCGACCGCTGCCGCATGCTGGCCGACTCCCTGACCGAGGGCCGCGACAAGTCCATGCTGCGCCTGGTGGCCACGGTCTTCGACGAGATGGCCACCCGGGAGCAAACCAGCGGCCTCTACATGGCCGGCACCTCCCAGCTGACCCACAGCCAGGCCGTCTCCCTGGGGGATCTGGGCTCGCTGCTGGACGCCCTGGAGGAGCAGGTGGTGCTCATGCGGCTCATGCGGGCCCAGAGCGAGCTTTCCCGCGAGAGCAACGGCGTCAGCGTGGCCATCGGCACCGAGACCCGGACCCCGGAACTGGCCCACGCCTCGGTGGTGACCAGCGGATACGGGCATGCCCGGTCCAGGCAGACCGACGGCTCCGAAGCTGACGAGCCCGTGGCCTTCGTGGGCTCCATCGGCCCGACCCACATGGACTATCCGGCGACCATGAGCGCAGTTCGTGCCGTGGCCTCCTATCTGACCGGTTTCCTGGCCGGCGGCGGGGAGCCGTGAGCGTCAAGGCAAACGCATAAGTCATAGGTATCGTGGGCCCATGCAACTATGGGTCGAGAGGGCATCAAACGAAAAGGATGATCGGTGGCAGATTACTACGAGGTTTTGGGAGTCGAGCGCGGCGCGAGCGATCAGGACATCAAGCGTGCCTATCGCAAGATGAGCCGCAAGTACCACCCGGACATCGCCGGGCCTGAATACGAGGACAAGTTCAAGGAGGTCAACAGCGCCTACGAGGTGCTCTCCGACCCCGAGAAGCGGCGCATGTACGACGCGGGCGTGGACCCCAACGATCCCCAGGCCTCCCAGGGGGGCAGCCCCTTCGACATGGGCGACGTCTTCAACCAGTTCTTCGGCGGCGGCTTCGGGGGCACCGCCCAGGGACCCATTCCGCGCACCCAGCCGGGCCGGGACGCCCTGGCCCAGGTCTCCGTGGACATGAAGACCGCCATCTTCGGCGGCGTGGTGCGCACCCCCATCAGCACCTACGGCCTCTGCCAGGAGTGCGGCGGCTCGGGGGCCCAGAAGGGAACCTCGCCGGTGACCTGCCCGGTCTGCAACGGCAAGGGCTATGCCCAGAAGGTGGTGCGGACCCTGCTGGGGCAGATGATGAGCCAGGCCCCCTGCGAGCGGTGCGAGGGCCACGGCACCATCATCGAGCACCCCTGCCCGGTCTGCAACGGCCACGGCCGTGTGCGCACCCGGCGCGAGGTGGGCGTCAACGTGCCCGCAGGGGTGGCTGACGGCTCCCGGCTGCGGCTGGCCTCCCAGGGCGAGGTGGGCGAGGGCGGCGGCGCAGCCGGCGACCTGTATGTGGACATCACCATCAAGCCCGACAAGCACTACACCCGCAGCGGCCAGGACCTGCACTGCTGGATCGCCGTGCCTATGACCTGGGCCGTGCTGGGCCACCAGGTTGACCTGGAGACCTTTGACGGCCAGCGTCAGGTGGACATCCCCGCCGGCTGCCAGCCCGACCAGGAGATCACCATCAAGGGCCTGGGAGTAACCAGGCTCGGCAACCGGGAGGAGCGCGGCGACATCATCGTCCACGTGCTGGTCCAGATCCCCACCAAGCTGGATGACGATCAGCGCCGCCTTATTGAGGACTTCGCCAACAGCCACGACTCCGAAGCCAGGCAGGTCCCGCAGAGCGCCAAGCCTGCCGGAGCCGGGGGCCGCAAGGGGATCTTCGGCAAGCTCAAGGACATCTTCAGCTGAGCCGGCTGAGTCAGCCCAGCAGCGACCGGCACATGGACCGGTACTCGCTCACATAGCCGCCGCCGAAGAAGGCGCAGTGCCCGGCGATGGCGTAGAGCTGCCAGAGCGTGGTCCGGTTCTGGTAGCCGGCCGCCAGGGGATGCACGCTCTGGTAGCCGTCCAGAATCTGCCCCAGGTAGGGGATGCCGAACAGCTGCAGCATGGCCAGGTCCTCCTCGCGGTGGCCGCCGTGGGCCGCAGGGTCGATCAGGACGGCCTGGGTGTTCCCGTCGTTCCTGGTCCACATGACGTTCCCGCTCCACAGGTCCCCGTGGACCCGGGCGGGCTTGTCATTGGCGGCCGCGCCCAGCAGCTCCGGCAGGGCCTGGATCACCTCTTCGGTCATCTTCATGTCATCGCGGTTCAGGGCCCGCCGATCCATGGCCATGCCCACCATGGGCTCCAGCCGTCCCTTGGCCCAGTAGGTGGCCGGGTCGTCCCAGGCGCCCACGTCCATGGGGAGCGGATCCTGCAGGGGTCCGAAGTAGCAGGTGCCGGTGTAGCCCTCGGGCGCGGAGCCGAAATGGTCGGCCCCGGCATCATGCATGTGGGCCAGCTGGGCGCCGAAGCGGTAGGCTGCACCAGGCGTGGGGGAGGCGGAGGCCACCTCCTCGATGTCCAGGTAGTCCGGCCCCCAGCCGTAGACGTCCACCACCCGGGGACCGCCCTGCGCCTGGGCCTGGCCCAGCCATTGAAGCCCGCGCCCCTCGCACTCGAAGAATCCCGCCGGGGCCCCGCCCCTGGATTTTCTGTAGGTCTTGGCCATGATGATCCACACCCCTATTCGTCGAGTCGTCGATTCCGACAAGACCCATTGTGGGCATTCTGCGAGACATGCCCGGCCCTTGGCTCTGCCTGCCCTGCGCGGTGGCTATGCTTGCCATTGTTGTCCGACATAGCAAGAGGGGTCCATGAATTTCTTCGAAGCCATTCTGTTCGGCCTGGTGCAGGCCCTGACGGAGTATTTCCCCGTCTCATCCAGCGCCCATATCCGCATTGTGGGCGGCCTGCTGGGCCAGGACCCGGGCGCGGCCTTCACGGCCATCATCCAATTCGGCACCGAGCTGGCGGTCCTGCTCTACTTCCGGCATGACATCGCCCGCATACTGACCCACTGGTTCCGCTGCCTGGCCGGCAAGGACGGCTCCTCCTGGCGTGAGCGGATGGGCTCCAAGGACCATGACGCGGCCCTGGGCTGGTACATCATTCTGGGAACCCTGCCCATCGTGGTGGCTGGCCTGCTCTTCCAGAAGATCATCGAGACCAAGCTGCGCAACCTCTGGATCACCGTAGTGGTGCTGATCGTCTTCGGCCTGCTGCTGGACTACTTCGACCGCCACGGCCGCCAGAACAAGGAGATCCGCCAGATGAGCGCCCGCGACGCCCTGCTCTTCGGCATCGGGCAGATGCTGGCCCTGATCCCCGGCGTATCCCGCTCGGGCGGCACCATGACCTTCGGCCGCGCCCTGGGCTACACCCGCGAATCCGCCACCCGGGTCAGCTTCCTCATGGCCATCCCCGCCGTCTTCGGCGCCGGCATACTCGAGACGGT
Source organism: Bifidobacterium sp. ESL0820 (assembly GCF_052606235.1). Lineage (NCBI taxonomy): Bacteria > Bacillati > Actinomycetota > Actinomycetes > Bifidobacteriales > Bifidobacteriaceae > Bifidobacterium > Bifidobacterium sp. ESL0820. The sequence goes on from NZ_CP199594.1 coordinate 532,419, forward strand.
CAAATCCTTGAAGAACATCAACGCGGACGCCGCTTTCCCCGGCTGGGGGGCCACCATCTGCGCCACCGTGGTCAGCTTCCTGCTGGGATACATCGTCATCATCGCCTTTTTGAAGATCGTCTCGCGCTTCTCCTACCGGGGATTCGTCATCTACCGGATCGGCCTGGCCATCTTCGTGGCCATCATGCTCATGGTCGGCGCCCTGCCCGCAGTGGGCGGCGTGGCGGCCAGCTGAGCCTTAGTGAACTGCCGGGGGATTCGACGCTCGGATGGCTGCATGATAGGATTTGCTCATGCGCTGCCCATGGTTGCGGGGGACTGGGTCAGCCAAGCGTTTGAATCCTTTGGGGAGGTTTGTTGTGGTTTCGTCGTCGACGTCTGCCGGTTCTCGTAAGCATAGGTTTGGCCTGCGGCCGCTCATGTCAGCATTGGTGCTGATACCCCTGCTGCTGACCGGCATGGCCACCGGCACCGTCTTCGCCTCCGGCTCAGATGTCAACGGGGGGGGGGTCGTTATACCGCTCAGGTAGATAACGGTTCCCTGAGCGATCTACAACCTACCAATCTTCCTTCCCCCTCGCCGCTGACCACTTCATCTGTTTCCCCTTCGCCCGTTCAAACCCCGACAGGCCTTTCCACTCCTCATGCGGACGCCGAAACCAAGTCGGCTGCCGCAGGTTCGCATACTGTTGTTTTTGACTCTGACGATGGGGGCAAGGCTGAACGCTTAACTGTGCCTGATGGATCCCTAGCGTCGCCTCCTGTGAATAATCCGAAGCGCGACGGCTACCGATTTGACGGCTGGTTCGAGCATGACAGGATCATGGACTTCCGCACCCCGATCATCGGGGACACCGCCTTGAAGGCAAAGTGGATCCCGGTGACTGATTGGGCGCTCAGCCCCGACCATGGTCCGGCTTCCGGCGGCACCAGCATCACCATCACACCCCCGAACGCAGATTTCCCATCGTTCAGCACGCTGGAAGCCCAAGACGGTAAGCTGATCGGTGTGACCGGCGATGGCCGCCTGCTCACGTGGACATCAAACGATGAGACGCCTGTTCAGGTGCCATCACCTCGAGATACGTCTGGCGAGGTGCGATTCACAACTGGAGTCGTTGGCGATAACAGCTACGCAGCCCTGAGCCGGGACCACCGCATCTACACCTGGAATCGTAGCGGAGAGACGCCAGCCCTGCTCGACACAGACTCCACGACCTACATCAGCATTGCCATGGCTGCCGACCGCCTCATAGCAGCGGACCAGGAAGGCCGTATCCGCACATGGACCAGCAAGGAGAAGCCAACAAGAAAAGCCATAAGCCTGCCCATGCAGGCCTTGGCAGTCAAGGTGGCTGGCAATGCTGCCCGTCTGCTCGCCTTGGACAGCAAGGGCCAGGTCTGGACTTGGAAGCCGGATGCCATTGATACCGATCAGATCCAACCCGTCAAGCTTGCCAGCCGCATTGTTCAGATATCAGCCATGGATCATGGCTTTATACTTCTGGACTCAACAGGCCAGACCAGCTATCTGGAAAACGAACAAAACCAGGCAGAGTCTCTGGTCCTGCCCGATCATTCTGCTGTGACAGCAATAAGCATTAATACAACACAAGCAGCTTTGGTTGATTCCAATGGCCACATCTGGGCTTGGAAGTCCGGCGAAGCACCCACCCGGGCAGACGACGGGAGCCAGCAGTACTCGCAGGCCATCAAGGTAGACAGCAGGATCACCGCCTTCAGCAGGCAGGGCAGCCTATACAGGTGGAGCATGGACGAGCAGGGCCGACCAGGCAAACCAGTCAGACTCGACAGCGCAGCCGCACCCACCCTGGAATCTGCCAGTCTGGACAGCCAGCCGCTCAAACTCACCAAGAAAAACAACTCATGGCAGACAGGCATACCCGCGCGCAAGCCGGGGCCAGCCGCTATCCTCATCACCGGCAGGCAGGACGGCCAGCCTTTCACCAGAAGCCTGAAGTACATAGTCGACCAGCCGCTGACACGAGACGCCGAACCACGATCCACATTTACGATCCACTTCGACACGGGCGGAGGAAAACCCGAACCAGCAGACCAGCATTTCTCCACCCCGAACAGCAGGGTGAAGCGCCCCTCCCCCGACCCGATGCGCCAAGGCTACCTGTTCGACGGATGGTTCATCGACGAGGTCGCCTACGATTTCAGCAAGCCCGTCACCAAGGACCTGACCCTGACCGCCAAGTGGACACCCGCAAGCCGGAACAGCACATGGAGCATCAGCCCCGGCAAGGGCAGCCAGCTGGGCAGGGAACCCACCACCATCACCCCGCCTGACAGCGCCAGCCGGGGCATCAGATTCAGCCAGGTCAGCGGATCAACAAACGGTTATTTTTCCTTGGCGGTGGGCAGCGACGGGAACGCCTACGCCTGGGGAAACAACAGCAATGGCCAGCTCGGCGACGGGACGATAGGCGACAAGCATGCGCCGGTCATGGTGAGGAAGCCCGACCGGAAGACGTACCCGGACCTGCCGGAGGATTTCACCTACCTGCAGGTCAGCGCCGGATACCGGCATTCCCTGGCCCTGGGCAGCGACGGCAACGCCTACGCCTGGGGATTAAACGGCAATGGCCAGCTCGGCGACGGGACAACCACCGGCCGGAATGCGCCGGTCAGGGTGAAGACGCCCGACCGCAACACGTACCCGGACCTGCCAGCGGACTTCACCTACCTGCAGGTCAGCGCCGGATACTATCATTCCCTGGCCCTGGGCAGCGACGGGAATGCCTACGCCTGGGGATTCAACCAGTATGGCCGGCTCGGCGACGGGACAACCACCAACCGGTATACGCCGATCAGGGTGAAGACGCCCGACCGCAACACGTACCCGGACCTGCCCAAGGATTTCACCTACCTGCAGGTCAGCGCCGGATACCAGCATTCCTTGGCCGTGGGCAGCGACGGCAACGCCTACGCATGGGGAAACAACGGCGATGGCCAGCTCGGCAACGGGACAACCAGCAGCCGGTCTGCGCCGGTCAGGGTGAAGACGCCCGACCGGAAGACCTACCCGGACCTGCCAGAGGATTTCACCTACCTGCAGGTCAGCGCCGGGGGCCAGCATTCCTTGGCCGTGGGCAGCGACGGCAACGCCTACGCCTGGGGAAACAACGGCAATGGCCAGCTCGGCGACGGGACAACCACCGAACGGCATACGCCGGTCAGGGTGAGGATGCCTGACCGCAACACGTACCCGGACCTGCCCAAGGATTTCACCTACCTGCAGGTCAGCGTCGGATACGATCATTCGTTGGCCGTGGGCAGCGACGGATACGCCTACGCCTGGGGATACAACGCCTTTGGCCAGCTCGGCAACAGCACCAGCTACTCTTCGACTGTTCCTGTGCGCGTGCGCGACCCCGCCAACCGCACTGACACGAACAAAGGGCTGCAAGCCACACAAGTAAGCGCCGGATTCGAGTATTCGTTGGCCGTGGGCAGCGACGGGAACACCTACGCATGGGGATACAACTACTATGGCCAGCTCGGCGACGGCAGCAGCACAAACAACAAGTCTGTTCCTGTGCCGGTGTCGTTCAACCTGCAGCTGGTGATCACCGGCGTCAGATTCGACCAGACCCCCGCATCAGGCCTGACGCGTGGTGATGGCAGCAGCGTCACCGTGACCACGCCCGCACACCAGCCGGGCGCGGTCACGGTCAGCGTGGACTACACGCTGGGCGGCGCACCCCAAACCCCCGACACCTCCCTCAAGTACACGTACCTGCCAGCAGGCGTGCTCCCCAAGGCAGGCGGGGAAGGCATCCTGCTCGCCCTGGCCACCGGCATGACCGGCATGGGCGGGGTCCTGGCCTCACGCTGCCATAGAAAAGAACAACGTAGTCTGTCACATGCTTCGCACGAGTAAGAGCGGCCGGGCGGCGTATCAATCCCCCCGCCCCCGGCCCACATAGGGGGAGCAGGGAGGAACGTGCCACTTTAGGCTCAAACCCCAAGAGAGCCGACACTTCCTCCCGCGCCCCCACCACACTTCTGCAGGCGGAAGCCGAGGGCAGGCATGCACGCCCCCGCCCCTACCTGGGAGAGAGGGAAACACGGCCAAGCTGGCCACGGGCATACAACCCCAGTCAGCCTGGCCGCTGTTTGCTCATTGAGGCACGTGTCGTATTAGCCTGTTCAACTTCTTTGGCAAAGTCGCCTACAAATCCGACCGATCCCAACACACGTGACCAACCTCACATTGTTCATGCATTTTGTCCTAGGCACGCTACAGGTATTTATCCTCAGCTGCTGAATCACTCGGTTCCCCATGATTACTAGGTTTCCGCTCTCATCCTCTCCTGCAGGGTTCGTGGGAAGCGGCTTCCTTGTGGCATCGAGTCCGTTACGACTGGCCGGGTTTGCGAAAAGCAAGATTCAGCCGCTTTCGTGCGCTACCATGAAAGCTCCTTCGCCACTTCGGCTCTCCTGCGGCCTCAATAGGCCGTATGCAACGGACAGAAGTGCGCAAAAGAAGGTCTAATATACGGGATTAGAGGAGGCCGATTGGCTGGTATGGAGGTGATGGACCATATCACGCCATCCAATACCTTTCGCTTCCCGCAGCACCAACCGGTGGCTACAAGCCGCCCTGTTAGGATGTTGAGGATCAGCCATGCATTTCACAGTAGACAACCTTGAAGAGGTATTTCCCCTGGCAGAATTCATAGCCGATTCCTTCGGTCCCATGGCCGAGATTGTTGTGCATGACATCACCCGCCCGGAGAATTCCATCGTCTTCATCCGCAACGGGCAGCTCTCCGGACGCTCCCTGGGCGACGGGGTTACGGACCAGACGCTCCAACTGGCCATACGGGCCGACCAGGACGGGGCCGACTTCGTCTCCGACTACCGTGGGCGCCGCCTGAACAAGCATGAGTTCCGCGTCTCCTCCTACCTGATCCGCAACCAGGAGCAGACCGTGATTGGCCTGCTCTGCATCAGCATCAACATCACCGAGCTGCAGCAGGCCGCCCACGTGCTGCAGACCCTGTCCTCGATCGACTCCGACGATGTGCAGATCTCCACCGAGACCTCGCGCCGCCACGTGAGTGAAGAGCCCGCGGAGAACATCCGCAGGATCACCAGGGATGAGGTCCGCCAGTTCAACATCCCCATGGACAAGCTGACCAAGCAGGACAGGCTGGACATCATCCGCAACATCAAGGACCGGGGCATCTTCCTCATCAAGGGCGCGGTAGGCATCGTCGCCCCCGAGCTCAAGATATCGATTCCCACCCTCTACCGGTACCTGCAGGCCCTCAAATAGGGCCTGAAAAGTAAGACCTCCGGCGGCAGGAGAGGGGGGTATATTTCTGTGCCGCCGGAGGAGCTTTACAGCGCGGCCGCCGCCATTGGCGACAACCGGAACGTGGCCACGCAAACAGACCACGCAAGTATTACATAGATAAAACAGGGAGACCACAGTTTCCTCAAGCTGTGGCGCATTGCAGATTCAGCCTGGCTAGTTACGTGCCCTCATTGGCCTAGGCCTTTCTTCATGCTATCACCTCTTCAAGGATGCACAGGTACTCCCGTTTCAGGCAGGTCCCCCGACCTGTTGCTAAGAGCAAATTATCACAAGGTCCCGGACATGCTCAACACTCCGTTCGCTATATGCCGCAACAACCGGCATTGCAAGGGGCGGTTTGTGCATAATTCAGCGCAGTCGGCTGCCTAAAGCGAGCCCGAAAAGTAAATCTCGGCTGGTCTGCTAACAATAATTTATTACCTGAATTTCCGCAGAAGGAATCATTAGCCAGGGATCATTGGGGATTCGATCACTGACAATTCAGAAGGTTGGTTGGCTGCCAATCGTTGACTGAGAACTGTTACCGGATGGAGAATAGGGGAGAAGTGGAAAATCCAGGTGGGCGATGCAGGAATCGAACCTGCGACCCCTTCGGTGTGAACGAAGTGCGCTAGCCGCTGCGCCAATCGCCCGGATTGGGAAAGACCACCGAAGTGATCCTCGTGGGCGATACTGGATTCGAACCAGTGACCCCTTCCGTGTCAGGGAAGTGCGCTACCTCTGCGCCAACCGCCCGGGTCATTCTCGTTTCGAGAGAGAGGTGGGTACGAGAGTCGAACTCGTCTATACGGCTTTGCAGGCCGCTGCCTAACCGCTTGGCTAACCCACCGTATTGGTTAAACTGCTCGAAACCTCGAGCGGGCAACGGGACTCGGACCCGCGGTCTCGACCTTGGCAAGGTCGCGCTTTACCAACTAAGCTATGCCCGCACTTTCAACTTTCACCGTGGTGGTGACTGCCGAAGCACGTTGCACTACTGTAGCGTAGACCTCCGCACTTGGCAAAAAGCGCGTGTCGCCGCGTCATAGAGCCACCCTCCGCTGACGGCAAAGCCGCGAAATACAAGGCTTCCTACCGGTAGGGTGAAAGGTATGAGTGAAGAAGCCAGGCAGCACTGCACCATGGTGGCCGCCTTCGATGGCTGGAACGATGCGTGCTCAGCCTCGACCAACGTCATCCGCCACCTGTTGAACGTCTACGAGTCCCACGAGATCGGCAGCATTCCGGGCGACGGGTTCTACGACTACCAGATGTCACGGCCCATGCTCTGCCATGTGCAGGGCAGGCGGCGGATCATCTGGCCCTCCGCCAAGATCTACCGGGTGCGGATTGATGACACCCACACCCTTCTGCTGGAGATGGGCCCGGAGCCCAACTACCACTGGAGCGACTTCTGCCGGCGCAGCATCCACTGGGCCGAAGACGACGAGGCGGAGGCCATCATCACCCTGGGCGCCATGTTCGCCGACTGCCCCCACACCAGGCCCCTGCCCATCGACGACCTAGCCGGCGACCAGCCCAAGACCGACACCGACGGCCATTCCGGCCCCATAGGCATCCCCACCGTCCTGGACGCCCTGGCCACCCAGGACGGCTACAGCACCGAGTCCATCTGGGTCTCGGTTCCCCAGTACCTGGGCAGCGACGAGTGCGCCCAGGGCACCCTGCAGCTGCTGCAAAGGCTCTCGGCCATGCTCGGCGTCCACCTTGACGAGGGGGAGCTGCCCCGCAAGGCCGCCGAGTGGAAGGCCCAGGCCGGAATGCTGCTGCGCTGCAACGACGATCTGGCCAACTACGTCCACCGTCTGGAGATGGACGTCGACCAGGCTCAGGTGGACGAGCCGGCCGCCGAAGAGCTGGTCCGGGAAGCCGAGGATTATCTGCGCTCCATGGGCAACAAAGGCCCCTCCTTGTCTGAGTGACGACCTAGGCTGTGGCTCGATAACCATGTCCAGCCTGCACCCTGTAACGCGGGCTCCGATAGCAAGGACGGCATTCATGACACAGTCGAGCATCTCCATCATCGTCAAGGGCGAACGGAAGGAGGTGGCGGCGGATCAGACTGGCGTCCAGCTTTTTGCTGACGACAAGGACATCATCGCCGTCGACCTCAACGGGCAGCCACGCGACCTCTACACACCCCTGCACGAGGGCGACAAGGTCGAGCCCATCACCCTGGAGAGCGACCAGGGACTGGCCATCATGAGGCATTCGGCCACCCACGTCATGGCCCAGGCCGTCCAGGAGATCCGCCCGGACGCCAAGCTGGGCATCGGCCCGGTCATCAAGGACGGCTTCTACTACGACTTCGACGTGGACAAGCCCTTCACCCCCGACGACCTCAAGCAGATCGAACAGCGGATGAAGCGGATCATCAAGTCCTCCCAGAGCTTCCGCCGGCGCGTGGTCACCGAAGAGGAGGCCCGCAAGGAGGAGGCCGACCAGCCCTACAAGCTGGAGCTGATCGGGGCCAAGGAGGCCGAGATCAACAGCGAGGAGGCCACCGAGGTGGCCACCGGCGGCGAGCTGACCATGTATGACAACCTGGACCGCGAGGGCAACACGGTCTGGAAGGACCTCTGCCGGGGCCCCCACCTGCCCAATACCCGCTACATCCGCAGCTTCAAGCTCATGCGCACGGCCGCCGCCTACTGGCGCGGGGACGAGAAGAACCCCATGCTCCAGCGAATCTACGGCACTGCCTGGGCCAACAAGGACGACATGAAGGCCTACACCGCCCGTCTGGAGGAGGCCGCCCGCCGCGACCACCGCAAGCTGGGCGCCGAGATGGACCTCTTCTCCTTCCCGGACGAGATCGGGCCCGGGCTGCCCGTCTTCCACCCCAAGGGTGCGGCCGTCATCAACGCCATGGAGGACTACTCCCGTGAAATGCACCGGCGCAACGGCTACTCCTTCGTGCAGACCCCGCACATCACCAAGGGCCACCTCTACGAGATCTCGGGCCACCTGCAGTGGTACAAGGACGGCATGTACCCGCCCATGCACCTGGACGAGGAGAAGGACGCCAACGGCAAGGTGACCCGCCAGGGCTTCGACTACTACCTGAAGCCCATGAACTGCCCCATGCACAACCTGATCTTCAAGTCCCGCCAGCGCTCCTACAAGGAGCTGCCCCTGCGGCTGTTCGAGTTCGGCACCGTCTACCGCTACGAGAAGTCCGGCGAGGTCCACGGCCTGACCCGCGTGCGCGGCCTGACCCAGGACGACTCCCACATCTACTGCACCAGGGACCAGATGAAGGGGGAGCTGACCAACCTGCTCCAATTCGTGCTCAAGGTGTTGAAGGACTTCGGCCTCAACGACTTCTACCTGGAGCTGTCCACCAAGGACCCCAACAAGTTCGTCGGCTCCGACGAGGTCTGGGAGGAGGCCACCAACACCCTGGCCGAGGTGGCCAAGGACTCCGGGCTGGAGCTGGTCGACGACCCCGAGGGCGCCGCCTTCTACGGGCCCAAGATCTCCGTGCAGGCCCGGGACGCCATCGGGCGCACCTGGCAGGTCTCCACCATTCAGCTGGACTTCAACCTGCCCGAGCGCTTCCAGCTGGAGTACATCGCCGCCGACGGCTCCCACCAGCGGCCGGTCATGATCCACCGGGCCCTCTTCGGCTCCATTGAGCGCTTCTTCGCCATCCTGCTGGAGCACTACGCCGGCGCCTTCCCGGCCTGGCTGGCCCCCGTCCAGGTGCAGGCCGTGCCCGTGGCCGACGAGTTCGCCCCCCACCTGGAGCACCTGCTGGACCAGCTGCGCGACGACATGGTCCGCTGCGAGATCGACCGCTCCGACGACCGCTTCGGCAAGAAGATTCGCAACGCGGCCAAGTCCAAGGCCCCCTTCATCCTGATCGCCGGCGAGGAGGATGCCTCCAAGAACGCGGTCTCCTTCCGCTTCCGCGACGGCAGCCAGCTCAACGGGGTGCCCGTGGAGCAGGCCCGCGCCTGGATCAACGAGGCCATCAAGGTCCGCGCCCAGATCAACTCGGCAGACGACTTCCGAGCGAACACCTCCTGCAGTCAGGACTGACCAATGTTCGAGCATCTACGGCGCCCCTGGAAGCGCATCATCGCCCCCATCGCCCGCGGCCTGGTTCGTCTGGGCGTGAGCGCCAACGGTGTCACCATCAGCGGAGCCGCAGGCACCACCCTGGTAGCCATCGCGACCGGGTTCACCGGCTGGCTCCTGCCCGGGGCCATCGTCCTGGCCATCCTGGTGGCCTTCGACTCCCTGGATGGTTCAGTGGCCGCGCTGACCGGCGGTGGCACCCAGTTCGGGGGCTTCCTGGACTCCACCCTTGACCGGATAGCCGACTGGGCCGTCCTGACCGGGGTCATCATCTACCTGCGGCGCCACGAGCTGGCCTGGGTGGCCGATGGCAGCCACCAGGATCCCGACATCTGGGCACAGGTGGGCATGGCTGCAGCCCTCTTCGCCATCATGACCTCCTTCGTCACCTCCTACGCCCGGGCCCGGGCCGAGGCCGAGGGCTTCGAGGCCAAGAACGGCATCGCCACCAGGTCCGACCGGCTGGTCATCATCCTGGTGGGCATGGCCCTGACGGGAGCCGGGCTGCCCCTGGCCGTGCTCAGCTGCTTCCTGGTCCTGCTGGCCCTGCTGGGCATCGTCACCGTCTGGCAGCGGATCAGCCACGTCGCCAAGGACATGAGCCGCAACCCGCAGCCCGCCAACCCCAACCACGAGTGAGCCTATGCCGGACCGACTGCTCATCTTTCTGGCGCAGCATGCGCGCCTGGTGCCCGAGGGGTTGCTGCGCGGCCTCTTCCTGGCGGCGGCCGACCTCTGCTGGCTGTTTCGGATAGGCGGCGTCAGACAGCTGGAGCGCAACCTGGCCCATGTCATGCCAGAGGCCGACCGTCGCAGCCTGCGGCGCACCTCGCGCAAGGGCATGCGCTCCTACTTCGTCTACTTCGTCGAGGCCCTGACCGTGGGGGCACGCACCAAGGAGCAGCTGCTGGCACGCATACACGGCGGCGGCAACGCCTACCCGGCTCCGGCCAAGAGCGACATCGGCCTGCGATCCCTGCCCATCGGCATGGGCCACCAGGGCAACTGGGACTACGCGGGCTTCTGGGCCTGCTCCACGGTCGGCCAGGTCACCACGGTGGCCGAGCGGCTGCGGGACCCTGGGATGCTGAACACCTTTGCGGACATCCGTCGCCGCCTGGGCATGAACATCCTGCTGACCGGCGAGCCGGACATCACCGGCCGTCTGACGACCCTGCTGCGGAAGCCTGGCCAGGTGGTGCCCCTGCTGGCCGACCGCGACCTGAGCCGCCGTGGCGTCTTCGTCAAGGCCTTCGACTCCTGGATTCGCGTGGCCGCCGGACCTGCCGTCATCGCCTTGGATGCCCGTCTGCCCCTCTATACCGTGAATATGCACAGGGAAAAGCTGACGGGGGAGCGCCGTCGGCAGGCCAAGACCCCCTACGGCTATGTCTGCCAGGTGGACGGGCCCATCGCCATCGAGCCCTACCTGAAGATGCCCCGAGAACAGGCCATCAAGGACCTGACCCAGGCCTGGGTGGACCAGTGGGCCCAGGGCATTCGTGAGCATCCCGAGGACTGGCACATGCTCCAGCCGATTTTCCTTGAGGATCTGGATCTTTCCCGGATGCACGACCTGCCGGACTTCATCCTGGCCCAGGCATCCGAGAACAAGGGAGGTGACGGGCATGAAGGCACCCGAACAAAGGCCTGAGCGGGAGCCGGAGCGGGCCGCCATCAAGGCGCCTCTGCGGGTGGGGATCATCTCGCCCTACTCCTTCGAGACCCCGGGCGGCGTCCAACTGCACATCCGCGACTTCGCCAGGCATCTTATGGACCGCGGCCACCAGGTGCAGGTTCTGGCCCCGGGCCGACGCACCCAGGACATGCCCCTCTGGGTGCAGACCACCGGCTCCTCCTTCTCCATTCCCTACAACGGATCCGTGGCCAACCTGAGCTACTTCGGCGTGGCCGGCCACAAGACCCGGCAGTGGGTCAGGCAGGGCCACTTCGACATCCTGCACCTGCACGAGCCCGAGGTGCCCTCCCTGAGCCACAAGCCCCTGAGGCCCGGATTCATTCCCTGCCCCTATGTGGCCACCTTCCATGCGGCCTTCGATACGACCCCGCTGGCCCTGAGGCTGACCAGGCGCTACCTGCGCCGATACCTGGCCAACATCAGCCAGGCCATCTTCGTCAGTCCCTCGGCCATGCAGAACGCCAAGAATCTGCTGGAACCGGGCATACCCAGCCAGATCATCCCCAACGGCATCGAGACCAGAGCCCTGCGCAATGCCCGGCCGCGCCCGGAATGGCAGGGGAGCGAGCGGGAACCCACCATCGGATTCCTGGGACGGATGAAGGAAGAGCGCAAGGGGTTCAGGATTCTGGCCCAGGCCGCACCTGCCATCCTGCAGCGGGTGCCCGGAGCCCGCTTCCTCTGTGCAGGTGACGGCCAGGGGGAGGCCCGGGAAATACTCGAAGCCGTCGATCCTGGACTGGCTCGGCACTTCACCTTCCTGGGCCGGATAAGCGACGAGGACAAGGCCTCCTTCTACCACAGCCTTGGCCTGTATGTGGCTCCGCAGACCGGGGGAGAGAGCTTTGGCATCGTGCTGGTCGAGGCCATGGCGGCGGGCTGCCCGGTGGTGGCCTCGGACCTGCCCGCCTTCGAGGATGTCTCCCAGAAAGGCCGCAGCGCGCGGCTGTTCGCCACAGGAGACCCCCAGGACTGCGCTCGGGCGGTCCTGGGCCTGCTGGACGACCGACCTGCCCGCCTGGACCTGGCCTCTTGCGGAATGCGTCGGGCCAGCGACTACGACTGGGTGCGGGTCACCGACCAGGTTCTGGATGTCTATGCCCGGGCCCTGGCAGCCAGGCCCGATCATCGCCGTGGCCTGCTGGGCAGGCTGGTGGGCCGGAAGGCTGGTTCTCCTTGCGATGAAGCCCCCACGAAAGGGCCTGAAAACCCGTAAAATTGTCGAAGAGCGGAACTAGAATTCCATTCGTTTACGCATTCGTACCGTCAGGAGACATATGTCAGGGCATTCGAAGTGGGCGACCACCAAGCACAAGAAAGCAGCCATCGACGCCAAGCGTGGCAAGCTCTTCGCCAAGCTGATCAAGAACATCGAGATCGCCGCCCGCACCGGCGGCGGTGACCCCGACGGCAACCCCACCCTCTACGACGCCATCGTCAAGGCCAAGAAGTCCTCCGTGCCCGCAGACAACATCACCAGGGCCGTCAAGCGCGGCTCGGGCGAGGAGGCCGGAGCGGCCAACTACGAGACCATCGTCTACGAGGGCTACGCTCCCGCCGGCGTGGGCATCATCATCGAGTGCCTGACCGACAACCGCAACCGCGCGGCCGCCGAGGTCCGTTCCACCCTGACCAAGGGCGGCGGCTCCCTGGCCCAGAACGGGTCGGTCAGCTTCAACTTCGAGCGCAAGGGCCAGATCATCGTCCCTTCGGAGGGCCTGGACTACGATACGGTCTTCGAAAAGGCCGCCGAGGCCGGTGCTGAGGACGTGCAGGACAACGGCGAGAGCTACACCGTGCTGACAGCCCCCGGCGACATGGTCACCGTCCGCAAGGCCCTGCAGGACGCGGGCATGGACTACGACTCCGCCGACCTGGTCCTCAACCCCAAGAGCGAGGTCACCCTGGACCTGGACTCCGCCCGCAAGGTCTCCAAGCTGATCGACAACCTGGACGACCTGGACGACGTGCAGGAGATCTACAGCAACTGGACTGCCCCCGACGAGGTCATGGCCCAGTTGGACGACGAGTGACCCTATGATCGTTTTCGGCGTCGACCCGGGGCTCACCCGATGCGGCGTTGGCGTCATTGAAGCCGGTGCATCGCGCCGGCTTTCCTTTGTTCATGTGGACGTCGTGCGCTCAGACCCCGAACAGAGCCAGGACCTGCGGCTGCTGGCCATCTACCAGGGGCTGACGGCCGCCCTGGACCGTTTCAGCCCTGATGTGGTGTCCATCGAGCGGGTCTTTGCCCAGTCCAACCACAACACCGTGCTGGGCACCGCCCAGGCGGCGGGGCTGGCCATGCTGGGGGCTGCGCAGCGAGGCATTCCCGTGGCCCTGCACACACCCACCGAAGCCAAGATGGCCGTGACCGGCAATGGCCAGGCTGACAAGATCCAAGTGCAGCGGATGGTGGCCCGCATTCTCGGGCTCAACCAACTGCCCAAGCCCGCCGATGCCGCCGATGCTCTGGCCCAGGCCATCTGCCACGCCCTAAGGCCCGCCGGCGCCATCCAGGGCGGGGAGCGCGAGGAGCATCTGACCCAGGCCCAACGGCAGTGGGCACAGGCCTCCGCCAAGTACGGCAAGTATCGGGGAGTCCAGCGAGACATGTAAGCTGATTCGAACAGACGTTCGATTTCATCGAGGGGTGATCAAGTGCTGGCAATGCTGACCGGGCGGGTGGCCGCCATCGAAACGGGCTCTGCCGTCATCGATGTTTCGGGGGTGGGGTTCGAGGTGCGCATGCCACAGTCGGACCTGGCCTCCATGCGGGCCGAATCCACGGTCACTGTCTACACGGCCCTCTCCCTGACCCAGGATGCACTGACCCTCTACGGATTCCTCAGCCGCACGTCGAAATCCCTCTTCGCCCAGCTGCAGAAGGTCAGCGGCATCGGACCGCGCGTGGCCCTGTCCATACTCGCCACCCTGAACTCGGACCAGCTGGCCCAGGCCGTGGCTGACGGTGATACTGCGGCCCTGTCCCGGGCGCCCGGCCTGGGCAAGAAGGGCGCTCAGAAGATCATCCTCGAGCTCTCCGGCAAGCTGGATCTGGATGCCGGCACAGGCCGACAGGGACCCGCCCAGACCGACGACGGCGCCCACCAGGTAGTCGAGGGACTGATCTCCCTGGGCTGGCTGCAGCGTGATGCCGAGCAGGCCGTGGAGCAGACCTGCAGCGAGGGCGGCTACACCCTGCCCCTGCAGCCGGCCGACATTCCCAAGGTGCTCAAGCAGGCCCTGACCCGGCTGGACAGGGGGCGCTGACCCATGGCTGACAAGCAAATGACCACCGGGTACATCGACTCCCAGAATGGCGACGCCCAGGAGGAATCCCTGCGGATGGTCTCGGCCAAGCCCATCGAAGGCGAGCCGGTCAGTGACGAGGAGCTGCGTCCTGAAACCCTGGACGGATTCATCGGACAGCCCCGGCTCAAGGCCCAGCTGGGCCTCTTCCTGAAGGCCGCCAAAAAGCGGGACGTGGCCCCCGATCACATCCTTTTGGCGGGCCCTCCAGGCTTGGGCAAGACCACCCTGGCCATGATCGTCGCCCACGAGCTGGAGGTGCCCATCCGCGTCACCTCGGGGCCGGCCGTCCAGCATGCCGGCGACCTGGCCTCCATCCTGAGCTCCCTGGAGGCCGGCGAGGTGCTCTTCATCGACGAGATCCACCGCCTGCCCAGGGCCGCCGAGGAGCTGCTCTACATCGCCATGGAGGACTTCCGGGTGGATGTCATGGTGGGCAAGGGCCCCGGAGCCTCCTCCATTCCGCTGACCCTGCCCAGGTTCACGGTCATCGGCGCCACCACCCGCGAAGGCATGCTGCCCTCGCCCCTGCGGGCCCGGTTCGGCTTCACCGCCCACCTGGACTTCTACCCGGAGGAGGAGCTGGAGAAGCTGGTCGAGCGGTCGGCCAAGGTCCTGGGCATCGTCCTGCAGGATGACGCCGCCCATCAGCTGGCCCTGCGCTCCCGCGGCACGCCCAGGATCGCCAACCGCCTCCTGCGCCGGGTGCGCGACTGGGCCATAGTCCACGATCTTGACCAGGTCGGCCCTGACGATGTCAAGCAGGCCCTGTCCCTCTACCAGATCGACTCAGAGGGGCTGGACCGTCTGGATCTGGCCGTCCTCAAGGCCATCGTCAACAGTTTCGACGGCGGACCCGTGGGCCTGAACAACCTGGCCGCCATGGTGGGCGAGGAGGCCGAGACGGTCGAGACGGTCTGTGAGCCCTATCTGGTGCGCGAGGGCTTCCTGGTGCGCACCCCGAAGGGGCGTGTGGCCACCACCAAGGCCTGGGAGCACCTGGGCCGCAAACCGCCCGAGGATGTCATGAAGCTGTTCTAGACTGGGGTCTTCGCAGCAATGCATATCGCCGTTTGATACCCGCCGAAACAAGGAGTGGAAACAGCCATGGGATCCATGATTTTCATGATCGTCATCATCGCCCTGATGATCGCCATGATGTGGGGAAGCTCCCGCAAGAGCAAACAGCAGCAGGCCGCTGTCCAGGACTTCCGCCAGTCCCTGCAGCCCGGTGACGAGGTAGCCACCACCACGGGCCTTCTGGGCAAGGTCGTCTCCGTGGACCTGGAGAAGGAACAGGTGGTCATCGACTCCGAGGGCTCGCAGTCCCGCTGGCGCATCCAGGCCATCACCAAGCCGCCCATCGTCCCGGCCTACATCCACGATGACGAGGTTGACGAAAACGGCAACCCCCTGCCCGAGGACGCGGATGCGCCCGCCGAGGTCACCGCCGCTGAAGAAGACGACAAAGCCAGCGACAATGCCGACGGTGAGGAAACCGCCGCCGATGATGCTGCCGCCCAAAACTCTGCCGCCTCAGAAGGCAAGGATGATGCCGAGGCTAAGTCGGGTACCCAGCCGGAGCCTGAAGACGAATCGGACAAGGAAGAGACTGCGGAGAAGTCCGATGACACCGACGAATCGGATGCTTCCAAGGCTGCCAAGGCTGCCAAGACTTCGGATTCGACTTCCACCAAGTCCTGAACCTCATACGCGCGCCACACCTCCCGTCAGGCTGACTCCGAACGGAAACGCGGCGCGCGTATGATGGCCCCGCAACCACTTCCAAGGAGCAAAACAGAAAGAAGATCATGGCTCAATCGGACGATATCAAGGTTGGAGAACTTAAGCAGGTGGGCGATGATGACGCCGCTTATCTGATCTCGTTGATCCGTACCATTCCGGACTTTCCCAAGAAGGGGATCCTTTTCAGGGACTTCATCCCCGCCATGTCGGATCCCAGAGGGTTGGCCATCATCCTCGACGCCATGAAGCGCACCCTGCCCGTCAAGCCGGAGGACTTCGACCTGGTAGCCGGGCTTGAGGCACGCGGCTTTCTGATCGGCCCCCAGCTGGCCACCGATCTGGGCAAGGGCTTCCTGCCCATGCGCAAGGCCGGCAAGCTTCCCGAGCCCACCTACAGCCAGGAGTATGCCCTCGAATACGGCAACGCCCGCATCGAAATCGAGCAGGGCTCCCTGCGCCCTGGCCAGCGGGTTCTGATTGTCGACGACCTGATCGCCACCGGCGGTTCCGCCCAGGCAGCAGCACGTCTGGTGGAGCAGGCCGGGGGCCAGGTGGCTGGTTTCAGCTTCGTCATGGAGCTCAACGGTCTGGACGGTCGCAAGGCCCTGGGTGCCTACCCGGTCACCTGCCTGATGAACATGCCTGCCTGAGCACGATTGGGGGACCTTCACCATGGATTTGTACGAATACCAGGCCAGGCAGCTGCTCGCTGAACATGGCATCTCCCAACCCAGGGCCGTCTATGCCTCAACCGCAGAAGAGGCCGGCCAGGCAGCCGACGTCATCGGCTACCCCTGCATGATCAAGGGCCAGGCCACCATTGGCCATAGGGGACAGGCCGGAGCCGTCAAGCGAGCCGAGAATCACGATCAGGCCGTAGCCTTGGCCGAGGCCATCCTGCCTATGAACATCGATGGCCATCCGGTCAGCGGGATCCTGGTCACCGAGGCACGCAACATTCTGCACGAGTACTACCTGTCCATCTCGGTGGACCGCACCTCCCGGGACTATGATGTCCTGGCCACGGCCAGCGGCGGCACCGAGGTGGAGACCATCGCCCGTGAGCACCCCGAGTCGGTCCGGCGACTGCACATCGGCCCCCTGGAGGATTTCGACAGGCAGGCCGCCCGCACCATGGCCGAGCGCATCGGCTTCTACCATGCGGATCTGGAGCAGGCCGCGCAGATTCTTCTGGGCATGTGGCACACCTTCCAGGACAGCGACGCGACCCTGGTCGAGATCAACCCCCTGGCCAAGGTGGGCGACCCGGACGACGAGGCCACCAAGCACCTGGACGCCCTCGATGCCAAGATCTCCCTGGACGGGAATGCGGCCTTCCGGCACGACGGCTGGAAACGGTTCACGGACCCGGCGCAGGTCGACCCTCTGGAAGCCAAGGCCAAGGCCGCTGGCCTGCACTACGTCCATCTGGACGGCCAGGTAGGCGTCATCGGCAACGGCGCAGGACTGGTCATGAGCTCCTTGGATGCCGTGGCTGGGTCAGGACGCCGGCAGGGCGTTCCTGTTGGACCCGCGAACTTCCTTGACATCGGCGGCGGCGCCTCGCCCGAGGTCATGCGCACCAGCCTGGACGTGGTCCTCTCCGACCCCAAGGTCCGTTCGGTCATGGTCAATGTCTATGGAGGCATCACCTCCTGCCAGCAGGTGGCCCAGGGCATCCTGGCAGCCGTGAACGCTGCGGGCGAGCAAGACCAGAACGACGACCGGCCCATCGTGGTCCGATTCGACGGCAATGAGGCTGCCGAGGGACTGGACCTGCTGGCCAAGGCCCAAGAGCCTCGGCTCAAGGTGGCCCGCACCATGGAGGAGGCGGCGGACCAGGCCGTGGCCCTGGCCGCTCAGGCAGGAAAGGAGACGGGACGATGACCCTCTTCATTGAAGACGGCGCCCCCGTCATGGTCCAGGGCATGACCGGTCACCAGGGCATGGTCCACACGGCCCGCATGATGGCGGCCGGCACCAACATCCAGGCTGGGGTCAACGCCCGCAAGGCCGGAATCACGGTCGACTTTGACGGCCCTGACGGCCAGACCCGTCATGTGCCCGTCTACGCCGATTGCGCAGCAGCGCGGCAGGCGACCGGGGCTCGCACCTCCGTGGTCTTCGTCCCGCCCAGATTCGCCAAGGACGCCATGGTCGAGGCCATCGAGGCCGGCATCACCCTGATCGTGGTCATCACCGAGGGCATTCCCGTGGCCGATACCGCTTACTGCGTGGCCCTGGCCAGGGAACGCGGCTGCCGCATCGTCGGCCCCAACTGCCCGGGTCTGATGACCATGTCCGACCGGCCCAACGGCGTCGGCGCAGACCTGGGCATCATCCCGCAGGGCATCGCCGGTCGCGGCCCGCTGGGACTGGTCTCCAAGTCCGGCACCCTGACCTACCAGCTCATGGGGGAGTTGTCCTCCATCGGCTTCACCGCCTGCCTGGGCATCGGCGGCGACCCCATTGTGGGCACCACCATGCTGGAGGCTCTGCAGGCCTTCAACCGCGATCCCGAAACCAAGGCCTGCGTCATGATCGGCGAAATCGGCGGTTCGGCTGAACAGGAGGCCGCTCGCTGGGCCTCCACCCACATGACCAAGCCCATTGTGGCCTATATCGCCGGCTTCACCGCACCAGAGGGCAAGCAGATGGGCCACGCCGGAGCCATCATCTCGGGCGGCAAGGGCACGGCCGCCGACAAGAAGGAAGTGCTTGAGTCCGTCGGCATCCAGGTGGGCACTACACCCGGCGAGACCGCCCGGCTGACACTCGACCTGCTACGGGAGCATGCCATCATATGACCGACAGGGTGAAAGTATGGCTCCGGGGGGCCCTCGAGGCCTTCCTAGCCATACTTATCTACACTGTCGCCCTCGGGGCCTGCATGGCCCTGCTCCTGCTCATCATTTCCATTGAGGAGGGCGGGCCATCACTGTCCATGGCCACTGTGGCCCTGACAGAAACCATCACCCTGCTCACCCAAGGCTGCGGGTTCACGGCCGGGGCCCTGACCTTGACCATCATCCCCCTGCTGCTGACCGGCCTGCTGATCTGGATGATCCGCTCCCTGGTCAGTCGGCTGGGCATGTCCGTCGGCGGCTGCATTGCCGGCCTGGTCGTCTGGGTACTCTGCAGCCTCATCCTCATGCAGGGCAGCCAGACCATCCAGGTAGACACCACCCCGGTCATGCTTTTGCGGACCAGCCTGGTCTTCCTATTGGGTTACGGCTGGGCCTGGGTCCGCTCTGAACCCTTCCGCCAGGCTTTCACCAAACGCATTCAAGAGGTTCTGCCGGTCCAGGTCCGCAGGACCATCCGGCTCGGGCTCACGGCCGGCTTGATCCTCCTGGCCGCCATGCTGGCCGCCGGCCTGATCGCCCTGATCGTCTGGATTGTTCTCTATCACGGAGACGTGGGCCGCCTGTTCAAACTGACACGTATGGGCACCGCCTCGGCTGTGACGACCAGCCTGGCGTCCCTGGCCTGGCTGCCCAATCTGATCATCTGGGCTGCCTCCTGGCTCTTCGGTGACGGTTTCAAGATAGGCCAGCTGGCCGCCTTCACCCTCTGGTCCGGACACGCCTCAAGCCTGCCCTCGCTGCCCCTCTTTGGGCTTTTCCCAGAGCCTGTCTCCCGGCAGGGGGTTCGTCTGCTCCTGCTCAACCTGCCCCTGCTGGCCGGAGTAGTTGCGGGCATTCTGCTGCTGACCGGACCATGGGGTGTCAGAATTCACGCCGCTGTGCGCCAAGCAGGGCTGAAATCCCGAGACACCGCAGTCTGCTTCCTGATGGCAACCCTGGCCATGGTCCTGGCCTGGATGGTCGCCCTGCTTGGTCTTGCCCTGCTTTTCCAGCTCTCCAACGGGGCCCTGGGCCGCCAGCGACTGGCCGGAGTGGGCGTGCCCATAGCCTCCTCCCTGCGCATGATCGGGACCTCCCTGGGAGTCGGCCTGCTGGGAATATGGCTGCTGGCACTTGTCATCGCCGCCCTGATCATCATCAAGGACGTACTGATTGACTATCTGCGCCAGGCAGACGCCAAAAAGACTTCCGCCCAGGCGGAAAACAAGAAAAAACACAACCAATCACGCGGTCAGGAGGGAAAGGAGCCCAAGGCAACCGACCGAGCAGACACACCACGACAGGTCTCGTCCACCCGCAGACCAGGCAAGTAGGTCCGAAGGTGGCGGGGCGCCTCGGCATTCAAGCATAGGAGTAGGAGTTTCCATGGTCACCACGAATCGAACCATCAACCGAGCGCTGGTCTCGGTCTACCACAAGCAGGGCCTTGAGGCCCTGGCATCGGCCTTCCGCCAGGCAGGCACCGAGGTCGTATCCACCGGCAGCACCGCAAAGAAGCTGCAGGATCTGGGCGTCCAGGTCACCCCGGTGGAAAAGGTCACCGGTTTTCCCGAGAGCCTTGACGGCCGGGTCAAAACCCTGGATCCGCACATCCACGCCGGGCTGCTGGCCGACATGACCAACCCCGACCATGTCCGGCAGCTCAAAGACCTGGACATTGCCCCCTTCGACCTGGTGGTGGTCAACCTCTACCCCTTCGAGCAGACCGTCCTCGAAGGCGCCGACGCGGACCAGTGCCTGGAGCGCATCGACATCGGCGGACCCGCCATGATCCGGGCCGCCGCCAAGAACCATGCCAGCGTGGCTGTGATCACCGACCCGGACGACTATGCCCTGGCCGCCGATCGCATCGCCTCCGGCACCGGTTTCAGCCTGGCCGAACGCGGACGTCTGGCTGCCAAAGCCTTCGCTCTGACCGCCTCCTACGACGCGGCCATCGCCGAGTGGACAGCTCGCACATGGGTTGACGACAAGCAGGACAAGGCAGAGGATCAGAAACCAGCACAGGCGATGACCCGCACCTGGCGTCTGGCCAACCAACTGCGCTACGGGGAGAACCCCCACCAGAAGGCCGCCCTCTACCTGGACCCGCTGGACCGGGACGGCTTCGCTGCGGCAGAGCACCTGGGCGGGGCCAAGGAAATGAGCTACAACAACTATGTGGACGCTGACTCCGCCTGGCGCTCGGTCTGGGACTTCCCCGACCTGCCCGCAGTGGCCGTGGTCAAGCACTCCAACCCCTGCGGTCTGGCCGTGGGGGAGGACATCGCCCAGGCCCACCGCCGCGCCCATGCCTGCGACCCCATGAGCGCCTATGGCGGGGTCATCGCCGCCAACCGCACGGTCACGCTGACCATGGCCCAGCAGATCAAGCCGGTCTTCACCGAGGTGATCGTGGCACCAGGCTATGAGCCCGAGGCCCTGGACCTGCTGCGGACCAAGAAGAACCTGCGCATCCTGTCTGTGCAACGCCGCCCGCGTCAGCGTCCGGTCATTCGTCCCATCGACGGGGGAGCCCTGGTGCAGACGCCCGACCTGATCGACGCCCCGGGAGACAATCCCTCCACCTGGCGTCTGGTCTCCGGCAACCCTGCCGACCAGGCGACCATGGATGATCTGACCTTCGCCTGGCGGGCCATCCGCTCGGTCAAGTCCAACGCTGTGCTCCTGGCCAACCAGGGAGCCACCGTGGGCATCGGCATGGGCCAGGTCAACAGGGTGGACTCCAGCCATTTGGCCGTGGAGCGGGCCAACACCCTGGACGAGGGCCGCAACCGGGCCAAAGGCTCGGTGGCCGCTTCCGATGCCTTCTTCCCCTTCGCCGACGGTCTGGAATATCTGATCCAGGCCGGCATCAGGGCCGTGGTTCAGCCAGGAGGATCCATCCGTGATCCCGAGGTGATCAAGGCCGCCCAGGATGCCGATCTGACCATGTATCTGACTGGTACCCGCCACTTCTTCCACTGATAAAACCGGACCCCGCGGCCGAATGTCGCCCTGCGGCAAATTCCTTGACCGTGGGGTCCAATGCGGTGATATGCTGAAGGAACTGACCAGCGATGATGCTGACTAGGTACCCATAATTCGAAGGAGATATTGTGACCTATCAGACAGTCAATCCTTTTAACAACCAACTGATCAAGACGTATCCAGATGCCACCGACGAGGATCTGGAGAATGCCCTGGCTCGCGGCCATGACCTCTACAAGACCTGGCGCAAGCAGGAGGGCCCGGGAGACCGTCCCGCACAACTGCGTCAGGTTGCCAAGCTCTTCCGTCAGAACGAGGATACCCTGGCAGCCAACATGACCCTGGACATGGGCAAGCTGGTGGGCGAGGCCCGTGCCGAGGTGGAGCTGTGCGCGGACATCGCCGACTACTTCGCCGATCACGCCGAGGAGCTGCTGGCTCCCGTCCCCCTGGACAACCCCGCCGGCAAGGCCTACTACGTCAAGCAGGCCACCGGCATCGTGTTCATGGTTGAGCCCTGGAACTTCCCCTACTACCAGATCATGCGCGTGTTCGCCCCCAACTTCATTCTGGGCAACCCCATGATCCTCAAGCACGCCTCCAACGTGCCCGGCTCGGCTGTGGCCTTCGAACAGACCGTAAGAGAAGCAGGAGCCCCCGAGGGCAGCCTGACCAACCTCTTCGTCAACTATGACCAGGTGGACCGTGCCATCGCCGACCCCCGCGTCTCTGGCGTGGCCCTGACCGGATCGGAGCGCGGCGGCGCCTCGGTGGCCAAGTCGGCTGGAGCCAACCTGAAGAAGTCCTCCATGGAGCTGGGCGGCAACGACGTCTTCATCGTCCTGGATGACGCTGACTGGGATCTGCTCAAGAAGGTGGCCCCAGGCGCCAGGCTGACGAACGCTGGCCAGGTCTGCACCTCCTCCAAGCGCTTCATCGTCACGGAAAACCGCTACGACGACTTCGTCTCGCTCATCGTCGACGCCTTCTCGCACGCGGTTCTGGGCGATCCCAGCAACCCCGAAACCACGCTGGCCCCCATGTGCATGGTCTCCGCCCGCGACAACCTGGCCAAGCAGGTCGAAACGGCAGTGGCCGGTGGAGCCAAGGTCGCCTACGGCAACAAGCCCTACGATTCGCCGGGGGCCTTCTTCACCCCGACGGTTCTGACGGACATCGACCGTGACAACCCCGTCTACAACCAGGAGATGTTCGGCCCTGTGGCCTCCATTTACAAGGTGGCCAACGAGGACGAGGCCATCGAGCTGGCCAACGACTCCAGCTACGGCCTGGGCGGTGTGGTCTTCTCCTCGGATACCGACCATGCGGATGCCCTGGCCCGTCGCATCGAGACCGGCATGACCTTCATCAACGGCGGCTGGGTGACCATGCCCGAGCTGCCCTTCGGAGGCATCAAGAACTCTGGCTACGGCCGTGAGCTCTACAGCCTGGGCTTCGACACCTTCGCCAACGAGCACCTGATCTTCCAGCACAAGAACTGATCGGACTGCTCCGGCTCCTTGTTGAAAGAGCGGACCGTGCCATCATCGTTTTCAGGGCGATGGCGGCACGGTCGCTTTGCGTCAGCAGCGCTGGTAGGCTCGAACCGACAGAGCATGTGCGGAAGGCAGGAGAACATGGCAGACGCGGCTAAGACCGAAAACCCGAACCTCAAGCCCCCGCAACCGCCCAAGACTTCTGGTCGAGGCCACCCCTTCGTCTCGGAGGCTCAGGAGGGTCGCCCTATCTGCGAGGCCATCATCTTTCTCGTGGTGCTTGTCGCCGCGCTCGTGGCCTTCTGCGGATACACATGGGCCGCGACTGGACTGGTGTCCGTCGCGGCCCTGGTTTGCGGCGCCCTGCGCCTGATCCTCAAGGAACGCAGCCCCTGGAAGGTCCGGTCGGTGCCCTTCGATGCCTTCATCAGCATCGCCCTGGGCATCGGCCTGCTGGTCACCTATAGCAGCATTCAGCTGATGCTGTGACCCCTCTCAGCCTTCAGTAGGCTTGTCTTCGGATTGATCATCACTGTTGTCTTCTGTTTCCGAAGCAGTATGAAGGGGCTCGACCTGCAGATCGGGAATGGTTCCTGCATTAGCTGGGGCAACAGCATCCTTTCCAGCATCAGCATCCTGCTCTGCATCGGAATCGGATAGAGAAGATACATCGACGGTCTGAGCAGTGGTGTCCGCAGGGGCGGCCGTGTCAGTTGTATCAGCAACAGGGGTTTGAACCGGAGCAGAAGATGCCTGGGCCGATTGACCCTGAGCCTGGGCACCGGCAGGAGCAAAGGCTTCAGCCTGAGCATCCGGGCCCGCCTGAGCCTGGGCACCGGGGGCAAAAGCATCAGCTTGTGCTTGTGCCTGAGCATCTGCATCCACCTGTACAACTAGCTGCGCATCAGTGGCGGCACCCATGGCGCGCATGGCCATGTTGTCGGTGATGATGCTGGTCATGATGATGACCAGGGCCACCAGAGAGGCAGCCAGCAGGGGGCAGATCCAGAAGAGCCAGAGCTGCGAGATCGGGCTGACGGCCATGTGCTTGGACTGGGCGAAGATGGCGATGCCGGTGGAACGAGCCGGGTTCAGTCCCGAGCAGGTGATGGGGTAGGTGACCAGCACGCCGACGCCGTAGGCCAGCCCGGTATAGAGAGCATGGTTGCGGCGGGCGCGGCCGTCGGAGCGCAGGGTGGTGATGGCCGCAGCCACCACGATCATGCAGCCGATCAGCTCAACCACGATGGCCATGGGCGCCCCGAAGGCGATGTGCTGCTGGCCCAGGGTGGCTGCAGCGGGTGATCCGCCGGAAAAACCGTTGACCGAGAACATGAGCCAGGTCCTGTCCGGCACAGATTTGCTGACCGGGATAAGGGCGACTGCGAGTGCACCGGCGCCAATAGCGCCGATCACCTGGGCGACGATGTAGATCAGTCCGTCCACCATGCTGATCTGCGAGGTGAACATGGCGGCGACGGTCACGGCGGGGTTGAAGTGGCCGCCGGAGACGCCGCCCAGCATGGCCGTCACGACCAGGTAGGTCAGGGCGGTTCCCAGGACCGGCAGCACCACGCTGGGCTGGCCCATGACCAGCTGGCCGAAGCTGTAGGACAGGTAGATGACCGCGCAGATCAGGAAGGTGCCCACCAGCTCTGCGGCCGCACGAATCCAACGAACATCACGGGGCCTGATCCGCCTGCGGACGGGCTTTGCGGCAACCTGCCCGTCGGCCTGTTCGAGAACCGGCTCAGCACTTGCTTCCATAGTCATGTTCCCCACCTTGCAATCCCTTCGACGACAATGAACAACAACAGTTTCTACCTTAGGGCAAGCCAACAACACTTCCCTAGGCTCCGATATAGTATGATATGACCTTTCGGCGGCTGCGGTCGTCCAGAACGTCATCCGTTACATATCTATCAGGCCACGTTGGGAGAACGATGCCACATCCATACACACAGGCGATCAGAGCGCGCGAACAGGGGGAGGAGGGCATCCGCCTCCAGAAGGTGCTGGCCCAGGCCGGATTCGGCTCTCGTCGCAAATGCGAACAGATCATCACCCAGGGCAGGGTCGAGGTCGACGGCAAGCTGGTCACCACGCTGGGCAGCCGGGTGGACCCCTCCCACCAGCAGATCCGCGTGGATGGATCCCGCATCCATCTGAACGACAAGCATGTCACCCTGGCCCTGAACAAGCCCCGCAAGGTCCTTTCGACCATGGACGACCCCAAAGGCCGGTTCACCCTGCGCGACATCATAGGGGACCGTTACGAGCGCGTCTTCCACATGGGCAGGCTGGACTATGACTCAGAGGGCCTGATCCTCATGACCGACGACGGGGAGCTGGCCCAGCACGTCATGCACCCGCGCTACGAGGTGGAGAAGACCTATATTGCCACGCTCAGCGGCCACATTGGCGGCAACGTCTGCCGACGGCTGGTCACCCAGGGGGTGGAGCTGGACGACGGCCTGATCCGGCTGGACCATTGCGCCATCATCGACCACAACCGCGAGCACACCATCGTCAAGGTGGTCCTGCATTCGGGCAAGAACCGGATAGTCCGGCGCATATTCGGGGCCATCGGCTACCCGGTGACCCGGCTGGTGCGCACCCAGATCGGTCCCATCCGGCTGGGCGAGATCCGTCCTGGCTCCTACCGGGTGCTCTCTGCAGCTGAGATCAAGGCCCTGGATAAGGAGGTCGGACTGTGATCACCGTCGCCATCGATGGCCCTGCGGGAGTGGGCAAGTCCTCCACCTCGCGGGCCCTGGCCAAGCATTTCGGACTGGCCTACCTGGACACGGGCGCCATGTACCGGGCGGTCACCCTCTGGTGCATGGACCGCGGGCTGGACCTGGACGCGGACCAGCCCGACCAGGAGGCGATCACCGAGGCCGTGGCCGATTCCATCACCGGTGGCCACCTGGTCATGGGACTGGACCCCGAGCATCCCACTGTCAGCCTGGACGGTCGTGACGTGGATGAAGCGATACGCTCCACCAGGGTCTCCGAGCATGTCTCCGTAGTCTCTTCGATTCCGGCTGTGCGCCATGTCCTCATCGCCGCCCAGCGGGCCATCATAGCCGACCAGGAGCGCGGTGTGGTGGCCGAAGGACGGGACATCACCACCGTGGTTGCCCCGGATGCCCAGGTCCGTGTGCTGCTGACAGCCCGCGAAGAGGTCCGTCAAGCCCGCCGCAGCGGCCAGGCCCAGTCCGGTTCAACAGGCGCCGAGGATCTGGCTGCCCGGGATGCCCGGGATTCCAAGGTCACCTCCTTCATGAGCGCCGCCGACGGGGTGACCACCGTGGACAACTCCGATCTGACCTTCGAGCAGACCCTGAAGGTTCTGATCGATCTGGTCTCCTCGGCCATGGAGGAGGACTCCTACGACGAGTATGCCCGCAACCTGGACGACTATGAGCTGGACGAGGAGGACCGTGCCCTGCTGGAGGGCGGCTCCGAGAACCAGGATGACCAGGACCATGGCCCCAAGGCCGTGGGCGTGCTGGCCGTGGTGGGTAGGCCCAACGTGGGCAAGTCCACCCTGGTCAACAGGATCCTCGGCCGCCGTGCTGCCGTAGTCGAAGACACCCCTGGCGTGACCCGGGATCGTGTCAGCTACGAGGCCGAGTGGGCCGGCACCCAATTCAAGCTGGTAGACACCGGGGGCTGGGAGAGCGATGTGGAGGGCATCGAATCCGCCATCGCCTCCCAGGCGCAGGTAGCCGTATCCCTGGCTGATGCCGTCATTCTGGTCGTGGATGGCCAGGTGGGTCTGACCGCCAGCGACGAACGGATCGTCACCATGCTGCGGGCCGCCGGCAAGCCGGTCGTCCTGGCCGTCAACAAGCTGGATGACCGGATGGCCGACTACACCGCCTCCGAATTCTGGAAGCTGGGCCTGGGCGAACCCTATGCCATCTCCGCCATGCACGGCCGGGGGATAGGTGATCTGCTGGATGCCGCGCTGGAACAACTCGGCAAGGCCGACAAGACTTCGGGATTCCTCACCCCGGAGGGCCTGCGCCGGGTGGCCCTGGTCGGGCGGCCCAACGTGGGTAAGTCCTCCCTGCTCAACCAGCTGGCCCACGAGGAGCGGGCCGTGGTTCACGATGTGGCCGGCACCACCCGTGACCCGGTCGACCAGGTGGTCCAGGTGGACGGCGAGGACTGGCTCTTCATCGATACCGCCGGCATCAAGCGCCGCCTGCATAAGATCTCGGGTGCCGAGTACTACTCCAGCCTGCGCACCCAGGCGGCCATCGAGCGCTCGGAGCTGGCGCTGATTCTCTTCGATGCCTCCCAGCCCATCGCCGATCAGGACTTGAAGGTCATGAGCCAGGCCGTGGATGCTGGTCGGGCCATCGTCCTGGTCTTCAACAAGTGGGATCTGCTGGACGACTTCGGCCGCCAGCGTCTTGAGCGGCTCTGGCAGACCGAATTCGACCGGGTCACCTGGGCCGAGCGGGTCAACCTGTCTGCCAAGACCGGCTGGCACACCAACCGGCTGGCCAAGGCCATGCGCACTGCTCTGGAATCGTGGGACAAGCGCATACCGACCGGCAAGCTCAACTCCTTCCTGGGCAAGGTTCAGGCCGCGCATCCGCATCCACTGCGGGGCGGCAAGCAGCCGAGGATCCTCTTCGCCACCCAGGCTTCCACCAGGCCGCCGCGTTTCGTGATCTTCGCTACCGGCTTCCTGGAGCATGGCTACCGCCGCTATCTGGAACGCTGTCTGCGCGAAGAGTTCGGCTTCGAGGGCACTCCCATCCAGATCTCGGTGCATATCCGCGAAAAGAAAAAGCGCAAATAAAGAAGGTCCCTAGGCCGGTTCTTTAGTCGGCCCAGGGACCTTTCCCAAATGATCCTGGGTATGCCGATTCGTCGCATCGTCGATGCACGAGCGCTCTGTATTTTCACAGAATCGGCTCAGGCATTACAGCAAAACGTTGCAATACGAATGATTATGCAGAGTGCCGATAAAGTTGTCTAAGTTCAGCATATGTTGAGCACTGCGATTCAGCAAAGACAAGTATGCTGATACAGGAGCTGCTTCGCCAGCTGTGTAAAGTAGCAAACACGACGCAGTCCGATATGTCGACTCGACTCCGGGTTAACCTCAGGCTATATCGCATCGCGAACTATGAAAAAACGACAAACAGTGTCGATAAGCTCAAGATTGGTATCTTCAGTATTCATGATAGGGTGGTAAAGCTTCTGGAAATTTCCGATGAACTGATTTGCCAGTCTTATTATGTCGCCTTCTCTGTAATACCAAAGATACAAAAGAGGGGAATAACAGGCCGCAAACTGCGATTGCTCCCAGTGGTGCCACAGATCCTGACGCTTAATCTAGTAGGATATGGATAACCTTATAGAGGCGACCGCTTTTCACATTTCCGAAGAAGCCTAAGGCAGCGCTAAAGTGGTGTTTTTGTCTGGAGATTTCATCTTCAATCTTGCATCGTCCGGCTTCAGCAACAACAAGGAGTCCATTTTCTACACACAGTATTTGGAGATTCATGAAAGATGTAATTCTCTCCTTCAAAGTCACATTGCTGTGAGCCTCTTCTTAACAAAAGCCAACACAACCCTTTTGCTGTAAAATTATTCATACTACAAATATACCCGTTACTAGTTAACTTCTATTAAGACTGCGAGTAATTAAGAATGGCTCATAATAGCAATGTTCTTTTACCAGAGATGATTAGAGTGGGAACTCTCGTCAGCGACGATTATCTATTCCCCGAGATGCAAGTGCCAATACGTATCACTGAACATGGCATAGAGATAACTATATCGTGGAATAATGTAGATGCTATTTCTAACTTATGGACTGATGACGTGATCAATATAGCGGAGATAGCTGAGATCCAAGACCAAGACATATATCCAGTGCCTAGAAATCTGTGGTTTTACGATATTGACGGTAGTATCGCTTTATTAAATTGCCGCAAATACAGTATGACTGAAGTAATAGGTGGAAATGGCGGAGCCAGGGGGACAATAATTGCTGATTGCGCCGTAATGGGGGCAAGGTTACATACCAATTATCAAAAAATATATGGGTTGCGGACTTCAATCGCCGGTTTGAGGCAGTGGATTGGAAACAGTAATATAGAAAGAAAAAGACCATCAAACAGAAATTCTCGAAACAGGTCCGAGACACTTATCATTAGAAGTCCTGACGACATACGTCTTCAAAACAATCCTCTCGGATATATTCATTTTGATTGGTCACTTTCTTATTCTTCTAAAGATGACACCTGTACAATAAACGACAAGACATATATAGAGACCAGATCATCTCACCTTCTCTCTTGGCAAAGTGCGAGGCACTTGTCTAAAGCAATACAGGATTTGCTTCGCATTTCGTATGGAGAAGATCGCGATTTAACTGAATCACAAGTCCTTCGTTCACCCGATACTGCAGCTACTGCAAACGAAGAAATTGCCAATGAGTGGCTGCCAATAACCGAGGGGATTCAGGAACGCCATAAACCAAAATATGATCGAGGCTTGATTCAATATGCAGAGTTGAAAGAAGACGGTGTACAGAAATGGCTTTCATTGTACGATCAGATACCACGAGCGATTGACCCAATCGTAACTTCATTTACACTAGACAAAGCCACACCTGAAGTTAGGTTATTAGAAGCTGGTTCTGGCCTGGAGGCTTTAGGATATTATTTGCTGAAAGCCGATGGCAAGAACAAAAAAGATGCCAATAAGTTTAGTTTCAAAGACAGATTAAAACGAATAACCGAAAATCTAAAAGATATCCTTCCCTTTGAAGTTAACAACTGGATATTGCAAACTACCTCGGCCTATAACGGGATAAAACACGCAAATAGGAAGAGACCTGACAAAATAGTGTGTCTCAATTCCTGGCAAAAAGCAGTTCTCACCTTCAGATGTTGGATAGCACTCAACCTTGGGATTGATAAAGATATTTTAAAGAGTCGTGCGGAACTGGATCACATGCGAGTAGGATATAAATTACTTTGGGATGAGAACAAATAGCAGGAGTTAGCATCAAACGAATCTATATCTAACTTTGCCTTCTCGACTAGACGGCCTTATCTGCAAATCCTTGTGGTGAGAACTGTGTTTCTGGACATTTATTGTATTTAGGGAACCTCCAAATCCTCCCAAAAGATTCGGATAGTCTCCATTGCGTATATGCAGATCTGTTATTTGCAGTCTCCTTCAAACCACTCATTGCACATAAGCACTAGCGGTGGTACACGGGTCCGCCCTGCCCGGCATACTTTCTGCCAGCGTATGAACCATAGGCAAATATGAGTACAAGGACGATTGCCAGAGCGGTTCCACAGATCCAGTAGAGTCTGACTCCGCTATAAGCCAGGGCAGCCAGGATCATGACCACGCCCAGAATCATGAAGAGCACCCCGCCAAACTGCTGACAACGGCGCCAAGCCTCGCGGCTGGAGTAGGCACCTGGCACCCGAAAACCGCTGATGCCATTGGGTCTGGTTTTAGGAGCAAGATTGCCGATGACTATGAGAGTCAGACCGGTCAATAGCAAGGCGACCTTATCAATGCCGAAATCCGTCGGCCACCATCCCCAATGAGGATCAGCAACAGCTAATTCGAACAGATCTAAAACCGCGACAATAATCTGCATGCATAGACCACCAAGCAGAAAAACGGTCAAGGTATGCCCCGCTTCATCACCACGTTTAATCAAATATGCACGCAGGACGAGCATGAGGATGGTCCAAATCAGCGCAATGACCAGACAGAAGCAGGGCATCCAAACCAGCTCCTGGGGAGAGCCCCAGCGATCCACCTGGTTCTGTGCATTCCAATGAAGCGGGACGTTTTCATTCGGCAGACGATTGACCACTAAGCAGCTTACGCCCAGCATGATTATCCCCGGCAACCACTGAGCCGCGACAAGGGTCGGGACGAACCGACCCGCTTTGCTGCCATCCGCCATGAGAGTCTCCTTAGGACTCGGAAACTGTCGTTGAACCAGTTTCCTTGCTCACAGTCCGCGGCTCGGGCAGACTTCTCTTGTCGCTGGCGCTGGTCCGCAGGCGGTAGAGCCACTGAATAGTGCTGTCCAGCACACTCAGATTGAGTTCGTAGATGACCCTGGTGCCCTGCTTGTGGCCGACAATCAGGTCTGCTTCTTTCAACTTCCGCAGATGATAGGACAGCTTGGACGGGGTCATTCCCAGCTTTTCGGCCAGGCGTCCCGCCTCCATGCCGCCCTGCTCCAAAAGATCCAGCACACGACGACGCAGGGGATCAGCCAGAGCCGCTGTTGTTTCTTGAATAGCCATAAGTCTCCTTTTTCGATGATTTTCTCTAGTATTTGCATGCTAACATTGTTTCAACCAATATTGTATATATTCTTCAACTTTTATGTGCTTTTCGCTCGCTGAGCGCAAAATAATTGACAATCGCTTGGATTGATGACTTCCGCGGCAATATTAAACTGTTGAACTTACCTACTTTTCTGCAGCCAAGACTGATCGGGGAGGGCCTTGGCTCTAAGCCACTGGGCAGGTCATGCTCTTAGGTCATGCTACTATGAAGAACTTCGACAGACAGGAGAACGTGCGGCGTGGGCGAAGATAGAACAAAAGTCAACATTGGCAAGGCCGCCATCTTCGACTTGGACGGCACACTTCTGGATTCCATGGGAGTTTGGAAGGAAATCGACCAACGTTTCTTTGCTCGCCGCAACATCCCCATGCCGGACGATTACGCATCTGCAGTGGCCTCCATGCAGACCGGTGCCATTGCCAGATACACCATCGACCGCTTCCACCTTGACGAGCGCCCAGAAGATCTTGTGGAGGAGTGGAACGAGGACGCACTCCTGCTCTACGCCACAGCTGTGCAGCCCAAACCACATGCACTCGATTACCTGCAAGCGCTAAAAGCCAGCGGTGCCGCCCTGGCTGTGGCAACCAGCCTTCCGCCGCGCCTACGACAAGCTGCTCTGAAGCACGCTGGCATGACCGATTGTTTCGACCAGGTCTGCAGCGTGGATGATGCCAAAAGCATCGGCAAGGAGGAACCGGAAATCTACCTGTTGGCTTCACGGATGCTGGAAGTTGCGCCCGACCACTGCACAGTGTTCGAGGATCTTCTGGTCGCCGTCGATTCCGCCAAGCGGGCTGGGATGAAGGTCTGGGCCATGTACGACCAGTCTTCGTCCAAGGATTGGGATGCCATCCGCTCTGAGGCCGATGGCGCTATCGCTGACTTCGCCCAGGCGCCTGCCATTCTCTGACTCGCTCCGCACCGGCTGGAGCCAGCTGTTACCATGAAAAGCGTCAAGTAGTTTGGTGGAGGCGTTATGGGCAATTCAGGCAGGATAAATGCCGGTTGCTCAAAGTGGCTGTATTCACGTTTGCTCGCTCGCCTGGGATTGCAGAATTGGTGGCCGGCAGAGACCGACTTCGAGATGATGATCGGAGCGGTGCTGGTCCAGCATACGGCCTGGGGAAACGCGGCCATGTCCATCGAGCAGCTGCGCACGGCCGATCTGCTCAACCCCTGCAACATGGCCGACGTCGACCTGACAAGGCTGACGAACTTGATCAGATCAAGCGGCTTCATGAAGGCCAAGGCACGCACCTGCAAGGCCCTGGCTCAGTGGCTGCTGGCTCACGGCATCCGCACGGCCGATGTTGAGGATTGCGCGGATGAAGGCCTGCGTGACGACCTGCTCACCATTGCCGGAGTCGGACGCGAGACGGCGGATGTCATACGGCTCTATGCCTTCGGCCAGCGCTGCTTCATCTGGGACGCCTATGCACGCCGGATGCTGGACGGTCTGGGATGGGCCTCCTTGCGGTCATACCAGGAGGGTGAAGAGTACGAGGCGGATTTTATTCAGGTTGATCAATGGCCGCTCAACGACTTGCGCGAATATCACGGGTTGATTGTCCAAGCAGGCAAAAACCATCGCAACCCCCAAGCCTATGCCGCCTTCCTTAAGGAACTTGGCGGTAATGAAAGCTCTTCCAAATGAATTGATCCCTTGAGGTTCGGCCGAGTCACAAGGCATATGACGGTATCCCGATACGGCACCCCTATAAAGCACCTATATATGGCTGCATCTTATGACCGTGTTCCCGCGTAACAATCTTGTCCGCACCTCGGTGAATCGCACACAATAAGGCATCGACTTGACTTCAAGCGGATTGAACTCCGTAGACTATGTTTCATCCGCATACTTGGCAGGCAAATACGCCAGGTAGTGAAGAATGGGGAGCAAGAGCATGAAGGCAGCAAAGTTTGTGAAGCCAGGCCGCATCGAGCTGGAGGAAGCGCCGATGCCGACCATCGAAAAGCCCGGAGACGCCGTGATTCGGGTCATTCGAGCCTGCGTGTGCGGATCCGACCTCTGGTGGTACCGGGGGATTTCCTCAATGCCCTCAGGCAGTCACGTAGGGCACGAGGCCATCGGCCTGGTCGAGAAGGTGGGCTCCGATGTCACTCATGTCAAACCCGGTGACTTCGTCATAGCACCCTTCACCCATGGTTGTGGACACTGCGCGGCCTGCAGGGCCGGCTTCGACGGTGACTGCCTTGATCCGGACAGGCGGGGGAGCGGCGGCTATCAGAGCGAGTATCTGCGATTCACCAACGCGGACTGGGCCTTGGTGAAGATTCCAGGCCAGCCTGAGGACTACAGCGACGACATGCTCGACTCCCTGCTGACCCTCTCCGACGTGATGGCCACCGGTTATCATGCAGCCGCTACAGCCCAGGTCAAAGAAGGCGACACGGTCGTGGTCATGGGCGATGGAGCAGTGGGTCTGTGCGGAGTCATAGCAGCCAAGCTGCGTGGGGGCGAACGCATCATCGCCATGAGCCGGCATGAGGACCGCCAGAGGTTAGCGCGTGAATTCGGGGCCACTGACATCGTGGCTGAACGCGGCGACGCTGCTGTGGGGCAGGTCATGGCGCTCACCGACGGAGCAGGAGCCGATGCGGTCCTGGAATGCGTGGGCACCGAACTGTCCACCGACACCGCCGTCAGGGTGGCCCGGCCCGGCGCAGTGGTCGGCAGGGTGGGTGTGCCGCAGCAGGCTACCATGGACACCTCTAAGCTCTTCTGGCGCAATGTTGGGCTGCGAGGAGGCACGGCCGCAGTCACCACATATGACAGGCATCTGCTGCTTGACCAGGTGCTCAAGGGCAGCATCCAGCCAGGCAAGGTCTTCACCCAGCGCTTTGCCTTGGATCACATCCAGGAGGCCTATGAGGCCATGGACCAGCGCACCGCCATCAAATCCCTGCTGCTTGTTGGCGAATGAGGCTGCAGCAGTAATCAGCTGATTCTCGGCGCTGCTGACATTACCGGTGGCGCCGCGTAAGCATGCCTGCCTGAACATGCCTCTTATTCTGAAAAAATCAGGGCCGAGTCAGGGATAATTCAGGGTAAATCAGGGTATTTCATCCTTTCTTTCGCTGATATCAATGGAAGTGACTGATGACGACAAGGATGACCGTCATACAGGGGCAAGCGACGAACGAGGGCGCATGACATCTGCGAGGCGAATCAGCATTACTGAGCGTAGATGCCTCGGTCTGGAAGGTCGTCGATGATCATCCAAGGGAAAGATGCAACTATGAATAACCCCAACGTAAGCGAAAGCAGAGGCCCGACACCAACGATTGAAGCTACGGGGCTGTCCATGGTGGTCTCCCCGCGCCGCGGCGATTCGCTGACCATTCTCAATGACATAGCATTCACTGCCTATCCGGGGGAGATGACCGGCATCATAGGGCCGTCAGGCAGCGGCAAATCGACGCTGCTGTACTGCCTGGCTGGGCTGGAGAAGGCCACTAGCGGCAATGTGCTTCTGCTGGGCAAGGACATAACTCGTCTGGGGCTGTCGGCCATGACTAAGTTCAGACGCCAGCATCTAGGCTTCGTATTCCAGTCCTACAACCTGATCACCAGCATGACAGTCGAACAGAATCTGGCTCTGCCATTCACCCTTCGCGGATCCCGCTTTCCCAGAAAGACGGCGGATTCCCTCTTGAAGTACTTTGGCCTGATCGATCAGAAAAAGAAAAGCGTCACCCTGCTGTCGGGCGGCGAGCAGCAACGTGTTGCCCTGGCCCGCGTCCTGCTATCCGACGTAGACGTGGTATTCGCGGACGAGCCGACTGGCGCCCTGGATCAGGAATCCGGAGAAAAGGTCATATCGGTGCTGAAGGAACTTGCCAACCACGAAAAGAAAACCATCGTACTGGTGACGCATAACAATGAGGTGGCGGGTCAGTGCGATCGGCTGTTTGCCGTGCGCGATGGCCGTATCAGCCAGTCATTCTCTGCGAAAGCGCCCATGGCATGAGAGGCGCTCTGTCCGAACTCAAAGCAGCGCCCATGGTCTGGAGCGCCGTCTTGCTGGCCATGGTCGTATCCCAGACTGTCATCTGCTCCCTCATCGCGATCGCCACGATCATTGATCAGGACTATCAGGGCCCGGAGCAGGTACTTGGATCCACATACACTGGTCCCGCCTTGGCATTCAGCGTGATCATCACCATAGCTGTGCTGCTATGGGTCATGAATTCAGCACTGAATCAACGCCGGCATCAACTGGCGCTCATGGTTTTGCAAGGCGCTCTGCCTTGGCAACTGCTGGCCTGGAATCTGCTGATTGTCATGGGATTATGCATCCTGTCTATTGCAGCCACCTGCCTTTTGCTGCCAGTGATTACACCCTTGATCTTCGCCATGGTGACAAATCCACTCGATTTGCATTTGACATATGCCAGCAGCCACCTGTTCAATTCGCTGGGCAAGGGCCTCGCTTTCAGCGCTGCGCCCATCTTCATAAGCACCCTGTTGACTATCCGTTCGCTCTCGAAAATACGACCAATGGAAGCCCTCAGGCAATCCCAGAACCCGCCAAAGCGGATAGGCGTCTTCCGCTTCCTCCTGGGAATCGTATGCTTGATTGGCGCGGGCTGTATGTTGCTGATTCCAGCTTTTGCACTTGCAACCAACCCTCCTGCCAGTCAGATGAGCAGCAATGCCGCTGCGGATCGGATGACGGTATTTCTCGCCTTCGCCATGGGCGGCATGTTCCTCCTGATATTCTCGCTGGCAGCTTTCGCACCATACTTCCTGCCCGGCTTCACGGCGATATGGACGCGTATTGTGGCGTTGCCATCCAGAACCTGGAGGCTGGCAGGCCAGCAGGCTGTCGGCAGCATACAGCGCCAGGGAGCGGCGATCATCCCGATGACTGCAGGTCTGTCATTGCTGATGACCGTCGGCGGAGGGTTGAGCACGATGATCACCACCATGCAAGTCGCTTTGCCCCCCACACCAGACAGCACTGTTCCGGCGACCGCAGACATGTTTGCGAGTCTCCTGGCGCTCACTGGACCGCCACTGATCATCGCGATAACAGGTGCAATTGCAGGCACCTTGATCACTTCCAAAGGCAGAGGGCTTGATCTGGCGCTGACCTACGTATCAGGTGCCGGAATCGGCCAGCTCAGAGTATTGGGCGCACTTGACGGCATCATCACTATGATTACCAGCACACTGTTCTCCCTGGTCATCACCTTGCTCTGCACCTCATCCCTGACCTTCATGCTCTCGCGCTTCATGGGCAAAGCACAGATGAGCGTGCAATGGGGCGCTTGGATCGTAGTGGTGCTCATCGCATCCCTGCTTGGTGCCGCAGCCACAGGAATCCAAGCCCTGACCACCAGATTCGAGAACTCTGTCAGTGTCATATCGCATGCCATCG
This sequence comes from Bifidobacterium sp. ESL0820, assembly GCF_052606235.1. NCBI lineage: Bacteria > Bacillati > Actinomycetota > Actinomycetes > Bifidobacteriales > Bifidobacteriaceae > Bifidobacterium > Bifidobacterium sp. ESL0820. The sequence goes on from NZ_CP199594.1 coordinate 569,720, forward strand.
GCGAGTAATAAAGTCCCGCTGTATGCACCCGAATACATATTTGAGCCACAGCAAGCCTGCCGACCTCTGTCATTCCTTCATGTCTCTTGTTAAATAAATTAAGTCGGTATATGCAGTGCTCGGCTTGATGTATTTAATTGGTAGGTGCAACTGTAAGCACTTGAGTTCGCGACGATTTCCTACACACGAGCATTTGCAAGGCCCATATGGGGTACAGTCGATGACAAACCGAGACAGGTGACGATGGACCAGTCAAATCTTGTCAACAACAGACAAACGGAGGACCGTCATGGTGCGACCTACCACCGAGGAAGAACTCATCAAGGCGGCTAATGATGGCTTCGACAAACTCGTGGCGCTGCTTGAGCCGCTAACACCCGAAGAACGCAATGGCCGCTTTTCCTTCGACCTGAGCAAGGAGAAGGGGGCCCATTGGGCACGCGACAGGAACATCAAGGACGTGCTCGTCCATCTCTACGAGTGGCATCAGCTGCTTTTGAACTGGGTGGAGGACAACCAGCGGGGCAGGATCCACGACTTTCTTCCGGACGGCTACAACTGGCGTAATTACGGCGAGATGAATGTCAAGCTGCGGGACAAGCATGATGACACCACCTACGATCAGGCCTTGAACCTGTTTATCGAATCCCATAAGAAGGTCATGGCCCTGGCGCAATCGTTCACCAACGAGCAGCTATTCAGCAAGGGCGCCCTCCCATGGACCGGAAACTCTACCTTGGGCTCCGCCTTCATCTCTTCAACCTCCAGCCATTACGACTGGGCCCTGAAGAAGATACGGAAGTACTTGAAAGGACGCAAATAAGCGCTAGGACACCTGAAAAGAACCAGCTTCACACATAGACAGTAATGGGTTGCCCTGCGTCTTCGCGACTAAATTCACAGTACGGGCGACCCTAAAAGCAGCATCCCAGCATATTCGTAATAGCAATGAAGCATAACCGCGATAACCGCTTGCATAGCAGTACGCAAGACGATATCTGGGATGTAGACAATACGGAGAAGGACATCATCAGTGAAACGATCTCGCATTGATCCAGATACTGATGATATAAGGCTGATCAAAATGGTAGCCGCAGAGAATGAATCGGCCTTTGAAGCACTTTACAATAAGTATGCTCATACCGTCCAAGCCTTTATTTCCCTGCGAATATCCGACGAGGAGGATGCCGGTGAAGTTTTTGCTGACACATGGCTGGGCTGCTGGCGTTCCTCAAAAACCTTCCGCGCAGACAGCAAGGTGCTTACCTGGATACTCAGCATTGCTCGCCGGCAAATCTATATGATACGTCGCAAACCGAAACCACCTGACCAAATGGATCAGGCGGAACTTGACTCGATAACCGATGATCAGCTGGAGCCTGTAGAACTGGTCAATAAGGATCTGACAATGGAAATAATACGGCAAAGGATTGATGCACTCCCAGCAGAAATGGCCTATACGGTAACCCTGGCTTGGCTCCACGAGTTACCCTACCCGGAAATAGCCTCCCTGCTCGACGTCCCGGTTGGGACTGTGAAGTCTCGTATTGCTCGGGCAAGGCAGATCCTGCGCCCGCAGTTGACCGACCTCGCTCCTGTCAAAACCCATAAAGTGCCGAGCCAGAGATAATTGAAGGGGTGATTATGACAGACCGATATAAGAGCACAAGCCCAGACAGCACAGACCCAGTCACCGAAGAATACCGGGGTGAAGTTCAAGAGGCGCTTAGGGAGAAAGAGCAGAATGCCCAGCCGGCAGTTCCGGCTTTTACTAGCGTAATGAAGGCCATCCACCAGAAGCCGTCGCTGGCAACGGATCAGCCGATACCATTCATGCGTCAAATACGTTCCTGTGGCCCGCTTGTTCTGGCACAATTACGCCTCACACCGCGATATATCTTACTGGTGGAAATCGCGATAGCAGCGTGCTCGGTTTTAATTAGCAACGTTATGCAAGGTGCGCGTTACGGCAGTCTCGGTACGCATATCTTTTCAAATATGCTCATGCTTAACATGGCACTGACCATGATCCTGGTCTTTTCCGTTAAAGATGATCGTGAGTTAATGCTCAGTATGCCCCTGGGACCTCAAGTTGTAGTAGCTTCTAGGCTATTGCTGGCCTTTATCTCCAATATTGTCGTCGGGGGAGCAGCCTTATTGATTGTCACTGCAATCAACCCTGGAATAAGGCCCCTGCCAGTTATTGCCCAAACGATAGCTCCCATAACACTCCTGGCAAATATCGTGGCCCTCTTATGCATATGGCAATGCTCTTGGATTGCACTGCTCCTAGGGGTACTTGCACCACTATTGAGAACTTTGCAGAACTTGAGGTCATCATTTTTCCTACCGGCATGGGTCAATTCGGTACCCACTACAACCACAGCCTGGGCAGGGACCATCCTACTGACACTGGGACTCCTATCTGCTGTTATCCTTACAGCCCCTCTTGCCTGGCATACTCGACTCTCCGGTGGAGATAAAAATTAATGAACCTTTCCATCCTCTCTCGCTACTAACTAAGCAGACGGAACGAGTAGCGAGCAATGTCTGGCGGCAGCCGAAGGCCAAAACCAGATATGAGGAAGGTGGATGAGGTGGCTTTCGTAGACATACAGCTCAAGAGGCTTTATAGACTGGTATTGCTGCCGTTCATACTGACTGCATGTATTCTTCTTGCGGGCTTCGTACTGGAGGGCATCTGGTCATTGAGCCGCATACGGCCACTTATGATGGTTCTTACTCAGGTGCCAGTAATTGCTGCTGGCCTATCTACAGCTTTTGTGCTCAATGGTGACCCAATCGTTGAACTTGCTGAGTCAACTCCAACTGGATGGCGGAAGGTTCAAGTGACCAGGCTGCTTATCATTACCGGGGCAAATCTTACTGCCGCGGGCCTTCTTTTTATCGGCTTGCATATGATGCGACTTTGGCCACGTGACATGGGATGGGTGAGCATCATTACCCCGGTTGGCAGTATATTCATTGTCAACTGTCTGGTTTTCCTTATAGCCGTACTTACCATGTCTATGCCAACGTCATCGCTGGCTTCCATAGCTATTTGGCTGTTTCTATGTTTTATATGGGATCCATACATCACCGATCCAGTCCGGCAACGACTCATTCCATTGTTTGTTGCAGCGGCAGGCGCAATCTTCGGATGGAACTTATGCAATGATGCGGAGCGCAATGTTGTAAAGATGGCAGCCCTATGAGGATACTGAGCCTTGTACGCATCACGCTACTGATGTTTTATCGGCGCAAAGCCTTGTGGATAGCCAGCATGCCGCTGGCGCTCTTCGCCCTCTTTTTGGCCTATGCCTCTCCTATGTCACCTGGATTCAGCGACATAGATGGTCTTGTCTTTACCGGACAGGTTCTTGCTATGTTCACCCCGTTGGCATACGCAGCATCGTTCAGCGACCTTATGACTGCCGGCAGGCGAACAGGTATGGACGAACTTGAATCCACCTCCCCCTTGCCGATGGGAGTCATTCACTCAGCTCATGTCTTGGGAGCCTGGCTTATCTGCATATCATCTTCCCTGCTTTTCCTTGTATTGATCGCAATCTACCAAGCCATTAACGGCAACGGTAAGGCAATACTCGTGGCCCTGGCAGTAGCACTTGTCATACTCTCGCCATCAATGCTGATAGCTATGGGGCTATCCGCCCTGCTAGGAGCCCTGTTGCCCACAATCGTAGCCCGAATTCTTGCCGTCCTGGCATGGGCCTGGCTGGCTTTCTATACCCCCCTATTGCCACTTCCATCACTCAATGGCGGCCCGCTGGCCGTCATTGGCGATCCCATTGCACAGGGATGGTTTCATACCAATCCTATGTACGTACCGGCGAACGGCCCCTTTACCGTCCAATCAGGAGTCATATCCCTGCTCTGGCAGGTGTGTATTATCTTCCTCCTTTTCACTGGTGCAAACATAGCCTCCAACCACGTGAAAGTTCAGGTCTGACTATCTACCGACTTTGAAAGGAATTACTCACATGTTTATCTCGATTGACCATCTGACCAAGGATTTCCGGGGGAGACCGGCCGCTTTGAACGATCTGACCGTTGATCTTCCACAGGGCATGATAGGACTTATTGGTCCAAATGGTGCCGGTAAAACAACCCTCATGCGCATTCTCACCGGAATAATCAAACCGACTAAAGGTAAAGTTTTTATTGATGGAAAGGACCTGTCCTCGCCGGCCAATAGGCGAAATCTAAAACGACACCTGGGTTATCTGCCTCAGCACATCACCCCCTACGACAACCTGTCGCCACTTGAATTCCTTGATTATCTCGGCATCTTGAAAATGATTGACAACAAACACATGCGGCAGGAGCAGGCGCATACCCTCCTGGAACAGGTGGGATTGGAAGACGTGATGAACCAACCTATCGGAGGGTTGTCCGGGGGTATGAGGCGCAGGGTTGGCATCGCACAGGCCCTTATGGGCGACCCCCAGCTGCTGGTAGTCGACGAGCCCACAGCGGGGTTGGATCCCGAAGAGCGCATGCGATTCCGCACGCTCCTTGCCCAGCTGGGACAGGATCGAACCGTTATCCTCTCCACCCACATACTCGACGATGTTGCACAAACCTGCCCCTGGGTATGCGTATTACGTTGCGGACGCAACCAGTATGACGGGCCGACAGAGGGGCTGATCCATGAAGCTGCCGGTCATATCTGGATCACGCCCCCTATCGCGGCACGACCGGAAAATGCCACAATCATCAACGCGGAACCCACCCCACAGGGGACAAGGTACCGCATAGTTACCGATACACCGCCCGCAGGCTCTGTAGAAACTGCGCCCAACCTTGAGGACGGATATATGGCTTTGGCCAGCGAGCGCTAGAAACCGTCCCCAAGTATGAAAGAACGTCGATAATTATGAAACGAATCAAGCAGAGCCTCAGAACCCTTTTCCTTATATGCGCCACAATTATGCTGACAGTGGGGGTTGTCGGCTGCGCTGATGGCATGAAGCACCCTGAAGAGTATTCCACTGATGGAAGCAATAAAGTGGCAGCTACCAGCAACCCGCAAACAATTTCGAAAGAAGATCTGGGTCACACCTGGCCTCTTAAAGTTGATGAGGGCACCGTGTCATGCAAGCTCAGCAAGCAGGGAGACCCCATCCTTCGCTTTACCACCTCAGATGGTGAACAGTACGCACTGAACCAGGTACAAGACAATGAGCATCTCAAAAGTATTGAAACACTAAAATCAGACAAGAGTAAGTCAATAGGAACTCTGATGAGTTTCGCCTTCTCGGTCTGCGACATACCAAAATAAACCAATTTACGGGGCCCAACAGATAGCCAAACGGTGGGCAACAATGACAACAGGTCAACCAGGTTGACAGCGTGGAGAATATCCTCACATTGCATTGTTTGTCGCTGATATTACTCATTCATAGCGTCAGGCAAATCCCGCTCACATTGGCCAGTGGAAAGAGCAGTTGCTCACGAGTCTTCTGGGTAATCTGCCTGCCATAACTATCGATTCCCCCCCCACCACTAATTGGCTTATAAAATCACTCGATAAACTGCGAGACAGTACTTTTCCCAGCACCAGACAGCCCTATAACTCACACAGTCTGATTTCCGCAAACTGTTGCATTGCTGATCTTCTAGCCCCAGCTCTGACACGGCTGACATCGTGTCATCCGAATGGGGGACAGAGATATAGCGACTGGGATGACATAAGAAGCGAGAATATCTTTTTACTCTCATGGTGTAGCGCCTCCAAAGCCGTTCATAGCGATACCAGTTGCGCAAACACGAAAGAGAGACAGTATGCAAACTCGCGAAGTCAAGAGACAAGAAGACCCCTTGCCAGTGATCGGGGCTTCACAACCTCCGATCAGTCACAAAAAACTCAGCCTGATCATGATTGGACTTATTGTCGCCGTCTCTATGACCAACATAGATTCGACAATCGTCTCCTTATCGAGTCAGGCAGTCCAATCAGGTCTGGGTCTGACCGCAAGCGGCATACAGTGGATTGTCAACGCCTACATGCTGGCTGCGGCCGCCACTTTCCCCATCTGCGGGCATCTGTCTGATCTAGCGGGCTACAAGCGCATCATGCTTTCAGGTACATTCCTTTTTGGAATGGGCAGTTTATGTTGCGGACTTGTTCCTGCAAATTCACTCTCGCTGATGCTGATGATCTTTTCCCGAGCGCTCCAAGGCATTGGTTCAGCCATGATGTTCCCGGCCGCTATCGGTATTCTGTTCTCCTACTCGGCCGAAAACAGGAGGGCCGGAAACATGGCTCTGTTCTTCGCCATCACAGGAGCCATGACATGTTTGGGCCCCATTCTGGGCTCTTGGCTGATTCAATACTCCTGGCGCGACATCTTCTTTATCAATCTGCCTCTGGCTCTGGCGGCAATCGCCATGATCGTCTCGATGATTCCGAAGGACTCACCCACAACCGAACCCGGTAGTCAGCATATTGACTGGGCTGGCGGCCTGGCCGTAGGACTGGCCATGATAGCTCTGATCGTGCCGGTTCAGCAGGGCAGCACCGTTGGCTGGTCGGATTGGCGCATTATTGCCAGTTTTGGTGCCAGCCTTGTGCTATTCCTGGTGTTCGGCTTCTGGGATTCGCACGTTGGCAATCCAATCATTAAACTCAGAATCTTCCGCAACCCACCATTCGACATTTCCCAGCTCGCCATGTTGGTAGCCGCCGTGATCTTCCAACCCATCATGTACTTCCTCAGCGTCTATGGGCTCCTTGCACTCAACCGGTCAACATTGATGACCAGCATATTCATCCTCTACTTTTTCTTAGGTTTCCTGGTTTCCGCCTTGTTAGGCGCCCAACTCTTCAACAGACATGGCATGAAACCGGTATTGCTGATTGCCGGCTTGATAGCTGCAACAGGTTTCTCCCTCATGTCGCATACAGCAGGTTCACTCGATAAAGGATTGCCCTCCAATACCGTCTGGCTGTCGCTTTCCATGGTGGTTGCGGGTGCAGGGATCGGATTCATGTTCTCGCCGTCATCCACTGATGCGGTCAATCGGGCCATCAACGCCTCTTATGGAGAAGTCACTGCCATCAATCAGACCTTCAAAAACTTCGGCGGCGCCTTGGGCATGGCAATGCTTGGACCATTGTGTACCCATTATTTTGCCCTGGATATTCATAAGGCCTTGGGCAAGTACGGAGTAAGTGCATCCCGAGCGCAAGCCATCGCAGATACTATTGGATCCGGAACTTCGGCAGGTGCTCAATCACAATTCACCAGTATGCCCCGATCCATGCGGAATATGATCATGCCTCTGATCAGGGCCTCCTATGCCAGCGGCAGCAGCAAGGTCTTCCTAGCAATGGGTTGTCTGTCCTTGCTATTCATTCCCTTGGCTCTCTTGTATCCCCGAAAAGGCAAGCAAATTTTCGCTGGTAAGACAATCAAAAACCAATGAAGATCCCGGTTTCGAGGCTCGGAAACAGGAAAACCCGACGATTTCTACAGGCGTTTTGGCAGTAGGGTGAATAAGTCTGCAAGTCAGGGGAGACATGAGTGAAAATCACTGAGGAAATTAATCGAGAAAACCAACAGCAAGACCAGCTTTCAATGAATCTAAATGGTGATTACGGCGACGGTCAACTTGACGCGACCGCAAGGACCGATGCCCAGCGTCAACGTCTTCATAACACCTGGAACTGGTATTTCATTGTGGAAGCAGGCTGCGTAACAGGAGCCGATTGCTTCTTCTCGACTGCATCCATGACCTATAAACTTGTTTCAAGCTTTCTCATCCTATTGCCCTGCCAGTTTTTCATGATCGTGGTTCTGCCTAGGGTATATGACAAGTCTGAAAGATTTGATCGGAAAACGGCAGATCAGCCGGTAAGCAAAACAGGAGCATATGGTTGGATTTTCGCTCTGCTGACGCTGGTCTGCCTGCCCATGGGCGCTTGGTTGGATGGTACCGCCATTCTGTCTCAACTGTTTATCGTGCCACAACTCTTCATCGCTTTTTTCTACCTTCCTGCTCTGGGGTTGGTAGGAGTCCTGAATATAGCCTATTTGGCCATGGTCTTGGCTGGAAAAAGGTTCTTGAGTACAGATCTATCCGGCAATCTTATGCTCATGATTCTCGTAGTGGTATTCTCCGCAATGATTGGAAAGTCCTTTAATGTCCTGGCTTTGACCAACGGACATAATCAAATGCTGCTGGACAAAATGGAGTCTCAACAAGAGACGATTCGCAGACTCAGCAGAGCTGAAGGAGCGTCCATCGAGCGTGAACGTGTGGCCAACGAAATGCATGACACGATCGCCCAGTCTTTGACTTCCATTCTGGCCTTGGCCAGGGTAGCTCATGAAGAACTGATCGACGACATACCTGCAGCTCAGAAGCATTTGGAAATGACCGCCAGCACGTCGAAGGGTTCTTTGGATGACACCAGAAGAATGATTGCGGATTCGGCACCGGCTGATCTGGATGGCAGGGACCTGAAGACGGCCCTGGAACGGACAGTGCATTCCACCGCAGCAAAGACAGGTTTTCAATCACAGTGCCAGATTCAACGGACCTTGCCGCCCTTGCCTAAGCAGACCGAGGTCAACCTGCTGCGTATAGTCCAGGAGTCCCTGACTAATATTTCCAAGCATGCCAATGCCCAGCATGTACAGGTGAGCTTGCTTTTGAAAGGGCAGGAACTGTTACAGCTTCGGATCAAGGATGATGGTCGTGGTTTTGATATTCAAAACTTGGATTTCCAGGAGATGGAAAAGGCGGGGCATGGCTATGGTCTGCGAGATATGGCCAAACGAGCTCAAGACGCGGGTGGGCGCTGTACGGTAACCTCCGTTCCCGGGCAAGGCACCTCCATAACTGTAAATATTCCTGTCGAAAGACCAAGTAACACTACTCGACCAGATAAGGAGGAAAGATGATCCGACTTGTCATGGCCGACGACCACCCCATGGTTCGGGAGGGCATACGCAGCATGCTGAAACGCCATGCAGACCTTGAAGTGGTTGCCGAAGCATGTAATGGCGCCCAGGCCATAGAGGCTGTAGCGAAAACACGTCCGGATTTGTTGCTACTCGATCTGCGGATGCCTGATATGAACGGTCCTGAAGTCACCCGGAAAGTGCTGGCTTCTTATCCCAAAACCAAGGTATTGATCCTGACCACTTATGATTCCGACCACGATATTCTGCCGGCCATAGAGGCCGGAGCCAATGGCTATCTGCTGAAAGACGTAGAACCTCATGTCTTGGCCCAAGCTATCCGTGACACTGTTGCAGGGTCCACTGTACTGAATCCGACCGCAGCGAAAGCAGTCAGCAAAGCACTGCGTCCAGCGACCAGACCAGCACTATCCGAACAAGAGACGCGTGTGCTGCGCGAGGCCGCCAAAGGCATGACCAATCGGCAAATCGCAGAACACTTATACATCAGCGAGGCAACAGTGAAAACATACTTCAGTCGGATCTTCGCCAAATTGGAGGTCAGCGATCGCACGGCTGCTGTAGCAGAGGCCATCGAAACTCTAGGCCTAAGACCCAATCAGTAAACCAGAACGACTGGCTTTAATAACCAATAGTCACTTAACCGATAACCTCTTTTGGATCTGGGGCAAGAACCAACGTTATAGAAGAACCAATGTTATAGTTATTTCCATTTTCCCTCCGCCGCTCGAAACATTTAATCGTTGCTCTCAGAATCAAATCATGACGGGGGAGAAGGGCTTGAACTTTGCTCATTGACCGTGCGAGTTCAGATAAACTTTGGTCTGCTTTTTATCGACAGCCAAGGCAGCCGTAAGGGTAAGGACCAGGCCTTCCGGGGTGTGAATCCTAGCTTCAAGCGAGTTCCACGGCTTACGTATTGGAGCTGAAGTGGATCCCGGACGAAGGCGCTCGCATGCATCCACAATCTTGCCTATCTGCTTTTCCGTGACTGCTACACTCAGGCTTCCTATGGGCTCCATATCCGAATCAGGGCTGCCAGCATTGGGGCTACTCTTGCGGATCAGCACATCCTGAAAGGCCCAGCGCCGCAAGTGAATCATCATGCCTGGCATGGTGTATAAATTGATGAAATCCAGTCCCTGCGTCCAGAAAACCTCTGATTCTTCTAGATCATGGCTATACAGGCATATGAACATGGGCATGAGGTAGATGCCCCTATAAGGCTCCGGCGGCTCCGCATCCTTCCCTGGCTCCGGCACGGGACTTATGCCTGCACCTATATAAGCAGTAGCTTTGGGCTGGTCATGGTTGTGCATGGTTACCTCGTTCCTTAATTGAAGGATTTTCAATTGGGTTGTCAAACAGAAAACGTGATACGTAGATGGAAGATACTGACTGCGTCAATCCCATTTGGCAGTTGACGGATCTATTCCGTCTGCACGCGCTGCAGTTTCGATTGCGGTAAGCATCCATTGCGTCAATCCTGGTTCCAATTGTTCATAGTGGGATCTGAAACGTGGATCAGCCGCATACATGCGTCCAAGAATGACGTGCATGGAAGGCGTTACGTGGAACCATGACAGAGCCTGCCGATGCTCGTCAATCAGTTCTATAACCTTATCTGAGGACGGTGGCAGACCTTTTCGCTTGGCTTGTGCAAGCTCACTTTCTACATTTTTGAGCCGGGCCGTGTCCTTTTTCTGCTCTTGCTCGGAGCACATGGCCTTTCGCTCCGCATATTCAAGCCACTGCCTGCTAGTACCCCAGCGTTCGTATGCTTCCGAAAAGTACTGGTCCTCCTGATCGGTCTTCGTAGCGGCTGAATCATTACCCGACTTCCCCTCAGCAAGGACTATGAGCCGGTCCAAACGATCCGCAGCTTTCCTAAGAAGCTGAATTTTCTCCTCAATTCGCGAACGCTGATCTCGCAACTCGTCCAAGGCCAGCGGTGCCTTGCAATTGAGCAATGCCTTGATTTGTCGGGCATTGAATCCCATCTCCCTATAGGTCACAATGCGCTCCAACTGTGCGACGTCATCCTGCAGATAATGCCGGTAATTCGACTGGTCGCGAAAGGGGGAGATCAGTCCTTCCTCCTCCCAGTGACGCAACATTCTCCGACTGACCCCAGTAAGCTCAGACATCTGACCGATGCTCAAGCCGCTCTTGCTGCCCTCACCACTGAATTCGTTCTCTCGTGTCATGCCTTGACCCTAAACCTTGCCATCATGTCAAGGTCAAACCAGCATTCAGCCTGAGTCAACTTTCAATTCTTGCCTGAGCCTCATAATGACAGGGCAGTGCAGGGTTCTAACTGAATTTGCATGTGGTTTTGCTGATTTACGAGGTCTTTCACTTCTCTCCTCTGAACGAAGCATATTTCCTGTTCGTCACAACCTAAAGCAGGTGGTTGGCGACGACAGCTTCTTTTACTGCTTTCAATTAATCAAAGGTGACCAGTTGCTGAATAAAAGCAGCTTCATGTCTTAAAGTGGATATATACTTTGCCTATACGAAGTTGTTGTTTATCTGTTGGAATTGCAGAAGGGGAAGAATGAAACAGGCGGTAGGCATCGATTTAGGCACCACGTATTCAGCAGTGGCCATTCTTTCTCCGGGGGGGGGGGTCTAGTTTTAAAAACCCCAGAAGGTGAGTCTTCCACTCCTTCTGTAGTATATTTCCCTCATACAGATGGGCAGGATAAACCCACTGTAGGCACTGTTGCAAAGCATATGGCTGCAGCGGATCCGGACAATGTAGTTCAGTTTGTTAAGCGCCATATGGGGGAGCCGAATTGGCGATATGATTCTCCTGCCGGTCAATCGTACTCACCGGAAGAAATTTCGGCTATTATCTTAAAGCACCTCAAGCAGGATGCCGAAACGAATCTTGGTAAAGAAATAACCGATGCAGTCATCACAGTTCCTGCTTACTTTGACGATGCTCGTCGCACAGCCACAAAACAAGCCGGTAAAATCGCTGGTTTCAACGTGCTGCGCGTCCTGAACGAGCCGACTGCGGCGGCAATTTCCTATGGTTTGGACTCTCAGAAAAAGGGAACCATCCTTGTTTATGACTTGGGCGGTGGCACGTTTGATGTCACCTTGCTCAGCGTCGAAGATCTCACGTTTGAGGTTATAGGGACTGACGGTGATCGCAACCTCGGAGGCTTCGATTTCGACAATGCCTTAATGAAGCTCATAGCAGCCAAGGTATCCGACCAAGGCGGTGAAGGACTGCTCGACGACTTCCAGGCGACCGCTGATTTGCGAGAGAAAGCAGAGATAGCCAAGCGGGCCTTGAGCAAATTCTCCACCACCAACGTTTTCATAACCTTCAAAGGGAAAAACTACAAGATAGCCATAACACGCGAAGAGTTTGAACAAGCTACGCAAAGTCTGCTTGCACGTACCAGGGATCTGGTTCAAGACGTCATGGATGAGGCAGATTTCGACTGGAACGACATTGATTACGTCCTCCTCGTAGGAGGGTCCACTCGAATGCCGATGGTACATCGGATGATGGAAAAGCTGACAGGAAAAGAGCCTCAATCCGACGTCAATCCTGATGAGGCCGTCGCCAAAGGTGCTGCTGTCCAAGCTGGTTTGGAGGAGTCCAAACTGCTTGAGGCGGAAGGCAAGGATCCGGCTGCCGAGGGTCTGCCTACTTTGGGCGGAGCTGTTCAGATACAAGATGTTGCCTCTCAGTCTTTGGGTGTGCTCGCTGCCAATGATGACACAGATGGCCTGCACAACAGCATTGTCATACCCAGGAATTCAGCTATACCAGGTTCCTATTCTAACGTTTTTTACACAATGCAAGAAAACCAGGAATGTGTTAAAGTTGAGGTCACACAAGGTGATGACGAGGATCCCCGGTTCGTCACGATCATCGGCACTAGCACATTGAACCTGCCTCCGCATCCGGAGAATTCCCCGTTAAAAATAACCTACTATTACGACATTGATCAGACGGTGCAAATTGAAGTCGTGGATCTGGTGACCAATCAATCACTAGGGTCTTTTGAAATCGACCGCGTAGCCAATCTCGGCAAGCAGGAGATGGCCGATTCTGCAAACAAGCTGAATACATTGTCCATCGACTAAGTCCATGCGCGAGTAGGCGACACGCATAATTAGCAAAGAAAATCTGAACGACATTTAAGGAACTTACTATGATTGATTATTACCAGCTTCTCAATATTTCACCTGATGCAACTGAGGCAGAAATCAAGAAAGCCATACGTCAACAAAGGGCTAAGTACCGCCGAAGAGTGGATAGTTCTCCTGACATTGACACCAGAACTATGGCAGAGAAGAAAGTGGAGCAGATCGGTGAAGCAGAAAAAATTCTTACCGATCCAGAAAAACGTGATGCTTATGATCAGCAACTTCAATCTGCTCCACCGGACAACTCTTCAGATCAGCCAACTAGAAGTGGTAACAAGGACTGGCTAGCTGTTTCACGCGAGTATTACAGAAACGGTGACACGCGCAAAGCTTACAGCGCTGCCAAAGAAGCGACAGACGTACAAAGCAACAACGCACAAGCCTGGGAGTTCCGCGCTCTATTAGCTTCTGAGCTGAACAAATACGACGACGCAGACTTTGCCATCGACCAAGGAATCCAAATCGAACCCAATAATGCTGGTCTCCATTCTACAGCGGCGTCAATTGCGTATGATGAAGAAAAATACGATACGGCAATAACCGAATATCGAAAAACTATTAAGTTAGATCCATCTAATTACCATGCCGCAATTCAAATTGGCTATATTATGGCATTATCCGGCAGGGATGAGGAAGGTTTTAACCATTTCAAGTCTCTCCATGATGTACACCCTGATAATTCAGATATTACTAAGAACTTTGTCAGCTATGCACTCATTTACCTAGAATCAAAATTGAGCACGTCCGAAGGCAAATTCCCGACTGATGATGTCCCCACAAATGAGACTCAGTTGAAAGCCGGCGTCGAAATCATGAATGAGATCGAATCACTTGAAGTCGATGATGATGATCTCAACGCAGAAAGGCAATCATATAAAGAGGCACTCGATTATGCAGGAAAGCGTCACTTTACAGTATCAACGATATTTGGCGGTATAAAATCAATTATCGTCTGGTTTATAGCTCTTCTTATTGTTAATTGGCTTTTCCACGGCTTCGTGCATTTCCTGGCAATAGTCATAATCACTGCTGTACTTGCCTTTGCATTGTATTTTGGAGTATTACCGTATGGCTACGAACTCAATAGGGACAAAGTCAGTGAAGAAGCCGCCCGAACAGGTGTGCAAAATGCCTGAGAACGATCAAGGCATAGAGGCTATCTCCCAGAACTTGAAAGGCCTGCAGGATCTATTTGTACGCAGATTGTCGGAGGATAAAAACACCAAGCAGCTGATTCGTTCATTGGAACAAAGCCTTCGTGAACGTGATGATTTGGACACCCATAAGGCGTTTGCGCCTTTGTTCAAGGAGCTCCTCCTGGCTGTCGATCGCCTGCAAAGCAATGATCCTTCGCTTGAATTGAATCGGTCTGTCGCTGAAGAAATCCTTGACCTGCTTTCGCAATATGGGTTGAACCCGATAAATACCAATGGTTCAGTTGATCCGCGAGTCCACGAGGTCGTAGGCATTGCAAGCGATGACAAGAACAAAGACCAGATCACAGCCGAGCCTGGCTCAATATGCAAGGTGATTCGGCCGGGATATCTGATGGGCAACATGGTTTTGCGGCCAGCTCAGGTAGTTATTCAATCTCGTTTGGATGATTCAACGCAAACAGGAAATGAAAGGAACTGAACAATGGGATTTTTCACAGATGATCGGCGGTACAAGGTGGTTGAGCGCCATTTTCTAGCACCAGACAAGGTAGTGCTCAACGAGGTGACGATGGATGAGGCAAAGCAGTTCGTCAGCGGTGCTGACAGCAGTCACGACTATGTGATTGAGCATGTCTGATTGAAGTTTGGACTTTCAAGGCGATTCATCGAATAGGAGACACCAGTGCCACGGTTTCATTTTCCCGGGATAGCCAGGAGCAAGGAGCGATCCGCTCCCCTCTGGTCTGTTGCCCGGGATGACGAGATCGACTGGGATGCTGTAAAGAAACCTACGGAGGAAGAGTTAGGAGAAGCCTGGGCACAGGCAATTTCCCGCTACCAGCTTCAAACAGCCACACCCGGGATTCCTGTCATTGATGAAAGCTTGGTGCCGAGGGCTTCACAAAAAACCTTGAAAGCTTACCGCGACATTTGTAACCACGATATTCATGGAGCTCGAATTTACGGCCATCCAGGTTCAGGTCTCGCAGACAGCGGATTCGGCAAAACCGAAGTTCGCACTGGTACGAAAGGCGAAGAAATATTCGCCAAACTCCTGACCTGGGATGGCATCTTGGACCACTGTGTATCATTCTGGTCGGTTTGGAATCCCGAAGCCGATGGACATCGCAACACCAGAGGCACCGACATTGATTGCATTCTGATGTTTGGATCACACATTTTGTTGGTCGATGTGAAAAATTATCGAGCTGGCATCGATTACCACAATCTGGTGCCGGGAAAAGCTATGTTCTGCATGTATCCAAAGGCTCGAGTCGTAGCCCATGAACCATACATATTCAGCGCCAATATGGCTTTTGCCCAGCACAACTTAAGCACCTATCTCCGGGCCAATGGAAGCAGTAGCACAGTTGAGTCCTTTGTCGTTCTGGTGCCGGCCTCAACCGGGGAAGCCAAACTTGACTCGGATATCAGCTGGCCAGGCGATATCCATGCCATGGCTTATTCGGACTTCGTCGGCATGATGAAGCAAAGAGCCCTGGATGATCCCTCCTATATAAACTTCAAGCCAGCAAAAACGAAGGAGGAAGGGTATCTTGCCTCCCTAGTCAAAAGCTACGGAGAAGTACCGTTATGCTCCTTGGAAGCGCCCACCGATCAAAACCAATGGCCCATCCCGGTTTACGATAAGCTGGCTGATATCGCACCCAAGGGTGCTAAGGAAAAGCAACCTAGACGGCATTATCAGAGCCGCCACTTAGACAAGTCCAATTCACCTGCCAAAAAACCAACAGGTTTTATTGGGAAAATACCTCCCTTCAACTTGAGCAAGGGTTCAATTGCCTGTTTAAGCGACAAAAGCGGCTCACTCCGTTACTTAAATCTCAAGGATACAGGCGGCCTGCTTGCTGCAGGAGAACATGGATCGGGATCAGTCGTCTGCATGACCAGCATCATGGCTTCCCTTGTCGCAAGCCGAAAGGTTGATCTACGCATTATCGACTGCAACGGCACTTCCAACTTTGAACGATTCACTGATTATGTCACCTCGTACACTCATCTGTCAGATGGAATTGATCTAGTCTGCAGCGAAATTCAAGAGGTCTATACCGCTATTCGCTCTCGACAGATCACCATGCGCAAAAGCGGCCTGGACGACTACTGGCAGGCTGCCGCTGATTGCCCATTCGGGTTTCAGGTGCTTTTCATCAATGAATGCTCACGCCTTTTCGCTAATCCGCACATACCAAAAAACGATCAGACCTACTTGGATGACATAAAACGCTATTTGCAAACCATCGCAAAGAGAGGGGCGAAAGTAGGCATCTGTGTAATCATTCTGACTCAAAAGCCATCTGTCAAGGCTCTTCCTAACAACCTCACTCAGGCCTGCAATCTGCGTGTTTGCTTTCGTGTGGCAAGAGTTGCAACCCGGAAGTTGATACTGGGATCAGACCTGCAAAACAAGGTCAGTTTTGACCCCAATCCTCGACGCGACATAGGCATGGCCTATCTAAGACGCGGTCGTCAGAAGCCGATAAAGCTCCAATTTCTTCGGGCCAGACCTCAGGTTATGGATACGGCTTACCCCTACTAGTTATGACAAATCAATGGAACTGCTAACTCGAAAAGGATTATGGGGTCATGGAAGTCATCTTTTTCTTAATAGTGCTGGTTATCGTGATAGCACTCATTTGCGCTGCCATTGCATTTGCGCTCCCTTTTATACTCATGGCTTTGATCATGGTGTTATTTGTCGCTTTCTTATACGGTATCGGCAAAAGTCTTATCGGATATTACTCAGCCTTGATTACAACTTATGGAAAAAAAGTTGGAATTACTATAGGAGTCACGCTGACTCTCTTCTGGCTATTCTGCTGCCTTTTCGTGGGCAGAAAGTTTATTGTTCCCCTGTTGGCCTCCATTGGCGTTTTACAAGGAATCATATAAGGAATTTGAAGCACTTTGGAGAGTGAGGATACAATATGAGCCAAGCTGCCAAGGAGCCAGCCAAGCATTCTTATTATTTCGGGCCAGGTTTAGCGGATCTGAAGCAGGTGGTCACCTCTGCTCTGAAGAATATCGAAGAATCTTTATTTTCTTTGGCAAATACAATAGAAGATTCGCCGAATTTCATGAGCAAAATCGACAACATAATTATAAACGTGTTGTGGTGGATATTCAGCTACACTTTTTGGATAGGTGCAGCGACTATGACCATCTTGGCCGGTGTCACTTTCTGCTTCTTTATGCTCATCCCTCACATCGCCATATTCCTTGTCGTCGACATCATCGGCATCGCTTACACAGGCATCATCTTTGTCATAGAGCTGGTGATGATGAAACTGCGCAGGGTTTCACTAGTTTGTGACACCTGTCACACGCGGTTCGCATACCCGGTTTACATCTGTCCCTCCTGCGGAGCCAAACATCAAGAGCTGTCACCAAATATATTTGGTGCCCTGCATCACAGATGCACATGCGGAGCCAAACTGCCTTCAAGTCTACTTGTTCTGAAGAACCCCCGCAGGTCGCTTGATGCCATCTGCCCCAACTGCTGGAAGTCGGGACGAGAAGTAACCGTGCAAGGTGCCGGAAGTCATACCGTGTGTATTCCCATCGTGGGAGGCGAGTCGGCTGGTAAAAGCGCCTTCATTACTGCCTATGTCAAGGATCTTATCGACCATCAGGCATCAGCCCACGGATTGACGACACATTTCTACGATGACAGCAAGAAGAGCATGTACAGCGCTATGACCATGGACTATCAGAACGGTACCGTAAAAAAGACGGCCACCGTTACACGCACCGATATCTCCAGCACAATCTCCTTCAGCTTTTATCTTGAAGGAGAGAAGCTGAAGCCCCGTCGACTGATGCAAATCTACGACATCGCTGGAGAGACCTTCGTCGGCAACAGCGAAAACGAGCAACAACGTCAGTACGAGCACTGTGATGGCATTGTTCTGGTGATCGATCCCATGTCACTGCCGAAGGCTCAGGCGCTTTTCGGGAATCAAATGGATGCCGGTGATCAGAGCGCTGTCAGCTCAGCAAGTCTGGAAGACGTGATGAACGCTCTCAACAATGACCTGCGCGAGAACACGAAAATCGATAAAAGCGGAAAACTCTCCATGCCACTTGCCGTTGTCCTCAATAAGTTCGATGAGGCGGAAGGGTTGGATGATCGCTTCGGCAACAAGGGCGTGATGAAAATCAGAGCAGCGAACACGGAGAGATTCACTGATGATTTCGACCTCATGGACTTGCTATGCCGACAGTTCCTGGTGGACATGGATATGCCCGAAATCGTTGATCTCATTGAGCAGAATTTCAAGAGTTCGCGTTTCTTCGCAGTCAGTGCAATAGGCCATACGGCTGGGAATGGCAATGCCTTTAAACCCTTGAATGTCAACGCGGTAATGAGCTGGATCCTTCAAAACTGCGATCCGAATTTGGCTAAGGACCTCAGCATGCAGACCTTCTCCAAAGCCAGCCTGCCGCTGGAAAAACCAGTAGCTGGCCTGTATGAAGAGCTGCTGGCCGGACAGGGGGGAAGCAAGCAAAGCAGTCAATGACATGAAGCAGGCGACCGCAAATGAGCGGCCAACCGTCATATAGATCTAATGCGAAAGGCGATAAAGGAGCAGAAACAATGGAGAACCGAGAAGCAGAGGAAGACATGCCTTTGCCTAGTTTCCCACCGGAGCCCAGGCAAAAGGCAGCGTACAGCAAGGATGCTCCTGTCTCCGGGCCTAGGGTAGCCGAGACGGCTGTAGAACCTGACCATGCAGAAGCAGTTCCGGAATCCAATCCGATCAACGGCAATCCGAATGCCGTGGCCATGGACATACAAAAGTCAATCGATTCCTTGGGTAAGACAATGGATCAGCTTCAAGCTCTGTTCAGCCAGCGGCTGCAATATGACCAGACCAAAGAGACGGTCATAGATCGACAGCACCAGGAGTTGAAGGCGCTCCGTGAGGGGATCAAAAACGACCTGCTGAGGCCGATTCTTTATGATATCGCCGCGGAATTGGACGACATTCGTCAGATGAAGATAGGGCTGGGAGACCAGCCAGGTTCCCAGCTGGCTGCGGAGCAATTGACCAATGTCGAAGATGTCCTGAAGGACATACTCAATAAAAACGATGTAGAACAGGTGTCCAGCCAGCCAGGAGAGCCCTTCCAAGGCAAGTGGCAACGAATGGTCAAACCTGTGGACACCGATGATCCCAACAAGCACAAGACCATTGCTCAGTCGCTGGCGCCCGGGTATAGGCGAGGCCAGGAAAGCGTGTTCAAAGAGAGGGTAACCGTGTACCGACTGCTGCCGTCCAGCCACCGGCAGCATCAGCCAGGCGACCTTGATTCCAACTCCAGCATTGGGACCGGCAGCGCTGTTCCACCTGAAACGCAGAAATCAGAACCCAGGGCTTAGACAAACCAGCCAATCAACATTTCACCAGAAAGAAGCAGACAGCATGTCAAAATACGTATACGGCATCGACCTAGGAACCACCTATTCCTGCATTGCCTATCAAGACGAGGATGGTCGTCCCACGGTAGTCAAGAATCTTGACACCAATGCCGATACCACTCCATCAGTGGTGCAGTGGGACACGGATGGAACCCCGGTTGTCGGGCAAGAAGCCAAGGATTCGGCAGTTTTGGAGCCTGACAGAACCATAGCTTTCGTCAAACAGCTCATGGGCAAGAGCAAGATCGCCATCAACATCGACGGCAAGGACATATCTCCCATTGAAGTATCCTCCTACATACTGAAGGAATTGGCCAACCAAGCCAGCAATCAGCTCAGCGATGACGTGAAGGATGTCATCATCACCTGCCCTGCATACTTTGGTGAGGCAGAGCGTACGGCTACCAAGCAGGCAGGGGAGATCGCCGGCCTCAATGTGCTCGCCATCATCGAAGAACCTACGGCCGCAGCCATCTGCTACGGTGTAACGACTTCAACTGAAGACAAGAATGTCATGATCTACGATCTTGGCGGTGGCACCTTCGATATCACCATTATGAAGATCTCAGGGGGCACCATCAGGGTGGTCACCACCGAGGGCGATCACGAGTTGGGCGGAAAAAAGTGGGACGAGGCTATGAGTCAGCTTTTGGTGGACAAATACATGGAGTCCACCGGCAGTGACGAGAGTCCAATGGATGCCGACGATAATGAAACCTTCCTTCAGGATCTTGCCATCACGGCCGAAAAGACCAAACAGACGCTGAGCAACAAGAAGAGCGCCAAGGCCGTGCTCAACTTCAATGGCAAAAGGGCGCAGGTCGAAATCACTCGCGAAGAGTTCGACGATGCCACAGCAGCCCTGCTGGATACCTCCCTGGACTTATCGGAAAAGGCCATCAACACTGCCAAGGCCGAAGGAGTAAACGTCGATGAGATTCTCTTGGTGGGTGGCTCCACCAAGATGCCTCAGGTTCAAGAAGGAGTCAAGTCTCGCTTGGGAATAGAGCCCAAGGTGTATGAGCCGGACGAGGCTGTCGCCAAGGGCGCCGCCATCTACGCCATGCTTCAGGCTGACGAACAGTCCAAGCTCAGCGAAAACGAAACCAAGTCAACCGATGCGGAAGGCAACGAAGTCGCCGTCAACAAGGAAACCGGTGAATCGCGAATCCTGCCCACACTTTCCGGCGGCGGTTCCGCCATGCCGACGCTTTCCAGCGGAAGCCTCAAGGTTGTGTCCGTCTCCACCAAGAGTTTTGGAGTCAAAGCCACTGATGCCAAAGACGGACAGGAGAAGATTTTCAACCTGATCAAGAAGGATGACGAAATACCAGCCGAGGTGACTCAGCAGTTCGGCACGGCTGAGGACAACCAGATCAAGGTGGAGATCCGCGTCTATCAGACTCCTGACAAGGTAGACACCTACCCGGTTGATGAGGATCGCTTCCTGGGAACCGCGGAGCTTAACCTCAAGCCCAACACGCCAGCCCAGTCGGTCATCTCCATCACCCTGAAGCTCACCGCTGACGGCATGGTCAAACTGCATGGAAAAGACGAGACCTCCGGGAGCGATATCGATGCCGAATGGAAGGCAGAGAACGCGCTTGACGATCAGGAGCTCCAGGAGGCCAAGGAGCGTGTGAGCACATCCACCAGTCTGTCGATGGAATAAGTGCATCTATAAGTCGGTCAGCCTTCCGGGAGGCTGACCGACCATTCACCATCTGCCGGTTCAAGGACAAGCCCTTTTCAATTCGGCAGGGAAAACGAGCAGGCAGCGAAGAAAGGCTTGAAGACGATGGGTATTGCAGTCGGAATCGATCTGGGAACTACATATTCGGCAGTGGGGCGCATCGATCCCACCACGGGTCATGCCGTCATCATCAGAAACCCGGAAGGGGAGGCCGTGACCCCATCCGTGGTCGCCGTCATGCCTGGAGGTAAAACCCTTATCGGTGCAGAAGCCAAGGAACAGCAGGAGTTGGGCTATACCGAGACCGCTGCCTTCTTCAAACGCTCAATGGGGCAAAAGGACTTTTCACTGACACTCTGCGGCAGCCAGTATTCTGCCAGCGACCTGGCCGGGATCCTGCTGCGCGGGCTGGTCCAACAAGCTCAGGAAGTATCCGGAGAGACCATAGATGCGGCAGTGGTGACTGTGCCTGCCTATTTCAAGAACTCCGAGCGAGAAGCCACTTTGGAAGCTGCCTCCAAAGCGGGCCTGAAAGTCCTCGGACTGCTCAATGAGCCGACGGCAGCCGTCTTTGCTTACGGCCTCAACGCGGACGGGGCTTCCCGCAAGGTCCTGGTTTACGACCTTGGCGGCGGTACCTTCGATGTGACCCTTGCACAGGTGGACGGCGAAGAGATCAGAGTCCTGGGCTCGGATGGCAGCCATATGCTGGGCGGCAAGGACTGGGACGATGCCTTGGTTCGTTGGATCACCGACCAATTCTCGGACGAGTTCGATGTTGATTTGAGCGACGACTCAGAGCAGATGGGTCAACTAGCAGTAGTGGCGGAAAAGGCGAAGAAACGCCTTTCCAGGGCCAACTCTGCGCCCATCCGCGTCTCCTACCAAGGGCATACCGGCAAGTATGAGCTGACCCGGGATGAGTTTGACGATATTACTTCTTTCATGCTCCAGGAAACCTCGGATATCGTCGATAGGCTATTTGCCAGCATGGATCCACCCGTCAGCTGGCAGGATGTTGACGGAGCAATCCTGGTGGGAGGATCCACCAGAATGAAACAGGTCCACGACTACATCGAACGCATGTCCGGCAAGCCTCCTCTGGGCGGCGTGAATGTTGACGAGGCCGTAGCCCTGGGCGCAGCAATCCGTGCCAATCAAAATGCTTCAGGAGCTCCAACTATGTTGCTGGGTTCCGGATCCTCAGCCAGTCCATCTGATGGACCAAGCATGCTCCTAGGCGGACGCAAGGTGACCGACGTCACCTCGCACAGCCTAGGAATGATTGCTGAGTCATCGGACCGGTCCCACTACGTCAATGACATCCTGATTCCCAAGAACTCGCCCATCCCCGCCCGGCAGACCCAACGACGTGAGCTGCGGGTGCCCACTTCCGGAGGAGAGCTGGAAGTATACCTACTCCAAGGGCAGGAACCCGCACCTCTGGATAACGAGGTGGCCGGCAAGTATGTCTTCACCGATATTCCCTATGTAGGCGATGGGCGCACACTCATCGACGTGACCTACAGCTACGACGAAAATGGGGTAATCGCAATCAGCGCGGTTCAGACCGAGACCAATACCTCATTGCCCATGCACCGTGAGCCGGTGCCTGAGGACTTGAGCTGGGCCACCCGTTCTCCTCTGGAGAATGATCAAGTAGAGCAAACAGCTAATCCCGGCATTCCCAAAACGGGAGAGATTTATATATTCATCGACATGTCGGGCAGTATGACTGTTAGCTTCAGAGATGCGATTGAAGCTGCTCAGCGATTCGTTGATCAGATCGATGTTCAAGTCATACATATAGGAATAGTTGGTTTCGCTGACACACATAAGATCTATCAAAAAGCCACAAGTAACAGGTTAAAATTAAAACACAGCATCTTAAAGCTTCAATCGCATTTTGACTCAGATGAGGTAGGCGGCGGAAACGAAGACGATCCTCTCTCATATGTAAAACATATTTTCTCGCATTATGGAAAGTTTAAGCTGGCTCTTATCTTGACTGATGGCGTATGGGACGATAGTAAAAAAGCTATACGGTGCGCGCACTCTGTCTGGAAGCGGGGAATAAACACCATCGGCATAGGTATCGGTGGGGCAGACGAGTACTTTTTGAAACAGATCTCCTCCATCCAGGACCTGTCAGAACTGACAGACGCAAGTCATCTGGTCGAGAGTTTCTCCAAGATCGCCCGAGTCATCAGCAGTGGCGATGGGCTGGTCAGATAGGAAACCGGCACCATGCAGAATGAAACAAACTACTACCTGCTACTTGGCCTCTTCGACTTTGCCAATGACTTGGTGGGCTCCAGCGACGATGATCCCGCCTTCGAAGCCGCTTTCAATGCCGCCAAAACACAAAAGGAACGGCAGTGGTCCTCCGACAAAGTAAAAAACTCCGCCAAGGCCAGCCGAGCAGGGCATAGCCTTGACCTCCTGCCCAAAGCCAAAGAGCACTTGGACACTATGGAAAAGCGCAAGACTCAGTGGGAGGATGCCAAAAACCAGGTAGAGAAAAAGATCCGACAGCAAATCAATGTCTTCGCCTTAGCCCATTCCGGTGCTTACCTGCTCCAGGGCGAAGTGGATCTGGTCATCAAAAAGGTGCAGAAGGATCTGGACTTGACCATAGACCAGGCTACTGTACAACGCTTGGCACCCTCTGGCATCGAGATCAAACAGGGTGAGCAGGCGCCCGCTGGCAAGGATCTGTCGAGACCCAAGGGCTACACGACCTTCCATAACACCCAAAGCACACTGGCTGCATACGGTTATTCAGATTTCTACGACCTTCTAGGCAAGGATCGTGGCGTTACCAAGATCAGGAGCACCCCAGCAGGGCAATGGGCCAAGTGGGCCCAGGAGGATAAACAAGCACTACCCAACAAGGCCACCACTGAAGTGGCGGATCGGCGTAAACTCTATGGGGAATGCGCCCGCATCTTCGCCAGCGAAGACAAGCGCAGCGAGTATGACAACTACATGTCCTACTGCAGCCTTGACGAGGTTCTCACCGAGATGGCCGAGGGCTGCTCGGTGTCCAAGCATTTGGATGCATCTACGGCCGAGTCATACGCGAACAGGCTGGTTGCAAGCGCCGCCAAGCATGGCATCCCTTTGGACGAAAACGAAGCCATGGACTACATCCTGGGGCGTTGTGTAAAGCATGGCATTGCCTTTGCTCCCCCCGAGAAAGAAGGAGCGGATACACCTGCTAAGAAGGAGGTCTGCTTCTGGTGCGGCACGCTGATCGACCAGGGGCTGGCAGTCTGCCCAAGCTGCGGCGGGAAGACCCATATCGACTGTCCCAAATGCGGGACGAGCAACCCGGCCTCGGCAAAATTCTGCACCAAGTGCTCCATGGACTTTGGCGATCTTGGACGCGCATCCTCCTTATGCGACGAGGCAGCATCCGCCGTAGAACACTTGAACTTCGACCAGGCCCAGCAGCTACTGGCTGACGCAGAGCAACTTTGGAAGAATCTGCCTGACATCGCCAAATGCAAGGCACGTCTTGAACAGGGCATAAAGCAATTTGGCTCGCAAGTTCAAAGCCTGCAGGAAGCCATAAACGCCAACCATCTGGTCGAGGCGAAGAAGCTCTATCAGGACATCCAGAAGCGAGCACCCCAGTTTGACAGACAGGACCTGGTCGAGCGGATCGACACTGGAATCAGCACAGCCCAGTCGATCATGGATGGAGAAGATCCCAAGCATCCTGATACCCAAGCCGTCGTAAGGGCTTACGAAGCTTGCGCTGATTACCCTGGTCTGGCTGTTGCTCTGGCCTCCACACCGCCACAGGCTGCGGAAAAAGTGAGCGTCAGGGTTGAGCAGAACAGCCAGTGCAATGTCATTACCTGGTCACCCTCCAAAACGAAGCAGGCCTCTTACCTGCTCGTACGCAAGGAGGGGTCACGCCCACTCGATGTTGAAGACGGCGAAACGTTGGTCCGTACTGCTGGCACAAGCTATACGGATCACGGCCTGAAAGCGAATACCGACTACTGCTACGCGGTTGCGACAGTACTGGGCCCGCTTACCTCAGATCTGACCTGTTCCCAACCGGTCAGAAACCTCTTCGACGTGCATGCAGTCGAGGTCAGCGCCTCTGAAGGATCCATCCAGATCCGTTGGGCTGGACCTCCCAAGCCGTCAGAGGTCGAGGTTTGGCGGGATGAACACTCCGCACCAGACAAACCCGGAAAGGGCAAGCGGGTTACCAATGTTGCCGAAGGAGGCCTTCTGGATCAGGGTCTGAGCAACGGCGTGACCTATTACTACACCATCTTCGTCAAGTACCACACCAAGGACGGTGGCACCGCTTACTCGAGCGGTCAGACCTGCTCAGGCGTACCCAGCGCGCCGCCGGATCCAATTGATTTTATGCTTCCTCAGCTCCAGGAGGACGGTTCCTTTGATCTGGAATGGGACAACCCTGATAAGGGTGAGGCACGCTTCTACTACAGCCCAGAGAAAGTCGAGCTGACTTCTGGCGACATTATGCCAGTTTCAGAACTGGAGACCAAAGTCCTCCCCCTCTCCTTAACCGTCAAGAGCGTAGGCAAGGGCACATTTACCCTTCCAGACGACCAGGTCTACCAGCTGATTGCGGCCACTGTTCGTAATGATACGGCCCTGGTGGGCTGCTCAACCATGGTGACCAGCAAACAAGCCGTTTCAATAACCAAGGTGGTGGCCAGCGGAGCCAACGTCGACATCATCTTTGAATGGCCCGAAGACAGCGAGAATGTGCTCATAGCCTGGAGGACTGACCGTTTTGCCAGTGCAGCGGGGGAGAGCGGCGCGGCCAGCAAGCTGATCAACAGAAAAACCTATGATCTCCACAAAGCCATCGAGCTGGAGGGCCTGGATCTGGGCGTAACCTACTACTTCAGTCTCTTTGCCCAACTGGGCACGGGAGACTCCGCATCCTATTCCGCACCCAGCTTCAAGACTTTCTCCTTCGGCGGAGGAGGCAAAGCGCATTACAGGGTTGAGGCCAAATCCTTCTTCGGCAAGGTCAAGTCCGCCAGGCTGGTCCTGTCCAGCGAGGTGGCTCTGCCGGCCTGCACCCTTCGCGTCCAGAAGGAAAGCATCCCCGTTTTCTCAGGTCAGGGAATCGAGCTGTTCCACGTACCTGCCCAGGCCGAAGCCGGTAACTGGACCTTTGACCTGCCCGCACAGCTGCTCAACAAGGGGCTCTATTACAAACTGTTTTTCGATGACCCTTCAGCATACGACCGCATCGACCTGCAGCTTAACCCGGGAACACACCCACAGATAGGAAAATAAGCATGAAATTGCACTATGTATGCCCCTTCTGCTTTAGCGAACACAAAATCTACGATGTTGAATTCGCCTGTGACATGCGCAAGATCTGCGGCAAAAAGGATGCCGATGGCAATGTGCTGGTGCCTGCCGGCGCCGGCGAGGACGATCCTAAAATGGCTGCCTACAAGGGCGTGCCTCGAATTCAGGGGCCTCACCACTTTCGCGCTCCCAGTTCGGCATTCACCAAGTTCTCCATGCCTGATAAGGCTGTCTGCGACTGGTGCAACCAGGTGAGTCACACTCGGGTGTGTCCCGACTGCCATAACCCCCTCCCCGTCACCATCGACACCGATCAAGAGGCCATCGTCGCCCTGATCGGCACTCGAGGCTCAGGCAAGTCCACATATGTGGGTGTGCTCATCCATGAGATGATGAAGCGTCTTTTCCGTCCGTTCAATGGAACCTTCCAACTGTATGGCCCCGAAGACCAGCAACAGTACAAGGAGCGTTTTGAAGAGGATCTGTATCGGCTGCATCATCTGATTCCACAGACACAGAGCCACATCGCTGGTCAAACAGTCACCGAGAACCGACCGATTCTCGGCACGCTCAAGCTCCAGTCCACCGGACTGTTCAAGAAGATCCAAGCGATGACTCTGGTCTTCTTCGACTCAGCTGGCGAGGATTGGGAGAGCGAAGAGGCGATCAGAATCCTGGCTAAGTATGTCTCGCATTCCTCTGGCATCATTTTCCTCATCGATCCTTTGGCCAACAGTGCCGTTCGCTCGGCCATCGATGATGAGGAGGCGGTGAGGACCTCCACTTCTGTTGACGAGGGCGAGGTATCCGAACCAGCAGAGGTGCTCAATCGGGTCGCCGATCTGATCCGGCGTGATCGGAACATGAAGCAGACTGACAAAATCGACATTCCGGTGGCTGCGGCTTTTTCAAAGCTTGATGTCTTGGAGGATGCCGGCATTCTGCCCCCAGGCTCTGCTTTAGCCCAGCCATCACCTCACGTTCAGCTGGGAAAATTCGATGATGCCGATCGCCAAGCAGTCGACCAGGAGATGCGCGGGCTGCTGTCAACCTGGAACCAGGGAGATTTCCTTTCCGCTTTGGACATGAACTATACGACCAATTCCTGCATGGCTTTCTCTGCCATCGGCAGGGCGCCTGAACAGAACAACGAAATAGCCCCGCCAGTGCCTAAACGCATTGAAGATGCCATGTTCTGGATTCTGCACATTCGGGGCTTGATATGAGCGAGCAGGATCAGCGCCTCTTGTCATCGAACTCGGCTGCATCGGAAAGGACTCACTATGAAGGCTGAACAGATCATCTATACTTCCTGCCGGCGCGGCATTTCCGGGACCTCTTCAGGCTTTCAGAATTACTCCTATTCCCCTGAGATGGGCAAGTGGATCAACAGCGGCGATGCCATCGGACTGCTGCAATCCTATCAACCGCCCCGTCAAGCGGACCTGCCGGCCCTGCCCTCCAAGGAGGAAGCGCAAAGTCTCTTCCCCAGGCGAGAGTTCTTCGGGCCATTAGAGGGTCCAGATCATCTCTACGGCATGGCCTTGTGTTCCTATATAGGACGGGACTACCCCGAAGGATCCGTCCGAGGGGGCAATTTCATCAGCCACGTTCTCGCCCTGCCGATCGAACAGGTAAAGGGTTATCCTTGTGAATACATCGATTCTGCTTCCTTCCTGACGTGGATGGACGCGGACCTGGCCCGTTCACAGACAACCCCCGACCCTCTGCCTTCGCTGTCGATAGAGAGCAATCCGAGCATCAGCCTTCAGGCTGTCCAAGACTTTCTTGAGGACGATCGGTCTGATGCCTTTGAGCTGATGTTGCGATGCCTGTTGACACGCAACGAAGGCGGCTATCCCCATAAACTCGTCATCGTTGACGACAAGGACAATTTTGCACTCTGGGTAGCTGCGCTGGAATACGCTCTTCCAGTCAGACAGGCACGCAGCTACGCCTTCTCCTCCTACGAGTATGATCTGCAAATCACGCCTGCTGTGGTTGTTCGGGCCGTAAAAGGCTGTCTTCATGGCATTGGCGATGCCTCTATGGCCTACAATTTCGTTTTCAATTTTGAAACAGGGGAGTTGCCCGCTCCACCGGATGCCAACGAGGATGTCGATGCCTTCTGTGAGTTTGCAGCATCGGCACTCTGCTACGCGCCAGACAGCCTGTCGGTAAACAACAGCTATCTGGATGCGACAGAATATGCGGATGTCGATGCCCGTGTCGGCACTGGCTATATCCTATGCCAATTGGCTGCGGGAACCATGGCTGCTGTTGATTGCACCAGCGATCAGATCAGCAGGGGATGCAGCTTTCTTGTTGATTTCGGCACACCCGAACAGTGCAGGTCCATGGTTGACAGCCTGCTTGAATCCTCTGGTGCCCAAGTCATGCCGAAAGAATGGACGGGCGCTGTGGAAGGCGGCATCCAAGCCATAGGTAAAGCGCAGCCAAATGTAGCCGCCCACGCCGCCACAGAGCTGGTGAATCGTCTGAAAACCATGTTCACAGCCAGCAATGTCAGCGAAGACTTGTATCAGCAGAACCGCAGCCTGGCTCAAACTCTCAGCCAGGTAACGGGACGGGATTTGAATGTGGAACTCTTCCGCCTGCTGACAGAGGATGGCAGTGCCGCCCTCGACCTGGGGCAGAGCAACGGGCAGGTTCCATGGACTGTGAGAGCCTATGCGTCCATTCTTTCATCGTCCTTGTTGTCTTCCTTCACCCAGATTGGCGGTTTGCCGCAAGGGGTTTCTGGGCAAGAGATGCTGGCAAGCTTGGGTCGTGAGAATGCGGCAGCGGTGAACAAGCTCGTCACCAGCCTGGCAACCAGCTCGGCTAGCACCGGCAGCGCCATTTTTGAGTCTCTTGTGTCGCAGTGGGGACAGGATCCTGCTCTGGTCTCGATGCTTGGCTTCTTGGTCGTAGAGGCCCGGCCTACCGCAAAGGACGTGGAGAATCTGGCAGTGGCCAGGCTCTGGCAGATATTTCTCCAGGAGCCCGAACCGAACCGCATCAACCATATTGCTTCCCTCTTGAAATCTGGACGCACGGACGTCGCCTTGGACCACCTGCTGGCTCTGGGCGATCAAAGCCAATCGGATCCTGTGCCCTATTACCGTTTCCTTGCCCAGCTTCTACATTCGCCCATTGGCAATTTCATCATCACCCAAGCTGACGCCCTCCTGGACAAGTCCTGGTCCCTGCATGGACAGTCAGTCGCTTGGGGGGTTGCATGCCTGTCGCTGATGAGCCAGCTGCCGGGGATGACAAAGTCGGAAGTCTGGCAGAAAGTGCAAGAACTTGATCAGCAGGTCAACTTCATACCGAACACTCAGTCGCAGGCCCAGGATGCTCAGACGCTGGAGAAGTTCTGCTCGGAAACCGGACTGGCAATACCCGATCATGTCAATCTGTGCATGCAGGCCCTCCGATTGAGCCAATTAGCACAGGCCGCTTCCAACCGTCGTCAGGATCAGATTCTGATTGATGCCCTCTGCAAGAGCATCCGTCAAGCAGGACCAAAACTAGCTGTCAACAAGGCCGGCAATGAGCTGAATGCCTATATTGAACACTTGGCTATCAGTATTGCACCAGTCGCTACCGAAAGCGGGCAGATTGAGACTGCATGGATGCAGTCGATGCCGATGCAAACGATAGCCACTATGCTCTGTCAGGTGCTCAGGCAGGTCGCGGCATTGCACAATGAAACTGAGGTCATGCTGCTCCTGGCCACCTACCTGCCTTATGTGTTGAACAAGTCACGGCACGTCCTCATTCAGGAAGGGCCATTCATCAACTTTGCAGCCCAACAGATGGGTGATGCAGGATTCAAATCATCTTCCATCAATAAGTTGCTGGAAGACGATCGTCAACTCAATAAATTGATCGACCGATATCAAAAGCGATTCGGTTCCTCTTTCAATAGCGGCGACTTCAGATCGTTGCTTTCGAAGATCCATCAAAAGATGCAGGCAAACGAGAAGCAAGACGGCAGAGGGGGCTTCTTCTCAATGTTCAGACGGTAGTGAACCGGGAGCTTTAACAGAAGAGGCATAGAGAGGCAACACTATGAGCACATACAATACATCCGGGTCAAGCACGGGGGGAGCGCCTGCAGGGTCGCCATACAGCACTTCAGGATCGCCGTATGGGTCATCATCGTCTCCTTATGGCTCAAGCCCTGCGACAGCTCCTGGCAGCCCCTCCAGCAGTGGTCCTTCCAGCACTAGCCCTTCTGGAGCTGGCCCCTCAGCAGGCTCCGGACCATCAGGCAGTTCGCCATATCCGTCTGCACCCACATCCCCGGCTGCTGTTCCTTACAGTAACGAAGCTTACCTGTCGTTTACTTCAATCGCCATCGCTGTCATTGTCATGGCCCTGAACGTCTATATCACACCCATATTTTTGTCTTCTACCGGGGACAACCCGATTGCTTCAAAAAGTGCCATCAAAACCATTCATACCTTTTTGAGCATGCCTTTTTATGTGCAACAAACCTTGTTTACATCACTATGTTTGCTCATAGCTTTCTTGGTTTGTTTCCTCACATGCAGATACGCTCCAGTTTTTTGCGATGACGTGGGTCGAGACGTCGTTTCTTACGTCATGATGCTCCTCATTGCCGGATGCTGTGTGGTTTTTGCTGACTCGAACCGGTTGGCGCATCCGCACATTGTCTATTCGCTACTGTGCACGCTGGCCCTAGCCGGTTCAGCCTATGTCACCCATGTGATCGAAGTCGATACCAGCATAGGAAAGCGGCTGCTGATCTGGCTCCTAGAAATCGTCCTGCTTGGAGCCGCGCTGTTCGTACACCAGTACAACATCTGATCGCGAACGGGAGGATTATACGAATGAGTGAATGGTATAAGAAAGTCGGAGTGCTTGTTGCCCTGATTCTCGGATTGGGTTTGGGATTCGTGGCTGTTCGCGGCTCAATGGACTTGGAAACAGCAAATGAAATCGCCTCCGGGCTCTCTGTCCTTCCTTTCAGCGATTGGCTCCTGCGACTGCTGAGAGGTATGGTTCACATCGATCCCGCATATGTAATACAAGTTCAAAAACCATGGTTTACCTCTCTGCTGATCCTGTTTGTGCAGACCTTGATACAGTCGCCGATTCTGCTGCTGCTGAATAATGCCATGGGGCCCGTATTGTTTCGCACCAACGCCAACGAATATTCCGTGGTGGGGGATTGGAGCGCAAGTCGTACCAAGGACAAGATCCTGCGGCGTTTAGGCAAACTCGTATTGGTCATCATCCTGGTTCCTCTTATTGCCTTTCTGGCAGGCTGGATGATCTCCACTGCTCAAGAATGGGTAGGCAAGCGGCCCACATGGTTGCAGGTCATTATTTACATTCTGCTTTTCCTCCTTGTCGTAGCACTTGCCTGTTTGCCTATTTGGATGCATCCAAGAGGATTCTCCTATGGGGTCTTTCTGGCGAGCGCCGCACAGCGAATCATCTATGTGCTGATCACGAATTTCCTGATTATTGCGGTGGTTTCCATCCTGGTTGCAGGATCTTCAGGCTGGCATTTCATGCTTGCTCTGCTCATATTGCTGGGGTGGATGACCATCTACTCGGACACCGATGGGTTTCTGGCCCACAAGCTGGTGTCCGCTCGATAAACGTGCGCCGTCGTCCTTAGCGGCGCAACCATAGTAGTCATAAGAATTGAAGATACAACTATGCTGACGGAGAAGGACATGGCTGATTTCCATGCCACCATCTACTTCGACGATGAATCAAACTCAACTTCCCTGAACGATATAAAAATTCGCCTTGAACAGACTGCTGAGAACGTCGGCATACCACTTGCTTTTTCACATGGCAAAATAACAACTTATAAAGTGTTCTGCAAGACCATTCATGACTGTATCATCTTGTACCATCCTGATCACAAAAGAGACTACTACAACTTCTGCGTATACCTTTCGCGACAAGATAACAGAATCTTCATCCACATCAAGATGTTTGGCCGAAGTAAACAGTTCAATAAACATGCCCGTTCCGAGAAGGCAAAAGCTGATAGGCTGGGCAAGGAACTCGCTTATCAGCTAGGCTCTATGTTGGGATCCTGTTTGTACAACATCGGTAAGAGTACGAGAAAACTCGAAGAAGAGCAAGAGTATTACAGTGCTCTTGATCAGGTTTTCGAGAAAACGTTTTGATAACTTTCCTCCATGTGCCTCTCTTCGTTGAGAAGCCAAAGCAAATGAATCGTCCACAATTGAGCCATTTCAGTTTTACCTATAGTTCACGCAAATACTGGCATGACATTTTATAAAGACTGTATTCTTGCACCTAATGCATCAATCGCATAAGCCGGGACCTATTGAATTTAAAACTGTGCATGTGCTCATTGAAGCTGCTATGAAACTCATGTGTTAACTCGGTTTGGCTCAATATTAAGAAACACTGTCTTACTCTGTATTGGCATGTCCTCTGCAGGGGACATTTCCTTTTTCCGTCTTGAAGACCTGTGCGCTCCGAACTTGCATAGGAATCAGTTGAATTCCGATTGGAAGGGGAGGCGCAATGGCATATACGGACGGAAACAATGATCCGCAACTGGCTGTGGTTACACAGGGGCTGGTCAAGGCCTATGGAGATTTCAAAGCCGTGGATGGGCTGAATCTACGAGTGCCGGCTGGCGGGGTCTATGGACTGTTGGGACCAAACGGAGCCGGAAAATCGACCACCATGAAGCTCCTTCTGGGATTGACAAAACCGACTGCGGGGAGCATGTGGCTGCTAGGACAGCAGGTTGGAAAGAAAACCACGATCCAGCCGGGCCGTGTGGGCTCCATGATTGAAGGACCCAGCTTCTATCCAGGCCTGTCGGGACTGGATAACTGCCGCATGGTAGCCGATTATCTGGGTCTGCCAGTTTCGGCTGCCTCAGAAGTGCTAACCAAGGTTGGATTGCGGGGATACGAGAAGAGGAAGGCGGGCGCCTACTCCCTGGGGATGAAGCAGCGGCTGGGCATCGCCATGGCGCTGATCTCGCAGCCGGAGCTCCTGCTCCTGGATGAGCCCACCAATGGCTTGGATGCCGCAGCTGTGGTCGAGGTGCGACAGATGATCATGGACTTGGCTACATCCGAGGGAGTCACCGTCATCATCAGCAGCCATATCCTGTCCGAAATCGAAAAGATGGCTCCGGTAGTTGGCATCATTGCCGACGGTCATCTGCTCTACCAGGGGACATTGGAAAATCTGCGCGAAGAGGGTCATATCGATCTACGAGTATCCGATCCTGGGCTCGCGTCAGAGATGCTCGAAACTCAAGGCATTCACCACGAATATATCCGCAAGAGCGCAACCCTGCGTATTCCCGAGATAACCGATTCGCAAATCGGAGCGCTGGTGGCTCGGCTGGTATCGCATGGTCTGCAGGTATACCGTGTCGCTTCCGAACGCAAGAGCTTGGAAGAGGCCTTCCTTGAACTCGTGGAAAACCCGCAGAGTCATGCAGCGCAGTGCCCTATGCAGCCGTCCGGTCATAAACAGAGGAGCATACGATGAGCTCTGTCAAATCAATCTCCATACGGTCCGAAGAATTTCGATTGGGGAAACCGCCACGCTCATCCCATCCTGGAGGGCTGCTTGTTCTGCTTTCGATGGAGCTTCGCAAGTTGAAAGGCTCCTCATTCTGGTGGATGGCCTTGGGCATGATTGCCCTGGTTTCGGCATGGTCGGGCTTGGCCTTCATGAAACGAGCCGAGTCTGCGAACCCCGCCACTCGTACCGTAGCCCTTGCCCAAGGTGAGATATTCCAAACTGTCGGTCTGCTGGCACCCATCCTTGCAGCGCTGCTGACCAGCCGGCTTGCCGTCATGGAGAGCAGCGAGCGCATGGATCTCAAATGGCGATCCCTAGGCCAGAGTGCGACTGGGAGGTTTCTTGCCAAGCTCGTAGTTACGGGGTGTGTGATTTCGCTATGCTTCGTGATTCCTCTGGCGTGTATACCGCTGTCAGCTTCAGCACAAGGGTTCCATCTCGATGGCAGTCTGGCCGAATACATACTCCTTCCGGCACTGATTGCCTGCTTCTCAACCATGGCGGTCACAGCTATACAACTCGCCCTCTCGCTGACGATAGATAAACAAGCCATAGGCCTGGGTCTGGGTGTGATAGCCGGTCTGATCGGGACTGGACTGGGCGCGATGAATATGCCGGCTCTGGGCTGGTTCTTCCCAGCCGGGATCAGTTCCGCGGCCAGCCCGTTCCTGTTTTCAGCCAGCTCTGATGGTTTTGCCAGAATGACCTTGGTCGCCAATCCCTGGCCAAAAGTCCTGACCAGCCTTCTGGCATACATTATCTGGTCGGGAATATCAGCACTCATCGTCAAGGTCAAGGAGTCAGGCCGATGAACAGGCAATACCCTGCAAACGCTATAACCATCACCCCGATGCATCGCCACAAGCCATCGATCGCCGCCGCCTTCAAATGGGAGATCCGCAAGGCCGGCAATCTCTGGTACTGGCTGGCCACCATGCTCTTCGACGCCGTCGGAATCTTCAACGGTTGGGACCAGTATCAGAGCTACAAACCGGACTTCCAGGCTCAAGGGGTGACCTGGGCTGCGGTCTGGGGGCAGGCGATCCTTCTGCCAAGCATGGTCTTCATGCCAGTCCTGGTCGCGGCCTTTGCAGCCCAGGTTGAAGCCAACGAGCACAAGGGACGAAACTGGCAGCGTCTTAATGCCTCAGGCATGGTCGGGACTGCCCTAGCCGGGAAGGTGATGCATGGACTGCTGGCCTCCCTCCTTACCGTCGCCATCTTTGAATCCGAATTCATACTCGTGGGTGTTCTTATAGGAGGCTTCGGCCCAGCGGAACTCGGTCCCTATCTCTTACGTGGCGCACCAATGACGTTGGCAGTGTGGGCCATTATGACTCTGACCCAGGCCATAGCTGCCAGAGCCGAATCCTTTGCCTCGACTATGAGCATCATGTTTCTGCTCACTCTGGCAGGCTGTGTGCTGTCGGTTGCCACACCGGCCTTGGCGCTGCCGTATCCGCTGGCCTTGATCACCACTGCATCCGCAGCCCGTGACATGGGCAATATCGCGTCTACGGCCTCTATGGCGGCCTCGTGCATGACGGCAATCCTCTGGGTGCTGATCAGCCTCCTTATATTCCGGCACGAGGCCCGCAGAGCCATTTAGTCTCAAGTACAACATCAATTAAGTGAGGATGCAGCACTTGCCAGGTCGCACATCACAGTGTCTGACAGCATAATGGAATACCGGCAGTTATCAGGAAGAGGCTCACCGATGAGAGCAGGCAAGAAGACTCAAGGCTGGATTCAGTTGTGGAACCGGCCATATATGACCTTCGTGGCAGTCTTTTTCTGCACCCTCTACGAGACAGGGATGCTGACCAGGCTGATCCTTGTCCCAAGCTGCGCGAACCAGACCCTCTACCAGGTCATGAAGTCTGCCAGCTGGGGCTTGCCCCTGTTTGTGGTCATTATTTTTCTCGCACTTGTCACCCTATGCCTGCGCCGTCTATATCCTATGGCGACCCTGCTGGTGGTCAGTGGCCTGCTTGTCCTGACTGCCGCAATCTATGGCTCGGGATGCACCTACCTGACCATTCCCTGGCTCGTCAGCCTCTACGCCTGCGCAGTAGAATCTAAGAGCATGGCATCACTGGCAGCTGGGCTGAGCAGTTCCGCTATTCTGGGCCTGCTCAGCATTGCATTCTCTGCTAATTGGCATCGTGATGTCCACTTCACCGACCTTCTGTATCCGACTGGATTGACTTTCGCCCTCTGCCTGACAGTCGCCTTCCTCTCACGCTCCGTAAGGCAGTCACGCATGTCGGAGCAGGCATTGGAGGAGGAGCGCTCGTATGCTCTAACCCTGGCCCATGAGCGGGACCAGGCCATGCATCAGTCCAGGGTTGCCTCCCAACTGCATGACAGCGTGGGTCACGACTTGACCGCCATTATCGCCCTATCTGAGGGACTGGATCATGCCAGCGGAAAGCCGGAAATTGATGAGGCTATCTCGATGATTAACGACCTGGCACGGCAGGGACTGGATGACACCCGAACGGCTGTCAAAGCCCTGCAATCAGAAACAGATCCAAAAAACGACCCACAGCCAGCCACAGGGGGGAGGCATAGCTGGGATGACATCAAACCCATCCTCGACCACGCCCGGCATGTCGGCATCAGCACTGCCCTGACGGAGACAGGCCGTCGGCCACAGGATTCCGAACAGGCCGACCTTGCCTTCACTGTCACCAGGGAGGCGATCACCAACGCCCTCCGCCACGGACAGGAGGTTAACCGTATTGTGGTCTCCTGGGATCACGACAGCCATGGCGGCATAAACATTACCATTCGTGATGATGGCCAACTTTTGAACAATGATGCTGACGATAGCGGCGACAACGGAACAGGCCTTGCCAGGTTAAGAGGCGAATTGCGAGCTCATGGTGGCAGCTTCAATTCGGGTCCTGGTCCTGACGGTTGGACCTTGCAGGCCCGCATACCCTCGCTAGCTGCTACGGCAGCTGACAACACGGGCAAGGAGGAAAGTGCATGATCCGTGTCATGATCGTCGACGACCAGCGCCCGACCCGCATGGGACTGGCACTCATGGTCGCCAAGGACCCAACCTTACATGTCGTTGCGCAGGCAGCCAACGGCCAAGAGGCTCTGGACCAGCTAGCCACAGCCGCCGACAATCAGCAATCTCTGCCCGATGTGATTCTGATGGATGTGCGCATGCCTGTCATGGACGGGCTGGATGCCACCAGCCGTATCAAAAAGCTCCATCCTGAAATGAGCATTCTCATTCTGACCACCTACGACGAGGACGACTATGCGTTCACAGCTTTAGGGGCAGGCGCATCTGGATTCCTGCTCAAGGATGTCAAGACAGCCGATCTGAACAGAGCCATCCATGCGGTACATGCAGGCGATGCAATTCTCACGCCGCGCATCACGGCCGAAGTGATCAGAAAAGGAGTCCCGAGGCCAAAAGCCAAAGATGAGTCTGAGGCTCGCCATAAATTCGAGCAACTGGGCAAACGCGAACTTCAGGTCGCTTCGCTGGTTAGTCAAGGCCTGACGAATGCGGAGATTGCCAAGCGCCTCCAGCTGCAGCATGATTCGGTCAAAAAGACCGTCAGCCGCATACTGGCAAAACTCAAAGTCAGGGACCGAATCAACATCGCCGTCCTTTGGTATCAGGCCGACATGACGAATCAGTAATCGTATTGAATGCTGGCTCGCTCATCCGTGGACGGAAGAGAACTACATCCGGCTGTATTTTGTGCGCCTAAATCCATAATTGGCGATAGAGTTCCGCCATTTGTAGGAATTGCTTATTACGGTGCAAAGCAAACGAATGCAACGAAATCAATAGCTCTATTTAGTTTGATTTGATGTGATCTGGCCTGCAATGCAGGGTCTTGCAATAATCAGATCTGAATTCCTGCGCGAACTTGTCAATATAAAAATGAGCGGGCTGAAGTATTATCAGGCCGCTCACTGCTTTACACTTTTGCGCTACACAAAAGATGCAACTACTCACGACCTACAGATTAGAAGTCAGTAGCTCGCCTCGCCTTTATTTTGTTGCCGCAAACCTGGGAGTAACTCTTAGACAAGAGCT
The DNA here is from genome assembly GCF_052606235.1 of Bifidobacterium sp. ESL0820. NCBI lineage: Bacteria > Bacillati > Actinomycetota > Actinomycetes > Bifidobacteriales > Bifidobacteriaceae > Bifidobacterium > Bifidobacterium sp. ESL0820. Next base: position 608,100 of record NZ_CP199594.1, read on the forward strand.
ACTCCCACCGCTCAGCTGGCCTGCTGCTGGGTCAGATCATACACAGTGATGCCATCAACCGTGGTTGCGGTGTAGTGCTTGGCCACCCTGCGAGATTTGCGTGGCAGTGTCTGAACCTCCCATCTGATGGCCACCCATCTCACCGGCTATGTAGTAATGAATCTGCTTACCCTTCACGTACTGCTTGAACTGTTCCAAGCTGGGGTAGGGGTCGGAACCATTGAACCCACCAATGGCCATGACCGGCTTTTGAGAAGCCAGCTGATAGCCCGCCGCCTGCTGGGATCCCGTAGTGGCAGCAGCCCAGCGATAGGAATCGGATGCCTTTTCCAGCTTGGCGACGACCTTGGAACTGGACCGGCCTCCACCAAGCAGACCTCCTCCTCTTATCCTTCCTCCTTCTGATCCACCACGGAATCCAAATTTGCCCCTGCGCTGTGAGTGCATGTAGGGCGCACCCGAAGTGGATTCCCCATGTGACCCCGTGGAATCCTGGCCCATGGGACCTGGCCCTTGAGAACCCATGCTGGGAGCCTGTTGACTATTCGAACCGCCACCAGGTATCTGGCCCTGCTTACGTGACTGACCCTGCTGATTCATCGGGTCTTGGCCCATTTGATATGAGCCCATGGGACCGCCGTCACCACCAGGTAAGCCTTGCTGCATATTGCTAGGTGCCATGCCGCCTGCCTGGCCACCGCCGGGTTGGCCACCACCAGGAGCACCCCCAGGCATACCACCGGGGCCGCCACCCATGCTCCCTGAAGTCAGGTTGGGTCCGGCTAGGACGATTGATCCCATGTGTCCTTGGGATACGGTGTACAGCGTCCATGCAGCAGGGCCAGCAGCCATAAGCCCTATGACCGAGAGAATGAGGGCTACAAGAGCGAGTCGTCGTATTCGCAACAGCCCAGCCAGGGCAAAACCAAGGGCGCCCATGAGACCGATTATGAGAATGGACCACTTGAGCCAGGGGAGCCACTGGGAGCGACCTGCCAGGCTGAAATCCCAGAAGGCCGCGAAGGTGATAAGAATCGGCGTGACAATCCTGGCCCAGAGCTTGTCCCGGGCGATCCACAAACTGAATGCGCCGATGGCAACCATCGCAGCCAGGGCAGGTGCCAGAGCCACGGTGTAATACTGGTGGAAAATGCCGGCCATAAAGCTGAAAACGAGCCAGGTGACGGTCAGCCAACCTCCGAAAGCAATGACACTGGCTCTGCGCACGTCAATGCGAACGGCCCTGCCGATAACCAGCAAGCTGATGACAATGCCCGCGAAAGCCAAAGGAGCCAGCCAGGAAATCTGCGTGCCGAACTCGCCGCTGAACAGACGATTGAGTCCAGTCTGGCCCCACATGCCACCACCGCGACCGCCGCCAGCCGGCATGCCGCCACCTTCGCGGCCGTGGCCAGGTATGACGGATCCTTCTTCGCTGCCGGTCAAGCGTCCGAAACCGTTATAGCCGAAAGTGAGCTCAAGGAAGGAATTGCGCTGGGAGCCGCCTATATAAGGTCTGTCGCTGGCTGGCACGATGACCGTCAGCAGTACCCACCAGCCAGCGGCGACAATCATGGAACCAATGGCAGCGAGTGAATCCAGAATGCGACGAACCATGCCTGTAGGCGAGGCCAGAAAAAAAGCAAGGGCAAAGCCAGGCAGTACGAGCAGCACCTGCAGTTGCTTGGTAAGGAAGCCAAACCCGATCAGAGCCCCGGCCAGGACCATCCACCAAGTGCGCTTTCGATTGCCAGAAGGATGGTTGGCATACTCCAGGGATCTGAGGAGCGCGTGAGTGGCACCGGTCATCAATAAGACCAGCAAGGCATCGGGGTTGTTGAAGCGGAACATGAGCGCGGCTACCGGAGTGAGCATGAAGATGAAACCGGTGACAATACCCGCCCAGTTGCCCCAGTACCGACGCACAGTGGCATAGAGCAGGTAGGTGGTCGCCACTCCCATCAACGCTTCCGGCAGGAGGATGGCAAAGGAATTCAGACCAAAGATGCGCACGGAAAGCGCCATCAACCATAGGGCTGCCGGCGGCTTGTCCACGGTGATGGCGTTCCCTGAGTCCAGGGACCCCCAGAGAAAGGCTCTCCAGCTGACCGAGCCTGCCTGGGCTGCAGCCGAATAAAACTCGTTGGCATACCCGGAGGCGGTGAGGTTGATGAAGAATATTGCACAGGCTGCAAGCAGCATGACACCCAGCGCCATCCAATCCCCACGGGTCCGTCGCGGCAGAATATACGCGCGGGAAGCGTGCTCATCAGCAACTGCATCTGCGTTTGTTGATCGTGGCGGATCGAAAGTCTTTGAATGCTGTGAGAAGCCATAGCTGCTGTGAGAAGCCAATGAAGCGTTCATGATAGGTGAAGTTTGCTCTTTCTGTATGAGATTTCGTTTGCTGTCAGCCGCTCAGCAAGCGGCAGCTTCTTTGCCTGGATTCCGCATATGTGAATGCGAATCCTCCTCTTCTGCAGGCAAGAGGGATCCGCGCAACTCATGCTGGCGGATCTGGTCCCAGACGGCAGGGGAGTCCAGGTCGACGCGAAGCCCCTCGACCGCTCGGGCCTCCATACCCTCCCTGACCCGGTGCATGCCTTCCAGATCCTTCTTCACCGTGTCTGGAATGTCGACCGTCGAGCCTGTATCCTCCACCCAGCGAACAGGAAGCTCCAGCATGGTCATCCCAGCCTGCTGGGCTCGTACAAGCAGCTCCGTATCGAAGAACCACTCGTCATCCTTCACCTGAGGCAGCAGGACATGTGCAGCCTGGGCAGTAAGGGCCTTGAAACCGCACTGGGCATCATGAAAGGAGACCGCCAGATATGAGCGGAGCATGAGGTTGTAGGTGCGCGAAATGAATTCACGTTTGGGGGAGCGGGTGACCTGAGATTGGGGCATAAGACGCGAGCCAAAGGCGATGTCAGCCCCGCCCTGAAGCAGGGGAAGAATAAGACTGCCCGTAGAGCCGATATCGGTGGATAGATCCACATCCATATATGCGACGACTGCCGCCCTGGAGCTGAGCCAGGCCTGTTTCAGGGCGTACCCGCGGCCTTTTCTTGCGAGGTGCAAAGCGCGTACCTGATTGGGACACCAGTTACACAAAGCCTTGGCTATCTGCCAACTGGCATCTGTGCTGGCGTTGTCTGCAATCACGATATTCCAGCTAAAGGGTGTCAGATCTCTGGCGTGACGATCCAGAAAGCTGCATAAGGTGGAAACGGAGTCAGCCAGCTGAACTTCCTCGTTATATATGGGAATGACAATATCGGCGTCGACCGCGGCTGGGCTGCCGTAGTAGATAGGCGAATCAACCTCACCCTCTGGGATTTGCCTGTTGCCAGAAGAGCGCCTGTCAGGCACATAGGACTGCCCACTAATGTTTCTTTGGAGAATGTTCGCTGTGTTCATGACTCATAGTAAACAGCGGCTTCTTGGGCTATTCCTCAAACTTATCTTTATAAACTGATTGGACTCTTTAAAAAGAATCATGAGGATTTCTCAATGTTCGCTGATACAGCTGCACCAAATATCCGCAGTCAATGCCGCAGTGTTCTCGGCCACTACGCAACTGTAGATAGCTTGCCGCTCAAAAAGTGCCACGGACAGAGTTACCACTTAATACTGTTTCAGCGCTTAACGACGGCATCTGTTTGAGGATATTAGTACTAATATGACATACATATTGAGAAATCAAAACCGCGCATTTTAAATAGAGAAGATAGAAGACTCTATTGCCATATGGGCAGCTTTTGCCAGTCGTCCGGGAAGCCCATTGGTTTGAGTGGAATGCCAGGATAGCGGTTCATCAGGTCTATGAAGTTTGTACGCCAATGAGTGACGCCCAGTTGCTTCAGGAGGAAGTGTTCCATGGTCAGGAATCCTGCAGGGCCTTTCGACTCCGGTCGGCGGAAGGGCTCCCATTCGTTACCCCACCAGTCGGCATTTGCGGGATACAGCTTGGGTTTGATGGGTGTCATCTTCGGGTCTATGCAGTTCCAGAAGCGGTCATGGTGGGCGGTCTTGTTGCGGGCAACACGGATATTCTCGAGCCAACCGCGCAACAATTTCTCATTGCCGACACCGGGCTTGTTCGACATGATTTCCAGTTGCAAGGCCAACCTGCGTTTGATGGCAGCGTCAGCACCCTTGTAGAAGATCTTCTTGAAATCGCCGTAGGACAGGCAATCCACTATCATCCAAATGGGCGGCAGCGGGTCGCAGTAGGTGCTCTTGAAATGCTTAAGCTGTGGCAGCGAAGATCGCTCATAGTCCTTGGCTATGCCGGCAATCGCACTCTTATGCTCTTCGGTGCTGAGTCCAGGCAGACCGGCAGGCTCAAGGTAACCGAACGGACCCGTTGCTTTGGCAAGTTCGGCAGCCATGTAGCTTTTGAGAAAGACCTCGATGCTGACGATGCCATCGAAGACGATGTTGCGTAGTTCCTGGTCGAACACGTACCGTTCCCAAATGGGGTCCCAAGCAGTCTTCAAAAGAAAGGGCAACTTTCGTTTACTGCTACCCACCATAGGAGTAAGGAAAGGATACCAGTAGCCCTTGAGGCGATAATAGCCTACCAATTCCAAACGATCCGCAAGGTCCTGCACGCCGATGCCTGTCAACCCGTTATCCAGAAGCAGTTGGGCCAGGTCTGCAGAGTCGCGATAAGGATGGCTGGGGTATGTGGGCAACTTGGTTGCAGTTGTGAATCCCATGTGCCCTCCGGGTAAAAAAATACCGCCATAGTATGCGTTCCACCCCGAAAGGCAGTAGAGGCAGTGGCGGCTTCTAACAGCAATAACTTTACATCGTGCGGGCGCCGAACGCAAAACTTCAAGACTCGATTGCCGCTCAGAGCTAAGGCTGAGCGTACACGGCACTCAACGAGATGACATCTCGGACCAGACACAGGGCGGTGGATTTGATTATGACCCTCTACCAGACTCCCGCAGTTGCCCTGGGTACGCTCCTTTGTGGTTCTGCACAGAACAGGAGGATACCGGCGACCTCAACCCTGACCGTCCGCCAGGCCGAAGCCAGCCACAAACGTCAACTGATCCAGGTTGACTACCACGACCTACGTGATTGGATGGAGGAGGATGGCATAGAGGACTTGCGCCTGTATTAGCCCAGGAATGCATCCGCAGAGACCATCAGCGTCAAGGGAAGGCGCGGCCGCGTTGCCGGGGACTCCGAGAAAGAAGCTGATGACGGCTTACGCTCAGCTCAACGCCGACCCCGAAGATCTTCTGACCGATCATGAACTCACAGTTGGCGAATGAAGGGAAACATGAAGAACGAGCGAAGCGACGAATATATGCAAATAGGTATCAAAGGGCCTGGAACTACAAATAATTCCAAGGCCTAAGACCTTGGAATCGTTGCTATTTGGTCGGGCCGGCGGGATTTGAACCCGCGACCCCTTGTAAGATAAGCCGCTGTTCTGGTACATGCGAGCTGCCTTTAACTGCTGCTAACTATCCAAGGAATACTGCCAATTCTAGCAGATTCCAAGTATGAACTGATGCAAGCTGATACGGGTACTTATGGGTAGCGATGTGCCCGAAATGTGCCCGATTGGATTAGCCAGAAGGAAGTGTCTGATGACATTGGCACAAAAATCGTCTGACTGCATAAAATGAGATTGCTTGGAACTGATTCAGGGATGAGATGTAAGTGTGTGCCGGATAACCTTGCTGGATCGGTCAGGTTTTCCGCTTATAAAATCCCTGATGGCCTCGGACATTTTTTCAGGCACATAGTCGTGGAGATAATGAGGGGCATCGAAATACCGTATCTGTGAGTTACCTTGCTGCGCTTTGAAGGATTCTTGGATGGATCGCCACTCATCCTTGCTGAAGCCAGTGCCTTTCCCGTTGGAAACCAGTTGCAGCATCTTGATCTGTGGCAATCCAGCTTCCGCAACCTTGCGGGCGTTGGCGTTGACCGTGTTGATCTCTCGCTGGATGTCTGGATCCATGAAGTTCTTGAAGAAGAGGGTCCGGTAGACCGCCTTATCTTCAGCAGACAAATTTCCTGCTTTGATGGCGGGTGACTGGTCCGCGGTCAGTCTGGGCAGGAGACGAGGAAGTCCTGTCCGGCAAAGGGCGCCCAACAGTGCTGTGGCTGCGGCGGGAGGCACCAGGTTGCGCGTCTCATAAGCCTGTGGCGTGGCCATATCCAATCCGATGATGGCCTCCACCTCGGCAGGGTACTTCTTGGTCCAGTAAAGTGCTTCAAGCCCAGACATTGAGTGGGGGAGGAGCACATAGGGCCCAGTCACTCCGGCCCCGTGCAGCGCCGCCCTGGTCTCATCCAACATCGTGTCGATATCTCTGGGGTCCCGAGACCAGTCACTAAACCCGTACCCGGACTTCTCCACCACAATCAGACAGTATGAGTTTTGCAGTCTAGTAATGAGAGCCTTGAAATCATACAGAGGGGAAGGGGTTCCACACCCTGAAAGCAGCACCAGTTTCGGGACGCTACCATGTGTGTCCCCGAACACCGCGACACTCAGTAGTTTATGTCCCACTCTCACCAGCTGACGGTATTGTGCTTCGCCCTTATCTTCCAGGGGATTCCTCGTAATTACTTGGAGCATATAGACGAGTCTACAGTAGCTGACAGCTTGTGGCAGAGCAGCAGTAAAAGCATATTGAGGAAGTGCTTTCTCGGCAAAAAAAGGATTCCGGTTCTGCGATCAGTTATTGACTTAAGTCTTGCAGCACACATCCCAGGAAGCGGTCGGGTTCCTCCCATTGGGGGAAGTGGCCGGAGCGATCGAACCAGTGCCAGCTTTTGGGGCTGTCGATTGTCTCGTACCAGTCGCGGGCGACGGCGGAGGAGACGTGGTGGTCCTGTCTGCCCTCACAGAAGGTGACCGGCACCTCGAAGTGGTGGGTGTCGGTGAAGTCCGTGTCCATCAGCTCCTGGTGAAGTGGTCGCACATCGCAGGGTTGGTGGGTTGCTTGGCAGGGGAGAGCTTTGACAAGCCGGACATGAGAACGAGCAGAGGAGCTGGATGACTGGTTGAGGTTCTGATGGAATCCTCTTTGAGATTACTATCGGTGAATCTTGCATTATTGAGACATGGCCAGCGATAACACTATGGAACCGTGCGCTGCCCAAATGGTGGTGGCCTGCGATCTAGTGGTTCGGGTATGTCCTACTTTCTGTGAAAAGCCATCTGACTTAGGTGGGCAGCAAAGCTTGTATCGGGGCCGCCGCCCCGAAACCCCGCCGAGCTGGATCAGCTCGACCATACTGCTGCCGCACTGGTTCCGGTCGCCACGCGACCGGAACCAGCTTGCCCCTCAATACGAGCCTGGAATAAGGCTATACGCCAAAACTGCCTGCCTATTCTAGTCGCAGTATTATTGGGTGAAAAGGGTGCAGGCTTCACTGCCAGATGGGCAGTGACTGCCAGTTGTCCGGGAAGCCCATGTGTTTCAGGGGGATGCCTGGGTAACGGTTCATCAGTCCCACGAAGTTGTTGCGCCAGTAGGTGATGCCTAGCTGGTTCAGCAGGTAGTGCTCCATGGTCAGGAATCCAGCCGGGCCTTTTGACTCCGGCCGGCGGAAGGGCTCCCATTGGTTGCCCCACCAAGTAGCGTCGTTGGGGTACAGCTTGGGCTTGATGGGTGTCATCTTGGGGTCGATGCAGTTCCAGAAGCGGTCGTGATGGGCGGTCTTGTTGCGGGCGATTCGAATGTTTTCCAGCCAGTCGCGCAGCAGTTTCTCGTTGCTGACGCCGGGCTTGTTGGACATGATGCCAAGCTGCAGTGCCAACTGCCGTTTGATTGAAGGATCGGCGCCCTTGTAGAAGATCTTCTTGAAATCACCGTAGGAAAGGCAGTCCACCAGCATCCAGATGGGCGGCAGCGGATCGGAATACGTGGCTCTGAAATGTCGTAGCTGAGGCAGCGACGACCGCTGGTAGTCGCTGGTGATATTGGCGATCGCGTTCCTGTGTTCCTCGGGGCTGAGCCCGGGCAGGCCATCCGGCGCGGTATAGCCGAACGGCCCAGTTGCCTTGGCCAGCTCTGATGCCATGTAGCTTTTGAGATGGACCTCGATGCCGACGATGCCGTCGAAGACGATGGTGCGCAATTCCTGGTCGAACACGTAGCGTTCCCAGATGGAATCCCAGGACGTGCGGGACAGGAAGGGCAGTTTGCGTTTTCTGGCACCTGCCACAGGGGTGAGGAACGGATACCAGTAACCCTTGAGGCGGTAGTAGCCGACCAGGTCTATTCGCCCGGCAAGGTCCTGGACGCTGATACCCGTCAGCCCGTTGTCCACAAGGAGCTGGGCCAGGTCCATGGAACTGCGGTACGGGTGGCTGGGGTATGGGGGCAGCTTGGCTACGGTTGTGGATGCCATGCGCCCTCCAGGTAAAAAAGTACCGCCATAGTATGCGTTCCACCCCGAAAGGCAGTAGAGGCAGTGGCGGCTTCTAACAGCAATAACTTTACATCGTGCGGGCGCCGAACGCAAAACTTCAAGACTCGATTGCCGCTCAGAGCTAAGGCTGAGCGTACACGGCACTCAACGAGATGACATCTCGGACCAGACACAGGGCGGTGGATTTGATTATGACCCTCTACCAGACTCCCGCAGTTGCCCTGGGTACGCTCCTTTGTGGTTCTGCACAGAACAGGAGGATACCGGCGACCTCAACCCTGACCGTCCGCCAGGCCGAAGCCAGCCACAAACGTCAACTGATCCAGGTTGACTCCATGACCTACGTGATTGGATGGAGGAGGATGGCGTAGAGAACTTGCGCCTGTATTAGCGCAGGAATGCATCCGCAGAGACCATCAGCATCAAGGGAAGGCGCGGCCGCGTTGCCGTGGACTCTGAGAAAGAAGCTGATGACGGCTTACGCTCAGCTCAACGCCGACCCCGAAGATCTTCTGGCCGATCATGAACTCACAGCTGGCGAATGAAGGGAAACGTGAAGAACGAGCGAAGCGACGAATATATGCAAATAGGTATCAAAGGGCCTGGAACTACAAATAATTCCAAGACCTAAGACCTTGGAATTGTTGCTACTTGGTCGGGCCGGCGGGATTTGAACCCGCGACCCCTTGACCCCCAGTCAAGTGCGCTACCAAACTGCGCTACGGCCCGACGGTGCATCAGCACCGAGTAGAGATAGTAGCACAGCGTCACCGGGCCGACAATGGCCCGGCGAGTCCCGGCAGACTAGTGCAGACAGACCGAGCCCCATGATCGACTTGCTATCATTATTCTGAACGGTCGGCGCAACCCGCGTCGGCCGCAAGTCGTCCCAGCCCGGAAGGGGTTTCATGAGCACAGACGTTTTCGACCTTTCGGCCGCAAAGATGCGTGACAAGGGCATGAGCGAAGTCTCCATCAACCAGTTCAGGCACCTCTACGAAACCTGGGAACGGGGAGATGCCAAAGCCTGCGTGCGTGAAAAGGACATCACCCCGCTCAAGGATGTGCCCCGTACCAAAGACATCCACGACGCCATGGATATGGACATGGCCCTGGACGCGTTCTCCCGCACCGCCTTCATCAAGCTCAACGGTGGGTTGGGCACCTCCATGGGCCTGGAGAAGGCCAAGTCCCTGCTGCCCATCCGTCGCCACAAGGCCCGTCGGATGCGCTTCCTGGACATCATCATGGGCCAGGTGCTGACGGCCCGCAAACGCCTAGGGGTACCCCTGCCGCTGATCTTCATGAACTCCTTCCGCACCTCACGAGACACCATGCGCGTGGTCAAGCAGGACCGCCGCTTCGTTCAGCATGATGTGCCCATGGAGATCATTCAGCACATCGAACCCAAGATCGATGCCGACACTGGTCGTCCGGTCGACTTCCCAGCCAAGCCCGACCTGGAATGGTGCCCTCCCGGCCACGGCGACATCTTCTCGACCATCTGGGAGACCGGCCTTTTGGACACACTCAAGGAGCAAGGGATCGACTACCTGTTCATCTCCAACTCCGACAACCTGGGCGCCAGGCCTTCAAGGACCCTGGCCGGTTATTTCGCACAGTCCGGAGCGCCTTTCATGATCGAAGTGGCCGAGCGGACTGAGGCTGACCGCAAGGGCGGCCACATCGTCATCGACAAGGCCACCGGACGCCTCATCCTGCGAGAGATGTCCCAGGTGGATCCGCACGACCGCAGCTCGGCCATGTCCATCCGCAAGCATCCCTACTTCAACACCAACAGCATCTGGGTCCGGGTCGATGCCTTGCGTGACAAGCTGGCCGAATACGACGGGGTGCTGCCCCTGCCCATTATTGAAAACCGCAAGACCGTCGATCCCACCGACCCTTCCACCAGACCCGTGGTGCAACTGGAGACCGCCATGGGTTCCGCCGCCACGCTCTTCGAGGGAGCCATCTGCGTGCAGGTGGACCGCATGCGCTTCCTGCCCGTCAAGACCACCGACGACCTGTTCATCATGCGCTCCGACCGTTTCCACCTGACCGACTCCTACGAGATGGAGGATGGCAACTACGATTTCCCCAACGTCCAACTGGACGAACGCTACTACAAGTACATCGCCGACTTCGATGAGCGCTTCCCCTACGGGGTTCCCAGCCTGGCGGCTGCCAACTCGGTCACCATCGAAGGGGACTGGACCTTCGGCAGGGATGTGACCTTGTATGCGGATGCCCATCTGAGCGACCTGGGGCGTTCCTCATATGTGCCCAATGGCCAGTATGTGGGACCCCAGGGTATCGAACCGGACGAGTGGGTCTAAAGCCAGGCGCAAGAAGGTTCAGCCTGTCAAGAAAAGGGACCGTATTTGAGCGTTTGGCTCCCACGTTCCTAAAAATGAATCTATGATAGACAGATGTGCGTTAGGCGCACTAACAGTCAAAATTTTAACGATACGCGAGGACTGATGGCAGAAGGTACGAACGGAAGACGGCGTTTCTCAGATAAGTGGGGCAAACACGAACTCGATGTCCTGGCCGTCTTATCGTCCGCTTTCCCTCAATGGTTGACTTCTCGGCAGATAGCGCAGCGGGTCAAGGCCTATGCCGACTCTTACGGTGAGCTGGCCGATCAGGCCGCCAAGGCCGCCTTTGCCAAGCAGTTCCAGCGTGACCGGGCCAAGCTGGCAGCCATGGGGATCGCCATCGAATCCCGTCAGCCCGAATACTCCTCCAAGTCCGAAGGCCAGGATTTCGCCTCCTACCGTCTGCAGCTGGGGGATGAGCCCCGCATCCGTATGCACTTCAACCAGGAGGACATGCCGGTACTGGCCGCAGCCAACTATCTGGCCCGATCCATCGCCATGTCCCAGGAGGCATGCGAAGAGCCGGTCCGCCCGGCCTCGCGCACCACTCCTCGGGTGCCGCAGGTACCCATCCCTGGTCTGGGTCTGGATTCCATAGCTCCTGGACTGGGTACCCAGCGCATTCCCGACAATCTGGTCAAGGTCATCGACTCCCGCCGCTTCGCCGCCACGGTGGACGTGGACGGGGAGAACCTGAACGTGGCCTATGCCGATTCGGACGATCTGGCCATGTTCGTCCTGGAACACCCCGATGCCTCCATCGTCAGCCCGCAGGAGGCCGCAGATGCTTTCCGGCGTCGTCTGGATGCAGCCACCCGCTTCAAGCTTGCCGACGAGTCGCAGAGCCCTGGCGCAGCAACCGTCATTTCCCCTGAGATCGCCCGGACCAGCGTCGAGCACTTCGCCACCGACCTCAGCGACGACGATACCGACCTCAGGCACGCCCGCCGAGCCAGCGCATCCTCCTTCCAGACCGGATCCGAGGTGGACCGCCGCCTGCGGCTCATGCTTTTCCTGTCCGCACACCTGGGCGAGGAGTTCTCCCTGGCCGAGCTGGCCGAGCGCTTCATCGGCCACCCCAACAGCAAGGAAGAGCTGCGCAAGTACGTCAACACAATCCACAAGGACATCAACACCCTGACCACGGTCTCGGACGACGGGGAGATGGCCGGCAGCCAGTTCTTCGACATCGACTGGTCCCTGCTGGATGACAGCGGCATTGTCTCGGCCACTAATTCGCTGGGGCTGGAACGGCTGGCCGGCATTTCTCCCCAGTACCTGAGCATGCTGACCGCCTCGCTCAACTATCTGGCCCATTCGCCCCTGCTGCCCGAGCAGTCCCGCACCCAGGCCGAGTCGCTCTACCAGCGCCTGCGCACGCATGTGGGGCCGGGCGTGACTCCCTGGCTCTCCCTTACCGGGTACGAGACCGAACCCAAGAGCTTCTCGGTGGTTCGCCGGGCCATCAAGACCGAATCCTTGCTGGATATGGAGTACACGGATGCTGCCGGCCGAACCCGCCGCAAAGTGGTGGCACCTGCCAAGATCTTCGTGGACGAGGGCGTCTATTATGTCGCCGCCTGGACCGATATCGGCGACGCAGCGGAAGGCACTGAGGCTGCGGACGCTCCCTCGGATTCCAGCCGCCACCTCAAGCAGGGCACCGGACGCAACAGGCAGTGGCAGGTTCTGCGAATCGCCAGAATCGAGCATGCGACCATCGTCAAGCCCAGCCATAAGGTGGAGTTCCCGGATGTGCCGGTCAGCGAGCTGCGCAAATGGTCCTTCGACAACGGCACGGCTGCGGTCTTCATCACCGACCGTCCTGACCTGCCCTACATCAAGTCCCTGCCGGGCGCCTCGGTGGAGCCCTGCGGATCAGGACAGAAAGTCCACCTGACCGTCTCCTCGGACTCCTGGTTCGTGGCCTTCTGCATCGCCCATGCCAAGCACATCACCGCAGTGGCGCCCAAGACCCTGCGCACTATGATTCTGGCACGTGCCCAGCGCGAGATCACCATCAGCGACGCTCACGACAAGGAGCAGGACCGGCACTAGTCCCGGTCGGAGAGGAGTTCCATGCCTGGATGGATCTGGATCCTTCTGGTGATCTTCATGTTGGCCATGCTGATCGGCGGAGCCGTCTACGCCATCCGTCACGCCATGGCAGCCAGCCGCTCCATAGGACGGGTCTCAGAAGATCTGAACCGGCACATGCCCCAACCTCCGGCGGCAGGGCAGTCCCAGGCGACGGATAGAACGAAGGGTCCGTCCTTCGCCCTGCCCCTGTCGCAGTCAACCGAGCGATACAGCCAGGCCCATGCCATGGTGCTGGAGCGCAAGGAGCAACGCAGGAGGAACCACGGTCGCATCTGGCGGCGGTGGAAGCAGTTCAATCAGTGATTCTTGGAGGAACATGTCAGGTCATCGTCACCACGGACAGGATTCATCAACATCCGAACCGGGGCCGGCGGAACGCTACGCCCGTTTCAGTCGTCACCGCAAACGCATGACCGGAGCTCCAGCACGCTTTCAGTCCAAGCTGCCCTTCCCCTTGGACAACTTCCAGCTGGAGGCCATCACCGCCCTGGAGGATGGCGACAACGTCCTGGTGGCTGCCCCTACCGGCGCCGGGAAGACCATCGTGGCTGATTTCGCAGTATTCCTGGCCCAGGAGCAGAATGTCAAGACCTTCTACACCACCCCCATCAAGGCGCTGAGCAACCAGAAATACCATGACCTGGTCGACCGCTATGGCGAGGACCGGGTGGGGCTGCTGACCGGCGACACCTCCATCAACTCGGAGGCGGACATCGTGGTCATGACCACCGAGGTCCTGCGCAACATGCTCTATGAGCAGTCCTCCACCCTGACGGCACTGAAGTACGTGATCCTGGACGAGGTCCACTATCTGGCCGACCGCTTCCGGGGGCCCGTCTGGGAGGAGGTCATCATCCATCTTCCGGCCTCCACCCGCATTGTGGGGCTGTCGGCCACCGTATCCAACGTGGAGGAATTCTCCGACTGGATTTCCTCGGTGCGCGGACGCACCCATCTGGTGGTCTCCGAGCGCAGGCCCGTGCCGCTGGAGCAGCATGTCCTGGTCCAGGCCGACAGACACACCGAGCCAGAGATCCTGGACCTGTATCGGCACGACGGCTCAGGACGGCAGACCCCAAAGATCAACCCACGCCTGGTCTCCCGGCTGGCCCAGCTGGACAAGGCCGGACAGGAGCGCATCCAGGCCCGCGACCAAGGGCATCACCATCGCCATGGCCGTGGCGGCAGGCCGGAGCGACGGATGGGGGAGCGGTATCGTCCAAGCCGGGCCGACGTGGTTGATGAGCTTGACTTCATGGATATGCTGCCCGGTATCTACTTCATCTTCTCCCGCACCGGCTGCGACCAGGCAGTCCAGCAGTGCATCCGGGCAGGGCTGCAGCTGACCACCGACGAGGAGGCCCGCCGCATACGGCACATCGTGGACTCCATGGCAGCCGGCCAGCTCAGTAAGGAGGATCTCAAAGCGCTGGGATTCTCCCAGTTCCGCTTCGCTCTGGAACAGGGCTTTGCAGCACATCACGCCGGCGTGGTCACCCTTTTCCGGCAGATAGTCGAACATCTGTTCGAACTAGGACTGCTCAAGGTGGTCTTCGCCACCGAGACTTTGGCCCTGGGCATCAACATGCCCGCCCGCTGCGTCGTGGTCGAGAAGTTGGAGAAGTTCGACGGCACCGGCCATGTGGCCCTGACCCCCGGCGAGTTCACCCAGCTGACCGGCCGGGCCGGCCGGCGCGGCATCGACGACATCGGCCATGTAGTAGTGGTCGATCACCGGGACTTCAGTCCCAAGACCATGGCCGCCCTGTCCAGCAGAAGGGTCTACCCGCTGCACTCCAGCTTCCGGCCCACCTTCAACATGGCCGTCAACCTGCTCAACTCATCCAGCTATACGCGTGCTCGGGATACCCTGGACCACTCCTTCGCTCAGTGGGAGGCCAACCGATCAGCCTCGGAGCTGGAGGAACGCATCGAGACCCTGACCAGCGGCCTAGAGGACTACCGGAAGGCCGCCCAGTGCAGCCGTGGCGATCTGATCGAGTTCATGCGCATCCGTACAGCCCTCTCATCAGCCCAGAAGAACGATCGCCGCCGCCTGAAGCGGCAGAGGTTCACCAGCGAGAAGGCCCGCGACCGGGCGTTCCGAGACCTTGACCGGCACATCGACCAGCTGCGCGAGCAGGAGCGCAACCATCCCTGCCGACAATGCCCGAACCTGCCCAAGCACCTGCGCTGGGGGAACCGGTGGATCCGCATGGACAAGGAGCTGCAGCGCACCCGGGAACAGTACGAGTCCAAAACAGGGTCGGTCTCGCGCCAGTTCGACAGGATCTGCCAGATTCTGGCCGACCTGCACTATACCCGGCCCGTGGATGCTGACGACTGCCGACTGACCCGGAAGGGGCAGCTGCTCCGGCGAGTTTACAGCGAACAGGATCTGAGCCTTGCCGAGATCCTGGATCGTGGCATCCTCAACGATTTGGAGCCCGCTGAACTTGCAGCGGCCGTCTCCGGGCTGGTCTACGAATCCCGTCGTGGGGTAGGGGAGCAGCCGGGGGAGAGGGCCGGATATCGAGCTCCCAGGCTGGTTGAGGCCATGGAGGATATGAAGCGTCAGTGGTCCCAGGTGCAGGAACGCTGCGATCAGGCTGGATTGGAGTTGCCGCCTGAACTCGACTTTGGCTTGGGGCCGACCATCTATGACTGGGCCTGCGGCGACTCGCTGACCACCATCCTGCGGGACAGCGATCTGACGGCGGGGGACTTCGTCCGCAACGCCAAGCGCCTGTCCGATGTGCTCACCCAGATCGTCCAGGTAGAGCCCTACCTGGGCAGGGGAGGGCATCATCTGGCCAGGACTGCCAGCATCGCCGCCGACCAGGTCAATCGCGGCATTGTGGCTTACACCGGCGTGGAGTGAACACGGGCCCAATCAGGGAATAAGTTTCAGGTCAACACTGTTCTGTAGCTTGGAGGCAGTGACGGACACGAGTATGGAGGAATCATGGCAGAGCGCAGTCTTCGCGGCATGAGTATTGGGGCGAAGTCCCTGGAATCCGATCAGAATGTGGATTTTGCTGCACGCAGCGAGGTCGCCTATGTCTGCCCCAAGGGCCATCGGACTATCCTGCCCTTGGCTGAAGGCGCTGAGGTGCCGCAGGAGTGGGAGTGCCGCTGCGGGCAGATCGCTCACCTTGAGGGACATGACGAGCAGGAGTCCGGCAAGACCGGCAAACCGACCAGGACCCACTGGGACATGCTGCTGGAGCGTCGGTCGGAGGACGAGCTCAAGGCCGTGCTTGACAAGCGCCTGAAAATGCACCGCGAAGGATGGTTCCCTGACTATGAGTAAATCACCGCGCCGCCTGGTTCTGCTGGATCTGGACGGCACCCTGACAGCCTCGCATCCAGGCATTATTGCCTCCGTGGTGCAAACGTTCAAAGAGCTTGGTTATCCCGTGCCCGAAGATGCAGAGCTGCGCCGATTCATCGGACCGGCGGTCAGCGAATCGTTGCGACGCAACAAGGTCAGATCTGAGGACATCGATAAGGGCGTACAGATCTATCGCCACTATTACAGCGGGATAGCAGCATTCGAGGATCCGGAACATCCTGGCCAGCACATTCCTGGACGTCTACTCGCCGAGGTTTTCGACGGCATTCCCGAACAGCTGAATCGAATGCGCAATCATGGTCTGACCCTGGCCGTAGCTACCTGCAAACCCGAGTATCAAGCTCTGCCGGTCTGTGACCATTTCGGTCTGACACCCTTGGTAGATGGCGTCTATGGAGCCAGCAAGGACTCCACAAGGATCACCAAGGCCCAGGTCATCACCTACGCTCTGGAGAATATTGGTTTCGATGCTACGCTCGGCGACCGTGCCCTGATGGTCGGCGACCGCTGGACTGATGCCGATGGCGCCCTGGAAACCGGTCTGGACTGCCTAGGATGCAGCTGGGGCTATGCCGAACCCGGGGAACTTGAGTCCCATGGCTGCTACCGAGTCATCGACCAGGTCGACCAACTGTGCCAAGCGGCTGACGAGTACTTCGGCAACAATCAGACTCAGCACTGAGTCGCCAGAACTGTATCTCATTTTGCATTGGCCACCCGGGTGATCTCGGGTGGCCAATGCAACTTCACCAAGTGGCTATAACTGATTTGCCGTGAAATCGCTGGAAAACCGGAAAAATCGCAATCGTGACCTACTAAGCCGATAATGTACGTTATGTCAAATTACCTGTTATTTTCTCCCCTGGTCCAGTTCGCCATCGCGACAATCAGGCAGCCCGCTGGCGCTGCTCGTGCTGCTGCTCCAGGCGCTGGCGCAGACGCATGGCCGTCAGTTCGTCGATAGGTCGCTCAGGCAGACCCGGGGTCAGCTGTCCAGTAGTCAAATCCACGTGGTCGCAGGTCTGCAGCTCCAGATCCATACGATGCCAGATAGCACCCACAGAGATAGCAAAAACGGCACGCCCGGACTGCATCAGCGCAAAGACCTGATCGGGTCCTGAGCATTCTGTGACCTGATCACCATCGCAGACCACAGTCACATGCTCAAGTTGACCGACGGTCCGGCGCTCAAGATAGTTCACCGTGTTCGTGGCATTGACCAAATTGACACCGGCATCCAAGAGGCGTTTGAGGACGGCCAGGATGACCACATCCTTGAAGGAATAGAGCCTGCGGGAGCCTGATCCGTGCGAGGCCTTGATCGACGGCTCGACGATTCGCTTGCGGGCCCAATAATCCAGCTGCCGATAGGTAATGCCGGCCACCTTGGCCGCAACCGTTCCCCGGTAGCCCCGGGTCGTGCCCTCGGCCTGCTCAGGCGAAAAGAGTTCCCCCTGCACCAGCGTCGGCAACTCTTCGGCCATGCCGTGCCCCCTGTCAGTTCTTGGCGATGACTGCCCGATTATCGAAATATACCAGCCTGAACTTGCCGATCATGATCTCGTCGCCGTTGTGCAGGTCGGCCTGGTCCACGCGTTCGCGGTTGACATAAGTGCCGTTGAGGCTGCCAGTATCCTCGACCCGAAAACCATGGTCAGTCCGCACGAATATGGCGTGCGCTCTGGAGACTGTCGAATCGTCCAACAGAATGTCCGCCTTCGGATCGCGACCCACGCTGACCTGATCCTCGTCCAACAGATAACGCGATCCTGACACCGCTCCCCTGGTAGAGATCAGCAGGGCTGTGCCCTCAGGCAATCGCGCCATGGTCTCCAGGTCGTCCTTGGTCAGTGGACGGTCACCGTTGGAGGTGACTGGAATGTTCAGGGCCGGCATGCCGATGATGGTCGTCTCGCCCGCAGTGGGAATAGGATCTGTCATAATTGTCTATTCTACAGGCTTTGCATACTGGTAGTCCTGCACGCGTCGAACCTGGTCGATTCTGACACTATTTGACTGCTCCACGGATACGGTCGCATGGAACTGCACCTTGATCCGCGAACCCACTCCCCCGGCGATCTGAACGGCATTCTGCAGGCTGTCCGGATCCCCGATGGCCTTGACAATGTAGGGGCTGCGCAGCTTGGCGTGGTCGCATTGCAGACCGGTGCGGGTGTCCAGCAGATAGGTGCTGGTAACCACCCGGACATCGTTGAAGGATATGACCTCGGCGCCAGCGTTGCGCAGTTCTTCGATCAGATTGAACATGGTAGAGGCGTCCACCCGGTCACTGTCCTCGGTGACCGTTACCACCACTCCCCTGCCCTGGGCAGGCAGCCGTCCGGCCAGGATGCCGCTGCTCTGCTCATTCTGCTGGGCTATGCGGGCGGCCTCCTTCTGCTTGTCGGCGGCTGACTTGATGGAGGTCAGCTGCTGGTTGAGCTGGCTCTTGCGCTCCTCCAGCTTATCGACCTGGTTGCTGGTCTCGTCCAGCACCCGTACCAGCTCCTCCTCGGACAGACTCTGGTAGGAGGACTGGTTATTGTGCACCTGGACCGCATACCCGAAACCCAACAGGGCGCACATAAGGGCCACCAGGACGCTGGTAACCAGTCTGACCCTGGTGGCGTTGGAATTGAGGGTGCGCAGAGGCCGACGGCGAACCACCGGAAAAGCACCGGTCTGCGTATCGTCGGCTGGAGCCCTGACCCGTCCGGGCCTCCTAGGCGGAATGCTCTTGGGCATTCCCTCGTCGCGCTTCTTCCTCAGGGTGTGTCTCATATGCTCACCCCTTGAAAATGAACCGTCGAATAGCGGAAACGTTGGAGAAGATCCGGATGCCCAGAACCACAATGACGGCCGTGGACAGCTGAGAACCCACGCCCAGCTGGTTGCCCAGGAAGACCAGAAGAGTGGCCGTGATCACATTGGAGATGAAGGAAACCACGAAGACCCGGTCCGAGAAACTGCGTTCGAAGTAGGAGCGGACTGCGCCCATCAGGGCATCCAGGGCGGCCACCACCATGATGGGCAAATAAGGCTGCAGGACAATGGGAATGTCGGGCTTGAGGAAGATGCCCGCCACCACGCCTAGGATCAGGCCGAGAATTGCCGACATGTCAATGACTCCTTCCGGCATAGGACAGATTGGGCAAACTCACTGCATTCAGACTCAGGCGTCGCTGTTTGGCCACATTGACAGTGATGTTCGCCTTCTTCAGGTCCCGCAAACGGCCCTGCAGATCGCTGCGAACCATCAGATCGGACAAGGCGCCTTGATCGCCGATGGCTTCGATCTTGTAGGGTGACTCGATCGAGGTGGTCCCCACCAAAATGGTCTGACCGGCCGTACGCACTGATGTCTGTGTTCCTATTCTATTGCCGTTGATGGCAATGGCTTCGGCCCCAGCAGACCAAAGCTTGGTCAGGAACCACTGCAGGTCCTGGTCGGTGAGCAGTTTGATCTGATCGGCATTGTCCCGGGAATCCTTGGAGGCAATGGGGTTGGCCAGGGTGATGACGACGCCCTGCCCCTGCACCTTGCTGGTGCCGTTGGTCAGATCGTCAGCGGTCTGCGTGCTGTTCTGCCCTTGGCCGCCCTCCTGAGCCGAGAGCGTGTCGATATTGCCGTTAAGGTCCGATATCTGACTGTTGAGGTCATTGGCACGCTTGCTGACCCCCTCCACCTGGGAGATGAGCTTCTCGCGTACCTTCTGACGCGGATCCCGGTGCAACACCTGAACGATACCCGTGCCCGCCAGGCCGACCAGCACGCAAATGACGAAGACCAGTATCCGATTGACCCAGACGCTCAGCGGCGATCTACGCTCAGCGGGCAGCAGACGGGCATCCTCGAACATGGGGTCCATGGGACGGTTGGTCAGGTCGTCAATCAGCCTCAGAGACTCATCAGCCATGCGCCGACGCATGGACTCCTGGGCGGGCTCCGAGCTTTCCTGGTCCACATAGTGGCGTTCCAGACCTGCGCTGGAATGCGAAAAAGCCGCCCGGCGGTGAATCAAGGCACGGTCAGGCGGCACGGGGAAGGATTGGGGGGTCATCTGCGGTTCAGTCATGATGGCGGTCCTGACGAAGCAGCCCGATGCCCTGACGTGCGTAGATCAGCCCTGCCAGCCAGTAAAGGCCAACCCCCCAGATGACAGCCGCAAGAGCCACCAGGTGGAAGAAACGGAAGAAGGCTGAAGTGCCCACATCCGCAAAAATCAGGGCCGGTATGGCCAGCATGAGCACGGCCGTTCCGGTCTTGCCAGCGAAGTGCACCGGCAAGGGGCCATAATCATGCTGGGCCAGCGCCAAAACCAACAGACCCATGAGCACATCCCGGGCACCGACTAGGGCCAGAAGCCACCATGGGAGTATGGAGGCGATGCTCAGGGCAAGGACGGAACAGAGAATCAGCAGCCGATCGGCAACCGGGTCCAGGATCTGCCCCAGCTTGCTGACCTGGTTGAACCTGCGGGCAATGATCCCATCCACACCGTCTGAAAGGGCCGAAATCAGCATGACCACCAAGGAAATGATCAGATGACGGTTGGCCACCAGATAGGCAATAAGAGGTATGGAGAGGATACGAAGCAGGCTGATGACATTGGGTACGGTGAGAATCACCGACCGTGGCTCAGGGCTGTACCTGCTGCGTGAAATTCGATCAATCAGTGCCATCCGACTACATTCTAGAAGCTTGAAGGGCAGTTACAAGGATGGCACGCGCACCGATCCCATAGAGGCGGTCCATGAGGTTGTTCACCTGGTCCCTAGGAACCATGGCCCTGACTGCCGCCCACTGCTTGTCGTGCAGGGAGGATACTGTCGGCGACTCATAGCCGGGCGTGATGCCCACGGCCATGGCTACGCGCTCTACCGGGATGTCATAATCCATCAGTACATAGCGGCGGGCTGTCAGCACACCCTCCAGCCTGCGGGACATGACCGCCAACCGCTCATCATCTGGATCCAGACGGGGTGATCTGATGAGAATCCCCTCCGATTTCAGAATGGGATCGCCGAAGACCCGAAGCCCGGCGTTGCGCAGGGTGGTGCCGGTGGAGACCACATCGGCGATCAGGTCGGCTACCCCGAGCTGGACTGAGGACTCCACTGCGCCGTCCAAGTGGATCAGTTCGGCCTTGAGTCCCTTGCTGGTCAGGTAGTCCTCAAGAAGCCGGTCGAAGGTAGTGCCGATCCGTTTGCCGTCCACGTCCTGCAAGGTGTTGATAGCACTGGCTTCCGGAGCGGCGAATCTGAATGTGGATGCGCCGAATCCCAGCTCAATGACCTCGACGGCCCTGGTTCCGGAATTGAGCAGCAGGTCACGCCCGGTGATGCCCAGATCAATGGTCCCCAAGCCGACATAGACCGCTATATCGTTGGGCCTTAAGTAAAAGAGCTGGATGTCGTTGTCGACGTCATCGACCACCAGTTGCCGGTCATTGGAACGCAGACGATAGCCTGACTCTGACAGCAGCCTCCATGCGGGCTGGGACAACATGCCCTTATTGGGCACCGCGACCTTCAACACGGCAACCTCCTAATTGCGGAAGCGAATCTACAACGGGATATGATTTGAGGTCACAGATACCTGTAGACATCCTCCAGGGTGATGCCTCGATCGATCATCATGACCTGGATGTGGTACAGCAGCTGGCTCATCTCCTCGGCCGTCCGTTCCTTGCCCTCATATTCAGCGGCGATCCAGGTCTCTCCGGCCTCTTCATTGATCTTCTTGCCGATGAAATGCGTGCCCTTGTCCAGCTCTTCAACAGTCAAGGATCCTTCTGGGCGCTCCTTGGCCTTGGTCGTGAGCTCCTCAAACAACCCATCGAAGGTCTTCATCTGGCTATCTCCATTCTTCCTGCAAAACCTGTCAGTCCTTGTAGCTTACCTGCGCGGCCTGCCGGATCTGGTCAATGGCCTTGGCCGGGTCGTCAGCACCGTAGACCGCGGAGCCTGCCACCAGGACATCAGCTCCAGCCTCTGCCACGATGGGAGCCGTGGTGGGACTCACCCCGCCATCGACCTGGATGTGGGTGTTCAGGCCGCGGGCGGTTATCTGGTCACGCAGGCGGCGGGTCTTGGGCATCTGATTGTCCAGGAACTTCTGGCCGCCGAATCCTGGCTCCACGGTCATGACCAGAATCATGTCGAACTCATCGAGAATGTCGAAGATCGGCTCCACAGGTTCGGCAGGGCGCACGGCCAAGCAGGCCTTGACCCCCATGTCGTGCAGCTGGCGGGCCAGACGGACCGGGGCATGGACGGCTCCGGTGTGGAAGGTGACGGAGGCGACACCCAGTTTGGCGAATTCCGGGGCCCAGCGGTCGGGGTCCTCGATCATCAGATGCACATCCACCGGCAGGTCGGTCACCTGGCAGATGCGCTCCACCACAGGCTCGCCAAGCGTCAGGTTGGGAACGAAATGGTGGTCCATCACATCCACGTGAACCATATCGGCATTGGCAATAGCCTTGAGATCCCGCTCCAAGTTGGCGAAATCGGCGGAAAGAATGCTGGGTGCTATCTGAATGCTCATGGAGATTATTCTATGTTGTACGGAAGACCGGCGGCACCGGTTTGTGGCCCAATTGCACACCTGCCGGCCCTTGGATAGCCGACCCCTGTCCTACTTGCTCCGGGCCTCGGATTCCTGACGCACCTCAAGCTCGGTGATGGTCCGCAGCTTTTCGGACAGCAGGGAGGTCGGCTTGCCCTTGCGCGCTATGAGGACGAAGGCTGCAGCCGCCAGGAAGAAGACCGTCATGGACACCCAGACGTTGACCCTGACCCCCAGGAATTCGTGGGCGAAGTCGATGCGAAGGGCCTCGATCCAGGTGCGCCCCAGGGTGTACCACATGACATAGAGGGCGAAGAGGGAGCCGGCCTTGAGCACGTTCACGGCCTTGTGGCCGATCCAGACCAGGAGGGCCGCGCCGATCAGGTTCCAGATCATCTCATAGAGGAATGTGGGTTGGAAGAGGGTGCCGGTCGGGCAAGTGGCCCCGTCATAGCACTGTTCGCTGCTGCCGATGGCGGAACCTGCCGCATCGATCTTCAGCCCCCAGGGCAGCGTGGTGGGGGCCCCGTAGAGCTCCTGGTTGAACCAGTTGCCCAGCCGCCCGATGGCCTGAGCCACCAGAAGGGCAGGGGCCACACTGTCGGCCAGCAGGGCGGTCGGGTAATTCTTGTGACGGCACCAGGCCCAGGCTGCCAGTGCTCCCAGGAGGACTGCACCCCAGATGCCCAAACCGCCACGCCAGATGCGCAGAATATCGGCTGGATTGCCATCAGCTCCGAAATACCGCTCAGGGGTGGTGATGACGTGGTAGAGCCTTGCGCCGACGATTCCGGCCGGTACCGCGCAGATGGCGATGTCCAGAATCTGGTCGGTCCGGCCACCCTCCTTCTTCCAGCGCCTGGCCGTGATCCAGGCGGCCACGATGATGGCCAGAAGCATGGTCAGCGCATAGAACCTGATGGTGACCGGCCCCAGATGGAAGCTGGATATTCCCGGCGATGGAATGTAGGCAAGCGTCATAAAGCCCCAATCTAGCCCCTGGGCCTTACAGCCCCACTCACTTCCTGGCCTGGGAGATGCCCCAACGCAGGTCGGAGCAAACCTCAGCCAGGGACTCCAGTGCCTTTCTGCGATCCTTTCGTGGCCTGCCCTCGTCATCCAGAAGACAGTGGACCAGGGCCGAGCCGACGATGACCCCGTCCGCGTAGGCGCCGACCTGAGAGGCCTGCTGGGCGGTAGACACCCCGATGCCCACGCAGACATAAGGGGCTCCAGCCTGCCTGACTCTCGCCACCAGGTTCTGCGCCGAGTTGGACATGCTGGTGCGTTCGCCGGTCACGCCCATCCGTGAGGTCGCGTAGACGAAGCCCCTGGCCGCACGGGAGGTGATCTGCAGACGTGCATCAGTGGAGTCGGGCGAGACCAGATAGACCCGGTCAAGACCATACCGGTCCGACTGCTCTATCCATTCCCCGGATTCGTCGACGATCAGATCCGGGGTGACCAGCCCGGACCCTCCGGCCTCGGCCATGCGCTGAGCAAAGTCTGCCACTCCGTGATGCATGATCAGATTCCAGTAGCTCATGACCAGAGCCCTGGCACCGTCCGCCTGGACCTGGCGGACCGCGTCGAAGACACCCTCGACCTTGACGCCATTGTCGATGGCACACTTGCTGGCCGCCTGGATGACCGGGCCATCCATGACCGGGTCGCTGTAGGGCAGCCCGATCTCGAGGATGTCGACCCCGCTTTTCACCATGACCCGCATGGCCTCCAAGGATGTGGGCACGTCAGGGAATCCGTAGGGGAAGTACCCGATGAATGCCGGCCTGCCCTCTTGGCGGAGGGCCTGCAGCGTGGACGCCACCGGGCTGGCCGTGCGGCTGAAACCCTTAGGCTGGACAGGCTGGGATTGCACAGACTGGGGTTGGACAGGCTGGGCGGGCGCTTTCTGCCACTGCCATTGCTGGTTGACCATCATCGGGCCTCCTCTTCTGCTTGATCGCTTCCGCTGTGCCCGGCCTGGGCTTCCAAAGCGCTGGCCTCCTGCTCGGACAGATAGCCGAACCATCTGCCCGCCGTGGCTACATCCTTATCGCCCCTGCCCGAGATGTTGATCAGAATGACAGGATTTCTGATTCCCTTGCGCAAAAGGTCGGTGGCCGCCTTGCTGGCTCCGGCCAAGGCGTGCGAGGACTCCAGGGCAGGGATGATGCCCTCGGTCCGGCAGAGGTCGCTGAAAGCCTGCATGGCCTCCTTATCGGTTGCATAGTCATACTTGACCCGGCCCATGTCGTGCAGCCAGGCATGCTCAGGCCCCACTGAGGCGTAATCCAGGCCGGCGGAAATGGAGTAGGTGTCCATGGTCTGGCCCTGGTCGTCCTCCAGCAGATAGGACTTGGTCCCTTGGAAGACGCCGATCTGACCGGTGCCTGGCGACAGGCGGATGGCGTGCTTGCCGGACTTGGGCCCGTCCCCGCCGGCCTCATATGCGTAAAGGGAGACCCGTGGATCGTCCAGGAAGGTGTTCATGATGCCGATGGCGTTGGAACCCCCGCCGACGCAGGCCACAACCCCGTCGGGATGGTCGATGCCGTATGCGGACAGCTGTGCGGATGCCTCTTCGCCGATGATCTTCTGGAAGTCCCTGACGATGGTCGGGAAGGGGTGGGGGCCGGCAACCGTGCCCAGCAGGTAGTGGGTGGTCTCCACGTTGGTCACCCAGTCGCGCAGAGCCTCGTTGATAGCGTCCTTAAGGATCCTGGTCCCGGTGGTCACCTCGACGACTTCGGCTCCCAGCATCCGCATCCTGGCCACGTTCAGGGCCTGTCTGCGGGCGTCTATCTGCCCCATGTAGATTCGGCACTTGAAGCCCAGGAGGGCACAGACCGTGGCCGTGGCCACGCCGTGCTGGCCGGCGCCGGTCTCCGCGATGACCCGGGTCTTGCCCATGCGCTTGACCAGGAGCCCCTGACCCAGGGCGTTGTTGATCTTGTGGGCGCCCGTGTGGTTCAGGTCCTCCCTTTTCAGGAAGACCCTGACCTGGCCGCCGACCCGATCGCCGATCAGCTTGGCGAACCGAGGCGCCGGCGTCAGGGCCGAGGGACGCCCCACATAGACCCGGTTGAGTCTGTTCAGCTCCTCACGGAAGGCCGGATCGGCCTTGGCCTCCTTGTAGACACGCTCCAGCTCGTCGAGGGCGCCCACCAGGGCCTCAGGGACGAAACGTCCGCCATAGGGGCCGAAATAGGGACCGTCATGGGTTGAGAGGGGCCTGGCCTCGGCTGCCTTGAAGCGGTGGCCAGCCTGAACCAGCAAGCGAACGGTACCCTCCTGGTCCTGTGAGGTGACCAGACCTTCTCCTATCAGGACCGCATCGGCCCCGGCCCGGGCGTACCGCTCCAGCTCGACCGTGCCGAACACTCCGGACTCGGCCACCTTGACCACATCCTTGGGCAGGTTGGAAGCCAGGCGGGCATACTGGTCAACGTCAACGCTCAGGTCCTTCAGATTCCGGGCGTTGATGCCGATCACCCTGGCGCCGGCCGCAATGGCCCGCTCGATCTCCTGGCGATCATGGGTCTCGACCAGGGCGGTCATGCCCAGGCTCCCGGCCAGGTCGAGCAGGTGCTTGAGACGTGTGTCATCCAAGGCCGCCACAATCAGCAGGATCATATCGGCCCCGTTGGCCCTGGACTCCCAGACCTGGTAGTCGGAGACGATGAAGTTCTTGTTGAGAACGGGAATGCCCACGGCCTGTCTGACCTGCCGCAGATCCTCCAAGGATCCCAGGAAGCGCCTGCCCTCGGTCAGGACCGATATGGCCGAGGCGCCCCCGTTGGCATACTGCCGGGCCAGGGCGGCGGGATTTTTGATGTCGGCAAGATACCCCTTGGAGGGCGAGGCGCGCTTGATTTCCGCGATGATCGGAATGCCGACGCTCTCCCTGAGCAGCCGGGCGGCATCCAGAGGTTTGCGCTTCATGCTCCTGACCTGTTGCTTGAGGCTTTCCAAGGGAATCTTCTGTACCCGGCCCCTAGCATCCTCCACGGCGCCGGCCACCAGTTCATCCAAGACGGTCATAGAGCCCTTCCCTCCAGTTTCCTGTGTATTCCCTGTCACAACCTTAGCGTCTTTCTGCATTGGACTACCCTTCCTGGCTCTGCATTTGCGCCTGCGTGCGGTTGCCCTGCACCGCTGGCAAGGGTCCTCCGGCTTCAAAACACGACCTGTGTCCGGTGTGGCAGGCCGCCCCCACCTGGTCGACTTCGATAAGCAAGGCGTCCCCGTCGCAGTCGATGCTGACTGCCTTGACGTATTGGACATGCCCGGAGGTGTCTCCCTTGCGCCAGTATTCCTGCCTGGAGCGGGACCAGAAGGTGACCCTTCCCGTGGTCAGGGTCCGTCTCAAGGCCTCCTCATCCATGTATCCGACCATGAGCACCTGACGGCTGTCATACTGTTGGACCACAGCGGCCACAAGTCCCTTGGCATCCTTCTTCAGCCTGGCCGCTATGCTCGGCTCCAAACGTGCTTCCTGGTCCTTCGAAGACTGTGACATTGATCCTCATTCTCCTTGATTCATCTATTTGATTCATCTATTTGATTCAGCTGATTTGTCCGACATATCCCTGCCGGTTGATTGTTTCAGGTATGGGTATGGTTTCACGATGGCTGCCAACATGGCCAGCAAACGCCATGCAGCATGCGGTGTCGAATTATCTGCGGGATTGGTTCAGGCCTGCCATCGAACCGGGTACCCGGCCGCATGGAGCGCCTGCTTGACATCCTTGATGGACACCTGGCCGAAATGGAAGACGGAAGCCGCCAGGACCGCATCGGCCCCGGCCTTGACAGCTGGAGGAAAATCGGCGGCCTTGCCTGCGCCACCGCTGGCGATAAGGGGAAGGGAAACGGCCTTGCGCACGTCGGCGATCATTTCCAGATCGAATCCCTGACGGGTGCCGTCCGCATCCATGGAGTTGAGGAGGATCTCGCCGGCTCCGAGCTTCTGGGCCTGCTTGACCCAGCCGATGGCATCGATGCCGGTGGACTGGCGGCCGCCCATGGTGGTCACCTCATATCCTGAGGTAATGCCCTGGGCATCGGATCGGCGGGCATCGACCGAGAGCACCAGGACCTGGCGACCGAACCGCTGGGCGATGTCGCCGATGACCTGCGGATTGGCAATGGCTGCCGTGTTGATGCCGACCTTGTCGGCCCCTGACCGCAGGAGGGTGTCGACATCCTGCGGGGTGCGCACGCCTCCACCCACGGTCAGCGGAATGAAAATCTGGTCGGCAGTGCTCTTGACCAGGTCCGCCATGGTGGCTCGCCCGCTGCCCGAAGCGGTCACATCCAGAAAGGTCAGTTCGTCGGCGCCCTGTTGGTAGTAGGCGGAAGCCAGTTCGACCGGGTCGCCTGCATCGCGCAGATTCTTGAAGTGGACGCCTTTGACCACCCGGCCCTGGTCGACATCAAGGCAGGGAATGACACGAACCGCTACCGTCATGCGACCCGCCTTCCTGCCTGAACCGATTTGTTTGAGTCACGACATTAGCTTCTGTAGTGCCCGAAGACCATGGCATGTCCACACTATGGCATGTTGATTGCAGAATACCGGATTAGGCCTGGAGCTTGACGGCTTTTGCAGCCAGCTGCCCGCAGGCGCCGTCGATGTCCGATCCGCGGGTGTCCCTCATGGTTGCAGTGATGCCGGCCTTGTGGAGAATGTCCAGGAAGCGCTGCTCGTCCTCGGGCTTGGAGGCTGTCCAGCGAGACCCCTCAATCGGATTCAGGGGTATGGGGTTGACATGCGCCCAGTCGTCCCCGTAGTGGTTGAGGCGCTTGGCCAGAAGACGGGCATGCTCGGCCTGGTCGTTGATGCCGCGCATCAGGGCGTACTCGATGCTGACCCGTCTGCCGCTGGCCAGGTAGTAGTCGTGGGCCGCGTCCAGGACCTGGGTGGTGTCGAAGCGCCGGTTCATGGGAACCAGCTCGTCGCGCAGCTTGTCGCTGGGGGCATGGAGGGAGACGGCCAGACGGACCGGGACCCCCTCTCTGGTCAGCTTGCGGATGCCGGGCACCACGCCGACCGTGGAGACGGTGATGTTCCTGGCCGAGATGCCGAATCCCTTGGGCGGCAGGGCGCTGATCTGCCTGACTGCGGAAAGCACAGCCCGGTAGTTGCCCATGGGCTCGCCCATACCCATGAAGACGATGTTGCTTAGGCGCCCCGGGCCTCCGGCGACCTGTCCGGACCTCATCATCCGGGATGCGGCCCTGACCTGTTCCAGAATCTCACCAGTCGACATGTTCCGGGTCAATCCAAGCTGACCGGTAGCGCAGAAGGGGCAGCCCATGCCGCAGCCGACCTGGCTGGAAATGCAGAGGGTGGCTCTGGAAGGGTAGCGCATGAGCACGGACTCGATCCTGGACCCGTCGAAGAGCTCCCAGAGGGTTTTGATGGTCGTCCCCTGATCCGCCTTCTGGACGGTGACCGGGGCTATCAGTTCAGGAAAGAAGCGGTGTGCGGCATCCTGGCGGCTGGCCGCAGGAAGATCCGTGAAGTCGTCCGGATTGGTGGACAGATGGCTGAAGTAATGATTGGCCAGCTGCGAGGCCCGGAATTTCGGCAGGCCCAGTTGAGCGCAGACCTCCTGACGCTCCTCTAGGTCCATATCCGTAAAGTGACGCGGCGGCTTGCCTCGCCGGGCGTGGTCGACCGCTAGAACGTCCCTGAAGGCCCCATCCTTGCCACCAGGGGTGATGCCGGTTTCAGGCTCGGCACCAGTCATGTCGCCATCTGTCATACCTCTACCTCATCCCGTATCAGTCATCCGACCATCAATCCCGGTCACAGGCCGGTAATCAAAAGAACCAGTGTGATGAAGGGCGCGGACATGAGGATGGAATCCACCCTGTCCAGCACCCCGCCGTGGCCCTTGAGCAGGTGGCCCATGTCCTTGATCCCCAGATCGCGTTTGATCAAGGATGCGCTCAGATCCCCTAGGGTGCCTGTGGCTCCGACCATGATGCCCATGAGCAGGGCGACCCACCAGATCCTTCCCCAATCCGCCATGGGATAGGTGGCCGCGAAGATGACCAAAGCGCCAACCAGACAGCAGAGCATGGAGCCGGCCAGACCTTCCAAGGACTTGCCGGGCGAGATGCGGGGCGAAATCTTGTGCTTGCCGAAGAGCGAACCAAAAAGAAGACCGCCGATGTCGCTTAAGGCAGGCAGGAAAATCACCATGAAGGCATGTGCTGCAGGATGCCCGCCGAAGGTGGTGGGCAGGGTTATCAGACAGGCCAGGAGGGTGATGTAGACAACGGTCAGGAGGGTGACGCCCACATTGGCCAGGCTGCTGGACCGGCTCCCCTGCTCTGCAGCACCGTAGGAGGCATCGGCCATGGTCTGCGCGTCCTTGCCCGAGAGCTTGGCATTCACCGCCTTGGCCAGACGACCGCCCAGGCGATGGTTGCGGGTGGCCGCAAGAGCCCCGACCAGGGCAGTGACCAGAACTCCGGCGGTCATAACTGCGACATGGTCCGGCGCATAGAAGGAAACCAGCATGGTGGCCGCCGAGCAGATCCAGAGCTCGACCACCGGTATATGCAGGCCCGCCGTGGCAAAGTCCACCCTGAGCTCCCAAAGCCCCAGGGTCATGAAAATCACAATCAGGTAGATGAATGCGTCGATGCGCACCAGGATGCAGGCCAGGATGATGACCACCAGAAGCGCGCCAGTGGCCACCGCCTGCGGCATGTTGCGCCCGGTCCGCTTGTTCAGGGTTGCGACGGCATCCTGACCTGCCTTCTCGGCGGAGCTTTCCTTAGTACTCATGAAGTGTGGATCCTCCCCAGGCGGATCAGACCTCGAGGATCTCCTTTTCCTTGGCGTCCAGGAGCTGGTCGATCATGTCGTTCTTCTGCTTGGTGACGGTCTCCAGCTCCTTCTGCAGCCGGTTGCCCTCATCCTCGCCCAGGTCGCCATCCTTGACCTTGGACTCCAGCTCCTCCTTGACCTTGCGCCGGATGTTGCGGACGGCCACCTTGCCCTCCTCGGCCTTGGTCTTGGCCAGCTTGACATAGTCCCGGCGGCGTTCCTCAGTCAGCTCGGGCATGGTGACCCTGATGACGTTGCCGTCACGGCTGGGGTTGACGCCCAGGTCCGAATCGCGGATGGCCTTCTCGACCGCGCCTGCCTGGGAGGGGTCGAAGGGGGTGACAGCCAGCGTACGGGGCTCCGGGACGCCGATGGATGCCAAGGACTTGATGGGGGTGGGTGTGCCGTAATACTCCACCATGATGTCGTTGAGGAAGGAGGGGTTGGCACGCCCGGTCCTGATTCCCGAGAAGTTCTCCTTGGTCGCCTCGATGCTCTTGTCCATCTGCCTTCCGGCCTGGTCCACCACTGTGGTCATGATCTGCTCCTTGCTGTATGGACCATCCGCCTGTGCGCGCGAGGTCCGTCATTCTTATACTCTACGGCCATGGGGCCACTGGGGCCAAGCGGCGCGGGGTGTGCCCGCAGCCGGTCACAGGGTACGATCAGAACCGCCGTGGACCAAGGTGCCCAGGCGCTGGCCCTTGAGCGCTCCGGTCACGTTGCCTTCACCCTCCAGTCCGAAGACGCGGATGGGCATGTCGTTGTCCCTGGCCATGGACAGCGCTGCCGCGTCCATGACGGCCAGATTGTCCACCAAGGCCCGCTGGTAGCTCAGATTGGTGAACATGCGCGCAGAAGCCTGCTTGTTGGGATCAGCCGTGTACACGCCGTCCACGCCGTTCTTGCCCATGAGGACCTCGACGCAATGAATCTCCAGGGCCCGCTGGATGGAGACGGTGTCGGTTGAGAAGTACGGCATGCCGGATCCGGCGCCGAAGATGACCACGCGTCCCTTCTCCAGGTGACGGATGGCCTTGAGCGGGATGTAGGGCTCGGCAACCTGGCCCATGGTGATGGCTGTCTGCACCCTGGTGGCCTGCCCATCCTGCTCCAGGAAGTCCTGCAGGGCCAGGCAGTTCATGACCGTGCCCAGCATGCCCATGTAGTCTCCGCGCGAGCGTTCGATTCCGGCCTGGCTGAGCTCGGCTCCGCGGAAGAAGTTGCCGCCGCCTACCACGATGGCCACCTGAACGCCGCTCTGCACCGCCTGGACGATCTCCTTGGCCACCCGCTTGACCACCTGAACGTCGATGCCGACCTCGCCTCCCCCGAAGGCCTCTCCGGAGAGCTTGAGCAGCACACGACGAGGCGATGCTGGGTTTTGCGCTGAATCGGATCCGGTCATAAAAACCCTTTCTCCAGACATGATGACGGGCGGAATACGCCGCTAATAGGGTATCGAGGCTGGGCGACAACCCCTCCTTGAGCAGGCTGATGTGATAGGCCCAGGACGAAAGAAGGGGAGCGGCCGCGAAAGCCACTCCCCTATCGTCAGTCATCATCAATGCCGGCCGTCTGTCTATCCCTCAGACAGGATCGGACGAGACGACCCAAGACATTGCTGGACTACCGACTACTCCTCGTCGCCCTTGCCGACCTCGAGACGGGCGAAGGCCAGGGCCTTGCCGCCAGCCTGCTTGAAGAGGTCGCCGATGGTCTTGGAGGTGTCCTTGACGTACTGCTGCTCCAGCAGGACGGTCTCCTTGAAGAAGGCGTTCAGGCGCCCCTCGACGATCTTGGGAATGATCTTCTCAGGCTTGCCTTCGGCCTGGGACTTCTCGGTGGCCACGCGGCGCTCGGACTCCACCACGTCGGCGGGCACATCCTTGCGGCTGAGCCACTTGGGGCTCATGGCGGAGATCTGCAGGGCCACCTCATGGGCCACCTGGGCGCCGGCCTCGTCAGTGGCGATCATGGCCACGATGGAGGGGGGCATCTCCACGGACTTGCGGTGGGCGTAGATCTCCACACGGGGACCTTCGACCCGGGCCACCTGGCCGACCTTGACGTGCTCATGGAAGAGCGCGCCGGCCTCCTCAACGGTCTCCTTGACGGTGCCCGACTTAGATGGAGCGGCATCGACCTGCTCGGCGTTGGAGGCATCAGCCTTGGCCACGTCGTCGATGACCTCCTGGCCGAACTCGATGAACTGAGGGGTCTTGGCCACGAAGTCGGTCTCGGAGTTGAGCTCGACGGCATAGCCGATCTGGCCCTGTCCGCCCTCGACGACGGTGGAGGCTATCAGGCCCTCCTGAGCCTTGCGGCCCTCACGGGCGCCTGCGGCCTGGATGCCGGTGGCGCGGATGATCTCCTTGGCGCGGGCCATGTCGCCCTCAGCCTCGGTCAGGGCCTTCTTGACGTCCATCATGCCGGCGCCGGTCTGATCACGCAGCTCCTTGATCAGTGCAGCGGTGATTTTTGCCATGAAACTCTCCTATCTAGACGCCAGATTTCAGGCGGCCTGATCAGCAGCGGGGGTCTCCTGCTGCGGTTGCGCAGGCTGCTCGGCCTGGGGAGCCTGGGCGGTCTCCTGGGCCTGCTCCTGCGGCTGTCCGTCCTTGTTCTCCAGCAGGTTCTTCTCCCACTCGGCCATGGGCTGGTCGGAGGCCTCCTCGGTCTTGGCGGCCTTGCCGGAGCGCTCCAGCAGACCGTCGGCCACGGCATCGGCCATCAGCCTGGTCAGCAGCTCGACGCCGCGAATGGCATCGTCGTTGGCTGGAATGGGGTAGGTGACGAGCTCAGGATCCGTGTTGGTGTCCACCAGGGCCACCACCGGAATGCCCAGCTTGTTGGCCTCGGAGACGGCCAGGGCCTCCTTGTTGATGTCGACCACGAACAGGGCCGAAGGGGTGCGGTTCATGTTGCGGATGCCGCCCAGCTGGCGCTCCAGCTTGTCCTTCTCGCGCCGCAGGAGCAGGAGCTCCTTCTTGGTCAGCCCCGAGCCGTGCACGTCGTCGAAGTCCATCTCCTCCAGTTCCTTCAAGCGGCCGACCCGCTTGGTCACGGTCTGGAAGTTGGTCAGCATGCCGCCCAGCCAGCGCTCGGAGACGTAAGGCATGTTCACCCGGGTGGCCTGGGCCTTGATGGCCTCCTGGGCCTGCTTCTTGGTCCCCACGAAGAGCACGGTGCCGTTGTGGGCCACGGTCTGCTTGATAAAGTCATAGGCCTTGTCGATCAGACCGAGCGACTTGAAGAGGTTGATGATGTGGATGCCGTTGCGCTCCATCAAAATGTACTGCTTCATCTTGGGGTTCCAACGACGGGTCTGGTGTCCGAAGTGGACGCCGGCCTTCAGCATTTCGCTCATGGTGATCTGTGCCATGTCCGTACCTTTCATTGTCGGTTATTGCCTGGCCATGTGCACCTGCGTGCAACTCCGAGGAGCCGACCGACACAGGACGTCGCGGACATGGCGCGAATTTGCGGCGTGCGTTCGGGAATACTCTTGGTGCGCTTGCCCGCCCGTGACAGCAGACCTGCGCAATGACACGCCGAATTACCATGATACCCGAGGCCAATGACCTCGGGTATCGCGTTCGCCCTCTGCCTACCTGGCTGATCTGAGCTGCTGCATGGCCTTGCGGCGAACGTCGCTCTCCAGCCGATCCACATAGACATGGCCGTCCAGGTGGTCGCACTCGTGCTGGATCATCCGCCCCATGATGCCATGGCCTTCAAGAGTCACCGTCTTGCCGTCCAAGTCGATGCCGTGGGCTCGGGCGTAGTCGGCCCGCCTGGTCGGATACCAGAGGTTGGGCAGGGACAGGCACCCCTCCTCGCCATACTGCTCGCCGGAGGTCTTGTCGATGACCGGATTGATGATGTAGCCCACCTTGCCGCCGATGTTGTAGGAGAAGACACGCAGGCCCACGCCGATCTGGTTGGCCGACAGGCCGGCCCGGCCCGGGTCGTCAACAGTGTCCACCAGGTCACGCACCAGACTGCGCACAGCCGGGGTGATGCTGGTCACTGGATCGCAGGGTGTGCGCAAAACCGGATCTGGAACCACTCTGATTGTACGAATCGCCACTGCTTACTCCTCGTCATCCCGGCCGTCGCGGCCGTCCTTCTCGTCCTCTGGTGCCGCTTCCTCCTCCTGGCGGACATCACGCATGCGTCCGGTCATGCTGGCCAGGGAGTCGCTCATGGTGGTCCGAGCCCTGCTGACGATGTCGTTCTCCTTGGCGGCCGGCTTGGCCGGCGTCCTGGGGGCATAGAGGACCTTGTCCACGAGTTCGGCATACTGGCGGAGCACCTCGGGGCGCACGACCTTCAGGCTGGGGGTCAGGGTGCCGTCCTCCTGGCTGAAGTCCTTGTCCAGCACCAGGAACTTGCGCACCGACTCGGCCCGCGAGACGTTGCAGTTGGCCTTGTCCACATACTGCTGGATGAAGGCATGGATGGCCTCGTTATGGCTGGCCTGCTCCATGCTCATGTCAGCGTCCAGACCCTGGGAGGTCAGCCAGGACTTCAGCATCCCGGCATCCAGGGTGACCAAGGCGCCCACAAAGGGCCTGCCGTCGCCCACGACCACGGCCTGGGAGACTATGGGGCAGGTGCTGATGACATCCTCCAAAGGCGCCGGGCTCACGTTCTTGCCGCCGGCGGTGATGATGACGTCCTTCTTGCGGCCAGTGATGAAGACGAAGCCCTGGTCGTCGATCTGGGCCAGATCTCCGGTGTGCAGCCAGCCGTCCTTATCGAGCACGGTGGAATCAAGCTCGGGCTGGTGGTAATAGCCCATGAAGACGCTGGGGCCCTTGACCAGGAGCTCATCGTCGTCGCTCAGCCTGACCGTAATGCCCGAGCCAGGGCGGCCGACCGACCCTACCTCATTGGCGTCCTCGAAGTTGACGATGCAGGGGGCCGCCGTCTCGGTCATCCCGTAGCCCTGAATGAAGGTGATGCCGTCGATCCCGTTGAAGAAGTGGGCCAGGTCGGCATTCATGGGCGCGCCGCCGCAGGCCAGGTAGCTCAGGTTGGAGCCCAGGGCGGACTCGATCGTGTTGCCGACGGTCTTGGTATAGAAAGCGTGGGCCAGGCGGGTAAACAGCGAATGACCGTTCCCCTCCTGCTCGTCCTTGGACCACTTGATGAAGTGCTTGGTGGCCTTGGCGAAGACCTTGCCGGCCAAGCCTGTGCCGGCCTTCTGCGAGGCGGCGTTGTAGACCTTTTCGAAGACGCGGGGCACGCCCAGCAGATAGGTGGGCCGGAAGGTGCGCAGGTCGGTCAGCAGGTGCTTGGCGTTGGAGACGTATCCGACCACGCCCTGAGCGCCGATGGCCACATACTGGATGTAGCGGGCGAAGCAGTGGGCCAGGGGCAGGAAGAGCATCAGGCGGGAGGGCGCCGCCAGCATGTGGTAGAGCACATCCCAGCCCACGAAGACGATGTGGACGAAGTTCCGGTTGGAGAGCATGGCGCCCTTGGGCTCCCCAGTTGAACCCGAAGTGTAGACGATGGTGGCCAGATCGTCGGCCTTGACTTGGGCGATGGCCTGATCCAGGCGCTCGTCTTCTATCCCCTGGCCGAATTCACTGACGGCGTTCAAGCCCCCGGCTTCGAAATTGAAGACGTACTTGAGCTTGGGCGAGGACCCCCGGACCTGCTCCAGGATCTGCGCGTGCTCAGAGTCGCCGGCAAAGGCCAGGACACAGTCCACATCCTGGACGATCTTCTGGGCCTGGTTGGGCGAGTCGGTCTCATAGATGGGCACAGAGACCGCCCCGATGGCAGCGCAGGCGAAGTCTGTGACCCCCCAGTCGTAACTGGTGGAGGCGTAGATGACCACGGTACTGCCCTTTTCCACGCCCAGGGCCATCAAGCCCTTGGCCACGGCGCGTACCCGTGCGGACATCTGCCCTGCCTTGACATCGTGCCAGTTTCTGGTCATGGGATCCTGCCACTGGGCAACCAGCTCCTCAGGATCGCGGGCGGTGCGTTTTGCCAGGAGTGAATAGATGGTGTCCTTGTCCGTCGTCGGGTGTTGAAGCTCGACCGTATATTCACGCAACATACCCACCATCATATGGGTCACCCCGCCAAAGCCGCCGCCTAACCCATGTCGAAGCGGACGCAAACCCAGCGCGAACCGCTTCTGGCGACGATCAGGTTGGTCAGCACTGTGCGCTCGCCGACCAGAAATCCGATGGTGGTTTCGTACCGGTCACGGTCTACGCGGTAGAGCTCGACCAGTTTAGGAATCAACGGCAGGTATGTCATGCCGACGTGATCCGCTGTGCGGACCATGCCCAGATGCCGATCCCGCAGCAACTGGGCCAGCAGGGCCAATCGCTCCATGCAGACGCGGTTGAGCACACGGTCCAGGCTCTTCATAGGCAAACGACCCCGCAACACATCGAAGACCCTGGATGCCAAGGCGCACAGATTGACAAGAATACGCTTGAGATCCGCAGACAGACCCTCATGCCCGGCAGCATCCCCAGGCCGGATGAAGTTGACCGTTCGCACGGTCAGATTGATGTCGCCAAGTCCCAGCGGCACCTGTGTACAGGTAGACGGCCACCAACCGCCATTCTCCTGTCCTGCCGACTCTTCGGTTGCTTGATCTTGATCCCAGACCGGTGCCAGATCCATATACTCCGTCATACTTCTCTCCTCGCACTCCGATGTGCTTGTCCCCCCTCCCATGCCGGCGAGGCGCACTGGGCAACCGACGCAACGACAGCGATTACGTCCAGAGTAGGAATGCACAGAGGGATTGTAAAGGCCGGTTCAGGAATGTGGTCAACCTGAACCGGCCTTTATGCGGATTGTGGATAACTGGACCGTGAATGCCCTATTCTGCTCAGCAGCGGGGGCCGGGGGTCACTGCCACACGGCACTTCTGGAAGTTCTTGACATCCACATAACCGGTGGAAGCCATGGCCCGGCGAAGTGCCCCGATCAGATTCAGACTGCCGTCGGTGCGGTCGCTGGGACCGAAGAGTATGCGCTCCAAGCTCCCCACCTGGCCGACCTGGACCCTGCGGCCCCTTGGCAGTTCGGGATGATGAGCCTCGGCCCCCCAGTGCATGCCCTGGCCGGGAGCCTCCGTAGCCTTGGCCAGGGGCGTGCCCAGCATGACCGCGTCGGCCCCCATGGCCAAGGCCTTGACAAAGGAACCCGAGGTACCGGTCTCCCCGTCGGCGATGACCTGAACGTAGCGTCCGCCCGACTCGTCCAGGTAGTCGCGACGCGCCTCGGCCACATCCGAGATGGCCGTGGCCATAGGCGCTTGGATTCCGATGGTGGCGGAATCGGTGGAGGAGGCTCCCCCGCCGAACCCGACCAGCACCCCGGCGGCACCGGTGCGCATCAGATGCAGGGCAGCCTGGTAGGTGGCGGCCCCTCCGACGATGACCGGAACGTCCAGGTCGTAGATGAACTTCTTCAGATTCAAAGGCTCATGGCTGGTGGAGACGTGTTCGGCCGAGACCGCCGTTCCTCGGATCACGAAGAGGTCCACGCCCGCATCGACCACCGTGGCATAGAACTCCTGGGTGCGCTGAGGGGACAGGGCTCCGGCCACCGTGACCCCGGCCTTGCGGATCTCCTGCAGACGGCGGGTGATCAGCTCCGCCTTGACCGGTTCCCGGTAGGCCTCCTGAATGACCCCGGTCGCCTGCTCCGGCGAGGCATGGGCTATCCGATCCAGCTGGGGGCGCGGATCCTCGTATCTGGTCCACAGCCCCTCCAGGTCCAGCACGCCCAGTCCACCCAATCGTCCCAGAGCAATGGCCGTCTCAGGGCTGGTCACCGAGTCCATGGGCGCCGCCAGCAAGGGCAGGTCAAACTCGTAGGCATCCACCTGCCAGGCTGTGGAGACATCCTGGGGATCCCGGGTCCTTCTGGAGGGGAGTATGGAGACATCATCGAGCGTGTAGGCCACCGTGGCCTTCTTGCCGAGACCGATTTCGATATCCTGTGTCATGTCTGCCAGCCTAGCGCCTCATGATGACGCTCCGGCGTGCTACGAACGAGTTACGAGCCTGGGAACAAAGAGTAACAAACTTGGGATAGAACAGTTCGCAAGCGCAACTGCGGCACCGGGAGCAGGATCCGGCCCCCGACCCGCCGACCGATAGGAGGCCGCCATGGACAAGATCGCCGTGAAAGGACGTATCGTCGAGCTCGACGGTGACGAGATGACCAGGGTCATCTGGAAAATGATCAAGGAACGGCTGATTCTGCCCTATCTGGACGTGGACCTGGACTATTACGACCTGGGCATCCGCAACAGGGACGCCACCGACGACAAGGTCACCGTGCAGGCGGCCCAGGCCATTCAGCGCGAGCACGTGGGCGTCAAGTGCGCCACTATCACCCCGGACGAGGCCCGAGTAAAGGAATTCGGTCTCAAGCGCATGTGGAAGTCGCCCAACGGCACCATCCGCAACATTCTTGGCGGAACCATCTTCCGCGAGCCCATCGTCATCGATAACATCCCCCGGCTGGTTCCCGGGTGGTCCAAGCCCATCGTAGTGGCCCGACATGCCTTCGGCGACCAATACCAGGCCACTGATTTCACCGTTCCGGGGCCGGGAAAGCTCAGCGTCGTCTTCACTCCTGAAGACGGGAGCGACCCGGTGACACGGGAGGTGACCGTCTACCCAGGTCCAGGCGTGGCCCAGGTACAGTTCAACCTCGA
Source organism: Bifidobacterium sp. ESL0820 (assembly GCF_052606235.1). NCBI lineage: Bacteria > Bacillati > Actinomycetota > Actinomycetes > Bifidobacteriales > Bifidobacteriaceae > Bifidobacterium > Bifidobacterium sp. ESL0820. The sequence continues at coordinate 647,484 of NZ_CP199594.1, forward strand.
CGACTCCATCCGCGACTTCGCCCGCTCCTGCTTCAACTACGCCCTGCAGAGGCACTATCCGGTCTACCTGAGCACCAAGAACACCATCCTCAAGGCCTACGACGGCCGGTTCAAGGATATTTTCGCCCAGGTCTACGAGCAGGAATACCAGAGCCGGTTCGAGCAAGAAGGACTGACATACCAGCATCGGCTGATCGACGACATGGTGGCCTCCTCGCTCAAGTGGCAGGGCGGCTACGTCTGGGCCTGCAAGAACTACGACGGCGATGTCCAGTCCGATGCGATAGCGCAAGGGTTCGGGTCTCTTGGCCTCATGACCTCCATGCTGATGACGGCCGACGGGCAGACCGTTGAAGCCGAGGCCGCCCATGGGACCGTGACCAGACATTACCGGCGCTGGCTCAAGGGGGAAACCACCTCCACCAACCCGATCGCCTCCATTTTCGCCTGGACCGGCGGACTCAAGCAGCGGGCGCGGCTGGATGAGACACCCAAGGTGGCCGAGTTCGCGCAAACACTGGAATCCGTGGTCATCGAGACCGTTCGCTCCGGTCGCATGACCAAGGATCTTGCCAGTCTGGTAGGTCCTGATCAGCCTTGGCTGGACACCGTAGGGTTCATGGACGCCTTGGACCATGCTCTTGCCGAGCGTATGTCTTCAGGTGCTGCAGAGGCCAAGGGACACAAGGCGGCCAAAGCAGACTAGCAGATCAGAGAAAAACACCCACCTTTTGCCATTGCGGACGCTTATTGCATGCGGTTGATCTTTTCAGATCCGCCTTCACTGTCTGTTCCATCAGCGAGGACCGTGTACGCGAAACATCGACCCTTCATACGCTCCTGCCCGAGAGCCCATAGAATGGTTGCTCGGGACCCGGCCAGAGTCAGGCCCTGTCGGAACGAAGGAGCGAACGTGAAGAAGACCGGCTTTGCACGGCGTTTGTCCAGCTTGCTGGCCCTGCTGGCAGGCCTGGCCATGGTAGCCTCGGCTGCCGCTTGCGGTGGTCCGGCCTCGGGCAGTGGACAGCAGTCTCCGAGCGCCCCGCAGAGCCAGGAAACCACTGCGGCCGCTGATGTCCCCGGTCGGGTGGCCATTTTCACTCCCTCCGACGGCATCACGCTCTCCCAGCACACGCCCATCAACAAGTGGGCCGCGCTGGTTCCTGAGCTCAAGGCAGCACTGGCCAAGGAGCATCTTTCCGATAAACACATCGACACCTACACCAGCGGAAATCTGGAGGATCAGAGCAAGGAGCTGCAGGATTACCTGGTCAACCGTCTTTCGGAGCGCAAGACCGGGAAGGCTTCAGAGCCGACCACACTGGTGGTGGCACCCATGACCTCGCCTGACTCCATTACCCGCCAGTATGGCGACTATATCAGCAAGTCTCTGGTTGCCGACTCCAAAGACAAGGCGCGGGCACGTCTGGTCTCGTCTCTGCGTCTGGCTTCGGGCGCCGGCATGCATGTGGTTCTGCTGGCCAACCAGGTGCCGGGCATCCAGCCGGATCTGTTCGTGCAATTGTCCGATGCACGGGCCATTGGTCAGATGCAGGCGGACAAGCTGGCCAGCAAGCTGGAGCTGGACAAGGCCAGCAAGGACAACCCCTGCCGCATCGAGATTCTGCTGCCTAACCGGACAACTGATGCATCATCTGATGAATCCCCTGCCGACAAGGGCGGTGAAGCAGGCCAGGCTGAGCGGAACCAGCAAGAGGATCAGGATGAACAGCATTCCTTCCCCGCCCAAGCTTTCGCTGGAATCTGGCAGGTGCTGGGACCCTACTTCAAGGATGGACGGGCTGTCAGCCCATCGGGGCTCCTGAAGGCAGACAGCACCGAGAAGGACTGGCAGGCGATCGCCTTCGATCCGGGCAAGGACGCTTCGGCTACCGGCAAAGAGCTGGCGACCCGCCTGACCATGAACGATGGCGCCAAGACCCACACCGAGGTGGACGGCATTCTGGCCATGAACGACTTCATTGTTTCCGGTGTGGTCTCTGAGCTCGGGGATCTGGGATATCGGGGTTCTTCAGCGGACGTCAACCCAGAGATCTCAATATCAGGCATTGTGGGATCCATGGTCGGTCGCCAGGATCTGCACCGGAAGCGCGTGCCCAAACCCGCTCAGAGTCCTACAGCGCAGAATCCGACGGGGTCGCAGGCGGATCCTTCACAGGGCACGGGCAGGACTCAGGATTCCACACCCTCGGATGACCACGCTGCCTGGCCCATCATCAGTGGATACGGCGCCTACGTAGACAACATCCCTCAAATCGTGGACGGACGGCAGTGGATGACTGGTCTGGAGGACAGACAGGGGCTTGCAGCTGATATTGCCAAGGCCTGTGTCGGACTCAACAGCCAGGGCAAGGTGCCAGCCATGGATACGATCCAGACCGTCAACCAAGATGGCAAGCAACTGCGCCGCCTGTCAAGACCACTGGTTGCGGTTTCAGCCTCCAATCTCAAGGCGGCTCTGATTGATACAGGCTACATCAAGCCAGCTGACGCAGGTCTTTGAGCATAGATCCTCTGCTCGATCTGGTCTTCATACCGCTTGAGAACCTCCTGACGACGGGGCTTGTATGATGCGGTGAGCAGTCCATTTTCACGAGTGAAGTCCTGGTCCAGAATCAGATAGCGACGGATCCCCTCGGCCCGGGAGACCTGAGCATTGGCCGCGTCTACCGCACGATCGATCTCCGTGCGGATGATAGGGTTCTCCCCAGCCGAAGCAGCATCGTCCAGAGGTTCAGCGCCCTGGTCCCTCAACCACCTGTTGACCTCCTCGAGATTGAGGGTGATCAGGGCCGAGATGAAAGGCCTGCGGTCCCCGATGACCATGCAATGGCTGATGATGGGCGAACGCTCGACGGCTGTTTCCAGCAGCGACGGCGAAATGTTTTTACCCCCTGCTGTGATGATGATCTCCTTGCGCCGGCCGGTCAACCGAACGAACCCGTCCTCGTCCAGACTGCCCAGATCGCCGGTCAGCAGCCAGCCGTCGCGAATCTGCCTGGTGGTGATTTCTGGATGGTTGTGGTAGCCCATGCAAACATCGGGGCCCTTGACGCATAGCTGGCCCTCCTGGTCGATGCCCACGGTGATGCCGGGCATGGGCAGGCCGATGGTGCCCAGCCTGTAGCCTTTGGTGGGGTTGACCGTCACCGGACCCATGGTCTCGGTCATGCCGTAGCCCTCCAGCAGGGGCAGACCTATGCCGTTGAAGAAGTCCGCAATGTCCCTGTCCAGGGGGGCTCCGCCCGAAATGGCATACCGGACCCGGCCGCCCAAGGCCTCCAGGATGGGATCGTAGACGGTGCCCGTATACATGAGGTGCTTGGTCTTCAGCGACATGGGAACCCGGCTTCCGGTCTGCTGATGACGGGACCACTGCCTGGCCACACCTGCGGCATCCAGGAAAATCCTGCCCCTGGCGCCTGTTCCGGCCCGCTGGGAGGCAGCGTTGTAAATCTTCTCGAAGATCCGCGGCACAGCCAGGATGAAAGTGGGCTTGAAGGTCTGCATGTCCTGCAACAGATTGCGGATGGACCCGGTAAGCCCCAGGGTGAGATCCGTGGCAATGGCGAAGAACTGCAGGCAGCGGGCGAAAGCGTGGGCCAGGGGCAGGCAGAGCAGAAGCCGCTTGCCCTCACCCAGGCAGATGTCAGGGACTGCTTGAGTACCTGAACGGACAGTGAAGACGATGTTGCTATGGCTGAGTTCTATGCCCTTGGGCTTACCCGTGGAGCCTGAGGTATAGACGATGGTGGCCAAGTCGGAACCCTGCACTGAGTCAGCACGGGCTTGGAAGTCTGCCTGGTCCACCGCCCGTCCGTAGGCGGTCATGGTGGTCAGCGCTCCCCTGGTGATCACATACAAGTCGTTCAGATAGGCGCACTGGGAACGAACCGCATCCACCCGGGCCCTCATGTCGTCATCCTCCAGAAAGGCCATGCCGACATGGGAGTCGTTGAAGATACGCCGGATCTGATCGGGAGAGTCCGTCTCGTAGACCGGCACCGTCACGGCCCCGATAGCCAGGATGGCCATGTCCAGGGCAGTCCATTCCCATCGGGTGTGCGAGACGATAGCCACTGAATCCCCCCGGTCTACCCCCCGGGCCATAAGCCCCTTGGCCAGCGCGACCACACGGTCGCGAAACTCCCGGGCCGTTATCGTGTTCCACTCGCGTCCGCTCCGGTATTCGATCAGAGGATCGTCGCCCAGGCGCTTCACCCTGTCCTCAAGCAGGGAGAAGACACCGGCATCGGCGTCTATGGGCTCCTCAAGCGGACGCGTAAATTCTTGCTGCATGTTCTGCATGACCACTCCCTGCTGAAACGGCGTTATGCTTTACGATTCTAACCGCTCCCCCGGGCCTGCGATATACCTGGTCTGCAGACGCGCGAGTCTTGCAGGCGGACCCCTGCACTCCTATAGAGGCTTGAGACGAATGCGATGCCGTCCGACTTTAGCGCCTGGATCCAGATAGTGGTTATGACCATCTTTCAGCCCCCAGTGCAGGCAATCTTGGTCACAATGGTCAGAGACCCCATCTACTTTTCCCCAGACTGTGCCTGCCTGCAACCGGGTTCCCGCAGGCAAAGAGCTCTTCGCCGGCTCATAGGTGGAGGTCAGTTTGCCGTGACGAATGGAGACCACGTCCTTGCCTGCTACAGAACCGGTGAAAGTGATGACACCGTCTGCTGGGGCCCGGATGCGCCTGCCTTGTTGCACTGCCAGATCAATCCCGCGATGACCGCTCAGCCATGGATGATCCGGAGGATCGAAGGGACGCATAATCTCTGGGGCGGCCTTATCACCAGGCAAAGGTTCAAGGGGCCACAGCCAGCCCCGGCGACAGGCTGAGGTCGATGAGGTAACCCGACCATTCTGCGCCGGAGCTGCAGCCGAAGGCAGGGTCGGCGCAGGCTGAGCCGCGACGGTTGCCGCAGGCCCTCCGGCCGACAGGACCAAGGCCAGCATCAATGCCAGCAGGGACCTGGGGAACCAGGGAGGCCGACAGCCGGAAGGCATGATGGGCATCCGGCTGGTAACTCGCCCAATACCCTTGTTCTTATGGTCACGCGCACAGGCCATAGTCGCACCTTCATTCCGTCATCGTGGGTACCCGATTGGGCGCCCACCATCATGATGGACTGGATACCAAAGCTGCTTGAGCCGGAAGGAAGTATGTGGTCGAATATGTAGTCGTTCACACCCGGATTGACCACAGAGAAACCATACTTGAGAATCCTGGAAAGGTGTTTTTATCCAAAATGACTTCATTGGCCCCTTAAGCCAGATGAATGACCGTCCAGGAGATGGGAGGCAGTTGAAGGCTTATGGCATCCTCATCCATCCTGAAGTCTTGCCTGGCGTGCATGACGACCCGCTCCTGATGTTCAAGGGTGTTGCGAGCCGAGGGGTCATCCTCGTGCAGGGTGCTGACCGTCGCCTTCCGATGTCGATCCTGCTCAGGCAGCGCGATTCTACAATCAATGGAACGCTCAAGACTACGGTTGACCGCAAATATGCTTAGGGAACCGTCGGCACCCCTGACGGCCACAGAATCAGTCATGGGCACCTGACCATAGCGGGAGGTCTCATAGGTGTCGCAGCTTTGCAGGCTCTTGAGTACACGGGCACCCCGCGCATAACGGGCAGTCAGGGCGAAGGGATAGAAAATGGTCTGCCTCCAGGCCGGGCCGCCGGGCTCGGTCATGATGGGGGCAATGACGTTGACCAGCTGGGCCAGGCTGGCCGCATGAACGATGTCAGCATGCCTGAGCAATGTGATCAGCAGGTCACCCACCACCACGGCATCTGCCACAGAATAGACATCCTCCAAAAGCGGCGCGCCAAGAGGCCAATTGCCGATGCCTTCCGGCGATTTGCTGGCCTGGGCATCCTGGTACCAGACATTCCACTCATCGAAGGAGATGAAAACCTGATGATCACTGCCCAGCCGGGCACGCGAGGCGGCGATGGTGTCCGCTACATCGGTAATGAAACTGTCCATGTCCACGCCAGAAGCCAGAAAGCTGGCCATGTCTCCATCCTTGGGCGCGTAATAGGCATGGCATGAGAGGAAGTTCACATTTTCGAAGCAGCGCTCCAGGACGGTACGCTCCCAGAGACCGAAAGTGGGCATGGTGTGCGAAGAAGATCCACATACAACCAAATCCAGTTCCGGATCGATCATCCGCATGGCCACAGCCGTCCGGTTGGCCAGATCGGCGTATTCCTGTGCACTCTTGTGGCCGATCTGCCAGTCGCCGTCCATTTCGTTGCCCAGGCACCACATCCTGATGTCGAAGGGGCGATCATGGCCATTGGCACGCCGCCGTTCCGACAACTCGGTACCCGATGGCACATTGCAGTATTCGAGCAGATCCAAGGCCTCCTGCATGCCCCTTGTGCCTAGGTTGACGGATTCCATGAGCTCGTTGCCACCCAGCTTGTCCAGCCAGTTGCTCATCTCATGCAGGCCGAACTCGTTGCTTTCGCTAGAGTGCCAGGCCAGGTCGAGGCGACGAGGACGGCTTTCGCGCGGACCCACGCCATCTTCCCAGCGATAGCCTGAGACGAAGTTGCCGCCCGGATATCGGATGGTGGTCACGCCCAATTCCTTGACCAAATTCATGACGTCACCGCGAAAACCCTGCTCGTCTGCTGTCGGATGACCCGGCTCATAGATGCCCGAATAGATGCCCCGGCCCAGGTGCTCCACGAAAGACCCGAAGAGTCGATCGTCAATGGACGTGGACTCCTGCTCCTCATACACATTGAACTGTGCCCTGCTCCTGCGAGTTTGCTGCTCTTGCGTCACCGTCTGACTCCCTCGTTCTGACTTTGTCGTCCATGCTTCTCGTCCATGTTGGAAGTATGGATCATCTGAATGGTACAACGTTGTGTATTCTGCAAAGCACTCGGCTGCAGCTTTGCACAACCTCGAAATGGACCGCCTAGTGTTAAACGAAAGGTTGCCTAATCATTCATCTTGAAAGCAATTCGAGCAAATGATCATTCTGATATTTGTGCATACAGCAACCAAGAGCACCTGGGGCAGTGGGGCTTGCATTCCTTGGATTGATCACAGAATAAAAAAGAAGAAAACCGCCGGATAACCGGCGGTTGGAAGCTCCCGCAGCTGGGCTTGAACCAGCGACATTTCGATTAACAGTCGAACGCTCTGCCAACTGAGCTATGCGGGAATGTCCCGTTCAACTCTCGCTGAACACAGTTACCATACTATAGTCAGGACTCTCGTATCCGACAACTTGGCGTGTCGATTACATGAGAACCCGATCCATGGGCATGGCCGAATCGATGGAGAAGTCAGGAGCGGAGGGGGACAGTCCGGCCTGGACCAGATTGACACCCAGCATGGCCACCATGGCGCCATTGTCCGTGCACAGGTTGATCTTGGGAATGCGGACTTTGATGCCCTCCTGCTCGCCGAATTCCTGGAGCTTGCCACGTAGCTGCGAGTTGGCCGAGAACCCGCCGCCGACAATCAGGGTATCAGTGCCGAACCTGTGGCAGGCGGCCATGGCCTTGCGGGACAGGACGGTGGCTACGGAATCAGCCAGGGAGGCGCAGACATCATCCACGGGAATGTCGAGCCCGGCCTGCTGTCTGCGTTCGACCCATCGAGCAACGGCCGTCTTGACCCCGGAGAAGCTGAAGTCATAAGGATGCTCGGCTCCGGCCCGGCCCTTGGTCAGCCCCTGGGGCACGGCGATGGCATGAGGATCGCCCAGACGGGCGTGGCGGTCGATGTGGGGGCCGCCCGGATAGGGGAAGCCGAGCAGACGGGCGATCTTGTCGAAGCACTCTCCCGCCGCGTCGTCCAAGGTGGTGCCCACCACCTGGACCGATCGCGCCAGATCATCCACATGCAGCAGTGAGGTGTGGCCGCCGGAGACGATCAGGGCCAGGGCATTCTGAGGGAAGGGGCCGAACTGGAGCTGGGTGACCGCTATGTGTCCTATGACGTGGTTGATGCCATACAAGGGCTTTTTCGCCGCCCAAGCCAGCGCCTTGGCACCGGAAACGCCTACAGCCAGGCATCCAGCCAGTCCGGGACCAGCCGAGACCGCTATGGCATCCACCTGGGACAGGTCCATATCCGCATCCTTCAGGGCCTTGGAGACGACCGGCACAAAGGACTCAGCATGTGCCCGCGAGGCGATCTCGGGGATGACACCACCATAGCGGGCGTGCTCGTTCATGGAGGATGCCACCACGTTGGACAGCAGCCGGTTGCCCTGAACCAGGGCGGCAGCGGTCTCGTCGCAGGTGGATTCGATGCCCAGCACCAGTGGCTCACTCATGGTCAATGATCCTTTCCTGTCCTTCCGAAGGCTTGTTGCTGACAAAACCCACCGGACCCGGTCCAATCGAACTCAAAGATCTGGTCATAGCCCAGGCATCCACGTCTTGAGGCTGATAGTAACCCTTGCATAGACCGGCCTGTGAAAAGCCAAAGTTCTTGTAGAGGTCAATGGCCGCAGGGTTATCTACGCGGACCTTCAGGTTCATGCGTTGCAGACCCTCGCGATCGGCTCCGGTAATTATCCTGGACAGCAGAGATCCTGCAATGCCGCGATGCCGGGCTTCCGGCAGCACCCCGATAGTCATCAGCTCGGCATCCCTTTCGCCTGACCAATAGCCTCCGTAGCCCAGGATGGCACCCTGGTCTTCCCAGACCAGGTAGGTGCGTGAAGGCGCAGACAACTCGAACAGCAGCTCCTGCCGGCTCCAGGCCTGGTCGCCGAAGACGCACGATTCCAGATCAACCAACCGGTCCAGATCCTCCAAGACCGCCCCGCGAATCATGATTGGACTGCCACATGCTTAAGCGGATTGGGCACGGAGACATCCGGCCGGCGAAGATAAAGTGGCTCCACCGGGTCGATCAGCCCATGCTGGGCACGTCTGGTAGCGCAAGCAGCCATCAGGCCTGTCCCCCGTGTCCGATCCTCCAGGAAGGATCCTTCGTCCAGCACAACCCGCATATCGGAATGCTGATCCAGACGCTCCCACTGGTCGGCATAGCGGGTGGCTCCATGGCCGCTGATGACCAGAGTGACAGGGTCCTGATCCATAGACTCCCGCTCTTCCGCAATGGCCGCGATCTTCTCACAAATAGCCGCCGGATAGTCGATGCTCATTTCGGTCAGCGGCCGTGCCGGAGCTTCTGCGCCACCGAAGTCGTCAAAGAGACGGTAATAGAGCTGCCGCCGTCGAGCATCGTTGACAGCCAGAACCAGAAGCCGTGCATGGTCTTGGCCCTGCTGCTTGAACCTGCTGTAGGCATAGCGGGCCTGCGGCTCCAGGATGTCCTGTCCCAGCAGACGGGCACCCGTGGTGAACGCCAGGGCTTTGGCGGTGACGATGCCTGCCCGCAGACCGGTGAAAGGCGCAGGCCCCAGTCCCACTACGATGGTCCGCAGATCGTCTGCAGACAGCCCAGCCTGGTCCATGACCTTGGCGATATTGACCTGGAGGCGTTCAACGTGCGAGCGCGAGTCGGTCTCGATGCACGGCTCCCGCCCTGGCAGCCCCACAGTCGAGCCATATGAGGTATCGATCACCAAAAGGGACGTATCGGTCCAGCTCATGCCGTCATCGCCTTTCTCAGCTGATCCATTCTATTGGCCCATGACGGACCCACTCCACGCAGACGTACCATACGCTGACCCTGGGAGCTGGGTGGCGCCTCAGGATCTTCCCGGGGATCCACGTGTCGGGCGATTCTCACTTCCAGACGTTGATCGGCCAGGGCAGAGGCCATCTGCTCGCCCCATTCCATCAGAATGATGGTCCTTTGGCCCGGGTCTTCCAATTCCTCATCCAGACCAAGGGACTCCAGCTCGTCCAGGAGCCGATCCACGGCATCCTCGCCAGGCAGATAGCCCTGTCCGCCCAGCCGGTAGGCATCCACATGGATCAGGGTAACCGGCGAGCCGTCGGACAGATGGCCATGCAGCTCTCTTGCGATGGTGAAGGTGGGCGAGACCACAGGGCCGTCCACTCCAAGTCCGTGGCCCAGCCCCTGGGCCAGCGTGGTCTTGCCCGCACCCAGAGGCCCGGACAGGAGGATCACGTCCCCGCCTTGCAGACACGAGGCCAGGTTTCTGCCCAGGCCTTGCATGTCCTCGCCTGTAGGCACAGCCAGTTCAAATCCATCCCGTTGCCGGGCACTGACCTGCAAGCTCATGCCAATGTCCTTCCCTTGGCGGCGATCAGCTCCACTGCCCGTTCCAGGGCATAGCGGGCGTCGCCGCTGCTGGTCTTGCTGATCTCATCAGCTCGGGCCAAGGCCTCGATGCAGGCCGCCAGGCCGGCGGAGGTCCATCCATGCAGCTGTCTCTTGGCCTCCCGCAACTGCCAATAGGCAGCCTTGGCCTCGGCTGTGGTAATGGATCCCGACTCGATGGCCGCCTCCTTGCCCAGCGTCCGCAGCTTCAGGGCCAGTACGCCAATCAGGGATACTGGTTCGTTGCCCTGCTCCAGGGCTGTACGCAGAGCGACGACGGCTTGGGCCGGACTGCCGGCGAGGGCCCTGTCCGCCACCGCGAAACCGGATACAGCCGGGTTATCGGTCAGATAACGGTTGACGATCTCCAAGGTCATGGGATCCTGGTCGAAATCGAAGCAGAGCTGGGAGCACATGGCAGCCAGTTCCGGAGTGCGCTCGCCCAGGACATCAACCAGGCGCTGGGCCGCCCGTGGCTGGATGCGGCGCTGATGGGCTTTGAAACGCCCGTAGACGAAGTCGACCTTGTCGTCGAACTTCTTCAGATCCGGCATCCGCTCCGTCACCGCTCCGGCCCGCGCCATTTGGTCCAGAAGCCTGCGACCCCGGTTGCCCCCGTCATGACGTGCGATGACAATGCTGGATCCGGCCCCTGCGCTCTCACGGCAGAAATCGATCAGAGCCTGGCTCAGGGCTTCATCAGCCGCCTGCAGATCATCCAGACAAACCACAGACGTCTGACTGAGCAGGGAAGGTCCGACCGCCTCCTGAAAGGCGTAAGCGTCGCAGTCTGACGCGTCCAGCTCAATGTATTCGCTGTCCGGATGGGCGGCGCATGCCTGCGCGCACAGCTCTTTGAAACGCTGAGCGTTGAGGAAGGGATCGCCGCCGACCACCAGATGGACGGAAGGGTTCTCCTGCTGAGCTTTGGTCATGACTCAAATCTCCCTTCATCGCTGGACATTAACCTGGGTCGTTTTTGAAGACCAGCTGGGCTAGAAGGCCATAGGTCTGCCGCAGCCAGCCCTTGGCTGACAACCAGGCCGACGGCCGGAATGGAACCCCCGAATTCGCCCCTGTCACAGCCGGCCATGAATGGTCCCGGCCCCGAGCACGGATGAATCGCATCAACCGATGATCAATCAGGGCCATGAGACCCAGACCGACCAGGCAGGCGCTGCCGACCGGCCCCGGTGGCCAGGCCGCCGGAGCAGCCGCTTCGCCCAGCCAGGTGGCGGCAAAAGCCATGACTCCGGTACCCAGGGAGGTCAGTTGGGCCAGCAACAGACCCACTGGTGGCCAGAGCCAGGAGGTGAGCAATGCCAGCAGGCCGGTCACTGTGGCAGCGTCGACCACAGGGGTGACCAGCAGGTTGGCCAGTGGAGCCAGTAGAGGCAACCCAGGACTCATCAGCACCTGCACGGGCATCGTACCGGCCTGGGCGCACATGGTCGTGGCCAATGGACGTGCCAGGAATGCCGGCAGATGATCCTCAAGGAGGGCCGACAACCGCCGGTTACCCAGGCCGATGCCCAGCACGGCTCCACAGGAGAGAGCGAAGCCGAAGCTGGCAGCCATGGAAGGTCGCAGGATCAGAACCAGCAGGACGCACCAGGACAGCGTGTTCAATGACTGGGCAGGCCGAAAGGCGGCCAGAGCCAATGCCGAAAGAAGCCCCATGGCCTGAGCTCGCAAGACAGAATCCCCGGGAACCATCAGCATGCCCAAACCCAGATAGGCGGCAGACAAAACCAAGGCCATCAGCAAGGGCGGCGAGCGCAGGGCTCGCATGATCCTCACCAGCAGCGAGGCCAGGATCATGAAGTGCCCGCCGGAGACAGCCATCAGGTGCAGGATGCCCGATGCCCGGAAGTCCTGGGTCAGACGGGTTGCATAGGCGGGCTCCACTGCCGGTCTGCCCAGGGAGCCATCCGATCCGGGCAGGGCCTGGTTGCCTAGGATGCCCATGGTCAAACCCGGCACCAGGATCCTTCCCTGATCGTCCAGTCTGCCGGTCTGTTCGAGAAAGGACCTTTGCATACGGGCGATCAATCGTCTACAGGGGCCTGGCGGCTCGACCTGTTTTGTGCCGTCTTCCACAGCCAACCAGGGAATAGGACGGCCGTAAGCAGGGGGCTCCAACAGGCCCCGCGCAAGATACAGCCCGCCCTGTTGCAGCAGGCATGATCGGCTTCGAGCGAAGAGCATGATCCGTTCATCGGAAGGCATGCGCACCCCGGCCACAGTCACCCATTGCAGCCTGACCTCAGCCTGACAGTCCCAGCCTCGCCGAGAGGATGCACTCATAGGGCCCACAGCCCGGCCACGAATCTCGGCCAGCGCTTTTCCCTGACGGATCTGCCGGGCTGCCGGCCCGCTGCGCGCTGACTCATGACCGACTGCGGCGGCCAATGCTGCAGTCAGAGCCACCGCAGCCAAGACAGCCAAGGTCGGCACGGTGGGGATACACGGAAACTCACAACCTTGGGGCAGGCGGTTTCGTGGGCATGAGCGAGAGGGGTGACACAATACCTGACCCTTGCAATCGGAGTTCTCTGCAGCGACCAAGCAAACGAGTTTGAAGGCAAGCAGGACCATTGCTATGAGTAATGGAAGCGCCAAGACAAGCGGCATCAACCAGACCGACATGCCCGTGCCCCCACCAGCTATGCCACCTCTGGACTCCCCTGCCGTCTTGGACCAGCCGCCGCTTTTGGCTGACCCGGCCACGGATCCGCCCATGATGCGGTCCAGAAGCCACGGGACCAGCAGGGCAATCGCCCAGGCCAGACAGGCAGCGGGGAGCATACGAAGATTGCGATTGCCGTTTTCTCGATCAGCAGCAGGACGATCTCCTGCCCGGCCGGCCATCATTGCGCCACCAGATATGGGCGCAATCGGGCCAGGGTCTTGGCACCGATGCCGGGGACATCCAAAAGCTGATCGACCGAGGCGTAGCGACCGCCGATAGCACGACGATGCTCCAGTATTTTTGCTGCCGTGACCGGTCCGATTCCCTTGACATTCTCCAGATCCTCTTGGCTGGCGCTATTGAGATTCACTCGGCCAGTCTGATCTACTGTTCCCTCGGAGGTGCTGGTGGCCGGAGCAGCAGAGGGATTGCCCGCCCTTTCACCATGCTGAGCGGAATCTGAGACCGAGTCAGTATGCTCGCTGCCTTCGTCACCATGGGTGTTCCGACTGGGATCGTTTCCTGAAACATGCTTGCTTCGGTGTGCAGCACTGTTGGCATCGCCGTTTGCCGGAGTCGATGACATGCCCCCGGATCCGTCGACTGCTACTCCTGCAGCCAGCGCCCGTTCCTGCTGGACCAGCAGGGTCAGGCTGACAGCAAGGGCAACCACCAGCATAAGAATGGCTGTCAAGGCCTGAAGCGGGGTAAACGACCAGACGGGCCGATTACGCCGAGTCTGGGATTCGGCCATGCCTTCGGCTGACCCCTCTGACCGGGCAGATTGATTCAGAGCCAGAGCCTGCAAGGGTGGCGCCGGCGGCTGGATGATGTTGATGCTCATGGACCCAGCCTGGCATGAAAAAGCCCCCCGATATGAGGTCGAGGGGCTATGTGGTCGAAGGTCATCGCCTGTCCACAGCCTGGCTGCGGGCAGTGCAGGGTCAGGCTGGCACGACCGAAACGATCTTGGGCGCCTTGACGATGACCTTGCGAGGCTCCTTGCCGCCCAGCCGTTCCTGAACGGCGGGCAGTGCCAGGGCCATGGCCTCGAGCTGGTCGGGCGCGATGTCGGGGCTGACCTGCAGCTTGCCGCGGACCTTGCCCTTGATCTGGACCACGGCGGTGACCGTGTCCTCGCCAAGATAGCGATCATCCCAGGTCGGCCACTGGGCATGCGCCAGGGATTCCTTGTGACCCAGTCGGCTCCAGAGCTCCTCGCAGATATGTGGGGCGATGGGCGAAAGCATGAGCACCAGTGGCTCAACGGCTGCCCTGGGCGTCGGATTCAGCCCGGTCAGATGATTGTTGAGCACGATCATCCTGGCGATGGCTGTGTTGGGACGCATGGCCTCCATCTCCACGGTCACGTCGTGGATGGTGGTGTTGAGCAGCTTCAGGGTCTTCTCGTCGGGCTCACCCTCGTCCAGGGCCACCTCACCTGTCTGCTCGTCCACCACGTTGCGCCAGAGCCGCTGCAGGAAGCGCATGCCGCCCACCACGTTGCGCGTGTTCCAGGGCCTGGACTCGTCCAGGGGTCCCATGCTCATCTCGTAGAGGCGGAAGGTGTCGGCCCCGTAAGTGCGGTACATGTCGTCCGGAGTGATGATGTTCTTGAGGCTCTTGCCCATCTTGCCGAACTCGCGGTTGACCGGCTGCCCCTGCCAGGTGTAGCTGACCTTGCCGCCCTCCTCATGCTCCTCCACCTCGGCGGCGGGCACGTACTGGCCGCGCTGGTCCGTGTAGGCGTAGGCCTGGATCATCCCCTGGTTGAAGAGCTTGTGGAAGGGCTCCTTGGACGAGACATAACCCAGATCGTAGAGGACCTTGTGCCAGAAGCGGGCATAGAGCAGGTGCAGCACGGCGTGCTCCACGCCGCCCACGTAGAGGTCGACGCCGCCCGACTCACCGGCCGTGGCGTTGTGCCTGGGCCCCAGCCAGTAGTCGTATTCCTCCGGATCGACCATGTGCTGGTCGTCCTTGGGATCGATGTAGCGCATGTAGTACCAGCAGGAACCGGCCCAGTTGGGCATGGTGTTGGTGTCCCTGTGGTAGACCTTGGGGCCGTCGCCCAAGTCCAGGGTCACGTTCACCCAGTCCTGGTTTCGGCTCAGCGGTGCCTCGGGGCTGGACTGGGCATCCTCGGGGTCGAAGGTCTTGGGCGAATAGTCGGGCACGTCCGGCAGGGCCACCGGCAGCTGGTCGTCGGGCAGCAGGTGGGGCAGGCCCTGGTCGTCATAGACCACCGGGAAGGGCTCGCCCCAGTAGCGCTGACGGGAGAAGAGCCAGTCGCGCAGCCGGTAGGAGACCGTCCCATGACCGACTCCCGCCGACTCCAGCCATGCGGTCACTTTCTCGATGGCCTGGTCAACCCGCATGCCGTCCAGGCTGAGCGGATCGCCAGAGGCCTGGGTGGCCTGGACCGAAGAGTTGACCACAATGCCGTCGTGGGAGACGAAAGGCGCCTTGCCCCGATAGTCGTCCAAGGTCTGTCCGGAATCGGCCAGCGGGCTGACCGTATAGACGACGGGCAGACCATACTTGGCGGCGAAGTCGTAATCGCGCTGATCGCCGCCTGGCACAGCCATGATGGCTCCAGTGCCGTAGTCCATCAGCACGTAGTCAGCGGTGAAAATAGGCAGCTTGGCCCCGGTGATGGGGTTGAGCGCATACAGTCCGGTAAACAGGCCGGTCTTGGCCCCGCCCTCGTCCACGCGATCCTTGGCGGTTTTGGCCTCGGCGGCCCTGCGATAGGCCTGCACGCCCTCCGCAGGATTGGCATAGCCGCCCTTCCACTGCTCAGGCACATCCTCAGGCCACTCCTGGGGCAGGTGCTGCAGCAGGTCGTGCTCGGGAGAAACCACGGCGAAGGTGGCGCCGAAAAGCGTATCGGGGCGGGTGGTGTAGACCTCCATAGTCTGATCGCCGTCAGGGCTGGGCACGGTGAAGTCCACCGAAGCCCCGTGCGACTCCCCGATCCAGTTGCGCTGCATGAGCTTGACCTTTTCGGGCCAGTCCAGAATGTCCAGATCCTCCAGAAGCCGGTGACCGTAGGCGGTGATGCGCATGGACCACTGCTTGAGCTCACGCTGGTAGACCGGGTAGTTGCCGCGCTCGGAGCGCCCCTCAGCGGTCACTTCCTCGTTGGCCAGGACCGTGCCCAGCCCGGGGCACCAATTGACCGGCGAGCGCGAGATGTAGGCCAGGCGGAAGTCGTTGAGCACCTCGGAGCGCTCGGCATCGTCCAAATCATCCCAGGAGGCATCGGGATGACCGGGGATGGCCTTGCTGCCGGACTTGAAGGCTTCGACCAGTTCGCTGATAGGCCTGGCCGAGCCCGTCCCCCCGTCGGCTCGACGGTAGTCGGGGTCGTACCAGGACTCGTAGATGCGCGAGAAGATCCACTGGGTCCAGCGCACGTAGTCCGTATCGATGGTGGCGAAGGAGCGGCGGTCGTCGAAGCTGAGCCCCAGCCGGTGCAGCTGCCAGCGCATGTTGGCTATGTTCTGCTCGGTGGTGACCCGGGGATGCTGGCCGGTCTGGACCGCATACTGCTCGGCGGGCAGGCCGAAGGCATCGTAGCCCATGGCGTGCAGGACGTTCTCACCCTTCATCCGGTGGTAGCGGCTGACCACGTCGGTGGCGATGTAGCCCAGGGGGTGGCCCACATGCAGGCCCTTGCCCGAGGGATATGGAAACATGTCGATAACGAAGTAGGGACTGCGGCCTCCGGCGTGATCTCCCTGGGCATCGGTCAAGTCGCCCTTGGTGTTGGCTGCCCAGAAGGTGCCCTCCTTGTCCCAGCGCTTCTGCCAGTGCTCCTCGATGGTCTGCGCCATGGCGGCATCGTAGCGGAACTTGGGCTGATCGGATTCCTGGGTCTGCTGATGATCCCTGTCTTCATTCGCGTTCATATGGTGAATTATCGCCATTCACATGGACACGGCCGAGCCAGTGTCCAGCATCCGTCATCCTGGCGGAAGCCTTGCTCAGCGATCGCCGGGCCGCAGCGTGCGGGCGGCGGCATCAATGGAATAGCCGATGGACTTGGAGGCCCGGCCCAGGGCGGCCTTGAAGGACCCGTCCCGCATCATCCTCTTCAGGGCCTGGTCGATGACGCCCACCAGCTCCGGATCCCCGTGGGGCACGCCGATGCCGTAATGTTCGTTGGAGAAGGGCTTGCCGACCAGGCGCAGCTGGCCGCCGCCGCGAACATGAGCCAGGCCGGCCAAGGCAAAATCGTCGCCGCTGGCGGCATCCGTGTCCCCGCTGAGAAGGGCCGTGACGCACTCGGGGAACTCCTCACGCTCCTGGACCTGGGCTTGAGGGGCCAGCGAGCGCACCAAGGCCCCGGAGGTGGACCCCGCTGCCACGCAGACCCGCTTCTGGGCCAGGTCCTCCACCCCGGCGATGTCATTCTGCGTTTGACGAACCAGCAGATCCTGCCCTGCAGCCAGGTAGGGCCCGGCGAAATCCACCAGCTTCTGCCGATCCTGGGTGATGGAGTAGCCGGCCACGACCATGTCCACCTGGCCTTGTTCGAGCATGCGCTCGCGGTCTGCAGGCTTCACCGGGCGGAAGACGATCTGCGACTCGGCGTATCCCAGCTCGTGGACCACGTACTGGGCCACATCCACATCCAGACCCCGGTACTGGCCGGACTGGGCGAATCCAAGCCCGGGCTGGTCGAAGGAGATGCCCACGCTGATCTTGGGCCCGATGGAACCCGCCCGGTAGCGATCCTCCTGACGGCCGCACCCGCTCAGGGGCACCGCCAGAACCAGTGCCGCAAGAGCCGCCGCAATCCTGCGTGCAAACATGATCGACACCTACTTGAACATTCTCGAGCGTGTCAGGAACCAGGTCACCAAGGCGGTCACCAGACCCGAAAGAATCACCACGACCGCGAACCCCCAGGGTTTGTCGGTGAAGGGCATGCCGAACATGCCCTGGTTGAAGTTCATACCATACATGGAGAAGATCAGCGTGGGCACCGACAGGCTGATGGAGATGATGGTGAAGATCCTCATCACATTGTTGACGTTGTTGGAGACGATGGAGGCGAAGGCATCAGTCATGTTCGAAAGCACACTTGAGTAAATGTTGGCCATCTCGATAGCCTGCTTGTTCTCAGTAATCACGTCGCCCAGAAGGTCCTCGTCGTCCGGGTAGCGCTTGATCCGCTCCAGGCCGGTCAGCTTCTCCAGGACGATCTCGTTGGACTTGAGGCTGGTGGCGAAATAGACCAAGGTCTTGTTGAGCTCCAACAGCATAAGAATCTCGCGGTTCTGCATGGAGTGGCGCAGCTTGAGCTCCAGCCGGTCCGACTCGCGGTCGATGATGCGCAGGTAGCGCAGGTAGAGGGTGGCGTTGCGATAGAGGATCTGCAGGATGAAGCGGGACTTCATAAAGGTGTTGAAACCCCGGATGGTGCCCTCCATGAAGGGGTGGAGCAGGACGGTGTCCTGCATGCAGACGGTGACGATCAGATCCTCGGTGACGATGATGGACAGGGGGATGGTCTCGTAGTAGTCCCGGCCGTCGCGTTCCTCGGCCCGGGGGATGTCGACGATGACCATGGTGTACTCGTCCTCAACGTCCACACGCGAGCGCTCCTCATCGTCCAGGGGGGCACGCAGGTCAGCCAGGTCTATGCCGGTGGTCTGGGAGACGTTGGCCAGTTCTACATCGGTGGGCGCCGATAAGCATATCCATGAGCCCTTGGAAGCCTTGCCGATCTGCTCGATCTGCCCGTTCATGGTGCTGAATACTCTCATCATCGCCATCACCGCCTCTCGTGCTCGAACCTGGCCGACGTGTCTGGCCGAACCGATAGTAGCAGATAACCAGTTGCCGCCGTGTTCAATTCCGCAGGGTAGTCCCTGGTCATCCCCGCCATGGCCGCAGGACGGCAGGTTGGATTTTGGAGGCGTCGAAGCGAAAATGCCCGGTGATGGGACGGTGGCCTGGCGAGCCCAGGTAGTCGTTCTCCCTGTCGCGCTGGCCCATGTTGTGCAGAAGCAGGGGAATGCCCCGGCTGTCCCTTCTGTCGGAGGCCATGCCGATGTGCCAGGAGGTGTCGAAGATGACGATGTCGCCCTGCTGCCACTGGTCGGTGGCCGCAGTGTCGTTGGTCAGACGCTGGGCATGCCGGGACAGGAATACGCCGAGGACGTTGGTCCGCCTGAAGTCGATGTTCGGATCCGGGCTGTTGATCACTCCGGCGTAGGCCCCAGGAGACGAGGCGATGTCGGCGTCGACCATGGCTTTCAGATCGTAGCCGGCCTGCCGGAAGGCCCTCCAGATCTCGTCGGTGCAGGCGCCGCGGTCATCGGGGGGATAGCCGCCCTGGTAGTAGCCGCTGTCATAATGAGGATGGCGGCGGGCCTCCTGATGGGCTCCACGCACCATGGCCGTGTAGTCATCCACGCCGTCATGGTTGTAGTCCACAGGCGAGGTCAGAGGCGAATGGGCCGCGGTCTGCTCTGGAGAATACCCGGCCGGGCCGTGAGAAGCGGTCCTGGGGCCGTTTGCTGAGGAGTTTTGATTGTCTGAATGGCGAGCAGGCCCGACGCCCACCAGCCTGCCAGCCAGGGCCAAGGAGCCCGCCACAATCAATGCAAGCGCCAGCAGGACGGCCGCCCACCGCAGAACCATTGTCCGCCGATGACGGCGGCCGCTGCGGTTTCGTTCTGTAGACACAGCGGTCACCTCATCCGGTTGCGCAGGGGCCTGCCATCCATGAATCGATGAAGGTTATCCAGGCAGATTTCCCGAACCTTGTCCATGTTGGAGGGCAGGTGGGCTCCCCCGGCCACATGCGGGGTGAGCAGGCAGCGTGGTTGCCTCCAGAGTGGGTGGTCTTCAGGCAGGGGCTCCGGTTCGGTCACATCCAGACCTACACCGAAAATGCCGTCATTATCCAGGGCTTGGGCCAGAGCCATGCAGTCCACGGCATCTCCCCTGCCCGCGTTGATCAGCACGGCGGTGGACTTCATCAATGCAAGACGATGGTCATCGATGATGTGCCGGGTCTGCGGCGTTGAAGGCAGGGCCAGGGCCACTACATCCATCTCAGGCAGCAGGGCATCCAGATCATCAAAACCAGCCAGACGGTCGAACCCCTCCACCGGCTGGTCGGGATGGCGCCTGATGCCGATGGTACGAGCGCCTACGGCCTTGGCCAGACGAGCGAAGGAGGTTCCGATATCCCCTGTGCCTAAAACCAGGACCTGGCAGCCATGCGGCGAAAGGACGGCCCCGCGAGGTTCCCAACGGCCCAAACGCTGATTGTCCCGGTAGGCCGGCAGGTCCTTCATCAGAGCCCACATCATGGCGAACATGTGCTCGGAGACCGACTGCCCGTAAGCGCCTGAGGCACTGGTCAACATGGCGTCCGGAGGCAGAACCCCCGGTTTCATGTAGGCATCCACACCCGCGCTGCTGGTCTGCAGCCAGACCAGGTTACGGCAGGCAACCACCTGCTCGGTCGGCGGATTACCCAAAATGATCGTGGCCTCCGACCGGAGGGATTCAGGGACATCGATGAGCCAATGCATGCTCTGCCGCATGTCCGTGTCGACAATGAACTCCTGACGAACGCCTGGAGCCGCCTGGAGGAATTCCTGTCGTTCACTCTGGTCCAAGGGCAGGCAGTTGATGATGAGCTGGTCCCCAGGATGGTTCTCGTTCCGCTTTTCAACCCGCACTTTGGCATCGTTTTTGCCGGTCATGGTCCGCCGCCTTTCCGTTGCTGCCGACCCCCTTGGTCGCCCCTTGTTCATCATGCTAGCGCACTTGCAAGCTCAGGAATGACTCCAGACCATTCGAGGATAAAATCCATAAATTAGCTCACAATCCCTGCAATTCCGGGGCAACACACTGAGTTGCTCCATTCGCCAATCCCGGTGTACTATAAGCAAGGCTTCACCAAGCAAGGCAAGCACGGGGCTATGGCGCAGCTGGTAGCGCGTCTCCATGGCATGGAGAAGGTCGGGGGTTCGAATCCCCCTAGCTCCACAGATAGGATCCCGAGGTCACCTCGGGATCTTTTTTCATATCCGGATGCTGACCCATGCGGCCTATAGGAACTAAACGCGTTGTTTTAGGTTCTGTGTGTGGGTTTGGTTGTGTGTTGGTCAGAGTGTGGTGTTGGGGTATCTGACTGGTGTGTGGAACTCGTTCCAGTTGATGGCGGTGCCGTAGTGTTCGGGCTCGTCCTGTTCCTGTCTGGTTTCCCGTTTGGGTGCTGGTTGTGGCTGGTGGTGTTCGTCCCTGATCAGGCTGGCGGGGTCGGGGTTGTCGGTTTTCATGTAGCAGTGCCATTCGCAGGCGCGTCTCATGTGGCTCTCGGGTAGGCCGTGGTGTTGCAGGAGGGTGCGTTTGATGGGTGGGTTGACTCCTCCTTCCAGCCGGTTGGTGGTGCGTTCCACTGGCCCGCCGGCGGTGAGTTCGGGTTCCGGGAAGGCGAAGAGCTGCCTGTCTTGGAAGAGGTGTTCGGGCCTGCGGTAGCAGCGGCGGAGTTCCTGGTGGGTCCACCACCAGGATTGGTGGCTGGCTTTGGGGTTGGCTGGGTCGTCCTTGGCCATGGTGCGTTCGTCGATGAGGGTTTTCCATCTTTCGTGCCAGGCGTTCAAGGCCTCACCCCGACGCACCGCTTCCTCGATGGTATGGACCCGGGTGAGCTGGTCGGAGAGTCGCTTGAGTTCCTTGCCGGCCTGAAGTCGTGGTTTGAGTGTCGGGTCGGTTTTGGTGTTGCGTTGCACGTGCACCAGGCAGCGTTGGATGCGCGTGCCCGGCCAGCAAGGCATGGCAGGCTTTCTGCACGCCGCGAAGGCCGTCGGTGATGAGCACGTCGGGCCCGGGGATGCGGGAGGACAGGGCCGTGCAGGCCGCCGTGTTCGCCTGATGGCACCACTGCCAGTCGATGACCTGGCCCGTCTGCCCGTCGATCGCTATCAGGAGGCACCAGCCGTGTGCCATATACGTGCCGTCGGCCATGAGCGTGTGATGGACCACCCCGTCCGGTGTGATTGCCGGCTTGATGTTCCAGCACCAGCCGACCCGTTTACGCCAGGCCCTGGCGCCCATGGCCCCCATCTGTTCCCGGGTCCTGCCCGTCAGCGGCCGGTCCGGGAACTCCCTCAACTGCGCGGCGCGGGCCCGGTCCTGCCTGCGCGCGGTGGACGTGATCGAGCAGGACGGACACATCCAGCGCTGCGTGCCTGATCTGTTGCGCCCATGCCTGCGCATCCGCCCATGGCATATGGGGCAATGCCTGGCCCTCTTCGATCTGGTTCTCATTCCCCAATCGAACAGGAACGGGCACCCCTGCAAGACCCCTATTAACAACCCGACCTATTAACAACCACCCAACACGCTTACAGCCACAAGGCCAAACCCCCAACATAAACAACGCGTTTAGTTCCTATAGCCCAGAATCTCTGAAGTGGGTGTCACTGCTCCAGGAAATCGGTGCAGACGCAGTCGTTAATATCATTCAGAATGGAAGCCACGGGGGAGGATCAGGTAAGTATAGACGCTGGGAAAAGTTTGCTATGCAAACGGCTTGGTGTCTTGACATCATTGGATGCAGCAATTGAAGGTCCATCTCTACTCAAAGGAAAGTTGCCATCTTAAAAGGCGACGTATGGGTACTTAGCTATCAAAGGCAATGAGCAAGTTATTAATATTCAAGAAGCGAGTTAAAACAGAAGTTGACACTGAACCGGGTTCTGATAATATTACTACAATGCATAGTCCGCAACGATGGGAGACGCATTGATTGGGGAAGCTGTATACATGCGGGCGACGCACCCAGGATCTCCTTTCTTTGTCGATAGCCGTAGTCTCATGGCACATGCCGAAGAGTCATGGGATCCTGAACCTGACTGTCCGATAGGATGGGCTTCAAATAAATCCGTAGTATGGACATATATGCAGCCGACTGCTTGCATAATGAGGACCCACGGATGGAAAATTCATGTGACGGCTTCCCTTGACAATGCACAATCAGTTTTAGAAAAAGTTTCTAAAATCTGTATTTCAGAGCATGTTATGTTCAAATATCTCAGGGATAAACAACAGTACCGATCCTCCAATACCAAATATGCAGGACGCAGCTCTAGTGGAAAATTCATAACCATATATCCCTTTTCTGATGAGCATCTTGAAAGATTAACCCTCAAACTAGAGGAAGCAATAGGCGGTGAACCAGGACCTTATATCCTCAGTGATTTAAGGTACAATAACGGACCTATCTTTTTCAGATATGGGGCGTTTGTTTCAATAGAAATGTCCGATTCAGTACTCGTTGTCGTGGGGCTTTATAATCGCATGAGGTCTGGCGATACTCTGATCTCAGTACCATGAAGGTTAATATTATGCGTGATGGTGTGGTAGTAGCTGAACAGCTAAGTAAGAATTTCGTCTCGGGTGACGGGACTCCCACTGTGGTGTTCAATGATCTTTCTTTTGTTGCTGCTGGTGGTGCCATGACCGCAATTACAGGGCCCTCTGGATGTGGTAAGAGCACCTTGCTATATTGCCTTTCTGGTCTTGAACAGCCATCTCAAGGAAATGTGTGGGTG
Organism: Bifidobacterium sp. ESL0820; assembly: GCF_052606235.1. Lineage (NCBI taxonomy): Bacteria > Bacillati > Actinomycetota > Actinomycetes > Bifidobacteriales > Bifidobacteriaceae > Bifidobacterium > Bifidobacterium sp. ESL0820. The sequence continues at coordinate 671,038 of NZ_CP199594.1, forward strand.
CTGGGTGAGGAACTAACTAAGAAGAACCAGCGTAACTTGGCTTTGTTTCGCAGATCGCATATCGGGTTTGTGTTTCAGTCCTACAATCTTGTCCCGTCCATGACCGTTCGTGACAATATCCTGCTCCCCTTGACTCTCAGCCATCGCAAGGTCGATCAAGGAAGCATCGATGCCCTCATGGATAAGTTCCACTTGAGCGGGCACGACAATGACGCAGCTAGTTCGCTCTCAGGTGGTGAGCAGCAGCGGGTATCCTTGATTCGCACCTTGGTCGCGGATCCCGATGTTGTGTTCGCCGATGAGCCGACAGGTGCTCTTGACCAGAAGTCCGGACAGTTGGTTTTCTCGCAGTTGCGGGACTTCTCCCATCGACCCGGTAAATGCGTGGTCGTGGTCACACACGATCTCCGCCTGGCCCGGCAATGCGACGTCGTATACACCATGAGTGATGGCGGATTTGTCGCATCAGGGAATGTGGAAGAGCAAGCGTAGTTATTGCCCTGATTCTGTATGGCGATGCGGCGTGAAAGGTGTAAGTCATGAAGTGGGCGTTGAATGATCTGAAAGCCAATAGAGGAATCTGGGCCGGTGTGTTTCTTGTGCTTGTGGTCACGCAGACGATTCTGTGCGCCATGAGTGTATGCAAGGGAATCAATGATCTCAAACATGATTCCCCGGGGGAAGTGGGTGTGGTATCTCACCATCTCAGCACTAACGTGGACTCGGTCTACCAGATAGCAATGGTCCTGGGTTGCCTGGTCATTATGGTGACGATTCAGGCTTCCATAAGGCAGCGGCGGAAGGGACTTGCATTGTTGTCCCTGCTTGGTGCCACACCTAGGCAGGTGCTGACCCTCACCATGGTGCAGGTGTTCGTGCTGACTCTGATCTCCTCCATCGTTGGTATGGCGCTGGCGCCAATTCTTGCCCCACGGATTCTAAAGTTCCAGTTGGAGGCCGTGCTGTTACCGCCGCTTATCACTTTTACTTGGCAGGGTTTCTTAGACTTTGCTTTGAGGGGGCTTGCAGTCGGTTTCATTGTGGCTTTGTTGGGTGCTCTCTTTACTCTGCGTGCTTTGAGGAAAGTGCTTCCGGTTGAGCTGCTGAGAGGTTCAGGAACTGAGGAAGTCCACGTCACGAGAGCTGGGCGCGGTCTGAGGAGATTCCTTATTATCGGTGGTTTCATCGCCCTGCTGGCACCGGCTGTCGCTGCCGTCATCCTGGTGTTGAACGACCCCAAAACTCTGAGTAAGACCCAATTGGGCATCATCATGCAACCCATGTCATTAGGCCCGATCATCGCGATACTGCTGTTTCTGGTCGCTCTGGCCTATTCTGGAGGACCCATCATCCAATGGGCCACCAAAACATGGACGAATCTGGTTCCTGTGCAATCCGATGTCTGGAAGATCGCACGGGCACAAGCCATTGTGAGAAGTCGCGGGAAGGCATTCGGCTCCACCATCATCTCACTGACTGCTTGCCTGTTCCTGCTCGGTGGATTGTTAATCACAGGTCAAACCAGTACTGCTGCCATAAGTGGCTTTCCCCAGTTGAAAGACATGGGATCAGCCACACCGATAGAGCTTATGTCCAGCCTGTGGTCGGCCTTGCTCATTGCTGTAATCGGTGCGGTCGCCAGTTTCGCCATCTCTGCCAAGGAACGCAACCTTGATCTGGCCCTTATCTCCATCGCGGGCGCTGTGCCCGGACAGCTACTTGCCATATCGGCCTTGGATGGTTTCATCCTCGTGACCACCGGTATCCTTATCTCTGCGGGGGCCACCTTGCTCGTCGGAGTTTTCACCGCTGTGACATTCCTCCCTCTTTCCAAGAATCTCTTTGTAGTGGTCTTCCCCTGGAAGTTCTTCATTATCCTTGCTGTGCCCATTATCGCCGCGGGAACACTTTCCACATTTTTCTCTGCACGTTCTAGTTTGAAGCGATCGGCAATTGAAACCGTCCAAACAGCCATAGGCGAATAGCGGAAATCATGTCAACTATGCAAACTCAGCAACGTCAAAAAACCACAATTTTTAATGTATTCAGACTATTGAAACCGCACACAGCTATCACTGTTGTTGTGATGTCTGTGGGTATAGTGTCTTCAGGTCTGGCGTTACTACAACCTCTGTGTGTCAATTATCTTCTACACGCCATAGAACAGAGTCAGAAGTTGGTGAGACCAATTGCAGTCTTGGCGCTTTTGTTTGTAGCAGGCATCGTCCTGGATGGTTTGGGATCCAATATGGCAAACCGCCTTGCGGCGAAAATAGTTTTCGATAAACGTAGCAATCTCATTACCTGTATCCTCGGCCTGCCGGTACAAGAGTATGATAAGAGGGAGTCGGGTGACTATGTCTCAACTGTCATCTCAGATACTAATGAGTTACGCTCAGCCCTGTCATCAGACTTCTTTAAAGTGGCCGCGAATCTGTTAACAGCTTGCGGATCAGCTGTCGCTATGCTGTTCATTGATACCAGACTCTTTGCCGTGGCACTTATAACTTCGTGCACATCCATTCTGTTGATGATTGCTGCTTCTTCTCGTCTGCAGGCCTATACCGAACTGGTACAAGCTAAGACAGCAAGACTGTCTAATGCCATACTGCGATCATTAGCTGGAATTCGCACAATTAAGGCCTTTATGGCAACAGTGCCTGAAACGAAAAGAGTAGTCGGTACCGCAGAAGAAGTGTATCGGGCAACAGTAAAAGTGGCCAACAAGGAAACAATCATTCGGTCCATTGTGAACTGCGCCATACAGCTGACCTTACTAATCGTTTTTTCCTTTGGCGGCGCGGAAATAGCGAAAGGGGATCTTGATATTTCTAATTTCATCTCCTTTTCAATGTATTTGACTATGGTTGTTTCTTCGCTAAGCTCCTTTTCCTCATCTATAACCACGGCTTTCAAAGCTTTAGGACCACTCAGGAGAATAGAAGACATTGAATCTTTGCGCGATAAAAGCGAAACCGTAAGTTCGAGCAATATGCTTTCCCCAGATGGGCATTCCTCGTTTGATACAGCCAACATTACGCTGGAGTTCAAAGATGTATGCTTTTCTTACAATACAGCGGACAAAGATGATGAACGAAATACCACTCTGCAGAACATTAGTTTTAGCGCAGTCCCACACCAAAGAACCGTCATCGTGGGCTCGTCGGGTTCAGGTAAAACTACGCTGCTTTCCCTATTGGAGGCTTTTTATAGGCCGGATTCGGGGCATATCCTATACAACAATGTTGACTCAACTGATTTAAATGGGCCTATAGGAACTAAACGCGTTGTTTTAGGTTCTGTGTGTGGGTTTGGTTGTGTGTTGGTCAGAGTGTGGTGTTGGGGTATCTGAATGGTGTGTGGAACTCGTTCCAGTTGATGGCGGTGCCGTAGTGTTCGGGCTCGTCCTGTTCCTGTCTGGTTTCCCGTTTGGGTGCTGGTTGTGGCTGGTGGTGTTCGTCCCTGATCAGGCTGGCGGGGTCGGGGTTGTCGGTTTTCATGTAGCAGTGCCATTCGCAGGCGCGTCTCATGTGGCTCTCGGGTAGGCCGTGGTGTTGCAGGAGGGTGCGTTTGATGGGTGGGTTGACTCCTCCTTCCAGCCGGTTGGTGGTGCGTTCCACTGGCCCGCCGGCGGTGAGTTCGGGTTCCAGGAAGGCGAAGAGCTGCCTGTCTTGGAAGAGGTGTTCGGGCCTGCGGTAGCAGCGGCGGAGTTCCTGGTGGGTCCACCACCAGGATTGGTGGCTGGCTTTGGGGTTGGCTGGGTCGTCCTTGGCCATGGTGCGTTCGTCGATGAGGGTTTTCCATCTTTCGTGCCAGGCGTTCAAGGCCTCACCCCGACGCACCGCTTCCTCGATGGTATGGACCCGGGTGAGCTGGTCGGAGAGTCGCTTGAGTTCCTTGCCGGCCTGAAGTCGTGGTTTGAGTGTCGGGTCGGTTTTGGTGTTGCGTTGCACGTGCACCAGGCAGCGTTGGATGCGCGTGCCCGGCAGCAGGCATGGCAGGCTTTCTGCACGCCGCGAAGGCCGTCGGTGATGAGCACGTCGGGCCCGGGGATGCGGGAGGACAGGGCCGTGCAGGCCGCCGTGTTCTCCTGATGGCACCACTGCCAGTCGATGACCTGGCCCGTCTGCCCGTCGATCGCTATCAGGAGGCACCAGCCGTGTGCCATATACGTGCCGTCGGCCATGAGCGTGTGATGGACCACCCCGTCCGGTGTGATTGCCGGCTTGATGTTCCAGCACCAGCCGACCCGTTTACGCCAGGCCCTGGCGCCCATGGCCCCCATCTGTTCCCGGGTCCTGCCCGTCAGCGGCCGGTCCGGGAACTCCCTCAACTGCGCGGCGCGGGCCCGGTCCTGCCTGCGCGCGGTGGACGCGATCGAGCAGGACGGACACATCCAGCGCTGCGTGCCTGATCTGTTGCGCCCATGCCTGCGCATCCGCCCATGGCATATGGGGCAATGCCTGGCCCTCTTCGATCTGGTTCTCATTCCCCAATCGAACAGGAACGGGCACCCCTGCAAGACCCCTATTAACAACCCGACCTATTAACAACCACCCAACACGCTTACAGCCACAAGGCCAAACCCCCAACATAAACAACGCGTTTAGTTCCTATAGCCCTATGATGGTGTAACGGTGGTGCTACTGTCACCGTTGATGTAATAACTCAAGAATGATAGTTAGGCCTATCTATCAGTGCAGTATTCCAGTTTTAGCTGGGTTGTCAGAGGTGCCATGGCTGACACCGCTGACTTCGTTATTGGTTATCAAGGATGAATTGACTCAACAAACGGAAAGGGGCTTATGATGAAAGCTCTGAACACTATCAAAAGTAGGTTGCTCGCCAGCGTTGCTGTTCCACTTGCGCTGTCTATGGGAGTCGCCATGGTTCCCAGTCAGGCGATGGCTGCAGAGCCTGTGGATACCGCTTCGACATCTATCGTGAGTCAAGTCACCGATTCGCTGACTCCGAGGGATGTGCTGGAGATAGCGGATACCGCATGGGAAAACGGTGATTATGAAGGTGCTGGCATCCTGACCGAGTATGCATTCTCGATGCATGATGGCACTGCCGGTAATGGCTTCCAATCGAGGAATTGGGCTACGACGATCGCCAAGAAAGCTGTCATTAAGCTTCTGCGCTGGGGAGGTTCCAAGCTTCCTGCCAAGATTGCTCCGTGGGCCGGTCGGATTGCAGACTTCCTGGAAGCCACCGGCGTCTGGACTCATGCCGCTATCGTCTCAGGTTTGATGCAGCTGGGCATCCCTTACGATATTGCTGAATACACGGCGACATGGGTTGATTTGTTCCTCTGATTCATGGAGAGAGGGGTGAGCGATGAGTGACCGTGGACGATCAGACCATGTAACGGTTTCGGATGCGATTACCGGTGTTGGTTTTTTCGGAACTGTGTTGTTGGGTTTTGTCTTTCCTTTTGCGGTCGGCATTGGTGTCACTTATCGCTTGCTCCCTTTCGGTGGCGTTCGTTCCTGGGTGCATGGGTGGCGTGGGGTTTTGGGTACCATCGTTATCTTTCTGTTGTGGTTCTTTGGTACCTACATAACTGATGCGTTGGTGGATGTGTTGTTTAGCATGAGCAGTCACAAGGTCTTGAAGAAGCTTGTTAGCGAAGTTGTGAGTTTTGTGTTTCTCATGGGGTTGATGGCCTTGGCCTTCAGCAGGTGGGAAGCCATGGCGCTCTCATCTTTGATAACTGAGGTTCTCACCATTCTCATCTCCCTACTCGTCATTCATGCCGTTGATGCTGCAGACAAGCATGATTAATCTAAACAACGATCATTCCTAGGGAATGAAGCGGATTCGAGTGCCCCTTTTATGGGGCGGGAGAAACGCATCGGACGCGGAGAGGTCTCCTCCTTGGTTTGGGAGGAGACCTCTTCGGTTTGGTTGTGTGTGGTGTTAGTCGTCGGTGGGGTTGATGTTCTTACTGAGGGCCAGGGCGATGAGCGCTGCGAGGTTGTTGGTTCGGTCGAGGGTGAGGGCTTGGACCATGTATGAGCTGGCTTGGTCGGGGTCGCGGGCGGCCCAGGCCAGGTAGGCTCTGGAGGCGCTGAGGTGTGGGGTGGGGCCGACGGCGGCGGTGAGCTGGTCGAAGAGGTTGTAGGCTCTGTCGGCGCGTTCCTGGTTGACGGGGGTCCGGCCTTCGAAGCAGGTGGTGAGGCTGGTGAAGATGAGTTTGACGGCGGCGGGGTCGTGGGGTTGTTCGGTGATGGTGGTCAGGTCGTCTCGGGTGGTGTCGGGGTTGATGGCGGCGACCAGGAGCGCGTCGCGGTGCGGCAGTGAGGTTTCTATCAGCGCGGCCATGCGGGTGAGCCGGTCGTGTCCTATGGCTTCGGGCTGGTGGGTGCCGTCGAGTATGCGCATGATGCTGTCGAGGGCCTGTCGGCCTGCGGTGAGCATGAGTTGGGGGTCCTGGCTCAGTTGCTTGACGTCGTCCTGGAGGCTGGTTGTGGTGTTCATGGGTGTTCCTTTCCTTGGTGCCGGGACTGTTTGTGCCGACGCCTGGAATGGCGGCCCGGGTATAGCGGAGAGTCAAGCCCCCGCGTGGATCCGAACACTCCCCCGGAGGCCGAGGGGGCATGCTGTTCGGCCCCCTCGGCCGGAGCGGGGTGTGGGCGGAGACGCTCGGGGCTTGAGTCGCAGCGGCCCGGGCCAGAATGGAAGGGGGCGGCACAAACACCACATTCCCAACCCCTTCAGCAGCACGCCGCAGGCGTGCGACAGCGGCGGCCAGACATCAAGGCGCAGCCGCCGATGACCACAACCCCGGCCGAGCCGAGCATGGAAAAAGGGACCCCGTTGAGGGGTCCCTTGATGATGTTGCCCTGATGGGTCAGGCCATCTGGCTTCGGAGTCCTGGGTAGTGGTGTGCCAGGTATTCGGCGGTGGCTTGGCGGATCAGTGCCGATAGGTTGGTGCCTTCTGTTTTGACGGCGGCTTCGGCCCATTGGTCCAGGGCCGGGGTGGTGCGTACCTGCCAGGTTTTGCTGGTGGGTTGTTTGAGTTCGTCGCGGGGGCGGCCGGCGAAGATGGAGAGCAGGTCGTCGTCGGTCAGGGGGCCGGCGTCGTAGCCCCGGTATACCCGGGTGCCTTCGATGGGTGTGAATTGGCCGGCGTCGGCCATGCGGTCGAGTGCTTCGGCGTGTGCTGCCCTGTCGGCGGGTGTCTGTGTGTTGGTCATGGTCTGGCTCCTTGTTGGTTGTGTCTATTGGTATCTGAGATGTTGCCACCGGCTGGTCAGCGGCATGGCGCGGAAGGCGTGGAGCTGGCCGTCCTGCCATTTGCTGACGATGACTTCGAGCAGGTTGTCGGGTAGGGCCCCGGGGTGTGGCTGGCCGACGAAGACCACCGTCATCTCGTCGCCGTAGCCCTCGATTTGTTCGTGGCCTATGGAGTGGAGGACCGCGTGCCTGATTTCGTCGTCGGCGCAGCCGTGCTTGCGGGCTGATTGCTCTATCTCGATCTCCATGACCATGAGTGTAGTACAAATTGCACATACAAACCAGTCGTGCGTTCCTCGCGTTGCGGTCTGGCTGTCCGAACGCGGGGCGTTCGACGATGCCGATTCCACCCCGTGGGGTGGCGCGAGGCATCGCTGCGCCGCCGCCGGCAGCCGGCCCCGCTTGGTGGCGGGGCCGGCTGCGGGGTTCATTCACTCTTTGGTGTCCTCCTCCTGGTCGCCGTCGTCTGTTTCATCTTCGTTCCCTTCGTTGTCTTCCTCTTCAGGTCGGGGCACCAGGTCGCCGTCGAGACCGGATTGCTCTTCGTCGCTGATGGCGTAGCCTGCGGTTTGGAGGGCACGGTAGAGGGGTTTGAGCAGGCCGTCTATGTCGTCTTGGCTGCGCCAGGTCTCGTGGTTGATCTGTGTCTCCATGATGGCGTGGCACAGGGCGAAGGCCGTCTGGGTGCGGCGACTCTCGTCAAGGTCGGCCTTTTGCGCCAGCTCGGCTTCCTGGTCCTGGACGATGGCGCGCCATGTGTCCCGCACCTGGTCCCGGCTGACCCACCAGGTGCGTTGGCTCGCTTGGGCGATGACCAGCATGGACAGGGCCTGGGACTGGTTTTTGGCGGGGCGTTTGAGGGACATGAGCCGTTGCGTGTAGGCCAGCCGCAGGTCGTGGCTTGCCGTGTCCAGTTGCTTGGCCGGTGCGATTTCGGCTTCTTGTTCGGCTTGCCACCTGGCCAGGTCATCCTCTCTTTGCCGGCGTTCGTCCTCCTGGTCCTGTTGGGTGTATGGCTCCAGCAGGGTGATTTTGACGCGCCACTGTCCGCCACGGTCGAGCAGTCCGGCGGCCGTGGGTTTGTCGCCTTCCCATTCCTCCAGCCATGTGTCGAGGGCCTGCTTGGGGTCGGGGTCGGTATCCGGGGAGAATCGGGCGATGGTGCGCCAACCTTCCGGGTCAGACCAGGATTGTGATGGTGTCAGCGGCACGATGGGCAGCCCGGCCTGCTTGATGGCTTCCTGGGCCTGTTCGATCCACTTGTCCAGCGACCGTTTGGCCTGGACCTGGTGCAGTGTCATGTTCCAGTTGTTGGTGCCTGCGGCTTTGATGAGCTGGTCTTGCAGGCCTTCGTCGTCGCGGAAGTCGGCTATCGTCTCCAATTCCTCGAAGCTCAGCTGGGATGGCAGCGCGAGTATTTTCTCGTCGTCGATGGACGATATTTTGAGCCGTCGCTGCACGGTGCTGCGGCTGCGGCCAGTGGCTTTGGCCATCTGGTCCACGTCTTCGCCAAGGTCCAGGAGGTGGGCGTATCCGCGTGCCTCGTCCAGGGCGGTGAGCTGGTCACGGTGTATGTTCTCTACCAGCATCACCTCCGCCTGGGTCTGCTCGTCCATGTCGGTGATGATACAGGGCACGGTTGCAAGGCCGGCCTGCTCGGCGGCCGCCAGCCGCCGGTGTCCGATGACCAGGGTGTGCCGCCCCTCCTGGTTCGCCGGTGTGACGACCAGGGCCTGCTGTATGCCTTGGGACGCGATGCTCATGGCCAGCTCCGACACGTCTCCTATCTCGCTTCGGGGGTTGGCGTCGTTGGGCCTGATGGCGTCGATGGGCAGCATGGTCACTGTGGTTGTGGTGTTCATGGGTGTTCCTTTCCTTGGTGCCGGGACTGTTTGTGCCGACGCCTGGAATGGCGGCCCGGGTATAGCGGAGAGTCAAGCCCCCGCGTGGATCCGAACACTCCCCCGGAGGCCGAGGGGGCATGCTGTTCGGCCCCCTCGGCCGGAGCGGGGTGTGGGCGGAGACGCTCGGGGCTTGAGTCGCAGCGGCCCGGGCCAGAATGGAAGGGGGCGGCACAAACACCACATTCCCAACCCCTTCAGCAGCACGCCGCAGGCGTGCGACAGCGGCGGCCAGACATCAAGGCGCAGCCGCCGATGACCACAACCCCGGCCGAGCCGACCAGTTTTATGTTTGCCGATTGAAGGGTGATCTGCAGTAGCTCATGATAGAAGAAAGACCATCCGATAAGAAATGTGTTTATATTGTGAAGCTTTATCTTGATGAAGCTTTCTAACTGATATCCCGAGTATATTAAAGCTTGTTAGAAGCCGCCACTGCCTCTATCATATTTATATGATATGCACACTAGGGCGGCACTTTTTTATCTAAAGGGGTGTAACTGAGATGGACACCGCTCGTATTCCTTACCCTTCGCATCCTTATCAGAGCTCAGCCAATCTAGCCTCTATGCTGATACAGAACGGTCTCTCCGGCATCAGGGGCTATAGGAACTAAACGCGTTGTTTTAGGTTCTGTGTGTGGGTTTGGTTGTGTGTTGGTCAGAGTGTGGTGTTGGGGTATCTGACTGGTGTGTGGAACTCGTTCCAGTTGATGGCGGTGCCGTAGTGTTCGGGCTCGTCCTGTTCCTGTCTGGTTTCCCGTTTGGGTGCTGGTTGTGGCTGGTGGTGTTCGTCCCTGATCAGGCTGGCGGGGTCGGGGTTGTCGGTTTTCATGTAGCAGTGCCATTCGCAGGCGCGTCTCATGTGGCTCTCGGGTAGGCCGTGGTGTTGCAGGAGGGTGCGTTTGATGGGTGGGTTGACTCCTCCTTCCAGCCGGTTGGTGGTGCGTTCCACTGGCCCGCCGGCGGTGAGTTCGGGTTCCGGGAAGGCGAAGAGCTGCCTGTCTTGGAAGAGGTGTTCGAGCCTGCGGTAGCAGCGGCGGAGTTCCTGGTGGGTCCACCACCAGGATTGGTGGCTGGCTTTGGGGTTGGCTGGGTCGTCCTTGGCCATGGTGCGTTCGTCGATGAGGGTTTTCCATCTTTCGTGCCAGGCGTTCAAGGCCTCACCCCAACGCACCGCTTCCTCGATGGTATGGACCCGGGTGAGCTGGTCGGAGAGTCGCTTGAGTTCCTTGCCGGCCTGAAGTCGTGGTTTGAGTGTCAGGTCGGTTTTGGTGTTGCGTTGCACGTGCACCAGGCAGCGTTGGATGCGCGTGCCCGGCCAGCAAGGCATGGCAGGCTTTCTGCACGCCGCGAAGGCCGTCGGTGATGAGCACGTCGGGCCCGGGGATGCGGGAGAACAGGGCCGTGCAGGCCGCCGTGTTCGCCTGATGGCACCACTGCCAGTCGATGACCTGGCCCGTCTGCCCGTCGATCGCTATCAGGAGGCACCAGCCGTGTGCCATATACGTGCCGTCGGCCATGAGCGTGTGATGGACCACCCCGTCCGGTGTGATTGCCGGCTTGATGTTCCAGCACCAGCCGACCCGTTTACGCCAGGCCCTGGCGCCCATGGCCCCCATCTGTTCCCGGGTCCTGCCCGTCAGCGGCCGGTCCGGGAACTCCCTCAACTGCGCGGCGCGGGCCCGGTCCTGCCTGCGCGCGGTGGACGTGATCGAGCAGGACGGACACATCCAGCGCTGCGTGCCTGATCTGTTGCGCCCATGCCTGCGCATCCGCCCATGGCATATGGGGCAATGCCTGGCCCTCTTCGATCTGGTTCTCATTCCCCAATCGAACAGGAACGGGCACCCCTGCAAGACCCCTATTAACAACCCGACCTATTAACAACCACCCAACACGCTTACAGCCACAAGGCCAAACCCCCAACATAAACAACGCGTTTAGTTCCTATAGCCCAAGAATGTGCCCCGGCATGTATTTCCTGACGACGTGGATAAAGTTCATGGTTGGCCTGGCCTCTAGTGTTTTGTGGGTTGGTTCTTGTGGGTGAGGCGTGTGCAGAGGATGGTGGTGGCTATGGCGACGGCCAGGAGCAGGAGGGACATGGGTAGGAAGATGTCTGCGATGATGGGTGTGTGTTGTATGCCGACCCCGTCCCGGACGAAGCTTATCGCCACGGATGCCTCGGTGATGGCCACGGCGACGAGGGAGAGGATGATGCCGGCGGTGACGTCGAGTGTGGTCTCGATGGCCGCTGACCAGGCGAGGGCGCCGCGGGTGACGCCCATCTGGTTGAGGCGCCGGTTCTGCATGCGTCGTTCGCTGATTCCTATGGCTATAGATTGGACGAGGAATATCAGGGCCAGGATGGTGCCGCCGGCTATCATGAGCGGTGTTCCCTGCTGCTCCTTGATGCTGGTCTTGATGTAGTCGTCGATGAAGTCCTGCCTGTTCAAGGCGGTGATCTTGTGGGTGGTGTCCCTTATCTGTTGGGCTATGTCGTCGGCCTGGGTGTGGTCGCGGGCGGTGATGAAGGCGTACAGTCGGCCGTTCTCGCCCTCCCTGGGCAGGCCATCCTCGGTCGTGAGCATGTCCATGTTCACGTGGGGGGTGGTCTTGGGCGGCTCGATGACGGCCACGACCTGGACCTGGTGTCTTTTGTCGTGGCGGTCGATGAGGGTGATCGTGTCGCCCGGCTTGCGCTGGTTGTCGTATGCTCTGCTTATGGCCACCTTGCCGGCGCCCAGGTCGGCCAGGCTGCCCTGGAGCACCTTGGGGGCGGTGTCCTTGTGGCTGGGGTCGGCCAGGTCACGGGCCTGGGCCCAGGTGACCTGGGGGAAGGTGTCCATCTGGATATTTCCGTGCTTGTCGGTCAGGACCCATTGCTGGGTCTGGTAGATGTCGGCTGTGCCGACCTCCCGTCCGAGCCCCTGCAGCGTGCGCGAGATCCTGCCGGCCTGGGACAGGTCGTCCGAGGAGGCCACCACGTCGGCCTTCATGGGCTCGATGCTGAGCACCACCGAGCTCATGCGGCCCGCCTGCATGATGAGGATGAAGGAGACCAGAATGGTCAGCGCCATCATGGCCGGCAACGCTATGGCCGTGGCGCCTGCCCTGCCCCTGCGGACCCGTTGCCGGGCCAGCAGGCCCGGTCCGGCCGCGGTTTTTTCGGCCAGCAGGCCCAGCAGGGATGCTACCGGGGGGACCAGCAGGGGGGCGGCCACGTACACGGTGATTATCAGTAGGACGATCAAGCCCAGCAGCCGGTCGTAGAACTCCGAGCGGTCGACCGGCATGAAGGCGACCGTGATAGAGGCTAGGAACAGGGCCAGGGAGCATACGATCCGCAACCGGCTGGCCTTTTTGTCCTTGACGGCCGGTTGTGTCATCAGCTTCAGGGGGGTCTCGGCCCCGAACCTGCGCGTGGCCAGCCACACGCCCAGCAGGCAGACCGCCATCATCAGGGCGAAGGCCACGGCCGCCACCCACAGGCGGGCCCTGGGGTGGAAGAGCAGGTCGATGTCCGTGGTGCCCATGGCCCTTATGAAGGCCATGCCCACAGGAACGGTCAGCAGGGATCCGGCCAGGCATCCCGCGGCGTCGGCCAGGGCCAGGGGCAGGGAGAACTCTCGCAGGGCCATGGCCACGACCTGTTTGCCCGAGGCGCCGTTGAGCCGCATCAGGCCGTATTCCCGGCGCCTTTCCTGGACCAGGAAGGACACCGATGACAGGACCAGGAACACCGTCACCAGCAGGCAGAACACCAGCGCGATCAGCGACACAGTGTTCAATGCCAGGTCGTAGTAGGCCTTGGTCAGAATGCGGTGGTAGGCGTTCAGGCCCTCCAGGCCGTGCAGGCCGTCGTAGGCCAGGCCCGCCTGACGTGCCTGCAGGGTCGCGCAGGACAGGGTCGTGGCGGCGAACACGGCCAGGCACATGATCCAGTAGGAGGAGCGGTGGGCCCTGACCAGGGAGAAGGACAGGCTGGCCCTTGTTGGCCGCTTGCGCCAGGGTCGGCTCGCCTGCTGGGCCGGGGAGGCCATGCCCGCGCTCACCGGTCGGCCCCGCTCAACGTGGTCTCGGCCAGGTGCATGGCCAGCTGCTCGGCCGTGCAGCCCGACCACACCGAGTGGATGCGGCCGTCGACCAGGAACACGGTGCTGCCAGCACGGGCCGCCACATCCGGGTCGTGGGTCACCATCAGCACCGTGGACCCCCGCGCCGCCACCTGGCCGAAGGCGTCCAGCACCAGCTGGGAGCCGGCGGTGTCCAGGGCGCCCGTCGGCTCGTCGGCAAAGACGACCGAGGGCCTCGAGGCCAAAGCCCTGGCCACCGCCACACGCTGCCGCTGCCCGCCCGACATGTCCGAGGGATAGACGTCGGCGAAACCATCCAGACCCACCGCCTGCAGGGCCCGCACGGCGTCGTCGACCTCGATGCGCGGCCCGCCGAAGAGGAAGGACAGCATCACGTTCTGCAGGCATGTGAACGCTTCGACGAGGTTGTAGTCCTGAAACACGAACCCGATCAGGTCACGCCTGACACGTGTCAGGTCGGCCTCTCCCATCCGGGCCAGGTCATGCTGCCCGATGTGCACCAAGCCCTGGTCGACCGGCAGCAGGCCCGAGGCGCAATTCAGCAGGGTCGACTTGCCCGCGCCCGAGGGCCCCATGATCGCCGTCCACGACCCAGGCGGGCATTGCAGGGACACGTCGGTGATGCCGGCCCCGCCCGAACCGTAATGATAGGAGACACCCTCAAGGGACAGAAACTCACCAGCCATACCCAACCCCAATCCACAGCCCGACGAAACCCCGAGCACCATACGAATCCACAACGCGAAAAGCTACAGCGAACTTTACACTGAGACGCAATACAAGTATTGCTTGCGTGACGGTTAAAAGTGGGCTATAGGAACTAAACGCGTTGTTTTAGGTTCTGTGTGTGGGTTTGGTTGTGTGTTGGTCAGAGTGTGGTGTTGGGGTATCTGACTGGTGTGTGGAACTCGTTCCAGTTGATGGCGGTGCCGTAGTGTTCGGGCTCGTCCTGTTCCTGTCTGGTTTCCCGTTTGGGTGCTGGTTGTGGCTGGTGGTGTTCGTCCCTGATCAGGCTGGCGGGGTCGGGGTTGTCGGTTTTCATGTAGCAGTGCCATTCGCAGGCGCGTCTCATGTGGCTCTCGGGTAGGCCGTGGTGTTGCAGGAGGGTGCGTTTGATGGGTGGGTTGACTCCTCCTTCCAGCCGGTTGGTGGTGCGTTCCACTGGCCCGCCGGCGGTGAGTTCGGGTTCCGGGAAGGCGAAGAGCTGCCTGTCTTGGAAGAGGTGTTCGGGCCTGCGGTAGCAGCGGCGGAGTTCCTGGTGGGTCCACCACCAGGATTGGTGGCTGGCTTTGGGGTTGGCTGGGTCGTCCTTGGCCATGGTGCGTTCGTCGATGAGGGTTTTCCATCTTTCGTGCCAGGCGTTCAAGGCCTCACCCCGACGCACCGCTTCCTCGATGGTATGGACCCGGGTGAGCTGGTCGGAGAGTCGCTTGAGTTCCTTGCCGGCCTGAAGTCGTGGTTTGAGTGTCGGGTCGGTTTTGGTGTTGCGTTGCACGTGCACCAGGCAGCGTTGGATGCGCGTGCCCGGCCAGCAAGGCATGGCAGGCTTTCTGCACGCCGCGAAGGCCGTCGGTGATGAGCACGTCGGGCCCGGGGATGCGGGAGGACAGGGCCGTGCAGGCCGCCGTGTTCGCCTGATGGCACCACTGCCAGTCGATGACCTGGCCCGTCTGCCCGTCGATCGCTATCAGGAGGCACCAGCCGTGTGCCATATACGTGCCGTCGGCCATGAGCGTGTGATGGACCACCCCGTCCGGTGTGATTGCCGGCTTGATGTTCCAGCACCAGCCGACCCGTTTACGCCAGGCCCTGGCGCCCATGGCCCCCATCTGTTCCCGGGTCCTGCCCGTCAGCGGCCGGTCCGGGAACTCCCTCAACTGCGCGGCGCGGGCCCGGTCCTGCCTGCGCGCGGTGGACGTGATCGAGCAGGACGGACACATCCAGCGCTGCGTGCCTGATCTGTTGCGCCCATGCCTGCGCATCCGCCCATGGCATATGGGGCAATGCCTGGCCCTCTTCGATCTGGTTCTCATTCCCCAATCGAACAGGAACGGGCACCCCTGCAAGACCCCTATTAACAACCCGACCTATTAACAACCACCCAACACGCTTACAGCCACAAGGCCAAACCCCCAACATAAACAACGCGTTTAGTTCCTATAGCCCCCAGATCGCTCTCTTCTTTCCTTATGCTCAGCAACAGCCGATACATGTCTGAATCATTGCCAATGACTGTGTTGGCACAGTCAAACTGCCATCATTGACTGTGGGCAATCTGTGAAAAAGCCATGGTTTTTCGACTCTTGCAATTGTGTTTTGGCAAAGCTACCCCCTAAGCAAGGCAGAGTCGTCACCACGGGCAATCGGGCATCATGACCGGCGATAGTCATGCACACAGCGTTTTGGGTCGTTGCTATATGCAGGTTGACAATATTCCTGGGATTTCGAAGGTCCAGGAGGCTGCCAAACAGCACATGACCGCCACCGCAGAGTCCAACCACTTGCGGAATAACTGGACGCGTACATGTGCTGCAGCCCCCATGACTAACTCATGAGATAGTGAAAAGGGCTCGGCACTTCAGCGAGGCAGAACAGCCTGCTGCCAGACCTGAATCATGCGCGAATTATCCACGCCAGTGCAAAGTTCCACCTCATACGATCTGACACCACTAACAGGCTGGTCACCATTTCTGTCAGCCAATAACAGCTTGCCGCTGTCGGCAAGATTCACCCGTGCAGGACGAAGAGCAACCAGGTCCCTTTCAGCCAGAGCCAAGACGGATACCAGGTCATGAAGCCACATGCCATCGACTGGTCGAGTTCGTCTGCTGTATGTCAGCCACGGTCTCAACCAACGGTTCATCGAGTCCTTCCACGGCGCCTTGCTTGCATCGGCCTCGGCGATCATACGATCCCAGCATCGCTGGCTCAGATGCGTGGTCCTGGTCACATCAAGCGGAACCAAGGTGATGGGAATACCAGATTCCAACACCCGCCGGGCTGCCACCGGATCGACGGCGAAGTTGGTGTCCACCTCATCACCGAATCCAATGGCACCGCCCATGATGCTGATCCTCTCAATATGCCCAACGACCTGCGGCTCATCACTGATCAGCCCGGCTAGGTTGGTGAGAGGTCCTATGGCGGCAATGGACACCGAACCGCTGCAAGCAAGCACATCCTGCGCAAGCTGATCAGGCCCGGAAACCTCTGGTATGGCTGATACCTTATCGGCGCTTGATGCATGGAACCCTGCCTGCGATCCCACGGCATTTCTCCATACTTCTGGCGCCTCGGGGCTGCTGGCCGCATTCAGCCTCTTGGTCAGCCAAGGCTGGCGTGATCCCAGCAGCGGGCCATCCGCCCCTCGACGGACAGGAACATCCATGCGTCCCATGGATCTCAGCAAGGCCTCTGCACTGGAATAACCGAGATCAGAGGTAGTGTTGCCGAACACGGTCCATATTGCTCTGGTCTTGAGCTTTTCGGAACGCAAGGCATAGGCAATGGCCAGGGCATCATCGACGTTGGCTCCGGGTACACCGTTGCCCGGGTCACAGTCGACGATAATGTTGACTGCATCTTTCATTTCTGTTTTCATACCTCATTTTGGCTGCATCCACAGCTACGGCCAATGACCAGCTGTGGAGCTGCCGGAATTGTGCCTAAACCAGTACGGACAGGAGCATCCGAACGATTTGTTGGAGCGACGGAAGTCTCGTAACCCCCTGGTTTGTCGTCTCCATCATCGCCAGTGTCCTGATAGGCGCCGTCCGGTTTCAGCAACACCTTGGCAATCTTGTCCGCTATCTCATCCTCGGACAGCTGGACGGCTGTCAGTGACGGAATCAAATATGCGGATTGGTCAGTCCCATTCATCGCCGCCAAAGCAACATCATCAGGCACTTTTTTGTCGCGCTGGGCCATGCCTGCCAGGAAACCCATGGCCTGAAGTTCATTCGAAGCAAAGACAGCCTCAACCTGATCGTCGACCAGCTCCGCCGCCTCGTATCCCCCCTGGCAGGTGTAGGGAACGAAGATCTCCTGCCCTGGCTCAAGGCCGGATTCACGTATGGCCCTCTTCCACCCACGGATTCTTTCCCGCGAATTGAGACGCTCCCGAGGGCCGGCAATGATGGCCAGCTTTTGATAGCCATGCCCTATCAGATGGGCTGTAGCCATCCTGGCCTCTTCGCTTTCGTCAAGACCCAATCGAACTCGGCGCCCTGCAGAGGGACTCAATTCCTGTCCTTCCGGTTGGTTGAGCATAACCACGGTTCCCGGGTAGGTTTCAAGGGCATCCATGGGAAGAGGCTGGTCCACGCCATACCAAACCAGACCAGAGACTTGCTGACGCTGGAAGGATTCCAACAGCTCCATCTGGCGACTGGGGTCATCGCTGGAATCGCCGACCAGGAGGGTCTTGCCCAAGGAGAAAAGCTTGTGCTCCAAAGCCTTGGTCATCTGTGCCAGGAAGGGATTGGCCAGGTCTGTCACCAGCAAGGCGTAGGTATCGCTGGTCCCGTTGGCCAGCGACTTGGCGATATTGTTAGGCACATAGCCGGTTCGCCTAATGGCATCTAAGACCTTGCGCCTGGTCTGCTCGGAGACTGGACGTGGACCATGATTGATCACATAGCTCACCACGGCAGATGAAGTACCCGCCTCCCTGGCCACGTCATCCCTTGTCGGACGCCTCGTCACCATTCCCCTCCTTGCAACTGGTCTCCTTACAGATTACCGATTCAATGGAGATTCATCAGATCGCATCGTCAACCAGGGTCAGGTCCCGGCCACGGGTCTCAGGGGCGAAGAATGTCGTGACCAGACCGATCGCTGCCATCAAGCAGTAATAGGCAGCCAAAGGCACCCAGGAGCTGAAGGCTGCCAGCAGTGCCGAAGCGACCATCGGAGCCGTGCCGCCGGAGAGGATGGAGCCAAGCTCCTTGGCGACTGCCATCCGGGAATACCTGTGCTGAATGCCGAAGAGCTCAACACCGTAGGCCGCTTGGACTCCGAAGATGCCCAGCGAAGCCACACCCATACCCACGATTATCACCAGGCTGACAACAATGGTGTTCTTCGACTGCAACAGGGCAAAGGCCGGGAAGGCGTACAGGACCAGAAGCAGGCAAAAGACGCGGTAGACAATCCTGCGGCCGAACCGGTCGGAAAGCCATCCGGAGAAGGGGATGATCAGGAAGCCCAACAAAGAGGCAATCAGCACTGCTGTAGTTGGCACAGATTTGCTCACGCCCAGTGTGACCACGTATCCGATAAGGAAGCTCTGCGAAAGATACGAGGGACCATTCTCTCCTATACGCAGACCAAGCATGATGAAGAAGGCCTTCCAGCCACCCTCGGACTTCTTCTCCTGCTTGCCTGCGGCAGCCAGAATAGCCTCTTCCTTCTTCCTATTGGCCTGGTAGGAACGAAATGCGGGCGTCTCCTGCATGGAGCGACGCAGATAGACAGCGAAAAGCGCAATCAGGATTGAGACCAGGAAGGGAATCCTCCATCCCCAGGCAATCAGGCTGTCGTGGGGCAAAAGCAGAACCAGAAGCCAGACAGCAGAAGCCAGCAAGGTGCCCGAATTAGACCCGATGCCAATCAATGAGGAAACCAGGCCACGGTGGTTGACAGGGGAATACTCGGCGAGCATCACTGCTCCCCCCGACAGCTCGGCTCCAGCGCCGAATCCCTGGCATACGCGGCAAAGTATCAAGAGAATGGGAGAAAGAATGCCCACCATTTGGTACGTCGGCAAAAGCCCCAGGGCTGTAGTCGACAGACCCATCAGCATGACCGTGAAGACCATGATGAACTTACGTCCGCGCTTATCACCTATCTTGCCCAGAACAAAGGCTCCGACAGGCCTGGCCAGGAAGCCGACCGCATATGTTGCGAATGAAGAGAGCAGAGCGATTACCGGCGTTTGCCCGGGAAAGAAGATGTCGCCAAAGACAAGCCCTGAAGCCAGACCATACAAGGCAAAGTCCACATATTCCATGGTTGTGCCCAACCATACGGCCACGATATTGGTCCAGAAGCTCTTCCTGCCCTCCTTGGTGCGGAAGTTGACATCAGCTGCCTGTTCCTGTTGATCAGACAATTCGGAATTCGACCTGGATCGCTGATTCACAGTTTCAGGTTTTCCTCTCTTGGCCCGGTTCACTCCCATTTATGCCTCCTTGCAGGGGATCATTGCGATTCGATGCTGAATAGCGTTGTTCTACCCGCGTAGATTGGAAAGCGACTTTTTGCGCGTTTCCATTTGCCAACAATGCAAAATTCTACGCGCGTAGTTTTCCTTGTCAATTTGAGAGTTTACCGTTTTGCTGATTGGCAAGCACACAGGATGGAGTTCATGGTCACATAAGATGGGCTCCCATTCATTGCGAAGCTCAAACCTTGCCTGATTGCAACAAGAAATCAGCAATCAAAGCGATCAATGGATTCCAACGATTGCGACTCATAGTATTCGAGCGCGAAGCATATCCTTGCAACTGTCTTGGTTCGTTCGACCTTTAAAGATGCTTGCTCAACGATTAAGCGATCACTACAACTGTACTACCCTACCAAGGGCTGATATAAGGTTCAATCATCATGACGAATCATGCTTATCGGGCTGATCAGATCAATTGTATTGATATTATTCACTCAGGCTAAGAAGATCCTGGTCCGAAACAACGAATAATTCGGGAGGGGTGCGCGGCAATGAGCACGATTGAGGAAGGCGCACTCGGCGCGCTTACTGGGCTGTCCTTGGGAGATGCACTGGGCATGCCCACGCAGAGCATGAGTCCAGCAGCCATCCATGAGGCCTACGGCAGGGTTGACACCCTTCGTGATGCTATTGCGGATCAGCCGATCGCTCCAGGTATGCCTGCGGGATCTGTGACCGATGACACCGAGCAGGCACTGATTGTCGCAGAGCTGATCATCGAGGGCAGAGGACACATCGATCCCAAAGAGTTCGCTAAGCGCCTTCTGACCTGGGAGGACGGCATGAAGTCACGCGGATCACTCGACCTGCTCGGGCCATCCACCAAGCTGGCTCTGGAAGAGGTTCGCCATGGCGCGGACATCATGACAACAGGAAGGACCGGCACCACCAATGGGGCGGCCATGCGAGTCGCCCCGGTAGGGATAGCCAACAGGCCCGAAGACACCAGACGGCTGGCCAATCGCATCTACGAGTCCTGCCAGGTCACCCACGACACGGTCGCAGGCTTTCAAAGCGCAGCGCTGATCGCTACGACAGTCAGTCTGGGACTTGAAGGAATGACCGTTCGCCAGGCACTGAATGAGTCCTTGCGCCTGGTACCCGCCATGGAAACCGCCGGAGCCTGGACACCCACGGCATCGGTTCCCGCTCGGGCCCGCCAGGCAATACAAGTGTCCGAAGAATTCAGCGATGAGGACGACTTCGAACGCCACCTCATCGAAGACTGCGGCACTTCGGTGGAGGCCAATGAGTCTGTGGCAGCCGCTTTTGCCCTGGCCTGGAGATTCGCCGACGATCCCCAATCGGCTCTATTCGTCGCAGTCAACCTGGGCGGCGATACGGACACCATCGCTGCCATGACCGGCGCAATGACCGGCGCATGCACCGGCCCCGAGGTGTTCGACCCTGCACTCTGCTCCCAGGTGGCTTCGGTATCTCACCTTGACCTGCAGAAAACTGCCCGTGGCCTGATTACCCTAAGGTAAAGCGCAAAACGGATACGACAGAATCCTTCAGGAATACAAGAATGTAAAATCCAGTCAACCCCGAGATCATGGGGTCCACCCAGACCACACCACAGGCCTGACCAGACAATCCATCGCTGCATCCAGTACATCGTGAGTCAAAGGAGACAATCCATGTCAACTGCGCCAAAAGAGGGCACCATCCTCTCCAGAGTTGAGCAAAGGGGCATCGAACCCGTGCCCGAGGATCAGAGGAACGGGTCGCCCGGTCAGCTCTTCTGGGTCTGGTTCGCCGCCAACATCTCGATCTTGGGAATCCCTCTGGGAGCTACCCTGATTGCCCAGGGCCTCAACCTCTGGCAGGCCGTGCTCGCCACGACCATCGGAGCCTTCGGATCCTTCGCGCTGGTCGGCATCATTTCCATAGCCGGCAAAAGAGGCGGCGCCCCCACGCTGACCCTGTCCCGAGCCATTTTCGGCGTCAGAGGCAATGCGGGCCCCACACTGGTGGCTCTGCTATCCAGGCTGGGCTGGGAGACGGTGAACACGATGACTGGCGCTTTTTGCCCTGCTCTCCCTGATCGCCATCATCTTCGGCACCTCAGCTGATGCCAAGCGCTCCCCCTTCCTGACCT
The DNA here is from genome assembly GCF_052606235.1 of Bifidobacterium sp. ESL0820. Lineage (NCBI taxonomy): Bacteria > Bacillati > Actinomycetota > Actinomycetes > Bifidobacteriales > Bifidobacteriaceae > Bifidobacterium > Bifidobacterium sp. ESL0820. The sequence goes on from NZ_CP199594.1 coordinate 692,609, forward strand.
TCGTCTGTATTGCCGTCTTCGTAGCCTTGACCGTGGTGGTCTCGGCCGCAGGCCACGCCTTCATCCTCACTGTGCAGAAGTGGGCCACCTGGATATTCGGAGCCCTTACCCTCTTGGTAGCCATCTATCTGGCCACGACCGTCGACTGGTCCTCCTTCATCGGCAATGCCCCCGGATCAGCCAGCGCCTTCCTGATCGGTGTCGGCACCATAGCCGCGGGGACGGGCATCGGCTGGGTCAACTCCGGCGCAGACATGGCCCGCTACCAGAAGACCTCGGTAAAATCCGGCTCTCTGATCCTGACTGCAGCAGCCGGCGCCGGCATCCCCCTGGTCGTGGTTATCGGCCTGGGATCGGTCCTGACAGCAGGCAACTCCACCATTGCCTCCGCCGCTGATCCGGTCGCCGCGGTTCGAAGCGCCCTGCCCGCCTGGGTTTCGATCCCCTATCTGATTGCCGCCTTCGCTGGGTTGCTCATGTCAAACAACCTGTCCGTATATTCGGCCGGCCTGACCACCATCACCCTGGGCATCAGAATTCCCCGCGTCTATGCGGTCGTCGTCGATGTGGTGGTGACCACCTGCGGAGCCCTGTACTTCACGCTGGGCTCCGACGGGTTCAACGGCCCCTTCGTCACCTTCATCTCCCTCTTGGCAGTGCCGCTGAGCACCTGGGCAGGCATCTTCCTGTCAGATATGATCTTCTGCAAGCGCTACGATTCGGACGGCCTTCTGAATCTTCAAGCCGACTCCCCATACTGGTACTGGCACGGCATCAACCGCCCGGCCATCGTCAGCTGGCTGGTGGGGATAGTCGTCGGCTTCCTGTTCGTGACGGCCCAGGTCTCCAAGAACGAGGTCTGGTTCTCAGGACCGCTGGCCGGCAGCTTCCTGGGCAGGAACGGCCTGGCATGGCTGGTATCCCTCCTGCTGGGAGGAATCCTCTATGCCATTTTGCACCTCCTCTCCAAGGACTCCGTGGCGGTGAGGAGCAGCAGTAATGACTGAACCCAGCATCCTTCATCTCGGTCAGGTGGTGATTGACCTGAGCATGAACATCGACCACCTCCCGGAACGCGGAGGGGACATTTTCGCCAGGCGAACCGCCATAAAGGTCGGCGGCGGATACAACGTGATCCAGGCAGCCAGGCGGATGGGGGCACCCATAGCCTACATGGGGGCGATCGGCACAGGTCCGATGGCGGACATGGCCCGTGGAGCCCTTGCTGCCCTGCAGGTTCCCGCACAAGGGCCTGTGCTGGATAACTGTGACACCGGATACTCGGTAGCCATGATCGAACCCTCGGGTGAACGCACCTTTGTATCGGCGAGGGGCGCAGAGACCCGGGTACCGGAGGGCACCTACGAAAGCATGAATCTGGTTCCCGGTGATGTCATCTACCTGAGTGGGTATTCCTTCTGCCACAAGGACAACACCCGAAGCCTGCTCGGTTTTGCCGAGAAACACCAGGGCGAAGGATTTTCGGTGCTCTTCGACCTGGGACCCATGGTGGCCGATATTGCATTGGATGTACTTGATGCGGTCAACGGTCTGCATCCTATCTGGTCCCTCAACGAACGCGAGGGACCAATCCTGGCGAAACGTCTAGGGTGCCAACCCGAAACCGGCGACGTTACTGAGTTGGAATCCCTCTGCCGCTCGCTTTCGTTGAGACTGGACAGTCCGGTGGTTCTCAGAGCCGGCGCCCGCGGTGCCTGGTACTGCCAGCCCAAGGATGCAATGCAGAGCCAGTACATTCCCACCCCGCAGGTCCATGCCATAGACACCAACGGTGCAGGCGATGCACACTCGGGTGTCCTCTGCGCGGGCATCTTCCAAGGTCTGCCCATTGAGGAGGCCCTGGTGCTGGCCAACTGTGCAGGAGCACTTTCCACTACCCAGCGGGGTCCAGCCACATGCCCAAGTGAAGAAGCCATACGAAAGGCCGCCAGCTCCCTGCAATGATGACCGGAGCAAAACCGGAGGAAACAAAGGCGGCCGCCGACTTCATGCCGACGGCCGCTTGGCCTCTCAACGAGGGACCAGAGAATGACGTATCAGAGCTGCTTGCCCAGCTGATCGGCTGCACGCAGGGCGTGAGCCACATCGGTCGGGGTCACCTCGAAGGGCATGTTGCCCATGGTCTCGTCAGGACCGCAGGCGTGCTCGCCGACCTTGAGCAGATCCTCCTCACTGGCCTGGCCGATGCCGATCTGCTCCAAGGAGGTGGGCAGACCCACGCTGCGGAAGAAGTCGTAGACCAGGCGGGTCTCCTCCAGAGGACGGTCCTCAAGGACCAGCTGGGCCAGGGTGCCGAAGGCCACTTTCTCGCCGTGCAGCATGGAGTGAGTGCCCTCCAGGGCGGTCATCCCGTCATGGATGGCGTGGGCTGCAGCCAGTCCGGAGCTCTCGAAGCCCAGGCCGCTCAGCAGGGTGTTGGCCTCGATGATCTTCTCCAGGGCGGCTGTGCGCACGCCGGCCTTGGCGGCGGCCACCGCCTTGACCCCGTCCTCCAGCAGCGTGTCACGGCAGAGACGGGCCAGGGCGAAGGCGGCCATGGTGGCGTGGCCTCCGGTCATGGTCACCGCGTTCGACTGCACGCAGGCGGCTGCCTCATAGTAGGTGGCGAAGGCATCGCCCAGTCCTGATACCAGGAAGCGCACCGGTGCCTTGGCGATCACGTCGGTATCCATCAGGACCACATTGGGGTTGGCAGGCAGGGGCAGGTAACGGTCAAAGACGCCCTCGGGCGTGTAGAGCACGGACAGCCTTGAGCAGGGCGCATCCGAGGAGGCTGCCGTGGGCACAATCATGACCGGCAGGTGGGCGAAGTGGGCCACAGCCTTGGCGGTATCCAAGGTCTTGCCGCCGCCGATGCCGATCACCGCGTCGCTGTCGCCCAAATGGGCACGATGGCGGTCGATTTCCTCCATGGAGCACTCGCCGCCGAATTTCATCAGTTCGTAGGGGATCCCATCGTGCTCAAAGGAGGCGACAATGTCGTCGTGATAGAGCCCGTCGATGACCGGGTCGACGATCAGATGGGCGCCCTTGGTGCCCAGAGCCGCGTATTCTCCAGCCAGCTTTCCCATGGCGCCCTCCTGCTGAACATAGGAGCCGGGAGAGCACAGAACCTTGCGCATACATACACCTTTCTCATCGCTGATCCCGCCTTCGGGACCAGGTCCTTAGTGACGAGCCTCTTGGCCCGTCTGAAAGTGACCCTAGTCACATTACATGGTGAGATGGGTGTGCCGCGCCGTGCGACCGGTCAGTTATGAGGCAAGGAATTGGTCGTGCTCGTCGGCGACGACTGGGGTGTGGAAGCCGTACTTGAGGGGCTGGGCGTGGAGCCGGTCGCGTCGGCAGACGGCGAAGGCGAGCTCGTGGGGTTCCCTCCCTGCTGTTGACCTTGCCCGGATCCCTGTTCGTTGCCTTGGTGCTGATTCGTTCCCGAAGGCTGATTCTGGGGGGCACCCGGGGTCGCCTGGTCTTCAGGCTGCTCAGTACGCTGTGCAGGCTTGGAGGGAGTCTCTTCCTCCTGGCTGGGGGTTACCTGGCTGGTCGAAGGGCTGACCACGTTGCGGACCACCTTGTCGGTGCCTTCGCCTTTGGTCAGGGCATTGATGGCCAGGGCGGACAGCAGCACGGCCACCAGAGCGCTGACCACGGAGACGATGATGACGTTGCGGCGGCGCTGATCCAGTTTCTTTTTGCTGGTTGCCGCGATGGGGGCCGCATGGGCCCGAGGACCATTGTTGGACGAAATGGTTCTGCCGGTCTTGGCTGCCGACTTTTCGTCACCGACAGGAGGCATGACCTGCGTGGATCCATCAACCGGCGCCATGACCTGGGTGGACCCGTCGGCAGCACCGCTGGAATCGTCCGAAGCGCCTTTCCCCTGTGCCGGCAAGACCCTGGTCTGCCCATCAGCGGCTGAATCACTGTCCGTATCCGTCTTGGAATCGTCATCATCCTGGTCGGCACTGCCAACCACGGACTCCTGCAGCTTCTGGCCAGAGGCTTCCAAGACATTCTTGTAGATCTGCGAGGCCACAGCAGAGACGATGGAACCGATGGCTACGCCGATGATGGATCCCGCCACGCCGATCTTGGCGGCCAGCCAGAAGGAGGTCATGGCTGCAAGAGCGCCGGCGACGATCTGCGCCCAGGAAATGTCATGAAAGAACTGCTTCACTACGACCCCTTTTGATCCAACGGCTGGTTGCTGCGCTCTTATGGTAGCTGGTCGTCATGGCGATTCTGTGATGGTCAGTCGGTCTGAACCAGCCCTCGGGGATTGTCCCAGTCCCCCCGCATGGCGATGGCAGGACCGCGATTGTAGTCGATCATGGACCAGCGCAGACCGCCGTCTGGCAGGTCTCGTGGCATCAATCGCGCCCAGTGGGCATTGCGCATGGTGACCAGACCCAGGTATTCGGGATATTCACTGGCCATGCCCAGCAGAGCCTGGAGGGCCTGGGCTATGAAGGACCCATGGGAGAAGACCATGAGATCCGTATCCGGACCAGCCCGATGAATCCAACGATTCAGGGTTTCCAAGCCTCGTTTGCCTACCTGGGCCTTGGTCTCGGCACCGTGAAGCAGCTCTCCCCCGGCGCCTCGGGACCAGGATTCGTAGTCCTCGGGCCAGCGTTGGCGAACCTCTTCGGCGCTGGCCCCCTCCCACTCGCCAAAGCTGCGCTCGCGCAGCCCGGGATCAAGATGGACCGGCTGGCCCAAGGGATCGGCAAAGGCATGGGCGGTGGCGGCAGCCCGACCCAGGTCAGAGGAGACCACCAGCAGGCGGCGGTCTTGAGGAGCGCCATCCACGTACTCAGCCCGGAGCTCCTCGGCAGCCCTCTCCACCTGCCAGCGGCCAACGCTGTTGAGGGGAATGTCGATCTGGCCCTGCATCCGGTGCTTCGCATTATATGAGGTCTGCCCATGACGGACCACGGTCATGGAGCGCACATGCCGTCCGTCCTCGACGGCGGCAACCGAGTCAGTCATGGCTTTCCTGAGGGTCGGCGAAACGGCTGCGCAGATCATCCCCATTCAAATCGTCCGCCTTGGAGGCCAGTCGGCTATCCGGGTCATCATCTGCGAGGGTAAAGGGATGCTCCAGCTGCAGGTCCACCTGGGGGCAGTCCTTCCAAAGCCGTTCCAGGTCATAGTAAGCCCGGGCCTGCTTGTGCATGATGTGGATGACAAAATCACCGTAGTCCAGCAGAACCCACTGGGCCTCCTGGACGCCCTCCCGCGAGCGGGGATCCAGGTTCTTCTGCAGATGGAGCTGCTTCTCCACCTCCTCGGCGATGGCCAGGACCTGACGTTCGTTGCTGCCGGTGGCCACCATGAAGATGTCGGTGATGGCTATGGGCCGGGAGACGTCGAAGGCCACGATGTCCATGGCCTTGACATCGTTGGCAGCCCGAGCGGCCACCCGGACCGCGTCGATGGATTCCTGCAATGCTGGCACTTGTCACGCCTTTCCTTGTTGTGAAGCCGATGCTCCCAAGATTACCGCTCCCAGGCGGGCTTCCAGTCCGGAACCTGATGCTGGTCATTGGTGGAGTAGACCATGGCTCCGTCCTCGACCGGATGACGGATGACCGATCCGGCGCCGGTCGTGACCCCGTCGCCCACCTGGACGGGGGCCACGAAGAGGTTTCCTGCGCCCACGTGCACCTCCGACCCGATCTCGGTGCGGTTCTTGTGCACGCCGTCATAGTTGGCCGTGATGGACCCGCCGCCCACGTTGCTGTCGTGGCCTATGTGGGCATCACCCACGTAGGAAAGGTGGGGCACCTTGGTCCCGTGGTCGATGGTGGCCTTCTTCATCTCCACGAAGGCCCCGGCCTTGGTGTCCTCGGCAAGGACGTTGCCGGCCCTCAGATAGGTCCAAGGACCGATGTTGGCCCGGGCCCCGATCCTGGTCTCCTGCACGCGGGAACGCTCCACCCTGGCCTGCGGCTCGACGATGGCGTCAATCAGGGTGGTATAGGGACCGATGACTGCGTCCGAGGCAATCTCGGTATGACCCTGCAGGAAGCATCCGGGCAGGATGACGGCATCCTGCTGGATGACCACGTCGTCCTCGATCCAGGTGGTGGACGGGTCCAGGATGGTCACCCCCTGGCGCATGAACTCTTGGCAGACCCGCAGGTTATGGGCCTTGGCCAGATCAGCCAACTGGATCCTGTCGTTGACACCTTCGACCTTGAGCGGATCAGGAGCGGCGAAAGCCCCGACCCGACCCAAGCGACGGGCCGTCTCCAGGGCGTCGGTCAGATAGAACTCCCCCTGGGCGTTGCTGTCGTCCAGGCCACGGACCGCCTGTCGAAGCAGATCAGCCTCGAAGACGTAAACGGAGGTATTGACCTCCTTGACGGCCAGCTCGGTGCCGGTGGCATCCCGTTGTTCGACGATGCGCAGGACCCGTCCATCCTGGTCACGAATGATGCGGCCGTATCCGGTGGGGTCGTCCAGATTGACCGTCAGCACGGTGGCCCCGTCGCCGGAATTGACATGATAGTCAAGCAGGCTTTGCAGCGTATCCGCGTCCAGCAGGGGCATGTCCGAGGCCACGATCAGCACCTGGCCGTCGTGCTGGAGCTCGCCATCCAGCTGATCCACGGCGCACTGGACCGCGCGCCCCGTGCCCGGTCGGCTGTCCTGACGCACGATGCGCACCTGGGGATCGTAAGAGCGTGCAGCCTGCGCCACCAGGTCGGCCTGATGATGAACCACCACGGCCGTCAGTTCGGGATTCAGGGCGGTCACCGATGTCATGACCCTTTGCAGGAAGGTCTTGCCGGCCAAGGTGTGCAGAACCTTGGGATGAGCCGAATGCATGCGAGTGCCCTCGCCTGCGGCCAGGATGATGCCAGCGGTCAGCGTCTTGCCGCCGCTCAAAACTCCACCACCCCGCTCTCGGCGATGTCGATCAGATCCTGAATAGAGTCCACCACCTGGTCAGGGCGGTAGGGGAAGGTTTCCACCTCGGATCGTGTGGTGATGCCTGTCAGCACCAGGAAGGTGTTCAGACCGGCCTCGACTCCGGCCACCACGTCGGTGTCCATCCGGTCGCCGATCATGGCCGTGGTCTCGGAGTGGCCGCCCACCCTGTTCAGGGCCGTGCGGAACATGATGGGGTTGGGCTTGCCCACGAAGTAGGGCTCCCGGTTGGTGGCCTTGGTCACCAGGGCCGCCACCGCGCCGGCTGCCGGCAGGACGCCGTTCTCGCTGGGGCCGGTGGCGTCCGGGTTGGTGCAGATGAAGCGGGCGCCTCCCAGGATCAGGCGGATGGCTGTGGTGATGGACTCAAAGGAGTATGTCCGGGTCTCGCCCAGGATCACATAGTCCGGGTTGATGTCGGAAAGAATGAACCCGGCCTCGTGCAGGGCCGTGGTCAGCCCGGCCTCGCCGATCACATAGGCCGATCCCCGCGGCATGGTCCGGGACACGAAGTCGGCGGTGGCCAGGGCCGAGGTCCAGATCCGATCCTCGGGCACGTCGATGCCCGAACGGCCAAGGCGGGCCGAAAGGTCACGTGGGGTGTAGATGGGATTGTTGGTCAGCACCAGATACTGGCGGTTGTTGCGCTTAAGGGTGTCGATGAATTCGGCAGCTCCGGGCAGGGCCGTGTTCTCGTGCACCAGCACGCCGTCCATGTCGGTGAGCCAGGTTTCGATCTTCTTGACTGCCAAGACAGTTCCTTTCGGTTGGTCACCGACCCCAAGGAGGCCGTCTCCGACCGGAATCGGCGAGCGTAAGCTCCCCCACCTGGATTCGAACCAAGACTAAGGGTTCCAAAGACCCGTGTGCTGCCTTTACACCATGGGGGAAGGGCGGAACCCTTGAGGCCCCGCCAGGTTTATTATGCCACAGCCGGACGATTACGCCACGCCATGCCGGGCAGGCAGGGCTTTAGGCAAAGAGGAAGCCCTGGCCGTGATGAGCCGGATACGTGTCGAAGAGCCGGGCCACCGAGCCATCCTCAAAGACCGCCTTGATGGCCGAGGCCAGCAGGGGGGCGATGGACAGCACAGTCAATCCATCCCAACGCTTCTCCTGGGGGATGGGGACAGTGTCGGTGACAATGACCTCCTTGGCCTGGCAGGACTTGAGCCGTTCCACGGCAGGCCCGGACATGACGCCATGAGTGGCCACGATGGTGATGGAGTTGGCGCCGGCCTCCTCCAGGACGTTGCAGGCCTCGGTGATGGTGCCGCCGGTGTCGATCAGGTCGTCCACCAGCACACAGTCCAGGCCGCGCACGTCGCCCACCACCCGATGGGCCACAGCCTTGTTGGGCTGGGTGATGTCACGGGTCTTGTGGATGAAGGCCAGGGGCACGCCACCCAGGCGCTGGGCCCACTGCTCGGCCACCCGGATGCGGCCGGCATCTGGCGAGACCACAGCCACCTTGGACAGGTCCATACGGTCGCGCACATAGTCCACCAACACAGGCATGGCGATCAAATGGTCCACAGGCCCATCGAAGAAGCCCTGGGACTGGGCGGCGTGCAGGTCAACCGACATGATCCGGTCCGCGCCAGCCGTCTTGAGCAGGTCGAACATGAGCCGGCAGGAGATGGGCTCGCGGCCCAGATGCTTCTTGTCCTGACGGGAGTAGCCCAGGAGCGGGCAGACCGCGGTGATGGATCGCGCCGAGGCCCTCTTGAGGGCGTCGATCATGATCAGCTGTTCCATGATGGACTTGTTGACCGGGTCTGAGTGGGTCTGCAGGACGAAGACATCCGCACCGCGCACCGACTCCGTATAACGCACATACATCTCGCCGTTGGCAAAGTCGTATGCCGTCGTCTCCAGGACGTCGATGCCAAGTTGATCGGCCACGTCCGCCGCGAGTCTGGGATGGGTCCGGCCTGTGACAAGTATGAGATTTTTTCCTGGTCTGCCTTTGAGTATCGCGCTCACCATATCTCCAAACGTTGTTTTCGCTGAAGCGGACAGCCCCCATAATAATGGCGCGCGCTGACACAGCCGGGCTGTCCGTGTTGGCGAGTCCGACAGCATGCGAAGCTCAGGAAGCCGAGCGGTAGAGCCCGTGTTTGTTGATGTACTGCACCACCCCGTCCGGAACCAGGTACCAGACCGGCATGCCCCTGGCCGAACGACGGCGCACATCTGTGGACGAGATGGACAGGGCCGGAATCTCCAAGGTGTCCACCCGCTGGGCAGGCACCTGAAGGTCGTCCAGGCTGGAGGAGTAGCCGGGCCTGGAGACGGCGACGAACTTGGCCAGATCCCACATCCGGTTGGCATCCTTCCAACGCATGATCTCGGCCACAGCGTCCGCCCCGGTGATGAAGAAGAGGTCGCTGTCGGGACGCATCCGCTTGATGTCGCGCAGGGTGTCCACCGTGTAGGTGATGCCAGGACGCTCAATGTCCACCCGGGAGACGGTGAACTTGGGGTTGGAGGCCGTGGCGATCACGGTCATCAGATAGCGATCCTCAGCATTGGTCACCGTCTTGTTCAGCTTGAAGGCCGGACGGCCGGTGGGCACAAAAATGACCTCATCCAGGTCGTAGACCCAGGCCACCTCCGAGGCAGCCACCAAGTGGCCGTTGTGAATGGGGTCGAAGGTGCCGCCCATGATCCCCACCCGGGGTCGGCGGTTATGGTGAGAAGGCCTACAGGATCCGTCAATATCTGATGGCTCCTGCCCAGATTCCCCCTCCTTGGACAGTTCAGACATCATCCGGTTCACCCCTGCTCGCCCTCCCGTCTGGCTTCCGAGGCGTTCTCCTCGTTCTCCGACTTAGCCTCCTGGCGCATCTGCTCGGCGCTGGGGTTGACCCGGTCAGGATCGATCCGCTCCATGTCGGCATTCCACTCCTCCTGGACCACCCGGCGGATCTCGGAGTAGGTGGGCAGGGGGAAGCCCGGCTGGTAGGCCCGACGAACCTGAGCCACGCATCCGGTGACAGCTACCAATGAATCGGACAGGTCGGCGATGCGCCCCTCCTGCTCCTGTTTGCGGAAGACCGGCACCCGCTCCTCCATGACGGTGATGTTGTGCCTGACCTGATTGAGCTGGTCCTGGTCAAGGTCGTACACATCATCGGCATGTTCGTCAGGCCAGCCAATCAGGACCGCATCGGCGTACTCCAGGCAGGAACGCTGGTCTGCATCCGGGATGCCGTCCTCGATTTGCACCAGAAAGACGTACCGCAGCAGGCTCAGCCGCTCTGAAGCCACCCTCAGCCAGATGCGCGGATTGTCGTGCTCGCGCTGGAAGAGCTCTTCGATCTTCTCGTTCACGGCCGCACCTGTCCCCTGCCGTAGCCGATCCACTTGGTGGTGGTCAGCTCCTGCAGACCCATGGGTCCTCGGGCATGCAGCTTCTGGGTGGAGATGCCCAGCTCGGCGCCCATGCCGAACATGCCGCCGTCGGTGAATCTGGTCGAAGCATTGACCATGATCACGGCCGAATCCACCCGACGGGAGAACTCCTCCACGGCCTCGTAGTCCCGGGCCAGGATGGCCTCGGTGTGACCGGTGGAGTGACGGTTGATGTGATCGATGGCTTGATCCAGGGAGTCGACCACACGCACCCCCATCTTCAGATCCAGATACTCACGGTCCCAGTCGGCTTCCTCAGCGCGAACCAGCAGTTCTTCAGGCAGACCCTGCCCGGCGAGGATGTCCATGGAGACCGCATCCAGGTGCAGCTCAACCTGGGCCTGCGTCAGCGCTTGGGCCACGCGGGGCAGGAAGTCGGCGGCCACTTCCCTGTGCACGATCAGCTTTTCAGCGGCGTTGCAGACGCCCACCCGCTGGGTCTTGGCGTTGACGATGATGGGGATGGCCTGATCCATATCCACTGAGCGATCCACGTAAATATGGACATTGCCTGCCCCGGTCTCGATGGTGGGCACAGTGGCCTGCTCGATTACGCTGCGGATCAGCCCTCGGCCGCCCCTGGGCACCAGCAGATCGATATGACCGCGTGCCTTCATCAGAGCCTGGGCCCCCTCGCGACCGTATCGATCCACGGAAGCCACCAAAGCCGGATCCAGCCCCTGCTCACGAAGGACCCCGCCTATCAGCTCCACCAGGGCGCGATTGGTGCGCTGAGCCGCGTGACCTCCCCGCAGGAGGGCCGCATTGCCGGACTTGAGGCAGAGGGCCACCACATCGATGGTGACGTTGGGCCTGGCCTCGTAGATCATGGCCACCACGCCCAGGGGAACCCGCACCTGATTGAGCCGCATGCCGTTGGGCATGTCATGGCCGCGAACCACCTCGCCCAGGGGATCGGTCAGCCCCGCCACCATGCGCACGCCCCGGGCGGCGTCCGCGATACGAACCTTGTCCAAGCGCAGACGGTCTATCAGACCGGCGCTCATTCCTTCTTCAAAAGCCTGGGTGCAGTCCTGCTCATTGACTGCGGCAATCTGATCGGCCTGATCGATCAGTGCATCGGCCAGGGCCAGCAAGAGGGCATTCCTGGCCTGGCCGTTCATGCCTGCCAGGCCTGCCTGTGCAGCGGCCGCCGCATCGGCCATGGCACAGACACGATCGAACACATCCTGACGATCGGAGTTCTCGTCTTCACTCATGTTCGTCAGATCCTTTCGCCCTCACGGGTCTGCCAGACCCGTATTCTGTACCGATTGTAACCCTCAGCGAGGGCAATGACGACAGGAGGAGGGAGGGCATTGCCGCGCCTGCCTCCTCCAAGGGCCGATCAGTGGGTCTGGTCCAGCTCAGGATAGAGCGGGAAGGCCTCGACCAGGCGGTCCACCCGTGCCTTGAGGGCATCCAGATCCGCCTGGGGACCCTGGGCCAGCGCAGTGCCGATCACGTCAGCCACCTCCTCGTACTGGGCCGGGCCGAATCCGCGCGTGGCCAGGGCGGAGGTCCCGATGCGCAGTCCGGAGGCCACGGATGCCGGGCGGGGATCGAAGGGCACCGTATTGCGGTTGACGGTGATGCCGATCCTGGCCAGCAGATCCTCCCCCTGACGGCCGTCCATCTCGCTGTTGCGCAGATCCACCATGACCAGGTGGACATCAGTCCCTCCAGTGAGCACGGTGATGCCGTTGTCGGCCACATCCTTGGCCATCAGGCGCTCAGCCAGAATCTTGGCGCCCTCCAGGGTGCGCTCCATCCGCTCCTTGAATTCAGGCGTGCCGGCCAGCTTGAAGGCCACAGCCTTGGCGGCGATCACATGCATGAGCGGGCCGCCCTGGTTGCCGGGGAAGACCGAGGAGTTGAGCTTCTTGGCATACTCCTGACGGGCCAGGATGAACCCGGACCTGGGTCCGCCCAGGGTCTTGTGGGCCGTGGAGGAGACCACATCGGCATAGGGCACCGGGCTGGGGTGCAGGCCGGCTGCCACCATACCCGCGAAGTGGGCCATATCCACCCAGAACTTGGCCCCCACCTCGTCGGCGATCTCCTTCATGGCTGCGAAGTCCTCGATGCGCGGATAGGCGCTCCACCCGCCGATGATCAGGGCCGGATGGGTCTCCAGGGCCCGCTGGCGGATGATCTCGGGCTCGATGCGGAAGGTGTCCGGATCGACTCCGTAGGATTCGGCATGGTAAAAACGTCCGGAGAAGTTGATTTTCATGCCGTGCGTCAGATGGCCGCCATGATCCAGGGCCAGACCCAGCACGGTGTCGCCGGGCTTGATCAGTGCCTGATAGACGGCGGCGTTGGCCTGGGCGCCCGAATGCGGTTGGACGTTGGCATATTCGGCGCCGAACAGGGCCTTGGCGCGGTCCCGGGCCAGGTTCTCGACCTGGTCCACCCACTCGCATCCGCCATAGTAGCGTTTGCCGGGATAGCCCTCGGCATACTTGTTGGTCAGCACGGATCCCTGGGCCTGCAAGACAGCCTTGGGCACGAAGTTCTCAGAGGCGATCATCTCCAGACCGCCGCGCTGGCGCTCCAACTCTCCATCCAGCAGTGCTGCGATCTCCGGATCCACCTGCGAGATCGAAGAGTTCAGGACATCGTAGGATTGCTGTACCGGGTTCTCTTCGACCATGGGTCGCTCCTTTGTCTGTAACGTACAGCCTCGAATACAGGGGCTGGTGGGCAACACTGTACGCCATGCCGACCCCTGGCAGGCCCTGGCGTCCACAGACAGTTTCCTCCGCGAGCCGAGCAAGGCCATGGTTCGGACCCCTGCACGGGGTAGAATGCCCTGGTAATGATCAGTTCGGCGACATGGCGGAGGGGCAGGCAACCATGAGCACATACCACAGCACCCGAGGCGGCAAGGAGCAGCTGCAGTCCAAGCAGGCCATCAGACGAGGCCTGGCTCCTGACGGCGGACTCTACGTCAGCGATGGACTGGACGCACTGACCATCGACCCTGCCGACGTTGCCGGCCTGGACTACAAGGGCACGGCCAAACTGGTCCTTTCGAGACTGCTGAGCGATTACTCTTCCCCAGAACTGGACTCCTGCCTGGACGCAGCCTACGGAGAGCAGTGGTCCGATCCGGCAATCACACCTCTGGTGGACCTGGGCGGCAACGACTTCGTACTGGAGCTCTTCCGCGGGCCCACCTCGGCCTTCAAGGACGTGGCCCTGCAGCTTCTGCCGAGACTGATGGCTCTGGCCGGGGACGATGGCGAACGGATCATGGTGCTCACCGCCACCTCCGGAGACACGGGCAAGGCGGCGCTGGCCGGATTCGCAGACGCGCCAGGCACGGGCATCACTGTTTTCTATCCTCAGGGCAAGGTCAGTCAGATCCAACGCCTGCAGATGGTCACCCAGGAGGGCGGCAACCTGCAGGTCTGCGCGGTTCGGGGCAATTTCGACGATGCCCAGTCCGCAGTCAAGTCCATCTTCGCCGACGCTGATCTGGCTCATGAGCTGGACGAGAAGGCCTCAACGGTTCTCTCGTCGGCCAACTCCATCAATGTGGGCCGCCTGGCCCCGCAGGTCGTCTACTACTTCCGGGCCTACGGGTCCCTGATGGAACGGGGAGTGATCAGACCTGGGGATCCGGTCGAATTCTGCGTGCCCACCGGCAACTTCGGCGATGTGCTGGCCGGATACTACGCCAAGATGATGGGCCTTCCGGTGGCCCGCCTGACCGTGGCCTCGGACCGCAACCGGGTCCTCAACGACTTCCTGACCACTGGCGTCTACGACCGCAACCGCCCCTTCTACGCCACCACCTCCCCCAGCATGGACATCCTGATCTCCTCCAACCTGGAACGGATGCTCTACTACATGGCCGACGGCGATACCAAACTGATTGCCTCGCTTATGGCCGATCTGGAATCCACAGGACGCTACCAGGTGCCTGAGGCCCTGATGACCAGAATCCGCGGGCTCTTCTCCTGCGGCTGGGCCGACGAGGACCAGGTGGGATCAGCCATCAGCGACTGCTGGGAGGGCCGGGGATACCTGATCGATCCGCACACGGCCTGCGGTTATCAGGTCATGACCGGACAGACCGACAGGGATCCTGCCGTGCCCCGGGTGCTGCTGTCCACGGCCAGCCCCTATAAGTTCCCCCGGGTGGTCTGCCAATCCCTGGGCCTGGAGACCCCGGACAGCGACTTCGACTGCATGGACATCCTGGCCGAGTCCACCAACACCAGGCCCCCCAAGGCTCTGCGCACCCTGGAAAACGCGCCTGTGCGCTTCCAGGACTGCATCGATCCCGGAGATATGTCCGACTACGTCCGCCACGCGGTCATGCAGTCCTGAAGCCTGAGCGAATCGGCTCAGATCTCCTTCCTGGCATAGACCTTGCGAGATATGGCTATCGAAACCATGTCAGCCGCCAGAATCACCGCCAGCCCGAGGAGCACCGGCCGCCACAGGTCGGATGTCAAAAAACGCATGATTGAATTCCAGACGGCCCCCCAGTCAAAGGGCAGCCAACTGCCGACAAGGGCCGTTATTGGTACCAAACCAAGAAGCGCCAGAAAAGCTATCACGGCTTTCGCCATTTCCAGCCAATAAAACAGGGGGGCAGCTACTGCAAAGAGCAAAGACTCCGACATGAACAATCCCAGAGCAAACAGGACGGTAGCACGCCAATGGGCCTGACCCTGCAAAAACGAATCAGCAACGCAGAAATAGAATATTGCATAGCCGCAAGACTGAACCAGGACCAGCAGACTTACAGCAGCATAGCGTCCGAATACCTGGTGATCACGTGTTATGGGCAGCAGACCGTTCAACCGAATCGCTGCATTGCTGAAATCGACAAACAAACCAGATACCAGGCCTACAATCAGTCCGATTCCCATGCCGGCCACCAATCCCGTCAACGCAGTCCGTGCATCATCCCCATCATTGCCTGTCAGAGCCATGACCAGGTTCAGCAGGATTCCGATGACGGGCGCAGACAGGAAAATCAGCACACCAACCCAAGTTCTCCCTGCTCCTGAGAAACGTTGCATGTCCAGCCTGATCTGCTCGGCTATCGCCTTCATGACTCCACCTCCTTGTTCTTGTCGGCCGCAGCAGGTGGGCCTGCGGTCAGTCTGATGATGTTGTCAAAGTCGGCCCGCTCCACCAGGTAGCGGTCCTCTGAAGGCTCCACGGCGGCAGGAGAAGCCGATGCCAGAAAATCCTTCAAGTGTTCGGCGGGCACCAGAGCCTCGAAACCTGTGGCGGAACGCTGCAAGCCCATCAGATGCGGCATTTGCCCTCCAGCCAGATCGTCCGGCCCCCCTCTTACGACCTGGAAAGCCTCCATCAACTCGTCCTTGGGGCCGGTGTAGAAGACAGACCCCCGATTGATATACGTGACGAAGTCAGCTACCCGTTCGAGATCCGTGGTGATGTGCGTGGAGAAAAGCACCGAATGACAACCGTCGCCGATGTAGTCCAGCAGAATATCCATGAGCTCGTCTCTGGCCAGGACATCCAGACCGCTGGTGGGCTCGTCCAGAATCAAGAGCCTTGCATCGTGGCTGAGGGCGACGGCCAGCATCAGCTTCATCTGCATGCCACGCGAGAGCTTGCCGATTTTGCGGTTTTCCTGCAGACCGAACCGACGCAGATAGTCGTGGTAGCGATCACTGTCCCAAGAGGGATACATGGGTGCCATCACTGGCTCGACGGCCTTGACCTTCCATGCCTCCGGGAAATAAATGGAATCGAAGACCACGCCCAGGTCTGCTTTGACCTCCTCCTCCTGGCTCAAGGGATCACGGCCCAAAATGCTGATTGCTCCGCTGTCTCGATGGGTCATATTCAGCAAGAGCCGGATCAGAGTGGATTTGCCTGCGCCGTTGGGGCCTATCAATCCCATGATGTAGCCCAAGGGCAGGTCCATGGTGACCTGGTGCAGGCGGAAACCCGTGCCGTCGGCCCTGACATAGCTTTTCCCCAGGTCACTGATACGCAGGGCATAGTCGACCTCTTCGCCAGAGGTTGTCATCACCGGTGATGCGCACATGCTGCTATTCCTTTCCTTCTTCGGACGCGGGCGCAGAACCCCTGTTGCCTAGCAGGCCGTCGAGCAGGCCGCGAATCCGATCCGGCTCCATGCCGGCCCGACGAGCCGTATCGACTGCCTCTCCCAGCAGGGACTGCACGCGGTCCTCCAGATGCTGCCGCATGACCTGGTCGCCGCTGTCGGCCACGAAGGTCCCCTTGCCTTGGATGTTCTCCACCAAACCCTCTTGAGCGAGTTCGGTATAGGCGCGGGTCACGGTCAGCACGGACACCCTGAGCTCCTGTGAGAGATGTCGCAAGGAAGGCAGTCCCTCCCCCGCTTTCAGGTCTCCGGTCAGGATGGCCGAACGTATCTGGTCCTCGATCTGCCGATAAATCGGCTGCCCGGACAGGGATGAGATGATCAGCTTCATCCAAGCCCCTTTCATTGATTGTCGGCACGACCCTGGCTGAGCTGTGCCGGTGTTCATATATACACTATAACAGTTCAATCACGGAGACAAACTCCGACCTTGATCATCCAAGGGGTGGATCATGGATTGATAGATACGTCTCTGGTGCCGAAATCCCCGGCCGATCACAATTTCAGACAAAATCCATTTGGACCAGGTCGCCGCCGCATTGTTCATGTCGAGGGCGGATGCGGTGTCTTTTACGAAAATCCCGTATGGGTGTTATCACAGGTCCATCAACAGCCGGATACCTACTGTCAAAGCATCAGAAATAAAAAGGAACAGAATGGCTGATGTCGAGCACGCGGCGACACAGCCACAAAAGGCAGCAGAGTCGCCAGCAACAAAGTCGTCAAAACTTGTCGGATTCGCTGAATCAACGGACCTGAACATGGCAAAGTTGAGGCGACAACCAGACCCATCAGGCCTGGAGTCTGCTGGAGGACAGAAGCTCTCGGGCATGCTTCAGGGAGGTCGTGGACTCGCTGCCGGCCAGCATCCGGGCGATCTCCCGCTCCCTGTCCTCGCCCTCCACCTGGCGGACCAGGGTCTCTACGGCATCGCCGCCTTCACGCCCTTTGGCCACGACGAACTGTCGATCAGCCCAGGAAGCCACCTGCGGCAGGTGGGTGACCACGATCACCTGGGCGGTGACGGCCAATCGGGCCAGACGACGACCCAGTTCCACGGCAGCCCGACCGCCGACGCCAGCATCCACCTCGTCAAAGATGAAGGTCATCGTCGGGTCGCCGACCTGAGAATCTACGCCAGTATGTCCATGGCCAGACCTGTCGGGGCCCGATGATGTCCGGCCTTCGGCGGCCACCAGCTCCAGGGCCAGCATGAGTCTGCTGAGTTCGCCGCCCGAGGCGCTCTTGCCCATGGGCAGAAGGTCCGAACCCGGATACGGTCTGAAGAGAAAATCGATCTGATCCAGACCATGCCCGTCCATGTCCTGGTCCTGGCGTGGTCTGACACGGATCTCCAGCCCAGCGCCCGCCATGGCCAGGGAGTGCAATTCACCGTCGACAAGATCGCTCAACCTTCGTGCAGCCTTGGCCCGTGACGCTGACAGAGTCCGTGCGGCTTTCAGGGCGCTCCCGCGAAGCTGCTCAACCTGACCCTGAAGCTCCTCAAGCTTCTCGGGTGAGGCATCCATGTCCTCAAGCTCAAACGCAGCCTTCTTGCGCCAGGCCAGAACGTCGTCGATGTCTGGTCCCCAGCGCCGGGTCAGCTCATCCAGATCGTGGATGCGGGCGTTGATCTTGTCCAGATCGCCCTCCTGGCCTTCGTCGTCCAGCTGGCTGCTCAGGGTGAAGACCAGATCGGACAGGTCGGCATTCAGCGAGCGCAACCGCTGGGCCGCCTCCTGAAAGACCCCCTCTACACCGATGCCCTCCAAGGCGGCGATGGCTCGTTCTACCAGGGCCGTAGCCGATGGTGAGTCTGCATCCGGGTCAATCTGGCCGGCGTCCAAGGTGGATAGTGCGGACATGACTCCCTGACTGATCTGGGCAGCATGCTCGATCCGGTCTCTCTGGGCCTTGAGTTCACGATCCTCACCGGGATGGGGGTCGACACGGTCGATCCGGGCGATGGACTCGCGAAGATAATCAGCCTGGGCCATAGCGCCGGACTGCTGGTTGCGCAGCTCCTCCAGATGGTCCTGGGCCTGTCGGTACTGCCTGAAGGCCTTGGAAAAAGCCTCCAGCTGCAGACCGTCACCGGCATAGGCATCCAGAAATTCGCGCTGCCGGGCCGGACTGGCCATACGCATCTGATCCGCCTGGCCATGGACGGTGACCAGCATGCCGGCCACCTCCTCCAGCAGGCCACGAGGGGCCGTCCTGCCGTTCAGAGCGGCACGTGAACGCCCCTTGACAGGCATGGTTCTCGCCAAGAAGATCTGTCCCTCATCCTCCAAGGGCAGGCCAGCCTCGGTTATGGCAGCGGTCACTGGATTCCCGGCTCCTGCCGCACCAGCATCAAAAATCCCCTGGACCCAGGACTCATGTGCTCCAGGCGACACCAATTGCGGACGGGCAGTGGATCCCGAGATCAGCCTGATGGCGTTGAGCAGCATGGACTTGCCAGCCCCGGTCTCCCCGGTGATGGCCGTCATGCCGGCAGCAGGCCGTAGCAGGGCATGATGGATGGGACCCAGGTCTCGTACTTCCAGCTCTTCCAGCATCAGTGCTCCTTGTTCGACTCCTGCGGCTCCCCCTGGTCCTGCCCGTCTGCAGCCGCCGAGGGGCGATGCTGCTCCCTCCAGCCGACCACCGGCAGGTCGAACTTGGAGACCAGCCGTCTGGTGAAGGGCACCCCGGACAGCCTGGCCAGCCTCAGGATGTCATGGGACTGCCGCACCACAATGCGGGACTGCTTGGGCACAGGCCGTTGACGGCGCCCGTCATTGCAGATCCAGCCGGCCGACTGGGAATCACCCAGAATGTCCAGGGTGAACTGCGACTTGGGGCCGATGATCAGGGACCTGGCAAAGAGGGCGTGGGCGGCTATGGGCACCATCTGCAGCGACTGCGCATCCGGCCAGACGATGGGCCCGCCCACCGAAAAGGCATAGGCCGTCGATCCGGTCGGGGTGGCCACAATCATGCCGTCGCAGCCGAAGGAGCTCATCTCCACATCGTCCACTCGGACCGATACCTCGATCATCTTGCCCCGATCGTATCGTTCCAGGGTCATGTCATTAAGTGCCCAGTCGCTCAGTGGTCGATCGGCCCCGGGTATCCACAGGTCCACATGGGCCACCATGCGCTCGTCGATGGAGTAGTCATGATCGGCCACCCGGCGAATGGCCTCCCCTATCTGGAAGCTCTCGAACTCCGCCAGGAACCCCACATGACCCAGATTGACTCCCAGGATGGGGACCTCGGTGCCCTTGACCAACTCTGCAGCCCGCAGAATGGTTCCATCGCCGCCTAGGACGATGACGATCTCGGTGTCGTCGGCCACCTGCTGGCTGGGGCTGCCGAATTCCGGGGCGGCGATGTTGTCGACAATCGAGACACGGAATCCGTCCCGGCGCAGCTGCTCCTCGACCTCGTCCACCAGGTGGCCGCTTGCCCGGACCCGGCTGTGCGTGACCACAACAGCGCTACGAGCACCCATGGGTCCTCCCTTCCGGCATCAATGATCATCCTATCGGGCCCGGCCAACAGCGGTGCTCATCACGGCGGTGTCAGGCCAAACGACGACCAGTAGCTGCGGCCATGCCTTGCCCGGTCTCGTAGCGGGGCGATCCCGTCCCGTCCACGGCATCGGCATCCACCACAACACGGGAGACATCCGTCCTGTCGGGCAGCTCGAACATGGTCGCCTCCAGGGTGTGCTCAATGATTCCGCGCAACCCCCGGGCGCCCACCTTGCGCTCCAGGGCGATGGCAGCAACACGGTCCAGGGCGGCATCGGTGAAGACCAGATCGGCCCCGTCATCCAGGAACATGCGCCGGTACTGGTCGACCAGGGCATTGTCCGGTTCGGTCAGCACCCGCCGCAGCTCATGGGCGCCCAGCGGCTCCAGGGTGGAGATGACCGGCAACCGCCCGACGAACTCGGGAAGCAAACCAAACTGTTCCAGATCCTCGGCCCTGACCTGGCTCATGACCCGGTCGTCGGGCACTCTGTCATTCCCTTGAGTAGCCGAGAATCCGCTCTCCCGCAGGCCCAGCCGCCGACGGACGATCTCTTCAAGACCGACAAAGGCGCCGCCGCAGATGAAGAGGATGTTGGCCGTGTCCATGACGACCGTGCGGACATCGCCGTGCCGCCGCGAACCCTGGACCGGCACACGGGCCTGGGTGCCCTCGATGATCTTGAGCAGGGCCTGCTGAACCCCCTCGCCGGACACATCCCTGGTGATGGAGGTGTTCTCGCCAGACTTTCTGGCGATCTTGTCAATTTCATCGATGTAGATGATGCCGCGCTGGGCCAGATCCATGTTGCCGTCGGCAGCCTGAAGCAGCCCCTGCAGGACGGACTCCACGTCCTCGCCCACATATCCGGCCTCGGTAAGGCTGGTGGCATCCACAATAACGAAGGGGACATTCATGATGGTGGCCAGGGTTCGTGCCAGGTAGGTCTTGCCCACGCCGGTGGGACCCATGAGCAGGATGTTGGACTTGTCCACCTGGACGCGCGGGGCCGCATCCTTGCCTCCAAACGCAGCGTCGGCAATACGGCCTCGGTCTCCCAGGTCCATATTGACGCGCTTGTAGTGGTTGTAGACAGCCACCGACAGGGTGCGTTTGGCAGCCTCCTGGCCTATGACATACCGGTTCAGATAGGCGAATATCTTTGAGGGCGCAGGCAGGGTCACCCGCTGGTCGGCGGCATCCTTGGCCATGTCCTCCTGGATGATCTGGGCGCATAGGCGTATGCATTCGTCGCAGATAGCGCAGGAAGGCCCTTTGACCAGGCGGCGCACCTGGTGCTCGTCCTTGCCGCAGAACTCGCAGCGATTCAGTCCGTCATTGTAGCTGACCACACGGCCCATGGCTCTCCCTTCCCGGAGAATCCGCGAGGATCGCCGAAATCACATTCTGACTGACATCGTCCATGATGCCAAAAACGTCCGGAGGCCGTGGGTCCCGAGGACCCGCCGCCATCCGGACGATCAATCTTGCGCGCAGTCACTGGAGCTAATTGCGGTGCTCCAGGACCTCGTCCACCATCCCGTAATCCTTGGCCTGCTGGGCGGTCAGAATGGTGTCCACCTCGATGTCCTTGCGGATCTTGTCGACATCCTGGCCGGTGTGCTTGGCTAGGGTCTCCTCCAGCCAGGTGCGCATGCGCAGCATCTCCTTGGCTTGGATCTCGATCTCGGTGGCCTTGCCGAAGTCCTGCTCCATGGCCGGCTGGTGAATCAGCACACGGGCGTTGGGCAGGATCAGCCGCTTGCCCTTGGTTCCGGCCGCCAGAAGAACCGCAGCAGCCGAGGCAGCCTGGCCCAGGCAGACAGTCTGCACATCGGGCTTGATGTACTGCATGGTGTCATAGATGGCGGTCATGGCCGTCATGGATCCCCCCGGCGAGTTGATGTAGATGATCACGTCGCGGTTGGGATCCTGGCTCTCCAGAACCAGCAGCTGGGCCATGATGTCGTCCGAGGAGGTGTCATCCACCTGGACGCCCATGAAGATGATCCTGTCGTCGAAGAGCCTGGTGTAGGGGTCTTGGCGCTTATAGCCGTAGGGGGTGCGCTCCTCGAACTGCGGCAGCACATAGCGGTCGGTGGGCATGGCGCCCAGGCCGCGAGGGCCGGCCAGTCGACGGGCCCGTGCTACGAATTGCGCTTCTTCAGATGCCATGTGGAGTGCTCACTTCCCTTGATCCGCGGTCATAGTGCCGTGGGTGGTCACGATCCGGTCGACAAAGCCGTACTCCAGGGCCTGTTGGGCCGTGAACCAGTGATCGTATTCGTTGTCCCGGTAGATCTCTTCCAGGGTGTGGCCGGTCTGCTCGGCCGTCAGCTGGGAGAGCGTGCGCTTCATGTCCATGATCAGCTCGGCGTTGATCCTGACATCAGTGGCCGTGCCTCCGACGCCGCCCGAAGGCTGATGCATGAGCACCCGTGCATGGGAGGTGACGAAGCGCTTGCCCTTGGCCCCGCTGGAGAGCAGGAACTGGCCCATGGAGGCCGCCATGCCAACCGCAACCGTAGCCACGTCGGGCTCGATCAGCTGCATGGTGTCGTAGATGGCCATGCCGGCCGTAATGGAGCCGCCAGGCGAATTGATGTAGAGCCAGATATCCTTCTTGGGATCCTCGGCCGCCAGCATCAGCATCTGTGCGCAGATGACGTTGGCGTTGGCGTCCTTGACCTCGTCCCCCAGCCAGATGATCCTGTCCTTGAGCAGTCGGTTGAAGATGGGATCGGTCGGCGCAGGGGCCTCCCCCTCCTCCATCACGGGACTGGTTGCCAATGAGTTGTTCACCCTGTCTCCTTCGATAAACGTATCTGTATTGAGAGTAGCCCCCGCAATCGACGCGGTCTTGGTCTTTCTGCTCTTTGCGCAACCGTTGCGACAGGGCCGCACCCAGGCTGTTTCGCCACTGGGTGCGGCCCTGTTCGCTGCTTTAAAAGCTACTCCTGATCCTGGGATAGCTGGTCAGCCACTTCAGCCGCGGCGGAGGCAGCCTGGACGCTCTCGTCCTGCTCCTCCTGGACCTCGGGCTCATCCTCGCCCAGGAAGCGGCTCAGGTCCACCTCCTGGCCATCGGGATCCTTGAAGGTAACAGCCCGCATGCCGGCCAGCATGCCCTTGGAGCGGCCGACCTCCTGCACGGCCGAACCCAGCTGGCCGTTGCGGACGATGCCGTTGATGAAGGCGCTGGGATCCATGCCGTACTGCTGAGCGATGGAAGCCAGGAAGTTGGTCACGTCGGCCTGGCTGACCGTGATGCCCAGCTTCTCAGCCAGGGCGTCCAGGGTCATCTGGTCACGCAGCTCCTTCTCGACACTCTTCTCAGCTTCGGCCTTCTCATCCTTGCTGGCCTTGTCGGGATCCTTGCCGGTGTTCTTGAGCTGATCGGTCACCATGGACTGCTTGATGCCCTTGGGCACCGGGATGTCCAGGCCGTCCTGGAGCTTGGCAATGAAGGCGTCGCGGGCGTCAGTGGCCTGCCGACCCTCGGCATCCACCTGGCACTGCTTGCGCACGTCCTCGCGCAGCTCCTTCAGGGTCTCGAACTCGGAGGCCTCCTTGGCGAACTCGTCGTCCAGGTCGGGCAGCTCCTCAGCCTTGACCGAGTTGACCTTGACCTTGATCTGGGCCTTCTCGCCCTGGTGCTCACCGGCCTCCAGGGTGCCCTCGAAGGTGGTCTCCTCCCCGGCGGACAACCCGTCCAGGGCCTCATCCAGGCCGTCCAGCATGGTGTTGGAGCCCAGCTCGTAGCTGACCCCCTGCTGGGAGTCCACGGACTCGCCGTCGATGACGGCATCCAGGTCGATGTTGGCATAGTCGCCCTTGGAGGCGGGACGATCCACGCTGACCAGGGTGCCGAAGCGCTGACGCAGGTTGTCCAGACGCTTGTCCACGTCCTCGTCGGTGACGGCAGGCTTGGGGACCTCAATCTCCATGCCCTCGATGTCGGGCAGCTCGAACTTGGGACGAATCTCCACCTCAGCGGTGAACTTGAGCTTGGTGTCGTCCTTGGCCGAGGAAGGCATGTCCTTGACATCGATCTGTGGCTGGGCCATGGCGTGCAGCTGCTTCTCCTCCAGGGCCTTGGAGTAGAGCTCGGGCACGCCGGCGTTGACGGCCTCGCCCGCCACGCTGGCAAAGCCCACACGCTGATCGATGATGGGTCCGGGCACATGGCCCTTGCGGAAGCCGGGAATGGTTACCTGCTTGCCGATCTCCTTACGGGCCTGATCCAGGTAGGGGTTCAGCTCATCGGGATCGACGGTGATGGTGAGCCTGACCTTGGTGGGCTCGAGGTTTCTGACGCTGATTTTCACGCTGCGCTCCAATTCATCCAAACCGTTTGATCTGCCAGTAAGGCAACCGTTACATAATAGCGCGAGTCAGGGACTCTGACAGGAGCGAAACCTGCCAGGGACGGGCGCCCTCCTGACGCAGGAAGTCGGCCACATCCCGCTTCTCCGGTTGATCGGTCCAGCAGAGGTTACGCAGGTAGCGGGGCTTGATCAGAATCTCGTCGGGGGTGTTGGTCTGGCGTCCCACCTCTGTCACCGCCTTGCGCGCTGCCTCCAGCCTGGCATATCGTTCCGGGTGGCGGTGCCGCCAGACCTGCATGGACTTAGGGGCATTGGTCTCCTCACACCGCGGCTTGGGAGGCACAGGCAGCTCTTCGGTGGGCAGATGCAACGCATCCAAAATGGCCTGTTTCCAGACTGAGGGTCTGACCCGGCGCTGGATGGGAGCATAGCGCTCGAACATGCGGTCCTGCTCACCGCCGGTGTGGATTCTGACCCGTTCATTCAAGGATCGGATGGCTCGGAACTGGGCGTTGTTGCGGGGCTTGAGCCTGCCGGCCTCGATGATGGCCTTGTCGGGCAGGAGCAGCGTCGGAGCGATGTCGTTGCGCCGGGCCAGCTGGTCTCGGGTGGTCCACAGCGAACGGGCCACAGCAAGGCCTCGACGGTCATTGTGCAGGGCATTGATATGCGAAATATGCCGCCAGGGCTGCTCGGGCTCCGGCTTGGGGATTTTGCCCTGCTCCAGCAGCCAGGTGAATTCCTGCCTGGCCCACTCATCCTTGCCGTGACGGCGCAGATCCTCCAGCTCGCACGATCGCACCTGATCCAGCAGCTCCACATCCAAGGCGGCGTAATTGCGCCAATCACGCGGCAGTGGGCGGTAGGACCAGTCTGCGGCGGAGTGCTCCTTGGCCAGGGTCAGCCCCAGATAGTGTGCGGTAACTGCAGACAGGCCGTAATGACCGAGATTAAGCATCCTGGCCGCCAGCTCGGAGTCGAAGAGCGATGAGGGCCTCATGCCCAGTGCGTAGAAGCCTGGCAGATCCTGGGGGGAGTCATGAATGATCCACTGGGCACCATCAACGGCCTTATTGAATTCCGACCAGTCGCAGCCCGCCTGCGTCAGAGCCGGTGGGTCCAGCAGGAATATCCCCGCCCCCTGGCGCTTGAACTGGACCAGGTAGTCGTCGTGGCCATAGCGGAAGCCTGATGCGCGTTCAGCGTCCGCGGCCAGCGCACCGCTCCCCTGGGACAGCAGCCGACATGCCCGGCGGTATCCGGCCATATCGTCGATGACCGACGGTACACCCTGGGCGGGCTCTGAAAGCAGCTGCGTCTTAGGATCCGTGGTCACCTGCGCTCAACCTCTTTTTTAGTTTGTCTTCCGTAACGCCACCGGGCCGACCAGGCCCGGAAAACACTCGCCTGAAAGCATAGTCCATGGCCTCAACCCGCTGACAATCGTTTACCGAGCATGACTGGTCAGCAATTTATCGATTTACAGTATCGGTCATCCATTGGATCCGCCGTCCATTGGCTCTTCCAACCATTAAGTCGGTCATTCAGCGTGCAAGACATTCAGTGAGTCGGTCATTCGCTGATTGGCTGGCTGGCCTGCGCCCGATCAAACAAAACTCCCCACGGCATCTGCCGTGAGGAGTCATAAGTTGATTATTCGGGTTGCTCCTAGGACCGCCTGGGAACCACAGTGGGTTCTGCGGCTCAGTAGACCACGAAGCCGTGGGCCTCAAGCTGCTTCTTGACCCGATCCTTCAGGGCCGCCGAAGGGCCTTTGGCGTCCTCCAGCGGGTAGGGGATGCGAAGCTCATGCCACTTGGGCCGTCCAAGCTGATGGAAGGGAAGCACATCAATGTGCTCGATGGCATCCTTGAACTGTTCGCACACCCGCGCGACGTTCTCGACGTTCTCCTCGGAGTCGGTCAGCCCCGGCACCAGCACGAAGCGAACCCAAATCTTGCTGCCACGGGCAGCCAGACGCTTGCCGAATTCGATTGTGGGGGCCAACGTGCCGCCGGTCACCTTCTTGTAGGTGGCCTCGTCGCCGGATTTGACGTCCAGCAGACACAGGTCGATATCGTCAATCATGGCATCGGTGTAGTTGCGATTGAGGAAGCCCGAGGTGTCCAGGCAGGTGTGGACGCCCATCTCCTTGGCAGCGCGAAAGACGCGTGAGACAAAGGCTGCCTGCATCATGGACTCGCCGCCGCTGAAGGTGATTCCTCCGCCCGTGCTCTTGAAGAGGTCCTGGTAACGGGCCACCTTATCGATCATGGCCTGTAGGTATACGGGCTGGCCATCGCGCATCTTCCAGGTGTCAGGATTCTGGCAGTACTGGCAGCGCAGGGGGCATCCGCTCATGAAGACGGTCATCCTTGTGCCCGGCCCGTCCACTGAGGTATTGATGTCCCAGGAGTGAACAAATCCGATGTCGCCCGTGCGCAGGGCATTCATACGGTCGTGCCGGTCCAGTCCAATGGGCGATTCGAACCCCGAAAGGCCGCCCATCAGGGTCTGGCTCTGGTAGACCTTGGATTCCTTGAGCATGTGCGGCTGCGTGGTATGGAAGGTGGTGGTCTCCGTCATTGGATCCTCCTGAAAAAGACGAAAAGGGGGCGGGGCCTTGGTGCGCCCCGCCCCATGATTCACCGTCTCATCAACGGTTGACTATCGCACAAGGGCGATCAGTCGGTCACCGCGCCCTGGTGGAAGGTGCGGGAGATCACGTCGAGCTGCTGCTCGCGGGTCAGCTTGACGAAGTTGACGGCGTAGCCCGAGACGCGCACGGTCAGGTGCGGGTACTTCTCGGGGTGCTCGACGGCATCCTCCAGCTGCTCCTTGCGCAGGACGTTGATGTTGGCGTGGTAGAGCCCGTGGCCGTTGCCGGCGTCCAGGATGCCCACCAGGTTGTTGATGCGCTCATCCTCGTCGCGGCCCAGGCCGTCAGGGGTGATCGTGTTGGTCAGCGAGATGCCGTCCAGGGCGTCGTCGTAGTCGATCTTGCCCACGGAGAACATGGAGGGCAGCATGCCGTGCGAATCCATGCCGTTCTCGGGGTTGGCGCCGGGAGCGTACGGAGTGCCCTTCTTGTGGCCGGAGGGGAAGGACCCGGTGTTCTTGCCATACTCCACGTTGGAAGTAATGGTCAGGATGGACTGGGTCGGCACAGCGCCACGGTAGACAGGCAGGCGCTTGATCTGGCCCATAACGGTGGAGACAGTCCACTTGGCCAGGTCGTCGGCGCGATCGTCGTCGTTGCCGTAGACCGGGAACTCGCCGACGGTCTTGTAGTTGACGATCAGGTCGTCGTCAGCGCCCTCGACATACTCAGGGGTGCCCTTGGCATCCTTGTTGTAGATCGGGTAGACCTTGGCGTACTTGATAGCCGACAGGGAGTCAGCGGCGATGGACAGGCCGGACATGCCGCAACCCAGGGTGCGGTAGACCTCCTTGTCGTGCAGGGCCATCTCAATGGACTCGTAGTCGTACTTATCGTGCATGTAGTGGATGATGTTCAGGGCCTCGACATAGGTCTCGCTCAGCCACTCCAGGGCCTTCTCGTAATTGTCCTTGACCTCTTGGAAGTCCAGAGAACCGTCTTCCTTGGGGGTGACAGGCTTGATCACGTCCTTGTCGATGACCTGCATGCCGGTCATCTCGTCACGGCCGCCGTTCATGGCGTAGAGCAGGGCCTTGGCGGAGTTGACGCGAGCACCGAAGAACTGCATCTGCTTGCCGACCCTCATGGGGGACACGCAGCAGGCGATGGCAGCGTCATCGCCCCAGTGGGCGCGAATGTCCTTGTCGGACTCGTACTGGATGGCGGAGGTGTCGATGGAGATACGGGCGCAGAAGCGCTTGTAGCCCTCAGGCAGCTTCGGATCCCAGAAGATGGTGATGTTGGGCTCGGGGCCGGGTCCAAGGTGCTCCAGGGTCAGGGTTGCCAGCAGACGGAAGGAGGTCTTGGTGACCATGGGCCTGCCGTCATCGCCGAAGCCAGCGTCGGACCAGGTGGCCCAGTAGGGGTCGCCCGAGAAGATGTTGTCGTAGTCCTTGGTCCGCAGGAAGCGCACGATGCGCAGCTTCATCACGATGTTGTCGATGATCTCCTGGGCATCGGTCTCGTCGATCAGGCCAGCGGCCAGATCACGCTCGAAGTAGACGTCGAAGAATGCGGACAGACGGCCGATGGACATGGCGGCGCCGTCCTGGCTCTTGACCGAGGCCAGGTAGGCCATGTAGGTCCACTGGACAGCTTCCTTGGCGTTCATGGCAGGACGGCTCAGATCCAGGCCGTACTCCTTGCCCAGGTTCAGCAGCTGCTTCAGAGCCTTGATCTGCTCGGCGTGCTCCTCGCGGAAGCGGATCCAGTGCTCGATCTCTTCCTCGGTGAAGTCGTTGCGGTAAGGAATCGAATCCTTGTCGGCCTTCTTGCGGGCAATCAGCTCGTCAATGCCGTAGAGGGCCACACGACGGTAGTCGCCAATGATGCGGCCACGGCCGTAAGCATCGGGCAGACCGGTCAGAATCTTGTTGTGGCGGGCCAGCTTGATCCTCTTGGTGTAAACGTCGAAGACGCCATCGTTGTGGGTCTTGCGATACCGGGTGAAGATCTTCTTGACCTCGGGGTCGGGCTCCTTGCCGGCCTCCTTGAGGGCCTGCTCAACCATGCGCCAGCCGCCGTAGGGCATCATCGCACGCTTGCAGGGCACGTCGGTCTGTATGCCGACAATCACGTCATCCTGAGTCTCGCCGGCAGGCTTGCCGTCGATGTATCCGGCCGGGAAGGCGTCAATGCCCGCCGGAGTGTGGGTGTCCACGTCGTAGACGCGCTGCTTGCGCTCCACGGCGAGGAAATTGTCATCCAGGTAGTTCCACAGGAACTTGGTCTTCTCTGTGGCCGGTGCCAGGAAGGATTCGTCACCGGTGTACGGAGTGTAGTTCTTTTGAATGAAGTCGCGAACGTCGATGTCTTTCTTCCAGTCCTCGCCCTTGAAGCCCTTCCAAGCCTTGGCTTGCAGCTCTGCGGGAGAGACGGTGTTGGTCTCAACTGCTGTCATAGTCAACTCCTTGTTGATATGGTCAATGGCGCTTCCTCACACCACTGTCACTTTCAAGTATAGGGTGCGCACTACCACGGGAAACCGAATCGCGACGTGAGCTATATCACACTAAGGGCGGACTCGCAATGGGCGCCACGCCCATATCTTGCAAACTCGCCCGGCACACCGTCTGAGTCCCGATTCCTTCTGCCCGCATGGCTGACTGGTCGCTAACGCTAGTGAGCGATCCAGCAGGAGCTTCATCTGTCAGCTGATGACTGTCCCTGCCCAGGGTCTCCCTCCCAGGCCTGCCGCCAGCGACGGTCTTCTTCATCCCATTCCTTGTTCCGGCGTTTGGCGATCTTCCAGGCATCGAGGGCCTCCTGCCTGCTGCGGTAGGGGCCCATCCGCCTGTCCTGGGGAGACAGCTTGCCCTGTTCGGGTTCACCGGTGACGGTGTTGAAGTACCAGGCCGTTTGCTCTTGTTCGGAACCCATGGTGATCATTCCCTGAAGGCGTTGGTGACAGGCAGCCGACGGTCACGGCCGAAGGCCAGGGAGGTGACCTTGGGCCCCAGCGGGTACTGACGCCGCTTCCACTCGGCCCGATCCACCAGTCGCATGACCGTGTCGACCGTGTCGGGATCGAAGCCGTCGGCCAGAAGGTCGGCCCGACCATGCGCATGCTCGATGTACGCCTCCAGGACCTTGTCAAGCAGGCTGTAGTCGGGCAGGGAATCAGAGTCCTTCTGCCCTTGGCGCAGCTCGGCCGAAGGAGGCTTGACGATGGAATTGACCGGAATGGGCTCACGTTCGCCCCGTGCCTGGGCCTGGGCGTTGCGCCAGCGGGCCAGCTGCCAGACCCGGGTCTTGAGCAGATCCTTGATGGGCGCGTAGCCTCCGACCGCATCGCCATAAATAGTCGAGTAACCGCAGGCCAGCTCGGACTTGTTGCCTGTGGCTAGGGCCAGAAGCCCCTCGGCATTGGCGTAGGCCATGACGATGACGCCGCGTATCCGGGCCTGCAGGTTCTCTTCAGCAACTCCTTCCAGATGCAACTGCCCTTGGAAGGCATTGAATTCCGGGCCTATGGCTTGGACCACGTAACGCACGCCCAGACGCTGGGCCAGGTCGGCGGCATCATCCCGGGAGCCTTCCGAGGAATAGCGGCTGGGCATGGAAATGCCGCGCACGTGCTCCCCCCCGCAGGCATCGGCGGCCATGGTGGCCACCAGGGCCGAGTCGATCCCGCCTGAGAGCCCCAGGCAGACGCCGGTGAAGTGATTCTTGGCCATATAGTCTTGTAGCCCCAGCACGCAGGCCCGATAGACCTCCTCGTCTCCAGGCATCTCTTCGGCCATGCATGACTTGCTGGGCATTGGGCGCTCCCCTCGTGCAGGCAAGGTCCACGTGGACAGATCCTGGACGAACCTGGGCGAGCGCTCCAGCAGGGTGCCATCCTGGTCCACCACAAAGCTGCCGCCGTCGAAGACCAGATCGTCCTGCCCGCCCACCTGGTTCAGGTAGAGCAGAGGCGCACCGACCTGTTTGGCCCGGCGAGCCGCCAGCTCGTAGCGGACATGCCCCTTGCCCTCCTCGAAGGGGGAGCCATTGATGGTCACCAGGAGGTCGATGTCCCGGCCAGCCAGGTCGCTGATGGGATCGCCCTCCTGCCAGATGTCCTCGCAGATGGCCAGCCCTATCCGGTGCCCCTGCACCTCCAGGACCACGGTTCTGTCCCCCGAAGTAAAAATCCTGTACTCGTCGAAGACTCCGTAGTTGGGCAGGAAGTGCTTGTCATAGCCGGCCTCGACACGCCCCTGGTGCAGCACTACCAGCCGATTGCGGGGCCTGTCCTGATCCGCGTCGGTACCAACGGTCCCCACGATCACATGCAAATGGCCCAGACCCTGCTCGTCCAGCTCCCGGGCCAGACGGTCGGCCCGGGACCAGGCAGCCCGACGGAAGCTGGCGCGAAATGCCAGGTCCTCGATCGGGTAACCTGTCAGGCTCATCTCGGGAAAGACCACCAGGGCCGCCCCCTGCTTAGCTGCCTTATGGGAGTAATCCATAATAATGTCGGCGTTGCCGTCAAGATCGCCCACACAGGTGTCGATCTGAGCCAGAGCCACCAGCAGATCGCCATCCCGCTGCGGCTGTTCGTCTTGTATGCCCATACCCATGATTCTAAACCGTGCAGGGAGGGACCCGGGAAAAACGGGATCGCGGACGCCTCAGACCTTGTCGGCGCCAGCCTTGCGGGCGGCCCGACGCACCAGCACCGAGGCAGCCAGTCCCACGAGAAGCAGCAAGACTGCAAAGCCCATGGCCCACTGGGCGCCTTGGGTGAATCCCTCGGTCAGGGCATTGGTCACCTGAGGACCCAGGGCTCCCAGCCGACCCCGTGTGCCCTGGGCGCGCAGGCCGACGATGGCATTCCCGGCAGAGGACTGAACGGATCTGACCAGGCCATCGGCCATCTGCGCCGAGATCCCCTTGAGCGCCGTCAGATGCCTTGGCAGCACCAGGCTCAGAGCCAGGGAGAGGGCGGAACCGGAGACTGCAGCACCCAGGGCGGTCCCCCACTGACGAATGGTGGACTGGGTGGCCGAAGCCTGGCCGGACTGGGCCACCGGAACACCGGAGAGCACCAGGCTGGTCAGCTGTGCCGAGGCAAAGCCCAGGCCGGCACCGTAGATGATCAGAGTCAGGGTCATGGGCCAGACCGGCACCGACCCACGCATGAGCAGAATGGACAGGGCCACGCCGACGATCTCCATCAGCAGGCCCGTCTGCACCGTGCCGCCGGCCCCCAGACGGGCTGAGACCACCCGGGCCAGACCGCCCGAAACAACTGACCCCAGAGCCATGACGCCCAGGATGGATCCGGCCCCCAGCGGACTCAGGCCTCTGGCGTTGATCAGGTAGAGGGGCAGGATGAACATGACTGCGAACTGACCAGCGTTGACGATGGCGGCCGTCAGGTTGCCCCAGCCGAAAGTGCCGATGGCGAACATGGAAACGTCCAGGATGACCATCCTGCCCCTGCGCGCCCTGGCCAGCTCAGTCATCGCAAAGGCGGCCAGCAGGGCCAACCCCAGGAGCAGACTGACCGGGGCCGGCGACAGCGGTGCCGATGCGGACCAGTGCAGAGGGCCCAAATCGAGTGCAGCGCGGGGACGCCACCAGCCGTAGGTCTGCCCCTCGATCAGCGCAAAGACCACCAGAGCCGACCCCAGGGCCGAAAGGAGTATGCCCTTCCAGTCGGCAAGCATCCCCCACCGGTCGCCGGTCTGCCGGGGCGCTGACTTGGTCTCGGGCACAAAGACTGCGCTGGCCAGGAGGACGATCAGGCCCAGGGGCAGATTGACCAGGAAAATCCAGCGCCATCCGATGGTGCTGGTGAAGACACCGCCCAGGAAGGGGCCGACCGCCGCAGCAGAGGACATGACGGCCCCCCAGATGCCGAATGCAGTAGCCCGGTGACGACCCCTGAAGGTGGCGGACACGGTAGACAGGGTGGATGGCATGACCAGGGAACCGCCGATTCCCTGAACAAGCCGGGCCAGAAGCAGCATTGTGCCGGAGGAGGCCGATGCGGCGAAGACGGAACCCAGCACAAAGATGACCGTGCCCACCTGCAGGATCCGCTTGCGTCCGATCATGTCCCCCAGTCGACCGGAAGGCAGGAGCAGGGCCGCCAGGACGATGCTGTAGAGGGCGGTCACCCACTGGGCCTGAGCCAGGTTGATGTGGATGGCAGCGATGATGGAGGGGATGGAGACGTTGACGATGGACGAATCCAGCACAATCATGGCCAGACCCAGGGCCAGCACCCAGAGGGCACGCCAGGGCGGTGCTGCCTCCTGAGACTCTTGACGGTTCCTCTGGATGCCCATCTTCACGTCCGTACTTGCCGATCCGGTCATCGGAGCTCCCCTCACCCTGGTCTGCGAATTTTTTGCGACTATACGTCGCAAAAACATATCTGGCAAGTTCACTCAGCGCGGACAAGCCGCACGCTGAACCAGTCCTTACAGCTTGGTTCCTCAGCGAATAGGCCATATCATATGCCCCAAGACCGGCCCAGCCCGATTCCGAATCGCTGCACCAAGGAGGCCGGACCAAGGAGAACCATGCCCAGGATCCGCGAATCCACGCTCCAGGAGCACCGTGCCAAGACCTTGGACCAGATCATCGCCGCCGCCGAGGCCATCCTGCGCACTGGCGGACGAGGCCAGCTGACCATGGCCGAGGTGGCCCGGCGCGCCAATCTGGCCCGGAACTCCCTCTACCGCTACGCCCGGGACGCCGACCAGCTCTGCGACATGGTCATGGAACGGCACCTGCCCGACTGGGGCCGTGCCCTGGACCAATCCCTGGGCAAGGCAGAAGACCCGCGCCGGACGATCGAGGTCTGGACCCGCACCAATCTGGAGCAGGCCGGACTGCACGGACACGGCTGGCTGATGAACCTCTACGCCGAGCAGCACGACGAGCAGCTACGCCAGGCCCTGATCTATGGCAACCCCTCGAATCCTCATGAGCCCGCCCCAGGGATCGACCGGTCCACAGACCGGCAAATCCAAGCCCTGCTGGACTTCCACGGGCAGGTCAACCAGCCGCTGATCCAGGCGTGGACAGCCCTGCGCCCAACAGACCCGGCCATGGGCGTGGAGGTGACGCGAGGGATCGTCCAATCCGGCATGCGGCTGATTGATGCCCTGGACCAGGAGCTCACCACCGAGCAGCGGCAGAAACGACTGACTATCATCATCGAGAAGGTGACAGCCTGCGCCAAGGCCGTCACCGCCACCCTGACGGAAGGATCCACATGCGCCTGATCGGCAACATCTGCTGGCTGCTGCTGGGAGGACTGGCCATTGCCCTGGCATGGGCCCTGATAGGCATCCTGCTCTGCCTGACCGTGGTGGGCATCCCCTTCGGTCTGCAGGCCTTCAAGATGGCCAGACTGACTTTGACCCCCTTTGGCCGACAGGTCATCTATGGAGGCGGGCTGGGATCTTGGCTGGCCAATCTGCTCTGGATCATTCTGGGCGGCTGGTGGCTGGCCCTGGCCTATCTGGTGGCCGGACTGGTCACCATGTTGACCGTGGTGGGCATCCCCTTCGGTCTGCAGGCCTTCAAGATGGCCCGCCTGGCCCTGATGCCCTTCGGATCCTCAGTGTGAGTCGCCATCTTATGAAAGGATTGGTGACATGAGCACAGTTATCATGCATACCTCGGAGGGCGATATTCGCCTGGACCTCTTTGACGATCAGGCCCCTGAAACCGTAGCCAACTTCCTGGACCTGGCCGCAGGCCGCAAAAACTGGACCGACCCCGAGACGGGCCAGAAGCGTCAGGATCCCTTCTATGACGGTCTGACCTTCCACCGGATCATCAAGGACTTCATGATCCAGGGCGGCTGCCCGCTGGGCACGGGCACGGGCGGCCCAGGCTACGAGTTCGATGACGAGATCGATCCCTCTCTGACCTTTGAGGAACCCTACAAGCTGGCCATGGCCAATGCAGGGCTGCGCCGGGATCCGGCCACAGGAAAGACCCACGGCACCAACGGATCACAGTTCTTCATCACCACCGTGCCCACCCCCTGGCTCAACGGGCATCACACCATATTCGGCCAGGTGGCTGATGAGGATTCCCGGAAGGTAGTCGACAAGCTGGACGCCGTAGCCACCGATTCGAGCGACCGTCCCCTTGAGCCGGTCTTCATCAACAGCGTCGAAGTCCTCTGAGCCGGGCCGGGGATGGTTTCGAAAAAGACACCCAGCAGATTCCAGCCCGGCACACGCAGCTACACCATGTCCCGAATCAGGGGCACGGAAACATCAATAGAACGCCAGGTCCGGTCATATCTCTTCTCGCGCGGTCTGCGGTTCCGCAAGAACGACAAGAGGTATCCGGGCCATCCCGATGTGGTTCTGCCCAAGTGGAGGGCCATGGTATTCGTCAATGGCTGTTTCTGGCACATGCATCAGGGCTGTGCCAAATTCTCCCTTCCCAAATCCAACGTGGAATATTGGACCACAAAGCTGACAAGGAACCGTCTGCGGGATCAGGAACAGGGCGAAAAACTGAAAGCCATGGGTTGGCGGGTTTTCACAGTCTGGGAGTGCCAGCTGGACACCCGACATGCCGAGGAAACCCTGAAGAAATTGTATGAGGCCATCACAGCAGATGGCCGTCCAAACGAAGGAGTCAAGGATGAGTAGATTGAACGGCAAACGACAAGAGGCTGAGCAGAAGGGCATGCGGGTCAACTTCGCCATTCTCGGCGCCGGACGGATAGCCAACGCCCTGGCCAAGACGGTGGTCATGATGGCTCAGGACTCGCAGTACAGTCATCTGATCGCCCCCTACGCTGTGGCCTCGAGGGATGGGGATCGCGCAGCCGCTTTCGCCAAAAAATATGGATTCGAGCACTCTTATGGTTCCTACCAGGAGCTCCTGGACGATCCCCAGGTGGATCTGGTCTACATCGCCACGCCTCACAGCCTCCACGCCGAGCAGGCCATCGCCTGCATGAAGGCGGGAAAGAACGTGCTGGTTGAGAAGTCCTTCACGGCCAACGCCGATCAGGCCAGGC
The DNA here is from genome assembly GCF_052606235.1 of Bifidobacterium sp. ESL0820. NCBI lineage: Bacteria > Bacillati > Actinomycetota > Actinomycetes > Bifidobacteriales > Bifidobacteriaceae > Bifidobacterium > Bifidobacterium sp. ESL0820. The sequence goes on from NZ_CP199594.1 coordinate 728,614, forward strand.
AGGTCATTGAAACATCCGAGAGCACCGGCCTGCTCTGCACCGAGGCCATCTGGACCAGGTACATGCCCTCGCGCTCCATCATCGACGACATCGTCTCCTCGGGAGAAATCGGCACCGTCAGAACGGTCACCGCCAACCTGGGATATGTCACCGTGGGCAAGGCCAGAATGACCGACCCGGCCCTGGCCGGCGGCGCCCTGCTCGACGTAGGCGTCTACCCTCTCAACTTCATCGACATGGTCATGGGACCCAAGCCTATTGAGCGGGTCTGCACGGATTGGGTCCGCAGCCCGGAGGGCGTCGACAGCCAGAACTCCACGACCATTCTCTACCAGGATGGATCCATGGGGGCAGCGACCAGCTCCATGGTCTCGGCCAGTGACCGGACCGGCAGCATCTGCGGAGACCAGGGTTACCTGCAGTGCGCCAACATCAACAACGTGGAGTCAATCGACCTGTACGACGCGGATCACCAATTAAAGAAGCGCTACCCCATCCCTGACCAGCTGACCGGTTATGAGTATGAGGTGTCCAGCGCAGCGCAGGCCATTCTGGACGGCGAGACCGAGTGCGCCCAGATGCCCCACAAGGACACCCTGCGGATCATGGAGCTCATGGACTCTCTGCGCCGCCAGTGGGGATTGGTCTTCCCCTTCGAATCATGAACCAGCAATGCGAATGGGGGCTGATGCCGCAATCGCCACGGCATCAGCCCCCATTCGGATCATCCAGGAAAGCCCTGCTTCATTCCTTTCTCACGAAAGTCACCAGACGCTGGAGGATGACGAAGACCAGGATCATCAGACCGACCACGATGGTGACGGCCTCAGCCGGGACTCCGAAGTCCGAGGTCAGAGGATCGATGATCGAGCGGACCAGCGCGCCTATGACAGAACCCAGCACGTAGCCGTAACCGCCAGTGATCAGGGTGCCGCCGATGACGACCGCAGCTACAGCGTCCAGCTCCCAGCCCACGCCCATGGTGTTCTTGGCTGAACCGATGCCAGCCACATAGACGATGGAAGCGATGGAGGCCAGGACGGCCGAAGTCAGGTAGATGACATACTGCGTCCGCTTGACCGGAAGGCCCATCAGCTCGGCCGAGGACCGGGAACCGCCGATGGCGTAGATGGTACGGCCCGTCCTGGTCTTGTGGAGGATGACATAGCTGACTGCCACAACGACCAGAGCGACCACCACGCCGAAGTTCAGCGAAAGATCATTGGAAATCTTCGGGTTATCGATGATTTTCAGTCCCTCGCCGCCGATCCAGCTGAAGTTGTTGTTCTGCGGCATATTGAGCGAGTCAGTCGAGATGATGGAGGCTATGCCCCTGGCCAGGAACATGGTGGACAGTGTGGCGATGAAGGGCTGCATGTTGAACTCTTCAATGAGCACACCGGCCAGCAGCCCAAAGACTGCGCCAATGGCGATCATGATGACGATGACCAGTGACGCCGGCACACCGGCAATCATGAGCTTGACACCGACCACGCCGGTGATGGCCACTATGGCCCCCACGCTCAGATCGATGCCGCCGGTGAGAATGGGGAAGGTCATGGCTACTGCCAGGATCACCAGGTAGGCGTGGTCCATGAACAGGGAGGACATGAATCCCAGCCGGATATAAGTGCCGAAGAGCACCTGGCCCATGATCAGCATGAGCAGGAAGATGACCACGGCAGCGACTGTCGGAATGGCCCTGGGGCTCAGCCGGAAACCTGCTTGTCTGCTTGCACTCTTCTTCATCATGCCACCACCTCTGCAGACTGCCTCATGGCACGCCTGCGTTTGAACTCAGCGACCGCGTTGTGCACCTTGGGCGCCTGCATGACGCAGATGATGATGACCACCACGGCGAAGAAGGCTGGCGTGGCGGCTGAATCAATGCCCAGGGTGATGATGGTCTTGCGGATCATCGCAATGATCACGGCGCCGAAAGCGCTTCCCAGCAGCGAGAACTTGCCGCCCAGCAGGGAGGTGCCTCCAATGACCACAGCCAGAATGGCGTACATCTCCAGATCCTGACCGGTCTTGACCACGTCGACCCTCATCACTGAAGCAGTCGCGAACAACCCTGCCACAGCGGCCAGCAGACCGGAGATGGCGTAGACCAGGAAGAGGATCCGACGGGGCTTGATGCCGGTCATTCGGCTGGCTTCCTGGTTGATGCCCACAGACTCGATCATCATGCCGGCTGCCGTCTTCCTCATCAGAAGACCGACAAGGCAGACGATGATCACGGCTATGACGAAATTGGCCGGGATTCCCAGAATGAAGCCATTGGCCATCCAGCGCAATGGTCCGCTGCCGGCCACGCCTGAAGCGTCGGCATTCTGCCCATTGGTGATGACCTTGGCCAGTCCCCTGCCTGCCAGCATCATGATCAGCGTGGTGATGAAGGGCTGGAGTCCCAGGATGGAGACCAAGGCGCCGTTGATGCAGCCCAGAACCAGACCTACGGCCAGGGAGATCAGAATGGCCATCCAGACGTTCACCCCGTTGATCAGCATCTGCATGGCTGCAGCTCCGGCCACGGCCATGAGCGAGCCGACCGAAAGGTCGATGCCCGAGGTCGAGATGACCAGGGTCATGCCGGTGGCGATCATCAGGTATCGCGCAGACTCCTGGATCATGGTGATCAGGGGTCCTGCCAGGCCGCCTGTGCGCGGATTGTATGACAGGCTGAGGAAGGAATGATCCACTAGGGTGCAGACCACAATCAGCGCGAGGAAGGCGACCACGCTCCAAATTAGCTGATTGCCGAATATGCGGCGCAGGAAGGATGGACCTTCATCCTCCGATTGCTGCTTGGCGGGCTTGCTCATCTTTCCTCCTTTCCTTGAGATTGTCCGGAGACCGAGGTGTTGGCTATGTCTTCCACGATGGTCTGCTGGGAAACCGTGTCATCGTTGTCCATCAGGTCGATCTTGTGACGGTCCTTGAGGACGGTTATCTGATCGGAGAGGCGGACGACCTCATCAAGCTCAGAGGAGATGAAGACCACGCTCATGCCCTGAGCGGCCAGATCCAGCACCGTCTGCTGGATCTCCGCCTTGGCGCCGATGTCGATTCCCCTGGTCGGTTCGTCCAGGATCAGCAGCTCAGGATCCGTGGCCAGCCACCTGGCCAGCAGGACTTTCTGCTGGTTTCCTCCTGAAAGGTTCTTGATCAGCCTGTCGGGATCGGTCGGGCGGACATTGAGCTCCTTGATGTACTTGTCGACTATCCGGTCAGCCTCCTTCCTGGGGATTGGCCTGAACATGCCCCGGGTGGCCTGGAGGGCCAGGATGATGTTCTCCCTGACCGTCAGGTCGCCGATGATGCCCTCATCCCTTCTGTTCTCCGTAGAGTAGGCAATCTTGTTCTTCAGGGCGTTGGCCGGGCTGTCGATGGAGATCTTCTTCCCATCAAAGGTGTAGGTACCCTTGTCGGGCTTGTCTGCGCCGAAGAGCAGGCGGCCGATTTCGGTTCTGCCGGAACCCAGCAGGCCGGCCAGTCCCATGATCTTGCCCTTGAAAAGATCCATGTCGAAGGGGTAGATGCTGCCCTTTCTGCCGAAGCCGCGGACGCTGGCCAGAGGCCGGTCTGTTGTGGCTTGGGGTGTCTCTTTCCTCGACTTGGTGCCGATCAGCGAGAGCTCATCGGCGTTCTTGCCGATCATCTTGGTAATAAGGACATCGCGCGGCATGTCCTTGACCATGGTCTCCTCGACGAATTTGCCATTGCGCAGAATGGTCATTCTGTCGGCGATCTCGTAGACCTGGTCCAGGAAGTGGGAAACGAACAGTATGGCGATGCCCCTGTCCCTGACCTTGCGCATGATCCGGAAAAGATCCTGAACTTCATTGGCATCCAGCGAAGATGTCGGCTCATCCAGGATCAGGACCTTGGCATCGATGACCATGGCCCTGGCGATGGCCACCAGTTGCTGCATGGCTATGGATATCTCATTGAGCGGTGTGTGAGGATCCAGGTCCGTCAGGCCCATCTGGGCCAGAAAGCCTTTGGCCGCCTCATGGGTCTTGCGCCAGTTGATGCCCAGGTGCCCCCTCACCTCGTGCCCGAGCATGACGTTTTCGCCCACGCTCAGATTGGTGCACAGGTTGACTTCCTGGTAGACCGTGGCGATGCCGGCGTTCTGCGCATCGGCTGTGCCGTTGAAAATCCTGTTTTGGCCGTTGACGGTGATGGTTCCCGCGTTGATTTTGTATACCCCGGTGAGCGCCTTGATCATGGTCGATTTGCCTGCGCCGTTCTCCCCCATGAGGGCATGGACCTCACCGGGGAACAGACGCAGATCGACATTGTCGAGCGCCTTGACACCAGGGAATTCAATGCTGATTCCCTTCATGGAGACCAAGGGTGCTTCTTTTGTCATTGTCTTGCCTCATCAAACTGAATGCTGATCGGGGGGCGGTACCGCGGCCCAAAGACCCTTTCCCGCCCATGAAAAACGGCGTACCGCAACCTTCCCGGGTGCGCCGTCCTGTGCGTCCTACGCGATCAGCGATAGATCAGTACGCTCTGGAATCGATGACCTTCTTGGCCTCGTCGGCGGTGAAGACCTTCGAATCAATGACGATGTTCTTCTTGACCTTCTTGCCGTCCAGGTAATCCTTGACGGTCTTGGCGGTCGTTTCGCCGAAGAGCGGGTTGTACTCGATCACCAGCGACAGATCGCCGTCGATCAGGGCCTTCAGAGCAGGCTTGGTGCCATCGATGGTGATGATCTTGACCTTGCCCTTAAGACCTGCGGCATCGACAGCCTGTGCAGCGCCCAGGCCCATCTCGTCGTTCTGCGAGAAGATGAACTGGACATTCTGGCTCTTGTACTTGTCCAGCAGTCCGGCGGTGACGGTCTTGGCCTCGTCAGTGGACCAGTTGGCCGACTGGCTCTCCAGAACCTTGATGTTGCCACCGATCTTGGAATCCCAGCCCTTCTGGCGGTCCTTGACCACCGACAGTCCGGCAGGGCCCTCCAGGATCAGGCCATTGGCTCCATCGGGGAAGTTCTTGTTGACGAACTCTGCCGCCTGCTGCCCTGCCCACTCGTTGGAAGGTCCGATGTGGGAGGCGACCAGGCTTTCGTCCTTGGTCTGCACGTTGCGGTCGACCAGGAAGACCGGGATCTCGGCCTCCTTGGCCTTCTTCAGCGACTCATCCCATCCGCTGTCCTCGGTGGAGGACAGGACGATGGCATCAACCTCGTCGTTGACGAACTTGTTGAAGGCCTGGATCTGCTTCTGCTGATCGTTGTTCTGGGTCGGCGAATAGATCATGTTGAATCCGGCATTCTTGAAGGCCTTCTTCAGATCGTTCTCGTTGGCCGTGCGGAAGCCGCCCTCAGGACCCACAGCAACGAATCCGATGGTCTTCTGCTTGTCGCCGCCCTTGCTGGAGCTGGATCCGGAAGAGCCGCAAGCTCCCATGGCCAAGACCGCAGCCGAGGCCGTGGCGATGGTCAGCGCCTTCTTCAGTACTGTATTCATTGTTCTCCTCCTTGAGTAGTCAGCATCGAAGCCACAGCATTATGATCATCGATGATGACATCCACGATTTTCAGTATCGTTTTTCCTCTTGCCGAGCTCAAGGCGCAGTGATAACAAATCGATAACAGTTCAACCATACCGACAGCCAAGCTGCAGCCGAGCCGCAGCCGGTCCTACCCATCCCGGTGATTGTCACCTGCCGCTGGTAACCGTATCCACCTGGGAATCAATGATGTACCACATGCCCTCCAGGGCTCCGGAAAGGCAGTGAACGATGCCCGAACGGTCCAGGGCGATCAGGCTCTGCATCTGATTGACCTGCCCTGCAGCCAAGCCTGTGGTTCCGGCCGGCAAATGCTGGATCGTCTCCGGACCAGGGGCGATCTGGGAATGGCCGCCCGCATCCATGTCGCCATCCTTGTAGACCAGGGTGTCGTCGTTGTAGAAGGTCAAGGCCCTGATATCCCGATGTCGGGCGATGACCTGGATCTGGTCGCTCAAGCCCTTCGGCCGCTGATTCTCACCTCGGACAATACCCAGCATGACCAGGGTGTTCATACCCTGCGAACCATCTTCGAGCACCAGGCATAGACGCTGCCCCTCAGGTGCCACAGTCAGGGCGACCACACGCCGCCCATGCAGCCAGGGCAGGGCGAATTCCAAGGCACCCGGCTTGCCTGCGTCGACCAGGATGGCGGAATCACTCTGCCTGACAGCCCAAACCTCATCGGTGAAACTGCCGGCTATGGCGGTAATGGGTGTGCCGGCAAACAGTTTTCCGCAGGATGAAGCATCGGGTTTCAGACAGGTCACCTGGCCCTGATCAGACAGCAGCGCACCGCCATTGGAGGAAAAGACCAGCCCCCTGGGCTCATGAAAGACGGGAGGCTGACCGACCCTGATCAGGTTCGAGGAGTTGAAACCTACCACCCCGCTGCTGCCCAGACTGTAGATGCGGTTGGAAGTCTGCCCTGAAGCTATGGTCAGGTCGTCATCCGCGTGGGAGTAGTCAATCCCTGACGCATCGACCACCCGCAGATCAAACTCGCCATTGCCGTCGCCCAAGAGCATCCGCATTTGATGGACCAGCATGGCCCTGTTTTCGTTGCTCAGGGAGGCGAAGGAGCTGCTGACCCTGATTTCCATGCGTCCCTTGACCTGCTGCACCGCATCGACTGCCAGGGAGACCTTGGCGGTGTTGAAGTTCGTCACGGAATCCCGCAGCCAGGCCGGAGGGCCCTTCAGCAGTTCCTTAAGGGCCAGGGTCCTCCAGTTTCGCCAGCCGAACCAGCGGTTGTCGGGAACAGGCACACCCTTGGCCAAGGGGAACTGATAGATGACGACCTGACGGTAGACCTGCATGAAATCATCCGAAGAGATCACTATCCCCGCCGGGGCCTTGCTGATCCGCCATTGGCCGCGCACTTTAGCGAGCTCAAACCGTTCGGTCCTGTACCCTGAGCCGCAGTCCTGTTCGGTGACGGAGAATATTCCATGGGCGTCCAAGGAGCCAATGCACTCGGTGGTCAGGTCAAGGGCAGTCCTCTTCCCGCTGCCCTCGTCATCCACGCGGTCATAGACAGGGGAACCCTTATAGATCGAGACGGATGCATTGAAATCCCATCCCGCAAAGGCCCGCTTGGTCATGTAGGACTTGGCGACAGCAAAGCCATCGCTTTGAATGCCGGTAGGCAGAGCCGCCAGGAAGCCCTTGACAATGCTCTCTGGCACGGCTCCGTCCACAGGACCCTCCGGGGAGGAGAAGACGCGATGGGGCTGATTCTCGATGGGACTGAGCTGACGGACCGACCCTGAGGTCGGCAGCCCGAATGGATTGGCGCAGCCTCCTGCGACCAGAGCAGCCACCATGGCCACACACAGCCCCAGCATCCGCACAGGGCGAAAGGCTCTTGGCCAGCGTGACGGTCTGAAAATGCTCATGATGCAGCCTCTTCGAAGAAGCCTTCCACGTCCAGACCATGGCCAGACTGGAATCGGACCGGCGCACTCCCCTGATCCAGTTGCTCACAGACATCCCTGGGCAGGGTCAGCAGGAACCAGGTCCCCTGCCCAACCTGCGAGCGCACCTGGAGCAGGCCATGCATGAGGTTGGTATTGTCCAAGGCGATCGACAGCCCCAGACCTGTACCGCCCGTCAACCGAGACCGCGACGGATCGGCCCGCCAGAACCGTTCGAATATATGAGTCAGGTCTTCGGGCGCAATGCCGGTTCCCCAGTCGCGCACACTGAATACCACGGCCTGCTCCGAGACGGCCAGCCGCAGCTGCACCGGCCCGTCCTCGGCGAAATCGATGGCATTGTTGACCAGGTTGCGCAGAATCGAAGTGCAACGGCTGGCATCGACGGTGATCATCACCTTGTGGTCGGGAAGGAGCGCCTTCACGGGAACCCCCTTCGTCCTGGCTATCTGGGCGACCTGCTGGACCACGTTGCGGACCAGATCGCAGGCATCGCACAGGTCCGGATTCAGCGATGTCTGGCCAGCCTCGTACCTGGATATTTCGAGAAGATCCTCAAGCATGCTGGCGAAGCGCGACACCTGCTTGTCCAGCAATTCCACGGTCCTGCGCTTGCTGGGATCCAGGTCGTCCCGAGTCTTGAAGAGCAGGTCCGTGGCCATGCGGATGGTGGTGACCGGGGTCCGCAGCTCATGGCTGACGTCTGATACAAACCTGCGCTGGTAGGCTTCGGCCTCCTCCAGCTGACCGATCTTCTCATTGATGGAATCAGCCATCACGTTGAAGGAACGCTGCAGGGTGCCCAGCTCATCGGTCCGGTCCTCGGTGACCCGAACGTCCGACTCCCCTTGGGCCAATCCCTTGGCGGCACCTGCCACCTTGGTCACCGGACGGATGACTGAGTGAAGTGCCAGGAACACGATGATCCCCATCACAACGCTGGTCACCACGCTGACCGCAAGAAGGGCCATCTGCACGGAGAGCACGGAGCGCTGCTGGTCTGCGAAGGAGTAGATGGCATAGAACTCGATCCCTCCGGTAGTAGCCGGCCTCAGCATGGACCCCATGACGATGCCCGGGACCGGGTACTGACCCTTGTCGGCCGTGTTGATCATCTGCGAGTATGAGTGGCCGCCATTTGAGACGACGGCATTCCTGATTTCCGGGGTGATCAGGTCGCTGTCACCAGGGGCAGTGGATACAGGGACGAACCTGCGGGCTGTGGAGTCATCCGGCCAGATGAAGACCCCAACCATGTTGGGCGCCCCCTCATTCTGAACGTTGGCTGCCATATTGACCACCAGTTTCTGATAGCTGCCCTCATCACCGGTGATGTCTGCGGAGTCAAGTCCTCCCTGAGCCCTGGTCAGCTCAGCGGCAAAGTCGGCCTGTGCCTGTCGCAGAACCTGGTTCAAGAGGGAGGTCCTGACCGAATACAGGGAGGCTGTCATGAAGACGACGCCGATCAGGAGTGCCGAAACCGTTGCCAGAAGGACCATCCGTATCTGCAGGGAGCTCCTGACTGCTCTGTAGAGCCTGCGCAGGAACATCCCGACTGCGGAAGACACGACCCTGTGCCTCGTGCGACTGCTCATGATCCTGGCTGCTCAGCCGCATACTTGTAACCGATGCCCCGAACCGTCTCGATGATTCTGGGATTTTCGGGATCGTCTTCGATCTTCTGCCTGAGACGCTGCACGTGGACGTTGACCAGACGGGTATCGCCCATATCCTGGTAATCCCAGACCTTCCGCAGCAGCTCTCCCCGGCTGAGCACCTCCCCGGGATGCGAGGCCAGCACGTAGAGCAGCTCGAACTCCGTGGGTGTCAGGGAAAGCTGCCTGCCCCGCTTGACCGCAGTGTGCTCCTGGCGGTTGATCTCTATCAGGCCATGGATGGCGGCCGGTGACTCCTGCCCCTCCTGATCAGCCCGGACCGAAACCGGACGCAGACGTGCATGAATCCTGGCCAGGAGTTCATCGGTGCTGAAGGGCTTGACCACATAGTCATCGGCTCCAGCCTCCAGACCCTCGACGATGTTCTTGGTATCGGATTTGGCTGTCAGCATGATGATGGGGACATTGGATCTGGACCTGATCCACCGGGCGATGCCAATCCCATCCATGCCGGGCAGCATGATGTCCAGCAGCACCAGATCAGGTTCCACCGTAGGGAATATCTCCACTGCCCTGGATCCATCCGTACAGGTCACCGGCCTGTAGGACTTCGTCTGCAGCACTATTGACAACATCTCGCCCAGATCCCTGTCATCGTCGACAATCAGTATCGTGGCCGGCTCTTTCACAAGAAGCCCTCCCTCGTTCTCAGCATGCCATTATGCTCACTTGCTCCTAAGCAGAACGATAGCAGGGTTGGTCGGGGCTGAACCCGCCGACGGATCTTGGCGGGAATTGGCAGGGTTGACCTATTTGATGCGACGGACCCGGCCATGCTCCACCATATAGGCTCGCCGCGCCAGATCGATCATGGGCAGATCGAAGGCCGAATCGGTGTAAAAGGCGTCAATGGCCGTCTTCTGGCCCAGGATCCGCTGAAAGTGCAGAGGCTTGTCAGGCCCGAAGTTGAGGTAGCCCACGGTCAGGGATTCCAAATCCAGGGTGGAGCCGATGCAGCGGGTGATGCCCAGTCGGCGGCAGGCCTCCCCCGCCACCAGATCAAAGGAGGCGGTCACCACCACATCGTCAGCCTGGGGGGTGTACCAATCCATGATCTTGTGCATGTTGGCATCCCAGAATTGGTTGACCAACCGGTCCATGTCAAAGCCGGGACGCGAGGTCAGGCGACGCAGGTAGCGCGAGCCCACCCGGCGCATGGCCGAGTCCAGCTGCTCGAGTGTGACCCGGCCCAGACGGTAGCGGACAGCATAGAAGAGGGCAATCGGCAGGTAGTGAAGCACCCGCGGATCCTTGCGGGCGGTGAACAGGTAGAAGTCAAGCAGACTCTCGCCATCGTAGATGGTGCCATCGAAGTCCAGTACCCGCATGCCAGTCCTTTCCAGATCTCAGCGCTAAAAAGCGAACATCTTAGCATACCGTGGAGCAATGACGGTGATAGTCCCCGACCTTGGCCGACCCTGCCTCGTCGGATGCTTAGCTCCACTTGGCCGAACAAGCAGGCAATCCACCTCGGTCCAGGAGCCGGATGAAGACGGGAAAGCCCTGTATGGCCTGTTCAGACAGCAATCAAGCCTAAGCCCCGCCAGGCAAATCATGGCCTGCCTGATCCATGTCCTGATTGTGGATCATCCCCATGGTGTCGACGGTATTGATATGATGAAAAATGCGTCGTCCGTGCTGGGCCGAGGCTAGGGAGTTGCCGGAAATAGGCCTGGAAGGGGAACGGCGCAGAAGGGGTCCATGCGGTCATTGGGTTAACCATGCCCGCAGAACTCTTCGATCTTCCTTACCAGCTAGGGGGCAGCAGCGATGTTGAAGAAGAGCCACTACCACAACCTGAGCAGCTGTATAGCCGGAATCTACCGGCATGCACGCAACGATGCCAGCCGGTATACAGGCGACTCCACCTTACGGGGCACCCAGGGTGATCTGATCGTATACCTCTATGACCATCCAGGCCTCAGCCAGCGCCAGATAGCCCGGGACCTGTGCGTAGATCCCAGTCTGTTGGCCCGGGATCTGAAAGCCTTAAAAGCCCTGGGCCTGGTCAGCCGTGAACAGAACCCCGCCGATCACCGGGTCAATATCATCGCTCTGACCAGGTCAGGCGCAGGCATAGCGCGCAAGCGAATCAGATCGGTCAACAACTGGTGGATCGATCTGTTCAAACAGAATCCAGATATCGACCCTGAGACCTTGCAGAACGAGCTGCGCTGCGTCTACAACCGGCTCCTGGCCAACCAGCTCTGATCCCTCATACTGAAAAAGGGACCCGACCGAACCTGTCGCCGTCCTTGGACGGTTGGGTTTGTGTCAGGCCCCAGGCTTTTCAGGCTTTTTACGCCCTTATGCCGGACCGTATCAGCCCACCGAACGGCCGGAGGTCTCCCAGCCCATCAGGCCTACAACCAGCATGGAGGCCAGGGCAACCAGGCTGATGGTGACGAAGATCGAGGTGCTCCCCCATACGCTGAGCATGGCACCGATCAGCACAGGCATGAGCACATTGCAGAGCTTGGCAACGGCATTGGCAATGCCCACGCAACGGAAGCGGACCGTGGTCGGGAAGAGCTCGGGCGCATAGACGGCCACCACTGAAGACATGAGGACGTAGAGGCTGGCCATGAGCAGGATGCCCACCAGGATGGCCGTGACCTGGCTGGTCTGCGCGGCGTAGAGCATACCGAAAACCGCTGTCAGCAGGAAGGCGGTGACGATGATCCGCTTACGACCTATCCGGTCCAAAAGCAGGGATCCGATCAGGCAGCCCAGGGGGGCACCCAGCATCATCACGGTGCTGATCCACAGGGATCCGCTCAGATTGATGCCCCGCTTGAGCAGGATGGTGGGCACCCAGGAGGTGAAGGCGTAGGAGCAGACATTGGTGGCCGAGACTGCCACAGTGGCCACAATCAGGCCGCGGACAATGCTTCCCGAAGCCTTGGCAGGTGCTTGAGTGCCTTCATCCTTCCCAACAAGGGCGGAGCCACTGGCGGAACCGGAGCCTGAATTACCCTGAGCGTTGTTGGCCTCCAGAAGCTCGACCACCTGGGTGGCCTCGTCTATCCGCCCGTGCTGGGCCAGCCATCGAGGGGACTCAGGGATGTCACGCCGCAGGTACCAGATCAACGCCGCTGCCAGACCAATGCCCACGAAGAGCGGCCGCCAGGACCAGCGCGGAATGATCCAGGCGCACAGGAGCATGGCCAGGGGCACTCCGGTGTTGGCCACCAGCGAGACGATGGCGCTCCAGCGTCCGCGATGCTTGATGGGAGCGAATTCGTTGACCATGGAGAATCCGGTGACGATTTCGGCGCCAAGACCCAGGCCGGCCCCCAGCCGGCAGACCGAGAGGACGGCCATGTTCGGGGCCAGAGCGCCCAGCAGGGTAAAGCCTCCGAAGAGCAGCAGGTTGATCTGATAGGCGGTCTTGCGCCCCCGCAGGTCTCCGATGAATCCGGCCAGCAGCGAGCCCACCAGGAGCCCCAGGAAACCAGCCGACAGGAAGAGGGAATTCTGGGCGACCGTGGACCACCCGGTGCTCAGTGCTGAACTGGCTACTGCGCTGCCCACATAGACATCGATGCTGTCCATGAGCATTCCCGCGGCCACCAGGGCCACGATCTTGTAAAAAGTAGCCGATTCACGAGCATTGTCTACACGCCGGGTAATCTCGCGGACCGCCAGGTCGTCCTCGGCCACGCCGAGGCCCTTTGATTGTTCGGATATGTCTGCATTGTCAATGACCGCTGTCGACATCGTCACCCTCGCGCCCGTGCATGAGGCAGGCATGCCCCATGCGTCCATGCCAGACCTGCCGACGACGACAGGCTCCTTGTGGGAGCGTGGCGACCGTCAATATGGAAGGCCTGGACCCTGCGGCGTTTCGGTCATTGTGTGGCTGCTCAACGTCTATTGGGTGCCCAGTATAGGAGTCTGGACGGTCATTGCCCAGACCCGGCGTTTCCCCCCGGCCCGGCTGCCCTGTCCAGGATGGCCCTGATGGCCTCCAGTCGTGGACCCAGCTGACGCTCATAGCCACGATCATTGGGGTGGTAGTAGCGTCGTCCGACCAGTTCGTCGGGCATGTACTGCTGGGGCGCCACCGCATCCGGCGCATCGTGGGCATACTGGTAGCCCTCATGGTTGCCCCAGGCCTTCATCAGCTTGGTGGGGGCATTGCGCAGGTGCAGGGGAACCTGGCCGATATGCCCGGCGTCCACATCCTCCAGGGCCTGGTTGATGGCCAGGTAGGAGGCGTTGGACTTGGGCGCAGTGGCCACGGCGATGACTGCCTCGGCCAGGATCAGCCGGGCCTCCGGCATGCCTACCATGGCCACGGCCTGGGCAGCCGCGACCGTGATCTCCAGCACCTCCGGAGAGGCCATGCCCACCTCCTCGGCGGAGGCGATCATGATCCGTCGGGCGATGAAACGCGGGTCCTCGCCTGCCCGGATCATCCGAGCCAGGTAGTGCAGGGCCGCATCCACGTCGGAACCCCGCATGGACTTGATGAAGGCCGAGGCCACGTCATAGTGGTCGTCGCCCTTCTTGTCATAGCGGACGGCGGCCACGTCCATGACCGAGGAGACCACCTTGGCATTGATCAGGGGCCGACGCGCCCCCTTGGCACGAGGCCCGCCCTCGGTGACGGCCCCGGCCGCAGCCTCCAGAATGGTCAGAGCACGACGGGCGTCGCCCCCGGAAAAGCGCACGATCTGGTCCAGAGCCTCTGCATCCAGCCGCACCTGGTCCTTGAGCCCCCGCTGGTCCTTGACGGCCCTGCGGACCAGCTTGGCCAGGTCCTGGTCGTCCAGGGCCTCCAGCTTGACCACCACCGAGCGGGAAAGCAGGGGCGCAATGACCGAAAAGCTGGGATTCTCCGTGGTGGCTGCGATAAAAGTCACATCCCGGTTCTCCACGCTGGGCAGCAGGGCATCCTGCTGGGACTTGGAAAAGCGGTGGACCTCATCGATGAAGAGGACCGTCTCCTGGCCCTGGCTGACCAGCCGCTCCCGAGCCTGGGCGAGGACCTGCCGCACCTCCTTGACCCCCGAGGTGACGGCCGAAAGCTCTTCGAAATGCCGCCCGGACTGTCGGGCGACGATGTAGGCCAGGGTGGTCTTGCCCACCCCGGGAGGACCGAAAAGAATGACCGAGCTGGGAGCCGTCAGGCGGTTGTTCGGATCCGACCGGGCCAGCCGCTCCAAGGGGGTTCCAGGAGCCGTGACCTTGTCCTGGCCGACCACCTCGTCCAGGCTCTTGGGCCGCATCCTGACCGCCAGAGGCAGGGTGTGCTCCTCGGGGGGATCCGCCGCCTGGAAGAGATCATCAACCATCTGCAATACCTCATTCCTCGGGGCCCCTATGGCTCCCCGCCCTCACCAGCATAAGCCTGCATCTGCCGCAATCAGAAGGACGAACGCGCTAGACTGGGAACTCATATAGCTGTATCGCCCAGCGCGTAGTTGGGCTCCGGAAACCCGGCATGTGTACAGTTTACTGGTCATCAGCCTGGATATTTTCAGGAAGGCCATAGGCAGCAGCAAGGCCTGCCGCCTGGAAAAAACCGGTACCGGCACAGGTCGGAACAATAAGGAGAATTGCCAGTGATCGCCAAGCATGTTCGCCAGGGATGGACATCGGGTCCAGGCAGGTGGGCCGTCGGCCTGATGGCCTTGGTCCTAGGGCTCTCAGCCCTGATCGTCGCCCCCCTGGCCACGCCGGCGCAGGCGGCTCAGGACTCCCCCGCCGCGCAGGCGGTCCACGGACGCACCTTCCGCGTCGCCACCGACACCACTTTCGCCCCCTTTGAATTCCGCGACTCCTCCGGCAAGCTGGTCGGCATCGACATGGATCTGATCCGCAAGATCGCCGACATCGAGGGGTTCTCGGTGCAGATCCAGTCCCTGGGCTTCAACGCCGCCCTCCAGGCCTTGAACTCCCAGCAGGCCGATGTGGTCATAGCCGGCATGACCATCACCGACCAGCGCAAGCAGGTCTACGACTTCACCGACCCCTATTTCGACTCCGGCGTGCAGATGGCCATTGCCAAGGACAACGACCAGATCCACAGCTACAAGGATCTGCGAGGCAGCGTGGTGGCTGTCAAGACCGGCAGCGAGGGCGAGGCTTTCGCCAAGCAGCGTGCGGCCCAGTACGGGTTTAGCGTCAAGGCGGTGGACCAGTCCTCCACCATGTACGAGATGGTCAAGTCCGGCAACGCCCAGGCGGTCATCGACGACTACCCGGTCCTGGCCTACGGCATCGCCCAGGGCAACGGGCTGAAGACCGTGACCAAGAAGGAGCCTGGCGCCTCCTACGGAGCGGCCGTCCGCAAGGGCGAGAACAGGGAGTTCGTGGCCGCCTTCAACGAGGGACTGGCCAGGATGAAGGCCGACGGCAGCTATAAACAGCTGGTCGATTCCTATGTGGGCAGCGGCCAGTCCAGCAAGAGCGCCCCCGCCTCCAGGCCAGGATTCTTCGAGCTGGTCCGCCAGGCCTTCCCCTCCCTGATGCTGGGCCTGCGCAACACCCTGGCCATCACGGCCATATCCTTCGTCATCGCCCTGGCCATCGGCATCATCCTGGGACTGTGGCGGATCAGCCCCAACCGGATCCTGTCCTGGATCGCCCGGATCTATGTGGCGGTCTTCAGGGGCACACCCGTCCTGGTCTGGGCCTTCTTCTTCTACCTGGGCGTCCCCCAGCTGATCGGCCACCGCATCAGCATCTGGCTGGCCGGCGCGCTGACCCTGTCCCTGAACTCCGGAGCCTACCTGGTGGAGATCGTGCGCGGCGCCATCGACTCGGTTGACGTCGGGCAGATGGAGGGAGCCCGCAGCCTGGGCCTGACACGTCGCATGGCCCTGCGCCGGGTCATCCTGCCCCAGGCCGTCAGATTCGCCACGCCCTCCATCATCAACCAGCTGGTCATCATGCTCAAGGACTCCTCCCTGCTGCTGGCCATCGGCTTCGGCGAACTGCTCTACCAGGCCCAGCAGATCTACGCGGCCAACTTCCGCGTGACAGAGACCCTGTTCATGGTGGGCGTCATCTACTTCGTCGCCATCAGCGCCCTGACCTGGATGGCCAATATGCTCGATAGGAGGCTGCATCGATGAACTTCGAGGACCCGGACATGGACACCGGACGACTGACCCGTCGCATCCGTCAGAACCAAAGTCGCCTCAACCAGGGAACATCCCAGATGGCCGTATCCATCCGCGACCTGCACAAGCGCTACGGCGACACCGAGGTCCTCAAGGGGATCGACATGGAGGTCAAGCCGGGCGAGGTCATCTCCATCATCGGCCCCTCGGGCGCGGGCAAGTCCACCCTGCTGCGCTGCATCAACGCCCTGGAGATGCCCACTTCGGGCACCATCAGCGTCTATGGGATCGACATTTCCGATCCAAAGACCAACATCGACAAGCTGCGCGAACACGTGGGCATGGTCTTCCAGCACTTCAACCTCTTCCCCAACATGAGCGTGGCCGACAACATCACGCTGGCCCCCCATATGCTGCACAAGACCCCCAAGGAGGATGCCCGGCAGCAGGCCCTGGAACTGCTGGAGACCGTAGGGCTTCAGGAGAAGGCGGACGCAAGGCCCACGGACCTGTCGGGCGGGCAGCAGCAGCGTGTGGCCATCGCCCGCGCACTGGCCATGCACCCGGACATCATGCTCTTCGACGAGGCCACCTCGGCCCTGGATCCGGAGATGGTGGGCGACGTGCTTGAAGTCATCCGCTCCCTGGCCGAGGGCGGCATGACCATGATTCTGGTCACCCACGAGATGGCCTTCGCCCGGGAGGTCTCCTCCAGGGTGATCTTCACCGATGCCGGGATCATCGAGGAGGAGGGCACGCCCGAGCAGATCTTCGGCCACCCGCAGAGCCCTCGGCTGCAGTCCTTCCTCTCCAAGGTCCTGTAAAGGACCCCGGCCTAAAGCTCCATCAACTCCTCGATGGGACCCACCCGGTACTCCTTGAAGACCACCTGACCGCTCTCCTGGCTGGCATCCAGATCCACAATGCCGGCGATGCCCCAGTCGCGTTCGCCTTCCACATCGTCGAAGATCTGCTGGACCCGCCAGGTGCGGCCCCTTCGCTCATCACGGTCATCCAGGCTGAAGAAGTCCGAGGACCTGGCCTGGGCATCGGTCAGAATCTGCTCATGGTCCTCATAGAGGTCATCCAGTGCATCGCTCCAGGCCCGCAGGCCGTAGCCCCAGTCCGCATCCAGGTCGGCCAGGGCCTCCGGCCGGTCGGCAGCCACCAGCTCCACCCGCTGGAACATGGCGTTGCGCACCAGCAGGGTCAGCCCACGCCGGTCAGCCACCACCTGGTCCTCCACCTTGGGCGGGGCGGCATCTAGTCCGCTAGGAACTTCGCCGCTTTCGGCCCTGCCCGCGGCCTCCCACTCATCCACCAGGCTGGAGTCCACCGAGCGCACGATCAGTCCCAGCCAGGCCAGGATGTCCTCCAGCCGCTCATCCATGAACTCTTCGGGAACCGTCCTGCTGAGCGCCCGATAGGCATCCGACAGATAGCGCAGCAGGGTCCCCTCCGACCGGGATATTCCGTAGCGGGCGATGTAGCCGTTGAAGTCCGAGGCCGTCTCGATCATGTCCCGCAGCACGGACTTGGGATGGATCTCATAGTCGTTGGCCCAGGGAACGTCCCGACGGTAGCGGTCGAAGGCCTCGCCCAGCAGCTCCTCCAGGGGCTTGGGCCAGGTCACCTCCTGCAGGCGCTCCATCCGTTCCTCGTACTCCAGGCCATCCTCCTTCATCTGCTGGATGGCCGCGTCACGGGCCTGCCGCTGCTGGGCCTTGAGTATCTGCCGGGGATCCTCCAGGGTGGCCTCGACCATGGAGAGCAGGTTCATGTCGTAATCAGGATCCTCAGGATCCAGCAGCTCCAGGGCGGCCAGCAGGAAGGGCGAAAGGGGCTGGTCCAGGGCGAAGTCCTCGGGCAGGTCCACGGTCGTGAAGTAGTCCAGGCCGCCGTCCGGGTTCTTTTCGGTCTCGATGACCCCGGTGTCGGTCAGAGTCTGGAAGATCTCGTCGGCCCGGTCCTGCAGATGCTCCTTCTGCTGCGGGGTCTGACGGGAGTCCTCGATCAGGTCCTCCACCCGCCTCCTGGCATCCCCGCCCTGGTCGACCTCGTTGAGGACCATGGCGTGGGAGATCTTCAGGTGTGGCGTCAGGGTCTCGGGACGGGCTTCGATCAGCTTGTCGAAGGTCCCCTTGCCCCAGGTGACGAACCCCTCCTGGGGCTTCTTGCGTTTGATCCGCTTGAGCTTCTTGGGGTCGTTGCCCGCCTTGGCCACAGCCCTGGCGTTCTCTATCTCGTATTCGGGTGCCTCGGCCACGACCAGTCCGCTGGTGTCGAAGCCCATGCGCCCGGCCCTGCCTGCGATCTGGTGGAATTCCCTGGCTCGCAGACGGCGCATTTTGTAGCCGTCGAACTTGGTCAGCCCGGTCAGCAGGACGGTGTGGATGGGCACGTTGATGCCGACCCCCAGAGTGTCCGTGCCGCAGATGACCGGCAGAAGGCCATCCTGGGCCAGCTGCTCCACCAGGCGCCGGTACCGGGGCAGCATGCCGGCATGGTGGACCCCGACCCCGGTGCGCAGCAGCCGCTGCAGAATCCTGCCGAAGGCCGTGGTGAAGCGGGTGCCGGCCATGGCCTCCTTGATCCGGTCGCGCTGCCCCCGGTCCGAGACCCCCGTGCTGGACAGGGCCTGGGCCGTCTCCAGGGCGGCATCCTGGGAGAAATGAACGATATAGACCGGCGAATCCCCATCGGCCAGCAAGGACTCTACGGTGCTAGGCAGAGGGGTGTCCACATAACGGTAGTCCAGAGGCACCGGCCGAGGGGCATCGGCGACGATGTCCACACCCACCCCGGTTTTGCGCTCCAGATCCTGGGCAATCTGATCCACGTCGCCCAGGGTGGCCGACATGAGCAGGAACTGCACATCGGGCAGGGTCAGCAGGGGCACCTGCCAGGCCCAGCCTCGGTCCGGGTCCCCGTAATAGTGGAACTCATCCATGGCCACGCAGCCGATGTCGGCATGCCTGCCCTCCCTCAAGGCCTGGTTGGCCAGAATCTCGGCCGTGCAGCAGATGACCGGAGCATCCGTGTTGATGTGGGTGTCGCCGGTGATCATGCCCACCCGGTCGCGGCCCAGGACCGAGACCAGGTCGAAGAACTTCTCAGAGACCAGAGCCTTGATGGGGGCCGTGTAATAGGAGCGCCGCCCGGTGCACAAGGCGATGAAGTGCATGGCCAGGGCCACCATGGACTTGCCCGAGCCGGTCGGGGTCGACAGGATCACATGGTCGCCTGAAACCAGGGAGAGCACGGCCTCCTCCTGGTGCGGCCAGGGGGTGATGCCCCGGGAAGCCACCCAGGAGAAGAAGCGGTCATAGATCTGATCCTCGGTCAGGTTGCGGGGGCCTCCCGCCTCGGGGATCAGGTCGCCCAGGGAGGCGGGCTGGTCGGTTGAGGCGGTTGAGGAATCAGCATGTTCTTGGACCATGTCCACCAGTCTATCCGGCCAGGCACACAAGTCCGGCCGGAGACTGGCTTGGAATCATGGGGGCTGAGGACCGGTCAGCCCTGGTCTTTGCCCTCCTGCTTCTTGCCCTCGGCTTGTTCATCGCCGTCGGAGCGGCCGCCGCGTCCAGGCTTGAGGAAGTCCGGAATCTCCAGGCTCGCCTTGTGCGGATCGACCAGCGTGTCGGGCTGGGTCCTGTCATAGCCCTGGATGTAGCGGGTCTTCCTCCAGTGCTTGATGGAGGCGTTGGATCCACGGTGGTGTGCGTGGTACTGCAGCGGCGCGCCGCCGTACCGGTCCTCGTCCACCTCCTTGGCCACGGCTATCTGGTTGACATTGGAGGGATCCATGATGGCCACGGGCGCGGCAGGCTCCACGAAGTCGGCGGGGGCGGCAGTGCGCTCCTGCATCTTCTTGGGCAGCCAGCGGGCGAAGTGGGACAGCAGGAAGCAGACGAAGAAGTAGACCACCGAGGCCACCACCAGGGTCTGCAGGATGTTGAAGTACATGGAGCCCAGACGACGCGACTCCTGCAGCAGATCCGTGTACATGATGATGGAGCCCAGAGCCGTGTCCTTGAGGACCACGACCAGCTGGGTCACGGCCGCCGGCAGCATGGCGTAGACGGCCTGGGGAACCTCGATCTGCATCAGCGACTGGGTCCTGGTCAGCCCCAAGGCCAGGGAGGCCTCGCGCTGGCCGTTGGGCAGGTTGCCCACGCCCGAACGGATCAGCTCAGCCACCACGGAGCCGTTGTAGAGGATCAGACCCAGCACGACGGCCCAGTAGGAGGCCTGGCTGACTCCGGCAAAGGCGAACCAGCGCCAGAAGAAGATCATCATCATCAGCACCGGGACGGCCCGGCAGAACTCCACAATAACGCCCGAAACCGCCCTTGCCAGCCCGTTGGGCAGCAGACGGCCGATGCCGAAGACGAACCCAAAGATGACCGAGCCTATCACGGCAACAACCGAGGCCTTGATGGTCAGCCAGAGCCCGGGCAGGTAGAAGTCGGACCAGGCTTCGTAGTCCAGGGCCGGGCGCCAGAGCTCCCAACTCAGCTGGTTCTCGCCGTCCGGTGGGTTGTGCAGCCTCATCAGCACCAGGATGACCACGATGGCGAAGATGACGGCGGCTATCCAGTTGACGATTCGTATGGTGCGCCGGCCCTTGGGACCGGGCTGATCGAAGAGCAGCGAGCTCTCATTGTCCTGTGCCATGGCCGCTCACCTCCTTACTGCCAGCTTGTTGGACAGGTACGTGGTCAGCGCCCCGATAGGCAGAACCAGGATCACGTATCCCAGGGCGAAGATCAGGAAGATGGCCACAATGGCGTTGGCGTGGAACTCGATCATCTCGCTCATCAGGGAGGAGCTCTCGGAGGCCACGGAAGCGGCTGCAGCCACGGTGGAGTTCTTCAGCAGGGCGATGAAGGTGTTGCCCAGGGGCGCCACCGACCCGCGGAAGGCCTGGGGCAGAATGATCTGCGAGGCCGACTGGAAGAAGCTCAGCCCCAGGGCACGGGCCGCCTCGGCCTGGCCCAGGGGCACCGTGTTGATGCCCGAGCGCAGGGACTCACAGACGAAGGCCGCCGTATACAGGGACAGGCCCGTCACCGCCAGCCAGAAGAAGTTGACGGAGAATTCCGGCGAGAAGCTGATCTTCAGCTGGGCGAAGGCACCCAGGACCATGAAGACCATGATGATGGTCAAAGGCATGTTCTGGAAGAACTCCACATACCCTCGGCCGACGGCGCGCAGGGAGGAGATGGGCGAGATGCGCATGATCACCAGGATGATGCCCAGAATCAGCGAGAAGAGGGCCGACCAGAGGGTCAGCTGGATGTTGACCCAGAAGGCCGCCGGGATGTCGTAGTCGGAAAACAGTTCGATGATGGTTGACATCTCACTCTCCTTCCGTTGGCTTGGGCGGATTGAACCGCGGGTCGGGTTTGTAGTGGGTGCCCCGGGTGTTGTTCTCCAACGCCCGCTGCCAGGAGCCGTTGGCCTCCATGTCGGCCAGGGCCGCATTAATCTTGTGGGCCAGCTTGGTATTGCCCTTCTTGATGCCCACGCCGTAGTACTCCTGGGTGAAGGGTTTGCCCACCAGCCGCAGTCTTCCCCGGGATGCGGAGGCCAGCCCGGCCAGGATGATGTCGTCGGTGGTGACCGCATCGACGATGCCGGAGAAGAGGGCGGTGGCGCATTCTGCGTAGCCGGGCTGCTCCATCAGCTGGACCTCCTTGGCAAACTTTTTCTTGACAGTGACGGCCGAGGTGGATCCGGTTACCGAGCACAGACGCTTGCCGTTGAGGTCCTCGGGGCCGCGGATCTGATGGTCCTCCTTGCGCACCAGCAGGTCCTGGCCGGCCACGATGTAGGGTCCGGCGAAGGAGACGGCCCTCTTGCGCTCATCTGTTATGGAGTATGAGGCCAGGATCATGTCCACGTCGCCGTTCTGGAGCATGGCCTCCCGCTGCTTGGAGGGGGCCTCCTTCCAGACGATGTCGTCGGCGCTGTAGCCCAGCTTGTCGGCGATGTAGGTGGCCACGTCCACGTCGAAGCCCACATAGGTCCCGGCCTTCTTGAAGCCCAGACCGGGCTGGTCGAACTTGATGCCCACCCGGATCTTGCCTGCCTCCTTGTCGGAGCCGCAGGCCGCCAGGGAGACCAGGCAACCCAGAGCGCACAGGATCGCGGTCAGATTCCTGGCCAGCCGTTTCAGCGGCCGGCCCATGCCATGCATGCTTGCATTCATGCGGATATGCTTCCCTCCTGCTTCAGTGGGTCAGAATCTTGGACAGGAAGTCGGCGGCCCGCTGGGTCTTGGGGTGGTCGAAGAAGTCGTCGGGGTCATCCTTTTCCAGGATCCGCCCATCGGCCATGAAGACGATATGGTCGGCCGCCTGACGGGCAAAGCCCATCTCATGGGTCACGCAGATCATGGTCATGCCCTCCTGGGCCAGCTGGATCATGACATCCAGCACCTCATTGACCATCTCCGGGTCCAGGGCTGATGTGGGCTCGTCAAAGAGCATGATCTTGGGCTGCATGGCCAGGGCGCGGGCGATGGCCACACGCTGCTGCTGCCCGCCGGAGAGCTGGGAGGGCATCTTGGAGGCTTGGGATTCCACGCCCACCCGGGCCAAGAGGTCCATGGCCAGGTCCTCGGCATCCTTCTTGGGCATGTGGCGCACCTTGATGGGCGCCAGGGTCATGTTCTCCAGGATGGTCTTGTTGGCGAACAGGTTGAAGGACTGGAAGACCATGCCCACCTCGGCCCTGAGCCGAGCCAGGTCGCGCCCCTCCTGGGGCAGGGGCTCCCCCTCGATCCTGATGACGCCGGAGTCGATGGACTCCAGGCGGTTGATGGTCCGGCACATGGTGGACTTGCCGGAGCCTGAGGGCCCGACCACCACCAGCACCTCGCCGGTGTCGACCTGCAGGTTGATGTCCTTGAGGACGTGCAGGCTGCCAAAATGCTTCTCGACGTGGGCCAGCTCGACCAGCGGCCCGGACTTGTCCTTGACGGGGCGATCCGAGGCCGGTTTCTCCGGCAGAATCCGCTCCGACGGATGTTTGGTTGTTTCGCTCATATTGGGCAGTTTACTCATCCTTTGTTGCAGAACGGCCATAGAAACGGTTCTCCCGTCAAGCCGAGGCAAGGGCAAAGCCCGGCCCGATCGGTCCGCAGCGCATAACAAGGCATACACATAAGGGCCGGAACCCCGCAGGATTCCAGCCCTTTGAAGACTCTCGCCGATCAGCGGCGGGATGCGCTCAGTCGGCATCCTCCTCATCCGGCTCCCAGTCCACGCCGGTCTCGGCGCGTTGCTGGTCGGAGATGGGGGCCGGAGCCCCGGTCATGGGATCCTGGCCGCCGCCGGACTTGGGGAAGGCGATGACGTCGCGGATGGAATCCGCCCCCGTCAGGATCTGTGCGGTCCTGTCCCAGCCGAAGGCGATGCCCGCGTGGGGCGGAGCGCCGTACTTGAAGGCATCCAGCAGGAAGCCGAACTTCTCCTGGGCCTCCTCGGGGCCGATGCCCAGCACCTTGAAGATCCGGTCCTGGATGTCGTCACGGTGGATACGCACCGAGCCGCCGCCCATCTCCTCGCCGTTGCAGACGATGTCGTAGGAGTCGCTCATGGCGTGCTCGGGATCCTCGTCGAAACGGTCGATCCAGTCGGCCGAGGGCATGGTGAAGGGGTGGTGCATGGAGGTCCACTTGGAATGGCCCACGGCCACATCGTCGTCATCGGGGTCGTCGGTGGGCTTGAAGAGCGGGAAGTCCACCACCCAGGTCAGGGCGAACTCGTCGGGCTTGAGCAGCCCTTGGCGGCGGGCGATCTCCACACGGGCCGCACCCAGCAGGGTCTGCGAGGCCTCGCGGGGTCCGGCTGCAAAGAAGACGGCATCCCCGTCCGAGGCGCCCACAGCCTCCTTGAGGCCCTGGCGCTCGGCATCAGACAGGTTCTTGGCCACGGGACCCTTGAGAGTGCCATCGCCGGTGAACTGGACATAGGCCAGACCCTTGGCACCCCGCTGGCGGGCCCACTCCTGCCAGGCATCGAACTGCCTGCGGGGCAGGTTGGCCGCGCCCTGGTAGACCACGGCACCCACATAGGGGGCCTGGAAGACCCGGAAGGGCGTGTCCTTGAAGTACTCGGTCAGCTCGACGATGGGGTTGCCGAAGCGCAGGTCAGGCTTGTCGGAGCCGTACTTGTCCATGGCTTCCTGCCAGCTGATCCTGGGAATGGGCAGGGTGACCTCGAATCCTGCAGCCTTCCAGACCTCGGCGATGACCTGCTCGGCCATGGCCATGACGTCCTCCTGGGAGGCGAAGCTCATCTCGATGTCCAGCTGGGTGAACTCGGGCTGCCTGTCGGCACGGAAGTCCTCGTCGCGGTAGCAGCGGGCGATCTGGTAGTAACGCTCGAAGCCGCCCACCATCAGCAGCTGCTTGAGCAGCTGTGGGGACTGCGGCAGGGCGTACCAGGATCCGGGCACCAGACGGGCCGGCACCAGGAAGTCGCGGGCACCCTCGGGGGTGGATTTGATCAGGGTCGGCGTCTCGATCTCGCAGAAGTCCATCTTGTCCAAGGCGGCACGGGCGGCACGGTTCATGGCGGCCCTCAGACGGATGTTGCGCTGCATGGAGGGGCGGCGCAGGTCCAGATAACGGTAGCGCAGCCGCACATCCTCGCCGGGCAGCTTGTTCTCGGCCTCGTTCTCCAGGGCTGTGGACACCTGGAAGGGCAGGGCGGCCGACTTGGCCAGAACCTCGATCTTGTCGGCCACGATCTCGATGTGCCCGGTGGACAGATGCTCGTTGTCGTTGCCCTCGGGGCGTTCGCGGACCTTGCCGGTGACCTGGATCACGTACTCGCTGCGCAGGGGCCGGGCCTCTTCCTCATCGTAGATGACGATCTGCACCAGACCGGAACGGTCACGCAGGTCGATGAAGGCCACGCCTCCGTGATCCCGGCGGCGATCCACCCACCCGGCCACCGTCACCTGGCGACCGACCATATCCTGCGTGACATCCGTGGCGTAGCTCGTTCTGTAAGCCGACTGGCCCATGCTTTCCTGTACCTCCATAATGCTCGGCCTGCCCCTGCGTCAGGCCTGGTATTCCACACTCTGCCGGGCATACAGGCTATCCGGCGTCCACGACACCAGGTCAGCCGGAATCTGTTCGCCGGTGATGATGTTCTTGACCTGGTCGCCCTCCTGCTGGCCCTCCTTGGCGGGGAACCAGACATAGGGGATGCCCAGGTGGTCGGCATAGCGGATCTGCTTGCCGATCTTGGCCGCGGTGGGAGCCACGTCGGCGGCGATCCCCCTGTCACGCAGGTCCTGGGCGATGTGGTTGCTGGCGGTACGGTCCTCCTCGTCCCAGACAGCGACCATGACCGCAGCCGGGGAGACCCTTGAGGCCTGGACCCCCTGGGCCAGCAGGTAGGAGAGCAGGCGTGAAAGCCCGATGGACAGCCCCACACCCGGGTAGGTGCGGTTGCCCTGGCTGGCCAGGTTGTCATAGCGGCCTCCAGAGCAGATGGACCCCAGGGACTGCGCCCCCTCCAGGAAGGTCTCGTAGACCGAGCCGGTGTAGTAGTCCAGCCCGCGGGCGATCTTCAGGTCGGCGATGACCGAGCCCGGCCGGATGCGCGCGGCCTCGTCGATGATCATGGCCAGCGTCTCCAGCCCCTCGATGGCCAGGGCATATGAAGAAGACTCCTTATCGATGCCAACCTTGTCGACCAGGGCGTCGAAGCGCTGGCGCAGCTGCTGGCCATCGTCGGCGGTCAGCTCAGCCAGATCCAGGCAGGCCCTGGCCTGGTCCTCATTGGCGCCGCACTCGCTGACCAGCAGGTTGGCCACCTCATCGGGACCGATCTTGTCCAGCTTGTCGATCTCGCGCAGAACGCCCTCGACATCCTCCAGGCCCAGACCCCGGTAGAACCCCTCGGAAAGCTTGCGGTTGTTGGCGTGCACGGTGGGCTTGGGCAGGCCGAAGGCCCGCAGCTCCTCCAGGGCGCTCAGCATGACCAGGGGGACTTCGACCTCGTAGTGGTCGGGCAGTTCCCCGTTGCCGATCACATCTATATCGGCCTGGACGAACTCCCTGAACCGTCCCTCCTGGGGGCGCTCCCCACGCCAGACCTTCTGGATCTGCCAGCGCTTGAAGGGGAAGGTCAAATCGTTGCTGTGCTCCACCACGTAGCGGCTCAGCGGCACGGTCAGGTCAAAATGCAGGCCCAGCCGGCGCTCCACCGGCACATCCTTTTCCTGCCCCAGGTCCTGAAGACGGGAAAGCAGGTAGATCTCCTTGCTGGTCTCCCCCTTCTTGAGCAGGCTGGATCCCTCTTCCACGGCCCTGGTCTCAATGCCGATGTAGCCGTTCAATTCGAAGACCTTGCGGAGCGTGTCGGTGATGCGCTGCTCCACCACTCGTTGTGAAGGAAGCCATTCAGGGAAACCGGATAGAGATGTGCCTTTTGCCATAAGAACCTATACTATAGGAGGTCAAGGAAAATGGTATTGCCATATTTTGCGATCTCTCCAACACACAAGCCTAAGGAGCTGGCCATGGCCGACAACACCGCCATTACACCCGAGAACACCTCGACACCGCAGAAGGACCACACCGTGGATGCGGCGGGCCAGGTCGCCGCTGCGCCGGCACCCGAAGCCGGACAGGGACAGGCAGCGGCCGAGCAAACTGCTCCCGCAGAGGATGCTCCGACCCAGAGCGCACCGGTACCGGCTGTGCCCAAGCCCAAGGCAGTCCCCTCCCCTGCGGCTCTGGCCCACAAGGCCCCTCGCGTCAAGGCCGCTCCAGCCGCTCCCTCATACAGCCAGGAAGAGATCGACAAGGCCGAAGCCTTCGGCCGGGTGGACGAGCAGGGCAACGTCTTCGTCCGCGAGGGCGATCAGGAGCGCCAGGTAGGTCAGTTCCCCGACGCAGACACAAAGGAGGCCCTGAACCTCTATGCCCGCCGATACCTGGACCTCAAGGAGAAGCTGAACCTCTTTGCCTCCAGGCTGCGCAGCCCCAAGATCAAGGCCCACGAGATCGACGAGTCCCTCACCTCGCTCAAAGAGGAGACCAAGCAGCCCGAGGCCGTCGGCGACCTCGCCGCCCTCCGCACACAGCTGGATCAGCTGGCTGAACAGGGGCAGGCGCGCAAGGCCGAGCTGGCGCAGGCCCGCAAGGATGCCATGGCCAAGGCCATCAAGGAGCGGACTGCCATCGTGGAGAAGGCCGAAGATCTGGCCGCATCCCTGGGCGACTCCACCAACTGGCGGTCCACAGCGGACAAGTTCCGTTCCCTCTTCGAGCAGTGGCAGCATCACCAGCGCACGACCATCCGCATCGACAAGGCCGACGCGGACGCGCTCTGGAAGCGCTTCTCATCTGCCCGCACCACCTTCAACCAGGCCCGCCGCAAGTGGGCCCAGCAGCGTGATGCCCAGCGGTCCGAGACCAAGCGGATCAAGGAGGAGATCATCGCCGAGGCCGACCAGATCAAGGACTCCACCGACTGGGGACCCACCTCCCACCAGTTCAACGAGCTCATGGACCGTTGGAAGCAGGCCGGACGGGCAGGACGCCAGGATGACGACGCCCTCTGGGCTCGGTTCCGCCAGGCTGCGGATGTCTTCTTCAACGCCCGCCAGGCAGACCGGGACAAGACCTCGGTCAACGAGCGCGAAAATCTGACCAAGAAGGAGGCCCTGGTGGCCAAGGCCGAGGCCCTGCTGCCCGTTAAGGACACCAAGGCCGCCAAGCAGGCCCGGCAGGAGCTGGCCAAGATCCAGGAGGAATGGGACGCCATCGGCTTCGTCCCCCGCGACGACGTGCGCCGGATCGAGGGCAGGATGGATGCCGTGGACCGGCAGATCAAGGCCGTCGAAGATGCGGCCTGGAACCAGTCCGACCCCGAGGCCGATGCCCGAGTCTCCAGCTTCGAGCAGCAGCTGGCCGCCCAGCTTGAGGACCTGGACCGTCGGATCGCCGCCGAGCAGGATCCAGCCAAGAAGCAGGAACTGGAGGCCGAGAAGGCCACCAAGGAACAGTGGATGAACGCCGTGCGCTGATCGCACTCGTTTCCGTCAGGGCCCCCGGCCTGGTCATTGACCACCGGGGGTCCTTCTGTAACCACCGTTCACAGCCGTCTTTCAGACTGTCGCCCAGTGAATTTTCAAGGCTGGAAGCAAATGATCACTTCGACAGCACAACAGGAAGAATGCCGTCGAAAGAGTGCAGAGGATAACCGGACATATTGGTGGCTGAGAGGGAAGGTCAGATGGCCCGCATATGGGGACTGGCCGAGCCCTTGGCTCCGGTCAGCCGATAGGCATCGAAGACCCCGTCGATCTTCCTGACGGCCGCCAGGAGCGTGTTCAGATGCTGGGGATCGCCCATCTCGAAGACGAACTGGCTGACCGCCACCCGGTCACGGCCAGTGGACTGGCTGCCCGACAGGATGTTGACGCCGTGGTCGGACAGCACCTGGGTGATGTCCGAGAGCAGGTGGGGCCGGTCCAGGGCCTCCACCTGGATCTGGACCATGAAGGTGCCCTGTTTGCCCGTCCAAGAGACCTCGATGATCCGTTCGGGCTGCTTCTTGCGCAGGTCCAGAAGGTTCTGGCAGTCGGACCGATGGACCGAGACGCCCTGGTTGCGGGTGATGAACCCGGTGATGGGATCTCCCGGCACTGGGGTGCAGCAACGGGCCAGCTTGACCCAGACATCGTCCACGCCCTTGACCGAGATCCCCTGGGAGGTCTCCGGCCGGCTGGACTTGGCGACCCGCTGCAGAGGAATGGCCTCCTGCTCCACCTCGTCCTCAAGGGCCGACCGTCCAGCGTCATGAACCAGCCGGGAGATCACGTTCTGAGTGGAGACCTGTCCGTCGCCAATGGCAGCGTAGACCGCCTTCTCATTGGGATAGTTGAGCTCGTCGGCGGCCCCCACCATGGCTTCGGGGGTCAATAGGGTGGCCACGGGCAGGTTCCGCTTGCGCATGGCGCGGATCAGCTCGTCCTTGCCCTCCTCGATGGTCTCCGAACGACGCTCCTTGCTGAACCACTGACGGATCTTGCTGCGGGCGCGGGGGCTCTTGGCGAAGCTGAGCCAGTCGCGCGAGGGTCCGTCGGTGTCCGACTTGCTGGTCAGGATCTCGACCGTATCCCCGTTGCGAAGCTTGGTATCCAGCGGGACCAGACGGCCATTCACCCTGGCGCCCATGGTTCTGTGTCCCACCTCGGTGTGGACGGCATAGGCGAAGTCCACGGGCGTGGAATCGGCCGGCAGGGAGATGATCTTGCCCTTGGGGGTGAACACATAGACCTCGGCCGAGCCCAGATCGTCTTTCAGGGAGCCCAAAAATTCGTTGGAGTCCGGAGTCTCGCTGGTCCAGTCGGCCAGCTGCTGGATCCAGGTCAGGTTGTCCTCCTGGGTCAGCTCCCCCTCCTGGCGTTCGCGCTTGACATCGGACTTGTCCGGCTGGGAGAGCTCACGGCCTGCAGAACCGTTCTCCTTGTACTTCCAGTGGGCGGCGATGCCGAACTCGGCCCTGCGGTGCATCTGCCAGGTTCGGATCTGGATCTCGACCGGCTTGCCGCCCGGGCCCACCACCGTGGTGTGCAGGGACTGGTAGCGGTTGGTCTTGGGCATGGCGATGTAGTCCTTGAACCGCCCAGGCACCGGGCTCCAGCGTGCATGGACGGCGCCCAGGGCCGCATAGCAGTCGCGGATGGTGTCCACGATGATGCGCACCCCTACCAGGTCGTAGATGTTGGCGAAATCGTGCCCTCGCACGATCATCTTCTGGTAGATGCTGAAGTAGTCCTTAGGCCGGCCGGTCACCTGAGCCTTGATGCCCTGGGCATCCAGATCCTCGTGGATCTCGTCCAGGATCTGCTTCAGGTAGACCTCCCGCTGGCCCGCCCTGCGGGAGACCAGAACTACGATTTCGTTGTAGATCTTGGGATAGAGGGTCTTGAAGCTGAGCTCCTCCAGCTCGGTCTTGATGGCGTTCATGCCCAGCCGGTTGGCAAGAGGCGCGTAGACATCAAGGGTCTCGCGGGCCTTGCGCTGGGCTGACGAAGCCTTGACGTAGCGCCAGGTGCGGGCGTTGTGGACCCGGTCGGCCAGCTTGACCACCAGGACGCGCACATCCCGGCTCATGGCCACGATCATCTTGCGGATGGTCTCGGCCTGGGCCGAATCGCCGTAGTCCATCTTGGATATCTTGGTGACCCCATCCACCAGACCGGCCACGGTGTCGCCGAACTCGTTCCTGCACTGTTCCAGGGTGTAGTCGGTGTCCTCCACGGTGTCGTGCAGCAGGCCGGCCGAAACCACCGTGGGACCCATGCCCAGGTCGGCCAGGATCTGGGCCACAGCCAGCGGATGAATGATGTAGGGCTCGCCGGACTTGCGCCTTTGGTTGGCATGCTGGACTACAGCCCGGTCATAGGCGCGCTGGAGCATGGACAGGTCCTCGCCAGGATGGTGGGCGGCGCAGATCTCCCGGATGGGCATCAGGGGGTTGAGCGCATCGTCGCTGATCTCGCAGCCCAAGGCTCTGGAGGACAGGCCGGAAGGGGCCTGCTCGCCGACATCATTGCTGCAGACGCTGCCCTCCGGAGTGACCATTCAAGCCTCCAATATCCTGAATATAATGCACCAATCCTACACTTGCGCCTGACCCATTCAGGCCGTCCGTGTCCGAAGGATGCCTCATCGGCCCGTCGAGCCGAATCCGGCATCCGAACGCACCGAGCCAGGCAGACGTTCTGCGGGCACGAAACGGGCCTGCACGTAGCGCTGAATGATCAGCTGGGCAATGCGCTCCCCAGGCTCGAAGTGAACCGACTCATGCGGATCCAAGTTGATCAGCGGCACCTTGATCTCGCCCCGGTACCCGGCATCGATGGTTCCTGGCGCGTTGAGCACGGTCACCCCCATCTTGACTGCCAGCCCCGAGCGTGGGTGAACCAGGCCGACATACCCGTTGGGCAGAGCCAGAGCGACACCGGTGGGAACCAGCGCCCGCTGGAAAGGGGCCAGATCCACGGCCACCCTGGCTCGCAGATCGGCTCCTGCATCGCCAGGCATGGCGTATTCCGGCACCTCGGCCCCATCCAAGGATTCGAACAGGACCTCGACCGTTTCCGGCTCGTTGTAGGACTCGTCGTAGGCCATTAGGCGGCGCACTCCTTGCAGACGGGCTTGCCGTCAGGGGTTGTGTAGGCCAGCTGGCTCCGGTGTTTGACCAGGAAGCAGTTGGAGCAGATGAATTCATCGCCCTGCATGGGAATGACAGTCACCGAAGAGTCCTCATTGCTCAGGTCGGCGCCCGGCAGCTCATAGTCCTCGGCGATGGCGTTCTCGTCGTCGTCCAGATCGGCCCCGGCATCCTGGCCGCTTTTGCCCAGCTCCTGCAGGGATTCCTCGTCTTCGTCCTTGTCTCGCGGGGTATCGTAATCCTGTGCCATCGTGTACCCTTTCCTTGTTCGACCAGCCACCTCGTATGCCGGTCATTTCACACGATATGTACTGCGCATAGGATACACGATTTCAAAAGCACGTAAAATACGAACCATAGGGCACAATGGAAATACCTGAGGCCGTGTAAAGGAACCGTAAGAGGATAGGGGCGTGCATGTCTGAGAATGGGACCAGGGTGGCCAGCTTTGACCATGTCGACGACAGGGGCGATCTGGTCTTCGTCTGTGACCACCGGCACTTCGCCGTAAGGGTCGACGATGCGCTTGATCGCGCCATTCTTGAGGCCAAGCAGGTCAAGGAGGAAGAGGACGTGGACCCCCAGACCGGCAAGTCCAAGCCCCTGCCCGTCTCAGCCATTCAGGCGGCTGTGCGCGCCGGTGCCCGCCCCGAGCAGGTGGCTCAGCAATACGCTGTCAACGAAGCGCTGGTACGGCGTTTCGCGGCTCCCGTGGAAACCGAGAAGAAGTACGCCATCGAGCAGTTCCTGACCATGCCGGCGCCCAAGGGGTCGGGAGGGCGAAACTATCAGGAACTGATCGGCAAGGTGCTGGCCCGTGCGGGGGTCAGCCTGACACAGGTTTCCTGGCAGGCCACCAGACGAGGGTACGAACCCTGGAACATCAACGGCGTGTTTACGCTGGACAAACGGATTTTCAACGCCCGCTGGGCATGGAACATGCATGACAACACGGTGACCTGCCTGAACGGGGCGGCAAGGATGCTGCTGGACAATTCCGCAGACGATCATGGCCAGGATCGGCCTGCTGAGGCGATTGACGATCAGACCGACAGGCGGCCTCCAAGCCAGAAGGATACCTTTACCCAAATAGAAGAAGAGGACGCCGGTTCGGAGGGCCAGGAGAGCGGTGAACGTCAGGCGGCACTCACGGCCTGGCTCTATGGCAAGCCCAAGGAGAGCCAGGAGCGGACAGCCGAGCGGGAGCCCAGCCACCCCAGTGCAGAACTGACCGAGGACCCTGACACGGCCGAGCATCCTCCCATCAGAGACAACGAATCCACCATGGTCCTGCCCGTGCAGAACCATGAGCAGCCCCGGCAAGAGGATCCAGGCGATGATGCCGGACAGGACGAGCAGGAGGATCAGCCCAAGGAGGGCCGCCGCAGCAAGCGGGCCAAAAAACACTCCGGACGGTCGGCCGTGCCCAGCTGGGATGAGATCCTCTTCGGCAAGTAGTCAGACCAGGTCGATCAGACAGGGGATCTGCGTCTCCAGACGGGTCCATGAACCATGCACGCCGGGCAGCCTGGTCGCTGCATCGGTCTGATCTGCAGAATTCACCAGGGTGATCCGGTCGCCGGCCAGCACCAGAAGGTCGCCGATCATGGGTCGGATCCGAGCGTCCACAGGGCCGAAGATTCCCCCTTGGATGGCCTGGTCACGGGTCAACACCCAGGCCCGATCCCCCAGACGCTCACGCCAGCGTGTAGCCACGACCTGGGGGTCCGCCCCCTGGTCCAGATAGAGCATGACCGCCCTGGGCTCGCCGCCCACCAGTCGCACATCCTGGCTCAGCTCCGGATCCTGAGCGATGTCAATGCGCTGGTTCGGATCGGACTCAACCATGCCGTGATCGGCTACGATCACCGTCAGTGTCCCGGCGGGCAGGCGGCGATGAAGCTCGGCCAGCTGTGCATCGGTCGCTTCAAGAGCGGCCACCCACTCCTCGCCCTCCCAGCCGCTGTGGTGGCCCACCTTGTCCACATCGCGGATGTAGAGGTAGGTCAGCCCCGGCTGGCTGGCAGCCTGGCAGGCGGCCAGAAGACGCTGACGGGAGTGGTTGTGGGCCAGGTACTCCCCGCCGCGCAGAGCCGCGCGGGTCAGGGCTGAATCGCGAAAACGCGGCAGGCCTGAGGAGGTCACACGGACCCCTTGCGCCTGGAGGGTCTCGAAGACCGTGGGACGGCGTTGCAGGCGCTCGGGATCCTGAGCCCCCCTGAACTGGATCATCTGGCCCAGCTGGCCAGTGTCCGGATTCAGCTGGGTGTAGCCGGTCATACCGGTCAGCCCGGGGCTGGTTCCGGTGCCGAAGACGCCCATGGCCGCCACGGTCGTCGAGGGCAGGCTGGTGTAGAGGGGACGCTGGTTGATGGGTTCGGACAGCAGCGAGCGCAGGTAGGGCACATGGCCCTGGCGGCTGACCAGATTCCAGAATCCCAGCCCATCCACCAGGACGACGACCACCGACCGGGCCTCCGGCAGTCCCAGGGCTTCCTGGAGGGCCTTGGCAGACGGGTGGACGTCGGTGGCCACAGGCACTCCCAGGCAGGCGCTCAGGGCGGGCAGGACGGCGGACAGATGCCTGGCCCCGCCAACATGGTTGTCCTCCGCCCGGTCCCCGTATTGGATAGGCGGACTCGGCTGCAGCAGTTCCTTCATGTCAGGTGTATCCAGACCCATACAACCCATTCAAGCACGGTCAGGCCCCAGGCCGACACCGCATCCCTGCTGTCAATGCTTTGGCGGACCGTCCGGTTATCATAAGGCGGAACATGAAGGAGCAGGAGCTGGAGCATGGCAACTCATCGCAGGAGCAAGGCGGCGGGGTACGACCCCCGGCAGGTCAAGGAGCACATCGTCGAAACCCCTCTGAACGAGGAGATGAGCAAGTCCTTCCTGGAATACGCCTACTCGGTCATCTACGCCAGGGCCCTGCCCGACGCCCGTGACGGACTCAAGCCGGTCCAGCGGCGGATCATCTACCAGATGGGCCAGATGAACCTCAACCCCGACCGCCCTTATATGAAGTCCGCCAGGGCTGTGGGCGAGGTCATGGGCAAGCTGCACCCCCATGGCGACTCATCCATCTACGAGGCCATGGTGCGCCTGGCCCAGCCCTTTGCCATGCGCCTGCCCCTGGTCGACGGCCACGGCAACTTCGGATCCCTGGACGACGGCCCGGCTGCCTCCCGCTACACCGAGGCCAGGCTGGCTCCTGCGGCCCTGGGCATGAACGCCGACATCGACCAGGACACGGTGGACTTCTCCCCCAACTACGACAACAAGCTCAAGGAGCCCCAGGTCCTGCCCTCGGCCATCCCCAACCTGCTGGTCAACGGGGCCTCGGGCATCGCCGTGGGCATGGCCACCAACATGATCACCCACAACCTGGGCGAGGTGGTGGCCGCCGCCAAGTATCTGATGGCCCACCCGGACGCAGGGCTGGACGAGCTCATGCGCTACGTGCCCGGCCCGGATCTGCCCGGCGGCGGAGTCATCGTGGGACGGGACGGCATCCGCAAGGCCTACGAGCACGGCCGGGGGGCCTTCGTGACCAGGTCCGTCACCCACCTGGAGAACGTGACCGCCCGCAAGAAGGCCATCGTGGTCACCGAGCTGCCCTTCATGGTGGGCCCCGAGCGGGTTCTGGAGCGTATCTCCGATGGGGTGCGCAACCACAAGCTGGAGGGCATCTCCAGCGCCATCGACCTGACCGACCGGCACAACGGGACCCGCCTGGTCATCGAGATCAAGACGGGATTCGATCCGGGCAAGGTCCTGGGCAAGCTCTTCAAGTACACGCCCCTGGAGGACTCCTTCACCATCAACAACGTGGCCCTGGTCCACGGACGGCCCAGAACCATGGGGCTCAAGGAGCTGCTGGAGGTCTGGGTGGAGCACCGGCGCACGGTCATCCATCGGCGCAGCGAGTTCCGCCGCAAGAAGGCCCTGGAGCGTCTGCACCTGGTCGAGGGGCTCCTGCTGGCCCTGGTCGACATCGACGAGGTCATCCAGGTCATCCGCAGCTCGGACGACGCGGATGCGGCCAAGACCAGGCTGATGGCGGTCTTCGATCTGGATCAGACCCAGGCCCAGTACATTCTTGACCTGCGGCTGCGGCGGCTGACCAAGATGAGCCGGATCGAGCTGGAGGGCGAACGAGACGACCTCAACAAGCAGCTGGAGGAGCTGGAGCGGATTCTGGGCTCCTCGGCCGAGCTGGACCGGGTGGTCATCCAGGAGATGGATCAGGCGGTGGCCCAGTGGGGCACGCCCAGGCGCACGGTCATCCTGGACCAGGAGCCTTCCGGCGACCTGGCCCCCGTGCAGTCGGCAGCCAGCGACCAGCAAACCGCTCAGCAGACCTCGGGCAAGGTTGCTGCTGGCTCGCAGACCGCATTGCTGGCCAGCGGAGGAACCAGCCGCGGCGGCGACCTGCACATGGAGGACGAGCCCTGCACGGTCATGATGAGCGCCACCGGACTGCTGGCACGCAGCACCCCGGGCGCCCTGGATGCCTGGCGGTCCCGGCCGCGCAACCAAGACCGGGGGCATGACGACCAGGTCATCGCCATATTCGCCACCACTACTCTGGCCACCTACGGCCTGGTGACCACGGCTGGAAGGCTGATCACCGCCCCCGTGGCCGACCTGCCGCTGATCCCGGCCACCGCCAACCCCAACCTGAGCGGGGGCATCGTGGCTGACGAGCTCCTGGGCGGGACCGCCAGCACCGAACCCCAGGCCGACGAGCACGCCGTCACCGTCATCGACATGAACGACTCCGCGCCACTGGCCTTGGGCACCCGGCTGGGCACGGTCAAGCGCTGGAACCGCGAATCCCCGACCACCATGGACTCCTGGTCGGTCATCGACCTCAAGGGGGACGACCAGGTGGTCTTCGCAGCCCCCTGCCAGGACGGGGACCGGATGGTGCTCATCTCCTCGGATGCCAGCCTGCTGACCTTCACCGGGGACAAGGTTCGCCCCCAGGGCCGCAATGCGGCCGGCATGGCGGGCATCCGGCTGGCCCAGGGCTGCCAGGTCGCCGCCTTCGCGGTCGTGCCGGCCGGAGAGATCGGCTGGACCTATCAGGAGACCGGCGAGGATGGCATGAGCACCCAGGCCGGGGCCGTGGTCCTGACTGTGGCCGGCGACTCCGAGGCCCTGCCCGGCACCGAGAACGGGTCGGCCAAGCTGACCCCGCTGGAGATGTATCCGGTCAAGGGCCGCGGCACGAAAGGCGTGCGCTCCCAACGCTTCCTCAAGGGTCAGGACACCCTGCTGCTGGCCCGGGTGGGCGCCTGGCCCCTGCACGCCAGCACCGCCGCCGGCTCTCCGGTCGAACTGCCCGAAGTGGACATGCGCCGGGACGCCTCCGGCCAGGAGCTGGCAGCGCCCATCGCCTTCGTGGCCTGAGGGCGCTCAGCAAGGGCTCAGTAGAGTGCCATGCCGCCCGGACCGGCCGTGAACCCGGCTGCGGCCAGGGCCATGCCCACCGGTTCGCGCATGGTCAGGGGCCGGCCATTGGCATCACTGAAGAGGATGCGTCCCTGTCCGTCCCGGCTCAGCCATGAGGCCAGCTGGGCGAAGGCGGCCTCCAGCAATCCACGCTCGGGCTCACCGAAGACCAGCAGATGATGCCCCTTGGGCGCCGCATAAACCAGGGCGCGGCCATGATTCTGCACCAGGAGGTTCCCTATCCGCCGAATAGGCCGTCCGCCGGCATCCCCTGATGTAGTCGGCCAGGCAAGAGCCGTGCCATAGAGGTTGGCGGGATCGGTCACGTCCATGACCACGGGTTCGGCAGGTCGCTGCCCCGATCCGCCTTCGCCATCGCTTTTGCGCTCATCCTCTTGGAAGTCCCTGAGCTGGTTGATCACCTCTCTGGGGGCGAACTGGGCGCCGCCGAAGCCGTCGACAATGACCCCACGCGTCAGCCGGCCGGCCTCCTCCATCCGTCTGCAGACCTGATAAAGGGCCGAGAATCCGCCGGGCAGGGACAGCACCTCAGGCAGCACCGGAGCCAGGAGCCCATAGCGGTCCAGGATGGCCTGCTCCTCGTGGACCAGGCTGACGGTCCGCTGCCGGTCACCGTCCTGGCTGCCTCTCGATTTGTCGATTGGATCGGGCATGCCCATCCCCGCTGCAACTGCTGCTGCTCCGCGCTCATCCGCAACCAGGGTCCAGAATCCCTCCGTCGCCGCTGACAAGGCAGATGAGCCGGCCGCCCGCGTCAAAGCCGCGCGTCCCAAGGACCTGCCGCGCCCACGCAGACCATGGGGCAAACGGCGGGCCCTCCCCGAGGGCTGCGGCCCTGATCCCCGGACCAGCCGCCGAACAGGAGCCAGGGAGGCGTTGGTGACCAGCCCACGCCTGACCAGGCCCCAGAGCGAACGGGCCAGGGCCTCCTGGTCGGGGGCCTGAGAATCAGGGGACTCCATGCCATCCCCGCCCCGGCTGGCGCAGGCGCGCAGAAGGCGATCGAAGCGGTAGGCTCCCCCATCGGCCAGCACACCCAGCAGGACCTTTTCCAGATCACCCGCGTCGCCCGCCTTGCTCGACTTGCCGGCTACATCCGTGACCGATGAAGAACCAACGGATTGTGCTGGAAGCTCCTCATCCAGATCCTCGGCCAGGTAGAAGGTCATGGCGCCCAGCGGGCCCTCCCCCTGGTCGGACCCCACCCAGACCACCTGGCCCGAGGCCAGCAGATCGTCCATCAATGCGGGACCGTAATCACGCACCCTGGCCGGGAAGATGGCCGACTCCCAGAGTTCAGGCGGCAGAGCCAGCCCCTCCAGCTGCCCGACCACCTCCAGCAGTCCTTCGGCGCCCATCAAGGGCTCCTGGCCCAGGGGTGCCAGACCCTGCCGGTGAAGAAGAAAGTCGCTGTAGACATGGCCGGGGACGGGACTGGCGGCCTTGCTGGCCTTGGCCAGGGACCGCGAGCGCAGCCGGCGGAAGACCTCGGGATCCAGCCACCCTCGGCGGGGTTCGCCTCCCTCAAATCCAGGCTCGCCGTAGGCACGCAGGTCGGGCCGGGGGAAGACCCCGGTCATGAGCAGTTCGCGAGCGGCCAGGGAATGCAGTCTGTCCTCCAAGAGAGCGCTGCCCAGGCCCAGGTGGCCGGCCAGATCCTGGGTGGTGAATGGCCCATGGACTGCGGCGTATTGCCTGACCAGCTGGTCGAAGTCCTCGCTGTCTGATTCCGGTTCCTTTGTCTGCTGGGCGGATGGCTGGATGATGCCAGGACCCAGAACCGCCGTCAGCCGCCCTGCCTGACCGGCCCATACCCAGCAGTCGCGAGCGCCTAACCTGACCGGAACCACCCTGGACTGGGTCCACAGCTCCTCCAGCATGGCCCGGACCTGTGCCTGCGTCACCGGTTCGTCCTCCTGCCCGCGCATGCGCCGGCGAATCCCGGCCGGATCCATGGGGCCCAGGGTGCGCAGCAGGTCGGCCAGTCCCTCGGCCCCCCTGGCCCGGGTCCTGGGCGAAAGCCGCTGCAGATCAGCGGTCACCTGGTCGACGGTCTCCTGGTCCAGGAGGTCAGCCATGTCCACCTGGCCGACCATCTGCTCCAGCAGATCGGAGTCGATGGCCAGCATGGCGGCGTCGCGCTCGGCCTTGGGCATGTCGTACTGGTACATGAAGGTCCCCAGGTAGCCGAAGAGCAGCCCCGAGGCCATGGGCGAGGGGGTCCGGGTGGAGGCCGGGACCAGACGGGCGCTCCCCTGCTCCAGGTCGGCCATGAGCTCGCGCAGGGCAGGCATGTCGTAGACGTCCTGGAGGCACTCGCGCATCGTCTCCAGAACCAGGGGGAAGTCATCCTCCTTCAGGGCCGCGTCCAGCAGACGGGAGGCTCGAAGACGCTGCTGCCAGAGCGGCACCCTGCGGCCGGGCTCCATCCTGGGCATGTAGAGCGAGCGGGCTGCGCACTGGCGGAAGCGGGCCTGGAAGAGCGCCGAGCCGACCAGATGACGTCGGACCTCGCGCTCCACCTGATCGGGGGTGAATCCGAATATTCGCTGGTCTTCCAGGAAGGCATCAGTGCCCGGGATCTGCACGACGATGCCGTCCTCCCCCGCCCAGACGGATCCGTCGTATCCGCGCTCGCGGGAGAGCCGGGCGGCGATGGCCAGGGCCCAGGGCTCGTTGACCCTGCGGCCGTATGGCGAATGGAGGATCAGCCTCAGATCGCCCTCCTCGTTGGGGCAGCGCTCGACCACCAGGTGACGGTCGTCGGGCACCCGGCCGGTGGAGGCCTGCTGCTCGGCCAGAAAGGCGGCCAGATTGTTGATGGCAGGACGGTCCAGGCCGTCCTCCAGCAGACGAGAACAGACGGGTTGAGTGAAGCCCGGCCGACCGGAGGCAGTCTGGACCGCCGGTATCAGACCCTGGGACAGTTCCCTGGCCAGCCTGCCCAGACGACGGCCGAATGCGGGGTCACGGCCGGTGCCCTCCCCGTGCCAGAAGGGCAGTCTGGCGGAGCGTCCCGGAGCGGGTACCACCACCACACGGTCGCGGGTGATCTGCTGGATCCTCCAGGAGGTGGTGCCCAGGGTGATCACGTTCCCCTTGCGGGACTCGTAGACCATCTCTTCGTCCAGTTCCCCCACTCGGCGGGGCTTGCCGCCTGCGGCCTCGGAGGGCATGACCACACTGTAGGAGCCGCGGTCGGGAATGGTGCCTCCGGAGGTCACCGCCAGTCGTTGTGCGCCGGGTCGGGCCGTCAGGGTTCCGGTCTGGCGGTCCCAGACCAGGATGGGACGGAAGGCGGTGAAATCCTGGGAGGTGTAGGCGCCGCTGAGCATGCCCAGCACCGCCCGGTAGACCTGCTGGTCCAGATGGGCGAAGGGCGCGGCCCGTCTGACCGTGGCCAGCCAGTCCTGCTCCCTGAGCGGTCCCATGGCGGCCGCGGCCACCGTCTGCTGGGCCAGAACATCCAAGGGGCTGCTGGGCATGATGGTGGGTTCGATGTCGCCCTGGGCCATGCTCTCCATGCTGGCCGTGCACTCCAGGATCTGCTCGCGGGTCAGGGGGAAAAGCCTGGCTTGGGATACCCGACCGACCTGGTGATCGGCCCGGCCCACCCGCTGCAGTCCCGAGGCGGTCGACAGCGGGGCGTTGACCTGGATGACCAGATCGACCGAGCCCATATCGATGCCCAGCTCCAGGCTGGAGGTGGCCACCACACAGCGCAGTCTGCCGGCCTTGAGGTCATCCTCCACCTGGCGCCGGCGTTCCTTGGACACCGATCCATGGTGGGCCATGGCAATGGGATGGTCGACGCTCTGGCCGGAAGTCCTCTCGGAAGTGGAACCGGTGGCCGAATCGTAGTGGGCGGGCTCCCTGGACCCATCTGTCTCATCGGAGAAACCCGGCTGGCCATGACCTGAGGCCTGCAGATCGGCTTGGTGCAGGTCGTTGAGCCGGGCGGTCAGGCGCTCGGCGAGCCCTCGCGAGTTGACGAAGACCAGGGTGGTGCGGTGGGACAGAACCTGGTCCAGAATGGCCCGCTCGATTGCTGGCCAGATGGATCCGCTTCTTTGGTCGCCCTCCTGACCTGACTCACCTGACTGACCGGGCGGCGCGGCCAGATCGCCCATGTCCTCCAGGGGCTCGATCAGGCGCAGGTCCATGGCTGTGGACGACTTGGGCTGGATCAGACTGACCGGACGGCTGCCACCCAGGAAACGTGCCACCTGCTCGGGCGGCCGGACCGTAGCCGACAGGCCGATCCGCTGCACGGGCCCTCCGACCAGGTCGTCCAGCCGCTCCAGACTCAGGGCCAGATGAGCCCCGCGCTTGTTGCCCGCCAAAACGTGGATTTCGTCCACAATAACGGTTTGCACGTTCTTCAGCGTGCTAGCCGTTTTGGAGGTCAGCATCAGATAGAGGGATTCAGGGGTGGTGACCAGAATGTCCGGCGGATGGGCGGCCAGGGCTCTGCGGCCGCGGGCATCGGTGTCTCCGGTGCGGATGCCCGTCCGGACCTTGGGCGCTTTGCCTCCCTGCTGTTCAAACCGCTCGGCGATGCCTTCCAGCGGAGCCTGCAGGTTGCGGGCCACATCCGTCCCCAGGGCCTTCATGGGCGAGATGTAGAGCACGGCGACCCCAGGCTTCCGGGAGCGCCGGGGCCTGGTCATGAGCTCGTCGATGGCCCAAAGAAAGGCGGCCAGGGTCTTGCCCGAACCGGTGGGCGAAATGATCAGCGCATCGCCGCCTGCGCGGATGGCCGGCCAGGCCTGCACCTGGGTCGGCGTGGGACCCTCGGGGAAGGCCTGACGAAACCAGTCGGCCGTCTGCGGGGAGAAACTGCCCAAGGGATCGCCCATGTGCGTCACACTCCTCTCCCCGCCCTTTCGGGCCTTGCCGAAGGCAGATCAGGTGTCGATCTTGCTCCGGTCGAAGTCGTCGGCATTGTCCACGATGAACTGCTTGCGGGGCGGCACGTCGTCCCCCATGAGCAGGGGGAAGATGCCGGCTGCCTGAGCGGCATCCTCCATGCGGATGCGGCGCAGCATGCGGGTCCTGGGATCCATGGTGGTGTCGGCCAGCTGGTCGGCGTCCATCTCGCCCAGACCCTTGTAGCGCTGCACATCGGGATTGTAGTCGATGTGCTTGGCATGCAGGTCGGCCAGCTTGCCCTCCAGCTCATCGTCCGAATAGGTGTAGATGAACTTCCCCTTGTTCTTGCCTGCCAGGGCGATTCGATGCAGGGGCGGCACGGCTGCGTAGACCCGCCCGTTCTCGATCAGGGGCCGCATATAGCGGTAGAAGAGGGTCAGCAGGAGGATGCGGATGTGGGCGCCGTCCACGTCGGCGTCGGTCATCATGATGACCTTGTTGTAGCGGGCCTGGTCGATGTCGAAGCTGGCCCCCGAGCCGGCGCCGACCACCTGGATGATGGAGGCGCACTCCTTGTTGGTCAGCATCTGGGACAGGGAGGCCTTCTGCACGTTGAGGATCTTGCCGCGGATGGGCAGCAGGGCCTGGAACATGGAGTTTCGGGCGGCCTTGGCCGTACCCAGGGCGGAGTCGCCCTCGACGATGAACAGCTCGGCGATGTCGTCGTTGCCGGGCATGGAATCCGAGAGCTTGGAGGGCATGGAGGCCGATTCCAGGGCGTTCTTGCGCCTGGTGACCTCCTTGGTCTTCCGGGCCTGGACGCGGGCATGCATCTCGCCCACGATCTTCTCCAGCACCTGGCCGGACTGCTCCTTGAAGCCGCGCTTGGAGCCGCTGATCATCTGGCCGAACTGGTCGTCGGTCATCCGGGTGACGATGGGTTTGACCTGGGCCGTGCCCAGCACGTCCTTGGTCTGGCCCTGGAACTGCGGCTCGGCAATGCGCACCGTGACCACGGCCACCAGCCCGGCCAGGACGTCGTCGCGCTCCACCTTGGTATGGGAGTCCTTGAGGTTGACCTTGAGACGGCGGGCGTTGGCCTCCACGGCCTTGCGCACCTGGCGGGTCATGGCGTTCATGAACCCGTCCACGTGCATGCCTCCGCCGGGCGTCTCCACCACATTGACGAAGCTGCGGACGACTGAATCGTAGTCGTTGACCCAGCGCAGGGCGATATCCACCCCGCAGACACGTTCCACCTGCTCGGCGTGCAGCTCGCCATCGGGGCCCACCCGCTGGGTCTCCTCCTGGTAGGTGTCCTGGCCGCTGATCCGCCAGATATCGCTGACCGGCTCGCCCTTGGACAGGAAGTCCACGAA
Source organism: Bifidobacterium sp. ESL0820 (assembly GCF_052606235.1). Taxonomy (NCBI): domain Bacteria; kingdom Bacillati; phylum Actinomycetota; class Actinomycetes; order Bifidobacteriales; family Bifidobacteriaceae; genus Bifidobacterium; species Bifidobacterium sp. ESL0820. Next base: position 771,788 of record NZ_CP199594.1, read on the forward strand.
GTCCGTCACCCCGCCGGTGTGCAGGAACTCCTCCACCCGCTGATGGCCGGACTCGTCCTCCGGCTGCAGCATGGCCCGGTCGGCCCGCTCGGTGGCCGAAAGGTCGGCATCATCCGCCTGCGCATCCTCGGCAGGTTGGTCTTCGGCGCCTTCTTCTGGCCAGTCCCCGCTGTCAGACGGTTCACCAAGGTTCCCCTGAACGTCCTGATCGTCCGGTTCCGCAGCAGGTTCGCCGTCAACCTCCAGGCGCAGGTCCTGCTCGGCGCTTCCTGTGGCGGGGATGCGCTCGTCGATCACGGTGATCTTGAGGCCGGGCACCAGGAAGCTGGTCTGACGCACCCGGTCGATCAGCTGGGCGTAGCTGAACCGGGCCGTCGAGTTGAAAATTTCCGGGTCGGCCCAGTAACGCACCCTGGTGCCGGTCCGGGACTTGGGCACGCTGCCCACCACTTCCAGAGGCGTAGGCCGGTTCTTCCTGGTGCGCTTGAAGGGCGAATCAGGCGAGGGATGCTCCGGATCCGGGTCCTGGTAGGTGCCGGGATGGCCCTGGTGGAAGCGCATCCGGTGGGTCTTGCCGTCCCTGTCCACCTCCACGTCCAGTCGTGAGCTCAGAGCGTTGACCACCGAAGAGCCCACGCCGTGCAGACCACCCACGGCCGTATAGGAGGAGTTGCCGAACTTGGCGCCGGCATGAAGCTTGGTCAGGACCACCTCCACGCCGGTCAGCCCCGTGCGAGGCTCAATATCGACGGGGATGCCTCGTCCATTGTCGTCCACCTCGATGGAGCCGTCCTGGTGCAGGATGACCTTGATGTGGTCGCACTGGCCGGCCAGAGCCTCGTCCACTGCGTTGTCGATGATCTCCCAAAGGCAGTGCATGAGCCCCTGGCTGTCCGTGGTCCCGATGTACATGCCTGGACGCTTGCGCACTGCGTCCAGGCCATCCAGAACCGTCAGACTGCCGGCACCATAGGACTTTCCCTTATCAGGCTTTTTCGCCACCATTTACCTCGCCGTTCACCTCATGGCGCCCACGGGGACAGGAGTCCTCGCATGGGCGGTCGCTTACGCACCGATGACCATTTCTAGCAAGGAGGCCTCGACAGCACCAGGACCTCCCCGCCGGGCGCAGAGGTCACTGATCCAGGAAGTCCCGCAGGGTCTGCGAGCGCGAGGGATGCCGCAGCTTGGACATGGTCTTGGACTCGATCTGGCGGATGCGCTCACGGGTGACCCCGTAGACGCGGCCGATGTCGTCCAGGGTCTTGGGCTGTCCATCCTCCAGGCCGTAGCGCATCTTGATGACGCCGGCCTCACGGGGGCTCAGGGTCTCGAGAACCTGCTGGAACTGCTCCTGCAGCAGGGAGAAGGCCACGGCATCCGAGGGGGCGATGGCGTCGGTGTCCTCAATCAGATCGCCGAACTCCGAGTCACCGTCCTCACCCAGCGGGGTGTGCAGGGAGATAGGCTCGCGGCCGTACTTCTGGACCTCCTGGACCTTCTCGACGGGCATGTCCAGTTCCCTGGCCAGCTCGTCGGGAGTGGGTTCGCGGCCCAGGTCCTGCAGCATCTGACGCTGGACGCGGGAAAGCTTGTTGATGACCTCGACCATGTGGACGGGCACGCGGATGGTGCGGGCCTGGTCGGCCATGGCCCTGGTGATGGCCTGACGAATCCACCAGGTGGCGTAGGTGGAGAACTTGTAGCCCTTGGTGTAGTCGAACTTCTCCACGGCACGAATCAGACCCAGGTTGCCTTCCTGGATCAGGTCCAGGAAGAGCATGCCCCTGCCGGTGTAGCGCTTGGCCAGGGAGACCACCAGTCGCAGGTTGGCCTCCAACAGATGGTCCTTGGCCTTCTTCCCGTCGTTGGCGGCCCACTTGAGCTCACGACGACGCTTGAAGTCCATGTCCTCGCCCTCGGTATCCAGCAGATGCTGGGCGTAGAGGCCGGCCTCGATGCGCTCCGAGAGGTCCACCTCCTGCTCGGCGTTCAGCAGGCTGACGCGGCCGATCTGCTTGAGGTAGTCCTTGACAGGATCGGCAGTGGCGCCGGCGGTGACCACACGACGCTTGGGATTGCCTGAGGGGGTGACATTCTCGTCGTCATCGGAATCGTCGACGACAAAGGCGCCCTTGACCTTGGCTGCGAGGGCATGGGCGGCCTTGCGGTCCTCTTCGGCCTCATCCTGGACCTGGGAGGCCTCGTCCTCCTCCTGATCGTCCTCGTCGGGCTCGTCCTCCAGCTGATCCTCGCTCTTGTCCAGCTGGTCGTCGTCCTCCTGATCCTCGAGCAGGTCCTCGTCGGGCTCCTGATCCTCCTGCTGGAGGATGGGCTTCTCTTCGACCTTCTTGGCGGTCTTGGAGGCCGGACGGCGGTTCGTCTTGGTCGCCGAGGTGCTAGTGGCGGCGCTCTTGCGGGACGCGGTCTTGCGGGACGCCTTGCTGCTGGTCTTGGACCTGGTGGCGGTCTTGGTCTTGCCGGCAGTTGAACTGGTCCGGCCCTTTTCGGTATCCACTGCGGCTGTCTTGGCTGACTTGGTGTCCTTCGTGGCCAAATTCTCCTCCTGGATCATCCCACCCGCCGACACTGCTTTTAGGGCACAGCTCTGGCAAGGTCAAATCGTAGACTCATTAAAGTGAACCACCCCAGGGGGACGATTATTCCCGATTCAGCCCAATTGCCTCCAAGCCGGGTCGATGCCGCGGCGCATCAAGGCCAGGACGATGGCGGCCAGGCTGCAGGAGCGGTCGTCTGCCAGAGCTTTCTCCGCAAACCCCGATGCTCGGGATCCGCCACTCCACCAGTCGACATAAGCCGCGACCGCCAGTGGCTGGGACCGAAACCCCGGCGGAACCTGATCTGCCATAGCTTCAAGCATGGCAAGCCCAGCACGGCAACGGGGCTGGTCCGGCCGTGTTGCGGTGTCCTTGAAGACCGCATCCAGGATGCTGCAGAGCGCCGTCACATTCGATGGATCGTTGGGACGAACGCAAAGATCCATCAGCCGATCGCTGTCCAGGCCAGGCCCGGGTGCCAGAATGGACAAAATAAGCCCGTCGCGTATGGCCAGCGTCTCCTTAATGGCCACGGCCAGGCAGTCGGCCGAGTCTGAGTCGAACCGCTGGCACGCTTGCGGCCCTTGCAAACCAGCGGTCCAGTCTGTCAGAGGTTGCTGGAGCCATCGTCTGTCGGCCTCTTCCACACCCCATCGTCGTCGGCCCTCTCGGTAGTGCTCCACCAGGTCTTTCATGCCGTATTCATGCGCATCGTCCATGCCGTCATCGCCTCCCATCCGCTCCCGGTATGAGCACCGGGAGCCTTGGCACCATCCTGATCCAGCTGGAATCTCGAGGAAAGCCACAACCGATCATGTGGTCAAGTGGTGTCATCCATCCACCATGGTCCTGGCAGCCTGTTCGCTGGGCAGATATGCGGATAGGCTCTAAGGCATGAAAAGCGTGACTGCAGCACGGGTCGAACAGCGCATGGAGGAACTGCTCCAGCGCCGTTGCGACCATCTGATTGCTCCAGAGTCCGGACCGGACCAACCCCTGGATCAGAACCCCTCCCAGGAGGCTTTGCAGGAGGTCATACTCCAGGCGATCGAGGCTGGCCGCGGCGGCAAACGCCTGCGCGCCCTGCTGCTCTGCGACGTCTGGCGGGCTCTGGAGTCCGAGCAGAATCCTGACCATGAACAGGCGGTAGTGGACCTTGCCTGCGCCTTGGAGGTCTATCAGACCAGCGCGCTGGTCCACGACGACATCATCGACGGCTCACCCCGTCGTCGGGGCCGTCCTGCAGCCCATCTGGCCCTGAGCCGGTCGGTTGCCGGAAACGATTCGAGCGGCCGGGCGCCCGCAAAACCTGATGCCCGCGGCGCCGGCCTAGGCATCCTCCTTGGCGACCTGCTGGCATCGCTGAGCACGGACATGGCCCTCCAGGCGGCTGCCAAGCTGCCTCAGGGGGCGGCCATCGGCAGGGCCTTTCAAGCCATGCAGACGGCTGTGGTCACCGGCCAGGTCCTGGACATGGGCATGGAGGAGGCCTGTCTGGACGATCCGGAACGCCTGCGCCGCCAGGCCCTGCACACCATGGCCTGGAAGACCGCCTCCTACACCACCCTGGCCCCGCTGGCTCTGGGCCTGCTGGCCTCTGGAGCAGACCTGGAAGAGCATAAAGAGTCCGTGCGCGCCCTGGGTCTGGATCTGGGTCTGGCCTACCAGCTGGCGGATGATCTGCTGGATGTAACAGGCGACGACCGACGTACCGGCAAACCCGTGGGTGGCGATATCCGCGACGGCAAGCGGACCGTCCTCCTGGCCGACACCCTGGCCATGGCCGATCCTGACCAGGCCAAGGAAATCCGCCGGCTGTACAGTTGCACCTCCCAAGTCCGCAACAAGACCCAGGTGAATATGGTCCGTGACCTGATGCAGTCCTGCGGGGCCGTAGAGGCCAGCCGTCGACGCATGGCTGACCTGTCCGTCCGAGCCCAGGCCCGAGCCCAGGCCCTGGCCGATCGTCTGCATCTGTCGACAGGGGGCCGAACCATCTTCCTGGAGGCCTGCCGACGCTTCCTGCCGCTTGCCACCACCGCCGGGTATCATGAACGTGTATCTTCCATTGATGCCGAGGCCGGTCAGGCCTCCGAGGTGCAGAGGGCCGGACAAGACGAGCATGAGTGAAGCGGACGAGAGGACCAGCGACCGGATCATCGACGGGCGCTACCGCATTCTGCGTGAGATCGCACAGGGTGGCATGGCCACGGTCTACGAGGCCTTGGACCAGCGGCTGTCCAGGCATGTGGCGGTCAAGATCATGCACACCATGCTGGCCCAGGGGCCGCACAGGGCCCAGTTCGAGGAGCGCTTCCGCCGGGAGGCCAGGTCCGCGGCTGCCATCGCCAACCCCCACATCGTCCAGGTCTACGACACGGGCGTCGATCAGGGGCTGGATTACCTGGTCATGGAGTATGTCCACGGCATCAGCCTGCGGCGGGACATGGCCCGGCAGGGCGTCTATCCCCTGAAAGAGACCCTGCGCATCCTGGGCGAGGTCCTGGACGGCCTGGCCTCCGCCCACCGAGCCGGCGTCATCCACCGCGACATCAAGCCGGAAAACATCCTCATCAACGACCGCGGCCACGTGGAGATCACCGACTTCGGCCTGGCCCGCGCCGCCGCCCAGGCCACCCTGTCCTCGACGGGCATGCTCATGGGCACGGCCGCCTACCTGGCACCCGAGACCATCGAGAACAATGAGGCCTCCCCCCAGAGCGACCTCTACGCCGTGGGCATTATCGCCTACGAGATGCTGACCGGCACGGTCCCCTTCGCCAGCGACAATCCGGTGACCATCGTCTTCAAGCACGTCCACGAGGACGTCCCCTCCCTGGCCAGGGTCTGCCCGGGAATCGACCCGTCTGTGGCCGCCCTGGTCTCCGAGATGACCGACCGCTCCCCCGAGCATCGCCCGGATGACGCAGGCAAGGCCCTGGAGAGCCTGAGGAAGGTGGCCAAGGGACTGGACCGACAGGCCATGGACTACGTGCTGCCTGCAGGGGCCGCAGCAGCCGCAGCCAGCGGACAGCCCGAGTCCGCCATCGCCGGAACCTCAGAGCGCGCGGCTACGGCACCCAGCGACGATGCCGAAGAGGCAGCCACAGACCCGGAGAATTCGGACACGGTTCCGTCTGTGCCCGCCCCGCCCGAAACCGATGCGGAGGCAGCGACCAGACGCTATCGGCTCAACGATGTGGACACCCCCTCCCGAGCCGAGACCACGACCGTTTTGCAGCCTCAGAATCCGACAGCGCCTTCAGCCGATGCAAAGATCATGCAGCCAGGCGCTGAAGCGGCTCAACCCAAGCACCGGCATCGGGGCTTGATCATCGTGTTGGTGGTTCTGCTGGTCCTGGCCCTGGCAGGAGGCGGCGGTGGCGCCTGGTGGTACTTCCTGGGTCCGGGCAGCTATGTCGCCCTGCCCAAGCCGGATGACGTCTCCTGCTCCGAGAACCAGGAGTGCAAGGTCGTCGGCGCCGACTTCGCCAAGTACGCCCGCACACTCAAGGTCGCCGGCATCCAGGTCGACACCGCCTATGACTTCAGCGACCAGGTGGCCAAGGGAGCCGTCATGGCCGCGGATCCCGATGCGGTCGGAGCCCATATCAGCAAGAGGGGCGGCAGGCTCAAATTGACCGTCTCCAAGGGGGTGCGCCAGGCCACGGTGCCCAAGGACATCCTCACGCCGGAAACACCCAATGGCAAGGATCCGGTGCAGGCCTTGAAGGCAGCCGGGTTCGACAGGATAGACCACGACACCTCCAAGGACCAGTACTCCATGGACATCCCCGAGGGAGCGGCCATTTCAGTGGATCCGGCACCAGGGACCAAGACCCGCCACGATGCCAAGGTCAGCCTGGTCCTGTCCAAGGGTCGCATGCCCGTGGCCATGCCCGATATCGTCGGCAAGGCCAGGGATGAGGCCAAGGCGGCCCTGGAAGCCCTTCGGCTCAAGGTCAGCTACAGCGAGGACTGGTCTGACAAGGTGCCACGCAACCAGGTGATCTCCGCCTCCCACCAGGCCCAGGAGCAGCTGCACTGGGGCGATGCGGTCAACGTGGTGATCTCCAAGGGGCCGCAGTCCATCACCATGCCCGACGTGAAAGGCAAGAGCCAGGACGAGGCCACCAGGATCCTGGAGGGATACGGGCTCAAGGTCAACATCTCCGCTCCCTTGGGCAATCTGACCCACACGGTGCGCATCCAGGACCCCAATCCCGGCAGTCAGGTCAAGGTGCTCAACGATGACGGCTCGCCGGCCGTCGTGACCCTGACTGTGGTCTGAACTGCTGGGAAGTCAGTCCAGCTCCTGGTTGTTCTCATGGTTTTCATGCGCCTTGATGACCTGGGCATACACGTCCACGTAGCGTTGCCCGCTCATCTCCTGGATCTCCTGCATGATCCGGTCGGTCAGGTTGCGGATCTCCTCGTGGGTGAGGCTGTTGACGGGAACATAAGGCACGGTGATGGGCTTGCCGTAGATGACCTTGGTCCGGCCCTTATGCGGAATCACATGGCCGGGCTCCTGAAGCTGCCTGGTGCCGATGATGGCTGCTGGCACCACCGTCGTCCCGGTCTCGAAGGCCAGCCGCGCCGCCCCGGTATGCCCCCGGTAAAGCCTGCCGTCAGGGCTGCGCGTGCCCTCCGGATGGATGCCGAAGATGTGCCCGTGCTCAAGGATGGAACGAGCCGTTTCCATGGCGCCCAGCGACTTGGAGCCGCCTGACCTGTCCACGGGGAAGACGCCGACCGAGCTGAACCACCACTTCTTGAACTTGCCCTTGATCCCCTTGCCGTTGAAATACTCGGCCTTGCCCATGAAGTGGATCATCCGAGGGCAGGTGATGGGCAGGAGGGCGTCGTCGATGACGGCCAGATGGTTGGAGGCGATGATGGCAGCCCCCTGCTTGGGAATGTTCTCCGTGCCTTCAACGGTCGGTTTGAACCAGGTACGCGCCAACGGACCGAGCAGTTTGACGAAGAACCAGTACAGCACAGAGACTCCTTGGTAGCGAATGCGTGCGGCCGAGGTTACGATGGTTCTATGACCGAGCACAAGCATAACGACGCCGGGAAACAGTATAACAGCGAGGCGGGAACCGGGTCCCCGCAGGGGGACGAGGAATGGGCGGACTTCCTGAACTCGCACGCTGACGAGCTGGGTTCCCTGGAATCGTCCAGGACGGCCAAGGAATTCGAGAAGAAGGCTCGAAAGTCCGAGAAGAAGGCAGCGCTGAGGGCCGAGGACTTGAAGCGCGACTCCTTCGTCGGCGGCTCCGGACCGCGCGATTTCCAAGGCAGCAGCTGGCTGGACACCGACGAGGTCATGGACCAGTCGTCGAACTTTGTGCCGCCCAACCCCGACCTGAGCGACCTGGGCAGAAGGCGGGTGGCCTTCATGATCATGACGGCGCTGGGCCTGGTCTGCTTCTTCCTGACCATCTTCATCCCCCGCTGGTCCGGATTGACCGGCCTGCTGGCGGGCCTGCTCCTGCTGATAGGCATCGCAGGACTGATCATCGACCGGAAGAATTTCCGCGACGATTCAAGCGGGCTCTTCGATGACGACCAACGACACTACCGGCGATAATGCCGTGTGCCGCCGTATACAAGCATCCAAAACAGTCGGGCCTCGCTGGCTGATCTCTCTGCCAGCGAGGCCCGAACAGACTTGGCAGCCGCGAACCTAGACTAAGACCGGACGGGATGCCCGATTCTCTTGCTGGCAGCGGGACTGCGCTTCCTGGGCTCCGTCGATCCAGGCTGCCAGCAGGTCGGCGGCCCTGCCCTGGTCCACAACCTCGGTAGCCAATTGATAGGCCTGGGCAAACCGCACGTTCAGGTCGGCCTCGGGACCGGCGTCGATCTGCGTGCCGTCAGCCACGATGGCCGAGGCCGCATTGAGCAGGGCCGTGGAACGCGAAGGAACCGACTTTCCAGCCAGGAAGTCCCTGACGACGCTGGCGTTGAAGGCCGGATCGCCGCCGCGCAGGTCATCCAAATCCACCGGGTCGAGGCCCAGTTCACGAGTCGGGTCGAAGGAGCGCTCCTCCACCTTGCCCTGGTGGATCTCCCAGATGGAGACCGGCCCGGTCGGGGCCATCTCGTCCAGGCCTTCGACCGAGGTGTAGACCATGCCCTCCTGGCCGCGTGAGGCATAGACTTGGGCCATCATGGGGCTCAGCTGGCGCTGGGCGCATCCGATGGCCACATAGCGGGGGTTGACCGGGTTGGTCAGGGGACCCAGCAGGTTGAAGACGGTCGGGATGCCCAGCGACGAGCGAACAGGGCCGGCAAACCGCATGGCAGGGTGGAAGGTCTTGGCGAAGACGAAGGTGATGCCGTAGCGGTCAGCCATGGCAGCCACCTCCTGCGGCGGCAGATCCAAGGGCAGGCCCAGCTGCTCCAGGCAGTCGGCGGTGCCGCTCTTGCTGGATGCGGCCCGGTTGCCATGCTTGACGATTCTGACCCCTGCTGCGGCAGCCACGATGGCGCCCATGGTCGACAGGTTGACCGTCGCTGCCCCATCGCCGCCGGTGCCGACGATGTCGGTCACATCACCCCTGACCTTCAGCGGCACAGCATGGCCCACCATGGCCTTGGCGGCCCCTTCGACCTCAGGGCTGGTCAGCCCCAGGGTGGACTGCATGGACAGGGCGGCGCCCACCTGCACCGGGTCGGCATTGCCGTCCATCAGTTCGTTCATGCACCACTCGGCCTCATCCGCGCTCAGGTGTCGACCGGACACCAAGGAGTTCAGGACGGATTTCCAGCTAAGTGGCCGCATGATGACTCTTTTCCCTTTGAAGAAGCGGGGCCGGATGCCCCGCTGTTTGCTCTAGGTTTACTGCCCTGCCCCTCCCCTGCACAAGGCCATCCCATATTTTGGTCACTTTGCTACCAATATATGGATGTTGGCAATCCAATATATGAAAGCAGCCACCGCCCTTGCGAGCGATGGCCGTCAACCAGATCAGCAACCCTATCTGCAGAAGCCGCTAATGCTTACGCGTACCTGTCATTTCTTCTCGTTCTGACCGTGGCACATCTTGTACTTGCGTCCGGAGCCGCAGGGGCAAGGTGCGTTGCGGGGCGTGCCCGGGAAGGTGCGGCCGTCGGCCCAGGGCGAGTGGTCCTCTACGGCCTTGGGCCTCTTATTGGCAGGAACCTTGCCCTCGGCATGGCTGATGGGCGCAGGCCCGACCGGAGCCGGGGCCGAAGCGTCAGAAACCTCCGATTCCTCGGCGGACGTGCTCAGACTCGACTGCGCGTCAGCGGCATCCTCTGACGCATCCTCGTCGGAGTCCTCCTGGACGCTGCCCGCCGGGGCATCTTCATCACGCTCCTCGGCCGTCTCGTCGATGTCGGTGGTCTCATCCTCGGCATCAGGCTCTTCAGGCGCCTGGTAGTTGACCTCTTCGGACTGGCTCCCCTCGTTTTCTTCGCGTTCTTCGCGGGCCCGCCGCTCGTTCTCCTGGCTGGCTGCAATTTGCTTGAGGTCCACGTTGAAGAGCAGCTGCACGGTCTGCTCCTTGATGGCGTCGATCATGGAGTTGTACATCTGGTAGCCCTCGCGCTGGTACTCGACCAGGGGGTCGCGCTGACCCATGCCGCGCAGGCCGATGCCGTCCTTGAGGTAGTCCATCTCGTAGAGGTGCTCGCGCCACTTGCTGTCCAGGACGGAGAGGACCACCTGGCGCTCCAGCTGCCTTGAGCCCTTCTCGCCCAGTTCATCCTCGCGATCCTGATAGATGGACTCGGCATCCTCCACGATCTTGTCCGCCAGGGCCTTGACGGCCTTGTCACCCTTCAGACCCTCCAGGGAGTCCATGGTCTCGTCCTGGTCGAGACTGATCGGATAGACGGAGGCCAGCGCCTTCCAGAGCCCGTCGGCATCCCAATCCTGAGGCTTGTCCGAGCCGTTCTGCGCCCCATGGATGTATGAAGTCACGGTCTCGCGGATGAAGCGGAGGATGTCCTGGTGGATGTCCTCGCCCTTGAGCACGGCCTGACGCTCGCCGTAGATGACCTGACGCTGCTTGTTCATCACATCGTCGTACTTGAGCACGTTCTTGCGGATCTCGTAGTTGCGGGATTCAACGGACTTCTGCGCATTGCGCACACCCTTGGAGACGCTCTTGGTGCCGATGGGTTGACCTTCGGGCAGGCTCTTGGAGGACATCATTCGAGCCACCAGCTGAGTGTTGAACAGACGCATCAGGTCATCCTCCAGGCTCAGGTAGAACCTGGACTCACCGGGGTCGCCCTGACGGCCGGAACGGCCGCGCAGCTGGTTGTCGATGCGGCGGGACTCGTGCCGTTCGGTGCCCAGCACGTAGAGGCCGCCCAGCTTGACGACTTCCTCATGCTCATCCTTGACCTGTTCCTTGACGGAATCCAGCATCTTGGGCCAGCGCTTCTCATACTCCTCAGGGGTGTCGTCGGGCGAGTAGCCCTGCTCCTTGAGCTTCTGATCGGCGAGGAACTCCACGTTCCCGCCCAGCATGATGTCGGTGCCGCGCCCGGCCATGTTGGTGGCCACGGTCACGGCCCCCTTGCGCCCTGCCACGGCTACGACGGCAGCCTCGCGCGCATGCTGCTTGGCGTTGAGCACCTGGTGGTCGATGCCGGCCACGTCCAGCAGGGAGGAGACCACCTCGGAGGACTCCACGGATGCGGTACCCAGCAGGATGGGCTGGCCCTTGGCATGCCGCTTGGCTACATCCCGGACGATGGCGGCCAGCTTCTCCTTCTTGGAGCGGTAGATCAGATCGTCCTGATCCTTGCGGATCATGGGCTTGTTGGTGGGGATGGGCAGCACGCCCAGCTTGTAGGTGTTCATGAACTCGGCGGCCTCGGTCTCGGCCGTGCCGGTCATGCCCGCCAGCTTGTCGTACATGCGGAAGTAGTTCTGCAGGGTGATGGTGGCGAAGGTCTGGTTCTCGGCCTTGACCTCCACGCCCTCCTTGGCCTCGATGGCCTGGTGGAGGCCCTCGTTGTAGCGGCGGCCCTTGAGCAGACGGCCCGTGTGTTCGTCCACGATCAGGACCTCGCCGTTCTGGACCACGTAGTCGCGGTCGCGCAGGAAGAGCTCCTTGGCCTTGATGGCGTTGTTCAGGTACCCGATCAGGGCGGTGTTGGCGGGCTCGTAGAGGTTGTCGATGCCCAGGTAGTCCTCGACCTTGGTGATGCCGGGATCCAGAATGCCGACGACCTTCTTCTTCTCGTCGACCTCGTAGTCCTCGTCCCTGGTCAGCTTGGGGACCAGCTTGGCGAACTGCCGGTACCATCGGGTCACATCGCCCTCGGCGGGTCCGGAGATGATCAGAGGAGTTCGTGCCTCGTCGATCAGGATGGAATCCACCTCGTCCACGATGGCGAAATGGTGGCCGCGCTGGACCAGCTCGTCCTTGTCCCAGGCCATGTTGTCGCGCAGGTAGTCGAAGCCGAATTCGTTGTTGGTGCCGTAGGTGATGTCCGCCTGGTACTGCTTGCGACGCTCGTTGGGACGCTGGTCGGTGATGATGCAGCCCACGCTCATGCCCAGGAAGCGGAAGATGCGCCCCATGAGCTCGCTCTGGTAGGAGGCCAGATAGTCGTTGACCGTGACCACGTGCACGCCCTTGCCCTCCAGGGCATTCAGATAGCTGGGCAGGGTGGCCACCAGGGTCTTGCCCTCGCCGGTCTTCATCTCGGCGATGTTGCCCCAGTGCAGGGCCGCGCCGCCCATCAGCTGGACGTCGAAGTGCCGCTGGCCCAGGGTGCGCTTGGAAACCTCGCGAACCGTGGCGAAGGCTTCGGGCATCAGGGAATCCAGGGATTCGCCGTTCTCCAGTCGCTGCTTGAACTTGGGCGTCTGCGCCTTGAGCTCCTCATCGGACATGGCCGAGATCTGATCCTCGAAGGCGTTGGTCGCCTTGGCCACCCCCTGAAGCTTGCGAATCTGACGACCCTCGCCCATACGGAGGACCTTGTCCAAGACTGCTACCACGTTGCGCTCCCTACCGTTCTTTTATGGCCTTCGCACGCCCTCAGCTGACGTAGGCCCAGACCTTGATTATCTTACGCGAATGCACCGATTTTCTCGAAACCGATTATTCCATGAACCCAACTGCGGCCTTGGCAGCCGGACAGGGCATTGAAGAAGGGCGATTCTCCGCGCGTCAGGCCAATTTGCCGCCGGGGAATCGCCCCACAGTTCAATATCCGCTCGTCTATCCGTTTTGCTGTTACTTCTTCTGGCCTACATGCTCAGGCGTATCGATCTCGAAGACGCCGTAGCTCCATCCGTGCCGACGATAGACCACCGACGGCCGCTGGGTCTCCTTGTTGACGAAGAGGAAGAAGTCGTGGCCGATCAGCTCCATCTCGTAGAGGGCCTCGTCGATGCTCATGGGCTCGGCGATGTGCAGCTTGCGGCGGATGACGATGGGGGTGTCCCCCACCTGCACCTCGACCGACTGGCCCGGAGCCAGGTCCGAGGCCACGGCGCTCTGGGCGCTGTTGTCGGGGTTGGACTCCTGGCCCTGGTCTCCCTGATCGCCCTCATCGCCTGTCTGATCCTCCACGGGCAGGTCGGCGGGCAGGGGCGGATGCTCAAGTCCCCGGCGGTGGTCCTTGCGGCGGTCGCGGACCCGGCGCAGACGCTGGGTCAGCTTGTCCAGGGCCATGTCCAGTGCGCTGAACTCGTCGGCGCTGGAGGCCTCGGCGCGGATCACGGTCTTGCCGGCCTGGACCGTGAGCTCCACCCTCTTGGCGCTGTCAGCCTGGCGGGGATTGCCTTCATGTGTCAGAACGACCTGGATGCGCTGGGCATCGGGGGCGATGGCCGTCACCCTGTTCATCTTGCTGTCCACAACATCGCGGAACCGCTGCTTGATTTGGGTATGTCGACCGGTAATGACGATCTCCATGGGAATCTCCTTGCACTTGTGAGCGGACGAACCGCTGGTGCGATGGCGGACTTGGTCACCATCGACTGTGCTTCCGATTGTATCCGAAGAGCAGGGCTGACTCACTGATTGAGCTTGAGGCCAGAGCGGGATCCTGGCCGTTGGTCCGGTCGTTCAGTTCCGCTATGCTGAATCCCCGAGACCTCTCGGATGGCCGCGGCCCCTCCTCCTGGGAAGGGCTGAGGAACTTCCGGGCTCCACAGAGCACGATGGCGGATAACGTCCGCCCAGGGCGACCTGAGAGATAGCGCAACAGAGAACAGACCGCTCGCCTGGCAAAGGCGGGCAAGGGTGAAACGGCGGTGTAAGAGACCACCGGGTCGACGGTAACGCCGACCGCATGGCAAGCCTCATCGGGAGCAAGGCCAAGCAGAAGGCATTCAGGGGCTGCTCGTCCCGCCTTCGGGTAGGCCGCTAGAGCCTGGCGGCAACGTCAGGTCGAGATGGATGGCCATCCGTCGTCCGGATTTTCATCCGGTCGATGACAGAACCCGGGGTATATGAGAGGTCTCATCTTCTTTTTACCGTGTGGTGCCTTGGCAGCAATCGACTCAATCAAGGGGGTCGTCAGAGACGAAAAGGTCGGCTGCCACCTGGTTGAGGAGGCCGGGAGAGTGGCCTTTGCGGGATCCAGCACTCCAGAATCGCCGTTTGCGCACCTTGAGATCAAGTCCGGCTGTCTTGCGGGCCACCTTGCGGCCGAGCTCGTAGGCGGAGTCGACGAAGAGCCCCTCACGGGAGGCCTGGGCCACCACCTGCGCAGCCAGTCCTGGGTCTAGTCCCTTGCGGGTCATCTCCGAGAGCACACCCCGCTCCCCCATGGTGCGATGCAGACAGGAACGCAGAAGATCCTGGGCATAGTCCCGGTCATCCAACAGGCCCAACTTGGTCAGCCGGTCGATCACCTGATCGACCACGTTCGTATCAAACCCCTTGTCGACCAGACGGCGGGCCAGAGCCCCGCTTGAACGGGCCGCCGCATCCAGCAGGGTCAGAGCAACCTCCCGGCAAGCATCCGCATCATCGGCATCTGCTCGCGGAGCTACAGGCGCGGAACCTCCACCAAAGCCGCCGGCACGTGGGCGACGGCCACGGCGGCGAGTTCTTCTATCGGAACCACGAGCAGAACGGTGACCACGAGAATGGCGACCTGCCAGGGATTCGTCACCCATATCAGCATTGGCAGCACTGTCTGCATCTTCCAGACTGCCTCCGAATCGGGCGCCATGCCCAAGACCCAGGACAGGAGACTGCACCAGGCGGCTGTCCTCCTTGAAGCTGTCATCCTTCTGCTCAAGGGCAGGATCAAGGACTGACACCGACTCTGCTGGAACAGGCGCACCCGCAGAGTCTGGCTGCAACTGGTCCGACCGAGGATTCTTCGACTCTGTGCTGGAGCCGGCAGGATCCCCGGTCTGCGCCAGTCGGACAGGATTTTCCTTGAGGAAGTCCTCGGCCGAGATCATCGGGTCATGCAGCCTGGGCCGTGGGCACAGTGGTGTTGACGTCGACAGGAGCAGAATCGTCTTCCTTGCTGCCTTGGTCAGCATCAGCCTGATCGGCCTTGTCGTCCTCGGAAGGAGCAGGGATAAGGCCGAAGGCGACCTTGACCTTATCTTCGATCTCCTTGGTCAGGCCGGGGTTGTCCTTGAGGAACTGACGGACGTTCTCCCTGCCCTGACCCAGCTGATCGCCCTCGTAGGTGAACCAGGAGCCCGACTTCTTGACGATGTTGGTCTGCAGGGCCATGTCCAGAACCGAACCCTCCTTGGAGATGCCCTCCCCGTAGAGAATGTCGAATTCGGCCACCTTGAAGGGCGGGGCCATCTTGTTCTTGACCACCTTGACCTTGGTGCGGTTGCCCACTGCCTCGTCGCCATTCTTCAGGGTCTGGATGCGGCGGATGTCCAGGCGGACCGAGGCGTAGAACTTCAGGGCCTTGCCGCCGGTGGTGGTCTCCGGGCTGCCGAAGAAGACGCCGATCTTCTCCCTGAGCTGGTTGATGAAGATGGCTGTGGTGTTGGCCTGGGACAGGGCGCCGGTCATCTTGCGCAGGGCCTGGCTCATCAGCCTGGCCTGCAGACCCACGTGGCTGTCGCCCATGTCCCCCTCGATCTCGGCCTTGGGCACCAGGGCGGCCACCGAGTCGATGACGATGACATCCAGGGCGCCCGACCGGATCAGCATGTCGGCGATCTCCAGCGCCTGCTCGCCGTTGTCCGGCTGGGAGACGATCAGGGAGTCCGTGTCCACACCCAGCTTCTTGGCGTACTCGGGATCCAGAGCGTGCTCGGCATCGATGAAGGCCGCCACTCCACCGCCGGCCTGTGCATTGGCCACCGCATGCAGGGCCAGGGTGGTCTTGCCCGAGGATTCCGGACCGTAGATCTCGACGATGCGGCCGCGGGGCAGTCCGCCGATGCCCAGGGCCATGTCCAAGGCCAGGGACCCGGTGGGAATGACCTCCACATCCTGGGCAGGCTTGTCGCCCAGACGCATGGCCGAACCCTTGCCGAAGCTCTTCTCCACCTGCGCGAGGGCCGTGTTCAAGGCTGCCTGGCGACGGGGGTCGATCCCGCCCTCTTCTTCCTTCTTCGCCTTGCCACTGTTGCTCTGACGTGCCATATGGCTCTCCTTCTTCGTAACCGACCTCACGATGACGACATCCTGATTGACGACCTCACGATTGACAGCCTATCCGCCGTCGGAACCTGTCTGCGGTCCCGGCGCCCGATGTGGTCGAACGTGCCGATGGTCACCGGACCATGGGTATCAGTATACCCGACCATGCGAACAAATGTTCGAAAATCGCCTGGAATGGAAAATAAATTCGCGGAGGATAAAACCCGCTGATCAGGCTGCCGGCAGGGGCGGCGCATTGTGGTCCTTTCCCCAGCGCCGGGAGTCGGGAATCTCCATCTGATCGCAGAGCACGTTCCAGACCACGCGCGGCTCCACGCCCGCATCCAGGGCCTCTATTACGGTCATGGAATCCAGGGCGGTCAGCCTTTGGTCACGGGCCAGACTGCGTCCGTAGACCCGGCCGAAGACCTCCTCCAGCAGCTGCCAGAATTCCCGTTCACGCACCCGACATCACCTTTCGTCCAAGACCCACCCTGTCACAACCCTTCTACGGTAGCAACCGACAGTCAGCAGAAGAGGGCGCCTGGTTCCTCAGAACCGGACGCCCTCAAGAACGGTCCGCCGGGTCAGCCGACCGGACCTGACATGTTTACTCCTGGGTGGACTCCAGGTAGTCCGCCACCATCCGCAGTGTCTGCGGCACACCCAGGCCCAGCGCGTCGGCGATGGAGCTCAGCAGTTCGGAGCTGGCCTCCTTCTGGCCGCGTTCCACCTCGGACAGGTAGCCCAGGGACACGCCGGCCTTCTCGCTAACCTCACGCAGGGTCTTGTGATCGTTGGTCCTCAGCTCGCGCAGCACGTGGCCCAGGGCCTCGCGCAGGGAGACGGTATGGGTGACGGCCCGGCCGTCATTGGTGGAGGCTGCCCGCTGACGGCTGGCTTCCATGCCGTCCTCCTCCATCCACATCTTGTTCAGGTTGGCCTGGCGCTCCTCCTTGGCCTTCTTGGCGGCCTTGGCACGGATCACCTGCTGTTGGGCGAAGACGACGGCACGACGCTGGGCGGGTGTCAGATCACGAACCCGCGCGTTGCGCTCCACTCCGGGTGCGGCCGGCTTGACATCATAGGTATCGTTGGTTCGAGTCATCACGGTCTCGGTGCTGGCCATAGCAGCCCCTTTCGCCATTATCGTGTTCAACTTCTTACACAGAGACCAACAGACGAGCCGCTGAATTATTCCAGGGGAGGAACCCGAAAGGCCCGCTTTGTGACCAAGGTCACGTATACACAAGGTACGACAGCGGAAAGTGGAAGCGACTCACCGCATCAGGCCGTCAGCCGCGCGAGTGCAGGGCCCGATCCAGCTGGTCCAGAATCCGCATGACCGTACCACGACGCACTTGTTCGCGGTCGCCATCCAGATGCAGCTCGTAGGCATAGGTCCGGTAGGCGTGGGACTGCAGGCCGGTCTCAATACGCCGACCCATCACCCGGACGGGCAGGGCCAGACCGATGTAGACCAGCCCGGCAGGATCATCCCCGTCAGGGCCCGGCCCGGCCACACCTGTAGTGGCCATGCCGATGACCGTGTCCTCATGCCCCGGCCGGGTGTAGAGCCTGGCCGTACCCTCGGCCATCTCCTGGGCAACCCGTGGATGGACCGCACCCTGGGTGGCCAGCAGGTCCTGGTCCACCTTGAGGATGGCGGCCTTGGCGGCGATGTCGTAGGCGACGGCCGACCCAAGAAAGACGTCTGACGCACCGGGAATCCTGACGAAGGCATCGGCCAGCAGCCCACCGGTCAGCGATTCGGCGGCGGCTAGCAGCAGGCCCGAGTCACGGCAGGTGTCGATGATCCGTCCAGCCAGGTCGTCGCAACGGCCCTGCACGCTCTTGCCGATCATCGCCGCATCCCCATCACGTATTCCGCTCCCGAGTAGAGGCAGAGGGCCAGGGCCACCAGGATGACCACACGCGTGGTCACCAGATACCAGGGCCAGACCGGTGAAAGGGGCACCATCAACATGCCCAGGCCGATGCATTCAAACAGGGTCTTGTACTTGCCGGCCCGGGAGGCGGCGATGACCCGCCCTTGCTTGTTGATGACCAGGATCCGCAGCAAAGTGATGCCCAGTTCCCTGACCAGGAAGAGCACGGTGACCCACCACCAGAGCTCGCCGAAGACGGAGGCCACGATCAGCGCCGAACAGATCAGCAACTTGTCAGCGATGGGATCCATGAGCTTGCCCAGCTCGGTCACCTGGTTGTACCGGCGGGCCAGCCACCCGTCCAGCTTGTCGGTCGAGGCGGCGAGGATGAAGAGCACGGCGGCGGTCCACCGCAAGCCGGGCCTGCGCTCGCCCCAGGGACCGGCCATCAGATCCAGGGCGATGAAGACCAGGACCAGGAGGATACGGGTGTAAGTGACCAGGTTTGGGGGTGAATTCCATCCTTCGAGAAGCCTGCGCCTCTCACGACCGGTCTCTGACTCGGCATGCTCCTGCATTGCCACTCCTTATACGCGATACTCGTGCGCTCGGGCCGTCCAGCAAAAGATGCCGGGCGGCAGTTTCATCATAACGGTAGACCAGGCCCAGCTTTTTGGGCCGATGTTCAGCCCTGCGCTTGCTCATCCGGGGCGGGATCCATGGAGGGGGCGTCGCCTCGGATGAAGGCCAGGGCCTGCTGCAGCTGCGGCGGCTGGATGAGCACCTCGCGGGCCTTGGAACCCTCCGATGGCCCCACGATTCCCCTCGACTCCAGCAGGTCCATCAGCCTCCCCGCCCTGGCGAAGCCCACACGCAGCTTGCGCTGGAGCATGGAGGTGGATCCGAACTGGGTGGTCACCACCAGCTCGGCCGCCTGGAGCAGCTCGTCCATGTCGTCGCCGATCTCCTCCTGGATCTCGTTCTTGTGGTCGGCCTTGTCGGCCATCTGCTCGATGTCCTCGCGGTAGTGGGGCTTGCGCTGGGTGCGCACATAATCCACCGCCTTGCGGATCTCGGACTCGGAGACCCAGGCCCCCTGAACGCGGGTGGGCTTGGCCTGGCCCATGGGCAGGAAGAGGGCGTCGCCCTGGCCGATCAGGGTCTCGGCGCCGGTGGCATCCAGGATGACCCGGGAATCGGTTGAGGAGGATGTGGCAAAGGCCAGCCTGGAGGGGATGTTGGCCTTGATCAGGCCGGTGACCACATCCACCGAGGGCCGCTGGGTGGCCAGGACCAGGTGGACGCCGGCGGCACGCGCCAGCTGGGTGATCCGCTGGATGGAGCTCTCCACGTCGTTCTTGGCCACCATCATCAGGTCGGCCATCTCGTCGACCACCACAACCAGGTAGGGATAAGGGGCCACCTTGCGGTTGGAGCCGGCGGGAGCATGGACCTTACCCTCGCGCACGGCCTTGTTGAAGTCCTTGATGTGCCGGAATCCGAAGAACTGCAGGTCGTCGTAGCGGGCGTCCATCTCCTTGACCACCCATTCCAGGGCCTGGGCGGCCTTCTTGGGTTCGGTGATGATGGGCGTGAGCAGGTGGGGGATGCCGGCGTAGGCGCTCAGCTCCACGCGCTTGGGGTCCACCATGATCAGGCGGACCTGCTCCGGCGTGGCCCGCATGATCAGCGAAACCAGCATGGAGTTGATGAAGCTGGACTTGCCCGAGCCCGTGGCGCCGGCCACCAGCAGGTGGGGCATTTTGGTCAGGTCGGCGGTCACATAGTGGCCCTCCACATCCTTGCCCACGGCGGTCATCATGGGGTTGTCGTCCTGCTGGGCCTTGTCGGAGCGCAGCACGTCGCCCAGGTGGACGATCTCGCGGTCCACGTTGGGAATCTCGATGCCGATGGCCGACTTGCCGGGTATGGGCGACAGGATGCGCACGTCCGAGCTGGCCACCGCGTAGGCGATGTTGCGCTGGAGGTTGGTGACCTTCTCCACCTTGACGCCCGGGCCCAGCTCCACCTCGTATTGGGTGACCGAGGGGCCGCGCAGGAAGCCGACCACCTTGGCGTCCACGTCGAACTGCTGGAAGGTCGATTGCAGGGCCTTGATGACCGCGTCGTTGGCCGAGGTCCTGACCGCGTGGGGCTTGCCCTTGACCAGCAGGTCCGTGCTGGGCAGCACATAGGGCCGGCTCTCGTCCACCTGGCGGTCATCGGAGGAACCTGACGCACCGGCAGCCTGGGCTCCGGCCGTATGATCGCCTGCTTCCGGAGCGGGCTGGGCGTCCATCTGCACGGTGTCGGCAGCAGCTGCGGCAGCGGCCCATGGATCCGAGGCCCCCACGCCGGACAGCGCGGCCGGATCCACCTTGGGATGCCCCTGCTCCCTGGCATCCAGGAGCGCAGCCGTGGCCGGGGCCTCCACCGCGGGCATGTTCTGCGTGGACACCTGGTCAGCCTGGTCAGCCCCCTCCAGCGAGACCGCCTGGGAGAAGGGCTCGTCAGCCTCGTAACGCTCCAAATGGGTGTCCGTATCCTTGCCGATGCGGCCATGCAGCAGGCGACTGAACCAGCCGGCCACCCCGCCACGGCCGGAATCCTTGGCATCCTCCTGGTCCGACTCCTGGTGGGCGGGCACGCCGGGCGCCAGAGGCAGGGTGTCATCCCCCAGCCTGACCTCGTTGGGAGCGGTCTGCGCCGGAGCCGAGTCGGAGGCATGGGTCCTCTTGCCGCGCAGCAAGGCGACCAGGTCGCTCATATGGAATCTGAAGGTGATGAAGAGGCCGAAAATAGCCACGAGGACGAAGATGATGACGGCGAAGACCTTGGACAGCCCCCAGGCCAGCGGCGACCCCAGGAAGAACCCCAGAAGGCCGCCTGAGCCGCTGATGGCCCTCATGTCGAAGCCTCGATGGTCCGAAGCCATGAGCACGTCCAGAATGGAGCAGACCGACCAGAGCACCACCATGAGGCCGCCTACCACAGGCAGGTTGCCGGCCTCGCGCCCGGTGTAGCAGACCAGCCGGAAGGCCGCAAAGAGCAGGACCACCGGCAGGATGATGCTGCAGAGCCCCAGAACGCCCGCAGCCAGGGCATGCAGCCCCCGTCCCAGGAAGCCGTTCACGCGGAACCATTCGCTGGCACTGAAGAGCACGGCCAGGATGACCAGCACGAAGCAGAGCCCGTCCTTGCGGTAGGCGGAGTTGTCGCCGTTTTTGCCGACCACAGCACGCACCAGGGATCCCAGGCCCCGGGGCAGGGCCAGCAAGGCCTTGTGCCAGAAGGGTTCCGGGTCTTGGCTGTCCTTGGCTGCGGTCCGGCCGCGACCGCGTGCGTCTGCTTGCTGCTTACGTGTCATAACCCTTTCAGCCTACCCAGAACCCCGGTCCGCGCCGGGCCCGACGGGTCAGTGTGCACAACTCTTTCAGACGGTGGGCCGCCAGGGCTAGCATCGTTGGCATGACACCAGCCGAACGTCAGAGCGCCGTGGCCTTCGCCCTGCGCAACCTGCTTCTGGATGACCGTCAGCCCGGCCCTTCGGCCCTTCAGGCGGCCAGCGACTTTGTGGCGGGCAGAAGGCAGGCCGAGGCTCTGGCCGACCAGGCCCGGCGCTTGGAGGCCAAGGCGGCTGCCCTGACGGATGCCCTCTTTCTGCGGACCATCCTGGTCTGTCAGCGACCCTGGGCGACCGAGGGCGATCTTGCGGAACTGCGGGCCATCCATCGCCGACTGCTTCCCGGCCTGCCGGAAGAGCGAGCGCTGCGCCGACCCCGACCGGGGGACGACGCCAGCCTGTATCCAGCGACCATGCTGGAGCAGGGCGCTGCGGCCATCGGCCAGGAGCTGGCAGCCGAACGCAACCTGGCCAGCCTGGACCGTCCGGTCTTCGTGGAGCGCCTGGCCCACTACTACGACGAGCTCTCCTGCCTGCACCCCTTCGCCGACTGTGACGGCATGACCCTGCGCATCTTCCTCTCGCGCCTGTCCCACGATGCCGGCTGGGACCTGGACTGGGGACAGGCTGATCCGACCGCCAACCGCCGGGCCATCCAGCGAGCGCTCCGAGGCAGCACCGATGACCTGCAGGCCCTGATTGCGGGCATGGTTCGCCCGGTCAACCCAACCCGAATATTTCTGATCGCCGGATGGGACCAGGGACCAGCCCACTAAATTGGCAGCCTCAGCCCGGCAGCCTCAGCTTGGCAGCCGCTCGTTGCCGCTGCGCTTGGCGGCCTCGATGATCTGGGCACTCTGATTGATCAGTTCCGTCGCCCCGGCCTGGTCGTGGTCGCGGACGCGCCCCCAGTATCGTATTTTGAGCTGCACATACCGCTTCCGCGCCCGCAGGCCGGCCATCCGCTGGTCCAGCCGCCGTCCCTGCTCGGCCAGGAGCTCGATCTGCCGTCCGGCGGCCTCGGCGCCCGCGGCACGGTTGCCCAGATACTCCCGCATGTGCTCCAGGGACATGCCCGTGGCGCTCAGGCAGGAGATAGTCTCCAGCAGGTCCAGATCGTCCTGGTCGTAGCAGCGGTGGCCGCTTGAGGGGTCCCTGGCAATGGGCGGAATGATGCCGATGGTCTCGTAGTAGCGCAGGGTGGTCTCCGGCATCCCCGACATGAGCGAGGCCTGGCGGATGGTGTACCAGGGCCCTGATTCCTGGTCGGGCTGGGTTTGGTTGGTCTGAGTTTCAGCCTGGGGCTGCGTGATGGTGGTCATACCCGTCCAGCCTAGGAACTTCAAGTACTTGAAGTCAAAGCGCGCCCAGATGGTGTCTGGTCACCCTCCCCTGGTCCGACTGGTCGGCCTGGGCGTCCGCCTGGTCGAAGCAGCCTTGGTCGGCCTGGTCCACCAGGTCCAGGGCCTGCCGGGCCAGGTCCGGGGCCAGGGCATTCAGCCAGTGGATGCGCGGGTCCCGGCCGAACCAGCCCATCTGCTTGCGGGCCAGACGCTTGGTCTTCTGCGCTATCAGACCGAAGGCGGCATCCAGGTCGGTGCGGCCGTCCAGGTAGTCCAGAATCTGCTGGTAGCCCAGGGCGCGTGAGGCCGTGGTCCCCAGGCGGTTGCGCAGCCTGCTCACCTCGTCGACCAGCCCCTGGTCGCGCATGACCTGGGTGCGCTGGTCGATCCTGCGGTCCAGCTCCTCCCGGGGCAGGTCCAGTCCCAGCTGCAGGGCGGGCAGCAGGTAGCGGTACCGGGGCAGGCTGGCCGAATAGGGCCGTCCGGTGATCTCCATGACCTCCAGAGCCCGCACGGTCCGCCGCACATTCCGAGGGTCCATCCGCTCCGCAGCCTCCGGGTCCCGCTCCTGCAGCTGGCGGAAGAGCAGCCCGGGGCCTTCCTCTTGGGCCCGCTCCTCCAGCCTGGCCCTGACCGCCGGGTCGGTGCCGGGGAAGGACAGATCGTCGATGACCGCCCGGGTATAGAGCCCAGAGCCACCGACCAAGATCGGCCGGATTCCCTGCGCCCGCAGGTCGGCTATCAATGACCGTGCCATGGCCTGGAAGCGGGCCACGCTCATGGCCTCCTCCGGCTCGATGATGTCGATCAGGTGGTGGACCACCGCCTGCCGCTCAACTACCGAAGGCTTGGCCGTGCCCACATCCATCCCCCGGTACATCTGGTAGGCATCGGCATTGACGATATGTGCCTCCTGCCCGCGGGCTTGGAGAGCCTGTGCCAGGGCCACGCCCAGGGCGGTCTTGCCCGAGGCTGTGGGACCCACGATGGAAACGATGTGGGGTTCAGCGGATGACATAGACCTGCCCCGCCCGGGGATCCGGGTCAGCGATCAAATAGTGGGGCCCGGCCTGGGTGACGGTGCAGGTGACCAGGTCCCCGGGCTCCGGCGCAGGCATCCCCTGGGGCACGCCGACGTGGACCAGCACCCCGGTGCGCTCGTGCCCGGTCACCCGATGGGTGCTGCCGTCGTGCCGGCCGTGCCCGTCGCCGATCAGCACCTCCACCTCTTTGCCCAGAAAGTCCTGCATATGCTCCATGGTGATGGACTCCTGCAGGGCCTGCAGCCGCTCGAACCGGTCCTGGACCACGGCCTTGGGCAGCTGCGGCATGCGCGCGGCCGGAGTGCCCGGACGCGGCGAATACTCAAAGATGAAGGCCGAGGAGAAACGAGCCCGGCGCACCACGTCCATGGTGGCCTGGAAGTCCTCCTCGGTCTCTCCGGGGAAGCCCACGATGATGTCTGTGGTAATGAGGGCATCGGGCATGGCGGCCCGCACCTTGTCCAGTATCTGCAAAAAGCGCTGGGACCGGTAGGAGCGCCGCATGGCCCGCAGAATCCGGTCGGAGCCCGACTGCAGGGGCATGTGCAGCTGGTGCATGACCGTGGGCGTCTCGGCCATGGCGGCGATCACGTCGTCCGTGAAGGCTGCCGGGTGGGGCGAGGTGAAACGGATCCGTTCCAGCCCAGGCACGCGGCCGCAGGCCCGCAGGAGCCTGGCGAAGGCGTAGCGGTCCCCGGTGGACCAGCCGTAGGAGTTGACGTTCTGCCCCAGCAGGGTCACCTGGCGGGCCCCGGAGCGCACGCAGTCCTCAACCTCCTGCAGGATGTCTTCCATGGACCGGTCCCGCTCCCGCCCGCGCACCGAGGGCACGATGCAGAAGGTGCAGGTGTTGTTGCAGCCGACCGATATGGACACCCAGGCCTGCGTGCGCGAAGCCCTGACCGCCGGCAGCCGCCCGGGCAGATCCCGCAGCTCCTGCGTAACCCCCACCTGGGGCCGCCCGTCCTTGCGGGCCTTGTCCAAAAGCCCGGGCAGCGAGCCGATGTCCCTGGTGCCGAAGACCGCATCCACCCAGGGCGCCGCCTTCACGATCCGCTCCCGGTCCTTCTGAGCCATGCAGCCGCCCACGGCGATGCGCGTGTCGGGCTTGTGCTGCTTGAACCTGTGCCA
The DNA here is from genome assembly GCF_052606235.1 of Bifidobacterium sp. ESL0820. Lineage (NCBI taxonomy): Bacteria > Bacillati > Actinomycetota > Actinomycetes > Bifidobacteriales > Bifidobacteriaceae > Bifidobacterium > Bifidobacterium sp. ESL0820. The sequence continues at coordinate 796,735 of NZ_CP199594.1, forward strand.
GCGCCCGATGGTCCCGTACATGCGCTGGGTGGCGTTGTCGCGCACGGCGCAGGTGTTGAGCACCATCACGTCCACCTCGCGCGCGCGGACCTGCTCGGGCGTGGCCTGCTGGTAGCCCTGGGCCCGGAGCACCCCGGCGATCCGCTCGGAATCGTGCTCGTTCATCTGGCAGCCCAGGGTCCGCACATAGTAGACGCCCCTGCTGTCCTTACGCTGAGCGGTCGCGCTCATGCCCTCGCCTGCTTCCATAAGCCATGATTGTATGCGCAGGTCGGGTCCCGCGGCCATCGGGGCCTGTGCGTACCATGAGTCATGGTTACGAACGGCGGCATGGGAGGTTCATGTGATACTCGACCGTAACAGTGCCATGAGCGCATCCGAAATGAAGCAGCGACTGTCCGACCTGGACGAAAAGGACCGTCCCAAGCTGGACATCGACGAGATAACGGAGTTCGTCAATCTCATGCAGACCTACGAGGGGGCCATGTATGAGATTTCGACCAAGCTGGACGTGCTGGACACGGAATTCCAGGTCCGGTTCAGCCACAACCCCATCCACCACATGGAGCGCCGGCTCAAGAGCGTGGACTCCCTGATCGGCAAGCTGCACCGCAAGAACCTGCCCGTCACCATTCCCTCGGTGCGCGATCACATCTTCGACGTGGCCGGCGTGCGCGTCATCTGCAACTACCGGGACGACGTCTACTCGGTCTCACGCTACCTCTCCGACCAGTCGGACATCCAGGTGCTGAGGGTCAAGGACTACATCCGCAACCCCAAGATGAACGGCTACCGCAGCCTGCACGTCATCTACGCCGTGCCGGTCTTCCTGACCTCGGGCCCGCACTACACGCCGGTCGAGGTGCAGTTCCGCACCATCGCCATGGACTACTGGGCCTCCCTGGAGCACCAGCTGCGCTACAAGTCCGACCTGCCCGACGCCCGCCTGGCCGAGCATTCGCAGACCCTGCTGGACTGCGCCCGCTCCCTGCAGAACATCGAGGTGCAGATGCAGTCCATCCACCGCGACATCTCAGGTTCGCCCCAGGAGCAGGAGGCCGACGACGAAGCCATCAGCGGCAATGCCGATTAGCTGAATCGTCACAAATCCTTTACCATAGAGACCAGGCCAGGTGGAAGGGTTGGGGCTTCCGCCGGGTCCCAGGAGGAGGCCCCGCCTGCAAGGTCGGGTCTCCTCCTGTACCACCATCCCTTAGAAGTCGAAGTTGTCGGGATCCGCACCGGTGCGCTCGTCCCTGTTCATGGCGGTGATGGCTTTCATGTCCTCGTCGCTCAGCTCGAAGTCGAAGACCTGCGCGTTCTGCTCGATCCGCTCCTTGTGGGTGGACTTGGGGATGACGATGACCCCGCGCTGCAGGTGCCAGCGCAGCACGATCTGTGCCGGGGAGCGGTCGTAGCGCTCGGCCATGGCCTTGAGCCTGGGGTCGGCCAGCAGGCTGCCGCCGGTGCCGCCCAGGGGGCTGTAAGCCTCCACGTCCACACGCAGGGTGCCGTGGCAGTAGTCGATCAGGTCGTCGTTGACGAACTGGGGCGAGGACTCGATCTGGTCGACCGCCGGCTTGGTGCCGCTGATGGTGTGCAGCTCGTCCAGGTGGTGCTTCTGGAAGTTGCAGACCCCGATGGCCCGCACCCGCCGCTGGGTGTAGAGCTCCTCCATGTCCTCCCAGGCCTGCTGCCAGCCCTTGGCGGGCCAGTGGATCAGGTAGAGGTCCAGGTAGTCCACGCCCAGCCGGTCCAGGCTCTCCTTGAAGGCCTCCTTGGCCCGCCCTGCGCGTATGTCGTCATTCCAGAGCTTGGTGGTCAGGAAGACATCCCGCCGGTCGACCCCGGAGCGGCGCAGCCCCTCCCCCACGGACTGCTCGTTGCCGTAGATCATGGCGGTGTCGATGTGGCGATAGCCCGCCTGCAGGGCCCAGGTGACGGCCTGGCTGGTGGCCTCGCCATCGGGTGTTTGGAAGACCCCAAGACCCAGCTGGGGAATGCTGACCCCGTTGTTGAGGGTGATGACGGTGTCGGTGACGTTTCCGGTCATATAGGCATGCTCCTTATCGGCCGATCAGCGGCCGTGACGTGTTGTCTGCCCATTCTATCTGCCAGGCAAGATGGGAGGAGCTGTTGCTTAGGCCCACCGCCGCGCATTTGCATCTCGTGTGTTGTTTTCTGGCTGGGTGGTAGGGTGAAAGGCGGGGGATGTCGAGAAGACGGCTGGCTTTTATCGTGACTTGTGCAGTCTGTTGCACGGGCTGGTATTGAGCAATGGGCGGCTTTCCGAGAAGAAGAACTTTGTTATGCAAGCGGCGTTGATTCCGTTTGGTGTTTGGTGAAGGGGTTTTGGTTTGATGCATCTGGTTTCCCGTCTGCGTCGCATCATGGCGATGATGACCGTCCTGATCAGCCTGCTGGCAGGCCTGGGCGTCGCATCCGCCCAGGCGGACGCTCCCATACTCACCGGGGGGGGGGGTCGTCAGACCCCTCGCGTAGCTGACGGAACCTCCGGCATTTCCTCCAGCAACGCAACCAGCACACCACTACCCTCACCCTCACCGATACAGGCCACCACACCGTTAAACCCCGCATCATCTAAGCCGGGCACCCCGTCATCGACGACAGGAACACCCGGCAGCGCAGACTCCGCTCCAGCTGAATCAGCCGAACAGGCAAACAATCAAGCTTCACACACAGTGCGCTTCGACCCCGCCGACGGCAGCAAATCCACCCAGTCCACTGCGAAAACTGGGACTCTAGCCGCTCCCCCGCAACACAATCCTCAGCGTGAAGGCTTCCTGTTCAACGGATGGACGCTTGACGGCCAGCCTTTCGACTTCCAGACCCCCATCCTCCAGGACACGACCCTGAAAGCCCAATGGACCAAGACCACAGACTGGACGCTGAGCCCGGACCACGGGCCCGCCACCGGCGCCCGACTGACCATCAGCCCACCCAGCCTGCAGGAACCCTACTACATCAGCATCCATACTTTCGGAGACCGGTTTGTCGGCCTGACCGGCGACGGCCGCATCTACACATGGACACAGGACAGCACACCTGAGCAGATTCCCACCCCCGCCCAGGCTCCCGACGGGTTCCACTACCTACAGGCCACAGCCGGCGACCAATGGCAGGCAGCACTCGGATCCGACCAACACATCTACACCTGGAACAGCCAACAGCCCACACCCACCATCCTCGACGCCGTCCGGAACACCAGGTTCACCAGCATCAGTACGAACGATGATCGGCTGCTGGCCGTGGACCGGCAAAGCCGAGTCCACGACTATCAGGCCGACCAGAATCCGAACCCAGAACTCAAAGAGCAGGCCGCAACCAGCCTGCCCGGGCAGGCACAGGCCGTCACCGCCACCACCTCCGGCAGCCGAACCCTCATCGTGGACGCGGACGGGCAAGCCTGGACCTGGGACACAAGCAACACCAGGAAAGCCGAACCCGAACGCATCAAGCTGGACCCGGGCATGCGCATCATTCAAGCCCAGGCCCTCAGCCAGGGGTCCCTCCTGCTGGACACGAAAGGACAGGCCTGGTACCTGGCCGACAGCACCACCGCCATGACCCCGGTCAGTCTGCCGGACGGCGCCAAGGCCAGCCAGATCACAGCCAACAAGGACCAGGCCATGATCACCAGCACGGACGGCTCCCTTCGAGTGTGGAAGCCCGGCGAAACACCCGTTCGGGCGGACAACAGAAATCATCAATATATACAGGCCGCAAGCACCGGCAGCAGGGTCACCGCCATCAGCAGGCAGGGCGGCATGTTCGCGTGGAGCCTGGACGGGCAGGGCCAGCACGGCGGGCCAGCACGGCTCGACACCACACAGGCGCCCATCCTGGAATCAGCCAGTCTGGACAGCCAGCCGCTCAAACTCACCAGGAACAACGGCTCCTGGCAGGCGCAGATGCCCGCCCGCAAGCCGGGACCAGCCGCCATCCTCATCACCGGCAGGCAGGACAGCCAGCCCTTCACCAGAAACCTCAACTACACGGTCGACCAGCCGCTGACACGAGCCGCCGAACCACGATCCACGCTCACGGTCCACTTCGACACGGGCGGAGGAAGCCCCGTACCAGCAGGCCAGAGTTTTTCCACCATAAACGGGAGGGTGAAGCGCCCCTCCCCCGACCCGGCGCGTGAAGACTTCCTGTTCGACGGATGGTTCATCGGCGATGTCGCCTACGATTTCAGCAAGCCCGTCGACAAGGACCTGACCCTGACGGCCAAGTGGACTCCGAACAGCACGTGGAGCATCAGCCCGGACAAGGGCAGCCAGCTGGGCAGGGAATCCACCACCATCACCCCGCCTGACACAAGCCGGGGCATCAGGTTCAACCAGATCAGCGGAGGAAAAAGTTCCAACAACAGTTTTTCCTTGGCCCTGGGCAGCGACGGGAACGCCTACGCATGGGGAAACAACACCTATGGCCAGCTCGGCGACGGGACGAAAACCGACAGAACTACGCCAGTCAAAGTGAGAAAACCTACTAACGCACCTGCGGATTTCACCTACGTGCAGGTCAGTGCCGGATGGGATTGTTCGCTGGCCCTGGGCAGCGACGGGAACGCCTACGCATGGGGAAACAACAGCTCTGGCCAGCTCGGCGACGGGACAACCACTCAAAGGACTACGCCGGTCAAAGTAGGGAAGCCTACAGGCCTCACCTACGTACAGATCAGCGCAGGAGTCCATTATTCGCTGGCCTTGGGCAGCGACGGCAACGCCTACGCATGGGGAAGCAACACCTATGGCAAGCTCGGCGACGGGACAACCACTCAAAGGACTACGCCGGTCAAAGTAGGGAAACCTACAGGCCTCACCTACGTGCAAGTCAGCGCCGGATGGCAGCATTCACTGGCCCTGGGCAGCGACGGCAACGCCTACGGATGGGGACAAAACAGCAGTGGCCAGCTCGGCAACAACACCGCCAGCGGGTACGGTGACTCGAATCCGGTTCCTGTACGCGTACGCGACCCCGCCAACCCCACCGACACGAGCAAAGGACTGAAAGCCACACAGGTCAGCGCCGGAGCATTGCATTCGCTGGCCCTGGGCAGCGACGGGTACGTGTACGCCTGGGGGATGAACGACCATGGCCAGCTCGGCAACGGCACCACCAGCGACACTAACGCGAACCCTGTTCCTGTGCGCGTGCGCGACCCAGCCAACCCCACCGATGCGAGCAAAGGACTGCAAGCCACACAGATTATCGCCGGATACAAGCATTCGCTGGCCCTGGGTAGCGACGGATACACCTACGCATGGGGACGCAACGACTATGGCCAGCTCGGCAACACCACCACCAGAGATTCGTCTGTTCCTGTACGCGTGCGCAACCCCGCCAACCCCACCGATACGAGCAAAGGACTAAAAGCCGTACAGCTCAGCGCCGGAGAATATTATTCGCTGGCCCTGGGCAGCGACGGAAATGCCTACACCTGGGGTGCCAACGGCAATGGCCAGCTCGGCAACGACACCACCAAGGACTCGAATATTCCTGTGCCGGTGATGTTCAACCTGCAGCTGGTGATCACCGGCGTCAGGTTCGACCAGACCCCCGCATCAGGCCTGACCCGTGGCGATGGCAGCAGCGTCAGCGTGCTCACGCCTGCGCACCAGCCGGGCATGGTCACGGTCAGCGTGGACTACACGCTGGGCGGCACCCCCCAGCAGCCCGATACTTCCCTCAGGTACACGTACCTGCCAGCAGGCGTGCTCCCCAAGGCCGGAGGGGAAGGCATCCTGCTCGCCCTGGCCACGGGCATGACCGGCATGGGCGGGGTCCTCGCCTCACGCCGCCACCGGAAGGAAACACGCCGACTATTGCACGCTTCGCACGAGTAAGAGCGGCCGGGCGGCGTATCAATCCCCCCGCCCCCGACCCACATAGGGGGAGCAGGGAGGAAACGTGTCAGTCAAGGCTCATCCCCAAGAGAGCCGACACTTCCCTCCCGCGCCCCCACCACACTTCCGCCTGCGGGGATACAGGCAGACCTCTCTTGTTTCCGCCCAGGAAGGGAGATGAACACAGCAGGGCAGGCAACAGGGCTTACCACCCGGACAAGCCTGGCCGCTGCCTGTTCTCCCCGTCCTGGCATAATTCCGTAACGTCAGCTGCCGAACTCGTTGTCTTCGGACGGCTGGCTTGGGCTTATGTGTGTTGTCTGCCGACCGGGTGGTAGGGTGAAAAGCGGGGGACGTCGAGAAGACGGCTGACTTATGCCATGGCTCCTGCAATCCGATGCAGGGCTGGCGTAGACAGACAGCACGGCCTTCCGACAGACAGAACTTTATTAGGCAGGCGGTGTTGATTCCGCTTGGTGTTTGGTGAAGGGGTTTTGGTTTCATGCATCTGGTTTCCCGTCTGCGTCGCATCATGGCGATGATGACCGTCCTGATCAGCCTGCTGGCAGGCCTGGGCGTCGCATCCGCCCAGGCGGACGCTCCCATCCTCACCGGGGGGGGGGTCGTCAGACCCCTCGCGTAGCTGACGGAACCCCCGGCACTCTCCCCAGCAGCGCAACCAGCACACCACTGCCCACACCATCACCGATACAAACCACCACACCATTAAGCCCCAGACCAGACACCCTGTCACCGAAGACGAGCAGTCCGGACAACACAGAACCCGCTCCAACTAAGCCATCCGATACCAGTGATCAAGCCGTGCAAACAGTGCGCTTCGACCCAATCGACGGCAGCAAACCCACCCAAGCGACTGTGCAAACCGGCACCCTCGCCGCTCCCCCGCAACAGAACCCTGTGCGTGGGGGCTTCCGGTTCGACGGGTGGACTCATGATGGGCAGCCTTTCAACTTTCAGACCCCTATCCTCCAAGACACGACTCTGAAAGCCCTGTGGACCAAGACCACAGACTGGACACTAAGCCCGGACCATGGGCCCGCGTCCGGAGCCCGGCTGACTATCAGCCCGCCCAAAACTCAGGAACCTCAATTTGTCAGCGTCCAAGCAGCAGGAGAGCAGACCGTCGGTTTGACCGGCGACGGCCGTATCTACGTCTGGGCACAAGACGGCACGACCAAGCAGGTTCCCTCCCCCGCCCAGGCCGCCGACGGGTTCCGCTACCTGCAGGTTGCAGCCGGCAGCCGACGGCACGCAGCTTTAGGATCCGACCAGCACATCTACACATGGAACAGCCAAGAGGACACACCCACGATTCTCGACACCAGCCAGGATGCCGGGTTCACCAGCATCAGCCTGTACGATGACCTTCTGCTTGCCGTGGACCGGCAAGGACAGGTCCACGCCTTCCAAATCGGCATGACAGGCAGCCAGAACCTGAACCCGAAGCACGTCGAAAAGGCGACGCTTAGCCTGCCCGGAAAGGCGCAGGCCGTCAACGCCGTCGTCTCCGCCAGCCAGGCTCTCATAGTGGACGCGGACGGGCAGACCTGGACCTGGGACGCGAGCAACACCAGAAAAGCCAAGCCTATACACATCAAACAAGACACCGGAATGCGCACCGTCCAAGTCCAAGCCTTTAGTAAAGGATTCCTGCTCTTGGATTCAAAGGGACAGCCCTGGTACCTGGCCGACAGCGAGGCAAGCGTAACCCCAGCCGGCTTGCCGGACGGCACCAAGGCCAGCCATATCGCCGCCAACGAGGACCAGGCCATGATTGTCAGCAAGGACGGCCGCGTCTGGGCGTGGAAGCCCGGCGAAGCGCCCAAGCGCGCGGACACTGGGAACCAGCAGTACATGCAGGCCGCCAAAGCCGGCAACAGAATCACCGCCCTGAACAGGAACGGCGGCATTTACAGGTGGAGCCTGGAAGAGCAGGGCCAGCCCGGCAAGCCAGCCAGACTCGACACCAGCAACGCCCCCACCTTGGAATCAGCCAGCCTGGACGGCCAACCGCTCAAACTCACCAGGAACAACGACTCCTGGCAGGCGGACATGCCCGCCCACAAGCCGGGGCCAGCCGCCATCCTTATCACGGGCAGGCAGGACGGGCAGCCTTTCGCCAGGAGCCTTGCGTACACGGTCGACCAGCCGCTGACCAGAGGCGCCGGACAACGATCCGCGTTCACGGTCCGCTTCGACACGGGCGGCGGAAGCCCGAAACCAGCGGACCAGACTGTCCCCGCCCCGTACGGCAGAGTGAAGCGCCCCTCACCCGACCCTGTGCGGGAGGGCTACCTGTTCGACGGCTGGTTCACCGGCGAGGTCGCCTACGATTTCAGCAGGCCCGTCGACAAGGACCTGACCCTGACCGCCCACTGGACGCCCGCAGGCCGGAACACCAAGTGGAGCATCAGCCCCAATAAGGGCAGCCAGCTGGGCAGGGAACCCACCACCATCACCCCGCCCGACAACGCCAGCCGGGGCATCAGGCTCAGCCAGGTCAGCGGATCACAATCGGGCAATTTTTCCTTGGCGGTGGGCAGCGACGGGAACGCCTACGCCTGGGGAGACAACAACTATGGCCAGCTCGGCAACGGGACAACCAGCTACAGCCAGGCTACGCCGGTCATGGTGAGGAAGCCCGACCGCAGCACGTACCCGGACCTGCCAGCAGACTTCACCTACCTGCAGGTCAGCGCCGGAGGCGATCATTCGCTGGCCCTGGGCAGCGATGGATACGTCTACGCCTGGGGATGGAACACCTATGGCCAGCTCGGCGACGGGACAAGAGACGACAAGCATGCGCCGGTCAGGGTGAAGACGCCCGACCGGAAGACCTACCCGGACCTGCCAGCGGACTTCACCTACCTGCAGGTCAGCGCCGGATGGATGCATTCGCTGGCCTTGGGCAGCGACGGCAACGTTTACGCCTGGGGATACAACTACTATGGCCAGCTCGGCGACGGGACAGGCAGCAGCCGGTATGCGCCGGTCAGGGTGAAGACGCCCGACCGGAAGACCTACCCGGACCTGCCAGCGGACTTCACCTACCTGCAGGTCAGCGCCGGAGCCGGTCATTCCCTGGCCCTGGGCAGCGACGGCAACGCCTACGCCTGGGGAAGGGGCACCTTTGGCGAGCTCGGCACCACCAGCTACAACAATTCGAATCCTGTTCCTGTGCGCGTGCGCGACCCCGCCAACCCCACTGACACGAGCAAAGGACTGCAAGCCACACAGGTCAGCGCCGGAGGCGATCATTCGCTGGCCGTAGGCAGCGACGGATACGCCTACGCCTGGGGATTCAACTACTACGGCCAGCTAGGAAACGGCACCACCAGCTACAACAATCCGAATCCTGTTCCTGTGCGCGTGCGCGACCCCGCCGACACAAGCAAAGCACTGCAAGCCACACAGGTCAGCGGAGACTATCATTCCCTGGCCGTAAGCAGCGGCGGATACGCCTACGCCTGGGGACACAACAGCCATGGCCAGCTCGGCAACAACAGCAGCGGCAGCAATTCGTCTGTTCCTGTGCGCGTGCGCGACCCCGCCAGCCCCGGGAACGCGAGCAAAGGACTGCAAGCCGCACAGGTCAGCGCCGGAGGCGATCATTCGCTGGCCGTGGGCAGCGACGGCAACGTCTGGGCATGGGGAAACAACCAGTATGGCCAGCTCGGCGACGGCAGCACAAGCAGCAAGTCGGCTCCTGTGCCGGTGTCGTTCAACCTGGCTCTGGCGATCACCGGCGTCAGGTTCGACCAGACCCCCGCATCAGGGCTGACGCGCGGGGATGGCAGCAGCGTCAGCGTGACCACGCCCGCACACCAGCCGGGCACGGTCACCGTCAGCGTCGCCTACACGCTGGGCGGCGCACCCCAAACGCCCGACACATCCTTGAAGTACACGTACCTGCCCGCAGGCGTGCTCCCCAAGGCAGGAGGGGAAGGCATCCTGCTCGCCCTGGCCACCGGCATGACCGGCATGGGCGGCGTCCTCGCCTCACGCCGCCACCGGAGGGAACACCAGCTGCTTCATGCTTCGCACGAGTAAGAGCGGCCGGGGGCGGCGTATCAATCCCCCCGCCCCCGGCCCTACATAGGGGGAGCAGGGAGGAATGTGCCAGTCAAGGCTCAAACCCCAAGAGAGCCGACACTCCCCTCCCGCGCCCCCACCACACTCCGTCCAGCCTGCAAAGTCTGGACGGCACATCAGGAGAGGGGCAACCGCCATGGCGGGATGTGGGCATGCAACCACCCCACCATGGCGGCCACCCCCGCCTGATTCCAACCAGAGCAAACACCTGTTATATGGCCAAACCGGCCATGTAGAATTGAACAAGACGACCATCCCGCCACAGACGGGAAGACAAGGAGGAGCAGATGGCTTTCAACGGGAATCCGCGGCCGCAGGCCCCATACGGTCAGTACACACAGCAGCCGATGCCGACCATGCAGGGCGGTGAGCCCTACGGCATGGGCGCGCCCATCGACACCAACGCAGCATACAGCTTTGAAAAGGCGGAACGGGTCTCCATGTCCCGCGCCTATGCGGAGATGGCCGTCGGCCTGCTGGTCACCGCCCTGACGGCCTATCTGACCGCCCGCACCGGACTGCTCCTGGCCTTCATGCAGGCCACGGGCACCCTGGGGTGGATCGGCATGGCCGTGGTCCAGGTGGCCTTCGCCATGATTCTGAGCTTCCGGGTCATGCGCATGCGCACCTCCACCGCCCGGGTCATGTTCTACCTCTATGCGGCCCTGATGGGCTTCACCCTGAGCACCATCTTCATGACCTACTCACTGCCGTCCATCATGCTGACCCTGGTGATCAGCGCGGGCTTCTTCTTCGTCCTCAGCATGCTGGGGCTGACCACGCGGCGCAACATGCTGGGCATGGGTTCCATCTTCATGGCCGGCCTGCTCATGCTGATCCTGGTCGAGGTGGTCATGCTCTTCGTGGCCCCCTCCAACACGGCCCTGCGCGTGGTCTCGGCCATAGGCATCATCCTCTTCGCCGGGCTGACCATGTATGACGCCCAGCAGACCAGGGTCATCTTCGCCACTTACCGCAGCCAGGGGCCGGAGGCCATCAAGCGGGTCTCCATCCTCTGCGCCCTCAACCTCTACTTGGACTTCGTCAACCTCTTCCTCTACATCCTGGATCTGGTCGGCGATCGCAACTGACAAAAGAAAATCCCCGCTCCTAACGTTGGGGCGGGGATTTTTGTATCTTCAGACCTCCTGATCGGCCCTGGCCAGCAGCCCACGCAGTACGTACTGCAGGATGCCGCCGTTGCGGTAGTACTCGGCCTCGCCAGGGGTGTCGATGCGCACCTTGGCCGCGAACTCAACCGTGCTGCCATCGGGCCGCTGGGCCCGCACCTGGACCTGCTCGGGCAGGGAGCTGTTCAAGGCGTCGACGCCAACCAGGTCATAGGTCTCCTGGCCGTCCAGACCCAGGCTCTGGGCCGACTGACCCGCTGGGAACTCCAGCGGCAGCACGCCCATGCCGATCAGGTTGCTGCGGTGGATGCGCTCGAAGGACCTGGCGATGACGGCCCGCACACCCAGCATCCGGGTGCCCTTGGCCGCCCAGTCCCTTGAGGAGCCCGTCCCGTACTCGCTGCCGGCCAGCACCACCAGGGGCGTGCCCTGCCTGGCGTAGTCCTGCGCCGCCTCGAAGATGGTCGTCTCCTGGCCGTTCAGAAAGTCGTAGGTGAACCCACCCGGGCGCACATCCAGCCCCACCGAGGCCAGCAACTGGTTGCGCAGGCGGATGTTGCCGAAGGTGCCCCGGACCATGACCTCATGGTTGCCGCGCCGGGAGCCGTAGGAGTTGAAGTCCCTGGGGGCTATGCCATGCTCCTGCAGGTAGCGGCCGGCCGGTGCGTCGGCCTTGATGGCCCCTGCGGGCGAGATGTGGTCGGTAGTGACCGAATCCCCCAGCAATGCCAGCACCCGGGCCCCGTGGATGTCCTCCAGGGGGTCGGGCTGGGCCTTCATGCCGTCGAAGAAGGTCTGGCGACGGATGTAGGTGGAATCCTGATCCCAGTGGAAAAGCTCGCCCTCCGGCACCTCCAGCTTCCGCCAGCGCTCGTCCCCGCCGAAGACGTCCGCATAGTCGCGCAGGTACATGTCCCGGTCCAGGGCGGTCCCCACCACGGACTCGATGGCCTCCTGGGAGGGCCAGATGTCCGCCAGCATGACCGGCCTGCCCTGGCTGTCCTGGCCCAGAGGGTCGTGCCAGGGGTCGAAGTCCATGGTGCCAGCCAGGGCGTAGGCCACCACCAGGGGCGGCGAGGCCAGGTAGTTCATCTTCACATCCGGGCTGATTCGGCCCTCGAAGTTCCTGTTGCCCGAGAGCACGGCCGTCACCGTCAGGTCGTGGTCGGCGATGGCCTGGTGGATGGCCGGGTCCAGGGGGCCGGAGTTGCCGATGCAGGTGGTGCAGCCGTAGCCGACCAGCTCGAAGCCCAGGGCGTCCAGGTCCTTGCTCAGGCCGGTCCGGTTCAGATAGTCCGTCACCACCTGGGATCCGGGAGCCAGCGAGGTCTTGACCCAGGGCTTGGGCTTGAGGCCCCGGGCGCGCGCCTGGCGGGCCAGCAGACCGGCGGCCACCATGACCGAGGGGTTGGAGGTGTTGGTGCAGGAGGTGATGGCCGCGATGACCACATCCCCGTCCCGCAGGCTGAACTCGCTGCCGTCGGCCTTCCTGACCGGCACGGCCTGGCTGTCTGCGTCCCTGCCTTGGTCGCTGTAATCCTTCAGGTCCCGATGGAAGGTCTGCTGGGCCTGGTCCAGCAGGATGCGGTCCTGGGGCCTCCGGGGGCCGGCAATGGACGGACGCACCGTGGACAGATCCAGCTCCAGCACCTGGGAATACTCGGGCTCGGGGCAGTCGGCATCCTCCGGGTCCATCCACAGGCCGTTGGCCTTGGCATAGGCCTCCACCAGGCGCACATGCTCGTCGCTGCGGCCGGTCAGACGCAGGTAGTCCAGGGTGATTCGGTCGATGGGGAAGATGGCGCAGGTGGAGCCGAACTCAGGGCTCATATTGCCCAGGGTGGCCCGGTTGGCCAGGGGGACCTGGGCCAGGCCCTTGCCGTGGAACTCCACGAACCGGCCCACCACGCCCACCTCGCGCAGCATCTGGGTCACGGTCAGCACCACGTCGGTGGCGGTGACCCCCTCGGGAATGGATCCGGTCAGCTTGAAGCCCAAGACCTGGGGCACCAGCATGGAGATGGGCTGGCCCAGCATGGCCGCCTCGGCCTCGATGCCGCCCACGCCCCAGCCCAGCACGCCCAGGCCGTTGACCATGGTGGTGTGGGAGTCGGTGCCCACGCAGGAGTCCGGGTAGACCAGGGCCGGCCCCTCCCCCTTGGTCCTGTCCCTGCGCATGACCACCTGGGCCAGGTACTCCAGGTTGACCTGGTGGATGATGCCGGTGCCCGGAGGCACCACGCGGAAGTTCTGGAAGGCCTGCTGGCTCCAGCGCAGGAAGCGGTAGCGCTCACTGTTGCGCCGGTATTCCATGTCCATGTTGTGTTCCAGGGCGCCGGGCACGCCCGAGCTGTCCACCTGGACGGAGTGGTCGATGACCATCTGCGCGGGGATGAGCGGGTTGACCAGGGAGGGGTCGTCGCCCAGGGCCTTGACGGCATCGCGCATGGTGGCCAGGTCGACCATGCAGGGCACGCCGGTGAAGTCCTGCATGAGCACCCGGGCGGGACTGTACTGGATCTCCCTGTCGGGCTGGGCCTTGGGGTCCCAGTTCAGCAGCTGGTCCAGCTGGTCCCGGGTCACCGTGGTCCCGTTCTGGTGCCGCAGCAGATTCTCGGCCAGGATGCGCAGGCTGTAGGGCAGGTGGTCGATGCCCGGCAGGTCGCTGATCCGGTAGTATTCGAACTCCTCGGAGCCCACCTTGAGCTTGGAACGACCGGCATCTTGTGCGGATTCTGACATGCACCACCCCTTCCTTGGACGCTCAGGCACTGCCCTTGCGCCCATGTGGACCGGCGGCGGGAGGACCCCAGGCCGTCAGTGACGCTTATCTGTGCTTGTGAGGTTCATTCTTAGCGCCTATGTGTTACCTGACGGATGTAACGTGCGCATGCCGGATAGCCCAGGACGGCCAGGACCATGAGCAGGGCACCCGCCAGGGCGAAGGCCACGGTGGCGGCCAGGGCCGGACCAGTGGGCAGGCTGATGGCGAAGAACCGCGCCACCATGGGGATCAGGGCCCCGATCACCCCGGCTGCGGCGAAGAAGAGAACCAGCAGGCCCCTCCAGGAGCGCAGGGGCCGGGCCACCTGGGTCAGGACCAGCACGCCCATGCAGAAGAGGACGATGGCGCAGACCGACCGCCAGCGCCCCAGGTCGCCGGGCCGGGCCAGGTCCAGTCCCAGCAGGCCGGGCAGGCTCCAGGCCGCCGCCAGCACAATCAAAGCCGTGGCGATGCCCGAGGGCAGGGCGAAGGCGACCACACGCTTCAGGAAGCCGGGCCGGTAGCGCCTGGTGTTGGGGGCCAGGGCCAGGAAGAAGGCCGGCGTGCCGATGGTCAGGGCGCCGATGTAGGTGATGTGCCGGGGCAGGTAGGGGAAGGGAATGCCGGTCAGGACCACGCCCAGGGAGATCAGGGCCGAGTAGACGGTCTTGACCAGGAAGAGGCCGGCCACACGCTCCATGTTGGCCATGACCTGCCGGCCCCGGGCCACCACGTCGGGCAGGTGGGAGAAGCGCGAATCCACCAGGACCAGCTGGGCCACGGCCTTGGTGGCGGCCGCCGCATTGCCCATGGCGATGCCCAGGTCCGCCTCCTTCAGAGCCAGGGAGTCGTTGACCCCGTCGCCGGTCATGGCCACCGTATGGCCCTTCAGGTGCAGGGCCTGGACGATGGCCTTCTTCTGGTCGGGCAGGACCCGGCCCAGCACGTCCACATCCTCCAGGACCTCGGCCAGGGCTGCGGTGTCCTCGGGCAGCTGGCGGGCATCCATGGCCCTGGGGGCCCGGTCGCCGGTCAGGCCCACCTTGTTGGCGATGGCCGCCACAGTGGCCGGGTTGTCGCCCGAGATGACCCGGCAGCGCACGCCCTGCTGGCGGAACCAGGCCAGGGTCTCGGCGGCGTCGTCGCGGATGTGCTCCGAGCAGGTGATCAGGGCCAGGGGCTTGAGGTTCCCGGGCAGGTCGGGGCTGCTGGTGAAGTAGTCAGGCTGGTCGGTGCTCGGGTACCCATCGGGGGCGGCCAGCATCAGCACCCGGTAGCCACGGTCGGCCAGGTCGGCCACCTGCTGGTCCACCTGGGGCCAGCTGCCCGCCTGGGATGCCAGGAGCACCTCCGGGGCGCCGAAGTACCAGATTCTGCCGGACCGGTCGGCCACGGCGCTCCACTTGCGGGCCGAAGAAAAAGGCAGGCGGCTGACGGCCCTGCCCGGGCGCAGGTCGTCCATCCCCTTGAGGATGGCCCGTCCGGTGGCGTTGGGGCTCTCCTCCGCGCAGACGTCCACCAGGGCCTGCCGCAGCTGCTGGGCCGGCAGATCCTCGGCCAGCGGGTGCAGGTCGTCGTAGACGATGCCCCCGTCGGTGATGGTGCCGGTCTTGTCCAGGTTCAGGGCGTCCACCCGGGCCAGGGTCTCCACGGACTCCATCTGCTGGACCAGGGTCTGGTGGCGGGCCAGGCGGATGGCGGCCAGGGCGAAGTTCAGGGAGGTCAAGAGGACCAGCCCCTCGGGGATCATGCCCACGACCCCGGCCACGGCGGACACCACGGCCTGCCGCCAGGCTCCGGTGGCCAGGGCCGTCTGGAAGCCGCCCACGGTCCGCATCTGGGTGAAGATGAGCAGCAGGCAGAGGGGAATGACCACTATGGTCATGACCTTGAGGATGGTGTTGATGCCCTCGTTCAGGTCGGAGTGGACCTTCTTGTAGACCTTGGCCTTGGCCGTCAGCGTGGCGGCGTAGGAGTCGGCGCCCACGGCGGTCACCTGGGCCAGGGCCATGCCCGAGACGGCCGTGGAGCCCGAGTAGACCTGGTCCCCCGGCTTGTGCTTGACCGTGCGCGATTCGCCGGTCAGCATGGACTCGTCCAGCTCCAGGCCGTAGGTGTCGATGATCTGCGCGTCGGCGGGCACCTGGTCCCCGGAACGGATCCAGAGCAGATCCCCCTTGACGATGGCATCGTGGGGCACGGTCAGGTTGCGCCCATCCCTGCGCACCGTATAGTCGGAGGCCACCAGGATGGACAGCCCGTCCAGGGTGTGCTTGGCCTTGAGCTCGGTGGCCACGCCGATGCCGGTGTTGATGATGATGATCAGGCCGAAGACCGCGTCCTTCCACTGCCCGGTCAGCAGGACCACCACCATGGCGGTCAGGATGATCCCGTTGAAGAGGGTGAAGACGTTGTCGCGGATGATCTGGCCCAGGCTGCGGGAGGTTTGATCCTGGGAGACGTTGACCAGCCCCTGGGCCTTCAGCCGCTCCACCTCCTGGGAACTCAGCCCCGGCCGGTCGGTGTCCGGAAAGCCTGTGCCCGCTGTCTGCACTTGCTCACTGCCTGTGCTCATCCTTGGCCCCCCTCTCAGTCGGCGCTCAGGCGCACGGCCATTATCCTTTCATGCGGTCCGTCGTCCACGATGGTCTGCAGGGCGTCAGCCAGCAGGGGCGCGTGTGGATTCCCGGCAGGATCGACCGGGTGAACCGTAGCCGCATAGTAGAGCCTACCTGGGTCAGGGGTCCAAGCCTTGGCGCTTTGAGCGAACTCTACCACAGGAATGCCTGCCTTCCGGGCTGCCTTCAGGGCCGGGGTCCAGTCGCCGGCTCCGGGCCGGCGGATCAGAATCAGGCTGACCCCGCGGTTGATGGCATCCTGCACCCCATCCTGCTGATCGCTGGTGGACTGCGCTGAGGAGAAATAGCCCTTCATCCGCTCCGCCTTCAAGGATGCCAGGATGCGGCTGTCAAGACCTGCATCCGGGTCCTTGCCGCCCTCCTGCGGGCAGCCGATCAAAGCTACGAGCGTATCGGAGCGATCCACGCCGTCGTGGGGCACGGTGCCCTCATGCCAGGAGTCGCCCACGGCCCTGTCCTTGGGGGCGCAGCCGGTCAGCATGAGCAGGCCTGCCAGCAGAGCGACCGCCAGCAGCAGACCCGCCAGCCGTCTGACCGCTGCCAAGACTTGCCCGGCGCGGCTCATGTCAGCGCCGCCTTCCCGCCGTGCGGGTGAAGACCGCCAGGGTCTCCACGTGGTGGGTCATCGGGTAGATGTCAAAGGCCTCGAGGTGCTTGGGGCTGTAGCCCAGGGAAATCAGTGTGGCCGTATCCCTGGCCAGGCTGGTCGGGTCGCAGGCCACATAGATGATAGTCCCAGCCCCGCTGGCGGCCAGTAGCCGGCAGACCTGAGCCTTGGCGCCGGCCCTGGGTGGATCCAGCAGGATCAGGTCGGGATGTCCCAGCCCCTTGGGCGCACCGCCAGCCAGGATCTTGGCCACGTCCCCCCGACGCAGGGCCACCCGGTCCAGTCCGGCCTGCTTCACGTTGTTTTTCGCACTGGCAATGGCTCCGGCGGACCCCTCCACGGCCAGGAGCAGGGCCCGTCCGTCGGCCAGAGCGGCCAGGGGCAGGGTGAAGAGCCCTGATCCGCAGTAGAGGTCCCAGACGACCGGCTCGGCCACCCCGTCCAGGGCCTGCCTGGCCTGGTCCAGGACCGCCTTGGTCAGCACGACCGGTGCCTGACGGTGGACCTGCCAGAATCCGTCGGCCCGGACCTGATACACAGGTCCTGATCCCGCCTCCAGCCGCTCTATCAGCAGGCGGCTCCCCTGTCTCAGGCGGTCATCCACCAGCAGAGCATAGTTATCTCCAACCGGTCCCCCGTCGCGCGGCTGGGGCACGGCCAAGCGTATGCGGGCATCCGCCGGCAGGCCGCCCTCCCAGATGCCCAGTTCGTCGGCCAGGTCCAGCAGCTCCTGGGTAGCCAGGGGCATGGTCTGAATCGGCAGGCGGTCATGCGATCCCCGACGACGCATGGAGGGGCGGCCCTGATCGTCGGCCACCAGCTCGATTCGGGTCCTCCAGTGCAGGCCGCCCAGCTCCTCATCGCCCGGCACCCGGGCCACCGGCACCTGGACGTCCACCCCGCCCAGACGGGCCATCTGCTGACCGATCAGATCGGCCTTCCAAGCTAGCTGACCGGGCAGGCTGACGTGTATCAGATCGGCCCCACCGAGGCCGCCGCCCCAGGCCAAGGGTCCAGCCAGGGGCCAGACGGGTTGGCGGCGATCAGGGCTGGCCTCCAGCACCTTGGTGACCTCGCCCGTGGCGAATCTGCCGGCCCGGCCGTGAGGCTCGTCCAGGAGGACCTCCACCAGCTCCCCGGGCAGGGCGAAGCGGACGAAGACCACCCGGCCGTCCTCCAGGTGGCTTACGCAACGGCCCTGGTCGGCATAGCGTTCGATGCGCAGACGAACCCTGGTCTCAGTCATGATCGGCATGAACCTCCTGGTCGGCCTGAATCTGGTCAGCCTGGCGACGATGGTAGGGCCCGCCGATCAGCAGCCAGCTGATCCAGATGCCCAGGGCAAACAGGGGCAGGCCCAGAATCAGGCGTGCAGCGCCCAGAAACCCGACGGAACCGGCCAGGTAGAGCGGCACCTGGACCAGCAGGCGCAGCGCGAAGACGGCGATCCAGACCAGGGTGGCCTGATTATAGGCCCGAACCAGGTCCGGTTCACTGCGCCAGGAGTCCAGCCACTGCCTCCAGCCTGAGACGACGGGTCGGCGCAGATACTCCACCAGCAGGCCGATGCCGGGCGTCCGTGCCAGCAGCGAGGCCCCAAGAACGATGATCCAGAATCCGTTGGTCAAAAATCCTGGCAGATAATAATTGCGGGCATCCCGGGTCAGCCATGCGGCCACCAGGCAGATGCCCACCGAAAGCAGACCGGTCAGCGCACCCAGAAAGGACTGCCGCTGGACCAGACGAATCAGGAGCTGCACAACGGCCAGGGCCGCCGAAACCGCCACGGTCAGACCCAGATGGCCGGTGGCCAGGAAGACAACCAGAAATACCAGCCCCGGCAGCAGGGACTCGACGATCCCCCGCCATCCGCCGATGGCCTCCATGACGGAGAAGTCGTCGTCGGCCAGCGCCGCCAGCCCGGAATGCTTCTGCTTCACAGCCTTAGCGGATCTCCGAGAACATGGGTCCGCGCGACAGGGTGGTCTTCACCTCGGTCTGCTGGTCCGAGTCGAAGGGGCCCTCTGGCCTGCCGGGGATCTGCGCGCTTTCATCGTCCTTGGACTCCGGGTCTTCGGCTTCTCCCCGGCGCTGGTTGGGGGTGACGGGCGCATGCATGGGAACCAGGTCCCGGGGGGCCAGGGGCTCATCGCCACGGACCACCACCAGGTCGGCCAGGTAGCCGTCGAGCACATCCTTCTCCTTGCCGCCCTTGGCTGCAGGGCCGGAGAAGATGCCTCGCAGCATCCAGCGGGGTCCGTCGATGCCCACCACCCGGGTCAGCATGTTCTTGCCCTTGACCTTGACGGGCAGGGTCAGCTCCTTGCCGAAGACGCCGTCCACCTCTTTGCAGGAGGGGTTGGCCTTGAGCAGGTCGGCCCGGACCTCGTCCCAGAGGCCCAGGGACTTGGGGGCAGCAAAGGGCTCCAGCTCCAGACTGGAGGACCCGTAGGTGATGGTGGCTCCCAGCACGTCGCCGGTCTGCGAGTTGGCCTTGAGCCTCAGCTCGCTGCCCTTAAGGAAGGGCAGCATCAGGGCGCCGATGTCCAGGTACTCGTCGGTGTCGGGGGCCTCGGAATCCATGCTGTCCCAGGGGCCCTTCCCGCTCTGCTCGGCTTCATCACGGTCAGCCTGAGAGGTCTGGTCGGATTTCTCTGTGGACTCCTCAGCGTCCTTGGACTCGTCGAGCTCCTTGGACTCCTCGACGGCCTCCTCAGCCTGCCGCTTGGCGCGTTTTTTGCCGAAACCGAACAATCCCATGATGCCTCATTTCCTTGTGAGTCTGTGCAAAGGATACCTAGTCAAGACCCAGGCGCAGCTTGCCGCCGGGGATGGCGTCCAGCAGATCCTTGGTGTACTGGCGCTGGGGGTGGTCGAAGACCTCGTCCGTGGTGGCGTGCTCCACCAGCCGGCCGTGCTGCATGACCACCACCTCGTCCGCGATCTGCCTGACCACGGCCAGATCGTGGGTGATGAACAGGTAGCTGAGCCCCTGCTCGGCCTGCAGATCGTTGAGCAGCCGCAGCACCTGGTCCTGGACCAGCACGTCCAGGGCGGAGACGGCCTCGTCGCAGATGATCACATCCGGATTCAGGGCCATGGCCCGGGCGATGGCGATGCGCTGACGCTGTCCGCCGGAGAGCTCGTTGGGGTAACGCCCCATGACCGACTCGGGCATCTCCACCATGTCCAGCAGCTCTTTGACCCTCTTCTGCCGGGACTTGGCGTTGCCGATCTTGTGGATGCGCAGGGGCTCCTCGATGGAGCGGTAGATGGAGTACATGGGGTCCAGGGAGCCGTAGGGGTTCTGGAAGACCGGCTGCACGTGCCGGCGGAACTCCATGAGCTCGTGGCTGCCGAAGCCGGCGATGTCCTGGCCCTCGTAGGTCACCCGGCCCGAGGTGGGCTTGAGCAGGTGCAGGACCATGTTGGCCACGGTGGACTTGCCGGAGCCCGACTCCCCCACGATGGCCAGGGTGGTCCCCCGCTTGACCGAGAAGGAGACGTCGTCCACGGCCTTGAACATCTCCTTGCGCCGGGGCAGCCTGAACTCGCGGGTCAGGTGCTCCACGGTAATGACGTGCTCGCTGCGCTCCAGGGTGCTCTCGCCCTTGACGTGGTGCTCCAGCAGGTCTTCAGCATCCTGGCCGCGCTGCTTGGCGGAGATGATGCGCTGGGAGGCCAGCGAGGGCGCGGCCTGAACCAGCCGCTTGGTGTAGGGGTGCTGGGGGTGCTGCAGGACCTCCAGGCTGGGCCCGGACTCCACCACCTGGCCCCGGTACATGACCACGATGTGCTGGGCGCGCTCGGCCGCCAGCCCCAGGTCGTGGGTGATGAAGAGCACGGCGGTGCCCAGGGATTCGGTGAGGCTGCGCAGGTGGTCCAGAATCCGCTTCTGGACGGTCACATCCAGGGCGCTGGTGGGCTCGTCCGCAATCAGCAGGTCGGGCCGGGAGGCCAGGCCGATGGCGATCAGGGCACGCTGGCGCATGCCGCCGGAGAACTCATGCGGATACTGCCGGGCCCTGGTGGCGGCCTCGGGCAGACCGGCCTCCGACAGCAGCCCGGCGATGCGGTCGTCCATGTCCGAGCCGGTCACATGCTCCTTGGCCAGCGTCCAGGCCGCATCGTCATCCACACCGGCGTCGATCAGGGACTTGGCCACGCCCCAGCGGGTCTCGGAGCCCACATCCCACTCGGCCTTCATAGCCTCCATGGTCTTGTCCACGTCGGCGACCCCGGCATCGCTCAGGGCCTGACGGGCGGCTTCCAGCAGGCCAGGCAGGTCCTTGGAGGAGATGAAGAGCTCGTCGTCGGACTTCTTGAGGGTCACCTCTTCGTCGCTGGCCAGGGCCTTGGCCAGCCGGGAGCGCTTCTCCCTGGAGACGTCCATGTGGTTGGCGGTCAGCGCCTCCTTGACCTGGGAGCCGATGCGCCAGACCGGGTTCAGGTTGCTCATGGGGTCCTGCGGGACCAGGCCCACCTGGGAGCCGCGCAGCGCCTCGTAGTCCTTGCGGTCCAGGCCCACCAGCTCGCGGCCCTTGAGCCGGATGCTGCCGCCGGTCACCTTGCCGGTGCCGGGCAGAAGGCCCAGCACAGCCATGGCCGAGGTGGACTTGCCCGAGCCGGACTCCCCCACGATGGCCACCCACTGGCCGGGGTAGACGTTGAAGGAGGCGTCGCGAACCGCATGGACGGTGCGCCCATCGGCGGTGAAGTCCACCTGCAGGTCCCGCACGTCGAGCAGAGGCTGCTGCTCCTGATTGGTGGTCATGTTCTTGTCTGCTTCAGTCATGCTTCCTCCACTCAGGCCGTTCTGCTCTTGGGATCCAATGCATCCTTGACCGCGTCGCCCATCATGATGAAGGCCAGCACGGTGATGGCCAGGGCTGCGGAGGGATAGAAGAGGACCGAGGGGTTGGTGGTCAGGAGGTTCTGGGCCGTCGAGATGTCCCCGCCCCAGGAGACCACGGTGGAGGGCAGGCCGATGCCCAGGAAGCTCAGCGTGGCTTCAGAGACGATGTAGGTGCCCAGCGACATGGTGGCCATGACGATGACCGGGGCCAGGGAGTTGGGCATGATGTGCCTGAAGAGGTTGCGCAGGGGCGTGGAGCCCAGGGCCGTGGATGCGGTGTTGAACTCCAGGTTCTTGGCCTCCAGGACGGCGCTGCGGGTGATGCGGGCCATGTTGACCCAGCCGAAGAGGGTCAGGGTCAGGATGATCTTCCACAGGGAGGTGGAGGTGCGGAACATCTGCAGGAGCACGATGGCGCCCAGGATCATGGGGATGGCGAAGAAGATGTCGGTGATGCGGCTGAGCACTGCGTCAACCCAGCCTCCGAAGAAACCGGCGATGGCGCCGATGAGGCCGCCGAAGGCGGTGACCAGGATGGTGGTCATGATGCCGATGGCCACCGAGGTCCGGGCCCCGTGGATGACGCGGCTGTAGACGTCGCAGCCCTGCAGGTCGAAGCCGAAGGGGTGCCCGGGCCGGCCGGGCTCCAAGGAGTCGGACAGGCTGCAGGCCATGGGGTCCTGCCTGGCGAAGAGGTTGGGGAAGAGGGCCACCAGGATGACCACGATCGCCAGGATTGCGGAGATGATGAAGAGCGGGTTGCGCCTCAGGGTCTTCCAGGCGTCGGCCCACATGCTGGTGGGCGGCACGTCCTCATCCACCGAGTCCACCTCGCGCAGGGGCGTCTCGTCGACGGGGGCCACGAACCGCTCCTGCCCCGGCAAGGGGTCGGGAAAGTAGACGCGGGCCTGGCTTTCGTTCTGTTCGCTTGACTCGTTCATTGCCGTTTCACTCATAGTCGGTCCCTCTCCCTCACGCATACCGGATCCGCGGATCGAGCACTGCGTAGAGCAGGTCGACCAGGAGGCTGGTGATGACGAAGATCAGGACCAGAATGGTCACGATGGAGACCACCAGGGTGCCTTCGCCCCTCAGGATGGCCTGGTAAAGGGTGTTGCCCACACCCTGGATGTTGAAGATGCGCTCGGTGATCATGGCCCCGCCCATGAGTCCGCCGATGTCGGCGCCCAGGTAGGTGACCACGGGGATCAGGGAGTTGCGCAGCACATGCCGCACGATGACGGACCGGTTGCTCATGCCCTTGGCCCGGGCCGTGCGCACGTAGTCCTCGGAGATGTTGGAGGTGATCTCCGTCCTGGTCAGACGGATGATGGAGGCCATGGACACCGACCCCAGCACAATGGCCGGCATGAGCAGGTCAATGAAGCCCGGATTGGCCCCGGCTGTGGCTGGCAGCAGATGCCATTTGACGCCGAACAGGTACTGCAGGATGAAGCCGGTGACGAAGGTAGGCACCGAAATCAGCAGCAGGGAGAGGACCAGGATGATGTTGTCCGACCACTTGCCCTTGGTCAGGCCGCCGATGATGCCGAAGATCACGCCGAAGACGCCCTCGAAGACGAAGGCCATCAGGGCCAGCTTGATGGTCACCGGGAAGGCCCTGCCGATCACGCTGATCACGGGCTGGCCGGCGAAGGTGTTGCCGAAGTTCAGGGTCAGCGCGTTCTTCAGGAAGAGCACGTACTGCACGATGAAGGGCTTGTCGAGATTGTATTCCGAACGTATCTGTGCGGCAACGGCCTGATTGACCGGCTTGTCTCCGAACATGGCGGCCACAGGGTCGCCGGGAAGCGCGAAGACCAGCGCGTATATCAGCAGTGTCGTGCCGAGAACGACGGGGATCATCTGCAGAATACGTCGCAGAAGATATTTTCCCATCGGCTATTCTCCTTTGTCATCCGCGACCGGGATCGGCATGGGGATCGGGGCCGCCGCAAAAATTCTTGTTTGAGTCTACCAGCACACCTCAACAGGGGTGCAAAGACGCCAAGGCCGGCGCGGAGTGGATCCTTCCGTGCCGGCCCGGGGGTGTCAGCTGTCAGGTGCGGGATTCAGGCTCCCGTCACCTCACTTGCTGATGTTGTAGTAAGCAGGGACGCCCTTCCAGGTGAAGGAGAATCCTTGGATGTTCTTGGCGGCCACGCCGTTGGAGTTCTGGTAGTAGAGCGGGACTGCGGGCAGATCGCGGAAGAGCAGCTCCTCGGACTGCTGGTAGATCTTGTTGGCCTCGTCGATGCTCTTGGCGGAGGCTGCCTTGTCCATCAGGCCGTCGAACTCGGGGTTCTTGTAGTCGCCGTCGTTGGACCCGTTGCCGTTGGCTGCCGAGCTGGCGAAGTTGCTGGACAGGTAGCTCTCGGGCGAGGGGTAGTCGGGCTGCCAGCCGGAGCGGAAGGCCGAGTCGGTGAACTTGCGGTTCTGCACGTTGGAGCGGAACTCGCTGAAGGTGGGCAGAGGGTTGCCCGAAGCCTGGATGCCCAGGGCGTTCTTGATGGAGTTGGTGACGGCGTCATAGATCTCCTTGTGGGCGCCGTCGGCGTTGTAGGCGATCTTGAAGCTGTCGCCCTCGCCCCAGGGGGAGATCTTGTTGGCCTCAGCCCAGAGCTCCTTGGCCTTGGACGGGTTGTACTTGAGCACGTCGGATCCCTTGATGCTGGTTGAGTAGCCGGGGATGACGGGGGCGGTGAAGTCGTGGACCTCCTTGGCGGTTCCGGACAGCACCTTCTTGATGATGGTCGGCCGGTCGATGGCCATGGAGATGGCCTGGCGACGGAGCTTGCCCTCCTGATCCTGGCCGAAGTGCTTCATGTAGGTGGGGATGGTGAACATCTGGATGACCGAACCCGGATCGTTGATGGCCTGGACCGTGTTATCGGTCTGGAAGGTCTTGCGAGCCGAGGCGGGCAGGGTGTCCAGCACGTCCAGGTTGCCGGCCTGCACATCGCGGTAGGCTGCGGTGGCATCGGTGTAGGAGCGGAACTCCACGCCGCCGTTCTTGACCTTGATGCCGCCCTTGTAGGAAGGATCCTTGACCAGCTTTATGGCCTTGTTGTGCTCCCAGGACTGGAACTTGTAGGGTCCCACGGTCACCGGCTTCTCGCCGAAGGCCTTGGTGTCCTTGTAGAAGGACTCGGGCAGGGGCGCAAAGGCGGTGTAGCCCACCTGGATGGGGAAGGTGGAGGAGGGCGAAGTCAGGTCAACGGTGAAGGTCTTGTTGTCGATGACCTTCAGGCCGGACAGCTGGGCATCGCCAGGGGTGCCCTCCTTCTGCAGATCGTCATAGCCCTTGATGTTGGCGAAGAAGCTGGCGCCCAGCTGCTTGTTGGCAATGTCGGCCGCCCAGGACCAGGCCTTGGTGAAGGACTGTGCGGTGACCGGGGTGCCATCCGAGAACTTCCAGCCGTCATTGATGGTCACGGTGTACTGGGTGTTGTCCTCGTTGGCCTTGATCTGCTTGGCGATCTCGTTGACCGGCTTGCCCTTGTCGTCAAAACGGACCAGCTTGGAGAACATGACGTCGATGGGGTTGCCACCGCCCACCTCGTTGGTCATGCTGGGGATGAGCGGATTGGCCGGCTCAGGATTGAAGACCGAGATGACGGCATTCGAGCTGCCGCCGTTGGTCCCCTGGGCAGAGGAGCCGGATCCGCCGGATCCGCCGCAGGCGCCCAGCGTGAGCGCCATGACGCACAGTCCGGCACCCGCAATGGTCAGGGCCGATTGCTTCTTCATATATCTTGCTCTTTCCTTTGGTTGGTTTCCCGAACCGCCAGTCATCGACGGCGGTTCATGCCGTTTCCGGCACGATCATTACTGGTCCTTGGACAGCTCCGGGAAGATCGGATAGCCATCCCAGCCCAGACGCATCCCATGGACCTTCTTGGCGGAGGCGCCAATGTTGTTTCCATAATAGAGCGGAACCGCCGGCATGTCCTGCAGAAGGATCTCCTCAGCCTGCTGGAAGAGCCTGTTGGCTTCATCGGTGTCCTTGGCCTTGGCAGCCTGCTTGAGCAGGGCGTCGAACCTGGGGTTCTTGTAGTCGCCGTCGTTGGATCCGTTGCCATCGGCCGCCGAGCTGGCGAAGTTGCTCATCAGATAGCTCTCAGGCGATGGATAGTCGGGTGACCAGGAGGACCTGAAAGCCGCATTGTTATAGAGGCGCTTTTTGATGTTGCCACGGAACTCGCTGAAGGTGGGCACGGGAGTGGCCTCGGCCTTGATGCCCAGCGTGTTCTTGATGGAGTTGGCCATGCCGTCGTAGAAGTCCTTGGCTCCGCCATCCGAACTGTAAAGCATTTGGAAGCTCTTGTCGGCCGGCCACTTGCTGATGGCATCGGCCTTGGCCCAGTACTCCCTGGCCTTCTTGGCGTTGTACTTGAGGTTGTCCGAACCCTTGAGACCTTTGGCATAGCCTGGGATGGTCGGCGCGGTGAAGTCGGTGGGCTGCACGCCCAGACCGCCCAGGACCTTGTCGATCAACATCTTCCGGTCAATGGCCATGGAGATGGCCAGGCGGCGCAGGTGGCCCTCCTGATCCTGGCCGAAATGCTCCATCGTGGTAGGAATGGTGAACATCTGCAGGGTGGAGCCGGGCTTGTTATAACTCTGAACCATGCTGTCGGTCATGAACGTCTTGACAGCGGAGGTGGGAATCCTGTCGATCACATCCAGGTTGCCCGCCTGCACATCGGAATAGGCAGAATTCAAGTCAGTGTAGACCTTGTAGTCGATGCCGCCGTTCTGAACCTTGACCTCCCCGCCGTAGTCGTTGTTCTTGCGAAGCTTGATCATGGCGTTGTGCTGCCAGGACTCAAACGTGTAAGGACCCGAGCTGACCGGATTCTCCCCGTAGGCCTTGGGATTCTTGTAGAAGGATTCAGGCAGGGGCGCAAAAGAGGTATAGCCCACCTGAATGGGGAAGGTGGACGAGGGCGAAATGAGGTCCACGGTGAAGGTCTTGTCATCGATGACCTTCAATCCGGAGAACTGGGCATCCGCAGGCGCTCCCTGCTTCTGCAGGTCATCAAAGCCCTTGATATTGGAGAAGAAGCTGGCGCTCAGCTGGCCGTTGGACACATTGGCGCTCCAGGACCAGGCCCTGGTGAAGGACTTGGCGGTGATGGGAGTGCCATCCGAGAACTTGCGCCCGTCAGCCAGGGTGATCCTGTACTGGGACATGTCGTCGTTGCCTTTGATCTCCGAGGCCAGATCGTTGTGGGCCTTGCCCTGGCCATCGAAGCGAACCAGCTTGGAGCTGATGGCATCCACGACCTGCCCGCCGCAGCTTTCCGCGGTGCTGCTGGGAATGAGCGGATTGGCCGGCTCGCACCCACGGACCGACACCACGGCGTTGCTGCTGGGCTCGCTGCTGGACGACTGCTCGGCACCCTCGGTATTGGTGCTGCTGCCTCCGCTGCCGCAGCCGCTGGCCAAGAGCGCCAAGGCACAGATGAACGCTGACACCACTGTGAGCTGTGAACTTCTCTTCATTCCTGCCGCTCCCCTTTAGCTGGTTGTCAACGTCTCGCCTGTATCCCGAAAATCTTTGACCGATGTCCAAGTTACAATACGCCATATTCTGATACCGGGATGTTTCCCAAGACAAGTCCTGTCTCATTTGCCGGATTTCAGGCCCTTGGAAAAGCCTGCCTGTACCGGGCCCGCAGCTGCTCGATGGAGACGTGGGTGTAGCGCTGGGTGGTCCGCAGGGAGGAATGGCCCAGCATCTCCTGAACCTCGCGCAGGTCGGCTCCCCCATCCAGCATGTGCGTGGCGGCCGAGTGCCGCAGGGCATGGGGGGCGATGTCGGGCACTCCGGCCTGACCGGCCGCCTGGTGGACCACCTTGCGGACCTGCCGCTGGCCAACCCTGCCGCCAAGCTGACCCAGGAAAAGGGCCTGACCTGCCTTGCGGGCCGATTTGGCCGTTGAGCCCGCCAGGACCGGCCGCCCCTCCCCCAGCCAGCGATCCAGGGCGCGATCGGCGGGCAGGCCATAGGGCAGGACCCGCTCCTTGGAACCCTTGCCCAGAACCTTTACGGTGCGGCTGTGCCGGTTCACGTCATCCAGGTCCAGCCCGCAGAGTTCGGCCACACGCATGCCCGTGGCGTACAGCAGCTCCAGCATGGCCGCATCCCGCACCTGCAAGGCCGCCTGGACATCCTCGTCCTGCCGGGGCTCGACCGGATCATGGTCGACCGTATCCATCAGGGTGCGGGCCTGGTCGTGCGTCAGGATCCGTGGAAGGTGCTCGGACTGCTTGGGGCTGCTCAGGGCCAGGGTGGGGTCGGTCTTGATCCGGCCGTGCCTGCTCAGCCAGCCGAAGAAGGACCTCAGTGCGGCTGTCTTCCGGGCCATGGTCGAGCGGGCGTGGGTCGATGCCTCGTGGGCCAGCCAGGACCTGATGGTGGCCAGGTCGATCTGCGCGGGGTCATCGATGCCGTGCAGACGCATCAGATGCAGAAAGCCCGACAGGTCGGCCCGGTAGGATCGCACGGTGTTGGGACTCTTGCCTGCCACCCGGGAAAGATAGTCGGTGAAGTCCTGCAGATACTGATCCACCGATGGCGCTCCCTTCGCTTGACTGTGCAGTATGTGCAATACAGTTTAGGCGCTTTCATCCTCGTCGCAGCCGCAGGCGATACTGGCCCAGGAGGTGGATGGCCATGCGTTTGCCAGCAACCATACCGGCCGGAGCGCGGCTGGTGGTCAGGATCGCCCTGGGGTCGGACCCGGAGGATGGAAGGCCCAAGTTCCGAGACTACGTGGGCCATGTGGTCGACTGGGACGGACATCGGCTGATCCTGGACAGGGACCCGGCGGCCAATGGGTCGCGTCCCGGGGAACGTGTGACCCTGCCAGCAGAAGACATGGTGGCCCTGAAGCCGGTTCCGGAACGCCGTTCGCCCCGCCCGGACCCACCTGATCTCAGTCGATGACCGGCGGGTGCAGCACCCGGGCCCGGCTGGTGGTCAGGAAGGCCGAGACCTGCTCGCCGCGCAGGGCTGAATCCAGCAGCTCCTGCCGCCAGTTGCCCTCCTGCGGATCCAATTCAAGGTCGGTGGTGGGCGTCTGCTCCCGGTCGCCCAGGGCGGCCTTGTAGCGCCGGAAGGGGTCCGCCTGGAGGAAGAAGTCCTGGCGCTTTTCATCGGCCTCCGGCTCCTGGTCCCGCAAGAGAGAGGCCATGTCTTGCAAATTCTCGGCCAAGTCATCCAGCAGGTCGGCCACCTGGCCGGCGTTCTCCTCCACCATGGCCCGGGTCCGCTCAGGATCGGTCAGGGCCACACGGGTCATGTCCCGCCAGGATCCGGCCGCCAGGGCCGAGGCCACACGGCGGTCAGGCGACTTCGTCAGCATGTTGACCAGGGCGGTGGCCACCACATGGGGCATGTGCGAGATCAGTGCCGCAGCCCGGTCATGGGTGGCATCGTCCAGGGCGATCAGCCGGTTGCCCAGCCCCTGGGTAACCATGTCGGCCACGGTCAAAAAGCGGCTGTAGTCCGTATGTTCATCGACGCAGAGAGCCCAGAGGGCATCTTCCAAGAGGGCCGGGTCCGAGTCCTCATAGCCGGAGCCTTCGCTGCCGGCCATGGGATGGGCCCCTACATACCGATCGGCCAGACCTGCCTGCTCGACCTGACGGCGGACCGGCCCCTTGACACTGCCCACGTCGGTCAGGGTGGTGCCTCGGGTCAACACCGGAGCCAGGGCCTGGAGCACGTCGGGCATGGCCCGCAGGGGGGTGGCCAGCACCAGCACGTCTGCCTTGCCCTTGGCCAGCTCCTCCAGGGTGTCCACGCAATGGATCCCCTGGCTGCGGGCCTGCTCGTAGGGACGGTCATTATGGTTCCATGCGATCACGAACCGGCCCCGGGCGGCCAGGCGGCGGGCCAGCGATCCGCCGATCAGACCCAGCCCCGCCACGGCGATCTTGTGGGCCGAGGTCAGCACCGGCGAGGCGGCCATGCCCGCCATGGGGTGCATATGCTCGGGACCGGACAGGTCCATGTGCGGAAAAGACGCGGATTCATCTACCATAACAACTCCTTGCTGATCGTCTCGGTGTCGGGGTCCTCGCCCCGGAAGGCCCCCGCCCTGGGCAGCATCCATTCACGGATGGGGGGCGCTGGATGCGGGGTGCGCGGATGGACCGCCAGGGTCTTGAGCCAGTCCCCCCTGTCCAGCAGGTCGGCCAGCACCTGATGGAGCTCCTTCTGCCAAGGCGCGGCGTCGATGCTGGCTACGAAGCTGTAGGTCCCGTCGTGCCCCTTGATGGGCCGGGACATGAATGAGGTCATGTTCAGGCCCGCATCGCGCAGGCGGTCCAGCAGGTTGGCCAGCACGCCCGGCCCCGTATTCAGGGGGATGAAGGTGACGATGGACTCGAAATCCCCGCCCGGCGCCAGACGGCGTGCCAGCTGGGCGGCCTGATCCCGTGCAGCCAGCAGAAGAAAGTCCGTACGGGCCCCCTGATAGTCCTGCACCTCGCGCCGGTAGGTCTCCAGTCCGTAGAGGCTCCCGCAGATGCGAGGACCCAGAGCCACCTGATCGGGGCCCAGATCACGGCAGGCCGCAGCGTTGGAGTTGGCCGTCACCGGATTGAGGCCGGTCTCTGTGATGAAGCCCTTGCACTGGGCCAGTCCATGGGGATGGGCGGCGACCTGGCGCAGGGAATCATGGCCAGCCCGGACGAAGGCGTCGAAGACGATGGGCAGGCGGACCATGCCGAAGCCCGCTACTGACTGAGCGTCGATCAGGGCATCCATGTTGGGCACCACATGGCCCTCCACGTTGTTCTCCCAGGCCAGCACTCCCCAGCCTCGGCCCTCCTCCACAGCGGCCACGATGGCAGCCGCATCCGAGCAGGGGCGCAAGTCAGCCTTGCAGTCCAGCCTTGTCTCCATGAGGTTGGCTGCCTCAAGAGCGGCCTGATGGGTGAAGGTCCCCTCGGGACCCAGGAAGTGCAGGGGAATCCGGCCGGGTTCAGTCGCCGGCTTTCCTGACGGATCCTGGCTCATGCTGATCGCCCCTGACGACGCAGGGGACCGTCAGCAAACCAGGAGGCCGGCAGGCAAATGGCCAGGGTCTGGATCAGGACCAGCCCGCCCATCCAGAGAAAGACCGCGTACTTGGCAAAGAATGTGGGGAAGTCGGCGTAGGGCATGAGCACGTCGCCGCCAGGCCCCCGCATGGAGAGCAGCCAGACCGTGACCGTCGAGGCCACCAGATGCAGGGCCAGACCCATGGTGCCGCTGTCGCAACGAACCCACCAGGAGGCCAGGGCCACCAGCAAATAGGCCAGGACCATTCCCCAGGGCAGACCCTGGGCGGCCCCGGAGCGCTGGACCAGGGTTCCCAGTACGCCCACCGCCAGACCGATGGGCAGGCCCAGCAGGCAGCGGAAAGGACTCCTCTTGCCGGACTCACCCGCCGAATGGGAGGGGGCCTGATCCTTGGATTTGGAAACCTGAGACTTCATGGGTACAAGACTAGTCCGACCCGGTCACCGTGGGGCGGCCGGGTCGGACTGAATCTGATTGTGGGAGAAGGGTTACTTCTTGTTGGCCCTGCGCTGGCGGGCGTTCCACTTGTACCAGGCATCCCTGTCCAGGATGATCTTGCGCACGCGGATGGACTCGGGGGTCACCTCCACGCACTCGTCATCGTTGGCGAAGTCCAGGGACTCCTCCAGGCTCATGTCGATGGGCGGGGTCAGGGTCTCCAGCACGTCGGCGGTGGAGGAACGCATGTTGGTCATGTGCTTCTCCAGGGTGATGTTGATGTCCAGGTCGCCGGGCTTGTTGTTGATGCCCACGATCTGCCCCTCGTAGACGGGCGACTGGGGCTTGACGAAGAACTCGCCCCGGGCCTGGAGCTTCTGCATGGCGTAGGGGCTGGCCTTGCCGGATCGGTCGGAGACCATGGATCCGTTCTGCCGGGTCTTGATGTCGCCCGCCCAGGGGGCGTAGCCGGCGGAGATTGAAGCGGAGATGCCGGTGCCGCGGGTGGCGGTCAGCAGGGCGGTGCGGAAGCCCAGCAGGCCACGGGAGGGCACAGTGAACTGCATCCTGACCCAGCCGGAGCCGTGGTTGGTCATGGTCTCCATGCGGCCCTTGCGGTCGGCCATGAGCTGGGTGACCGCGCCCATGTACTCCTCGGGCACGTCGATGGTGTCGGACTCCATGGGCTCCTGAAGCTTGCCGTCCACGGTCTTGGTGACCACCTGGGGGCGGCCCACGGTCAGCTCGTAGCCCTCGCGGCGCATCTGCTCGGCCAGGATGGCCAGGGCCAGCTCGCCACGGCCCTGGACCTCCCAGGCGTCGGGCCTGTCGGTGGGCAGCACCTTGATGGAGACGTTGCCAATCAGCTCGCGGTCCAGACGGTCCTTGAGCATGCGGGCGGTCAGCTTGTGGTCCTTGCCCTCGGTGCCGGCCAGGGGCGAATCGTTGGTGCCGAAGGTCATGGAGACGGCCGGGTCGTCCACGTGGATCAGAGGCAGGGGCCGGGGGTCGTCCTGGTCGACGATGGTCTCACCGATCATGATGTCCTCCACGCCGGCCACAGCCACAATGTCGCCGGGGCCGGCCTCGTCCACTGGCGAGCGCTGCAGGCCCTTGGTGCGCAGGATCTCGGTCAGCTTGAAGTTCTCGATGGATCCGTCCACGCGCGACAGGCCGTACTGGCGGCCCTTGCTCAGGGTGCCGTTGTAGATGCGCACCAGGCCCAGGCGGCCCAGGTAGTCGGAGGCGTCGATGTTGGTCACATGGGCCTGCAGCGGGGCGCCCTCCTCGTACTCAGGGGCGGGAATGTTGGTCAGGATGGCCTCGAAGAGGGGCTCCAGATCGTCGTTGTCGGGCACGGCGCCGTCGGCGGGCTGATTGACGGAGGCCTTGCCTGCCTTGGCTGCGCAGTAAATGACCGGCAGGTCCAGGAGGGAATCCAGATCCAGGTCCACTCCCTCCTCGCTCACGTCCTGGGCCAGTCCCAGGAGCAGATCGGTGGACTCGGAGACCACCTCGGAGATGCGGGCATCGGGACGGTCGGTCTTGTTGATGACCAGAATGACGGGCAGCTTGGCCTCCAGGGCCTTGCGCAGGACGAAGCGGGTCTGGGGCAGGGGCCCCTCGGAGGCGTCCACCAGCAGGACCACGCCGTCGACCATGGAGATGCCGCGCTCCACCTCGCCGCCGAAGTCAGCGTGGCCGGGGGTGTCCACCACGTTGATGGTGATGCCGTCGGGCTCGCCCAGCTTGGCGGCCAGTGGGCCTGTGTACTTGACGGCGGTGTTCTTGGCCAGGATGGTGATGCCCTTCTCCTTCTCCAGGTCGTTGGAGTCCATGACCCGGTCGGGCACCTCCTCCCGCTCGGAGAAGACGTGCGACTGCTGCAGCATGGCGTTGACCAGGGTGGTCTTGCCGTGGTCAACGTGTGCCACAATCGCCACATTTCGTATATCGCCGCGTACCGCCATCAAAACCTCATTCTCGTGAATGCTATCCCGGAATTGGACAAACAGAGACAAGTGTAACCGCCTTGTGTGACAGGTGATCACTCCTCCTCGCCCTGGGGCGAACCTTGGACTGGATCCGGAGACTGAAGCTGCTCGGACAGCTCCTGGCGGGCCTGGGCCAGAACCGAGTCCTCGTCGGGCAGGAAGGGGGCCAGGGAGGGCAGATCCTCCAAGGATTGCAGGCCCATCCGCTCAAGGAAGAGGTCGGTGGTGACCAGCAGCGCGGCGTGGGTCTGCTCGTCCAGGCCCTCCTCGCGGACCAGACCGCGCACCAGCAGGGCCCGGATGACCCCGTCCGAATTGACCCCGCGGATCTGCCCCACCTGGGCACGGGTCATGGGCTGGCGGTAGGCCACGATGGCCAGGGCCTCCAGGGCCGCCTGGGAGAGGCGTGCTGTCTGGCCGTCCTTGACGAAGGCCGCCACCACGGGCTGGTAGGCGGCCCTGCTGGTCAGCTGCCAGCCCCGGGCGGTCCGACGCAGTTCGAATCCTCGGTCGCCATAGGACTCGGCCAGCGATTCCAGGGCGGCATTGACCGGGTCCGGATCCACGGCCAGCACCCGGGAGAAATCCTCTGCGGTCAGCGGCCGGTCAGTGGCCACCAGAATAGCCTCCAGGCAGGCGGCCAGCCCCCCGGGAAAGTCCTGCACGTCAAAGTCCACGTATTCGGGACGGGTATCGGGAGCCGAGGTTTGGCTCATGCAAAGTCCCCCTCACTGATCAAGGCCGTTTCCGGCTCCTGTGTCGGCCCAACCCAGCGCAGGTAGAGCGGCTGGTAGGGGCCATCCTGACGGTACTGGATCAGTTCCTGCCTGAAGAAAATCAGCACGGCCAGGAATCGGGCCACCACCTGCGCCCGGCCCTTGGAGGAGGCGACCAGATCGGCGAAGGCCACCGGCTGCCCGGGCTGTGCCAGCAGGGCCTGGCGAACCTGGTCGGCCTCCTTGTTCAGGTCGACCAGGGGCACGTGCAGCTGGTCCAGACGCACCTGGGAGGCCGGAGCGTTGACCAGGGCGTTGGCGCAGAGCAGGGCCAGATCCTCTGGCTTCAGGGTCCAGACCAGATCAGGCAGCAGATGGGCCAGCTGGGGCTCCAGATGGCCGGGGTGCGGGTAGCGGCCCGAGTTGGCGGCCAGCCTGGCTCGAAAGTCCTGCCCTGCCTGCTTGAAGGCCCGGTACTGCAGGAGCCTGGCGAAGAGCAGATCACGCTCCCGGAGGGCATCCATGGAGGCCTGGTCGCGCATGGACTCGTCCTCCACAGGCAGGAGGGCGGCGCTCTTGGCCTCAACCAGAACCGAGGCCACGTCCAGGAAGGCGCTGGCCTGGTCCAGCCCCTGGCCGAAGTCCAGGGTGCGCACATAGTCCAGAAACTCCCCGGTTATGGCGGCCAGCGAGACCTCGGTCAGTGAGAGCTTGCGGTTGGCCAGCATGCCCAGCAGCAGGTCGAATGGCCCCTGGTAGACATCCAGGTCGACGGCAAAGCCGTCCGCTGATCCGCTCACGCCACGATGCCGCGGGCGATCAGCTCCCGGGCGACCTCCCGATACTCCTTGGCGGTCTTGTGCTCGGGGGCGAACATGGTGATGGGCTCGCCGGCCACCGTGGCGTCGGGCAGCTTGATGGACCGGCTGATGATGGAGTGCAGGACCTTGCCCTTGAAGGCCTCGTAGATGCGCTGAAGCACCTCGTCCGAATGCAGGGTCTTGGTGTACATGGTGACCAGCACCCCGTAGATCTGCAGGTCGGGGTTGATGCGGCTGCGGACCTTCTCGATGGATTGCATGAGCAGGGCCACGCCGCGCAGGGCGAAGAACTCGGCCGCCACGGGAATGATGACCCCGTCCGCAGCAGTCAGCGCGTTGACGGTCAGCAGACCGAGCGAGGGCTGGCAGTCGATGATGATGGCATCATACTCCTGCCGCAGGGGCCGGATGGTGGCCGCCAGGGCCTGTTCCCTGCCGACCTCGGTGACCAGCTGAATCTCGGCTGCCGACAGGTCAATGTTGGCCGGGATGATGTCCAGGCCGTCAAAACGGGTGTGCCGGACCACCTCGTGAACATCCAAGGAGGTGTCGAACATGGCGGTGTAAATGGTGTTGTCCACGCTGTTGGCGTTGATGCCCAGGCCCACGGTGGCCGCGCCTTGGGGGTCGAAGTCCACGATCAGCACCCGTCGCCCATACTGGCACATGGCCCCGGCGATGTTGATGGATGAGGTGGTCTTGCCCACGCCGCCCTTCTGGTTGCACATGGCGAGGACACGGGCCGGACCGTGCTGTTTCAAAGGCTCCGGGGCAGCGAACGTCTCATACTCGCGCCCTAACAAATCCGTAGGCATGCCTCTACCCTATCAAGTTTCCGTCCGCTTTCGCGGGTTGGCGGGTCAGCGGGCGCGGGGATGGGCCGTCTGGTAGGTCTCCATCAGGGCCTGGGGGCTGACGTGTGTGTAGATCTGCGTCGTGGTCACCGAGGCGTGGCCCAGCAGCTCCTGAACCGAACGCACATCGGCGCCTCCCTCCAGCAGATGAGTGGCGAAGGAGTGCCGCAGGGTGTGGGGGTGCAGGGGTCTGTTCAGGCCCGCCCGGCGGCCGGCATCCCTGACCACCTGCCAGACGGTCTGCCTGGTCAGCCGCTTGCCCCGCTTGTTGAGGAAGACGGCACGCAGCTCCCTGCCCTTGGTGGCCCGATCGCACAGGCTGGACCGCCCCAGATTCAGGTAGGCCTGCATGGCCTGGCAGGCGTAGGAGCCCATGGGCACCAGACGCTGCTTGTCGCCCTTGCCGGTCAGGCGGACCACCCGCTCGTCAAGGTCCATGTCCTCCAAATCAGTGCCGACGGCCTCCGAGACCCGGCAGCCGGTGGCGTACATGAACTCCAGCAGGGCCTTGTCACGCAGGACCACCGGATCCTTGGACCCGCCCATGGCGGCCACATCCAGCAGCCGGGTCACCTGGTCCACGTCCAGCACATCCGGCAGGGCCGAGGTGCCCTTGGGAGCCTTGACGGCACGAGAGACATCCTGGTCGGTCACCCCCTGCTTGAGGGCGAACCGGTGCCACTCATGGACGGCGGCCATCCTCCGCGAGCGGCTGGCTGGACTCTCGTCGGCCAGATGGGCCAGAAAGCCCTCCACATCGGCGGTCTTGATCTGCTCCAGGCTGGTGATGCCGCGGCCGGACAGCCAGTTGATGTACATGGTCAGATCGGACCGATAAGCCTTGACCGTGGCGGGGGCAAGACCCCGCTCCAGACCGGTGTAGGCCAGGAACTGATCCAGCAATGCAGTCAGCCCCTCCTGATGATCACCGTCCACTACTGCTTAACCTCCGGTTCTCTTCATCAGTGCTGGTCTTTAGGCCATATTCTAGCGCTCAGCTCCCCTGTTCCCGTGCTTCCAACGCGCCTGGGATCGAGAATCAGGAGACCTCCTGGATCAGCCCCTGGATCCCTTTTTGCTGAAGAATCCGCCGGTAGGGGCCGGCCTCCCTGCCGATGATCCGGTCGATGGCGTGCATGCCCAGCAATTCGACCGGCGCATTGTCATCGGTCAATACCCTCCCCTTGGCATTCCCAACCGTGCTCAGTCGGGAGCTGACCTGCTCCATCATCTGGGACAGGTCCGGATCAGGGCTGACCCTGGCGGCCGCCTCCGCCAACAGGTCGGAACCCGGGTAGTCCCCCATTGCCTCCTTCTTGCCCTGGCTATCCCCTCCTGGTCCCGAGAAATCCTCGGAAGAGGGACGACGCGCAAAGAGCTCGCGGTTGGTGGTCCGGGGCACGTCGGCCGTCAGGATGGCATCGGATCCGAAGACCCTGGTGATGGTATTGGTCAGGGCCGCATTGATGGACCCCTGACCGTCGTCGATCATGTTCATGTTGACCACCATGACTCCGCCCGGATTCAGGTGGTTCCTGACCAGGGCGAAGAACTCGGTGGAGCTCATCTGGAAGGGTATGGTGATGTCCTGATAGGCATCGACCATGATCAGGTCGTAACGCTGGCGACTGGCCGCCAGCCAGGCCCGGCCGTCATAGGTGGAAACCGGAATATCGGCGGGCTGATCAAAATACTTGATGGCCAGGCTGCTGATGGCCTGGTCGATCTCCACCCCCTGGACGGCCATCCGAGGATAGTATCGCCTCAGTTGCCGGGCATAGGTCCCGGTCCCCATGCCCAGGATCAGGGCCGAGCGGGCCTGATCAGCCATGAGCGGCGCCGCCAGGGCCGTGTCGTAGTACATGCCGGTCATCCCGGGGTGCTTCATGGTGACCGACTGAACGCCGAAGAGGACGTTGGTGGAGAGGATGGTCCTGTCCGCCAGGGTTTTGACCTGCAGGTAGTTGTAGATGGACTCGCCCTCGTAGGCCAGGCCCTTCTCCCAGAAGGCGAACCCCGTCATCGGCGACAGGGCTGCCGAGACCACAAAGGCCACCGTGGCGATCAGGCAGGCCAGGCGGTGGGCATGGGAGGAAAGAAAGTAGACCAAGGCCACCAGGAGCAGTATCCCGGAGAAGATCAGAAAGGTGACGAAGGTCCCCACGGCCGGGATGGTCACAAAGGTGGGCAGGAAAGTGCCCAGGATGGATCCTACGGTATTGCAGGCGCTGAGCCGGCCGACAACCGAAGCGTTGTCGTCCAGGGAGTCGGTGGCGCTCTTGACCAGGCCGGGGGTGATGGTCCCCAGAAGGAAGAGGGGCGGGACAAAGATGATCAGGCAGGAGATGAAGGCCGCCAGGACCAGGAAGTTGGTGGAGACGGCCACGATCAGCAGCCCCGAGATCAGGATGATCAGATACTTGCCGACCAGGGGGATCAGGGCGATCCAGACCGCCGCGGCCATAATGCACAGGTAGAGCCTGTCCGGGTCAGGGTTCCGGTCGGCCCATCGGCCGCCGACGACGGCACCCAGGGCCAGGGCGATCATGATGGTCCCGATGATGATGGTCCATACGATCTGGGAGGACGAGAAGTAAGGAGCCAGCAGGCGGGAGGCCCCCAGCTCGGCGGCCATGACGGCCATCCCCGAGAAGAACTCCGTCACATAGAGAAAGATCCGAGAGCGCAAAATAGGGCGCGACTGATTGATTCTGGCCCTTTTGGATGTACCCCTGCTCGGCGACTGACTGGCCTGACCTGCCGATGCTGCAGAGACAGCCGATGCGTCTGCGCTGTGATCACTGTTCATGGCGGCTCCCGGCATCATTGTCGTCAATCAACTTACCGTCCCGCTGAGGAATGGTCAAATATGCAAAGAACCCCGCGAAAGGCGAGGTTCTTGAAATGCGGTATTCAGGTCCGCTGATCAGGCAGCGACCGGAGCGTTCACATCGGCAGGCAGGGCCTTCTTGGCCTCAGCCACGATGGCGTTGAAGGTGTCGATGTCGTTGACGACCAGGTCGGCCAGGGCACGGCGATCCAGCTCGATGCCGGCCAGGCGCAGCCCCTGGATGAAGCGGTTGTAGGTGATTCCCTGGGCGCGGCATCCGGCGTTGATGCGCTGGATCCACAGCTTGCGGAAGTCGCCCTTGCGGGCCTTGCGGTCCCGGAAGTTGTATGTATATGAATGAAGCAGCTGCTCCTTGGCCTTGCGGTAGAGACGGGAGCGCTGGCCACGGTAGCCTGACGCCCGCTCCAGGACGACCCGACGCTTCTTATGCGCGTTGACTGCCCGCTTGACTCGTGCCATAGATATTCCTCAGCTTTCTAAAATCTCACTCGACGCGACAGCACCCGCTCAGCGGGCCAGCATCCTCTTCATGTTCTTGGACTGGGTCGGAGCGAGCACCTCGTCAGTGGACAGGTGACGACGCTTCTTGGCCGACTTGTGCTCCAGATTGTGGCGCATACCGGTCCCGGCGTGCATGAGCTTGCCCGAACCCGTGGTCCGGACGCGCTTGGATGCGGCGGAGTTACTTTTCATCTTCGGCATTGCTGCCCTCCTTGGATTTCATCTGCTTGGGAGAAGTATTGTTGTCGGCCTTGGCAGCCAGATGGGCCGCCTGACGGGCCTTGCGCTCGGCACGGGCCTGGCCGCCCCGCCGACGCTGCTCGGACTGGGTGTGGACCTTCTTGCCCTTGGGCGACAGGGTCATGATGATGTTGCGCCCCTCCTGCTTGGGGGCGAACTCGATGGAGCCCAGATCCGCGACGTCGTCAGCCAGCTTGCGCAGGAGCTCCACGCCGCCGATGGGCCGGGACTGCTCGCGCCCACGCAGCATGATGGTGACCTTGACCTTGTCTCCGGCGGACAGGAAGCGGCGCACGTGCCCCTCCTTGACCTCGAAATCGTGGTCGTCGATCTTCAATCTGAAGCGGATCTCCTTGATCTCCGACATGCTCTGATTGCGGCGCGCCTCACGAGCCTTGATCTTCTCGTTGTATTTGAACTTGCCGTAATCAATGAGCTTGGCGACCGGAGGCTTGGCCTTGGGCGCAACCTCGACCAGGTCAAGGTTGGCCTCCTTGGCCAGGTTGAGGGCGACGGAGGTCGCAATGATTCCCACCTGCTCGCCGTTGGGCCCGATCAGGCGTACCTGAGACACTCGTATATCGTCGTTAATCCTTGGTTCGTCGCTAATGATGACTCCTTCTCAAATACCACAACATCCACTGCCAGGCGAAGAACCCAAAGGTTTCGAACATGACCGTCGCTGCTGTATGGCAACGAAACCGCCAATGCCTGCACCGTACGTGATGACGGGCAACCGTCATCGGCGCAGGTCGAACCCGAAGCCATGGAAGGCTCCCAGGTGGGATCATCCGCTTTCTTGATTTCTCAAGCCGAATAGCAGTATAACACAGGCCTAAGGACAGACCCCTAGGCTTGAAGGTCCAGCAGCTCCGGCTTGGTTCCGTCGTGGATGAAGTAGACGTCATACCAGGTCAGGAAGGAGTAGACGGTCCAGATCTTGCGGCGGGCGTCGTTGCGCTTGGCGTAGTTGTCGTCCAGCATGCGCAGCAAGGCCTTCTGGTCGAAGAATTCGGAGACCCATTCCTGCTCGAACATGCTGCGGACCAGCCGGTAGTAACGCTCCTGATGCAGCCAGTCCCGGATGGGCACGGGGAAGCCCAGCTTCTCCCTGGCGGACCACTCCCGGGGAATATGGCGATCGGCAGCCTTGCGGAAGGCGAACTTGGTGTTCTGATCAGTGATCAGGTATTTGGTAGGCACCTTCTCGGCCACATCCATCAGCTTGCGGTCCAGCAGAGGCACCCGCAGCTCCAGGGAGTGGGCCATGGTCATCTTGTCAGCCTTGAGCAGGATGTCCCCGGGCATCCACTGATGCATGTCCAGGTACTGCTTCTTCTTGAGCTCGGACAGGCTGCGCCCCTTGAGCCGGGCATAGATTCGCCCAGTGATCTCACAGACACGGGGGGCCTTGCGGTAGGCCGGCTTGAGCAGCCTGCCGGCCTCGTCCTCGTCGAAGACCTTGGCCTGGCCGATGAAGCTCTCCTCGGCGGGGGCCAGGTTGGCGTAGAGGTGCCAGGCCCCATGGAAGTGCTTGCCCTTGGCCCAGCGTCCGATGGCATACCGGGCCTTGCGGGGCAGACGGCCCAGGAGGCGGGTGACATCCTTGATGATCCGCGAGCGCGTGTGCACGCCGTAGTCTATATAGCCTGCGAAGAGCTCGTCGGCGCCCTCCCCGCTCAGAACCACGCGCAGGTCCCGGCTGGCCAACTCGGAAAGGAAGAAGAGCGGCACGCAGGAGGGATTGGAGTCCGGCTCGTCCATATACCACTGAATCTGCGGGAAATAGCTGAAGGCCTGGTCGCCGTCCAGGGACTCGGTGGTGTTGTTGAGCTTGAGTATGGAGGCCAGCTCGCCAGCCTGGTCAGACTCGTTGTAGGTCCCCTTGCCGAAGCCGATCGAATAGGTGTGCCGGGGGCGTGCCAGGGCGGCGACATAGCTGGAGTCCACCCCGGAGGAGAGGAAGGAACCCACCTCCACATCGGCCACCTGGTGCGCCTTGACCGAATCCTGGACGGTCTGGTCG
Source organism: Bifidobacterium sp. ESL0820 (assembly GCF_052606235.1). Classification (NCBI taxonomy): domain Bacteria; kingdom Bacillati; phylum Actinomycetota; class Actinomycetes; order Bifidobacteriales; family Bifidobacteriaceae; genus Bifidobacterium; species Bifidobacterium sp. ESL0820. The sequence continues at coordinate 838,236 of NZ_CP199594.1, forward strand.
ATGGAGTCGACCAGATCCTTCAGATCCTGCTTGCTCTCCCCAAAGGCCGGGTCATAATACTGGTGGACGTCCATCTTCCCGTCCCGGAAAGTGAACCAATGGCCCTCGGGAAGCTTGAATACTCCCTTGAAGAAGGTCTCCGGAAGCGCCGGGTACTGGAAGGTCATGTAGGGACGCAGGGCCTGGGTGTTGAGCTCCTTGTGGAAGTCCGGATGCTGCAGGAGGCTCTTGATCTCCGAGGCGTACATGAAGGTGCCGCCCATCCGGGCGTAATAGAAGGGCTTGATGCCGAAGTGGTCCCGGGCCCCGAAGAGTTCGCCGCGGCCGCGGTCCCAGATGACGAAGGCGAACATGCCGCGCAGGCGGTTGACCACCTGGTGGCCCCACTGCTCGTAGCCGTGCAGGATGACCTCGGTGTCGGACTCGGTGGAGAAGGTGTGCCCCAGGTCGATCAGCTGGCGGCGCAGTTCACGGTAGTTGTAGATCTCCCCGTTCATGGTGATGGCCATGGAGGAGTCCTCGTTGAAGATGGGCTGGTCGCCGCCCTGCAGGTCGATGATGCTCAGGCGCCGAAAGCCCAGGGCCACCCGCTCATCGACGTAATGCCCCTCGTTGTCGGGGCCTCGGTGGGCGATGATGTCCGTCATCCGCTTGAGCACGGCCGTTTTTTCCTCGGCAGAGGTGTCGTTGACGAACCCAGCAATTCCGCACATTGGCATGACTCCTTATCAATCCACCAGCAGTCCACAATAGCCCAAAAGGGCAACAGGGAACAGACCGGCCTCACACGTGGACTGCGCCGGAACCCCATGGGTCAGAAGCTCCGGCGTGTCACTGGAGGCGAACGGTCAACGGCTAACTTGGTCTACCAGGGGCAGGTAGTCCCCGTAGCCCTCCTGTTCCATCCGGTCCCGCGGCACGAACCGCAGGGCGGCGGAGTTCATGCAGTAGCGCTGCCCGCCACGGTCAGCAGGGCCGTCGTCGAAGACGTGTCCCAGATGGATGCCGGTCTGTGCCGTCCGCACCTCAATCCGGGGCCGGCCCAGCAGCTTGTAGTCCTTGCGGTTGACCAGCAGGTCGGGATCGATCGGCTTGGTGAATGCCGGCCAGCCGCAGCCCGAGTCGTACTTGTCCGCCGAGGAGAAGAGCGGCTGTCCACTGACCACGTCCACATAGATGCCCGGGCGGAACTCCCCGTCGTAGGCGTTGGTGAAAGGCCTCTCGGTGGCCGAGTGCTGGGTGACCTCGTAGCTTTCAGGGTCCAGGGACCAGATGCGCTCGATATAGCGCTGGCGGGAGGCGGCGTTGGCGATGGCCTCCAGAGGGATGTGGCAGTATCCGCCGGGGTTCTTGAGCAGATAGTCCTGGTGGGACTCCTCCGCCGGATAGAAGTTGATCAGGGCTTCCACCTGCACAGCGGGGTGACGGCCGGTCCTGCGCTCCAGCTCATCCAGGGCGCGGCGGAAGACGGGCTCCTCCTGCTCGCGATCCTCAGGATCCCAGTAGAGGCCGCTGCGATACTGCCTGCCCCGGTCGTTGCCCTGCCGATCCACCGAGAAGGGGTCGATCAGATCCAGCAGAAGCAGGGTCAGGGTCCGCAGACTGACGCTCTGGGGATCATAGGTCAGCCGAACGCTTTCCACGGCGTCGGTGACACCGCTGCAGACCTGCTCATAGCTGGGGTTGGGCACTGTGGACTGGGCGTATCCCACCTGGGTGTCGGTGATCCCGTCCACCTCCTGGAAGAACCGCTCAATGCCCCAGAAACATCCCCCTGCCAGGACGACTGTGGCCGGGTTGTTGGTCGAAATCTTGTTCTTGTCCATGATTCCTCCTCACATACCGGTGCTTACCGCTAGGTTCAACAGGAGCGGGAGAGCGCCTATTCCACGCCCGTCCCGTCTTGACAGCCTTCTCACATTGTCGCCCAGCCTATCCGCGCAGCGCGAGAGGGGATTATCATTGCTGACCATTCCCCAAACGAAGTCACCCAAACGAAGTCAGGAGGCGGTTCATGCAGCGAGTGCAGGAAGACGCTGACGAAGACGCGGAGTCCTCCGGGACCATCCTGGGCTCCCTGGCTGCGGCCTTCCCACGGACCCTGCCCATCATGGCCGGATTCCTGGTGCTGGGAGTCTCCTACGGTTTTCTGATGACCAGCCGTGGCTTCCCGGTGGTTTACCCGGTGGCCATGAGCGCCCTGATCTATGCCGGGTCCATGGAGTTCGTGACCGTGGACCTGCTCATGTCAACCTTCAACCCCTGGGGCGCGCTGATGCTGACCCTGATGGTCAATGCACGCCACCTCTTCTACGGCCTGGCCATGCTGCCGGTCTTTCGAGGGACGGGCCGGAAGAAGCCCTACCTGATCTTCGGCATGTGCGATGAGACCTTCGCCCTGGAGTCCGCCGATCCTCACCCGGCCGGAACCGACAAGGGCTGGTACCTCTTCTTCGTCACCCTGCTCGACCAGATCTACTGGGTGGGCGGCGCCACCCTGGGCGCCGTGCTGGGCAACCTGGCCAACTTCGACACCCGGGGGCTGGATTTCGTGCTGACCGCCATGTTCCTGGTCCTCTTTCTGGAGCAGTGGCGGCAGGCCGAGGCCCGTCTACCTGCCATGATCGGTCTGCTGGCCTCCTTGGCCTGCCTGCTGGCCTTCGGACCTGACCGGTTCATCATCCCGTCCATGGTGGTCATCCTGGCCATCTTCATCCTCTTGGACTTCCACAGCCAAAGGGAGGCCTCATGACCGCCACGCAGCAACTGATCACCATAGGCATTGTGGTCCTGGGAACCATGGCCACCAGATTCCTGCCCTTCATCATCTGGCCGGAGGGGCATCGGCCGCCGGCCCTGGTGACCAGGCTGGGACGTCTGCTGCCCGCCGCCGTCATGGGGCTGCTGGTGGTCTATTCGTTGAGGCACACCAACCTGGCCGGAGGCGACCACGGGCTCTACGAGGCCCTGGCCCTGCTGGTCACGACCCTGGTCCACCTGCGCTGGCGGAACATGATGGTCAGCATCGCCTGCGGGACCCTGACCTACATGGCCCTGGTACAGGGGTGGCTGACCTTCCTGATCGGTCTGGCTGGTCTGGGATGATGGAGGCGCCTTCAAGGGACGAGCGCAGAAAGAAGACTCTTATGCAGGATGACGGCCAGTCGGGCGAGACTGTCCAGGCACCGCTCTGCCGGATCTGGGGCGCAGGACAGTACTTTGGCGAAGAGACGGCACGCGGCGATCAGGCCCTGGTCATCGCAGCGGACGGAGGGCTGGAGCCGGCCCTGGAGCACGGGGACGAGCCCGAGTTGGTCGTCGGCGACTTCGATTCCCTGCCCGCCGGCAGCCGGAAGCTGCGCACGGACATCCCCCGCCGCGTCCTGCCTGCCGAAAAGGACGACACGGACCTGCTGGCCGCGGTCAAGGTGGGTTGGCAGCACGGTTGCCGACGGTTCCTTATATATGGTGGCCTGGGCGGACGCATGGACCACACGCTGGCCAATCTGAACCTGATCCATCTGATCGCCGCCAGCGGGGGCCGGGCCGAACTCTGGGGTCAAGGGATGCTGGTCACGGCCCTTGGCCCTGGAAGCCTGGACTTCCCCGCCTGGAACTGCCCGCCCAGGTCCATGGTCTCCGTCCTGGCAGCCGACGACCAGGCTCTGGGCGTGGTCGAGCAGGGCCTCAAATACCAGACGGATGGCATGACCATGACCAACCAGGAGGTGACCGGCGTCAGCAACGAGTTCCTGCCCGGCAGACCGGCCCACATAGGCCTGAAACAGGGAGCGGTATTCGTCACCTACCCCACCTCGGCGCCTCAGCCGGTCTGGAGCACCAGCCTGGAGCCCAGGGCCGACCTGGGCTCCCTGGAGACGCGGCCCTCCCGGCGGCTGGCCTGAGCCCCTTTTTGACTTGAAACCCCACTTGGAAAGGAAAAACTATGACAGCATCACCTACAGCCCAGCACCCGCTCTTCATCTGCTACAGCCGCTGCTCAACCTGCGCCAAGGCCCGCACCTGGCTGCGCGACCACAATGTGGACTTCACCGAGCGCGACATCAAGGAGGACCGCCCCACCCAGGAGGAACTGACCGCCTGGCTGGACATGAGCGGCCTGCCCGTCCGACGATTCTTCAATACCTCGGGCCAGGCCTATCGCAGCCAGGGCTTAAGCAAACGGCTGCCACAGATGGACACGGAGCAGGCTCTGCAGCTGCTGTCCACCGACGGCATGCTGGTCAAGCGTCCCATCCTGCTGGATGGCCGGCATGTCCTGGTCGGATTCCGTCAGCAGCAGTGGGAGGATTGGCTGGCCGATACGAACGAAAATCCTCACAATTCTTGATCGTTTCGTTACGCAAACAGACAACAAAACCTACCAATTTTTTTGTTCGTTTTTTCCTTGGCAGAACCCGCGTTATCGCTTGCTATAAGTACACGGGGTTCTATAAACTATGAGATGTTATCAGTAATCGGCCATATACGGTCCGGTATTTTTTGTGCTGTATACGGCCAATCTCCAAGGGAGAATTGAATGACAGTAAAGATTGGCATCAACGGATTCGGACGTATCGGTCGTCTGGCCTTCCGGCGCATCTTTGAGCTCCAGGCCCGTGGCGGCGACGCCTCCAACATCGAGGTTGCCGCCATCAACGATCTGACCACCCCGGCCATTCTGGCCTATCTGCTCAAGTACGACAGCACCCAGGGCACCTTCCGTCACGACGACGGCACCAATGTCTCGGTCACCTCCACCGACACCGCCATCGTGGTGGACGGCAAGGAGATTCCGGTCTACGCCGAGAAGGACGCCAACAACATCCCCTGGGTCAAGAACGACGGCGTGGACTACGTGCTGGAGTGCACCGGCTTCTACACCTCCTCCGAGAAGGCCCAGGCCCACCTGAACGCCGGAGCCAAGAAGGTCCTGATCTCGGCCCCCGCCAAGGACGACACCACACCCACCGTGGTCTACGGCGTCAACCAGGAGACCCTGAAGCCCTCCGACAAGATCATCTCCGCCGGCTCCTGCACCACCGGCTCCCTGGCCGCCATGGTCAAGATGCTGGATGACAACTTCGGCATCCGCATCGGCTACATGACCACCATCCACGCCTACACCGGCTCCCAGATGCTGCTGGACGGCCCCAAGGGCAACAAGCCGCGCAATACCCGCGCCGCCGCCATCAACACCATCGAGCACTCCACCGGCGCCGCCAAGGCCATCGGCAAGGTTGTTCCCTCCGTTGACGGCAAGCTGCAGGGCCATGCACAGCGTGTGGCCGTTCCCTCCGGCTCCGTCACCGAGCTGACCTGTGTCCTGGACAAGAAGGTCACCGTCGACGAGATCAACGACGCCGCCAAGAAGGCTTTCGAGGGCAAGGACTACTTCGGTTACAACGACGAGGGCATCGTCTCCTCCGACGTGATCGGCGATACCCACGGCGGCATCTTCGATCCCACGCAGACCGATGTCAACACCTACGGTGACGACCAGCTGGTCCGCACCGTTGCCTTCTACGACAACGAGTACGGCTTCACCAGCAACATGATCCGCACCCTGCTCTACTTCGCTGAATTGGGCGACTGAGCATACGGCCGGTTTATCCGGCCATAGCGATTATGGGGTCCGCCTCCCTACGGGGGCGGGCCCCTTGCTTATCATCAGCGCTTCCGTGTGAGCGCCCGCATGGCCAGGTCGCAGACCAGCCCGACGACCATACCCGCCAGAAAACCGATGGCCATGACGGCCAGAGGGTTGTTTTCCAGCCAGGAGGCGGCCAGGTACCCCAAGGTCCACATGTAGATGGACCAGAGCAGGCCGGCCAGGGCAGCCAGGGGCAGGTAACGGTTCAGCGGATACCGGGCTGCCCCAGCCGTCAGATTGACCACGGTCCGGCCCGAGGGCACGAACCGAGAGGCCAGCGTGAAGAATCCGCCTCCCTGCAGCAGGGCCCTATGGGCCCATGAGGTCACTGCCTTGCCTGCGGCACCACGAAAGACAGCCAGACGATTCAGCGGAACCATCCTCCCCAGCCCATAAGTACAGGCATCGCCGCCTGCGAAGGCCAGGGAACATACCAGAAAGACCAAAACGGGCAGGGGTCGTCCCGAGGCCCGAAAGGCCGAAGCCGTAGCCAGGACCATGAGCTCCGTGGGTATGGGAATGATCAACGCATCCAAAAAGGCGGCCAGGAAGAGCACGGCCAGCCCCCAGCCGCCCGTCACCGCATCGAGCAGCCAGGCATTGACAGCGGTCATGGACCACCCTTTCCGCGCAATGGCGCCAAAGACACCCCTCAGCCTACCAAAACGGTCAGTACCTTAGCATGGAGTCATGAGCAAGAAGAAGCGGGCGGACTCGGATGCCGCGACCCCGGCCATGGCCCAGCTGGAGCGTCTGGGAGTTCCCTTCACCATCCACGAGTATCAGCACAATGCCGACCATATGGACCAGGGGTACGGCATCGAGGCCGCCAAAAAGCTGGGCCTGGACCCGCGCACGGTCTACAAGACCCTGATGGCCGACACGGGCAAGGAACGGGTCATCGGCATTGTTCCGGTGACCGGCCATTTGAACCTCAAACACCTGGCGGCTGCCGTGGGTGCCAAGAAGGCCCGCATGGCCGACAAGGCCCAGGCAGAACGAGAGAGCGGATACGTCCTGGGAGGCATATCGCCTTTCGGACAGCGCACTGCACACATCACCGTACTGGACCAAGGAGCCCTGGAATTCGACACCATCATGGTCTCCGGCGGCAAGCGCGGCATCAGCCTGGGTCTGGACCCGCGGGATCTGATCCGTGTTCTCAAGGCCAAGACCGCCCCGCTGGCCACCGACTGAGGGATCTTAGCCTTGGAAGCTCAGCCCTGCGGCTGTGGAGCTTTCCTGGACGCCCGTGCGGAGCGCAGGGCCGCAGGCAGTACGAAGTGCATGTGCTCGTCGACCGCCCGGGCCCGGGTCACCTGGGTGAACCCTCGGGAGGCCAGGGTCTCCAGCACCCCCTGAACCAGGTCTTCGGGAACCGAAGCACCAGAGGTGAGCCCTACCGAATCCATGCCCTGCAGCCAGGCGGGATCCAGCTCGCCCGCATCGTCGACCCGGTGGGCCCTCTGCTCGCCCTGACCGGGAAAGCGCTCATCCAGGGCCTGACGGGCCACCTCGACCAGACGCACCGAATTGGAGGAGTTGGCCGACCCCACCACAATCATGCAGTCCGCCTGACCGGCCACCAGCTTGACCGCCTGTTGCCTGTTCTGGGTGGCATAGCAGATGTCTGAGCCTGGCGGCTCCTCTATCCAGGGGAAGCGTCGACGCAGGGCCGCAGCCAGGTCGGCGGTCTCATCCAGGCTCAGGGTGGTCTGGGTCAGCATGACCAACGGCGTGTCGGGCCCAAAATCCAAGGCCTCAATATCGGCCTCATGCTCCACCAGATGAACCCGGTCCGGGGCCTCCCCCATGACTCCCACAGCCTCGTCGTGCCCACGGTGGCCTATGTAAATGATCCGGTAGCCGTCTCGCACGAAGCGCTGGACCTCCCGGTGGACCTTGCTGACCAGGGGGCATGAGGCATCGACCACGCGCATCCCCCGACGCTGGGCCTCCTTGACGACCGAGGGGGCGATGCCATGGGCCGAGAAGACCACAGGAACCCCGGCACGAACGGCCTGGTCAGGAATCTGATCCAGCTCGTCCACGAAGACAGCCCCCCGCTGGGCTAGATCCTCGACCACATGCCGGTTGTGGACTATTTGCCGGCGCACATATACCGGCGGCAGCCCCTGGTGGGGGTTGTCCGCATCCAGGATGGTCTGCACGGTCTGGATGGCACGGTCCACCCCCGCGCAGAACCCGCGCGGATCAGCCAGGATGACCCGCCCATGCCCCTGCGGGGTCGGCTGTTCGCACACGGTGGTCCGAAATCCTGCCACTGCCGCTCCTTGTCGATGTCAATCCGGAAAGTCCCGGAGATTGCAAGACCATCGTAGAAAACCAGGGCAGCTCCCGGTAGTCCATGCGCCACTCTTTCACCAAGAAGCCAAGACCGCCAAGGCGCTAGGATGGTGGCGTACCAAGCATCAACGGCACTATGGAAGTGGGAGCATGCATACGAACGAGATGATGGGCGGGGCCGTGCCCCGGACCGGACAGCAGTACAGCATCCGTCATGGGGACTACGAGGCGGTAGTGACCGAGCTGGGAGCCATCCTGCGCGTCCTGAAATACCAGGGAAAGGACCTGCTGGCCTCATTCGACCCGGATGGAACCGTACCCTGCAGCAACGGGAACGTGCTGGTCCCCTTCCCCAATCGGATCGAGGACGGCACCTACGACTTCCAGGGCCACACCTATACCCTGCCCATCGATGAGCACGACCGGCGCACCGCCATCCACGGCTATGGCTACCGAGCCTACTGGCACCTGCAGGTTCTGGCCGAAGACTCCGTCAGCCTCTCCTGGCGGGTGCCCGACATGGCCGGATACCCCTTCGACGTGGTGGTCACCGTCACCTACACCCTGGACGACCAGGGGCTGACCATGACCACCCGGGCCCTGAACCTGGGCGACGAGGCCGCGCCCTGGGCCTTCGGCATCCACCCCTGGCTGTCCAACGGCAAGCAGGGCGTCGGTGACCAGATCCAGAAGGACAACGCCCCCTGCACTCTGTCCATCCCCTGCCGCACTCATGTGGTGGTCGATCCGGACAGGCTGCTGCCCACCGGCACCGAGCCCGTCCAGGGACGGACCGATCTGCGCCAGGGCCCTGTGTTGGGCGAGGATGCGTCCTTCGACGATGCCTGGACCGATGTGGAACCGGACGACGACGGCACCTGCTCGGCCTGGTTCACCAGGCCGGACGGCATCCGCATTCAGCTCTGGGGCGATGAGACCATCACCTCCTGGCAGGTCTGCACCGGGACCGGCTTCGACGCCGGCATGCGCCCGGCCGGCGTTGCCGTGGAGCCCATGACCGCCTACGCCAACGCCTTCAGAACCGGCCGGAACCTGGTCATTCTGCAGCCTGCCGCTGCATACACCACCCAGGTGGGTTACCGGGCACAACAGCTCTGAGCGGACCGTCCGGTCGACAAAGGTCACCCCGGTGTGCGATAATCGGCAAGGCTTATAGGTTCATCAGTAGCAAAGGAGTCCAATCATGGGCATGCGCGGACGCAAGCGCAGGGATCGCCGCAAGAAGGCCGCCAACCACGGCAAGAGGCCGAACACCTGATCGTCTGCCCCGGCACCAACGGTGCCGGGGTTTTGCATATATGCATAAAGAAAAACCATGGCTGCATTCGCATGACCATGATCTGTGCAATAGCCTGAATAGCCGGACAGAAGCGATCCTCTGCCAAGAAACAGGCTGGATCTGCTTGACTTTGTCTACTTATCCGTAGCGCGATCCGGGGTTCCTTGCTCCAGTTCATCCATCTGATCGAACATGTGCCTGAGCCGATCCAGCAGACAGTCCGGTGCGCATTCGGGGCGCAGATACCGGCGCAGCTCCTCGATGACCATGCGCTCACGCTCGTCGCAGCAGGATTCCGGATCGAAACAGTCGCTGGGATCAACGCAGGAGGCATCCCGGTAGATGCGCAGGCTGGTGTGGGTCACCCTGACAGAGCCGCCGTCATCGTAGGCGTAGTGACTCATCTCCACGCGTCCGTCCATGCTCCTGCCCGCTTCCTGATACCCGATCTTCGGGGGCCCTCAATGCCCCTTGTTGCTGATCTCTTTTTTTATACTAGGCCCGGCAGCACCAGTGCCATGGTGTTCCGCTGAGGGCTTGCCTGCAGCCTCACGCTCCTGCTGGTAGCCGCGCTCCTGGGCATAGCGCTCCAGCTCCTGGCGCAACTGCGAGCGCGCACGGTTCAGCCGGCTCATGACCGTGCCGATCTTGATGCCCTCCTCGTCGGCCACCTGCTGATAGCTCTTGCCGTCGATGGCAGCATCGATGAAGACCCGTCGGCGTTCCGGGCTGAGCCGGTCCAGGGCTGCCATGATCTCCTCGGGGGCGAAGGTCTCCATGTACTCCTGCTCGGCGGATTTGAGTCCCTCGGACCCGTGCTCCGAAGCCGAGTAGATGTCCCAGTCGTTGTACTCGCCCGTCGAGTCGTTGGCCCTTTGCGGGCGCCGCTTGGCCTTGTGGTACTGGTTGAAGTAGGCATTGCGTTCGATGGTGGTCATCCAGGCCTCGAAGTTGCTGCCGGGCTGGAAGCGGTCGAAAGCCTTGAATCCGCGCTCGAAAGTGTCCTGGACCAGATCCTGGGCGTCCTCCGGGTTGTTGGTCAGGCGCATGGCCTGGCGGTAGAGCACATCCACCGCAGGCATGGCCAGGGCCTCGAATTGACGTTTTCTGCTTTCGAGTTCGCTGGTATCTGCCACAACCCCTATTGTGCCATCCCCCCTCGCCCGTGGCGGTTTCGACCCGTTCGCGGGCCGGTCGGTCCTCGGTTACCATAATGACGAAGGAGAAATCACGCTTATGGAAAACACCGAGTACACAAGCATGGAGCAGGCGCTCGCGTCAGCCCCGCAACAGGAGGGGTCGACACGCCTAGGGGACTCCTGGCTTCTGGGGTTCGACACCGAGACCACGGGTACCAGGCCGGGCAAGGACGGCATCGTTTCGGCCAGCCTGGTTCTGCGCGACCCGACCAAGGGCTACTCAGGGGACGTCGTAGCCACTTGGATAGTCAATCCGCACCGGCATATCAGCAAGGGGGCCAGCCGGGTCAACGGGTTCACCGATGAACAGCTGGCCGACGAGGGCATGGAGCCTGAGCTGGCCACCGAGCAGATGGCCGGGTTCATTGCCCGCGCCCAGGACAAGCGCATCCCCCTGCTGGCCTACAACGCGCCCTTTGACGTGCAGATGCTGGATGGGGACATCGCCCACTGGTGCGCACAGTCAGTCAAGCCGTTAAGCGAGGGGGATCTGCTGGTAGTGGACCCCCTGGTCCTGGATAGGGAGATCTCCCACCGGTCGGGCCGCCGCACCCTGGGTCTGACCAGCGAGTACTACGGTGTCATCCCCCATGGCAACTTCCACAATGCCACAGCGGATACAGTGGCGGCCGTGGACCTGATCAAGCCCATGACCACCCTCTTCCCCCAGGTGGCCCGAATCACCATGGATTCCCTTATGGACTGGCAGCGGAAGGCGCAGGCCAGGTGGCGGGACCAGTTCAACCAGCATCTGATCTCCCAGGGGCGCCGTCCGGTCACCGACTCCTGGCTCTGAAGCTCAGATCCAAGGCCGATCCGCTACCTGCTTTTTGCCCATTCAGTCAAGGGGTCGTCGGATCGTCCTGCCCTCGCCTGGAGGCGGTTTAGACTTGTATCTGGTCTCGATCGGAGTCACCAATCGGGCAGGAACAAGTTACGTGACAAACCTACAGACAAGGGGGAAGCCGGCATGGCGCTGACGATGGCTTCAACTCTGGAGCTGCTGCGCAAACATCATCAACTGCGCGAGGTGATCCAGGGCGACCAGTGGACCTTGAATACTCCAGAAGACACCCAGTCATCCAAGCCCTTCACCGACATCACCTACGACACCCGCCAGGCTGGACCCGGCAGTCTGCTCTTCTGTAAGGGCCACTTCCTGCCCGAATATCTGGATGCGTGCGACCCCGAGGGACCGCAGGCCTATGTGGCCCAGCAGGATCTGTCCGCCCACACCAAGGCCCCGGGGATCATCGTCAACGACGTGCGCAAGTCCATGAGCCTGCTGGCCGCTGCTTTCTACGGGCATCCCCAGGAGCAGCTGACGCTGGTGGGAATCACCGGGACCAAGGGCAAGACCACCACCGCTTACTTCCTGCATGCCATGCTGTCCAGGATCTCCGGAGGTCGAGCGGCCCTGCTCTCATCAGTGGACAACTGCCTGGACGGCCGGCACTACGAAGAGTCCCAGCTGACCACACCCGAATCGCTGGACCTCTTTCGGATGATGCGCCAGGCGGCAGACGCCGGCATGCGCTACCTGGTCATGGAGGTCTCCTCCCAGGCCTACAAGGTGGACCGCGTCTACGGGTTGACATTCGACCTGGGGGCATTCCTGAACATCTCCCCCGACCACATCAGCCCCATCGAACACCCCAGCTTCGAGGATTACTTCTACTGCAAGCGCCGCATAACCTACAACAGCCGGCAACTGGTTCTGGGAGCCGATGCGCGCGGAGCCGACCTGATCCGTCAGGATGCCCGCGCCGCCGGCATTCCGGTGACCACATTCGGCGATGGAACCGGGCAGGCCGATTTCCTGGTTCGCAAGGCTCCCGGCCAAGGCGACGACTACCTGATAGGACCCTCCGGCGGAGCCATGAGGCCGGTCAGCCTGTCCATGGACGGGGATTTCAACGCCCTGAACGCGGCCGCTGCCCTGGCCATGCTGACCCGTCTGGGCCTGGAGCCCGATGCCGACGCACTCCGGGCCATGGGGAGCGTCAGGATCGCCGGCAGGATGGAACGCTTCAAGGCCGACAACCGAGTGGTCTACGTCGATTACGCCCACAACAAGGCCTCGGTCACCGCCCTGCTGGATTTTGTGGACGAGCGCTACGGAAAGCGCAAACCCCTGATTACCCTGGTCTCCGGTTCAGCTGGCGGCAAGGCCATCGACCGCAGGGAGGGCATCGTCAGCGCCGCCCAGGACCGCGTCGACCGGCTGATCCTGACCGCCGACGACGAGGAGGGGGAGAGCGCGGACCAGGTGGACCGGCAGATGCTGGGCTTCGTGACCAACCCAGACCTGGATGTCCGCATCGAGCCGGACAGGGTCCAGGCCATCCAGCAGGCCTTGGGAGATCCGGGCCGGCCAGGGGACCGTCTGCGTGTCACTCTGGTCATCGGCAAGGGTGAGGAACGTTGGTTCAAGAGGGACAGCGGCCACGTGCCCTATGAGGGCGATGACCACGTAGTGGCGCGCCTGCTGGGCACCGAAAGCTACGACCTGGGAGCCACCGGCGCAGCCCAGGGATGACGATCCTGAGAGGACCCTAAGATGGAAAGCCAAATGCCCCGCGGCAGGGCGGGGCGCACGAGCATATAGTAGGTGGTTTCATACAGATGCAAGAATTCCAACCGGTCATACTGGGCAGCGACATCAACGCCTACGGCATGGCGCGCGCCTTTCATGAGGCCTATGGACTGGTCTCCACCGCCTTCGCCCACCAGCAGCTCTCCCCCACCAAGTACAGCAGGATCATCGACGTGCACCTGGTACCGGATTTCGCCAATCCCAAGGTCTTTGTGCCGGCCCTGAACGACTGGGCCGACGCCTATCACCGGGACCACCCAGGAGCCACCCTGCTCCTGCTGCCCTGCGGAGACACCTACGCCAACCTGCTGGACGAGTTCGGCGATCCCCTGCGCGAACGGTTCGTCTTCAACGCCATCGATGCCAAGCTCAACCGCGCCCTCTCGCTCAAGTCCTCCTTCTACGAACTCTGCGACCGCTATGACCTGCCCCATCCGCAGACCGTCTCGGTGGATGCCGACGATGTGAAAGCTGGTCGCCACCGCAACCTGCCCTTCGACTACCCGGTGGCCATGAAGCCCGCCGACAGCGACGAGTGGCTGGGCATCGACTTCCCCGGGAGGAAGAAGGCCTTCATCTTCAGCAACCCTGAGGAGCTGGACACCATGATCCGCAGGTCCTACCAGGCCGGGTACACCTCGCAGATGGTCATCCAGGACTTCGTGCCCGGGGGCGATGACAACATGAGGGTGCTCAACGCCTATGTGGACCGCCACCACCGGGTGCGCATGATGTTCCTGGGACACCCGCTGCTGGAGGACCCCACCCCAGAGGCCGTGGGCAACTACGCGGCCATTATGCCCGACTACAACCAGGACATCTTCGACCGGATCAAGGCCTTCCTTGAGGACATCAACTACAGCGGTGTGGCCAACTTCGACATGAAGTACGATCCGCGCGACGGCGTCTACAAGCTCTTTGAGATCAATCTGCGCCAGGGACGCAGCAGCTACGTGGTCACTTTGAACGGCTTCAACCTGGCCCGCTGCTTCGTGGACGACCTGGTCCTGGACACCCCCTTCAACGGACGCACCGTCTTCGGCCGGGGGCATCGCCTCTGGATGGAGATTCCCAAGGACATCTTCCGCAAATACTGCGCCGAGTCCGAGGACAAGCGACAGGCCATGGCCATGATTCGCCGCGGAGACTGGGGCACCACTCTGGAGTACAGTAAGGACCGCAATTTCAAGCGCTGGCTGCTGATTCGACACATGTTTTCCATCTATCGGCGTCGTTACCGGCGCTACTTCCATGACAAGAGGACACTGGCATGAGGAACTTCTTCGTCGTCCTGGGCGGCATGGGCACACTGGCCACCGAAAGCTTCGTGCGGGTGCTGGACCGGATGACCGGGGCGCACAGGGACCAGGACTTTCTGGACTATGTGGTCTTCAACCACGCCACCGTGCCCGACCGCACCGAATTCATCCTGGGCCGCAGCAAGGATGACCCCTTCCCCTATCTGGCCGAGGATGTTCGCCAGGCCACAGCCATGGGCGCCTCCTTCATGGTCATGGCCTGCAACACCGCCCATCAGATTCTGCCCAGGCTCCAGGCCCTGACTCCGGTGCCCATCCTGGATATGCCCCAGGCCACCATCGACTGGGCTGATCGGCACTATCCGGCGAAATCCCATCCGCGCATGGGGTACATGGGCACCGAGGGGTCCCGCCATGCCGCCATCTACCAGGGCCCGGCCGACAGCGCCGGCTACCAGCTGGTGGACCCGGACCAGGCCCTGCAGGACCGGGTCAGTGCGCTGATCTACGACGATGTCAAGGAAGGGCGACTGGACCGGGACCGCTACCTGGGCGTTCTCGATGCCTTCCTAAAGGACTACCGCTGCGACTCGATCCTGCTGGGCTGCACCGAGCTCTCAGTGCTCAACGAGGCCTACCCCATGCCGCAGCTGCCCATCGTGGACTCCCAGGCCGTTCTGGCAGAGGTCACCCTTGATCGGGCTCGGGCTCTTCGCGGCCGGAACGATTCGGATCCTTCAGCCGCTGGGAGATGACGGCCGTCACCCCGTCCCCCCGCATGGTGACCCCGTAGAGGGCGTCGGCGATGCCCATGGTCCGCTGCTGGTGGGTGATGATGATCAGCTGGGCATGCTCCCGCAGCTGCTCGAAGGCCTTGAGCAGCCTGGTCAGATTCACATCGTCCAGGGCGGCCTCGACCTCGTCCATGACGTAGAAGGGGCTGGGCCGGGCCGTGAAGATGGCCAGGAGCAGGGCCAGGGCCGTCAGCGACCGCTCCCCTCCAGAGAGCAGGGAGAGCCGGCGGACCTTCTTGCCGGCCGGGCTGGCCTCGACCAGAACGCCTGTGGTCAGCAGGTCATCCGGATCCTCCAGCCGCAGCCGTCCGCGCCCGCCGGGGAAGAGGGTGGCGAAGATGCGTTCGAAGGCCTGGGCAGTGTCGTCGAAGGCCTCCTTGAAGACCGTGACCATGGTCGAATCAAGATCCTTGACCAGGGCCATCAGATCGTCCCGGGACCCGATCACATCCTGACGCTGCTCGTGCAGGTAGCGGTTGCGGGACTCCAGGGCCTCGTATTCCTCGGTGGCCAGTGGGTTGACCTTGCCCAGGGCAGTCAGATCCCGCTTGGCCTTGGCCAGCCGCTTCTCCTGTTCCCCGCGCTTATAGGGCACCGTTTTGAAGGCTGGCGAATCGCCGTCTTCCTCCGTCGCTTCCTGGTCCAAAGGCACAGGATTGCCCTCGTCATCCAGAACGGGCACCGGACAGTCGGGGCCGTATTCGCGGATCAGCTCCCCCGGCTCCATGCCCAGGTCATCCTGGATGCGCTGGCGCAGACGGCCGTCCTCGCCGGCCAGACGCTCCCGCTCCAGATCCAGACCGTGCTCATCCTGGCGCAGACCGGCCACCTTGGGTTCCAGGGCATCCCTGCTGGCCCGCAGATCGGTCAGCTCCTTGTCATGGGCCGAGGCCTTGGCCCTGAGCTGATCCCGGCGGCGTGCCGCATGCTCCATCCTCCCCTTGATCAGCTGGGCCAGCAGGTCGGCCCTGAGCGCGATCAGCCCCAGGGAGGCCATGCCAGCCTTGCGACGACGGTTTTCCTCGCCTATCCGCTGACGATGGCGTTCGGCCTGGTCGGCCTGATCCCGCAGCAGATCAATCTGCCGCAGCAGGGAGGCATGCCGCCGGTCGCTCTCCGTCCAGGTCAGCTTGGCCTCCATCTCGGCGGTACGGGCCTGGTCCAGGGCCGTCTCCAATTCATGCTGCCGGTCTTCCATGCCCTCCGGGTCATCAGGATCAGTCCCCCCGTCCTCCTGGGCACGGGCCAGGCCGGCTTTCAGGTCTTCCAGTTTGAGTTCGTGGGTGCGCACCTGGTCGCGCACCTGGGCCAGCCGGTCCTCCAGATCCTTGACCCCGGCCTGGGCTCGATCGGATTCCTTGCGGGCCGCCGCCAGATCTCGGGCTGCCTGCTCGGCCTTGACCCGGGCCTCGGTGCACCGGTTGCGCGCCTCCTGCAACTGCTTCTCGGCCTGCTCAAGGGCGGCACGGGCCGCATCCATCTGCGGTTGCAGCGTCCGGGATTCATCCTGGAGGGCCTCTACCTGCGCCAGGGCCTTATCCCTGCGCGCAGTCAGCGCCAGGTCGCTGGTGGCCGGGGCTGATCCGCCCACAGCACCTACCCGGTCGTAGAGGTCGCCCAGGCGGGTCAGCGCCTGCTGCCATCCGTCCTCCAAGGCACGGCGGGCCTGATCGGCGTCATCGACTGCAGCTGTAGAGGCCAGCAGACTGCGAACAGCCGCCAGCACACCCTGGGCCCGGTCGGAGTCGGACGGATGCTCCCGCAGATCCACCAGGTCGGCGGCCGACCTCCAGGGGCCATTGCCGGGTCGTATGTCTGCCCCCTTGAGCGCATCTGATGCCGAGATCAACGCGGCGCGTCCCAGGCGATCCCGGCGGGCCCGCTCCAGGGTCCAGTCGACCGTCTGGCCATCCTTGGCCACCAGGGCCGAGGCATAGTCGTGCAGGGCCTGGGCCAGGGGCTCCTCCCAACCCTCCTCCACTCGGACGAAGTCGGTCAGCACACCCAGCAGGGCCGGATCCCCCGCCTGGGACAAGGCCTCGCCAGCGCCGCGATGGTCCAGCGTGTCCGCCAGGGCATCGGCCTTGGCCTGGGCCGATATGGCATCGGACTGGATTCGACGTTCGCGCTCCTGGAGGTCGTTGAGCCTGCTGCGGGCCTGGTCCCTGACCTGACCTGCCTGGTCCAGGGCTTGTCTGCCGTCCTGGTCGGGACCTTCCTCCTGGCTGTCCAGATCCCGCACCCGGCTCCTGGCTCGCTCCAGGCTCCCCTTGACCTGATCCTGCTGATGGGTCAGGTCACGCTCGCGCTGCCTGGAAAGTTCCAGGGCCGATTCCTCCTTGGCCACCAACTGGGCCAGGTCGCCCAACCGAGCCTGCTGCTTTCTGGCCGCCTGCCGCAGCTCGGTCATGGTCTGCCGGTGGGCGGCCAGCCGCCGCTCCAGATCCGCACGGGCTTGAACGCGGCCATCCAGGGCGATCCGGTCAGCTCCAACCTGGCTCTCCGCCTGATCGGCCTGGCCCTTGAGTTCGTCGGCCCGCCGCCTGAGCACCCCGGGGTCCTGCCCCTGGTCGGCCACCATGCCGGCCTGCAACGAACGGCTGCGCTCCCTGGCCAATGATGACAAAGAACCGGCTCGCTCACCCAGCTTGGTCAGGTCGTTCCACAGCTGGTTGACGGCCTCCAGGGCCGGACTGGACTGTCGGTCCAGCCCCTCCAGCTGCTCGATGCGCAGCTTGACCCTGGTCAGATCCTCCTGCCCCCGGGCCAGTAGCCCCCGGGTCTGGGACATCCGCGAACGCAGATCCTCCAGCTTCCTCTGCGAGGTCAGGGCGTCGTCGGCATGGATGCGTGCCTGGGCGTCCCGCAGGCTGACCTGGATCATGTCGGCCCGGCGGGAGACCTTGGCCTGGCGGCCCAGCGGCCCCAACTGCCGATGAATCTCGCCGATCAGGTCATCCAGACGGGACAGGTTGGCCTCGGTGTTGGCCAGCTTGTGAAGCGCCCGCTCCTTACGCTTGCGGTGCTTGAGGATGCCGGCCGCCTCCTCGATGAAGGCCCGATGACCGGCCGGATCAGCCCGCAGGATGGCATCCAGCCGCCCCTGGCCGACGATCACGTGCATCTGCTGGCCCAGCCCGGTGTCGCTGAGCAGCTCCTGGATGTCCAGCAGGCGGCAGTCGGATCCGTTGATGGCATACTCGGACCCGCCGTTGCGGTAGATGGTCCGGCTGATGGTGACCTCGGTGTAGTCGATGTCCAAGGTCCGGTCGGTGTTGTCGATGGTCAGGGTGACCTGAGCCCGGCCCAAGGGCGGCCTTGAGGAGGTGCCGGCGAAGATCACGTCCTCCATGGATCCGCCGCGCAGGCTCTTGGCCCCCTGCTCGCCCATGACCCAGGCCAGGGCGTCGACGATGTTGGATTTGCCTGATCCGTTGGGGCCCACCACAGCGGTGATGCCCGGCTCGAAGCGCAGGGTGGTGGCCGAGGCGAAGGACTTGAAGCCCTTGAGGGTCAGCTCCTTGAGATACATCAGGCGCGCTCCGCCTTAGGTTTGGCCAGATCGGGATTGGGACGCTCGGCCAGCAGGGTGCGGGCGTCGCCGGCGGTGACGAAGCTGCCGCAGATCAGCACGCCGCGGCCATAGCCCACCCCGGTCTGATCCTCGCTGTCGACCATGTCGACGGCGGTCTGGATGGCATCGGGCATCCGGTCGCGCCGGACCACCCTGTCGGGCCCGAAGACCCGCACGGCGACCCGTTCCAGATCCTCGGCCGGCATGACCCGGCCCTTCCAGGAGTTCTCGGTGACCACGACGCTGTCCAGCACGGGCTCCAGCAGGCCCAGATAGTCCTCCACCTGCTTGTCGGCCATCATGGAGATCACACCCACCAGCTGCTTGAAGTCGTAGTTCTCCTCGATGGCCGAGCGCAGGGACTGGGCCGCGTTCAGGTTGTGCCCGCCATCGATGATGATGGTGGGCGAGGTGCGCACCTGCTCGATCCGTCCGGGGATGCGTACCTGGCTCAAGGCCTCGGCCACCAGATCCTGGTCCAGTGCCCCGTTGACGGGGATGACCGTCTCAGCCGCTGCCAGGGCCGCCAGGGCGTTGTGGGCCTGGTGCTCCCCGAACTTATCGATGGGCACATCCTTGTAGAGCCCCTGCGGCGTGCGCAGCGTAGCCACCTGGCCGCCCACTGCGGGCATGCGGGAGACCACCTCCAGCTCGTTGCCATCCCTTAAAAGGGTGGGGGCGCCCTGCTCGCGCACGGCCTGCTCGATGATGGGCATGACGGCCTCCTCATGAGGCTGGGCCCCGACGATGACCGTGGACTTGGGCTTGATGATCCCGGCCTTCTCCCCTGCTATCTGCTCGACCGTATCCCCCAGCCACTGCATGTGGTCCATGTCCACCGGACCGATGATGGCGGCATCGCCATCGAGGACGTTGGTGGCATCCCATCGGCCGCCCATCCCCACCTCAACGATGGCCACATCCACGGGAGCGTCGGCGAAGGCCCAGACGGCCATGGCGGTCAGGACCTCGAAGAAGCTCATCGGGGCCCTGCCCTGCTGGGCGAAGCGGTCGTCCACCATGGCGATGAAATCCTCGATCTGCTGGTAGAGATCCACAAAGTCCTCGTCCGAGAGCTCCTTGCCGTCGATGGCGATCCGCTCATTGATCCGCTCCAGGTGGGGCGAGGTGTAGAGCCCGGTGCGCAGACCGTAAGCCCGCACCAGAGCCTCGGCCATCCGCGCCGTGGACCCCTTCCCGTTGGTCCCGGTGACGTGGATGACCCGGAAGCTGTGCTCCGGATGGCCCAGCAGGTCCAGCATCATCCCCATCCTGTCCAGGTCCAGGTTGGGGCTGTCATGCTCGGTGGGACGCGCCATGATGGCCCGCTCGACATCGCGAATATTCCGACCCTTGCTGTTGGGGTGTTCGAATGACATATTCTGCCTGCGCCTCCTGCTGGCTGTGGATGCTTCCCGCCCATTCTATGCGCGACCGACCCCGATTGAGGGCCGGATCAGCCGACTGTCACATCGGCCGAACGCACTACCATGGAACCAACATAGCCATAACCGGAATTTCAAGGAGGCTGGACGTGACCGCATCCGCACAGGAGCATCTACAAGGAGACACCGATCCCAAGAACGTGGACCTGGATGAGCAGAACATGGAAGACCGGGTGAACAACCGCACCCTGCGCCCCAACTCCCTCGCCTTCCAGAAGTTCATGACCACCGGGTGGCAGGCCCAGGAGCCGCAGATCGAGCCACTGGAGTCCAGCAAATATACTGAGCGCCGCCTGCGTGAACTGGGTCAGCGTTTCCCCGGCGAACGACTGGTCATCCCTGCCGGATCCTACAAGACCCGAAACAACGACAACGACTACGCCTTCCGCCCAGACACCACCTTTGCCTACTACACGGGCCTGGGCGAGGACTACGAACCCGGAGCCATCCTGGTCCTGGACCCGGTGGACCCCGACAGCCCGGAGGCCGCCAAGGGCCTGACCCATACCCCTGAGCTCTTCGTCCATCCCCGGGCCGATCAGTCCACCCGCGATTACTACCGGTCCTCCCAGTATGGGGAGTACTGGGTGGGTCCCCGCGCCGGGCTGCGGGAGCTGGCCATCATGACCGGCATCCCCACCAAGGACATCGCCTCCTTCCCTGATGCCATCGCCAAGGACCTGGGACCGGACCAGGGAGCGGTCAAGCTGCGGGTGATCCGCACCGCCGACCAGGAGGTCCTAAGCCAGGTGGAGGCCGCCCGCAAGGCCAACGGCATCGGCGGCCCTGACCGCAATGAGGAGGCCGACGACAAGCTCGAGGAGTTCACCTCCGAGGCCCGCATGATCAAGGACGACTACGAGGTGGGCGAGATGCGCAAGGCCATCGCCGCCACCAAGGACGGGTTCGACCGGATCCTGACCCACCTGCCCCAGGTGGTAGGCAAGCCCCGTTCCGAGCGGATGTTGGAGGGCGTCTTCAACGCCAACGCCCGCGAGAAGGGCAACGACGTGGGCTACGGCTCCATCATCGCCTCGGGCAAGCATGCCCCCATCCTTCACTGGATGCGCAATGACGGAACCGTCCAAAAGGGCGATCTGCTCCTGATCGACGCCGGCGTGGAGGTCAACAGCCTCTACACGGCCGACATCACCCGCACCTTCCCCGTAGGCGGCACTTTCAGTCCCCTGCAGAAGCGGATCTACCAGACCGTGCTCAAGGCCCAGCAGGCCGGCTTCGAAGCCGCCAAGCCCGGCGCCACCTACTCGGACATTCACCATGCCGTCATGCGGGTGCTGGCCGAAACACTGCACGAGTGGGGCATCCTCAAAGTCAGCGTGGAAGAGTCCCTCTCCCCCCAGGGCCAGCAGCATCGCCGCTGGCACGCCTGCGGCTGCGCCCACCATCTGGGCCTGGACGTGCACGACTGCGCGGAGGCCAGGTACGAGTCCTACCAGGGCGCGCCCATCACCCCTGGGATGATCTTCACCATCGAGCCCGGACTCTACTTCAAGGAGAACGATCTGCTGGTGCCTCCGGAGTTCCGTGGCATCGGCGTGCGCGTGGAGGACGACGTGCTCATGACCGAGCAGGGACCCCAGTGGCTGTCTGCAGGCATCCCCAAGACCGTCGAAGAGGTGGAAGCCTGGATGGCGCAGCGGGCTGCACTTGCCGACCCGGACCGGGACTGATGTATGCCCACCCCTGACTTCGTGCTCGAACTGCGCCGGTCCATAGGCCATGACCTGCTCTGGCTGAACGGTGTGACGGCCTTCGTCAGCGATGACCAGGGCCGCCTCCTGCTTGGCCGGCGCTCCGACACCGGCCAGTGGGCCTTGGTCTACGGGATCAACGAACCGGGCGAGGACCCGGCTGACACCGTGGTCCGCGAGGTCAAGGAGGAGACCGGAGTGGATGTGATTGTCACCGATCTGGCGGCAGTCACATCCTCCCAAGAGGTGATCACCTATGCCAACGGGGACCGGACCATGTATATGGATCATCTGTTCATCTGTCGGCCTGACCCCAGCGGCAACACCGACCCCTTTGTGGGCGACGAGGAGAGCCTGTCAGTCGGCTGGTTCGAACCCGATCGGCTTCCAGCCCCGCTGGCCCAGACCACTGTGGAACGCATGGCCCGAGCCCGAACCTATCTGGAACGCCTGCATGGCGGAGATGCCCACGCCCTGTTCAAGGTTGGCGGCAGGGAGCTTCCCGCTAATTCCGACTAGTCCCAGGTTGCCATTGGGCCCTTGGACGGGTCAGTCCTCGAAGGGTCAGTCCTCGAAGAAATCCAGCGGATCATCGATGAAGCGGCGCAGGCCTACCAACGCTGCTCCCTTGAGGGCCGGATAGTCGGCCTGGCTGGGGATGAGCACGCGAATGTCCACGGCATCCCGGCCCAGGGTCAGCTGATTGAGCCGATCCTGCAGACGCTGGGCCAGATTTCCCCCGAAGTGCGACCAGAATCCCCCCAGGATGACTGTATCCACGTCGACGATATTGATGGCTGAGGCGATGACCGAGATCATGGCATCGAGCCCACGGTCGATGGCATCGACGGCCTTGGCATCGCCCTGCTGCCAGCGCTGGTAGAGTTCCTCCATGGCCTGGGGCGTGACCGCTTCGGCTCCGGTGGCGATGTCAGCTGCCTCAACCAGAGCCCTGCGCCCGGCGTAGGTCTCCAGGCATCCACGGCGGCCGCAACGGCAGGTGGGGCCGTTCAGATCCACCGAGGCATGCCCCAATTCACCAGCGAACCCATGGTCTCCGGTTTCGACGGCTCCGCGGCGCACCACAGCTCCGCCGATGCCGATGTCAGTGGAGATGTAAATAAAGGAATCGGTGGGCGAAAGCGGTCCCTCATGGCCGCCCGCAGGACGCTGCGCAGCATAGCCGGGAATCTGGGCAAGGGCTGCCAGACGAGCCTCGTTGCCCACTCTGGGAGCCAGACGACGGACCAGGGGAAAGTTCTGCAGATCCAGACATTCCCACCCCAGGTTGCGGGCCATGAGCAGGGTGGTGTCGCCGCCGACCAGGCCGGGCAGGGCCAGGCCCGAACCCACTGTGCGGTAGTGCCGCCGTGACAGCTTGCGTTCGATGGGCTTGGTCAGTTTCTCCAGTTCAGCGAAGACCCGATTGGGTTCCGCCTCATGCATATCATCCTTGACCCAGGCCGAATCGATCAAGGTCCCATCCAGATCCATGGCCAGACACCCGTAGCCATCGGTGTTGATCTGCAGGCCCAGACCGGCCCAACGTCCGTGCGCGATGGACAACGGGGTGCTGGGTCGGCCATGGCTGCTCTGCGAAGTCTCAGGCTCCTCCTCGCGCACCACCCGATTCCGGATCAGAAGCCCTGCCAGGAGCGACATAGTAGCCTTGGTCAGTCCTGTGGCCTTGGCCAGATCCGCCCTACTGAGCGAGGTAGGCGACCGCAGAATGGTGTCGATGATGACCGAGAGGTTGTGGTTCCTCAGATCATCCTGATTGATAGAGCGCAGGGCAGTCACGGTTCAATAACCTTTCATGAAGGAACACAGGCCCGCAGAATCCTGGACCTTCTTCAACATCTTACGTTCCAGCCTAACGGCAGGTAAACAAATAAGGGTCACTCAGATCAAGGTCATTTAGTTTATCGATTTAATAATTGAGATACTATTATGGAGTATTCCAATGACCGGAGTGCAGAAAGCAAGGAGGCTGACATGAATGAGATCCTGGTGGCGGGAGTGGACACTTCGACCCAGTCCTGCAAGGTGAGGGTCACCGATGCCCGGACCGGTCGGCTGGTTCGCTTCGGCAAGGCTCCTCATCCGGCAGGCACCAGCGTCGATCCCATGGCCTGGTGGGAGGCATTTCAGGAGGCTTCAGCCCAGGCGGGCGGATTGGACGATGTCTCGGCCCTCAGCGTGGGTGGCCAGCAGCACGGCATGGTATTGCTGGACCACCAAGGACGGGTGATCAGGGATGCCCTGCTCTGGAACGATACGCGTTCTGCTCCTGATGCCGACGATCTCATCATCCGGCTCGCCAAGTCCGAAACCGACGGGCCAAACAAAGACCCGGACTCAGACCCGGACCTGGCCATGCAGGGCAAGCAAGCTTGGGTACGGGCTGTGGGTTCATCCCCCGTAGCCTCGCTGACCATCACCAAGGTGGCCTGGGTCAGCCGGATGGAGCCGGATAAGGCCAAGGCCATCGCGGCCATATGCCTCCCCCACGACTGGCTGAGCTGGGTCATCGCCGGCCATGGCCCCGCAGCCGACCCTGGGGCTGAACCCGGGCTGAAGGATCTCTTTACAGATCGTTCTGATGCCTCCGGCACCGGCTACTACGACCCCGCCGCCGACAGCTACCGGCGTGACCTGCTGGCCATGGCCCTCCCCGCTGGAATGGCCGAGCGGGTGATCCTGCCTAAGGTTCTTGGCCCCCACCAGGTCGGAGCCAAAGCCGACCCCCGCATCGCCGGCAGGGACGTGCCCGGAGGCTGCATCATCGCACCGGGCGGCGGCGACAACGCCATGACGGCCCTGGGCCTGGCCATGCAGGTGGGCGACGTCTCCATCTCCCTGGGAACCTCGGGGGTCGCTGCAGCGGTCAGCCCGGTCCCCGCCTATGACATGAGCGCCTCGGTAACCGGATTCGCGGATGCCACCGGCCACTGGCTGCCCTTGGCCTGCACCATCAATGCATCACGCATCCTGGACGCAGGCCTGGCCGCCCTGGGAACCGATTACGACGGTCTGGCCAAACTGGCAGAGAAGTCCTCGCCAGGGGCCGAGGGCATCACCCTGATCCCCTACTTCGACGGCGAGCGCACTCCGAACCGTCCAGATGCCCACGCCAGGCTGGAGGGACTGACCCTGGCCAACACCACGCGCACCAACCTGGCCCGAGCATTCGTGGAGGGCCTGCTCTGCTCCCAGCGTGACTGCCTGGAGCTGCTGAAACGGCTGGGCACTACGGTCTCCAGGATCCTTCTGGTCGGCGGCGGCGCCAAGTCCCCAGCGGTCAGAGCCTACGCACCAGGGATTCTGGGCATGGATGTGCAGTTGCCCCGGCCGGACGAGTATGTGGCCATCGGTGCTGCCCGCCAGGCAGCCTGGACTCTGACTGGGGAAGAGGAGCCCCCCGCCTGGCCGGTGGACATCGAGACCACCCTGACGGGAGCCCCCTGCGAGCAGGTCTACCAGCAGTACCTGCGCTGGCGGGGATGAGGGGCCCCGCCAGCCTGGGTCACTTGGAGCGGACCCGCAGATGCAGTCCGAAGACCAGATCGGTTTCATCCAGGCGGTAGGCGGGATCCAGCTCCGGTCCGCAGCTGTTGGAGCCTATGCCGCTTGTGGCATAGTCCAGACAGAGCACGGTCGATCCGCATTCCTCCAGCTCATGGTCGTGCCCCTTGGCGGTCAGCTCCTCCTGCGTATACGGTGAGCAGTTGAAGCTGATGGGCCCATCCCCCGCCGCCTGCAGCAGGGAGCGATCATCCTCCACCAGGACGTAGTCGCAGCCATAATGGGAGCCGTTCTCCTGGGGCCGCAGGTAGTGCTCGACCATGCCTGATGCGGTGTCATGGAAAACGCCATAGTGGCTGGCGCGGTGCATGTCCCGGTAGCTCTCGTAGGGCCCATAGCCGCAGTAGGTGACCCGCTTCAGGCTCTTGGGCAGGAAGAGCCGCAGTCCAAACCTGGGCAGATAGGGGAACTCGGGATCCCGATGCAGCTCCATCTTCAGGTCCAGTCCACCCTGGTCGCTCAGGGTCCAGGTGGCGTTGATGCTGCCCATGGGCTGAATGAAGGGGGCCACCAGGGACAGTTCGGTCTTGATTGTGGTCAATCCCCGATCCTCGTCGGTCTGCAGCTGGCAGGAGAGGGCTCTGGTGCTAGCCCGGTCATATTCGGCCTTGCGCCATTCCTCCTTGATGATGGCATCGTTGTCGGTGGGCGCCCGCCAGAGGTTGACCTCCATAGGGGCGTCCAGCAGGGAACGGTTGTCGATGCTCATGGATCCCACCATGCCGGTGCGGCGGTTGAAGACGTAGCGCCAGTCGGCCCCCTCCACATCGAAGCGGGCATCAGTCTGCCTGACCACCGGACGGTGGGCGCCCCGGGCTCCACTGCCGGGGTCGGCGCTGATGACCCTGGCCACGCCATTGGGCCGTTCGGGCATTCCCATATCCGCAGCTTCAAGCTGATCGAAGCCCAGAGGATGCCCCTGAGCAAGCACGGGATCGGCCTTGGCCAGGGCGTACTCCACCAGCAGGGTCAGACGGCCGTGCTCGGGCGGATCCATGGCGGGCAGACCCACGGTGCCCTCGGCATGGGGGGCGATGTGCAGGCCGGTCCCGCGATCCAGTTCAGGCTTCCCGGAGGCCACCGGCTCTCCATCACACAGGAGGGTCCACTTCAGGCTCAGATATTCATCCAGGAAGGTGAAGTCCAAATAGCTATGCAGGGTGAGCAGCCGGGTCTGGGGATCGTAGCCGACCAGGCGGGCCGGGCGGAAGACATTCTTGAACTCCCTGAGTCCAGTGTGGGGCCGCCGGTCGGGATAGACCAGGCCATCCATGCAGAAGTTGGCATCATGGGGGTACTCGCCATGGTCTCCCCCATAGGCATAGATCCGACGGCCCTTGCGATCCCTGCCCTGGTCGATGGCATGGTCGGCCCACTCCCATATGCAGCCGCCCAGGAGCCCCGGATGAGCCTGAATGACCCGGAAGTAGTCCTCCAGATCCCCTGGGCCCAGCCCCATGGCATGGCAGTATTCGCAGAGGAAGTAAGGCTTCCGGCCCCCGTCTCCGTCATCCCCGTGGCTGCTGATGCCGTGAGGACCCTCCGGCCTGAAGTAATCCTCGATTTGCTTGATGGAGGGATACATCCGCGAGGTGATGTCCAGATTGCTGTAGTCCAGATCCTTACGGGGCGAGCCGTGGATGGCCGACTCGTAATGGGTAAGACGGGAGGGATCCCGGGACTTGGTCCAGGCCAGAGCCGCCTCGATACCGCAGCCGTAGCCGCTTTCGTTGCCCATGGACCAGATCAGGATGGAGGGGTGGTTCTTGTCCCGCTCCAGACTGCGCTGGACCCGGTCGACAATGGCCTTGGTAAAGAGCGGCTCGTCGGCGATGCGGCCGTTCCAGTAATCGGGCTCCTTCCAGTCCGGACCATGGTAGAGGGCTTCGATGCCATGGGCCTCCAGGTCGGCCTCGGCGATCAGGTAGAAGCCCAGCTGGTCGTAGAGAGCGTAATACTGGGGGCTGTTGGGGTAATGGGAGGTGCGGATGGCGTTGACGTTGTGCTCCTTCATCAGGGTCAGGTCGCGCATGATCTGCTTCTGGTCGATGGCGAAGCCGGTGCGCGGATCCCCGTCATGGCGGTTGACCCCGTGGATTTTAATTGGCCTGCCGTTGACCTTGACCACCTGGCCGTCCACGCTGATGGTGCGCAGGCCGATGTACTCGGTGAGGACCTCATCAGAGTCGCCGGAGCCGGTAGAACTGGACCTGGTCGACAAGGTCAGCCGGTAAAGTTCAGGATCCTCGGCATTCCAGAGACGGGGATGGCCAACCTCCATGGCAAATTCCGCAGGCTCCTTGCAACCCGTCAGCTCGGCCCGGGCCACCTCCACACCATCGGGGTCGGTCAGCAGAGCCTGGACGTCCAGAGCGGCATCGTCCTGGCCCGATACGCCAGTCGGATCCAGATCCAGGGTCACACTGGCATGGCTCATGTCCTCATCGAGGTTGGTGTGGACGAACCAGTCGCGCAGACGGGCCTTGGGGCGACGCAGGATGTAGACATCGCGGAAGATGCCGCTCATGCGGAACTTGTCCTGGTCCTCCAGATAGCTGCCATCGCACCACTTGAGCACCAGGACGGCCAGCTGGTTGCGGCCTCGCTGCAGGTGGTCGGTCACGTCGAATTCGCTGGTGGCATGAGAGACCTGGCTGTAGCCGATCAGATCCCCATTGACCCACAGATAGAAGCAGGAATCCACCCCCTCGAAATTGAGCAGGGCCCGGGGCGCTGAGGGTTCGAGCTCGTAGTCGAAGGCGCGCAGGTAGATGCCGCAGGGATTGTCGGCAGGCACCCTGGGCGGATCGAAGGGGAAGGGGTAGCGCACGTTGGTGTATTGGGGACTGTCATAGCCCTGGGTCTGCCAGACTCCTGGTACATGGATGGGCTGGTACGCCCCTCGGCCCGCATCCCTGGAAGGGCTGTAGTCGGCTTCGAAGAAAACCGGATCCTCGGCCTCGACGGCGGACTGGACCTCGGCATCCAGCTGGTCGATGCTGGCGTAATAGCGAAAATCCCAGTCCCCATCCAGATCCAGGTACCGGTCGGAGCGCCTGCGCAGATCGCCACGCGTGTCCATGGGGGCGCCGGCTGGCACGCAATAGGCACGGTTGGGCTCGGTCCCCACATGCAGCGTGGCTGGATCCTCGTAGTAACGCGGTATGAACATGACTATTCCATCCTCCTCGGTGGCCATGGCAGCAGACGTTTCACAGGCGTGACTGTTTACGCTCACATGCGTCCATGATACCGGGGCCATAGCACAGAATTCCCGCCGGTTGTCACAGGCATCAACGCACCGGACGCGCCCTAGGTATCCCCTATGCAGACTCGAGTCCGCCCTGCCAAACATGTCTGCCCTGGTCAGGGCATAAAAAAGCCCCGCGGGCTTTCGCTCGCGGAGCTAGGAGACGACAGCCGTCTAAAGCTCAGGCCTGGGCCAGAGCCTCGACGATGTAGTTGTTGATGGTGGCCTTGACGACCTCAAGATGGTCGGACTTGTCGGCGGCGATCAGTTCGGCCTGCGGCTTGTCAAGGCTGTACTCCTCCAAGGAGGCCAGCGTGGCCGTGCCGTCCTTCACCGTCGAGCCGATGCCGGATTCGAAGGAGGAGTAGCGCTCCTGCTGCAGCTGCTCGATGTAGCCGTCCTCGTGCATCTTGGCCGCGACCAGCAGGCCGGCGGCGTAGGTGTCCATGCCCACGATGTGGGTTCTGAAGAGGTCCTCAGGCAGGAAGGAGGAGCGACGAGGCTTGGCATCGAAGTTCAGACCTCCACGGGGCCCGATGCTCCCATTGGCCAGCACCTCCCACATGACGGCGGTGGCATCGTAGAGGTCCGAGGGGAACTCGTCCATGTCCCAGCCGATCAGCTTGTCGCCCTGGTTGGCATCCAAGGATCCCAGGAATCCAGCCTCGCGGGCCACGCGGACCTCATGCTGATAGGTGTGCATGGCCAGGTTGGCGTGGTTGCCCTCGATATTGAGCTTGAAGTTATCCTGCAGGTCGTAGGTGCGCAGGAAGTTGATGGTGGTAGCCGCGTCGTAATCGTACTGGTGGAGCGTGGGCTCCTTGGGCTTGGGCTCGATCAGGAACTGCGCGTCGAAGCCGATTTCCTTGGCGTAGTCCACGCACATGTGGAAGAGGGCGGCCATATGGTCCTGCTCCTCCTTCATCCGGGTGTTCCAGAGGGATTCGTAGCCTTCACGGCCGCCCCAGAAGACGTAGTTCTCGGCACCGAGCCGCTTGCCGATCTCCAGGCTGTGCTTGAGCTGGCCAGCCGAATACGCATAGATGTCAGCGAAGGGCGAGGTGCCGGCGCCGGCCTCGAAACGAGGATTGGTGAAGAGCGACGAGGTGTTCCAGAGCAGCTTGACGCCCGTGTCCTTCATGGCGGCCTCGATGCGGTCAACCACCTTGTCAAGATTGGCATCGCTCTCGCGCAGGGTGTCGCCCTCGGGAGCCAGGTCACGGTCATGGAAGCAGAAGAACTCGACCCCCAACTTGGTGAAGAGCTCGAAAGCGTAGTCCACCTTGGCCAGCGCCTGATCCATGGGATCGGTGTAGCGGTAGTAGGGCCTCTGCGCAGTGGGATCGCCGAAGGGATCCACCAGGCCCTGGTTGAAGGTGTGCCACCAGGCCACGGCGAAGCGCAGCCAGTCCTTCATGGGCTTGCCGGCCACCACCTTGTTCTTGTCGTAGTAACGGAAGCCCAGGCCCTCCTTGACGCCCTGGCGACCCACGTATTCGATCTTGTCAACGTCCCACAGACCCATAATGCTCCTTTGCCTAATGCATTTGCCTTTACAGCGTTCACAGGGGAGGAAACCAGTTCCTGCCTCCTGAACAATAAGAGTAGAGGGCTGGATCGATTTTGTCAATTCGTTGAATTATATAGATGGCGATCACGTCACCAGCGGATTGGAAGGCGCAAAGCAGCCTTGCGATGACCGTCGGAGACCTTGATCTCAAGCAGGATGGGTCCACCTGAACCGTCTGAACCTGCTGACCGATCCGCCTGCACCACTGCCAAGGCTTGGCCGTAATAGGTGCGCGTGTGCCCGGTCAAAAACCCTTCGGGATTGTATGGGGCGGCACATCCGAAGGCCAGCAGTCGGCCACCCTGCACGCGGGCAGTCAAATCCCCCAATACCGTGGGTTTGTCAATGCCCTGCTGGTCGGTATACCTTGCCCTCACAAAGCACAACCCTCCCGGGCGGACGGAGTCCCGATCGGCTGCCAGCCTGACCGTGGTCTGAGGCGCGGCTGACCGCAACCGACTCCGTCCAATCAGCCCGCCCGAGCTGTCGTAGGCCAAGGCCTCCAGCAGGCCGTGTTCATAAGGGCAGGAGAAACGGAATCGAGTGCTACCCCGCCAACGCGAGCGGCCAAGGCAACGACCATTCAGCATCAGCACGACCTCATGAGCGTGAGCGTAGACCTCCACCTGGGCGGTCCTGCCCTCGCAGCCATCCCAAGACCATGAGTCAAGGGCATCTGTCATCTTCCAGGCGCTGGGAGAATGCCTCTCCCCCGAGTGATTGACGGGCCGCACAGCCAGATAGGGCCCGGTCTCGCCCCCTAACGCCACCCGTGTGTACAAGGCCTCGCCCAGCGGCCTGCCTGTCAGATCCAAACGGCCGGAACCAGCAGTCAGCCAGCCCAGCCCGCTGAACCGTGGAGCTTCCTGTCTATACTCCCAAGCGCCCACGCCGACTTCGCCCAGATAATCCATACCTGCCCAGACGAAGTCTCCGATCAGGCGCGGGCAACGGGAGGCCAGACGCATGAACTCGTCGGCATCGCTGCAGAAGGTCTCCGTCCCCAGGATGAGCCGATGAGGGTATCTGCGGAGGTCTTGAAGGTATCGTTTGATTCCATAGTTGTATCCGGCCACGTCCATAAGTGCGAAGGCATCACGGGTCAGGCGGTCGCAGGACGGCAGGGTGGCACCTCTCTTCATGAAGTCCGCTCCCATGATTCCGGCCATCTCATTGAAGAATCGGCTCCCTACAGATCCATGGCGCTTAATCGAAAGTGACACGCTCCTCTTTGGCCCATCGTGCGCCACCTGCTTGGCCGCTTTCTTGCTCGAAAACACCCCGAGCCCGATCGAACTCAGGAAGTTGAAGAAGATGTTGACCCCGCAGGTAACCGGTCGGCTCGCATCCTGACCGTGGAGGAAGTCAACCATGCGCCTGGTCAGCTCTACCCCCTTGGACTGGGCGGTTTCGCTGACCTCATTGCCAATGGAGTACATGATGACCGATGGATGGTTGAAATCCTTGGCAACCATATCAGCCAGGTCCCTGCGCCACCATTTCGGGAGGTATTGCGCATAGTCGTGGATGGTCTTGTGGATGTACCATTGGTCGGCATATTCGTCCAGGACCAGCATGCCCAGACGGTCGCAAGCCGCCAGAAGACTTTTCGAACAGGGGTTGTGGGCGCTGCGAATGGCGTTGTAGCCATTACGTTTCAGCAGCTTCACCTTCCGCTCCTCAGCCTCGGGCCAGGCGCAGGCGCCAAGGATCCCGTTGTCATGGTGAACGCAGGCACCCTTGAGAATC
The DNA here is from genome assembly GCF_052606235.1 of Bifidobacterium sp. ESL0820. Taxonomy (NCBI): domain Bacteria; kingdom Bacillati; phylum Actinomycetota; class Actinomycetes; order Bifidobacteriales; family Bifidobacteriaceae; genus Bifidobacterium; species Bifidobacterium sp. ESL0820. The sequence continues at coordinate 870,229 of NZ_CP199594.1, forward strand.
CTGCGAACGCCGTTGATGAGCAGCCCCTGATCCCCCCAGGCCACCGTTCGTATGCCGAATATCGCCTGAGCCTGGTCATGACAGCCCGATGAGGAGACGAAGAGCACCTGGCATTCATATAGCGTCGGGCTTTCCGGGCTCCATGGTTGGGCGCTAGGTAGGTCGATATCGACCTGGGCTCTGCCATCGGAATCCACAGGGACTGCGACCTCAGCCAAGGGCCCCGATTCATCCTTGTTGTTGCACAAAATGCGAACCTGCGCAGTCCCGCCTGACGATGCCCGCAATGAGACCCGGATGGCGCAGGGGTTGACCCCAAGCGTAGAGACTCTGATGCCGTCCGGGTACAGATACTGCGGGCCAGCACTCCAGAGCGTGACGGGCCGGTGGATGCCTGCTCCGGAATACCAACGCGAATTGGGCTGCTGGGCGTTGCGGGCGACAACACGGACCACGCCAGGTTCCCCCGGTCGGATTTTCCCACTCAGGTCGACAAAGAACCCCGTGTATCCATAAGGGTGAAAGCTCAGGCGGCGGTCATCCAGCCAGACCTCGCTGTGTTGGTAAACGCCTTCGAACTCCAGAATCATCGAATCCTGCTGCCTAAGACCGTCAGCACGTAACTTCTTGCAGTATTCGTAATCGCGCCCTACGAACCATCCGCTGTTAGCCTCGCTCGGGGCATCGGCCCTTCTGGGTTCTGCCAGCATGGCATCGTGGGGTAGCTCAACGGGCTTCCAGGGTTCTTCTGACTCCTGTAAATGTCGATAATGCCAACCCTGGTTCCAATCCGTTGCCTGCATACAACTCCTCCGCCATCGTTCATGATCACCAGTGCATAGCCGACCTAATCAACATTGATGGATAGAAGACCAGACTACTCCCGCCTGGATGGTTCGACCTTGGCTACCAGCCGAAACCCCGCCCCTTGAGCAGACAAGTTCGACGGCCGCAGATGGCAATCCTCTCCTTGGTACCTTGAACAGTTTTGGAACAGATGGAAAGGTTTGCGAGCAGATACTAAACAGTGTTAATATATAAACGCCGTTCATAAAGTGCGCGAGGATCGCGTGACGAAACCACTCAAGGAGGAGGTCGACATGCGCAGCAGCACCTACGCCAGCACGCCGAAGGCCATTTCCGAGCTCAACCAGTCACGCATCGTCCAGTATCTGCACCAGCAAGGCACCAGTTCGCGAGCCCAAATGGCCCGGGACCTCGATCTGACACCGGCAGCCGTAGGCAAGCTGGTGGCCCGCCTGATGAATCTGGGCCTGATCAGCGAGACCGGCAGTATGGACTCAGAGGGCGGCCGCCGATCCATCGGCCTGGCCCTGAACGCCGACCGCTACCAGGTCATCGGAGTCAAGTTCGCCCGCAGCCTGGTCAGCATCGGGCTGTTCGACATCAGCGGTCGCCTGCTGGACTCGGAGGAGCTGCCCCCCGTCGACCCCGGCAACATCCCCGGTGCCGTAGCCGATGTCCGAACCCGAGTGGCAAGACGACTTGAGGCGAACCCCGCCATCGTGGCTGTAGGCATGGCTGTGCCGGGCCCTTATCTGCGCGAGAGCGGACGCATCGCCCTTGTCACCAGCATGCCCGGCTGGCGCAGCGTGGACTTTATCCACGAATTCGGTCAGGCCTTCTGCGTACCCACCTTCATCGAGCAGGACGCTCGGGCCGGGGCACTGGCCCAGAGCCTGTTCGACCCCCGCGTGAGTGCATCCAGCATGGCCTACTTCCTGGTGGGCGAAGGCGTAGGGCTGGGAGTCATAGACAGGGGTGCCCTGGTGGACGGCAGCCAGGGAGCTGCCACCGAGATCGGCCACGTCAGCATCGATCTGAACGGCCTGCCCTGCGAGTGCGGCAACCGTGGCTGCCTGGAATGCTACTGCTCGGCGGTAGCCATCCACCGCCGCATGTGTCAGCCGGATATGCGGGATCACTTCCCTGGAGTCGAGGCCATGACCCACGCCAGGGCCTGCGCAAGCCTGTTCGACCAGGCCCGATCCGGTCAACAGGCCGCCCAGGCTCTGGTGGATCAGATAGCCGACTACGTAGGCTATGGCTGCGTGACCATTGTCAATGCCTACAACCCCGCCCAGATTGTCATCGGAGACATGGTGGCCGCCGCCGGAAACCGCTTGCTGGAACGGGTTCGGTCCATAGTCTCCCAGCGCGCCCTGCCCGGCCTGCGCGAGCACACGCAAATCCTGCTTTCCCACCTTCCAATCGACGCCACGCTGACCGGCGCTGCGGCAGTGGCGGCCAACCAATTTTTGGAGCACCCGGCCAGCATGGGCCGTACAGCTGTGAAATCAACAAGCACAAGGCGGGCGCATCACCCGTCATCAGGAAAGGAACACCATGACCAGTAAACCCATGGTCCTCAGCATCGGCGAGATCCTCTGGGACGTTCTGCCTACAGGCAAGCGGGCCGGTGGCGCACCGGTCAACTTTAGCTACCATGCTGCCAAGAACGGGGCGGAAGGCTATGCCATCAGCGCCGTAGGACGCGACGACCTGGGCCGGGAGCTTGAGGAGGCTGTTCACCAGGCCGGCGTCGATGCCGTGCTGCAGCACAACGACCATCCCACCAGCACCGTCGAAGTTCAGCTGACCGAGGGCATCCCCCAGTACGTCTTCAAACCGGATGTGGCCTGGGATCATCTGGAGTACACGGATGACCTAGCCGGACTGGCCAGCAAGGCCGATGCCGTCTGCTATGGCACGCTGAGCATGCGCAACAGCCAGTCCCGCGAGACCTGCCTGCAGGTGCTGCGCCACACCAAGAGCCATGCCATGCGCTTCTTCGACATCAACCTGCGTGGCACCTTCTACAGCAAGGACCTGATCCAGGAGCTGCTGGACATGGCCACGGTCTTCAAGCTCAACGACGAGGAGCTGGCCACCCTGCGCGACATGTTCCACGTTCCCGGAGCCACCGACGACGAGCTCTGCCGCTGGTTCATGGACCAGTGGCATCTGGACACCATCGTGCTGACCGCCGGCAGCGACTACAGCACGATCTATCTGGCGGACGGCCAGTCCTCCCACCTGCCCACGCCTGAGATCACCGTGGCTGACACGGTCGGGGCCGGCGATGCCTTCTCCGGAACATTCGCCATCAACCGCCTGCTGGGGGCCTCCCTGACCCAGGCCCACCGGGCTGCCGTCAACACCGCCGCCTTCGTCTGCACCCAGCAGGGCGCCTGGCCCGAATATCCCGAGCATATCCCCGACTATCTGGGCCAGCAGGGTCAGTGATCCCTCGCTTTTAAACGTGATTTGGTCCCGCCCGGTCGAGCTGTCAATAGCCGACTGGACGGGACCAAACTTTTATATATGGAAGTTGGCATTTACCAGATGACGACGAGCCCCGTCTACTGGCCTCTGTGGATGGGTCAGGATTCAAGTCAATGCCCAGGGAGAAGCGGGAATAACTATAACGTCCATCTGTTGTATACTGACGAGGCTGGTCCGTAATGGCACCGGCAGAGCTTGATAATTCAAGATTGGGGCTGATCGGTTTCGACGGTGACCTGTTCGTCGCAGGGAAGCGTGCCGAGAACGCGGGGGTCCGCTCGTTAATGTCCTCCCGCAAACAACAAGTGCTAAATCTAACCGCACTGAGTTCGCTCTCGCTGCCTGAGCTTCGCGCCAGGATTAACCAGTGAGCAGCTGCTCCGTTCACTCCCCTTCGCCTTCGGGGGGATGCTGAGCGTCATTAAGAAGACTTGCCTGAACTGCTGCGCCACAGGGCGGTTCGGGGACTTTTACTGCGGCTATGCCCGCCACCGGTTGTCTGCGACACAGGTGGGGGCAGACAGATAGCCACAAAGGCCAGCAGACTACGCACGTAGAAGACTGAGGGTGCGGTCACCGGACCGGGGTTCAATTCCCCGCAGCTCCACAGAACAAGGGCCGGCCGAGGCAACTTGGCCGGCCCTTTTCATACCGCCTTTACGGTTCAAGAATCCAACTCCCCGCATTTTTTAGTTCGTCACATTGTCAAAAACCTTGTTCATGAATCTCAAGTCATGCTCATTTCTTCACTCGTGGAGTTAAAATAACTCCAATATAACTCCATTCGGAGCACAAATGATATAATTTTGGAGCTAAAGAAGACAAATAGAGCAATCGAAGCGGGTGAAAGTAATGAAAGAGACAGCGAGAATTCAAATTCGCACCAGCGAGGATATGAAGCGTCGGGCCTCACAGCTTTTCGAAGATCTAGGCCTTGATCTCGGCACAGCAATAAACATGTTTCTTTCTCAGTCTTTGCGCGAAGGGGGACTTCCATTTCGCTCCCAACTTTCCAATTTTGACAGGGAAATGGAGGAAGCTCAAGCTTCACCGGTCACTCACGTGGGTGATGTAGAGGATATGAAAGACATCATCCATCATGTATGAGTTTGCATATACGCAGAAATTCCTGCGTGATGTCAAGAAAATCAAGAAGAAGCATTTCGACTTAAGCAGGCTCGATCAAGTGCTCGACGACTTGGCTGATTACAATTCAGCACTGCTTAAACGTAAATACCGAAATCACCAGTTGAAGGGACGCTGGTCCAAATACGAGGAGCTACATGTCGACGCAGACTGGCTCCTGGTGTACAAGCGCGACAAGAATCGAATGATTCTTACCTTGATGACCACCGGCAGCCATGACCAAACACTGTGACATAAGTGAAAGTCTGAGTAATCGAGCCTTGTTCCGACTGACACGAATCACCCTACTCAATACACAAATTTGACCGCCAACTGTTTATCTACTTCTCAGTTAAAGAGTTAATCGTCAGTAGGATCTCCTCAAGATTAACGTGCCATAATGGCGATACCCATCTTCGAGCAGCCAACATGTATTTTCCGTATTGACCAGCGCTGGTCAATACGGCAAGGAACTGCAGGTTGATGAATATGTCACACAGCCATGGCCGAAATCAGTGCTTGGCAAGACCGCTCAATTACGCATCGCGAGCCCAGGATTAAAAGTTCATTGTCAATCATTCGCCTATGGCACCTTGCAGAATGGCTATGGGCGAGCGCCTCAGAGCAGGCCGCGCCGTCAGCATGGTCGCTAGCGAGCCGACGACGATGATCGGCAACCCGCATATAAGGAAGAACTGCCAGGGAAAGACCATGGACAGACTGTGGACTAGTGGCCAGTAGACCATAGCAGTGCTCAGCCCGACCAGTCCGATGCCGCCTGCTGCGATGATAATGCCCGTAGTCATCACGATGGTGCCGTCCAATATGGATATAGCAGTCAGCTGCTGCGGGTTTGCGCCAGCAATTGACAGGAGCGCCAGATCGAGGTCACGATCGCGAGCGGCGATGGCAAACCCCGCGATCACACCGACCAGGGCGACCAGCAGCGCTGCCCAGAAACCATAGAGCAACTCCAAGGTTCCGCCTGACGTGACGTTCTCTATTCCCGGTACCTTGTTCATGGCGATGGTACTGGTGCCTCCGGCAGCCAACAGACCGCCAACCAGAAACATACAGGCAGTCAGAGCTATTACTGTTGAGCCGAATGTAGTGTCTCGACTCCTGGCCACAGCCTGTGAACGCGCTATCCGCCAGACAGCAGATGACAAGGGGATCAGAGCAGTCCAAAATTGAGTGACCCTGCTTATAACTGGCCCCCCAGAACGTGCCAAGGCAATCAGCAGCAAGAGAATAGCAAACAGCGGTCCACTTCCAACGGCGCTTATGACCGCCTGGACCTGCTTAGGCTCTAAGGCCCCAGAGCCGCTGTGCGAAAGATAGGCAAAGACAGGCAACGGCAATAGCAGCAAGGCCAGCCCAAGGAAAAGCGATACAAGACCACGTCCATGTCGGGGCCGGTCAATCGATTCGCTCTCCTCAGCACGGCGCACTACCCGGACTGGTGTCATCTTTCCCAAATCCTGCAATGTCCGGCTGGTCGCCAAGACGACCGTGGCCAACCCCACTGCGAGACCAGTCAGGGCAGACCTCGGAAAACCGCGCCAGGTAAAAGCGAAATGTACCGGGATTCGCATTCCAGCGGAATACCAATCGAGGATCCTTCCAGCCAGCGCAGGTGAAAGAGCCGCAGCAACGAGTGAGGCTGGTAGAACCAAAATCATCATCTGCAAAAGCGTGAACACCAGGGTCTGCTTAGGCGTAGCGCCCAGCAGCGAAAGAAGGGCCAGCCCCTGCCGACGTTGGCGAATCGATGCCTGCAGGGTCTGTTTGATCACCAGACAGCCGAGCACAATGACCGTGAGAAAGACCAGACTCAGGACCGAAGCCAGGCTCTTGGCAGGATCCCTGGTCTTGGCCGACAAACCCTGGTAATAGCTGTTGACACCCATGCTCACGCTCATGGCACAGAGCAGGGTTTGGGTGACCACAAGAACGATAAAGACGCCAGCCCAGATGCCACTATTGGCTTTCAAATCACGTAAGGCCCAAGTCATGTTTCATTCACCTGCCACGTCCTCGTGCGTACACTCGACTACATTCCACTGTTTATATAAATAGCCGACCGACGCGAAAGACAACATCCGGCAAACCCCTGAAACGACCCTGAATCAACCCTGGTTCAACCTTATGACACCGAACTCATTGTGAGCGTATGCCTTACATCGTCTAGGCGTCACAGCATTAGAATGAAGCCCTTTAACTGGAGAGACTCAGCTAACAAACAATTCCAATGCAACGGCCAGTTCGATGGTCATCTTGTTTCTCGATCCGCAACCAGGACAGCATGCAAACTACATGTCCTTTAATCGTATTTATATTTAACTATATTAGGTCACAATGAGAGACGATGATAGAGCGGGTTTCAATTATGTCCACTGCAAGAGATCATTCGAATATTGCTCCAATATTCCATCCAGCAGAAAGCTGGCACGCTGAAAATGTAAGGCAATTCTTTGCGGCGACAGCATACTCTTTTCCGCTTTTAGCATCAGGAATCGGCCTCAGGTTAGCGGAATATAACTTAATTGAAAATAAAGCAGAGCGAAATCGGTATAAGCAAAATACCTTCCTCCGCAATTTTGTACTTAACAATCCTTATAAAGACTCTGCAAATATGCTGCTGGCATTGTGGGCATTAATCATAAGCGTCATCATTGTCACAGCTTTTTTGGAAACAAAAACTCCTGAATCATCCAGCAAAGCGAGAGCATTCAATGTATTCGTCTGTTTCCTGTCATGTGCTATTAGCATTTTCACAGGCTACATATCCCCTGATATGTTGCAGCAGAACGATTTTGGTCTGAGCCTGTTATTGATAATCGTCAGCCTCAATATCGCAGCCTTTGCTCTTAGCTATGGCGTAAAACAGGTCTTTTCGTTTCGCATGATACAGGAAAACGAAATGCTGAGATCAGATCACCTCAATGAATATCAGTCATTAGCAAAGGGATCATTGGTCAAAAGACACCCGAGAGCCGATGCTTTTCTTCGTATTACTTGCGGATTGATACTCATGACTACTCTTGCTGCTTTTATAACATACGAAATAGCAGCGCTATTCGCCAGAATGAACAATCACCCAGTATCCTCCATAAAGACGTTTATTATAACTGCTGTTTCTGGACTGGTTCCTTGCTTGTTTGATCCTCTGTTTATGCTAGACATCGGCGCTGGTGGTCACCCAAGTAGAAAGAATTTAAAATACTACAAGGTTCGCATGACTTGTAAATGGATATATCGAGTCTTTACAGTATTGTCTTCCTGGCTCATATCGATATTTGCCTTTGCCATTGTCAGTGTATTGAATCCAACAACTGTGCCTATGTACTTAGATACTCTTTTGGCGCCGATACCGATCGGCGTCATCTATCTGCTACCCTGCTGGAATTGGTTTTTAGCTCCTATTCATAAATCGTGGGTTTGCAATTTGATAAAAGATGACCAGCGTAATATTGAACAGATTCACTACGAAGCATTCACAAAAATTGCGGCATCATACTTGAGCTCTGAATTATCCGTCGATACTCATCGCGAGTATTTGATGCATACCGTCATAATACCCGCCGAAAAAGAAGAATGGGCAGAAATATGTCATCCCGCTTTCCGCACCACAAATCAAGTTCCCTTGCTTTCTTTATCAACTCAGGAACTTCAGAAAACCCTAGAATCTGATAACCTCAAACAGAAAAACGATATAAGTCCTGATGCAACAAAACGTCAACGCACTATCGCAAGCCTGATAAATAAAATCGACACCAATGATCAAGAGTTCAATTGTTGCGACCAGGAGGACTGCAAAATCTATTTAGCTGCTATCTTCGATGATCGTCAGTACTTATCAACATCTATAAGCTCAGAGGCTGATAACGAGGAAAGACTACAAAAAGTCATCACTCATAGTTTTTCCAGCTTCAAAGGAAGGTGGCAACTGATACTGACGCTAGTGAGGCGGTGAAGCCAAGACATGCGATGTAGCCATGTGTGCTTTTGACAGCTTTAATCGCCCAGATCACCTAGGTTGCAGCGTTTCCCCTTCCTCGTGTACATACAGCAATGTAATCCCAAATGAGCAGGATCTCTGACGAACTGAATCAGCATTGATCATTTACTACCTTTGAACCGCCATGAGAATATCTGACTCAACCTCTTACGATTCAACCCATGCTAGTCTGATGCGCAGAATCTGATTCAGGTTCCCGGACGATGGTCAAGTACCCGGACAGCGACAAGACTTGCCGAAAGGGAGCCATGTCATCGTGGATTGTACTCATACTCGCCGGCATCTGTGAATCGGTCTGGGCCACCGCACTAGGCAAATCTCAGGGCTTTACCAAAATCGTTCCTGACATTGTTTTCATTGTGGGATTGATTCTGAGCATGGCGGGTCTGGCCTTGGCCATGCGCACCATCCCTACCAGCACGGCCTATGTGGTCTGGGTCGGCATCGGAGCTGCCCTGACTGTCCTATACGCCATGGCTACGGGATCGGAACCTGTTTCGCTGGCACGCATTCTGCTCATCATCGGCCTGGTCGCTTGCGTGGTCGGACTCAAGATCGTCAATTGAGAGCGGTGCCCGTCATATTACCTAAGTAACACAGGCATAGTGGGCTTCGACCTGAAGCTGCCCACCGATCTTCAAACGGGTCTCCAGCCTGACTCTCACCAGGTACCGGTTCAGCTTTTCCGTGCGGCACTACAACAACGCCTGAAGTATTTAGACTGGAACCATGAGAATCGTCATACAGCGGGTCAGCCATGCCCGGGTCGATGTGGTCGACGAGCAGGGACAGCCGGATTCTGATTTCCATCCACAGAGCATCGGAAAAGGCCTCTTGCTCCTGGTGGCCGTCCAAGATTGCGACGGCGATGCCCAAGTGGACTATACCGTCCGCAAGCTGACCCGGATGCGCATCTTTGCCGACGAGGAAGGACGAATGAACCGGTCGGTCCTGGACTGCGGCGGCTCCATCCTTTCCATTTCCCAGTTCACCCTCTATGCGGATCTGCATCGTGGCAATCGCCCCAGTTTCATGGCTGCGGGAGAGCCCCGACATGCCCAAAACGTCTGGCAGGACCTGAACCGGGCACTGGCCGCGACCGGTGTCCCTGTTGCCGCCGGACAATTCGGCGCCCACATGCGAGTGGATCTGGTCAACGACGGACCGGTGACCATCCTACTGGACACCGACAAACTAATGAAGCCGGCAGCTTCCACAGTGGCTATTTGACGATGGGCCGCAGGGGCGCCGACACATCAAGCTGATGCTTGTCGCCGATCTTGGAAGGATCATTGATGATCTTGTCGACCACGGCCTGCTTGAGCTTCAGGTCGGAGCCGTCGCCCCAGATGATGACATGTTTGCCCTGGTCCAGCTCGGTGGTGATGGAGTCCTGGGTTTCCGCAGTCACCTTGGTCACCGAATGACGCATGGCCTCGGGCATGGTTGACAGTATCCGCAGGGTCTGCCTGACCGCCTGATCCTGCTGGGCACGATTGACGGTGGACACCTGGATGACCGGCACTCCCTTCACCGGCTTGGACACAGTATTGAGCACCCTTCCCTGTCTGTCTACGGCCGTCAGTCTGTCCTGTGCATCCTTGAAGACCGCAGTGGGCTCCTGGGCATCGAAGGTCACCTCCAGACCGTGCGGAAAACTCTTGCGGACCTTGGCATCGGTCACCCCGGCCATGCCGCTGATCTCCTGCTCGACTCCATTAGTGGAAATCAGCAGCAGCGAGCGATCCCCCTGATGAGCCACGATTGAGGCCACCCGATCGTTGGACACCCAGGCATTGCCGCCGCTGACATCGATCTTTTTGGTCTGCAGGCGGAAGACCGGCGAGAGAAAAAGCAGCCATGACAGTCCTGCAATCAGAGCCATGACCAGTAGAACGACACCTGTCCGGATCAGGACCAGCCTGCGACTGACCTTCTTCTTCTCGCGCACCCGGGCCTGAAAGTCCAGAACCTTGGGCCGTACGAAGATCCCCAGCCCCTGATCCTCCTGGTCGGTGCCAATCCTGCCTGAGACGGGTCGGTCCGGCGGTATGGTCCGGGCATCGACGAATCCGCCGGCCGAACTCGTCGAACGAGATTCTGCAGACTTGGATGTCACAGACTTGGAGGCTGAGGCGCTGCTGCTCTTTACCAGAGAGCGGGAGGATGAAGAGGCCGACCTTGGGCTACGTGTCCTGGAGCCGCCTGCATTCTTGGCACGATTGGGACGACCCTTGAGACGCTTGGACCGCTTGAGACGCCTGCCCCTGACGCCTGTCTTTTCAGCCTTGGACCGGCGACCTGCCAGTTCAGCAGCATCGGAAACAGTCGACCTGCCTGATCTTGCGGTTCTACCGGTCTGCGATTCCTCTCCCAAAGGCTTGGCGGTGCGCCCAGACCGGGCTGTCCGTGCGGCCTTGGCAGCCCGAACGGCCCTGCTTCTAGAAGAGGCTCCGCCGGAGGCGCTGCGACCCTTGCCGGTCTTCACTGTTCGTCCCGTTCAGCAAGCTTGTCAAGAATGACCGGTCCCATGGCGGTGACATCGCCGGCGCCCACAGTCAGGATCACATCCCCCGGCTCTGCCCGCTCGGCCAGATCCAGAGCTGCCTGATGCATGTCCGGGCAGGCCCGGAAGACAGCTCCGGTCGACCTCTTCCTGGAATCCCGGGACTCATGGTTCGATGCCTTGCGAGCGGCGGCAGGGATGGTCCCGGCATCCACGCCCGGAAAATCGCTGGCCAGCTCACGGGCGGGAAAGATGTCGGTGACAGTCACGTCGTCAGCCAGAGACAAAGCATCTGCGAACCGGTCGGCGAAGATGGCCGTGCGCGAATACAGGTGGGGCTGGAAGAGCACCCTGATGGTCCGCCCCGGATAACGCCGTCTGGCGGCGGTCAGCAGAGCAGCGATTTCCGTAGGATGATGGGCGTAATCGTCCACTACAGTGACCCCATGCTGGATTCCTCGGACCTCGAAGCGTCGAGAGGCCCCACGGAAGTCGGCGGCAGAAGCGGCGGCCGTATCGGGATCCATTCCCAGCAGGATGGCGGCGATGATTGCCGCGGCGGCATTGCGGGCGTTGTGGATGCCGGGAATCGCCAAGTCCACCTGCAATTCGAGCGGCTTGCCGGCATCCAACCCAGCTGCCTGAAGCACCTGCGCCGGGAGAGCCAAACGGCAATGCTCACGACCACTGCCGCTGCTTTCGGACTCGGACTCGATGCGAACCAGGCCGAGGACCCCGGGCAGGGAGCCCATATTCAGCTGGGGATCCGAAGCATAGACGATGATCTTGGCCTGGCAGTCCCCGTGCAACCGCCGCAGCACCTCCAGGGCGCCCTGGTCGTCCCCGCAGACCACCAGGAAGCGGCGGGCATGCCTGGCATGTTCCACGAAGGCCTGGTGGAAGGCGTCAGCCGTGCCGTAGTGGTCCAGATGGTCGGGCTCCACGTTGGTGATGATGGCGATGTCGGGAGTGTACTTGCCAAAGCTGCCGTCGGACTCGTCCGCCTCGGCCACAAGGACCCGTCCGGCCCCCACATGCCCCCCGTCCATGGGCCCCTGGCCGCTCTGAAGGCTGCCCCCGATGGCGTAGCTGGGATCAGCCAGATCCCCTTGGCCGCCCTTGGTCAGCAGGTGGGCCAAGAGCGCGCTGGTGGTGGTCTTGCCATGGGCACCGGCCACGGTGACTGAGATTCTGGAGGCCATGAGCAGGGCCAGAATGTCACTGCGGTGGACCAGCCGGGCGCCGGCCTCGCGAGCTGCCAGAATCTCGGGATTGTCAGGCTTGATGGCACTGGACCAGACCACCGTGCGAGCCCCGGCCACGTTGCTGGCGTCCTGACCGATGGCGACCGGGATTCCCAGCTGACGCAGGCGGCGGGTCTTATCCCCCTCGGCACGGTCGGAGCCCGAGACCTGCGCCCCCTCCTGGTGAAGCATCTCGGCCAGCACGCTCATCCCGGCCCCGCCGATGCCGATGAAGTGGGTGGGCCCCAGATCCCTGGGGTCGCGCACTCCGGCCTGGGCCAAGGCAGGCAGGCAGGGGTCCAGAACCGGCAGGGACCGGTCGCCGCCGTCCTGCCGACCGGGCACAGTATTCAATTCATGCTTGGGCACAGTAGTTGCATCTCCTCCAACAGTTCATGACCGTTCAGGACGGTCGCCCGTCGCCTGCCTCCATTATGCCCGATTAGGCCCTCCCAGAGTCCTTGCGGGCAAGGTGTTGGTCGGCCATGGTCAGGATCTGCTCAGCCATCACCTGGGCAGCGTCGCGAATCCCGTACCCCCAGGCCCGGCTGCGCATGTCAGCCAGCCTATCCTTATCAGCCATAAGAGCAGGGACGTGCTGGGCCACCCATTTGGCGTCCAGCGCCGCATCATCGACCATGAGCCCTCCCCCGGCCTGAACGACTGGCTGGGCGTTGAATCGCTGCTCGCCGTTGCCAATGGGCAGGGGCACGTAGACGGCGGGCACCCCCAGGGCGGCCAGCTCGCTGACAGAGCCGGCACCAGCCCTGCAGACCACCAGATCTGCGCAGGCAAAGGCCAGATCGATCCGCTCCAAGTATTCGGCCATGTGGTAGTCCCCCCGGCCCTGGTGGGCCGGGTCCAAATCGTTGATGGCCGCATCGCCCAGATCAGCAGCCACCTGGTCTCTGACCTGGTCGGCCTTGCCACGACCAGTCAGATGGATGACCTGGGTTCGCTCCAATAGTTGCCGGGCCGCGCCAGCCACCGCCTTATTCAGGCTGAGCGCACCCAGGGATCCCCCGGTGACCAGCAGGATAGGCCTATCGGGATCCAGACCCAAGGACTGCGCCGACTCCCGGCGAGCACCCGAGGGGTCAGCCTCCATCCGCTTGGCCAGTCGGGCGATAGCTGGCCGCAGGGGAAGACCCACGCGGCGCACAGGCACTCCGGCCCGGGCTCGGATGCCGGTATCCTCATAGGCTGTACCGACGAAATCAGCCCAGCGAGCGCCCAGCTTGTTGGCCATGCCTGCCCGGGCGTTCTGCTCGTGGACGACGATGGGCAGACCCAGATTCCGCGCAGCCCTGTAGGCCGGCGCCGAGGCATAGCCACCAAAGCCGACCACCAGGTCGGCCGACCGATCCTGCAGATATCCTCGAACCCGCTGCACCTCATGCCGCCAACGCCGGGGAAAGCTCAGGGCGGCCTTACTGGGACGACGAGGGAAGGGCACCTTCTCAATCAGATCCAAGGGAAGGCCGGCGGCCGGCACCAGGTCGTGCTCCAGCCCGACAGCAGTGCCGATCACACTGACAGCCGCCTGGGGACAGCGTTCCCGAATGGCCGCAGCCACGCTGAGCAGGGGGTTGACGTGCCCTGCCGTCCCCCCACCAGCCAGCACCAGATGGGGACCAGCGCCCTTACCGGCATGCTCCTGGTCGTCCCCAGGCATCCCGTTCTCGGTCCTCGTCGCTGTCGTCATCCCTGAATCCGCTTCCTTTCCGCCATATCCATTCCATATCTCATGACCCGTCTGTGGCCGCCTTCACGTCCGGTTGAGTCCGAATCATCTGCAGGGCCACCCCGGCCGAAGCCAGGCAGGAGATCAGGGCGGTCCCTCCAGCCGACACGAAGGGCAGGGGCAGGCCGATGACCGGCAACAGGCCCAGAACCACGCAGATGTTGACCAGGGCTTGACCCACCAGCCATACATCCAGGCAGATCAGCACCATGCCCGCATACCGGTTCCTGGTGGTCAGGGCGATCCTCAGCATGCACCAGCCCATGACCACGAAGACCAGAATAAGCATGGCCGCCCCTACAAAGCCCAGCTCCTCGCCGATGACAGCGAAGATGAAGTCATTGTGCGCCTCGGGCAGGTAGTTCCACTTCTCTCTGGAGTTTCCCAGCCCGACCCCGGTCAGGCCCCCCGAGGCCATGGCATACAGTCCGTGTATGGACTGGTAGCAGACACCCTGAATGTCATCCGCCGAGCACTTGCCGTAGGCGGCCATGATCCGCTGGGTCCGGTTGCTGTTGCCGTAGACCGAAAAGCCGATGACCGCGGCCATCCCCAGAACTGCCAGGCTGAGCAGCCAGCGCAGGGGGAAGCCCGAGACCAGGAAGGCCACGAAGCCGATGATGACGATGATCATGGCCGTTCCCAGATCCTTGCCCAGCATGATCAGCAGGAAACTGACGATAAAACCGGCGGCAGGCTTGGCATAGGCCTTGGCCAGGCTCTTCAGGTCGGAATCCTTGCCAGCCTGCCGCTGGGCTTCGATCAGGGCCTGGGGCAGCCACAGGCACAGGGCCAGTTTGAGCAGCTCGGCCGGCTGCATGGAGATGCCCCCCACCGAGATCCATCCCTCATTGCCGTTGGCAGACCGCCCCAGGGGAGTACGCGTCAGCAACTGAATACCCTGGCTGACAATCAGAAACCCGGTACTCCAGCTCCGGTAGCGGTCGATGCTGATCCTTACGGCCAAAAGGGCCAGCAACAGCCCCACCACGGCGTATATGCTCTGACGAATAACCTGGCTCCAGGGAGAGCTGCCCTGGGCCACCAGATCCACAGCCGAGGAGGAAAAGACCATCATCAGGCCGAAAACCGTGGTGGCGACGACCGTGGCCAAAAAGCCGTAGTAGCACCAGAGCGGGTTGAGGATGGCCCGCCAGCCCCGGTAGTCCCCCTTGCCGCCAGACCCCCGAGAGGGAGCCTTGTGCGGATCAGTGTCGCGCTTCATGCTCGTGGACCCACTGTTCGGCCTGCTGGGCAAACTGGTCGCCCCGGTCGGCATAGGAGGCGAACTGGTCCATGGAAGCGCAGGCGGGGGCCAGCAGAACCACCTGGCCGGGCTGTGCATAGGAGCCAGCGGCACGGACGGCCCGGGCCATAACCTGATCGCCGGCACCAGGGTCGATCAGGGTAACCGGCAGATCGGGCGCCTGGTCCTTGATGGCTTGAACTATGGGCTGCTGATCCCGGCCGATGACCACGGCTGCAGCCAGCTTGGACCTGCGGGACCGGACCAGATCGTCAAAGCGGGCGCCCTTGGCCAGCCCGCCGGCCAGCCAGACCACCTGGCCGTCATGGTAACTGGCCAGGGAGGCCTCGGCGGCATGGGCGTTGGTGGCCTTGGAGTCGTCGACAAAACGGATGGCCTGCGAACCCTGGCCCAGGGTGGCCACCGTACTGATCCTGTGGTCGCCAGGGGTGAAAGCACGCATGGCTTCGATGGCCGCGTCGACCTTGGCCCCAGCACCCAGGGCCAGAGCCAGGGCGCAGAGGGCGTCAGCCAGCAGATGGGGGTAGACCGTGCCGTCAGGCTCGCACAGATCCGTCAGGTCGGCCACCCGGACCAGCCTGACGCCCTCCTCAAAGTCATGACCGGTCAATCCGCTGTGGTCTATGACCCAGCCATCCTCTACGCCCAACTGCCCAGGCTCGGGCCGACCCAGGGTGAACCCCACACGTCGGCAGCCTGGGGCTGGCTGCGCCTGCCTGGCCAGATCGGAGACTCGGGAGTCGTCAGCGTTGTAGACCAGGGCCTTGCGCACGCCCCGGTAGATGCGCGCCTTGTCGGCCGCATAGGCCTCAAAGCCACCGTGCCAGTCCAGGTGGTCGTCGGCCAGATTGGTGATGGCCGCGCACTCCAGGGTCGGCGAAAAAGTGAAGTGCAGCTGGAAGGAGCTCAGCTCTACGCAGAGCATGTCGTTGTCGGAGTCCAGAACGGCTGTGGAGACGGCCTTGCCGATGTTGCCCACCGCAGGGGCCGTGAACCCGCTGGCCTGCATCATGGCGGCGACCATCCTGGTGGTCGATGTCTTGCCATTGGTGCCGGTGATTCCGATCCAGGGGGCTGGCCGGCCGGTCCGGGCTGCGGGCACCCGCAGCATCCAAGCCATCTCCACTTCGCTGACCACAGGGATGCCCCGACGCTGCGCCTCAAGGATAAATGGGGTGCGCGGATTGAAGACGGGCGAGGCCATGACCAGGTCCACCTGGCTCCAGTCCACCTGGTCGAAGTCATGAAGATCGGCCTGCGGGGCGCGCTGGTCCACAGTAGTCACTCCGGCCGCCCGGCCTCGCAGGGCTGCGGCCACGCTCCGTCCGGAAATGCCCAGCCCGGCGACCAGTACACGCTTCTGGCTCAAGTCCATATCCATGAACACCTCATTCCGCTAGCTCCGGCATCTGCTTGGCATGATACCGGCTGCCGAAGTCCGGTACCGTGAATGGACGCGCTCAGATGGGCAGCCCGGAGCGGACCACCCAGTCTGCATAGAAGCAGACCAGGGCCAGCAGGACGAAGATCAGGTCCACCATCCAGAACCGGACAACCACCTTGGACTCCTGCCAACCCATCAGCTCGAAGTGGTGGTGGATGGGCGCCATCTTGAAGACCCGCTTGTGGGTGAGCTTGAAGTAGCCCACCTGGATGACGTCGGAGGCGGCCTCGCCCACGAAGAGCCCGCCCAGGATGACCGCCAGAAGCTCGGTATGAGTGGCGATGGACAGGGCTGCGAAGAGCCCGCCCAGGGCCAAGGATCCGGTGTCTCCCATGAAGATGGAGGCTGGATTGGTGTTGTACCAGAGGAAGCCGAAGCAGGCCACGGCCGCGCAGCAGGCGATGATGGCCAGGTCCAGGGGGTCGGAGACCGCATAGGCATGGCCGGGATGGCTGCCGCCCTTCAAGTGGTAGCTTTCCCAGAAGGCGATGACCGTGTAACCCACGAAGGCGATCATGGAGGAGCCTGAAGCCAGCCCGTCCAGGCCGTCAGTCAGGTTGACCGCATTGCTCCAGGCCGTCATCAGCAGATTGACCCAGATGATGAACAGCACCACGGACAGGACGCTGCCTGCCATTCTGAAGTCGATGATGGGCTGCTCCACGAAGGAGATGCCCGCCTGGGCGCTGGGGTACCCGTTCTTGGTGGGCAGCTTCAGAGCCAGCACCGCGTAGATGGTGGCCAGTATGAACTGGCCGATGAACTTGGCCCTGACCGACAGGCCCAGGTTCTGCTTCTTGCGCACCTTGGCGAAGTCGTCGATGAAGCCCAGGAAGCCCATGGAGAGCATGGCGAACAGCACCAGCATGGCCGACAGGGACACGGATTCCCCCCGCGACAGGTAGCGGTAGAGCGCCGAGGCTGCCCAACCCAGCAGGATGGCCAGGTTGATGATCAGCCCGCCCATGGTCGGGGTGCCGCGCTTGACCAGGTGGGACTTGGGCCCATCCTGGCGGATGTACTGGCCGTAGTGCAGACGGTGGACCAGCCGTATCAGCAGGGGGGTGCCTGCCAGCGTCACCACCAAGGCGACCAGGATTCCGATGATGAGGGCAATCACAGTGTGTACTCCAACTCTTGGATTCTGTCCTTGAACGTTCTACCCCGCTGTGGGGATGCCAGCAGATTCATGGCTCAGCCCTGCCACCGGTCGGCCAGACCGGACAGGCCGGACATGTGCGAGCCCTTGAGCAGGACAAGATTTTGCCGGTCAGGATGCTTGGCGCATAGGCGGCGAACCATGTGATCGGCCTGGTCAGCATCCTGGGCGAAGAGGACGCGCATGGCCCCAGGCTGTTCCTCGCTCCGACCGGATAGGCCGCCAGCGCCACGGACAAGAGCATGAACCAACCCGTCCATCTGCTGATCCAGGCAGCCCACCGCGACCAATGCATCAATGCCCAACCGACGGCAGTAGGCGCCGATCTCCTGGTGCAGCCGCTCCCCTCGATCGCCCAGCTCAAGCATGACCCCCAGGACAGCTATCCGATAGACCGGGCCATCGGATCCCTTCCAGGCGGCCAGGGCGTCCAGGCCAGCCCGCACGGAGTCGGGATTGGCGTTGAAGGAATCATCGATCAGCGTGAAGGAGGCATCCGGCAGCCGGACCGAAGACAGGGCCATCCGATGCGGGCTTATTTGCCGCTGTCGACCCAGCTCATCGGCGATGCGTTCTGCGTCCAGACCCAGAGCGTGGGCTACCGTGGCGGCAGCCAGGGCGTTCATGACATTGTGCCGCCCCGGGATGCCCAGACGCAACCGCACTGGTTGCTGGCCAGGCAGACGCAGCTCGAAGGCCGGCCTGTCCAGGCTGTCGCTGCCAAGGTAGCGAGCCGAGCCGTCCAGGCTGCGGTCCTGACCGCCGTCCTCAGCGGCCATGCCAAACCGCAGAACAGGCCCAGAGGCCAGATCAGCCATGGCAGCCACCCGGGAATCGTCTGCGTTGAGCACGGCTGTCCCGCCCGGCACCAGGCCTTGCACGATCTCGCTCTTGGCCTGGGCGATGCGATCCACGGAGCCGAATTCGCCCAGGTGGGCCACTCCTACCTTGAGGACCAGAGCCATGTCCGGGGGAACCATTGTGGTCAGCCGGGCGATCTCACCCAGGTGGTTGGCACCCATCTCGGCCACCAGATACCGGGCGTCAGGCCCGACCTCCAAGGCGGTCAGAGGAAGGCCGATCTCGTTGTTGAAAGACCCGACAGGGGCCACCACCGGACCAAGGAGTGCCAGCAGGGAGGACAGCAGATCCTTGGTGGTGGTCTTGCCGACGGATCCGGTGATGCCGATCACCGTAAAGGGTTCCGAGGCTGCGCGCCGACGGTCTATGCTGGCCCGGGCCAGCAGCCCCAAGGCGTCAACCGTATCGTCCACAAGAATCTGGGGCAGGTCAGCGCCCGGAACGAGATGGTCGACCAGGGCCGCCCGGCAGCCCTTGGCTCCCAAGCCGGGAACATAGTCATGACCATCCACGTGCTCGCCCTTGATGGCTACGAAGAGTCCATCGGGCTTGGCCTGACGGGAGTCGGTCACCACCCGCATGCGCACGGACCGCTGGTCGGATTCGTGACCAGGACTGACCTCGACCAGCCGGCCGTGCACATATTCGACGACCTCTTCCAGGGTCATGGGCATGGACCCGGCCCCTACAGACTGACTCATCCTCACCTCTCAGGACATTTCGCGGGAGACGCGCAGGGCGCTCCTGATGTTGTTGCGTTTGACGCCGGCGGCCATGGTCATGGCGATGCACAGGGACAGGTCGTCGCTCTGTGCATCGGCGGGCAGGGACTGCCGGGCCAGCCCGTCGGATTCCTCGTTGCGCCGGGCTACGATGGTGTGCCCGCCCAGGCTGAACCCATATCGGCGGGCCCTGGAGATCAGCCGTACGTGCCGCATATCGCGCGTGGAGCCCTCCTGGGCACCCAGGGCCACTACATCCAGATCCACCGCCTGCAGGGCATCCCTGGCCAGGGTCTGTTCGTCCACGGAGATGACCACGGCGGCCGCCCCGTCCTCCAGGGCGATGGACAGACTGCGTTGCACATCGAACATGCTCAGGGGATATTCCAGGTCCAGTCGCCGGTCCAGCGAATAGGAACCCTTGGAGCTGAGAATGCCGACGGGATTGCCCAGCACGTGCAGGAAGTCGGCCAAGAGATCCACCTGCTCCTGCACCTGGGAACCGACCAGGGCGAAGACGGCCAGGGCTCCCGAAGGGTCCCCTGCAGCGTTGGACAGCAGCTGGCCCATCTGCCAGGCGTGCATGGTGCCGAAGAGCAGGGGTATGCGGGCTCGTCCCACCTCTTGACGGGCCGAGGTCGGCAGCAGGGCTGCGTAGGCCCCTCGACGCTCGGCCTCCTCGATCATGCCCTGGTCCACCTGCTGGTCTGCTGGCACATACAGACTGCCGGGCCGCACTGAGGGCAGGTCGTCCACCAGTGAGGTCACCGTAACTGGTTCAGCGAAATCGGGGACCAGGGTCAGCCCGTAGCGTCCTTTGAGCTGCCCCAGGGTCAACCGTCGGGAGATTGATTCACTCAGCGCACTCATGCTGCAATCTCTCCTTCGTCCGGGAACGCCATGATGCCTGCCGGTATCACCATGTTACCGGGATAGCATCGGTTCTGGGCCCAGACGTGGGGACCTGGTATTTCTGCATAAGGAATTCACCGATCTGAGCGAAGATGGGGCCGGCGGTGATGCTGCCGAAAACGCCATCGCTGCTGTGGGGATTCTTCAGGACTACGGTGACAACATAATGGGGGTCGTCAGCAGGCAGGATGCCCACCCAGTCGCTGATGATGCCGCCCAGGCCGCCCGAGCTGTCGGCCACCTCGGCGGTGCCGGTCTTGGAGGCCACCCGATAGCCATCCACCTTGGCTGTATTCTGGTACTTTTCAGCCACCGACTCCATGCCGTTCATGACCGTAGCCGCCACCTTCTCGTCCACTACCCTCACCCGGTTGGCGTTGACGGCATCCTGGCCGCGGATGATGGTCTGGTCGGCCCGGACCCCCTTGTTGGCCAGGGTGGCGATGACGTTGGTCAGCTGGATGGCGTTGGTGGCGTAGCCCTGGCCGAACAATACCGTGTTGCGCGTGCGTCGGTCCCAGGTCTGAGGCGAAGTCAGCAGGCCCTTGGACTCCCCCGGCAGGCCCAGGGACGAGGCCTGGCCGATGCCAAAGCGGGTCAGATAGTCGTAGCGCTTCTGATCCGGGTAGTGTTCGCCGGCCATGACCATGCCCACGTTGGAGGAGTTCTGCAGAATGCCGGCAAGGGTCCAGTGCTCGGCTGGATGGTCGAAGGCATCCTTGTACTGCTGGTTGTCCACGGTGATGTGGTCGGGCACAGTGAAGCGGTCGCTCATGGAGTGCACCTGCTCCTGAAGCATGCCGGAGATCGAGATGGTCTTGCCGATGGAGCCGGGCTCGAAGGTCTCCGCCACCGCCCGCGAAGAGTTGACCTTGGCCTGGTCGCTGCCAGCCTGGTAATCGTCAGTGTCGGCCAGGGCCAGGATCTCGTTGGTGCGGGTGTCCTGGACGACGGCCAGGGCCCAGTCGGCATGAAAGCGCTGGCAGCCCGACTTGAGGGCCTGACGGACGTACCACTGAACGTCCTGATCAACGGTCAGGGTCACATCCTTGCCGTTGACCGGATTGCGCTGACGGGTCACGGTTCCGGGGATCTCCTGTCCAAGCATCCCCTGCTGGTAGACCGTGTAGCCGTCAGAGCCGGTCAGCTGCCGATTCTCCATCTGCTCGATCCCGGCCACGCCCTTGCCGCTGTCGTCGATGCCCCCGATCAGGGCTCCCATCAGATCCGCATGGGGATAGGTGCGTTCGCTGCTCAGCTCTGCCGTGATGATCCCCTGCAGCCCCAGCTTGTCGATGGAGCGCTTGACCTCGGGAGTCACCCGCTTGGCCAAGACCACGTACCGTCCGGGGACGCTGAGTTTGCCGCCCAGCTCCATGGCGTTCATTCCCAGGGCCGGCGCCAGGAGGCGGGCCACGCCGGCAGCACCGTCAGCGCCCACCGGGTGGCCTTTGATGCTGTGGCAGTCGCTGCCTGTGCGCTTGGTGCAGTTGACAGGTATGAAGGAGGCGGCCGCTTCGGGGTCACCGATGATGTTGTACCGCTCCAGGCTCTGGGCCAGCACGCGGCCATTGACGTCCAGGATGCGGCCACGCTGGGCCTTGATGGTGTGCGGCACGGTGCGGCCCGCCGCAGCGGCTTGGGCCATGGACCTTCCGTCGAAGAGCTGGATATAGGCCAGCTTGCCCAGGGCCAGGGCGGCCACCAGGACCAGGATCAGGCCCACAGACAGCGAACGCTTGCAGAAGGAGAGGTGCCAGGAGCGCTTGGTTCCCTTGCCGCTCATGGATGCCCCGCCTTGCCCTGGGCATCCTGACGGGGCTTGTAGCCCTGCAGATCGATGGAGTTCAGGCCTTGCTGAGGCTGCATGCCCAACTGCTGGGCCTTGTCCGGCAAAGAAGCCTGGAGCTGGTCGAGCTTGTTCTGGTCATCCTGGACGTCCTGGTTGAGATTGCTGATCTCATGCTGGATCTGGGTAGCTTCGAAGGAGTCCTGGACCATCTGCGTGCGCAGCATCAGGGAACCGAACATGCAGGCAGCCAGAAAAACCACGGAGGCCATGATCCGCAGCAGGGGGTTGCCGCGGGTGCGCGTCCAGCCAATCAGACGCCTGGCCCCCTCAGCCACCGGGCCTCGTTCGGGATGGCGGTCCTTGCCCGGTTTGCCTGTGCCCTTGATCAAACTGAGCTCAGGCCTGGTGGGCATCTCCTGAATGCGGGGATGGCCCTTGTCCGCAGACGCCTTGGAACGGACTGAACGTGCTGGCATGGTCATGACCGGCGCCTCGATTCCGAACCATGGCCGACGCGGCGATGACGACCATCCGAGCCCTCACCACGGGCCTCGGCCTGAAGCCGGCGACGGCGCTCCTCGGGGATGGCTCCGATCATCTCCACGGCCCGCAGACGCACTGAAGCCGATCTTGGGTTGTGTTCCCGCTCGGCCGCGTCGGCCTTAATGGCCCCATGAGTCAGATCCGATAGATAGGGGCGGGCCTGATCGGGCACCACCGGCATGCCCGCCGGCAGGTCCACGTGCAGCCCTGGCGCCATGAAGCGCTTGACCATGCGGTCCTCCAGAGAATGGTAGGACTCCACAATCAGACGGCCCCCCTGAGCCAGCCGCAGCATGGCCTGGGGCAGGGTGCGCCTCAAACGATCCAACTCCCCGTTGACCTCGATGCGCAGGGCCTGGAAAACCCTCTTGGCCGGATTGCCCGGGGGACGATGGCCGCGCGGCACTGCCCTGTCGACCAGACGGTCCAGCTGGGCCGAGGTGGTCAGCGGCTGCTCCTGCCTGGCCTCGACGATGGCCCGAGCGATGCGTCCTGCATAGCGTTCCTCCCCATATCTGGAGAAGATGTCAGCCAGCCGGGCCTGGTCGTACTCGGCCAGGACCTGCGCAGCCGTCAGCTCCTGGCTGGTATCCATGCGCATGTCCAGCGGGGCATCCTGACGGTAGGTGAATCCCCTGTCGCGCTGGTCGATCTGCAGAGAAGACAATCCCAGATCCATGAAAACCAGGTCCACTTGCCCCAGGCCCAGGGCATCAAGCTGCTGGTCCAGCTGATCAAAGGGGGCGTGAACCGGCGTGAAGCGGTCGGCCAGACCCTCGTCGCGCATCCGGCCAGTGGCCAGATCCAGGGCCTGGCTGTCCCTGTCTATGCCAATAAGACGGGCCTCAGGGCAGGACTTGAGGAAGGCGGTGGCGTGACCAGCCAGGCCCAGCGTGCAATCCACAGCCACGGCCCCCGGGTGCTCCAAGGCGGGTCGAGCCAGCGCAAGGCAGCGTTCCAGCAGTACGGGACGGTGGACCCTGCCGCTGTCCACGGCCTCCTGGTCGGGAGGATTGCGATCTGACATCAGGGCCTCCATCAGCAATCCACCGCCGGAAGAACATCATCGGCAATGTCGGCGTAGCCCTGCTCCTTGCTCTCCAGGTAGGCAGTCCAGGAATCCTGATCCCAGATCTCAGCACGGGTGCCCACGCCGATGACCACGACGGGGCCCGTCAGCCGTGCATATGAGCGCAGCATGGGCGGAACCAGGATGCGGCCCTGCTTGTCGGGGACCTGGTCGACGGCGCCGGACAGAAATACGCGCAGGTAGTCCCTGGCCGACTTGTCGCCCATGGAGGTGTGCTGGATGCGCACGGCCATCCGTCGAAATTCCTCGGTGGGCAGCAGGCTGACGCAACGTTCCTGGCCACGGGCCATGACCAGGCCCTGACCCAGCTGGGCGCGGAACCTGGCGGGCAGAGCCAGGCGGCCCTTGGAATCCATCTTGGGGGTGTAGGTGCCCAGAAGCATAGGCGGCAGGGAAGGCGAGGCGGCATCTGCGTCATATGTATCGGCCATGCCCCACCTCCAATGCCAGTTTGGTAACCATGGGACGGCCCCATCGGGTAGCGTCCCCTACGCAGTGCTCCCCACTTTACCCCACTTATCCCCATTGCTCACCACCTTGACACCACTTCAGGCCCAAATCCAACCATTCGCCTCACCGACGGGTTCGCCTCGGCGTTTCGCCACCCGGCAAGGAGGGCGCGGCCAGGGGTCAGATGGACCGAAAAAATGTAGAGGTCGAGCGGTATATTGGATCATCCGATTTTGAACATTCCACAGAACGGACACACATGTCGAGCTATTCCTCACAGCTGCATGAAGAGCAGACGGCGGTGGACAGGGCCTACGGCCGTCTGGACGAGCTGCGGGCGCAGGCCAGGACCAGACTGGACGCGGTTCGGGCCGCCGGCTCCCACGGTTCCCCCACGCAGCGTACCGAGCGGGATTCCTTCGCCAACATGTATGAGGACCGGCTCACCCAGCTGCGGGCCGTAGAGGACCGTCTGGTCTTCGGCCGACTGGATACAGCCCAGGGCGGCCGGCGATATATCGGGCGACTGGGCCTGCTGGACAGCAATCACGAGCCAATCCTGACCGACTGGCGTGCCGAGGCCGCACGCCCCTTCTACGAGGCCACCCCGGCGGATCACGGCGACATCGTCATGCGTAGGCACATCACCCTCAACTTCCGCCAGGTCACCGGCATCGAGGATGAGGTTCTGGACCTGTCGGCCCCGGAAGTGGACAAGGCGGCCCAGGGCGGCACCCTGGCCGGCGAGGGCGCGCTCATGGCATCCCTGTCCAGCCGCCGCACCGGGCAGATGACCGACATCGTGGCCACCATCCAGGCTGAACAGGACCGGATCATCCGCTCCCCCATGACCCGTCCGCTGGTGGTCCAGGGCGGACCGGGCACCGGCAAGACGGCCGTGGCTCTGCACCGGGCGGCTTATCTGCTCTACACTCACCGGCGCCGACTGGAGAGTTCAGGCGTGCTGATCGTCGGGCCCAGCAACGCCTTCCTGCACTACATCGACCAGGTTCTGCCCTCCCTGGGCGAGACCGGAGTGCTCAGCCGCACCATGGGCGACCTCATCCCCGGCATCAGCGCCGACCGCCAGGAGGACCCGCACGTGGCCCGACTCAAGGGGGACATCCGCATGGCCGAGGCTGTAGCCAACGCCGTCGCCTCACGTGAGCGGGTTCCTGCCTCCCTGCCCACGGTCAAGGTGGATGGGGTGGCCGTCCCCATGCTGGCGGTCGACCTGGAACAGGCCCTGATCGATGCCCGACGCAGCCACCAGCCCCACAACAAAGCCAGGAACACCTTTGTGCGCTCGGCCCTGAACGCTATGACCGCCCGCTATGCCGAAGGGGTGGACTATCAGCCCGGAGCCGAGGAACTCGCCCGGGTCACCTCCCTGCTGCGGCTGAACGACCAGGTGCGGAGGACTCTCAACCTGGCCTGGCTGCCCATGAACCCCCGCTGGCTGGTCAACGACCTCTGGTCCAGGCCGGACCGTCTACGCCGGTTCGCCCCCTGGCTGACTCCTGAACAGATTGATCTGCTGACCCGCCAGGATGGCGCCGAACTGACCGTATCCGACATCCCCATCCTGGACGAGGCCATGGAGCTGCTGGGCCCCGACCCGCGCCAGGCGGACCGCGAACAGGCTGAAAAGGCCCGTCGCGATGAGGAACGGCGGTTTGCCAGCGACACCTTGGCCCAGAATGGCATCGGCACAGGGATCGTGACCTCCCAGATGCTGTTGGATTCCATCAACGGTCAGGACGAGAACCAGGCAGCCACCCAGGCGGCCGCCGACCGTGAATGGGTCTACGGGCACATCGTGGTTGACGAGGCCCAGGAACTGACGGCCATGGACTGGAGGATGCTGATCCGGCGCTGCCCCTCCCGATCCTTCACCATCGTCGGGGACGTGGCCCAGACCGCAGCCCTGGGCGGCACCCGGTCCTGGGCCTCCACCATGGATGCGCTTTTCGGACCGGATGGTTGGGACTTGCGACAGCTGACCATCGACTATCGCAACCCTCGTCAGGTATCCAACCTGGCCTCCTCCTTCGCAGCCTCCGAAGGTCTTGAAGTTTCAACGCTCAAGGCCGTGCGAGAGGTGGAAGGCTCGGTCAGCCGCCTGCGGGCAGAGGATCAAGCAAGCCTGTTGGACCAGCTGCCTGACCTGGTGAGCGAGCTGGCAAAACGTCATCTGGGCAAGGACGGCACCGGACGCCTGGCCATTATCGTTCCTGGCGCCCTGGAAGCTGAAGTAATCTCACGGCTGCATATTGACAAGGCTCAGGAGCACCAGATCACGGTCACGACCACCGGTCACACCAAGGGCCTGGAGTTCGATGCCGTGGTTCTGGTTGAGCCTGGAGCCATTCAGGATGAAGCCCCTTCCAGGCTGAGCGCGGCGGCTGACCTCTATGTGGCCATGACGCGACCGACACAGGAGCTGGTCATAGCCCAGACTTCCGGGGATCACAGGCTGCTGGACCTGGGATGAAGTGCCTAGGTGCCAGGCCTGCATCGTGCCTGGCGCCCCCGTTCGCTTCCAAACACAGTCCGATCTCGTCACAAGCCAGCCCAGTCGCACACTGACGAAAGCTGCTGGCCTGTTGCTGTCAGAATGGCCGATGCCAGAATAGCCAATTCTAGGACTGCTGAATTGCAGACTGCTCTTCGGCAGACTGGTCTTCGGCGCGCAAGGTGTCGATGGCCTGCTGGAAGTCCTCCAGGTTGCTGAAGTTGCGGTAGACCGAGGCGAAGCGCAGATAGGCCACTTCGTCCAACTCCCTGAGAGGCTTCAGGATGGCCCTGCCGACCTCTTCCGAATCCACCTGAGCCAGGCCGCGTGAGCGCAGATCCTCTTCAACCTGCTGGCCCAGGAGTTTCAGGTCATTCTCGTCGATGGGCCTGCCTTGGCAGGCCTTCCTCACACCAGCAATGACCTTGTCGCGGTTGAAGGGCTCGGCATTGCCCGAGCGTTTCATGACCAAGAGGATCGAGGTCTCCACCGTGGTGAACCGACGCGAGCATTGCGGACACTCACGGCGGCGTCTGATGGCATGGCCGTCGTCGCTGATTCGCGTATCCACAACCTTGGTATCGGGATTCTGGCAGAAAGGACAGTGCATATGCAATATCATAGCGCCAAAGAATCTCAAGACCCACGTATACCGGGCCTATCAGCGTATAACACTGGACAAACTCCTCGAATTCAGCTACTGCCTTCATCCAAACGACAGGTCATTGAGGCCCCGTCGTGCATCTTCTGGATCTAAAGCCGATGCCTCACTCGTCGCTGGGAATCAGAATTCGGTCCCCGACGCGCAGGTTGGGTGAGGACATATTGTTGATCTGCATGATGCGGTCTACGTTCTTGGTGACATCCTCGCCTTGCGGGGTGATTGAGGCCGCATAGGACCAGACATTGTCGCCCGGACGAACTGTTCTGGTGACGACTTCCTGTGGTCCTGGAGCAGAGCTGGCCGGACGAGCCATCCATCCGAACCCAGCCAGGGTCAAAGCTCCGACAGCCAGGAAAACCGCGATTCTGCGCACGACAACACCCGCAAACCCCTGATCAGGCAGACAGGCATTGACAACTCTGCGAAGACGAGCCAAGACGGACGAGAACACAGGACGCACATAGGCCAGGCAGACCGAAAACAGGTTCGTCGGCGCAGACATGCGGGAACCGGCACAGGTACGGACAACCATGGCACACCTCTTTCGAACATTTGTTCTATCGAACAGATGTTCTCATTCTGGCACCGCGATGGTTATTTGGCAAGGCTGATTCGAACATTTGTTTGATTTTTCACTTCAGGCAGGTTAGACTGAGTTCAGTTTCCAAGGAAAGGAGCCCATCGTGAGTACCATCCCCTTCACCGGGTCCACGGCCACGAGCTCCCTCAACCAGTCCACCCTTGCCAACAGCGCCGGATCTCAGGAAACCGGCTCACCCTCAGCCAAGGACACGACGAAAGAAAAGGCAGCCACCTCCAAGAGTCCGAATCTGGAGTCCAGACCCAAACTGACCGATCGCCAGGCCAAGGTCTTGGAAGCCATCAAGCGGCACCTGTCAGAGCGCGGATTCCTGCCCTCCTACAGGGAGATCGGCAGAGACGCGGGACTGCGCAGCACTTCTTCCGTCAAGCACCAGCTTCAGGTCTTGCAGGATCTGGGCTACATCCGTCTGACTGCCAACAAGGGACGTGCCATAGAGCTGGTCCAGGATCAGCCTGAGCCAACTGCTGGAATCGCCAAGATCATGCCCTTCCCTGATACACAGGCCGACGAGGCCATCATGCAGTCGCGCGACGTGCCCCTGGTCGGCAGAATCGCCGCCGGCCAGCCCATTCTGGCCGAGCAGCACGTGGACGATGTCATGCGTCTGCCTGAACGTCTGACCGGATCCGGGGAGCTCTTCATGCTTGAGGTCCATGGGGATTCCATGGTCGATGCCGCCATCTGCGACGGGGACTTTGTCGTCGTCCGCCGCCAGCAGGAAGCTGAGAACGGAGATATCGTTGCAGCCCTGATTGACGATGGAGCCACGGTAAAAACCTTCCGCCGCGAGGAGGGCCACGTTTGGCTGATTCCCCACAACCCGGCCTACTCCCCCATCGACGGCACCCACGCCGTCATCATGGGCAAGGTAGTCACCGTTCTGCGCAAGGTCTGAAGACTACATGTCCAAATGCTCGCCGCTGCTATCCCGGTGGCCCTGGGGTTCTATCTGAAAGGTCGTGTGTTCGACCGAAACAGGGAAATGATCGCGCAGGCAGCGTTGCATGCTGGTAAGGATGCGTTCGCTCTCAACAGCCGTCGTGCCCTGACGCACTACCACATGCGCCGTCAGCTGCGGCAGACCAGTGGAAACGCTGTTGGCATGCAGGTCATGTACCTCAAGTACGCCAGGCACGCCCTCCAGGTGCTTCCTGACCTTGGCCATGTCGAGGTCCGCCGGAGTCTCCTCAAGAAGCACAGAGACACTGCTGGCCAGCAGTTTGATCGCGCGGGGAATCATCAGCAGGGCGATCAGTCCTCCCGCCACGGCATCGAACCCGGCCCAGCCGGTGATCATCATGACCACGGCTGATACCAGAACCGCCACCGAGCCCAATGCATCGTTAACCACCTCGAGAAAAGCGGCACGCATGTTCAGATTGTCCTTGTGCCCTGAGGCCAGGACCAGGATGGATCCCACATTGGCAGCCAGACCCAAAAGTCCGAAGAAGAGCAGCAGTCCCTGCTGATGGACCTGATCCCGACCGGGCGACCAGAGCCGCAAGACGGCCTCCACGATGGCATAGATGCCCACAGCCAGCAGAACCAGAGCACCGCCAGCCGCCGTGATGACCTCCAGACGGGACCAGCCCCAGGTCCGTCGGTTCGTGGGGCGGCGATCCATCAACACAGCGGTTACCGTGGAGGCGATCAGCACAGCCATGTCGGTCATCATGTGCCCGGCATCGACCAGCAGGGCCAGACTGCGGGTGACCAAGGCGCCGACGACCTCGGCAACAAAGACCGATCCCGTCAGCGCCAGGGTCGTCAGCAACTGTCGACGATGGGCGGATCCGCCGCCTTGGACACCACCTTCATGAGCACTCATGCATACCCCGATTCATCAGTCACCAAGGTAAGTCACCAGGGGCTGCAAGGCAAGGGTCTTATGCCAAATCCTCAGAAGCCGAACTTGCTGGCCGTCTCCTTGAGGGTCTCGGCGGAGCGCTTCAGAGCGGCCAGCTCGCCGTCGCTCAGCGGAGTGTTGATGTGGGTGTTGACCCCGTCACGGTTGAGCACGCTGGGCACCGACATGCACACGTCCGATATGCCGTGGAAGTCCTCCAGCAAAGAGCTGACCGGCAGGATTCGGTCGGTGCCGTTGAGGATGGACTCGATGATGTCCACGCCGGACATGGCGATGGCGAAGTTGGTCGCCCCCTTGCCCTCGATGATCTGGTAGGCGGCGTTCTTCACCTCCTGGTGGATTTCCTCACGCTTGGCCGCATCCAGAGGCTCGTGGCCGGGCAGCTCCATCCAGTCGCACATGGGCACCCCGCCGATGGTGGCCGAGCTCCAGAGCGGGACCTCGGAGTCGCCGTGCTCGCCGGCGATGTAGGCATGCACGTTCTTGACGTTGACACCGGTCTGCTGGCCGATCAGGTAGCGCAGGCGGGCGGAGTCCAGGTTGGTGCCCGAACCGAACATCTGGTTGACCGGCAGCCCGGACAGCTCCAGGGAAACCCGGGTCACGATGTCGACGGGGTTGGTAATCAGCAGGAAGATGGCATTGGGGGCCACCTCGACCATCTGAGGGATGATGGACTTCATCATGTTGATGGTGGCACCGGCCAGGTCGAGCCGGGTCTGTCCCGGCTTCTGCCTGGCTCCGGCCGTGATGACCACCATATCGGCGTCGGCGCAGATCTGTGGATCGTCCGAGCCATCGATGGTGACCGTGGGGTAGAAGCTGGATCCGTGCTGCATGTCGCGGACCTCGGCCTCAACACGCTGGGCGTTGATATCCTCAAGAACGATCTCCCGAGCCACACCGCGCTGGGCCGCCGAAAAGGCCAGAGTCGACCCCACGGCTCCGGCTCCCACGATTGCTAGCTTGGTTGGCTTGATTGATGATTCCGCCATAGTTTTATGGACCTCTCTTATCGGAACCCGGGAAACGGGTTTGCCGCTGACAACATACGTAGTCTACCCAGCATAGATGACCTGGCGTGCACCTGCTCTTATGAGCTCAGCCCGGCTGATGGCGTGTCACCCGCTGAAGCCTGCAAGGGCTTCTGATCGATGGCCTGGTCAAGCACGGCAGCTGCCAGCCGGTCATCCACATCAGCGCTCAGCGCAACCCCATCGGCCCGGTATTCCAACGAATCCACCCGTCCCAGCTGCCGCACCTGCTCCAGCAGGGAGCCGCTGGTGTAGGGCAGGATAGCCTGGACATGCACAGCGGGGGCGGGCAGCAGCTCCTCCACTCGTCTGCGCAGGGGCTCCAGACCCCGACCCTGCCTGGCCGAGACCAGGAAGGCCTCGGGCTCAAGGTTGGCAAGGCGCTGCCGGGCATCCTGATCGATCAGATCAACCTTGTTGAAGACCAGCAGGCGGGGAATGGACTCAGCGCCGGGGATGTCTGCCAGCACGGCGTCCACAGCCCTGATCTGCCCGAAGGGATCGGGATGGGAGCCGTCTACGACGTGCAGAATCAGATCGGACTGCCCCACCTCCTCCAGGGTGGATTTGAAGGCCTCGACCAGCTGGGTGGGCAGACGGCGTACGAACCCGACCGTGTCCACGTAGACGTAGAGCCGGCCGTCTGCCGTCTTGGTGCGCCTGACGGCCGTGTCCAGCGTGGCGAAGAGGGCGTTCTCCACCAACTCCTCGGAGCCGGTCAGCCGGTTGGTCAGCGAGGATTTGCCGGCGTTGGTATACCCCACCACGGCCACTGCCGGCAGCTGGTAACGCCGACGCGACCCACGCTTGACCTGGCGCGAGGGGGCCATCTGGGCGATCTGACGCTTCAGCCGGGAAATCCGTCGCCTGATGACCCGACGGTCGGTCTCGATCTTGGTCTCTCCCGGGCCGCGGGAGCCTATGCCGCCGGCCTGCCCTGCAGCCTGGCCGCCGGCCTGGCGGGAGAGGGATCCGCCCCAGCCGCGCAGCCTGGGCAGCATGTACTCCAATTGGGCCAGCTCCACCTGGGCCTTGCCCTCGCGGCTGGTGGCATGCTGGGCGAATATGTCCAGAATCAAGGCTGTCCTGTCGACCACTTTGACCTTGGTGACATCCTCAAGGGCACGTCGCTGGGAGGGATGAAGGTCGTCATCGGTAATGATGGTGTCGGCGCCCAGCCCAGCCACGATATCCGCCAGCTCCCGTGCCTTGCCCGAACCCAGGTAGGTGGCCGGATCGGGCTTGACCCGCTGCTGGAGCAGCCCGTCAAGCACCTCGGCCCCGGCCGTCCGCGCCAGGGCGGCCAGCTCGCGCAGGGACTCCTCGGCCTGACCGACCGTGGTCCGCGAACCCGACCAGACGCCGACCAGGACCACCCGCTCCAGACGGACCTTGCGGTACTCCACCTCGGTCACGTCCTGGAGCTCGCCCAGTCCCTCGACATGGCGGAAGGCATTGCGCCGGCTACGCTCCTGCCACTCCTGATCCTGGTCCTGCCCGACCTGCCCCTCGCTGCCGGTCAGCACCTCGGACTTGTGGGCGAGCGGGTCCTGGTGGGCATCGACAACTGCTGAACCATGTTCTTGGGTCGGTTTTTCTTGGGTCAAAGGCACCTCTGCATTGATCTGTGGACTAGGGAACGAATCCGGTGTAGGCGGAATCATGACACAGTCTTTATTATCATCTTCTTAGCAGACATCAGCGGATGCCCGAGGGACGGGCAGATTTCAAAGACGGACAGGATGGACATGACGCACAGGGACCATGGCAGCAGCCGGGGGCAATCCTCCAGGACCGGGACGGACGGAGGCGAACAGTACTTCGTAGCCCGTCCGGCCTCCCCCGACCAGCGGCGAACCATCCAGGTGGAGCTGGCCGGCCGCACCTGCCAGGTGGAGGTCTCCCACGGGGTCTTCTCGTCAGGCAGGCTTGACCTGGGCACTTCGGTCCTGCTCAAACGCGTCCCCCAACCCCCGTCCGAAGGCGATTTTCTGGACCTGGGCTGCGGCTGGGGTCCCATCGCCCTGAACATGGCCATACAGTCGCCCAAGGCCAACGTCTACGCTGTAGACACCAACCTGCGAGCCCTGGATCTGACCGCCCGCAACGCCCGATCCCAGAACCTTGACATGGTGCATACCCTGACCCCGGAGCAGGTGCCGGACGATCTGCGCTTCGACCTGATCTGGTCCAATCCGCCCATCCGGGTGGGCAAGGCGGCCCTGCACGACCTGCTGATGACCTACCTGCCCAGGCTGAAGCCCCAGGGCCTGGCCTACCTGGTGGTTCAGCGCAACCTGGGCGCCGACTCCTTGATTCCATGGCTGGCTGACGCCCTGGGCCCCGGCTGGACGGCGGAGAAGTATGCCTCGTCCAAGGGCTACCGGATCATCGAGGTGGGCCGGGCATGAGGTTCGAGTATCCTGCCGAGCTGCCCATCAGCGCGGCCAAGGAGGACATCGTCCATGCCGTGCAGTCCTCCCAGGTGGTCATCGTCTCGGGCCAGACCGGCTCGGGCAAAACCACCCAGATCCCCAAGATCCTCCTGGAAATGGGTCGCGGCGACCACGGCCGCCAGATTGTGCACACCCAGCCCAGAAGGATCGCCGCCAGAACCGTGGCCGAGCGCATCGCCTCGGAGACGGGCACCAGGCTGGGCGATCAGATCGGCTACCAGGTGCGATTCACCGACAAGTCCAGCCGAAGCACCCGTCTGCGTGTGGTCACCGACGGCATCCTCCTGGCGCAGATCCAGGGCGATCCGCAGCTGCGGGCCTACGACACCATCATCATCGACGAGGCCCACGAGCGCAGCCTGAACATCGACTTTCTGCTGGGGTATCTGACCGCCCTGCTGCCCAAACGGCCCGATCTGAAGTTGATCATCACCTCGGCCACCATTGATTCGGTCAAGTTCCGCGACCACTTCGCCAAGGCCCTGCACACCCAGGTGCCCGTGCTGGAGGTCTCCGGCCGCACCTATCCGGTCCAGACCCTCTACGAGCCTGCTGGGTCGGCCCCTGCCCTGATGCGGCATGTCCCCGGGTTCGACTCCGAGAAGGAGGGCCCGGACAGGGAGGAGCCGGACATGCCCCAGGCGGTGGCCCGGGCCTGCGCCGAGCTGGTCATCCACTCCACCCACGTGGACGGCCCCAGGGACATCCTGGTCTTCGCCGCCGGAGAACGCGATATCCGCGAGTACGAGACCGCTCTGCGACGGCACTTCGGCCCTCGGACCTCCGACATGCGCCGTCCGGACGCCCTGGAGATCATCCCCCTCTTCGCCCGCCTGTCGGCCAAGGAACAGCACCGGGTCTTCGAACGCCACGGCCATCAGCGCATCGTCATCGCCACCAACGTGGCCGAAACCTCCCTGACGGTGCCGGGCATCCGTTACGTGGTGGATCCGGGACTGGCCAGGATCAGCCGCTACTCCAAGTCGGCCAAGGTCCAGCGCCTGCCCATCGAACCCATCTCCCAGGCTTCAGCTGATCAGCGGGCGGGTCGCTGCGGGCGCGTGGCCGACGGCATCGCCATCCGTCTGTATGCCAAGGATGACTATGACACCCGTCCCAAGTTCACCGATCCTGAGATCCTGCGCACCTCCCTGGGCTCGGTCATCCTGCACATGCTCTCGGTGGGCGTGGCCCATACGGCCGAGGACGTCACCGACTTCGGCTTCATCGATCCGCCCGACACCCGTGCGGTCAGCGACGGTCTGCGGGAGCTGACCGAGCTGCAGGCCATCTCCCGCCGGCAGGGCCTCATCCGGCTGACCACTCTGGGACGACGGCTGGCCAGGATCCCCATCGACATCCGTCTGGGCAGAATGATCCTGCAGGCCGGCCAGGACGCCACCCCGGACACCCTGGCCGCCGTTCTGGTGGTCGTGGCCTTCCTCTCCCTGCAGGACCCTCGCGAACGCCCGGAGGAGAAGCGCGAGGAGGCCGACAGGATCCATGCCCGCTACGAGGACCCCTCCAGCGACTTCCTGACCGCCCTGAACATCTGGAACCGCTTCTTCCCGCAGGACAAGGAGCCATCCAACGGGGCCCTGCGCAAGGCCTGCAAGCAGGAGTACATGGCCTTCCTGCGCATGCGGCAGTGGCATGACCTCTACCGGCAGCTGGCCCAGATGTGCCGGGGCCTGCACATGAAGGTAGGCTCCCCCGTCCCCGTCAAGGGTCCGGACCAGGCTCTGCTGGCTCTGCCTATGGGGCAGCAGGCCGCACACGCCCTGGTCTGCTCCTGGGACGACCAGGGCATCCACCGTTCCATGCTGGCTGGCCTGCTCTCCAGCATGGGCATGCAGGTGGTTCACGAACCCAAGGCCTCCGATTTCGCCGGCCTGCATGGCGCGGCCCGGGCCAAAGCCATGAAGCGGGCGCGCCGGCAGGCCAAGAACGACTATCAGGGTGCGCGCGGCACGCATTTCGCCATCTTCCCCGGATCTGCACTCTCCAAGGTCAATCCGCCCTGGATCATGGCCGCCGAGCTGGTGGAGACCTCCCGTCTCTGGGCTCGCTGCTGCGCGGCCATCGATCCGGCCTGGGCCGAGCCCCTGGCCAAGTCCCTGACCAGGACCACCTACGCCGAACCCCACTGGTCGGCTTCCCGTGGTGCCGCAGTGGCGACCTCCAAGGTCCTGCTCTACGGCCTGCCCATCGTGCGCGACAGGACCGTCCAGTGGGCCCGGATCAACCCCGGCCAGGCCAGGGACATGCTGATACGCCAGGGCCTGGTCCAGGGCGACGTGCGCGAGCGCTTCCCGCATGACGGCTTCATCCAGGCCAACCGGCAGGTGCTCAGCGAGGCCGGTGAGCGGACCAGCAGAACCCGCCAGGTGACCGGCACCGTCACCGAGGAGGACCTCTACGATTTCTACCAGGAGCGCATTCCCCAGGAAGCCACCTCCCTGGCCGCACTGGGCTCTTGGTGGCGGCGGCACCACGATGCAGACCCCCACCTGCTGGACTTCGACCCCGACAAGGTGGAGCGCCTGAACGACCAGTCCGCCTCCTACCGACCCGGAGACTACCCCGACCACTGGCACACCCTGGGCACCGACGGCCGGCCCATGGATCTGCCCCTGACCTACCGCTATCAGCCGGGAGAGCCGGACGACGGCATCACGGTCCACATCCCCCTGCACTGCCTGAACCAGCTGACGCCCGGACAGTTCAGCTGGACCGTGCCCGGCCTCCTGGACGACCTGATCACAGCCACCATCAAGTCCCTGCCCAAGGCCCTGCGGGTCCAGTTCGTTCCCGCCCCTGACGCCGCCCGGACCATCCGCGCCTGGATAGACGGCCACTATCCCCTGCTGCCCGGCGCCGATCCTAACTCGGCAGAGCAGGCCACCTACGGATCGGCTGACCAGCAGTCTGCGTCCGGGAACGAAAACGGTGCAGAAGCCATCCCCGCCGAGGGCTGGCCGGACTTCGAGCAGGCCTTCACCGCCGCGGCCATAGACACGGTCGGAGCCCAGCTGCACCCGGAGGTCTTCACCCAGGACAGGCTGGAACGACTGCCCGACTACCTGCGGCCCACCTTCCAGGTGGAGGAGAAACGGCGCCACGGCCATCCCAAGGTCCTGGGCCGGTCCAAGTCCTTGACCGACCTGCAGCGCGACCTGGCCGGACAGGCCCGGCAATCGGCCCGGTCCCGGGTTGACTCCCAGGCCAGCAAGGCTGCCCGACAGGGCCAGGTGGTCAAGAGCGCCGACCTCCTCCACCAGTCCGGCGCCACCACCAAACCGCGAGAGGAGCTGATCTGGCAGGCCGCCCTGGGCAAGCTCCACCTGCCTGCCCAAAGGATCTCCTCGCGCTGGCTGAGCCGGGAGGCCCTGATGCTGGCCTCGGCCCCCTACCCGGACACCTCCGCCCTTGCCGAGGACCTGCAGATGGCTGCTGTCAAGCGCCTGATCCCCCACACCGAGGCCATCACCGACGACCGGTCCCTGCAGGAGGCTGTGGCCGGCGTCAGCCAGGTATACGAGGACACTGTGTATCAGGTTGCCAAGGATGTGGTCGCCATTCTGGAGACCTCGGCCCAGGTGGACAAGGCCGTGTCTGGCCCCGCCGATCTTCCCCTGCTCTCGGTCCTGCAGTGGATCCGCCAGCATGCCGGCGGATTGGTGGCCAAGGGCTTCATCGGCGCCGACCCGCCCTACGCCCTTCCCCGCCTGCGCACATATCTGAAGGCGGACCTGATGCGCCTGAACAAGGCCCGCAGGGACAAGGACCGTGACGTACGATGGGCATGGCAGGCGCAGACCGCCCAGGATCTGGTGGACCAGGCGGCCAAGGCGGCCCAGGCCCTGCCCGCCGGTCCCGGACGAGACCAGGCCATGGACCGTGCGCGAAGGGGACGTTGGATGATGGAGGAGTACTTTGTCTCCATCTGGGCCCAGGAGCTGGGGACGGCCATCCCTGTCAGCCTGCAACGGATCAGGAAGGTGCTGGAAGGAAAGCCATGAGCACGAAACCATCGGGACGATCACGCAGGGGCAGCACCAAACGCGGACGGATGACCCTCCGCCGCGCGCAGACCCTGGGGGCCGCCCTGATGGCCATAGTCCTGGTGGTCGCCCTGTGCATCCTGGCCGTCCGCTTCGTCTCCTACCGGCTGATGGTCGGCCGCGTCATCCGCCACCAGGAGGAGCTGTCCCAGGAGTACGTTTTCAATCCAGGCAAAATCATCACCGATCACCGCTTCCATGACACCGTCGATATGAACGCCGACGATGTCCAGGACTTTTTAAACAAACACGAGGCCTCATGCAGCGGATCCACCTGCCTGCGCAGCCTGCAGATGGATGTCCCCGACCGTCCCGGTGACGGTCTCTGTGATACCTACAAGGGCGGCAAGAGGCAGAGCGCGGCTCAGATCATCGACGGTGCCGCCCGCTCCTGTGGAATCAGCCAGAAGGTCCTCCTGACCATGCTGCAAAAGGAGCAGCATCTGGTGGCCACCAACCAGTCCCCCACACAGGTCCAGCTCAAGTCGGCCATGGGCCTTTCCTGCCCAGACGATGCAGACTGCGACACCCGCTATGCCGGATTCTTCAATCAGGTCTACGGGGCCGCCCACCGATTCCGCTACTACCAGGCCCATCGGGACCAGTATGCCTACCAGACCAAGGCCCTGAACGATGTGCGCTTCAGCCCCGATGCCTCCTGCGGCAGCGGCAAGGTCTACATCGAGAACGACGCCACCGCCCTGCTCTACATCTATACGCCCTACCAGCCCAACGAGGCAGCGTTGCAGGCAGGCGACGGCGAAGGCGACCGCTGCTCGAGCTACGGCAACCGCAACTTCGTCATCATCTACAACAACTGGTTCGGCCGATCGGACCAGTGAACCCCGGTTTCAAAGCCTGGGCAGGTAGTAGGCCAGCTCGTAGGGGGTGACCTGCCGGCTGTATCCGGCCCACTCCCGGTGCTTGTTGCGCAGGAAGTACTCAAAGGTCTGCTCGCCAAGCACCTGGGCCACGAAGTCCGACTTCTCCATGACCTTGAGCGCCGCGTCCAGACTGTCAGGCAGGGGCTCGATGCCCATGGCCTGCCGCTCGGCGTCGGTCAGCTCCCAGACATCATCGCTGGTGGGCTCGCACAGGGTCATCTTCTGCTCGATCCCGTCCAGGCCGGCAGCCAGCAGCACCGAATAGGCCAGATAGGGGTTGGCCCCCGGATCCAGCCCGCGGAACTCCATCCTGGCCGAGTTGCCCTTGCCGGGCTTGTACTGGGGTATGCGCAGGAGGGCGGACCGGTTGTTGTGCCCCCAGCAGACGTAGCTGGGCGCCTCGGCCCCGCCCCAGAGACGCTTGTAGGAGTTGACATACTGGTCGGTCACCGCGCAGATCTCGGCCGCATGGGCCAGGATGCCGGCGGCGAACTGCCGGGCTGTCTGGGACATGTTGAACTCCTGGCCTACCTCGTAGAAGGCGTTGGTGTCACCCTCGAACAGGCTCAGATGGGTGTGCATGCCCGATCCAGGCTGGTCGGTGAAGGGCTTGGGCATGAAGCTGGCGTAGATCCCCCGCTCCAGGGAGATCTCCTTGACCACGGTCCGGAAGGTCATGATGTTGTCGGAGGTGGTCAGGGCATCGGCATAGCGCAGGTCGATTTCGTTCTGCCCCGGCCCGGCCTCGTGGTGGGAGTACTCCACCGAGATGCCCATCTGCTCCAGCATGTTGACGCAGGCCCGGCGGAAGTCCATCCCCGGGCTGCGGGGCACATGGTCGAAGTATCCGCCCTCGTCGATGGGGGTCGGGGTCTGGGACCAGTCCTCCTGATTCTCGAACAGGTAGAATTCAATCTCCGGATGGGTGTAGAAGATGAAGCCCTTCTCCTTGGCCTTGGCCAGGGCCCGCTTGAGCACGTGCCGGGGATCCCCGCTGCTGGGCTCGCCGTCCGGGGTGAGCACGTCGCAGAAGATCCGGGCTGTGCCCTGCGGTCCGCCCCTCCAGGGAAGAATCTGGAAGGTGGACGGGTCGGGCTTGACGATCATGTCATCCTCGGAGACCCTGGTCATGCCCTCGATGGCCGAGCCGTCAAAGCCCAGCCCCTCCTCGAAGGCCACCTCCAGCTCGGTGGGTGCTATGGCCACCGACTTCAGGGTTCCCAAGACATCGGTGAACCAGAGACGAATGAATCGGACATCGCGCTCCTCGACGGTGCGCAGCGCGAATTCCTCTTGCTTATCCATAGAGCTTATGCTCCCATTCCTATATTTCGCTGACTTGCTTATAGCGTTAACAATGCCCTGAGACCAGGTCCAGTGCCTGCTCCAGGGTGAAGGCCCCCTCATAGAGGGACTTGCCCAGAATGGCGCTGTCCACGCCCCGATCCACCAGACCCAGGATGTGGCTCAGGTCATCCAAGCTGGATATGCCGCCCGATGCCGTCACCTTGGCCCGAGTCCGGTCAGCCACCTGTCCCAGCAGATCCAGGTTGGGGCCGGTCATCATCCCGTCGCGGGTCACGTCGGTGACCACGTACCGGCTGCACCCGTCCCGGTCCAGCCGCTCCATGGCCTCGAAAAGGTCCCCGCCCTGTCTGGTCCAGCCCCGTGCGGCCAGGGTGTGTCCGCGCACGTCCAGACCCACGCAGACCCTCTGCCCGTAACGCTCCAGGACCTGGCTGGTCCACTCCGGGTTCTCCAGGGCCGCCGTGCCGATGTTGACACGGGTGGCACCTGCATCCAGGGCGGCCTCCAGGCTGGCATCGTCACGGATGCCGCCGCTGAGCTCCACCTTGACGCGATCGCCCAGCTGGTTGACCAGGGCGGCCAGCTTGTCACGGTTGTCTCCGGTGCCGAAGGCCGCATCCAGATCCACCAGGTGGAGCCACTGGGCACCCTGGTCGAACCAGGCCTTGGCTGCATCGGCAGGCTCACCGTAGACCTTCTCGGAGCCGGAGACCCCTTGCCTGAGGCGGACCGCCTTTCCGTCGCGGACATCGACAGCGGGTAGGAGCGTCAGCATCTCATTCACCTTTCTCGGAGGGGATCCCGGAAGCCCCGGGAAGGGTCCGCACCCAATTGGTCAGCAGCCGCGCCCCGGCCTGACCGGACTTTTCAGGATGGAACTGGGTGGCGCTCAAGGGACCGCATTCATAGGCGGCCACGAATCTGCTGCGCCCATAGGTGGCCCAGGTAACCAGCGGTTCGCCGAACAATGCGCCCTCTGTTGACCCTGGCTGCCTGTCGCTGTATTCATTCAACGCCGATACTCGTAGGGACAGATCGGGCTGCGCCACGCCGGCCCGATCATCCCCCTGCACCGCCATGGCGGCATAGGAGTGGACAAAGTAGAAGCGCTGGTCCTGGACCCCTGCCAACAGCTGTGTCCCCTGTGGCGCCTGGACATGGTCCCAACCCATATGGGGCACCACGTCAGCGTCCAGCCTGGTCACCCGACCGGGGATCAGGCCCAGGCCGGGCTCGCTGCGGCCGTCCTCGTCCCCGAACTGGAACATGATCTGAAGGCCTATGCAGACCCCCAGGACCGGCAGCCCTTGGGCCAGGCGATCCAGGATGATCCGGTCACCGCCGACGGCACGCAATCCTGCCATGCAGGCCCCGTAGGCCCCCACGCCGGGGATGACCAGGCCGTCGGCCTTCATGGCCAGGTTCGGGTCGGCGCTGATTTGCGCATCGACCCCCAGCTGGGAGAGAGCATGCACCATGGATCTGACATTGCCGAACCCATAGTCAAGCACCTGTATCCTGGTCATGTTCCTCCTAGCAGGTCTTTGGTCTCAACAATTACTCGACGCGGCCCTGGCGGGTCGATCCTCCGGCCCCGAACCTGGTGTGCGAGGCGATGATGCCCATGGCCTTCTCGCGGTTGTACTCCCCCGAGTCGAAGATGGCGGCCCCATCCTGGCGCAGCCTGTCCACCGTAGTGGTCCCGATCATCAGGTCCTCCACGAAGTCGGCGGTTGCGGCAAAGAGGATGGGCGGCGCAAGCGTCTGCCCCGACTGCCCGCTGATCCAGAGAGTCACTTCGAGCTTGTCGGCCCGGTTGACCGCCAGGATGGCGCTGAGCCCGGATACGACGGTAGTCAGATCGCGGATGGCTGCCTCGGGTCCGTCACCGTCCAGGTTTCTCAGGACGGCCACGGCACCCTCACGGGCCTGGATGCACCAAGCTGAGATATCGGATATCTGACAGAAGGCTGCCAAAAGCTCTGCCGAAGCCAGACGGGTCACCATGACGGCGGCCTTGGCCCGATTGCCGATCAGGCCTTCCAGCTCTTGATCGAAATCGGCAGCAACGCCATCAGCCTCATCCGGTTCCACCGACGATTCGTCAGCGGGCCCGGAATCCAAACCGGCCTCGTCAGCCACGCCTGATTCGGTATGGTCAACAGGCTGATCCGCCTGATTCTGGCCTTCATTGAACTCGGCCTCAAAGCTGGCCAGGGCCCGCTCGACCTCCTCCTCGCTCAGATGGTGGCCGGAATCCGGCAAGCCCTGATCCTCGCTGTCATTGTTGTCGTGTTCATCAGCACTCATAGCGACCCCTTGGTGCTGGGGATCCCCTTCACCCTGGGATCAGGCTCCACGGCGAAGCGCAGAGCCCTGGCCAGGGCCTTGAACTCAGCCTCGGCGATGTGGTGCGGATCCCTGCCCGACAAGAGGGTCAGATGCAGGCAGATGCCGGCATGCAGGGCGATGGACTCCATGACGTGCCTGAC
This sequence comes from Bifidobacterium sp. ESL0820, assembly GCF_052606235.1. Taxonomy (NCBI): domain Bacteria; kingdom Bacillati; phylum Actinomycetota; class Actinomycetes; order Bifidobacteriales; family Bifidobacteriaceae; genus Bifidobacterium; species Bifidobacterium sp. ESL0820. The sequence goes on from NZ_CP199594.1 coordinate 912,303, forward strand.
CAGGGAGCCGGTGAAGTGCCCGCCGATCATGGCATACTCGAACCCCTCAGGCTCGCCGGTGCAGACCGCATAGGGTCTGCCGGAAATGTCGACCACGGCTCGTGCCAGGGCCTCGTCCAGGGGAACGGTGGCGTCGGCGAAGCGCTTGATGCCCCGCTTGTCGCCCAGGGCCTGGGCCAGGGCCTCGCCAAAGACGATGGCCACGTCCTCGACGGTGTGATGGACGTCGATCTGGGTGTCCCCGCTGGCCTTTACGGTCAGGTCGATCAGGGAATGCCTGCCCAGGGCCGTCATCATATGGTCATAGAAGGGAACCGAGGTGTCGATATCGGTCACTCCGGTGCCATCCAGATCCAGACTCAGGCTCACCTTGGATTCACTGGTCTGGCGGGTGATGGTGGCTGTTCTGCCTGCCATTGCTGCTCCTCCGCTTTCTGCCGCGCTCTCCAGTTCGCACTGTGTCTTCTGCACGGCGTCTAGACCACCAGCATAGCCGTGCCGCTGGTCTGCATCCTCCTAGAACCGCTTGAGAACATGGACCAGGGTTTGACGGAATCGATCCATCTCCGCGTCCGTGCCCATGCAGACCCTCAGGTAGCCCTGGGGGCCCACGGCCCGGATTAGCACGCCTTCATCCTTCATGGCTTCGAAGAAGGCATCCCGGTCGGGGAAGATGCCGAAGAGGATGAAGTTGGACGCCGAGGGCACCACCGTCAAGGGCTGACCATGGAACTTCTGTCCGGCCAGCCACTGGGCGGTCCGCCGACGGGTCTGGCGAAGCTGATCCACCCGAGCCAGCTGGAGGTCCGTGTGCTCCAGGGCAGCCAGGGCCGCAGCCTGGGTCAGGGCACTCAGGTGGTAGGGCATTCGGACTATGCGGACCGCGTCGACTATGCCCCTGGATGCGGCCAAATAGCCCACCCTGGCGCCAGCGAAGGCGAAGGCCTTGGACATGGTCCGGCTGACTGCCAGATGGTCGTACTGCCCGATCAGGCTGACCGCCGAGGGCGTGCCCGGGTCGCGGAACTCGATGTAGGCCTCGTCCACGACCACGATGGGTCGGGCGGACGGATCCGCGCCCGCTACAGGAACCTTGGAGCAGGCCTCAAGAAGCCTGGTCAGCTGATCCATGGGCAGGGGCGTCCCCGTGGGATTGTTGGGGCTGGTCACCAGAACCACGGCTGGCCTCAAAGCCTTGATGCGTTCGATGGTCGTAACCATGTCCAGGCTGAAATCAGGCAGCCGGTGGGCCAGTTCCCAGTCGGTGAAGGTGTCCCTGGCGTACTCGGGATACATGGAGTAGGTCGGGTCGCAGCCCAAGGCGGTCCTGCCCGGTCCGCCGAAGGCCTGGAAGAGCTGGAGCATGATCTCGTTGGACCCGTTGGCCGCCCAGATCTGCTGGGGTTGGAGCGAGGTCCCTGATTCCTTCTTCAGGTAAGCCGCCAGGGCCCGCCGCAGTTCCTCATGCTCCCTGTCCGGATAGCGATTGAGGCCGGGGGCCACCTGGCGCACACGCTGGCAGATGGCCTCAACCACTTCTTGATCCAAGGGGTAGGGGTTCTCGTTGACATTCAGGCAGACCGGGACATCCAGCTGGGGGGCGCCGTAGGGCTCCTGTCCCACCAGGTCCGTGCGCAGGGGCAGATCGGCTGGTATGGCACTCACCGCAGACCGGCCTTCTCTTCATTGGCTTCAAGGTCGGCCTTGTCATAGGGGTCGTCCAGGAACCGGCTCAGGATGCACTCGCCGTGGGCGGGCAGGTCCTCGGCTACGGCGAAATCGTTGATCTTGGCCGCGATGGGCTTGAGCCCCTCCTCGTCATATTCGATGACTTCGACAGGCTTCATGAAGGTGTGGACGCCCAGGGCCACGTCGAACCGGGCGGTTCCGCCGGTGGGCAGGACGTGGTTGGACCCGGACATGTAGTCGCCCAGGGGAACAGGAGAGTATGGGCCGCGGAAGATGGCGCCCGCGTTTCGAATCCGGTCGATGACGGCATCAGGATCGGCCGTCTGAACCTCCAGATGTTCGGCTGCATAGGCATTGGCCACGTCGATGGACTGGTCGATCCCGTCGGTCAGGATGATTCCCGACTGGTTGCCGCCCAGAGAGGTGCGCACCCGGTCGGCATGCTCAGTCCGAGGCACCCTGCGCCCCAGAGCCTCCTGAACACCCTGGGCCAGATCCTGGCTGTCGGTGATCAGCACCGAGCCGGCCAGCTCGTCATGCTCGGCCTGGCCGATCAGGTCTGCCGCAACCCAGTCGGGGTTGGCCTGCCCGTCAGCCAGAATGGCTATTTCCGTGGGGCCGGCCACGGCGTCGATGCCCACCATGCCGGAGACCATCTGCTTGGCTGTCGCCACGAAGATGTTGCCCGGGCCGGTGATCTTGTCAACCGGATCGCAGAGAATCTCCCCGTCCTGGGGCTCGGATCCCTTGGCCCCGTATGCGAACATGGCCACGGCCTGGGCGCCGCCCACGGCATAGACCTCGTCCACCCCCAGGATGGCGCAGGTGGCCAGGATGATGGCCGCCGGCAGACCGCGGGGATCGTCAGAGGCAGGCGGAGTGGCCACAGCCAGGGAATCGACACCGGCAATCTGGGCGGGGACCGCGTTCATGATGACCGATGATGGGTACAGGGCCTTGCCTCCAGGCACGTACAGACCCACCCGTTGAACCGGGATCCACCGCTCGCTGACCCGGGCACCGGGTGCCAGGTCGGTGGCCATGGGCTTGGGCACCTGGGTGGTGCAGACCTTGCGGATGCGGCTAACGGACTCCTCGATTGCCGCCCTGACCTTGGGGTCCAGTCCATCCAAGGCCTCCTGCATGGCTGATGCCGGGACCCTCAGATCATGAGGGCGCACATGATCGAACCTCTCCTCCAGTTCGCGCAGGGCCGCAGCCCCATGCTCACGCACCTGGTCCAGTATGGGCTGCACCTGGGCGCTGGCCTCCCGGGTACCCATATCGGCTCGGGGCATGGCGGCGAGGAGTTGGGCGCGGGACATGGTTTTCCCACGCAGATCCATGGTTCTCATCATGAGCTTTGACATACTTTGATGGTAGTGAACTTTTGTGTCGCCAAAGCCAGCGACTCACCGCCGTCCCATATGGTGAGACGGTTCCGGGCGCATCCTAGGCCGACGGCAGGCAGGAGGGCCCGAAGACCGACTTGATCTCGGCCATCATGGAGGTGTCGTGCCTGGTACGGAATCCGTCGCCAAAGGTCAGCAGGCGGACGTTGCCCCGGTCGTCGGTGACCGCCAGACGAACCTGGCAGTAGCCGGGGTGGGACTTGAGTATCCGGGCCAGCCGCTCCATGTGCCCCCGATCCAGGGCCTGCCTGGGCAGGGTGATGGTCAGAGGCCGCTCGTCCGCCGACTCCAGGACGGGCACCTCCATATCGGTGACGCGGATGTTGGTGGCCTCGTCCCGCAGCTCGACCACACCCTTCACCCGGATGACCGAGTCCAGAACCAGGTCGTCGGAGTGGGCGTCGTAGACCTTGCCAAAGAACATGCACTGGATGGAGCTCTCCAGGTCCTCAATGGTGACGATGGCCCAAGGATTGCCCTTCTTGGAGACCCGTCGGTCCACAGCAGTGACCAGCCCCGCCAGGGTCACCGCCTTGCCGTCCATGCCCTTGGACCGGTTGAGCAGCTGGGCGATGGACATGTCACGCATGCCAGCCAGAACCGAAGTCATGCCGCTCAAGGGATGGTCGGACACGTACAGACCCAGCATCTGCCGCTCGAAGTTGAGTTTGGTGGACTTGTCCCACTCGTCGATGTCGGGCACGGTCACCTGGGCATCGCCCAAGGCATCCTGCTGGGGCACGTCGTCATCGGGGTCGGCGAAGAGATCGAACTGGCCCTCGGCCTGCTTGCGCTTGATGGGCATGACCTGGTCGACGGCCTCGTCATGAATCTGGAAGAGGGCCCTCCTGTTGGGGTCGATGCCGTCGAAGGCACCGCCCTTGATCAGGGATTCCACGGTTCGCTTGTTGAGCACCTCCATGGGCACCCGCTTGACGAAGTCCATGAAGTTGACGTACTTGCCCCGGGGCCCTTGGCGTTCCTTGATGATGTCCGCCACCACCTTGTCGCCCACATTGCGGATGGCTCCCAGGCCGAAGCGGACCACGTCGCCGACAGCGGAGTACTCGGCCACGGACTCGTTGATGTCAGGCGCCAGGATGCGGATGCCCATCCTTCTGGCCTCACCCAGGTAGAGGGCGGTCTTGTCCTTGTTGGTCTTCTCGTTCTGCAGCAGAGCGGCCATGAACTCCACCGGATAGTGGGTCTTCAGGTAGGCGGTCCAGTATGCGATCAGGGCGTAGGCCGCGGAGTGCGCCTTGTTGAAGGCGTAGCCGGAGAAGGGCACCAGGACGTCCCAGACCGCTTGGGCGGCCTCCTGGGAGTAGCCGTGCTCCTTCATGCCCTGGAAGAAGGGCACCTGCTCCTTGGCCAGGACATCGGGCTTTTTCTTGCCCATGGCCCTTCGCAGCACGTCGGCGCGGCCCAGGGAGTAACCGGCCAGAATCCGGGCTGCGGACTGGACCTGCTCCTGGTAGACGATCAGACCGTAGGTCTCGTCAAGCACGCCCGCCAAGGGCTTGGCCACCTCCGGATGAATGGGCTCGATCTTCTGCAACCCGTTCTTGCGCTTGGCATAGTTGATGTGCGAGTTCATATCCATGGGCCCTGGCCGGTAGAGGGCGATCAGGGCGGAGATGTCGTTGAAGTTGTCGGGCTTGAGCATGCGCAGCAGGGATCGCATCCCGTCGCCATCGAGCTGGAAGACGCCCAGGGTGTCGCCCCGGGAGAGCAGCTGGTAGGTCTCCTTGTCGTCCAGGGGAACCTTCTCGATGCTGATGGGCTCCTTGCCGTTGCGCTTGATGTTGGCGACCGTGTCCCTGATGACCGTCAGGTTGGACAGCCCCAGGAAGTCCATCTTGACCAGCCCCAGGGTCTCGCAGGTGTGGTACTCGAAGGTGGTGGTCACCGTGCCGTCGGTACGCTCCATCAGCGGCGAGGTGTTGGTGATGGGGTTGGAGGCCATGATGGTGGCGCAGGCGTGCACGCCGGTCTGGCGGATGATGCCCTCGATGCCCTTGGCTTCCTCGGTGATCCGCTTGACGTCCGGGTTGGACTCGTACAGGTCACGGAACTCCTTGGCCTCCGGGTAGCGCTTGGACTGGGGATCGAAGATCTCCTTGAGGCTCATGTCCTTGCCGTTGACCGTGGGCGGCAGGGCCTTGGTGACCTGGTCGCCCACCGAGTACTCGTAGTCCATGATCCTGGCCGAGTCCTTCAGGGCCTGCTTGGTCTTGATAGTGCCGTAGGTCACGCACTGGGCCACCTTGTCGGAGCCGTACTTGCGGCCCACGTAGTCCAGGACCTTCATGCGCCCCTCGGGGTCGAAGTCCACGTCGATATCGGGCAGGGAGACGCGCTCGGGGTTGAGGAAGCGCTCGAAGATCAGCCCGTGCTTGAGCGGATCCAGCTCGGTGATGCCCATGGCGTAGGCCACCATGGATCCTGCCGCCGACCCACGGCCCGGCCCCACCATGATGCCATGCTGTTTGGCCCAGTTGATGTAATCGGCCACCACCAGGAAGTATCCGGTGAACTGCATCTGGCAGATGACCCCGCACTCGTAGTCGGCCTGGTGGGAGACCTCCTCGGGCACCCCGTCCGGGTAGCGGTTCTTCAACCCCTCATCCACCTTCTTCAGGAAGAGGGAGGTCTCGTCCCAGCCCTCCGGGCAGTCGAAGCGGGGCATGAAGGCCCCGTCCTCGTGATCGTCGAACATGACGTTGCAGCGTTCCGCGATCTCCAGTGTGTTGTCGCAGGCTTCGGGGAACTCCTTGAAGATCTCCCGCATCTCCTGGGCCGAGCGGATGTAGTAGCCGGTGCCGTCGAACTTGAAGCGTCCAGGGTCGGTCAGCCGGGATCCCGAGTTGATGCAGAGCAGGGCATCCTGGGCCGAGGCGTCCTCCTTGCGCACATAGTGCGAGTCGTTGGTGGCCACCAGGGGTGCATCCAGACGACGGGCGATCTCCAGCAGTTCCTTGGTCACCCGATGCTCGATCTCCAGCCCGTGGTCCATCAGCTCCACGTAGTAGTTCTCCTTGCCGAAGATGTCCTGGAACTCCCCTGCCGCCCGCAGGGCCTCGTCGAACTGGCCCAGCCTCAGCCTGGTCTGGATGATGCCCGAGGGGCAGCCGGTGGTGGCGATGACCCCCTGGTGGTAGGTGGACAGCAGGTCCTTGTCCATGCGGGGCCACTTGCCGACCAGACCCTCCAGGTTGGCCACCGAGGAGGCCTTGATCAGGTTGACCAGACCCGTGTCGTCGCTGGCCCAGAGGGTCATGTGGGTGATGAAGCCGCCGCCGGAGACATCGTCGGAACGCTGCTCGTCGGTTCCCCAGTGGACCCGGCTCTTGTCCTGGCGGGCAGTCTCAGGGGTCACGTAGGCCTCGATGCCGATGATGGGCTTGATGTCGGCATCCACGGCCGTCCGCCAGAGCTCGTAGGCCCCGTGCATGTTGCCGTGGTCGGTGATGGCCACGGCCGGCTGCCCCAGCCGCCCCACCTCGGCAACCAGGTCGGGGATCCTGCTGGCCCCGTCCAGGGTGGAATAGTGGGTATGGGTGTGAAGGTGAACGAAGTCTGACCGGGTTGAGGACATATCTCCAACTTACCCAGGACCCTGGCCGAATCGCCGGAGTCCGCTAGCTGCGTATACCAGTGGCGCTCTGGCGTTCGATCTGCAGGGCGCGGCGCAGATCAGCCGGATAGGAGGAGACCACCTTGGTCCAGATCTTGGTGCGGGGATGGCGGAATTCCAGGCGCATGGCGTGCAGCCACTGCCGCTTCAGGCCCAGTCGCTCCGCCAGGTCGGGGTTGGCCCCGTACATGTGGTCGCCTACCAGGGGGTGGCCTATGGAAGAGAAGTGCACGCGTATCTGATGGGTGCGCCCGGTCTCCAGATTGACGCTGACCAGGGTGGCCGAGCCGAAGCGCTCCAGTACGTCCCAGTGGGTGATGGCCTCCTTGCCTGCAGGGGTGACGGTGAAGCGGAAGTCCGAGACCCGGGCCCGGCCGATGGGAGCCTCGATGGTGGCCTTGTCCTGGGAAAGATTGCCCTGGACCAGGGCGTGGTATATCTTGACCACCTCATGCCGAGCGAACTGCCGGCGCATCTCTTTGTAGGCCAGGTCGGACTTGCAGACCAGCATAAGGCCGCTGGTGCCTGCGTCCAGGCGAGAGACGATGCCCTGACGGCCCTGGGCCCCCATGGAGGTGATGTGGGTGCCCCGCTGCAGGAGGCTGCCCAGAACAGTTGGTCCGGTCCAGCCTATGGAGGGATGTGCCGCCACCCCAACCGGCTTGTCAACGACGACCACGTCCTCGTCCTCGTAGACCACGGGCATGTCCTCAGCCACCGGCTCCACCTGTGTAGCCGGCTCGGGTTCGTCCAGCTCTATCAGATCGCCGCTCATCAGGGTGGTGGCCTTGTTCACCCGACGGCCCATGATCCGCACATGGCCCTGGGCCACCAGATCGCTGGCCTTGGCCCTGGACAGGCCCAGCATCTTGGACAGGGCCATATCCAGGCGCCGACCCACCAGGGCATCCGGCGTGGGAAGAAGCCGGGTCACTTGGCTGCTCCCCCATGTTCTTTGGGTTGGGATCTGTCGCTGAACTGCACATTGCAGGCAATGAGCGCCACCACGGCAACACCGGCCAGAGTCAGATAGATGTCGGCCACATTGCCCACCGACCATCCGTAGTCCAGAAAGTCGACCACGGCACCGTCAATAAAGCCTGATGCATAGGCCACCCGGTCGATCAGATTGCCTGCCGCCCCTGAGAAGGCCAGGGAGAGGGCCAGGGTCCAGGCCATGGAGGTGGTCCGCAGGGCCAGAACAATGATGAGCAGGCAGGCGGCCAGGGCGATCAGGGATATGACCCAGGTACTTCCGGATCCCAATCCAAGAGAAGCCCCAGGGTTGCGCACCAGTCGCAGACCATGGAGAGGACCCGGCAGTGCCACACTGACCCCCTTGCCCAGCCGAGCCAAGGCCAAGGCCTTGGTCACCTGATCCAACGCTATGGCCACTGCCGCCAGAGCGACGAAGACGGCCACGCGCCCGCGCAGCCGTCTCTTGTATGTGTTCTTGGTCATTACCGGATGGAATCAGTGGGCCTGTTCGGACTTCTTTTCCATGGACTGGTAATTGCTGGTGTCCGAGATCTGGTTGATGAGCTGGTTGAGGAACTCGGTCAGCTTGCTGCGGTAGCCCGCCTCGAACTGCTTGAGACCCTGGATGTTCTCCTCCAGAACCTTGGACTGATCCATGAGCTTGTTCTTGACATCGGCGGCATAGCGGTCGGCGCTGTCGCGGGTGTTCTTGTCGTACTCCTGGGCACGGGTCTGCACCTGGGTCTCGTACTCGTCGGCCTGGTTATGCTGGCGCTTGGAATAGGCGTCGGCATCGGAACGGGTCTTGACCGAGTACTCGTCAGCCTGGGAGCGTACGCGCTGTGAGTAGCCATCGGCCTCGGAGTGCACGCGCTTGGAATACTCGTCCACTTCGGCGCGGGTCCTCTTGGAGTAGTCCTCCGCCTTCTTGACGATGTCGTCGTGCTGGGCGTGGCCCTCGGCCACCAGCTGGGAGGCGTTGGCCTTGCCCTTGTCGACGTACTGATCGTGCAGTTGCATGGCCAGGGTGAGCATGGCGGTGGCCCTCTCGGGTTCGCTGCTGGCCTCGGCGCCAGCGCCCGCGATCCGTTGCAGGCTGCCCGTTTCGGTGGAGGGCTCGGCCTTGGAGACCTGCTGACGCAGCTGCTCCTCGCGCTTGCGGGACTCCTCCAGCTCCTTGTTCAGCTGTTCGGTGCGCTGCTGCTGCTCCTGAGAAGCCTTCTGGGCCTGGGTGACCTGCTGGCGGGCCGTGGCCATGCCCTGCTGGGAGGCATTGAGCTGGTTGGTCAGAGCCTGGACCTGCTGGCGGGCCTGGTCGCGCTCCTTTTGCATGGCCGTCAGCTGGTTGGTCAGCGCCTGGGTGTTGTTGCCCGCGGCGGCCTGGGCGGTAAGCTGGTCGATTTGAGAGTTGAGCTGCTCGACCTGACGCTTGAGCTGGTCGTTCTGGGAGGCCAGGGTCTTGACCTGGCTCTGGGACTCGGCCAGCAGTCGCTTGGTCTGGGCATCCACGGCAGGCTGTTGGGCGGCGGACCCCTGGGCCTGCTTCAGATCCCGGTTCTCCTTCTGCAGGGATTCGACCTGAGCCGTCAGGTCGGAAATCTTCGAGTTCAGCGAGGCCACATCGGTACCCAGGGACTGGGTGGAAGCGGCGTTGCCTTGCATGGCCTGCTTACCCAGAGCTTCAACCGTATCGGTGACCTGATCCAGGAAGTCGTCGACCTCGTCGACGTCGTAGCCTTCCTTAAACCGCACTGTCTGGAAGGTATGCTCCCTTATGTCATTAGGCGTCAATAGAGCCATATGTTTCTCCACCTCGCTTCAGGCCAACCAGCCCGATTGTGTTCTCTTACTGCATGCTAGCACGGAGTCTGCCGTATCCACGGTCTTGCTCTTACCCCAACAGCACCTGGATGATGATCAGGGCCGCATAGAGCACCATGAAGGAGACGTCAAGCTGGATCCTGCCCATGGGCAGAGGCGGAATGTACCGGCGCAGCCAGCGCAGGGGCGGCTCAGTCAAAGCATAGATGACCCGAATGAGCGAGGCCACGAAGCCACGAGGGTACCAGCGAGGCGACAGAACCAGGACCCAGTCCAGAATCATCCGCACGAAGAGGATCAGCAGGTAGGTCTCAATGCAGATGTCTATCAGATATCGAAGAAAAAGAACAAGCATGCGTCTCTAGGCTCCTGCGGACACGGCTGCCAGGGCATCGCTCACTGGGCGAAAAGCCCCTTGGCCGAAGAGCCTGACTCGGGCTCCTCCACCTTGATGTTGACCTGCGCAGGACTGAGCAGAAAGACCCTGGGAGTGACCCGCTCGATGGACCCGCGTACCCCGAAGACCACTCCTGCCGAGAAGTCGACGATCCTGTAGGCCACCGACTCGGACACGCCAGTCAGGTTGAGGACCACCGGCACTCCGTCCCGCAGGGCCCTGCCGACCATCTGGGCATCCTCATAGGACTTGGGATGGATGGTGGTGATGCGGTTGATCCGGCTCTGGAAGGGCGTGGACTCGGCCTCCTGGCTGCTGGACGTGGATTGCGGAGCCATGGGAGTCACAGAGTGATCGGTGTCGAAGCCATCGCGGGCCTCGTCATCGTCGGCCAGGTCGTCGTCATCGTCGTCTACGACGTCCGACATGCCGAAAAAGGACATTGCGTTCTTCATCAATCCTGCCATACCTGCTCCTTCGCCTGATTACCGCAGAAAGTCAGGGATATCCAGATATCCCGGGTCGGAGGTGCCGTCGTCGCCGGAGGCGGGGGGCACCACATCGTGTTCGGAAGTCTCATCTGACTCCGCCTGGGCGGAAGGGGTCGTCAGCGGCTGCTGAGGCTGCTGGACCTGGGTGGCCGCTGCCGGCGTGGTGGTCGTGTCCACTGCAGGGGCCGGGGTCTCGTCCTTCTTTGGTGTGGGATCGAATCCGGCGGCGATGACCGTGACCCGCACCTCGTCCCCGTAGGCGTCGTCCAAGGCCAGGCCCCAGATGATCTGGGCCTCGGGATGGATGGCATCCTGAACCAGCTGGGCGGCGGCAGATGCCTCCTGCATGCTCAGGTCGGTGGGGCCGGCCACGTTGATCAGGGCCCCGTGGGCACCCTCGATGCTCTCCTCCAGGAGCGGGGAGGAGATGGCGATCTCGGCGGCCTGGGTGGCTCGATCCTCGCCCCTGGCTGCGCCGATGCCGAAGAGGGCGGTGCCTGCATCCTTCAAGATGGCGGTGACATCGGAGAAGTCCACGTGAATGTAGGAGTTCATGGTGATCAGGTCAGTGATGCCCTGAACACCGGCCAGCAGGGCCGTGTCGGCGGTCTTGAAGGCATCCATGACCGAGACTGTGCGATCCGAGAGGTCCAGAAGCCGATCATTGGGGATAACGATAAGGGCATCGACCTCCTTGCGCAGGTTCTCGATGCCCGATTCGGCGGAAGCGGAGCGCCTGGGTCCCTCAAAGGTGAACGGCCGGGTGACTACGGCGATGGTCAGCGCGCCTTGCTGACGGGCTGCACGCGCAACCAGTGGGCTGGCGCCAGTGCCTGTGCCGCCGCCCTCCCCTGCAGTGACGAAGACCATGTCGGCACCCTTGAGAACCTCCTCAATGTCGGACTGATGGTCCTGGGCAGCCTTGGCGCCCTTCTCTGGATCGGCTCCGGCCCCCAGGCCGCGGCTGTTGGCATCGGAAAGGGAGATCTTTACATCGGCTTCTGAGCGCAGGAGATCCTTGGCATCGGTATTGATGGCAACAAACTCGACATTCTGCAGACCCTCGGCGATCATGCGATTGACAGCATTGCCACCGGCTCCACCAACACCAACGACCTTGATGTTGGTCTTGTCATTGAAATTGTCATTCTGGGCAATCTCGCTCACAGTATGCTCCCGTCACTCACGTTACGCTCAACTCTAGCGCAGGTCGTATACGCCAACACGCATTTGCCCACAGGCGTTCCGACCCTCCCTGACGGCCGTGGGCCTAGGGTCCGGGAGGACAGAGCCAACCGCCCTGGCCTTCCGAGAGAACCTCCACGCCGTTCTGTCCGTATTCTAAACCCTGATTCTAGACCCGGATGCGCACGGTTGGCGACAGGAATATTTCCGGCTTCAGTAGGAGGCATCCATGGGGTCGTTGCCGAAGAGCGTCTCGCGCTCCTGATGGGTGGTGGTCCGCGAATCCAGCCAGCCATAGGGAAGACGGACCTTCTTGGCATAGCGGACCCGGCCACGGGGCTTGCCGGCCACGGCTCGTGGATAGGGCATGTCCTGATCCAGATCGGCGATGCAGCGGTCCAGCTCCTCCAGGCTCTCGCAGGCCATGAAGTCGCGGCGCACCTGGCCTCCCACCGCGAAACCCTTCAAATACCAGGCCACGTGCTTGCGCATGTCGTGGACGGCCATGCGCTCGTCGCCGTCGTAGAACTCGACCAGAAGCCGGGCATGGCGGGCCATGATGGCCCCTACCTGGCCCAGGGTTGGCTCCTGCCGTTCCGGGGAGCCAGCCAGGGCCGCCGCTATGTCGGCGAAGAGCCAGGGACGGCCCTGGCAACCCCGACCGATGGCCACGCCTGCGCAGCCGGTCTGGGCGAACATGTCCAGGGCATCTTCGGCGGTCCAGATGTCGCCGTTGCCGAAGACGGGGATATCAACGGCCTGGACCAGCTGAGCGATCCGGTCCCAGTCGGCATGGCCGCCGTAGTACTCAGCCGTGGTTCTGGCGTGCAGGGTCACGGCGGCGCACCCCTCCTCCTGGGCGATGTGGGCCGCCTCCAGGAAGGTCTCGTGCTGGTGATCGATGCCCACACGGATCTTTGCGGTGACGGGGATCCCGGCAGGCGAGCAGACGACGACCACCCGATGGACCAGTTCGGCGAAGAGGTCGGTCTTCCAAGGCAGGGCGGATCCGCCGCCATGCCTGGTGACCTTGGGTACCGGGCAGCCGAAGTTCATGTCGATATGATCGACCCAGCCGGCATCAACCACCATCCGGGTGGCCTGTTCCATGATCTGCGGGTCCACCCCGTACAGCTGCAGGGAGCGCACCTTCTCCTGCGGGGCGAAGCGACAGAGCCGGAAGGCCTTGGGGTTGCGCGCCACCAGGGCCCGGGCCGTTACCATCTCCCCCACGTACAGTCCGTCGGGACCGTACTCCCGGCAGAGCAGGCGGAAGGGCCAGTTGGTCACGCCCGCCATGGGCGAAAGCATGACCGGCACAGGCACGGTTATCGGGCCCAGCTGCACAGGGGCAGCCTTCGGGGTCGGGCGATCAGTCTCAGTACCGGCCACCGGCCTCGGCCACCTTGATGGGTTCGCTCTCGTCCGTGCCCGGCTCGCTGGCCAGGTCCGTGTAGCCGTCAGCGGCACGCGCTCCGGTCAGGTCAGACGGCCCCATGGGGTAGCGCACCCGCCGCTCGCCGACGACCCGGCGCACATAGTCCTCCACCTGGTCCAGGGCCACCCGGTCCTGCTGCATAGAGTCGCGGTTGCGGATGGTGACCGCCTTGTCGTTCAGAGTATCGAAGTCCACGGTGATGCACAGGGGCGTGCCGATCTCGTCCTGGCGACGGTAGCGGCGGCCGATGGCGCCGGACTCGTCGTAGTCCACCATCCACTCGTTCTGGCGCAGGTCGGCAGCCAGGTCATGGGCGATCCGCTGCAGATCAGGCTTCTTGGACAGGGGCAGGACGGCTGCCTTGACCGGGGCCAGCCTTGGATCCAGGCGCAGCACGGTGCGCCGGTCGACCCCGCCCTTGGTGTTGGGGGCCTCGTCCACGTCATAGGCATCCACCAGGAAGGCCATCAGCGAGCGCGTCAGGCCGGCGGCGGGCTCGATCACGTAGGGGATGTAGCGTTCCCCGCTGGCCTGGTCGAAGTAGCTCAGATCCTCGCCCGAGTGCTCGGCATGGGCCTTGAGGTCGTAGTCGGTGCGGTTGGCCACGCCCTCCAGCTCGCCCCACTCGGAGCCCTGGAAGCCGAACCGGTACTCGATGTCCACGGTCCGCTTGGAATAGTGGGCCAGCTTCTCCTTGGGGTGCTCGTAGTGGCGCAGGTTCTCGGGCTTGACGCCCAGGTCCACGTACCAGCGGGTCCTGGCGTCGATCCAGTACTGATGCCACTGCTCGTCGGTGCCGGGGTGGACGAAGAACTCCATCTCCATTTGCTCGAACTCGCGGGTGCGGAAGATGAAATTGCCGGGTGTGATCTCGTTGCGGAAGCTCTTGCCCATGTTGGCGATGCCGAAGGGGGGCTTGGAGCGGGAGGAGGCCATGACGGACTTGAAGTCCACGAAGATGCCCTGGGCGGTCTCGGGACGCAGGTAGTGCAGGCTCTTTTCGTCCTGGACGGGTCCCAGGTGGGTCTGCAGCATCATATTGAAGTCGCGCGGCTCGGTCCACTGGCCCTTGGTGCCGCAGTCCGGGCAGGGGATGTCCTTGAGGCCGTTTTCCGGATCATGGCCGTGTTTCTCGACGTAGGCCTCCTCCAAGGTATCGGCCCGGTGCCGCTTGTGGCAGTTCAGGCACTCGATCAGGGGGTCGTTGAATACCGAAACATGGCCCGAGGCCTCCCAGACCGCCGTGGGCAGGATGACCGAAGTATCCACGCCGACCACATCGTCGCGGGTGACCACCATGGATCGCCACCACTCACGCTTGATGTTGTCCTTGAGGGCCACGCCCAGGGGTCCATAGTCCCAGGCCGAGCGTGTCCCGCCGTAGATCTCCCCTGCGGGAAAGACGAATCCTCGGCGCTTGGCCAGGGAGATGACCTCATCCAGTTTCGATACTGCCACTGATCACACCTTCTGCTCGGGAGCCCCTCCTGGGGACATACGACCTGATGACCGGCCTCCAGCATACCTTCGGCGGGTGACCTGCTGTCAGCGCAGAGGCCTACCCTTGAGGAAGGTGCGGGAGGCCGCGCAGGTGACCGCAGGGGGGACACCGGGCATCCTGCCTGCCAACCCCAGTCGACGAGGAAAGGTTCCCGATATGCCTAATGTGAACGACCCATCCTATCTGAACACCGTAGCCGAGGTCACCATTGCGCCCTCTGGTCAGGGTGAGGAGCTGTCCACCTATGTGGCCCAGGTCATCAAGGTCATCAGGGATTCGGGGCTGCCCAACCAGACCAATGCCATGAGCACCGTCGTCGAAGGGGATCTGCATCGGGTCATGGAGGTCGTGGAAGAAGCCACACGGGTCCTGGCCGAGCAGGGATACAGGACCGGCGTCAGCCTCAGGCTGGACATCCGTCCCGGCAAGCAGGATCAGATCCACGAGAAGGTGGAGCGGGTCGACCGGATCCTGGGCGGGGAAAGCCGCTGAAAGCTCCCTGCCGTTCAAGATCAGCCGGGCTGAAATCGCCTGAGCAAGTTAAGGTGTGCCCATGATCACGATGAAGCAGATCGCCGAACGCACAGGCGTGTCCGTCTCCACAGTCTCTCTGGTGCTCAACGGCCGCGACAAGGGCAGAGTCAAGTCGGAGACCGCCCGGAAAGTGCGCAGCACAGCCAAGACCCTGGGCTATCGGCCCAATCCCATGGCTCGGTCGCTGCGCACCAGCAAGACCGGCATGCTGGGCTTCATCAGCGAAGAAGTGGCCACTACGCCCTACGCCGGCGCCATTATTCGGGGCGCGCAGGATGCGGCAGCCGAGCGCGGCTATGTGCTTCTCACCGTCTCCACCGATGGAGGAGTTCGGGAATCCGAACAGATCCGGGCTTTGAAGCGCTATGGGGTGGATGGATTCCTCTTCGCCAAGATGTACGACCAGGATGTTGACCTGCCCCAGGCTCTGCGCTCTTGCCCTGCCGTGGTGGTCAACGCGGCGGAGCGGGCCAACCGCTGTCCCAGCATCGCCCCCGACGAGTTCCTGATCGGCTACGATGCCACCCGCCACCTGATTGAATCAGGCTGCCGCCGGGTGGCCTACCTGGGCACCACACAGGATCTGCCCGCGCAAGAAGACAGAATGCGCGGATATCACGCAGCCCTCAAGGAAGCTGGGTTACCCACAAGTCAGGCCTTGATCCGACTGGTCGGATTCAACCAGGAGGCCATGGATCAGACAAACGACCTCATGGACGACCAGCATCCCGACGGGGTCTTTTGCTTCAATGACTCGCGGTCCTTTTACCTCTACCAGGCCGCCGCGGCCCGCCATCTGATCATCGGCAAGGATCTCAATCTGGTAGGCGTGGACAACCACCAGGTCATAGCCGAAACCACAGCGCCTCCCCTGACCACGGTCGAACTGCCCCACTACGAGATGGGCTTCTGGGCGGTGCGGCGGCTGCTTGCGCAAATCAATCCACGTCGCGTCGCTCTGCCCCTGCCCAAAACCCGTGCCGCCCTGCCGCCGCTTGATCACGACGAGGGAGTGCGCATCCATTGCGCCCTGATCCGCAAGGGCTCCACCCGCCTCGATGCCGCCTCGGCCGCAGTGCCAGCCAACCGCTAAAGCCAGGAACGCATCTGCCTGTTCCCGATTGCAAAATGGTGAACCATGGTCGAAGGCTGACGAAGTTCAAACCAATCGCCGATCGGTCGGGATCCCTTATTGGCTGCTCATGGCGCACTCAGGTACGCACAGCAATCGTCAATCGTTTGACGTAAATCGATTGACGGCCTACTATACCTACCAGGATCCGCTCTGCGCACAGAACGCGCATCGGACCTGGAAGCACTGCGGGGAAGCAGTGCACAATAGGGAGAGAGGGGCAGCATGGCCGCCAAATCATCAGCATGGAGGAATCCATCATATTTGGAATCCTCCACCGGAATATTCTTCTTCTTCTGCGCCTGGGGCATCTGGTGGTCCTTCTACCAGCGATGGCTGGTAACGGGGCTTGGCATGACCAACACCCAAGTGGGCAACATCTACTCCATCAATTCCGTGGCCACCCTGATCATCATGTTTGTCTACGGGGTGATCCAGGACGAACTGGGCGTCAAGCGCCGTCTGGCCGTCTTCATCGCGGCCATCGCCGCACTGGTGGGGCCCTTCGTCCAATTCATCTATGCGCCGCTCATGCGCTCCAACATCATGCTGGGCGCCATGCTTGGCGCAGTGGTCCTCTCTGCCGGCTTCATGTCCGGCTGCTCCCTGATCGAGGCCATCACCGAACGCTACTCGCGCAAGTTCGGCTTCGAGTACGGACAGTCCCGGGCCTGGGGCTCCTTCGGCTACGCCATCGTGGCCCTGATCGCCGGCTTCGTCTTCAACATCAACCCCATGATCAACTTCTGGCTGGGCTCAGCCTTCGGCCTGTGCATGCTACTGGTCTACGCCTTCTGGATCCCGGACGAGCAGCGTGACGAGATCCGCCGCGAATCGACCCCCGAGGGCGAGAAGTCCCAGCCTTCACTGAGGGATATGCTCCATGTACTGGGCATGCCGGCCCTCTGGCTGCTGATCGTCTTCATGATCTTCACCAACACCTTCTACACGGTCTTCGACCAGCAGATGTTCCCTACTTACTACGCCAACCTCTTTGCCACCCCGCAGCTGGGCAACCAGGTCTACGGCATCCTCAACTCCTTCCAGGTCTTCCTGGAGTCGGCCATGATGGGCGTCGTACCTGTCATCATGCGCAAGATAGGTGTCCGCAACTCCCTCCTGCTGGGCGCTACGGTCATGTTTGCCAGGATCGGCCTGTGCGGCTTCTTCCACGATCCGGTCATGGTCTCCATCGTCAAGCTCTTCCACTCCATCGAGGTTCCGCTCTTCAGCCTGCCGGCCTTCCGCTACTTCACCCTGCACTTCAACCCCAAGCTGTCCGCCACCCTCTACATGGTGGGCTTCCAGATCGCCTCCCAGGTCGGCCAGGTGGTCCTGTCCACCCCGCTGGGCATGCTCCACGACCGGGCCGGCGACCGGGTCACCTTCTACACCATCTCCCTGGTGGTGCTCGCGGCCCTGATCTACGGCATCTTCGTGCTCAAGCGCGACGACCAGCAGGTTGACGGCGATCCCTTCATCAGGGATTCGCAGAAGTCCGCCGTAACCCAGGGCTGATCCCCACATCAACCATCATTAGCTTCCATCCGACCCGAAAGGATTCAAGGATGAACCAGTCAGTAACCAAGGAAAACGCCGATATGAGCGCTCAGCTGGACAAGGCCCAGAAGAGCATCGATCGGCTCTTCGCCACCCGCAATGACCGCTGGTATCCCCAGTGCCACATCGCCTCCAAGGCCGGATGGATCAACGACCCCAACGGCCTGAGCTACTACAAGGGGCGCTATCATGCCTACTTCCAGCTCAATCCCTACGGGAGCGAGTGGGGAAACATGCACTGGGGGCATGTGTCCAGCGCGGATCTGGTCACCTGGCGGCGCGAGCCCCTGGCCATGGCACCCACCCTGGAGGTCGAGAAGGACGGAGTCTTCTCCGGATCGGCCGTGGTGGGCGACGACGGCCGTCTGACCATCTACTACACAGGTCACCGCTGGCGCAACGGGGTCAACGATGACGACGGCAACCTCCAGGAGCAGTGCATGGCTGTCTCCTCCGACGGCATCCACTTTGAAAAGAAAGGTGTTGTGGTCCCCTGCCCGGACGACAAGATCCTGCACTTCCGCGATCCCAAGGTGTGGAAGATGGGCGGGCTCTGGTACATGGTCTTCGGAGTCAGCACCCCCGCACAACGCGGCGAGATCTGGATGTACACCTCCAATGACATGGAGCACTGGACCTTCGACCGGGTCATCTACCGGCACCCCGACCCTGAGGTCTTCATGCTGGAATGCCCCGACATGTTCCCCCTGGAGGACAAGTGGGTGATCTGCTACTCGGCCATGGGCCTGAAGCCCCACGGGTTCGAAGCCCGCAACCACAACAACGCCGGCTATGTGATCGGCAGCTGGCAGCCCGGCGGCGACTTCCATCAGGAGACTGAATTCCACCTCTGGGACGACGGCCATAACTTCTATGCACCGCAGACCTTCCAGGCCCCTGACGGCCGTCGGCTGGTCTTCGGCTGGATGAGCCCATTCACCGAACCCATCCCCATGCAGGAGGATGGCTGGTGCGGCCAGTTCACGGTACCCCGCGAGGTCACCCTGGCCGGTGATCATCTGCGCTGCCTGCCGGTGCGCGAGTTCTCCAACCTGGACCAGGACAGGCAGGACTTCGGTCCCATCGAGCTGGAGGTCAACGGCAGCCAGGATCTGGTTGACGACGCGCAGACCGCCGACATCACTATGGAAATCGACCTGGCCAAGTCCCAGGCCGAGCGCATCGGCCTGGAGATTCATCGGACCCAATCAGGTGACCACACGCTGGTCTGCTATGACGACCAGCTGGGCCGCGTGGTGCTCGACCGCCACTGCAACACCTATGGGGACCGTGGCTACCGCACTGCTCCCGTCGAGAAGTCCTCGGGCAAGCTCAAGCTGCGCATCATCGTGGACCGGGGCTCGATCGAGGTCGTCGTCAACGACGGGCTGGAGATCATGTCCTCCTACTCCTTCCCCGCCGAAGGGCCCCGCGGCATCCGCCTGATCGCCGAATCCGGCGAGGGCAAGGCCCTGATCGACTCCCTCTCCATCGCCAGGCTGGGCACCATCTGGGAAGAGCCGGATCGCTGATCCCGCTGTCCTGGTCGGCACAGGAAAGGCCTGCCCTCTGAATCACTCAGGGGGCAGGTCTTTTTGTTTTGCAAGCATCGCTTTCAAGCATCGCCTTCAAGCATCCATGATCAGAACCGATGAATCGGAAATCCTAGAGGAAGCACCGGTCCTTTGGCACTGACCCCTTGCCGGAAACTGCCAGTCATGACTAGGTCTCAGACCTTTGATCTGCGGGACCGGAAGCCATTGGTGTGGCCGATCCGACTTCGGCTTTACTTGCCGACCTTGACCAGCAGAGCCATCAGCCCGGAGGCGATGGCCGCCGCACCCATGAAGAGGAAGGCTCCGACGAAGGAACCGCCGGCCGCCTTGACCAGGTAGCCGATGATCATGGGGGCCAGGAATCCGCCCAGGGTGCCGCCGGTGTTGATGATGCCGATGGCGGAGCCGATGATGTGCGGGTCCATGATCTTGTGGGGCCAGGTGAAGATGCCGGTGAAGGCCACCACGGAGACGCAGGATACCAGGATCAGCAGCAGGAGGGAGAGCCAGATGTTGCGCGAGAAGACAAAGCAAACGACCAGGACGGCGCTGATCACCCCGGCGCCCAGGATGGCTAACTTCTCCCTGCCCAGGAAAAGCTTCGAGAGCAGCTGACCGGCGTAGATGGTAGCGACGGTCGAGAAGACCGCATTGACCGCCAGCAGGATGCCGGCCTGGCCAATCGTAAGGCCGAAGGTGTTTTTGATGAAGGTGGGCATCCAGGAGATATTGCCGTACAGGAGGATGTTCAGCAGCAGCATGGCTACGAAGAGGACCAGCACGTTCCTGTTCTTCAGAACCTCGAGGAACCCTGCCCCCTTGGCTCCGGGCTTCTGGTCAGCCTCGGGCTGGCGGGGCTTGGAGGGCACGAAGATCAGGATGCAGACAAAGGCCAGCAGGTAGAGGGTGCCCAGCACAGCGTAGGCCAGGTGCCAGTTGATGGCGACCAGGTTGGCGCCCAGGACGAAGGCCAGAATGCCGCCGATGCCCGAGGTCGACAGGATCAGCGACTGCACAAAAGTGCGCCGTTCCTGGGGGAAGTTCTCCGCGATCGACTTGGAGCAGGAGGGCGGGTAGCCGCCGTGGCCCATGCCAGCGAAGAACCGGACGATGATGAAGAAGGCCAGACCATTGGCCAGGCCGAACAGGTAGCTGAACAGACCGATGATGATCATGGAGGCCATCAGCACACGCTTGGCCCCAAGCCGGTCGGCCAGCCAGCCGCTGGGAATCTGCATGAGCGAGTATCCCAGGAAGAAGGCCGACATGATGATGCCTGTCTGCCCCGAGTCCAGGTGGAACTGCTCGGAGATGGGGATGATGGCGGTCGAGATCATGTTCTTGTCCATGTACACGATCGAGTAACCGGCCATCAGGGAAAAGATCAGCGTTCCGCTCGCCGTTTTTGAGGATTGCTTGATTGCCATTGGTCTGTCATCCTTCAGTAGAAACCGGCCGCCGCCGGGCAAGGTGATCCGCAAAGATCACAGGGCCTGGCGGCAGCCGAACAGTAGAGGTCAGTGGGGCATCACATCGTCAGGGATGACGACCTTGTACTCCTGGCCGGCGAAGGTCTTGTCAAAGTCCTCCTTGGCGGCCTTGACCAGATCCGGGTCGGTAAAGGCATCATAGGCGGTCAGGGCCAGGGTCTTGCCCGCAGCCAGCAGGCCCTTGTGAGCCACCGAGGACTTGCCGTTGGCCGCCCACTGCCAAGAGTGAGCAGAAGTGCCCTGGGGCTCGAACCCGCCGCTGAACTGGGCGGTGGGCGTCTGCCAGCTGACATCGCCGACGTCGGTGGATCCCGATGCCGTATCGGTGAAGACCAGTGGATACTTCTTCAGGGCCATGGTCGACTCGGCCATCCTCCTGACTTCCTCATCCGTCAGATCAGGGAAGGCCTCCTTGGTGCGGCTGAGCACCCTCTGCTTGCCGGCCTCGGGGACCGTGTCCGTGTAGCGGCGCTCGTAGTCCAGCTCCTGCTGGTCCAGGGGCAGGGGGCCGACGAGGTCCAGGTTCCTGTCTATGGCCTCGGTCAGCGGATGGTTGGGAATGAAGTTGTAGCAGGCCGCGTCGAACTCCTCCTTGACCTGGGTCTCGGTCATCAGGGCCGCACCCTGGGCGATCTTCTCCACACGCTTGAACAGATCCTGAGCCTGGTCCATCCTGGGGGCGCGCACGAAGTAGTAGAGCCGGGCGTGGGACTGCACCACGTTGGCCGACTCGCCGCCTGCGTCGATGAAGGCGTAGTGCACGCGGGCCGCATCGATCATGTGCTCGCGCAGGAACTGCACGCCCACGTTCATCAGCTCAGCGGCATCCAGGGCGCTTCGGCCCAGCTCGGGAGCCGCAGCCGCGTGCGCCGGCACGCCGGTGAAGTCGAAGTAGGCCTGCAGGACCGCCAGGCTGGAGGAGCCCCAGGCCTGGGTCACATCCGAGGGATGCCAGGACAGGGCCAGGTCCAGCCCGTCGAAGACCCCGTCCCTGGCCATGAAGGCCTTGCCATAGCCCGACTCCTCAGCCGGGCAACCGAAGACCTTGATGGTCCCCTTGAGGCCCTTCTCCTGCATGAAGGTCTTGATGCCCACGCCTGCCGCGACGGCGGCCATGCCCAGGATGTTGTGGCCGCAGCCTTGCCCGTTGCCGCCTTCGACCAAGGGCTTGTGCTCGCCCAGGTCGGCCACCTGGCTGAGCCCTCCCAGGGCATCGTATTCGCCGGTGATGCCGATCACCGGACGGCCCGAACCCCAGGTCGCCACGTAGGCGTAGTCCATATGGCCCACGCCCTTCTCGATCTCGAAGCCCTCCTGCTCCAGCACCTTGTAATGCTGCTGGACCGACTCCTTGACGGCAAACCTGGTCTCGGGGGTGCCCCAAATATGATCGGCTGCCTCGATGAACTCCTGTGACTTGTCCTCGATGATCTGCATGATGCGTTGCTTGTCGTCCACGCCTGTCGACTCCTTCGTTTCGTTTGCTGCGCTGATTTCCACGGCGGACACATGGCCTGCTCCGCTGTGATAAGTCACAGACTACCTTTCATGGGCGTTACGAGGGTGTTCAGACGTGTAAATTTGGACGACTATGGGTAACCTCACAAAATTGGAGGTTCTGTCTTCTCAGGCATTCTCCACGCCGCCAAAGCGCCTGTCCCGGTGGATGTAATCGTCGATGGCCCGCCAGAGCACCTCACGCCCGCAGTCCGGGAAGAGCTCAGGGACGAAATCCAGCTCCGCATAGGCCGCCTGCCAGGGCAGAAAGTTGGAGGTGCGCTGCTCCCCAGAGGTGCGCATGACCAGGTCGCAATCCGGAATGTCGGGGTTGTAGAGGTGCTGGGCGATCATCTTTTCAGTCACCTTGGAGCCCTTGATTCGCCCAGCCGCGACTTCTCGGGCGATGTCTGTGGCTGCATCGGCCAGCTCAGCCCTGCCCCCGTAGTTGATGCAGAAGATCACATCGATCCTGGTGTTGTGGCGGGTGCGCTCCATGGCCGCCTCCAGCTCGTCGATGACCGACTTCCAGAGCCGGGGCCGACGACCCGCCCAGCGCACGCGCACCCCCCAGTCGTCCATCTGGGCCACCCGGCGGTGGATGATGTCCCGGGAGAAGCCCATCAGAAAGCGGACCTCAGAGGGCGAGCGTTTCCAGTTCTCCGTGGAAAAGGTGTACAGGCTCAGGTAGCGGACCCCGGCCTCAATGGCCCCGGCTATGGTGTCGAAGACCACCGGCTCGGCAGCCCGGTGACCCTGGGTGCGCTCCATGCCCCTCTGCTTGGCCCAGCGGCCATTCCCATCCATGATCACACCCAGGTGCCGCGGGACTGAGCCCTTGGGGAACTGCGGGATACGCGCGGGATCGGAGAAGGGGGCTGCAGGCACATCAAGAGAAGTGTAGTCGACGGGGTCAAAGCTCATGCTTCAAGAATCTAATAGCCGCAGGGACCTGATGGGCCGCTCCAGGTAATATTCGCCCCATTTCTCAACAAGACCGTCGCAGAGGGGGGTGGAGTCCTTGCCGTCCAGCTTGGACCAGTCCCCGCTGCTCAGCGCCCGGAAGCGGGCCAGGGTGGCGGAATCCACTGCCACGGCGTCGGTAGGCCTGTCCCGGCTGCAGACCACCCCGCCGCCAGGAACCGAAAAGTGGGTCAGCTGGTCGGTCCGGCCGCAGACGATGCAGGAATCCAGCCGGGGCCTCCAGCCAGCCAGCGCCAGGGACCGCAGCAGGTAGGAGGCGCCGATGTCACGGGGTCCATGCCGGTGACCGGCCAGACTGGCCAGGGCGGAGGCCAGCAGACGGTATTGCTCAGGGGCCGGCTCGTGCTCGCCCACCACCAGCTTGTCGGCGGTCTCAAGCATGACGCCCCCGTTGGCATAGAGGTCATAGTCGGCGCATATGGCATCCGCATAGGCGGCTATGCAGACGGCCTGGGAGACGATGTCCAGGTTGCGGCCACGGGAGATGAGCAGGTCGTCACGCATGAATGGCTCCAGCCGCGCGCCGAAGCGGGACTTGGTCCGTCGCACCCCCTTGGCCACGGCCCTGACCTTGCCGTGCCCCCTGGTCAGAATGGTGACGATCCGGTCTGCCTCGCCCAGTTTGACCGTTCTGAGGACCAGGCCCTCGTCACGATAGATAGCCACGACGGCCCCGTCCTTTCATTGGTAGATGAACAGGCCCCAGAAAGCGAAAATCAGCAGGACTCCGAACATGGCCAGGGTGGTGACGGTGAAGAGCGCGACGCCAAAGCGGGTGGAGGCCAGCACAGGCCTGGGATCCATGCTCCGCATCTGCTGGCGCAGACTGGGGCCGCCGGCCTTGCTTGTGCGCACCTGGTCGGGCAGCCGGTCCAATCCCCTGAGTGAGGCTACCTCGACCATACGGGCGAAGGTGCGCGACCAGGCCCAGATGACCAGGGCACAGACCACCTGGATGACCGGCCAGCTCCAGTAGCTGACCCCAGCCTGGTCGGGCACGCCGCCCCAGCCCAGGCGTACCACGGCCATGATGACCTGGCCCAGACCAGCTCCGAAAAGGACCAGGGTAGCCAGGGTGGTGCCGGTGATGGTGACCAAGGTGCCGCCGAAGCCATGGCTGAAGCCCAGGACCGAGTCCTTGCGCCGGCGCAGACGGAATAATTTCATCAGACCGGCCACCAAAGCCATAATCAAGGCCGCCAGCAAAAGCACCAGGGTCAGCAGGTGCAGGACCAGCATATAGATGGTCAGCGAGCGTCGCCCCCGCAGGTCAGTAGGCACGGCGATGGACTGGTGGATGGTGGCCCCACCCACGCTGGGGCTGGTCTGATGCAGGCCATGGACCTGACCCACCGCCCAGTCGACCATGTCCTGCTGGTAGTGGTCGGCCAGGGGCGTGCCGGTCCGGGCCTCATCTCCCAAACGCAGCACATGGTTGGAGACCGGGTAGGAACGCACAGTGACGTTCTCGTTGCCCGAGGCGTGGGCCTGGGCAAGCACGCGTTGCACCCCCTCCACCTGGGCGGTCATGACATCCTTGGCCCCGTAGGCCAGCAGGGTGGGAATGGCATAGGTGCTGCGGTCGGTGGGGTCGATGTCCAGATTATTCAGGCCCAAGAGGGAGGCATCGGTGCTGAAGAGCCGACGGACCACCGACTGGTAGCCCTGGTTGGCTCCGGCAATGGCGAAATCCTGGGCTACGAAGAAGCCCATCGCGTGCCGCGGCGAATAGACCATGGGGCTCAACAGGATCTGGAAGGCGATCCGGTGGTCCATGCTCAGCAGCATGGCGGCGATCCAAGTGCTCTCGCTGGTGGCATAGATGCCTACCTTGGATGCATCCACATCAGCCCGGTCGCGCAGCAGATTGGCAACCCGCTCGTAGGCCTTGGCCGAGGCGGGATAGTCCCGGTCGGCATCATTGGTGGACCAGACCGGCTTGTCCAGCACGGCGGTGACGAAACCGGCAGAGGCCAGGGTTCGGGCCACATCCCCGAAGGAGTTGTCGCAGGTGCCGTAACCGGCGCCATGCATGAAGACTACGGCTGGCCGATGCCCTGAAGCCTCCTTGGGGGCGCGGATCAGTATTCGGATGCGTTGGTGCTCGCCAGTGGCTGGCCGTTCCACGCTCAGTTCCTGGTGACGGGATTCGACCTGGTACTGCCCCACGGCATCCCTGTCAACCCCGGCAGGCCAGTCGAAGGTGACCGCGGTGTCCGGAGTCAGCGTGGGAAAATTCTGATCCACTGGTTCGTATTTCCAGGGGACGGCGGTCAAGTGGGAGACCGAGGCCAGCAGACCCATGAGAATGATGAAGACGGGCAGGCTGGTCATGAGCCGCCTGACCCTGCTCCACCCGCTTGCAGGGAGGGAACGCTCAACCTCTTGGGACACGTCGGTCATTGTAGCCGGTGGCGGGGATGGCGCTTACGCCCTCAGCTGGCACGGCCGGTGACCGGGACCACCATGGGCCCTGCCTCCGGCAGGGTTTCACCCTGGGCCGCCGCCTTGGCATCCATCTGGGCGGCGATTTCCTTGGCCCGTTCCAGCAGCGTGGGGACAATCTGGTCCTCGGGCACGGTCTGCACCACCTTGCCCTTGATGATGATCTGGCCCTTGCCGTTGCCCGAAGCCACCCCCAGATCGGCCTCCCTGGCCTCGCCAGGTCCGTTGACGATGCAGCCCATGACGGCCACCCGGATGGGGGCGGTGATGTCCTTGAGCCCCTCGGTGACCTCCTTGGCCAGCTCGATCACGTCCACCTGGGCCCTGCCGCAGGAGGGGCAGGAGATAATGTCGAAGTGGCGCTGGCGCAGCCCCAGGTACTCCAGGATCTTGCAGCCCACCTTGACCTCTTCCACAGGCGGTGCGGACAGGGAAACACGAATGGTGTCGCCGATGCCCTCGGCCAGAAGCGCGCCGAAGGCCAGACAGGACTTGATGGTCCCCTGCCAGGAGGGCCCGGCCTCGGTCACGCCCAGGTGCAGGGGCCAGTCGCCCTTGGAGGCCAGAAGCCTGTAGGTCTGGACCGTGGTGACGGGATCGTGGTGCTTGACGGAGATCTTGAAGTCATGGAAGCCCACGTCCTCGAACATGTGGGCCTCTTTCAAAGCCGAGGCGACCAGGGCCTCAGGGGTGGGTCCGCCGTAGCGGGCGTAAATGTCCTTGTCAAGGCTGCCGGCATTGACCCCGATGCGCAGGGAGATGCCTGCATCGGTGGCGGCCTTGCAGATCTCGGGGCCGACCTGGTCAAACTTGCGGATGTTGCCCGGGTTGACCCTGACGGCTGCGCAGCCCGCATCGATGGCCTGGAAGACGTACTTGCTCTGGAAGTGGATGTCGGCGATGACCGGGATGGGCGACTTCTTGGCAATGATGGGAAGCGCGTCGGCATCGTCCTGGCTGGGCACAGCCACCCGTACGATGTCGCAGCCGGCGGCGGCCAGCTCGGCGATCTGCTGCAGGGTGGCATTGATGTCAGCGGTGACCGTGTTGGTCATGGACTGCACCGATATGGGGGCTCCCCCGCCGACCGGCACAGGCCCCACCATGATCCGACGGGAGCGGCGACGAGGATGCAGCGGAGTCTGGCTGATGGCCTGCTCGCCTGTCTTGCGGAACCCCTGAGAGGATGTTGACTGTTCGGTCTTGGGAATGCTACTCACGCTGTCATGTCTATCAAAGCATCAGCCCTTTGGCGTGCCTCATGCTCGACTTGCTCCATTACCTCCACGGATGTGAATGTTCCCGGAAGATGCGTTTCCATGGCATCCATGACCGAACGGATGGTTTCGACGATGCCCAGGTAGGGCAGCCGGTGATCCAGGAAGGCCCTGACCGCCTGCTCGTTGGCGGCATTGAAGACCGCGGTCATGGGCTCGCAGCTGCCCAGGGCCCGCCTGGCCAGGTTGACCGCCGGGAAGGCCTCATCATCCAGGGGCTCGAAAGTCCAGATATTGGACTTGGACCAGTCGCAGGCCGCAGCCACATGGTCGAGACGGACGGGCGCCGACAGGCCCAAGGCGATGGGCAGACGCATATCCGGAGGGGAAGCCTGGCTTATGGTGGCCCCGTCCTGGAACTGGACCATGGAGTGGACCACGGACTGGGGGTGAACCACCACGGTGATCCGCTCGGGCTCGATCCGGAAGAGCCGGCTGGCCTCGATGACCTCCAGCCCCTTGTTGACCATAGTGGATGAGTTGATGGTGACCACCGGACCCATGGACCAGGTCGGATGATTCAGGGCCTGCTCAGGGGTGACCTCGCGCATGGCTTGGCGGCTCCAGCCCCGGAAAGGACCTCCCGATGCGGTGACCACGAGACGGGCCACCTCTCCATGCTGCCCCGAACGCAGAGACTGCCAGATGGCTGAATGCTCGGAGTCGACCGGGTTGATCTGACCCGGCCGTATCTCAGCATCAAAGAGCAGATGGCCGCCGGCCACCACGGACTCCTTGTTGGCCAGAGCCAGCTGGGATCCGGCCTGCAGGGCCGCAATGGACGGGCGCAGACCGACTGATCCGGTGATGCCGTTGAGGACCAGATCACTGCCGGAGCCGGCCAGAGCCTGGACCGCCTCCATGCCTGCTTCTACTTGGATACCAGTCAGCCCCAGGGCCTTGAGCGCCTGCTGCAGGACAGGAACCTGGGCCCTGTCGGCCAGAGCCAAACGGGTCACGCCAAAATCACGGGCTTGACGGGCCAGGAGCTCAACATGCGCACCACCAGCGGCCAACCCAGTCACCTGGAACCGGTCCCTATGACGACTGATCAGATCCAAGGCCTGGGTACCGATGGATCCTGTGGATCCCAGGATAACCAGACTGCGAGATTGGTCGGCATCGTCCCTAGGCGACCAATCCGCCAGGGTACGTTCACGCTCGACCGGCAAACCGGCCTGCACGCCTTCACTCATCACTGCCAACCGACTCATCGACCGCCTTTATCCTGCTCCCCCTCGTCGCCGAAGGCCGGGAATGAAATATCAGGGATGTCCAGATCCATCTTGGGCAGATCCTGGTTGAGCAGGGAATTCAGGTAGGAATCCGGATCCTGGTCCTGCTTGTTCCCATGCGTGTTTTGTGAGTACCGAGGCTTGGCCCAGTCGGGCGTATCCGTGCTGCTTTCGGCTGTTTCGGCCCAAGGACGCTCCTGGGTCTCAGGTGCTGCTGGTGCCGGCTCCTCGTAGCTGCCCAAGGGCCCGCCTGCGCCCAGAGGGCCGTCGACGAAAGGCGAAGAGATAACTGAGGTGGATCCTGGCACAGAAGAGTCTTCGGCGTCAGCCTCGTTCGAGGGAGGCACCGGTGATTCCGGTCTTGTGGCGGGGGCGGATGCGGCAGGTGTCGAGGGGGCCGGCTGGAATACCGTCGGCTCAGGAGCCTGCGGTGCGGGGGAAGGCGAAGGAGAGGCCGTCGGGTTGAAGGGCACGGATTGTACAGCCGGCGCGGGTGCAGCCGAGACTGCAGCGGAGACTGCAGGAGTATAGCTGGTTGGCGCAGAGGTGGGCATAACCGATTCAGGCCGACCGGAAACAGCCGGATTTGCAGGAGCAACGGCCGCTCCGCCGCCGACATCGACTGAGGACGCAGACCGGGCTGAAGCTGTTGAAGGTGTATCAACACCGGTATCCACAGCCGCTCCAGCGCCGTCCTGAGCCAGTCGCTGGTTGACCGCTGAAGCCAGGGCACTCAGGGAGCTGTTGGGCTGGGCCGTCGGCACCGTCTGCGTGCTGGCAGCGGGAGCATCGAAGATGGCCCGTTCCGCCTGATGCAGTTGAGCGAAATCGTCCTGACTGCTTTGGTCCTCCGCAACAGGGGAAGCATTGGGGATGCTCCAAGCGGGTTCCTGGCTCTGTCCGATCAGCGGCTGAACGCCCGAGGCTGAAGAGTCCTGCACAGGAAGCTGCGATTGCGCAGGAACAGCGGCAGGCGCCGTTGAACTCGCGCTTGCTCTCTTGGCCCTCTCGCTGACCCTGGCGAAGGACTCCAGCTGCTCCAGAAGCTCGACGGCCTTGGCCAGGAAGAAGTCCACCTGGCGCTCGTCATAACCCTTGGGCCCCCGCCGCTGGGTGAAGATGACGTTGGAGACGCGGTCAGCCGTGATGTCGGTGTTCTTCGACTTGCCCGAGTCCGTCTTCCGCCCCTCCTGCAGGTTGAGCTGGTCAGAAGTCTTGTTGAGGACCTGCTCGATCAGCCGCTCCACCTGCTTGCAGTCGTATGAGGGCATGCCGGGATCCCCGCGCTTGAAGACGCTACCTGAGGGCCTGCCGGCATGAGTGGTCAGCTCCGATTGCAGACTGACCATTCTGGTCGTCCAACCATCCACGCCCACCCGGGCTATCTCCAAGCTGGTCTGCCTGTCGGAAATCACCCTCTCCAGTCGGGAGAGGGCTGCATCCACCTGGGTGATGATGTAGCCGTTCTTGCACAGGTCAAAGGAGGCGTTGGCTATCTCCTCCTGAGTCAGATCAGGATCCTGGCTCTCATAGAGCGAGTGCGCCCGCTCCAGGAAGGCGTCCACCTGCTTGGTGTCATACCCCCACTTGCGCTTGCCCGAGCGCGCGATGGTCGCCTCGGTTCCACGGGCATCAGGCCTAGCTGACATCAGGCATCGACCTCCTGACCTTTCTTGCCAACGATCGTCGTGCATCGATTCTACGTGAGCGCTAAGACGCGACTTCGGGCACGCCCCCTAAAAACCCCTGTGGTCCCGCCCGGACTCGAACCGGGGACATCCACCGTGTAAAGGTGGCGCTCTAACCAACTGAGCCACGGGACCAGCACACTACCTTAGCAGAATACACGGTGACAAGGCCGCACGGTGCGGCTATAATCCACTAGGAATTCGCGGGCCTTGTCCGCAAAAAGAAGAGAAACGCACCATATACACCGTATAAAAGGGGGTTCGGATTGTCACAGACAGTCGATACAGGCAGCGGCAGGAAGACCAACCGCACCCTGGTGACGGTGGCGGTCTTCATCGCCACCTTCATGACGGCCATCGAGGGGACCATCGTCTCCACCGCCATGCCCACCATCATCGGGGACCTGCATGGGCTGTCCATCATGAACTGGGTCTACTCCATCTATCTGCTCATGACAGCGGTCACCACACCCATCTATGGCAAGCTTTCGGACCGCTTTGGCCGCAAGCCGCTGCTGACCATCGGACTGCTGGTCTTCGTGATCGGATCCACCCTGTGCGCCCTCTCCCAGTCCATGCCCCAGCTGATCGGCGCCCGTTTTCTGCAGGGCCTGGGGGCCGGCGCCATCCAGCCGCTGACCTATACGGTCCTGGCCGACATCTATCCCCTGGACAAGCGGGCGGGCATGATCGGCCTGAACGGCTCGGCCTGGGGCATCGCCTCCATCATCGCCCCGCTGCTGGGAGGCTTCATCGTCCAGCAGATAAGCTGGCACTGGGTCTTCGCCATCAACGTGCCCATCGGCCTGCTGGTCATCATCATGATCCAGATTTTCCTGAGCGAGCATATCAAGGCGCGTGAAACCCGCGTCGACTACATCGGCATCGGGCTGCTCAGCGTCTGCCTGATCTGCCTGATGCTCTGCCTGCAGAGCCTGGGATCGGCGGGCGATACGCGAATTACCCTGATCCTGGCTGCAGCCACCGTGGTCACCTTTGCCCTGCTGCTTCATGTGGAGGGCCGCCAGGAGGACCCCATCCTGCCTCTGCGGCTCTTCCGCATCAGGACCTTTGTCATCCAGAACATCTGCATGCTCCTGGTGGCCGGATTCCTGATGGGCTTCGACACCTACATGCCCATCTGGATGCAGTCTGTTTTGGGAATGAACCCCTCCCTGGGCGGCTTTGTGGTCACCCCATCCTCCATTC
Organism: Bifidobacterium sp. ESL0820; assembly: GCF_052606235.1. Taxonomy (NCBI): domain Bacteria; kingdom Bacillati; phylum Actinomycetota; class Actinomycetes; order Bifidobacteriales; family Bifidobacteriaceae; genus Bifidobacterium; species Bifidobacterium sp. ESL0820. The sequence goes on from NZ_CP199594.1 coordinate 943,459, forward strand.
TCTGGCTCCTGGGCGCCTACCTGGCCGGACCGCTGACCATGCACGACCCGCCGCACCGGGCCACCAACATCGGCCTGGCCTTCATCCTGACGGCCTGCATCTGCTACATAGCCGTCCCCCAAGCCACCGCCTACTGGGTCTTCCTGGTCATCTCGGCCGTGGTCGGCTTCGGCTTCGGACTGACCATCACCACCTCGACCATCACCGCCCAGAGCGTGGTGCCCTCAGGCGACGTGGGCGCCTCGACCAGCTTCAACACCCTGGCTCGGTCCCTGGGGCAGACCCTGATGGTCTCCATCTTCGGCATCGTCATGAACACGGTCATCGCCCGCGAGGTGCCTCAGCATAAGGGACTGACCGAGGACATGATGAACAGCATGATCAACCCGGCCACGGCAGGGAGCATTCCATCGCGTCTGCTGGGCCCGGCCCGCACCATCGTCTTCGACGGCCTGCATTGGATCTTCCTGGTGGGCCTGGTCATTCTGATCATGGCCCTGGTGGCCAACCTCTGCGACATCCGTTCGCGCACCCTGCTGGCCGAATATCAGAACAAGGCCACGACGGCGTCTCCGGCCATTGCTGGGAAGGGCGAGCAGCAAGGGCCGCTGGCCAAACTGGATTCCTGAGGGAATCCCTTATGAAAGACAGCGAGGTGGCGGGCATCGGTTGATCCTGATGTCCACCACCTCGTTCATTGGCGCTTCTGCAGCCAGAAAAACTTACTTGCCCTTGCCGAAAGCCCGCAGCTGGGTGGCGTTCCAATCCTTGCTGGCGGTGGTGGGCATCAGGGCGTTCATGCCCGCGGTCTTGGCCGCATTGGAGACGACCCCTGGAGCCGATGCCCCAGGTCTGCCGGGTTTGGGGGTCAGCACCCAGAACGGCGCACCCTTGTTGACCATGGCCGAGGCATCCATGATGGTATCTGCCAAATCGTCCTCGGCATCGCCGTCCCGCCACCAGATGATGACCCCATCCACGGCTGCGTCATAGTCCTCGTCCACCAGCTCTTCGCCGGTCAGATCCTCGATCCTGGTCCGGATCCCGTCGTCGACATCGTCGTCCCACATCCATTCCTGAACGATATCGCCGGGATGGAAACCGAACTCTTCCGCTGTATAGGTTGTAGTCTCAGCCACGGCTTCAGCATAACAAGACTGCCGGAATTCACCAATTGGACCGGCCTTGTCTTATCTGCCCTTGGCGGCTGTGCAGCGGGGCAGCCCCTCCCCCTGGCCATGGCCGATGGCCACCAGGGCCTTGTAGGCCTCGTCCAAGGTGGATACCCGCACGTCGCGCAGTCCCTGTGGCACATGGCCCGCCACCTGTGGGCAATTAGCCGCCGGGGCCAGGAACCAGGTGGCGCCGTCCCGCCTGGCGCCCAGCATCTTCAGCTGGATGCCGCCGATGGCACCGACCCGTCCCTTCTGGTCCATAGTGCCGGTACCTGCGATGGTCAGACCGCCTGTCTCCTGCTCCGGAGTGATCTTGTCGATGGCCCCCAGGGTGTACATGAGCCCGGCTGAGGGACCGCCGATGTCGGCCACCCTCATGCTGAACTGCAGGCCTGAGACGTCGTATCCCCGGGCCTTGAGGAAGGCCAGAGCCTGGGCCGAGGCAGCCTTCTGGGAGCCGTGCATATCACCCTGCTCCTGGCGCCTGTACTCCTCCACACTCTGCCCGGGAGGCACCACGGCCTCCTGGGGAAGCACCGTGGCGTGGGGGTCGGCCCAGCCCACCAGAGCATCCAGATTGGAGGCCGGATAACCGGGGATTCCGCGGGCATTGACCGTGGTCATCAGCAGACGGCCCCTGTCATGGTGGACCTGGCCGCCCTTGACCTTGATGACCGGTGAGCCTTTTGAACTTCCCAGCACATCCTGGGTGGGTCCGGGCGTCTCGATGGTATAGGGCGAGGGGAGGAAAAGCACCAGGAGGGCCAGAATGATCAGAAGACCGCCGACCAGCATTTTGCGGGTGGGTCCGCCAAGCGTCCCGATTTGCCTTTCGGGTGCGCCTGTGGCGCAGTGATCCGATTTCCCGTGCGGAAGTGTCATAGCTCCAATATTATGGTTGATGAAGACGATAATCCCGGCAGACGTCGACCTCGATGGCGGACGGCCTGCCTTGGCGAGGACTGGAATCAAAGCAATGGACGAGAATGCAATCCACCAATGGCTCATCGAGTGCTTCGGCCCGGTGCAGGGCGAGCTGGCCTGGAGTCAGTTCTCACAGCTGCCTGAGTCCATCCGCTCGCAGATGGCGGCCCAGGGAGCCGATCAGCTGCCCAAACCCGCCGAGGTTCAGGCCCTGATTCAGGCTTTCACGGCCGGAGGGCTGAACACGCCGGCTGACATGCAGGCCCAGGCCGACCGGGGGCCCATCAACCTTGTGCTGGCCAAGAACATCGCCCTGGGACGCACCAGGGCCGACCAGTCCGATACCGCCGTCACAGCCGAGGACAGCGACCGGGTGGCCCGGGTCATGAGCGAGGCCAACCTCTGGCTGGACACCGTCTGCTCCTTCGACCCCGCCCCAGGCCAGACCGAAGCCTTGACCCGTGCCGGATGGATCGAGGGCAGCATAGACGCCTGGGTCCAGTTCGCCTCGCCTGTGGCCCAGGCGGTCAGCGAGGCCCTGACCTCCGTCATAAACCAGCGCTTCCAAGGTTTCGACCAGGGCGAGATTTCGGGGATGTTCGCCGGACCTGTGCCCATCCCCCTGCCCGACAATCTCAAGGATCCGACCACGCTGATGAGACTGCTGGGGAACACCTCATTCGCCATGCAGCTGGGGCAGGCCGCCGGCGAGCTGGCCAAGGAGGTCCGCGGAGGATTCGACCAGGGCATCCCGTTGCTGAAGAACCCCGCCGGAGCCCTCATACCTCAGAACATCAAGGCCTACGCCAAATCATTGGAACTGGATCTGGACGAGGTCACCCGTTACATGGCCCTCAAGGAGGCCGCCCACGCCCGGCTCTACGCCGCCGTCCCCTGGCTGATGCCGCGCTTCGAGGCCCTGATCGGCAAGTACGCCCGGGGGGTCTCCATCGACCTGGACGCGGTGGAGGATCAGCTGCGCGACGCCGACCAGATCAATCCCGAATCCATCGCCGGCGCCATCAACCTCAGCAATGTCGGCATCGAGGACACCCCTGAGCAGAAGGAGGCCCTGCACAGCCTGGGCGACCTGCTGGCCCTGGTGGACGGCTGGGTGGATTGCGTGGTCTGGAATGCCGGCATGGCCCACCTGCCCCACCTGGAGCAGCTGCGGGAGATGACCCGACGCGAGCGCGCCGTGGGGGGGCCGGCCGAGCAGACCTTCGAGTCCCTGCTGGGCCTGCATCTTCACCCCAAGCGGCTGCGCGAGGCCGCCGACCTCTGGGAGCGCATCACCGCCGAGGAGGGAGTCCAGGGCCGTGACGGCCACTGGTCCCATCCTGACCTGCTGCCTTCCCTGCCTGTCAAGGACGAAGGCGGCCAGGGCGGAGCATCCACCTCTGCAAATGGGCAATCCGAGCAGAAGGCCTCCACTTCCGCCACCTCGGTGGACTGGGATGCCGAGCTGGACAAACTGCTGAATGCCGAAGACAAGGATTCCTCTGCCGATCTGGCCACCCCTGCAGACTCCGACGCTTCCGATTCCGACGCTTCAAATGACCAGGAGCATTCAGACCACGAAGCCCCCGGCAATCAGAAAAGCGCCGGCACCGATTCCAAGGACCCCGACAGCGGTCACCCGGACCAGAACAACGCAGACAAGGGCGATTCGGACGGCAACCAAGCTTGAATCGCACTCCCTCTCCCCGCGTTCCGAGGGGCCGAGTCGATAGCGCTCAGCGGTGAATGAACCGGCTGGGAGCACGCCGGGCAAAGGCGCTGCCGTCCTTGTGCTCCGCATAGGAAAGATGCAGGGTGTCCTCTGCTCGGGTCACCCCTACATACATAAGGCGGCGCTCCTCCTCCAGAGCATCCCCCTCGGGCGGTGAGCCAAAGGGAATAAGCCCCTCGGCACAGCCCACGATGAAGACATGGGCGAACTCCAGCCCCTTGGCAGCATGAATGGTGGAGACCGTGACCCTCCCCTGGCCCATGCCGCTCTCCAGCTGCTCCAGCACCTCATGTTTGCTCAGATCGACCGACTGGTTCTGCCAGCCCGACTCCGTGCGCACCCGGTAGCCGATCCCGCATTCGTGCAGGGCACGGCAGATCAGGGTCTGCTGGGCGTTGATCCGGGTCAGGATTGCAAACTGGCCGGGGCGGGCCCCCGTCCGGATCATGGAGGATATACGGGAGGCCACTGCCCCAGCCTCTTCACCATCGTCCTCGTAACGGGTCATCGCGACCCTGCTGCCCTCCTGGCGGGCTGATGCCAGCTTCAGGTAGTCGTCACGCACCGGCGAGCGAGCCAGAATGCCATTAGCGTAGTGAACCACTCTTCCCGTGGACCGGTAGTCGGTGGTCAGGTCCAGATCGGCCTTGATTCCCGGGAATTCCTGGGGGAAGTTCAGCAGGTAGTAGGAGGTGGCCCCCGCAAAGGAGTAAATGGTCTGGGCCGGGTCCCCCACCACGCACAGGTTCTGCCTGCCATCGAGCCAGAGCTTGAGCAACCGATGCTGCAGGGGCGAGACATCCTGGTACTCGTCCACCGTCAGCCAGCCGATGCGGTCTCGAATGTCAGCAGCAGCCCGGCCGCCCTCTTCCAAAATGTGGCAAACCAGCAGAAGAATATCGTTAAAGTCCATCTGATTATGGGCGGCCTTGGAGCTCTCGAAGACCGTGTACAGGTCGGCCATCCGATCAGCCTCCAGACCAGCCGGCGGCAGACGGTGACTGGCCGCGCAGACCCGAACGTAGTCCTGAGGGGCGATCAGCCCCACCTTGGCCCAGTTGATCTCCGCAGTCAGATCCCTGACCTGGCCCGGGTCGGCCTCCTCACCGCAGACCCGCTGGCAGGCGGAGGACACCAGGGGGGCCACATCCTCGATCAGATCCGGAAGATAGGTCTCGCTGACCTGGGGCCAGACCCGCCTGAGCTGGCGCAGGGCCGCCGAGTGAAAGGTCGCCGCCTGCAGGGAGGCCGACACGCCAAGCTTGGTCAGACGATCACGCATCTCGGCTGCGGCACGGACCGAAAAAGTCACTGCCAAGGTTCTGGAGGGCTCCCAGCTGCCACTGGCGCAGGCATAGGCCATACGCCGGGTGATGGTCCTGGTCTTGCCAGCCCCGGCCCCTGCGACGATCCGCACAGGCCCGTCAAGCACAGTGGCCGCCTGCCGCTGGGCAGGATCCAGACCCTGCAGCAATCGTTCCTCATCCTCATGCACACCCCCATTGTGTCAAAGGCCGGTACCGGAACCCGCTGCGGCGTGCCCATGTGGTCAAGTGGACAACCGTATTCACAACAGTCCTTGTATTATCCTTGAGAATGTGAGTGAACGAACGAAGCTGACCCTGGCCGCCCTGGCGTCGGCCGCCATGCCCGAGGTGCCCATGACCGGCGCGCGGGACTGCGACCAGCTCAGCAGCCTTGACCGTGCACAGGGCGTGGACTGTGCGGTGGTCCAGGACGCGACCGGCAACGTCTACGACGTCTGGGCCACCAGCTCGGAAGCCGGCAAGCGCCGGTTGGCCGCTCGGGTCAAGGCGGCTCAGGCTCTGGCCGATGCCAAGGAGATGGCGGCCATGGGCTTCAGGGTCGAGCACATCCTGGCCTACCAGCCCGGCGAGAAGGCCGATAGCCCGACCGGCACCACAGCTGTTGCCGTCATGACCCACTGCCCAGGCCGAATCCGTCCCCTCCATCTGCTGACCTTGAACGAATGCACCGCCGCAGGCACCGCCATCGGCGCCATCCACCGGGTGCGCCCTGATTTTCTGAAAACCCACGGATACCCAGCCTTCTCCACTGCCCAGATCGCGGCCCAACTGCGGGGATGGATCAAGCGGCTGCGCATGGACGGCCACGTGCCCAAGGAAATCACCGATTCCTGGGCATCCATCGTGGCGACCGAGGGACTCTGGTCCTTTGAAACCTGCACCGTGCACGGAGGCTTTTCCGACGGCGACCTGCTCTATGCAGGCTCCGGGCTGAGCGGGGTCTACGGTTGGCAGGACATGCAGGTCAACGATCCTGCCCGTGACCTGGCCTGGATCTTCGCCAAGCTGGACGGATCCCGCCGCAACGCAGTCATTGCAGCCTACGGCAGGATGATGGGGGCTCGGCTGGACGACCTGATCATGCTCCGAGCCAATCTCTGGCTGCAGATGGAGCAGGTGGGCGACTTCATCACCGCCCTGGATCATGCCGACAACGAACGGATCATCCAATTCAAGGCCCAGGTGGAGCGTCTGGCCCAGCAGTTGGGCGACCACGAGCAGAACCAGCGCGCCCGTCGTCAGCAGCAGACGCCGAGTCCGTCACCCACTGACGCACCCTCCACCATCACCGTGGGCACCCTGCTCGGCGACGACAATGCCGAGAATCCGGCATCAGAACAGGGCCTTGCCGCGGCAGATGCGGCAACCTCACCTAAGGAACCCTCCTTTGAACCCTCGGATGAGAGCTCGGCCACCATCGCCATCAGCAGGGCAGAAATGGCTGACCTGGCTCAGACCCAGACCGCCATGGACCATTCCGAAGCCAGGAATAAGCCCATCAGACAGGCCCAGAGCACAAACCTTGGCAGCGACAATCAACCCAAGCCACCAGCTGTTGCTCCTGTTGCCCAAGAAGAGGAATCAGGCCTGAGCGATCACTTCCGCGGCATCGGCAGTCCAGCCACCAGCGACAAGGATACGGATGGCGAGGCGAATCCAAAGGCTGCAACGAGCGACGCGTCCGTAGACAGCCAGTCCTCGAACCCCGCTGGGGCAGGAGAGGCCGCTTCCCAGCCGCATGATGCCTCGTCAGCTCAAACCCTCGCCAGCGATCAGGCTGAGACCGTCGTCATTCCCAGAAAGCCCCTGCCCGAGCAGACCCCCACGCTCACTGCAGACGGACAGGCATCGGCATCACCGCCGGAAAGCGGCTCTTCCCCGGAGGAGCATCAGGGAGACGCTTAGAGCGTAATCACCCGGGCCAGCGAATAATGAGACCGGAAGAACCGTGGGCCGGCAGGTCTGGGCGACGGAAAACAACCTTGGAGGTAGCAATGGATATCGAATTCGGCATCAAAAATGTGGCCCGGACGGTCAACTTCAGCACCAATGCCAAGGCGGACGAGGTGGCTGCCCACATCGCCCAGGCCCTGAACGAGGGCGGACCCATCGATCTGGTGGACGACAAGGGCCGGCACATCATTGTTCCTAAGGAGTCCCTGGGCTACGCAGTGGTCGGTTCGGACACCACCCATCCGGTCGGCTTCGGTGTCCTGGGAGGCTCCTCCGACTGAGGCTGTGATCGCCTGACGGGGGCGGCCGGGTCCTTGTGGTCCGACCGCCCCCGATTCGTATCCGCTAACCCTTCCAGGCCACCGGACGGCTTCCCCGGGCCCTGTCCACGATTCGGGCCACCACCTCGTCACTGGTGCTGTTCTCCCCCATGCGATTGGGCTTGCCTTGCCCGTGCCAGTCCGATCCTCCGGTCACCAGCAGCCCCCAGCGCTGTGCCAGGGCCAGCAGCCGTCGGCGCTGCTCGGGCGGATTGTCCCGATGCCAGACCTCCAGGCCTCCCAGTCCCTCCCCGGCCAGAGCGGCTATCTGCTGGTCGGAGAGCAGGACGGGATTGCGACTGACTGCACCGGGGTGGGCGACGACCAGGACGCCGCCTGCATGGTTGACGGCTGCCAGCACCTGGTGGGTAGTCGGCGAGGGCGTTGGCAGGTAGTAGGCGCTTCCGGAGGAGCAGACCCCGGCGAAGGCCTGGCTGCGGTCGGCATAGACACCGGCCTTGACCAATGCATCGGCGATATGCGGGCGGCCCACCGTGGTCTTCGACCCCTCCTTGACCTGATCCAGCACATCCTGCCAGGTGATCGGATAATCCCGGGAGATCCGCTCGACCATGGTCCTGGTCCTGGTCAGCCTGGCCTCCCTGGTCTTGGCGAAGAGCCCGGCGATGACCGGATCCTCGGGATCATAGAGGTAGGCCAGCATGTGAACCGAGACATGGCCATCCTGGGCGGTGATTTCGGTGCCTGGCAGCAGGGGCATTCCCAGGTCCTGGGCCGCCTGACGGGCCTCATCCCAGCCCGCATTGGTGTCATGGTCGGTGATGGCCAGACCCTCCAGTCCCAGCTGCTGCGCCTGCTCGACCATCCCCCGGGGCGTCACGGTGCCGTCGGAGAAGACGGTGTGGCAGTGCAGGTCCCATCCGGAGACCGTGACAGTATCCTCATGCGTCATGCCTCCATCCTAAACTCGTGAACGCGTTCCCGTCTCAGAGAACCCTCCCGACCATTGAGGTGATGGACCCCATGAGCGAACCGACCTCGTCAGCCCCTTCCAGCTATCTGATCGCCGCCCTGACCTCGTTTGCGGCGCTCTACGCCAGCCTGGTCCTGTCAGCGGAAACCCTGCAACTGGCGCGTCACCCCCAGGGCCAGCTCAGCTGTGACATCAACTCGGTGGTCTCCTGCTCAGCCGTGGCCCAGTCCCCCCAAGCCGAGCTGATCCGCCTGGGCACACTGCCGATCCCCAATGCCTTTCTGGGGCTGGTCGCTGAGGCTGTCTTCCTGACGCTGGCCGTAGTGGGTCTGTGCCGAATCAAAATGCCTGCGCTGCTGACGGCAGGGACCTGGCTGGCCTCGCTTGCCGCCCTGGCCTATGCGCTCTGGCTGTTCGCCCAGTCGCTCTTCGTCATCCACGCCCTCTGCCCCTGGTGCCTGGTCATGACCTTCGCCACCAGCCTGCAGTTCATGGCCTTCAGCCACGCCACGGTCATCCAGCAGGGTCTGCCGCGCAAGAGGTCGGGATGGCTGCTGACCTACTATCAGCGGCACTTCGATCTGATGGTCGACCTGGTCTGGCTGGTCGCCCTGGCCACTATCGTCCTGGCTGTGGAAGGATCCGCCCTCTTCGGCTGATCAGCAGTCTGGCACATGCTCCAGGGTCAGACGGGCGACCATTCTGGCCGGTCCAGTCAGCCACACATCCTGCGAATCCACGTCCACCTTCAGACGGCCCCCGCCCACCTGGATGGTCCAATGGTCGACCCCGGTCAGGGCTCGCAAGAGCACGCCGCTGGCGCACAGACCGGTACCGCAGGACAGGGTCTCGCCCACCCCACGCTCATAGACCCTCATGGTGGCCCGACCGCTGCCATTGTCGGCATCCAGGGCATCCAGACGCAGGAATTCCACATTCTGCCCCTCAGCCAGCCCGGGCCTGACCCGCGGCGGGGCCGACAGGTCCAAATCGCCCGGATCGGGCAGGTCGGTCCTAGCCAGCAGTTCGGTCACGGTCCCGGGCAGTCCACCGGCCTCCAATTCGGCAGCGACTGCAGTCAGGACGACTGCATGAGGATTGCCCATATCCACCATGGTGCCAGGAGCCGAGCCTCCCAGGGCTCCGCCGTCGACCAGCTGTTGCCCCACCGGCCCCATCCGCCAGGCCCCGACCTTGACCTTGAACACATGATCGCCGTCGCACTTCATCGGACTGCGCGAGACGATCCGCTTGACCCCGGCCCGGGTCCCCAGCAGGAAGGAGGCGCCTTCCATAGTCGGCGTCAGCCCCTGCTTCTGGGCGAAGAGGGTGATGGCCCGGGTCCCGTTGCCGCACATCTGAGCCAAGGAACCGTCCGCATTGCGGTAGTCCATGAACCACTGGCAGCCGAAACGGTCGCAGGCATCCACCTGCTCCTGGTTCAGGTCGCTGACATCGGCCGGGTGGGTCAGCCGGATGACCCCGTCGGCTCCGACTCCGAAATGACGGTCGCACAGCCAGCGCACCTGGTCGGCCGTAGGCTCCAGATCCCCCCGGGGATCGGCGTAGACCACGAAATCGTTGCCGGTGGCTTGCATTTTGTAAACAGTCCGGGGAATACTCATGCTTGTAGCGTACGGCCCTTCGGCGACAGGCTAGGGTGGTTCTTCGGCTGCGAAAGGAGCGGATCAGATGACATCAGATGCACCGATCGGGATCTTCGACTCCGGACTCGGCGGTCTGAGCGTCACTGCAGCCATCCGCAACCTCCTTCCTCAAGAAAACCTGCTCTACTTTGGCGATTCCGCCTACGCCCCCTACGGCATCAAGAAGCCGGATCAGATCACCCAGCGCTGCCAGGTCATTGGCGACCGGTTCATGGACCAGGGCGTCAAGGCCATGGTCATCGCCTGCAACACCGCCACCAGCGTCTGCGTGGATGAAATGCGCCGACGCTACCCGGTCCCGGTCATCGGCATGGAGCCGGCCCTGAAGCTGGCTTGCACACGTGGCGGAGGCCGACCCCAGCGGGTACTGGTCACGGCCACCCCGCTGACCTTGAAGGAGGCCAAGTTCTCACGCCTGATGGCACGGTTCTCCGGCAGGCACACCATCCTGACCCAGCCCTGCCCAGACCTGGTGACCATTGTGGAGTCTGACAGGCTGAATGACCAGGCCCTGGTCGATGCCACCCTGCACCGTTATTTGGATCCCTATGACCTGCAGACCCTGGATGCCCTGGTCCTGGGCTGCACCCACTTCGTCTTCTTCCGCCAGTCCATCGCCCGCATCTGCCCGCCAGGCCTGGCGCTGATCGACGGCAACCCTGGGACGGCCCGCCACCTCAAGGATCTGCTGGCCCAGGCCGATGCCCTCAACCCGGGCCCCGGCACCGGCAGAGTAGAGATCGCCAACTCCGATCCCTCACCGGCCATGCTGGATCTGTCCAAGCGGCTGCTGGCCTCCTGCCGCCCCTGAACGGCTTGTCCAACGTTCACGCATAAGCTGTCATCAAGCTCGGATATCTGTCAGGAAACGAGGTGCCCATGGCACGCAAAAGAACAGCCGTCATCGACGTAGGCGGCGGCTACCGGTCCATCTTCGGCGCCGGCGTCTTCGACCGCTGCATGGAGCAGGGCATCACCTTCGATCACTGCTACGGGGTCTCGGCCGGCAGCGCCAATCTGGCCTCATTCCTGTCGGGCCAGCTCAGACGCTGCTACCGCTTCTACACCGTCTACTCCTCCCGCAAGGAGTACGCGAGCGTGAGCAACTTCCTGACCAAGCACACCTTCGTCGACCTGGACTACGTCTATGGCAAACTGTCGGCCCACGACGGGGAATGCCCGCTGGATTACCAGGCTCTAAAGGCCAATCCGGCCCTGTTCACCGTAGTCGCCTGCAAGGCCACTGACGGATCCACCGTCTACTTTGACAAGTCCGACCTGGCCCAGGACAACTATGACATCCTCAAGGCCTCATCCACCGTGCCGGTGGCCAACAAGCCCTACATGATCGATGGGGTGCCCTATCTGGACGGCGGCATCGCCGACCCGGTCCCGGTCCGCAAGGCCATGGACGAGGGCTACGAGCGCATCGTCCTGGTCCTGACCCGCCAGAGGGATATTCTGCGCGAACAGAAGAAGGATGTCCTGCCGGCCCGGATCCTGGCCAGAACTTATCCGGCGGCCGGCGAGCGCCTGATGGAGCGCTACCGCACCTACAACGACGAGGTGGCCCTGGCCAAGCAGGCCGAAAAGGAGGGTCGGGTGCTCATCCTGGCCCCTGACAGCCTGTGCGGACTGACCACGCTGAGCAAGTCGCTCAAGGGACTCAACGCCATGTACGACAAGGGCTATCGGGCCGCCGAGGCCATAGCCGACTTCCTGAAAAGCTGAAATCCGACCCCGCAGGACCTGCCATGCGGAAATTGCTTCTTAGGACACGGCCTTACAGAGCCGGCGTCCCGGCCCCGCCCTCTGCGCCCGCACCCCTGCGGCCGTGGCGGGGATCCGCACTGCCCTGGGTGCTCTGGGCGGTCATCAGCGCTGCGGTCATCTGGCTGAAGAGCTCGTTGTAACCCCCAGGGGTCGCCGCAGGCAGAACCAGGGTCTTGGCATTGTCGGATTCGGCCAGCGAGCGCATCACGTCCAGATATTGGTTGAAGAGCACCACATTGTTGACCGCATCGATATCCATGCCCACGGCCCGCAGACTGTTGATCTGGTCCACAATGCCGTTGGCGATCTCCCGTCGGTAGTTGGCCTGGCCCTCGCCCTGCATCCTGGTCTTCTCGGCATCGGCCCTGGCCTGGGTCTCGATCTCGATCCGACGGGCATCGGCACGCTCCCTGGTGGCCTCCTTCTCACGCTGGGCCGCGTTGATGGAGTCCATGGCCTGCTTGACCTGGGTGGAGGGGTCGATAGCCGTGACCAGGGTCTTGATGACCGAGAACCCGAAGCGCTGCATCTCCTGGCCCACGGTCTGCTGCACGTCGGAGGCGATGTCGTCCTTGCGGGCGAAGGCGTCATCCAGGCTCAGGGCGGGAATGGCCGACCTGAGGGCGTCCTCCATGTAGGAGCGCAGCTGGCCCGCCGGGTCGACCAGCTCGTAGTAGGCCGTAGACACGTTGGCCGCCTCCACCCGGAACTGTGCAGAGACCTCCACGGTGACGAAGACGTTGTCCTTGGTCTTGGTCTCCAGCTTGACGTTCAGCTGGTTGACCCGCAGGTTGGTCTTGGCGGCTATCCGGTCCACCAGGGGGATCTTGGCGTGGATGCCCGCCAGCGCCACCCGGTGGTACTTGCCGAAGCGCTCAATGACGTCCGCCTGCTGCTGGGGCACCACGAAAATCCCCAGAAGGAAGATGATCAGCGCCAGGACCAGCACGGCGATCACAATGGCGATGCCCAGATGCATGAGTGTTCTCCTTCGAGCTTAAAACCCTTGGGGCCGGACCTGAGAACCGCACCATTCCGGCCTATCCTCTCATCACCATACATGATGGACTCGTCTGAATAATCGGTTCGGGCGCATAAGCCGTAATAGACTCGGTTTAACAAGCCTTCAACCCGAAAGGATGAATATGGCAAAACTACGCGGCATCGATGCCGAAATCTTCCCCCTGGTCCTGGGCGGCAACACCTTCGGATGGACCAGCGACGAATCCCAGTCCGACCAAGTCCTGGACGCCTACACGCAAGCCGGGGGCAACCTGATCGATACAGCCGACGTCTACTCGGCCTGGGCCCCAGGCCACTCCGGCGGCGAGTCCGAGATCGTCCTGGGCCGCTGGCTGGCCAAGAACGGCAACCGCAACAAGGTCCTGGTGGCTACCAAGGTCAGCCAGCACCCCCAGTACTCAGGCCTGTCAGCCAAGAACATCGAGGCCGCCGCCGATGCCTCCCTGCTCAGGCTGGGTCTGGATGTGATCGACCTCTATTATGCCCACTTCGACGACAGCTCCACCCCCTTGGAGGAGACTGCGGCAGCCTTCGACAAGCTGGTCAAGGAGGGCAAGGTCCGGGCTATCGGCCTGTCCAACTACACGCCTGACCGGATCCGCGAATGGTTCAGCATTGCACGCAAGGAGGGCCTGACCCTGCCGGTGGCCCTGGAGCCCCAGTACAACCTGGTCTACCGCAAGACCTATGAGGGCGGCCTTATGCAGGTCGCCAAGGACGAGGATTTGGCGGTCTTCCCTTACTTCTCGCTGGCTTCGGGCTTCCTGACGGGCAAGTACCGGACCATGGACGACCTCAAGGGCAAAAAGCGCGAGGGCATGGTCAAGGACTTCTTCACCCAGGAGGGACTGGACGTGGTCGCTGCCATGGACGGCATCGCCAAGGCCCACGGGGTCGAGCTGGCCACCGTAGCCCTGGCCTGGCTCAACCATAGGCCTGGGATCGCAGCCCCCATCGCCTCTGCACGCACCCCCGAGCAGCTGCCGGCCCTTCTGGCCGCTGCCCATCTGGAACTGAGCGACCAGGATATGCAGACCCTGGACCAGGTCAGCGACAAGGTCAAGGGCTGATCAGCAGCCGGCGCTCCATCGCAATATTGCCAGCCGCACGGCCAAGCGTAGCGCAGACGAGCACCTAGCCAGGCAGGTCGTATGAAAAAGGGCTTCCATCTGATAGGAGATGGAAGCCCTTTTTATGCAACTATGATCAGGCTTTGACCAGGTCAACCTGCGGCTGGTCCAGATCGCCAGCATTGACGGTCAGACTGGTGGCCAGGGTCTCGCGGGCGATCAGGTCGCTGAACTGCTGAGCCTTGGAGGCATCCTCCTTGGGGAGGGTCAGGGTCAGCCGAATCCGGTCAGCGATGTCCAGGCCAGCGGTCTTCCGAGCATCCTGAACCTGGCGGATCAGATCCCTGGCATAGCCCTCCGCCAGGAGATCGTCGTCCAGCTGGGTGTCGAGAATGACGAAGCCGCCGGTGGGCAGGGCCGCGGAGGCCGAACGATCAGCCTGGGAACCATCCTCCTGCTCGATCCTGTTGTCCAGCTCGTATTCGCCAGGTTCCAGGGCCACCACTCCGTCGGGAGTGGTGACGACCACGTGGCCGTCCTGCTCGGACCAGTCGCCCTGCTTGGAAGCCTTGATGACGAACTGGACCTGCTTGCCCAGCCGGGGTCCGGCCGCACGGGCGTTGACCTTGAGATCGTGGATGATCCGCAGACCATGCTGACCGGCCTGGTCCAGGGTGCAGAACTCCACGTCCTTGATGTTGAGCTCGGACTTCAGCACGTCCACGTAGGGGCGGGCCGCGTCGGGGTCACGAACCACCACGGTCAGCAGGGACAGGGGCTGGCGGACGCGAATCTGCTCGGCCTTGCGCAGGGCCAGGGCGGCCGAAACCACCTCGCGGACCTTCTCCATGGCGGCTACCAGGGCAGGATCGTCACGCAGGACCTGTCCCAGTTCGGTCTCCTGCCCGGTGGCCTCGTCGGCCAGGAAGGGCCAGTCGGCCAGATGGACAGACTCGCCACCGGTCAGGCCCCGCCAGATCTGCTCGGCTTCCATAGGCGCCAGGGGGGCCAGAAGGCGGGCGAAGGCCTCCAGAACCGTGTAGAGGGTGTCGAAGGCCTGGTGGTCCTCGCCCCAGAAGCGGTCGCGGTTGTTGCGGATGTACCAGTTGGTCAGCACATCGATGAAGTCGGTCACCGCATCGCAGGCCTCCGAGATGGCGAAGTCGTCCAGGGCCTTCTGCACCGATTGGATCAGCCGACGGGTGCGTGCCAGCAGGAAGCGGTCCATCTCCGGCAGGTCGGCCACACGCTCCGGCGTCAGCGCCTGGGCCTGGTAGCCGGCGCCCTTGTTGGCCGCGTTGGCATAGAGCGTGTAGAAGTAGTAGGAGCTCCAGACCGGCAGCATGACCTGGCGGACCGTGTCGCGGATGCCATCGGCGGTGACGACCAGGTTGCCGCCGCGCAGGATGGACGAGCTCATCAGGAACCAGCGCATGGCGTCGGATCCGTACTTGTCGAAGACCTCGTTCACATCCGGGTAGTTGCGCAGGTGCTTGCTCATCTTCTGGCCGTCGGAGCCCAGGACGATGCCATGGCAGATCACGTTCTTGAAGGCCGGGCGGTCGAAGAGGGCCGTGGACATGATGTGCATGGTGTAGAACCAGCCGCGGGTCTGGCCGATGTACTCGACCACAAAATCACAGGGATCCCTGTCCTCGAAGTACTGCTTGTTCTCGAAGGGGTAGTGGAACTGGGCGAAGGGCATGGAGCCCGACTCGAACCAGCAGTCCAGCACATCGGTGATCCTGTGCATGGTGGATTTGCCGGTGGGGTCGTCAGGGTTGGGCCTGGTCAGCTGGTCGATCCAGGGCCGATGCATGTTGATCTGCCCCTTGTCATCAGTCGGGTAGCGGCCGAAGTCCTTCTTGAGCTCATCCAAGGACCCGTAGACGTCCACCCGAGGATACTTGGGATCGTCCGAGACCCAGACCGGAATGGGCGAGCCCCAGAACCTGTTGCGGGAGATGGACCAGTCGCGGGCATTGGCCAGCCACTTGCCGAACTGGCCGTCCTTGACGTTTCTGGGGATCCAGTTGATCTGCTGGTTGAGTTCCAGGAGGCGGTCCTTGATCTTGGTCACGGAGACGAACCAGCTGGAGACCGGCTTGTAGATTAGCGGGGTGCCGCAACGCCAGCAGTGCGGGTAGGAGTGGACGTAGCTCTTCTCCTGGAAGAGGAGGGCCCGGCGCTCGGCTGGGATCTGTGCCAGAGGGCCATCGCCTGCGCGCAGGTTGCGGACGATGGGCATGTTGGCCTCGAAGGCCTGCAGGCCCTGGTAGTCGGGGCACTGCTCGGTGAAGACCGCGCCTGCATCGAGCACGTCCACGCTGCGGATGCCCTTGGCGTTCAGGGTGTTCATATCGTCCTCGCCATAGGGAGCCTGGTGGACCAGGCCGGTGCCCTCCACGGTGTCGACGTAATCGGCCGTGTAGATGGTATAGGCATTGGGGCCGGGGGTGCCGCCCTCGGATTCAGCCTGCTCTCCGGCGAAGTAGGGGAAGACCGGCCAGTACCGCCAGCCCTCCATCTCTGACCCTTTGAGGGTGCGGACCACCTGGTAGTCCTCCCCCAGCTGCTTGGCGTAGTCTCCCAAACGGGCCGTAGCGATATAGAACCGCTTGCCGGCGAAGGGGCCAGACACCGGACTGACCTCCGAGTACTCGATATCAGCGCCGACCACGATGGCCAGATTGGTGGGGACGGTCCAGGGGGTGGTGGTCCAGAAGACGGCATAGGCGTCCTCGTCCCTGAGCTTGACGGCCACGGAGACGGTGGTGTCCTGGCGGTCCTGGTAGACATCGGCATCCATGCGCAGCTCATGGTTGGACAGCGGGGTCTGATCCTTCCAGCAGTAGGGCAGCACCCGGTAGCCCTCATAGGCCAGGCCCTTCTCGTAGAGGGTCTTGAAGGCCCACATGACCGACTCCATGTAGGAGACATCCAGGGTCTTGTATCCGTGGTCGAAGTCCACCCATCGGGCCTGACGGTGGACGTAGTCCTTCCACTCGCTGGTGTACTTGAGCACTGAAGCGCGGCAGGCGTCGTTGAACTTCTCGATGCCCATCTGCTCGATTTGATCCACGCTGTCGATGCCGAGCTCACGCTGCGCCTCCAGCTCGGCAGGCAGACCGTGGGTATCCCAGCCGAAGACCCTCTTGACCTTGTGGCCCTTCATGGTCTGGTAGCGGGGAATGACATCCTTGACGTAGCCGGTCAGCAGGTGTCCATAGTGGGGCAGGCCGTTGGCGAAGGGCGGGCCATCGAAGAAGACGAACTCATTGTCGGCATGATCGCCGGAAGGGCGACGGTCTACTGACTTGTTGAAGGTGTCGTCATGGTCCCAGTAGTCCAGAACGGACTCCTCCATATGGGGGAAGGAGGGATTGGGCTTCACCTTGGCCAGAGCCGGGTCCACCACCGCCTTGGGATAGACTGCGCCATCCCGTTTTGTCGCATCTGAGGTATCAGTGGTCTGATTCACCGTTCACGCTCCTCGCTGGTCGTTCATGTCGCCATGTCGAGGACGAGGGACCCATGGGGCCCACCGCGGTACCACCTCGCTTGCCCGGCCAATGACCTGCGCCGGACCGCTTGAACTGGGCTATGCGGGCCCGCCCGTCGGTTCTACTGAGGATCGCCGCAAGCGAACCCGTTCTTCCGAGGGCTCCCCGCTGATAACGGATCAAGGCCCATTGGTGACCAGATTATACCATCCTCAGGAAACCTGACCCGCCCGTTCGCATAACGAAACAGTCGTCAGGACTGGAAGCGTTCAGGATGGCGTGGATCGCCCGGCAGATCATCCAGAGTGTTCTCGGCACCTAGCGCCTGCCGCCAGAAGTCCAGAGAGCGCCCATAGGGGCTGGCCTGCCCGCCGTGGGCCTGCAGATCGGCCTTGGCCTGGAGCACGTCCTCCTCGCTCACCCCGTCCAAAAGCTCGACAAGTCTGGCGAATCGATCCGAGTCGTAGAAGATACCGCCGACGATCTCCAGAAGTCGGCTGGCACGTTTCATGGGCAGGGAATCCCAGTGCCTGAGCTCGATGTAATTCTTCAAACGGACGTCGTTGAAGTGCGTGGTCAGGATATGCGCTATCTCGGCATCGTTGAGCCGGCGGTCAGGATAGATCTCCCCGGCGTTCTCATGCCAGGCAATGAAGAACTGACGACCCTGCGGCCCGTCCACCTCAGGGGTGTGGGAGACATCCGCCACCATGAGCGGGGTGGAGAGCATATCCACGGCGTAGTCCTCCCAGCCGAAGCCGTCCTCGAACAGCCCCGGAATCAGGCCTGTGCGCTGGGTGTCGAGCCAATCCCAGATCCGCTGGCGTCGCAGGGGCATGCGGTTGGGCTTCCCCTCAAAGATCGGAGTATTGCGGAAGAGGTAGGCCAAAATGGGCCCGATAGCCGTGCCCAGACGTATCTTGGCGATGGCATCGTCCTCATCCCGGTAATCGATGCTTATCTGGGTGGAGGCGGTGCTGCGCATCATCATGGGCCCGCACTGGCCGATGCGACCCAGGTAGGTGTTCATGACCGCATAACGTTCCTTGGGATTGACGCCCACATCCGCATAGGACCCAGCCGGACGGTACCCATATTCGACCAGACGGAACCCCAGCCGGTCGGCAATGGGGTCGACCTCGGCACGGAAACGACGGTAGAGATCCTCGAATTCCCGGCTGTCGCGCACCACGCCCAGGGAGCACTCCACCTGGCTTCCGGGCTCCAGGGAAACCACGCAGCCCGGCCTGCTCAGCCCGACCAGGTGGCCATCCTCCCGGTATTCCTTATCGCCGTCGTAGCAGGGCTCCAAGGCCGACAGCAGAGCCTCGATGCCCCGCTCCCCCTCATAGGGAACCGGAGCGTCGGACCCGTCGTTGCGGACCGGCAGATGCTCGACCTCAATGCCGAACCGCCACTTGGACCGTGGTTTGGATCCGCGTGTGAAGTAGTCGACCAGGCTGGCCACATGCCGAGGATTTGGGACCGTCAACAGGTGCGCATACCCAGCGCCTACGCTTTTCCTCATGCTGCAATGGTAGAAGCGGGCGAGGGCCATGGGCAACCAACACGCGAGGAGTTCCACAACAAGGTATCGGTCAGTCGACCGGCGGCAATCCAGAACAACCGCAAACTAAAGCAACCGCAACCCGGTCGATTTCATGCTCAGCCCACGGTCACCGTCACGGCCTGCAGGTCTTCCCTGCGCGAGGAGGATCCCACCAGCACCTGGAACTGACCGGGCTCGACCCTGCGGTTGCAGTCGGCATCAACCAGGGTCCACTCAGACACCGGTAGATCAAAAACCACCTTCCGGGTCTGCCCTGGATCCAGCTGAATCCTTTGGAAGGCCTTCAGCTCGCGGTCGGTCCAGCTGACGGAGGTCACCAGGTCGCTGATGTAGGCCTGGACGACCTCGGTGCCTGGGCGCTGGCCGGTGTTGGTGAGGTCCACAGTCACCCTGACCCTGTCTTCAGGGCCGACGGCATCCGGTCCATCGATCTGGGGCTTTCCGTAGGCAAAGGTGGTGTAGCCCATCCCCTGGCCGAAGGCGAAGGCCGGCTCTTGGGTCAGGTCGGCATAGCGGTCACCATGCTGGCCTCGGATCTGGTTGTAGTAGACCGGCAGCTGGCCCGCATGCCTGGGGAAAGTGATGGGTAGCCTGCCTGTGGGCTCAACCTTGCCGGTGAGAATCCTGGCCAGGGCACGGCCGCCCTGCATGCCCGGGTCGGGCTGCCAGATCAGAGCCCTGGCCGACTGTGCGGACGGGGGCAGGATCAGCGGCTTGGAAGACATGAGCACGATGACCATGGGCTTGCCCGTCTGCGCCAGGGCATCCAGCAGATCGCGCTGAGGACCATAGAGCTCCAAGGTGGCAGTCGAACGGCCCTCGCCCACCAGCTGGACCACGTCGCCGACCACGGCCACCACCAGGTCGCTTTGCCTGGCCAGGTCCACTGCCCTGTCGAAGCGGTCCTGATCGATCCTGGCCGGGGCCGCCACCTTGGGCCTGGGCTGGCCGTCGGGGAAGAGCGGACCCGCGGGATCGTCGACCAGACGAAGCACATCGACGCCCTGCTCGCAGTCGAGCCGCCAGTTTGCAGGCAGCTCCTGGCGCAGACCGTCGGCCACGGTCGAGATCATCTCCCGAGGCTGGTCCTTGATCCAGTCGCACTGGCCCGAACCGCCGGCCCAGTCCCCCAGCTGGTTCTGGGCATCGTCGATCAGTGGACCCACCAGGGCGATGCTGTGCGCTGAATTATCGCCAGGACAGCCATCGGCATCTACCCCACCGAACAGGGGCAGGATGCCGTCGTTCTTCAAAAGGACTGCCGACTCCTGGGCCACCTGAAGGTTGAGCTCCTGGTGCTCCGGTGAGTTGATAATCGCCTTCTGGGCCTCGGGGTCGGGCAGACGCGGATCCTCGAAGAGCCCCATGCGGAATTTCAGGGCCAGGATGTGCTTGACCGCCCGGTCGAGGTCTTCCTCGCGCAGCAGCCCGGCATCCAGCGCATCCAAGGCCCCTTGGTAGAAGCCGGGCGTGGTCATGATCAGGTCGTTGCCGGCCTTGACGGCGGCTGCAGCGGCCCTGGTGTAGTCGGGCTGCACCTTCTGCTCCCAGACCATCCGGCCCACGTTGTCCCAGTCGGTGATCAGGGTGCCCTGGTAGCCCCACTCCCCTCGAAGCACCTCGTTGAGCAGCCAGTTGTTGATGGTGACCGGTACCCCGTCGATGGACTCGTAGCCCAGCATGAAGGTGGCCACACCCTCCTTGGCCAGCCGCTCAAAAGGCGGCAGGAACCAGGAGAGCAGCTTGCGGTGCGAAAGGTCCGCCTCGGAGGCGTCGCGCCCGCCCTGGGTCTCGGAGTAGCCGGCGAAGTGCTTTGCCGTGGCCAGCACAGCGTCCTTGGGGAGGGTTCCGGTCATGGCTGATCCGCCCTGGTAACCACGCACCATGGCCGAGGCCATCTCGCCGATCAGGAAGGGGTCCTCGCCGAAGGTCTCATCCACCCGGCCCCAGCGGGTGTCCCTGGCGATGCAGAGCACCGGGGAGAAGGTCCAGTGGACGCCTGTTGTGGCGACCTCCTGGGCTGTGGCCCGCCCCATCCGCTGAACCAGTTCAGGATCGAAGGATGCTGCCATGCCCAGCTGCTCGGGAAAGATGGTGGCCCCGCGGAAGAAGGAATGGCCGTGAATGCAGTCGTCCCCGATCAGCAGGGGAATGCCCAGTCGTGTGCGATGAACGGCCTTGTCAGCCTTGATCATGTTCTGCGGAGAGACATGCAACAGTGACCCGGCGTGCTGATCCACCACCTCCTTGTCCACTCCCGAGCGGGCATCAAGCTGCATCATCTGGCCCACCTTCTCCTCACGGGTCATCCGGCCCACCAGGTCGGCCACTCGCTCATCCACGCTTAGGTCGGGATTGCGGTAGGGCAGGTCCTCCGTCAACTTTCTTGATGCCATCTGGGCACCTTCCTTTCTTCATATCCGGTCAGTCTGAAGCCGATCAGACTGAAGCCGGTCTATCGAACGATGATCGCCAGGTCCCAGGGTCCGATGGTCATTGATTGGCCCTGGTCGACATGAGCCTGAGGATCAGCCTGCCCGTCGGCCACCAGCAGATGCCCCCCGTAGGGCGCGTCCAGCTTGACCTCCTTGGACGAATAATTGAGCAGGTAGGCGACCTGCTCCCCCAGGGCGTTGATGCCCTCCCGCACGGTGACCAGGCCAGCCAGATCCCGAGCAGGACCGCTCAAGCCAGCCGCATCCGCCGCATCCGAAAGCAGCTGCCGCATGCCCTGGGCCGACGGCAGAGTGCCGATCCACTCCGCGCTGCCGTGGCCGTAATCATGACGGGTCACAGCCGCATACCGCCCCCAGACCGGGTGGTCATAGGATGCCAGGACCTGCGTGTCGGAACGCGGATTCAGCAGCTCGATCAGCCCCTGGCAGACCGGTCCAACCTGGTCGGCTTCGGCTCCATGCAGATCCAGGGTCAACCCCTTGCCGGGACGGGTGAACTGGTTGTAGTCGATGCCGAACACCTCGGTCAGCAGATGCGGAGCCTTGTCATGCCAGACCTTGAGGTTCTCGTCCGCTACAAAGGAGCGCAGCGTGGCTACCAGGTGACCTCCCTGATGGGCATAATCGGCCAGGGCCTTCAGCGTATCCTCACAGGTGCTGTACAGGGCAGGAACCACGACCATGGCATAGCGGCCCAGCTGGGACTGGTCAGCCTCCTCGCTGATGAAATCGCACTCGATGTTGAGCTCGAAGAGGGCATCGTAGACCCGTCTGACCACATCGTTGTAGGAGATCTGCCCCTGCTGACGGGGGAAACCGGTCTCCAGGGAGAACCAGTCCAAGGCGGTCAGGGAGTCGTTGCCCACCATGATGGCGACCTTGTTGCGCTTTTGAAGGTTGATCAGGCGCTCACCCACACCCTTCTGCGCTATCTGCCTGCCGAACTGGCCGGCCTCCTCATAGGTGGGGTTGGGTTCCATGTCCTGTGAAAGCAGCCCCTTCCAGTAGGTCTCAAAGGAATTGTGGATGGAATGCCAGTGCCAGTACATGACCCCGTCAGCCCCCGAGGCCAGATGGCTGTATGCCTGCAGCCTCAGCTGCCCGGGGTAGGGCAGCCAGCCGTTCTGCCCCTGGGCGTCGGTTTCCAGAACCAGGTAGTTGGCACCGCCCTTCAGGCTGCGGGTCATGTCCCCGCCGAAGGCGATCTCCTTGCCGGTCAGGTCATCTTCAGAAGGGTGGTAAATGTCCGCGCCGGCCACATCCAGGCATTCGGCCGCTTCGAAATGATCGACGGCGGGCTGAAGGCCATATGACCAGCCTGGGCTCCAGTCGAAATCGAAGTTGTGGGTGACGAACTGGTCCTCGCGGGCATATTCGCGCACGATGTCAGCCTCCCAGGCCAGATAGCGGCTGACCTGGCTTCGACGGAAGCGGTCGAATGCCGAACCAAGGGAGGCGTTGATGGTCCCGGTCAGGTCGGGAAAGT
This sequence comes from Bifidobacterium sp. ESL0820, assembly GCF_052606235.1. Taxonomy (NCBI): domain Bacteria; kingdom Bacillati; phylum Actinomycetota; class Actinomycetes; order Bifidobacteriales; family Bifidobacteriaceae; genus Bifidobacterium; species Bifidobacterium sp. ESL0820. The sequence continues at coordinate 966,373 of NZ_CP199594.1, forward strand.
CCTCCCAGGAGTCGATCCTGTTGGACCAGTAGTCAAGGCCAAAGGCCGCATTGAGACGGCCCAGGTCATTGCCAAAACGCCGTCGCAGATCCTTGACGAAGAGCCGTTGCATGTCGGGCGATACACAGTCGTAGTACTTGGTTTCGTTGTCGACCTGGTAGCCGATCACCTGGGGGTTGTCGGCCGCATGGCTCACCAGCCTGCGGATGACGCGCTCGCCGTAGTACCGGTAGGAGGGGTTGATGATGTCCATGATCTGGCGAGCGCCATACCGGCTGGGACCCTTGGGGGTGTCCGCCAGAACTTCCGGATGCATGGCGACCAGCCAGGCGGGGACGGCATAGGTGGGCGTGCCCACGATGACCTGAATGTCGAAGCGGCCAGCGGCATCCAGCACCCGGTCCACATGGCTGAAGTCGAATACGCCAGGCTGGGGCTCCAGGGTGCTCCAGGTGGATTCGGCGATACGAATGGTATTGATGCCGGCGGACTTCATCATGGACATGTCCTTGTCCACCCGCTCATAGGGCATGTATTCGTCGTAGTAGGCGCATCCGAAGATGAGCCTGTCCGGAAGGCGCGTGCTGCCCGCATTGTCTGACATGATGAACTCCAATCTTGATTGACGGGACTCAATTCATAGGGCGATGGTGCTGAAAGATCGCGGCTCCAGCTTTGACTGGAAGCCTTGGCTTTCTTCCCTAGTCCATCCCAGATCGGTTGACGGCTCCGATGAGACCTTATGCACCTGCCGCAGTTCCGAATCACCCAATGCCGGGGTTGTTGAGTCGCTCATGGTGCCGACATCTTTCAACTAGTCTTCTCTGACGCTTTCATCGTGGAAAAAGCCATATCTACTAATTATTAGATAATGATATATCTAACAGGTATTCAATGATTCTGTCAAGTCATCGACTCTATGCAGGGCCGCGGGTGCCACGACTTGTTTTCTCTCCCCAGACGAGCCGGAACCCTTGTGCTGTTGCCAATACGCCCCCATGTACCATAAGTATCAACATGTCCAAGAGCAGTGAAAAGGAGCCGCAAGACCAGGAAATGGGGAGCCGAACAAGAAAATCACCGGAGGCGAGAAGAGCGGAAATCACACAGGCCGCTGCCCGCCTCATCAGCCAACATGGGTACAACGGCATATCGCTCAAAGACGTCGCTGACATGGTAGGGATGTCGCAACCGGGCGTCCTCCATTATGTGGGCAGCAAGGAAGGCCTGCTCTCCCTCTTGGTCACGGATATCTATGATGCCGATGGCACGCCAGAGGAATTCCTGCGGACCGGCCTTCCCGGGTCAGACCCCGAACATCCGCATCTTCCGGCCTATTTTGACTATTTAGTCGCCCACAATGCCGACCAGCCCGAACTCACGCAGCTGTATACGGTCCTAGAGACAGAGGCCATTTCGGCCAGCCACCCCTTGCATGATTATTTCATCCGCAGGCCGGCAGAGGTCTGGAAGCGCTATTCTGAATTCCCCTGGCTGCTTCCTGATGGCATAGCGTGGGCAACAGACATGCAGGACAAGGTGAGGATGAGTCTGGAAGTCATGGACGGCATACAGATACGGCTGCTGCGTGAGCCGAAAATCGACTACATCCAGGAATGGGACCGGTTCAAAGCGCTGATTTTTCCCTCACCACTCTGGGATGGATATTGCTGATCAGCACAGGCATTGCAGTGGCCAAACCGCAGTTGCCGGACACCAGCCGACAGGGACATCCAAGGAAGCAGCTACCAATCAGCCTTCCTCATCCATCCTGAAAGGCCGGGCATCGTAAGGCGCCTGATACCGACGATCCCCCCAGTAGTATTCATAATCGTGGTCGTTGATGGGACGGACGGCCTTGCAGGGGTGGCCGTAGGCGACCACATCAGAGGGGATGTCCTTGGTGACCAGGGACCCTGCCCCGATGACCGTGTTGTCGCCGATGGTCACTCCCGGCATGACGATGGCGCCTGCTCCGATCCACACATTCCTGCCTATGCTGACCGGAACCGAGAACTGGGGCGTTCCATATACGCGTATATCGGGGCGAATGGTGTGCCCCGTGGTGACGATGGTGACGTTGGGTCCGAACATGGTGTGGTCGCCTATGTCAATGCGTCCGTCGTCGACCAGAACCAGGTTGAAGTTGGCGTAACATTTGCTCCCCCAGTAGGTGTTGCAGGCCCAATTGGCCCGCACTGGCCCCTCAATCCAGCTGCCTTCGCCGAATGAACCGAACATCTCTTTGCAGAGGTCCCGCTTTTTCTCCGCCTGGCTGGGACGGCAGGCGTTGAACTCGAAGACCAGATCCTGCTGGGCGTCCTGGACCTGCTTCATTTCGGGTGTATCGGCAATGTAGATCTGGTCGGTGTCCAGCAGAGCCTTGATCTCCTCGCGGCTGGTCATGGGAAACCCCTCTTTCCTTGATCTTCGTGGTTCAGCAGCTCCAAGGCCGGCGGGTTAGTCCCGGAACCGGCCTCGGCCTGGCGGCTACAGGCTCTCCAGAACCTTCTCCTCGTCCTGGACGGGTGCTGCCTGCCCAGCATCCCGACCGGTCGATCCAGATGCCTGGGATTCGACGTTGGCCCTGTGGCCCTGGGTGGCATTTTGCTGGCCGCCTGGCTTCTTGGCGGCGGCGATCATCAGCTTGATCCTGTTGAGCTGATTGGCCTCCGAGGCGCCGGGATCGTAGTCGATGGAGACGATGTTGGCCTCAGGGTAGGTCCTGCGGATCTTGCCGAACATGCCGCGTCCTGTCACATGGTTGGGCAGGCAGGCAAAGGGCTGCGCACAGACGATGTTTGGGGCGCCGGACTGGATCAGCTCGATGATCTCGCCGGTCAGAAGCCAGCCCTCTCCCGCCTGAACGCCCAAGGAGGTGACCGAGGCAGCCTTCTCCCTCAGGTCGGTGATATGAGCGGGAATGTCGAACTTCCCATGGGAGGCCTTGAAGCCGGCGATCATGGGGGCACGGTAGGCATCCGCCGCCTTGAGGACGATCTTCTTGACACCTACTGGTCCGCCTGTGCCCAGCATCTCCTCGTTCCATTCAGCATTGGAGATGCCGTTGACCATGAAGTCGCAGACACCGGGGAGTACAGCCTCGCAGCCCTGGCTTTCGATCAGGTCGACCACGTGGTTGTTGGCATCAGGATGGTACTTGACCAGGATCTCTCCGACTACACCCACTCGAGGCTTGCGGGGGATATTACGCAGGGGCAGCTGGTCAAAGGCCCGGATCATCCGCTTCATCAGCGTGCGGTAAGGCAGATATCCATGACCGTAGACCTTCTTGGCGGTCTTGGAGTACCCGTGGTGTTCGATGGTCTCCTTGCAGATCGTGTCCCAAAGCTTGTAGAGCCTGTTGGCCGAGCCGGGCTCCTGCTCGTAGGGGCGAACCCTGAGCAGGCACTCGATCATGGCATCGCCCAGGTAGAAGGCCTTGACCGCGCGGTGCAGCAGGGCCGGGGTTACCTGGAGGCCCGGATTGGCCTTGAACCCCTGCACGCTCAGCGTGATGATCGGCACGTAGCCGTAGCCCGCATCAGCCAGGGCCTTGCGCAGGAGGCCATAGTAGTTGGTGGCCCTGCACATGCCACCGGTCTGGGTGACAATGACCGCGCACTTGTGTGGGTCGAACCTGCCGGACAGGAAGGCGTTGACCAGCTGCCCCACCACGATGATGGCAGGGAAGCAGGCATCATTGTTGACATACTTGACACCGGTGTTGATGTCTTCGGCCGTGGCATGCTTCAGGAGCTCGAAGTGGTAGTCGGCGCTGGAGAAGACCGCCTCCAGGAGGGAGAAGTGCACGGGGGACATCTGCGGCGCCACCACTGTGAATTTGTGACCCATCTCCTTGGTGAAGCGATGCTCAGTGGCGTACTTGGACAGGGTCGGTTTGGCGGCGGCCCCGCTGGGCTGAGCAGCTTGGCCTTGTTCGGCCGGAGGCTCTGCCGACTTGGTTTCGGCTTCCTGATCCTTCTGCCGCGAGGCCATGGTCTCTCGGATGGGCCTGATGCCCATGGGATGAAGGCCTATCAGACCCTGGTCGCTCTTATCGTGCAAAGCCACGAACCGTGCCAGAGCCACAATGTCGGCCTTGCGCTGGGACAGGCTGATCTTCTGCGCGTTGGTGGACCGGAACCCATCGGATGCCGGCTTGTCAGACGCATTCGCATCCACTGCTTCAATGCGGTCTGCAGACTCTTGAGAACCCTGAGAATCAGATGATTCCTCCGCCTGAACCAGGTCAGGCAACGGATCAGCATCCTTGACCGCGACCTTGGCAGGCGCTTGCTCCTTGACGGGGGCTTCCTTCTGGGCAATATCCCGTTGATGGCGTTCATCCATGGCGGCCTTCAGCGAGCGCAGACGGATCTTGGCTGCACCCAGGTTGGAGACCTCGTCGATCTTCAGCTGCGTATAGACATCACCCTTGTCGGCCAGAATCTCCTGGACCTGGTCAGTGGTGATGGCATCCACGCCGCATCCGAAGCTGACCAGCTGAACCAGCTGCAGGTCGGGATACTCGGAGACGAACCTGGCTGCCGAGTAGAGCCTGGAATGGTAGGCCCACTGGTCGGTCACCCTCAAGGGCATCTTCTGATGGTCGTCGCCGAAGCTCGGCACGGTCTTGCGGAACTTGGTAGCCGTGGGGTTGTTGGAGGCCAGGGCCCGCTCCCCCGCCGCCGGGATGATGTAGTCGCTCAGCTTGGGCAGTTTATGCACGTCCAGCTCGCAGATCGAATCCTCTGAAAGCACGGCCATGCCCAGGGAGCAGATGGTCTCGGGAATGCCGTGGTTGACCTCGGGGTCCACATGGTAGGGACGGCCCGACAGAACCACGCCCTTGACTCCGTACTCCTGCATATAGGCCAGGGCACGGAGCCCCTCCTGGCGGACGTCCTCCTTGAAGCGGACATCCTCACGGTAGGCCTCCTGGACGGCCGTCCTGGCCTCTTCCTCGCTCACATTGGCCCAGTCGAAGACCTTGACGATCCGCTCGACCATCTTCTCCCTGTTGGAGAGGTTGAAGTAGGGCCGCATGAAGCGGACGCCGTTCTCCTTGAGCTCGGCCATATTGGCCTCGATCACCACCGGGTAGTTGGCCACGATGGGGCAGTTGTAATGGTTGTCCGTATCGGGAACCAGCTCCTGCTCATAGGTGACGCAGGGATAGAAGATGGTCTTGATGCCCTTGTCGACCAGGGAGTGGATGTGCCCGTGGACCAGCTTGGCCGGGTAGCAGATGTTCTCGGAGGCGATGGACTCCATCCCGCTCTCGAAGAGCTCGTGGTTGGACCGCCCGGAGATCATGACCCGGAAGCCCAGGGAGGTCAGCAGGGTGAACCAGAAGGGGTAGTCCTCGTACATGTTGAGCACGCGAGGAATGCCGATGTCGCCTCTGGTGGCCTTGTCCGGGGTCAGACGGCGGTAGGCGAAAGCCCGCTTGTACTTGAAGTCGTAGAGGTTGGGCCTGTCGGAGCGCTTCCTGTTCTTGTCGCCGCCACGCTCGCAGCGGTTTCCGGTCACGTAGCGGCCGCCGTCCTCGAATTCGGTGATGGTCAGCTTGCAGTGGTTCTGGCAGAGCTTGCAGACATCGTGGGTGGTGGTCATGGAGAGGTTGTCCAGATCGTCCCCTGCCAGAATGGAGCTGACCACATGGCCGTCCTGCACCTTCAGGTCAGGCAGGGTCGCCTTGAACCCCTGGTCGTTCTTGGAGGCAATCTTGTTGACGGCGGCCGGTGACGACTTTGGCTTGGTGGAAGTCGGAGCCTTATTGGGGGTGGTGGGCGTGCTGCCCACGGACTTCACCCCGTCGGCCATGTGAGCGGCAGCGGTCAGATCCTCGACCTCTTCATTCTGCGGGCAGTGCATGCGGGCCGTCAGTGCAGCACCATAGGCTCCCATGAGCCCGGCGATGTTGGGCCTGGTCACCTTGCGACCGGTCAGGAGCTCAAAGGCCCGCAGGACGGCATCGTTGAGGAAGGTGCCTCCCTGGACCACGACCACAGGCCCCAGGGCGTTGGCATCGCGCAGCTTGATGACCTTGTAGAGGGCGTTCCTGACCACCGAGTAGCAGAGCCCGGCGGCGATATCCTCCGGGGAGGCGCCCTCCTTCTGAGCCTGCTTGACCGAGGAGTTCATGAAGACCGTGCAGCGCGAACCCAGATCGGTCGGAGCGTCGGAGGCCAGTGCCTGCTTGGTGAACTCCTGGATGCTGATGCCCATGGACTGGGCGAAGGTCTGCAGGAAGGACCCGCAGCCGGCCGAGCAGGCCTCGTTGACGCAGATGGAATCGATGACCCCGTCGTTGACGGCGATGTACTTCATATCCTGCCCGCCGATGTCAATGACCGAGGTGACCCCGGGGCTGATCTCCTCGGCTGCCCGGTAATGGGCCATGGTCTCGACCACACCCTCGTCAACGTGCAGGCCGGCCTTGACCAGACCCTCACCATAGCCGGTAGCGCAGGCACGGGCGATGTAGGCGCCCTCGGGCAGGGACTTCCTGACTTCCTTGACGATGTTGGCGGCGGCAATCAGCGGGCTGTCCTTATGCACCCCGTAGGTGGACCAGACGATGGTCTTGTCGTCGTTGACCAGCACGGCCTTGATGGTGGTGCTGCCCGCATCGATGCCCAGGAAGTGCGGCCCCTTGGCTCCTGACAGGTCTCCGGTGGGGATGACCTGGGCCCCATGCCGGTCGTTGAACTCACTGCGCTCCTCCTCGTTCAGGAAGAGCGGGCGGATCGTTCTGGCCGTGGAGGGCATGTTCTCCAGGCCCTTCAGGGCGGAGAGGACGCCATCCAAGGAAGTCAGATCAAAGTTCATGTCTTGAGTGTGGCTGGCATCCTTGGCGGTTTCGGTCGCGGGAGCCTTATGCTCACCGTCCACCAAGGTGGTGGTGCGGCCGTCCTGCATGGCATCCTGCAGAGCCATCTTGTCCAAGTTCGAAGCCTTCTCGGACCGTGCCTTGTCGACCTCCGCCTGATCCAGCCCCCAGGCCGGGCCGAAGGGGTCGTTCACATCGGTCTCTGGCGAATAGTCGGTCTTGACCTGCGCAGCGCTGTCCTGGTCGTCCTGCTCGCGGCGGCCAGCCATGATGGCAGCGCCGTAGGCCACATAGAGGTGCGCGTTCTCAGGGATGATGTAACGGCTGACCCTGTCCTGAAGGATCCGCTTGAAGGCTTCCCTGAGCTCGCTCATGAAGAAGAGGGGCCCGCCCAAAAAGATCACGTTGCCACGAATGGGACGTCCGCAGGCCAGTCCAGAAATGGTCTGTGTGGCCACGGCATTGAAGATGGATGCAGCCAGATCCTCCTTGGCGGCTCCGTCGTTGATCAGGGGCTGGAGGTCGGACTTGGCAAAGACCCCGCAGCGCGAGGCGATAGGATAAATGGTCTTGTACTTGGCGGCCATATCGTTCAGGCCTGAAGCATCGGTGTTGAGCAGGGTGGCCATCTGATCGATGAAGGCTCCGGTCCCGCCTGCGCAGGACCCGTTCATCCGCTGTTCTGGCGTGGGCTTCAGATAGGTGATCTTGGCATCCTCGCCGCCCAGCTCAATGATCACGTCCCCCTCGGGGTAGGTGGCGTTGATGGCCTCGGTCTCGGCAATGACCTCCTGGGCGAACTCGGCCTGCAGCTGGCTGGCCAGTTCCAGCCCGCCCGAACCGGTGATCACCAGGCTGATGGGATTGCCTGCCAGGCCAACCCGTGACAGGGAAAGCTTGATGTCGGTGACCAGCTCGGCCACACACTGCCGCACATTGGCATGATGGCGGCGATAGTCGCTGAACAGCGCCTGATCCAGCCTGTCACCTGCGCCAAGGACCACGGCCTTGACTGTGGTGGAACCGATGTCCAAACCCACACGCAGGAGATCCCGCGGTCCTGTGCCCTTATATCGACCCGCTATGTCGACGCCATCAGACATGAAACAACCTCAATCCGTGAGACCGCCGCATGATGGGTCCAAAAAGCAGACACCACATCATATCCGGCTTACCCTATTTATGCTACCGCCAGAGCGTGAATAACTTTTGCAATATCAAGGAATCAAGACTGTCTCCTTTGACACAGCCGCCAGCAGAACCGCCACCGATACAGGCAAGCCACAGACTGGGACAGGTGCATCAAGGCGTTGGTTGCAACCCTCGTCCTCCACGCTTTCGCCTCAATGACAGCCTGCCCGCAAATGGAAGAAAAGCCGCTGTGCCCTTGGCGAAATCGGCTCAGGAGCAGTCGTCAGCAGGCCTGCGAAGGACTTACAGGGAATAGGGAATTGTCCCCGTATTGAGAGACCCTGAGAGAACGTTTCCTTCACCGACCAGCCCGCATGCCATCCTGTACAGGCCGTTGCCAGATAGGTTGGTCAGACTGGCGGAACCGATGGTCAGGAGGTATCAGGTGCGAGCATACATGGGTTCGAACATGCGCGGGTCGATGGGTGCGCCGGCTGGCCCAGCACCGTCAGGACTGGCTCCCAAACCATTGGATCAGCTGCCCCGCCTGGCACGTGACACCACCGAGGAGGATCCCTGGCCGGTCAGCGTGCTCAGCCAGAAGTACCACGATGCCGTGGCCCGCTGGCCCGGAGCCTGGGTGGAGGGTCAGATCGTGGAGATCAACACCCGCCGTAGCGGCTCGGCATATCTGACCCTGCGTGACAACTTCGAGGACATCTCCATCAACGTCATGGGCTTCCGGGCCTTCGCCACCCAGGCCAGGGAATTTCGTCAGGGCGACCGGGTGGTAGTGCATGGGCGGCCTGACCTGTGGATCAAACAGACCCGTCTGAGCTTTATGGCCGACAGGATCAAGCGCGTAGGCACCGGTGACCTGAAGGAGCAGATTGACCAGCTCAGGCGCAAACTCAAGGGCGAGGGCCTCTTCGATGCGGAAAACAAGGTTCCCCTGCCCGAATTCCCCCGGCGCATCGGCCTGATCTGCGCGCCCAAGGCCAGAGCCGAGGGGGATGTGATCACCAACGCCCGCCTGCGTTGGCCCACCATCGAATTCTCCGTGGTGCACGCCCACGTCCAGGGCCCCCAGTGCCCGCCCGAAGTGGTCGAAGCCATCCAGAAGCTGGATGCTGATCCGGCTGTGGATGTGATCATCGTGGCCAGGGGCGGCGGCAGCTTCGAGGATCTGCTGGGCTTCTCGGACGAGTCCGTGGTCCGCGCCACGGCAGCCTGTCTCACTCCCATCGTCTCGGCCATCGGCCACGAGGACGACTGGACCTTGATTGACCTGGCCGCAGATCTGCGTGCCTCCACCCCCACTGACGCCGCCAAGCGGGTGGTGCCCGACCTGGTCGAGCAGGAGGGCATCGTCCAAGAGGCCCGGATGCGCATAAACGCGCGCATCCAAAATATGGTCGAGGGCGAGACACGGCTGATTGAGGGATACGCCAACCGCCCCAGCCTGACCAAGCCGCAGACCATGCTGGACAAGCCCCAACGGCTGGTTGACGAGTCGCTGGTCCGCCTGGACATCGCCCTGCGACGGATCGTGGACGACGCCTCCCTGACCGTGGAGAAGCTCCAGTCCTCGCTGACCGCCCTCTCTCCCCAGTCCACGCTGGACCGCGGATACGCAGTCGTGCAGACTCTGGACGGGAAGGTGGTCGTCAGCCCACAGCAGGTTCAGACCGATCAGGATCTGACCTTGACCGTCAAAGAGGGCAGGATCGAGACCAGGGTCGTCAGCGGGCAGTGACCGATCCCACGTGGTCAGCTACATATAATCATCAGGAATTTGATAACGCACTATATAAGAAGAGGAGCATAAATGAGCGACACCGATGAGGAGCAGGGCAAGGAACAGCCGGTACTGGCTTCGGCCCTGAGCCAGAAGGAACGCGAAACCATCGCCAAACTGCCCTATGAGCAGGCCCGGGACCAGCTGATCCAGGCGGTTCAGGCGCTGGAGGCCGGCGGCCTGGATCTAGATGCCTCCATGCGTCAGTGGGAGATCGGCGAGGCTTTGGCCAAGCGTGCTCAGGAGCTACTGGGCCAGGTGCGGGCCAAGCTCGATGCCGCCCAGCAGGAGCAGGCCAGCGCCGGGGCACAGGCTGGCACCCAGTCAAACTTGGATGCCTGAAAAGCCACTACTCCACCATTACCGTGGCCAGCAGGGCCGCATGATCCGAACCCTCGATAGGTATGGCCTGCAACCGATTGGCCCTGATGCCCCGATCCACCACCACATGATCGATGGCCACCAACCTGGGCAATGGAGCTCGGTTGGCTGGCCAGGTCATGCTCATGCCATGCCCGGCCTGACGTGCTCCATCACTGAACCGCTCCCCCAGCATGTCTCGGAAAACTGCATGATCGTAAGTGGCGTTGAAGTCCCCCAAAAGCACGTATCGCGTGTGCTCATGCTTCCGCAGTTTTCCCAGGTCGGACACGCTGCGTCGCCAGGCATTCCAACTGCCCGGTTGCGGCGAGGTGGTATGGACCGAGACGAATCTGACACTGGTCCTGCCCCTGCCGAAGTCGATGCTGGCCGCTGGCATCATGGAAGAGCGGGAACCTACGTCGTCCTTTGAAGGTGACTGCATTGGCGCGGCCGTCCAAAGCCCGTTGGCGTATTCCTTCGAAGATGTGGAAAGCTGCTCGTGGGGCAGATAGCGGTCGATGCCGGCCTTGTGCAGACGGTCCACAAAATCCTTGCTGACCTCCTGCAGAGCCAGCACCTCGACCCGGTTGTCGCTGACAGTCTTGACCACCTGATTGGCATCAGCCTGACCCTTGTAGACGTTCAGGGTCATGACCCGGGCCACATTGTCATACCGGTCAGGATGCTCAAGGGCCATGAGCTGATCAGCTTGCCCATTGAGCTCGGATCCCTGCTGGTAGAAAGGGTACTGCCAGTAGACATTCAGTGCCAAGGCGGCGATAAGCATCAAAGCCGTGAACCATCGTGAAGCCATCAGAGCCAAGACCAGGGCCAGCAGACTCAAGAGGATAAACCAGGGCGTAAGAGCGGCCAGATCAGGCAGGTAGGGTATTGCTGACAGCCATGCCGGGCAGGCACGCGCCGCTAGGGTCAGCAAGCTGACCAACGCCAGCAGTCTGGCCGTCCACCCAAAGACATGCTTCACTAGGAAGGACTGTCTGAATTTCGCCATGGTCTCCTCCCAAGGGATACACAGTCAGCTTGACCGTTGAGCAATTGTAAACCATGACGTATGGCGGACCGGGATAGGAGGCTAACTTTCTCCAGGAGGCACACGGTCCTAGCCTGCACATCAGCGACCTGCCCGAGTCGCACTTCGTGGTACAGTAGTTTCCGTTGCCCCGGTAGCTCAGGGGATAGAGCACTTCTCTCCTAAAGAAGGTGTCGTGCGTTCGAATCGCATCCGGGGCACCCTGAAAGTTCAGGCATAAAGAAATACCTGGCTTTGCTCCCCGCATTCATTTTCCAGCCCAATGACTTTTGTATTCTGACGCGTCGCCTCAAGTATTCCCCGCTAACCTGTATCCACTGCATCCCTACATGTACATTGGCATGGGTTGCCCCTCCTGGACGAGGTGTCGGTACTGTTAGTCAGACTTATACGCGGTTCGGCTGACACAGGTGCCGGGCAGACCATTGAAATCAGAGCAGCCAATCAGGCCCGGGCTGACTTACACTATGTATTGATTGCTGTGCTTGTTTGACCGTCCCAAGCCGGAAGAAGAAGAGGCTATAGAGTGGGGCTGTCCATCTGCATTCCGTGAGTCTGCTCAGGGGCGGAGAACGGCATTTCATCCCCGTTATCTCTCTGCTCGGCCAGCAGTGCCTGCTGCCTGTTCCACCTGGCCAAATGATGAATGATCGTTTGATCATTGTTGAGATAATAAGCAGCCAGCTCCCGGTTGAACCAGGTCCTGTCCTTATCAATGGTAGGCACGGTCAGCGGATATTGGTCGCCGTGCGCGATCAGCAGCCCATTGCCGGCGAGCAACGCGGTCCTCTTATTGCCGTCACCGAATGGCTGCATCTTGGCTAAGCCAGCGAAAAGGCGCACCGCATCCTCCAGGATGTCTTCTCCAGTTGCTCCCTCAACAGTGCCTCTTATCAGGTATGCAAGGGTGGCGGAATCAGGCACGGGCGGCTCATACTTCCCCAAAGGGGTATTGACCATGACAGGGGTGCGTTCGTCGCGCAGCTTGCCGGGTTCCATGGCGGCAGTCCTTGTCAGCTGTGCGTTGATGGACTTCACGTACTCCAGATCGATCGGCTTGCGTGCATAGTCGTAGTGCAGGGTGTACTCTGCGGCCTGTCGCAGGTCAAGCAGAAGGTTGTAGTCAGCCTTGGAATTGACGACACGAGGGTTGCCCGTGCGCAGGAACTCCTCGGTAGCCATGAAGGTCGACTGCAACCCATCAAAGGTGCGGCCCATGGAGTACAGAAGCCCTGCAAGTTGTTTGGTGCTCAGTGATCCATGCCCGCTCATGTGCGTTTCCTTCCGTTCATGTGCTGCTTATTCTCTCATGTCAGCCATGCTTTGCGTCGGCTGTTTTCACCTGGCTTCCGACCAACAGGCAGGCCGTGAGTTGCTTACAGCTGATTTAGCATTGACCTCTTCGGCGACATCGATCGAAAAGAGCTTTACACAATAAGTTGTGTCACCGCACACGCCAGTTACGGTTATCGAAGAACACCCTCGTATTGCTCATCGGTACATAAAGGCAAAGATGGAGCCACAGTCTTCAATCTGATTCTCACTGCCATCAGTGTAAATTGAATACTGCAGGCCTACACCACGATACGTATGCAAGAGTCGGCCAGGGAAAGACCATCTCTCCCTGGCCGACCATTCATTATAGAACTACTCTGCAGAGCCTGGCTTGCTACTTTTTCACCGTGTAGCCCTGCTGCTTGGCGTAGTTCTGCAGATCCTTCTGCCAGGCGGCGATCCCCTGATCCAGCGTGGCCGACTTGGAAGTGAAAGCGGTCATCTTGTCGCCATAGATCCCGCGAGCATAGACCTCAAAGGGCAGGAACTTATAACCAGGCAGAACGTTCTTGGCGGCCTGCGACAGAACCTCGTTGAACTTCTGGCCACCAAAGTAGGCGTTGTCCTTGCCGTCGGCATCCTTCAAGCTGGTCATTGACAGGAACTCGTTGGACTTCAGCGTGTTGTTGTCAGCCGGGAAAGCGCCGCCATCGACACGGGTCTTGATGCCCTGCGCGTTGTGGCAAGCGTACTCCAGGAACTTGTACGCGGCCTTGCTCTTGGAATCGTCCTTGGTCTTGATCATAGCCAGGGAAGACCCGCCGTTCTCGGAATTCTCAGTCCCGCCCTTTTCCCAAGTCGGCATCTGCGCCACACGCCACTTGCCGGAGGCATCAGGGGCACCGGACAGCAGGTTGTATGGCATCCAGGCGCCGGTGAGCAAGGAGGCGATTGATCCGTCGTTGAGGCCCTTGTTCCAGTCGTCCGACCATCCAGGAATCTTCGTGTTGATCAAGTCCTCGTTGATCATCTTCTGCCAGTAGTCGTCCCACTGCTTGACTTTGGGGTCACCCGTCAGATTGATGGTGACGGTCTTGCCGTCCTTGCTGGTGGCAAAGGGCTTGGCGCCGGCCTGCCAGGTCATGGAATCGAAGAACCCTGCATCGCCTGAGTCCGAAGTGATGTAGGAACCGACGGCCTTGATCTTCTTGGCTGCCTCGTAATACTCATCCCAGGTCGTGGGCACTTCGGTCACTCCGGCCTTGTCGAACACTTCCTTGTTGTAGAACAGAGCCATGGGCCCGGAATCCATAGGCAGCGCGTAGACGCCGCCATTCAAATTCACTGAATCCCAAGTGCCCGGCGTGTAGAAGCTCTTGTACCCGGAGGCGCCCATGTCAGACAGATCCTGCAGCTTGTCCTGAGTGGCATATTCGGGCAGAGCATAATACTCGATCTGTGCAAGGTCAGGGGCGCCCTTGTTGGCGGACAGGGCATTGTTCAAGGCCGTGTACTCTTTTTTGTTGGTGCCGACATTGGTGACCTTCACCTTGATGTCGGGATTCTTGGCTTCGAATCCCTTGACTGTCCGAGGAAGAGTCGAATCCCATGACCAGACCAAGATTTCGGTCTTCCCGTCTTTGCCCGACGCAGAGGAGCCGCTGCCGGATCCGCCGCAGCCGGCGAGTCCGAACGCCATGGCTACAGCACCTGTCAGGGCTATGACCTTCGTCATCTTTTCGAACCTCATTGTCCCTATCTCCTTTTCTGTTGTCCTTGGCAACAACACATGACTACTGATATCTTTTCGCGGTCCTACGGCTCAAGGCCTGTAGGACGGTTTTAGTTTCTTTTCTTATTCTTTGACGGCTCCTGCGGCGAGGCCGGACTGCCAGTATTTCTGCAGGAGGAGGAAGGCGATGACCAGGGGGATGATGGTGACCAGGCTGCCGGTGATGACCAGGTTCTGGATGGCCTGCCCGCCCGCGGTGCTGGCCTGGTCCTTCCACTGGTTCAATCCGATGGTCAGCGGGTACCAGTCCGCGTCCTTGAGCATGATCAGGGGCAGGAAGTAGTTGTTCCAGGTCGCCACGATCGTGAACAGGGCGCAGGTCACGATCCCCGGCGCCAGCAGGGGCAGGCTGATCGTGCGGAAGGTGCGCCACTCCGAGGCGCCGTCCACGCGCGCCGCCTCCAACAGCTCGCCGGGCACGGCCTGGTCCGAGAAGATCCACATCAGGTACAGGCCGAAGGGGCTGATCAGGCTGGGGACGATCATGGCCCAGGGCGTGTTGGTCAGCCCCAGCTTCGCGAACAGCAGGAACTGCGGCACCGCCAGGGCGATGCCCGGCACGCTGATCGCGCCCAGCACCACCGCGAACACCGCCTTGCGGCCCGGGAACCGGAACTTGGCCAGCGCGTACCCGCCCATCACCGCCAGCAGCGTGGCGCCGCCCGCGCCCACCGCCACGTACATGAGCGTGTTCGCCAGCCAGCGGGCGAAGATCCCGTCCTGGTAGGAGAACACCTCCCGGATGTTGTCCCACAAGGCGAACGAACGGCCCGGCCCCAGGCCGAACGTGCTCGTGAAATCCGCCTGCGTCTTCGTCGCGTTCACCAGCAGGTAGGCGAACGGGAACAGGCAGTACACGGCGAACACGCCGCACGCCAGCGTCAGCCACACCGACCGGCGCGGATTCGACGGGTTCGAGAACCCGCTCGACGCCGCACGACGCCGCTCAGCCCGCTCGTCCGACGCCACCCGGCGCGCCCGCGCACGCTCCGCCGCCCGCACCCGGCGGCCCTCAGCATCCAGCACGCTCATCGCATCTGCTCCCTCATGCTCCGCAGCTGCACCGCATACGCCACCAGCATCGTCAGCGCCGCCATCACAATGGCCAGCGCAGCCGCATAATTGGACTGATTGCCCGAAAAACTCAGATTATACGCATACATGTTCGGCGTGTAATACGTCGTGATCGCATTGCCCGGCACCATGTTCTGCATCACGCTCGGCTCATTGAACAGCTGGAACGAGCCGATGATGCTGAAAATCACCGTGATCGCCAGCGAACCCCGCAGCTCCGGCAGCTTCACCCGGCGCACCACCTGCCACTCGCCCGCCCCGTCGATCGCCGCCGCCTCGTACAAGGAGCGCGGCACCGTCGACAGCGACGAATAGAAGATCAGCATGTTATACCCCGTGAACTCCCACGTATTGATGTTCCCGATCGCCGCCAGCAGCACCGACGGCTGCAACACGTCCACATGCGTGCCCAGCCACGCGTTCAACGAGCCCACCAGACCATACTTCGCCCCATACATGAACCCCCACACCAAAGCCGACACCACCGCCGGCACCGCATACGGCAGAAACGTCGAAATACGGAAGAACCGCATCCCATGCAGACGCAGCGAATCCAACGCCAGGGCCATCAACGCCGACAGGCACAGCATGACCGGCACCTGCACCACCGTGAACACCACCACCCGGCGCACCGACGACCAGAACTGCCCATCAGCCAGCAGACGACGATAATTCGCCAACCCCACAAACACCGTCCCCCCGACCATCCGATGCTGAAACAAGGAAATCCACACCGCATACAACACCGGCACCACAAACACCACCACAAACACCACAGCAAACGGCCCCATAAACAACCAACCACGCCAACGAGAACCCATGTGGCCCCGGGGCGCACTACTCGATTGGGCAGCAGCGCCGCTAGTAACAGCAGCCATATTTGACCTTCTCCCTCGAAGCTCTGCAACAACACAAACAATCAAGCTCCGACCATATCGAACAGCAATGGACGTTCACCGGATGTTTTCGTTACCATAATAGCATGAATCAGAGAATCCTGTATTCTCTTAATCTCTGATATACTGGTGTTTATAAAAATGGTGTCGCAAACATATTGTCTGCCACCAAGGAGCAACCGACGCTAAGGACGGCAAGCTCCCATGAGCTGGATCAGGTGGGCATGGGACGGAAGAAACAGGTATCGATACAAGACGTCGCACGGTTTGCCGAGGTATCGCCGCAAACGGTGTCGCGAGTCGTCAATGACAGCACAGCTGTGCGCCCCCACACCAAGCAAAAAGTGCTGAACGCCATGGAAGCCTTGGGCTATCGACCGAATTATGCCGCCAGGGCATTGAAACACGGCCGGTTCAACAATATTGGCATCGTCCTGTTCAACATCACCACATTTGGCAATGCGCGCATCCTGGACGGCGCTGTGGAAGCCGCATCAGAATTCGGATATGCGGCAACCGTCCACGTAGTCAACCACTCATCGGACATTACCTTGGCGGACATCGTAGAGCAGATGAAGCAGTTGCCTGTCGACGGCGTTATCGTGGTACTTGAACAAAGGGTCGTCGATTTCGATCGATTTAGACCCAGCAAGGAGCTACCTGTGGTCCTCATCACCGAGAAGCCTTCCGCTCATTGCCCCACTATCGACGCCGACCAATACGGATGCTCGACTTCGGCTGTCGAATATCTGCTCAAAAAAGGCCACCGCACTGTTTACCACATCTCAGGCCCCTCGACTTCACGGGCTGCGGAAAGCCGGGCCAAGGGCTGGAGAGACGTCCTTCAGGCTCATAGCATCCCAGTGCCGCCGACCTATATAGGCGACTGGGAAGCAGACAGCGGATATGAGGCAGGGCGAGCCTTGGCGCATGAAGCTGATTGCACAGCCATCTATGCAGCCAACGACCAGATGGCTTATGGGGCCATTGAAGGCCTCAAGGATTCCGGCAAAAGAGTACCTGGGGATGTCAGCGTGATCGGTGTCGACGATTCTCTGACCGGGACAGTCCCCAGATTGAGCCTGACCACCATGCGCATGGACTTCGAAACCATCGGGCGCGAGGCCTTCGCCAAAGTCAAGCTTCAGTGCGAGGGAGAATACGTTCCTACAAACACCAAGACGCTTATTCCGGCGAAGTTGATCCAGCGCGGATCGGTCAGCGACATCAGCCGGCGTCAGGAATAATCAGGGTAAGGTCAGCGACCCCCTCCCCTAAACCATCCCGATTCAGCATCATTGCCTTGGCCCAAGTAAATGTCAGATCACTGGTGCCTAGCCGCTTGCGGCAACGCCTGCAGAACAGCCCAAAGACCTCATTGCCACCTTCAACAACCCGACATGCACGCTTTTCTATACCCGAGAGACTATTCATTAGGTAGCTAACTATCTGATCGAGGAGAGCCGTTGAAGGAAGACTAAGGCAAGCGCATCAAACGGGCAGCCAACCTCATCTCGCGATCCATGGATGCCTACGCGGGCCAGTATGGACTGACCGGCACCCAGATGTCCATCATCGACTTTCTGGGCGAGTCCCAGAACCGCACCCAACGGGACATCGAGATGGAATTCGACATCCGCCCGTCCACAACGACTAAAATCCTGCAGTGCATGGAGGCCAGCGGACTGGTTGCCGTCAAATGGGACCCCAGGGACGGCCATCAACGCATCATTGCTCTCACTGCCAAGGCCCGAGGCCTGCAGACAGCAGTTCGGGCTATATCAATGACCAGCAAATAGCCATGGAGCGTCGGTTTAACCAACGCGATCTGGCTGCCTTCGACCGCGTGCTGGCTTATTTCGTCACGCTGAATTCTGATGATTCCTCCCAGGCCGGGAAGGAGCCTCGCTCATGAGCGCAACCCAAGCACCAAGCACAGCAATCCCCCGCAGAATCATCGGGGCGTTGACCCTGGGGCTCATCACCCTGGCAGTGTTCACCCTTCGCGCCTGGCGTCAGACCCAACCGATCATCGACGTGCGCCTGTTCACCGACAGCCGCTTCTCCCTGCATGTCGGCGCCTACATCCTCTTCGAGATCAGCGCCCTGGCCCTCTCATTCATCCTGCCCAACCACCTGCAATTGGTCGATGGCTGCACCTCCCAGCAGGCCGGTCTGGTGGTGCTGCCGGGCGCGGCGATCGGAGCCGTCCTGGCCCCGCTCTCAGGCTGACTCTATGATCAGCTGGGCCCACGCATTCCCATCATCAGCGGCAGCTGTGTCGCCCTGATCGGCCTCCTGGGATTTGCCCTGACGGCACGTCAGCTGACAGCAGTGGCCATCCTGATACTCTATATTTTCTTCATGCTGGGCATCGGGCTCAGTTTCGGCAACATCATGACCAACGGCCTGCACCGACTGAATCAGGAGCAGCAGGCCGACGGCAACGCCATCTTCAATACTGTCCAGCAGTTCGCCGCAGCCGTCGGCAGCAGCTTGGCCGCCACCATCGTCGCGGCAGGCCAGGCCGCAGTCGCAGATCGACGGCTGGGCACCATCAACGGCTCCCAGCATGCCCTGATCCTGCTACTGGTCATCGGCACCCTGGAGGTTCTGCTGATCCTGGCCGCCCTGCGTCGCACTCGTAAGCAACAACTCGATTGAGAGACGGTGACCTTCAGTCCACGTCCTGAACAATGCTCATACATTGTTCAGCAGTCGGAACAAACGAAATAGGGAATCAGGAGTGACTGTGGTTGGTAGGCATATGCTTGCATTGCTATTGCCCATCTGTTCATCACCTATAGTCAGTTGCACCTATATCTGTCCAATATGAAAATCAACAAACCACTGTATTGCGCACAGATTGAGGGCCTCCTGACACACGGTCATAAGCTATTCGACGAACCCATACAAGCATGAGAATGCGGCCCCGTGAAACCGAACGTTTATGCTGCATGCAAACAGTATGGCCTAAATCGAATAGCTGTCCGACTGCAACCGAGAATCCCAATCAAATCGATTCTTCATGCCGCCTTGTACGGGCTGTTGGCAGCCTTTGAACATGCAGACTATTCACATCGCGACGGCTCAGCCTGGAAAACGGTATATGAACCCAACAAGAATAACGAAATCACTGAAAAGAGTCGTGCCATGCTCTCACATCAAAATTGATCATCCTGATCTGCTGAGAGCCCTGGCTGGAGGAGGTGCTTGTGCAGCCGATGAGCGATTCGCAAACGCCTTGAAACTACCAGAGGACTCAGAAGAACAAGCCCTTTGATTGGACAGACAAAAGTTGAATATTGATAATTCAGATGTATCTAAGCGCAATAGCTTGTATCGCTGGATACAAGAAATGATCAGAGGGCAGAAAGCATTGAGTGAGTTGGGCAAGCAACTTCAAGATGCAGTCAGCCTCAGAAAATTCCCTAACAACTGTTCCCGGCTTGGTGGATGACCGGTAAAACATAGCGACAAGGGTTCGTTTTTTAACTTTTCCAAAAGCGGATCGCCACTCCTGTTGTGATCTCAGGTCTTAAGACGGCGTGAACCGCACACGTGATGCTAACGATTGGCAGGCAGAGCGACGACTAATCGGGTACACAGCCAGCATTTGACCTCTGACGTTGCCAATCTGTAAATATTTGTATAGTTTAAATAAAGAGCTAAGCTTATAAGCTAATAACTGCTTTCTGGCTTGTAAAACACAAATCTCACTAACAACGTCGTGAACCCTCCTCACCTCCCTAAGGAGAACTGATGAAGAAGACAAAGGCTTTTGGACAGACGGACTTTGATCCGGCAGAGGCGTCTCAGGGGGATTCCCATGGACGCATAAAACAGTTGGCGACATTGCCAGCCCGATTCCATAGCGAAGCAAGGACGGCTGCGGCTATTTGGAAAAAACAAATAATTGCCCTGATAGCAGTATTGATGAGCGTGGCACTGTTTTCCGGCTGCCAGGGGGCGAATCAGTCAGAGCCGTCAGTGGAACAGGTCTCCGATTATTTTTCATCTTTGACAAAGTACGACGTTTCTGGTGATGGCAGCGTCAAAACCATCTCTGCAAACAAATCAGGAACCCTGTATGTACTTGCACGGCGGGCCGACCTTAAGCAGGCAAAACCCGAGCAATGCAAGGTAAATGGGCAATCCATGCAGCGATCTTCTTCGAACTTGAATTATCCTGCAGGCGACGGGCAGAATTTCTTCCCATTTGCACAAATCGACATTAAAAAGGGCAACTCGCACAAGCTCTCATGCAACCAGCCGGATGGTGTCAAAATGATTGCATTGCTCGATCCTCACGTTCGAAGCCTGCCAAAGCAAGCCGCATAATTCCGGTTATTGCTTTTCCGCGCTGTTACGACACGTCGATTACGGCTTCAATCGTTGGACTCCTAACTCCCATTAATAAGTGCCTCCATAAGCAACGAATCGTCTTGTCGCTTGGTCTTTTCCGATTCATAGACCGATCAGTTTGCTTCGACTAGGCCTTCCTGGATCACGGCTTCTGATAAAAACGAGATAGGTTCTGAAGAACCAGCCAAGCGTAAATAATCCACACTTGGCACATTCACACCTAAACCGAACAATATTGCATTCTCCGGCCAATACGGCAAAGAATGCTTGAACTCCTATCGCGAAAAACAGACTGGCAGCTCGGCACCTGCGTAGCCCCGGCAGTGGCCACAGCCACTACCCTGCCAGTCTATCCGGATCCCAGGTGCAGAAGCCGACCGGCCCAGCGGCCGATCTTTCCTGGTGTTATCGTTGATGTTTCCATTCTCGCGCTAAAAATGAGACAGCCAATCAATTTAGTCGTCCACAAATAGATTCAGCGGGATAGGAGCCCTACCAAGCAACCGACCCCGCTGACACATTCTTCAATTTTCCAATTAGTCAGCCAATAGGGCAGGATCCCCCAGTATGACATTGGCTAGGGGTCTGATGATCTTGAACCCATTGATCCCAGTTAATCCCGCTACCGCCGCCTCCTTGTGGTGCTGACGGTGTTACAGGAGCCTGCGTGGACGCTGGGGCGTGTCCACCGCCTGTGTTGATGGACGGACGGTATGAGGGCGTGTAGCCGCTTCGGCCGCTGTTATTGGAGGAGGCCGCCTGCTGGGCGGCCAGCTGGTCAGCTTGGCTCTTGGCTTGCACGGAGGCGTTTACCTGGTCAATAGCCGACTGCAAGGCGTTCATCGCATCCCAGTAGGATTTCGCCGTATCCGCTTTTATCTGGCCAACCTGATCAATAACCTTCTGCAGGCTGTCACGCACGGCAGAGTCGGCCACCTTCCCGTCGGAGTCACCAAGCAGCTTTGATGCTTCGTCCCTTTTCGCATTCAGGGTCGCCTTCGCATCCTCCAAGGTCTTCGCATTCCGGGACGCTATTACTGCCTTAGCCGACTTAGATACGGCCGCGTATTCACTGTCAAGCTTCTTGGCCTTGCTGGCTTTGGCGTTGAGATCACCGGTGGACATGGAGGCCTTGCACTGGAAGGTTGGCCGCTCGAGCCTGCCAGCTGCCTTC
This sequence comes from Bifidobacterium sp. ESL0820, assembly GCF_052606235.1. NCBI lineage: Bacteria > Bacillati > Actinomycetota > Actinomycetes > Bifidobacteriales > Bifidobacteriaceae > Bifidobacterium > Bifidobacterium sp. ESL0820. The sequence goes on from NZ_CP199594.1 coordinate 988,130, forward strand.
ACGTTGCGGCTCATGTTCGCCACGGTCTTCGCATCCTTGACCTGGTCCTCCTTCACTCGGGATGCCTCACGGTAGCTGGCCATCATGGCCGAGCCGGTCTTCTCCTGCAGGGTCTTCGTCACCCGGTTGCAGGAGTCAAGCGCCGATTCATGACGACGGCTCTCAACCACTCGCCAGCCTAAAAGACCTGCAACAACTACCATCACTGCAACTACTGCGACAATCACCGGAACCAGCCACTTCGGTTGTCGCTTGCCTGAAGCGGCATCCCCATCCTCCGGCACGACCACCGGTGGGGCCTGTTCAAGCCCGGCCTCTTTGCCTGCTTCATCGACTTCTGACTGCTGGTCCTTATTGTTCATAGCCCTTTCTCCGATTTTCTTCGCCGAGTATCACACGCAATGTACCAGGCTGAAAGATAACTATTGATTCATTATCACTCGCGCAATATCAAAAGAGACCTCGAGCTATCACTAATAAAGCTATGTATGCACTAAAACGAGCCTGCCCAAATACAGGATTCACCGCTATTACCCGCACTACAGTTCCGAGTAATCGTTGATGTCACACCTCTCATAACTACAGCGGTAAGCAATTGTCTAATTTGCAAAATTAATGGTCGGATCCATCTGCAGTTCGTACCTAGGCGTGCAACTCGCTGTACTGCGAGATGCCATAGCCGATAATCAACCTTGCTTTTCCTATGTGGACATGAAAGCGTTGACCGGCAATCTGCTACAAACTTCTATCGGCGACAATTCCTTCACTTTACTAGTTAAGCTAAGCCATATTTACAGAGACAGAAAGTCTGAACGATGAGACACTGATTATGTTAGAAAGGTTGATTCTCATCCTTTTCGGCATTTTCCCTTTCCAAAAGCTCTTTCTGTTGCAGAAGCCGTGAATGTGGGAATGATCTGCTTTTAGCACATTCATACGCTTTCTGGTAGTAATTTTCATACTCGTTTAATCATCGACCTATCGAATTACATCAAATGTTGTATCGTAAGAGGATTCACAATCGGTCTGCTGATACAGTATTGAATGTCAGCGCATCGATGATTTACTGCACAGCAACAAGGGAAAGTTATCGCTGTTTTGACGGGACCACAATAGCGAAGAACGTGCAGCAAGGGCAAGCTCTGAAGGGTGACACGTCGCATCGCCACAAGTATGAGAGGCGGCAATGCGCGCCTGCCCAGTTGACCGTCGATCCTAAGACAAGACAGAGGTTGAGGGAAAAAGGGGGTGCGTCGTGGCAGATCAGGGAGACGAGGAGGCCGAGGGCCTGAAGAACGTGTCCGCCCCGGTTGAAAGCGAGACTGCATCTCCGCCGGCGATCATGCCGGATAACGAGGATGCTCCGTCGGACAGGCGGCGTCCGAAGTGGCTGGTTCCGGTGATTGTCGCCGTGGCAGCGGTGGTGCTTGTTGTGGCCGGCCTCGTGGGTTGGCGCGTGGTGGAATCCCGCCAGCATGATGCGGCGCTCGACTCCTGCAACCGGGCGGTGAAGACCCTGCAGGAGAAGACCGGCTCTGCCAGGATGGCCAGCTACCGTGAAGCGGCCGGCGTGAACGCGGGCCAGGTCAAGGACGCGAGCGCCGTGTTGGCCATGGCGCGCAGCGTAAAGAACGCTGAAGGACTCAAGCAGCCAACGATTCAGTGCAAGGCCTCCATGTCCACCGGTGATCTGAATACCGAGGCCGGCAAAGCCAAGAAGCTTGACAGCAAATATGAGGCTGTAGCCAAGGCGGCTAAGGCTGTGTTGGCCTCCCGGGACGCGAAGGCCCTTGAGGATGCGAAGGCGGCCCTAGACGGGAAGAAGGATGAAGCATCGAAGCTGCTGGGCGACTCCGACGGGAGGGTGGCCGACAATGCGACCCGCGACAGCCTGCAACAGGCCATCGACAAGGCCGGCCAGGTCAAAGGGGATGAGGTCAAAGCCTATCAGGACGCGGCGAGCGCCCTGCATGCAGCCATTGACCAGGCGAACGCCTCCATGCAGGCCAAAAGCCAGGCCGACCAGCAGGCCGCAGCCCAAGCGGCTCAACAGCAGGACACCACCCAGCGTCAGCCTTCCTACCGCCCGTCCGGCAACCACGGCAGGTATCAGCCTGCGCAAGCTCCGGCTCCGTCGTCGCCACATCAGGGAGGAAGCCTCAACATTCAGGACTATCCCAACCTGTGGGAGCAGCTGCAAAAGGGGGACGGCGGGCCGGCTATCGACAACCAGGGCAACTGCATCGCCAACTGTTATGGATGGACAGGCTCTAATTGAGCTTTGACAGATCCGGGGGCCTGCACTGCACGACCATCCCATCCATCTGCTAATCCTCTTTCTTGTCGAAGCGCGTGGCTATTCCTGCCTTCCCTACCTAACTCTTGACAATCTCGTCCCAGACTGCCCTTTTGGCATACATAACTCTGTCTTGAGTTTGCTTTCTTCGCTGTTGCATTGATCCATATCTATTTCCTGGTATTCTTCCTGCTTCGCTGACTGAAGTCGTAATGACCCCTTAAGGAACGAAAGGTCGGCCACGGATGAAAAGCCGGCGGACCCGATTAAATCGTCAAAAAGTAGACGGGAGTTTCCTTGATTTTGTTTGTTTTAGACCCTCAGAGGTTATGCTAATGTGTCATTAGTGGCCAAAGTTGTCTTCGGCGCTTGATTCGTCGAATGTTGGGGATAATCGACAATGCGGCTGCGATTCCTGGGGAAGGGGATCATACTAATGCCTCGTCAGCACTCGAACATAGCGACTCGACCGGCCTTGCTGGTGAGCCTGATGCTGGCTATTATCCTGCCCGCAAGTCTCCTGGTCTGCACCTATGCCACGGCAGACAACGCTGCAACCGAGTCCGGCGTGGCCGACGCAGTCGCGCCGACCACACAAGAAAATAGCGGGGGGGGGGGGGGGGTCGTCAGACCCCTCATGTAACTAAGCAACAGTCCAGCAATTCTCCTGACATCACCGCCCAGCCAACAGGAACTCCAAACACTCCTACAGCAACAATTCCTACTTCACCCTCTCCCCTCGCTACATCCTCCCCACTGAATCACACACAGCCAACCCCCTCCCTCTCTCCCACGCCGAACGAGACCAGCTCCTCCGAAGACAAAGTCAACGCCGGGCTGCAGGCGCGCGCCTCCACACCGCACACCGTCAGCTTCAGCAATCCCCAAGGCACCGACACAACACAAACAGTAAATGATGGCGAGCGTGTAAAACGTCCAGCAGATCCAACTCGAAACGGCTACCTATTCGACGGCTGGTTCATTGGTGATACACCAGTTGCCTACGATTTCAGCAAACCAGTCATCAACGATCTAAAGATCACCGCCCATTGGAGCAAGGATTGGAGCATGAGCCCCGTGCAGGGACCGGCTTCTGGTGGCACGAAAGTCACACTGACCCCGCCTGGGCCGCGCGGAATACGCTTCAGCCAGGTCAGCGCCGGAAGAGGACACACTCTTGCAATCGCCTCGGACGGCAACCTTTACTCTTGGGGAAGCAATGATTATGGCCAACTCGGCGACGGGACAATAACTGAACGTCATGAACCGGTCCAGGTAAAGAAGCCCCAAGGCGTATCCCAGAATTTCACCTGGGTCCAAGCTTCAGCCGGATACATGTTCTCTTTTGGCCTAGGGTCAGACGGCAAGCTCTACAGCTGGGGCAACAATCTACACGGATACCTGGGAGACGGCACAACTAACGATCGCCACACTCCCGGCCCAGTAGCTCTACCACCGAATGTGCCGACAGGATTCACATGGAATCTGGTCGCAGCAGGCAGCCTGCATGCTCTCGGTTTAGGATCCAACGGCAAGCTCTACAGCTGGGGCAACAACCTATACGGATACCTGGGAGACGGCACTACTAACGATTGTTACACTCCCGTCCCTGTAATCCCGCCACCAAATGTGTCTGCCGGTTTTACTTGGAAGCAAATAAGCTGCTGGGGTTGGCATTCCCTGGCATTGGGATCGGATAACTGGCTCTACTCCTGGGGCTATAATGGAACTAATGAGCTGGGTATCGGAGGACCAACAGGATATCAACCAACACCCGTACGCGTAGCTGCACCGCAAAAAGCAGGTTCCGGATTTATTTGGGTAGAATCCAAAATGGGTGATTATTACTCTCTCGCCATCGGATCCGATGGCAACATATATGGTTGGGGATACGGAGCAAGCGGCAATATAGGCAATGGTGCTGTTGATAATGAGCCCAGTCCGACACAAGCTTTTAAACCCAGTGGAGCGCTCCCAGGATTCGCTTGGAAGCAGATCAGCAGTCTATCTTTTGCATCCCTGGCTATAGGTTCTGACGGGAATCTCTATTCCTGGGGAGACAACGCAAACGGCCAGCTGGGCGACAACACCACTACTCAACGTAACACCTCTGTCAAAGTTGCAGCGCCGCCAAATACACCTTCTGGACTGACCTGGCTACAGGTAAGCGCCGGTTGGGACAACACATCCTTCGGTCTGGCTTCGGATGGCAACCTCTACTCCTGGGGCAACAATATAAACGGCCAGCTGGGCGACAACACCACCAGTGAACGACACATCCCCGGCCGAGTAAGCCTGCCGAGCACCACCACAATCACCGCTGTCAGCTTCGGCGGATCGGCAGGTACGAACATAACCAAGAACGCGGATGGCACATGGAGCGTCACCACGCCCGCACATGCGCGAGGAAAAGTGGACACGACCGTCTCATGGACGTTGAACGGCCAACAGCCGGACGCCCACCTAGCCTACAGATACCTGGACTCCTACACCGTCACTTTCACCAGTGCGGACACCTCCTGCCCTGCACCCTCCGGGATGCCCCAAAACCAGACCATCGCAGAAAGCAAACAGGCCAAACGCCCCTCCCCCGATCCGAAGGCAAACGGCTGCCTATTCGACGGATGGTTCATCAAAGACGCTGGCAACGACTCCAAGATCGCATACGACTTCAGCCAGCCCGTGACCGGCAACGTCATCCTGGCCGCCCACTGGACCAAGATGGACACCCACTGGGCCCTGAACCCCGAAAAAGGCAATGTGCTCGGCGGACAACATGTGACCATCACCCCGCCCACAATCAACCGAGGCATCCGCTTCAACCAAATCAGCGCCGGAGGCTACCAGACCGCGAGCGCCAGCAGTTTCTCCATAGGAGTCGCCAGCGACGGAAACGCCTATGCATGGGGAAGCAACAAGTACGGGCAGCTGGCTCAGAAACCGGCCGATGCCAGCATGCAGAAGGCCCCTGTCAGAGTCCCCCTGCCCGACGGCGTGGATTCCAGCTTTACCTATACCCAGGTTGCAGCCGGCGACTCGCACGTCCTGGCCATCGGATCCAGCGGCATCCTCTACAGCTGGGGACGCAACGATCACGGGCAATTGGGCGACGGCACCACCACAGACCGGTACAAGCCCCAGCCCGTCAAGGACACCAGCGGCCAGCCATTCAAAGCCGTACAGGTCAGTGCCGGTGTCGCCAACTCGGCCGCCATCGACTCCGAAAGCCGCGTCTACACCTGGGGCAGCGAAAGCACAGGCAAGGGGCAGACGCCTGCATACAGCACAGCTAGGAAGAACCCGACACCGGCCGCTGACCCGGGCAATCCCGGACAGACCTTGCATGCGGTCCAGGTCAGCCTCAACTGGAGCTTCGTCATGGCCCTGGATGCCGACGGCAACGTGTACACCTGGGGATACAACACTAATGGCCAGCTCGGCAACAACACCAGTAACAGCACCAATTACGCATCCAATCCGGCCCGACTGCCCAACCAGTCCTTCCAGGCCACCCAGATCAGCGCAGGAAGCTGGAATGCTCTGGCCATCGATACGGACGGGAACACCTGGACCTGGGGATACAACGGGTACGGCCAGCTGGGCGATGGTAGCACCAGTGATAAATACAAGCCTCAAACCGTGCAGAACCCCACTAATACCAGCCAAAGTTTTAAAGCCACTCAGATCAGCGCGGGTGTGAATCACTCCCTTGTTGTCAGCCAAGACGGCAATCTCTGGGCATGGGGATTAAACAGCAACGGACAGCTGGGCATCGGCAACACCGTCAATCAGACAAAGCCCGCGTTCATCAAGGACCCTGCCAATAAGGCCCAAGCATTCAAGGCCATTCGAAGCAGCGCGGGGCAACTCCATTCACTGGCCATCAGGCAGGATGGCAACCTCTGGGCCTGGGGCGACAACCAGTACGGGCAGCTTGGCAACAATCAAACGGCAACCAAAAGCACGGCCCCCATGGCGGTTGCTTTCGATCCGGCGCCTGTGGTTCTCACTGGCGTCAAGTTCGGCGGCATCCCCGGGACCAGCCTGTACAGGAACGACGACGGCACCTGGAGCATCACCAACCCACCCCACGACGCAGGACACGTCGATGTGGCCGTCGACTGGACCATCGACCAAGTCGCGCAGACGACCGCACACCTGGGCTACACCTATGAAGGCATCCTGCCCATGGCCGGCAGCACCGGCCTCCTTGTCTTGCTCGCCACAGGACTGCTCGCCGCTGCAGGCGCCACAGCAGCAGCCTCCCACCAGCGGGAAACCAGCAGCCGCCACCACTGAGCTCTTTGCCCGAGTAAGCGGGGTGGCCCCGCAAACCCCCAAGATTGCGAGGTCACCCCATTTCTTTAATCTCTTTCAATCTTCTGCTTTGCTCCCCAACTGGAGCTTCCTCTTAAGCAGGGCCAACATTCTTCTGTCATAGGCCAGCTACTGTATACGCCAGTTATTGCCACGCCCACCGGGACCCTGAAGGCCGGCGCCTGCGGAATCACTAAGCCAGGGCTACGGCCAACCAAGGCATAGCAGTGGCATAGCAGCATAGACAGCATCCTGTCCCGCTCGCACTTGAACAATCCCCCGGGTCTTCTTCGTTGAATAGTAATTATCGGATTCCCAACACTGCTGAGGTAAGCATAGTACTTCCAAGACGATGCAAGGCGTATATCCCCACCTCGCCACGCCAGAATATCCGAGAGCTGGCGCAGTCCACAAGCATCATGGTGAGACTAAGTTGTTAACAAGGTTATTATAGTTTACATTGTTAACTACCAACAATCGTCAGGAGGTATACCTTGCAACCTGCAAGAAACGAGTCAGGGGAATATGCCCTGTCCTGTCGCCAGGTGCGCAAATCATTCGGGAGCAGGCAGGTGCTCAAGGGTGTGGATCTTGAAGTCAGGCGCGGAAGCATCCTGGGCCTGCTGGGCAGGAACGGGGCAGGCAAGTCAACCCTGATCTCGGCCTTGACAGGGCTGGGCGAGCCGGACTCAGGCCACATCACAGTCGAGGGGCACAACCCTTATCGAACCCCTTCGCGCATCTTCGGCCGGGTCATCGGACTTGCTCCCCAGGACCTGGGCATCTATCCCCATCTCAGCGTCCGAGACAACCTGCGCGGCATGGCCGGCCTGCAGGGACTGAGCACCAAGCAGGGCAGCAAAAGGGCCGACGAACTGATAGAGCTCATGGGATTGGGATCCCAGTCAGGAACAGCAGCCGAGAATCTATCAGGAGGGCAAAAGCGCCGCCTGCATACCGCCATGGCCATGGTCCACAATCCCCCGGTGCTCTTCCTGGACGAGCCGACAGTCGGAGCAGACGTGGAGGCGCGCGCCAGAATACTGGACATGGTCAAGGCCATGAGCCGGCAGGGCACCACCATCATCTACACCACCCACTACCTGAAGGAGCTGGAAGAGATGGGCGCGGACCTGGCCTTCCTGATCGACGGGCGGATCCAGGTCCAGGGCTCCTTGCAGGAGGTGCTTCACAAATATGCCCGAGCTTCCCTGCGCATCTCCTTCGTCGGACAGACCCCAGGCCAGGTCCCCGGATGGCGGACGGCAGACGGCTTCCTGGAGCCCGATCACCCGGTGTCCAGTCCAGAGCAGGAGTTGGCCCGCCTCTTGCAGGAGCCGGTCATGAAAAGTGCCCGTCTGGCATCAATCACCATCGTCCAGCCTGACATCGAGTCGGCCTACATGACCGTCATGGGCACATCTTCAAGCGATCCTGCCGGGTCACGAGCATGGGAAGACAGGTGACCACCATGCATTTCAACGGATACTTGGCGACATTCCGCCTCAATTTCAAAATCGAGCTGCGAAGCATCTGGCTGCAGGCGGTCATCGTGGCCATTCCACTGATCATCATCCCCTTCATGCTGCCCTCCTACCGGGACTCACTGAGGGCCCAGGGGCATCTGGGCGCCAATGGATCCGAGCAGGCGCTTCCTGGGTTCGCCATTCTTTTCGCCATGTTTTCCTTGCAGCTGGTCCTCCAACTCTTCTTCCAGGAGCACGAATGGCATACCTGGGACAGAATGCGGGTGTCGGCGGTCTCCCTCTTCGACCTGGTCATGGCCAAACTGAGCGTGTCCTTCATGGTGCAGGTGGTCCAGGTTTCTCTGGTCATGCTGATCGGGACGGCGCTCTACCACTATCGGCCCAATGGATCAGTCCTGGCCCTGGCCGCGGTCTGCCTGCTCATTTCGATTGTGCTGACCCTCTTCGGCCTGCTGCTCTACATCTTCTCGTCCTCCCAGAACATGGCCATGTCCTTCAACAACATTCTTGGCATGCTCCTGGCTGGCATGGGCGGCGCGCTCAGCCCTGTCTCCGGATTCCCGGACTGGGCACAGAAGCTGGCCAAGGGCAGCCCCGTCTACTGGGCCATGGATGCCGTAGGAAAAATCAATTTCGACCATGCCGGAATGGCGGATGTATGGCCTGACCTGCGTATCCTGCTGGCCTTCCTGCTCGCCCTGGCTCTCCTGGCAACGGTACTATTCAAGAGAGGAGTACAGCGGAAGGAGTGAGGAAGCATGGCTGACCCACCCAAGGCACCCGTCAAGACGACACTCAACCGCGACTACGTTCTGCGTTCCGCCCTCTATTTCGTCGACGAGCACGGACTGGAGGCCCTGAACATCCGCGCCCTGGGCAAGCAGATGGGAGTGTCAGGACCAGCCATCTACCGTCATGTACCCAGCAAGGCCGCCCTGCTTGATGGGATCGTCGAGCTCATCTGGCAGTCAGCCACTGACCTGGACTCCATACCACAGGGCATGGGATGGCGGCAAGCACTGGAAGAGGTCATGCTCCAGGTTCACCGGACGCTGCTTTCGCATCCCCGGGCGCTCCCGCTCATGGCCACGCATCCCATCAACACCGACCAGTCCTTCCACATGGTCAGCACCTGGTTGAACCAGCTGACCGCCCACGGGCTCAAGGTCGATTCCGACACCATCCACCTGCTCAACAGCCTTGCAGGACTGACCCTGGGCAGTGCCATCGCCCAGGCCTCTCCCCCGGTCGGCGGTGCGGGCGGCCAGACCAATACAGATCTGGCCAAAAGGCTGGCCGCAGACACCCAAGGATTCGATGACCTGAAGACGCTTTTCGCCTCTACGAACGACGGAATTAGTGCCCTTATGGAGACCAGCTACCACAAGGGCCTGCACGCCCTGATTGCCGGTTGGCCTGCCTGATTAGTGGTCAATGGATCATTCCTAGTCACGCACCCAGCAACGTTGAAGTCCGACTCAGAATTGCTTACCCGACATTCCATCTGGGAGGACCTTATCGGTAGGTAGTATAGTTGAAAAACGTAAGGCTTCCTGCTCGCACCCTCGCACAGAGGGATGGGGATATGCGTAACGTCAGGAAAGCCTCCAGGGACAGCTCTACCGTTAGGGACCGGTGGTGTCAGTCTTTGGGGAAAGGGATTCTGCTTAATATGCGTCAGCATCAGTGTATGTCGATCAGACCGACCGCGGCCGTCGGTCTTCTACTGTCCGTCATCCTGCCTTTAGGTCTCCTTGCTGGCACCAGCGCCGATGCCAGCACTACAGCCAGCGAGCCTGCTGTGGCTGGCGCGAGCGCGCCTGCCACAGCAGGAGGCACCGGGGGGGGGGGGGGGGGGTCGTCAGACCCCTCGCGTAGCTAAGCAAAACCCCGGCACTTTCCCCAGCAACGTAACACCAACATCCACACCATCAACGCCCCAATCACCACTGGCCACCCCATCACCTCTACATCCAACAAATCCAACACCGTCTGCACAACCCGTGCCAAAAAAGACCGCAAGCGACAAGACTGCCGGCAGCCAACTTCGTGCACGCTCATCAGCCTCGCACACCGTTACATATAAAGACCCAGTGGGTGGAAACACTACAATTGAACAGACTGTCACCGATGGCAACTGTGCGGTCAGACCAACTGATCCAATCCGCCCTGGATACGCCTTCGATGGTTGGTTTATCTGGAACACCTCAATCGCTTACGACTTCAGCCAGCCCGTATCAGACACAATTACACTGGAAGCCCATTGGACTAAGGGCTCGAATACCTGGAACCTTAATCCCAACCACGGGTCCACAGCAGGAAACACCCCGGTCACACTGACTTCTCCAACGATGCTTGGCACCCGTTTCAGCCAAATCAGCGCAGGAGACAACCATTCCTTAGCCATAGGTTCCGACGGGAACCTCTACAGCTGGGGAAACAATAAAGAAGGTCAGTTAGGGAGAGAAACCGGAACTAACACATATGACGCCAAACCGGGTATTGCTTCAAAACCGGATGGAGTATCTGATACCTTTACATGGACTCAAGCCATTGCAGGCTACGATGTCTCAATGGCCTTAGGCTCGGACGGGAACCTCTACAGCTGGGGAAACAACGAAGAAGGTCAACTGGGCCGCATCACTCCAAAAGGTAATGACGGTCTGATGGAATCCGATCAAAAGCCAAAACCTGTAAGCAAGCCTGCAAACGTCGTATCCGGCTTCACATGGACAAAAACCAGCACAAGCGGCAATTCCTCTATGTCCTTTGGCTCCGATGGCAACTTATACAGCTGGGGAAACAACGCCAGCGGCCAGCTAGGACGTTCCACGGTTTCCTACACTTATGACGCTACGCCTGGTCTGGTTACTAAGCCCAAAGATGCTTCCGCTACTTTCTTTTGGACTCAGGCCAGCGCAGGAGGTTTTCACTCTCTGGCCCTTGGCTCTGACGGAAACTTATACAGCTGGGGAAGCAATGATAATGGCCAATTAGGGCGTGACGAGAACAGCGGGACTAATAAACCAAATAGCCTACCAACCAAGGTTCGAGGGCTGGATGGAATTTCCATCGCCAATGCTAGTGCTGGTTATTTGCATTCCTTGGCCGTCGACACCAACGGTAATCTGTACGCATGGGGAAATAATGACTTCGGTCAGCAGGGAAGCGGGACTGGATCAAATGCCACCCCCAGCCAGATAAAGCAGGTTACAGGCGTTGTTTTTTCAAAAGCAAGTGCGGGAAGAAGAGGCAGTCTAGCCCTTGATGAAAGTGGTTCCGTGTACACATGGGGTGTATATGGAAGCAATGGCCGAGTAACTGGTATCCCAGCCGGAGTCAGCATTACACAGGCTGTAGCAGGGGCACAGCATTATTTAGCGCTCGGATCTGACGGAAACCTCTACAGTTGGGGAAAGAACGATCAAGGACAACTCGGCAACGGCACTAAAGTCAGTACCGATCGCCCGAGTCAAATTACCTTCCCTGAAGCACCCGTAGCCACCAGTATCACCTTTGATGGAAAACCTGGAGGGACAAGTTTAGTTAGCAACTCAGACGGTACCTGGAGCACTACCACCCCCAAACACACAAAAGGAAGGGTGGAAGTAATCATTACTTGGGTTATGAACGGACAACGACAAACACGTCTATCTTATTGGTACGACGGGCCTAAGCGAACTGTAACTTTTGGCAACTCAAACAACTCAGGAATAACCGCTGTGGATATGCCAATGCCCCAATCCGTTGCAGAGGACGAGCAAGCAAAGCGCCCCTATCCTGATCCGAAATCAGACGGTTATCGTTTCGACGGCTGGTTCCTTAATGATGCTGATGGCAGCTCTGACGTGGCTTACGATTTCAGCCAGCCTGTCACAGGCGATCTGAGTCTGGTAGCGCATTGGTCTCCAATCGACACGCACTGGTCGATCAATCCTAGCCAAGGCAATGTGCTGGGTGGCCAGCAGGCGACGATCATCCCTCCCAGCCATAACCGCGGTATCCGTTTCAATCAGGTCAGCGCCGGCGGCGAGCAGGACAGCGTCATTGGTTTCTCCGTAGGAGTGGCCAGCGACGGGAACGCCTACGCCTGGGGCAACAACCAGTATGGGCAGCTGGGCCAAGACCCAGCCAAGACATCCGCTCAGAAGACACCGACCAAGGTTCCCCTGCCTGAAGGGGTGGCCGCCGGCTTCACCTACACTCAGGTTGCCGCAGGCGGTGCCCACACCCTGGCCATAGGCTCCGACGGAATCCTCTACAGCTGGGGCCGCAACAATCATGGGCAGCTTGGTAGCGGCACCACCACGGACCGGTACAAGCCCCAGCCTGTCAACAGCCCCTATACAGGCAAGTCCTTCAAAGCCGTGCAAATTAGCGCGGGAGCCTACGATTCAGCCGCCATCGACGATCAGGGCCGCGTCTACACCTGGGGGTGCGAGCACAACAGCTACTCCTCCTACGGAACGGATAAACCAGCACCGACCCTGGCCAAGGACCCCAACGGCTCCAGCCAGGGGCTGCACGCGGTCCAGGTCAGTGTCAAATGGAGCTTCATGCTGGCCCTGGACGAGGACGGCAGCGTGTATGCCTGGGGATACAACACCAACGGTCAGCTTGGCAACGGAACCGCCACAGGGGACGGCAACGCTGATTATGCCAACGACCCGAAGCCGGTCCAAGATCCCAAGGATGCCAGCAAGACCTTCAAAGCCACGCAGATCAGCGTAGGCACCAGGCACGCCCTCGCCATCGGAAAGGAAGACGGCAGCCTGTACACCTGGGGCAAGGTCAACGACACCAACTACACAAGGCCCACGAACGACCCCTCCAACACCGGCAAAACCATCAAAGCCACCCGCGTCAGCGCCGGCACATGGCATTCCCTGGGCATCGACCAGGACGGCAACGCCTGGGGCTGGGGCTGGAACCAATACGGGCAGACCGGCAACGGCAACACCAACGCGCAGGAAACCCCAACGAAAGTGACCGGTCCGAACGGCACAGGCCAGGGATTCAAGGCCGTCTGCATCAGCGCATCTCACAACCACTCCCTGGCCATCGGCCAGGACGGCAACGCCTACGCCTGGGGCAAGAACGACTACAACCAGCTCGGCAACACCAGCATCCCCACAACAGGCAGCAGCCCCAAACCCATACAGACCATGTTCGACCCCACCCCCCTGAACATCACCGGGGTCAGGTTCGACCAGACAGTGATCGGCACCCTACGGCAGAACACCGACGGCTCCGTCACCCTGGCCACTCCTGCCCATAATCCGGGGCGGGCTGATGTGATCGTGGATTGGACCCTGGGCGGGATAGTCCAGACCCAAGCGCACTTGCCCTACACCTACGAAGGCATGCTGCCCCATGCCGGCAGCAGCGGGGCCATAATCCTGCTGGTCACAGGACTGCTCGCCGCCGCCGGCGCCGCAGCCGCCGGACGCCATCGGCGGGAGGCTCGCAGTCTGCAAGCCTGAAAACTTCGCACGAGTAAGCAGCCAGGCCGCATCCCAAGACAGCCCGGCTAAACAGGGTGGCCCCGCACTCCCCCAATACAGCGGAGCCACTCATTCTCTTTTGCAACGGCTCTCCCAGGAGGATCGATAAGTCGAACAGAATAGACATTCCTTAGATAAAGCAGGATCGATTTTCTGGCACACATCACTGACCTTGGCGAAGAGTGGATAGTCATGTCCACCAGGGTGATAAAATTATTGCAGATGAGGCCGGGATTGTGCCCGGCATGCGGCGGGGGATCCGGACTGGGGAGTTCCGGGCATGTAGCCGCAGGTCCTGGGGAAGGGGATCATGTTTACCATGCGTCAGCATACGAACACGCACAGTCGTCCGGTCATGGCCGTCAGCCTTCTGCTCGCCGTCATCCTGCCGGCAAGTCTGATCGCTGGTGGCCTCGCTGCGGCCGACACGACCGCCAGCGAGCCTGTTGTGGCCGGCGCAAGCGCGCCTGCCACAACAGGAGGCACCGGGGGGGGGGGGGGGTCGTCAGACCCCTCGCGTAGCTAAGCAAAATTCCGGTATTTCCTCCAGCAAGGCAACATCGCTGGCAACACCAGCATCTCCCTTATCCACACCCTCTCCCCTGAACCCCACGCACGTCGAACCCGACAGAACCGACAAGCATAAAAGTCCTGACAGCCAGAAGCTGGCTCGCTCATCCACCCAATACACCGTCACCTTCACAAACCTGCAGGGCGCTGATATACAGCAAAGCGTCACAGATGGGAAACAGGCAAAACGGCCCGACGATCCCACCAAGGACGGCTACCTTTTTGACGGCTGGTTCAATGGCGATACGCCCATCGCCTACGACTTCAGCCAGCCCGTCACCAACAATCTGACTCTCAAAGCTCACTGGACAAAGGGATCAGGCGACTGGAGCATTAACCCGAATAGTGGCCCCACCTCCGGCAACACCAATGTGACGCTTGCGCCACCTGCCACAAGAGGCATACGATTCAGCCAAGTCAGTGCAGGAAAGAACCACTCTCTGGCCCTTGGCTCCGACGGCAACCTGTACACATGGGGTTACAACAGAAATGGACAGCTGGGTCGAAAACTCGCCATACTGGCCGATAACCGGCCAGGGATGGTGACTATACCTGGCAACGCTCATCATACTTTTGTTTCAGTCAGTGCGGCGGGCGCCTACTGCTTGGCCATTGATAAAGACGGCAACCTCTACAGCTGGGGAGACAATCAGGATGGCCAGCTGGGACGCGACACCGGAGGGGCCTCAACCGATCAGCCAGGCCAGGTGAAAGCGCCGGCAGGAGTCAAATTTACCCAGGCTATCGCAGGAAACGGATTCTCCATGGCTTTCGGCTCAGACGGCAACCTGTACAGCTGGGGGGACAACGAATATGGCGAACTAGGACGTCCAACCGATGCCGACGACAATGTTCCCGTGGGAGTGGCCGGAAAACCTGCAGATGCCAAGCCCGGCTTCACCTGGACACAGGCCAGCGCAGGAATGAACCATACTCTGGCCTTGGGCTCGGACGGCAAGCTGTACAGCTGGGGAAGCAACGACTACGACCAGCTGGGACGGGACATCGGAAGTTCTTCAACCAGCCAGCCAGATCAAGTGGAAACGCCTGCAGGCGTCACCTTCACTCAAGCCGTTGCAGGCATGTTCCACTCCATGGCCATTGACCAGAAAGGCGAGATGTACAGCTGGGGAAACAACGACTGCAAGCAGCTGGGACGGGACACCGACAGCATACCTAGAAACAAGCCAGGCCTTGTGGGCATACCTGAAGGCACACAAATCGTCAAAGCCTATGGCGGATACTGGTTCAGCATGGCCATGGACACGGACGGCAACCTCTACACCTGGGGATTCAACGATGCCGGCGAACTGGGACGTACTGCTTCCGGCTCAGTCATGCAACCCGGCAAAGTCGCTATGCCAACGAACATCACCGCCTCTCAGGCCGTTGTGGGAAACTTCCATTGTCTGGCCATCGGCTCGGACGGCAACCTCTACACCTGGGGACTTAACAATGGCGGCCAAATCGGCAGGGGCACAATCGGCAACGATGCCTATTCACCTGGTCAATTGACATTCCCCGCATCGCCTATACTTACCAGCGTCACCTTCGATGAAACAGCCATTACGGAAGCGACATTCAATATCGACGGCACTTGGACCTTCGCTACGCCGCAGCATGCGGAAGGCTGGGTTCCCATCACCGTGACATGGAGGCTGAGTGCCCCGCAGCCAGACCAGACAGTATATTTGGGTTACACCTACATAGGAACACCGCGCACCGTAACCTTCGACCCAGCCAATGGCAGTGCGGCAAATAGCGAAACCGTCAACAACGGCTACCGGGTTAAACGACCAGCAGATCCGATCTGGAATGACTATCGCTTTGATGGCTGGTTCCTCAAGGATGCCAAAGGCGGCTCCAATGTGGCCTATGATTTCAGCCAGCCGGTCACCGCAGGCATCACGCTGGTCGCGCACTGGAGCCCTGCCAACACCGGCGGCTGGTCGATCAACCCGTTCAAGGGCAGCTCGATGGGCGGCCAGCAGGTGACCATCACACCGCCCAAAATAAGTCGAAGCATCCGCTTCAACCAGGTCAGCGCCGGCGGCTACCAGGCCGGGGACTTCCACGGATTCTCCGTGGGCGTGGCCAGCGACGGAAACGCCTACGCCTGGGGCAGCAACCAGCACGGCCAGCTTGGCCAGGGCACCGCCAACAGCACCACGCAGAAAACGCCGGTCATGGTTCCCCTGCCCGACGGCGTGGCCGCCGGCTTTACCTACACGCAGGCCGCGGCAGGTGGCTACCACGTGCTGGCTGTCGGCAGCGACGGCATCGTCTACAGCTGGGGGGCCAACGACCACGGGCAGCTGGGCGACGGCACCACCAGCGACCACTCCAAGCCGCAGCCCGTCAAAGGCCCGGACGGTCAGCCCTTCAAAGCCGTCCAGGTGAGCGCCGGTGCCTACGACTCGGCTGCCATCGACCCGCAGGGGCGCGTCTACACTTGGGGCAGCGAAAACAACAATTACACCGCATACAGCACGCCCAAACTGGCGCCGACCCTGGCCAAGGACCCCAGGGGCTCAGGCCTGGGACTGCACGCGGCCCAGGTCAGCCTCGGCTGGAGCTTCATCATGGCCAAGGACACGGACGGCAGCCTCTACACCTGGGGATACGACAACTACGGGCAGCTCGGCAACGGCGCGGCCACAGGAGAATACAGCACCACATATGCCGCCGACCCGGCACCCGTACCCGACCCCGAGGACACGAGCAAGACCTTCAAAGCCACACAGATCAGCGCAGGCGCCAACCACGCCCTGGCCATCAGCCAGGACGGCGCAGCCTGGGCATGGGGATATAACGACCACGGGCAGCTGGGCGACGGGACGACAACCAGCCGGCCCTCCCCCAAGCAGATCCCGGATCCTACGAACTCCAGCCAAGCATTCCAGGCCGCATGGATCAGCGCCGGCGTGCACCACTCCCTGGCCGTCAACCAGAACGGCGCAGCCTGGGCATGGGGATGGAACACCGACGGCCAGCTCGGCAACGGTACCACCAGCGACCAGCCCACGCCCACGCGCGTATCGCCGCCCACGGGCCAGGGCAAGGCCGATGGCGAGCTCACAGCCGTACGTGCCAGTGCAGGACGAAACCACTCCCTGGCCATCGGCCAGGACGGCAACGCCTACGCCTGGGGCGACAACCAGTACAACCAGCTTGGCGTCGAGCAAAGCCTGACGCAGAGCAGTACTCCGGCTCTGGTGGCCTTCAACCCGGTCCTGCTGATCACCGGTGTCAGCTTCGACCAGACAGCAGTTGGTACTCTGCAACAGAACTCTGACGGCTCCGTCACCCTGACCACACCGGCCCACAATCCTGGACAGGCTGATGTGATCGTGGATTGGACCCTGGGCGGGATCGCCCAGACTCAAGCACACCTGACCTACACCTACGAAGGCATCCTGCCCCACGCAGGCAGCAGCGGGATCATGATCCTGCTGGCTGCCGGAATGCTCGCCGCCGCCTGCGCCGCAGCAGCCGGACGCCATCGGCGAGAGGTACGGAGCCTGCAGGTCTGAAGACTTCACACGAGTAAGCAACCGGACCATACCCCAAGATGGCCAGGTTAAACAGGGTGGCCCCGCAGTCCCCAACACAGCGGAGCCACCCTTCTTATTCGCCCTGGTGTTGCTCCCACTCTTGCCCGTCCGCGCGTGATAGACTGCAATACAGCTGTCGGGATGGTCCCCGGCACACGTCTCGTGAAGCGACTTGGGGATTTTCATCATCGAGCCACCTGTTTGGGGAAAGGGGTTCGCAGCCATCATGCACCATAGGGATGCTTCTGCCCAGCCATGCATTGCCGTGAGCCTTCTGCTTGCCATCATCCTGTTCGCTAGTCTGATCATGGGCAGCCTCGCCACAGCCGACACTGACACCAACACCGACACCGACACAAGCCAGCCAACGCTGCAGGCCACGCCGACGACACCCCAATCCCCATTGACACCAACACCCTCGCCACTGAACACCACACCATCGCCACTGAACACCATACCCGAACACGATCAAACACCTGACAGCCGCCCCCAGGCACGCTCAACAAGGCACACCGTCACCTTCGACAGCGCCGACGGCAGCAGCATCGACCCTCAAAACGTCGATGACGGCGCACTGGCCAGCCGGCCCGCCAAGGACCCGACCCGGGACGGCTACCTGTTCGACGGCTGGTTCACCGGCAATCTTGCCTACGACTTCACCCAACCCGTCACTGCAGACCTCACCCTGACCGCCCACTGGACCAAGGGAACCAGTGCCTGGAGCCTCTCCCCCACCGCCGGGTCAACCGCCGGAGGCGACAAGATCACCTTGGTCCCACCCGCCAAACCCGGCGTACGATTCAGCCACATCAGCTCGGGTCTATGGCATACCTTGGCCACGGGCTCGGACGGCAACCTCTACAGCTGGGGAGAAAACAAAGCAAGTCTGGGACGCGACACCAATGAGATACCAGCCACCGCACCGAGCAAGGCGCCAGAAGGCACCCCAGGCCCGGTCACCCCGCCGACCGGCGTCCACTTCACCCAGACCAGCGCAGGAATGAGCCTTTCCCTGGCCATGGGCTCGGACGGCAACCTTTACAGCTGGGGACTAAACGACAGCGGGCAGCTGGGACGCAGCACCACCATCACGCCAGCTGACAGACCGGGCCTGGTCACCCCGCCGACCGGCGTCCACTTCACCCAGTTCACCGCCGGATACTCGCAATCCCTGGCCATCGGCTCGGACGGCAACCTCTACAGCTGGGGAGACAACAGCCGAGGCCAGTTGGGACGCGACACGGGATCAGCGACCTACGACGCCACGCCAGGCAGAGTGTCAATGCCGACAGGCATCACCTGCACCCAGATCAGCGGGGGAACCTTCTATTCCCTGGCTCTGGGCTCGGACGGCAACATTTACAGCTGGGGAGACAACACCGAGGGCGAACTCGGACGCAACACCAACAGCGAACAGCCAGAAACCCTGCCGAGCAAAGTGATCCTGCCGAAAGGCGTTACGAAATACACCGCGATTGCCGCACAGGGATGGTGTTCTCTGGCCATGGGCTCAGACGGCAACCTCTACAGCTGGGGTTACAACGCCTACGGCCAGATGGGACGAGAGACCGACACACCCACACAAAACATCGATCCAGGCAAAGTGACGCTGCCCACAGGCGTCACGAGATTCACCCAGTTCGGCGCAGGAAACCAACACACCCTGGCCGTAGGCTCGGACGGCAACCTCTACAGCTGGGGGAGCAACAAATTCGGCCAGCTGGGACGCGACGCCAGCAGCATGAGAAATGCCAAACCGGGCAAAGTATCCCTGCCGGCAGGCATCAGCTGCATCCAGATCAACGCAGAGAATACCTCCTCCCTGATCCTAGGCTCGGACGGCAACCTCTACAGCTGGGGAGACAACAGCCGAAGCCAGTTGGGACGCACGACCACTGGTCATTCTGACGCCCACCCCGGCACAGTCACATTCCCCGAGGATCCCAGACCCGTCAGCGTCAGCTTCGGCGGGACGCCCGGCACCAACCTCATCGCCGAGTCGAACGGCACCTGGAGCGTCACCACGCCCCAGCATGCAGCAGGCAAGACCGATGTCACCATCATCTGGGGCATGAACGGCCAGCAGCCCGACACCCACCTGACCTACCAATACGTGAACACCTACCATGTCACTTTCTCTTCCGACAGTGACTCCCCTACAGCACCCTCGGGCATGCCCGGACCCCAGTCCGTCACCGAAGGCAGGCAGGCCACACGCCCGATCGCAGACCCGACCAAAGACGGCTGCCTGTTCGACGGCTGGTTCCTCAAGGACTCAAAAGGCGAATCCAAGGTGGCTTATGACTTCAGCCAGCCCGTCACCAGCAGCATCACCCTGGTCGCCCATTGGAGCCCTGTAGACATCGGCAGCTGGGCAATCAGCCCGAATAATGGCGATGCCCAGGGCGGCCAGCAGGTGACCATCACCCCGCCCAAAACCAGCCGGGGCATCCGCTTCAACCAGATAAGCGCCAGCGATAATTTTGCCGGTTTTTCTGTAGGGGTGACCAGCGATGGGAATGCCTACGCCTGGGGCGGCAACGACTACGGGCAGCTGGGCCAGGATCCGAGTACGACGGCCACACAGTACGCGCCGACCAAGGTCCCCCTGCCTGACGGCGCAGCTACCGGGTTCACCTACACGCAGGTCGCCGCAGGCGGAACCCACGTACTGGCCATCGGCTCCGACCAGACCGTCTACAGCTGGGGACAAAATCAATATGGCCAGCTTGGCGACGGCAGCAGGCAAGACCGCTCCAAGCCACAGCCCGTCAAGGGCCCAGACGGACAACCCTTCAAGGCCACCCAGGTGACCGCCGGATTCACCGACTCGGCAGCCATCGACCTGAATGGGCGCGTCTACGTCTGGGGCAGCGAAACCAAGGACCAGGACACCTATAGCGCGCCCAAACTGACGCCGGCCCTGGCCAAGGATCCCAGCGGCTCCGACAAGGGGCTGAAGGCGGTCCAGGTAAGCGCAAGATACAGCTTCCTCATGGCCCTGGACGCCGACGGCAACGTATACACCTGGGGATACAACAACCACGGACAGCTCGGCAACGGCCAAAGCACAGGAAAATACAGCACCGCATATGCTGCCGACCCAGCTCCCGTGCCCGATCCCAAGAACGCCAGCAAGACCTTTAAGGCCAGGATGATCAGCAGCGGTGAAGTCCACGCACTGGCCATCGGTCAGGACGGCACAGCCTGGGCATGGGGAATGAACGCGGATGGCCAGATCGGCGATGGCACGCTGACCGACCGGTCCACACCCACGCAGGTAAAAAACCCTGCCGATGCCAGCCAGGGATTCCAGGCCGCCCAAATCATCGCCGGAGCCACATATTCGCTGGCTATCGACCAGAGCGGCACAGCCTGGGGATGGGGAGAAAACACCTTTGATCAGCTGGGCAGCAACCAGGGCACCTCCGAGCTGCTCGTCCCCTCACAAGTGTCACCCCCCGCAGGCCAGGACAACGCAGGCAAGGGGTTCGCGGTCGCGCGGATCAGCGCAGGATCGGCTTGTTCCCTGGCCATCGGTCAGGACGGTAAGAGCTACAGCTGGGGATACAACTACCGTGGGCAACTCGGCACCGGCAGCAACAGCGATACGAAGATCATTACACCGACGCTGGTGGCGCTATATCCGCCGCCGCTGATTACCGGCGTCAAGTTCGACCGAACAGCAGCCAACAGCCTGCAGCAGAACGCGGACGGGTCAGTCACCCTGACCACGCCAGCCCACAATCCGGGACTGTCTGACGTGATCGTGGACTGGTCCCTGGGTCCCGCCAACCAAGCCCCGACCCACCTCAGCTATACCTTCAAAGGCATTCTGCCCCTCACAGGCAACACGGGGGTACTCCTCCTGCTCGTCTCCGGCCTGCTTGCCGCCGCCGGTGCTCTGGCAGCCGGACGCCACAGGCACGAATTCACTTCGCTCGAGTAAATGGTCGGGCCGCATCCCAAGAACGGCCCGACCTTGATGGGTGGCTCCGCACCCCCCGCTAACACCAGGGAGCCACCCATTTTCATTTTTACCTCTGCGCCTAGAGGAAAATATCTGCTTCCCAACTTGACATAATATTTTTTATCCGTTTTAACCGAGTGTTGCTCCCCTTCAGACCCGAACCTGCATGCTAGCGTACTTTTTAGCAACCGGGAACGTACCCGGCATGCAGCCGATGAAAAAACTTGGGGTTTTCATCATCGGACCGCCTTACCTTGGGAAAGGGGTTTGTAGCGATCATGTGCCATCCGGACGCGTCTTCCCGGTCAGCCATTGTTGTAGACCTTTTGAAGGTTATCGTCATTCTTCCAGCCAGCATGATCATCGGCGGCCTCACTGCAGCCGACGCCGTCGCGAAACCTATCAGCCCGGCCCAGCAAACAGACGCATCCGTCAGCACAACCACCGCCCGAGCTCAGCCAGGTTCAACTTCATACCAGGTCGTCTTCGACAGCGACAACGGCAGCAGTGTCGACTCACAAACCATTGCCGAAGGCACCCAGGCCAGTCGACCCGCGCAAGACCCGACCAAGGACGGCTACCTGTTCGACGGCTGGTTCACCAAAGACGCCAAGGGCGACTCCAAGGTCGCCTACGACTTCACCCAGCCCGTCACCACAGACCTCACCCTGACCGCCCACTGGACCAAGGGCACCAGCGCCTGGAGCCTCTCCCCCACCTCAGGGAAAGCCACAGAATACACCAGGATCACCCTGACCCCGCCCACCACACCAGACATACGCTTCAGCCACATCGTCCCAGCAAAAGAAGAAGGCTCCCAGGCCATAGCCTCGGACGGCAACCTCTACAGGTGGGGAGACAACAACTACAAATTGGGGACTCCTGAAGACGAAAAGCGCACGCCAAGCCTGGTCAACCCGCCGACCGGCGTCCACTTCACCCAGGTCAGCACAGGCTACACCCATTTCCTGGCCATCGGTTCAGACGGCAATCTCTACAGCTGGGGGAACAATGCCGACGGAGAACTGGGACGCGAAACTGTCAGCACAACACCAAAAGACAACCCCCAGATAGACAATCAGCCGAAGCTGGTCACTCCACCGGCCGGCGTCCACTTCACCCAAGCATGTGCAGGAAAATGGCATTCCCTTGCACTGGGATCGGACGGCAACCTCTACAGCTGGGGAGAAAACAAGTACGGCGAACTTGGACGTGACACGGGTTCTGCCATATACGACGTCAAGCCAGGCAAGGTGAACTTGCCGAAGGGCATCACAAAAATCACTCAAATCAGCGCAGGAACCTTCTACTCCATGGCTCTAGACTCGGACGGTGACCTTTACAGCTGGGGCGACAACACTTATGACGAGCTGGGACGCTACGCCGGCGGATATCCCTTCCGTGACCGTTCACCGCGCAAGATGACCATGCCGGCAGGCGTCAAGAAATTCACCTGGATCAAGGCTGGAGAGTGGACATCCCTGGCCACCAGCTCAGACGGCAGTCTCTACAGCTGGGGATGGAACGAATATGGCCAGCTAGGACGCAACACCGCCCCGGCGAGACAAGACCGCACACCGCGCAAGGTGACCATGCCGGCAGGCGTCACGAAGTTCACCAAGGTCAGCGCAGAACACAGGCATTCCCTGGCTTTGGGTTCGGATGGCAACCTCTACAGCTGGGGACTAAACGATTGCAAACAGCTGGGCCGCGACACCGGGTCAGCCAAATACGACGTCAAGCCGGGCAAAGTGCCTACACCAGCAGGTGTCGCACAATTCACCGAGGTCAGCGCCGGCTATTCCCACTCCCTGGCCATCGGCTCCGACGGTAACCTGTACAGCTGGGGACAAAACAAGTATGGCGAACTGGGACGCCCCACCAGCGGCAAGTACGACAGCAGCCCCGGCATGGTCGCATTCCCCGAGGATCCCAAGCCCGTTAACGTGAGTTTCAGCGGTACACCCGGAACCAACCTCGACCCCAACTCGGACGGCACCTGGAGCGTCACCACGCCCCCACATGACCATGGCAGAGTAGATACAGTCATCACCTGGAGGATGAACGGCGAGCGTGCAGACGCACACTTGTCCTACAGGTACCTAGGCAATTATCTCATCGTTTTCGACCCCGACGGTGGCACTGGGTTCGGTTTCCAATTCGCGACTGAGGGAAACCGAGTGAAACGCCCCGCCAAGGATCCTACCAAGGATAAACACCTGTTCGACGGCTGGTTCATCGGCGACACAGCCTACGACTTCAGCAGGCCGGTCACCGACAAGGTGACCCTGACCGCCCACTGGAGCAGTGTCGACAGCAACAAATGGAAGCTCGACAAGGACAACGGGCCCGAGTCAGGCGGCCAGACCGTCACGCTGACTCCACCGCCAGCACGCGGCATCCGCATCAGCCAGGCTGACGGAGGAGATCTCCATTCCGCAGCCGTAGGTTCTGATGGAAGCCTCTACACCTGGGGAGACAACGAAAGCGGCCAGCTGGGCCGTGACACCACCGACAAGCAGGACAGTCATCCAAGCAAGGCGGAAGCTCCTGCAGGCGTCAACTTCGTCCATGTCAGCGCAGGCTACGGATTTTCCGTGGCCCTGGCCTCTGATGGCAGCCTCTACAGCTGGGGAGACAACAGCCGAGGCCAGCTGGGCCGTACCGTCACCAGCAACACCCCAGCCAACAGGCCCCACAAGGTGGATACCCCGGCAGGCATCACCTTCGTCCAGGCAAGCGCAGGCGGATCCCATGTCGTAGCCCTAAGCTCGGATGGCAACATCTACACATGGGGAGACAACAGCGCTGGCCAGCTGGGCCGTACCGTCACCAGCAACAACCCCGCAGACAAGCCCGGCAAAGCCGACACCCCGGCAGATGTCACCTTCACCAGTGTCAGTGCAGGCTGGGGCCACACGGTGGCTGTGGACACGCAAGGCGACGTGTACACCTGGGGCGACAACACCCACGGCGAACTCGGTCGCAGCACCACCAGCACTCCCGCAGACAAGCCCGGCAAAGCCGACACCCTGGCAGGCATCACCTTCACCCAGGCCAGCGCAGGCGAAAGCCACTCTGTGGCCGTAAGCGACGACGGCGGCATCTACACCTGGGGCAACACCGCCAATGGGCGCCTGGGCCGCGACACCAGCAGCACTCCCGCAGACAAGCCCGGCAAGGTTGAAACCCCGGCTGGCATCACCTTCACCCAAGCCAGCGCCGGAGGCGCGCATTCCATTGCCTTGGGTTCCGACGGTAGCCTCTACACCTGGGGCGGCAGCGGCAAAACCTCGTCAGACAGGCCCAACAAGGTGGATACGCCGGCAGGGATCACCTTCACCCAGGCCAGCGCAGGAGCATCGTACTGCCTGGCCCTGGGATCCGACGGCAACCTTTACAGCTGGGGAGACAACGAAAGCGGCCAGCTGGGCCGTGACACCGGCAGCGCTCAGGACGCCAGCCCGGCCAAGGACACCTTCCCCAGGCCTGGCATCCCCACGCATGTCCAATTCGACGACGTGGAAGCCTCCGACCTGACCAGGAACTCCGACGGCACCTGGACGGCGACCACGCCGGCGCACATGCCCGGCACGTCAACCGTCACCATCGATTGGAAGCTGAACGGAATCGCACAGACCCCCGACACCAGCAACAGGTACCGGTACACCTCCATCAGCGTGCTGCCCAGGGCCGGAGGAGGCGGCCTGCTTCCCCTGCTCATCGCCGGGCTGATCGCCTTCGCATGCGCCGCAGCAGCCAGGCGCCACCGGCTGGAAACCCACAGCCGACAACAATAAAGACTTCCCTCGTGTAAGCAGGTCCGGGTTATCACTATCCCCAACACACTCCCGGACCACAAGGGTGGCCCCAACTCCCCCAACGCAATGGGGCCACCCATATACTTCCGCCAGAACGGCATTGGCCTTATCTCTGACTAGCGGCCTGTCCCTTCTGATCCTCGCAAAACAGGGGATAAGCCGCCGAGAAGGGCAACCAGATCAGATTTGTGCCCTCAGTCATGCCTCGCTTTCCTTCGTCTGATTAGTCAGCCCGATTTGCTTCCAGACAGATAGGAGTCTAGAAGTTGTAGCACTGGTTAACGAAGCGACGCTAAGCAGAGGGCGGGGTCTCCTTGCATTCGTGCGCCTAGCTCCGGCACGTGTGTGTTGTCTGTGAGCTCGGTGGTAAGGTGATAAGCGGGGGATGTCAAGAAGATGACTGGTTTCCGCCATGGTTCATGCAATACGATGCATGGCTGGCGCTGGCAGGCAGAATTTTGAATAGACAAGCGGTGTTTGCTCCGCTTGGTGTTTGGTGAAGGGGTTTACGAGTCATGCATCTGGTTTCCCAACTGCGTCACGCGCTGGCGATGATGACCATCCTGCTGGGCCTGCTGGCAGGCATGGGCGTCGCATCCGCCCAGGCGGACGCTCCCATACTCACCGGGGGGGGGTCGTCAGACCCCTCGCGTAGCTAAGCAAACCCCCGGCACTCTCCCCAGCACCGCGACCAACACTCAACTGCCCTCGCCATCACCAATACAAACCACCACACCATTAAGCCCAACAGCAAATCCAGGCACCCCGTCATCGACGACGAATACATCTGACAACACAGGATCCGCTCAGGCTAAATCAACCGAAAAGACAGAAAATCAAACCACGCATACAGTGCGCTTCGAACCGGACGATGGAAACAAACCCACCCAGAAGGATGTAAAAACCGGCACCCTTGCCACTCCCCCGCAATACAATCCTCAACGTACCGGCTTCCGGTTCGACGGGTGGACACTCGACAACCAGCCTTTCTACTTCCAGACCCCCGTCCTCCAGGACATGACTCTGACTGCAAAATGGACCAAAGCCACGGACTGGACGCTGAGCCCGGACCACGGGCCCGCCTCCGGCGCATGGGTGACCATCAGCTCACCCAGTAGACAAGAGCCATGTTTCAGCAATATCCAGGCCGCAGGAGAGCAAATGGTCGGCCTGACCGGCGACGGCCGCATCTATACATGGACGAAAGACAGCACACCCGTGCAGGTTCCTTTCCCCGCCCAGGCTCCCGACGGCTTCCATTATCTGCAGGCCGAAGCCGGTAGCCGATGGCAGGCCGCGCTCGGATCCGACCAGCACATTTACACCTGGACCAGCAGACAAACAACGTCCACCATCCTCGATGCCGTCCGAAACACTGGGTTCACGAGCATCAGCATAAACGATGACCGGCTCTTGGCCGTGGACCGGCAGGGAAGGGTCCACGCTTTCCGGGCCAGTCAGGCCGACAGTCAGAATCAGAATCCGAAACTTACACAGCAGACCACAACCAGCCTGCCCGGACAGGCGCAGGCCGTTACCGCCGCCACCTCCGCCAGCAGGGCCCTCATCGTGGACGCGGACGGGCAAGCCTGGGCATGGGATGCGAACAACACCGGAGAAGCCAAGCCCGCAGATCTTAAACAAGACCCGGGCACGCGTATCGTCCAAGTCCAAGCTCTCAACCAGGGCTATCTCCTCCTGGACACGGACGGTCACACCTATTACCAGGCCGACAGCACAACTAGCTTCACAGCCGTCAGCCTGCCGGAAAGCCTGAAAGCCAGCAGGATTACAGCCAACAAGGAGCAGGCTATGATCACCGGCAAGGACGGCCGCGTCTGGGCCTGGAAGCCCGGAGAAGCCCCCAAGCGCGCGGACAACGAGAACCAGCAGTATGCGCAGGCCGCCAAAGCCGCCAGCAGGGTCACCGCCATCGACCGACAAGGCAGCATGCTCACGTGGAGCCCGGACGAGCAAGGCAAGGCCGGCAAGCCAGCCAGACTCGACACCGCACAAGCGCCCACCCTGGAATCAGCCAGCATGGACGGCCAAGCATTGATGCTCAGCAGGAAAGACAGCTCCTGGAAGGTGGAGATTCCTGGACTCAAACCAAGGCAAACCGTCATCCTCATCACCGGCAGGCAGGACGGCCAGCCCTTCACCAGAAGCCTTAACTACACGGTCGACCAGCCGCTGACTAGAGACGCCGAACCAAGATCCACGCTTACGGTCCACTTCGACACGGGCGGAGGAAATCCCAAACCTGAAGACCAGAATTTCTCCACCCCAAACAGCAGGGCGAAGAGGCCCTCCCCCGACCCGAAGCGTGAAGGTTATCTGTTCGACGGGTGGTTCATCGACGAGGTCGCCTATGATTTCAGCAAGCCTGTGACCAAGGACCTGACTCTGACCGCCAAGTGGACTGAAAGCAGGAACAGCACGTGGAGCATCAGCCCCGACAAGGGCGGCCAGACAGGCAACGAATCCACGACCATCACCCCGCCTGACAGCACCAGGCGAGGCATCAGGTTCAGCCAAGTCAGCGGATCAACACACTACACTGATTATTCCCATGGTTTTACCTTGGCGGTGGGCAGCGACGGGAACGCCTACGCATGGGGGGGCAACAGCAACGGTCAGCTCGGCAACGGGACGGCCTCTTACGCCACCCGGACGACTACACCGGTCATGGTGAAAAAGCCTGCACGCGCGCCCGCGAATTTCACCTACGTGCAGGTCAGCGCCGGAGGCTTCCATTCGTTGGCCATAGGCAGCGATGGGTACGTCTACGCCTGGGGATTAAACAACTACGGACAGCTCGGAGACGGGACGACCACCAACCGGGCTACGCCGGTCAAAGTGGAGAAGCCTGCAGGCGCACCCGCGAATTTCACCTACCTGCAGGTCAGCGGCGGATTCTGGTATTCGCTGGCCCTGGGCAGCGACGGCAACGCCTACGCCTGGGGATTCAACCAGCATGGCGAGCACGGAGATGGAACTTACACCGAACGGCATACGCCGGTCAAAGTGAGAAAGCCTGCAGGCGTGCCCGCGAATTTCACCTACCTGCAGGTCAGCGGCGGAACCTGGCATTCACTGGCCCTGGGCAGCGACGGGAAAGCCTACTCCTGGGGGGACAACAGCTATGGCACCCTTGGCGACGGGACGGACACCTACTACCGGACTACGCCAGTCATGGTGAAGAAGCCTACAGGCGCGCCCACGAATCTCACCTACGTGCAGGTCAGCGCCGGACGCACTTATTCGCTGGCCCTGGGCAGCGACGGCAACGCCTGGGCATGGGGGGACAACGAAAATGGCAAGCTTGGCGACGACACCACCACCGAACGGCATACGCCAGTCATGGTGAAGAAGCCTGCAGACGCGCCCACAGACCTCACCTACGAGCAGGTCAGCGCCGGAGAATATCATTCACTGGCCCTGGGCAGCGACGGCAACGCCTACGCATGGGGGCTCAACGACCGCGGGCAGCTCGGCGACGACACCACCACCGAACGGCATACGCCAGTCATGGTGAAGAAGCCTGCAGACGCGCCCACGGACCTCACCTACGAGCAGGTCAGCGCCGGAGAATATCATTCACTGGCCCTGGGCAGCGACGGCAACGCCTGGGCATGGGGAAACAACAACTATGGCCAGCTCGGCGACGGCACCACAAACGAAAAGTCAAATCCTGTACCGGTGGTGTTCAACCTGCAGCTGGTGATCACCGGCGTCAGATTCGACCAGACCCCCGCATCAGGCTTGACGCGCGGCGATGGCAATAGTGTCACCGTGCTCACGCCCGCACACGCACCGGGCACGGTCACGGTCGGCGTGGACTACACGCTGGGCGGCGCACCCCAGCAGCCGGACACCTCCCTCCGATACACGTACCTGTCTGCAGGCGTACTCCCCCGGGCAGGCGGGGAGGGCATCCTGCTCGCCCTCGCCACAGGAACCGTAAGCATGGGCGTGGTGCTGGCATCCCGCCGCCATAGAAAAGAACAACGTAGTCTGTCACATACTTCGCACGAGTAAGAGCGGCCGGGCGGCGTATCAATCCCCCCGCCCCCGGCCCATTTAGGGGGAGCAGGGAGGAACGTGTCACTTTAAGGCTCAAACCCCAAGAGAGCCGGCACCTCCTCCCGCGCCCCCACCACACTTATTTAACCGCCGATGACCGTGATGTCGACCAAACCGATCCATTCATAGCCCGATCATTCATACCCACAACACGGTCCAACTGCATTTGAGGCGGCGCGTCAAGCACAGTCGAAAGGATAGGCAAGAGCATGAAGCCTACCTCGGCATAGCTGACCTAGGCAGTCAGCATCAAGGCCAAGAGACTAGGCAGAGGACGACGCAGCCTCGCGCTCCGCCAGTGCAATGGAACCACATATACGCACTTCCGCCGGACTGGCATTAGCGCCATCCATGAAGCCATAAGGCAGAACAGCCCCGCCTGCCAGATCAGCCTGATCCCGGCAATCTCCCAAACCCCTGCCAGCATAAGTCTGTGGTGGCGGCCAGCTGGCATACCCCGCAGACTGCCGGTCAAATTGACTCACGCCCACCCACAGGACAGCTACAACCCTAGGCTGACCGGTCTTTTGAGAGCGACGGAAAAACCAACAGATTCCGGATTCTTCACCCGCACTATCCTTGGCCGTTGGAGAATGATGACTACCGAGTAGCACCATGTTAGGTTCGGCCGAAACGTTCGCCCACACAGGGCATTGGATGCCGCCATCCGTAGCACCCAGCCCTGATTAATACTGCCGCTTCCCTCACATCTGATTTGCCAGCCCGTTTCGTCATTGAGCAGATGCTGAATATTGCGGTCGATATAAGAGTCGACACAGTAATGCGATTAATCGGACAATACGACGCTGGCACAACAGTTAATGGTGGCTCGCCGTACCGTGCGGATCGGGTATCACGGATTGCTTCGTGTGTTGTTTTTTCGGCCCGGTGGTATGGTGTGAAAATAGGGGCATCAGGAATGTGTCCGTCTTCCGCAGTGGTTCATGCAATTGGATGCAGGGGCTGGCGTTGAAAGGCTGAACGGTTTTCCGATGGACAAGACGTTACAAGGCAAAGCGGCACTGTTTCGCTGGTTCGACCGTCACGAACCAACAGACAATGCCCAGTGATGGTAAGGGGTTTACGAGTCATGCATGTGGTTTCCCAACTGCGTCGCACGTTGGCGATGATGGTCGTCCTGCTGGGCCTGCTGGCAGGCTTGGGCGTCGCGTCCGCCCAGGCGGACGCTCCCATACTCACCGGGGGGGGGATCGTCAGACCCCTCGTGTAGCTAAGCAAACCCCCGCCACTCTCCCCAGCAGCGCAAAAAACACTCCACTTCCCACACCATCACCAATACAAGCCACCGCACCATTAAACCCAACAGCAAATCCAAACACCTCGTCAACGCCGACAGGCACGCAGGACAACACAGGCTCACCTTCGACCAAGCCATTCAATAACAATGAGACGGATAGCCAGGCCACGCACAGAGTGCGCTTCGACCCTGCCGACGGGAGCAAGCCAACACAGTCAGCCGTAAAAACCGGCACTCTCGTTGTACCTCCGGAACACAACCCTGTACGTGAGGGCTTCCGGTTCGACGGGTGGACACTCGACAACCAGCCTTTCGACTTCCAGACCCCCATCCTCCAAGACACCACCCTGACTGCGCAATGGAGCAAAGCAACAGACTGGACGCTGAGTCCGGATCACGGGCCCGCCTCCGGCACCCGGCTGACCATAATCTCGCCCGACAGGCAGGAGCCCTACTATGTCAGTATCCAAGCCGCCGGGCAGCAACTACTCGGCCTGACCGGTGACGGCCGCATTTACACCTGGACGCAAGACAACAGACCAACACAGGTTCCCTCCCCCGCCCAGGCTCCCGACGGGTTCCACTACCTGCAGGCAGCAGCCGACAGCCGATGGCAAGCCGCATTGGGATCCGACCAGCACATCTACACCTGGGACAGCCGACAGGCCGTGCCTACTATCCTCGACACCGACCGGAACGCCAGGTTCACCAGCATCAACGTGAACGATGGCCTGCTGCTGGCCATTGACCTGCAAGGGCAGGTCCACACCTTCCAAGCCAGCCAGTCTGACACCCAAGGCCCAGCTGCAAAGTCCGGAGAACAAGCTGCAACAAGCCTGCCCAGTCATACTCAGGCTGTAACCGCTGTCGCCTCCGTCAGCCGGGTCCTCATCGCGGATGCGGACGGACAGGCATGGACCTGGGATGCAGACAACACCGGAAAAGCCAAACCCGTGCGCGTCAGACAGGACCTAGGCATGCGCACCGTCCAAGCCCAATCCCTCAACCAGGGATTCCTCCTGCTGGACGCGAACGGGCAAGCCTGGTACCTGGCCGACAGCACCACCAGCCCTACAGCCCTTAGCCTGCCGGACGGCGCGAAAACCAGCCGAGCCATCGCCAACAATGACCAGGCGTTGATCACGGACACAGAAGGACACGTTTGGACGTGGAAGCCCGGCGATACGCCCGTACGCGCAGACAACGAGAACAAACAGTACATACAAGCCGTCAGCGTGGGCAGCAGGATCACCGCCATCAGCAGGCAGGGCAGCATATTCAGGTGGAGCCTGGACGCTCAAGGCAAACCCGGCAAGCCAGCCAGACTCAACACCAACACCGCCCCCACCCTGGAATCAGCCGGCCTGGACAGCCAGCCGCTCAAACTCACCAAGACCGGCGACGTATGGCAGACGCCGATCCCCGCACGCAAGCCAGGGCCAGCCGCCATCCTCCTCACCGGAAAGCAGGACGGCCAGCCCTTCACCAGAAGCCTCAACTACACGGTCGACCAACAGCTGACCAGAGACACGGAACCAAACACCACCCACACAGTCACCTTCAACACAGACAGCGGAACCCCCACACCAGCAGACCAGCAGGTCTCCTACCCATACGGCCGGGTCCAGAGGCCCTCCCCCGACCCAACACGCGACGGCTACCAGTTCGACGGATGGTTCACCGGCAGCATCGCCTACGACTTCAGTAAGCCTGTCACCAAGGACCTGACCCTGACCGCCAAGTGGACACCCACGAGCCGGAACAGCACGTGGAGCATCAGCCCCGACAAGGGCAGCCAGCTGGGCAGGGAATCCACCACCATCACCCCACCGAACACCAGCCGAGGCATCAGATTCAATCAGATCAGCGGAGGAAAAGACTACGACCATGGTTTTTCCTTGGCTGTGGGCAGCGACGGGAACGCCTACGCCTGGGGAGACAACAGCAGTGGCGAACTCGGCGACGGGACACCCAGCGGCCACCGGAATACGCCGGTCAGGGTGAAGACGCCCGACCGCAACACGTACCCGGACCTGCCCAAGGATTTCACCTACGTACAGGTCAGCGCCGGAGCAAATCATTCGCTGGCCATCGGCAGCGACGGATACGCGTACGCCTGGGGAAACAACAGCTCTGGACAACTCGGCAACAACACCAGCGGCGGCAATCCCAATCCTGTTCCTGTGCGCGTGCGCGACCCCAGCAG
Organism: Bifidobacterium sp. ESL0820; assembly: GCF_052606235.1. Taxonomy (NCBI): domain Bacteria; kingdom Bacillati; phylum Actinomycetota; class Actinomycetes; order Bifidobacteriales; family Bifidobacteriaceae; genus Bifidobacterium; species Bifidobacterium sp. ESL0820. The sequence goes on from NZ_CP199594.1 coordinate 1,021,199, forward strand.
CCCCGCTGACACGAGCAAAGGACTGCAAGCCATACAGGTGAGCGCCGGATACGATCATTCGCTGGCCGTGGGAAGCGACGGATACGCGTACGCCTGGGGATACAGCTACAATGGCGAACTCGGCAACAACACCAGCGGAGGCAATCCCAATCCTGTTCCTGTGCGCATGCGCGACCCAGCCAGCCCCACAAACAAGAACAAAGGACTGCAAGCCGTACAGGTGAGCGCCGGAGCCAATTATTCGCTGGCCGTGGGCAGCGATGGATACGCTTACGCCTGCGGGTATAACAGCTTTGGTCAACTCGGCATCAACACCAGCAACTTCAATGCGAATCCTGTTCCTGTGCGCGTGCACGACCCCGCCAACCCCAATGACACAAGCAAAGGGCTGAAAGTCACACAAGTGAGCAGCGGAATGTATCATTCACTGGCTGCAGGCAGCGATGGATATGCATACGCTTGGGGATCCAACAGCTATGGCAAGCTCGGCAACAACACCAGTGGCACCTATGCGAATCCTGTTCCTGTGCGCGTGCACGACCCCGCCAACCCCAATGACACAAGCAAAGGGCTGCAAGCCACACAAGTGAGCGCCGCAAACGATCATTCGCTGGCTGCAGGCAGCGATGGATACGTCTACGCCTGGGGAAACAACTGGTTTGGACAGCTCGGCAACAACAGCACAGCGGATCTGTCTCTTCCTGTGCGCGTGCACGACCCCGCCAACCCCAATGACACAAGCAAAGGGCTGCAAGCCACACAGATCAGTACCGGAGGATATCATTCGCTAGCCATAGGCTCGGACGGGAACGCCACAGCATGGGGAGACAACGAGAATGGCCAGCTCGGCAGCAACAGTATCCCCATAGGAAGTAATAACAGTAACGCTATGAGTCTTGTTCCTGTGCCGGTAACGTTCAATCCGCAGCTGGCAATTACTGGTGTCAGATTCGACCAGACCCCCGTCGCAGGACTGAAACGCAGCGATGGCAGCAGCGTCACCGTGACCACGCCAGCTCACCAACCGGGTACGGTCGTAGTCAGCGTCGACTACACACTGGGAGGCGCACCCCAGCAGCCCGACACCTCCCTCAGATACACGTACACGCCTGTAGCGCCTGTAGGCGTACTCCCTCGCGCCGGCGAGGACGGCATCCTGCTCGCCCTGGCCACCGGCATGACCGGTATGGGCGGGGTCCTCGCCTCTCGCCGTCACCGGAGGGAACAACACCTACTGTCACACGCTTCGCACGAGTAAGACAAGCCGGGAGCGTATCAATCCCCCGCTCCGGCTTACAGGGGGCGCACAGAGGCAAGTGTCACTAAAGGCTCAACCCCAAGGGAGCCGACACTCCTCCCGCGTCCCCACCACATTTAACTTATCGATCAACCACCCGACAGCCACAATAAAAGCGGCTCTCCTCGACGCTGGGGGTTGTTGTTTTGCATTGGGAACAAAATCTGCGGCTGTTTAACTACTTATCACCGGGCTTGGCTACACAGACCATATGCATGACCCGGCCAAGCGTGGACAATGCAGCGCCGATCAGAGGCACATTGCTGCTGTCGGCGGCCCCAAAACATGAGACCCCCTCTCCCCAAACTAAGCCAGCCCTTCAGCCTTCTGTCACCAGGCACATGCCGAACTTAGTGAAGGCAATAAGAGTCGATAGGGCGATGCTTACAGGCCGTTTCCATTAGTGATGCAATTAGCCAGAAACACAAAACCAATTACCACATGGTCGTCTACAGCGAGAACACCTATCACGAGTTGCATCGTGTGTTATTTATGGACTGGGTGGTAAAGTAAAAACGAGGGGATGTCGAAAAGACAGCTGGCTTCCGCCATTGGCTGATGCAATCATGCTGGACTGGCGCTGACAGACAGAAAGGCTTTCCGACGGTCAGAACTTTGTATAGGCAAGCGGCATTGGCTACGTTTGATGTTTGGTGAAGGGGTTTTGGTTTCATGCATCTGGTTTCCCGTCTGCGTCGCACGTTGGCGATGATGGTCGTCCTGCTGGGCCTGCTGGCAGGCCTGGGCGTCGCATCCGCCCAGGCGGACGCTCCCATCCTCACCGGGGGGGGGTCGTCAGACTCCTCGCGTAGCTGAGCAAACCCCCGGCATTTCCTCCAGCAACGCAACCAGCACGCCACTGCCCACACCATCACCTTTACAGACCACCACACCATTAAGCCCGACAGCAAGTCCAAATACCCCGTCATTGACGACGGATAGCCCGGACAATGTAGACCCCGCTTCTATCAAGCAATCCCATAAGACGGATGATCAAGCCACACACACGGTGCGCTTCGACCCAGCCGACGAAAGCACACCCACCCAGGCGAGCGTGAAAACCGGCACCCTTGCCACTCCCCCGCAGCAGAATCCTGTACGCGAAGGCTTCCGATTCGACGGATGGACGCTTGACGGCCAGCCCTTTGACTTCCGGACCCCCATCCTCCAGAACACCACCCTGAAAGCACAATGGTCGAAGATAACTGACTGGACGCTGAGCCCGGACCACGGGCCAGCCACCGGCGCCCGACTGACCATCAACCCGCCCAACCCGCAGGAACCCTACTACACCAGCATCCAAGCCGCAGGAGAGCAGACAGTCGTCCTGACAGGCGACGGCCGCATCTACACATGGACGCAGGACAGCACGCCAAAACAGGTCCCCTCCCCCGTCCAGGCTGCCGACGGGTTCCACTACCAGCAGGCGGCAGCAGGCAGCCGACGGCAGGCCGCGCTCGGATCCGACCAGCAGATCTACACCTGGACCAGCCAGCAGCCCGAACCCGCGACCCTCAACACCGACCAGAACACCCAGTTCACCAGCATCAGCATGAACGGCGACCGACTCATAGCCGTGGACCGGCAAGGCCGGGTCCACGTCTTCCAAGCCGATCAGACCAACAGCCAGAATCCGAATCCAAAGCCCACCGAACAGGCCACAACCAGCATGCCCGGACAAGCTCAGGCCGTCCTTGCCGTAGCCTCGGGCAACCGGATCCTGGTACTGGATCCGGACGGGCAAATCTGGGCATGGGACGCAAGCAAAACCGGCAACGTCAAGCCCGAACGCATCAGGCAGGATCCAGGCATGCGCACCGTCCAAGCCCAAGCACTCAACCAAGGATTCCTCCTCCTGAACGAGGACGGGCAAGCCTACTACCTGGCCGACAACACAACTGAACCCACAGCCGTCAACCTGTCAGAAGGCATAAAAGCAAGCAGGATCACCGCCGACAAGAACCAGGCCATCATCACCGACAGGAGCGGCCACGTCTGGTCCTGGAAGACAGACGCAACCCCCATCCGGTCGGACAACAGCAACCAGCCATACGCTCAGGCCGTCCTTGCAGGCGACAGAATCACCGCCATCAACAGGCAAGGCGGCATATACCGATGGAGCCCGGACAAGCAAGGCCAGCCCGGCAAGCCAGCCAGACTCAGCACCACCACAACACCCATCCTGGAAACAGCCAGCCTGGACAGCCAACCACTCAAACTCAACAAGAGGAACGATGCATGGCAGACGGACATACCCGCCCACACGCCAGGACAAACCACCATTCTCATCACCGGCAAACAAGACAACCAGCCCTTCACCAGAAGCCTCGAATACTCAGTCGACCAGACCCTGACCAGAGACGTCCAGTCTGGCTCCATTTACAAGGTCAGCTTCGATACCACCGGAGGAAGCCAGGCGCCCCAACCCCAACAAGTCCCCTACCCGTACGGGAGGGTGCAGCGGCCCTCACCTGATCCGACGCGTAGCGGCTATCAGTTCGATGGTTGGTTCACCGGCAACATCGCCTACGACTTCAGCAAGCCCATCACAGAAAACCTCACCCTCACCGCCCGCTGGACAAGCAAAAACCCAAGAACCACGTGGACCATCAGCCCTGACAGGGGCAGCCAGTTCGGCAATGAAACCACCACCATCACCCCGCCAGACAGCACCAGCGGCGTTAAATTCAACCAAATCAGTAATTCAATTGGATCTGGCTTCATGCAAAATAGCGTTTCCTTGGCTGTAGGCAGCGACGGTAACGCGTACGCATGGGGAGACAACAGGTCTGGCCAGCTCGGCAACGGGATGACCACCCAGCAGAACACGCCAGTCCCGGTGAAAAAGCCAGCAGGCGTGTCGGCTGACTTCACCTATGTGCAGGTCAGCGCCGGATACCGATATTCACTGGCCTTGGGCAGCGACGGATACGTATACGCCTGGGGAGACAATACATATGCCCAGCTCGGCAACAACACCAGCGGCGGCTATTCAACTGTTCCCGTGCGTGTCTGTGATCCTTCTACACATTCCAACGTAAATACGGGACTGAAGGCCATACAGGTTGACGCTGGAGGTGAGCATTCACTGGCAGTCGATAAGGAAGGTAATGTCTGGGCATGGGGCCGCAACGGGAACGGTCAGCTCGGCAACGGCACCAGCAGCAGCTACTCGAGTGCTCCCGTACGCGTGTGCGATCCAGAACATCCTACGGATGCAAGCAAAGGGCTGGTGGCAATAAAAGTAGCTGGCGGAGGAGCTCACTCATTAGCGATCGACAGGGACGGGGATACCTGGGCTTGGGGATTCAACAGTTACGGCCAGCTTGGCAACAATGTCACGAACGGCTTCGAAGGTGCGAATCCTGTTCCTGTGCGCGTGCGCGACCCGAACAATCCCGACGATACAAGCAAAAACTTAAAAAGCGTTCAAATCAGCGCCGGTTTTGAACATTCCATTGCTATCGATGCCCAAGGGAACACCTGGTCATGGGGATGGAATTATTGGGGCGAGCTCGGACAGAATACGACGAATCAGGATATTCTTTCCCCAGCTCGAGTATACAATCCCGACAATCCCAGTATCCCTTTCAAAGCCAGCCAAGTCAGTGCGGGATACGACACTTCCCTAGCCGTTGACACCAATGGAATTGCATGGTCGTGGGGACGAAACACTTATGGCCAACTTGGCTATACCAATTATGACGGTTCAATAGCCCACAACCGGCCGGCAAGAGTGCGAAATCCTGCATCCCCAAATAACACCAATCTAAGCTTTAACAGCACTCTCGTCAGTGCTGGAAACTGGCATTCCCTGGCTATCGGCAAGGATGGATACACATATGGATGGGGATACAACAAGTATGGTCAACTTGGCAACAACAGCAACAAAGATGCCTATGTCCCGACGTTAGTGGAGTTTAACCTGGCTCCGGTAATCAGCGCAGCTAGGTTCGACACCAGCCCTGGCAGGCATCTGACTCCTATCAGAAACAGCAACAGCGTGACCGTGCTCACGCCCGCACACCTGCCAGGCACGGTCACGGTCAGCGTGGACTACACGCTGGGCGACTCAGGACGCGCGCTGACCGACACCTCCCTCAGATACACGTATCTGCATGCAGGCGTGCTCCCCCGGGCCGGAGGGGAGGGCATCCTGCTCGCCCTAGCCACCGGCATGACCGGCATGGGCGCGATGCTAGCCTCACGCCGCCACCGGAGGGAACAACACCGTCTATTGCACGCTTCACACGAGTAAGAAAAGGCCTGGGGCGCATATCAATCCCCCCTCCCCAGGCCAGAACAGGGGAGCAGGGAGGCCAGTGTCACTTAAGGCTCAATCCCCAAGAGAGCCGACACTCCTCCCGTGCCCCCACCACACTTCCGCAGGCATATACACATGGCCGCACAACCGGCCGGTTCGGGAGTATCAGAACAGGACGGCAATGATTCTGCTCTGCACCAACCTGGTCGACACTGGGAGAATCCCAGCAGCTGCTGCTCCCGCCATTTACAGGACATCCAACCGACAACCGTCAAAGACCTTGAGCGGACAGCATCGATAAACTGCCACGCAAGGCCTTAGATGCCGCCATCCGCGACTCCCCGACCTCACCGGCAATCTCGTCCAGAACCGTCACCACCCTCGCCGCTTCCCACGCACCTGACCTGCCGAACCAATCTACTCCTGGACAGACGGAGAGCCTGGGAATCGGAGCACCGGGTAACAAAGCACTGCTTACCTGCTGTTTTTCTTTGCCAGTGAGGCGATTAACCAGCAATACGGTTAGGCATAGGGATCAATCAAGTCTTGGACTACATTTCGAAGCACTTATTGTGAGTTACACCATGTGTGGTGCTTTTTCGGCTAGCATGATGAGTGCAATGCGGTTGGGTCATTGGTTGGGTTTCGATGTGGCTCGAGGGGTCACTTTCTGACGGGTAGGGCATTGTAAGCAGTGGTCATCGGCACACTCTCGGGGACGCTGGAGGTAGATGTGTCCGATGTGGGCGAAAGGTGTTCGGCTTATGCATCTGGGTACCCATCTACGTCGTATCTCGGCAATGATGATCGTCCTGCTGGGCTTGCATGCTGGCCCTGCTGCGGCATCCACCAACGCGGACAGTGATGCACTCCCCGCTCTCTCCGGCAGCGCCACCAGCACTCAACTTTCCTCGCCATCGCCCCTGAAAACCGCATCACTGCTAAAACCTGCAACAACTTCAGATGCCCCTTCAACGTCGACTGGCATTCCGGGCAGCACAGAATCGGCTCCTTCGGCCAAGTCATCCGATAAGACTGACGATGAAGCCACGCACGTGGTGCGCTTCGATCCTACCGATGGAGGCACGCCTTGGCAGGCAAGTGTGAAAACCGGAACCCTCGCCGCACCCCCGAAACAGAATCCCCAGCGTGATGGATTCCGGTTCGAAGGATGGACACTTGACGGCAAGCCCTTCGACTTTCAAACGCCCATCCTCCAAGACACGACACTGACTGCGAAATGGAGCAAATCTGCAGACTGGAGGCTGAGCCCGGACCACGGGCCCGCCACCGGCTCCCGCTTGACCATCAGCCCGCCCAGTCGGCAAGAACCTTGTTACATCGCCATCCACACAGCAGGCAACCAGACAGTCGGCCTGACCGGCGACGGCCGCATCTACGCCTGGACGCAGGACAGCACACCCGTACAGGTTCCCTTCCCCGCCCAGGCTCCCGACGGGTTCCACTACCTGCAGGCCACGGCAGGCGACCAATGGCAGGCAGCATTAGGATCCGACCAGCACGTCTACACCTGGACCAGCGAGCAAGCGACGCCCATGATTCTTGACGCCGGCCAGAACTCCAAGTTCACCAGCATCAGCATGAACGGCAACCTGCTGCTGACCATCGACCTGCAGGGACAGATCCACACCATCCAAAACAGCCAGGACGACAGCCGGGATCCGACCAGGCTGCCCGGTCAAGCGCAGGCCGTCACCGCCGTCTCCTCAGCCAGCCGTATCCTCGCCTTAGATGCAGACGGGCAAGCCTGGGCTTGGGACACAACCAACACTGGAAGCGCCAAGCCAGAACGCATCAGCCAAGACTCGGTCATGCGCACCGTCCAAGCCCTCGGTGAAGGAGTCCTCCTATTGGACGCAGGCGGGCAGACCCGATACTTGGCCGACAGCACAACCAGTCCCATAGTTATCAACCTGCCGGACGGCGTGCAGGCCAGCAGAATCACCGCCAACAACAGCCAGGCCATAATCACCGACAAGAACGGCCACGTCTGGACCTGGAAGCCAGGCAAGACACCCGTCCGCGCGGACAACAGGGAACAGGTTTACGTGCAGGCCACGGCTGCCGGCAGCGGGATCACCGCTATTGACAGGCAGGGCAACATATTCAGATGGAACCTGGACGCCCAGGGCAAGCCCGGAAAACCAGCCCGGCCCAACACCATCCAAGCGCCCATCCTGGAAACAGCCAGCGTGGACGGCCAGCCACTCAACCTCACCAGAGATAAGGATTCCTGGCAGACGGACGTGCCCGCCCACACTCCCGAGTCGGCCATCATCACTATCACCGGAAAACAAGGCAATCAGCCCTTCACCAGAAGCCTCAGCTACACGGTCGAACAAACCTTGACCAGAGAGGTCCAACAGGGCTCCGCCTACACGGTCCATTTCAACACGGGCGAAGGAGGCCCAGCCCCCCAGGACCAGAGCATCCAGCCAGTCTACGGCAGGGTCCAGCGCCCCTCCCCCGACCCCACGCTCGAAGGCTACCAGTTCGACGGATGGTTCACCGGCAACATCGCCTACGACTTCAGCAAGCCCGTCACCGGCAACCTCACCCTCACCGCCAAATGGACCAGCAAAACCCCCAACACCTCCTGGAGAATCAACCCCAACAAGGGTAGCCAGCTCGGCAACCAGACCACCACCATCACCCCACCAGACAGCACCAGTGGCATCAAATTCAGCCAGGTCAGTGGCGGAGGATACGTATATGGTGATCTGACGGGGTATTCGCTGGCTGTGGGCAGCGACGGGAACGCCTACGCCTGGGGACTGAACTGGTATGGCCAGCTCGGCAACAGCACGTCCGTCCAGCAGAACACGCCCGTCCCGGTGTCAAAGCCTGCAGGCGTGCCCAAGGATTTCACCTACGTGCAGGCTGATGCCGGCGGCTATCATTCGTTGGCCATCGGCAGCGACGGCTACGTGTACGCCTGGGGACTCAACGACCACGGGCAGCTCGGCAACCACACCACATCCAATTCGTCGCTACCTGTGCGCGTGCACGGGCCGGGCAACTCCGGCGAAGGGCTGAAAGCCATCCAGGTCGCCGCTGGAGCCTGGAACTCCATGGCATTGGCCGCCGACGGCACCGTATACACCTGGGGCGGCATATCCAAAGGAGGCGGTGATGACTGCTTCAGCCCGCAGAACGTGCCCACGGCCGTCAAGAACCCTTCGGATGCGAGCGGCGTCCTCCACGCCGTGCAGATCAGCACAAGCTGGTCCTTCGACATGGCCATCGGCCAGGACGGGTACGTGTACACCTGGGGCTACAACACCCATGGCCAGATCGGCAAGAACACCAGCGACGAGAGTTTCCACCTCACGCCCAGCCGCGTGTTCGCCTCAAACAAATCCACGGCTGCTGCGGGCCCCTGGCTGAAAGCCGTCCAAGTGAGCGCCGGCGGATGGTTCGCATTAGCTATCGGCGAGGATGGCAACACATGGGCATGGGGCTATAATCTGTACGGTTCGCTCGGCAACGGCTACAGCAGCAGTGCGAATCCTGTTCCCGTGCGCGTGCAATACCCTACGAATGCGGGCGCAGTGACAGCCGTGCAGGTGAGCGCAGGAGTTTATCATTCATTGGCCGTCGACACGGACGGGAACACGTGGGCATGGGGCTACAACGACTATGGTCAGCTCGGCGACAACGCCACCATTGACCGGAATTCCCCTGTGAAGGTGTTTGCCTCCGCGCAGTCCAGGAGCTCGGCCGGACCCTGGCTGAATGCCGTGCAAGTCAGCGCAGGATGGCGGCATTCACTGGCGATTGGCACGGACGGAGTCGCCTACGCCTGGGGACAGAACTGGTATGGCCAGCTCGGCAATCCCAATGCAGGAAGGCAGAGTCATGTTCCTTCACCGGTGTCGTTCAACCTACAGCCGGTGATCACCGGCGTCACCTTCGACACCAGCCCCGGCACGAACCTGATCCGCAGCGATGGCAGCAGCGTCAACGTCACCACGCCCGCACACCAGCCAGGCACAGTCACAGTCAGCGTTAAATACACAACGGGCGGCGCGGGAAATACCCTGACCGACACTTCCCTCAAATACACGTACATGCCTGCAGCACCTGTAGGCGTGCTCCCCCAGGCCGGCGGGGCAGGCATCCTACTCACCCTGGTCACAGGAGCTGTGAGCATGGGCAACGCGCTGGCCTCCCGCCACCACAGGAGGAAACGGCATCAGCTGTCGCAGACTTAGCACGAGTAAGACCATCCAGGGGCGGGTCAATCTCTCGGCCCTGGCTTATCGGGGGCGCACGGAGGCATTCGTCACATAAGGCTCAATCCCAAGTGAGCCGACACGCCTCTTGCGCCCCTCCCACCACGCTTCTGCCGATAACAGTCAGCGGCATCTGAGAGCAGTCATATACGCGATGCCCCTGTCGAGGAGAGAAAGGAATATTGCAGGCTTGCCAAAGGGCACACGGTCCCGAGTCAGCCCGGCCTCCGTCTGTGTTCCCCGACCCGGCATGAGTACTTTAAACAATTACCCTCCCCTAGCCAAAGAAATTATTGTCGCCGGACAGTTGAACCTCGCTCGGGTGTTTATCTACGGGCTGGGTGGTAGGGTTAAAAATGGGGGATGTTGAGAAGACGACTGGCTTCCGTCAGGATTCGCGCAATCTGTTGCACGGTCTGACCTTGAGCATTGGGCAACTTCCCGACAGGAAAACGTTACGTAGGCAGGCGGCATTGGTTCCGCTTGGTGTTGGTGAAGGGGTTTTGGTTTCATGCATCTGGTTTCCCGTCTGCGTCGCATCATGGCGATGACGATCGTCCTGCTAGGAATGCTTGCAGGCCTGGGCGTCACATCCGCCAACGCTGCGGATGCTCCTGTTCTCACCGGGGGGGGGGGGTCGTCAGACCCCTCGCGTAGCTGACGGAACCCCCGCCACTCTCCCCAGTAACGCAACCAGCACACCACTGCCAACACCATCACCAGTACAGACCACCACACCATTAAGCCCAGCAACACCTAGTCCAGGCACCCCGTCATCGACGACGGGAACACCCGGCAGCGCAGATTCCTCTTTGGCTCAATCAGCCAAAAAAACAGATACTCAAACTACGCACACGGTGCGCTTCGACCCAGCCGGCGGCAGCAAACCCACCCAAGTAACCGTAAAGACCGGCACTCTGGCCGTCCCTCCGGGACATAATCCTGTACGTGCAGGCTTCCGGTTCGATGGGTGGACATATGACGGCGAGCCTTTCGACTTCCAGACTCCTATCCTCCAGGATATGACCATGAAAGCTCAATGGACCAATATCACGGACTGGACGCTGAACCCGGAGCACGGGCCCGCCACCGGAGCCCAGCTGACCATCAGTCAGCCTAAAACTCAGGAACCTCAATTTGCCGACATCCAAGCCGCAGGAGACCAGACAGTCGGTCTGACCGGCGACGGCCGCATCTACACCTGGGCGCAAGACAGCACCCCCAAACAGATTCCCTCCCCCGCCCAGGCCCCCGACGGGTTCCACTACCTGCAAGCCACAGCCGGCAGCCGATGGCAGGCCGCACTCGGATCCGACCAGCGCATCTACACCTGGAACAGCCAACAATCAACGCCCATAATCCTCGACATCGGACAGGACACCAAGTTCGCCAGCATCAGCATGAGCGATGACCGACTCCTTGCAGTGGACCGGCAAGGCCGGATTCACGCCTTCCAAGACAGCCGGAACACGAACCAGAAACCCTTAGAACAGGCGTCGCTCAACCTGTCCGGAAAGGAGCAGGCCATCACCGCTGTCGCCTCCGATAGCCATGCTCTCATCATGGACGCGGACGGACAAGTCCGGACATGGGACACGAGCAACACTGGGAAAGCCAAGACCGCACGCATTAAGCAGCAACCTGATATGCGCATCGTCCAAGCCCAAGCCCTCGACCACGGGTTCCTCCTCCTGGACGTGGACGGGCAGGCCTGGTACCTGCCAGATGGCACTGTCGCCATCGCAACTGTGGATCTGCCAAAAAACACGAAAACCAGCCGGATCACCGCCAACGACGGCCAGGCCGTCATCACGGACACGGACGGTCATGTCTGGGCCTGGAAACCCAACAATACCCCTGTGCGCGCAGAAAACGGGAATCAGCAGTACATGCAGGCCGCCGCAACCGGCAGCAGGATCACCGCTATCGGCAGGCAGGGCGACATGCTCACCTGGAGCCTGGACGGGCAGGGCCGGCCCGGCAAGCCCGCCAGACTCGGCACCACACAGGTGCTCACCCTGGAATCAGCCAGCATGGACGGCCAGCCGCTCAAGCTCGGCAAAACCGGCGACGCCTGGCAAGCGCAGATCCCCGCCCGCAAGCCCGGACCAGCCACCATCCTCATCACCGGTAGGCAGGACGGCCAGCCCTTCACCAAAAACCTGAAGTACACAGTCGACCAGACACTGACCAGAGACGCAGAGCCAGGCTCCACCTATAAGGTCACCTTCGACACGGACGCAGGGAGCAAAGCACCGGACCCGCAGCAGGTCTCCAACCCATACGGCAGGGTGAAGCGCCCCTCCCCCGACCCGACGCGCCAAAGCTTTCTGTTCGACGGATGGTTCATCGGACAGGTCGCCTACGACTTCAGCAAGCCCGTCACAGAAAACCTCACACTCACCGCCAGATGGACGCGCCAAGACCCCGATAACACGTGGAGAATCAACCCCGACAAGGGCAGCCAGCTAGGCAAGGAAACCACCACCATCACTCCACCGGCCAACACCAGTGGCATCAAATTCAACCAGATCAGTGCCTCAAAAAACAATCAAGGATATTGCTTTTCTTTGGCAGTGGGCAGTGACGGGAACGCCTACGCCTGGGGGAACAACCGATATGGCCAGCTCGGCGACGGGACAACCGATCAACGGACTACGCCGGTGATGGTGAAGAAGCCCGATTCCAAGATATATAAGGATCTACCTTTGGATTTCACCTACGTGCAGGTCAATGCCGGAGGCTGGCATTCGCTGGCCCTGGGCAGCGACGGATACGTGTACGCTTGGGGATATAATAACGCTAATCAGCTCGGCTACAACACCAGCGGCAACTATTCAACTGTTCCTGTACGCGTGCACGATCCTAACTTCCCCACCGATACGAACAAAGGACTCAAAGCCATACAAGTGAGCGCCGGATACTACAGTTCGCTGGCCGTCGGCGAGGACGGAACCACCTGGGCATGGGGAGACAACGGTTTTGGCTTGCTCGGCAACAACAGCAGCGTCAATAATTCGTCTATTCCTGTGCGTGTGTGCGATCCTAATTTCCCCACCGATACAAACAAAGGACTCAAAGCCATACAAGTAAGCGCCGGAAGCTGGCATTCGCTGGCCGTCGGCGAGGACGGAACCACCTGGGCATGGGGAGAGAACAACTATGGCCAGCTCGGCAACAACGAAAGCAACTATAATAGGAATTCAGTACCTGTGCACGTGCGCGACCCAGTTAGCCCCTCCGACGCAAACAAAGGGCTGAAGACCTCACTCGTGAGTGGCGGAGGCACCCATTCGCTGGCCATTGACAAGGAAGGAAATATATGGGCATGGGGAAGAAACGATCACGGTGAGCTCGGCGCTGGAAAGACCAATGGCAGCAGCAACTGGAACGAAAATCCAGTGCCGCAAAAAGTGATTCTTGACACCAAGGACGCAAGCGCACAACTAAAAACCGTACTAGTAAGCGCCGGGGAAGAGCACTCGCTGGCCGTCGGCGAGGACGGAACCACCTGGGCATGGGGATTAAACAACTTTGGTCAGATCGGAAATAACACCATGAGCGATCAGCGTTCACCCGTGAAAGTGTTCGCTGCCGCCCAATCCACAAGTTTGGCCGGCCCCTGGCTGCTCACCACGCAAGTAAGCGCAGGAGGCGCACATTCGCTGGCAATCGACGTAAATGGGAAGTCGAAAGCATGGGGAGACAACCAGCGTGGAGAACTCGGCAATCCTGATCCGGTAAGATGGAGCGGCACTTCTGTGCCGGTGGCATTCCACCTGCAGCCGGTGATCAGTGCAGCCAAGTTTGATACTAGTCCCGCCGAGAATCTGAACCATGTCAGCAAAAGTAACAGCGTCACCGTGACCACGCCTGAGCACCTGCCGGGCACGGTCACGGTCAGCGTTGACTACACGCTGGGCGGCGCAGGAAGTACTCTGACCTACGACAAGCTCCAATACACTTACCTGCCTGCAGGCACACTCCCCCATGCTGGTGGGGAGGGTATCATGCTCGCCCTCGCCACCGGGACCGTATGCATGGGTGGGGTCCTCGCCTCACGCCGCCACCGGAAGGAACAACACCGACTATTGCACGCTTCGCACGAGTAAGAGCGGCCGGGCGGCGTATCAATCCCCCCGCCCCCGGCCCATCAAGGGGGAGCAGGCAGGAACGTGCCACTTTAGGCTCAAACCCCAAGTGAGCCGACACTCCTCCCGCGCCCCCACCACACATATATCAGTCGACCGCCCAAGCGCAACAGAGGAGGCAACTCCTCTTGCCGCGCCCGGACGGTCGACTGCAACAGGCCTACTGCTGGTCAGCAGTCGTGGCGTAGATGGTCTTCTTGCAGGCCAAATACACGACCAGACCCAGCAGGGACACCGCAGCCCCGATCAGCAACAGGTTGCTGTAGTTGGCAGCCGGACCGGTTGCGCCCATGATGCTGAAGCCCTCCAGGCTGGGCTTGCCCATCAGGCCGCCGATGATGGCGATGCCAATGGAGCCGGTCACGTTCATGACCAGGTCGTTCATGCCCACGCCGCGGCCCGACTGGTCCTGAGGCAGGGTGTCAAGCACGGTGGAGACGATGGGCGAATACATCAGGCCGACCCCGGCATAGTAGACGCAGGCAGTCAGCGTCAAGGCCAGCAGGCCGGAGTTGACCACCAGAGCCGTCCCCGCGAAGCCCAGAATCATCAGGCAGGCGGCGATGATGATGGCAGGCTTGCGGCCGATCCTGTCCACAATGGCGCCCGAGGTGGTGCCCAGCACGGCGGCCACCAGGAAGGCCCAGACCACATGCAGGGAAACCGTGGTGGTCGACACCTTGTAGACGTCACGCCCGATGGCGTTGAAGATGGGCGACATGCAGTAGTTCATGAAGTAGAAGATCAGGATCAGCCCGATGCCCATCAGCCAGCGCTTGTTGCGGAAGAAGTCCGGGGTGATGAAGGGGCTCTTGGCCCGGCTGATGTACACGGCGAAGATCAGGTAGCAGACAGCGGAGGCCGCCAGCAGCCACCAGGCCGTGTACGAGAAGAAGAGGGTCAGCAGGGCCGTGGCCAGTCCGAAGATGACGAAGCCCAGCCAGTCCACCTTCTCGCCGTTGCCGCCGCCGGTGGGCAGGCTCTTGAGCAGGATGGGCAGGAAGACGATGGTGACCGCGGGAATCAGGAAGAGGTACTGCCAGGCTATGGAGCTGAGCAGACCGGCGGCGAAGATGCCGATGGCTGCAGACACCTGGTAGCCTGCCGTGAAGATGCCGAAGAAGATCACCTTCAGGGAGGGCTTGAGGTACTTGGTGGCCACGACCAGGTAGGCCGAGCCAGCCACCTGCTCGCCGGCAGTCTGCAGCAGCCGGGCCGCGATCACATTCCAGATGTTGGGAGCCATGATCGTATTGGCCACGTATCCGTACACGGACCCGACGAACAGTATGCACAGGCCGAAGGTGACCAGCTTGCGCAGGGATACGAAGTCGCCCAGGGACCCGTAGATGAAGCAGACGATGCCCAGGACGATGCTGGGCAGGGCCGTGATCAGCGAGGCCTGGTCTGGAGCGCCGGCGTCCTTGCCGACCTGCTGGAAGACCAGGTTGAAGCCCTGCAGGCACAGGGTTCCCAGAACGAAGGTGATCAGCAGCAGGATCAGCGATCGTACGGCTGTCGAATCCTCGGTGGATTGCTTTTCGGACATGATGTCGTCAATTCTCTTTCTCTTGCGTGGACTTGCCGGGGATGGCGGACCTCAGTCGGCCTGGGAGGCCAGCTTGGTGATGCGGGTCATGAACTCGTCCAGGAAGCGGGGCACGTCCACGCCGACGGCCACGCGCATGGTCTTGTTCGGGTCGTTGAGCCGCTGCTCGTCGCCGATGGTGCGCCCGCGAGTGGCGCCTTCGGTCTCCACCTTCATGTTCATGGGCAGGGTGGTGACCAGGGTCGGATCCACGGCCACGCCCACGGCCAGCGGATCGTGCAGGCCGCAGCCGCCCAGGTGGGGCGAGGTGGTCTCATAGGCCTTGATGTAGAAGTCGGTCATGTCAGCCAGGAAGTTGCCTGCCGCGGTGCCCAGCTCCCGCCAGCGGGCGGTCTCCTTGTAGGTCAGCAGGGTCTGCAGGGTCACGTCCAGGCCGACCATGGTCACGGGCGCGCCGGAGCGGAAGAGCACGTCGGCCGCGTCCGGATCCTGGGAGATGTTGGCCTCCTGCCAGGCGTCCACATTGCCCGGCACGGTCAGGGCCCCGCCCATGAGCACGATGGAGCCGATGCGCTGGGCGATGTCAGGCTCCTTGGCCAGGGCGGCGGCGATGTTGGTCATGGGGCCGGTGGGCACGTAGACCAGATCCTTGCCATAGGTGTTGACCGCATCGATGATGAAGTCCACGGCCGACTGCGTCTCCGCCTTGCGGTCCGAGTCGGGGATGGCCACGTCGCCGATGCCGTTCTCTCCGTGGATGAAGGCGGAGACGGGCAGCACCTCGAAGGAGTCCGCCTTGGAGGCGTGGGGCAGGCCCGGGTAGACCTTGACCTCGGGGTGGCCCAGCAGGTCGGTGATGGCCAGATCGTTGCGGATGCCCTGCTCCAGCAGCACGTTGCCATAGGTGCCGGTTATGCCAATCAGCTCAACTTCGGGGCTGCCCAAGGCATAGGAGATAGCCAGAGTGTCGTCGACACCAGTGTCCAGATCCAGAATCAGCTTGCGCATACAATGTTTCCTTTCATTGCCATGGCTGTATGGAACCATGGCCGTATGCATCCACGATGTCCTTGTGGTGAATGCTTGTTTATCATATGCGAAATTGAGCAGTTTCGCTGCCCATGACATGCGCAAGTCGTGGACAATATCCTCAAATGTTCATCTAGCCCGCGACCAGGGCCCGGATGACGAATCCAGATAGCGAATCCAACAGCTGGTTTTCCGGGCGATTCCCTGGTCCATAATGGCGAGCCGGATCGACGGACCGCTCCCCCAGGTGCATATGATTGCTTTAATTATGCCCGGATGATCCGGCGAAAGGGGAGCCCATGGCTGCAATCCAAGGACGGCGGCGCAATCTGCAACTGATGACCGCCCTGGGCGTACTGGCAGGCGGCCTCTACGGCTATACATTGACCGTCATCTCCGGAGCGCTGATCGGCATGAACCTGGGCTCCGGCTCGGGCGGACACCTGACAGCCGGCGAACAGGGCATGGTCACCTCGGCCCTGCTGATAGGCGCCGCGCTGGGATCCTACCTGGCAGGCAAGTTCAACGACCGCTTCGGCCCCAAGCACATCATCCTGGCCGGGGCCCTGCTGGCCATCCCGGGAGCCCTACTGAGCGCCCTGGCCCCCAGCCTGGCCTTGCTGGGACTGGGCAGATTGATCATCGGAGCCGGCATCGGCATGACCTCGACCATCGTGCCCATCTACCTGGCCGACATGGTCGGCACGGCGGAACGCGGACGGGTGGTTTCGGTCAACTCGGTCATGATCGTGGTCTGGCAGCTGCTGGCGGTCAGCGTCAACGCCATCCTGGACCGGATGGGTGCCGACTGGCGGACCATGCTCTGGGCCCTCGTGCCGCCGGCCATCCTGCTGGCCCTGCTGGCCTGCTTCCTGCATGACAGCCCGGCCCACCTGATCCGCCGAGGCCAGCCGGACCAGGCAGCAGCCTTCCTTCAGTCCACCCGCGACCAGGCAGAGGCCCGGGTGACCATGCAGGAGCTGTCGCAGCCGGCGAGCGCGAAGACCCCCAGCTTCAAGGCCCCCTGGCTGCGGCGGGTGCTGATCGTGGGTATCGGCGTGGCCATGATCAACCAGCTGACCGGACTGAACATCGTCAACTACTACGCGCCGACCATCTTCACCGACACCCTGGGCTTCGACCCCTCCCTGTCCATGGTGGCCACCGTGCCCGTCATCCTGGTCTCCGCCGTAGCGGCCACCATCGGAGGGCTGGGACTGATCGACCGCTTCGACCGCCGCGTCATTCTGGCTGCGGGACTTGCAGGCACCATCGTCTTCCTGGCCGCTATCGGGGTCTGCTACCGGTTCGTCGGCGCCCCGGGCAGCGGGTCACGAACGGCCGCTTGGATCATGATCGGCATGATGATGATCTACGTGGTCTTCGTCCAGGGCCTGGTGGCCCCGGTCACCTGGCTGCTCCTGTCCGAGATCTTCCCCCAGCAGATCAAGAGCCGCGGCATGGGCTACGCCAACGTGGCCATGAACCTGACCAACTTCGGGCTCTCCCTGGTCTTCCCCACCCTGCTGGCCCGTCTGGGCGGCACCGGCACCTACCTGCTCTTCGCCCTGATCAATGTGTGCGCCCTGGTATTCGCCTGGATCATGGTGCCTGAGACCCGAGGCAAGAGCCTGGCCCAGATCGAGCAGGAGGCCCGGGCCCGGGCATGAAATCGGTCATAAAAAGAGGGCGGAACCGAATACCGGCCCGCCCTTATGGAATCTGACACTTCAGATTCTGATGCCTCAGATGTTGAAGGCCTTCTTGGCCAGCTTGGCGATGGTGTCGCCGCCCAGCTGTGCGACATCATTCTTGCACTGGTTAATCCTGCCGAAGAGCTGGTCCGCGTCGTTGTACGACAGCGGCTGGCCGATCTCCTTGGACAGATCAACCAGCTGGTCGATGGTCTCCAGGTTGCCTAGCTTCTCTACCAAGGTCTTCTCGTCCATGAATCACTCCTCTGTAAGCGGCGGTGCAGACACCGGGGGCCTTGCGCCATCGATGCCCACCTTTCTCCTCCCATCATAGCCAGCGACCGGATGAACCGGGCGCGCATAAGGGCTCAAATCAGGTCGTAGGAGAAATCGTGAATCTGATCCAGAGTCTGTCGGCTCTCCTCCAGCCAGGTCATGGCCACCGGATAGACGTGTCCCAGGGTCTGCAGACGGTTGGGTCTCAGGTCGTGCAGCTCGAAGTCGCGGCCCTTCCTGCACAGGATCTCGGCCATCTTGAGCGCGTCGCCCTGCAGGAAGTCGTCGGCGCTGGTGTTCAGGAATACCGGCGGCAGGTGAACCATGTCGACCATCGTCGTCAGGTCTGCCACCTGATCGCCCCCAGCCTGCACGAAGCTCCTGAAGAAAGATGGTGCGACCCTTGTCAGGTCATCGGTGGGCGAACCGGTTGGATGGAAGTCTTCCAGATCCACCGATAAGTAAGGAGTCAGATCGAGCAGGCCTGAGACGAAAGCAGCTCCCCTAGGCCGCAGACCGGCAGGCTTCAGCCCCAGCCTCTGCGCGAATTGGTCATCGGACTCCACAGCCAGCATATAGAGCGCCAGGGTGCCGCCGGCCGAGTCACCCGTCAGAAAGATCCGGTCGGGCGAGACCGGATACTCGTCCAGGTTGCTCTTTATCCAGGTCAGGGCCGTCAGCACGTCGCCCAGCTGGCCCATGAAGTCCGTGCTGGGGATCAGCCGGTAGTTGAGCGAGAAGACCGCAAAGCCACGTTGGGCCAGGTGGGTGCAGAAATTCCGGTTGAGCTCCTTGTAGCCGTACATGAACCCGCCGCCATGGATGTCGATATAGACCGGCGTAACCCTGCCGTTGCGCAGCAGGGCATCATGAGGCAGGTAAAGATCCAGCTTGTGGGCGCGCAAGCCGTCGTCCATATAGGCGATGTCGTTGAAGCAGTCCACCCCCTCGGGCACCTGCCAGTGACGGGAACGGGGAGCATCCATGCGCCCGAAGGTCAGCCGGGAGCCCAGAACAGTCTTGGCCATATCAGGACTGCAACCATCCAGGTCCCCGTCGACCTCGGTCCAGCCCTCCAGGAGTTCACGTTCCTCGTCGGTTACCGTCGTCTCTGCATCCTTGCTCATCATTCAGTCCTCATCACTCCAACCCGCACAGCTCCTCGCATCCGGTCTTTTGGGTTTACAGCCAATATACATTGCCGGCAGACGGACACTCTTGCCCCTGGTCGCACTCCTGCCGGTAGAATAACGGAAACAGCGACAGAAAGGCCAAGGATGACAATCGCAAGCTACGAAGGCGTATCCGCGCGCTCCCTGGGCCTGCCGCCCACCACCGCCATTCCAGCAGCCAAGGGCGAACTGCCTATACGCGCTTTCACCACGCGGCCGCCCGTCTCCTCACGGCTGCGTCAGCACTTCTCCACCAGCGTCGACAAGATTGTCATGCTGGCCCTGCTGCGGCCCGGGACTATCCCTGTAAAGGATGGCGCACACTGCCATGAGGTGCTGGTCATGGCCATCGGGCTGAAGACCCCCGATGTGCCGGAGGATGTGCTGGAACACATCGCCGCCATGCGCTCCTCAGGCATGGTCTTTATCACCATTCACCAGGGCGAAGAGGGACTCGTCTGCACACCGGCTGTGCGCCGGGCCCTGCCGACCAAGGCCGGTCATGAGACCAGGCATACGCTCCACTTGGGCAGGCCCCGTCATGCCGATCAGACCAGTCTGACCCTGGTCGGCGACGATATGGACCAGCTCTGGGACAGCCTGTGCGCCCAGGTGACCCTGGACCAGACTGACGGCAGAGATCTGGACAGCCGACTCGCCGTCCGCGAGCGCATCGAACTGCTCAAGGCCCAGGAGGCCAAGCTAACCGGGGATCATAGCCGGGCCAAAACCACCCAGGACCGCAACACAGCCTTCGCCAAGCTCCAGAAGGTCCGCGCCGAGCTGAAGCAGCTTTCCGCCGATAACCAGGCAGCGGAAGCCGCAGGGCCGAGCCAGGCCTAGTCTGACCTAGTCCATACCTGCCCAAGCGGATCGTGAACCTCATCTGCTCCATGGTCGTGCCCGAACCCATGCTGTCACCCATCGCCGGAATCCTCATGGTCGCCGCCACTTCCACAAGCGTCATCCTGGGCAGCAGCTCCCTCACCAAGTCCATGAACCTGACCTGGGCAAGCACGGTGGGGGCGGCCCCCTTTGAATAGCGGGTAGGCCTTACTATGACTCTGGTGGCCATGCTGGTCTATCTGGTCTTCCGAAGCGACGAGTCAGGAAAGGTCACAACCATGAAAATCATCATTGCACCCGACTCCTTCAAGGGCAGCCTGACCGCCAAGAAGGCTGCAAAAGCCATCGAACGCGGGTTGAGACGCAGCCCTCTCAAGGCCGAAATGGTCCTTGTGCCCATGGCAGACGGCGGCGAGGGCACGGTCCAGTCCCTGGTCGATGCCACCCAAGGCCATATGATCCAGACCCAGGTCACCGGACCCCTAGGCCAGACCGTCACCGCCAGTTACGGCATCCTGGGCGACGGACATACGGCCGCCATCGAGATGGCTGCGGCCAGCGGCATCCAGTTCGTCAACGAACAGACCCGCGACCCGATGATCACCACCACCTACGGTACAGGCGAGCTGATCAGCAAGGCCCTGGACCAGGGCGCACAGGAGATCATCGTTGGTCTGGGCGGCTCGGCCACTAACGACGGCGGCGCCGGCATGGCCCAGGCCCTGGGTGCCCGGCTCCTGGATGCCGAGGGACGTGAGCTGACCCAGGGAGGAGCAGCACTGGCCCGGCTGGAGCGGATCGATGTCTCCGGGCTGGATCCCAGGCTGGCAAGCACCCGCATTCGCTTGGCCTCGGACGTGACCAATCCTTTGACCGGCCCCGAAGGAGCCTCAGCCGTCTTCGGGCCGCAAAAGGGGGCTGACCCATCCATGGTCGCCACGCTGGATGCGGCCCTGGCCCATTATGCAGCCGTCATCCGCAAGGACCTGCACCGTGAAGTGGAGACCAAACCGGGCGCAGGGGCCGCCGGAGGTCTGGGTGCAGGATTCCTGGCCTTCACTCCGGCCGTCATGGCCTCGGGCGTCAATATTGTCGTGGAGACCACCCGTCTTAAAGAGCTGGCCCGCGACGCCGACCTCTGCTTCACCGGCGAGGGCGGCATCGACTTCCAGACCGGTTTCGGCAAGACCCCCATGGGCACAGCCCAGGCCGTCAAGGAGTCCTCCCCCGGCTGCAAGGTCATCGCCCTGGCGGGCAGCGTGGGCTCCGGGACCGAAGAGCTTTACAAGGCGGGCATCGACGCCATCTTCAGCATCAGCCCCGGGGCCGTCAGCCTTGAGGATGCCATGGCCAAGGCCGCCGACAATCTCGCCGCAGTGGCCGAGAACATCGGCAGGCTCCTGGCCTGATCCGGCCTCGGATCAGCAGAACAACAAAGGGGCTCCGGATACCTTGCGCACCCGGAGCCCCCTGTAATCTGTTCGGCATAACCTTCAGCAGTCATGCCGTTAAGTTGGAAAGGATCAGTCGAATTCGGTGATGACCGAACGGATGACCTCGCCGTTGACCAGCTGCTTGTAGGCCTCGTCGATCTGGCTCAGCTTGATGTGCTGGCTGACGATGTCATGCATGTTCAGCCGCCCGTCCACAGCGAAGTCGGCATACATGGGGATGTCGTGCTTGATGTTGGTGGAGCCCATCCACACACCCTTGAAGCCGCGCTGATGAACCAGCAGGTCGGCCGGGTTGATCTCCAGAGAGATTGTGGCATCCGGCTTGGCCAGGCCGATCGGGTAAGCGGTGCCGCCCACGCCCAGTATGTCCCAGGCCTGCTTCATGGTGACGGGCAGACCGATGGCCTCGAAGGCCTTGTCCACGCCGCCGTTGGTCAGCTCACGCACCTTGGCCACGGGATCCTCGTTCTTGGAGTTGATGACGTCGGTGGCACCGAACTTACGGGCGAACTCCAGCTTGTTGTCCAGCAGGTCGATGGCGATGATCCGCTTGGCGCCGCAAATCCGGGCTCCCGAGATGATGTTCAGACCGATGCCGCCGGTGCCGATCACGGCCACGGTATCGCCGGGGCGCACATGGGCGGTGTTGATGGCCGCTCCTGCTCCGGTGATGGTGGCGCAGCCGATGCAGGCTGCCTCATCCCACTTGACCTGGTTGTTGACCACGGCCAGCTGGTTCTCGTGGACCAGTGCCTTCTCGGCGAAGCCGCCGACGCCGAAAGCCTGGGTGATGGGCCGGCCGTCGGGGAAGGACAGACGGGGCTTTTCATCCGCGCCACGCACGCACTCCTGCTGCTGGGTGCAGGACTGAGGCTGGCCCTTGAGGCAGTTGGCGCAGTGTCCGCAGACCTGCT
The DNA here is from genome assembly GCF_052606235.1 of Bifidobacterium sp. ESL0820. Taxonomy (NCBI): domain Bacteria; kingdom Bacillati; phylum Actinomycetota; class Actinomycetes; order Bifidobacteriales; family Bifidobacteriaceae; genus Bifidobacterium; species Bifidobacterium sp. ESL0820. Next base: position 1,044,101 of record NZ_CP199594.1, read on the forward strand.
CCAAGGAGGCCACCACGTGGTCGCCAACCTTGATGCCGGACACCTCGGGGCCCACAGCCTCGACGATGCCCGAGATCTCATGGCCGATCACAGCCGGGAATGGGAAGAACTTGTCGTCATCCTCGACCAGATGCAGATCCGAATGGCACAGACCCGAGGCCTGCACGTCCACCAGGACCTCCGCGCCGATGGGATCGTCAATGACGACCTCCTCGGGCTGGGCGAATCCCTTGCCGATACCGTAAGCAATCGACGCCTTGATCTTCTGAGGCATAAGCCATCTCCTAATAACCATGTTCCTGCCGGTTCCATCCGACAGGACAAATGTATATCGTTAAATACTGTACTGCAGCCACGGTGGTCTTCAATGCATACGCCATTGTTGCAGACCACCTTCTATGGTAGCAGGGAAAGGCCTCAACTACCATGCAACTTTCCTAGCAGAGGCCCTCCGGCGTTTCCTCGACGCTGGCTCCAAGCCCCCATAGAATGAGGACCATGTGTGGACGATTCGCGGCTGACCTAGACTACTCCAGCCTGGCCGAGCACTATGGTGCCCGGCAGGCTCCGGGACTGCCCAAGCCCTCATGGAACATCAGTCCCGGATCGGCCATCGCCCTGGTGGCCCAGGACCGACATGGGCAGCGGCACCTGCATACGGCCCGCTGGAACCTGGTCCCCTCCTGGTCGGACAGCGATCAGATGGCCTACCCCACCCACAACGCCCGAGTGGAGAGCGCCCTGACCAAGCGGACCTACGCGGACTCAGCCAGGAGTCAGAGGGCCATCATTCCGGCCAGCGGCTACTACGAGTGGACACCTGACCACCAGCCCTACTACTTCCAGGCTCCGGACGGCCACACCCTGAGCATCGCCGGCCTCTACTCCTGGTGGCGTGCCAGACCTGGCCGACCCTGGCTGCTGACGGCCACCATCCTGACGACACAAGCCACGCCTGAGGCCGCCCGGGTGCACGATCGGATGCCTCTGCTGATCACTGCTGAAAACCTGGACTCCTGGTTGAATCCGAGCATAGAAGGCCAGGAGATCCTGCCCAAAGCCGTGGAGCCTGGCCGCCATGCCTCTGAGACACTGACCATGCACCCGGTGGCACCCCTGAAGGGTGATGGACCGGAACTGACTGAGGATATAGCTCTGGATCAGAAGGTCACAAAGGTTCAGAGAGTGAAGAGAGCCAATTAATAAAGTGGCATATTGAGATGATTACAGCAAAGGAATCTATGCCCTTTTTCAGTAGCTAGCGCAAGCATCTTAATAAAATTATTCAATGAGCGCAGTAATATAGACATATAGCTGAGGAAAGAACCGGCCAGCAGATTTCTTTCGGTTGGATACCGCGTTCGTACTTTCGGTAGACGTTGGAGAAAATATGCCAGCCAAGAGGATCACCATAAGGGATGTTGCCAAAAAGGCTAACGTATCCATTAAAACCGTCTCAAACGTCATCAATGACCGCGATGACCAGATGAGACCAGGCACTAAGTCACGGGTCGAAAGAGTAATCAAAGAGCTTGGTTATCAGGTGAATCGCTCGGCTAGGGCGCTGAAAACAGGCAAAACCAAGGTGCTTGGTTTAGCTATGCCAGATTTCGACCAGCCTTTCATTGGATTCCTGGTGAACGCTTTCAACGAGGCTGCCCACCGGAGGGGATACGCCACGGTAAGCAGTCTTTTCGGTTTCTCCACTGGTCGACGTAGAGACTTCGCAGATAGTATTCCTAGAATTAATGCGGACGGTTGGGCCTACCTCTTTGAAGAGCCCTTTGACTCCGAATCGCCTCTTTTTCAGCAAAACGTGCCTCTAGTCCTGATCAGTGACTATTCCTCCGCTGGCATGTATGACATCATCGCTATGCCTAATACGGAATCTTGTCAATATCTAACCAACACTCTGTTCGACCAAGGATGCTCAAGCATTGGCTTTATAGGGGCTCCCGAAAGCCTGTGTGAAAAAACGGGGGCAGATGAAGCTCAACTTGAGCGTACCATTGTGAATGCAACAGACGGCAATAGCATCCTACGTTTGAAGGGGTATGCGCTAGCCCATCTTCAGCACAAAAAAGCAATTCCCTGGAATTTGATTATACCCACCAAGCACATAACCAGCTTCGACGGAGTTACCGCGACATATAATCTTCTTAGAAACCGAGTTCTACCTGATGCTGTTATCTGTGTCAATGATGCTGTAGCTATGGGAGTTGTCTCCACATTAGCCCGTAATGGTATCTCTATTCCTGAGCAGATCCGCATATGCGGTTTCGACAACATTCCTGAAAGCGAGATCTCAGCTCCTCCGCTGACTACCATCAACTTTCATATAGAACAATTTGCTCAGCTTACAGTTGATGCTCTAGTGAGTAGAATCAACGGAAATCAAGAGCCCGCGAACACATTCACCTCCAGTTTCAATCTCATAGAGCGTGAATCGACTAGAATTCGCCGACCATCACAAAGATGCGGGGATTGTTGAGCAAAAGTGTCGCCTAATGTGATGATTCGATTTTATGCACCTTCATGGAACCAAAAAGCTAATACTTGTTATCGGGGTTCGCATAGCAATCCCTCCCCGATTCGAATAAGTAAGAGGATAAATAACCGTTCAGCCATCCTGGATTTGTCCTCGTCTAACAGCGAGATAATCACTAGTTATCCGCTGAACCAGCAGGTGGGGGGGGGGCTTCCAGCACAGGCCTCCCCCACCAGGTAGAGACGATTTTACTTATTATTCCTTAACTTCAAATCCCTGATTCTTTCCATATTCCAAAAGTCCTTTGCGCCAGTTGTTCAATGCCTCTTTTAGAGTTACATTACCTGCAACAGCCTTGCCTATTGCATCCCCGCTGGTCGTCTGCGCATAAACGTGATAGGGCAAAAATTGCCATTTGGTATCCACGGTATCGGGCGCCTTAGCAAGCACTTCGTTTATCTTTTGGTCACCAAAATAAGGATCAGAACGCTCTTCAAAATCTTTGCTCTGCAGAGTCCTTTTATCTGCAGGAAACTGTCCCTTCTCAACGCGTGCTTTGATGCCAGCCGAGTTATGAGAAACAAAATCTATGAATTTGTAAGCTGCATCAGCCTGCTTGCTTGAATCAAGGATGGCAAGCGATGAGCCACCATCTTCACCGTTTGAAGGATGTCCTTCATCAAGCATTGGCATGGGGGCGACGCGCCACTGTCCCTTAGCATCAGGAGCGGAATCATCCAACATCGAACTCATCCACGCCCCGCACAAAAGCGAGGCGATGTGCCCATTATTCAAACTATGATTCCACTCATCTGACCATTCCACGGACTTAGTATCGAGCAATCCTTCATCGAGCATTTTCTGCCAGATATCAAGAAGTCTGTCTAGTTTGGGGTTATTATCAAAATTAATACCAATTGTTTTGCCTTTGACAGTAAAGGGATGGCTTCCTACGGCCCACATCAAATTCACTAAAGGAGCAAATCCACCCGTATCATTGATGATGTAATAGTCACTGCCAAGCGCATGAATCTTCTTAGCTGCTTCATAATATTGCTCCAAAGTCTTAGGAGCTTCAGTCACACCCGCCCTATCGAAGATGTCCTTATTATAAAAAAGTGCCATAGGACCTGTATCGACAGGCAAAGCATAAATATCACCATTCACATTAACTGAGTTCCAAGCACCCTTAGTGTAAAAGTCCTTGTAGGAGTTGGCTCCATAGCCAGAAAGTTTTTTCAGTGAGCCTTGCATGGCAAACTGAGGAACTGCAGCGTATTCAATCTGGGCTACATCCGGAGCTCCTGAACCCGCGGAGATGGCATTGCTCAGAGCTTGGTATTCTTTGTTGCTGGTGCCTACATTCGTTATCTTGACCTTAATAGAAGGATTCTTCTGCTCAAAGAGTTTGACAGCACCCGTATAGTTTGGATCCCAGGCCCAGACATTTAGGACAACTTTGTCGCCCTTACCTCCCGCGCTGCTGGAGTGACCGCTTCCAGACCCGCAAGCTGATATCGACAGAAGCATTGCACCCGCGATACATCCAGTCAATAATTTCTTCATTGAAACCATTTTGTTATCTCCTTCTTGTTATTTAATTCTCTAGAAACGCTTAAATTGCGAAACCATGTCGTCTGTTTATTACTCTTTGACTGCACCTGCAGCCAAGCCTGACTGCCAATAACGTTGCAAGATCAGGAAAGCAACAATTAAAGGTATGATCGTGATCAAGCTTCCTGTGATAACCAGGTTCTGGATAGCCTGACCTCCGGCTGTGCTCGCCTGATCTTTCCATTGGTTGAGGCCGATGGTCAGCGGATACCATTGTGCATCTTTGAGCATGATCAGAGGTAGGAAGTAGTTATTCCAAGTGGCGACAATCGTAAAAAGCGAACAAGTCACAACACCGGGTGCAAGAAGCGGCAGGCTAATCTGCCGGAACGTACGCCATTCAGAAGCACCATCCACTCTCGCTGCTTCCAAAAGCTCAGAGGGTACAGCTTGTTCCGAAAAAACCCACATCAAGTAGAGTCCGAACGGGCTAATCAGACTGGGAATGATCATGGACCAAGGGGTATTAGTCAACCCAAGTTTGGCAAAAAGAAGGAACTGAGGCACAGCAAGTGCTATACCGGGCACGCTGATTGAGCCAATAATCACAGCGAATACTGCCCGACGGCCTGGGAACCGGAACTTAGCCAAAGCGTAACCGCCCATTACAGCAAATATTGTGGCTCCGCCAGCACCGATGACGACGTACAAAAGAGTGTTAAGAAACCATCTTCCGAAGATACCGTCCTGATAAGTGAAGACAGTTCGGATGTTGTCCCACAAAGCGAATGAGTGTCCTAAGCCCAGACCAAACGTACCAGTGAAGTCAGACTGAGTCTTGGTGGCGTTGATAATCAAATAAACAAAGGGAAATAGACAGTAGATAGCAAAGATACCGCAGACTAGCGTCATCCACATGGACCGGCGGGGATTGGAAGGATTGTAAAACCCTTTAGTCGCAGCTCTTTTCCGCTCAGCTCGTTCATCCTTGGCAATTCTGCGCTGACGTAGCTGTTCACGTCGCTTGACCAATCTGGCATTTTTGATCAAGGTGATATACCTACTCATCGCATCTGCTCCTTCATGCTGTTCAGCTGAACCACGTATGCGATGGCCATAGTTACAGCAGCCATCACAATAGCCAAGGCTGCTGCATAGTTACTTTGATTCCCTGAAAAACTCAGATTATACGCATACATGTTTGGGGTGAAATATGAAGTAATCGAATTCTCCGGCACCATACTTTTCATAACACTTGGTTCATTGAACAGCTGGAAGGACCCGATGATACTGAAAATCACAGTGATCGCAAGCGAACCGCGTAACTCGGGCATCTTAATATTTCGTACTATTTTCCACTCCGAAGCTCCATCAATAGCCGCAGCCTCATAAAGAGAGTGGGGAATCGTGGATAAGGAGGAGTAGAAAATCAGCATGTTGTATCCCGTAAACTCCCAGGTAACGATATTGCCTATCGAGGCAAGAAGAACCGAAGGCTGTAGTACATCTATGCTGGTCCCGAAAAAGGAATTGAACGTACCTACGAGGCCATATTTGGCCCCATACATGAAACCCCAGATCAGTGCTGAAACCACAGCCGGAACCGCATAAGGCAGGAAAGTCGATATACGGAAGAACCTGGTGCCATGTAGTCGCATGGAATCCAGGGCAAGGGCCATCAAAGCTGACATACAGAGCATGATGGGAACCTGGACGATAGTGAATACGCAGACTCTACGAACAGAGGACCAGAATTGAGCATCACGGAAAAGGCGTGTGTAGTTTGCCAAACCAACAAATGAATTGCCGCCAACCAGACGTTGCTGGTAGAACGAGAGCCAGATTGCATAGATGATGGGAATAACGAAGACCAGAACAAACATTATTGCGAATGGACCCATGAACTTCCAACCGCGCCAATCCTTACGGTGACTCATTTCTCTTGTCACGTGGCCTTCGCTACTTTCTCCCCTGGGAATCGTCGGTGAGGTACTGACCCTATCCATCACGTCCTCCTCTTTGAAGGAAAACTTACGGTGTCGTAAGCACAACAACGTTATAGAAGTCAAAGCTGATTATTCATCATGACAATGAATGAGTCGCTTAATTCGAAGAAGACTTCGCAGTCCTAGTTTCTATAACGTTATAGTTATAACATGAGATTATCGTTTTTGCAAAGAACTATTATTGGTAAAACCGTTAGACGTTTACTACATGGAAGAGAAACGTTCTGAATAAATAACTTACTGCATTCGCATGTCTATATACTTTTAATGTCTACCTGCCTGACCCAAGTTGGACATCGCTCCCCAATATGGCACGGGGTTTCGATACAGGATGAGGTAGCTCCAAACACCCCAAAAGATAGGCTGGATCAAGCAGGTAGTGAGAGTTTTCGTACAATCGTCCCGACAAGTAGGTCTATTCCGAACAGCAAATTTAAAACGAAAACCCCAACTCCTTAGCTGCTTCTGCAGGTACCGGGTCAAAAGCCCAGTATTCGCTCAGGTTATCGTCTGAAGAGAGGCTGCGGATCTCGGCCCGGTCTATATATACTTCTCCCGAAAGATGGTCGGTCTCATGTTGAAAAATTCGGGCCGGCCATCCGTGCATGGCCTCCCGATGCTTCTTGCCAGTCTCATCCTGCCAGTTGGCGGTGATGTCAAGCCAACGACTGCGGACAGCCTGGTACCCCTCCAGGGAAAGGCATCCCTCATAGAAGGCCTTCTTGGCAGTACCCATAGGTTCATATGAGGGATTGATGATGGCCCTAAAAGGTAGTTCTGCAATCTCGCGAGGATCGTCTTCGTCATCACGCAAGTGGTCTTCAACCACCGCAATGGCTAGGCTCAGACCAATCTGGGGAGCGGCCAATCCCACGCCGGGAGCATCTAGCATTGTCCTGCGCATGGCCTTCACCAAACGGTTCAAGGTCCTTTTGGAGAGTTGACCAGTATAGGCTTGCGTCTTCTGACGTAGCACTGGCTCTCCCATCTGGACAATGGGTAGGGTTCCCTGTCTCCCAGCGCTAGAGAGCATAGTATCGACCTGACGGTTGAGGGAAGTGTCTATTCTGGCGTTTCTTTCGAACATGGTGTCCTTCCTGGTTTCCAGACAGGCGAGCAATTGGCTCTGCTGAGCTTTAGATGGCCAGCTCGTCGGCCACGACCGACGCCAGCCGCTGGCATACCTGGTCGGCCTGCTCCTGGGTGGCCGCCTCGACCATGACCCTGACCAGGGGTTCGGTGCCCGAGGGCCGCAGCAGGACCCGGCCGGTGCTGCCCAGCATCCGCTCCTCCGCCTCGACCGCATCCTGGACCTTGGCGTTGGTGCGGGCCGCGTTCTTGTCCACACCGGACACGTTGATCAGCTGCTGGGGCAGCTGGGGGAAGTCGGCGGCCAGCTCCTTGAGGCTCTTGCCCGAGCGCACGACCTCCTTGGCCAGAGTCAGGGCTGTCAGGGTCCCGTCGCCGGTGGTGGCGAACTCCCGGTTGATGACGTGCCCGGACTGCTCGCCGCCCAGGGTGTAACCCCCGCGCAGCATCTCTTCAAGGACGTAGCGGTCGCCCACAGCCGTCTGGACGGTGACGATGCCCATCTGCTTCAGGGCCAGCTTGAGCCCCAGGTTGCTCATGACGGTGACCACCAGGGTGTCGTTGGCCAGCTTGCCCTCACGCTGCTTGGCACGGGCCAGGATGCCCATGATCTGATCGCCGTTGACCATGTGTCCCTCTTCGTCCACGGCCAGACAGCGGTCGGCATCCCCGTCGAAGGCCACGCCCATGACCGCGTCTGAGGCCTGGACCATGGCCTGCAGCTGCTCGGGGTGGGTGGATCCGGCGTGCTTATTGATGTTGTAGCCGTCAGGCGAGGCGTTGATGACCACCACGTCCGCCCCGGCCCGGCGCAGGGCCTCGGGAGCGACCACCGAGGTGGCTCCGTTGGCGCAGTCGGCCACGATCCGCAGACCGTCCAAGGGCTTGGTCTCGGTTTTGTCGGGGGCGACAGGGGCAACTGCTTCAACAAGGTGGTCGATGTACATATTGGTGGCGGTCACTGTGTCATGGGAGACGCGGCCCACGCCCTCGCCCACCGGGCGCTCCCAGTCCTGGCCCAGGACCGCTTCGATGTCGTCCTCCTTGGAATCCTGGAGCTTGAACCCGCCCCGGGCGAAGAACTTGATGCCGTTGTCGGGCATGGGGTTGTGGGAGGCGGAGATGACCGCCCCCATCTCCACGTTGAGCACGCTGGTCAGGTAGGCGATGCCCGGAGTGGGGATGATGCCCACATCAATCACGTCGAAGCCGCCCGATGACATGCCGGCAGCCAAGGCCGATGCCAGAAAGTCCCCGGAGACCCGGGTGTCGCGGCCAATCAGGGCCCGTCGGCGGCCCGCGGACCGATCCGCGCCACGACCTAGGACACGGACCGCTGCATCGCCCAGATCCAGGGCCAGCTGTGCAGTCAGGTCTCTATTGGCTAAACCGCGTACACCATCGGTACCGAATAATCTGGGCATTGCTCTCCTCCGAACCTACCATTCTGCATACAGGCGACAGATTCATTATGGCCCCGCCCCTGACCCGTCGCCACTCGGATCGGGGGCGGGCAGGTCGCTCAGCGCAGACGCTCGTTGTATTCGCGGACCTTGAGGATGCGCCTGGAGGACTCCGTGTTCTGGATGATCATCCCGCGCAAGGCCTTGGGGGCTTCGGCGTGGTCGGCCAGCCAGGCGTCGCCCGCCTTGACCAGGGCGGCCGGGTCGGCCTTGGTCGGGTAGAGCCCGCCTGCCGACAGGGGGTTGAGCAGGGTCTCCGCGATGTGGAAGGTCTTCTGGGCCCAGACCTCGTCCACGGCTGCGAAGAAGCGATCCACGTAGGGTGCGAAGAGCTCCTGGTCCCCCGAGCCGGAGAAGCCGTCGGCCAGGGCCTCGATCTGCGAGTTGGTCAGATCCTCGTTGTGCAGGGCCTGATCCCAGGCCCAGGCCTTGGCCCCAGCCGTCGGGCGGGCGGCCCGGGCGCCCATGGCGAACTCGCGGTTCTCCGTGGTGTCTCGAGCGGCCAGCTCCCGGTCGATCTCGCCGTCAGCCAGCAGGTCATGGGCGGACAGGGCGTGGATGATCAGCCAGCGGGTGTTGTTGTCGATGGTCAGCCCCTCCAGCTTCAGGTCGCCGCTCAGCAGACCGCGGGCGTGATCCTCGAAGTCGGCGTCGTCCCCGTAACCCAGGTAGGCGCGGACCAGCTGGAACTGCTCGTCCGAACCGGGCTGGGCCTTCATGGCCAGGTCCCAGAGGGTGCCGGCCACCAGCTGCAGCATGGGCTGACGACGACGGGAGGCGGTGAAGTGGTGGGCGGCCGTGGAAATCTGCGACAGGGCGTAGCGGAAGGTGGTGGACTGGTGCTCGGTGGCCAGGGCCTTCAGGCTCAGGCTGATGAAACGCTCAGCAGGGAACCGCGCATCCCGGGTCATGTCCCACAGGCTGAGCCAGACCACGGCACGGGCCAGGCGGTCCTCGATCCGGTACAGGTTCTGCGTGGCATACTCCAGGGAATCCTGATCCAGACGCAGCTTGGCATAGGTCAAGTCGTCGTCGTTGATCAGGATCAGGGCCGGACGCTTCCTGCCCACAGCCTGGGGCACCTCGGCTCCCTGGCCGTCCAGATCCAGCTCGAACCGGTCTGTACGCACCACCTTGCCGGACTGGCCCTCGTCATAGAAGCCCACAGCCAGGCGATGCGGACGCAGGACCGGGTGCTCCTCGGGGGCGGTCTGGTCGATCCGCATGGCGGTGATGGTCCCCTGCCCATCGGTCTGCACCTGGCTGGTCAGCGTAGTGATGCCGGCCTCCTCAAGCCAGAGCCGGGACCAGTTGCCCAGGTCGCGGCCGCTGGTCTTCTCCAGCTCGGTCAGCAGATCCTTCAAGGTGGCATTGCCGTGGGCATGGGCCGTCAGATAGTTGTGGATGCCCTGGAAGAAGCGCTCACGGCCCACATAGGCGACCAGCTGCTTCAAGACGGAACCGCCCTTGGCATAGGTGATGCCGTCGAAGTTGACCTCGGTGTCGTGCAGGTCGCGGATGGGGGCCACCACGGGGTGGGTGGTAGGCAGCTGATCCTCGGTCAGGGCCCAGCTCTTCTCGCCGGAGCAGAAGGTGGCCCAGTCGTCGGTCCACTCGGTGGCCTCGGCGGTGGCCAGGGTTGACATGAACTCGGCGAAGGACTCGTTCAGCCATAGGTCGTTCCACCACTTCATGGTCACCAGGTCGCCGAACCACATGTGGGCCAGCTCGTGCAGGACGGTCTCCACGCGGCGGTTGATCTGGGCACCGGTGGCCTTGGACTCGAAGACGTAGGAGTCGCGGAAGGTGACCAGGCCGATGTTCTCCATGGCGCCCGCGTTGTATTCGGGCACGAAGATCTGGTCGTACTTGGCCCAGGGGAAGGGCAGGTCCCAGGTCTTGGCGTAGAAGGCGAAGCCCTTCTTGGTCACATCGAAGAGGTACTCGGCATCCCCGTCAAGGGAGTCCTTCAGCGCCTGGCGGCAGTAAAGGCCCATGGGGATGGTCCGCCCATCCTCGTTCTGATACTCGCTGGTCCACTGGGCATAGGGCCCGGCGGCGAAAGCGGTCAGGTAGGAGCTCATGACCGGGGTGGTCTGGAAGACCCAGCGGGTCACGCCCTCGGTGCGGCCGCCCTCCAGGGTTCCCTCAGCGGTGCGGCTGTCCAGATCCTGATGGGAGGCGGCAGGCATGTTGGACAGGACCGTCCAGGATGCCGGGGCGTCCACGGTGAAGTCGAAGACGGCCTTGATGTCCGGCTGGTCGAAGACCGCGTAGACCCGGCGGGCGTCGGGCACCTCGAACTGGGAGTAGAGGTAGACGTTGCCATCCGAGGGGTCCACGCTGCGATGCAGACCCTCGCCTGTCCGCGAATAACGGCAAAGGGCCTCCACCCGCAGCTGGTTGTGCTCGCGCAGGTCGTTAAGCTCAATCCGGTCATCCCGGAAGGCCAGGGCCGGGTCCAGACGCTGGCCGTTGAGCTCGATCAGACTGACCTGGTCGGCGATCAGGTCCACAAAGGTGGACTCCTCCGGCCGGGCATCGAAGTCGATCAGGGCTGTGGAGGGGAAGGTGGCAGGCCCCTTGGTCAGGTCCAGATTGACCTTGTAGCTGACATTGGATACGACGACGGCTCGCTCTTCGGCTTCCACACGAGTCAAATTTGCTCCAGGCATAGGTTCCTTTCCTTTTATGCGGTTGGTGCCGCTAGGCGTATGGACCGACAAGGGGGCCGAGGCTCCTCCGAGCCAATCACTGCTCATGTAGAACAAGTTTAGCCAACCATGCCGAGCAGGAATCAGCGCATCAGAAACAGGGCTACCTGCTCCGCATCGTCATGAATTGACGCTGTAAGCCCATACAAAGCCACATACTCCAGGAGAAGCATAGGACTAACCCCGTTCGTCGCAGTGATCCTCTTGATAAGCATGGCGAGGTCCTTCTATACCTCAGCCATGAATTGGCTATTTCGCGTCAACACAAGCATGATTCTATGCATATTGACTTGTTACGGTAAGGTATGCTATCGTAACTTGTTGAAACGTTTCGATGATGATCGTAAGCATAAACAACGAGGTGGAGATGCCTGGCATAAAGGATGTGGCTCGACTGGCCGGAGTATCCGTGAGTACAGTCTCGTATGTCTTTTCCGGCAAACGCTCCATTTCTCCGAAAACCGCTGAAAAAGTTCGTCAAGCAGTAGAAGAGCTGGGCTACATTCCAAATGCCAGCGCGCAGCGCCTGCGGGGCGGACATAATCGGATCATTGCTATAAGTGAGCCCATCCGCGATGAAATGAACCAGACCCAATACAATGCGTATTTTCTGGAAACCGCCAAGCAGGCTAAGGACGCTGGGTACGATGTACTTATATTGACCAGCGAAGACGCTGTGATCGACATCCAACGAGTGACGGGCAGCAATCTAGTCGAAGGGGTAATCCTTCTCGACTTGATGCACAACGATCAACGGGCCGCGCTAGCTCATCTGTATAGCAAGCCATGTGTGGCCATCGGCTACCCTGTCGAGCATCAGGACTGTGCCTGTATTGACATCGACTTCACTAAAATGGGACAAATGGCCGCACAAACCCTCTACCGCCTTGGACACCGTACCATCGCCTTTCTCAGGGGCCTGGAAGAGGACTATCAGCGCGGAGCGGGTTACATGATTCTGTTCTACGAAGCACTTCTCAAGGAGACACAAGCTCTAGGTATTACGTTGATCGAATCGGAAAAGGTGGATCATCACAACTTCGATGCTGATCAATTTACCCATAGGATTATCAACGGTTCAGAACATCCCACAGCCCTTATCAATCAGTCCGGCTCGGATATACTCAATGCCGTTTTGGATTCCATGCAGAATGCCGGAATCTCTATACCAGATGACTGTTCTGTTCTTTCCTGTGGAACCTACTTGGAAAAGGAACTTGTTCATCAGCCCATCAGTGAAATCCCATTTACCCCTGGCAAACTGTGCACCGGAGCCGTCAGCATTCTGCGGAATGCCATCGAAGATAAACGCGATATACGGGGAGCTGTCCGTCTATTTGAGCCAGAACTGGTCGATCGTGGTTCCTTGGCCAGCGTTCAGTCCCTGACTGAAGGAGGTACAGTATGAAATAATCATTCAGCACCTTGCATCAACGAGGCAAAGCGATGAAGCTCCTCAGTCTTATAAGTTCCGACCGATATTCACAAGTTTATGTCCATAAATATCACAAATAGGGAGGTATATTTTTTTGAATCGAAACGTTTCGACCACAGATTAGTTTTCGTCAAACGCAAAAAGGAAAGTGAAGAATAATGAGAATGAAGAAAGCGCTAGCTACTTTATTAGTTGCCGCATCGACCGTAGCGACCTTGGCAGCATGCGGGAGCGGCGGAAGTCAGTCGGAAGAACAAAAGCCAGAGAGCATTTCCTTCTGGCACTATGACAAAGAGACCTCCGCTCAAACCATGGCTTGGAAAGAAGCTGCAGCCGATTTTACGAAGAAGACAGGGGTCAAGGTCAAATTCGAAGTCAAGTCCTTCGCCCAGATCGCACAGAACAGCAGCCAATTCCTGAATTCTGACCAAGCTCCAGACATTATGGAGTCCAATAGAGGAAACGGCAGCGCTGGCATGCTCTCCTCCATGGGACTCCTCAGCGACTTGGGCCCCTATGTCAAGAAGTATGGGTGGGACAAGAAAGTGACCAAAGCAGATTCCTCCATGGCCAGGTACAACGACAAAGGTGTTATGGACGGCGATACTTGGTACGGTGCCCCCAATTATGCCGAGTACCAGCGCGTCTACTACAACAAGGATCTGTTTGCCAAGCACAACATCAAGGAACCGACCACTCTAGCCGAGTTCGAGGAAGCCTGCCAAAAGTTCAAGGATGCAGGCGTTACACCCATCGCAGCTGATGCCGGTGAGTTCGGCGTGCTCTGGCTCTGGTGGCAGTTGGTCTCTACCAAGGCAGATAAAGGCTTGATTCAAGATTGGCAGATGTATAAGCACCCGGTAAATTGGAAAGATCCAGCCCTTTCCTATGCCACCGAGACTTTGAATGATTGGTTGAACAAAGGATACATCTCCCGTAATGCCACCGGTCTCAAGGCCGAGGACACCACAACTTCCTTCATCAAGGGCGATTACCCGATTTACCAGACCGGCACTTGGAACCAAGGTCGTTTTGTGGAGCAGATTAAGAACTTCGACTGGGATGCCTCTATTCTGCCTGGTTCCAAGTTCGCCCAGGGATGCACCGGCAATCTGCTGACCATTCCTGAGAAGAGCAAACATAAGGAACTGGCCGCTCAGCTGATCGACATCGTTCTGTCTAAAAAAGAGCAGAATGGAATCGCCAAGCATGGTGGAATCCCTGTTGCCGCAGATAACAACAGCATCGACAACCCCAAGAACAAGGCCATGGCCGAAGAGTACACAAAATTCTCCAAGAAGAACGCACTCTCCTATTACCCTGATTACCCAGCTGCCAATCTGACAGATGCCATGCCTGCCGCCCTTCAGGAGCTTGTCAATGGCACCAAGAACCCAGATCAAACCCTGAACGCCATTAAGGATGCCTACACTTCAGGCGTCAAAGACATGGATGTTAAGGACTAGGCTCTACGCAATCCAATCATTATCTGGGCTGGACGGTGCTTGTCATGTTCGGAAAGCACCGTCCATCCTTCCCAATATTAACTAGCAAATAAGGAGATCGGGAGGCTGCCATGTCCCAAGGCGCTAGCAGTAAACAGTCGACAGCGTCAAGACTGCCCGGCAACAAATCGACCAAGTTCATCCCCTATCTGATTCCAGGGATATTGTCCTTGGCTGTAATCATCATTGTTCCTTTTATCTGGAATATCTATCTCAGCTTTACGCGCTGGCGGGGTGTCGGCCCGGTTCGATTCGTGGGCCTGCACAACTGGCAACGACTGATCGGTGACGCGACTTTCTGGAAATCGTTCATCAACTCTTTCTGGATCATCGTGGCAATAGTCGTCATTCCCACTATTTTGGGCCTGCTTATTTCATCTGTCCTGACAGATGTGATTCAGAAAAAGTTCAACTCCGGCAGTGCTTCTTTCATCAGGGCACTCTACTATCTTCCCCAGCTGCTTCCAGTCGCGGTGGCTTCCATCATTATGGGGTGGATCTTCCGGCCGGAGGACGGCGCTTTCAACGCACTCTTACAAAAAATAGGACTTGGCGGTCTCCAGCACAACTGGCTGGGAGACCCAGGCAGCGCATTGCCCGTACTCATGTTCATCTTGATCTGGATACAGCTGGGCTACCCAATTGTCATCTTCATGTCCGGGCTGCAGCGCGTTGACCCCGAACTCTACGAAGCCGCCAGCCTAGATGGGGCCAACTGGTGGCAGAAGTTCAGAGTAGTAACCCTCCCATCCATTATCCCAGAACTCCTGGTAGTCATTCTGACCGCCACCATTGGAGCCTTGAAAACCTTCGGGCCAGTCTACCTGCTGACCAAGGGCGGACCCGGCACAAGCACCATTGTGCCTTCCTACTACTCTTACAATCAGTTCTTCCAACTTCATCAAGTGGGTTACGGTGCTGCAATCTCCACAGCTCTGACCATTGTGATCATCGTCTTTTCTATCGTGTTCACCCTGATTCAGGGACGCGTCGAAAAGAACATGGACTAGAGAGGGGAAACCATGACACAAGCAAATGCGGAAATGGTAACCGAACAGTCAGGCTCTACACTTCCAATCACATCCAATGACAAGAAAAGCAAGCATATTCGTAGTTGGGGCAACTGGCTGGCTCTGATCCTCCTTGTTCTGGGCGCGGTCATCATGCTCTTCCCTCTGCTCATCTTGGCCATGAATGCCTTTAAGACCATCGGAGACTATAACGCAACAGGGCCGCTCTCTCTTCCAGCGCACCCGACAATGAGCGGCATCACATCTTTCTGGGTCAGCAGCAACTTCCCCATGAAATTTGTCAACAGCTTGGTTATCTCTCTTGTTGTCGCAGTGATGGGGGTTGTACTCTCGGTTCTCAACTCGTTCGCCCTGGGCATCGGGCGCGTCAAAGGTAACCGGTGGATCATACTCTTGATTATGCTGGCCAATATGCTGCCTCAAGAGTCCTTGCTCTACCCGCTCTATACCGTCTTTAAAGACATCGGTCTCTATAACACTCAGCTCTCCATAATCATCATTTTCACCGTGATTCAGAGCGCATACGGCACCTATCTTCTCTCGGCGGTATATGGCACTTTCCCACAAGCCATTCTTGAAGCAGCCTCCATAGATGGCGCCAACCGCCGACAGGTGCTGAGCAAGATCGTCCTTCCCATCTCGTGGCCAACCATCAGCGTACTGTTCGTGTTCTTCTTCGTATGGACCTGGAACGAGTACATGATTCCCATGGCTTTCCTCATGGACGACTCAGTGCAAACCGTCCCTCTGGCCTTGGCCACCATTCAGGGACAGCACACCATGGATGCTACTTCCCTGGCTGCAGCTTCACTGCTCAGCATCATCCCGACCATCATCTTCTACGTGATCTTCCAGCGCAAGCTCAACCAAGGGATCGTAGCAGGCGCTGTCAAGTAGACGACGCTTCTTCTGTTGCATTTGGGACGATCCCCTCATCGGGAACCGTCCCAAAACTCCCATTACTGGGGCTGCATATCAGCGGTAATATAGGAATCAGGTGGTCTCCAACGAAGGAGCGTCACCTACCAGCAAGGATGTCATGTTGGGTATTCAACTGCGTCCGTGCAGGATCTATACGCATATCAGAGAGGATATACGATATGAAAGCGTTGATGTACTACGGCAAGGAAGATGTGCGTCTGGAGGACGTGCCCGAGCCTGAGCTCAAACCCGGGACCATCAAGATCCACCCCGCCTTCACCGGTATCTGCGGTTCCGATGTCCATCTGTACTACGACGGAGCAGTCAACGGGGGAGGCAATTCGCCCGACCATCCACATCCCCTGACGGGAGAGACCCTGCCGGTAGTTTTCGGCCATGAGATCTCTGGTACCGTCGAGGCCATCGCCGACGACGTGCACACTGACATGAAAGTGGGCGACTCGGTGGTGGTCGAGGCCGAAATCGCCTGCGGCGAATGCCCAGCCTGCAAGGCCGGCAACTACAATGACTGCGACAAGCTGGCCGGCATCGGCATCAACGGAGGCGGCGGCGGACTCAGCGAACACATCGTGGTTCCGGCAGAGCACGTCTTCCCCGTGGGCGACATCCCCCTGGACCAGGCTGCCATGATCGAGCCCTTCGCCGTGGCCCATCACGCCATCCGCGCCATGGATCCCCAAGAAGGACAGACCGCAGTGGTCGGCGGCGCCGGGCCAGTGGGGTTGCTCATCGGCACCATCCTGCGGGCGAAGGGAGTCCGGGTGATCATGTCCGAGCTCTCCTCGGCCCGTAAGGAGAAGGCCTTGCAGTCCCATTCGGCCGACATTGTGGTCGATCCCAGCAAGGAGGACCTGGCGGAGCGGGTCCGCCGCGAGACCGACGAAGCCGGGGCCGATCTGGCCTTCGATGCAGCTGGAGCCGAGCCGGTCGACCACCAGCTTTTGGAGGCCCTGAAGGCCACTGGCGGGCTCATGGTCGTAGCCCTGCATGGCAAGCCCATTACGCTGAACCTGACCAAAGAGCTGGGCTTCGGCGAGAAGTTCATCCGCGGTACCATGGGATACGCCAACGACCATCCTGACGCCATCAAGCTCATCCATGACCGGAACATCGACCTGTCCACTTTCATCACCGACCGGATCAAGGTCGAGGACATCGTGGACAAGGGGTTCCGCCAGCTGCGTGAGGACGCGGAAAACCACGTCAAGATCATCGTGAGCATGTAAACGCTCCCTATTTACTGATAACACTGAAGGCTCCGGCCGTCCATCTGGGCGACCGGAGCCTTCGGTATCAGTATGCGGGCAGTGGCGTCAGTCCTGCGGCTGCACGTCGGTGGCGATGTCGGCCACCACGGGCACGATCATGGGCCGGCGGTGCAGCTTGCGTGAGATCCAGCCGCCCAGGGTGCGGCGCATCATCTGCTGGAGCTGGTAGGTGCCGGTGGTTCCCTTGGACATGGCATCCTCAAGCTGATCGACAATCTGGGCGTTGATGGACTTGAACTCGCTCTCGTCCTCGGCCACGGCGTTCAGGTAGAGCTTGGGGCCGGAGACAACCTTGCTGGTCTCGGTGTCGACCACGGCGAAGGCGGAGACGAAGCCCTCGGTGCCCAGAATCCGGCGCTGCTCCAGCTCGTCGTCGGTCAGCTGGCCCACGGAGTCGCCGTCCACATAGACGTATCCGCAGGGCACGGATCCGACCACAGCGGCCTGGCCATGGTAGAGGTCCACCACGTCGCCGTCCTCGGCCAGGACCACGTTCTGCGGATCCACGCCGGTCTTGACGGCAATCAGTCCATTGGCCACCAGGTGCCGGTTCTCGCCGTGGATGGGCATGGCGCACTTGGGCTGCACGATGTTGTAGAAGTGCAGGAGCTCGCCCTCGTCGGAGTGGCCGGAGACGTGGATGGCCGCGTTGTCGCGGTTGACCACCTTGGCGCCCAGGCGCACCAGCTTGTTGATGACCTTGTAGACCTCATGCTCGTTGCCGGGGATCAGCGAACTGGCCAGGATGACCGTGTCGAACTCATTGATGGTGATGTCACGGTGGGTCCCGTCGGCGATGCGGCCCAGAGCCGCCATGGGCTCGCCCTGGGATCCGGTGCACATGTAGACGATCTTCTCATCAGGAATGCTGTGGGCATCCTTGAGGTCGACCACGGTGTCCTCGGGCAGGTGCAGGTAGCCCAGGTCGGAGGCGATGGACATGTTGCGGACCATGGACCGGCCGGCGAAGACCACCTTGCGGCCGAACTTGTGGGCGGCGTCGACCACCTGCTGCACCCGGTGGACGTGGCTGGAGAAGGAGGCCACGATGATCTTGCGCTGGGCCTCGGCGAAGGCCTTGTCCAAGGCGGGGGCGATGGAGATCTCTGGCTTGACGAAGCCGGGGACCTCGGCGTTGGTTGAATCGACCATGAGCAGGTCCACGCCGGACTCGCCCAGCTTGGCGAACTCCCGCAGGTCGGTCAGCCTGTGATCCAAAGGCAGCGGGTCGATCTTCATATCGCCGGTGTCGATGATATGACCCGCCGGAGTGCGCACCGAGACGGCCAGGGCGTCAGGAATGGAGTGGGTGACCGCCACGAACTCCAGGTTGAAGGGGCCTACCTTGAGCTTGTCGCGACCCTTGACCTCCACCTCGGTGGGCTTGAGATGGTGCTCCTCGCACTTGGCATCGACGAATCCCAGGGTCAGCTTGGAACCGATCAGGGGGATGTCCGGACGCAGCTTGAGCAGGTAGGGCACGCCGCCGATATGGTCCTCATGCCCGTGGGTCAGCACCAGGGCGTCCACCTGGTCCAGCTTGTCCTTGATGTAGCTGAAGTCGGGCAGGATCAGGTCCACGCCCGGCTGCTCCACCTCAGGGAAAAGCACGCCGCAGTCGATCAGCAGGATGTGGCCGTTGTACTCGATCACATTCATGTTCCGGCCGATCTCGCCTAGGCCACCCAGGGGAACGATGCGCATGGATCCCTTGCGGTACTTGGGAGGCGCCACCAGATGCTGCTCGGTCTGGGTCCCCTTGCCGCGGGCGATGGCGCCGTTGCGGCGGCTGCGGGATTCGCCCCGGGACCTGCCTGACCCCTGCTTGCCGTTCTTGGAGGAGGACCGACGGTTTCTGCTCTTGCCGGTCGTATTTGATTCTTCTTGTTTTCTTGCCATTGTCACTTGTGTTTCTATCATCTGTGCCCCTGCCTATACAGGGGCGACGTTGCTTTCAGGACTGATTCAGATCAGCCCCGCGGCCTTCATTCCCTTGCGGGCGAGAGACACCTGGTCCTCATCGGGACCCAGATTGGGCAGCCTCATGGCCGTCTGATCCAGTCTGCCTGCCACCTTCAGAGCGGCCTTGGCCATGACGGCCTGCTGACCCTGACCGTTCAGAGCCTGGACCAGCGGATCCAGACGTGCGGCCAGTTCCCTTGCGCCATTCAGATCGCCTGCATCGAAGTCGTCGGCCAGACGCTTCATGGGCCCGGATGCCACATGAGCGATGACCGAGATGACGCCGACCGCGCCCAGGGCCAGGAAAGGCAGATAGAGCCCGTCGTCGCCTGAATACCAGGTCAGGCCGGTCTCCTGGCGCTTGCGGGTCATGGAGGCCAGGTCGCCCGTGGCATCCTTGACGGCTGCGATCCCATCCAGCTCAGCCAGCCGCCGGTAGGTGTCCAGCTCGACGTGCAGTCCGGTCCGCCCGGGCACATCGTAGAGAATGATCGGTCGCTGAGCCGACTGGCAGACCGAGCGGAAGTGGGCCACCACCCCGTCCTGGGAGGGCCGCGAGTAGTAGGGCATGACCACCAGCAGGGCATCGGCCCCGGCCTCCTGGGTCATCTCCACCATGCGTACCGTGTGCGCTGTGTCATTGGAGCCAGCTCCGGAGATGACGGGCACATCGACAGCATCCTTGACGGCCCTGACCAGGTTGACCTTCTCCTCCATATGGGTGACGGGAGACTCGCCTGTGGTGCCGTTGACCAGAATGCCGTCGGCCCCATCGGCCACCAAGGTGCGGGCCAGATTGGCGGCAGCCTCGTAATCCACGGATCCGTCCTTATTCATAGGCGTGATCATGGCGGGGATCACCCGTCCGAAGGGTGCAGAAGGAAGCAGATGGGTAACGGTCTCAGTCATATCTTCACGCTACTTGCAGATGGGGACGCTCTTGCGGATATCAGAACAGGTAGTGGTCCAGGCCCACGGTCAGTCCTGGAATGCTTCCAGCACGGCGCACGGCCAGGAGAACTCCGGGCATGAAGGAGACACGCTCGAAGCTGTCTGCGCGGATGGTCAGCTGCTCGCCGGGGTTGCCCATGAGGATCTCCTCGTGCGCGTTCAGGCCCCGCAGCCGGACGGCGTGGACATGGACACCGTCAACCACCCGGCCCCTGGAAGCATCAGCCTGCTGGGTCGCGTCGGGCATGGGACCCATCCCAGCCTGACGGCGGGCCTCGGCGATGGCGGCAGCGGTCCCCAGAGCCGTGCCGGAAGGGGCATCGACCTTGTCAGGATGGTGCATCTCGACCACCTCGGCTGACTCGAAGTAACGGGCAGCCATGGCTGCGAACCGGTCGGCCAGCACTGCGGAGATGGCGAAGTTGGGAGCGATGAAGACACTGAGCCCGGGATGGCCGTCCAAGGCCTGCCTGACCTGGTCCAGACGCTCCTTGGTCCAGCCGGTGGTGCCGATGACCGAGTGGACCCCCTGCTCTATCAGGGTCAGGGTATTGGCGAGGACGGCATCGGGGCTGGTGAAGTCGACCGCCACATCCGTGTTGCTCGGATTGATGGACGACGGATCGTCATCCGGCCCCAGCAGCAGGGCCGTCTGCATATCCTGCGCGCCCTTCAGAGCACGCACCACCTCGGTTCCCATGCGTCCGCCTGCACCCAGCACCGATACGCGGATCATCGGCTGCCTCCTTCTTCACTGTTCATTCACTGTGCATTTTCGGTCTTTTCCACGACCATACCCCTCCTGCGGCTCCTGGCCCAGCCCAGCAGCGCCAAGGGGACAGCGCAGCAGGTGACCACCGCCGGAATGGTCATGCCGCCGTGAGGCCCGAACTGATCCAGGGCGACTCCGGCCAGGGTTGATCCCAGGGAGGTGCCAATGGATCCGCCTGTGGACAGCCAGGAGAGCCCCTCGGTCAGGGCGCGGGCATCCACGTTCTCGCGCACGATCAGGTTGCCGGTGGCGAAGATGGGCGAGACGCACAGGCCGGTCAGCACCTCGGCCAGACCCAGCAGGACCAGGTTGTCCATGACCAGGCGGAAGACCACGTAGCCCAGGGTCAGCAGCACCAGGAAGGTCGTCAGATAGCGCCAGCGGGATCCTTTGAGCTTGACCGAGCCGAAGATCAGCGCTCCGCAGAGGGAGCCCAGGGCGAACAGGGCCAGCTGCAGGCCTACCGCACCCTCTCGTCCCATGGACTTGGTCAGGGCGGTCACCGAGACGTCCACCGCCGAGAAGCTCATGTTGAAGACGACGAAGATCACCACCAGCAGAAGGATGCCCGGGTAGACCAGAGCCGAACGAGAGCCCTGGTGACCGTCAGTGTCGCTTGGCAGGACGTCCCCATGGGCGTCCACCGGGGAATGATCCGCTGCAGACTGGCTGACGGCCTCCATGCGAACGACGGCCGGAGGCTCGGTGGAACGCATGGCGAAGAAGGTCAGCCCGCCGACCAGCAGGGCCAGAGCGGGCAGGTAGAGCTGGGAAACCGGGCTGACCGAGGTGGCCAGGTAGGCGGAGAGGATGGGTCCCAGGATGAAGACGCACTCGTCCAAGCCTGACTCCAGGGCATAGGCGGTGTTGAGCAGATTGGTCTTGTCGTCGCGCAGCACCCAGGCCCAGCGGGTGCGCACCAGGGCTCCGAAGGCGAACTGGGTCAGGCCCATCAGGGCCGCCAGCACAAAGAGTACTCCCAGGGGAACCCGGCGCATGGCCCCCACGGCGAATCCTAGGATGGCCAGAGCCTGTACGATCAGGGCGGTCACCCCGACCCGACGCTGGCCGAACCGGTCGAACAAGCGCGCGTAGAAGGGGGTGACCAGGGCCGCGCAGAGCGTGTAGACGGCACTCATCAGCCCGGCCGAGGTCCAGTTGTCATAGATGTTGTTCAGGGCCAGCACGATGCCCAGACCCATCATGCCCAGGGGCAGACGGGCCAGGACGGCCGACAGGCAGAAACCGGCGGCGCCCGGGTAGGTGAACAGGCGCAGGAAGGGGGATTTAGCGGCCGCCATGATCACCGTCCTTGCCCAGCTGGTCGCTCACGCGGGCGCCGTAGATGAAGATGTCGTCGATCCCCTCGAAGAACTGCGGATCGTCGGAGGGGTCGCGACCGGCGAAGGCCGCATGGTCCCGGCCCTTGAGCTCGGCCAGCCGCTCCATGCCCTGATGGTCGTAGAAGCCCACGTCGCAGGAGGAATCCGTGTGCAGGTAGAAGCGCTCAATGCCCGCCTGGTCCAGATGCTCCAGGGTGTCACGCCACAGGGCGCCGCCTACGCCTCGTCCCCGGGCACGGCTGGAGACCAGGAAGAGCCTCAACTCAGCCTGGGGCGAGACCGCCAGGCCACACTGCTCCTCCAGCCTGACCTCGGTCAGCTGCCACTGGCGGGCCCGGTCCAGGGTCTGGGCGCCCAAGGTTGTGGCAGACAGCTGCTGGTCCACTCGCTCCAGTTCCTCTTGCGCCTGGGGGAAGCACAGTTCGCCAACCCCCTCGGCCAGCAGGGTCACCCCCAGAAAGTCCTGCCCATCGACAGCTATCCGGGCCCTGGTGGCACCCACCAGATAATGCAGGATGAAGTGGGCGGCACTCAGCCGGGACACAGTCCCCTCGGGATCCTCCTGCACCTTCCAAGTAGCGTCGAAAGTCCCCACCAGGTCGGGCATATCCGCCCAGACCATGGGTCGTATTTCCACGCTCCCCCTCCGCCCGGAGGCCTGGTCGTGAATACTGGACGTTGTCATC
Source organism: Bifidobacterium sp. ESL0820 (assembly GCF_052606235.1). Lineage (NCBI taxonomy): Bacteria > Bacillati > Actinomycetota > Actinomycetes > Bifidobacteriales > Bifidobacteriaceae > Bifidobacterium > Bifidobacterium sp. ESL0820. The sequence continues at coordinate 1,067,310 of NZ_CP199594.1, forward strand.
TGTCTCATTGCTCCATTCGGGCGTGCCCGGCCCAACGACGGCACTTGGCCGTCTGCCGATCGCCTGCTGTTCATGATTGCTGATGCGCGGCACCCATCGCCTTATCCGGCGGGGTCTGCCGCAGACTCAGTCCTCGTCCGACTGCTCGGGTATGCCCTCGGCCAGGGATGCGAGAATTTCTTCTTCGGTCCTGGCACGGGCCCTGATGAGTCGATCCTGGGGCCGGTCTTCGCTTACATAATAAAGGCAGGCGTCGATGGTCGACAAGCCGATACCCTCCAAGCGTGACAGGAGCAGCCGGTAGAAGTCCAGCTGGACCAGACGGCGGTTGGTCGACTCCTCACCGTGCGGTCGGGCACCGGTCTTCCAGTCCACGATGGTGTAGCGCAGATCCGGGCGATCAGGGTCCAGTCCGCCTGCGAAGACGGCATCCAGCTTGCCCTTGACGATTTGGCCTGCCAACACCGCCACGATGGGCCGTTCCACCCAGACAGGGGTGCGCTTGGCCCAGTCAGACTCAGCCAGCCGCTGCTCCCAGGTCAGCAGACGGGCCTGCACGGGATCGGCCTGGGGATCCAGAGACCCCTGCTCCTGGTCAAGCCCGGCCAGCATGCGCGCCCGCTCAGCCATGGCCCCGGGACCCAGCGGACCATCGAGCAGATTCGGCGCTTCCGCCTGATCGGGCAGGTCCACCAGTCCTTGAGGGTCGGAAATCTCGGGCAGGATGAAGCGTCTGGCCCAGTCATGGAAGCGGGTGCCCGCCTCAGCCTGCGGGGAGGCCACCTGGGGTATGGGTCTGACCAGCCCCTGCCAGTAATCCCTCTCCATCTTGGGGTCGCCCCCTGCCGAACCAGCCTGAATGGCAGTGACGCTGCTAGCCCCATGCCCCAGGATCCGTCGGCCGGTGCGCCGCAGCAGATCCAGATCCGTGAGCAGCTGGTCATCAGCGACACCCAGACGACCCGTGCTGACCTGCAGGACGCGGACCGCATTGGCGTAGAGCCCGCCATCGCCCTCCTCATCAACTGCGGGGTCGCCCGGTTCCCCGGCGCGCACCCAGGCGGCCGAGCGATCCAGGGCTTCACGGGTCCGCGCATTGAGCACCGGAGGCCAGAGCGCCTGGTCACGCTGGCCGTCGCGGGCAGCGACCTGGTCCACCTCTTCCAGGGCACGATCGACAATGGCCTGGCGGTAGGATTGGGCGTGCTCACCGACAAAGAGCCCCAAGGGCGGCGTTGACTGGCCCTCCTGCGCATCCTCTGCCTGCTCCAGCTTGACCGCATCGGGCTCTTCCTGGAAAAGCTCCGCCAGCTCGGTCCAGAAGTTGGAGGCCTTATCCGGGTCTGGAGCTGGCGTGTTCAGGGCCGCAGACTCCGCCTGGGAATCCTGGCTGAAGGTCAGCAGCAGGTCATGTCGGGCCCTGGTCGCCGCCACATAGATCAGCCGCCGCTCGTCGTCCAGCAGCCGACGGCCGTACTGTTCGCGCTGAGAAGGGGCTATGGCATCGGCCCGGACCGGGCGCGCCTGGTCATCCAGCCCGCTCTCCCGAGACAGGCCCATGGCCTCCTCCTCCAGGCCCGCAAGGTCCAGCCGACCCAGCAGGTCTTCAGGGTCAGCTCCCAGGGGGGCGTCGTGGGGAAAGCGGGGCAGAATCATGGCATCAGCCCGCACCGGCACCGGCACGGACTCGGGATCGACCAGCCAGGTACGGGCCGTGCAGTTGTACTGGTAGACCGGGCCATCCGGGGATTGGACCACCGGCCGGTCCGAGTCGGGCTTGACCGTGAGCCGGTCGCCCTGGCTGCTGGGGAAGGCTCCACGCTTGAGCCCGACAACCGCCACGGCATCCCACTCCAGTCCCTTGGCCTGGTGGACGGTCATCAGGGCCACATCGGCATGGCGGTCGTCCCCGTCAGTAGGCATTTCGGGACTCTGGTCCAGGGATGACAGCCAGGAGACGAACCCGCGCAGGCTGGGCCCCAGGCCTTGGGGCAGCTCGGACAGGTAGACATCCACCTGATCCAGCAGGGCTTGGATGCCCGCCTTGGCCTGGCTGGGCTCCAGAGGATGTCCAGGATTGGCCAGGGAGCGGGCCAGCACCAGGTCCACGTCCAGATCCAAGGCACGGATGGCGGCGATGACCACCTGGCGCAGGGGGGCCGAGGACTCGGCCTGGACCTGGCAGATGACCCGGGCGGCCTCGGCGGCCAGGGCCCGCCCTCTGGCAGAGAGCCCGGAGCCCTTCAAGAGGTCTGGCAGGTCGTCGCGCAGGAGCAAATCCACCAGGAAAACGTCGTTGGGAACCTGGTCACGGTAACGGTGCAGATCCTCGCGACGGCGGCGCGGATCGGGGTCGGACTCGACCAGGCCGGCCCTAACCAGGGCCCGGTACTGGCTGTCCTCATTGACCTTGGCGGCCAGGGAGGCCAGAGCGCTCAGGTCGGCCGCGTCCATGCCGAACCGGGCCGAGGCCAGCAGACGCATCAGAGAATCGCTGTCGGTATGGTCGCAGACCAGGGAGAGCAGGGCTCTAAGATCCATGACCTCGGGTCGGTCGAAGAGGGAGGAGTACCCGACGACCTGGCAGCTCAGCCCTGCAGCCTCCATGGCCTCGCGGTACCTGGGCAGGGCAGCCTTGGAGCGGAAGAGAACAGCCACGTGCGGCGCGTCGCCTCGGTTGCCATAGAGTTCGCGCGCCCTGAGGGCGAACCTGACCACCCCATCAATCTCCTGACCGCCGGTACTGTAGCCCAAGAGGCCCACGGTACCCGGGTCGGCATCCTCACGGGGACGGAGCCTGGCCACATCCACCTCGCGCAGTTCCGCTTCGGACCGGCTCTCCTGGCCCCGATGGCGCAGGGGGACGGTCAGCTGGTTGGCGGCCTTGAGCACCCAGCTGGAGTTGCGGAAGGTGCGTGACAGGGTCAGCGGATCCTGGTCCTGTGAGCGCCCAAAGGCCGTCACTCCAGACAGAGGGCCGCCGCCGGAGGCGGGCCGGTCGGCCAGCATGCCGAACTGGGCCTGGAAGGTGCGGAAGGCCCCGGGACTGGCCCCGCGCCAGGCATAGATGGACTGGAAGGGGTCGCCCACGGCGGTCACGGCCGACCTGCCGGGAGCCTGTTCCTCCCTCCCCCGGCCCTCCTGCCGATTCTGCGGATGGAAGATGGCCGCCAGCAGCAGGGCCTGGGTGGTGGAGGTGTCCTGGTATTCGTCCAGAAAAACGTGACTGTAGCGGCGACGCAGCTGGGCGCTGATGGAGGGGAAACGCTCGACCAGCTGGAAGGCGGCCAGGGTGAAGTCGCCGAACTCGGCCATGTTGGCCTGACGCTTGGCCCGCTGGTAGTCCTGGACCAGGGTCAGCAGCTTCTCGCGTGTCAGAACCGCCCGTCGCATGGCATCCACCCGGTAGAGGCGAATGCTCTGCCGCTTGTCTTGGAAGGCCTTGATTTTGCCTTGATAGTGCTCGTCGGTCTCCTTCTTGCTGCGCTTGGGCGGCGTCCCGCTGGGTTTGGTCTCGGCGGCCGGCACGGGCTGGTCGCCGATGAGCTGGTCCGCTCGATCCACAAAGGCGCAGTCCCAGGCGCGGATCCGTTCCACAGCCTGGTCGAAATCAGGGCAGTCGCTGCTGATCATGGAGGTGGTCACCGCCCCGGTCAGGGCCAGGACCCGGTTGACGGTGGTCGAGAAGGTCGCAGAGCCCAAGTCGTCGGAGTCGCCCTCCTGCGCCGAGGAACCAGCGGGAAAGATCAGATCCAGATGGTCGGCGACCACCTGGGAGGCCAGCTGGTAGGCCCCTGCCGAACTCAGGGGACGCGTGTCCTGGTCCATGCCCACCAGCAAGCCATACTGGCGCACGATGGACTGGAAGAAGGCATCATAGGTGGACACGGTCGGCTTGAGGAAGTTGCGTTCGGGATCCACGGTCGAGGCGCCCCTGCCCTGGTCGCGTCGGATGACCGCCGCTCCTACCCTGGATTGAAGCTCGGAGGCGGCCTTGCGGGTGAAGGTCAGCCCCAGGATCTGCTCGGAGGGCACTCCCCGGCGGATCAGGGCGATGATCCGGCTGGTCATGGTCATGGTCTTGCCCGAGCCGGCGCCGGCCACCACCAGAAGATCCTCATTGACATCCGCATCGACGATGGCGGACTGTTCGGCAGTCTGCTTCATTCCTGATCCTCCAGTAGATTGGGCGCCACCAGTTGCCATGCCTGACATTCCTGGCCATTGCCGGCCCGATGGCAACGGGCAGGGTCGAAGACCGCGTCATCCAGGCCAGCCGCCAGTTTGACCCCGGCAGCGAAGAAGACCCTGGCTATCATGGTCAGCCCCCATACAGCCTGGGAGGAGACCCTGGCGGCTCGGACCATGGCCCACAGGTCCGCATCCACCCCGGGCGGCACCTGATCAGGCAGGTCCGCAGGCTCGGCCTTGGACTTGAGCGGGGAGGGCATGCCGGTTCTGGGCTGAGCGACAGTGACCAGCCTGTCACCCTCGAACAGGGGCGGCTGATAGGCCATCTCCTCCCGGCGCAGGCCCGTTTGCGCATCCTTGGGCGGGGCTTGCAGCTGCAGGAGCAGGGACTGGCTCAGCCTCATACTTTCGGTCCTCTCCAGGTCGGGGGCCTGCGACAGGCTCCAGGCCGCCCCCACCTCCGGACTACTGCCGGGCGTGGGCGGGAAGGCCAGTCCCAGCTGATAGCAGACCAGCTGCAGGTCGTTGAAGAGCTGCCCCTGGGTATAGGGGACCCTGCCGGTCTTGTAGTCCACCAGCCGCAGACGGATGCCCTCGGGCAGGGACCTGACCTCCAGACGGTCGATGCGGCCGGTCAGCCTGACCGTCGTCCTGGCATCCAGGGCTGCGGGGAAGCCGTCGACCAGGCCTGACATCAGGGCGAAGAGCCCGTCGGCATCCAGAGGCCTGTCAGGGAAGGTGGCTTTCCAAAGAGGGACCAGGTCCTCTACGGACAGGCTGACGTCGAAGGAACGCTCGCTCTGGACCCCCAGCAGGTCGCCGACCGGGACCGGGCTCTTGCCCTCCAGGCCGTATTCGGAATCCGAGGAGCGGACGAAATAAGAGGCCAGGTTGTCCAGGATGGGCCCCACCCTGCTGCTGCGACCGCGCTGGTCATAGAGTTCGTCAGGGTCCCGCAGGCGCTGTTCCTGGGGAGCCAGATCCTGGTAGATGTCCAAAAGCGCATCCCGCACCGGCTGCTGGCGGGCGTCAGGATCACCCTGGCCGGGACGGTCCAGACCCTGGGCTGTGCCCTCGCTGGCCACCTTGTGAATCAGGGAACCGAACTCCGTGGGCACCCTGGATGGGGAAGGGCCGGAGAACTGATCGCCCAGGGCCCACTCCAGCGGACAGTTCCAGATGGCATCGACCGCTGAGGGCGAAAGGAGAACCACCTGGCGGTCGGACCGGTGCTCATGGCGATGGTCACGACCCTGGTCACGGCTTTGTGTTTGATCCGCCTGCCCGACTTGATTGACGGAAGCGTGTGCAGAACGAGGGGCATGGTCCCTTTCAGTAACCGATGTGACAACTGTGGCGGTGGCCACGGCCCTTGACTCGGCGGCCTGTGCAGTATGAACTTCTTCCTCCGAGGCCGGCTCAGCAGCGCCATCCTGGCCATAGTCATAGAGGAAAGGCCAATGCCGGGGATCGGCAGAATCCTGGCCCTGGTCGGCCAGCAGCCGCAGGGCTTGCACGGCATCGTCCACTCGCTCACGGTCGACTTGATCTTCCGGAAGCAGCGCCTGGACAGCCAGGATGGACCGGGCGGCCGCCGTCAGGCCCCTGGCAGACACCTCCAGCCCTCCGTAGCGCTCACTGCCGCCTGAGCCAGCGCCGACCATGCTGAACTCGGCCTGGCTCATATCTGCAGTGCGCGGATAACGTTCAGGCAGATAGCCGTAGAGGAAGTCCGATGGAACCAGGTCATCGTTCCAGACCGCGCTGATGCGCACCTGGGTCCGGGCCCGGGTCAGCGCCTCCAGGAAGCCCTTCTTCTCGGCGTAGAGGATGGAGCGCAGGGCAGGATCATGGCTGAGCGTGTCCGCCAGGGGGTCGCCGATGCGGTCGTGCAGGACCAGATCGGCCAGCTCCTCGGCTCCGAACATGGTGTCGCGGGGGATCAGATTGGGCCAGACCCCGTCCTGGACGGCGGGCAGCCAGACCAGGGGCCAGTCAGTGGCCAGGGCGGCGGCGCCGGCGGGTGTGGTCAGGGTGACGGCGTGCTCGATGGGCCCGATCCGCGCCAGTGAGTCGGCCTCGATCTGCATGGTGCGCACCTGGTCCATGAAGGCCTCGACCGTGGGGAAACGACGGGAGCCGACCGCGTATTGGAAGAGCCGCATGAGCGCGTCCAGACGGTCATTGGCCTCCTCACCCTCCTGGGTGGCCATCAGGGCCCGCCGCTGCCAGTCGTCGGCCAGGTCCAGGCTCCGCCAGGCCTCCCAGAGCACGTATTGGGGCTGACGGTCCTCCAGGGCGCTGATGCGTGTGGCCGTCAGGCGCAGAACCTGCAGGGCCTTGTCCAGGACCTGAACGTCAGGATCCTCACGGCGACCTCCTGCGATGGCGGTCATGGCCTCCAGAATGATCCCTGAGGACCGGTCATCCGGGTCCAGGACCAGCAGGGTCTCCAGGGCCTGAACCGACAGAATTGCTGGCTGTTGACCATCCCGGTCTCCCAGATCCACCGGCTGGTCTGGGGCCGAGGCGGCGGAGAAGAGACCAGACCCGTCCCCTGGCTCGACGGAATCGTGCCTGGTCAACAGGGAGTCATCGACGCTGATGCCGGATGAACGGTCCCTTTGAGCCCGCCGCTCGGCCAGGTCCTCGACCCAGGCCTGCCAGGCCTGTCCCAGGAGGGGCAGGTCGTCCAAGGAGCCTGATGAGTCCGGATCGCTCCCCTGCTGGCCGGACAGGGGGGCCAATGCGGCCATGGTCTCCATGATGGACTCCAGGCGTTCCATCCTGACGGGACGCTCTTGACGAGCGGCGGTGGCGGGAACCCGGAAGAGCGGGCCAGCCATCAGGGTGCGCAGGCGCGAACGGATCCAGGCTGCCACCTGGGCGGGATCGTCCGGGGCGCTTCCGGCGGTGCCAGGGTCCAGCGCCGATTGGGCCAGCTCGACCAGGGCGAAGAGCCCCTGGATGGCGGGCTCCTGGCTGAGCGGACGGGTCACCGAGGAGAAGCGCACCGGCACGCCCTGAACGCGCAGCTTGCGGCCCAGGTTGCGCAGGGTCATGTTGTCGTGGGCGATGACGGCCATGTCGTTCCAGTCACGATCGTTGGCCAGAAACTCATGCTTGATCTGCCAAACCAGGTCATCGTCCTCCTGGTCAGGGGTGTGGAAGAGCCTGGTCTGCACGCTGCCGTCGCAGATAAGGCTGTCACCGGCGGCCAGGGGCGCCACCGGGCCGGCGCCGGGCCAGGCGGGCAGCTTGCCGGGTCTGTCGGGCAGAGGGGTGTCGCTCTCCTCAACCCCGGCGATGCCCAGGCTGACCCTGGCAGCCACCAGATCGGCGTAGGAGCCCTGGACGCTTTCGGCATGCTCTGCGGCCGCTTCAGGAACCACCATCCTCCGGGGTTTCAGGGTCACGGTGGCAGCGCCCAGACAGGCGAAGTCCTGGGCCAGGAGAGGGGCGGCGGCGCCGGGCATGGGCTTGGACAGGGCCTTTAGGCGAGTGGCCAGAAACTCAGGATAGGAGCCGCGGAAGGACTGGACCGACTGATCGGGGTTGCCCACCAGAAGGAGTCGGCAGCCAGCCTGGTTCAAGCCCTGCAAGAGGCCCATCCCGGCCAGGGTGATGTCCTGCCAGTCGTCCACGACCAGCAGGTCAGGCAGGTCGTCATCAGCCAGCCCGCCTAGGCTGCGGGAGGCTTCGACCATAAGCATGGAGGGATCCAGACGGAATTCGTCCGGGTAGCTCTCGGTAATGCTCTGGCGATATTCATCTTCCAGGGCGAAAGCCAGCCGCCACTGCAGGCCCAGCCGGTCGCGACGGTCAGGATCCATGGGCTGTACGGCCAAGGCATCCAGAAGCTGGTCCCGGTCACCCCTGTCCAGGCCTAATTCCGTCATGCGGGCGAACATGTCCCGCAGCTGGGCGATGAACCTGTCGGCGACCCCTACGACCCGTCCTTGACCGTCGCCAACCAGGACGGCCGACCAGCCCGCCCCGTTGCGGAAGTAGCGTTCCAGGAGTCGGCAGACCGCACAGTCATCCCCGGCCTGTACATGCTCCAGATGGACGGTCATGACCTGCCTGAGCAGGGCATCCTCCTCAGCGCCGTTGAGCAGTCTGGGCAGGAGCGGATCGTGGCCCCCCTGGGCCAGCCGGGACCGTGTCAGCAGCCGGAAGGCCAGGGCCTGCAGGGTGCCCACAGGCCGGGTGCGGTCGGACCTGCCCCGCTCAAGAATGACCTGGCGGCTGACCTGGTCGGCCGCGGTCCTACCTGATACGGCCATGCTGGCACCGTCGCCGAACTGCTCCATGCCAGCCAGCAGGGCCCGGGTGGCCAGCCTGGTCTTGCCGCTGCGGGGGGGACCGGCCACCACCAGGGCCCGGGCGGGCCGACCCTCCTCGTTCCGGAGCCGATCACCGATAAGGGCGCGGACCGGTTCCATGGCCTCTTGCGGATCCACCGGTGGCTGCTTGCTCATAGCTACAAGAATAGGGGTCGGCATGGTCCATCTGCAGGCCCGGAACCCACTGGTCCTGAACCGTCCGCAGGAGGCTCAATCGATGCCTGATCGGGAACGGCGTGCTGTTATCGTGGATAGCAGTTTCCAGACAGTCCTTAGGAGGTGATGTCCCTTGCAGCAGAATGGTTCCCAGGCCCGGCGCCCGGGTGCGGTTCCAGCCATGGACCAGGCGCCGGCGCTGCCCGGGCTGCGGCTCCTGCGACCCCTGGACCTGGGAGGCACCGCCGCCGTCTACCTGTACGAGCAGGAGGGGCTCAACCGACCTGTGGCGGTCAAGGCGGCCCTCCAAGGCAGCATGGACCAGCAGACCCATCAGCTCTTTCTGCGCGAGGCCAAGACCCTGGCCAAGCTCTCCACCCATCCCTGCATCCTGAGCATCCACCAGGCCCTGGTCAGCGATGACGGACGGGATTGCCTGGTGCTCGAATACGCTCCGGGCGGCAGCTGCAAGACCATCATGCTCAAGGGGGGCATGGATCAGGAAGGCGTGCTGGACCTGGGAGTGCGCATGGCTTCGGCCCTCTGCTGCGCCCATGAACGCGGGATCCTGCACCGGGACATCAAACCCAGCAACTTTCTGATCACCGACCAGGGCCTGCCCGTCCTGGCCGACTTCGGCATCTCCTCTGGCATCTATGGAGGCGAACGGGCCGGCGGGCTTTCCATACCCTGGGCGGCCCCGGAGGTCCTGGCCAACCGCTCGGGAGGGTCCGAGGCCAGCGACATCTACTCCCTGGGCGCCTCGCTCTTCGGCATGCTGGCCGGCCGCTCCCCCTACGAGTACGCCTACCGGGCCAGGGATGAGGATCACCTGGCCCAGCTGATCCTGACAGCGGAAACCCCGATTCTGCACATGGGTGAGGCCTCTCCTATGCTGGCTGCGGTTCTGGAGAAGGCCATGGCCCATGACCGGGACGACCGCTACTACTCGGCGCTGGAGTTCGGCCGCGCTCTTCAGGAGGTCCAGCAGCAGCTTTACGGCCATGCGACGCCCTTCATCGGCGAGGGAATCGCCCCCTATCCGGAGGGAGATGCACGCTCGCACGCCCATAGCGGAGCCATGGCAGGCCGGACAAAAAGCAAGGAGTCTGGTCACTCCTGGACCGGGACTGGGGTCAGCTCAAAATCGCGCCTGCAACAAGACAGGGAGGCCGTCACTGACCATGAAGGCAGCCAGGCTAGGCGGTTTCCCGGCGGCCGCCGCCGTGTGATTCTTCTGGCGCTGATCCTCGCTGCCATCCTGGCCGTTGCCCTGGTCTGGGCCTTGGTTGTCGGCCTGCCAAACGGATCCGAGCGAGGTTCACAGCCGGCTGCAGGTTCCTCCCAGGTCCAAACCCAGCAGGCGCAGTCCCCGGATCCGACGGATTCGAGCGACCCTCATGACCTGCAGGAGGGCTCAGTTCCCTCGCCCACCCAGGGTCAGGGCCGCTACCAGGGCACCACGGCAGTTTTCACCTGGGCCAATCCCGACCCCAAACCGGGAGACAGCTATGTTTGGCATCCCTTGGACCAGGGCGGCACCGAAGATCGTGGCCGCAGCGTACAGACCCGACAGCCGACCGCCCGCATCGACGATCCGCAGGGGGGCCAGACCTGCATCAGCGTCACCCTGGTGCGGGCCGACCGGAGCATGTCCCAGGAACCGACCATCATCTGCGCCGTTCAGTGAACCCTCGGTGGATGAATTTTCACATTCGACCACCCCGACTTTCACAGACCGCCAAGACCCTGCAAACCAGCTAAAATCAGTCCTCAGAGAGAGCATTGACGGCGGTCCGGGACGAGTTAAGAAGCCAAGCCTGTGTGGCAGGACAGGAAAGGAACCCAGGGGATTATGGACTTGCAGGGACGATTCCTGCGGATGCGCCGGGCCGGGCTGCGCCTGCGGCATGCACTGGCCGTCCGCGCCAGGAACCCTGCCGCCATCCTGGCCGTCACGCTGACGGCGCTGGTCCTGCTCGTCCTGGGCGTCTTATTCGTGCATGGGGTGGACCGCCGTGCCGTTCAGGTGGATGACGGCAGCATCTGGATCACCTCCCAGAACGAGCGCAAGGTAGCCCGGTTCAAGCCCGACATCGGAGAGGCGGACGTGGCCCTTTCGACGGGCACCGACCGCTTCGACCTGGCCCAGAGCGGATACGCGGTCATCCTGGGCCGGGAGGGAGGCATGGCTCCCATAGCGGCCTCCACCGCCACCCTGGGGGACACCACCCGGTCGGATGCCAGGGTTCAACGGATGGTCAACGGGCCCACTCTGGCCCTCTTCCAGGCACGGACCGGCAGAATCTGGGTGGGCCGGGCCGCTTCGCCGGGAGATCTGGACCCTCAGCGCCGAGACCCTGTGCTGACCCTAGGCTCCGGGGCCGCCGTCACTGTGGATGCCTCCGGGGCCGTCTACGCCTACCGGCCCTCGGACGGGGTCGTGTTAAGGATCGACGGACCGGACTCCCGGGCCCACCGTGAGCTGGACTCTCTGACGGACCACACTCCCGTCCGGGCCACTGCATTCAGCGTCATCGACGGAAGACCCGTCCTCTTGGCAGGCGACCGGCTCTACTGGCCTAAGGGATCCATCCGGATACCGCACCGGGGAGACCTGCAGCTCCAGTCCACTCCAGTGGATATGGACCGTCAGGGACCCTGGGTGGGCCTGACCGATCAGGAAAGCGTCCACCTGGTCGATCTGGATCACCCCCGGAATCAGGTTGAGACTCTAGGCACCGGCGGCAGCGGCCAACCCGCCCAGCCGGTATCCTCGGGCGGATGCCTTTGGACGGCCTGGGCCTCCTCGGGGAACAATTTCCTGCGGCTGTGCGCAACAGGGACAGCCGTACCGCGGGTCCGGTCACCCCAGCCGCGCCCCTCCACCCTGGAGGCCATCAGTCCCACCTCGGATCTGGTCTTCCGGGCCAACCACCGGAGGGTCATCCTCAACGACGTGCTGACTGGCGATGTCTGGAATCCTCGATCCTCCACCAAGGTGATTCGGCCGCAGTGGCAGACCATGGAGGTCAAGCACGCGGACAGGACCGATCAGCGTCAGGAATCGGCCGACAATCGCCAGCGGTTCGCGGCCACCTGTCGATCAGGATCCCAACCCATCCAGGCCGAGGACGACAGCCTGGGCATCCGGGCCGGTTCCAGAGCCGTGCTGGACCCCCTGCGCAACGATCGCCAGACCGACTGCTCGGTTCTGCGAATCGAGGATGCGCGCAGCTCGCAAGGGAATCTGCGCCTGACTCCGGTCATGAACGGCCGCTACCTGCAGGTGGATGCCAGCGACGCACCTGTGGGACGGGCCCGAATCAACTACTCCATCACCGACGGACGCGGACAGGTCTCCTCGGCTGGCATCGACCTCAACATCGCCCCTGCCAAGATGGACCGAGGCGACCAGGCACCGGTCCAGAACGACACCCCTCCCGAGTACGAGGTGGAGCAGGGCGCCACGACCACTGTCAACGCCCTGGCCGGCTTCGAGGATCCTGATGGGGACCCGCTGACCCTGGCCGGCGCCGAGTCCGTCAATTCGGATCGGATATCCCTGTCCACCAGGGCTGACGGACAGCTGACCATGAGCGCCGGGTCGGCCACCTCCGGTCGGCTGGCTGTCAAAGTCACTGTTTCGGACGGAGTCATGAGCGGTCAGGGACTGATCTACTTCACCGTCAAACCCGTCAATACCCTGGCTCCACTGGTCGATCCGGTCATTCGCCAGGCCACTGCCGGCAGAGAGGCCACCGTGGACCTGAGCAGGAGCGTACACGCCAATGCCGCTCAGCCGCTCCGCCTGGTCCGGGTCGACAAACCCGATGGAATCCAGGTGGAGGTCAACGCCGAAAGCCTTTCCTTCACCGCCACCGCCGCCAACCCGGGCACCTATTATGTGCCCTACCGGGTGGCCCAGGGTGACCAGGAGACCCAGGGGCTGGTCAGGCTGGAGGTAGAACACGGCCAGGGCGGATCCGCGCTGCCGGTTCCTGTCAACGACGTAGCCCTGCTGGGGGCCGACCAGACCGCCATCGTCGATCCGCTTGACAACGACCTGGATCCCATGGGCGGAGTGCTGGCCCTGACCGATGTGCGCGTGGATCCGGACTCCGGCATCAAGGTCGGCATCGTGGATCACCGCCGGATCTACCTGTCTGCCAGAAAAATCCCCACACGGCCGCTCAGCATCGCCTACACAGTTGCCAACGCCGATGGTACGGCTCAGGGGACCATCGTCCTGCAGCCCCCCTCCCTGAGCAGGGCGGCCTCGGCGCCCAAGGCCCCGAATCTGACGGTTGGGGTCCGCTCATCGGGCCTGGTCACGGTTTCGGTCATGGACAAGGTCGCTCACGCTGACGGGACCAGCGTCACCCTGGACCAGCAGCTGACTACGGATCAGCGGACCTTTGCAGGCTTGGCCTTCGTATCCGGGGACACGGTCAGATATCAGGCCAGCGAGCGCACCGGGGACTTCCCGGCCGCCTATACGGTCAGGGACGATCTGGGCAACGCGGCCTCGGGCACCATCACCTTCCGGGTGCATGCCTCCGACCCGGCCAGCAAGCCCGCGCCTACACCCAAGGATTTGCGTGCCCAGGTGGCTGCCGGGACCAAGGTGCGCATCCCCGTCCCATTGATCGGCATCGACCAGGATGGAGACTGCGACACCCTGTCCGGCTTGGGCAACCAGGCGCCCAGGCTGGGCAGGATCGTCAAAGCCGGGGCCGACTACCTGATCTATGAGGCCTATCCCGACTCGCACGGCACCGACGAGTTCACCTACGCTGTGGAGGACTGGGTGGGGCAGCGTGCCCAGGCGCGCGTACGCATCGGGGTCTTCCCTGACTCGTCGGTGACCGGGGTCTTCGCCCGGGACGACAAGGTCAGGCTGCGGCCTGGGACCGTGGCCGATGTGCCAGTCCTGCTCAACGACATCTCCGGGGATGATGACTCCTTGAGTCTGGACCCCCACCTGGAGCGCCAGGGCCTGGACCAGGCCAGCGTGGAAAACGGCATGATCCGGCTGACCGCCCCCTCACAGCCGGGCACCTCCTACCTGGTCTACCAGGCACGCAACCGGGCGGGACTGAGCGACCAGGCCACCCTGACCGTGGTCTCGGATCCTCAAGCCCCCATCCAGCCGCCCATAGCCCAGGATTACCAGGTGGCTCCCGAGGACACGGTGGACAAGCGCAGCGTGGAGGTCAATCTGGACGACTCCATCAGCAATCCATCCGGCACCCTCGATGACCTGCGCCTTGGGATTCATCCTGGAGCCAGGGCCCACGCCAGGACCGCAGGCGAAGCCGGCTCCGCCAAGCTGGTCATCGATCTGACCGACCAGGCCAGGGCTGTGCCCTACACCGTCACCAACACCCGGTACAAGATCACCTCAATGGCCTTTGTGAAGGTCCCCGCCTATGGGGTATTCCCCCCTGTCCTGAGGCCTCGGGCTCCGGCCCTCAAAGTGCGGGCTGGTCAGAGCATCACCATCGACATCGCCGATCAGGTCAGGGTGGGTGCAGGCAAGACCGCACGGATCACCTCCCGCCAGTCCGTTTCGGCCACCAAGTCCGACGGATCCGACCCCTATGTGGACGAGCACACCCTGAGGTTCACCGCCGCCAAGGACTATGCCGGTCCAGCCTCACTGACCTTTGCCGTCCGTGACGGGGATCCGGGCGGTCAGGCCATCGTCAACGAGTCGGTGCTGACCCTGCCCATCACCGTGGTGGGCGGCAGAGCAGCCCCGCCGGTCCTCTCGGCACCGGTCATCGATCTGGTGGCCGGGGAGCCGGCACAGACCATATCCCTGCCTGCCATGACCCGTTGGCCCCAGGGAAGCGACCCGGCAGACAGCACCTTCTCCTCCGGGGACCCCCAGGGGCCGATCCATGCCAGGCTGAGCCCTCGGGGCCAACTGAACGTGTCCGCTGACAAGACCGCAACGCCTGGCACCAAGGCCACCCTGCCGGTGACCATTACCAGTTCATCCGGCGATGTACATACGGCCCTGGCCTTCCGCATCGTCGCCACCACCCGGCCCCTGGCTTCGGTCCCCTCACGTCAGGTGGGGCTCAAGGCCGGTCAGAGTCTGGAATTGAACCTATTCGACGATGCCCTCAACCCCTTCCCCGACACTCCGCTGCGCTTGGTCGGCCTGGTCAGCGACGACACCTCACGACTGACAGCCAGCAACCTGGGCGACGGGCGGATCGCCATCAAGGCCGATCGTGACATCGGCGCCTCCACCAACACCATTCTGGCCACGGTCGAGGATGGCAGCCGGGATCCGGGCCGCCGGGTGAGCGCCACCATCACCGTGGGCATCATCGACCGCCCGCAGGCCCCCAGAATGCTGGCGGGCGCCGCCCAGGCCGGCGACGGAACGGTTCGCCTGGCCTGGGAGCCGGGCGCAGCCAACGGCAGTCCAGTGGACGAGTACCGGGTCTCCTACACCTCATCGGCAGGCTCGGGACAACGCTCCTGCGGCAATGCCGTCACCTGCCGGGTCGACGGGCTGGCCAACGGCCATGACTACTCCTTCACTGTCCAAGCCCACAACCAGGTGGGCTGGTCCCCTGCCTCCTCGCCGGCGGCAGCCAGACCGGACGCGCTTCCCGGAGGCGTGCAGGCACTGACCGTGGACGGCGGCAGCAAGGAAACTCTGACCGTCACCTGGCGCCCGCCAGAGAATCATGGCTCGCCCATCCAGGGCTATACGGTCCACGGCGAGGGTTCCGGCTGCGGTTCGCCACGATGGCGCGCGGCCACCGCCACCAAGGCGGTCTTCGATGTCGGCCATGACGAGGCAGGAGCCACCTGCACGGTGAGCGTGACTCCGGCCAATATGGCCGGATCCGGACCTGTGGCCTCAGCCTCTGGAGCCACCTGGTCGCATCCGGATCCCCCTGCATTCCAGACTCTGGAGTACCAGGGCAAGGACCAGGTCAAGCTGGTCCTTGCCCCCGGGGGCGAACACGGCCGGTCCTGCGCAGACATCCAGGTGAGCATCGATGGCCTCGACTCCGACAAGGCCTCCTGGACCCTGCCCTGCAACCAGCCGGAGGTCAGTGAAGTCATCACCCTGCCTGCTGGATCCGCCAAGCCAGGTGACACGCTGACCTTCCGGGCAGTCGCTCGCATCCGCGGGATGGGGTCCGAAGGCCATTCGCCTGCCGCCACCAAGGAGATGACCCTGCCCAAGGAGACCGACAAGCCAAGAGACAAGACCCTTACCCGTCAGGGGTCCCCTCAGCAGACAAGGATGAATGACCATGGATGAACGAAACGCACAGGAACCCATCCAGCAGGACGGCACCATCCCGGATGACGCGACCAGGAGAAGTACCCCCAAAGCCGTCCGCGAGGAGGGCAGCGAGAGCCGACGGATCCCTGCCGACCGACTGGATGTACTCAAGCGGCAGCGCCAAGCCCTCATGGCCGGTCTGGGCCAGCAGGAATCCACTCCTGCGGTGAGCGATGACCGGACCCGGCCCGGTCGCATCCCTGTGTCTGCCAGACAAAGAACAAGCCGGGAGTCCGGAGCGGAATCCAGCCCATCTGACCGCACCATGATTGAAGACGGGACCATCCCCGGCCGCCAACCGGTCCGTGACCTGTTCGCCCGGCCCTCATCAGCTCCTGCAAGGCCTGACCTTGTCGATGTCACTGATCAGTCCCGTCACCCCCAGCCGGGGAAGACCTCGGCCCCCACGTACGCAGTCAGGACCGACGAACCCGGGGAGGTGGAAGAGACAGAACGGGACAGGCGGTCTTCCACCGAAGCAGCGGATCGGGCAGCAGGCACCAGGCAGCAGAGGCGATCAGTCCAGACCGCAGGCAGCAGCCAGGCCGCCGTGGATGTGCCGACCTTCGCCGGCCTCTTCCGCTCCATCGTGGACAACGTCGGCCAGGCGGTGCTGGGCAAGGAGGAGACCATCGCCCTGTGCGTCACTGCCCTGATCGCGGGAGGCCATGTGCTCCTGGAAGACAATCCAGGCACCGGCAAGACCCAGCTGTCACGCGCCCTGGCTGCCTCCATCGCCGTGGACTGCAAGCGAATCCAGTTCACCCCCGACCTGCTGCCCTCTGATCTGCTGGGCGTGACCTTCTATGACCAGTCTCAAGGACGATTCTCCTTCCGGCCCGGGCCGGTCTTCGCCTCCCTGGTTCTGGCCGACGAGATCAACCGAGCCTCCCCCAAGACCCAGTCGGCCCTGCTGGAGGTCATGGAGGAGGGTCAGGTGACCGTGGATGGCCGCACCTACCGCCTCCCCCGGCCATTCATGGTTATGGCCACCCAGAATCCCATCGAGCAGCTGGGCACCTATGCCCTGCCCGAGGCGCAGATGGACCGCTTTCTGATCCGCACCTTGCTTGGGGCGCCTGGGCACGATGCCAGCATGCGCATCCTTCAAGAGGCCGACATCCGCGACCGGGCAGGCCTGGTGGAACCGGTGGTCGACGCCGCCCAGGTGGAGGCCATGGCCGCCTGCGCCTCCAAGGTCTTCTGCGATTCCTCCATCATGGAATACGTCATCCACATCATCGAAGCCACACGGCACAGCCCCGCCATCCGGGTCGGCTCCTCCATCAGAGGCGGGCTGGCTCTGGTCCGTTGCGCCAGGATCCGGGCCTGTGCCCAGGGCCGCGACTACGTGATCCCCGATGACGTCAAGGGCCTGGTCGACCCCATCCTGGCCCACCGGCTGGTCCTGACCGCCCAGAGCAGGCTGGCGGACATGGATGAACACCAAGCGCTGGCCGAAGCCCTGGCCAAGGTCCCCGTCCCCACAGGAGAGCAGTGAGCCATGACCGCCTTCGCCAGCCGACCTGCCCCGAAAGCAAGACCGGCATCCTCGACGGGATCCAGACAGAGCCTGCGATCCCGGGCCGCCGGCCTATGGCAGTCGATCACCGCCCTGGGCCGGGCTATGGCTCTGGCCGCACTCCTGTGCGCTTTGGCCTTCGTCCCTACAGGCTGGCGTGAACTGCTGGCGGGCGCTCTGCTGGGCGCGGGCATGCTGCTGTTTGGGCTGCTGACGAGCCTGGGCAACCTGTCCTGCAACGCTGAAACGAGTCTGGACCAAGGCCATCTGGAGGTGGGTGGCCAGGCCGAGCTGGTCCTGGTTCTGACCAACCCAGGCAGCCGTTCCACCCGTCGCGGCCGAATCGGTCTGGCTCTAGGCCAAGGAACGGTCATTGCGCCCCTGCCAGCCCTGGCCCCCGGCCAGAGTCACCAGATCCGCTTGAAGCTGGAAGCCAGGTCCCGTGGCGTGATTGACCTGGGCCCGGTGACCATGGAGGCCGGCGATCCGCTGGGGCTCATCCGTCGCCGCCGAATTCTGACCGGCGCCCGAAAACTCTACATCCATCCCCGCACGGTGGCCCTGCCACCCCTCGAAGCCGGACTGGAACGCGACCTGGAGGGGGATCCTGGTTCCGGCATTGTCGACGATGATCTGGAATTTCATGCCCTGCGCCCCTACGTTCCGGGCGATGACATAAAACGGGTCCACTGGTTGTCCACTGCCCGGGCCGGCACCCTGATGGTCCGCCAGTACGAGCCCACCCTGCGCACCAGGACCGAACTGATCCTGGACGGCCAGGCCGCCTCCTACCGGAACGCGGATGAGTTCGAACTGGCGGTCGAAATTTATGCTTCCCTTGGCTGCCGATGCCTGCTTGACAGCCGTCGGCTGCAAGCGTTGGCTCCGGAACCGGACGATCCTGATGCCCATGGAACCACCCTGCCTACGGAGGATCCCCGTAGCTTTCTGGATGCCTGCAGCGCCATCCGCCCCCGTCAGGACAGCTACGACAAGCCCGACCTGGCCGAGGCTCCCGAGCGGACCAGTCTGACCATCCTGGTGACCGGTTCGCTGGGCGACCGCCAACCCTCAGCCCTGATGGACGGATCGGCCCAAAGCGCATCCCCGGTCATGCTGCTGGCTGCTGACTTGGGCGCCAATCCAAGCCTGCAGACGCAGCCGGGGTTGGTCAACGCTGTTTTGGGCAACAGGAAGGACCTTCCCATCCTCTTGGAGACCCAGCCATGAGCACATCAGCATCGTGGATGGACCAAGCCCAGAGGGAGCCTATCCGCCTGATCGACCGGGCTGGTCTGCAGTCCACTGTCGACCCGACCAGGCGCCGCTCCCCCATGATTCTGGTCGCCGCATTGGCTCCACTCGATCTGCTGGCCGGACTGCAGCTGCTGCCGGTCTATGGCAGCCTGCCCTTTTGGCTGACAGTGGGAGCCGCAGCATGTCTGGCCGGACTGTTGATCGCCATGCTCCCCCGCCGTGGCATTGCCACAGCCCTCCTGCAGCCTCTGCTGCTGATCGCAGCCCAGTTCCTGCTGGGCCCCATCCTCGCTCTGAACGGGACCACCCTGGCCCATGTCCTGCCCACCTGGGCAACCCTGGGACAAGGTTGGTCCGCCACCTTCGGCGCATTCAAGACCCTGGCAGCCATCGATCCCCCACTCGGCCAGGAAGCAGGCGGACTGATGGCTCTGTGGACGCTGATGCTCTGGACCTGCTATCTGGCCGTGCTGCTGGCCCGCCATGGCCTGGGTCGCAACCTGGGACAGCCCGCGCACCCCGTGGCCGTCCTGACAGCCACGCTGCCCATCCTGGCCGCCATGGCTGTGTCAGCAGCCCTAGGCACCAGCAGGGGCCTCTACCCGGCATTGACGGGTGGCATCCTCTGGCTGCTCCTGCTGATCTGGTGCGCCAGCGGACTGGGGCTGCTCCGTCTGCAAGGGCTCGCATCCACTCTTCTGGCCTTGGCATTGACAGCTGGACTGATTTTCTCCGCTGGACTGCTGCCCGCCCCGACCCGGCTGGTCATTCGTGACCACTATCAGCCGCCCATGGACCCCTACCAGTTCACCAGCCCTTTGAGCGACTACCGGGCGTACAGCAAACGCCACCGCGACGATACCCTGGTCACGGTCCGCAACCTGCCCGCTGGCACCCCGGTCCGTATGGCCGTCATGGACCGTTATGACGGCAAGGTCTGGAATCTGTCCGACTCCTCGGGCGCAGGAGCAGCCGACTACCGGCGCATCGGCGCCAAGATCCGCACGGAAAGGCAACAGGAGCAGGCCCAAGACAGCGGACAGGCCGGACAGCCTTTTACTGCGACCTTCCTGATCCGGGAGGGGTTCGACCATGCCTGGTTGCCCTCCGCCGGACAAGTCGACGGCATCGATACGGATCAGGGCCTGCAACGCAAGGACCTCTACTTCAACAAGGCCACAGACACCGCACTGACCGATCAGCCCCTGCAGAAGGGGACCAGCTATTCGGTGCACGGCGTGGCCGAAGGCCGACCCACAACCCGTCGTATAGCTGACAGCGATCCGGGAGATGCGCAGGTGCCTCCCCTGGCGGATGCACCTGAGAGCCTGCCCAAGGCGGCTGCTTCCATGACCTCCATGCAGGTGCGCGGCGGCGCCAGGGCCCTGGCCATTGAGGAACGGCTGCACCGGGAGGGATGGTTCTCCCACGGTCTGGCAGGAGACTACCCGTCGCCCTCCGGCCATGGCGACTATCGGATCAATCAGCTCCTGCAAGGCCAGGCCATGGTGGGCGACAGCGAACAATACGCCTCGGCCATGGCCCTCCTGGCCCGGCAGATGGGCCTGCCATCCCGAGTGGTCTTGGGATTCCTGCCCAAGAACCGCGATGGCTCCATCAGCCGGGCACGGACCAGGACCCAGGCGGACGGGAGCACCAGAATCGACTTCACCGGACGCGATGCCCAGGCCTGGGTGGAGGTCAGTCTGAAAGGACTAGGGTGGGTCCCCTTCTACCCCACGCCACCGGAGACCAAGATCCCGGACAAGTCCCTGGACTCCACGCCACCCAATCCGCGCACCCTGGTCCGCCAGCCGCCGCCCCCGCTGGTCGATCCTCCCCGCGACGACCGGGCCACCCAGGGTCGAACTACCGTCGGCGGACAGGAAGCATCGCGACAATCTTCACCCTCCTTCTGGAAACGGTACGGACCTTTGATAGCCAGAGTGACGCTCTGGACCATGCCGCTCTGGCTGCCGGCTCTCCTGGTTCTGGCCCTGCTGGCTGTCAAGGCTTGGCTACGCCGACGGGCCCGGTCGACCGGCGACCCGAAGACGCGCATCCGCGCCGGCTGGCGACAGATCGGCAACCTGGGCAGACAGACCGGCCTGCCCCTGGAAGGCACCCGTAGGGAGCAGGCCGCTCTGATCGCCCAGACCCTGCTGGCTGACCCCCCAGGGTCCTCGTCGGCTGGTCTGCGCCGGGATCTGGAGCGACTGCGCAACATGGCCGATCAGGCCTCGTTCGACCGGCACCCTTCAGATGAGCAGGAGGCCGTAGACTGCTGGCAGCTGGTAGACAAGCTGCGATCCGCTATCCTGGCATCCCTGCCACGAACCCGACGCTGGCGGACCCTGCTTTCCCCTAGGCACCTGCGCTGACCTATCTGCCACTGTCTGCCGGCAACCTAGACCGCGAGAAAAAACAAGATGAGGGCCCGTGCGATCATAGCGATCGCACGGGCCCTCATCCTTTATCACATATCCGGCAGCCGAATCCGCTAGGCCGGGTCATCCGGCCCAAGCGAATCTGCGGCTATCGGTTGTTCAGACTCTCACTGGTTGGAGTGCTGGTCCTCCGAGGAGGAGAAGGTGGCCGAACCAGGCTGCTGGGACGGCTTCTGATCGGAGTCACTGCCATCGGCGGCATCCGAAGATCCGGCGCCCGCGGCAGCCGTCTGATCGCCGGCCTCAGCTGACGGATCCTGCACGTTGGGGGTGTCCAGATGGCTCTGGCCGCCCTGGTCGTTGAGGAAGTCGTCAGGGTTGAAGTCGTCGCCCAGCTTCAGATCCCCGAAGTCGATGTTGGAGAAGTCCACATCGTTCAGGTCGGCGTCGCTCAGATCCACGTCGCCGCCACCCAGGCCGAAGTTGGGGTAGATGGTGTCGCGGATGGCCTTGTCGGGCTCCACAGTGGCGTTGCGGTACCTGGCCAGGCCGGTGCCGGCAGGGATCAGCTTGCCGATGATCACGTTCTCCTTGAGGCCCTTGAGGTCGTCGACCTTCTGGTTCAGAGCGGCCTCGGTGAGCACGCGGGTCGTCTCCTGGAAGGAGGCGGCCGACAGCCAGGAGTCGGTGGCCAGGGAGGCCTTGGTGATGCCCATGAGCTCGGGGCGTCCAGCAGCCGGCTTGCCTCCGGCCTTGACGGCCTTCATGTTGGCAGCCTTGAACTTGGCCTGGTCAACCAGCTCGCCGGGCAGCAGATCGGTGTCGCCCGAGTCGATGACCGTGACGCGGCGGAGCATCTGGTGGACGATGACCTCGATGTGCTTGTCGTGGATGTCCACGCCCTGGGAGCGGTAGACCGTATGCACCTCGTTGACGATGTTCACCTGGGCAGCGCGCGGGCCGAGGATGCGCAGGATCTTCTTGGGATCCACGGAGCCCTCGATCAGCTGGGTGCCGGCCTCGACGTGCTGTCCGTCCTTGACCATCATGGGCGCACGGCGGGTGACTGGGTAGGTCAGCGCCTCCACGGAGGTGTCATCGGGGGTCAGGGTCACCTGGCGGCCGCGATCAGTGTCCTCCACCTTGACGGTGCCGGGGAACTCCGCGATGGGAGCCTCGCCCTTGGGGGTACGGGCCTCGAAGAGCTCGGTGACACGGGGAAGACCCTGGGTGATGTCGGAGGCCGAAGCCACGCCGCCGGAGTGGAAGGAACGCAGCGTCAGCTGGGTGCCGGGCTCGCCGATGGACTGGGCAGCCACAATGCCCACAGCCTCGCCCACATCCACCAGCTTGTTGGTGGCCAGGGACCAGCCGTAGCACTTGGCGCACACCCCGCGGGTGGACTCGCAGGTCAGGACCGAACGGGCCTTGACCTCCTCCACGCCGTGGGCGACCATGTCGCGAAGGACATCCATGGACAGGGCATCGCCACGCTTGTAGAGCACGGTCTTGCCGTCCTTGGGGTCGATGACGTCGGCGGCCAGGAGCCTGGAGTAGGGTCCGCCGTCGGCGGCCTTGACCAGAACCAGGTTGCCCTGCTCGTCGCGCTCGGCCACCTTCATGGTCAGACCGCGCATGGTGCCGCAGTCCTCCTCGCGCACGATCACGTCCTGGGAGACATCGACCAGGCGACGGGTCAGGTAGCCCGACTCGGCGGTGCGCAGTGCGGTGTCGGCCAGACCCTTGCGGGCGCCGTGCTGGGAGATGAAGTACTCCAGCACCGACAGGCCGTCGTGGTAGTTGGACTTGACGGGTCGAGGGATGATCTCGCCCTTGGGGTTGGCCACCAGGCCTCGCATGCCGGCGATCTGGCGGATCTGCATCCAGTTGCCTCGTGCCCCGGACTGGACCATGATGTTCACATTGTTGTCCGGAGTGAAGTGTTCCTGCATGGCGTCGGCCACCTTGTCGGTGCACTCGGTCCAAAGGTTGATCAGCTCCTGACGGCGCTCCTCGTCGGTCAGCAGACCCATGTCGTACTGGGAGTTGACCTTGGCGGCCTGCCCCTGGTAGTCGTTGACGATCTTTTCGCGCTCGGGCGGCACCACGATGTCGGAGAAGGCCATGGTCACGCCGGACCACTGGGCCCGGGTGAAGCCCAGATCCTTCAGGGCATCCAGGGTGGCAGCGACCTGGGCGGTCGAGTACCGGGTGGCGATGTCGTCCACGATGCCTGACAACTTGCCCTTGGGCACCTGCTCGTTGATGAAGGGGTAGTCCACAGGCAGCGTCCGGTTGAACAGGACCCGCCCGTAGTTGGTGGCGAAGAGCCTGGAGCCGTCCTTGAAGACCTCCTCCTTGACCACGTCGGGGCTGCCGGGCTCGGGGTCGACGACCTTGAGGTCGCCGGGCTTCCAATCCTTGGGCATGACGAAGTCGGCGGGCACCCGCAGCAGGATCTTGGCCTGCATGTCGATCTCACCCAGGTCCAGAGCCATCCGGGCCTCGGCCAGGCTGGAGAAGATCCGGCCCTGGCCCTTGGCACCGTCAACCACAGTGGTCAGGTAGTACAGACCCAGAATCATATCCTGGGAGGGCATGGTGACCGTGTGGCCGTCGGCGGGCTTGAGGATGTTGTCGGAGGCCAGCATGAGCGAACGGGCCTCAGCCTGGGCCTCTGCCGACAGGGGCAGATGGACTGCCATCTGGTCGCCGTCGAAGTCGGCGTTGAAGGCCGCGCAGGCCAGCGGGGGCAGGTGGATGGCCTTGCCCTCGACCAGGATCGGCTCAAAGGCCTGGATGCCCAGACGGTGCAGCGTAGGCGCACGGTTGAGCAGGACGGGATGCTCGGAGATGACCTCCTCCAGCACGCCCCAGACCTCGGGGTCGCCGCGGTCGACCAGCCGCTTGGCGCTCTTCATGTTCTGCGCGTAGTTGAGGTCCACCAGCCGCTTGATGACGAAGGGCTTGAAGAGCTCCAGGGCCATGGGCTTGGGCAGGCCGCACTGGTGCATGCGCAGGGAGGGCCCGACCACGATCACGGAACGGCCCGAGTAGTCCACGCGCTTGCCCAGCAGGTTCTGACGGAAGCGGCCCTGCTTGCCCTTGAGCATGTCTGCCAGGGACTTCAGGGGGCGGTTGGAAGCTCCGGTGACGGGACGGCCACGGCGGCCGTTGTCGAAGAGGGAATCCACAGCCTCCTGGAGCATGCGCTTCTCGTTGTTGAGCATGATCTCGGGGGCGCCCAGCTCGATCAGGCGCTTGAGCCTGTTGTTGCGGTTGATGACGCGCCGGTAGAGGTCGTTGAGGTCGGAGGTGGCGAAGCGGCCGCCGTCCAGCTGCACCATGGGGCGTAGGTCGGGCGGAATGACCGGGACGACGTCCAGGACCATGGCCTCGGGCTTGTTGCCGGTGTTCAGGAAGGCGGAGACCACCTTGAGCCGCTTCAGGGCACGGGCCTTGCGCTGGCCGGAGCCAGTGTCGATCTCGTGGCGGAGCTCCTTGGCGGCACCCTCCAGATCGAAGTCCTGCAGGCGCTTCTTGATGGCCTCGGCGCCCATGCAGCCCTCGAAGTAGTCACCGTAGCGGTCCTGCATCTCCCGCCACAGATCCACGTCGCCCTCCATGTCGCCGGGCTTCAGGGTCTTGAAGCGGTCGAAGACGGCGGTGACCCTCTGGATCTGGTCGTCGTAGCGCTTGCGGATGGCGGTCATGTCCCGCTCGGCCCCGTTGCGCAGACGGGCCTTCATAGAGCCCTTGACCTCGTCGGTCTTCTCCAGCTCGGCCAGGTCCTCCTCCAGCTTCTTGGCGCGCTTGTCGATCTCCAGGTCGCGCTTCTTCCCCAACTGGGTGATCTCGTTGTCGAACTCGTCCTGCAGGTCGGGCAGATCCTTGTGGCGCTTGTCCTCATCCACCTTGGTGACCATGTAGGCCGCGAAGTAGATGACCTTCTCCAGGTCCTTGGGCGCGATGTCCAGCAGGTAGCCCAGCCGGGAGGGCACGCCCTTGAAGAACCAGATGTGGGTGACGGGGGCGGCCAGCTCGATGTGGCCCATACGCTCGCGGCGGACGCGGGAGCGGGTGACCTCCACGCCGCAGCGCTCGCAGACGATCCCCTTGAAGCGCACGCGCTTGTACTTGCCGCAGGCGCACTCCCAGTCGCGGGTGGGTCCGAAGATCTGCTCGCCGAACAGGCCGTCCTTCTCGGGCTTCAAGGTACGGTAGTTGATGGTCTCGGGCTTCTTGACCTCGCCATAGCTCCAGCCGCGGATGTCGTCGGCCGTGGCCAGTCCGATTCTCAGTTTGTCAAATGCATTGACGTCCAGCACTCTATGTCCTGTCTCTGATCTTGTAACTGCTCTGAAGTTTGCCTTTTAGCGGGATGCCCGTCGTGCGGGCATCCCTGTGACTGGTGGCTCAGCGATACTCCGGCTCGGGAGCTGACTGGTCGGCCTTGGCGGCGGCGTCCGGGCGGGCGCCGATGTTGAAGCCCAGATCGTCGGAGGCGGCGTTGGGGTCGTCGTCCTCGTCCTTCATCTCGATCACGTTGCCTTCGGCGTTGAGCACCTCCACGTTCAGGGAGAGCGACTGCATCTCCTTGAGCAGCACCTTGAAGGATTCGGGAATGCCGGCCGCCGGCAGGTTCTCCCCGCGCACGATGGCTCCATAGGCCCGCACACGGCCGTCCACGTCGTCGGACTTGGTGGTCATCATCTCGTGCAGGGTGTAGGCGGCACCGTAGGCCTCCAGGGCCCAGACCTCCATCTCGCCGAAGCGCTGGCCGCCGAACTGGGCCTTGCCGCCCAAGGGCTGCTGGGTGATCATGGAGTAGGGGCCGGTGGACCGGGCGTGGATCTTGTCGTCGACCAGGTGGTGGAGCTTGAGCATGTACATGTAGCCCACGGAGATCGGCTTGGTGAAGGGTTCGCCGGTGCGGCCGTCGTAGAGCACGGCCTTGCCGTCGTCGCCCACCAGGCGCTCGCCGTCACGGTTGGGCAGGGTGGTCTTGAGCAGGCCGTTCAGGGCATCCTGCCGTACGCCGTCGAAGACCGGTGTGGCCACGGCTGTGCCGGGCTCGGCCTTCTCCGCACCTGCCGGAATGTGCTTCTTCCACTCGGCCTCCAAGTTGGGATCCAGGCTGATGTCCCAGCCGGAGTGGGCGATCCACCCCAGGTGGAGCTCCAGGACCTGGCCCAGGTTCATACGCGAGGGCACGCCCAGGGGGTTGAGCATGATGTCGATGGGGGTGCCATCAGCCATGAAGGGCATATCCTCCTCGGGCAGGATCCTCGAGATGACGCCCTTGTTGCCGTGGCGGCCGGAGAGCTTGTCGCCCTGGGTGATCTTGCGGTGCTGGGCGATGTAGACCCTGATCATCCGGTTGACGCCGTTGGGCAGCTCGTCGCCGTCCTCCTCGGCATCCTCGCGGGTGACCTCCTTGACCTCGATGACCGTGCCGGTCTCGCCGTGGGGCACCCTGAGGCTGGTGTCGCGCACCTCGCGGCTCTTCTCGCCGAAGATGGCCCGCAGGAGCCGCTCCTCGGGGGTCAGCTCGGTCTCGCCCTTGGGGGTGACCTTGCCGACCAGGATGTCTCCGGCCTCGACCTCGGCACCGATGCGGATGATGCCGCGCTCGTCCAGGTTGGCCACTGCGTCCTCGCCCACGTTGGGCAGGTCGCGGGTGATCTCCTCGGCGCCCAGCTTGGTCTCGCGGGCGTCGGTCTCATACTCCTCGATATGGATGGAGCTCAGGGTGTCGTCCTGTACCAGACGCTGGGAGATGATGACGGCGTCCTCGTAGTTGTAGCCGTTCCAGGGCATGAAGGCCACCAGGAGGTTCTTGCCCAGGGCCATCTCGCCCTTCTGGGTGGCGGGGCCATCGGCCAGGACCGTGCCGGCCTCGACCCGCTCCCCATCCTTGATCAGCGGGACCTGGTTGTAGCAGGTGGTCTGGTTGGACCGCTGGAACTTGGCCAGCTTGTAGGAGGACTGGGTGCCGTCGTCATTCATGACGCGGATCATGTCGGCGGAGACGTAGGTGACCACGCCCGGCTTCTCGGCCAGGATGACGTCACCGGAATCGATGGCGGACCGCCACTCGGAGCCGGTGCCCACCAGGGGACGCTCGGACTTGACCAGGGGGACGGCCTGACGCTGCATGTTGGTGCCCATCAGCGCTCGGTGGCCCTCGTCGTGCTCCAGGAAGGGGATCAGGGAGGCGCCCACCGAAACCATCTGCCGGGGGGAGACATCCATCAGATCCACCTGGGAGACGGGCACATCCTTGGCCTCGGCCTCGGCGTCACGCACCAGGGCCTCGTCCTCGACGAAGTGTCCGGTCTCGTCGATCTCCTGGTTGGCCTGGGCGATGGTGTGCTCGGACTCCTGGTCGGCGGTCATGTAGACCACGTCGTCGGTCACCTGGCCATCGATGACCTTGCGGTAGGGGGTCTCGATGAAGCCGAAGGGGTTGACCCGGGCGAAGGTGGCCAGGGAGCCGATCAGACCGATGTTGGGGCCTTCAGGGGACTCGATGGGGCACATGCGTCCGTAGTGGGAGGGGTGCACATCGCGCACCTCCATGGAGGCGCGGTCGCGGGACAGGCCGCCGGGGCCCAGGGCCGAAAGACGACGCTTGTTGGTCACGCCGGCCAGCGGGTTGTTCTGATCCATGAACTGGCTCAGCTGGGAGGTTCCGAAGAACTCCTTGATGGTGGCGTTGACCGGGCGGATGTTGATCAGGGACTGCGGGGTGATGGCCTCCGCGTCCTGGGTGGTCATCCTCTCGCGGACCACGCGCTCCATACGGCTCAGGCCGGTGCGCAGCTGGTTCTGGATCAGCTCGCCCACCTGGCGGATGCGGCGGTTGCCGAAGTGGTCGATGTCGTCCACGTCCACCCGCAGCTCGATGTCCTGGCCGTCGCGGCGGCCGGGGAAGGTCTGCCCGCCGGCATGCAGGGTCACCAGGTACTTCAGTGTGGCGATGATGTCCTCGGGGTGGAGGCTGCGGTCGTTGAAGTCGGTCTCGAGGCCGAGCTTGCGGTTGATCTTGTAGCGGCCGACCCGGGCCAGGTCGTAGCGCTTGGTGTTGAAGTAGAAGGAGTCCAGCAGGTTGCGGCCGGCCTCGGGCGAGGCGGTGTCCGCGGGCCGGATCTTGCGATAGAGGTCGGTCAGGGCCTCGTCCTGGGTCTCGATGGTCTCCTTCTCCAGGGCGTCCAGCACCAGCGGGTAGCCCTTGAAGGCCTTGCGGATCTGCGGCTTGGTCATGCCGATGGCCATGAGGAAGACGATGGCGGACTGCTTGCGCTTGCGGTCCACGCGCACGCCCAGCACATCGCGCTTGTCGATCTCGAACTCCAGCCAGGCGCCCCGGCTGGGGATGATCTTGGCTCCGAAGATCTCCTTGTCGGAGTTGCGGTCCTGGGTGCGGTCGAAGTAGACGCCAGGAGAGCGGACCAGCTGGGAGACGATGACGCGCTCCGAGCCGCCGATGATGAAGGTGCCGTGGGGGGTCTGCAGCGGGAAGTCGCCCATGAAGACGGTCTGCGACTTGATCTCGCCGGTGTCCCCGTTCTCGAACTCGGCATTCACATACAGAGGAGCCGAGTAGGTGTAGTCCTTCTCCTTGCACTCCTGGACCGTGTGCCTGGGCTCCTCGAAGTAAGGATCCGAGAAGGTCAGGCTCATGGTCTGAGCGAAGTTCTCGATGGGTGAGATCTCTTGGAAGACCTCATCCAGGCCGGAGACGGGGGCCACGGTATGGGTCCCGTTGACCTGGTCCTCCTCGACCCGCTTCTTCCAGCGGTCGTTGCCGACCAGCCAGTCGAAGCTGTCGGTCTGCACACCCAGGAGGTAGGGCACCTCGATGGGTTCGCGGATGGATCCGAAGTTGACACGGTCGGTGGCCTTGTGCAGTTTGATGTCGTGTTCGTCAGCGCGTGCCTGCGTAGTGGTGGTACTTCTTACAGCTTTATTGGCAGCCAAAATGGACGTTCCTTATCGCTCGCCGTACTCGATCATTCCTGTTACCCCAGGGAGATGCCGAATGGCCGCCATATGCCTATTCGCGGGCATCTCCTCGATGATGCATGCCCGCTATATGACACACCTCATGCAAAGACAAAACTATAGCAGACAAGAACCATGGACGCAATCGGCGTGTCGTATTTGGAAAGCTGCTATTGGACCATGACCGGCACAGGCTGGGAAGCCACCCGGGGATTGGCCTTGAGGACCAGCTTGGCCTGGTAGGAGCCGACATTGACTCGAGGCAGCTGATCGTCGGGCAGGCAGCTGTCCTGGCTGCTGTCGGCATTCCAGGTGATGGTCTGCACGTCCTTGTCACCGGTGGCCATGAGCAGGGTGCGCGCCCCAACCGGACAGGCGTCGGAACGCCAGATGGTCTCCTGGCCGCTGGTGATGATCAGCACCCGGCCGCCGTCGGAGCCGTCCACCAGACAGGAGCCCGTTCCCTTGTGACGAATGGTCGCCGTAAAGTCGATGGATCCGCCGACCCCAGTGCTGGGATCGGGCGCGGCCAGCTCCAAGGCCAAGTCCTCCTTGCCGCAGTCAGGAGCTCCTGAGGAACGCTTCTTGCCGGAGTCCTTCTTCTGATCCTTCTTCTGCTTGTCCTTGTCCTTGGATTTGGTCTTTGGAGTCTGCTCCTGGGCGCTGGTCGAGGCTCCCTGGGCCCCGCTGCCTCCACGCAGTGCTCTGATGCCGGCCCCCACGCCCCAGACCAGACCTGCGCAGACCAGCAGGAAGAGCACCGCCAGCAGGGCAGCCGCAATCCTCCGGCGACGGTACATCCGCCGCTTCTTCTCGCTCATGCGTCGCTTGGCCATACTTCTCCACTCTAATCGTCAGGGCGGCCTTCACTGCGGCAGACTCAGGCTGCCGTCCTGTCCGATCTCCAGAAGGCCGTCCTCGTCCAGGGAGGCGATGCACCGATCAAGTCGGATTTCGTCGTCGCACAAGGGTTTCAGATCCTTCCTGAAGACGGGCGCGCCCGAAGCCTGCCGCAGTGCCTGGAGGATGGATCCGCGAATCTGCCGGTCGGTGCCTGCGAAGCGCTGCCGGGGCCTGGTCCTGCCTGAACCCAGACCGGGCAGCCCAGCCTTGAGGAAACGGCAGTGGCCGGCTAGAGGGCAGATGTCGCAGGCCGGCTTGCGGGCCACACAGACCGTGGCGCCCAGCTCCATGACGGCCTGGTTCCATCGGGCCGAGGGCGGCTCCCGCCAGGCTGCCGACTGGATCTGCGGGTCAGCCGTTTCCAAGCGGTCGTCACCGTTCACGCGATGATCAGAAGCTTCTGGATCTTCGTCCTCAGGCAGGACCTGCCAGGCCAGCTGGCGCTCTTCTCGGCTGGCAGCGCCCCCTTTGGATTCACGCCCAAGAAAGACCCTGGAGAGCACCCTGCGGATATTGGTATCAATGACGACGATCCTCTCGCCGTAGGCAAAGCTCATGACAGCGCTGGCCGTATAGTCGCCGATGCCGGGCAGGGCCACCAGCTGGTCGTAATCCCGGGGCAGACGGTCTGCATACTGGCCGGCCACCTGCCGCGCGCACTCCTGCAGGCGCAGGGCTCGGCGCGGGTAACCCAACCTGCCCCAGGCCGTAATGACCTCAGCCTTTGGGGCGGCGGCCAGTGAGGCCGCATCCGGCCAGACTCTCATCCAGGCCGTCCAGTAGGGCACCACCCGACTCATCTGGGTCTGTTGGCTCATGACCTCGGAGACCAGGACCCCCCAGGGCGTGGTTCGCCCGAAGCGCCAGGGCAGATCGCGGGCATATCGGCTCCACCAGTCGAACAGCCGCAGACGGATGGGCTCCGTCTCCGCCAAGGTCGTCTCCGCACGCTCCATGGGTCACACCGCCCTTCACCATCCGATTCCGCCTCATTCAACCGCCGTATTCTGCCCGACGGTGCCGACCGTCACTGCCTGGCCTGTCGTTTGGCGACGGTAGGTTGGCCTCATGAGCAGGCAGGAGCAGGAGCGGTCCGGTGACCCGTCGAAAGCCGTCGAAAGCATGTACGAGTATGGATACCGCAAATCGAACTATGGTCCCGACGAGCTGGTCACCGACGCCCACGGCAACCCCATATCGGTAGTGGACGCCATGATGAAGGCCGATCAGGCCAGCCGGGTGAAGACCTCCACGCCCCACCTGTGCTACTACTCGCCGCGGATCCCCGGCAACACCGGCTCGGCCATCCGCCTGTGCGCCGTGACCGGGACCATCCTGCATCTGATAGAGCCCTTGGGCTTCAACCTCAAGGACACCAAGCTGCGCCGGGCCGGCCTGGACTACCATGACATGGCCCACGTGGTCCTGCACCCGGACTTCGACGACCTGGTCCGCTCCATGCCCGACAGCCGGATCATCGCTTTCACCGCCCACGCCGACAAGCTCTACACCGAGGTCAGCTACCGGCCGGACGACATCCTCCTGTTCGGCCCCGAACCGGGCGACATCCCCGACCCCATGGACATCATGGCCGGCCCTCATGTAGCCGAGCAGGTCAGGCTGCCCATGCGGCCCAGCCTGCGCAGCCTGAACCTGACCAACTGCGCCTCCATCGCCATCTACGAGGCCTGGCGGCAGCTGGGATTCCAAGGCGGCCGCTGAACCCCGCGAGCGCACTCAGTTCTTGAAGCTGTGAATGGGCGCCGGAATGTGTCCGCCTCGATTGACAAAGTCGGCGCAGGAACGGGTATTGACGGGCACGACCGGCCCGCCGCCCATGAGCCCGCCGAACTCGGCCCACTCGCCCACCTGCTTGCCGATGACAGGAATGACCCTGACTGCGGTGGTCTTCTGATTGATCATGCCGATAGCCGCCTCGTCGGCGATCAGACCGGAGATGGACTCCGCAGAAGTGTCCCCTGGGATGGGGATCATGTCCAGCCCCACCGAACAGACGCAGGTCATGGCCTCAAGCTTCTCCAGGGTCAGGCTCCCCTCTTGCGCAGCCTGGATCATGGCGGCGTCCTCGGACACGGGGATGAAGGCCCCGGACAGCCCGCCCACCGAGCTGGAAGCCATGATGCCGCCCTTCTTGACCTGATCGTTGAGGATGGCCAGGGCCGCAGTGGTCCCGGGGGCGCCCACCTGCTCCAGGCCCATGGTCTGCAGGACCTCCCCCACTGAGTCTCCGACAGCCGGGGTGGGCGCCAGGGACAGGTCGATGATGCCGAAGGGCACCTCCAGGCGACGGCTGGCCTCCTGGGCCACCAGCTGACCCACCCGGGTGATCTTGAAGGCCGTCCGCTTGATGGTCTCGCAGAGCTGCCCGAAGTCCGCTCCCTTGGCCGATTCCAAGGCGGTCTTGACCACGCCGGGTCCGGAGACCCCCACGTTGATGACGGCCGACCCCTGGCTTACCCCATGGAAACCACCGGCCATGAAGGGGTTGTCGTCCGGAGCATTGCAGAAGACCACCAGCTTGGTGCAGCCAGAGCTGTCCGAGTCGGCGGTGCTCTCAGCAGTGGCCTTGACGACCCGTCCCATGAGGGCGACGGCATCCATATCGATGCCCGTTCTGGTGGAGCCCACGTTGACGCTGGCGCAGACGCGTTCAGTCTGGCTCAGCGCCCTGGGCAGGGACTTGATCAGCAGCCGCTCAGCCGGGGTCATGCCCTTGCCTACCAGGGCCGAGTAGCCGCCGATCAGGTTGACCCCGACCTCCTGGGCCGAGCGGTCCAGGGCCTTGGCCACGGCCACATAGTCCTCCACGCTGTGGCAGGCTCCGGCGGCCACTAGGGAGATGGGGGTGACGGTGATGCGCTTGTTGACGATGGGAATGCCGTACTCACGGGCGATGGCATCGCCTGTGGACACCAGGTCGCCTGCCAGGGAGACGATCTTGCGATGAATGTTCCGGCAGAGCATGTCCACATCCTGGCTGGCGCAGTCCAGCAGGCTGATGCCCATGGTGATGGTGCGCACGTCCAGGCGCTCCCGGTCGATCATGTCGTTGGTCTCGAGGACCTCGTCGCGTGTGATCATGGCCGCCTCCTCAGACCCGATGCATCCTGGTGAAGATCTCCTCGCGCTGACAGCGGATGGAGACCCCGATCTCTTCTCCCAAGGATTCCATCCGATGGCTGAGCGCGTCGAAATCATCCCGGCAGGAGGTGCAGTCCACGATCATCATCATGGTGAAGAAGCCGTCCAATATGGTCTGCGAAATGTCCAGCACATTGACACCCTGCTGGGAGAGGTCTGTGCAGACCCTGCCGATGATGCCGATGGCATCCTTGCCCACCACTGTGATGATCGCCTTGTCCATGGCCGTCCTCCTCATCCACCTCGCCCTTGACCGGCCCCTCTGAAAACCGGGACCCCGCTCCCCCAGCTTAGAGGAGCGCCGGGAGAAGCGGGGTCGCAAAGGTCTGCAGTCCGATTCAGGCTTCGCGCACGGCCGCCGATGAGGGCAGGGCGATCAGGGCTCTGGGAGCCTTGAATCCCCTGGAGGCGAATCGTTCGGCGACGTCGCGGGCAAGATCGGAGCCCTTGCCGGCATCAGCCAGGGCGATGATGGATCCGCCGAACCCGCCGCCGGTCATGCGAGCCCCATAGGCCCCGCCCTGACGTGCCGCATCCACGGCCTCATCCAGCTCCGGGCAGGTGACCTCGTAGTCGTCCCTCAGGGAGTCATGGGAGGCGTTGAACAGGCGGCCGGCCAGGACGTAATCGCCCCTGCCGAAGGCCTCGATAAAGCGGTCCACCCGTCCTACCTCGCTGACCACGTGGCGTACCCGCCGACGCATGGTCTCATCGGGCAGCTGCTCCAGCAGGGCAGCCAGGGCGGATGGGGGATCAGCAGCGCCGTTGACCTGGTCTGCCGCCTGGCGCAGGTTGGCCACTCCCAGCAGATGCGCAGCCTGCTCACAGGTGGCCCGTCGCTGATCGTATTGGCCGTCGTTGAGCTGGTGCTGGGCCCTGGTGTCGACCACAAGCAGCTCTAGCCCCGCAGCCTCCAGGTCGAAGGGGACCTGGCGCACATTGCTCATGGCATCCAGTTCTGGCCGGCAGTCCAGCCGCAGGGCGCAACCGGATCGACAGCGCATGGAGGCGCTCTGATCCATGCCACCAGTGGAGGCTCCGGCCATATCGTTCTCCGACGCAATGGCAGCCTGGACCAGCCTGACCCGGCCAGCCTCGTCACCGCCCAGTCCCAGATCGAACAGGTCATCCAGGGCCAGTGCCACGGCACAGGTCATGGCCGCCGAAGAGCTCAACCCGGACCCCACGGGCACGCAGGAGGCCAGGGCCAGGTCGAACCCTCGAACCTGAGGGAAGCCGTCCCGCTGCAGGGCCCATGCCACCCCGACCGGATAAGCTGCCCAGCCTCTCACTCCCCGAGCCTGAAGACCATCCAGATCAGCCTGGACCGGATGCTCGGGATCCATGGTGGAGACCAGACGGACCCGGCTGTCCGTCCTGGGACTGACGGCCACATAGGTACGAGTAGGCAGGGCGATGGGCAGGCAGAGCCCGGCGTTGTAATCCGTGTGTTCGCCGATCAGGTTGACCCGGCCGGGGGCGCTCCAGACGCCCTGAGGATCCTCCCCATAGACCTTTTGGAAGAGCTCCCGGGCCTTGGTAGCGCCTTGGCCGTCGGCGCCCTGGGTCCAGGCCTGCATGAATTCCACTGTCGTCGTCATTGATTCTCTCCATTCTCCAGATCCAGGGGTCCCAGCTGGCGGAAACGGTCGGCGATCCGCTCGGGGGTGGTGTCCGACACCCAGGCAGCCATGCCTGACTCGGATCCGGCAAGATATTTGATTTTGTCCACGGCTCGACGGAAGGAGAAGAACTGCAGGTTGAGCCGGTAGTCCTCCCGCCGCGGATCGTGCAGCGGGGCCTGGTGCCAGGCAGCGATGTAGGGCAGATCCATCCCCCTGCCGTCGCCCTTGTCGAAGAAGGCGTTGCCCCGCTTGAGCAGGGTCGAATACATGACGGCCAGGTCCCAGCGCTCCTGGTCGTTGAGCTGATCCAGGCTCAGGATCCCGTCACGGATGGGGGCCACGTGGACCTCCAGGGGCCAGCGGGCGGCGGCAGGCACATAGGCCACCCAGGTGGCGTTGCGGAAGACCACCCGCCGTCCGGAGTCCAGCTCGGCCTTGAGGATGTCCGCCAGGAGGTTGCCGCCGGTGCGCTCCCGGTAGTCGGCGCACTGCCTCAACTCCTGCTCCAGCCGGGGGGCGATGAAGGGGTAGCAGTAGATCTGTCCGTGCGGGTGGGCCAGGGAGACGCCGATCTCCTGGCCGTGGTTCTCGAAGGGGAAGATCTGTTCGATGCCCTCCATGGCCGAGATCTCAGCAGTCCGGAAGGCCCAGGCCTCCACCACCGTCCGCAGACGGGAGACCGGCAGATCGGCG
Organism: Bifidobacterium sp. ESL0820; assembly: GCF_052606235.1. NCBI lineage: Bacteria > Bacillati > Actinomycetota > Actinomycetes > Bifidobacteriales > Bifidobacteriaceae > Bifidobacterium > Bifidobacterium sp. ESL0820. The sequence goes on from NZ_CP199594.1 coordinate 1,102,880, forward strand.
GGGAGCGCATGTTCGTCAGGGTCGAAGCAGACCACCTCGCAGCGCCCGTTGGCCTCGCGCACCGGCCAGAGGGGGTTGCCGTCCACCAGGGAGGGCTGGTTGGCCGCCTGCGTACTGGGCACCTGCATCATGGAGGGGAAGCGGTTCTCGAAGACCGCCACGTTGTAGTCCACATCGGGGATCTCCCCATCCTGGTAGGGGTCTCCCGGCTTTCTGGCGGCCAGGGGGTTGCCCTTGGCGGTGGCCTGTGGGCCGGCGGTGATGGGCCGGTTCATCCGGGCCGTGGCCATGGGGATCCAGTCACCGGTCAAAGGATCCCGGCGCATCTGCGGCGGCTGGAAGGGCACCGTCCTGCCCTCCTGATCCTGATGGGGGGCGAACCGGTCGGTCAGTGGACGGGGATCGTCCAGACGCCTGGTCCTGCGGCCGGAGACGTACTCGGGATCGTCGTCCAGGTAGAAGAACCGTCGCCCGTCGGCCAGCCTGGTGGGGGTGATGCGGATATGCCCCCTGGCGTAGTCGCCGGGAACATACCGTTGGGGGACATACTGCTCTGACTTCATGCTGCTCCTTCATCGTCCGTGATGATTGACAATCCATGGCAACCAGCTATGGCAACCCGCACACCCCTGTGTGACCTACCGCTCATTGAACCTGGTCCCCAGACCCGTCGGAGGCTCCGTCCTGAGACTGGCCTTCCTCGGGATTAACCGGCACCAGCACCAGCCGTTTGACCAGTGACCGGGTGGCTTCGGCCGACTCCTGGTCCAGCTGGTCGTCGGTGATGACAGTGTCCACCTGGTCGAAGGAGGCGAACAGGGACAGGGAGGTGCAGCTCCACTTGGTGTGGTCGGTCAGGATGATGGTCCGGTCGGCGATGTCCATGAGCGCCATATCGGTGGCCGCCTCCAGGGAGTTGGGCATCAGGAAGCCGCGGGGTATGGAGACCGAGTGGGTCCCCAGAAAGACCGTGTTGACCCGCAGGGAGGCGATGACCTTGTCCGCGATGGGGCCTACCAGGGAGTTGGACCGGGTGATGACGCCGCCGGTGACGATGACCTCGACGTCCTTGCTCTCCATGGCCTGCACCAGTTCGGCCACGGGGATGGAATTGGTCAGCAGGGTCACGCCGGCGCACTGACGGCTCTCCAGGAGGTGCTGGGCGAAGACATAGGCCGTGGTCCCGCCGCCGATGGCGATGACATCGCCCGGGGAGACATAGTCGATGGCGTGACGGGCGATGGTGTCCTTGAGGCCCATGTCCATCTGCGACTTGACCGAGAATAGCGGCTCAGCCAGAAGCGAGCTGGTGGTGACGGCCCCTCCGTGGACCCTCTTGAGCAGGCCCTTGTCTGCAAGATCGGCAATGTCCCGACGGATGGTCATGGCGGAGACGCCCAGCTCCTTGGAGAGAGCGGTGATACGGACTGCGCCACGAGTACGCAACCGGTTCAATATCAGGTGTTGGCGTTGTGACGATATCATTCGAACATTATCGCACACATTCGCCCAAATTGGCAAACCGGCCATTGGACTGCGGTCGCCGTCCAAAAGCAGGGGCGAAAAATCGACATTTCTTCGATGCCTGGACCATTCTTCCATATGCCAGAGGCCTGCCGCGGCTATTGCAGAAATCTGTCAACCAAGGCGAAATCCGTCTTCAAGACGCCAACAAGGGTCTGCAGTGTCGCTTAAGAAAGCGAACACGATGGTGATGCAATGTCAGTTTCGATGGGTCAACCGTTCAAGTCCCCACAGGGTCACCTGGACCATGGCCTCCAGAACGATCCCCGCATCCATCTTCGAACTGCCACGGACCCGCTCCACGAAGACAATAGGCACTTCTACGACGCTCAGGCCCATGGCCTGGACTCGGCGCAGCATATCCACCTGAAAGACGTAGCCGCTGGAGCGAACCCTTCCCAGATCGATCCGCCTCAGCACGTCCGCTCGATAGACCCGCAGGCCGGCGGTCATGTCCCGCACGGAGGACCCCAGGGCGGTGCGAGCATACCAGGATCCTGCACGCGAGATCAGATCCCGATACCAGGGCCAATGTTGAGTGCGGCCTCCACGCACCCGGCGCGAGCCGATGACCAGACCCGGATGCGCCTTGCCTCGGGCCACCGCCAGCATCCTGGCCAGATCCTGGGGCCGATGGGAGCCATCCATGTCCATCTCGCAGATCAGGTCATAGCCATGCCCCAAAGACCAGCGGAAACCCTGCACGTAGGCTGGACCCAACCCGCGGCGGTCATGCCGATGGATGACGTGCACGCGAGGGTTGCGCTTGGCCATGTCCTCGGCCTTGGCGCCGGTGCCGTCCGGCGAGTTGTCGTCGACGACCAGGACATCGACCTCGGGACAGCAGGCCAAGAGCTGCGGAAGGATCACCCCGATATTGTCGGCCTCCTGATAGGTGGGCATGACCACAATGGTCCCTGCTTCGCCACGAACAGCGTCCATGGCCGCTCTCAGCGTGCGATGCCGTAGGCCCCGCGCCGGTAAGGCTCAGGGTAGGGTGCCTGCTGAGCGGACAGCCCCAGTTTGTAGGCGGCCCTGAGCGGCCAGTAGGGGTCGCGCAGGCTGGCTCGACCGATCTCGACCGCATCGGCCAGACCCTTGCGTACGATCCGGTCAGCCTGCCTGGGCTTGGTGATCAGCCCCACCGCTGTGGTGGGAATCAGCACCTGGCTGCGCACCTGGTAGGAGAAGGGCACCTGGTAGTTGGGAGCGGCCGGGATCTTCACGCCTGGCACCAGCCCCCCGGTGGAAACGTCAATCAGATCCACCCCGTGCAGCTTGAGCACCTTGGCAGTGCGGATGGTCTCGTCCAGACCCCAGCCGCCAGTGGCCCAGTCGGTGGCGGACATGCGCACCAGCAGGGGCATGCCCGAGGGAATGACCTCGCGCACGGCATCGGTCACCTGGATCAGCAGGCGCATTCTGCCGGACAGGTCACCCCCGTACTCGTCGCTGCGGCGGTTGATCAGGGGATCCAGGAATTGGGAGAGCAGGTAGCCGTGGGCGGCATGCAGCTCCACGCCCAGGAAGCCGGCTTGAACGGCCCGCACGGCAGCAGAACGGAAGTCAGCCACAATGGAGGCTATCTGCGCCCGTGAGAGCTGGACCGGAACCGCCATCCTCCCGAAGGCGATGGGGCTGGGGCCCACGGGTTGCCAGCCTCCTTCGGCCACGGGCACGGTGGCGTTGATATAGCCCATGGAGGAGCACCCGGAGGAGCCCTTGCGCCCCGAATGGTTGAGCTGGACGATGGGGACGGCTCCAGCGGCCTTGACATCCCGGACGATGCCCTGCCAGGCCCTGGTCTGCTCGTCATCCCACAGCCCCACGTCGCAGGGAGAGATCCGCCCCTGGGGGTTTACGGCCGTGGCCTCCCCGATGACGACTCCGAAGCCGCCCAGGGCCCTGGACACATAGTGTTGATAGTGGAAGTTGGTAGGAACCCCGTCATGCCGCAGGGACGAATAAGTGTCCATGGGCGGCATCCAGATCCTATTGCGGATGTGCTGGTCGCGCAGTTCCATGGGCTGGAAGAGCGCAGGCAGGGCCTTCTCCCGTCTTCTTCCCGATTTTGGTTTCCTGGCCTTTTTGACTCTTTTCGCCTTCTTGGCCTTCTTGTCCTTTTTGGACGATTTGATCCCCTTGGCAGCCTTGCCAGTCTTCTTCTTTCCGTCGGCGGCATCCGACTCAAAGGACCAGATCGGTTTGGACACATCCAACCTGCCAGAGCCGCTCACCGGCCCCGGCATGGCCTGATCCTCGTTAACCCGGCCGTCGGCCCGAGGGGCCTTGTCATCCAGCTCTGAATATTCCTGGACCATCTGTTCCTGCCTCTCCCGGCGGACGGCCGTACCCCTCGTGGTCCCGCCCGTCGACGAATCCCTGATGGTCTCCATTGTAGGCACAGCCTCGCTCGGATCCCAGCCGGGATTCGACAAGCAGTCATCCAGCCAGGTACTAGTCGGCCGCGGGCACTGTTTGAGCCTCTTCCGAGGTCAACTCCCCGATCTCCGGCTCCTGCGCTTCTACGCCACGGGTCATCTGACGCTGCTGCATCGGAGCCGGCTGCTGAGGCTGGACCCCGCCAGTGAAGCGTGCATCGGGATTGCCATAGGAGTTGTCCGGTTGAATGTTGGCAGCGGCCAGGTAGGTGTTCATGAACTCCTTCCATGCCGGGGTGGCGATGTACATGCCGTACCAAGTGCCCATGGACCGTCCGTTGATGACCTTGCCATTGAAGGAGACCTGACCCTCGGCATTGCCCACAGTGACGAAGGAGGCCACCTGGGGCACGAATCCGCCGGTCAGCATGTACTTGTCCTCATGGGTGCCCGTCTTGGCGAAGGTCTTGCGACCCCCGTCCAGCTGGGTCACGGCCGCCTCGCCTCCGGGCTGGACCACGCCCTGGTTGAGGGCATAGGCGGTGGTCTCGGCGATGCCCGGGTCGATGGCCTGATGGCAGTTGGCCTTGGGCACCTTGATGGAACGCTTGTTCTTATCGATCACCTTGGTCATGGCGATAGGGCTGCAGGCCACGCCCTTGGCCGCGATGGTGGCGTAGACGTTGGCCATGGTCAGCGGGGAGGCCTGGACCGATCCGATGGTCATGGGCGGCTGGAAGCTGTTGTCTGAGTGGATGTCCATCTGGTCCTTGGGCGAATTGTGATAGCCCATGTCCTTGGCTGTATCCGCTATCGTGCACAGGCCGATCTGCTGGGCCATGGAGGCCTGGGTGGTGTTGTGCGAGCGGATCAGGCCCTGCAGGGGGCTCTCCGGCGAAGTGGTGCCGCCGCCCGAGTTCTCAACGTGCCAGCTGCCAGTGCCGAATCCATAGGAGGTACCGTCAGCCGTCTTGCAGGCGAAGGCGGTCTGCGGATAGCTGGTGGAGGTGCGCAGGGGCTGGTTGATGGACTTGCCGGCCTTCATCCAGGCCACCAGGTTGATGGGTTTCCAGGTGGAGCCCACGGGGAAACCCCAGCCGCCGCCGTCCTGCTGGTCCACTGCATAGTTGATGGCCGTGCGGGTGCCGCCGCCGGAGTTCTGGGTGGCGTCGTAAATGCGGTTGATGCCGAAGCCCAAGACCTCGCCGGTGCCCGGGCGAATGGCCGCCATGGTGACTTCGAAGCCGGACGGATCATCCACGGGGATGGTGTCCCGGGCCGCCTTCATGGCTGCGGCGTTGGCGTTGACGTCCATGGTGGTGTAGATGTCCAGGCCGCCCTCCTTGAGGAGTTTGTTGCGATCCTCCTGGCTCTTGCCGAACTCCTTGGAGTTGAGGATCTGCTTGGTCACGTAGTCACAGAAGAAGGCAGCGTCCCCGGCCGCCTGGCAGCCGGCGTCCGCAGACTGCACATGCAGCATCTGATCCAGCGGCTTGGCCTTGTTCTCCTCATACTGGCGCTGGCTGATGTAGTTCTCCTGCCTCATCAGATCCAGGACGATGTTCCGCTGCTCCTGAGCGGCCTTGATATTGACGGTGGGATCGAAGCGTGCGGGATTCTTGGTCACGGCGGCGATGGTAGCCGACTCGCCCGGATCCAGATCCTTGGCCGACTTGCTGAAGTAGCGCCTGGCTGCCGACTCAACCCCGTAGACGTTGGTGCCGAACTGGGCGATGTTCAAGTACCCTTGAAGAATCTCGGCCTTGGAGTACTTCTTCTCCATCTGCACCGCGATCAGCATCTCCCGCATCTTGCGGGCTATGGTCTCCTCCTGGGCGTGGTACTCGGCGATGGGGTCGTTGTTTTCCTCGGCCTGGTTCATGAGCACGTTCTTGACGTACTGCTGGGTCAGGGAGGAACCGCCCTGGGTGTCGCCCTGCTTGATGTAGGTCTGGATGAAGGCCCTGAGCACGCCCTGGGTATCCACGCCTGCATGCTCGAAGAAACGACGGTCCTCACGGGCCACCACGGCCTTCTGCATGTAGTCGGAGACGTCCTTGATGGGCACCACGATCCGGTTTTGCGCATAGAAGGTGGCGATGACGGTATGCCCGTCGGAGGCGTAGAGGCGGGACTGCTGGGGCAGATCGTTGACGTTGAAGTCGATGTTCTCCGTCTTCAGGGCGGGCATCAGATTCCTGGAGACGGCGTTGATGCCGAAGACTGCGGGGAACAGGAAACCAGAGACGACCACGCCACCTGCGACGCAGAAGATGAGGTAAGCCAGCAGCAGCGTGAAGAAGCGCCTGACCGACATGGATTTCTTTTGTTCGGGCATGGTCTCCATCCTAGGCCGTCGGCTCTACCTGGCAGCGGCGTTCACATGCGTGAGCGTCGAATCAAAGGTCCGGGCTGGAAAATGATGATGGTGCGGCCCTTGCGAGAGATCCATCCCCGGTTGGAGAAGTCCATCAGGGCCTTGTTGACGGTCTCCCGTGAGGCTCCGACCAGCTGGGCCAGCTCCTCCTGGGTCAGATCGTAGGGGACCATCAGCCCCTGCTCGAAGGGCTCGCCGAAGCGTGTGGCCAGATCCAGCAGGGTCTTGGCCAGACGGGCCGGCACGTCCAGGAAGACCAGGTCGGAGATGCGCTCGTTGTCGGTCCGCAGGCGGTGGGCCAGCACCTGAAGCATGTCCACAGCCACCTTGGGATGCTGGTTGAGCCAATCGAAGAGGGCATCGTGATCCAGGGCAGCCACCTTGGTCTTGTTGACCATGACCACAGCCGAGGCGGTGCGCGGCCCGCCGGAGGGGTCAAAGACGGGAATCTCGCCCAGGATCTCCCCGCGCCCATGGATGCTGAGCAGCTGGATGCGGCGGTCGGGCGACTGGCGGACCAGCTTGACCCTGCCCTCCTCCAGCAGATACATCCGATGGTCGGTGTCCCCCTGTCGGAAGACCGTGGACCCCTTGGCATAGGTGGACTCGTGCATGGTGTCCAAAAGCTGGTCGGCGTCCTGCCTGGGCACCTGTTTGAATAGGGCGGTCTGCCTGAGGGCGTTCCCGTCATCGGGAATCTCGTTGGGCTTGTGAACCGCCATACTCTGCACTCCTTTTCGCCATGTCTGGCGGGTCTGCACCGACTCACGCATGGTTGATGACCTCGCGCCGGGTTCGACGCGACTGAGCACGATTATACCCATACACATCAACCCCCTTGCCGGTCAGGCGATCTGGGCGGTCCACTCCCCACGGCCGTAGCGCTGCTGGGCCAGAGTGCGGGCCCGTTGCTCGACCTCGGGCGCAGGACTTGATATGCGTAGATCCGACACCAGGGAGGGCAGGGTGTCCAGAAGGGCATCGATCAGGGATCGGCGGGACAGCCTGGTCTGCCTGTCGATGGGATCCACCCGGCTTCTGACCGAGGTCACGGCCTTGTCGTGGAATTTCGCCGGATCCACCTTGAGCACCTGAGCCATCAGACCGGCATCCACTGAATAGGAAAGGGTGGTGTGGTGGAGCAGTCCGCCCGGTCCGCGGGAGCCTGCTGGCAGCCTGCGCTGGGCGGCGCCCCCCATCTTGCCCCGCGGGGAGGCGATGTCATTCATGCCCTGCCATCCGGCCTGAATCCCCTGCATGCGCAGACCGCGAACCAGCCAGTAGTCGCAGATCCGGTAGGAGTCGATCAGGTCGGTCCCCTTGACGAAGTCCAGGGGCAGATAGAGCGAATAGGTGATGGCCCGGTCGGGCTGAATGACCATGGTGCCACCGCCGGTGCATCGGCGAACCAGGGTGAAGCCCAGGCTGCGCGCCCGCTCCGCGTGGACCTCCTGGCTCAGGGACTGGAAGCGCCCCAGGATCACCGCCGGCGCCGACCAATCCCAAATGCGCAGGGTGGGCAGCAGCTGGCCCTGGGCTACGGCATCATTGAGAGCCTGATCCATGGCCATCTGCATGACCGGCTCCCGTGGGCGGTCCCTGATCAGATTCAGCTTCAGGCCAGACCAACGGCGGCGGCATTCGACCTCGTCCGGCTGCGGCTGTTGAAAAGACGCCTGGTCGGGCTCTTCGTGCCTGTGGATGACCAGCCCAGCCGGCAGGGCGCGCTCCAGTGCGGTCACCAGGGTCCATGGGGACACGCCGACTACCCGTTGACCATCCCCCTCTGCCATGACCTTGTCCAGCCTCTTCAGAGCCCGACCAGGATCCAAGGGCAGCGGGATGCCGCAAATTGCGGATTCCAGCCGGGGTACCGGACTGCGATCCTCCTCGTATTCACGGGAGGCTGCCAGGGCCGGCTCCGTAAAGAAGTCGCCGTCAATCCTGCAGGAAGCAATGACTGGACGGGAGTCTGGCCCCTGGCCCAAGGTCAGGGTTACGGCCGCAAGCTTACCGCCCATCTGCTTGCCGACGCCGCGCAGAAGGGCCGGATTCAATCCGTCAACTCCCACCCGCGAGCGTCACGATGCCAGAAGGAGCCGGATGAGGATGCCAGAATCAGGATGCCTTCGATCAGCCCCCAAATCATGGCGATGGTCGGCCCGATGAAGAAGAAGAGGAAGCCGATCAGGGTGAGCATGAGCTGAGCCACACCCCGGCCGGTTCTGCCCAGGTAGAAGTTGCCCACGCCGAAGCAGCCCAGAAAGATGCTGAGCAGTCCGGCAGCCAGCTTGCTGTGCGGAGTGGGTGATATTGGATAGGGACTCCTGCCGCTGGGCATAGCCCCGGGATACCCGCCCTGGGGCATCCCCGGGTAGGGCCAAGGCATAGGAGCCTGCGGCGGATACTGCCCGCCAGGATACTGATTGCCTGGATACTGTCCTGTTGGGTATCGATTGCCCGGGTACCCGCTCGGTGGGTACTGGCCAGACGGGTACTGGCCGGGATAGCCCGGTCCCGGTTGATAGGGACTTGGAGGATTCTGGCCCCCAGGATACTGGCCACCGGAATACTGCCCAGCAGGATACTGCTGACCGGTCGGATACTGCTGACCAGCTGGATACCCGGCCGTCGGATACTGACTGGGCCGATAGGGCCCTGCCTGATACGCCCCAGGATATTGTTCGCCCTCCTGAGGGGCAAACGGGTATCCGGCATTGCCCCTCTGCCCTGTCGGATACCCGTCATGGGGATACTGACTGGCGGGAAACCGACCGGTCTGATAGGGGCTCTGGTTCCCCCCGCCGACATCCTGGCCAGCTGGATAGCCCGAAGCCTGCTGCTGCCCGTCGGCTGCATCTGGACCTGACTGGCCCGGCTGGGCTGCTCTGGCATCGGTGTCTCCCCCGGCAGGTTCCTGATGCTCGGGCGGAACCTGCGGGAACGGGGAGGGACCGAAGCCGGGATTCCCTGTCGGCATATCGCTGGACTGCCGGTCGTCCGGCTGGGGGGCATCATCCATAGTCATGCCCTCCAGTCTAGCCGCCATCCGGCCCGATCACAGACGGCTTAGGATATCCCTGCCGATCTGCTCCGTGCTCCGCTGGGTGGAGCCGGAGCGTTCGATGTCGTCCTCCACGGCCCGTTCGATGCTGGCCGCCTCATCCTCGAAGCCCAGATGATCCAGGAGCATCCCGGCCGAGAGGATGGCCGCCGTGGGGTTGGCGATCCCCTTGCCGGCGATGTCGGGGGCGGACCCGTGGATGGGCTCGAACATGGATGGGTAGGTGCCCGAGGCGTTGATGCAGCCGGAGGCCGAGTAGCCCACGCCTCCCACCACAGCCCCTGCTTCGTCCGTGAGGATGTCGCCGAAGAGGTTGTCGGTCACGATCACGTCGAAGCGGCTGGGCTCGGTCACCAGGAATATGGTGGAGGCGTCGATGTGCAGGTACTCGCGCTCCACATCGGGATACTCCTGGCCCACCTGGTCGACCAGCCGCTGCCACATGTCTCCCGCGTTGGTCAGCACGTTCTTCTTATGGACCAAGGTCAAGCGACGGCGACGCTTCATGGCCAGCTGGAAGGCGTAGCGGATGACCCGTTCCGCCCCGTAGGCCGTGTTGATGGAGACCTCGGTGGCCACCTCCTGGGGGGTGCCACGGCGAATGGAGCCGCCGGCCCCGGCATAAAGCCCCTCGGTGCCCTCCCGCACGACCACGAAGTCGATGTCACCCGGATTGGCCAGGGGCGACACCACGCCCTTGTAGAGCTTGGATGGACGAAGGTTGACATACTGGTCCAGCTCGAAACGCATTTTGAGCAGCAGTCCCCGCTCCAGGATGCCGGCCTTGATCCGGGGGTCGCCGATGGCCCCCAGGAGGATGGCATCCTGCTGCTTGAGCCGGTCCAGATCCTCGTCGGGCAGAACGGCTCCATCACGCAGGTAGCGCTCAGCGCCCAGGTCGAAGTCCTCATAGCGGATATCAGCCTTGCCTCGGGTCACCTTCTCCAGCACAGCCTGAGCCTGGGGAACGATCTCCTTGCCGATGCCGTCACCGGCAATGACCGCAATGTGATATGTTTTCTGCTTGCTATTTGTCATACCCCGAGCATAACGAGCCTGCCAGGGCCCTTTCCCGACCCCGACCGAATCCCGGACAGGCCAGGTTCAGCAGCTTTGAGGGACCATGATGGACAGACACCAGGCGTTCTCGAAGGCCAGCTCCTCCCACTGCCGGTAACGTCCGCTGATGCCTCCGTGGCCTGCCTGGACCTCGATCCTGATCAGCGCATCGGCCCCCACCTGCGGCTCCTGCAGCCTGGCCACCCACTTGAGCGGCTCCACGTAGAGCACCCGGGTGTCGTTCATGGATGTGGTCACCAGGATGGCAGGGAAGTGGTCGCTGCCGAAGAGCCGGCGCCTGCTATCAGCGTCAGGCACGTTCTCGTAGGGCGAGTAGGAGCGCATATACCGGTAGACCTGCTGATCATGCAGGGGGTCTCCCCACTCGTCCCATTCGGTCACGGTCAGCGGCAGGTCCGGGTCCAGGATGCTGGTCAGCGCATCCACGAAGGGCACATCCGCCTCGATGCCGGCATAGAGCTGAGGGGCCATGTTGGCCACGGCCCCCATCAACAGCCCGCCGGCCGACCCGCCGTTGGCCACCGTATGACGTGGATCCGCCCAACCCTGGGCCTGCAGGGCGGCAGTCACGTCGATGAAGTCCAGGAAGGTGTTGACCTTGTGCAGCCGGCGGCCCTGCTCGTACCAGGCGCGGCCCATCTCCCCGCCGCCGCGCACATGGGGAACAGCGTAGAGCACGCCTCGGTCCAGCAGGCTGAGCCTACCGGTGGAGAAGCCCGGATCCTGGCTGATCTCGTAGGCTCCATACCCGGTGATGAACATGGGTGCAGACCTGTCCGGATCACGGTCCGGCCATGGGCGGCGTTCAGGGTTTCCGGGAGCCTGGATGACCGTATCGTCGGGCCCGGTCCTCCCGCAGGCATCCAGCTCCGGATGCATGCCCCGACGCCAGACCAGAGACACCGGCACCAAAGCCCCATCCCTGACACGTACCAGAACCCGACGCTCGGCGTAGCGCTCGGGCCGGAAGTCGCCCAGCACCCGGGCCCGCTTGAGCAACCGGTCCACGCCCCGGACCGGGTCCAGCTCGCGCAGCTCGGCCGGGGTCCCATAGCTGCCCCGGATGTAGCGCAGCCCGGGGGCCTGGTAGGAGGGATTGTCCGTGGGGCCGATGCTGTAGAGACGGTCAATGCCGTCCCTGGCCTGGCCGGGCAGGACCTCATGGAAGCGCCAGGGCCGACCAGCCCGCAGATCTTCAAGTGCCTGATCCTTGGCGATGACAGCCATATGAGGCAGGCTGTCGGCCCGGTAGGTCAGAACCACAAAGCTGCGGTGGATGCCCAGCCCCTCGATTCCCAGCCCGCGAGCGCCTTGAAGAATGGCGGGATTGCCCGGGTCATGGTAGGGCTTTTCGGGCGGCAGGGTGGCCAGGCCTCCGGAGCGCTCGCAGCCATAGGGGCTGCCCTGGGCCAGCCGCACCCCTTCTCCCAGGCGAAACGGCGGACGGTGGCTGCGCAGATCGATCAGATCCACCTCGAAGTTGGGGTTGTTTACATTGTGGTAGACCACAGCCACCGGCAGGTCCTCCCCTGCCGGACCGGCATCTTCGAATCTGGCCAGGCTGATGTCGTACTCGACCCCCTCCTTGCGGGGGATCAAGGGCACAAACTCGCCCTGCGGGTCCTTCAGGTCCAGCATGAGCACCTCGCTGGTGGTCTTGGACCCGGTGGCAATCAGCATGGCGGATTCGTCGTAGCTGAGGCCCAGCCCCACCCAGAAACGCTCGTCGCCCTCCTGGTAGACCAGGACATCCTGGTCGGCCGAAGTGCCCACCTTATGCCGCCAGACCGTGTCCGGACGCCAGGCCTTGTCCAGGCCGGTGTAGAAGACCCATCGGCCGTCGGGGGTCAGCACTGCCCCGGAGGAGACCTGGTCGATCCGATCAGGCAGGTCTCGGCCTTGGGAAAGATCCCGGATGCGCAGGTCGTAGCGTTCGTTGCCCCTGGTGTCCAGCCCGTAGAGCATCCATCGACCGTCGGCGCTCAGATCCAGGCAACCCAGGGAGAAAAAGTCGTAGCCCTCCGCCTCGGCGTTGGCGTCGAAGATGACCTCCTCGCCCGGTATGGACCCGGGCGCCGATGAAGCCTGAACCGTTGGAGGATCCCAGTCATTCTGGCCGCGCACCGGCAGACGGCACTGCACCCCGTACTCCTGGCCCTTGAGCGTCCGTGAGAAGTACCAGTAGCCGTGCATCCGGGTTGGCACCGACATGTCGGTCTGCTGCACCCGGTCGGTGAACTCCTTGAGCAAGGTAGCCCGCAGGCCCTTCTGGCCGGCCAGCCGTTCCTGGCAGTAGCTGTTCTGGTCGCGCACATAGGCCTGGGTGGCAGGATCCTCCCGGTTGCGCATCCACTCGTAGGGATCTTCGAAGTGATCCCCATGGAAGCACCGATCAGCGGGACGGCGTTGTGCATGAGGAGGCGCGGGATTGACGGCCGAAAAACTCATGGGGCGATTATATTCTGGCGCGACGACGCAGATAGGGCAGCAGGGTTCGCATCAGGTTGGCGCCCGTGGTCCCGTAGAAGACCGGCACCTGCGTCACCGGCATCGGCTGGGTGGCAGTGCGCTTGAACAAGGATCCCAACCCGGTCTCCTGGAGGCTCAGCTGGCGGATGCCGATGGCCAGGACCCGGTCCGGATATTGGCGCACCACCTGGGCGAAGGTGGCGGGGTCGCTCTGCCCGTCATCGCCCATGAGCACGAAGCGCATCCGAGGGAAGTCGGCCATGAGCTGGTGGATGAACTCCATCTTGTGCTGCACGATGGAGGGCACGAAAGTCTTGGGCCTGGGATCCAGATCCCGCAGCAGCAGGGGGCCGGCCGGAAAGCCGTGGTCGCGAATGAAGCCGCGTATGGACCCTTCCACATTCCAGGGCGAGGCCGACAGGTAGAAAAAGGGCATCCGGGGATCCAGGTCGCGGATGCGGTTGTAGAGCACGGCCATGCCCGGCACCGAGGACCTGCGGTGCGGATTTGACAGGAGCAGGTTCCAAGCAGCCTTCCAATGATTGGGCACCTGGCTGATCATGATGGTGTCGTCCACGTCGGATATGACGCCGACAGGGGTCTGACCGGGCACGATGTACAGCGGCGCATCCACAGGCCGGCGGCCCCGCACCTGGTAGGAGACCCGGTGCACGCCTGGGGTCAGCCGATGCTCGGCCACCAGATCAAGGTAGCCCGATCGGTCGGAGAAGACCGCATCCGCGCTCAGGCTGCGGCTGGGATCAACGGCATCGTAGACCGAGGAATCGCCCACCTGGACCCTCCCGATGGCGGTGCTGTCAATGGCCAGCCTGACCCTGGTCCTGGGCGCGGGTACGGTCAGCAGACCGCGGATGCCCCGGATGGCCGGATCCTCACGTCTGCGGCCGTCGGTCAGAATAGTGCGACAGATCAGCCGGGAGTATGACTCAGTGCCATAACCCACATAGGGTTGGACGTCGGCCGACCAACCCATGCGGCCTGTCATATTGATGGACAGGCCCACCCAGAGGTCGAAGGCGCCCGTTACCAGATGCCTCAGCAGACGCACCGGAGCAGGTCTGCTCTGGATGTCCTCCCCGGGCGTAGCTGAATCGAAGGTGGTGCTGACCGATCGAACCCGCAGGGGCCCTCCGTCACGGCCGGATCGCCTGGTCATATCCGAACCGTCAGTTCAGGCTCTTCAGCAGCTGACCGTACTCCTCGGCGCTCATCAGATCGGGCTCGTCATCCTCCAGGTCGATCTTGGCTATCCAGCCCTCCCCATAAGGGTCTGAATTGATGACTTCAGGATCGTCCGAGGCCGCCCTGTTGACGTAGGCGATGGTGCCCGCCACTGGGCAAACCACCGGCTCCACCGCCTTGGAGGACTCAAGCTCGATGACCTCGTCGCCAGCATCGACGTGGGTGCCGGTCTCGGGCAGATCCAAAAATACCAGGTCTCCCAACTGGTCCGCCGCATATTCGGTCACGCCCATAGGCGCAGGAGACTGACTGGGGTCGATCCAGACGTGATCCTGGGAATACCGCAGGTGGTCGGGCACGTCCAAACGGGAGGTTCCATCACTGTGTTCATCGCTCATGGTTCCAGCCTACTCGACCGTCTGCCGTGACAGGTGCATCTACCGGGCCGGACCCGGCGGAACCTGCCCCTCCACCTTGACCATGGTCCCGGCCGGGGCGTTGTCGTAGATCCACTTGGCATCCTGCTCGTACATATTGATGCAGCCGTGGGATCCGTAGTGGGTGGGGTCGCCCTTGGCGATGCCCCCGTAGTTCCAGTCGGCCGTATGGAAGCCCTCGCTGCCGTTGTAGTAGGAGACCCATCTGACATTGGGCGAGACGTAGCCGGGGCCGCGCATGGTCTGGACTGTGTAACGCACGTTGATGAAGAAGGTGCCGGTATCTGACTGGTCCCCATCGTAGGGCTTACCCGAGCAGATGGGGAAGGTCTTGACCTCGGTGGTGCCATGGTAGGCGGTGGCGGTCTGATCGCTCAGGTTGACCTGGATCCAGGTGTCACCGTCAGGCACGTCGTAGCGGGCCACACGTGTCTGCTCCTTATGCGGGGTGACATCGGCACGCGCCTGAACCGGGTTCGCGTCACCCTGGACCAGAGCTTTGACGACCAGATCAGCTGTGGCGGGTACATCCGAAACCCGGACCCCGTCCACACCCTTGGTGGTCTCAGCCACCACTTCGCCCTTGGTGTTCTTGACGTTGACGGCGGTGACCATATCCCGATCCAGATGCCGGGCCAGCTCCTGGTCCAGATACTGCTGGATGGCCTGCCGATCGAAGCCCAGCTCCATGGTCCCCTTGCCGAGGTCTGTCACCGGCTTGACCCAGGTGGCCACGGTGGCGGCCGGAACAGTCATGACATCGTCATCGGTCCCCTTGATGACCAGGTCCTTGGCCAGCCGTTGATTGGCTTGAGAAGCCACCTGATTGGCCGTATCCAGGCTGATGGGCATGCCCACGTCCTTGTAGACCAACCCTACGGCCAGCCGCCTGCCGGGCTTGTCTATCAGGGAGGAGACAGCATTTTGCACACGGCCCAGCTCGGGCCCCTTGCCGCCACGCCCCTCCTGGGCCCTGAAAGCGTGGGCGCCGGAATCAAAGACGATGGTAGAGGGGACGGAACGGTCCTGGCGGTCGATGAAGTGCTCGGTCAGATACTTATTCATGGCCAGTTGGTCCCGCTCGGCCACCAAGGGTACAGCTTCGCTATGGAAGGGGTTGAGCCGGGAGAGGCCTGCAGAGCCCTTGGCAGTCATGACCCGTGTGACCGTGGCATCCTGATCCACGCTCACACCCAAGTCCTTTAGCCCGGCCCGGGCGGAGGCCCCTTCGCCTTTGAGCTCCACCTGGGAGTCACGCACCTGTTGATCGACGATCTGACGGACCTGGTCGCTGGTCCGGCCCATCATCATCTTTCCGCCCAAGGTGACGCCGGGGGCCACCCGATCACGGAAGAAGGCACGGGCGCCGAACCAGCACCCTACCAGAATCAGCACAGCCAGAAGCAGCAGGGCCAGGATGGTACGCCCCCGATGACGGCTCGACTGGGCCTCGTGGGCGGGACCTGCGCCTAGTGCCCGATTCGCCTGCTTATCAGCGGACAGGTCCACAGGGTCGGGCCCGTCACCGGTCGCCGGCGGCATGGTCACAGTTTCGGCCTGGTCGACGTCCGAGATACGAGGCTCTTCTTGCCCCTCCATGGCCATAGCACACCTTTCGCTGCTTACAGTTCCCTGTAATATCTTACGACAGGACCAGGTCCGAAAGCACGGGACTTCCCAAATGGGTCAGAGCTCGCTGCCATACCATTGCTCAATCATGTACCTGGCCACGCTGGCCGTCTGGGGTATGCGCAACCGGCCCGAGGCCAAGGCAGCGCCGAGTTCCTCCCGCGTGAACCAGTTGGCGTCATCGGTCTCCTGACCATCCACCCGGATGTCCGTATTCAGGGATCTGGCTCTAAAGGCCACCATCAGAGAGGATGGGAAGGGCCAGGGCTGGGAGCCCAGGTACCGCATCTCCCCCAGGTTCAGGCCCACCTCCTCCAGGGTCTCCCGCCGGACTGCATGCTCCAGATTCTCCCCGGCCTCGACGAATCCAGCAGTGACTGAACGAAAACCGGGAGCCCACTGCCGATTGTGCTGGAGCAGAAGCCGATCGTGGCTGTCCACCACGGCCGTGATCACTGCGGGCTCGATGCGGGGAAAGAGCGTGTGCCTGTCTCCTGATGCACTCCCCTGGCAGATCTGAGCCCATCCGGCCTGGCAAGGATGGACCGGAGCGCCGCAGCGGGGGCAGAAGGCCTGGCGTCCATGCCACACTGACAGGGCGACCGCGCAGGTTGCCAGGCCCACCTGCCGCGGACGGCCATGAGGAGCGTACTCGCGCAGGGCGAGCCAATCGAAGCGCTGGTCCGCGGCCTGAGCCAGGTCACGAAGAGGGTCCTGGACAGCCCGACCAGCGCAGGCAAGATTCAGATCCAGGGCCAGCCAGGACTGACGGTCGGCCGTCCCCAGGTAGTAGCAGGGAGGCTCAGACTGGCCCGTCGAGCCTCCCAGAGGACCCCGCAAGTATGCGGCAGGCAGGGTAGCCAGACGGATGCTGGCCCCGGTGCGAGAGGCCAAGGCCGCCTTGCCCCTGGGCACGGCCACCTTCTCGCCCCGCACCAGGATGACCCCAGTGCCTTCCTGTTCCAGCAGATGGTCAAGCAGCCCGGGCTGTTGCCGCGATGCCGTGTCATAGTCCACGTCCCCCTGAGCCAGGGGCAGGAAGGGCAGGGGCCCGGTAAGGGCCAGCGGGGAGAAGACCGTTTCAGGATCGCTCATGCTTGCCTCCCTACGCGATGAACCAGGTCCAGCAGGGCAGCGGCCACCTGATCGGGATGCTCGACGGCGCTGAAGTGGCCGCAGTCGTCGACGGCGGTGAAAGTCACGTCGGTTCCAGCCTGGCGCATGGCCTGAGCCAGAGGCTCCATGGCGTGTGGAGGGCTGGAGGGATCGCAGCGGCCGCTGACCAGGGCCACGGGCACTCTGATGCTGCCGGCCAGGCCGCTCTGATCCGGGCGGCCTGCAGCCATCCGTTCCCGCCAGGCGATGCCCCGGGGGTCCTGGGACTGTATCCATTCGGTCATGGTCTGCACGAAGGCGGGCGAGCGCTTGACTGTGGAATCGCCCTCCTGGGGCCTGGCGAAGTGCATGACCGGATCCAGCGTCCCCTCCACCTCGCAGGTTCTGGCGATCTGCAGGCGGTTGGCCCTGGAGGCCGGACGGTCAGCCATCATGGTGGTGTCGCACAGGGCCAGCCCGGCCACCGTCTGCGGATAGAGCCTGGCCACGGCCTCGACCAGGTAGCCTCCCATGGAAAGCCCGACCCAGATGGCCTTCTGCGCCCCCGTGGCGGCGATCATGTCCACAAAGGCTTGAGCCATGGCATCCAGGGCGCCAGGCAGGGCGCCATCAGAGTCTGCCGGGCCACAGGACGCTGGCCCAGGCAGGGGGCAATCGCCTGCCCCGGGCATATCCGGAGCATAGACAGGGAAGGGGGCCATACCCGCACGATCCGCCTGGTCGATCAGCGAGGCCGCACAGCGATCCCACATGCGGTGGTCCACGGGAAAAGCATGGACCAGCACCAGCGGCAATCCCTCCCCATGGCGATATACGGTATTGGCAATGGTCATGCTCGCCTCCAAGGATTCGCGATTCACAGCGCACCGGCCCAGGTCAGGGCGCTCATCAGCACCTTGCCGTGCCCGCCGGGCATCTGGCTTATGAAGGACTCCAGCATGTCGCCCTTGGGATCGATCCACTCCACATCCAAGGTCTCATCCTGGGGCTTGCAGTCCCCGGCCACCGGCACCAGATAGCACAGAGCGATGGCATGCTGGCGCGGATCGTAATACTCCGAGACCCCTGGCGTGGGGAAGAACTCAGCCACAGTGAAGGGCTGGGGGCTGGCAGGCAGTACAGGCAGGGCCAGCTGGCCCAGATCCTTGGCGATGTTTCTGGCCAGAGCCTCCCTGATGGTCTCATGGTAGAGGATCCGTCCGGTGATCAGGGTGCGCTCGATATTGCCCTGATCATCCACGCGCAGAAGGGTACCCACCTGGGTGACGGCGCTCATCTCATCCACGCGAACCGGCACTACCTCTACATAGGGCATGGGCAGACAGCGCCGCGCACGGTCGATGGCGTCACGGTCCAGCCATCCGGGGGGATTCGAACCCGAAAAGCCTCGGTTGAAGTCCTCTGGTGTGATGTGGGAGAAGGCGCCACGGTCGCGATCGGCATCGAAGTCGTCATCATCGGGAATCTCGTCGTTCAGCACTGGCATGGTTCCATTATCCGTACCAGGCTTGACCGCCCGCAGGACCCCGCCGGACATCTCCACCCAGAGCATATTCGGGCGCTTTCTCCAGCCTTGATGGAATGCTGAGGATTGAAAGCGGTTGCTAAGCACGGGAGCTTCCCGCGCGTCAGTCAAACTACTTCAAGGAGCGTTATCATGGCCACCACGACTATTACTTCGGATAACTTCGAGCAGACCATCAAGGACAACGACCTGGTGCTGATTGACTTCTGGGCCACCTGGTGCGGACCCTGCAAGGCCTTCGGCCCCATCTTCGAGAAGGCTTCGCAGGCCAACACCGACATCGTTTTCGGCAAGGTGGACATCGACCAGAACCAGGATCTGGCCGCGGCCGCCGACATCCAGGCGGTGCCCACACTGATGATCACCAAGCAGGGGCAGATCATCTTCAAGCAGGCTGGTGCTCTCAGGTCTTCTGACCTGGACGACCTGATCGACCAGGCACGCAAGGCCGATTTGTCAACCCCGGCACAGGTCTGAGCCGGTCGAGTTGGTTCCAAGGCAGGTTTGCACTAAAGTAGAGCTGTGTTTGTCCAGTGACCCTTTCGGCGCTGCCGGAAGCGTGCGGTCGATAGGAACTGACCAGTCGACTGATCACTGAGGATCTGTCGGTCCAACAGAGGAGAGTAATGGCGAACCACCGTAGAGGACGGATGAGTGCGGTCAAGGCTCTGACCAAGCGTCAGTGGCTGCGATTGGCTGCCGGTGTCACCGCTCTCGGCATGGTTATTGGCGCGGGCTTTGTCTCGCGCGACTTTTACACTTCCAACGAGAGTTCCGCCAAGGCAGGAGTGGCATCGTATTCAGCCACCCAGGGCCTTGGTACGGTATCCCGTGGGAGCACCAGGCAGGCCATCCGCAATGGTGCGGGCGGTGCCAACTCCGATACCTCATATGTGAATGTGCAGATCAACGGGAAGAACAAGGTGGTGCTGGGCAACGGCTTCACCAATGTCAAATCGGTCTTGGAGGCCGGAGACATCACCTTGCAGCCGGGCGACCAAATCACCCCCTCGCTGACCAGCCGGGTCAGCGAGAAGACCGTCATCCGCATCGACCGGGCCAACGCCCAGGTCAAGACGGATGAATCGCCCATCCCCTTCAACACCATCGAGGAGAAGACCGACTCCCTGCCGTCGGGCACCACCAAGGTCAAGACCGAGGGACAGAACGGCGTCATGGAGACCACCAGCCTGGTCACCGCAGCCGGCAACAAGCACCTGACCAGCAACATCTTCGCATCCTTCGTCAAGACAGTCCCCGTGGACAAGGTGATCCTGGTGGGCACTGGCGGCGGCACCCCTGCGCAGTCCGGCTCGACCACCTCCACGACCCCTGTAGGCGAAGCCCAGAGCATCGCCCATGATCTGGTCACCTCCCGCGGCTGGGGCGAAGACCAGTTCACCTGCCTGGTGCAGCTGTGGAACAAGGAATCCGGCTGGCGGACCAATGCCGCCAACCCCTCGGGCGCTTATGGCATTCCCCAGGCATTGCCCGGTAGCAAGATGGCCTCGGCTGGCCCCAACTGGCAGACCGATGCCCACACCCAGATCGTCTGGGGACTGGGCTACATCCAGGGCCGTTACGGCAATCCCTGTGGCGCGTGGGCCCAATCCCAGTCATCCAACTGGTACTGATCCCTTTTCATAAAACTCAATCAGGAACTTCCGGCAGGCTTCTTCGGTTTGCCGGAAGTTCTTTTTGTATATACGAAACAACCAATCCCAATTTCCTGCCGACTATCCGACCGTCGAGGCAAAAGGAAAGGCATCACCGAGGACTTGGTATTCCAGAGCCATATGATATAAGCTGACTTTGATTGAAACGTCATGCACGCTGGCCATGGGGATTGAGCTGGGGATGCAGATGCCACGTTGCATGCGCCGTTGCTTTCAAAGGGGACTGTATGCAATCGTCATATAGGAATCGTGCATGCTGCGTAGCTTCTCTTGCAGCCATTATCGCCTCAGTGTTGATATTGGGAAATCTCTCGGGGATTGACCTGGCGCAGGCGGATGCAACCGCGTCCCCAACAGCATCGCAAAGCACGGAAAATGAAGCTGAGGGGGTGACCCCTAATATACCTAGCTCAACCCAAGCTCCCCCTAATGCTCCAACGCCAACAGTAACTCAAAAGCTGGATTCCCCTATCCAAACAACACCTTCTCCCCCCTTTCCATCCCCCACTTCACTAGGCTCAGCAAGCCCTGCTCCTTCCACCCGGTCGACAAGCCCCTGTCTAAATAATCAATGTTCGGTCACTTTTGACACGGCACAAGCTGACACAACGACCCCTAACACTCAGACCGTCCCTTCGGAAGGTCAGGCGAAACGGCCGACCGATCCCACCAGGCACGGGTACCTCTTTGACGGCTGGTTCATTGGCCAGGTAGCCTATGACTTCAACCAGCCCGTCACCAGCAACCTGAAGCTGACCGCAAAATGGACAACAGGCGATGGCCATTGGTCCCTGGCACCTGCACATGGAGCTATATCAGGGGGCACCACCGTGACGGTGACTCCCCCAGCAACACGGGGGATCAAATTCTCACAGATCACGTCAGGATCCACCCAGTCACTGGCTTTAGGATCGGACGGCAACATCTATTCCTGGGGCAAAAATGCTTACGGTCAACAGGGCGACGGCACAAACATCGATCACCAAGCCCCAATAAAAGTAGCCAAACCAGCAAATGTACCAGCAGGATTCATTTTCACGAAGGTAGATGCTGGTGATCATTCAGCCCTTGCTATGGGTTCGGATGGCAACCTCTACACTTGGGGATTCAATGCTTCTGGACAGCTGGGCGATGGAACTACCGAAAACCGCAACAGACCTGCTCCGGTGAAAAAGCCGGATGGGGCCGCGCCTGGATTTACCTGGAAGCAGGCAAACACCAGGTGGGACCATACTGTGGCCTTGGGATCAGACGGCAATCTTTATGCATGGGGACTGAACTCATATGGACAACTCGGCAATACCAGCGTTCCGAGAGGTCCTAACAATCCAGCTGCATATAGCACTAAACCCGTCCCTGTCAGCAAGCCGGCGGGAATCACTCTTACCCGGGCGACCACGGGACGATACAGCTGCTTGGCCATGGGATCCGACGGAAAACTGTATGCCTGGGGATGGAACAGTTATGGGCGCCTAGGAGACGGCACCACCACAGATCGTTTGACGCCCACCCAAGTCCTTCAGCCCAATGGGGTCACCTTCTCGCAATTCAGCGTAGGAGCCGACCACAGTTTCGCCATCACTACGAATGGGGATCTTTACGGTTGGGGATGGAATGACAGCGGGCGCCTGGGAGACGGCACCACCACAGACAGGCATGTACCTACGCTTATACCTCGCCCAGCTGGGACACCTGCAGGATTCACCTGGAAGCAGGTCATGGGCAGGGACTACCACAGCATGGGCATCGGTTCAGATGGCAATCTTTATATTTGGGGCGTCAACCGGTACGGCGAGCTGGGCTTTCCGGACGTCCCCACCGGCGAGACCAGCACCGTCATCAGACCCCGGCCTGTGCAAAAGCCGAAACCATCAGTGGCCGGGGAGGAAACCAGCTGGGTTCAGCTCTACGCTGGCTGGGAGCAATCCTTAGCCCTGGGGTCAGACGGAAACCTGTATACCTGGGGATGGAACTGCGGGGGCCAACTAGGTGATCCGACCATTCCCACAGGTTACGACAACAGCAAAGCCAAGAGGCTGACACCGGGTCTGGCGGCATTCCCGCTTACACCGGAGCTTACTGCGGTCAAATTCGACCAAACACTGGGCAGCAATCTCAAAAAAGCAGGTACAAACTGGCAGGTGGTGACACCAGCTCATAGGAAGGGGCGAGTGGATACGGCCATCACCTGGAATCTCTATGGTCCGCAACCCGATGACATCCTGGATTACATCTATGACCCGCCTACCTATGTCGTCACTTTCGACAAGGCCGACGGCAGCCAGCCCACCAGTCAGTCGGTCATCGAAGACCAAATGGCTTCCAGACCGGATCAAGACCCGACCCGTCCCGGCTTCCTATTTGATGGCTGGTTCAACGGCGATGCGGCCTACGACTTTTCTTCCCCCGTCAAGGGTCCCCTGAAACTGACAGCCCACTGGACGGCAGGCAGCGGTCAATGGACCACCTCTCCCAAACAGGGTCCCGACAGCGGTCAGACCAAGGTGACCCTGGTTCCACCTGCAGCGCGAGGCATTAGGTTCAACCAGGTCAGTGCCGGCGATGATCATTCATTGGCTCTCGGATCGGATGGGAACGTCTATTCCTGGGGTGCCAATAAATACGGACAGCTTGGCGATGGGACCACAACGGACCGCTTGACCCCGGTTCAGATTCCCAAGCCGACAGGCGTGAACCGATTCACACAGGTCAGTGCAGGAAAGGCCTTCTCATTGGCCTTGGATGACCAGGGCCACGTCTGGGCATGGGGTCTTAACAGCTCCGGACAGCTGGGCAACAATACCATTGCTACCAATGGCTCATCTGCATACAGTTCAAGCCCGATTCGCGTGCAAGCCCCAAGCGGGATGACGGCAACAAGCTTCAGCCTCACCGGCATCAGTGCTGGAATCACTCATGTCCTCGCCGTAGACGGGCAAGGCAGAGCCTGGGGCTGGGGATCCAATGAATTCGGCAAACTGGGTGTTTCCTCTGGCACTGTGGCGATGACAGGAATCACCACCAGACCCGTCCAGGTCGCAACCCCGCAAGGTGAGACGACGGGATTCCGCTATGCACAGGTCAGTGCGGGCGGCTCACATTCTTTGGCGACCGACACCCAGGGCCGTGCCTGGGGCTGGGGATCAAACCAGAACGGTGACCTGGGCAATACGAGCGATGTGGCGCTTAATAGCTACACCTTCACACCTGTCCAGGCCAAGCCGGGCACCAACCCGACAGGCGGCTTCAAGCCTGTTCAGATCATTGCCGGCAACGGCCACTCCTCCGCCCTTGATGATCTGGGACGTCTATGGACCTGGGGCGGGAACAGCAATGGAGAGCTCGGCCTGGGCGACACCACCACAAGGACTGCCCCATCTCTGGTAGCCATGCCTGCAAACGTCAGCACGTTCACGCAGTTGACAGGCAGCAGAGTTAGCGGCAATTCGCTGGCTCTGGACCAGAATGGAAGCATCTGGGGCTGGGGTCAAAACTCAACAGGCATGTTGGGGACTGGAGGCACAGGCAGCCTAAACAAACCAACCAGGATGAGCAATCCATCAGGCATTGACCACTTCGTCAAGGTCAGCGCCGGCACTGGCCACACCCTGGCCATCGCCTCCAACGGCAGCACATTGGGGTGGGGAAACAACAGCCAAGGAAGGCTGGGAAACAACGCGACACAAACAACTTATTCTCCTGTCAACGTGCTCTTCCCCTTCAGACTCGGCACCCCGTCCGCAGTACAATTCGGAGGCACCTCAGGAACCAGCCTAAGCTCCACGGGGCAGAAGGACGGCGCCTGGACTGTGCTGACGCCGAACCACCAGGCCGGCGACACGACTGTCAGCATCGCTTGGACGCTCAATGGGGCTCCACAACCCAACGATGAGACCAATGCCTTCCGTTTCATCCACTATGGCATCCTCCCCCTGACCGGAGAGGCAGGCATCCTAGTGACCATCCTAACCGGCTTGCTGGCCGCAGTCGCTGGCCTGGCCGCCAACCGGCAACGCCTTGAAGCACAAAGCGCACAAGGCGGAAAAGCAGCCGCTCGGCACAAGCACTGACATGCACGAACGAGCAGGGCCCCGCCACTAAAAGGTGTCGGGGCCCTGCTGCGGTCTCTGTGCCTGATTTGCTCTCTGCGCACCCTCAAACAGTCAGGTCAACCTGACAACAGCATGACGACGAACCGCACTGCTGAACAATGGTTCTGAAGAATGCTGCTTGTGGAGAGCTCGTAATTCTAAAACTGGCTCAGAGCACAGCCTGAAGCACAAAGTCCAGGATGAAGAGGGCAGAGACCGCCCAGATGATGGGGTGGACCTCCTTGCCCTTGCGCTTGCAGACCATGGTCAGGCAGTAGGTGATGAAGCCGGCGGCCACACCATAGGAGATGGAGTAGGCAAAGCCCATGAAGATGGCCGTGAAGAAGGCCGGAATGGCCTCAGACAGCTCGCCCCACTCAATCTCGGCGAAGGAGCTCATCATCATGCAGCCCACAATGACCAGGACGGGTGCAGTGGCCGCCGAAGGCACAGCCGAGATCAAGGGAGCGAAGACGGCGCTGAGCGCGAAGCAGGCGGCGATAACCACCGAGGTCAGGCCGGTTCGGCCACCAGCTGCGATGCCCGCTGCGGACTCCACATAGGTGGTGGTGTTGGAGGTGCCGAAGAGGGCGCCGATGGAGGTCGCCGTAGCATCGGCGAACAGGGCCTTATCCATCTTGGAGCTGAAGCCTCGGCCGTTTTCCAGAGCCTGCTCGTCCTCGGCTGAGAAGATGCCTGAGCGCCGGCCGGTGCCCACAAAGGTGCCGATGGTGTCGAAGGTGTCCGACAGGGAGAAGGCGAAGATGGTCACCAGAACCACTGGCAGCTTGGCCGGGTCGGAGAAGAGCGCAGGGAATCCATCCTGGCTGAAAATGGCCAGGAAGGTCTGCGGCAACTGTGACCAGGCCTGACCCAGATCGACCGACTTGGCCATGCTGGTAACCCCCATGGGAATGCCCAGGAGGGTGACCACGATGATGGCGATGACAAAGGCGCCCTTGTTGATGAAGGCCAGGTGACCCTTGAACTTGAAAATCAGCAGGAAGACGGTCAGCAGCAAGCCGATGACGAAGAGGATGACCCCAGGGGTGTTAAAAGTGGTCAGCCCAGGGTTGGCGCCGGCCGCCGAGGTCTTGTCAGGGGTGAACTTGATGATGCCCACATTGAGCAGACCCACATAGGCGATGAAGACGCCGATGCCACCACCGATGGCGTGCTGAAGCAGGGGTGGAATGGCCTGGATGATCATCTTGCGCAGCTTGGTGGCCGTGACCAGGATGTTGATCAGGCCGCACAGGAAGACCATGCACATGGTCTGCTGCCAGGTGAAGCCCAGCCCCTTGACCACGGTGAAGGTGAAGAAGGCATCCAACCCGACTCCTGGCGCCACGCCGTAGGGCACGTTGGCCACCAGCCCCATGATCAGGGTGCCGATGATGGCAGCGATCAGAGTGGCGAGAAAGACAGCGCCCCAGGGCATGCCCGCTGTAGAGAGCACCGAGGGATTCACCACGATGATGTAAGCCATGGCGAAGAAGGTGGTGATGCCTGCTACCACTTCCGTAGAGACTGTGGTATTATTATCCGAAAGCCGAAATAGCTTATGCATATTCGATTCCTTATTGTCTTATTTGGCGATGAGACAAGGAAAGAATATCACGAGCTCTCGGCTTTTTCTGTTACAAGTCCCCCACCCTATTGAGCTCTAGAGTTATACGCCAAGATTTGTGCCCGTTAGTCTGCGATTTCAGAGTATTTGACTGATACGTGGAACTCGTCCCAGTCACTGGTGGTACCTAGGTGTTGTGCTAGTGAAATCAGAAAGCTATTGGGATGTCAAAAGCTTTCCCGACAGATGTGTTCTAGCTTTCATCTCTGTTTTCAATGGTGCGCAACCTTGTTTCCATGAAATACAGAGTTTGTGCGATGCCTGTCCAGACTGTTGCAGCTTGACTCGTGGAATGATGCTGCTGATGAAGGACCGTGTTGCCGGGTGCATGATTTAATCTAAATCGGCTTCGGATCCTTCCAACGAAACCAGGAAGTTCTAACTCGTATCCTGATCTGTGATTCACAGACTCCTTTAATATATGACCACAAGCCATACCCAGTATGGCCCGGACTAATCGTGCAATATGCGAAAGGCTACCGCCTAAGCAGAGTGCGCCTTATCGCCATGCTTCAAGGTATGACCCTACAATTCACAGCACTTTGCTCCAGTTGAATCCCGTGGTGGTGAAGCCTACGGATTCTTTCACGTTCTGAACAGGATCTCGGTACCTATCAGCAGCTTGCATGATCTGAGACTGGAAATTAATAGGGGGTGCCGTGGGTGAGGAAGTATGGGGCTTCGTTGTGTTTGGTCTGGAAGGCCGAAATCCTAGTGTTGGTTCAAAATCTGAGATAAGGGGTGATGACTTATGGAGCCTTCAGGGAAAGTGCCTGCAGCGTTCTTGTAGTTCCATCAAGTCATACATAAAACATATGAGGCTATGAGGTTAGTCTGGTTTGGGAATAGGAGTGTTAGGACTCTTAGTCGTGGCAGACATATCTCATTGTTACCTGCCCTGTGAAACAGCCGGGCACCTTCTGGCCGTCTTTGGTTTGGTAACCGATGACCCGTCCGCCTTGGCAGTCGACTTCGTATAGATTCCTCACAGCGAACCAAGCCTTTCTCTTTTGATACCGCTTCCTGTATGCCGGAGGATCGTATCCTTTCGGCCGCTGTACGTCGTTCCCATAGCCGTAGGCGACGATTTCACCTACGGCCGCTTTCTTGCCTCCAGCATCAACCAGGAGGATTTCCCTGAGGCGGGATCTGTTCTTTTCTAGCGGTGGTTTCCCGACGGTCATAAAGGTGCGTCCTCCATGACTCTGTGAGTTCTTCAGTTGGGCTTCAATGATCTCTTCCCCGCTGTAGGAACCACTGGAGGTCAGCTTGTAGGCCACGATTTCCTGGCTAGAGGGGAGCGGATCGTTTTGCTGGTAGGACTGCAGCAGCTCCGGGTAATATTTGAGTTTGGCCACTGTCCGATAAGTGCGGCCTGTTTGGTCCATGACCCAGTCACTAATGTAGAGGTCGATGGCCGACAGGACTGCGAGCATCTTATCCAGGTACAGGTCCGTTTGAATACTTAGGACGTTCTCGCCATGGGAGACCCTGTTGCGCAGGCGGCGAATTCTGTCGATATCAAGCAGGAGTTTCACCCGTTGCTGATCATTGACCTTGCTATGGGTCATCTCCGGAAAGGCCTTATGCAAAGCCTCTTTCCAGAGCTGCCGTGCAGCCGCCGCCCTCTTGAGGACTGTTGGGTCTTTGCTCTTGAAATCCGTAGGTCCAAGTAACCGTTGCCAACCTCCGAACATCAAATGCGAGAATGCATCATGCCTGTTCGGGTATTGGCCATGCTTGTGGTGATTAGAATTCTTTTCCCATATCCGGTATACCCTGCGGCATGAGTACCACAGCTTCCCTATTTGGTCTGCGCCCAGTAGTTCCTCAATAAGAGGTGGCGCCTGGCTCAGAGGGGCAGTCTCATGACCTTCGAACCATTCGGGCTGCGGCGTTTTCCCAAGCCAGTCGTCATATCCATTAGCACGAGCCCAAAGTATCAGCTCCTTGTCCATCGCATTGCGCACACTCATCTCGACAAAGGAGATCTGCGTGACTGCCACTCCGGAGAATAAGGTATTCCAACGGTATAAGTCAGCGGCTTCCACTCCCGGGTGTTTCCGGGCCTCTTTCTTATAGGGTTCCAAGCGCTTCTCTGATATCGCCAGATCCATAATCGAGTGAGTTGCATCTTCCATAAGTCTATGATAATTTATAAAAGCAATAAGTTCTTCGCCCCTGTACCGTAAGATATAGGGGCGTCGTATTTTTGGGTCATATGCCAAAATGTTTACAAATTAGTCGGTGCTGCTGAGGTATCTGATGGAGTGTGCAGTTCGTTCCAGTCGATAGCGGTGGCCTGGTGTAGATCTTGTTGGCTGTGTTGCCAAGCGAGATCGTTCAACCATTCGAGATTCTGATCGCTGCAAGCGTAGGCGGCCGGCCGGGCATCTCTCTGGGGGTCGGCGGCGTGTTGATGACCCCGCTGGCAGATGGCTCTGATTTCGTGTTCCGGGCCCAGCCCATTGTGGTTCCTGGGCAAGGCGCGCAGTCGTTAGTTAATGATTCGAGCAGATTTTTATTCACGGGAATCGGGGCCTCGCACCGCTAGCACCGCCACTGGGTGCGACCTGTGCTGGTAGCCCAGGCCAGGCAATTCGGTGTCTTTATGCTTTCTAAGGAAAGCAGGCATCTACTGGACGCTTCTAGCCCTACCCCGATAAGGGCTTAGAGGATGAAAAACGCACGCATTTTGGCGTATAGCCCGAGCTCCAATACCGCCGCAGAACTGTCCGCCCACCTATAATCGGCATACCGGCACGGCCCTGAAGACGTCCCACATGGGATGCGTTAAAGGGCACGGCGCTTTCAAGGAGGGGCATATGGCCAGGAACAATCATTGGGATCCGGACGATCAGAAGCAGTATCAGCACGTGCATGACAGCGAAGTCGATCGTGGACAGGATGAACGCGCCGCTGAGCGGATCGCAGCAGCCACGGTCAACAAGCAGCGCACCCGTGAGGGCCGCACCCTGCGCCAGGAGCAGGAGCGCCGCGGCCAGGGCACAGACGACAAGAAGGACAAGAAGAAGGGCTGAATCTTTAGATGGCGCCCATCAGCAAGTGCGCCAAAACCATGAGCACCGCGCCGATCACCGCAGTCAGGGCCAGGGTGAATCCGGCCAGACGGGCGTTGCCCAAGACCTTGTCGGTGAACATGGTGGCGAAAACCGCCGTCGGAGCCAGGCAGCACAGGGCCACCGCCTGACGAATCAAGGGTTCGAAGGGCAGCAGATACCATGCGACCGTTGCGAACAGGATGCCGAAGGGCAGCCGCCAGGCCAGGATCTGCAATACGGACTTGACATCATCCCGTCCGCCAGGCAAGTCCATGAGCATGCCCACCATAAGCATGGAGCAGAAGGCGTTGGCCGCCGATAATGGGCGGGTGATCTGGGCCGACCAGTCCGGCAGCGAGATTCCGGCCAGCGTAAAGCCCACCATAACCAGGTAAGTGTCGAAGGAGGGCGAGCTCAAGAAGCCTTTGAATATGGAGATGGCCGCGGCCTTGCGATGGAGTTTGCGAGCATCCGGATCATCCAGCTTGACCGGCTCCCCCGCATCGGGATCCAGGGACTGGCCCGGTCGAATATGCAGAAGCCCCTGGGTCATGACGTTGGTTCCAGCGGATACCATGACTGAGTTGCCGATGTCGAACATGGCGGCGGGCACCAGAGCCGCCGTGCCAAGCAGCGACTGAAGCATGGGAAAGCAGAAGCATCCTATGTTGAAACCCGATCCGTTGAGCATCAGAAAAGCCCGCTGAGCCGTAGGCCGATGCCTGCTGGTCAGGAAGATGGCCAGGGGCGGAATCAGCGCGGCCACGAAGGCGAAGGCCGAGACCAGAAGCAGGCTAGGATCGTGAGGGTTGGTAGCGAAGGAGTAGATGATGGCCCCGGGCAGGACCAGGTCGAACACCACGGTCTGCAGCACCCGGTAGTCCAGCGGGCGAAAGAGCCCAAACCGCTTGAACAGGTAGCCCACCAGGATGATGCCCAAGAGGGTGGCCGGTTCCAGCAGTACTCCCATGCCCTCGCTCCTTCCGTGGATGCCGGAACCATGATACCTGACGGGCGGAGGCGCAGACCGGTTCTGTCTCAGCCGAAGCGACCGGAGATGTAGCGCTCGGTGTCCGGCTCGTGCGGGTTGGAGAAGATGGTGGTGGTGTCGTCCATCTCCACCAGATGGCCGGGCTGACCCACGGCCTTGAGATTGAAGAAGGCTGTATAGTCCGAGACCCTGGCGGCCTGCTGCATGTTATGGGTGACGATGACGATGGTGTAGTCCCGCTTGAGCTCGTTGATCAGGTCCTCCACAGCCAGGGTGGAGATGGGGTCCAGGGCCGAGCAGGGTTCGTCCATGAGCAGGACCTGGGGGTGCACGGCCACGGCACGGGCGATGCAGAGCCGCTGCTGCTGACCGCCCGAGAGCCCGATGCCCGGCTTGTCCAGGCGGTCCTTGACCTCATTCCAAAGGTTGGCCCCACGCAGGGCCCACTCCACCAGGTCGTCGGCGTCCGACTTGGCGATGTGCTTCTTGTTGAGCCGGATACCAGCCAGGACGTTCTCCCGGATGGACATGGTCGGGAAGGGGTTGGCCCTCTGGAAGACCATGCCCACATCCCGCCGCACCTCGACCGGGTCCACATCCGGTCCATAGAGGTCGCGACCCTCCAACAGCACCTGCCCGCTCACATGCGCCCCCGGAGTGATCTCGTGCATGCGGTCCAGGGTGCGCAGAACCGTGGACTTGCCACAGCCTGAGGGACCGATGAAGGCGGTGACCTTGTTGGCCTGGATGCGCATGTTCACGTCCTCAACGGCCAGGAAGTCGCCGTAGTAGACGTTGAGATGGCTGATGTCTATGCGTTGGCCCATATTCCGGCCTCCGTTTCTCTCATGGCGGCGCTCAACGGGTCCGCCCAACAGCAAAGATGCGCGAGACCAGCCGCCCCAGCAGGTTGAGCAGCAGGACGATAAGGATCAGCACCAGGGCCGCAGCCCAAGCCCGCTGCATGTGGATGTCGGTCAGGCATCCCGGGTCGGCACCTGGCCCGCAGACGGCCAGCCCCTGGGAATACTCGTTGTATACGAAGACCGGCAGGGTGGTCATCCTCCCGGAGAAGAGGTTGGGGTTGGTGGTGGCGATGAAGCCCGAAGCTATCAGCAAGGGCGCCGTCTCACCGATGACCCGTGCCACAGCCAGGATGGTGCCCGAGACGATGCCGGGCAGGGCCGTGCGCAGAACAATGCTGGTGATGGTACGCTGCTTGGTCACCCCCAGGGCATAAGCGGCCTCGCGCAGGTCGTTGGGCACCACAGCCAGCATATCCTCAGAGGTCTTGACCACCGTGGGCAGCATAAGCAGCGAGAGGGCCACCGAGCCGGCAAGTCCGTTGACGGTACCTGGTCCGACCACCATGGCGAACATGGAGAAGGCAAAGAGGCCGGCCACGATGGAGGGGATTCCGCTCATCACGTCCACCATGAGACTGATGGCCTTGGCCAGGCGGCCTCCGTGGGCGTATTCGACCAGGTAGACCGCGCACATGACGCCCACTGGAATGGATATGACCATGGAGCCAAAGGTGATCTCCAGGGTCCCGATTACCGCGTGCAGGATGCCGCCATAGCCTCCGGTCGGCGTGGGGTTGCCCCCTACCACACCGCTCATATTGTGGGTAAGAAAGTCCGGTGTCAGCCGTCGCACCCCCTTGGACAGGCTGACCCAGAGCACCGAAACCAGAGGAATCAGGGCCACCAGGAAGGAGAGCCCGATCAGGACGGTCATCAGCCGGTCCTTGCGCTTGCGCGCCCGGATGGAGGACCTGGTTGGCCTGAAGCGGTCAAAATCGATAACTGGACCGCGATCAGTTCGGCTTGCCATCATGCACCCGCCTTTGCTGTGATCCTGCGCGCCAGATAGTTGACGATGAAGGTGATGATGAAGAGGACCAGACCGGTGGCCACCAGGAGGGCCACACCCTGGGAGTCCGCCTCCGGGAACTGGGCGGCTATGTTGGCGGCGATGGTCTGGCTTTTCGAAGCCTGCAGCAGCCGAAGGGAGTAGCTGAGGCCTGGCGAGAGGATCATCAGCACCGCCATGGTCTCGCCCAGGGCGCGGCCCAGCCCCAGCATGGAAGCAGAAATGATCCCCGAACGACCGAAGGGCAGGACCGCGAGCCGGATCATCTCCCACTTGGTGGCGCCCAGAGCCAAGGCGGCCTCCTGCTGGAGTCGAGGGGCCTGGATCAGGATGTCGCGGGTGACCGAGGTGATGATGGGCAGAATCATGACCGCCAGCACCAGGGCTACGGTGGCCACGGACCGGGCCGGGGCTGCAACGGGTCCGGAAAACAGCGGAATCCATCCCAAATGAACGGACAGCCAACGCCAGAAGCCGGTGATGTTGGGAACCAGGACCAGAGCCCCCCAGAGCCCGTAGATCACCGAAGGCACGGCGGCCAGCAGGTCGATTACCGTGCTAAGCAACGTGGACAGGCGGGCGGGAGCGTAGTAGCCGATGAAGAGGGCGATGCCCAGGGAGACAGGGAAGGCCAAGAGCAGGGCCAGACCGGCAATCAAAATGGTGCCGAAGACCAGGGGGCCCACATAGCCCAGGAAACTGCTCGCCCGCCCCCCGCTCAGGGAGCGGATGGCCTGGGTGCGGGAATCCGGGTCCCCGGTGAAGGCCGGAAAGGCCCGCAGAATCAGAAAGAGGGTGACCGCAGCCAGGGCCAGCAGGATCAGAATTCCCGCCCCTGTGGCGCAGGCCTTGAAGATCCGGTCCACCCGTCTGGCCTGGTGCAGGGTTGCGGTCTCCTCCGGTTTCTCGCTCATGCCTTCCCTCCGATGGTCTCCACCGAGGCCATGGCCTGACTGCGCAGCCCCTGCCCCAGCTCGGCGCTGCCCGCATTGGCCGCTGCCATGCGCTGACCCTGCTCGCTCAGCAGATAGGTCAGCCAGGCCTTGGCGAACCGAGCCTTGGATCCGTCCGGATCATGTCGATAGGCGGTGCAGACCACATCGTAAGAGACCAGGACGATGGGATAGGTATGCTCCCGGCTGGTGCGATGGTCCACAGCCAGGACCACCCGTCCGGGCTGGCTGGCCTGGGGATCCCGCTGGGCCAGATCAAGCAAGTTGGCTGCGGTCTTTGCTGTAGGTGGCTGCCAGGTCTTCCCCACCTGGACGGCCACAGTGCCCAGCCCGGTGGTCTGGGCTGCGTCCGCATAGCCGAAGGTGCCCTCTGCCTGGTTCATGGTCATGACCACTCCGGCAGTGCCCTTGGCGCCCTGCCCCAGGTCGTTGGGCCAATTCTCGCCCGCTGGATAAGGCCAGGCAGACCCGGCTGTGTCGTGCAGATAGGACAGGAAGCTTTTCGTAGTGCCGGACTTGTCCGAACGATGGATCACAGTGATGTCCAAGTCAGGCAGATTGGCTCGCGGATTGAGGGCTGCGATGCGTGGATCCCGCCAGTTGGTGACCTTTCCGGAGAAGATCATGGCGATCAGAGCCGGGTCCATCCGCAGATGGCCGCCTGAGCCCTTGGGCCACAGGTCAGGGAGATTGTAGGCCACGGCAATCGGAGTGGCGTAAACGGGCAGGTCAATGGCCGTGCCGGAACCGCAGACCTGACGCGAGCGCTCAAGCTGCTCCGTTGTCAGCGGTGCATCGGAACCGGCCCAGATGGTCGAGCCTGACAGGAAAGCCGTGACTCCAGCACCTGAACCTGCCGGATCATAGGAGATGCGCGCCCCAGGATGCTGCTTGCGGAAACCGGCTATCCAGGCCTCGTCGGCGCTCTGCTGTGAGGATGCGCCAGAGCCGGCGAATTCGCCCTGGAAGAGTGCTTGATCTGCAGTATTGCCTGTTCCGCTGCTTGCGGCAGGGACATTGTCACCGCAGGCCGCCAGGGGAATCATCATTGCCAGGGACATGAGGAGGGCCGGGAATCTACCACGACCACGACCATGTACGTGCATGCTACCTACCTTGACCGCCGTTGCATTTCAAACGTCCGTCCTCATCAGT
This sequence comes from Bifidobacterium sp. ESL0820, assembly GCF_052606235.1. NCBI lineage: Bacteria > Bacillati > Actinomycetota > Actinomycetes > Bifidobacteriales > Bifidobacteriaceae > Bifidobacterium > Bifidobacterium sp. ESL0820. The sequence goes on from NZ_CP199594.1 coordinate 1,137,118, forward strand.
CCGTGTTGGATCCTCACGTATTCACATTACCGAAGCTCGCCTCACACAGCATACTGGAAACGCTGACTGCCGGACAAGGTCGCCACATCCGCGTCAGCCATGTGGAAAAACCCCATCACAATCCACAACTGGGTATATTATAAGGTCATTGTCAGACGCTTAGCTCTCTTGTTCTTTTCTTAGTGTCACCGGTATCGGTATGCCCTGATTTGCTTTCTAGGACGGCACCGCAGGGAGCGGTATGCGCAGTGAAAACCGAACCCAAAGGAAGTGGTGGTTGCATGAGGAAGCAGGAGCTCGCCAAGCAAGGGCGGACCCTCAGCAAGGATGGAGCCTTCGTCAACGGAAAGCTCACCCATGAGGCCTTCCTGTCGCTGGCCATCCTGACCGTCATCACCTTCCTGGGCAACTTCACCCAGCTGCAGCTGGCCTCCGCCCTGCCCACCATTGTGGACGAGTTCCACATCACCCTGACCACCGGCCAGTGGCTGACCTCGGTATTCCAGCTGGTCATGGGCGTCATGGTGCCGTTGACCGGTTTTCTGACCAAACGCTTCTCCACCAGGCAGATCGTCATCACCTCCATGGCCGTCTTCACCCTGGGATCCCTGTTGAGCTGGCAGTCGCAGACCTTCGCTCTGGTCCTGCTGGGCCGCATCCTGGAAGCCATAGGCACGGGAACCATGTGGCCCGTTCTGCAGATCACCGTCTTCTCCATCTATCCGTTGTCCAAGCGCGGCATGGCCATGGGCACTGTGGGCCTGGCCATGAGCGTGGCCCCGGCCATCGGCCCAACCCTGGGCGGCTGGCAGACCGACGCCAACGGCTGGCGCTCCATCTTCCTGACACTGAGCATCTGCGGGGCCGTGGCGCTGCTCCTGTCCATCTTCGGCCTGCGCAACTTCGGCCAGCGCGACACCAGCGTCAAGGCGGACTTCTTCTCGGTGGCCCTGTCCATCTTCGGATTCGGCGGCCTTATGTTCGGCTTCACCAACATCGAGAACTTCCCCATCACCTCCTTCATGACCTGGCCCTTCATGCTGGTCGGCCTGATCGGGATCGTCTGGTTCGTTCTGCGCCAGCTCCATCACGACAAGCCCCTGCTGGACCTGCATGTGCTGCGGATCAAGAACTTCACTGTGGGCACCATCATCGCCTCCATGTCCTTCTTCGCCTTCAGCTCGGTCACCGTCATCCTGCCCATGTACATCCAGACTGACCGCGGCTTCTCGGCCACCATGAGCGGTCTGGTCATGCTTCCAGGAGCCATCGGCACCGCCATCGCCCAGTTCTTCGGCGGCCGGCTGCTGGACCGCTGGGGCGCACGTCCCGTGGCTATGACGGGCTGCTCGGTCCTGCTGCTGGGCACCATCGCCATGAGCCTGATCGGCGCCAATACCTGGATCGGCCTGGTCTCCATATGCCAGTTCATCCGCCAGATCGGCATGGGCTTCACCCTGATGCCCTTGACCACCTGGTCCCTGAACAACCTGGCTCCCAAGGATGTTTCAGCTGGTTCGGCCGTCACCAACACGGCCCGGCAGATCGCCGGCGCTGTCGGCGCACCCATCCTGGTCATCCTCATGGAGACCATCACCACCCTGCGCCACAACGCCATGGGCGGCGGTCACTCCACCCAGATCGCAGCCAACATCTTCGGCGTGCAGTGGGCCCTGCGCATCTCGGCACTCATCTGCCTGGGCATGGTCCTGCTGGTCTATTTCGGCGTTCGCGGAAACGGCGCCGGCTCCGGACGCCAGATGACCCGTATGCTTCTGCGCCACATGCACATCATCCACACCGACGCCCCTGCCATCACCGCCTCCACCGCCGACTCCAAAACCCAGGACTGATCACCTGGTGGTTTTGCGGGCTATGACTTGCGATCCGACAACAAGATCCTGGGGTGCAGTAGCTCTGCCTCCGATACGTCCCAGGACGCGGTCGACGCAGGTTCGTGAGATCCACCCCAAGCAGGAATCCATGGTAGTAAGCGGAGTCTGCAGATAAGCTGACTCCTCGATGTTGTCAAACCCGATGATCTGGACCTGGTCAGGTACGGCTCTGCCGTAAGCAGTCAGTGCTGACAATGCACCGATAGCCAGCTGATCATTGAGAGCGACCACCCCATCGAAGGGCACGCCCGCCTCTAATATCCGTTGCATGGTCAGGTACCCGCTGCCCAAGGTCCAGTCATAACCGGTTACACCCAGAAGCCGGTCATCCAGTTGCAGTCCTCTTGCGTGAACCGCCTTAAGCACGCCTTTCATCCTTAACTCGGCATTGCCTTCGATTGCAGCCTCCAATTGATTCTGGTCAAGCGGCGCATGCAGACCGATGACTGCCAGTGAACGCACCGACCGATCAAATAGATACTCTGCGGCCATCCGAGCTGCCTCGGCATCATCGACCATGACATGATCCGCCACCCCATGGGTAGTCCGCGCGCCTACGCAAACCAGGGGGTAGCGCACATCCAGATCCTCCACGGCAAACCGCTCAAGCTCCGACATGGACAGGATTATGCCGTCGCTGATAGTGCTGTTAAAGGAGGCCAGAATCTCATGCGCTCCCTTGGCAGACCCCTCGGCATATGTGCTGACATACACTGCATAGTCCCGCAGGCGAGCGCTGTCGATGACCCTATTAGCCAATTCGGCCAGATAGGGAGGTGTCAGCGAAGGCACAGCCAGCGTAATGATACCGGTTTTGTTCCGATGCAAATTACGGGCCGCAGCATTGACCTTGTATCCCGATTCGTCGATCACCTGCTGCACCCGCGCACGGGTCGCATTGGACATACGGCCATTGCCGTTGATCACGTTGGATGCGGTCTTCAGCGAGACACCCGCCTTGCTGGCCACCTCGCGCAGGGTGATCCGTTTACCTGGACGACCTTCATCCGTAGCCATAGACACCCCCTAGAATGCGACAACCTCCAAGGCACTATGGCGATCACATCTACTGACGGGTGACCACCACACCATGCACTCCTATAGTGTACCGATTGCCGGATAAACCACCCCCACTGCACCGGGCTGCTCGTTGAACCACCAAAGCCTCACCCATGGTGGACACATCTCTGACAACTGTCGACCCCCGGTTGAAATAGAAATGATAACGGCCCTGTGGCCCGGATCTGATCAGGTGCACCAACCGTGGGTCGCCGTCACGTCCGTTGTGCAACCCTGCCCCTGCTGCGCCAGTGAGGAAATCAGGAGGAACAATCCGATTGATCACCGAGACCAGCGATTCCTTGGTGAAGCCCGTCCCCAGATAGAGAACGCTGCCCTGACCGTAACCATGGATGGTCACCGCAGGCTTCCCAGCCATGTCGAGGTCATAGGAACGACGTCCTTGGTAACGAGCCAGCACCCTTACCGAATCCTCTATGCTCAAGGGCTCGTTGACCCATATATTGCCCTCAATGCCCTCTGATACCAGGATGGATCCACCGCCTTGGTCACTCGTGCCCAAGGCGATCATCTCCTGGGAAGCGATACCTGTCAAATCACGCAAAACCGCAGGATATCCGCCCAAGCCAACATGCATATGGTCGTCCATAATGCCGCTGGCGAAGTCCACCACCAGCCGGCCACCCCTGCTCACATAATCGCGCAGACGGCCGGCTTGCTCCTGATCCAGCAGAATCAGGGCCGGCAACACCACCACGTCATAGCGCTCCCATTGCCCTCTCAGTGGCATTACGTCCGCCCTGTATCCGGCATCAAGCAGAGCCTGATACCAGGTATAAACCTGCTGCCAATGATCTACAGAACAATCGGGCAGAGTCGAATCAGCCATAGACCACTGGCAGTCGGCATCAAAAAGCAGGGCAATGGACGAGGGTTCCAATTGGGTCCCGGCCAGTCCGCTCCGGGAAAGTCCGCGCAAAATGCCTCCCAAATCGGCAACCTGTGCATAAATCGCCGAATCGGGCCCTGCGTGGGGGATCATGGCCGAGTGGAAGGCCTCTGCACCGAAGGCGGACTGCCGCCATTGGAAGAAGTTGATTGCATCCGCCCCCATAGCTACGTGGGCCAGAGCGTCCCGGATCAGTTCGCCTTGACGCTTGGAGGCGTTGAAATTGCGCCAGTTGACGGCTGATGTGGAATGCTCCATCAGGCACCAAGGATGACCTTGGGCATAGGCATCCACCAGTGAATCCGAGCAGAGCAGCTCATCCAGGTGTCCGGGTCCATGGGCGAAATAGTGGTCATTGGCCACGAAATCGACCTGATGGGACCAACGCTCATAATCAAGGACGCATTGGTCTGTCGAGACCATGAAGTTGGTAGTCAGCGGTTTATCAGGGGTGAGCTCCTGCAGCTGATCACGTTCTGCACAGAAAAAATCCATCAACGCATCTGAGCAGAATCTACGGAAATCCAGACGCAGCGCCGGATTGATGAAGGCATCACGCACGCCAGCATGTTCAGGCAGGGGAACCTGATCGAAGTTCTGCAGACGCTGGGACCAGAAATCGTTGCCCCAGGCCCGGTTCAGCTCCTCGATGCTGCCATAGCGCCGGCGACACCAGCCTTGGAAGGCCTTCAAAGCATCCTGCGAGTAGTCAGCAGCGTTGTTCCATCCATATTCATTGCCTACATGCCAGGCAACCACAGTCGGATTGTCGCGGAAGTGCTCTCCCATGACCCTGCAAAGGCGAAGGGCATAGCGTCGAAAAACAGGCGAGGTGGGCCTCCAGGATTGTCGAGCCCCCGGATGGACCAGGGTTCCATCCGCCTCCACGGGCAACACCTCAGGATGTGCCTGGTAAAGCCAGTATGGGGCCGTGGCCGTAGCCGAAGCCATGTCCACGGCGATACCGGCTTCTCCTAGCAAGGTCACCACCCGATCCAGCCATCCGAAATCCCAGACTCCGTCACTGGGCTCCAGACGTGCCCACGAGAAAATGCCCAGTGTCACCATGGTGACGCCGGCCCGTTTCATCAGCGCAACATCTTCGGTCCATACCTGCTCTGGCCATTGGTCCGGGTTGTAATCCCCGCCGAACCAGATTCCTCCCGAATGACCGTTGGGCTCCTTCGGCCATCGGTAAGGTCTATATGGTTGGGGCTGCCGACGGTCATGATGGTCCGTTTTGCTCATGCCTAATCCCGTCTGCGTGTTTCTGCTATTCCTTGACAGCACCAGCAGCCAAGCCGGATTGCCAGTATTTCTGCAGCAGCAGGAAGGCGACGATGATGGGAATGATGGTGACCAGGCTGCCCGTCACCACCAGATTCTGAATGGCATGGGCACCAGCTGTCGATGCCTGATCCTTCCAATTGTTGAGCCCGATTGTCAGCGGATACCAATTGGAATCCTTGAGCATGATCAAGGGCAGGAAGTAGTTGTTCCAAGTGGCCACAATAGTGAAAAGCGCCGTGGTCACGATGCCGGGGGCCAGCAGAGGCAGGCTGACCTGCCAGAAAGTACGGAACTCCCCAGCCCCGTCGACTCGGGCTGCCTCCAGCAGCTCAGTAGGCACTGCCTGGTCGGAAAAGATCCACATCAGGTACAGGCCGAAGGGCGAGATCAGACTGGGGATGATCATGGCCCAAGGCGTATCGGTCAGTCCGATCTTGGCGAAGAGCAGGAACTGAGGCACAGCCAGAGCGATGCCCGGCACGCTGATGGCTCCGATGACTACTGCGAAGACCAGGCGACGGCCAGGAAAGCGGAACTTGGCCAGGGCATATCCACCCAGTACTGCCAGCAAGGTGGCGCCACCGGCTCCCACAACCACGTAAAGCAGGGTGTTGAGCAGCCAGCGCCCGAAGATCCCGCCCTCATAGGTGAACACTTCGCGCAGGTTGTCCCAGAGGGCAAACTTGTGCCCAAAGGCCAAGCCGAAGGTGCCAATGAAGTCCGACTGGGTCTTTGTGGCATTGATGACCAGCCAGATCAGGGGAAACAGGCAATAGAGCGCGAAGATTCCCGCAACCAGGGTCAACAGCCAGCTGCGCCGCGGATTGTCCGGATTGGAGAATCCCGTTCGAGCCGCCCTTCGACGTTCCGCGCGCTCATCACGTGCGACGCGTCGAGCACGCATACGCTCAGCCTTGGCCCCGTCGGTAGTCCTCGAATCAACCGTGCTCATTGCATCTGCTCCTTCATTCCCCTGAGCTGGACGGCGTAGGCAGCGACCATGGTAATGATGGCCATGACGATGGCCAAGGCCGCCGCGTAATTGCTCTGACCGCCCATGAAGCTCAGGTTGTAGGCATACATATTGGGGGTGTAATAGGTGGTAATCGCATTTCCTGGAACCATGGTCTGCAGGACCGAGGGCTCATTGAAGAGCTGGAAACTGCCGATGATGCTGAAGATGACCGTGATGACCAGGGAACTCTTGAGTTCAGGAACCTTGATGCTGCGCACGATCTGCCACTCCGAGGCCCCGTCGATGGCCGCTGCCTCATAGAGCGAGTGCGGCACAGTCGACAGCGAGGAATAGAAAATCAGCATGTTGTAGCCCGTGAACTCCCAGGTATTGATGTTGCCGATGGCGGCCAGAAGCACGCTGGGCTGCAGAACATCGATATGCGTGCCCAGCCATTGATTCAAGGAACCCACCATTCCGTACTTGGTGCCGTAGATGAACCCCCACATCAGAGCCGCCACCACAGCAGGCACCGCATAGGGCAAGAAGGTGGTGATTCTGAAGAAGCGCGTGCCGTGCAGCTTGAGCGAGTCCAGGGCCAACGCCATCAATGCCGCCAGAAGGAGCATGATGGGCACCTGAACCACAGTGAAGAGCGCCACACGGCCAACTGATGACCAGAACTGCCCGTCCTTGATCAGCCTGGCGTAATTGGCCAGACCCACAAAGACGTTCCCTCCGATCATGCGCTTCTCATACAGACTCAGGTAGATGGCATAGAGCACCGGCAGGACGAAAACGAATACGAAGACCAGGACAAAGGGTCCCATGAACTTCCATCCACGCCAGTCGGGCCTGTGAGGCCGCTCCCCAGTGCGACTCTCGCTGGTTCCGCCAGGGCCTTGAGCCCGCGCGGGGGCCGGAACCCGCACAGTCGAACCTTCGACTTCACTCATGATGCCTCTCCTTCTTTCCTGTCGCTGCCCGGAGACGGCCATGGTCAGCCGCCTCCATAATCACTCACTTATTGACCTGGTACCCCTGCTGGTTGCCGTGATCCACCAGCTTCTGCTGGTAGTCCTCAAAAGCCTTCTCCAGTGTGGTCTGCTTCATGTAGGCCTTGCCGATGGAATCTCCATAGGTCGACTGGGCGAAGGGGTTGTAGGGCAGATACTGGAACTTGGAGACCTTGAGGTTGGCTGCCTCGGTCAGAACCTTGTTGACTTCCTGACCTCCGAAGTACTCGTTCTTCTTGCTGGTGAATTCAGTCGAGCTCAGGATGCGTTTCAGCGAGGGGAAGCTGCCCTGGTCGGCCATGACCTGAGCTCCCTTGCCGTGCGTCAGGTATTCTGCGAACTTCCAGGCGGCCGCCTTGTTCTTGGCTTTCTTGGGCACAACAAGAGCCGAACCGCCGTCCTCTGCGGACACGCTGTCTCCCTCTTTCCACTGAGGTAGAGGCGCGACCCTCCAGTTGCCCTTCTGGTCGGGTGCACCGGACTCCAAATTGGTGGGCATCCAGGCACCGATGGTCAGCGAGGCCACCGATCCATCGTTAAGCGCCCTGTTCCAGTCATCGGACCAGTTGGCGGTCTTGGTATCGAGCAGGTCTTCGTCGATCAGCTTCTGCTGAAAGTCGATATACCGCTTCATGCCGGCATCCTTGGTCATGTTGATGGTGATCTTGTCACCATCGACCTTCCATGGGTGGGCCCCAGCCTGCCAAGCCTGTGCAGTGAATGGCTGATAGGCGTTCTTGTCGCCGGCGTTGTTGGTGATGTAAGAACCCACAGCTCGGATCTTCTTGGCATCCTGATAGTACTCATCCCAGGTCTTTGGGGGCTCGGGAATACCAGCCTTGTCGAAGACCGCCTTGTTGTAGAAGAAAACCTCGGGACCGGCATCAATGGGCAGAGCGTAGGGCTTGCCGTCGTACTGGACCTTGTTCCAGGGCCCTGGGGTGAAGTCGCCGGCAAACTTGTCGGCCCCATAATCCGACAGGTTTTCCAGGTTGTCTTCAATCGCGAACTGCTGGACGGTAGGATCCTCCAGCATGGTGACATCGGGGATGCCCTTGCCTGCAGCGACTGCGTTGGACAAGGCCACTTGGGTGTCACCGGCAGTGCCCGTGTTGTTGTACTTCACAGTGATGCCGGGGTTGGCCTTTTCAAAAGCAGCAATGGTCTCCTTGATACCATTGCCCCAGCCCCAAAAGACTATGCGCCCAGAGGCCTTGCTGGTGTCCGCTGGCTTCGATGTTGATCCAGACCCGCTGCTTCCACAGGCAGCGAACGAGGCCAAGGCGACCATGGTGACGCCCATGGTCAGGATTTTCCTTGCAGAATTCATGATGAACCTTTCGATGTTTGTAAAAACCACGTCCTTGATAAGGTTTTGACGCCCTACTCCTTCCAATCGTTGGTACAACTGTGTACCAACGTGTTTCTCAGTATAATCCATAGCCTTGGATTGTCAATTCCGCTCAATGAGACGTCGCCGACAGTACACGGCTACGACCATGGACAGAATGCCCGCCAACAGGCAGCTCGCTACGAAAATTGGAGTGTGGCCGATAGCGATGCCCGTGGCAGCCAAAGTGGAGGATAGACCGCCGCTGCCAGCGACAGGACGGACAGGCAGGGATTTGTCTGGCTCTACAGAACCGGACGCGGACCCTCCAGGGCCTGCCGGCGTACCATTTCCGTCATGATCGGCCACATCATTGGTCTCATTTCCCTTTTCAGGCACACCTGTCAGGGACACGTCATCAACATGCAGGGTCTGGCCTGAACTGCCGGAGGCATCAATAGTGATCTTGGTCTGCCCGCCGGGCAGATCGACCAGCAAGGAGGCTTGCTTCCAGTCTGTGCCGGTAGAGGCAGCCAGGTTAATCTCCGAGGTCTTCCCGCCGGATTCAATCGCGATCCTGGCCTGATCCATGCCTTTGGGGTTCGCATAGGAGAGTTTCAAAAGGAAACGGCCGGCGTGCAGGGGAACATGCCCTGGTTCATCCAAATCCTGGACAATGGAGGCACTGCGGGATCGTCCAGGGGCGAATCGCAGATCATAGTCGCCCACTCGCCCATAGGCATCGGCTACGTTGTTCACGGCATCTGGATTGACCCGCCGCCATCCGGCGATATCGGCAATCACGTTGCCGTCCTTGTCCCGATACCCCTGTTCACCCACCGAAACCCTGTCCGCTTCGAAGGAACCGTTGAGCACATAGTCATTGGCATCGTCAACCGACCAAAGGCCGGTATCGGCATCCAGCTTCCACCGACTCATGGAATTGAAGCGAGGCGTGCCGGAATCATCAAAACTGAGCGGATTCCACTGGTTGTATCCAAGCCCATTACCCGCAAAGTCAGCCCATCGATCGCCGCAGTGAATGACGGTCTCTGCTCGGCTGCCGTGCAAGGTGTAGTAAAAACCGGTCTGAGTGATGTGGCCGAAATCCGCTCGGCTGCCATCCATGATCACCGTCTGATTGACGGGCTGATAGGGACCAAACAGATGATCTGCTACCTGAAAATGAATTCGGGATGCATCCCACCCGAATAGATCGGAACCAGCCAGATAATACCGGCCAGCATACTTGAAAAGCGCATTGCCTTCACGCCCGAAGCCCTGGTAGAGTTTAGTAGGTTCAAGCAGATCCACCTGACCCCCTTTAGCGCCTATTCTGGCCGCCCAAACACTGCCACGGCCACGGCCATAGGAATAAATCAGATAACCTGTGCCATCCTCATCCTGGAAGACGCTCTGGTCACCGGTATTGCTGGTACCCAGCCCGTAATCGCGCATGTCAATACGCCTCTGGGCTTTGAACGGTCCAGCAGGCGAATCGGCTGTAGCGATCATCACCTTTTTGTCGAAATTGCGACCCGTTGCATCCGTTGGCATTTCATGCTGGATAAGCATGGCATAGGTGTGCAACTCAGGGACATAAGCAACTCCCATTCTGCACACCCAACCCGCACGACGACCGCCAAAGTCACTGGCGAATGCATCAGCCTGCGCCCTGTCCAACGCCACGCCTTGATATCTCCAATCGGTCAGATTCGCGGATTTGTAGACATCCACCGAAATGAAATCATTGCCAGTGAGCGCATGTGTTGGGTCCTGGCGATAAGCTTCGGCCTGGGAAAAGTGAACACCATACCAAAAATGAGAAACCTTCCCCGTAGCAGGATCCGGAAAATCGAAAATCCCTCCGCCCTGCATATACATTGGGTTACCGTCAACGTCATTCCAAAAACGGTCATTGACGATCAGCCCATTTCCGCCTGCAGAATCGGACTTTTGCCCTGCTCCTTGAGCGGCAACCGCCTTTGGCGTTCCAAAGGACAAGCCCATAATCATCGCTAGGGCGACAAGCAGAATGGTCAATCTGTGCCTTGCCAGCGTATGATCCCGAATACGGTTTCCGGTTCCGGGTATATCCGAGCCGATATTCTCATTCATAGTCAACCTCTCTGTTGCTGATTGTTGCGGTCATAGACCCTGATCAAATCGAAATCTATGCTGTTGATACAACTGTGTATCAAACTGCAACAATGCTATCACACCTTAAGAGGTCCAGTTCAGTGCAGAAAGTCAGGCTATCAAGCACCTACGCGAATAGACCCTTACATGGCAGTCAATTCCGTTTGTCAGCCAAGGCCAGCGATCAGCGATCCTGCGGGAGGGGCTGGCCCGGGCAGGTGTGCAGAACGGCCAGCATGGCCTGTTTTTCCGAGCTGGTGACACTCAGGGAGTACTTATCCTTGACTCCTATCTGACGGGCCACATACGAGCACTGATAGTCCTTGTTCTCGGGCAGCCAGTAGTCGGCCGAGGCGCTCCCCTTGGCCTGGTTGGCCGGGCCGTCCACAGCAAGCAGATTGTAGGGGTCGTTGCCAAACCGATAGCGGCGGGCCGTGTCCCACTTGCTGGCTCCTGACCGCCAGGCATTCTCCAGAGCGACCACGTGGTCGATCTGCACGGCCGAGCTGGTTTTCGGCCCTCTGACGAATTCGATGATTCGCCCGGTATAGGGATCCTGCAGACGACCGCTGGCCACCTTGCACCCGCCGGGAGTAGTGGTACGCAGGTCAGTCAGGTCGCGGGTCAACACATCCTCGCGCACATTGCAGCCGTTGCCGTCCTCATCGGTCTCCTTGAAGCCGAAGGACTCACGCCGGTACTGGCGGCCAGGGCGGGAATGATCGTCCACTGTCAGACTCTGCAGGGTCTGGGCCGCATCGCCGGTTGCCGTATATCGGCCGGTCAACCGTCCGACTCCACCGTTGACCCTTGGCAATATCAGGCCGATGGTGATGCCTAGGACCACAGCCACTACCAGAAGAATCAGCACCCGTTCAGTGAGCGATTCGCGACGGAAGCGGGCCGGTGCGGGATTGCGCCAGACAGAACCATACCGGCTGCGGCCTCGATACCGATATCTTCTGCGTCTCGGACCGGTCATCTACCGCCGATACCTCCTATGTCGACTGCTTGCATGAATCATCCATCATAGCGGTCAGGCATAGGCGTAGGTCATCGGGTCGTGTCCTGCACGCACCGGGGAGTCCATGGCATCGATGGCGGCATGCTCTTCAGCGGTCAGGCTGAAGCCGAACAGGTCCAGGTTCTCCGCCTGCCTTTCCCGGTGGGCGGACTTAGGGATGATGATGGTCCCGTTCTCGATATGCCAGCGCAACACCACCTGGGCCGGCGTGACCCCGTGGGTCTGGGCGATTTGCTCCAACCTTCCGCCTCCGACTGTCAGATCTGCGCCACGTGCCAATGGCGAGTATGCCTGTACGGCGATGCCATGCTCCTTGCAGAAGGTGGTCACCGTGCGCTGCTGCCAGCTGGGGTGCAGCTCGATCTGATCCACGGCAGGGTACTCCCCCGTCTCCCTGTGTAACCTCTCCAGATGCTCTGGCAGGAAGTTGCAGACCCCCAGGGTCCGCACCCGCCCCTCATCGCGCAGCCGATGGAATGCACGCCAAACCTGGTCGGCCCGCCAATCAAACGGCGTGGGCCAATGGATCATATACATGTCGACATAGTCGGTGCCCAGCAGAGCCAGCTGGCGGTCGAAAGCCCGCAGAGCGCTGTCATAACCTTGTTCGGAGTCACGCAGCTTGGTAGTCAGCCACAGGTTGGCACGCTCAGGTCCGCTCTGGCAGCCGAAGGCCTTAAGGCCACGGCCCACGCCTCCTTCATTGCGGTAGCCCGCTGCCGTATCGATGTGGCGATAACCCAGTTCCAGGGCAGAACGCACTACTCCAGCGGTTTGATCATCGTCGATCCTGAGCACGCCCAGGCCCACCTGCGGAATGCGATTGCCGTCAGACAATTGGATGTCAGGAACTGCTGTCATGGTCCACACCTTCCCAGGATGCCGCCCGGCAGTCTGCCGGGCCATGCTCGCTCCATTTTAGAGCCAGGCAAAAGCCCGGCTGCAACAGAACAGACCTATGTGGTCAAACCTGCCCGCTCATGCACCGACTTACATTTTGCTGATGCTGAAGAAGTACAGCACGTGGGTATCGAACCAGTGGTAGCCAAGGTCGAATACGGGCAGCAGGCTGATCTTCATCATCATGCCGACCGTGCCCCAGGCGAAGAACAGGCCGAGCACCGCCAGCAGCCACATAAAGGCGCTGCAGATTCGTCGGGTTTTGATCAACCGGCGACGGCGTGTGGCTTCTGAACGGGTCTCCTGCTCATGGCTGACCATGATCGTGGCCAGCGGCTCCCCCATAGTCCCAGGTCCTGTCGCCCGAGATTCCAGATGCTCCATCTGCTCCAGCTCATGACGGCAGTTGCGCCTGCGGCGTGAGAGCAGATACCAACCCACCAGGCAGGCCAGGAACAGCGCCAGCAGCACCCAAACCATGTAAATGGGCGCCCCTTCAGGTTGGGTGGGAGGCACATCATCGCCGATATAGTGCCCGCGCACGATCAGGCGGTGGGAGTTGACGCCATAGGGATAGCAGGTCAGCAGGGTCACATAGTTGGAATTCTGGACTGGCTGCAGGGCACTGACATCGGTAGGCAAGATGATCTTAATCTGGTCCACCTTGTAGCTCATGTGCCGCTTGAGTACTCGTATCTGGAAGACGTCCCCCTTGCGCAGCTGCGTCAGGTTATCGAACAGCATGTAGCCGACTTCGCCGGTGTGCCCCGTAATGACGGAGTGGATGGTTCTGTTGTCGGTAGGCACGTGGGTCGTGGCGATGTGCCCCGTGCCATCCTTGAGCACAGCATCGCTGGTGCCGTGCCGCACGGGCAGCTTGACATTGATCTTGGGGATCTCCACATAGGCCATCATGCCTTTGCCGTCTACATTGAGGATTTTGTAGTAGCGACCCAGTGGTTCCTTGACTTCCTTGTACTTGAAGGGGTCCCTCAGCGTAGGCTTGCCTAATTCCTCGTCATACTTCTTGGCATCACGCCACATGGCTCTGCGCTGTGCAGGTGAAAGTGCATCCACGATCTGGTCGTAGTTGTCGACTGCTGAGGAATCCTTGGAATAGTTTACGTAGGCCGCTAACAGCGGATAGAGGAAGATTGCCAGACCAATCAGGAAGGCCAAGGTCTCCAGGAGACCGAACCCTCGCCCTGACTTGCTAGCCTTGCCAGCGTTCTTGGCCTGCTTATCTGCAGTAACAGCTGCCTGACCGGCGTCGCCATTTTGGCTTGCGTCCTGAGCATGATTGCCTGAAACGACAATTATTGGAGCCGACGTTGTAGCTTGACCTGGGACAGACACAGGAGCTGCAATAGCATCTGCATCATCCGATTTCGAAACTCCGCGATCCTTAGGGGTTGCCGAAGGCGGATAGGAAGGCGGCAGATCGGAACTAGGAGCATAGGTAGGCGGCATGTTCACTTGCTCAGCAGGCTCGTCAGACGAGGACGATTCAGTCGGAATGGACTCATAGGCAACATCACCGTTGCCGGCGGCATGAACTGGGCTCATAGTAGCGGAGTCAGTGTTCTGGTCCATCTATAGCCTTCCTCGCACAGCACTTCAAATAGTCCCGTTACTACCTTTTGACATACAAAGACCGGCGGCACCTATATGATACCGCCGGTCCTTAGGCATCCTCACAGATGCCTACAATGCCATTTGCTAGCATCACACCGACATGTGCATGAGAATACCTAGTGTTCATCCCTGTTCCAGGAATGGGCAACAACCGCCAAGTAGAGGCCCATCATGGCCAAGATCATAAGCAAAATGCCAGGCGCTACCATGGATACGCCGGTAGCGGCAAGCTTGCCTGGTCCTGGTCGCACTACTGGCACGACCTGAGGCACGTCCACAAGCTTGGGGCTTATAGTCACATCATAAAGCGGATGGACTTCACCCTGTTCGCGGTAAAGCGGCAACTGCACGACCACTGGGTCGGCTTTTACCTTTGCATTCTTGGGTGTGGCCACCAGAGTGACCAGCCAGTACGAGGCGTGGAAATAGTCACCGTCGAAAACAGCAGGACTTCCGCCTGTCAGACTGGGTACATCTGAATCGAGCTGAGCTCCTGTAAGCCAAACACCTTGCGATTTCGCTTCAGATGCGTTTGTTATGGTGCCTTCTTGATCAGAGACACCGTAGTATTCAGCGGGTTGTGTCTTGTCCTTGAAAGCATCTGGGTTGGCTGCCACCTCGTTACTGATGGCCGCCTGTGCCTTATCAGCGCCAGGATTGTGGTCTAGTGCCTCCACCCGGCTCTTCAGAGTACCAGCATCCAGCCTCAGGGCACGAAAGACATATCCTGCTCCAGCAGATACAGGAGCACTCGGCAGGATGTCGTTCTGACCACCTTGACCTGAATGCCCTCTCTTGAGTTGCACCGTCAGGGTCGGGTTGACCGTCTCCGCCTCTGCCGCCGGCGTCATATCGAAAGCGGTGAGGCCTAAGCAGGCCAAGGCCGCGATCAGACAGGGCAGGACCCGGTGGGTGAGGCATTTCGGCAAGGCAATTCCCTTCATAAACCTTCCCTTCCAAGGCCGCCTTTCGACGACGTGGTTGCGTCAGTTCTGCTGATCCAAAAACCAGACCAGCATCCCGACATGTGCGGACCGCAGAAGTTCAACGTTCCGTATTAAAATGGCGGACGATTCACGGAGGAACCGTCCGCCATCGGGTCACCTCACATGATTCTTGATGTGACCGTGATCATCAGGCCCGGGCGGCGTTATTGCGCCGATTGCGGGCGTAGAGCGCACCACCCATGATCAGGGCACCTACAACCAGCAGGAGCAGGATGCCACGACCACCAGTCAGAGGCAGGGCTAATGGTGAATCACCATCAGTAGTCGCATAATGCATCAGATAAGTTTCGACTGGCACATTATTAAACTTCATCACCTGGCCACCAGCAGCCGTTATATCCGCAGGTGCCTTTCCGAACTTGCCGAATAGCAGCTTAGCATAATCGGGCTGAACCGTGGCATGAGGTCCATACTCCTGTGCTATGTCCTGCTCAGTCTTGCCGGCATCCTTAAACGTCACCTTCTGGAAGGGGAAGCCAGGGCTACGCCAGCCATTGGGAGTCTTGGTCTCGAGCAGCCACCAATCGCCAGCTTGCACCGTCTTACCAGGATCTCCAGCAGCCTTTGGTGTACTCGTTGCATCGCCAAAGATAGGCAATGCAGCAAATGCCACCACACCCTTGTCGTTAGCGGTTGCCTTGTAGAGCTCGACACCAGACGGCAGCGTCTCAGCAGTGGTATAGAAGTTGCCATCGGAGGCAAGATACTTGTCTGACTCGGCTTGCGACTTAACCAGACGGAACTCAGACCCAGGCAGAGCTGCAAACTTCGATGCTTGATTCTTCACATTACCGAAGGCAACGACACCGTTGATCAAATTCGTATGTTCAGGAATAGGATCCTGGTGTTTACCGCTGCTATCAAGGTTTTCGATGAAATCAGAAGCCGCATCGTTGGCAACACCATCAGTGCCGGTAGAATCACCATTTCCGGTGACCTTGGCATCATAATAGATGTTGAGCCGGAAAGATGGGGCATGGAAACCCTGTACCTTGCCAAGAGCCTTGAAGAAGTTGAACTGATAATAAGAGACATCTTTACTTGGCACATCATTTGCAAACATCTTCTTACCAGTAACCAGGCTATCAGGATTTTCTGTCGGTCTTGCCTCGGTATAATCCGTATCCTTTTCGAGATTTACAGGTTCAGGAGTAGTGCCATCGGATTCCAGCTTAACAGTGAAATTACCAACCAACTTTAGGGAGCTCGACATCCGATCTACAATAATCAGATCCTTGCTATCGCCCTGTAATTCACTAACATCAAGCTTGCCATCATTCTGAGTCTTCTCGCCAGCGTTGTAGAGCCTCTGCGACAGCTTGTAAGAAACCGTATCACCGGCGACAGCTGTCCGCTGAGGCTTCGGGTTACCTTGCAAATCTTTGACGGCCTGCACGGTCTTGGAGAACTGTGTGGTGTTCATGTTCTTCGGATACAGGTGCAGATTATAGATATATCCTTGAACCTTATTTGCAGTATTGGTGTCGTCGGTGAGCGAAGTGGCTGCATAGGGCAGGCCGAAGAATGAGGGTGCCGCGTCTGCATACTTCGAAGAATCAATCTTGTTTGGATTATCCTTGTTAAAAGCCCACGACTTGTCACGATTTTCCTGGAGGATGTACCAATGGTTGGCTCCTGCCGGGAAGGTGGCTTCTGCCGTACCATCAGGCGGCATAGCCCCGCCGTCACCCGCCGGGTACCACTTAGTGATTACACCCTGGCCGTTAGTCACACCGGCATACGTTTTCTGGACACTGTATGTACCAGGAGTCATTGGATCGATGTCAGCCAAATTACCTGACGTAGACGTGACATCCAAGACATTGAAAGTGACGTCCTTAGCGGGAACCAGATCTGCCTTCGAACTCAAAACGTCAGCATCTTTAGAGGAACCCGTGGGGCTGTACCCCTGAACCAACGACAGGTACTTGGTGACTGTCAGCTTAGGATTCACTGTTGATTGCAGCGGACCCGGCCTGAAGTCATCTTCGGCATTATATCCGTAGGTCTCAGCGGCTGAAGCGTGGGCGGCAGGCAAAACTACCATGCCCGCCAGGAGCGTCGCTCCGGCAACCGCCAAGCCTAAAAGCTTAGGGAGCCTTATCCCTTCATTATCTCGTTGCATGTGCATGCACGCATTCCCTTCTTTGTTAATAGGCACAGGATGGCCAGGCACATCTTCGCCTCCCCAACCGATCACTTCCCCGACTCAGGGGGGTGGGCAATATGTCAACTTTGGGACATGCCACTGTTCCCATTGCCTAATCATCACTGTACCGACAAAGTAGGGACAACGCAAACCGACAAGCCGAATGTCAAAGGCCCCACCACATGTGTTGTGGCAGGGCCTTGCAACCTTTTCTGAGACAGGCAATCAGTGCCGGTTGTCCAGCCGATGGTAGAGCTCGGCTGCACGCAGATCGGCCTCAAAACGGCGCGGTTCGGTGTTCTCGTCGATGACGGCGAGCTCCACGCCGGCCATCCGGGCGAAGTCCTCCCAGGCCTCGCGACCCACGGTGGTGGTCATGCAGGTATGGTGGGCCGCGCCGGCGCGCAGCCAGCACTCAGCCGAGACCTTGAGCGAGGGCCGGGGCTTCCAGAGGGCACGTGCCACAGGCAGTTTGGCCAGGGACCCGCCGGGCTCGACCACATCCACTACGTTCATGACCAGGCGGAACCGTTCGCGTACATCCGCCAGGGAGACGACCACAGCATCAGTGCAGGGGGTGGCCGTGAAGACCAGACGCACCGGGTCCTCCCTGTCGCCGATGGACAGGGGGTGGATCTCCAGGCGGGGCCGCCCCTCGGTCAGCAGCGTGGGCGAGACCTCCAGCATGTGGGCGCCCATGATCTCCTCGTGGCCGGGCACGAAGTTGTAGGAGTAGTCCTCCATGAGGGAGCAGCCGCCCTTGAGACCGTAGCCCATGACGTTGCCGATCCGGATCAGAACCGAGGTCTTCCAGTCGCCCTCTGCCGAGAATCCGTACCCGTCGGCCATCAGCCGCTGGGCTCCCACGCCGGGCAACTGACGAAGGCCTCCCAGGTCCTGGAAGTTGTCAACGGCGGCAGTGGCGCCCACCTCTTCCATCATGGCCCGCATGCCGAGCTCCTCGCGGGCGGCCACCACCAGGGAGTCGTACCGGGAATCCAGAAGTTCGGGAGCCACCTCATAGCTGCGCTTGTAGTCCTCGATCAGATCCTTGACCTGGTCGTCGGTGACAGCATTCACATGCTCCACCAGCTCGTTGACCGGCCAGGTGTTGACGGAGACGCCGAAGACCCGCTCGGCCTCGGTCTTGTCGCCCTCGGTGACGGCGACGTCGCGCATGTTGTCTCCCCAGCGGCAGACCTTCATGTTGTTGGCTGCATCCCAGCCGGCGCAGGCGCGCGCCCAGACGCCGATCTTGTCGGCAACCTCGGGATCAGTGTAATGGCCGACCACGATCTTGCGCGGGATTCCCAGCCTGGTCAGGATGTAGCCGAACTCACGGTCGCCATGGGCCGACTGGTTCAGGTTCATGAAGTCCATGTCGATGGTGTCCCAGGGGATCTCCACATGATGCTGGGTGTTCAGCTGCAGCAGCGGCTTGCGCAGCTTCTCCAGGCCCCTGATCCACATCTTGGCCGGGCTGAAGGTGTGCATCCAGGCCACCACGCCGATGCAGGCCGGGTTCGACGAGGCATCGACCATGAAGTTCAGGATGGAATCCGAATCCTTCAGCGTGGGCTTCAAGACCAGCTTGACCGGGATCCGACCCGAGTCATTGAGTGACTTGGCGATGTCCGCCGCCTGGACGCCCACCTGGCGCAGGGTCTCCTCGCCGTAAAGGTCCTGCGAACCAACAGCGAACCAAAGCTCTTTGCCCTCGAAGGGATTTTTCATGCTCATACTTCTTGCTCCTTTGCTTATGCTTTCCAGCTCAGTGCTGGCCGTAGACGTGCTGGTACCGGTCGTTGAGCTTGGCTATGTCGGCCGGATCGATGGGCTTGGGCGTGCCGATCTGCTCGGCTGCCCAGACCGTGTGGGCCACCTCCTCGGTCATGGCCGCCGCCTTGACGGCGGCCTCGGCATCGGCTCCCACGGTGAAGGGCCCATGGTTGCGCATGAGCACGGCCGGGCAGCCCGGGTGATCCTTTAAAGTATCAACCACGCCCTTGCCGATGGCCTCGGAGCCGATCAGCTCGAAGGGACCCACCGGCACGGGGCCACCGAACTCGTCGCCCATCATGGTCAGCACGCAGGGAATGTCCCTGCCGGTGGCCGCCCAGGCGGTGGCATAGGTGGAATGGGTGTGGACCACGCCGTAGACCTCGGGCATGTGCCGGTAGATATAGGCGTGGGATAGCGTGTCCGAAGAGGGAGCCTCGGCACCGTCAACCACATTGCCATCCAGATCGGTGACCACCATGGATCCCGGGGTCAGGTGCTCATAGCGCACCCCCGAGGGCTTGATGACCATCAGATCAGCAGAGCGCAGGCGCTGCGAGACGTTGCCCGCCGTCCAGACCACCAGATTCCACCTGGTCAGCTGCGCATGCAGGGTGGCTACCTGCTCACGTACCAGTTTCACCTCGTCGCGCACCTCGGGCGAATAATCAGCCAAGGACACCATCAGCAACTCCTTTTCCCGGCCCGATCCCGCTGATCCGGCCGCTTGACGTTTTCAGCTCCCGGTCTCATCCCTGCAGGGGGATGGTCTTCACGGCCGCCTGCTCGATGGGCAGCCCCTTGGTGAAGCGGTCGAAGAAGGCTCTGAAGCCCTTCACATCAGCCGGGTCCGGCTGTTCTGTTGTGGACTGGACACCCGCAAAGACATTGGCATCCAGGTAGTCGGCCAGGGTCTGGTCGGCATGGCCCAGATAGTCGGCCAGGACGGCCATGCCCCAGGCGCCCCCTTCCACAGCGGTGGACATGACCTTGATGGGGGCATTGAAGGCGGCGGCCAGGATCCGCTGGGCTACCTTGGGCGTGGCGAAAATGCCGCCATGCCCGACCATGGTGTCCACCCGGACATGCTCCTGGCGGGTCATCACATCCATGCCGATAGTGACCGGCGAGAAGGCCGAGAAGAGCTGGGCGCGCATGAAGTTGGCCAGGGTCATCCGCCCCTCGGGGCCGCGCGCAAAGACCGGCCGGCCCTCCTCCAGGCCAGCCAGGAACTCCCCTGAATAGAAGCAGTAGTTGATCAGCCCGCCGGCGTCCTTGTCTGCCAGGAGGGCCTGGTTGAACAGGGTGGCGTAGAGCTCATCCCCCTTGATGTCCAGTCCAGCAGCCTTGGCGAAGTCACCGAACAGCCCCACCCAGGCGTTCAGATCCGAGGTGAAGTTGTTGGCATGGCTCATGCCGGCAGGATCCCCAGCCGGCGTGGTGACCGGATCCACCTCGGGGTGGAAGTCGCGCAGGGGATGCTCCAGGACCACCATGGCGAAGATGGATGTGCCTGCAGACACGTTGCCGGTGCGGGGACGAACCGCGTTGGTCGCCACCATGCCGGTTCCCGCGTCGCCCTCGGGCGGGGCCATGGGCACGCCGGGCTGCAGCTGGCCACTGGGATCCAACAGGGCGGCACCTTCTGCAGTCAGTGCGCCCGCATCGCTGCCGGCGGTCAATGGCTCAGGCAGCAGGTCGTGGATGTCCCAGGGCTGGGCCTTGACCTGGGGCAGTCGGGAGAAGATGTCCAGCAGGCCCTGGTCGAACTCCTTGCGGGAGGAGTCGATGGGGAACATGCCCGAAGCATCGCCTATGCCGATGACCTTGCGACCGGAAAGCCTCCAGTGCATGTAGCCGGCCAGCGTGGTGATGTAGGCCACCCTGGGCACATGCTCTTCACCGTTCAAAATGGCCTGGTAGAGGTGGGCGATGGACCAGCGCTCGGGAATATTGATCTTGAAGACCTGCGACAGCTCCTCATGGGCCTGGCGGGTGTTGGTGTTGCGCCAAGTGCGGAAAGGCACCAACAGCTGACCATCCTTGTCGAAGGCCAGGTAGCCGTGCATCATGGCCGAGATCCCCATGGCGCCGATCTTGGTCAGCGTCACCCCGTACTGACGACGGACATCCTCGGCCATGGCCGCATAGGCCGCCTGCAGACCCTGATGAATCTGGTCCATGGAGTAGGTCCAGAGGCCGTCCTCCAGCCGGTTCTCCCACTCGACGTCCCCGGTGGCCAGCGTCCGGTAGTCATGGTCGATCAGCACAGCCTTGATACGGGTGGAGCCGAATTCGATGCCCAGACTGGTCGCGCCCTCCTTTAATTCACTCACGATGACGCCTTGTTCGCCAACAACCATGTCTGCTCCTTTGCCTGATATGTTAACGCTCACATAGTCTGGTTACGATTGTAACCGAGACCAGAGCATCAGGCAAGCCCGCGGGATGCGGTCCGACAGTGGTCAGATGCGCTTGATTGCATAGCCCAGGGACCGACGCTGGATCACATCCGCCTGGATCAGTCCAACACCGTGGTGGGTGACCGGGAAGTCCACCGGCTGCCCCTGGTGAAGCAGGGCCAGGACCTGCCGCATAGTGGCCACCCCCAGATCCTCAAAGCGGGGACGGACCGTGGCCAGCGGCGGAAACATGTTGTCTACCGTAGGTACGTCGTCGAAGCCCACCAGACTGATGTCACTGGGAATGCGGATGCCATGCTCCTGCAGGGACCGGGCCACGCCCACAGCCTGATTGTCATTGGCGGTGACCACGGCCGAGGGCAGGGAGGTGCCGCTCATGCCCCGCTGATCGATCAGGTGGTTCATCAGCGTGTAGGACTCCCCTGCCTCCCAGCTGCGGGCGTGGACCACGGCTGTTCGTATGCGGCAGCGAGCGCAGGCCACTTTCCAGGAGGCCAGCCGGGTGGCTGCATCCCGCCACTGCGCAGGTCCTGCCATGTAGAGCACCCGCCTATGGCCCCGGGAGACCAGCAGTCGGGCCAGCCGCTGAACGGCACCCCACTGGTCGATTCCGGTCAGGGCTATCCGCCCATCGCCCCGTCGGCGACTCAGGGCCTCTTCGACGCTGGTGATGCCATGCGTGGAGGTGACGATGACCCGGGGCTGGCTCACCTCAACCTGGCAGGCAGCCTGGAACATGGTGTCGGTGGGGGTCAGAAAGATGAAGGCGTCCACGTTCTGTTCCAGGAAGGTGCCGCAGAGCTCCTGGAATCCGGCAAGGGTGCAGGCTGATTCGTCCACCATCATGACCGACATGAACAGTCCATGGGAACGGGCCACGGTCTCGATGGCCGTGATTGACGAAACAGGCCCAAAGAGACTGACACCGCCAGCCACCAGTCCGATGGTCCGGCTGCGGCTGGATGCCAGGGCCCGCGCAGAGTTGCTGGGACGGTAGCCCAGCTTCCTGATGGCCTGCTGAACCCTGATCCGAGTGGCCGGAGAAACGTCCTTGGAATTGTTGATGACCCTGGACACAGTCTGGTGGGAGACCCCGGCCAGCCGGGCAACCTCGAACATGGAGGGGCGTTTGGACCGTGACCTGCCCCCGCTGCCTGCGGGCATGTGACCTTCTTCCGATAGCCGTACGATAGCCGTGTCGACCGTTCCGATATTAGCCCCTGCCGGGACCGGACGAGGGCAAATGCCAGCTGACCCGGTGCAGACGGCTGGGTCCCAGACGGCGAATGGCCTCCAGGTGCGCAGGCGACCCATAGCCCTTGTTGTGCTCCCACTGGTAGGGGGCCAGGGCAGGGTCAGAGGCGGCCAACCGGACCATAAGCCGGTCACGGGTGACCTTGGCGATGACCGCCGCGCAGGCCACACTGGCACAGTGGGCATCACCCTTGACCTGGGTGGAAACCTTGGGCAGAACCGGGAGGTCGGGGGCGTCAAAGCTGTCGGCGGCCGGGGTGATGTAGTCATTGGGGCCGTCAAGGATGGCAGCCAGACGGCGGCCGGGCCCCAGGTCCATCCCATGCTCCAATTCGGCCAGCGCGCGCAGGGCGGCGATGCCCAGGGCGTGGACGATGCCCCACTGGTCGATCTCATGATTGGAGCAGGCCCCCACCGCCCAGCCGGCAGCCCAGTCCTCCAGGTCACGGTACATGGCCAGCCGACGCGCAGGGGTCAGCATCTTGGAATCAGCCACCCCGTCAGGGACCTTCAAATCGGGCAGGTCAGCGGAACGGACCGCCACCACGCCGACCATGGCCGGACCCGCCAGGGCTCCGCGGCCGACCTCATCCAGCCCCAGCACATACTCGGCTCCCTGATCAGCCAAGGCAACCTCAGTGGCCAGGGTCGGCAGGATCCGCCTCATAGCCGGTTCAATCCTGCGTCGGCTCGGGCACGGCATCGAAGACCTTGTGCTGGTTGTTGAGCAGCTTCCAGCTGCCCACCGGGTAATAGGTCAACAGCGCAGTGCCCTTGATGTTGTCCATGGGGACCAGGCCATTGTGTCCGTCGTCCTTGTGCAGACGGGAGTCGGCGGAGTTGGAACGGTTGTCGCCCATGACGAAGACATACCCAGGGTCCACCTTGACCTTGAAGGCAAAGGAGCTGGGCTCCACTCCTGGACGCAGGTAGGAGCTCTCGTCCAAGGCGACGCCGTTGACGGTGACTGGGGCGCCATGACCCTTGCAGGCCACTGTGTCGCCGGGCATGCCGATCAGGCGTTTGACCAGGTGACTGCCACGGAAGCTGGGTGTGGACTCTTCGCCCAGCCAGTTGGCAGGATCAGTGAAGACCACCACATCCCCACGGCGGGGGGCCATCATGGATCTGGTCAGCCTGTGAGTGGTCAGGATTCTGTCCCCGATGCCAAGGGTGTTCTCCATGGAGCCGGAGGGGATGACGTAGATGCTGAACAAAAATATGCGCAGGATGGCGACGACGGCCAAGAGGGCAACCAGCTCGAACAGAAACTCGGGCAGGAAACCGCGTTCGCCCAGACGCGGGTGGCTGCCCTTGGTGGAGCCGCGTCCACCGGGGCGGTCGAAGGCATGACGGGGCGGCACCGGGGCTGAGGTGGCCTGTCTGCCGTCCGGGTACCAAAGTCCCGACGAGGTCGCTTCCTCATCCCGAAAGGCCATATCCACTCCTTGTCATCCGCTGGAACCCGCCCACAAACAGATTCCGCATGCCTCATAGCGTACACACCCAAGCATGGAAAAACCCGGGAGAATTGCATCCCGGGTGTTAGCGGCCTGGCCTGGGCTGGGTCGCCCTGGCTGAATCCTACTTGTTGGACTCGGCCTTGTTGTCGCGACGCTCGACAATGCGGGCGGCCTTGCCGTGCAGACCACGCAGGTAGTAGAGCTTGGCGCGGCGGACACGGCCGTGGCGCAGCACCTTGATGGAGTCAATCTGCGGGGAGTGCAGAGGGAAGCGACGCTCGACGCCCACGCCGAAGCTGACCTTGCGCACCAGGATGGTCTCGCGCACGCCGGAGCCCTGACGAGCGATCACCACGCCCGTGAAAGCCTGGATACGGGAGTTGTTGCCCTCAGTGATGTTGACGTTGACCTCGACGGTATCGCCGGGGCGGAAGTCTGGGATCTGCTCCGCAGGCTTCATGTGGCTGGCGTCAAATTCCTGAATCGCGTTCATGCTGTTCCTCCATGGCCGCCGCACATCGACCCATGACATGGACCGCAACCATCAAAGGAAGCGATCCTGGACGGAACCCGGCGGTCTGCCGTCGGGGGTGCCGATCCGCCGGAGCATCCGGCTGGACCTGAAAGGAAGGGAGCCCATGCGGCAGCTGCCCTTCCGGCAAACAACTGTCCAATAATATACCACCAACCGGACCCGCAGGGACCCGGCATGACATCAGCGGCGGTGGGCCCTGTAGAAGGCGATCAGGGACTTTGTGGACTGATCCTGCTCGGCCAGGGCCTGGTCGTCCCGGGAGATGGCCGGGGTGATCTCGCGGGCCAGCTTCTTGCCCAGCTCAACGCCCCACTGGTCGAAGGAGTCGATGCCCCAGACCGTGCCCTCGGTCAGCGTGATGTGCTCGTAGAGGGCGATCAGCTCGCCCAGGGCGGCCGGGGTCAGCGCATCGCCGAAGATGGAGGTGGTGGGCCTGTTGCCGGTGAAGACCCGGGCCGGGACGATGGCCTCGGGAGTGCCCTCAGCGCGGACCTCGTCGGCGGTCTTGCCGAAGGCCAATGCCTTGGTCTGGGCCAGGAAGTTGGCCAGGAAGAGCTCATGCACGTCCTGGTCGCCGTCCTTGGCCGGGTTGGGGGTATTGGCGAAGGCGATGAAGTCGGCGGGGATCAGGCGGGTGCCCTGGTGGATCAGCTGGTAGAAGGCGTGCTGTCCGTTGGTGCCGGGCTCCCCCCAGAAGATTTCGCCAGTCAGGCTGGTCACCGGCGTGCCGTCCCAGCGCACGGACTTGCCGTTGGACTCCATGGTCAGCTGCTGAAGGTAGGCCGGGAAGCGGTGCAGATACTGGTCATAGGGAAGCACGGCGTGCGAGTGGGCGCCGAAGAAGTTGACATACCAGACGTTGAGCAGGCCCATCAGAGCAACTACGTTTCGATCCAGGGGGGTGGCGCGGAAGTAGCGGTCGACAGTGTTGAAGCCCTTGAGGAACTCCTCGAAACGCTCGGGGCCGATGGTGATGGCCAGGGAGGTGCCCACGGCGGAATCCACCGAGTACCGGCCGCCGACCCAGTTCCAGAAGCCGAAGACGTTGTCCGGATCGATGCCGAAGTCGCGCACCTTGTCCAGGGCAGTCGAAACGGCGATGAAGTGCCGACGGATGGCCTCGGCCGAGAGGTCCTCGCCGTCCTTGGACAGCAGGCCACGCTCCCCCAGGCTCTTCAGGAGCCAGGCGCGGGCCTGGCGGGCGTTGGTCAGGGTCTCCAGGGTGGTGAAGGTCTTGGAGACGATGATGAAGAGCGTGGTCTCCGGATCCAGATCGCGCGTCTTCTCAGCCAGGTCGTTGGGATCGATGTTGGAGATGTAGCGGGCGCTGATGCCGGCATCCGCGTAGGGCTTCAGGGCCTCGTAAGCCATGACCGGGCCAAGGTCGGAGCCGCCGATGCCGATGTTGACCACGGTGGTGATGCGCTTGCCGGTCAGACCGGTCCAGCTGCCCGAGCGGACCTGGTCGGCAAAGGCATAGATGCGCTTGAGGGTGTCGCGGACGTCGCCGACAACATCCTGGCCGTCCACGATCAGCCGGCCGCGATCCTCCTCGGGACGGCGCAGGGCTGTGTGCAGGACGGCCCTGTCCTCGGTGTTGTTGATGTGCTCGCCGTTGAACATGGCCTCGATCCGCTCCTCAAGGCCGACCTCGCGGCCCAGCTGGGCCAGCAGTGACAGGGTCTCGGGCTGAATCAGGTTCTTGGACAGATCAATATAGAGATCACCCAGCTCGAAGCTGAGCTTTTCGGTGCGCTGCGGGTCCTTGGCGAACCATGCGCGCAGATCGATCCCTTGGCGCTGCATGTCGTCGAAGTGCTGGTGCAAGGCCGCCCAGGCCTTGGTGCTGGTAGCGTCCACTGGAGGATTGATGGCCATGGTTGTTCGGGTCCTTTCATGAGGTGATGCCCGGTCTACCGAGCACCCGGTTCTGTAACCCAAACTACTCACAAAAGCAGACAGAAGACAACAAAATCAGCCAATCTACTTGACCGAGCCGAATCGCTGTCAAAGTATGTCGTCACAGCCGTACTGGGCCAACTTGGCCACCATGTCCTTGACTTCCTGACTGCGGGCCCGGGGGGCCACCAGGAGAGCATCGGGAGTGTCGACGACGATCATGTCATCCACACCCAGAAGGGCGACCGTGCGTTCCGAGCCTGGCACGACCATGTCTCCTGCTGAATCCAGATACATGACCCGGTCGGCATCCCCAAGAATCTTGATGTTGCGCCTGTTGGAGGAGGGCAGCAGGCCGGCCACCGAATTGAAGTCGCCGATGTCATCCCAATCGAAGCCCCCTGGAACAACCGCCACGCCACCAGCCGCCGATAGGGGCTCGGCTACGGCATAGTCGAAGGCGATCTTCTCGATGCCCGGCCAGTGCTCCTCCATAGCCTGGCTGCGGGCCTGCTCGCCCTGGTCCCAGACCTGGGCAATGGCCATGACTGCGGCGTGGAGCTCAGGCTTGTAACGACGCAGGCAGTCCAGGAGCACCTGCGCTTGCATGACGAACATGCCGGCGTTCCATCGATACTCCCCTGTGGACAGGTAAGCCTGGGCCGTAGAGGCATCCGGCTTCTCGACGAATTCGCTGACCAGGTGGGCATCAGGGGCCCCGGGAATGCGATCGGCCAGGGAGGGGCCTTGGTGGATGTAGCCGAAGGCGGTGGAGGGACGGGAGGCGGCGATGCCGATGGTAGTCACATAACCGGCCCGGG
Source organism: Bifidobacterium sp. ESL0820 (assembly GCF_052606235.1). Lineage (NCBI taxonomy): Bacteria > Bacillati > Actinomycetota > Actinomycetes > Bifidobacteriales > Bifidobacteriaceae > Bifidobacterium > Bifidobacterium sp. ESL0820. The sequence continues at coordinate 1,164,601 of NZ_CP199594.1, forward strand.
CCGCTGCCACCGCCTGCTCCACTGAGGACGCGAATGCTTCGTCGTCTCGGATGACGTGGTCGGCGGCAAAGGAGCCCACGATGATTTCCCCGCCATGCCGCTGGGCCAGCACGGCAGTCGCCAGGGCTATAGCCGCCGTGGAATCGCGAGGAACCGGCTCGGCGAAGAGCGCGTCCTCAGCCAGATCCGGAAGCTGCTGACGCACCTGGTCCACATGCCGCTGGCCAGTGGAGACGACCACATGGTCAGCCCCGCAGATGCCGGCCAGCCGGTCAAAGGTGCCCTGGATCATTGTTCTGCCTGATCCCAACAGATCATAGAGGAACTTGGGCCGGTCCTGGCGGCTCAATGGCCAGAGCCGGGTGCCCACGCCACCGGCCGGAATGACGGCATAGAAATCATTGAGATCCATGCCCTCCATTGTGTCAAGAAGCTTGTACACCCTCGGCCCGAAGTGCAAGGCGTTTTTATCGCGCGCATCCAGTATGATGTGACATGTTGTCTTCTTCCGGTAGGTCCGGACGGGAGGCGAAGGCCACTTTAGCTCAGTTGGCAGAGCGTCTCACTCGTAATGAGAAGGTCGACAGTTCGATTCTGTCAAGTGGCTCTTTCACCAGCTGCCCTTTCAACGGCAGGGTATGTCGTACGCGCGAGTGGCGTAATGGTAGCCGCGCAGGATTTAGGTTCCTGTGTCTTCGGACGTGTGGGTTCGAGTCCCATCTCGCGCACAGGTATTAAGAACAGGGCCTGCAAGAACAGGCCCTGTCTTACGTTGCGGGGATCAGCGTCGGCTTTCCTGCCTGTTCCTCAGGCAGGCCACGAAGCCGACCAGACCTAGGGCTATCAGCAGCAGGATCCTGAGCACGGAAAGCGGCCATCCGCCGGTAAGCGGCAGGGAGGAGGTCGAAGGCCGGAACTCCAGCTCCTGCGACACCGAGGCCGACTGGTTCCCGCCTTGGAACTTGCCCTGCGCGTCAGGGCCCTCGGCATCATCCGAAAGCACCTGGACGGCGACATCCCCCTGCTTCATCCCCTCAGGAGGAACCGCCTGCCATATGCCCTGGTCCCCCACAGCCACATCCGTGCCAGTGTTGTCAGGCCAGGTCACATGCACCATGGTCCCCTTGGTCTCAGGAATCTTCCTGTCCCCGTCCACATACTTGTAGGCCCTGCCGGCCACCTGGAAGACGTCATGGCGGTCAATGGTCAGTGTGGTGGGCGTCATGTCGATTTTCCGCTCGATGGATGCCGGGCCCGAACGGAGGTTCATCGGGTTGATCATCTCAACCTGGAAAGTATAGGTCTGCGTTTCATCGTCACCGTTGTAACCGGTGAACTTGTCAGCAGGGATATTCAGCGACCAGGACCAAGTAGAAGCCGCCGTCTTGGTCAGGTTCAGCGTGAGACCTGATGTGGGGTCAGCGACGGAAGGAACAGCGCCGACCGCCGCATCCCTCTGGAAGGTGTTGGCCGGAGTGGTCAGCAGACTGGTCCAGCCCGAGGCAGCATTCTGCTTCATCGAAACGACCATCCTCGAATCAGTCATTCCCAATCCTGCCGAGGACCAGGCCGTATACACAGGCGACGCCTCACCCTTGAACTCGACGACCGAATCCGCCGGCAGGCTTCCGTTGACGGTATGGGGCACCGTGACCGAGAACTTGCTGGCATCCGGGACATCCTCGCCCGAGACGAAATAGGCCGTGCCGATATTCGAGAAGTAGGAGGTCAGGCCGAACCCGGAGACAGACTCAGTCACCCAGGCATGGTAACGCCTGTAGCCGCTGTACTTGTTGCCAGAATCCGGCGACGGATACAGCTTGTTGGTGTCCTGTATCCGCCAGGAACCCCCTTGTTTGCTGCCAGTGTCGACCTGGCACTCAGCCTCGCCAAGCCTGAACCCCCACGTGTCCGTCCCTTTCACCAGGTCATCGCCATTCGTGCCCTGCCCCTCCACAATGGGATTATTGGGATCCTCGCCGTAGAGAACGACCTTGTTGGGACGCGCAGGATCCTTGGAGGGCATGCACTCACCACTGATTACCGGCTCAAGCTTGGTCGTATACACGCTTCCAGAAGCATCCAAACCGGCATCAGCATCGTTTTCGATCTTGGTAATCGTAGGATCATCAGGACGAGGCACATCATACTTATAGAAAGCGGTATTGATAGTCCACCCCGCAGAGATATTCGTATCCTTCTCCACGGTGGACATACCGTCGTTTATCCCTACAAGACCAGCGCTCTTGGGGTTGTACACTTCAGGGCTGACGGTACAAGCGCTGCCGTCCCGGTTCGTGGTGACAGGCCAGGTGACCATCTTGAAATAGCCGTCAAGATCCTGCTTCTCCTTGGCCTCCTTGAAATCAATCCCGCCATCAGCCTTCTGAGCAGGCATGGGATTGCCATCCTTATCAGTGGCAAAAAGCACGTTGGGGTTGTCGAGATATTGAGGATCCTTTGGACTCACGTTGAAAGCGGAATACTTGCTGACTTGGGACGCCTTGCTGGTCGTGGTGGTCGCCGTATTGGGGGACGGCTGCTGGCCCGTCACCAGGACCGGCTCAGGGGTCAGCTCATTGACAGGCACCCACTCGCTATCCTTCAGAGCCACCCACTGGTAATAATACGAATTGGTCTCAGAACATATGCCATCAGGATTGTCATTTGTACTGCCACGCGGATTCAGCCAGTACACAAAGAACGACCGTGCCGGAGCTGTTCCCGGAGCAGTACCGGCGATTGGCCCAGTAACATTGCTCTTATAATCAGGAAAACCGTAATCCGTCACCATGCCCCAATTAGCCTGATTGTTTTGGTAGAGATTTGGATTGTAGTCCCAACCGACCCAAGAATAAGGGCCACTGCACTTCATATCCTCTTTGCTGTCCAAACAGTAACCCATATACACTTTCATCTGTTTGTCCTGGGACATGCTTGCCGTGATATTTGAATATCTATCCTGAGCCTGTAAATCACTCATGGAAGCAGGATCAAAATTGGTGCAGTTATTGGTAGTCCAGGACCAGGAAGAATTGCCGCAAGACAGGGCGGTATTCTGGTCACCAACGATGGCAAAGACATTCAAGGGCTCAGGGTGACCGCCAACCGCAAATTTTGCGGGATCTGGAGACTTATCCTTAATGTTCATATCACCCTCAATGGATATGGTCAGGTAGTCATACAAACCAGAATTGATGATCTTGTGAACGGTGAAGAACTCATCCTGATTCCTGGCCCAGGCTAGGGCACCATCATAAGCGTTGGCATTTTTATTGCTGTCTACGTAATCATCCGGGGTAATAGTGTTCATATACCGCACGCGTCTGTAATAGTCAGGATTTTCAGAACCAACAAACTGATATATGAAAGACAAATTGCATTGTGACGGATTTTTGGTATCAGTCCCACCAACACCGACGCAATCCGGCTTAAATTCATTGTGCTTCACGCGCAGGATGAAGTCCATGCGCAGCTCATCCTGGTAGGCATCGATCCTGTCGTTGAAGGCCATCATCCTATAGAGCTTCGGTGTTCTACTGGCTGTTTCGTCCTGTCCATCAACGGCATTGGCCCGATTGACCGAAAGCGCGCTCAGCCCCAACGGGACAACCATGGCCAGCGTCGCCAGAAGGGTTACCAGAACGGCGATAATCTGACGGCTCACATGCTGTGAACCTTTGGCGCCCCGTTCTTGCAGTCGCTTCAATACAATCCCCCCAAATCAAGATACAATTATGTTCTAGAGCGGCTCTACTTTGCCTTTAATTTATCCCCAGTTGCTTCGACTCTATCATAGAGATAAATAAATAGCATCTTCGCCTTTTCCATACATGCTCCAGGAGCACTGGAATTGCAAGCATTATCCAGGATTCCCATAGGGTGTTTCACGAACGGCATTTCACAACCGTTTACGGTCTTCATCTGGCTGGTCCGGGTTGGAGGTGGAGGCCACCTTGGCAAGGAAAGGCAGACAGTTCGACGCTGTCAAGCGGCTCTCCCGCCAGCTGTCCTTCAGATGTCTGGGCTCGAGTCCCATCTTGCGCACAGGAAACACAAGCAGGGCCTGCCCTCATCCCCCGAATTCCTTGGAGATGAGCACAGACCACCCTGCCTTATGCCCGCCGGAGAATCAGTATCGGCTCTCCTGCCTGTTCCTTAGGCAGGCCACAAAGCCGGCCAGACCCAGTATCAACATCAACAGGATCTTGAGCACGGAAAGCGGCCATCCTCCAGCGAAGGGCAGGGATGAGGTGGAGGGCCGGAATTCCAGCGCATGCGACACCGCGGCTGACTCGTTTCCGCCTTGGAAGTTGCCACTTTGAGGATCGGCGCTTTCGGCATCATCGGAAGAAACCTGAGCGGTGAATTTTCCGTGATTGATGCCCTCAGGTGGAGTCGCCTGCCATGAACCTTGGTCTCCCACGGCGACATCTGTGCTGCTGTTGCCGGGCCAGGTTATATGGACCAGGGTGCCTTTGGTCTCGGGAACCCTGGTGTTTCCGTTGACATACTTATAGGCCTTGCCCGCTACCTGGAAGACATCGTACCGCTCCAAGGTCAGCGTGGTCGGCGTCATGTCGACCGTCCGGTTGATGGAAGCCGGGTCCGAAGGGACATTCAGAGGGTTGATCATCTTGACCTGGAAGGTATATTTTTGCGTTTCGTCGTCGCCGTTGTAACCGGTGAACCTGTCAGCCGGTATGGTCAAGGTCCAGGACCAGGTCGAAGCCCCTGTCTTGACGACCTTGAGCACAGAGCCCGATGTGGGGTCAGTGACGGAAGGAGCAGTGCCGACCGCCGCATCCCTCTGGAAGGTGTTGGCCGGAGTGGTCACCAGACTGGTCCAGTCCGAGGCAGCATTCTGCTTCATGGAAATGGCCATCCTGGAATCAGTCATCCCCAGCCCTCCCGAGGACCAGGCCGTATATATAGGCGAAACCGAGCCCTTGAACGTGACCACCGAACCCGCCGGCAGAATCCCGTTTTTCGTATGAGGCACCGCAACGGAGAGCTTGCCATCCGGAGCATTCTCGTTGGAGACGAAATAGGCTGTTCCTATGTTCGAGAAGAAGGAGGTCAGGCCGAACCCGGAGGCGGACTCAGTCACCCAGGCATGATAACGCCTGTACCCATTGTACTTGTTGCCGGGATCCGGCGATGGATACTGCTTATTGGTGTCCTGTATCTGCCAGGACCCTCCCTGCTTGCTCTTAGGATCGACCTTGCACACCGTTTCTCCCAGCTTGAACCCCCAGGAGTCCGAGCTTTTCACCAGGTCGTCACTGCTCTTGCCCTGCTCCTCCTTGAAAGGATTGCCGGGATCCTCGCCGAACAGAGTAACCGTGTTGGGATGCGTGTCGTCTTTGGAGGGAGTGCACTCACCGCTGACCACCGGATCAAGCTTGCCGGTATAGACGCTTCCCGAAGCATTCAAGGAGCCATCGGTGTCATTCTGAATGTTGGTGATGGTCGGATCATCGGGACGAGGCACATCATACTTATAGAAGGCAGTATCGATAGTCCAGCCTGCAGTCAGGTTCTCATCTTTCTTCGCGTCAGACATGCCATCATCGATGCCCGCAAGACCTTGGCGCATGGGGTTGTATACTTCGGGATTGACGTTGCAGTTGTTGTCGGTGCCGGTGTCATTCAAATTCTTGGTCACAGGCCAGGTAACCAGTTTGAAGTAGCCGTCAAGGTCCTGGTCTTCCTTGGCCTTCTTGAAGTCAATGGAGCCATCAGCATTCTGAGCGGGCATAGGCTGGCCGTTCTTGTCCGTGGCAAACATCTCATTGGAATTATTCGGTTTTTTAGGCAAATTGAACGCCGCATTATCATCGACTGTTCCTTGAGTCCAGAACGTAGAAGTCAGTGTGTTAGGACTCGGCTTCTGACCCTCCACCAGGATCGGCTCAGGGGTCAGATCATCGACAGGCACCCATTGAGTGTTGTTTTTGAGACCTACCCATTGATAGTAATATGAGGTGGTCTCAGAACATATGCCCTTGCCGACATTGCCTCCACGAGGATTTTCCCAATACACGAAGAAAGAACGGGCCGGCGCAACCCCTGGTTGAGTACCGTTGATATTTCCAATAACATTTCCATCGTTAATGTCAGAATAGTCAGGAAAACCATAATCGGTCACCATGCCCCAGTTAGCCTGATTCCCGCCATAGAGCTTTGGCTGGTCATCCCATCCGATCCAGGAGTACGGTCCGCTGCATTGAAGATTAGCACCCGAGCCTAGGCAGTCACCCATATACAGCTTGAAGTTCTTGCCGTTCGCCGTTAAGGATTCGGTAATATTGGATGTTCTATCCGGCGCATTAATCATGGTCGTAGAGTCAAAAGTGCCACACTCATCAACTCCGGAACTCCAATTCCACGGAGAACCAGGACTACCACACGACAGTGATCCCTGCTGTCGACCAACGACCGCGAACACATTTAAGGGCTCGTTCGTACCACCAGCTTTATAATATGAAGAATCTGAGGAACTATCCCTGAGGTTCAAATCGCCTTCAAGGGAAATGGCAAGGTAGTCATATAAACCAGAGTTTATTATCTTATGTACTGTGAAGTATTCTTCTCTATTTTGCGCCCACTTGTAGGCTCCAGACCAAGGCTTACTCGTAGACGATGCTGAAGCTATAGTGTTCAAATACTTTATCCTGCGATACCAGGTTCGATTCTGCGAACCCCAGAACGGATAGACAAAGGATAAATTACAAGTGCCCTGAGTATCGGCACCGTTGGTAGCATTGGCGCAATTAGGATTGAAATCGTTATGTCTCACGCGCAGGATAAAATCCATGCGCAGCTCATCCTGATAGGAATCAATCTTGTCGTTATAGGCCAGCATCTTATAGAGCAAAGGCTTCCTGCTGGCCGTCTCACCCTGGCCATCAATGGCATTGGCCTGATTGGCCGAAAGCGCGCTCAGCCCTAGCGGAACAACCATGGCCAGCGTCGCCAAAAGGGTTATCAAAACAGCCACTATAGGGCGATCCACATGCCGTGGACCCTCATTGACCCCTTCTTGCAATCGGTTCAACACGCTACCCCCCACACCTCAATGCAACCATCTCCAGAATCAGATGGACTGCACGCTTGATTGGTCCCCGGTGCAGGCCACGAAACCCTGGAGCACAAGTACCGCATCCTCACTTATGGCATCTTCTTGTCCCCTTTACATGCTTTAAGAGTACCGAGACTGAAAGCGTGATCTGGGATTCAGATAGGGTGTTTCGCGACCGTCCACCATCTTGACTAAGGACAGTCTGAATTAGGGGTAGGGGTTACTGGCAACGGCAGGGCCCCCACTCATCCTCTCAACTTCATGAGGTGGGGGCGGGTCCTGTCTGATGCTGCCGGGGTCAGTGCCGGCTTTCCTGCCTGTTCCTCAAACAGGCCACGAAGCCGGCCAGGCCGAGGGCTATCAGCAGCAGGATTTTGAGCACGGAAAGCGGCCATCCGCCAGTAAGAGGCAAAGCCGAGTTGGAAGGACGGAACTCCAACGCGTGCGACACCGAGGCCGACTGGTTCCCGCCCTGGAACCGGCCCTGGGCATCAGGGCCCTCGGCATCATCGGAATGCACCTGAGCAGAGAACTCACCCTGATTGATGCCCTCAGGAGGAACCGCCTGCCACGAACCTTCGTCCCCCACAACGACATCCGTACCACTGCCGCCGGGCCAGGTTATATGGACCAGGGTGCCTTTGGTCTCGGGAACCTTCCTGTCCCCGTCCACATACTTATAGGCTTTGCCTGCCACCTGGAAGACGTCGTACCGCTCCAAAGCCAGCGTTGTCGGTGTCATGTCGATCTTCCGCTCGATGGATGCCGGGTCCGAACGGATGTTCGTCGGGTTGACCATTTCAATGCGGAAATCATACAGTTGCGTCTCGTCGCTGCCGTCGTAGCCGCTGAACCAGTCAGCAGGGATGTTCAGCGTCCAAGACCACGTGGAAGCCGCCGTCTTGGTCAATCCCAGCGTAAGGCCCGTTGCGGAATCCGCGACGGAAGACGTGGTGCCGGCTGCTGCATCCCGCTGGAAGGTGCTGGCCGGAGTGGTCAGCAGGGGCGTCCAGTCCGAGGCGGTCTTATGCTTCATCGAAACAGCCATGCTCGAATCCGTCATCCCCAGCTCTCCTGAGGACCAGGCAGTATATACAGGAGACACTTCACCCTTGAACACAACGACCGAATCCGCCGGCAGGCTCCCGTTGACCGTATGAGGTACAGTTACCGAGAGTTTGCTCGCATCCGGCACATTCTCACTCGAAACGAAATAGGCCGTCCCGATGTTCGAGAAGTAGGAGGTCAAACCGAATCCGGAGATTGACTCGATCACCCAGGCATGGTAACGCCTGTAGCCGCTGTACTTGTTGCCTTGGCCCGGCGACGAATACAACTTGTTGGTGTCCTGTATCTGCCAGGACCCTCCCTGCTTGCTCTTGGGATCGACCTGGCATTCAACTTCGCCCAGCCTGAACCCCCACGTGTCCGCGGCTTTCACCAGGTCATCGCCATTCGTGCCCTGCCCCTCCACAATCGGATTGGCTGGGTCCTCGCCGTAGAGAACAACCTTGTTGGGACGCGCGGAATCCTTTGAAGGCGTGCACTCACCGCTGACCACCGGATCAAGCTTCGACGTATACACACTGCCCGAAGCATCCAGAGCGCTGCCGGCATCGTTCTCAATCTTCGTGATCGTCGGATCATCAGGACGAGGCACGTCATACTTATAAAAGGCACTATTGATTGTCCAGCCCGCTGAAATATTCCGTTCTATATCCGAGCTGTTCATGCCGTCACGTATACCGACGAGGCCTTTCTGATCAGGGTTGTACACTTCAGGGTTGACGGTACAAGCGCTGCCGTCCCTATTCGTGGTGACAGGCCAAGTCACCATCTTGAAATAACCGTCAAGATCCTGCTTCGCCTTGGCCTCCTTGAAATCAATCCCGCCATCAGCCTTCTGGGCAGGCATAGGCTGGCCGTTCCTGTCAGTGGCAAACATCTCATTGGGATTGCTGGGCTGTTTGGGCAAATTGAAAGCCGAATACTTGCTGACTTGGGCTGCCTTGCCAGTCGTGGTGGTGACCGTATTGGGGGACGGCTGCTGACCTGTCACCAGGACCGGCTCGGGAGTCAGCTCATCAACAGGCACCCACTCGCTATCCTTCAGAGCCACCCACTGATAATAATAGGAATTGGTCTCAGAACATATGCCATCAGGATTATCTCTAGTGCTGCCGCGCACATTGAGCCAGTACACGAAGAACGACCGTGCCGGAGCTGTGCCCGGAGCAGTGCCGGCGATTGGCCCAGTAGCATTGCTCTTGTAGTCAGGAAAACCGTAATCGGTTACCATGCCCCAGTTAGCCTGATTGCCTCCGTAGAGATTTGGGTTGCTGTTCCAACCAACCCAAGAATACGGGCCGCTGCACTTAAGATCAGCACCCGTGCCAAGGCATTCTTGCATATATAGGGTGAAGTTCTTGTCGTTCGCCGCTAAAGTTGAAGTAATGTTGGATACCCTGTCCGGCGCATTGATCATGGTGTCAGGGTCAAAATTGCGACAATTATCGATTCCGCTAGACCAACTCCACGAGTTGCTAGGGCGCAGGCAGGACAGTGCATCGTCCTGTTTACCAACGACTGCGTAGATATTCACCGGCTCGTTGGCCCCACCAGGTTGGTAATATGACGCATCAGCAGAATTCTTCAGCGCCAGATCACCCTCAATGGAAATGGTCAGATAGTCATATAAACCGGAGTTTATTATGGTGTGCACGGTGAAGTACTCATCTTGATTTTGCGCCCACTTGTAGGCTCCGGACCAGGGCTGATCCGAGGATGATGCTGAGGCTATGGTGTTCAGATACTTTATTCTGCGATAAAAGGAAGTGTCATCTGACCCCTTGTACTGATAGACAAAGGCCAGATTGCAATTGCCCTTGGTATCGGCACCAGAAGTGGCGTCGGCGCAAGAAGGGTCAAACTCGTTGTGTTTTACCCGCAGGATGAAGTCCATGCGCAGCTCATCCTGATAGGAATCAATCTTGTTGTTGTAGCCCAACATCCTATAGAGTTTGGGCTTCCTGCTGGCCGTTTCGTCCTGCCCATCGATGGCGTTGGCCTGATTGGCCGAAAGTGCGCTCAGCCCCAACGGAACAACCATGGCCAGCGTCGCCAGAAGGGTTACCAGAACGGCAATGATCGGACGGTTCACACCTTGTGAACCCTTAGCGCCCCGTTCTTGCAAACGCTTCAATACAATACCCCCCCAAACAACAATGAAATCATGCTCCAGAACAAATCAAGTCTGCTTTTGACCTACCCCCAATTAAGGCAACTGCACATAGAGCACAACAATGCATATAACTTGTTCTTTGCCTTTTCAAGGCTACAGAAATGAAGGGCAAAATCTGGGATTCAAATCGGGTGTTTTGCGGCGGTTCAAGTTCTCGACCATGCAGGACCAGCACCCAGCTGGTGAGAAGCGATATGTTGTCTTCTTCGGGTCGTTCCGGATTGGGGGCGAATACTGCCTTGGCAACGGCAGCAACACGGGAATTAAAAAACAGGGCCCGGGCTCATCTCCATGAAATTGGAAGGATGAGAGCGGTCCCTGTCTTATACGACCGAGGTCAGTGCCGGCTTTCCTGCCTGTTCCTCAGGCAGGCCACGAACCCGACCAGGCCCAATGCCATCAGCAGCAGGATTTTGAGCGCGGAAAGCGGCCATCCCCCGGTAAGCGGCAAAGCCGAGTTGGAAGGCCGGAACTCCAACGCGTGCGACACCGAGGCCGACTGGTTCCCGCCCTGGAACCGGCCCTGCGCGTCAGGGCCCTCGGCATCATCCGAAAGCACCTGAGCAGAGAACCGCCCCTGATTGACGCCCTCAGGCGGGGTCGCCTGCCACGAACCCTGATCCCCCACAACGACATCCGTACCGCTATTGCCGGGCCAGGTCACATGCACCATGGTCCCCTTGGTCTCAGGAACCTTCCTGTCCCCGTCCACATACTTATAGGCTTTGCCTGCCACCTGGAAGACGTCGTACCGCTCCAAGGTCAACGCGGTGGGCGTCATGTCGACCTTCCGCTCGATGGATGCCGACCTTGAACGTACGTTCATCGGGTTGATCATCTCAACCTGGAAGGTATAGGTCTGCGTCTGGTCGCTGCCGTCATAGCCGGTGAATTTACCGGCGGGGATATTCAAGGTCCAGTACCAGGTGGAAGCCGCCGTCTTGGTGAGATTCAACGTGAGGCCTGATGCGGGGTCAGTAACGGAAGGCGCAGTATTGACCGCCGCATCCCTCTGGAAGGTGTTGGCCGGAGTAGTCACCAAGCTGGTCCAATCAGAGGCAGCATTCTGCTTCATGGAAATGGCCATCCTGGAACCAGTCATCCCCAACTTCCCCGCCGACCAGGCTGTGTAGACAGGTGATACCTCACCCTTGAACGTGACCACCGAACCTGCGGGCAGACTCCCGTTGATCGTATGAGGCACCGTGACCGAGAACTTGCTGGCATCCGGGACGTTCTCCCCGGAGACGAAATAAGCCGTGCCAATATTCGAGAAGAAGGAAGTCAAACCGAACCCGGACATGGACTCGACCTCCCAGGCATGGTAACGCCTGTACCCGTCGTACTTGTTTCCTGGATCCGGTGATGGGTATTGCTTGTTGGTGTCCTGTATCTGCCAGGACCCTCCCTGCTTGCTCTTGGGATCGACCTGGCATTCAACTTCGCCCAGCCTGAACCCCCAAGTATCCGCGATCTTCACCAAGTCTCCGCCGTTCTGGCTCTGCTCGTCGCTGATGGGATTGGCGGGATCCTCGCCGTAGAGAACAACCTTGTTTGGGTGCGCTGCATCCTTGGAGGGCGTGCACTCACCACTGACCACCGGATCAAGCTTGGAAGTATACACACTGCCCGAAGCATCCAAGCTGCCATCTGCATCATCCTGGATGTTAGTAATCGTCGGATCCTTAGGACGAGGCACATCGTACTTATAGAACGCACTATTGATTGTCCAGCCCGCTGAAATATTCCGTTCTATATCCGAGCTGTTCATGCCGTCACGTATACCGACGAGACCTTTCTGATCAGGGTTGTACACTTCAGGGCTGACGGTACAAGCGCTGCCATCCCTATTCGTGGTGACAGGCCAGGTGACCATCTTGAAATAACCGTCAAGACCCTGCTTCGCCTTGGCCTCCTTGAAATCAATCCCGCCATCAGCCTTCTGGGCAGGCATAGGCTGGCCGTTCCTGTCAGTGGCAAACATCTCATTGGGATTGCTGGGCTGTTTGGGCAAATTGAAAGCCGAATACTTAGCGGTTTGAAATTGCTTACCTGCCGTGGTGGTGACCGTATTGGGGGACGGCTGCTGGCCTGTCACCAGGACCGGCTCAGGAGTCAGCTCGTCAACAGGCACCCACTGGCTGTCCTTGAGTGCCACCCACTGATAATAATAGGAATTGGTCTCAGAACATATGCCATCAGGATTATCTCTAGTGCTGCCACGATCATTCAGCCAATACACGAAGAACGACCGTGCCGGAGCAGTGCCCGGAGCAGTGCCGGCGATTGGCCCAGTAGCATTGCTCTTGTAGTCAGGAAAACCGTAATCGGTTACCATGCCCCAGTTAGCCTGATTGGCTCCATAGAGTAATGGATAGTTATCCCAGCCTACCCAAGAATACGGGCCACTGCATTGAAGATCAGCACCCTTACCCAGACAGTCGCCCATAAATAGTTTGATGTACTTACCATCTGCTGCCAAAGATGCTGTAATATTCGATACCCTATCTGGCACATTAATCATAGTTTCAGGGTTGAAAGTGGTACAGTCATCGATTCCGCTAGACCAACTCCACGAGTTGCTAGGGCGCAGGCAGGACAATGCCCCGTTCTGCTGTCCAACGACCGCGTAGATATTCAGGGGTTCGTCGGCACCACCAGGTTGGTAATATGACGCATCAGCAGAATTTTTCAGCGCCAGATCACCCTCAATGGAAATGGTCAAATAATCATATAAACCAGAATTGATTATCGTGTGCACGGTGAAGTACTCATCCCTGTTCTGCGCCCACTTGTAGGCTCCAGACCAGGGCTGATCCGAGGATGACGCTGAAGCTATGGTGTTCAGATACTTTATTCTGCGATAATATGATGGACTATCTGAGCCCTTGTACTGATAGACAAAGGCCAGATTGCAATTGCCCCGGGTATCGGCACCACCGCTACTATTGGCGCAAGATGGGTCGAACTCGTTGTGTTTCACGCGCAGGATGAAGTCCATGCGCAGCTCATCCTGCCATGCATCCACCTTGTTGTTGTAGCCCATCATCCTATAGAGCATTGGCTTCCTGCTGGCCGTTTCATCCTGTCCATCGATGGCATTGGCCTGACTGGCCGACAAAGCGCTCAGCCCCAACGGAACAACCATGGCCAGCGTCGCCAGAAGGGTTACCAGAACGGCAATGATCGAACGGTTTACGTGCAATGATCCCTTATTGTCCCGTTCTTGCAAACGCTTCAATACAATACCCCCCAAACCACGATGAAATCATGCTCCAGAACAGATCAACCCCGTTTTTGACTCATCCCCAATTAAGCCAACTGAATATAGAGCACAAAAATGCATCTTCATTCCTTGTTTACGCGTTCCAAGAGTACAGAGATGGAAGGCATAATCTGGGATTCAGATAGGGCGTTTTGCGACTGTCCAAGGTCTTGACCCCGGCAAGCCCAGGACCTAGCTGATCAGAAGCAGTATCTTGTCTTTATCGGAGGACACGCTGCAGGCGTGAGTGGCGTAACGGCAGCATCACAGGAATAAAAAAAAAAGAACAGGGCCCGCTCTCATCTCCATGGAATTGGAAGGATGAGGGCGGACCCTGTTCTTATGCTGCCGGGGTCAGTGGCGGCTTTCCTGCCTGTTCCTCAGGCAGGCCACGAAGCCCACCAGGCCTAGGGCTATCAGCAGCAGGATCCTGAGCACGGAAAGCGGCCATCCGCCGGTAAGCGGCAGGGAGGAGGTCGAAGGCCGGAAGTCCAGCTCATGCGACACCGAGGCCGACTGGTTCCCGCCTAGGAACCGGCCCTGCGCGTCAGGGCCCTCGGCATCATCCGAAAGCACCTGAGCAGAGAACTGCCCCTGATTGACGCCCTCAGGCGGGGTCGCCTGCCATGAACCCTGATCCCCCACGGCGACATCAGTGCTGCTATTGGTCTTGCCGGGCCAGGTTATATGGACCAGGGTGCCTTTGGTCTCAGGAACCTTCGTGTTTCCATTGACATACTTATAGGCCCTGCCCGCTACCTGGAAGACGTCATGGCGGTCAATGGTCAGCGTGGTGGGCGTCATGTCGATCTTCCGCTCGATGGACGCTGGGTCTGAATGAATGTTCATCGGGTTGATCATCTCAACATGGAAAGTATAGGTCTGCGTTTCGTCGTCACCGTTATAACCGGTGAACTTGTCAGCAGGGATGTTCAGCGACCAGGACCAGGTGGAAGCCGCCGTCTTGGTCAGGTTCAGCGTGAGGCCCGAGGCGGAATCCGCGACGGAAGGAGCAGTGCCGACCGCCGCATCCCTCTGGAAGGTGTTGGCCGGAGTGGTCAGCAGGGGCGTCCAGTCCGAGGCAGCATTCTGCTTCATCGAAACAGCCATCCTGGAATCCGTCATCCCCAGCCCGCCCGACGACCAGGCCGTATACACGGGCGACACCTCACCCTTGAACGTGACGACCACATTCGACGGCAAACTCCCATTGACGGTATGGGGCACAGTGACCGAGAACTTGCTGGCATCCGGGACGTTTTCTCCCGAAACGAAATAGGCAGTTCCAATATTCGAGAAGAAGGATGTCAGGCCGAACCCAGAGGTTGTTTCGGTCACCCAGGCGTGATAGCGCCTGTACCCGTCGAATTTGTTGCCAGGGTCTGGTGATGGGTATTGCTTATTGGTGTCCTGTATCTGCCAGGAGCCGCCTTGTTTGCTGCCAGTGTCGGCCTTGCACTCAGCCTCGCCCAGCTTGAATCCCCAAGTGTCCGCAGATTTTACCAGATCGTCATTGTTTGCACCCTGACCATCGTTAAAGGGTTTGCTGGGATCCTCACCGTAGAGCGTCACAACATTCGGATGCGCACTGTTTTTGGAAGGAGTGCACTCACCGCTGACCACCGGATCAAGCTTGCTGGTGTAGACACTCCCAGAAGCATCCAGGGCGCCGTCAGCACCATTCTCAATCTTGGTGATCGTCGGATCATCGGGACGAGGCACATCGTACTTATAGAAGGCGGTATTAATGGTCCAACCCGAGTCCAAATTCTGGCTCTTATGCGAAGCATCCATATCATCTGTTATGCCCGCAAGACCTTTGCGCATGGGGTTGTATACTTCGGGATTGACGTTGCAGTTGTTGTCGGTGCCGGTGTCATTCAAGTTCTTGGTCACAGGCCAGGTAACCATTTTGAAGTAGCCGTCAAGATCCTGGTCTTCCTTGGCCTTCTTGAAGTCAATGGAGCCATCAGCATTCTGAGCGGGCATAGGCTGGCCGTTCTTGTCCGTGGCAAACATCTCATTGGAATTATTCGGTTTTTTAGGCAAATTAAAGGCCGAATAAGAGTCAGCCGTGCCTTGGGTCCCATTAGTAGTAGTCAGCGTATTTGGACTCGGCTTCTGACCCTCCACCAAGATCGGCTCAGGAGTCAGATCATCGACAGGCACCCATTGGCTATCTTTGAGACCTACCCATTGATAGTAGTATGACGTGGTCTCGGAGCATATGCCCTTGCCGACATTGCCTCCACGAGGATTTTCCCAATACACGAAGAAGGAGCGGGGCGGCGCCACCCCGGGTCCAACGGCCTTTATTCCATGACTGGAATCGGCAGGAAGACCATAGTCAGTCACCAGGCCCCAATTAGACTGATGGCTAAGATAAAGCTCCGGATTGTTGTCCCAACCTATCCAGGAATAGGGACCGCTGCACCTGAGATCAGGGCTTTTGGAATCAGAACTGGCGTCATAACAATCCCCCATATACAGCTTCATGCTCTTGCCCTGTTTGGCCAAATCATCCATGATGTTGGCTGACCTATCTTGCAGATTGCTCATCGTATTAGGGTCAAAGTGGTCACAATCATTGGTCCCATAAGCCCAGGAGCCGCCGTTGCAAGACAGCGCATCCTTCTGTTGCCCTACGATCGCATAGACAGTCAGGGGCTCTACGTGGCCGCCGGCTTGGAAATATGGAGCAACCTCAGCCTTCGGCAGATAATTTTTTATATCACCAGCATTATTCAAGAGATCCATATCGCCTTCAATGGAAACTACCAGGAAATCATACAAACCTGAGTTGATCACCTTATGAACAGTGAAAAACTCATCCTGGTTTTTTGCCCATTGCTCAGCACCGCTAGAGGTGTCGTCCGATGCAATAGTGTTGAGATACTTTACTCGGCGATAATGTGCTGGATTACGTGTTCCGTTATACTGATATATAAAGGATAAGTTGCAAGAGCCATTGGTATCAGCGCTGCCTGTTTTCACACAATCCGGTTTGAACTCACCGTGTGCCACGCGCAGGATGAAGTCCATGCGCAGCTCATCCTGATACGAATCGTTCTTGTCGTTGTAAGCCAACATCGTGTAGAGCAGGGGTCTCCTGTTGGCTGTTTCGTCCTGTCCATCGATGGCGTTGGCCTGATTGGCCGAAAGCGCGCTCAGTCCCAGCGGAACAACCATGGCCAGCGTCGCAAGAAGAGTTACCAGAACGGCAATGATCGAACGGCTTACGTGCAGTGATCCCTTATTGTTCCGTTCTTGCAATCGCTTCAATACGAAACCCCCAAATCCCGATAGAATCGTGCGCTATGCCTAATCGACTTTGCTTTTGGTTATCCCCAATACCGCCGACTCTATCACAGAGATAAAATAATCTCTTCTTGGCGATTGCTTTACATGCTTCAGGCGCACTGGCACCTCATGGCATGATTATCGATATTTCGTGACCGTTCACCGCACTGGATCTATAAAGTGAATATATAAAGATTTATCAGTCTCTGCTATGGCCGTCGCCCAGCACCCAGTTGACGAGAATCGGCATGATAGCCGCCAGGGCCTTGCCCCTGTGCGAAATGGCGTTCTTTTCATCCGCGGTCATTTCCGCCGAAGTCAGAGGCTGCTGGCCGCTGGCGCGCCGAGGCTGATCAAGGGGCACGAAGATCGGGTCGTAGCCGAACCCATTGTCCCCTCGTGCCTGACGGATGATGCTTCCGGGCATCTCGCCGATCCTAGTCACCTGATGCCCCCGGACGGCATACCCCGGCACATCCGGAACGACCAAGGCGGCAGCACAGACAAACCGCCCTCCCCTGTGATTATCGGGAATGTCGTTCAGCTGGTTCAGCAAGAGCTCCAAGTTGGCCTGGTCGTCGCCGTGGCGGCCGCTCCACCTTGCCGAAAGGATCCCCGGGGCAGAGCCCATCACATCAACGACCAGCCCCGAGTCGTCCGCCAGCGCGGGCAGACCGGACTCACGGGCGGCCTGCCCAGCCTTGAGAAGAGCGTTCTCCTGAAAAGTGGTGCCGGTCTCTACCGGATCGGGCAGGCCCAACTGGCCGGCCGAAACCAGCTCGATCCTCTGACCCTCAACGGACAGGAAACCGTCGAGGATGCGACGAAGCTCACGCAGTTTGCCCTCGTTGTGCGTGGCCACAACCACTTTTCTGGCCTGCCCCATATCGATCCTCCTCGCTGAAATGCCTGCCCCTGGGCGTCAGTCAGATGCCAGAGCCTTGCGCTGAGCGGCCTGAAGCTCCTTGTTCCCCTTGGATGCCAGGTCCAGCAAGAGGCCGAGCTCCTGACGGCTGAAGGGGCGATGCTCCGCCGTCCCCTGTATCTCGATGAAATCGCCGGCTCCGGTCATCGACACGTTCATATCGGTCATGGCCCTGCTGTCCTCCAGATAAGGAAGGTCGAGCATGGGCTTGCCATCGATGATGCCCACCGAGACGGCCGAGACGCAATCCTTGGTCACCTTGTCGGCACTGCGGATGTGATGGTGGTCCTGGGCCCATCGGAGGGCATCGACCATGGCCACATAGGCGCCGGTGACCGAGGCTGTACGGGTGCCGCCATCGGCCTGAAGCACATCGCAGTCCAGCTGGATCTGATTCTCGCCCAGGGCCTTCATGTCCACCACACCGCGCAGGCAACGGCCTATCAGCCGGCTGATCTCCTGGGTGCGGCCACCGACCTTTCCCCGGACCGACTCGCGTGCAGTACGGTCGCTGGTGGCCCTAGGGAGCATGGCGTACTCGGCCGTGACCCAGCCCAGCCCGGAGTCCTTGCGCCAACGGGGCAGCGTCGGCGTGAAGGAAGCCGTGCACATGACTCGGGTCTTGCCGCACTCGATCAGCACCGATCCCTCGGGGGCCTCCGTCCAATGCCTGGTGATGACGACCGGCCGCAACTCATCAGCCGCCCTGCCGTCAGGCCTCAGCACGGCACCCTCCTGGAGCATGTCCTTGATAGCAACCATCAGTGATGATCCTTTCCCGTTCCGCCCAGGCTCCCCTGGTCTGGTCTCTATTATTCCGTCAGCCGTCTACCGATCAATGGTCAGCGGTGTCTTGGCCGGCAGGATGCGATCAATCAGGAAGACGACCAGCGACAGAGCAAAGAAGACGACCAGATACTCAGCCAGGTTGACCGTCAATTGGGCCCAGCCCAAGTGCTCGAGGTCCAAGAAGGCATAGGGGTAGGGATTGCCGCCCGGCTGCGGTCCCGAATGAGGCCAGATGGCGGCTCTGATCAGCACGAAGGCTACGTAGAAGGGGAAATAGATCAGCCAGGTCAGCACGTTGTGCCAGTGGAAACGACGATGAGGGTCGAACAAGAGGAAGTCCACCGATGCCAGGATGGGGCTGATGACGTGAATCATCCATGTGGTCCGGATGCCCAGGACCAGCTGGTAGTCCGTGCTGTTCAGCCCCAGAACCAGGATGGCCACCAGCCCGGTGATGACGATGTAGAGCGTCAGACATCCTTTGAGCCAGGCGGGAGGCTGGATGCCCTTGAGCAGGGTGGCCGCTCCGGCCCAGAGCATGACCAGGCCCAGGGCGATATTGGTCTGGAAGGTAAAATAGACCCACTTGTTGCCGATTCCCAGCAGCCAGGCCTCGTAGGTGCCGCCCAGGCAGAAAAAGGCGATCAGCAATCGGTAGATGCCCACGACGAATCTCATGCGGATCAGCATAGCCCGACCTTGGGAGGGCAGGGCGAGCCAGTAGGTCGGCAGAGGATTAGACTGGGGGCCAACCAAGGGCTTTTCCACCCACAAAGGGGAAGATATGAACGCTGAAAACAATAGCAAGGACACCGGAACCTCTACGGCTCTGATGACCGACATGTATGAATACACCATGCTGGATGCCGCCTTGCAGGACGGTACGGCCGGACGACGATCCGTCTTCGAGGTATACACCCGGCACCTGCCGGCGGGGCGCCGCTACGGAGTGGTGGCAGGCACTGGGCGGATTCTGGATGCGCTGGCGGATTTCCACCTCAGCGAGGACGAGCTTCGCTTCCTGTCCGACCGTCACATCGTCAGCCAGACCACCATCGACTGGCTGGAACACTTCCGCTTCACCGGAACCATCCGCGGCTACCGGGAGGGCGAGATATTCTTCCCCGACTCCCCCATTCTGCAGGTCGAAGGCGGCTTCGGCGAATGCACCCTGCTGGAGACCCTGGTCCTGTCCATACTCAACTACGACTCGGCCGTAGCCTCGGCCGCCTCCCGCATGGTCACCGCGGCCAAGGGCCGGCCCTGCATGGACATGGGCGCGCGCCGGGCCAATGAATATGCAGCCGTGGCAGCAGCCAGAGCGGCCATAGTCGGCGGATTCCAGGGGACCTCAAACCTGCTGGCGGCCAAGCGATACGGCTTTAAGGCCATCGGAACCGCAGCCCATTCATTCACCCTCCTTCATGACAATGAACGCGAGGCCTTCCAGGGGCAGATCCAGGCCCTGGGCAAGGGAACCACCCTGCTGACCGACACCTACTCCATCGAGGAGGCCGTCAGGACAGCCGTCGATGTGGCCGGACCAGAGCTGGGCGGGGTCCGCATCGACTCTGGAGACCTTGGCTCGCTGGCCCAGCAGGTCCGCGCCCAACTGGACTCCCTGGGAGCCACCAAGGCCACCATCACCGTCACCAACGATCTGGACGAGTACGCCATCGCCTCCCTGCAGGATGCCCCAGTGGACTCCTACGGGGTAGGCACCATGCTGGTCACCGGTTCGGGAGCCCCCACCTGCGCCATGGTCTACAAGCTGACCGAGCGCGAGAACTCCGACGGGGTCATGCAGGCCGTCGCCAAGAAGTCGGTGGGCAAGGCCTCGGTGCCAGGACGCAAGCTGGCCTACCGCTCCTATCACAACGGGGTGGCCGATGCCGAGCACGTCATCTCGGGCGCTGAGGATGCGCTGGCAGCCTTTACTCCTGAGCAGGACTGGCGGGATCTGCTGGTCACCTACGTGGACCATGGCCAAAGCAGGCCGGAGTTCCAAGGCGAGCAGGCAGTCCTGGATGCCCGGGAGCACCGGGCCAAGGCCCTCGAGGAGATGCCCATCAACGCCCTCAGCCTGATGAAGGGCGAACCGGTCCTTCCCACCCTAGTGAGGAGCATCTGATGAACGCACAATCCGAAACCTACCAGCCTGACCCGAACCGATATGATTGCACGACCTACCGGCACTGCGGCGACAGCGGTCTGAAACTGCCGCCCATCTGCCTGGGCTGCTGGCACAACTTCGGCGACACCACGCCCTTGGACCGTATGCAGGAGCTATGCACGACGGCCTTCGACCACGGCATCACCCATTTCGACCTGGCCGACAACTACGGGCCTGGACCAGGCGCCGCCGAGCGCAACACGGGAATCATCCTGCGCCGGTGCTTCAGCCGCCACCGCCAGGAGCTGGTCATCTCAACCAAGGCCGGTTATGGAATGTGGCCTGGCCCTTATGGGGACTTTGGCTCACGCAAGCATCTGCTGTCCGGACTGGACCAGAGCCTGAAACGTCTGGGGCTTGATTATGTGGACATCTTCTACCACCACCGCCCCGACCCGAACACTCCCCTGGAAGAGACCATGGGCGCCCTGGCCCAGGCGGTCACCAGCGGCAAGGCCCTCTACCTGGGACTGTCCAACTATGACGGGCCGACCATGGCACGGGCTGCGGCCATCCTGACTGAGATGCACGTCCCCTTCATCATCAACCAGAACCGCTACTCCATCTTCGACAGAACCATCGAGGACAACGGACTCAAAGAGGCGGTGCTGAAAGAGAAGAAGGGACTGATCACTTTCAGCCCGCTGGCCCAGGGGCTGCTGACCGATCGCTACCTGCATGGGATTCCCGAGGACAGCCGGATTCGTGCCGACGGCCGCTTCCTCAAGGAGTCTGCGTTGACCCCCCAGCGGCTGAAGCAGATTCAGGATTTGAACGATCTGGCCCACCAACGCGGCCAGAGTCTGGCAGAAATGGCCCTGGCCTGGTTGCTCAGGGACCCCGCTGTCACCTCGGTGCTCATCGGCGCCTCCAAGCCCGAGCAGATCCTGGACAATCTCAAGGCCGTCCAGTCGGCCGACTTCAGCCAGGAAGAGCTGGAGATGATCGACCGGATCGCCTTGGGCAAGCGGTCCTGAAGCAGCCTGGACCGTTCAGTAGCGCTCAGTGGCTGCCGCCCGTCATCTGTTCGTAGATGCGCTTGCAGTCCGGGCAGACCGGGTACTGGGAGGGATCGTGCTTGGGCACCCAGACCTTGCCGCAGAGGGCCACGACAGGCCGGCCGGTCAGCTTGGACTCGGCGATGCGCTCACGGGAGACGTAGTGGGCGAACCGGTCAGCGTCGCCCTGGTCGCTCAGCCGGGTCTTCTCGGCGGTCTCGGTGTCCGGACGATCCAGCACGGCCGTGCCAGTGCCCTGGTCGGGGTTCTGCTCCCGCTCCGGATACTCCATGCGAATGCTCTTGCTTGCAGTCATGACATCCATGGTACGGCGGCGAGCTGCACGTTCGCTCCCTATGACGCGCTACGCTGAGAATCATGACTATCGCTGTATGCCCTGGCTCATACGATCCGGTCACCTCCGGCCACATGGATGTGATCGAACGCTGCGCCTGCTTCTTCGAGACGGTCCACGTGGTTGTGGCCGTCAACGCTGCCAAGACCCCCATGTTCAGCGAACAGGAGCGGGTGGCCATGATCCGCCGGGCCCTGGACGAGGACGGATACCCGAACATCACCGTAGCCTCTACCGATGGCCTGATCACCGACTACTGCCGTAAAGTGGGCGCCTCGGTCATCGTCAAGGGACTCAGGCAGAACGGGGACTATGAGGCCGAGCTGGGCATGGCCCTGGTCAATCGCAAGCTGTCCGGAGTGGAAACGCTCTTCCTGCCAGCCGATCCGGTGAGGGAACACATCTCCAGCACCATCGTCAAGGACGTAGCCAGACATGGAGGGGACATCACCGGCATGGTCCCTGACAGTGTCGTGGATGCACTGATAGACACATTGCACAGGGACACACCGCACACGGAAAAGAGCCAATGATGAACGAGCAGACCCAGGAAAGGGACGATGACGAGCCTATCGACGACTCGACCAGAGCGAGCGCGCCCAAGCCAGCAGTCGACATGAAGGACCTGCCCGACCTGCAGGAGGACCGCAACGAAAGCGGGAACCCCCGATCGGAATTCACCACCGTCTATGACATCATCGATCGGATCCAGGCCATGCTGGATGAGGCCAAGGCCCCCATTTTCAGTCCGGGACTGGTCAAGGTTGACCGAGACGAGCTGACCGACGACCTCAACGAGCTCAAGAAAATGCTGCCAGTGCAGCTGGAGCGAGCCTCGGCGCTCATGAGGGAGGCGGAGCGTCGGCTGAATACGGCGCAGACCCAGGCCAACGCCACCATGTCCGACGCCCAGAGCCGGGCTGCAGACATCGTCAAGGAGGCCGGCGAGCAGGCCCGCTTCCTGGCCGGCCAGGAGAATGTGGTGGCCATAGCCCGACAGAAGGCCCAGACCATCATCGACACGGCCCAGGCCCAGGCAGACCGTCTGGTCCAGGGGGCCGATGGGTATGCCGCCCAGGTCATGGGCGAGCTTGACACACAGCTGGGCAAGATGAGCCAGGATGTGCGTGCCGGCCTGGAGGTTCTCCACCAGCGTGAGCAGGAGGCAGCGCGTAGCATGAACGCGTCAGTCTCGGACCAGGGAGAGGAGACGCAGGGATGAGCAGACCGGAAGATTCACCCTGGGCGGTTTCAGTGGCCCAGGTGTCGACGCGGGCAGGGCAGAGCACGCGAGTGGATCGCGATTTTCCAGCCCCGGAGGGCATCGGGGACCAGGTGGTGGGCATCCCGGCAGGAACACCCGTGCATGTGGAGGGCAACATCGACTCCCTGGTGGACGGCCTCTTGTTGCAGGCCCATATCAGCGTACCGCTGAAGACCGAATGCACCCGCTGCCTGAGGCCTGTCGATACCAGCATCCAGGACGATCCGGTGGTCTTCTTCCCCTACAAGGATCCCGAACCGGAGCCGACCCATGGCAAGGAGGAGATTCTGGCCGAGCAGGAGGAGGCCAGCGGCCAGACCTATCCTCTGGCCAGAGGGGGCGCCTTCATGGATTTGGAAGCCCTGCTGCGTGACACCCTGGTGGAGGCCCTGCCCCTGCAACCTCTGTGCCGACCCGACTGCCGGGGCCTGTGCCCCCAGTGCGGCATGGATCTGAACGATCATCCCGATCACCACCACGAGATAATGGACGACCGCTGGGCGGCCCTGGAGGGACTCAAGCAGCGTCTGGAGCAGGAGGAGAACCCCGGCAACGACGGCCAGACTGGCGAATGACCGGAGGTTGCGGTAGACTGCTCTACGCTTAAGCTCGAAGTATTCGATCGAAACAGAGGACAATATGGCACTGCCAAAGTACAAGACCTCGCGCGCCAACACCCATTCCCGGCGCGCCAACTGGAAGACCCAGGCCGCCGCTACGGTGACCTGCCCCAACTGCGGGGCTCCTGCGCTGCCGCACATGGCATGCCCCAGCTGCGGCATGTACCGCGGGCGCGTCTACCGCGACGCCATTCGCTCGCAGTTCAGCAAGTGAGCCAATCGGCGATCGACACGCAATGAGAAAACCCCGGCCATCGACGGGTGGCAGGGGTTTTTCCATATCATCAGACGGCAAGGCCGAGAAAGCGAGAAGGGCTATGCAGACAGGGCACTCCAGGAAGGATCAGGAAGACCACATGCGGCAGGAGG
Organism: Bifidobacterium sp. ESL0820; assembly: GCF_052606235.1. Lineage (NCBI taxonomy): Bacteria > Bacillati > Actinomycetota > Actinomycetes > Bifidobacteriales > Bifidobacteriaceae > Bifidobacterium > Bifidobacterium sp. ESL0820. The sequence continues at coordinate 1,188,984 of NZ_CP199594.1, forward strand.
AACAGGAGCAAGTGGATTCCGGCAACCAGGCGGCTGAGGAGCTCTTCCAGGCCTTGGGCGGCAGGATCAGCCCGGAGCTGCTGGTGCACGCCTTGACCCATCGCTCCTTCGCCCATGAGCACCCGGGCATGCCCAACAACGAACGGTTGGAGTTCCTGGGCGACGCGGTTCTGGAACTGGTGGCCACCGAGACCCTGTACAAGGTTCATCCAGACATGACCGAGGGCCAGTTGGCCAAGATGCGGGCCAAAGCGGTCTCCGAGGAGGCCCTGTCGGCCATCGCCCGGGAGAAACTGCACCTGGGGCGGTATATTCTTCTGGGCCGCGGAGAGAGCGAAAACGGCGGGGCTGACAAGGACTCCATACTCTGCGACACCGTCGAATCGCTGATCGGGTCGGTCTTCGTGGAGCACGGCATCGAGGGGGCCAGGACCACCGTCCATACCATTCTTGACGACACCCTGGCCGAAGTGGCCACTGAGGGACCGGCACTGGATTGGAAGACCTCGATCACCGTCAAGGCCCACAAGCTGGGCCTGGGCGAGCCCCGGTACGCCATGACGGTCTCCGGGCCGGAATACGCCCAAGTCTTCACCGCCGAACTGCGCCTGGAGGACGGCGGGACCGTGATCGGCAAGGGCCAGGCCAGCAGCAAGCGGAAGGCCCAGCTGGCTGCTGCCGCCCAGGGGTGGAAGCAGCTGGACGACCAGGACCTGCTTGCGACCCTGCGCGCCGAGCAATCCTCCTGAGATTTCAGACGGAGTTCCGGCATGCGGTACTGTGCCAACGCCCCGACCAGACCCCTGTTTAGACTATGGGCATAACCCGGAGGCACGCCGTCACGAACGGCACAGGTGCCTCCTCCTGATCGGGAATCGTCCGCCCACCCCGCCGACGCTCCGACAGGTTCGTATTTCGACATGCACGGCCGCAGGTCGGCGCGCAGTCTGGAGGTCGAGAGGAAACATGAGTCTGCCGACACCTCTGCAAGCATTCAGCTCGGTACCCAAGAACTGGGACCATGACGACAAGGATGTCCCCGCCCAGGGCGAGCCCATGACGGGAGCCCAGGCGCTGATTCGGTCCCTGGAGGATCTGGGGGTCACCCAGGTCTTCGGCGTTCCAGGAGGCGCTATTCTGCCCGCCTACGACGCCATTGACGAGCAAGTGCGCTTCAACTTCACACTGACTCGCCACGAGCAGGCAGCCGGCCACGCAGCCGAGGGCTACGCCGTCTCCACGGGCAAGGTGGGGGTCTGCCTGGTGACCTCCGGACCCGGGGCCACCAACATGGTCACCCCCATAGCCGATGCCATGATGGACTCGGTTCCCCTGGTAGTGGTGACCGGCCAGGTGGGTGTGGACTCCATCGGCACCGACGCCTTCCAGGAGGCCGATATCGTGGGCATCACCTACCCGGTGGCCAAACACTCCTATCTGGTGACCAAGGCCCAGGACATCCCCCGGGTCATGACCGAGGCCTACCACATCGCCCGCTCGGGAAGGCCCGGCCCGGTGGTAGTGGACCTGAGCAAGACGGCCCAGAACGGCAAAATGCTTTACTCCTGGCCCCAGGAGATGATTCTGCCCGGCTACAACCCGGTGACGCGGGCCCACGGGCACGTCCTGGACGATGCCGCCCGGCTCCTGGTCCAGTCGCACAGACCGGTCCTCTATGTGGGCGGCGGCGCAGTCCGGTCCGACGCGCGTCGGCAGGTCCAGGAACTCGTGCGAGCTACCGGTGCCCCCATGGTCACCACCCTGCCGGCGCGAGGCATCGTGCCTGATTCCGACCCAGCTGTTCTGGGTATGCCCGGCATGCACGGCACGGTGGCCGCCAACGGGACCATCCAGCACTCCGACCTGCTGGTGGCCGTGGGCACTCGCTTCGACGACAGGGTGACCGGCAGCTTGGAGGACTTCGCCCCGGTGGCCCGGGTCATCCACATCGACATCGACCCGGCCGAAATCGGCAAGAACCGGCAGGCTGATGTACCCATCGTCGGGGACGTGGGCCAGGTGCTGGACGATCTGATTCCGGCGCTCAAGGCAGCCCAACGCACCTGGGGCAAGCCCGATCTCAAGCCCTGGTGGCGGCTGATCGACGGCTGGCGGCACGACTACCCCACCACCTTTGAGCCCAGCCCGGACGGCACCCTGGCACCCCAGTGGGTGGTCCAGACCCTGAGCAACAAGGCCGATCCGGATACCATCTGGGTATCCGGAGTGGGCCAGCACCAGATGTGGGCCAGCCAGTTCATCGACTTTGAACGCACACGCTCCTGGGTCTCCTCCTGCGGACTGGGGACCATGGGCTACGGCCTGCCCGCCGCGATAGGAACAGCCATCGGCACCAGGGAAGAGGAGGATCCGCGGCCCGTCTGGCTGATCGACGGGGACGGCTCCTTCCAGATGACCTCCGAGGAGCTGGCCACGGCCGGGCAGGCAGGACTGCCCATCCGCATCGCCATACTCAACAACTCGGTCTACGGCATGGTCCGTCAGTGGCAGACCCTCTTCTACGGCAGCCACTACTCCCAGACCAACCTGGAGGACGGCGGCGCCAAGCCCACAGACGGCAACGGCATCCCCGACTTCGTCAAACTGGCCGAGGCCTATGGCTGCCTGGGACTGCGGGCCTTTACCCAAGAAGAGGCCCTGGAGGCCATCGATAAGGCCAACGCAGTGACCGACCGACCGGTCCTGATCGACTTCCGCGTCTGGAAGGATGCCATGGTATGGCCCATGGTCCCGGCAGGCGCCTCCAACGACACCATCATCTACAAGCCGGGCGTGCAGCCCCTGGCCGGCATCCGTCCTGAGCAGGAGCAGCCCGAGCCGCATGAGCAGACCGGAGCCGACCGGGCAGCCATGGCCAGCGACGCCGCCGGTCGCATGAACAAGTAGGAAAGGGGCACCACATGGCCAATTATCCAGCATCCAAGCCCGGTTCCGAACGGCACACCCTTTCCGTTCTGGTCGAGAACCGCCCCGGCGTCCTGGCCAGGGTGGCCGGCCTGTTCGCCCGGCGCGCCTTCAACATCAACTCCCTGTCCGTCTCGTCCACTGAGCGAGACGACATCTCCCGGATCACGGTCACAGCAGATGTGGAGGCCGTCCCCCTGGAACAGATCATCAAGCAGCTCAACAAGCTCCTGCACGTGCTCAAGATCGTCGAACTCAAGGGCGACGAGGCCGTGGAACGCGAACTGGTCATGATCAAGGTCAAAGCCAACGAACGCAACCGCTCCGATGTGCTGGAGATCGTCAAACTCTTCCGTGTGCGCGTAGTCGACGTCCACCCCGAGTCCCTGACCATCGAAGCCACCGGGGCCGAAGGCAAGTTGGAAGCCCTGCTGCGGTTGCTGCGGCCCTTCGGCATCATCGAGCTGGTCAGGTCGGGCGCCGTGGCCGTGACTCGGGGACCCCGGGCCCTGAGCGAGAAGGTGCTGGGCTCCCAGATCACCGACCGCTGACTCATCCCATTATCCTGGAAGGCGGTGCCCATGACTGACGATGTGACGGCGGAAATGAGCCGGACCGGCCGAATCGAATGGGAGCGGATAGTATCCGGTCAGGTCTATCAGGACACCCATCCCGACATCGATCGCCAGAGGGAACGGGCCGAGAACCTCTTCCTTGAATATAACAGGACCGGCCCCGGACAGAAGCAGGAACGCCGACGGATTCTGGAAGACCTGCTGGGCCAGGTGGGACAGGATGTCGTCATCAATCCGGACTTCAGATGCGAAGTCGGTTGCAACATACGGATCGGCAGTCAGACGCTAATCAATTACGGCGCCGTTATGCTGGATAACGCTCCGATCATCATAGGCAGGAACGTGTGGATAGGCCCCGGCGCAGGGCTCTTCTGCACCAACCATGCCCTGGACTATGAGGAACGGAAGGCTGGCGCCTGCCAGGCCCGACCCATCGAAATCTGCCAGGGTGCCTGGCTGGGCGGTCACGTGGTCGTCCTGGGAGGAGTGCGGATTGGCCGTGGGGCCGTCATCGGAGCGGGGTCTGTCGTCACCCATGACATACCGGATCAGGTAGTTGCGGTCGGCAACCCCTGCACTGTCCTGCGACCTATCACCGATGCGGACAGAACCGGCTATCTAGACAGAATTCGTCAGCGGGACCAGGAAAACAGCCAGGACCAATAACCCCTGAAAGCCCAGAGCTCATTCCATCCAAGGCTGGCGGTAGATTGGGGAATCATGCCCATCTATGATCTCGGTCTGGAACACGTCGCTCTATCCTTTGCCACCAAAACCATCTTTACGGATGTGACGCAGGGCATCTTCGAGGGCGATCGGATCGGCATCGTGGGCCGAAACGGCGACGGCAAGTCCACCCTGCTGCACCTGCTGAAAGGCACCCAGGAACCCGAACAGGGCCGGGTGACCATGCGCAATGGACTCACCTTTGGCATGCTGGACCAACGTGATCCCCTGAAGGACGAGGACACGGTCCGCAAGGCGGCCCTGGAGAATCGACAAGACTACGAATGGGCTGCCGACCCCAGATCCCGCGAAATCGTGGAGTCCCTCCTAGGTGGCATGGAGCTGGAGGCCAAGGTGGGCACCCTGTCAGGCGGTCAGCGCCGCAGGGTGGACCTGGCCCGGCTGCTGCTTCAGGATTGGGACATCCTGGCCCTGGATGAGCCGACCAATCATCTGGATCTGCTCACCATCCACTGGCTGGCCGAGCATCTGAAGAACCGCTGGGCCAAGAATTCCGGAGCCCTCCTGCTGGTCACCCACGACCGCTGGTTCCTGGACGAAGTCTGCACCTCCATGTGGGAGGTGCATGACGGAACCATCGACCCCTTCGAGGGCGGCTACAGCGCCTACATGCTCCAGCGGGTGGAGCGCGAGCGCCAGGCGGATCTGGCCGAGACCAAGCGCCGCAACCTGGCCCGCAAGGAACTGGCCTGGCTGACCCGAGGAGCCCGGGCCCGGTCGACCAAGCAGAAGTTCCATGTCAAGGCCGCGCAGGAGCTGATCGCCGACGTGCCGCCCATGCGCAACAGCCTGGAACTCAAGCGGATGGCCACCTCACGCCTGGGCAAGCAGGTGGTGGACCTGGTCGACGTGACCAAGATCTATCCAGGGGCCGACTCCGATGCCGATGGAAACAAGAACGACCGGGTCCCCTCCCCTTATGCCGAGCGCCCACTGATGGGCTCGGTGACCGTGGCCGCCGATCCCGGCAAGGACCGTCCGGGCACTGCGGCAGCCGACACCCTCACCATCAGCGGACACAAGGTCCTGGACGACGTGACCTGGCTGATCGGCCCCGGCGACCGATTCGGCATCGTAGGCGCCAACGGAGCGGGCAAGTCCACCCTGCTGGGTCTGATTGACGGCAGCGTGGCTCCCACGGCAGGACACGTCAAGGTGGGCAAGACGGTCCGCTTCGCGGTGCTGACCCAGCGTCTGGATGAACTGGAGAAGCTGGGCCGCTATCGGATCAAAGAGGTCCTTAGCCGCTACAAGCCCACCTATCTGGTGGAGGGCAAGGAGGTGTCCCCGAGCCAACTGATGGAGCGCCTGGGCTTTGAAAGCTCCCAGCTGATGACCAGAATAGGCGACCTGTCCGGCGGACAGAAGCGCCGCATGCAGCTCCTGCTCATCCTGCTGGACGAGCCCAACGTGCTGGTCATGGACGAGCCAGGCAACGACCTGGACACCGACATGCTGGCCGTCATGGAAGACATGCTGGATTCGTGGCCGGGCACTCTGATCGTGGTCTCCCACGACCGCTACCTGCTGGAGCGGGTGACCGACCAGCAGTTCGCCCTGATCAACGGCAAGGTGGTTCACCTGCCCGGCGGCGTCCAAGACTACCTGGACATGGTCGAATCGGCCGACCGGGAAGCTGCGGATGCACCGGGCCAGGCATCAGCCAAGGAGACCGGGAATCATAATCAGGCCAAGGCCGAACGTGTTGCCAAGCGAAATCTTAACAAGCAGGCCTCCGCCATCGAACGCAAGCTGGCCAAGCTGGCTGATCAACGCAAGGAACTTGAGCGACAGATGGCTGAGCACGACCCAGGCGACTACCAGGGTCTCAACGAGCTCAACAGCAAGCTCAAGGATCTGACCGGGCAGTCGGACCAGCTAGAGGAGGAGTGGCTGACCATCGGGGAGGAGCTGGAGTAGCCTCAGGCGGCAGCTAGCTGGGCGGCCTGAGTCGAGCACCTGGCCGCAAAGGCAGAGAAGATAGCATCGGCCAGAGGCTGCATCTGCGGCATCCCTTTGATAAATTCTTCGCGCATTTTAGCGATCTTGGACTTCTTCATCGTGCCAACCATGCTCGGCACCTGCATCCACTCCTCGAAAATGGGCGCCGTCACCTCCAGGTGGAACTGCAGACCCAAGGCCGATCCAAGCCGAAAAGCCTGAACCTTGGTTGCCTGGGAGCGGGCCAGAAGCTTGGCCCCCGGCGGGAGGGTGACCTGGTCGGCGTGCCAGTGCAGCACATCCGTGTTCTTGCTCCACATGGCCACGTCGTCGTCCTGCCCCACCCAGCGGATGGGGCCCATGCCGTATTCGGGATCCTGATCCCGCATCAGGGTGCCTCCCAGGGCCCGCGCCAAAATCTGATGACCCAGGCAAATCCCCAGAATGGGCTTGTTGGCAGCCATCGCCGCCTTGGCCAGCTTGGTCTCCGCCTTGAGTCCGGGGTGATGCGCGTAGTCGTCAGCCGACATGGGCCCGCCCATGATGACCAGTCCCGCCAACTCCCGCGAGCGCGGCAGCTTGGGCTTCTTCTCATCCACGATATTGGTGATCTCGGTGTCCAGCCCGCACTCCTGGAGGTTGTCGAGAATGCGACCCGGCTTCTCCCAATCCACATGCTGGACCACCAGCACCCTAGGTTTCGCCATGATTCCATTCTTGCACACATGCCATCGGACCGGGTCTGCAGGCTCGGCATTTCCCCCTGGGCAGTCAGCAAGCCTTGGTAGGCTCAAGGATATGGATACGAGTTCGCAACCGCATGATTCCAAGGCTTCAGTCAGCCTGGCCGCAGCTGGTCTGCGTCTGTATGACACAGCTGGTCACCAGGTGACCCCCTTCCGGCCTATCGAACCGGGCAAGGTTGGCATCTACGTGTGCGGGGCCACGGTGCAGAGCTCGCCCCACATCGGCCACATCAGGACCACCTTGGCCTTCGACGTGATCAGGCGCTGGCTGCTCAGGCTGGGCTACCAGGTGACCCTGATCCGCAACGTGACTGATATCGACGACAAGATCCTGACCAAGGCGGCGGCCAACGGCCAGCGCTGGTGGGAGCGGGCCTACATCTACGAGCGCGAATTCACCCATGCCTATGAGACCATGGGAGCCCTGCCACCCACCTACGAGCCCCGAGCCACCGGGCACATCCCCGAGATGATCGACCTGATCCAGCGCATCATCGACCGCGGCCACGCCTATGTGGTGCCCGACGAACAGGGCCGCCCATCAGGCAACGTCTACTTCGACGTGGCTTCCTGGCCTGAGTATGGTGCCCTGACCCACCAGCAGACCGGCACCCAGCCCGCTGACGAACAGGCCGCCGCCAACGACCGGCTGGGACCCAGCATCGACACTGATGACCAGGCTGCCGATACCGATGAGGAGCCCGGCAAGCGAGACCCCCGCGACTTCGCACTTTGGAAGGCACCCAAGCCTACAGACCCGCCCACAGCTCGCTGGCAAACCCCCTTCGGCACAGGTCGGCCGGGCTGGCACCTGGAATGCTCGGCCATGAGCCACCGCTATCTGGGCGCGGAGTTCGACATCCACGGAGGCGGCCTGGACCTGCGCTTCCCCCACCACGAGAACGAGATGGCCCAGTCGCACGCAGCCGGCTGGGGGTTCGCCCATCGGTGGATGCACACGGCCTGGGTGACCCAGAAGGGCGAGAAGATGAGCAAGTCCCTGGGCAACGGGCTGTCCGTGGACCAGGTGCTTTCGCAGCATCCGGCCTGGGTGGTGCGCTACGCCCTGGTCTCGGTGCAGTACCGGTCCATGCTGGAATGGTCCGACCAGTCCCTGCAGGAGGCCGAGGGCGCCTATGAGCGCATCCGCAACTTCGTGGACCGGGCCGGGCGGATCCTGGGCGCACAACCCGAGCGTGACCGTGTGGCGGGACTGAGTGCGGACGATCTGCCGGAGGACTTTGTGCAGGCCATGAATGACGACATCAACGTCTCAGGCGGCCTGGCCGCCCTCTATGCACTGATCCGTCAAGCCAACGCGGCTATGGATGCGGATCCGAATGCTCTGGATCGGAAGTGGCTGGCTAATGCCCTGCTCCAGGTCAGAGCCATGCTGGATGTCTTCGGCCTTGATCCTCTTGATCCCCACTGGGCCGGGGCTGCAGCCGACCATGACGATCAAGCCATGAACACCCTGGATGCCTTGGTAGGCCAGCAGTTGAAGGAACGCGATCAAGCACGAAAGGATCATGACTTCGCCCGGGCCGATGCCATCAGGGATCAGCTGACGGCGGCCGGCGTGACCGTGGCGGACACACCCGCTGGCAGCACCTGGGATCTGAACCGCTGACCTCATGTCCGATATACGCGATGTCGCCAGAAGGGCCGGAGTCTCGGTCAGCACAGTCTCTTATGCCTTCTCTGGCAAGCGTCCCGTCTCTCCGGAAACCTACCAGCGGATCATGTAGACTGTCGCTGAGCTTGACTTGGCTCTGGCTTCAGGAGGCAAGATCAGCTTCAGCCCACTCTTGAGCTGCAGGACATCTTCAAGACGTACCTTTCTCCTTCCCCCTGTGTTCTATAGTTTTAAATCTGCTGACCTAAACCTTGGCCAGGGGTCCCCTGGCCGATTCGGAACAACCTGGAGCAGCAGTCAGCGATCAGTCGCGCTTGCATCAGATGCCAGAATCGAAAAGCCGCCTCAACAATCGGGCTTAATCAGAATTTTTCAACGAGGCCGACGATCCCGTTCCCCTGTCTCCAGCACCTTTTGCGGGAAAGGTTGGTGGGGCTCCTGCTGGTACCAATACGCCACGCTGGCCAAGTCGTCCTGACGCTCGAAGTATCCCTGCTCATCCACACCTATTTGTTGCAAGGTCACCTTGATGTCACTGGCAAAAATGATGGGGTCGGGTATGTGCCAACGATAGAATCCCCTAGTCACCGGGGTGTCGGCATCCCAGTACTGGGATTCGCGGTTGTCCAACTGCCTGGAGTGGAAGGGGAAGCCCATGTAAGCCCCGCTGTAGGTGGCCTCGTGCATCCGGCCATCCGGATCCTGCCCGGCAAAGCTCCAGGCACCGCCGAAGTAGTCCTCGCTACCTGTGGAGCACCAGGTGGGATAGTCCTTGTCCCCGTCCAGGTAGACCTTGACCTCACCCTCGCCCCACCAACGGCTCTCCAGAGCGGTTAGAGCCAGGTAGGTGCCCACGTAAGAGCCCCGACCATGCACCCCGTCCAAGATGACGTAATCCTGGCCCAGTTCGGTGACCCGCTGACGGCGCCACTGGGCATGGAAGGTCATAACATCCTCGGGCAGCTCGTCCTTTTCCACATAGTCGATCTGGTAGAAGAAAGCCTCAATGGGCTCGTTGTGCCGGTTGCGCAGGACGACCCGCGCCCCGTTATGGAAGGGCATGGGCCAGAAGCAGTTGAACCCGCGGCGCGGGTAGACGGCCACAGGAACGGATTCTACCCGACAGGCCTGTGCATGGCCACAGCAGAAGAAGTCGCCAAGGGGCACGCTGACGGACGGTGTCTGTTCACCATCCCAGTAGCATTCCAGGATCAGATTGCGCAATACGTTGGGTCCTGTAGGCGAAGTGGCATCGGTCACAGTCATCCAGATATGACGGATCTCTCCCGCGCCGGACAAGTCGGCGAGGACGACATCCTGTCCCGAGTCAATATTTTTGAGACAGGGAGTCCCTTTCCTGGAGGGACCCAATTGACTGGCCGTCATAGCCGCCCTGCCCTTGCCCCCCTGAGGGTTCTCAGCATTGACGCAGCGAGTTCGGTCCGTGGTTGTGCGAGTCAGTGCCTCTAGGCCGTTTGCGTTGTTCGGCATGGTCATACCCATGATTATGGTTGCCTTTCGTGTTCGGGCCCTCTGCTCTTCTCCCCTGCTTTTCTAGCGGACGGCCATGTTCAGTGTACTTGCAGCTTGTTAGTTACTTGACAGCGCTCTCCGCTATTCCTTGTGAACGCTTTTGCGAAAATACGATAAAGAAGGCGCTGACAGTCTGCCAAGGCACCCGCAACGATGGCCAATTCCAAACCAATCTGGGAGGGAAGAACCCATAAAACGCAGGAAACGGCTGGGCGCCGTAGCAACACAGAAAGTCAAGGAGGTCGATCCAGCAGCACTGCACGCCACACACTGTACCCAAAAGAGCGATTCGCAGCATTAGCTGGAGGAAACCGAGCCAAAGTAATTGTCCAGCTCTTTGTCGACAGATAGGCCAAAACGAAAGTCGTTCCAGACTCGTTCGACGAGGCGAAGGGAACGGTTCGTAGTTCAAAAATTATGGAAAAAGAAATGAGGACATGGGACCTAGGCCATGAGTAGTTCCGACCGAGATTGCTCGGTTCGACTGTGTTCAAGATGCCAGTAATCGTGCCGCATTCGGCTTGGCATTGCAGGCTGAGGATGAAGACAACGACTCCAGGCAGGTCCTGAAGTCCGCAACCGAGAACCCGACACCTTCCAGAAGCAACATAGCCGATCTCCTTCCGGAACAATCCGGTCAAGCTAAAAGCCATTTCGGGCCTTTGTTTGGCTTTCATGCCGGCTCCCTGCTCCCTCGCATTCATCGACTACGATTCAAGATGTCAACAAGTTTTCGAGGAAAATGCATCACGAGATAGCAATCCTCAGAACGCGCAACAACAATATCGAATCGTTTCGACTTAGTATAACGTCTTAACCGAGTCTATGTCAATAAACAAGATATGCTCAAAAGGTTCTGCAAGCTCAAGAACATTCATTTTCTGCGCTTAATACAGCTGCGAAAGCACTAGGTAGCCAATAGACAGCCACAAGCAGGAGCACAAGGAAGCAGTCACCATCTCCTTATGTCTTGGCGCAGGCGGGCTTATTGCCAGCAACTGCCGGCCAATCTCCCGGCTGACAGGTAGACTTGGGGCATTATGGCAGCATTTTCATCTTTGACCGACCGGCTCTCCCAGGCCTTCACCCATCTGCGTTCCAAGGGGAAGCTGACCGAGGCCGACATCGACGGCACAATCCGCGAGATCCGCCGCGCCCTCCTGGATGCCGATGTCTCCCTGGACGTGGTGCGCTCCTTTACCGGGCGCATCAGGGAACGCGCCCTGGGCGAGGAGGTCTCCAAGGCCCTGAACCCGGCCCAGCAGGTAGTCTCCATCGTCTACGACGAACTGACTGACATTCTGGGCGCTGGAGTGGATCGACCGCTCAATTTCGCCAAGAACCCGCCCACAGTCATCATGCTGGCTGGCCTGCAGGGTGCCGGCAAGACCACGTTGGCCGGCAAGCTGGGCTACTGGCTCAAGGACGCCGGCCACACCCCCTTGCTGGTGGCGGCCGACCTGCAGCGGCCCAATGCGGTCACCCAGCTCCAGGTGGTCGGCGAGCGCGCCGAAGTGCCGGTATACGCACCCGAGCCAGGCGTGCAGACCAGCGGATCCGAGCTGACAGCCCCGGGGCAGGTCACAGGCGATCCGGTCAAAGTGGCAGCCGACTCGATCAGAGTGGCCAAGGACAAGCTCTATGACGTGGTCATCATTGATACGGCCGGTCGGCTGGGCGTGGATCAGGAGCTGATGGAGCAGGCCCGCAATATCCGCGATGCCGTCCACCCCGACGAGATCCTCTTCGTCATCGATGCCATGATCGGCCAGGATGCAGTCGCCACAGCCAAGGCCTTCGACCAGGGCGTGGATTTCACCGGCGTGGTCCTGTCCAAGCTGGACGGCGATGCCCGAGGCGGTGCGGCCCTGTCGGTGGCCTCGGTGACCGGCAAGCCCATCCTCTTCGACTCCAACGGCGAGGGCCTCAAGGACTTCGAGGTCTTCCACCCCGACCGGATGGCCTCCCGCATTCTGGACATGGGTGACATCCTGACCCTGATCGAGCAGGCCCAGCGCCAGTTCGATGAGGAGGAGGCCCGCAAGGCCGCCGGGAAGATGTCCGAGGGCAGCTTCGGTTTGGACGACTTTCTGGAGCAGCTCCAGCAGGTCCGCAAGCTGGGTTCCTTCAAGAGCATCCTGGGCATGATCCCGGGCATGGCCCAGCACCGCAAGGAGCTTGAGCAGTTCGATGAGAAGGAGGTGGACCGGACCCAGGCCATCATCCAGTCGATGACTCCCCAGGAACGACGCGACCCCAGCATCATCGACGGCTCACGGCGGGCCCGGATCGCCTATGGCGCCGGCACTACGGTTTCGGCTGTCAACGGCCTGCTGCAGCGGTTCGAGCAGGCGGCCAAGATGATGAAGCGGATGACCAATGGCAGCCGTTCGATCCCAGGCATGGGCGGCATGGGCGCTGGCGGCGGCAAGAAGGGCAAAAAGGGCAAGAAAGGCCGCAAGGGCTCCCGTTCAGGCAATCCTATGAAGCGGGAGGCCGAAGAGAAGGCGTTACGCGAGCGCCTGTCCGGCAAGGGCAAATCCTCCGGCGGCTCCGCCTTCGCCAAGCGCCCCGAAACTCCGCAGATGCCTGAAGGCCTGCCGGACCTGCCGCCCAACCTTGGCGGTGGACTGGGCGGTCTCTTCGGCGGCCGCTAAACCCCTCTCTCCTGCAGGAGACAATGGCACGTGAACACCCTTCTCTGGATTCTCCTGGGCCTCATCGCCTTGTGGATGGCCCTGCGCTTCCTCCCTGCCGGAGCTGACTGGCACCGCCCTCTGGTGGAGCTGATCGCTCTGATCGACCTCTTGGCCGTTCCCCTGTTGGTCATCTTGGTCTGCGCCATTGTGATCCAGGCCTGGCCACAGTCCGCCCTGGCCCTGATTGAGCTGACTCTGGTCACCTTGTGGAGACTCCAGTACAGGTTTCACCTGTCCTCTCCAACGGGCTCGGGGCACAGAACTGGGCTGCTGTCAAACAATAGGCATCGCACGGATACTAGTAATAAAGCAGATGCCTATGCAGACAGTCCCAAATCAAACCAGCTCAATCAGGTCACGCCTGATTCAGCACAGGTCCACACAGAAACTCGCGACCTGGCTCCAGCCGCTAGCCATCCAGCCCTTTCCTTGAGAGTCATGACGCTAAACTGCCGCTATGGCAAGGCGGATGCGCAGACCATCATGGAGCAGGTTCAAAGCCATGATGTCGACGTTTTAGCCCTGCAGGAAGTGAACTCGACGCTGCTGACTCATCTGCAGAAAGCAGGAATGAGGCAGATCATGCCATACCTGGTGGAGGGGCCGCAGACCCAGAATGACAATGGCGGCAGGAACGCCCTCTTCTCTCGTCTGGAGCCCATATGGCATCAACCATCAGGCCTTGATTTGGAAGCTTCAGCCGTCCCTCTGATGCTTTTGCATACCCAAGCTGGAACAATCCGCGTGGCTTCAATCCATCCCAAGTCGCCCCAACGCGGCGCCAGACAATGGGGCTTAGGCATTGAGCGCCTGGCTCTCTTGAACAGCGAAAAGACGGCGGCCGCCCCAGACATGGAATCGCCCGCATTCACCGTCATCATGGGTGACTGCAACGCCAACCTGCACCACCCCACCTTTCGCGCTATGCTGCAGTCCGGCAGGTTGCGTGATGCCTCCCTTTCCCTAGGTTGCGGGCCGCATCCGACCTTTCCGCATTGCCAGGCACTTCTACCGCCGCTGATCGAAATCGACCATATCCTGGTCAGCCAAGGCATCAGGGTCGAATCGATGAAGGTCATGAAAGTCCCGCACACCGACCACTGCGGCCTTTTGGCTCAACTGCGCCTGTGAGCCTGAGCAGAGGCTGCTCACTTATGATCACCGTGCAGGCAAGGGCCCGGTCCGGTGGACTGCCTGCTGATTATCCGGAAAGGCAGAAAACGCGAACCCGGCTTGTCTCCGGACAGCAGGGCCTTGACTCCCTCCACTCCCATACGGTAAAAGGCCTGGGTGACGCTGGTTATGGTGGGCCTGACCATTTCTACAATGTCCGTGCCGTCAAAGCTCATGACACTCACGTCACCGGGCACATCCAACCCCTGGTCCCTGGCCTGGTTGATGGCACCCATAGCCACCAGGTCGCTGGCACCGATAAGGGCAGTGATCTGTTCTTTCGTCTTTAGACAGCGCTTCATGGCGGCTATCCCATCCTGGTAGAGACATCCCCCACGGAAAACCAGACTTTCCCTATAAGGGATGCTGTTATCCTCCAGGCACTGCCGGTACCCGCTGATGCGCAGAGTGATTGAACCATGCTTAGGAATGCCCGCCAACCCGATCCGTCGGTGACCTTGGTCAATCAAAAACTGCGTGGCCTCATACCCCATCTGATAGTCATCTGAAGTAATGCAGGGCAGCCGTCCGCCGCCCACAAAGGATGAGAGCGATATGCAATCCATTCCCACCTGCTCTATGGTGGCGATCAATGACTCCTGGAGCTCGAGGGAGACCAGAATAATTCCTCTGACGGCACGCTCTACCGCAGTGGTGATGGCCCGCCGCTGGGCTTGCAGATCAGCGTTGCCAGCATGGAGAATCAACACATCCAGGTTCCGTTCCGCAGCTGATTGTTCGATCCCCTCGATGATTGAAGAATCGAAATTGGTCTTGGTGTTGGAGAGGATGACAGCCAAAGCATGGCTCTTGCCCTGAACGAGGTCGGCCGCTGCCGTGTTGCGGATGTACCCCATCTCCTTGGCCGTCTCCTTGACCAAGCGTACCGTCTGATCCCTGTGTTCACCGGTGTCGGAAAGGGAACGCGAAACGGTAGCCGTCGACAGCCCCAACCGCTGGGCTATGTCCTTTAAGGTCACTCTGGAAGCTTCAGCCATGACCTCCATCTTTCCCTCTGCCGAACCCATGCCGGACCCAGTTTCTACGTCATCGGCCATCATAGCCACACGCCCGGGCATGAAAAAGATGAATGAGGCTGTATACTCATACCGTAAACGTTTACAGTAATTGTTTACAAAAGATCAAAGGAGATACCTTGAGCGCACCTCAAATGACGAGTGATGCCTCCACCAAGAAACGGCATTCGCTACCGGATATCACCATGAAGACCATGTTCGCCATCACCTTCGGCTACTGCGGCGTCAACATGGCCTTCTCCCTGCAGACCTCACAGATGAGCCGCATATTCCAGACTCTGGGTGCCGACCCAAGCAAGCTTGGGTTCTTCTTCATACTGCCGCCCCTGATCGGAATGATCATTCAACCAATCCTGGGACGATTCTCTGACGGACACTGGTCCCCACGCTTCGGCCGCCGGATGCCCATCCTGCTTTGGGCGGCTCCCCTGGCTGCCATCGTCATGGTCTTGCTGCCGAATTCCGGTTCCTTTGGTTTTGGTTACGGGTCCCTGACTGCTCTGTGCTTCGGAGCAGCAGCCATCGTCCTTATGGACCTGTCCAACAACGCCTGCATGCAACCCTTCCGCATGATCATCGGCGACATGGTCAACGAGAAGCAGAAGGACCAGGCCTGGTCCTGGCAACAGTCCTTCAGCAATCTGGGAGGCGTCCTGGCCAACCTCTGCCCCTTCCTGCTGACCGGGCTGGGCATTGCCAACATCGACAAGAAGGGAGTGGTCCCCATGTCCGTCCGGCTCTCCTTCTACATCGCCGCGGCCGTCCTTCTGGCCACCTCCATCTACACCATCCTCTCGGTCAAGGAATACGATCCTAAGACCTACGCGCAATACCATAACTTCGAATATGAGGAGAAGAAGCCGCAGAAGTCCTACTGGACCCTTCTCAAGGAGGCCCCCAGCACATTCTGGCAGGTTGCAGTCATCCAGTTCTTCGCCTACTTCGGCGTCCAGTACCTCTGGACCTACACCACCGGGGCCATCGCCCAAAACGTCTGGCACACGGCCGACTCTTCCTCAGCGGGATTCCAGGCCGCCGGCAACTGGTATGGCATCCTCACCTTCGTCCAGTCCATCGTGGGCATCATCTACGGATTCCTGGTTCTGTCCAGGACCAGCCAGTACAAGCGCAAGTTCTGGTACCGGATTGGACTGCTCTGCGGCGGCCTGGGAATGATCTGGACCGCTTTCACCCACAACCAGTACGCCCTGATCGGCTCCTTTACACTGATCGGTATCTGCTTCCTGACCATGCATGCCGAACCTTTTGCTATTTTCACTACGGAAACCGACGGGGCCAATGATGGTGCCTATATGGGGCTCTTCAACATCTTCATCTGCCTCCCGCAGATAATCGCATCGGTCAGCAGCTTCGCGATCTTCCCGTTGGTAGGCAGATCGATGCCGACCATGCTCTTGATCGGAGGCATCTCCTGGCTGATTGGCGCAGCTCTGATGGACATCATCAAGAGCCAGAAGCCCGAATCCAACGAGGCTTAAGAAACTTTACGAAAGGAATACGTCTGCCATGACGAACCTGCATTACACCGCGAAAGGTCAGACCATCACCCTGAGTTCCGACCAGGGAGCATTGATCCTGACCGTGCTGACGGACCAAATCATCCGCGTCTTTCAGGATCGGGGACGACATACCAACTCCTACGCCATCGAAGGCGAGAAGAAGGTGGAGACTCCCTTCGATCTGAAGGAAGTCGACAACCATCTGGAACTGTCTACAGGGCAGCTGACCGTCAAAGTCGGACCTGACCTGCTCTTGGACGTCTTCGACGCTCAAGGCAATCCGTTGATCCTGGACTACCGCGGCAAGAGACGTCCCATCGCTAAGACGATTGATGCCGCCCACCAGAGCATCATGCGGGCCGAAGGCCACGAAGTTTCCGGCGTGAGCCAGACTGAGGATCACTACTACCAGGTAGTCAAGGCCTTGGATCCGGACGAACAATTCTACGGACTGGGCGACAAGACCGGGTATCTGAACAAGCGGTCCTATCAATATGACAACTGGAATTATGATGAGCCACGACCGCATATCGAAACCTTCACCAACCTCTATAAGTCCGTCCCGGTCCTCTTCGGACTGAAAAAAGGCCACCCTTGGGGGATCTTCTTCGACAACACCTACCGGAGCCATCTTGACCTGGGCAGGGAGAACGCCGACTACTACTTCTACTCGGCCGTCGACGGAAACCTGGACTATTACATACTGGGCGGATCCTCCTTGAAGGAGGTGGTCTCCAACTACACCTATCTGACTGGCCGGGTCCCTCTCCCCCAGCGTTGGATGCTGGGTTACCAACAGTCACGTTGGGGCTACAGCATGAGCCAGGACCGGGTGGAGCAGATCGTCGACACCTTCGCCAAGTATCACCTTCCCCTGGAAGCTGTCCACTTCGACATCGACTATATGGACGGCTACCGCGTCTTCACCTGGAACAGGAATATCTTCAAGGATCCCGCCGGGTTCCTGGCGGATATGAAAAGACGGGGAGTCAGAGTCATCCCCATCCTGGATCCTGGAGTCAAAGAGGATCCCGACTATCCGATCTATCAGGAGGGTTTGGATAAGGGGTACTTCGCGACCAACCCGGACGGCAGCGTCTATGTCAACAGGGTCTGGCCCGGCAAGTCCGTATTCCCTGACTTCGGTCGATCCGAAGTCCGCGACTGGTGGGCCGGGCATTGCCGTTTTCTGGTCGACAGCGGGGCAGCCGGCATCTGGACAGACATGAACGAACCCGCCGTATTCGACGGAGAGATACCGGAAGACACCGTCTTCAGCGATGAAGATCAGCAGTCCGACCTTGCCAGGATGAACAATGTCTACGGCCACAACATGGCCAAGGCCACCTATCAGGGCCTGAAAAAAGCCACCGGCAGACGGCCCTACGTCATCACACGCGCGGCCTACGCGGGAACGCAGAAATACTCAACGGTCTGGACCGGCGACAACCAAAGCCTCTGGCCGCATCTGCAAATGTCGATCCCTCAGCTCTGCAATATGGGGATGAGCGGATTCAGCTTTGTCGGGGCCGACATCGGTGGATTCAGCGCCGATACAACCCCGGAGCTGCTGACCCGATGGATCGAAGCCGGCATTTTCAGCCCGCTTCTGCGCAACCATTCCGCACTCCAGGCACGAGACCAGGAGCCTTGGGTCTTTGGCCCTGAGGTCCTAGACATTTACCGGCACTTCCTGCACTTGAGGTATCGCTTCATTCCCTACCTCTACGATTGCTTCGCCAAGCAGATGAAAGACGGCCTGCCGGTTATGCGTCCCCTGGTCCTGAATTACCCAGAAGATGCGCGCACCCGGAACTTGAACGATGAGTACATGGTCGGCGACCGGGTTCTGGTAGCACCGGTGGTAGAGCAGGGGCAGGTCTCAAGAATGGTCTATCTGCCCAAGGGCGACTGGGTGGATCTGCGTACCATGGTCACTTTCGGCGGCCAACGAGATATTTTGGTTGAGGCTCCTCTGGACCAGCTGCCGATCTTCGTCAGGGCCGACACCGTTCTGCCTTGGGGTCGACTGGTGGAGCATATGGACGACCAGCCCGAGGAGTCCATGACATTCAGACTCTTCGGCCAGCATGGCGACTACACCCACTATCAGGATGACGGATACAGCTTCGACTACGAGCAGGGGGCCTACAACCTCTATCAGATCCGCATGGAGAGCCAAGGCCAGTGCTCGGTTACCGTGACCCACTATGGATTCAAGCCTCTCTATCGAAGGATCCATTTGGTCCTGACTGAGCGAACCATGACCCTGATCCTGGACGACAAGAGCCAGGCCCCGGTCTATAGGGAGGCCGAAGCCTAGACCTAGGTCAGAACAGGTTGGAGAAAACCGAACCAAGGGTCTGTTGAGGCATATGCCACAGCAGACCCTTAATCCTATGGTTGAGGTATACTTTTGCTGTTATTCATGTCCGGAGGAGCCCTCTCATTCCGACGGCCGTGAGGAACACGCCAGGAGCGCCACCATGCCCCACATGGAGACGCCGCCGGGCACACCAAGTACCAAGGAGAGCCGTTTTGGCAACCAGAATTCGTCTGAAGAGAATGGGCAAGAAGTTCTACCCCTTCTACCGCGTGGTCGTGGTCGATTCCCGCAAGAAGCGCGATGGCAAGGTCATCGAGGAGATCGGCACCTACGATCCCAACACCCAGCCCTCTTCAATCAAGATCGACTCCGAACGCGCCCAGTACTGGCTGGGTGTAGGCGCTCAGCCAAGTGACCCTGTCTTCAACCTTCTGAAGATCACCGGTGACTGGCAGAAGTTCAAGGATCTGCCCGGCAAGGAAGGCACTCTGAAGGTGCCCCAGGCCGAGATCGATGCCCAGGCCCGCATTGAGCAGGCACAGAACGAAGCTCAGAAGCTTAAGGCTGCCAAGTCCGAGGCTGACGCCAAGGCCAAGGCCCAGGCGGAGAAGGAAGCCCCCAAGGCCGATGAGTCGGCAGATGCCGCCCAGGCCGAGCAGGCAGCTGAGTAAGGCACATTTACTGAGGATTGGAAGGACCGGCTATCATGCTTGCACAGGCCGTTGAGCACCTGATCAGGAACATCGTGGACTTTCCCGATGACGTGTCGGTCAAGTCCCACGAGAACTCTCGCGGAGAGCTGTTGCGGGTGCGGGTCAACCCCGAGGATATTGGCCGCGTGATCGGCAGAGGCGGCAGGACCGCCAACGCCATCCGCACCGTGATCCAAGCGCTGGCAGACCACAAGGTGCGCGTCGACATCATGGACGTGCGCCGGTGAGCCCCAGCCGGTCCACCAATCACGACCCGCAGGGTCCGGACCCTCAGCAGCGAAGGTTGCTGAGGGTCTGCCGTATTGGCCGCGCCCAGGGACTCAAGGGCGAGGTCAACGTATATGCCTACACCGACGAGCCTGAGCGGCGCTTCGCCCCCAACTCCCAGCTGCAGACCGAGGACGGACAGGTTTTCACGGTGGTCTCCTCCCGCCGCTTCAAACAGCGTTGGATCGTCCTCTTCAAAGGCGTGGAAGACAGGAACGCATCCGAAGCGCTGAACGGCATTGAACTGTATGTCCAGGCGGATCCAGCCCAGGAACTGGCGCAGGAGGATGCCTGGTATCCCGAGGATCTGATTGGACTCGAGGTTCGCATGGCTCCGGGCAACTCTCTGGGCGAGCCCTCCGGACGAGTGGTCGGCCAAGTCAGCGACGTGCTGGACGGCGTAGCCCAGCAGCAGCTGCAGATCCGCATGACCACCAAAGAAGACGACGAGGAGGCGGAAGGGCTGATACCCTTCGTCGAAGCCCTGGTACCCCAGGTTGACATTGAAAACGGGTACGTGGCCATCGACCCACCTGGAGGGCTTCTGCCTGGCCTGGTCTGAACCCGTCTTTCAGCAGAAGCGAATGTGGGGGTCAGCGTCCTTCTTCGAGCCGCTGACCCCCACATATGGGAAATGCGCCCTGCCTAAGCAGGAAATGTTATAGAGCTACATGTCTTCAACCACAAGATATGTCATATCCAGGGGGCCATGCACGCCCACCACGATCACCATCTCGATGTCGCCCGTGTTGGAGGGGCCGGTGATGAAGTTGATGTTGGAGGTCTTGAGCTCACCTGAGACCAGGGCCGGATCATAGTAGTCCATGGCTTGCCGTGTTCGGGGCAGGATCTTCGACTTGCGGATGATGCTCAGATAGTGCACCGGCAGGAAGTGGAAGGCACGGCCCTGACCCGGGGTGGTAGCCACGGTGATGGTGCCCGACTCGGCCAGCAGGAAGTCCGCAAAGGCTATGGCCGTCCCGGACTCGTCGGCGGTCTTGATGTTCTCCTCGCGGCTGGCCCCCGGCTTCCAGAAAGTGGCGGGCGGGTTCAGACCGTCCCTCCACTCCTCCAGGCCGAAATCTGCAAACAGGTCGGAGGTGGGCAGCATCACATGGTCGCTGTCATCCTTGCGTGAATCGATGAACTCATCCAGGGCAGTGGGCAACTCGGCCTTGGTGCAGGTGCGGAAGTCCACATGGACGGCTTCGCTGCTCTTCCGGGCGATCTCCAGCAGCTCGTCCTGGGTGTGGCCGGACAGGGTGGTCTCCGGCAGGTCGTTGACCGGCACCAGAGGGTGGTCCTTGAGCTGGTGGCGGGGCCGTCCGCTCTTCTTGGCCAGATAGTCCAGGAATACCTCACGATCGGTCATGCCTGCTGCTCCTTCTTGTGATGAGCGAACCAACTGCGGAAGTTCTGCCCGTGCTTGGGCGGATCTGGCAGATCACGAACCTTGGTCCATCCGCCGAAGACGAAGGGCATCCATTCCACGTGCCGATCACTGGCGAAGAGGTTCTTGGCTGTCTCCGGCTGCTTCTTGGATATGGGCGTCAGCATGGTGTGATCCACCCCTAGGGCGGTGCGGAAGAGCGAGGAATGGCCGGTGCCCAGACCCATGACCCTCATGACCGTGTCGTCGATCAGATTTGCCTGGGACTGGTCGTCCATCATGATCCGCCTGTGTTCGATCATGAGTTGATGCAGGGGGATTTTGACCGGGCAGGTGGCCGTGCATGCTGCGCACAGGCTGCAGGCGTAGGGCAGGTCCCCGAAGTCGTCGTAGCCACCATCCAATACCGGCGAGAGCACCGAGCCCACAGGACCGGGATAGATGGAACCGTAGCCATGACCGCCGATGTGCCGGTAGATGGGGCAGACGTTCAGGCAGGAGGCACAGCGGATGCACTGGAGGATGGGCTCGAAGACCGTCCCCAGGGCGTTGGAGCGGCCGTTGTCCAGAATGACCACATAGACATCGTCCGGTCCGTCCGACTCCTGGCCGGTGCGCGGCGCAGTGTAGGTCAAATAGGAGGTCAGCTTCTGGCCGACGGCGGACCGGGCCAGCATGTTGTCCATGGTCTCGGCCTCCTTCATGGTCGGCACCAGACGCTCCATGCCCATGACCACCACCTGGGTCTTGGGGATGCACATGGCCAGGTCGGCGTTGCCCTCGTTGGTCACCAGGTTGATCATGCCCGTATCAGCCACGGCGAAGTTGCAGCCGGTGATGCCCATGTCCGCCTCGAGGAAGTGCTTGCGCAGAACCTTGCGCGAGAACCGGGCCATGTGCTGGGGGTCGTTGTCGCCCTTGTAACCCAGCTTCTTCTCGAAAACCTGCCGAACCTGCTCGCGGTTCTTGTGCAGAGCGGGGAAGACCAGATGGGTGGGCTGGTCCCAGTCGTCCTCTTCCAGGATGAACTCGGCCAGGTCGGTCTCCAGAACCTCCAGGCCGGGCACCGTCATCAGCGTCGGATCCAGGTTGATCTCGCTGGTCACCATGGACTTGCTCTTGACGACGTGCTTGGCCTTTTTCTCGATGGCGATCTGCTTGATGTACTGGGCAGCCTCATCGTCGGTCTGGGCGAAGAAGACATGGCCGCCGCGCTTCTCCACGTTGTCGGCGAACTCCTCCAGGTAGTCAGGCAGATAGCGGATGACGTGCTGGCGGATCTGCTCGCCCAGGTCGCGCCACTGCTCCCAGTTGCCCAGTTCCTGTCGGGCGGCCTCACGCTTGACCCACTGCGCATCCTGGGCCTTGGCCACAGCCTGCTGGGCGAATTTGTCCTGCTCGGACTCTTTGACCCTGGTCAGGAAAGGAGCCTTGCTGGTCCGCAAATATTGCGCGGCCTTCTTGCCATTGACCATGCTGCTCATACCAGAGCCCCCTCTTCCTTGGCGGCTCTGACGGAGCCCGTAGCCCCATCGCCAGCAGAGCGGCCTTCCACATACTTGACGCGGCTCATATCCACGTTGTGATTGAGCACCTCAGCCAGGTGCATGATGGTGATCTTCTCGCCACGCCGGTTGAAACGGCCTCCGATGTTCATCAGGCAGCCCGGATCGCAGGAGATGAGGACGCTGGCATTGGTGCTGAGCACGTCGTTCACCTTCTCATCCACCATCTGCTTGGAGATCTCAGGCTCCTTCATGGAGAACATGCCGCCGAACCCACAGCAGTTCTCGATATGCGGCAGGGGTATCATGGTCAGACCCTTGACATGGTCAAGCAGGGCGAAGGGACTGGTCCGCTCCCCCAACAACCGGGTCATGTGGCAGGAGCGGTGGTAGGTGGCCACGGCATCAAGCTCAGCGCCCGCATCCAGCACACCCAGCACACGATAGAGGAACTGCGAGAACTCATAGGTCTTGTCAGCCATGGTCTGGGCCTTGGCGGCATAGACCGGGTCGTTCTTGAGATGGAAGGGCAGCTCCTTGAGCATATTCACGCAGGAGCCCGCTGGACCCACGATGTAGTCGGCATCCACGCTCAGCAGGGCATCGACCTCGTTGCGCATGACCTGCATGCTTCCCTTGACATACCCGCTGTTGAAGGTGGGCTGGGCGCAGCAAATCTGCTCCTTGGGAAGGTAGGTGTCGCAGCCAAACCGCTCCAACACCTCCACCATGGCCTTCCCCACGTTCGGAAACATGAGGTCCACCACGCAGGTGGAGAATATCACTACTTTCATTACCACACCTCTCTACAACCTTGCACGCCAGGTCCGAACCATCTCCGGATCGCAGAGAAACCCAACATCACTTGAACCCCTGATCCTCCCACCGCATCGCTGCCTTGCGACCAACCACGCCCATGCAGGCACCGATGTGCAATCCTGAAAGGACCCATCATTATCATGGTATCGACCTGGAATTCGCACCGTCGGGAATCGCCCACCCTCAGCTTTTGAACGTGTGAGATTTACCACATATATGCTACCACGGCAGGCTGGAAAGCAGTGACATGTCAAGGACGAGCGGCGGCTCGTCTGTTCGCTACAGTGGAATAAAACCCTGCCAGTTCGTCCTCGGGAAGGGAAATCAAGGCATGACCAACTATATGCAGCTCCTCCTGCTCTATGCACCCGCCATCATCTTCGGCCTGCTCTTCCTCTGGGACCTGCACAAGGAGCCACGGCAGTTCCGCAATGCCATCTGGTTTCTGCTCCTGCTGCTGACCCTGGGCGGAGCGCTTCTTCTGCAGTTCGGCATGCGCTGGCTGATCCTGCCCCTGGTCATCCTGCTCATTGCCTCTCCCCTGCTGGTGATCTGCTTCCTGCTGGCCAACACGGTCATCGTCATCCGACATGAGGGAATCTCCCTGACCACTCTGTTGCCCGGGCTGCTGGCGCTGGCCGTGGTGGCCTACATGTTTCTTTCGCCCCTCCTCGCAGGCTTTGGTGCCCCCTCATGGTTGCAGAAGCTGGCTGGACTGATCGACCTGGAAGCCACCTGGTTCTTCTTCTCCTTCCTGGCCCTGCTGCTCTATTCCAGTTTTTACAGGCTGCTGCCCCGCAAGCGTCGCTACGACTACATCATCATCCACGGAGCGGGTCTGCGCGGCGAAGAACCTACGCCCCTGCTCCGGGGACGGCTGGACAAGGCTGTAGACCTCTGGAAGCGGCAGGGGCGCCTGGGGCGCTTCGTGGTCTCCGGCGGACAGGGCCCCGATGAGGTCATCAGCGAGGCAAGGGCCATGGCTCAGTATTTGCGCAACTCCTGCGGGGTGCCAGGCGAGGCCATCATCATGGAGGACAGGTCGACCACAACCCTGGAGAATCTGCGCTACTCCAAGCAGATCCTGGACGACCGCTACGAGATGGGCACCGGACCTGAGCATTACCGGGTGGCCCTGGTCACCAGCGACTACCACGTCTTCCGGGCCAGCGAATACGCCAGCAAGGTCGGACTGAATGCCGACGGAATCGGCTCACACACCAAGGGCTACTACTGGCCGACCGCCTTCATCCGGGAGTTCGTGGCCATCACCCGCATGCACTGGTGGCCCTACCTGGTCCTTGCGATAGGCTGGGCCGTCTGGATCGGCATTTCAGTCCTGCATTAACACCATCAACCCTTCAGAAGGAATCAGAGGTCATGCAACCTGAATCCCATCCCTATCCTGATCGGCCAGGCTGCGCTCCAGGAACCATGCCACCAGGAGGATGCCCAGGACGATGAGAAAGACGAAGACGAAAGCCCAGACGGCGCCGAACTGGAAGGCCTGAGGACCGGCATGGATCCCTCTGGCCTTGGGCATGCCAGTGATGATGGCAGCCAGGACGCCGGTCGAGGCGGCGCCTGAATACTGCTGAAGGGTGTTGAAGAGCGCGTTGCCGTCAGGCACCAGTTTGGCTGGGATATGCTGCAGCCCGACTGTGAGCAGGTTGTTGAAGACGCAAGCCTGCCCGACCATGTAGCAGGCGTAGAGAAGGACCATCAGCGGGACGGACAAGTGCCGGCTGAGGACCAGGAAGCCTAAGGCCGAGAGGAAGAAGGCAGTGCTTCCCACAGCGAGCAGTCCACGCAGGCCATGGCCATCCAAATAGCCGCCCGTGATGGGCTGGCAGAGGGCCGAGAGCAGGCTCCCCGGCAGCAGTAGCAGGCCGGCCACGGTGGAGGTCTCTCCCAGTACGGACTGGGCCATGTTGGGCAGGATGAACGTCAGGCCTATCTGAACAAACTGGACCAGGAAGTAGAGGATCAAGGCAAGGGTGAAAGTACGGTTCCGGAAGACCGCGATGTTGATCAGCCTGGTCCGCTGGCGCACAAGAGTACAGACCCCTGCAACAAGTGCCAGGGCACCGATAAACAAGGACAGCCAGGTGATTGGTCCATGCACATCCAAGGTGCTCAAACCCATGGTCAGACCGGTCAGGAAAATACCCAGAAGAAGGAACTGGAGCCAGGCAAAGGGACCGACATGGGCGCTCTCCCTGTCAACCGAGATGAGGGCAATAATCCCGAATACCAGCTCAATGGGCAGCACGATCAGGAAGATGGCTCGCCAGGATAAGGTCTGGATGACTGCTCCGCCAAAAGTCGGGCCCAGGGAGGGAGCCAGGGCCACCGCCATGCCGGCGCTGCCCACGTAACGACCCTGGATGTGGAGAGGAACCTTTTTCATGATCAGAGAGAACACCAAGGGAAGAGCAATACCAGTGCTGATGCCCTGCAGGAGGCGTCCTGCCATAAGGACAGGAAAGCATGGAGCGAGGATGCACATCAGGTCGCTGCCCAGGAATATTCCGACGCTGGCCAGGATCAATGCGCGGGTCGTGAATGAATGCTCCAGCCAGGCGGCGGCCAGAACCGTCAAGGCCACCACCAGCAGATAGCCGGTAGTCAGCCATTGGACTGTGCCCAGCCCGGTCTTGAAGTACCTGGTCATCTCCGGAAAGGTGACATTGAGCGAGGTCTCCAAAAGCACCCCGCAGAAGGCAAGGCCGGCAGTGCCGGTAATCAGCAGTTTTGTTTTCTTGTCAACATGGTCGACCATGGACCGTCCGCTCCTCACACATCAGACTGTTCGCATAGCCATCTCCACGGATCCGTACGGCATGGCATCATCCGATGCCGCTCTCATTGCTGTTTACACAACGGTTATAGCTCTCTGGCTGCGTTGATGACATCTCCCAAGCCGGATTCATACGCGACTTGAAGACCCAGACAGTGTAACACTCATAGGTGTATCAATCCGTGCCCGATTCCGACCCGAACAGGCTTGGGTAGAGTTGGTGACATGCAAATCGATATCGTCTCTGTCTTTCCCGAGTATTTTGACGTAACTGGACTCAGTCTGCTAGGCAAGGCCCAGGAGAAAGGTCTGGTGGCCATACACGCCCACAATCTGCGCGACTGGACCCATGACGTGCACCACTCCGTGGACGATACGCCGGTTGGCGGCGGAGCAGGTATGGTCATGAAACCCGAAGTTTGGGGTCAGTGCCTGGACGATCTGCTGGACATGCCAGATGGACCGACTCAGCAACAACCGCCTTCGGACCAGACAGCCAACACCGCTGATGTTAATGGACAAAAAGAAGCGATGAAGAGGTCCGGCGAGAAAAGCGATGGCACAGCAGCCGAGGCAGATTCACCGGCAGACAGCTACAAGGCTGGTGCGGCCGGTCCAGTCCTGATCTTCCCCAACCCATCCGCACCCCTGTTCACCCAGGCCGATGCAACCGAACTGTCACGGGCGGAGAGGCTGGTATTCGGTTGCGGCCGCTACGAAGGCTATGACGCACGCATCCCCGACTACTACCGGAATCAGGGGATCGACGTCCGGGAGTACTCCATCGGCGACTACGTGCTCAATGGGGGCGAGGTGGCCGTCTCGGTCATGCTGGAGGCCATCACCCGGCTACTGCCTGGGTTCATGGGCAATCCGGAATCCATCGTGCAGGAATCCTACACAGGTGATGAGCCCCTGCTGGAATATCGCCAGTACACACGCCCCACCACCTGGCGTGGCATGGCCGTGCCCGAGATACTGACCAGCGGCGACCACGGAAAGGTGGACCGGTTCCGGCGCGATGAGGCCATCAGGCGGACCAATCGGATCCGTCCCGACCTGATTGCCCGCTTGGACTGCTCAACCTTCGATAAGCATGACCGCCGTCTCTTGGAAGACCTGGGCTGGGACACACTGGAAACGCATCCGAGACCTCTGGATCAGCCGTCAAATTCCATGGATGATCAGCGGGCTGTCAGATAGTAGACTGCTGTCTCCCCATAGGTGCGGGCCTGATCAGTGGCCCATCCTTGAGGAGCCGCGGGCGACGGGGTACGTGTCGATCGCTCCAGAATGATCATGCCTCTATCGTCCACCATTTTTCGGCCAGTCAAACCGGTCATAATGCTTTGGCAGTCCTCCGTCGACAGATCGTAAGGCGGATCCATGAAGACCAGGTCGAAGCAGGCCTCGGACAGACCGGCATCCTCATGACCGGAGGAGAGGGGACGAACAAAGCGCTCGGCACGGTTTCTGCTGACGCGAATGTCCATGGCTGAATCCCAGGCCGGATGATGTCGCAACCCTGCGGCCGAGCGTGACAGCAGTCCGGCGACACGACCAGAAGACTCCACAGCCACCAGGCTCTGGGCACCGCGGGATAGGGCTTCGAATCCCAAGGCACCGGTTCCGGCGAACAGGTCCAGGACCCGAGCACCGGACAGCAGGCCTTCGGACTCCAGATGGGAGAAAATGGCCTCCTTGGTCCGATCGGTGGTGGGCCGGGTGCCCTTGAGGGCTGCGGGAATGGGGAATCCCTTGAAACGGCCGGCGATGATGTGCATATGGTCTGTTGTCCTTTCAGCTGGAGACCAGGAAACCTTCGTTGCCTCTCATAAAGTCCAAGACAGCGCCAGCCAGCTCGGGCTGCCCGGCCAGAGTGGGGTCGGATTCCAGGAGTTGGCCTGCCTGGGTGCGGGCACGGGCGATCATGGGCGCATCGGTGACCACCCGCAGAAGCTTCAGGGAGGAATGGCCGCCGGACTGGGCATCGCCCAACACATCGCCGGCTCCTCTGATGCGGATATCCTCCTCGGCGATTTTGGCCCCGTCAGTGGTGTCGCGAATGACTTCGAGCCGATCGGCAGCAGGGGAATCCGCAGGGGCACGCGAGATCAGGAAGGCCCAAGAGTCGGTGCCGCCGCGCCCCACCCTGCCACGCAGCTGATGAAGCTGGGAGAGTCCGAACCGATCGGCATCGAAGATGACAATGCAGGAGGCTTGGGGCACATCCACCCCCACTTCCACAACCGTGGTAGCCACCAGCAGGGGGGTGCGACCCGAGGCGAAGTCCCCCATGACGGCATTCTTGGTGGCATCGTCATCTCGTCCGGTCAACGTGGCCATGGCAATGCCCTGGAACTGCGGCAGGGCGGCCAGGCGCTGGCTCATTTCGACCACCGAGTGCAGAGGCGGACGCTGGCCATCACCTTGGCCTTCCTCAACAAGAAGCTCAGGCTGAGCATCGGAACCGCCAGATTGGCCGGGCCGGTCAGAGGCAGACGAGGGGTCGTCCTCCTCATCGATGCGGGCGCAGATGACATAGGCCCGCTCCCCAGCCTCGATCCGTCGGCGCAGATGCAGGAACATGGCACCCATGGTCGCCCCATCCGATTCAGCAATGACATGCGTGCGGACCGGTTTCCGGTTGCTGGGCAGCTCGGTCAGGGCGGAGATGTCCAGATCACCGAACCAGGTCATGGCGGCTGTTCTCGGGATGGGCGTGGCGGTCATGATCAGCAGATGGGGAACGCGCTCGGATTTGCGGCGTAGCTCCTCGCGCTGCTCGACCCCGAAACGATGCTGCTCGTCGATGACGGTCAGGGCAAGATTGGGGGCCTGGAAGGTCTTGGAGAAGGCCGCATGGGTGGCGATGACAATGCAGGGACGGCCCGAGGCCGAGACAGCCAGGGCAGAGCGGCGTTGGGCCAGTCTCATGCCTCCGGTCAGCAGCACCAGAGGCAGAACCAGCTGATCCGTCATACGAATCATGGTGACGTTGTCCACAGGCTTATGGCGGCCTTCGACGGCAGTAGCGGTCACATCGGTGCCCATGGCCTTCAGCATGCCGCCGATGGATGCATAGTGCTGTTCGGCCAACACCTGGGTCGGAGCCACCAAAACAGCCTGATGACCGGCCTGAACCGCCTGGAGCATGGCTGCCAGGGCCACCACGGTCTTGCCGGAGCCGACCTCGCCCTGCAGAAGCCGCTGCATGGGCTGATCCTTGGCCATGTCGACACCGATATCATTGATGACCTGACGCTGGCCATCGGTCAGCTGGAATGGCAGAGAGTCGATGAAACGGGCAGGCAGGGTGTCTGGATGGTCGGCACCCGAATCCGCGCATGGATAAGTGGGCTGTTGCTGGGTCTGTCGGCGGGTCTGCAGAAGGGCTGTCTGCGAGACGAAGGCCTCCTCATAGCGCAGGGTCTTGCGTGCCGCAGCGAAGTCGTCAGGGCTGTCGGGCGCATGCATGCCCAGCAGGGCACGAGCGCGATGCATCAGCCCTTGGTCGACACGGACCTGCTCGGGCAGCACATCAGGTATGGCCTGGCTCAGCGCTTCTGGATTGATGCGGACCTCGGCACTGTTGTGTTCCTCTTCTGCGGCACCGGCTGCAGGGATGGTGCCAGATGCATCATCGGCCTGCGCCAGCAGACGCAGAAAACCCAGAATGACATCGTGAATATGGTCTGAGGAGATGCGGGAGCTGGCATGATAAACCGGCCGCGGTCGACGGACCCGCTCCAGGGCCTCGTCAAGGCTGGCTGCATCAGGCCGGGAAGCGTCCGATGAAACCTCCTGATCGGCATCGGCGACAACCAGGGTCTCGGGATGGGTGAACTGGAGCTGATCCATGTAGATGCCGGGCTCACCGGCCACGACCAGATCCGCCCCTACCTGCAGCCGACGGACCATCCAGTCCATATAGGGCTTCTTGTGAGAGAAGAAAACCAGCCTGACAGCCAGTGGAGTGCCGCCTTGACTACTGACGAAGGCTGCATCGTCCACCATCACGTCCAGCCGGAAGCCCCGGTGACCGCTCAGAGGCACCAGACGCACCTGGTCCACCCGGGCGGCGAATGCACAGGGCTCACCCAGCCGAATGCCGGCAATAGTGGTGACCTGCATGGGATCGGTAATGCGGAAAGGATAGTAGGTCAGCGCATCCCCCACCGTGACCACACCCAGAGCCTTGAGGGCGCTCACCCGACGCCTGTTGGCCACCAGCGAGGCCACGGTACTGTGCAGACCAACACGAGCCACTGCCGACATACCCGATCACCTCCCGCAAGCGCCGACCATCATCCCTCAGGATGACAAGAACCCCCGGAGCTTATGCCCCCGGGGGTCCATATACGACCGACGAACCGCACTCAGGCGGCGATGCGCTGCACCTTACCGGCCTTGAGGCACTTGACGCAGACACGTAGACGCACGTTCTGACCATCAACGGTGGTGTGCACCGACTGCAGGTTGGGGCGGAAGATGCGCTTGTTCCGGATATGCGAATGAGAAACACTGTAACCGGTCTGCGGGCCCTTGCCGCACACCGCGCAACGAGCTGCCATGATGACTTCCTTTACGTTGTTTTCCAAGTCGTCCCAGGTGCTCCAGACCGTAGCACAAGGCTACGGATGAACACACAACTTTGTTAGACTACTACATTCCGCCGAGTAAGGCAAATCAGCGGTCTCAAGCACGAGGAGGCTTGCGGAAGATGCCGATCAGAGACTGGAGCACCCCGCAGAACACCCCGCCGATGATCCAGATGGCCCAGAATGGGATGCGCCAACCGAAGAGGTTGTCGTAATTGCCCGAGAAGAGCATAGTCAGGGCCACCAGCGTACAAAGGCCCATGATGGTTCCGCTGATGGCATTGCTTATCCGGTGCTCGTAACGATAGGTATCCCAGCGACCGTCATCGACGGAATCAACCTGCCTGTTGTAGGCACGGAGGTTCATCATCCTATGGCTTGTTCCAGCGTGGACCAGCAGAAAGACCCCCAGAGCCAGAAGAAGGAAGAAGACAAACCCTCTGACCTGATCGGACCAGCCCCAGATCAGGTATCCGGCAGAGTTGATACCCACATCCAGGAGCACGACAGCCAGACCGCAGACCAACTCCCAGGTAGTCTGCCGATAAACTCGCGAGCGCTCCTCATCGGTATAGAAATCCGCCACATAGGGATGCCTGCGGCGAAAGTCCTTCCTGGTGGAAATCGCCGGTATGAGACAGGCCAGGCCCAGGACGATGCCAATCATCAGAGCAAGAAAGGCCAGACCATTCTGGGCGTCGGTCGGTTGACTGACTCCGGCAAAAAGACCACCGAAAGCCAGTCCCAGCATGATAAGGGCGATGCCGAAAGCCATCCGAAGACTGTAGACATTGCTGAAGGAGGCGTAGCCGGTAACGTCTTCCATAGCAGACGGGACAGGCAGCATAGTCGCATGGATTGGCGGAGTCGCCTGGGTGGTTTCCTGATGGTCCGGCCTGGATGCACGCTGCCCGGAACCCGGATGCCGAACATCGCCCAGGACCAGGTCATCAAGGGTGCAGCCGAAGAGGTCACAGATGGCCAGGAGCTTGTCCATCTCAGGATATGCCTTGTCCGACTCCCACTTGGACACCGCCTGACGGGACACCCCCACCAGCATGGCCAGCTGCTCCTGAGTCATGTTGCGCTGCGAACGCAGATACTGCACGTTGGTTCTGAAACTCATATTGTTCTTTCTCCCGATCGGCAGATTGCCGATTCAACCAGCAACGAGGCCATGATGAAACGTGCGGGGCTCCGGCCGCCACCAGCTTTGGGTTGCACCCGGCGAAGACACCGATATTTGCCGTCAACCGACGGTTGCATCCTTGCAATTCCAAGGAAATAAGCAATCACCGAATCCCTGTCATCCTGATGACGACCCGCACATCAATCCCCCTTCCGGCAAGAGATACGACCCCCTACGTTCACGATACATACCTTTCAGGAGCAAATGCGAATCATGGGATTCCACCCTGAACCGTCCCCGATTCGACCCTGAAAACACCCTGACGGGAGCTCTTGCCATGGTCTTATAGAAGAAGGACCATGCAGGCGACGACCGAAAGGAAGACAACGATGCAGCATCGGATGGCCAAGGATCCATACGCACAGACCCCACTCATTCTGAACAAGATCTGCTATGACTATGGAACACGGCAGAAGCAGGGCGCCCGGGTGTTGGACGAAATCAGTCTGGAATGTCAGGCGGGAACCTGGACGGCCATCATGGGACCTTCGGGCGCCGGCAAATCGACCCTCCTCTATTGCGCCGCGGGACTGCTCCAGGTCAGGCAGGGCAGAGTGGCCATCGCCGGGGAGGACCTGACCCGGATGAAAGAGAAAGAGCTGACCAGGCTCCGGCGCGACCATATCGGCTTCGTCTTCCAGGACTACAACCTGGTCAACGCCTTCACCTGCCTGCAAAACACCATGCTGCCCAGCCTCTTCGGCGGCAGGAAAATCTCCGCCCAAGCGGCCCTGTCTGCCCTGTCGAACGTCGGATTGGAAGGGTTCGCCAACACCTATCCGGCCGATATGAGCGGGGGCCAGCAGCAGCGCGTGGCCATCGCCAGGTCCCTGGCCGCCATCCCGGAGATCATCATGGCCGACGAGCCCACCGGCGCCCTGGACACCCATAGCTCGCGGGAGGTCATGGACCTCTTCGACCTGGCCGTCCGCAGCGGCCAGACCATCCTCATGGTGACCCACGACCCCAACGTCGCCGCCCGCGCCCACCGGGTCATCTTCCTCCAGGACGGGCGCATTCAGGCAGCATGCCCGGGCGGAGACCCACAGACCATAGCCCAGCAGCTGGCCAGCATGGATGCTGCGCCAAACCAGGAGGCCTTCAGCCCACCTCTGGCAGTTCCATCCGATCAGCCTCGGTGATGGTACGAATTACCCGGCAGGGCACACCCACGGCCAGGGAGTCAGGGGCAATGTCATGGGTGACCACGGATCCGGCACCGATGACCGCACCATCGCCGATGGTCACTCCCCCGGCCACAGTCACGTTTGACGCCAGCCAGCAGTTCGATCCGATGGTGATCGGGGCACCCAACTCGTAGTCGTAGAGGGAGCCATCCTCATGGCGCCTCAGATTCCGCTCCTGCCACCGCAGGGGATGCAGGGGGGTGGCCAGGGTGACATTAGGGCCGATCATCACATCGTCGCCGATCTGCACAGGGCAGGTATCCAGAACAGTGAAGTTGAAATTGGCGAAGATGCGCGAGCCAAGCTTGGTGAAGCACCCATAGTCGAAGTAGATAGGCCCCATGAAGTCGACGTCCTGACCATGTTGGGGCACCAGATCGTCCAGAAGCCGGCTACGCAGGTCCCGCTCCTGCTCAGAAGAAGCGTTGAAAAGGCGGCAAAGCTCATGGGCCTTGACTCGTAGCTGGCCCAGTTCTGGATCTGAGGCGTCATAGAGCTCGCCGGCAAGCATCCGCTCCCTCTGCGAGCGCCGATTTCCTTTACCGGCTTCGCCAGCCGCACCTGTCAGTTTTGAATCCTTGCCCATGACCAATCCCATCGCTCCCGCATCACTTCAGTATCTCTATTGCAAGCTCGCACTGCTTGCAGAGTCCTCATCCATGTAATCGTCTGGGTCAGACAGCCGACAGCCCCAGGTACCGTTCGTCGTCCGGTTGCGGACATCCGTTCATGCCGAGGGTCAAGCTTGGTAGATTGGAGGCAGCTGAGGACCATGGCGAGGAGGAAGCATGCGGTATGAGGTGAGCGAGGCCATTCCCGAGGATGCCAGGGCCATCCGTAAGGCCGTATTCGTGGAGGAGCAGGGCTTTCACAACGAGTTCGACCGAACCGACGATGCCAGCCTCCATATCGTGGCCTATGACAGGGATGAACCCGTCGGAGTATGCCGAGTCTTCCCCGACCAGGGCAAGACATGGACACTTGGCCGCTTGGCTGTTCTAAAGCCCTACCGCGGTCAACATTGGGGTGCCAATTTGGTAGGCAAGGCTGAGGAAACCGCTCGGAGCCACGGGGCCGACCGGCTCACACTCCATGCCCAAAAACGGGTAGCGGGCTTCTATAAGTCCTTAGGGTATCGGGATATGGGCATTCACGATCAGGACGAGGGATGCCCGCACATGTGGATGGACAAGTCCCTGACGGACAGCACCGGAAACGAGCCGGAGGACCAGGCCTCATGAATCCGACCGTCGATTTTGCCAGCACGAGCATCGCAAGCGTCAATCCGGACAAGGATCCCATGGGAAGGTCCGAACAGGCCATCTCCAGCTTCAGCGATGCCGTCATCTACTGGTTCCGCCAGAATTTCGGAAAGATCGTCCTTCTGATCGTCGTGGCTGTCTGCGCTGCCTTGATCTCCAAGATTGTAGCGGCGGCCATGCGACGTGCCCTGGAGCGAACCAACCTGCCCAGTGCCTCCATCTTCGTCAACATCGTCCGCGCCCTGATCTGGATCTTCGCCGCTGCCACAGTCCTGCAACCTGTCTTCGGAATCAACCCATCCACTGTGGTCGCCGCCCTGGGCGTCAGCGGCCTGGCCCTCTCCTTCGGATTGAAGGATACGATCGCCAACATCGTCGGCGGCTTCGGACTGATGGTCAGCAAGGTGGTCCAGCCCGGCGACATTATCACCATCCAGGGCACCACCGGAACCGTCCGCGACGTGACCTGGCGTCATACCATCGTCATCGACAGGACCGGCAACCAGCTGCTGATCCCCAACTCCATCCTCAACACCACGGCGCTTGAGAAGATCACCGAGGCAGGCGAGGCCGCCACCACGGTTCCCTTCACCCTGCGAGGAGATGCCGATATAGCCAGGTCCTCCCGTTCCATTGCACAGGTGGCGGCCCAGGCAACCAAGGGCATGGCCATGCCAGCCAATCCGCCCATCGTCCAGCTCCAGGGCTTCACCCCTTACGGCATCAAGGGCCAGATAGTCATGTTCGCCAAGCAGGGCGTCATCGCCGCCGATATGCAGGATGCCGCCACCCGCGCTTTGGCGGGCCAGGACTACTTGGTCCAGGAGGCCAAATCACAGATAGGCGGCATGGAAGCCAACAAAAGCTAAGGATGCTCATCCGTTCTGAGCAGACTCTTTATAGTCCACCAGCCCTAATCTCGTAGAACAAGAAGACGTCTCTGACAATCATTAAGAAGCGGTCACAATAGTAACGGACAACCCTATCCTCGCCATGTCTGCTCTTGTCAGTCAAATTCAGAAGGGGACCCCGCAGCGAAAAATCACATTAGAGTAGGACGTTGTTTCACCAGTGCGTATGACGAATCGCACGCCATTCACTCTAGCCTTGAAACCATTTTCGCCGTCGTGTGGGCAGTATGTTAGGGGAATATCGAAACGCTCTTTCACCCAGCGTTCAGCTTCGGTCCCTCTAGCTTCATCCGCCATAAGACCTGTCTCCAGAATCAACTCCGGTTTAAGCACATCCAAGACCTGACAAAAACGAGGCACACCAAAAGCCAATGCCAGATCAATCACTTCCACTCCATCCGGAACTGGTAGGCCCGCATCCGATATCACAAACCTATCCTTGTGTCTGAGCCGAGCCACTGCAGCGGCCATCTGCGCATTCAATATCCCATGAGTTAGCATTCTTGTTTCCCTTACATGCTTTGCGCACACGATGGCACGGGTGTGGCAAGAGCCACACCCGTGCCGTTCGCACGCCTATCTTTTACTGGTATTGCGAGACGTTTTCCTTGGTCACGGTCTTCACCTCAATGGCCTGCGTCTTTTGGACTTTCTGACCCTTGAGAATCTTCGAAGCCGCCTGTACGGCCTTTTGACCCAGCACCTTTGGTTGCTGGGCTATGGTGCCCACAGCCTTGCCATCGGCAACTGACTTGAGTCCATCTTTGGTTCCGTCGAAGCCGAAGATCTTGACATCCTTGCCGGCTTTATCACCCAACGCTTGGACGCCGCCTAACAGCATCTCGTCGTTCTCAGCATAGATACCTGTGGCATCAGGGTGTGATTGCATGAGGTTGGTCGTGACATTGAGAGCTTCAGCACGATCGAAGTTGGCGGTCTGCTCAGCTACGACCTGAATACCAGAGTACTTCTTAATCCGATCCTTGAAGCCC
Source organism: Bifidobacterium sp. ESL0820 (assembly GCF_052606235.1). Classification (NCBI taxonomy): domain Bacteria; kingdom Bacillati; phylum Actinomycetota; class Actinomycetes; order Bifidobacteriales; family Bifidobacteriaceae; genus Bifidobacterium; species Bifidobacterium sp. ESL0820. The sequence continues at coordinate 1,225,478 of NZ_CP199594.1, forward strand.
TTGCCACGATCACGAGTAGAAGCTGCTCCGGGAGTCCCCTGCAGGATGATGACCTTGCCTTTTTCGCCGATAGACTTGGCAAGCTCATCAGCTGCCTGGGCACCGCCTGCCACATTGTTAGAAGCAATGTGAGAGTCGACGCTCTCACCAGTGACGGCACGGTCCACGGATATGACCGGCACCTTAGATGAGAGGAGAGGAGCAACGGCTGATGCAGCTGCATCAGAATCCACTGGATTGATGATCACAGCCTTGGCTCCTTGGGATTGAGCATTCTGAGCTTGGTTCTGCTGTGTCGCTGAATCATTCTGAGCATCCGAAACCTGAAGGTCGATACCCAGCTTCTGGGCCTCGGCCTTTGCCCCATCCCGAAGATCCACGAAGAAGGGATTATTGAGTGTGGATACGAGGAGGGCCACCTTTTCATTGCCGGAAGATGAGCTTGACGATCCGCATGCCGACAGACCCACCATGAACGTGCCGGCACAAACCAGTGCCAGAGCCGCTTTCAAGCCCTTTTGGAATTTCACATTAATCATTTCATTCTCTTTCCTTGTTTTTGTTACTTGTTTGGTTTCGATACGGGTACTGCTAAAAGCCGTGGTTTCAGTGAGCATCCTCTTTGCGACGCAAGGTATCAAAGCTCACAGCAGCTGCGATCACAAGACCGATGACAACCTGCTGCCAGAAGGAGGAGACATTCAGGATGTTGAGGCCATTACGGATTACTGCAAGAAGGATGGCACCCACAAAAGTCCCGGAGACTTTACCTTTGCCGCCGGAAAGGGAGGCTCCACCAATGACAGTCGAAGCAATGGCATCCATTTCATATCCCGTAGCAGCCTGCGGCTGTGCAGAGTGGAGTCGACCTGCAATAACCAGCCCAGCCACCGCCGCGAAGATACCTGAAAGAATGAAGACGACAATCTGCGTCTTATGAACTGAAATGCCGGACAACCTGGAAGCCTCCATGTTGCCGCCGACGGCATACATCGACCGTCCAATAGTGGTGAAATTCAAAATAATGGCTGCGATAATCCCCATGATGATCATCATGACAATGGGGACAGGGATATTGAGGATCGTGCCGCCGAAGAAATTCACCACACCAGATGTGCTGATAGGTCTGCCGTCCGATATGACCAGTGTCAACCCTCTGGCAACCGACATCATGGCCAGTGTAGCAATGAAGGATGGAAGCTTGAGATACGCATTGGCGATGCCGCTCAAGGCTCCGAAGACAGCACCGGCTACAATGCCAACGACAACAGTCAACCAAGCCGGCATGCCCATGGAGGCTCCGGCATATGCAGCGAACATACTGGAGACAGCCGCAACAGATCCGACGGAAAGATCAATACCCGCGGCAACAATGGCGAAAGTTTCCCCGAAAGCCAGGATGGCGACTGTCGCGGCCTGTATGCCTACATTAAGGATGTTCGACCCTGTGAGGAAGGCAGGTGTAGCAAGGGAAAGAATGATGGCCAGCAGTATAAGGCCAATCAAGGCCCCGTTCCTCATGGCGAATTTCTTGATTTCTTCCCCTGCGGATCTCCCGACAGCTGTGTTGCCCTCATTCATCTTTTCAGACATTTCTTTTCTCCTTCGCGCTTTGATCAGTCGTTGACGGCTGCTTCATCCATGTGGGAAACTGCCAGAGCCATGACTTTTTGTTGATTGGCCTCTGCGGCGGTCATGGAACCGCTGACCTTGCCATTGCTCATGACGATGATTCGATCGGACATGCCCAAGACCTCCGGCAGGTCGGAGGAAGCCATGAGCACTGCCCCACCATTGGCAGTTACCTGGTTGATCAGCTCGTAAATTTCGACACGGGCGCCGACATCCACACCACGTGTAGGTTCGTCCAAAAGCAGGACCTTGACCTGGGCCATGGCCCACTTACCGAATACGACTTTCTGCTGATTGCCTCCAGACAGGGATCCGGCGTTCTGATCGGTGCCCGCCATGCGGATTGATAGTTTTTCTGCAGTCAGCTCTTCGCGTTTCTTTTGTCCAGAGCGATCCACGAATCCCATACGGGCGGTTGAACGCATGGTAGGCAAGCCCAGATTCTCACTGACTGCGGCCTCTGCGATAAGCCCCTGTGCGCGTCTGTCTTCGGGTACTAGACCAACACCAGCGTTGATAGCCGCATTGATGGAATTCTTAGGAAGGACCTTGCCTTCTACAGTCACAGAACCAGAATCATAATCATCAGCGCCGAAGATGGCACGGATGACTTCCGTCCTGCCCGCACCAACTAAGCCGGCCATGCCGACCACCTCTCCGGCCCTGACTTCAAAAGAAACATCCTCCATGGTGCCTTGGCGCGTCAGGCCGTCTACTTTCAGAAGCACCTTTCCCGGCTTCTGTGCCTGGCGAGGATACTGATCCTCAATGTTGCGCCCAACCATGAGCTTTATCAGTTCAGGCTCCGGCGTGGTTGCAGGAACGGTGTCGATATACTGCCCATCGCGTAAGACAGTAACGATATCGCCCACCTTGGCAAGCTCATCCAGATGGTGGGAAATGAAGACCATGCCCACACCCTTGGCCTTGAGGTCACGCATAATCTCGAAGAGATGTTCACACTCATGATGAGTCAAGGCAGCGGTGGGCTCGTCCAGGATAAGAATGGATGCATTCTGCATGAGCGCCTTTGCTATCTCTACCATCTGCTGGCGGGCCACGCCTAGCTCCCCCATGGGTCTGGAGACATCCTCATCCAGCTGTATCAGCTTCAAGGCCTCTTTGGCCTTGCGCTTCATTTCTTTCTTATTCACTAAGCCCGATGAGGAGGGCAGATTACCCAAGAACAGATTTTCCATGATCGAGAGTTGGGGAACCATATTCAGCTCTTGATGGATGACTGCAATCCCCAGCTTCCTGGCAGCATCGACATTCGGGATGCGTACCTGTTGACCGTCGATTTCGATATGTCCTTCATCCGGCTGGTAAATTCCGCTCATCATTTTGATAACTGTTGACTTACCTGCACCGTTTTCCCCAAGAAGAACGTGTACCTTGCCTGGTTCGACGGTAATAGATACTTGATCGACCACCTTAGTATCGCCGAATTTTTTTGAAACTCCGACGAGAGATAATTGTGTCATAGTGTTCACTTTCATATAAACTCAATGAGCTCCATTGCGGCTGCGCTTATTGAAATCATTCATCAGGCCGTGCGAAAAGCGGGCTACAGCAGTGAAGTACCGCTCTTCATAATCGGCTTACCCATGCGAACTGGGTGGTCGTCGGTTTCCTCTCCCCCTAATGAAGGAGAGACGAAGGTGATTACCGTATTCTCGGAGTACCTAGTGAACCCCGGGGTATGTAAATCGTCTTCACCCGCTCATGAAACTCGATTTCCTTGCCAGCCAACATATCCAGGAAAAGACGTGCGCCTTTGTGGCCGATTTCCTGCACTTGTTGAGATATGACCGAGATCTTGGGAGATGAAAGCGAAAAAAGATCCAGATCATCAAACGAGATCATTGACATTTCCTCACCCGGTGTGGCACCTGTGTCATTCAACAGGGACATCGCTCTCACCGCATCCGGCGAATACCCGAATATCATGGCGTCCGCACCTACATCACTCATGCGATGAAGGACAGAAGCGCAGGAAGCCTGATCGAAACTGGTCGATTCCACGAATAGGTTTTCTTCTCCAAACAAACGAGATGCCACCTGCCGAAAAGCCAGTTCGCGCTCTTGTAAGGACGGAGAATCCAACACTGGGCCGGACACATAACCAACCTTGCTGAATCCGTGGTCACGAACATCACGCAGAGCCGACTCCATACCAGGGAAAGGATCGGAATCCACCACCGGGACATCTCGCATACCTTTGACATGCCGATCAACGAAGATAACCGGCAGACCGCGTGCTACGAGCTGGCGCAGGGCTTTCGTCTGCTCGCCCTGTGGGACGATGATGGCTCCATCGATTCGCTGCGACAGAATGCTCATGATAAAGGCATCCTGACGAGAACCGCTTTCTGAAGAGGTACCGATGAACGTGCTGTAATTTTGCTTGAATAAGGTGTCTTGAATCGCATACGCCAAGTCTGCAAAGTAACCGTTTCGGATATCTGGAACCAGCAAACCTACGGTCTTGGTCCTGGAAGAACGCATGGCTCGGGCCCGCGAATCCGGTATGTAATCCAGTTCCTTGGCGATTTGTTCTATTCTCGCTTCGGTCACCTGGGATACACGTCCAGCATGGTTCAATGCCCTGGAAACCGTAGATACCGATACCCCGGCGCGTTGAGCCACTTCGCGGATTGTCACGTATGCCATCACACCTCCTCTCAATAAACGCTAGCATTCAGTGCTCACCTGACAACGTTCCTTACATACCAACCTGATTGCTCTATCAACCGAGTAGGTAGCAAGAAGTTCCAGAAGAGTAGGGACGAATGTTTGTCTTGATTCATGCGACTTCTAGAGATCCGCAACGTCGACGATACGGACCTATTGCACTCTTTGGATATGAGTGAACAGTCGTCGTCCACATCCATAGCCAGTGCAAGAACGTTCCCGCTATTTTATGCTCTCTCCTTTCAGAAAAGAGCGGTAACGTTGCCACAAGTATATAACTGTCTGTCCAAAGGCCACAACCTGGTTGGAACAAAAGGCGTGTCGTACGGGAAAATTCGGGAACCCACGCACTCGAAAGCTGGCCGCCCCGAGCATCAGATCTGATCAAGCAAGGCAGAGCAATAAGAGCTGGCTGCAACTTTCAAGACGCAAAGCAAACGATCAGCAAGGTACAAAGGCACCATCGATAGCGTAAAAAGTGATACGGCATCTTTTCATGCTCGGGTTCCAGCTGATGAGTTTGAGGCACACGATCATATGCTGTTCCTATGCAATCGAGCACGGACAACAAACCAATTGACTCCGTGGCTCAGCTAACTGCCCAAGATCAGGCCCGCTCGACTTTGCAGAAAGCAGGATTATTGAGCACCAATATATATATCGCTTATGACTGCGAGCACTCTCTCTAGGGCGAAAAGGAGAAAATCTGCAAGAAAGACGGCAGACAATTGAAAGGGCTCCCACTATCAGAACTGACTTTGTCCGCTCGTGCAACCGTCAGTCCACGGCAACTTCAATCAGCTCGGTAATCAGATCGGTGTAGGTGATCCCGGTGGCCTCCCAGGCCTTGGCATACATGGAGATGGGCGTGAAACCAGGCATGGTGTTGATCTCGTTGACGATGACCCTACCCTCGGGCGTTACAAAGCAGTCGACACGGCTCAGACCGGCGCCGTCCACGGTTCTGAAGGCCTTGGCAGCCAGGTCGCGAACCTTCTGAAGAGTCTCCTCCGGCAGGTCGGCGGGAACCTCTACGTGAGAGGCGGAGGAGTCCACATACTTGCTGTCGAAGTCGTAGAAGGCCTCGTCCTGATCAGCCTTGTCCAGTACCACCTCGCCTGGCCAGGCTGTACGGGGCTTTCTGTCCTTGCTCGATGAAAGCACGGCGCACTCGATCTCCCGCCCCTCAATGCCCTCCTCTATCAGAACCCGCCAGTCATGCTTTGCTGCCTCTGCGACCGCAGCAGCCAGGGCTTCGCCTTTGGGCTCTTCCACCTTGACCACGCCAAAGCTGGATCCCGCACGGGAGGGCTTGATGAAGAGCGGGTAATGCAGCTCTGCCTTCTCCACAGCGGCCAGCAGGCCGGCTCCGGATCGCTGTTCACGGGAGTCTATGGTGATGCCAGGAGCCACAGGTATGCCGGCTTGGCTGAGCAGAATCTTGGTATAGTGCTTGTCCATGCATGCGGCAGAGGCGAAGACCCCGCACCCAACGTAGGGCAGGCCCATCATTTCAAGCAGACCCTGTAGGGTGCCATCCTCACCGTATGGGCCGTGCAGCACCGGAAAGACCGCGTCAACATGCCCCAAAGGCTCCAGGGAACCTACTGCCCCGGAAGATTGGGCTCCAGAGACCAGGTCGGCATGGTCGCCGATCAGAAACCCATCTCTGCCACGGGCCATGTCGAGGATGACCGGACGGCTGCCTTCGGTTATCTGCACCCTTGGCAGACTGGCATCGCCCAGACCCCATTGCCTGGGATCCTGGCCGCCGATGGTCCATCGACCGTCCTTGGTGATGCCGATGGGGACGGGCTCATACCGGTCGGTATCGATGGCATTGAGCACGCCGGCCGCTGACACGCAGGATATGGAATGTTCGTCGGCACGCCCGCCATAGAGCACCACAACACGTTTCCTGACCATCATCCCTCGGCTTTCCTCATCCTGGGCACGCATTCCGACCTCACGCACATGCCCGGGCAGATACATCACTCAAGACAGCAGAATATCCCCTTGGCGGTCAGCTAGGCACGGGTGGAGTCGCTCATCCACAAGCTTGGCACGAACAAGGCATGATTGAGCTGACGCAGGCACCAGACAAGTCAGGCGCACGATTGAGTTATAACCCGTATATCGTCAAGCACAATGCTGGTAGCGCCGGCTTCAAAGTCTTCGCGCCCTCTATAGTCGTCAGAATGTTCTGATGGCCGCCAGACTCACTCTGTGGTGATCTGCCCCCCAAACAGCTCGTCGATCATGCCCCGGCAGCTCAGACCTTGACCCAGCACATGGCTCATGGCCGTAGCCAGCGGGGTCGCCACCTGGTAACGCCTGCCCAGGGCGACGACAGCATCGGTGGTGGGCACGCCCTCGGCGACACCCTTGCTGACGCGAGTGGCTTCCTCAAGGCTTTTGCCCTGACCCAGATTAAAGCCGAAGGTGTAGTTCCTGCTCAGGGATGAACCGCAGGTGGCCACCAGGTCGCCGACCCCGGCAAGACCGGCGAAAGTCTTGGACTTGGCCCCGCAGGCCTCCCCTAGAGCAGTGAGTTCGGCCAGACCCCTGGCCTGGATCATGGCGGCTGTGTTCTCCCCGAATCCAGCCCCTCGTGACATCCCGACTGCCAGCGCAGTGACGTTCTTCAGCGACCCGCACATTTCCAGGCCGATCACATCGTCCGAGACGAAGGCCTTGAAATAGTCGTTCGTGCAGGCACGGGCTACTCTCATGGCTGTATCGGCATCAGTGCTGGCGACCACGGTGGCGCTCGGCTCGCGGGCGGCCACCTCCTTGCTCAGGTTGGGGCCGGAGACAGCCGCGAACCTGGCTGAGTCCAGATCCAGTGTCTGGCGGACCACCTGGTCCATCCGTCTGTCAGTGCCTCGTTCAATCCCCTTCATCAGGGAAACCACAATGGCATCATGACCCAGCAGACCCCTGAATTCCGTCAAGGCCTCACAGGCATGCTGAGCGGCTATGGCCACGATCACGATTTCAGCCCCCGAGACAGCCTTGGCCCGGTCACCCTCAGCGCTGATGGCGTCAGGCAGCCTCTTCACGGTCGGCAGGCGACGGGCATTCGAATGCTTGCTGTTGATTTCGTCCACGACATCCGGGTCGATGTCCCACATGATCACCTGATTGCCTGCGTCAGCCAATACCTGGGCAAAAGCGGTTCCCCATGCGCCTGCTCCCAATACCGCGATCTTCGTCATCATTCTCCTTTGCATAATGCCGTGCGCACGGGAACGCCGACCAGCAGCCTCATTCTTGTCTCTACCATCCTATGACACCGCCGCCAGGCAGCTGGAATTAGAGGCGGGTTCCGGCCTTATTGCTCGCTTCTGGGCCGACGGGTCATGGTCACGTAATCGAAGTATCCAGCCGCTGGGGGCTCTTCGCCGCGAATCTCGGCCATGACCTCCTCCATTCGGTTGCGCAGGCGGACACAGAGGGCATGGACGGACTGCTTGGGGGGTTCCGCTCCCCACTGATCCACGTCTTCCAGAAGGTCGGAATAGTCAAGGAGCCGGTCATAGCACATGACCACGTTCTTTCGAGGCCAGGGCCACTTGTGATTGATCGAAGCCGCCCCCCAGGTGATGCTGGGATACAGGGGAACCATGCGGCCCAGCTGCCGCGAGGCCTCCAGGGCGATGAATCCGACACCGGGCTTGAGCGACATGGGCCACTTCAGAGGGTCACGGGACACCGTTCCCTCAGGCCAGATGGTCAAAGGCCTGCCCGAGGTGATGATGCTGATCGACTCCTCCTCAATCGACCTGGCCTTGCCGGACTTGCGCTCCACCGGCTGCATGCCCACCATGCGGAACCAGCTGCCGATCAGGGGCCAATGGGCCATCTCGGCCTTGGCCATGTATCGGGGACGACGACCCAGGTGGAAGAGCGCCATCATGGGAATGAACACGTCAAACTGGGTCACATGGGTGGCTGCGGTGATAAATGGGCCGCTCTGAGGCACCCGCTCCAGACCCCAGGCATAGACCCGGCAGGAGTCTCGCACCACCTGGGAAACTCCGCGCAACAGACGGGTAGTCCCCACAGGGTGTTGACCGTCTATCTCGTCCAGGGCCGGTATGCGGTGTCCGGTGGGATAGTAGCGGGTTGGATCCACCAACCTGTGCCGCTGCGCCAGCAACGCCACCTGCTGGTCGGACAGGGCCGGCACCGCAGAGCGTGGGGAAGGTTTGCCTTTGGAAGCCATCTATGCCTGCCGGATCAGTCGATCTGCGCGTCCAGGGCCAGCAGCTTGTCGCGGAAGTCCTCGTAGCCGCGGTCGATCAGGGAGATGCCGTGGACGGTGGAGGGGCCGGATGCCGTCAGTGCGGCGATCAGGTGGCTGAAGCCGCCACGCAGGTCGGGCACGTCGATGTCCTGGCCAGTCAAGGGGGTGGGACCGAAGATGACCGCCGAATGGTTGAAGTTGCGCTGCTGGAAGCGGCAGGGCAGGGATCCCAGGCACTCCTTGTAGAGCTGGATGGTGGCACCCATCTGAATCAGGGGCTCGGTAAAGCCGAAGCGGTTCTCGTAGACCGTCTCGTGAACGATGGAAAGACCCTTGGCCTGGGTCAGAGCGACCACCAGGGGCTGCTGCCAATCGGTCATGAACCCGGGGTGCACATCGGTCTCAATGGCCACGGGCCGCAGGTCGCCGCCCGGATGCCAGAAGCGGATGCCGTCGTCGCGCACGTCGAACTGGCCGCCAATCTTGCGGAAGACATTCAGGTAGGTCATCATATCGGGCTGATGGGCGCCCTTGACCATAATGTCGCCATGGGTGGCCAGGGCGGCGGAGGCCCAGGAGGCAGCTTCGATCCGGTCGGGCAGGGAGGTATGGGTGAACCCCTTGAGGGATGGCACCCCCTCGATGCGGATGGTCCGGTCCACATCCACGGAGATCTGCGCGCCCATCTTCTGCAGGACCGCCACCAGGTCCATGATTTCGGGCTCGGTAGCCGCCCCTGACAGCTCAGTGCGCCCCTCGGCCATGACGGCTGCCAGCAGGGTCTGCTCCGTGGCGCCCACCGAGGGGTAGGGCAGGTGAATCTTGGCCCCATGCAGACCATCGGGCGCTGTGATGTGTATGCCGGCCTCATGCTCCTTGTCGACATTGGCCCCCAGCTTGCGCAGGGTCTCCAGATGGAAATCGATGGGCCGGCTGCCGATGCGGCATCCGCCCAGAACGGGGATGAACGCCTCCCCCATCCGATGCAGAAGCGGTCCTGAGAAGAGGATGGGAATGCGGGAAGAGCCCGACAGGGTGTCTACATCAGCCACGTCGGCCAGCTCCACATGACTGGCATCGATGGTGACCACACCCTCCTGGGGACGAACATCCACCTTGACCCCATGCAGCCTCAGCAGGTCCGAGACCACATGGACATCGCGGATCTCAGGAACGTTCTTGAGCACTGAAACACCGGGAGCCAGAAGGGCCGCCACCATGGCCTTGCTGACGAAGTTCTTGGCCCCGCGGATCTGGATGGTACCGTGCAGGGGTCTGCCGCCCACCACATGCAGCACATCATTCTGTGTATTCACCTTGGGCATATATCGGCTTCCTTCTCGTATCTGCTCAGAGCCGGGCTTTGGCGCATCATCGGCCCTATCTGCAAGTCTGCCACAAGGGGTGTGGGGACACCGTGAATTGTCGCCTCGGGCATAGGGCGTCCAACCAGTCGGATACTGGTCAGGCGCCAGCTGAAACGAAGGGGGTCAGCATCGTGAAGCCCATGATCAGCAGCAGCATGATGAAAAATGGGCAGGCCCAGGCGCCATAGACGTTCGTATAGGTGCGGTTTTCCCGCAGAAATGCGGTAATCCGATGACGGCCCAAATAGAGGACCAGGACGGCCGCCAGCAAGCCTGCCAGCATCATGAGCACGTTGATGTAGGAGGACATGTTGTCGCTCATAAACCCGAGAAGGAGTTCCAGCCCGTCGCTGACGACCAGGTTGTTGAACACGTGCAGGGCTATGGACCAGAAGATGGAGTATTCGCAGGCCAGATAGCCCAGGAGCAGACCCATGATGAAAGCGAAGAACCCCTGGCCAAGGTCACCATGGAAGAAACCGAACATGACCGCGGAGGTGACGATGGCGAAGACGTGGCCGTAGGGCTTCAGCGCATGCAGGATGGCACCTCTGAAGACCAGCTCCTCGATGACGGGGGCCAGCAGGCTGACGTAGATGAACATGGGAATGGTACCCGAGGCCTGCTGGATCTGCTCGGTCGTGGTCCAGGACTGCTGCACTCCCAGCCGCGCCGTGGTCCAGTCCATGCCTGACTGATACCAGTCGGCCAGGGTCTGCCCGGTCAGCGTCAGCGCAAAGCATCCCAGCAGCACCTGCCAGGTCATGGGGTGCAGATCAGTATGGAAGATGCCCAGAGGACCGGAATCGCAGATCTGCCGACGTCGTGTGAAGACCAGGAAGCAGAGGCCTGTGCAGGCGGCGATCAGGTTGATGATGCCCCCATACTCCTTGTCCGCATGGCTCATCACATATATAAATCCCGAGTGGGCAGGCACTGGATCGAACACGGCATTCCACTCCATTTGAGCCAGCACACCGAACAGAAGACCGACGCTGTTGATGATAAGCAGGTAGACCAGCAGCAGGGCGGCCTGTCGGTTGAGCATACCTCTGGCCGCACTCATCCATGCACGATCCGCCACGCCTCGTCTGGGCTTTTGAGCCTGCCCGGTCCCTGACGCGTCGGGCGCCGTCGCTGTCTGCCCCATGTCACCATGCCCTTTCATGATCCTCTGCAGGTTCGGCCATCCGGCATTGACCTCCAGCTTGTCCAAGTCTACGCCACCACCGCAGCGCCAATGCGTCATGCCTCAGAGCAGGCCGGGCACGAACTTGAAGACCGTCAGCAGCAGGCAGAGCAGCAAGTAGAGCAGGAACCAGGGCTGCCTCCAGGAAACATATGTACCCTTAGGGGCTCGATAGCGCCGCTGGTAGTCCAACAGACTGGTGCGGTGCAGGAAGAACATGAGCAGCCCAGCCAGAACCAAGACCAGCGCCACTGCCAAAATCGACAGACGAGCAGTTCTCGGAGCGCTCATCAGATATCGATTGGGCAGGCCGCTGAAGAGCAGATCACCGAGCACACGGGCTCCGACGGCCCAGATCAGACCATACTCCAGGGAGCAGTATCCCAATGCCAGCCCCAGCAGGAAGATCCAAAGCCCGGAGACCGGATCACTCTGCAGCAGGGCGCAGAGCAGGGATGCAGTCAGAATGGCAAAGACCCGGCCATACCGACGCAGCCCGTTGAGGATGATGCCGCGGAAGACCAGCTCCTCAGCCAGGGGGACCGCCAGGAGGGCATACAGGGCCATCATCGGCGAGGAAGCCCCGGTGACCAGCAGGCTGTGCGAGGCCAGGGAGGGGATGTGCAGAAGCAGACCGAAGTGATTGAAGAACTTGTTCAGTTCATGAACCATCCCTTGGCCCAGCAGGAGCACAGCGACCAAGGCCAGCAGAGCCGCCAGGGTCATTCTTCGATCCGTTCGCCAGCGTACGGCATCCTGTCCCCGCTGATCCACACCTCGAATAACGCTCCACTCTGAAATGCAGGCATAGGTCAGCGCCAGCAGGACCGACAGGAGAGTAATCCCGTCGGATAGGAAGGCGATGGATCTGGGGTCCTTGACCTGTTCCATGACGACTGGCAGGATCATCCCCGAACCGACCATGAGCACCAGAACCGATATGGCCAGATAGACGAAGGCGAAGGCGGCCTGTCCGTTGACGGCGTGGAGGACCCCGGAACTGGCTGTGTAGGTGTTGGACTTGCCGGTGGTGGGCTTGGCCACAACTTCAGCAGCTGGCGCGACAGCGTCAAGTTCACTTGGAACAGCGATCGGCTGCGAGCTGACTGGCTCCGGCCGGCCTGTCCCTGTGACCGGTCCTGCCGAAGCATTGGAAACGACCCGCGGAGCTGCCAACTCGGCTGAAGGACGGGTACGGTTGCGAGCAGCCTGCCGCTTGGACGAGCGACGGGCTCCCCTCTTCCTTTCACGGCTTCTGGCAGATAGGCCGAAATGAAGACCATGCGAAGAACGGGTCGGCTTGGTTGCATTCGCTGCGGCTTCCTCGGTCTCTGAGGACTTGGCCTTGGCCGCCACAGCAGCTGCAGCAGCCTCGGCAGCCTTGGCGGCGAGAGCCACAGAAGCGCCTGGAGCGGATACGGATGTCGACGAAGACGCAAACTGGACGACCGACTGCGTCGCCGGCGCTGCGTTCACAGCCTCTGAAGATTCGGCAGGGGCAGGCTGAACGGCAATCGCTGCCTGACCGGTCTGCATGGGCTGGCCGTCATGATCCTTCTGCGCGAGCGCCGTCTCCTGTCCGTCAATAGCCTTTGACGAAACGACCCGACCACCGGTATCGTCACCGGCGACTGCGGCAGGCTGGGCAACTACCCGTGGAGTCGAACAGACCCGACGCCCCTGATGATCGGTTCCACTGGACACGGATTGTGCAGCAGCACCGTTGTCCCCAGAAGCCGATGAACCAGTGACCAGGGAATCCCAGTCGGCATCCGAGCGACGGACAACGACTGGCCGGTCGGCGAATACCACAGGGGCCTCAGACGCATGAACAGAGGCTGCGGGTGCAGGAATCTCCGAACCCGGTTTCGCAGACATCGAATCCTCAGCGCCGGAACCCGAGGGCGCCTCGAGCATAGTCGCCGACTTTGGTTCGGCTGTTCTGACTGCGGAAGGAGCGGAAGCCGCAGGTTTGCCTGCACGGGTGCTTGCGGACGGCTTACGACGCTTGGGCATATTCCAAGAGAAGACCGGGCCATTGTTCTTTTCGGGCTTCGTCCAGGACCAGACGACCTTGGCCGCAGGCTGCTGAGGCTGCGCCGGGATCTCCTTGGCCTTTGCGGCTTCCGGCTCTCGGCGAACCACCACACGCCGCGGAGACGACTCCTTGTCAGATTCCTTTCCGCCATGCCCGTCTGCTGGCAGATCTTCAGGGGGAAACGCGGGAACTCCCGGTTGACTGGCCATGGTGACCGAGTCCAAAAAATCATAGGATCCTGGAAGCACTGAAGGTCGTTCACCGACTGGTCTGGCACCCTTGCCGCCAGCTCCTTCATCACCCAGAACCGCGGTCTTCCTATGGGCTATCCGTCCCGGGTAGGCCAAGCCATCATCCACGGCCTCCCCCGGCAGGCTCAAGGGCGGCAGGTCGATGGACCCTTCCTCATAATCCCAATGACGGGCGTAGTCCTTGCTGGCACTGTGGCTTGCAGTCATGAGGGCAATAGAGGAGCGCGACATCTTCCAGCGCCCCTGATCGCTTTGAACATCAGCAGACTCGCTGCCGCTGCCGCGATCCTCGTCATCCCTCATCCGTCGATGATCCTTCCCCTTCATGCACTACCGTACGACCGCCAAGGGCGTCCAGCGACACGAACCTTTCCCCACGTTCATATCAACAATACATATCCGAGTCTAGCCCGACCCCGCCCTTCCCCGACGGAATCCCGACAATGGGCCGGCCGCCATCGACTGTCTGGTCAGGCCAGTCCTGGCACGAATTCGCTCAGGGCCATCAGCAGGCATGCCAGGCAGAAGAGCAGGAACCAAGGCGCCCGCCAGGAAGCGTAGATTCCCTTGGGAGCACGATTGCTGCGGCAGTAATCACGGAGAGTCCTTATCTTGAACAGCAGCCCGACGACGCCAACCAGCAGCACCAGGATCATGAGAAAGCCCAGGCCGATGCGGACCACCTCGGGTGCCAGAGGCATGTACTTGGCCAACAATCCTGAAGAGAAAGCGTTGTTGAGCATGTGCACCAGCAGGGACCAGACCAGCCCATACTCCATGGCCAGATAGCCCAGAACCAGGCCGGAAATGAAACCGAACAGACCCTGGACCAAGGAACCATGCATGAAGCCGAAAAGCAGAGAAGAAGTAATAATGGCGAAGACCCGGCCAAAGCGGCGCAGACCGTTCATGATGACCCCGCGAAAGACCAGCTCCTCGGCAAAGGGCCCCAAAAGAATGCCATAGAAGAGCATGATCGGCGTTTCCATGCCTCCATCACCTGGTGCGGACGGCGGATGCAGGCCAGTACTGGACAGAATGGCGCTCAGTCCGGAGTTGGCTACCCCGGCCACCAGCTGACTGAGGAAGAAGCAGGCCAGGGCGATGATCAAGGCCAACAGGCTGAATCGTCGCGCAGTGACCCACTGCACCTGATCCTGGCCATGGCGTTCATGGCCCACGATGACCGGCCACTGGCTGATCAAGGCAAACAGCAGGGCCAGCACTACGGAGATGGCCACCGTCCAGTCACCCAGAGGGCCGTTGATCTGTGCCTCGGAAGCATGCGGGAAAAGAGCAGGCAGAACCGCCTTGCCCCCCAAAAGACCTGCCAGGGTCTCTATGGCCACGTAGATGAAGGCAAAAGCACTTAGGGTATTCACTGCCCGTCTAACGCCCCAGTCGTGCACATCGCCGCTGCTGTGCCTCATGATAACCGCTCCTCTTCACTCGCCAACTAGTCACAGGCGATCAATGGCTGTCTCATTCCATGGTAAGCGAAGAGGGAGCAAATGGCTTTCATATGAGGGCTCACGGCCCGTCGGTCAAATGATGCCGCGGTCAGCCAGGGGTCCAGGCCAGTCGATTTGACCCTCCCTGGCTGAAGTGACCGGCTCTTCGGGCATGTGCTGGGCCGGCAGAGTACGCGGCTTGAAGGGGAATCGCTCGGCCCGCATACGCTCATAGGCACGGATGTCATCCTCGTGCTGGAGGGTCAGATCAATGTCGTCGTAACCGTTCATGAGCCGCCACCGCACATAGTCGTCTACCTGGAAGGGCAGAGTCACATCCGCGCAGGTGACCGTGCGAGCGCCCAGGTCCACGGTCATCTCGGTGCCGGGGTCCTCCTCCAGGAGCTTCCAGAGCAACTCCACTGATTCCTGGGGCATGATGGCGGCCAGAACACCGTTCTTGGCGGTGTTCCCATAGAAGATATCGGCGAAGCGGGGGGCGATGACCACACGGAAGCCGTAGTCCCGCAGAGCCCAGACCGCATGCTCGCGCGAGGAGCCGATGCCGAAGTCCGGCCCGGCCACCAGAACTCGGGCACCTGAATATTCGGGCCGGTTGAGCACGAAATTCGGATTCCTTCGCCAGGCGTAGAAGAGCGCGTCCTCGAAGCCGGTCTTCTGCACCCGCTTCAGGAATACGGCGGGGATGATCTGATCGGTGTCGACGTTGGAGCGGCGCAAGGGCACCCCGACCCCGGTGACAACGGAAAGTGGCTCCATGATGACCTCCTGCCTGCTGGATGGCGATGACGATGACGAATGATTGATGGGCTTACAGATCGGCCGGGGAGCAGATGGTTCCCCGGATGGCCGTCGCAGCGGCCACCTCGGGCGAGGCCAGATGCGTCCTGCCGCCCTTGCCCTGACGACCCTGGAAGTTGCGGTTGGATGTGGAGATGGAGCGCTCCCCCGGCACCAGCTGGTCGGGGTTCATGCCCAGGCACATGGAGCAGCCAGCGTTGCGCCATTCGGCTCCAAAGTCCTCGAAGATGCGATCCAGCCCCTCCTTTTCGGCCTGAATGCGAACTCGCGAAGAGGCCGGAACCACCAAGACGCGATGCAGGTTCTTGGCCTTGTGGTGTCCCTTCATGATGGCTGCCGCCGCGCGCAGATCCTCGATGCGCCCGTTGGTGCAAGAACCAATGAACACGGTGTCCACGGCGATGTCCCGGATGGGCATCCCTGGCTTCAGACCCATGTAGTCGATGGCCTCCTGGGCTGCCTGACGCTTGGCCGGGTCGGCGATCTTTTCGGGCACAGGCACATCAGCGGCAATGGGCAGACCCTGTCCGGGATTGGTGCCCCAGGTCACGTAGGGGGTCAGCTGGTCGGCATCCAGGATGACCTCCTTGTCGAAGACTGCGTCCGGATCGGTGGGCAGGGTACGCCAGTAGTCCAGTGCCTGATCCCACATGGTCCCCTTGGGGGCGTGCGGCCGGCCCTCCAAGTAAGCGAAGGTGGTATCGTCCGGCGCGATCATCCCGGCCCTCGCCCCGGCCTCGATGGACATGTTGCAGATGGTCATGCGCGCGTCCATGGACATGCGCCGAATGGCCTCGCCCCGGTACTCCAGAACGTGCCCTTGGCCGCCGCCAGTGCCGATCTTGGCGATGACGGCCAGGATGACGTCCTTGGCGCCCACGCCCGGCTTGAGCTGCCCGCGGACGGTGATGGCCATGGTCTTGAAAGGCTTCAGGCTCAGGGTCTGGGTGGCCAGAACATGCTCCACCTCGGAGGTGCCGATGCCGAAAGCCAGGGCCCCGAAGGCCCCGTGGGTCGAGGTATGCGAATCGCCGCAGACGATGGTCATGCCGGGCTGCGTCAGTCCCAGGACGGGTGCAAAAGCGTGAACGATGCCCTGGTCCGCATCCCCCAATGGGTGCAGACGGACGCCGAACTCCCGGCAGTTGCGCTCCAGGGTGGAGATCTGCAGGGCCGAGACCTTGTCGGCGATGGGCCGATCGATGTCGATGGTGGGGGTGTTGTGATCCTCGGTGGCGATGACCTGGTCCAGGTGACGGATCTTGCGGCCTGCCAGGCGCAGCCCCTCGAATGCCTGTGGGCTGGTCACCTCGTGCATAAGCTGCAGATCGATGTAGATCAGATCGGGCTCGCCTCCCTGGCCCTTTCTGACCAAATGATCGGCCCAGACCTTTTCCGCCATTGTGCGTCCCATATCGCCTCCTGAAAACCTGCGACCAGCCGGAGCGCCAATCTCATCGGCACCCCGCCGGCCTCTTATCACCGAGTATGGAACTGCCCAACCGTTATGAACTTTTGCATTTCATATACTGAGATGGCATAATTCAACCATGGACACACCTTCTATGAACGATGACGACAGATATCCCTCCGCAAATGATCCGAACATGCATCAGGAGGAGATTCATTCGGGCGTCGGCGTTCTGGACAAGACGGTGCGAATTCTGGACACCCTGGAGACCGGACCCATGACCCTGGGCCAGCTGGTCAACGCCACAGGGTTGGCTCGACCCACAGCCCACCGACTGGCCATCGCCTTGGAGCGCCACCGCTTCGTGCTGCGGGACGCGCATGGTCGCTTCGTCCTAGGCTCCCGCTTCGCCGAGCTGGCCGCTGCCGCCGGCGAGGATCGACTGCTGACCGCCTCGGGGCCCATCCTGCATACACTGCTCAACCGTTCGGGCGAGTCAGCCCAGATTTTCCGCCGCCAAGGCGAAGTCCGTGTCTGCATCGCCGCGGTGGAACGCGCCTCGGGCCTGCGCGACTCCATCCCCGTAGGCGCCCTGCTGTCCATGGAGGCCGGGTCGGCAGCGCAGATTCTGCTGGCCTGGGAGGAACCCGAGCGCCTCCATCAGGGTCTGCGGCACGCCAAGTTCAACGCAGCGACCCTGGCCACGGTCCGCAAGCGCGGCTGGGCCGAATCCATCAACGAGCGGGAAGAAGGCGTCTGCTCCATCTCGGCCCCCATCCGCAACGGATCCGGACAGGTCATGGCCGCCATATCCATCTCCGGGCCAGTCAACCGCATGTCCACTACGCCGGGAAGGCGCTACGCCCCCCTGGTCATGGCTGCCGGCAAATATCTGACAGAAGCCCTGCTGCGAGCCTCATCTCCCGCCCGTCGCAGGGTCTGAGCGGGAATCCCTAACGCCTTGGTCCTGACCGCCGCCTGCTGGATCCCCAGGAGGCGATCAGCCCGGCAAGAGCCGTCAGGCCGCCCGCCAAGAACCCGGGCCGACGCAAGAGGTTGACCGCATCCCCGGTTGAGGTGGGCACATGGCTCATGGCGAAAGTGTAGACCTTGTGGGATCCTGGTCGCCCCACCAATTGCCCGAACTCCAGGAGCTGAGTGCGAGGATGATGGGGATGGCGGATGTCGAACTCGAAGAGCCGGGCAGCCCGCTTGCTGGGCACCGGACCGTATGAGCCGAATCCGCATGTAGGCGTGGCCCCCAGCGTCAGATCACCGCTACGGCCGACAAAGCCATTGCGATGGTCATGCCCGGCGAAGAGGGCGAAATAGCCCCGGTTCCGGGTCAGCAGGTCATACTCTCCGCTGTCCTCATCCGGGCAGGAGACCCCCTCGCCCAGGTAGGAGCCGGGGCAGGTGCGCGATTCGTCCAGGATGTAGCAACGGGAGTCGAAACTTCTGTAGCCCTGGACCGCATAGGCTGTGGTGGCTGGCACCGGCTTGAGCAGATCGTAGAACTGGGGAATGGGCATGTGCTGGAAGACTATGGACCGGTTGCCCAGAAGATCGGGAGCGGCCGCCAGAAAGTCCAGGGCCTGCGCCGACGGTGAGCCATAGCCTCCTGCCCGGGCATAGTCGCCAGAGTCCAGCAGGACCAGGCCCATGACCACCCCGTGACCGTCGCAATCCGCCACAGGCAGCGCGAAAGTGCCCGGAGCGCAGACGAAAGCCGTCTGGGAGGGCAGGGCCGACCCGATCAGCGCATGGACTCGATCAGGATGGGCGACCGTGGCCTCCGGGTTCAGGCAACCGGGCACCTCCCGATAGATGGCATCCATCTGGTCGGTGTCCAGCCCACACTGGAAGTCGTGGTTGCCATAGGTGACGACGAAGGGAATCCCGCGTTCAACCAGCGGGCCGGTGATCAGGCCAACGGTTCTGCGGACCAGATCCTCAGTGTGCTTGATGTTCTGCTGGCGTACACGCTCGGCATCCCTGCGGTCTGGTTCCCGGCGGTCCGCAGCAGCCTGACCATCCTGGGACTTGGCAGAGCGCTTCAGGGAGGCTCCCCCAAATCCCAGAGCGCCACCCATGCTCAGACCAGCCGAGTAGATGCCGTCCAAGGGGGTGCTCCAGCGCCTCTTACGGAAGGTGCGCTCGTAGGCCGTGTCGTAACCGGCTACCTGGTTGCCTGAGAAGACCACGAGATCGGGCTTTGCCGCATCGCAAGCCGCGCCTATCAGCCTGATCGTGTCCGGAGAGACCTTGGGACCTTCCTGGACGTCGGCCAGCTGCAGGAGTCTGAACTTGCCTGAGTAATGGAACTGAAGTCGCCCCAGCCGGGCCGAAACGGACAGCGGTCGATCATGCTCTCCCTTGCCGCCTTGTGGGGAGACCTGATCCGCGTGGTAATGCTGACTCATACATCCAGCCTACTTCACCCGACTTCGCCTCTAGGCCGATGTATGCAGTCCTCTTACGAATCGGATTCAGGCCGCAACGTCACCACCGCAGGCCGGCACCCTGATGTTAGCTTGACCACAGTGATTACGATGACGGCAAGGACCGGGCCGACAATCTTCAGGCCTGGCCCCGGTCTTGGTATATTGGATACGTTGCGGTTCTTAACGAGATAGAGGGAGCGTACCTCCATGGCAGAAGGACAAGAGCTCCTGTTGCGCAAGGATCTTGAGCGGGTTGTCGACCGCCTGCACCAGGAACGTACTCATGTAGCGCCCTATCAGGAGGATTACCGTCGACTGCTGGATAACCACGGCAAGATGATTCGCGCTGCCATGGTGGTTCTCTTTGCGCGGGCCGGAGCGCAGATCGAAGGACGCTTGGACGATACCGTCATCACCGGCGCCGCCGCCATCGAGATGCTTCATCTGGCCACCTTGGTCCACGACGACGTTCTGGACAACGCCCCCATCCGCCGCAACAAGCCCACGGTCCACACCATCCGGGGCAACAAGGCCGCCATCTATCTAGGTGATCTGATCCTCTCCCGCTACATGGAAATCATGGCCTCCATCGCTCCTGACACAGGCTTTATCCGCGAACAGGCCGGCACGGTCTGCGAGATCGTAGGTGGAGAGCTCTACCAGGAGTCCGACCGCCACCACACCCACATAACCATTGACGATTACGACAGAGCCATCTCCGGCAAGACCGCAGCCCTCTTCCGTCTGGCCTGCCTGACCGGGATCCGCCTTGACGGCCAGCCAATTGACCCGGCATTGGAGCAGACCGCCAGAGACTTCGGCGGCAATCTAGGCATGGCCTTCCAGATCATCGATGACATCAACGATTTTGATCTGGATCGCGACACCGGCAAGCCCAAGCTGGAGGATATCCGCGACGGAATCTACACTCTGCCGGTTCTGTTGGGGTTCCAGAAGGATGAGAACTTCAGAGCCCTGGTCCAGCAGGACGATCCCGAACAGGTAATCGACTACCTTAGAGCACATCCCCAGTTGATGGAAAGCAGCCGTCAAACCGCCAAAGACTATCTGCGGCGGGCTTCAGACAGCCTGGAGGATTCCCCCATACCTGAGGGCATACGCAGCTTGCTGCAGCGGATTGTAAGCAAGCTGACTGCCCAGGTCTGACCGAATCGGCGCGACGGAACCGGCGCAGCATAGCTAGAGCGAGTGAGACCAGCCTCCTATCAGCCGCGAGCCGAACATCCGTCATATCTGCCACTTCATGCTTGGCATTGCTCTCTTTTCTGAATCTCACCACAGCTGGCAGCCGCTGATCACAAACACCCTATGACAGCAAATCCCCCGTTCCAGACCATACGATCCGAAGCGGGGGATTTGCCGAAGGGGAAGGGAGTGTTTAAGATCAGCCGACCATTAGGCCAGGGCCACCCGAGCTGGTGCGCCGTGCACCTTGGCAGGCTGGGGTCCATTGCCGTCGTCCGGCTTGTAGAAGGGTCCCTGGTGCAGGGTCCTCCTGGTGTAGAAGATCATGACTCCGCCCAGAACCAGGAAGAGCAGGAAGTAGACAATGCAGGTGAAGAGCAGGTTCGGCACCGTGCTGGTGGGCGAAACGCCATCGGCAATGGTCTGATAACCATAAACCAGCCATGGATAGCGTCCAAGCTCAGTCACCAGCCAGCCACTGGTCGTCGCAGCGAAGGGGGCGAAGGTAAAGATACCCATGATCCAGAGCTTCCAGCGTGTGGTGAACAGGGTGTTCTTCTTCTTACGTGTGAACCAGAGCACCAATGCTGATATCAGGGCAAAGGCAAACCCGATTCCGACCATCAGACGGAAGACCCAGAATAGGGTGGTGACCGGCACGTAGTAGTTCATGTCCTTGCCATACTTGGCATCGTACTTCTCGTGCAACTCCTTGTTGACGGTGTTCATGCCCTTGACGGCGCCTGTCTTCTTGCCGTAAGCCAGCTGTGACATGGCTCCGGGAATCTCGACGGACCCTTCAATCTTATGGTCCTTCTCATTGATCAGAGCCACGGCATTCCAGGGAGCGGGATCACCGGTGTCCTCGTAGATGGCCTCGGTGGCGGCCAATTTCATAGGCTGATCGGTCACGATGAACTTGCCCTGCAAATCACCGTAGGTGATCACGCAGATGGAACCGATAAGCCCGAGCAGGGCGGCCAGACGGATGGACTTGGTGAACAGGTTGACCTTGGCCTGCTTCTCGGAGTCAGCCTCCACAGCGGCCACGGCCTGGTCCTTGTTCCCCATATGCATCCTCAGCAGGCTGAAAGCGCTGCAGCCCATGACCACAAAGGCCCCTGTGCAGACGGCGGCGAAGAAGACGTGGGGGAACTCGATCCACAGCTGGGGATTGGATATGACATCACCAAAACTGCGCAGCCGCACATGACCGGTGGCCTGGTTGATCTCGAAACCAACCGGGTGCTGCATGAAGCTGTTGGCAGCCAGAATCCAGATGGCCGACATGGAGGAACCCAGGAAGGTCAGCCATATGAAGACCGCATGCACGGCCGGCTTGAACCTATTCCAAGTGAACATCCATACGCCGATGAAAGTGGACTCCAGGAAGAAGGCCAGCAGGGCCTCGATGGCCAGGGGGGCGCCGAAGATGTCACCCATGAACCTGGAGTAGTTTGACCAGTTCATGCCGAACTGGAACTCCTGGATGATGCCCGTGACCACGCCGACCGCGAAAGAGAGCAGGAAGATCTTGGACCAGAACATGGTCATCTTCTTGTAGACATCCTTCTTGGTCACCACATAGGTGGTCTCCATGATGGCGACCGCCAGGGCCAGACCGATGGTCATAGGGACATAGAAGAAGTGGAATATCGTCGTCATGGCGAACTGGAATCTAGACAATCCCAATACAGTGAACATCGTTCCTCCCAATCTCTGCAGGGTTCGTCGGGCGCGGGTACACGGGTCGAATCCGGACGGATTCAGATATGACCAGGCTTGTGCCCACAAGAACCTTTCAGCTCTCCCCGACTTCGCGACCTGGTCGCTTCCACGGGCTCCGGTTTCCTCACCGTCCAGTCCATGAACCGACGGCGCACGGTGACCGGCCGGGAAGCCATCCGACAAGATCGGCGACCCGACAACCGTGCAAAATTCATTGCTCGGGAAACAGCCTGATGGTCATTCAACAGGGTTCCGTCCATCTGAATCTGACTGCTTCTTTAAGTATATCCCTTGACCGGCACCATTGTCCACGTCCGAGACATCCATGCGATAAAGTTCACGGAAACGGGCGTTCTCATGGTACAAATCAACAGGTCGACCCTGCATGGCTATATGACCATCCTGCATAAAGATGACCTGGTCGGCCTCCTCCAGCCCCTGGAGGTGGTGGGTCACCCAAAGAAGGGTGCGGTCCTGGCTGACCTTGAAGATCATGGCCATGAGCCGCCGCTCGGTTATGGGATCCAGACCGATGGTTGGCTCGTCCAGAAGAATGATCGGCGTGCGCTTGAGCACAATCCTGGCCAGGGCCAGACGCTGGCGCTGCCCGCCTGAAAGACGGCCGCCAGCCTCATCCACCGGCGTGTCGATTCCCTGGGGCATGTCATCTACGACCTGATCCAGCTGTACAGCCTTCAGAGCCTGGCGAACCTGATCATCATCGGCCTGGGGAGCGCCCAGACGCACGTTGGAGGCGATGGTGGTGTTGAAGAGGAAGGCCTGCTGGTTCAGGTAGCCAAAGAGCTCAGGACGCTGATCCTGCAAGGCATCGACCGGTATTCCATTGATCAGGATGCGGCCACTGGTGGGGCGCAGGTCGCCCAGGAGCAGCTGAAGGACCGTCGTCTTGCCCTCGCCGCTGGGACCGAGCAGGGCCACGCGCTGCCCACCTTCGATTCGCAGGCTGAAGTCGTCCAGCAGCAGGGGGTCATCAGGACCATAGGAGAAGCTGACATGGTCGAAGACGATTGACTTGATCGGCCCCTCCAGCCTGGTCTGGGCGCTCGGCTCAATTCGCCGGGACTCGACCCGCTCGGTCAGATCATTCAGGTGATCCAGCGAGTCTGTGTAGAGGGGAACCTCGGCCACGGCCTGGGAGACCACGATGAAGCAGTCGACCAGAGGGAAGACCGCCAGGACCACGGCTGCCGCGAAGTCCGCAATGGAGGTGGAGCTGGTCATACGCAGATCCGCTCCAACAATCAGAGCCACCACCATGAGGGCGAAAATCATCTGGATGCCGCAGTTGCGCCAGCGTTCAAACCGCTTCTGCTCTTTGCGGCCGGTGGCGATGTCGTTGAAGTCACCGGACGCCGTGTCCACGAAGCGCCGCCGACGGCGGGTAATCACCCAATCCCCCAGGCCCATGTAGCTCTCGGTCACTGCAGTGTATTGATCCTGCCGCCGTGCCTTCTCCATGTCGTAACGCCCGTCTGAATAAGCCAGCGAGACCAGCGGGATCAGGATCAGGATCAGGGCGAAAAGCAGGAAGAGCAGGAGCGAGGTCAGCCAGGAGAAGACGCCTACGGCGATGGTCACCACCACCCACATCATGTAGGCTACGACCGTGGGGAAAATGGTGCGCAGGTAGAAGTTCTCCAGATGGTCCAGGTCGTCCGAGAGCATGCCCAGGACCGTGCCTGTGCGCTCATGCTCGTTCAGGAAGGCCGCATCCTGCGAGAGGGTGCGGTAGAGCTGAACCCGCAGCTTGGAAACCACCCGGAGCACCCAATCATGGCTCTTGATGCGCTCCATGTACTTGAATGTGGGTCGTCCGATGCCGAAGGCCCTGGTAAGGACCACCGGCACGTATACGGCGAAGATGTTGAAGGGATGGCGGGCCGACCTGCTGATCAGGAATCCCGATGTGAACATCAGTCCAGCCGCGCACACGAAGGTGATGGTCCCCAGGAAGAAGATCAGGGCAAGCAGCCCCTTGTTCTCACGCAGGTAGGGCCAGAACCAATGGTCCCGGTGCCAGATATGCATGTAGCCTGACAGCCCGCGGCCGCGGCGGGAGGTCTTCGACGATCCCGTGCCATTTCTTCCGGCGGTTTCAGTCCTGCTGGTAGTCGGCAATCTGGTTCCCTCCCATCTCATCGATCAGCGCATCCAAGGGTCCGCCTTGACCAATCAGCTTGCGCGGATCGCCCTGGGCCACAATTCGTCCATGCTCCAGCATGATCACCCAGTCCATGTTGGCCAGCCAGTGCAGCCGGTGGGTGGCCAGGACAACCAGGTGCCCGTCCATGATGGGCAGCAGGGTCTGCTTCAGGTCGTATTCGGTCTCGATGTCCAGGTGGGCTGTGGGCTCGTCAAAGAACAGAATCTCGCGTGAGGGGTCAAGGATCCCCCTGGCCAGGGCAATTCGCTGGGCCTGGCCGCCGCTGATGCCTCGGTTGCCCTCTCCAATCCGCGTATCCAGACCGTCAGACAATGTTTGCAGCCAGTCGGTCAATCCGGCTCGGTCGGCTGCACGGGCCACGGCGGCATCGTCTGCATCCTGCTTGTAGAAGCGGATGTTGTCGGCCACTGTGCCGTGGAAGATGAAGGGGTTCTGCGGAATATAGCTGATGTGCCGCTGCCAGGCAGCCACGTTGCAATGCTCCAGCTGATGACCATCCAGGTCGATGGCGCCTGCCTTGGGCTGGTCAAAGCCGGCCAGCAGATCCATCAACGTGGACTTGCCGGCTCCAGAACGACCGACAATGGCCACCTTGGAAAAACCATTCAGGTTGAAGTCCAGGCCGCTCAGTGCCAGAGGCTGTTCCTGCGAATCCACAGCTGCCTCGTCTCCAGTTCCCTGCGATGCAGTGGAACCGACCTCAGCCGAGGCCGCTTCCCCATTACCGTCATGAACCTTGGAAGACTTGCGCTTGCTGCCCTTCTTGCCGGACTTTTGGCTCTCGGACTTGGCCATGGCATCCATCTGCGCACCGGCTGAAGCGTTGCTCTCTACCGGCTTGGGGCCAGGATAGGCGAAGTCTATTCTTTCCAGGCGCAGGTGGCTGTCCTCCTTCCACCCGGACCAGTCCAGTTCCTCCAAGCGCTTGGGCTCTGGTTGCGCCAGCATATCCGCAATATCGTCCAAGGCGTTCTTGCCGTTCAGCGTGGCGTGGAAGTCGTCTCCGAACTGGCGGATGGGCATGAAGTATTCAGGGGCCAGAATCAGGGCCAGGAGGGCTGGAAAGAGCTCCACCTTGGCATTGATCAGATTGTTGCCCAGGAAGACGGCCATGATGGCGATGGCCAAGGTGGCAAAGAAGTCCAGAGCAAATGTGGAGGTCATGGCCACCCTGATAACGCTCATGGTCCTCTTGCGGAAGCGGTCCGAGACCGAATAGATCTCGTCCTCGTACTCCTTGTCAATGCCCAGCATCTTCAGGGTCGGCAGGCCCAGGACCGTATCCATGAACCTGGTGTTGAGCTTGCGGAACTGAGCGTACTGCCGACTGGAACGATCCCTGGCTGCCAGGCCCAGGATGACCATGAAGAAGATAAGCAGGGGCAACATGAGCAGGAGGATGAGCCCGGAACCTGCATCCTGGGTCCAGACCACAACCAAGACAATCAATGGGATGAAAATGAGATCCATCATCTTTGGCAGGACCGTCAGCACGTAGGTGCGCACCTGGTCAAGCCCATCCACCAGCATGGTGACGGCCGAGCCCGTGCCACGCCGGGCCAGAGCCGACGGCCCCAGCGAGAAGACCTTGTCCTGAATACGGGGCCGAAGTTCGGCTACGATGGCGTCGGCACGGTCAGTGGCAAAACGATCCTTGGCCACATCGCAGAGCTGTCGACAGGTGTAGGCGGCCAGAAAGATCAGTACCGGCACTACCAGCACCTTGAGGTTCTGAAGGTGCCAAATACGTACCAGAGCCAGGGTCAACCCATAGGCCTGAACCACCACGCCTATTCCCTGGACCAGGGACAGTGCGGCCAGCAGACCCAATGTGGACCGGACTCCGTCGAAACGGAAGAGATTTTTGTCAATCAATGCATTATCCTCCGGATGCGCTCCGGTCCTGCCAGCACTGCCCCCCTGCCTCCTTTAACTTTCAGACGGTCTCAGCCACAGTGGCCGAAGGGGCCACAGGAGAGGCCAGATGGGCACCATCGGTGTCCAGCCGCTTGCGCTGGATGAAGTAGCTCCAGATGAAGTAGGCCAGCATGATGGGCAGGAAGATGCAAAGCACCACAGTCATGATCTTCATGGTCAGCGGCGAAGCCGAAGCATCCTGAATCAGCAGGTTGTGAGCCGGATCATCAGCGATCATCACCCGCGGGAAGAGCCCGTTGAAGATAAAGGCGATGATGGCCATCAGGGTGATGCCCGAGCAGGTGAAAGCGTAGCCGCCATGCTTCTTGAAAACGGCAACGTGACCTCCAATAACCGAGGCCAGGATAATTACGGTGATCAGCCAGGTGGACAGGGGACGCGCCTTGTAGAAGTCGGTGTTGAAGATGGCCAGGAGCACGAAGACGACCAGAGCCGGATAGGCGATCCAGTAAGCCTTCTCGCTGACGTTGAGCATCCGACGGGAATCCATGACCCCCATCTTCAGGCTCAGGAAGTGCAGGCCATGAACGAAGCTGAAGAAGACGACAGCGATGCCGCCGACCACAGACAGCCAGTTGAACACGTCGAAGAACCCGGGCCACGCATCGCCGTTCTTATCCATGGGGATGCCCTGGATCAGGCTGGTCAGCATCATGCCCAGGAAGAATGGCGCAAAGAGCGAGCCGATGAAGTTGGCCCACTGCCAGACACCACGCTCACGGCTGGTCAGCGCGTGGGAGGCGAACTCGAAAGAGACGCCGCGCAGGATCAGGGAGACCAGCACCAGGAAGAGCAGGAGGTAATACCCGGAGAAGAGGGAGGCGTACCAGAGTGGGAAAGCAGCAAACATAGCGCCGCCGGCGGTGATCAGCCAGACCTCGTTGCCATCCCAGTGGGGACCAATAGCCCTCATGAAGGTGGCGCGCTCATCACCATCGCGGGCCACGAACCTGGTAGCCATGCCAACGCCAAAGTCGAATCCTTCAAGCAGAAGGAATCCTGCAAAAAGCAGGCCGATGACAAAGAACCACAAACCTTGTAGAAAACTCATGCTAATGCCACTCTCCTCTCGCTCCTGCCGATCCGCGCACGGGCACGGGGGCCTCCAACATTCTGGCGGAGGCCACAGTCGGCCACGGTCTTCGCCAGAATGAGGAGGAGCAGGAGGTAGTCAATGATGTCGATGGACGCAGGGCCGATGGCCATCGTCGCCCAGAACGATCCAATCCGAGGCTGGGACGGGACGAACATGCGCCGCTTCCACATGACCTGAATCATGTTCGTCCTCCTCTCCCTCGTCGTCTAGCCCTTTGCGTCCCTTGAGACGCTGGTTCAGTTGCTCTCCAACATGGTACGCACGTCAGCCAATTCCAGGACCGACCGCTCGTTCACGATCCACTTCAGGACCGAGACCACCTTGCCCTTGAGCTTCAGCGTGCCCATACGGTCGATTTCGGCAACCCCATCGTGAGGACCGAGAGAGCACACGGTCCCCAGGCTTCGGAAGGTGAACCGCTGGGGCTCCTGCCCCCGCATTCTGGCGAGGACATTCGCGGCCGCGGTATCAGCCTGGGCCATCGAAATCTGTGCAGTGGTTGGATAGAGCCGACCCGATTGGGGGTCGGGAACGGCGCTGACATCACCCACCAGGAATTCCTCTGGATGCTGCTCCACCGACAGGTCATCCCTGACCACTACACGGTTACGCTTCTGATTATACCCGGAATCGGCAATAACGTGGCTACCACGCACACCCGTTGTCCAAATGATTGTATGGGCCTTGAACTCCTGGTCATTGGAGACCACAGCATCCTGCCTGACCTCGGTAATGGGGGTCGAGGTGTGGAAGTTGACTCCCCGCTTGCGCAGGTAATCCACAGCCCAGTCGACCAGGTCCTTGCTGAACATAGGCAGAATCTTGGGCGAAGCCTCTATGCAGTCCACCTTGACCTGATCCATGGGGAAGCCCAGGCGCTTTGAGAGCTGAGGCAGACGGTAGACCAACTCGCCCAGGTACTCGATGCTGGTGAAGCCAGCGCCGCAGACCACGATGCTCAGATCCAGCGGATCATGGCTGGTCTGGTAGCGGGCCAGCGTCTGTTCCAGCTTCTTGCGGGCCGCCAGAGCGGTGTCCACGTCAACGAGCGGCCATCCGTACTCTTCGGCACCCTTGATGCCGAAGGTTTCCGACTCGAAGCCCAGGGCGTTGACCAGGTAATCATAGGACAGAGGATCGTGATGCTCCAGGCTGACCTTGCGGTTGTCCTGATCGATGCCAACCACCTTGTCAATAATCAGCTCCACCGAATCAGGCAGGGACTTGCGCAGGTCGAAGACCACGTCCGCCGGCTCCTTGGTTCCCGCCGCCACCTGGTGCAGCTGGGTGGACTCGTAGTGGTACTCGTTCTGATTGACCAGGACTATATGGGCATCGGTCTTTGCATGAGCCAGCTTCTTGACCACGCGAAGACCCGCATAACCAGCTCCCAACACCATGATTGTCGTCATAATCACACACCTTTATCGAAAAAATCGTACAATGATTCATATACCGGGTGATGTAGCCCGATCAGCCGATGATTGGGTTCCTCACTCAAGCTTCTATGCTCAAAGTATCAGATTCCATCATCGGAAACTCTGACATAGCAGTCTGCCGGGCCTCCTCTTTTTGTTTGCTTGCTCACACCGTGGGCAACTCTGGTGGACGCCTCCGACCGCCGCCTTGCAAACCAGAAGCATCCCTAGAATCCATGGTAATGCGTAAATAAGAAGAGCGGAACACCGTGTCGGTATTCCGCTCCTCGGGACTTCATGTCTCTATCGCTGGGGTACCTGGACTCGAACCAAGAATGGATGAACCAGAATCACCTGTGTTGCCAATTACACCATACCCCAATTGGCTGTGCGACAATCGCTTGGACGATTGCCACATGTCGTACCCCCGACCGGATTTGGACCGGTGTTGGCGCCGTGAGAGGGCGTAGTCCTAGACCGCTAGACGACGGGGGCTTCACTTTTCGCCGCGTACGAACCCGGTTCAGCAGGTCAGTAGCACAACAAAAAAGAAATATACCCGCTCAGAGGTTTTGGCGCAAGTTGGTCATCCTTCGGAGTGTTGTGCCCTTGCCCAGGATCTCCAGGGACTCAAACAGGGGCGGTGAGACCCGCCTTCCCGAGACCGCCACCCTGACCGGGCCGAAGGCCAGACGGGGCTTGTAGCCGCCCTCATCCACCAGCGCCTGAGTGAGCAGGTCGTGCAGGTGATCGGTCTTCCAATCCTGGTCTGGCACATCCTGCAGGGCGGCAATGGCCAGGTCCAGAACCTGTCCAGCGGAGTCCTTGAGCTGTTTTCGGGCATCCGGCTCGGGTTCCAGGTACTCCTCCTGGCTGAGCAGACTGCCTACCATGCCGGAGACCTCGCCCAGCAGACGCACTCGAGGCTGGACCAAGGGGGCGGCCGCGGTCAGAATTCGCTGTTCACGATCGCTCAGATCCTGCCAGCGCTCGGCACTCACCAGCCCGTCGCGCTTGAGATAAGGCAGGGACCGGTCCAGGAAGTCCTGCGGCTCCAGCATGCGGATGTGCTCGGCGTTGATGGCCACGGCCTTATCGATGTCGAAGTGGGCCGGATTGGCCTTGACGTCGCGGATGTCGAAGTGCTCAACCATCTCCTCCATGGAGAAGACATCCCGGTCGGGGCCGATGGACCAGCCCAGTAGAGCCAGATAGTTGAGCAGGCCCTCTGGAATGAAGCCGTGTTCCCGGTGCAGGAAGAGGTTGGACTCGGGGTCGCGCTTGGACAGCTTCTTCTTGCCCTGACCCATGACGTAGGGCAGGTGTCCGAACAGGGGCATGGCCCGAGCGATGCCTAGCTTCATCAAATAGCGGTAGAGGACGATCTGCCGGGGGGTGGAGCTGAGCAGATCCTCGCCGCGCAGAACCACGTTGATGCGCATCAGGGCATCATCCACTGGGTTGGTCAGCGTGTAAAGGGGATCGCCGTTGGGGCGCACAATCACATAGTCGGGCACGGACCCGGCCTTGAACTCGATGTGTCCGCGAATCAGGTCGTCAAAGGCAATGTCCTCGTCAGGCATGCGGACGCGCAGGGCTGGTCGCCGGCCCTGATCGCGGAAGGCCTGACGCTGCTCCTCGCTCAGATCGCGGTCGTAGCCGTCGTAGCCGAAAGCGGCAGGACGGCCGGCGGCCAGGTTGCGCTCCTTGATCTCCTCGGCGGTGGAGTAGGACTCGTAGGCGTAGCCGGCATCCAGCAACTGCCGGGCTACATCGCGGTATATGTCGCCACGCTCGGACTGCCGGTAGGGGCCATCCGGTCCGCCAACCTCCACACCCTCGTCCCAGTCCAGACCCAGCCACTTGAGGGCCTCCAGAATCTGCTGGTAGCTCTCCTCGCTGTCGCGCTGGGCATCGGTGTCCTCGATGCGGAAGACGAAGGTGCCATGCGAGTGCCTGGCCTGGGCCCAGTTGAAGAGGGCCGTGCGGACCATGCCCACATGCGGAGTGCCGGTCGGCGAAGGGCAGAAACGGACCCTCAGATCCTTAGGCAGGTCGGGTTTAGCGTCGTGATCATGCTCATCAGTCATGACACCCATTGTGCCCCGGCAAGGCGACGTAGACCAATTCAGAGCAGGAGCCGGTATCAGCCCCGCTGCTGCTCCTGCTGACGGTCCTTGCTGTAGGTCTCGGGAATGAACCTGGTCTGGTCGTGCAGCTTGGGCCAGATGACCACCTGGCCCTGCTCCAAGGACCGTGGCACGTCGATGATCCGCTGGTTGTCCGAGCCTCGGAACTGGAGCAGGCTGTTTTTCCGATTCTCCAAGTAGCGTCCATCCACCAGCACGTCAAGGTAGGAGATCAGCTGGGCCTTGTCCGGGGTCTCCCCCGGCCGGTTCAGCTCCTCCCAGGTGTAGCCGGTCCAGCACCAGATATCCTTCTCGTGGCCGAACTCGCGCCGAATCCGCTCCGAAAGGCCCAGCAGCATGGGGGTGTTGAGCAGGGGCTCCCCGCCCAGGTAGGTGATGCCCTGCACATAGGACAGCGACAGGTCCTTGATGATGCGGTCTTCAAGCTGCTGGGTATAGGGGTGCCCGGCGCCGAAGTCCCATATGGAGGCGTTGTAGCACCCCTGGCAGCGGAAGGGGCATCCGCTGACGTAGAGGGAGCAGCGGATCCCCTCGCCGTCGGTCATGACCAGACGCTTGTAGTCCGCCACGATTCCCCGACTGAGCCTGCGACCGTCCCACTGGCCGGCCTTGGGATTGTTGGTCAGTGCAGAGGGAACCCCCGGACCGCGCCCCTGCTCATTAGCTGCGAAGTCACGGTGGCCGCCCGTCTTTCTCATGACTGCCTGTTTGTCCGTCATCTGGTCCTCCTCATGACAATGGCGGGCCGCAAACTACCTGGCCCGCCATCAACTGCGTCTTGTCAGAGCTTATTCGTCAGAGCTTATTCGGCCTTGTCGTCGAACCACTCCTTGGTGGATCCATCCTTGAGGACCACGTGGCCGGTCTCGCCCTCCATGTGCTTGACGCGGTGGGCGATCTCCTCGTGCCTGCCGTGGACCATGGGCCGCTGGACGGGGTTGCCCAGGTAGCCGCAAGTGCGCTTGGTCACGTTGCACTTGTCAGGGTCGTCATTGCCGCACTCGGGGCACTTGAAGCCCTCCTCGGTGGGCTCGAAGTCACCCTCGTAGCCGCAGACGAAGCAGTGATCGATGGGCGTGTTGGTGCCCAAGTAGCCGATGCCGATGTCGTAGGCGTAATCCCAGACCGCTTCCAGGGCCTTGGGGTTCTGCTGCATGGAGGGGAATTCGCAGTAGTTGATGAACCCGCCCGAGGCCAGGTAAGGAAAGTCCCGCTCGTAGCTGAGCTTCTCCATGGGCGTGGGCCGCAGCCAGACCGGGTAGTGGAAGCTGTTGGTGTAGAAGTCGTGGTCGGTCACGCCGTCGACTACGCCGAACTTCTCCTTGTCCATCCGGGCGAAGCGGTCGGTCAGCGACTCGGCCGGGGTGGAGTAGACCGAGTAGTGGTATCCCTCAGCCTTCTCCCACTGCTTGCAGAGCTGATTCATCCGGCGCACGATGCTCAGGGCGAATTCCTTGCCCTCCGGATCCCAGGAGTGGTCTTTCATCCAGTCCTTGCCATAGAAGACGCTGGTGGCCTCATAGAGACCGATGTAACCCAAGGAAACAGTGGCACGGCTGTTGCGGAAGAGGGTGTCCACGCTGTCGGTCGGCTTCAGCCTGCCGAAGGCGCCGTATTGGTAGAGGGTCGGGGCGTTGATGGGCGTGGCCTGCTTGCAGCGCATGATGCGGAACTGCAGAGCGTGATGGGCCACCTCCATGCGCTGGTCGAAGATCTTCCAGAAACGATCCTTGTCGCCGCGGGATTCCAGGGCGATACGCGGGATGTTGACGGTGACGACGCCCAGGTTCATGCGACCGTCCTCTTCGTCCTCCCCGGTCTCCGGGTTGGTCCAGGCCTGGAGGAAGGAGCGGCAGCCCATGGGGGCCTTGAAAGAACCGGTGATCTTGATCAGGTTCTCATAGAAGACCACATCGGGGTACATGCGCTTGGTGGAGCACTCCAGGGCCAGCTGCTTCATGTCGTAGTTGGGATCACCCTCGTCGGCGTTCAGCCCATGCTTGATGGTGAAGACCAGCTTGGGGAAGATGGCCGTGTGGCGGTCCTTGCCAAGACCACGGATGCGAATCAGGAAGATGGCGCGCTGAATCTCGCGGGCGAACCACGAGGTGCCCAGGCCGAAGCCCACGGTAACAAAGGGGGTCTGGCCATTGCTGACACGGTTGGAGTTGATCTGGTACTCCATGGTCTGCATGGCATCATAGATGTTCTTGCGGGTCAGGATCTTGGCATAGACCTGGCGCAGCCGAACAATCTGCGGAGCGTCCAGATCGAAGGGGGCGTCCTCGCCGATGGGAGCACGATCGTCCAAGTGGAGCCAGTCAGCCTCCCGGGCCTTGAGGCCGCGGACGACATCCTTGGCCACATCGATGGGCTCCTCGTCCGGCAGGACGGCCTCAGCCATGGAATAGTTCTTCTTGTAGTCCAGACGAGCGTACTTGTCCAGCATCTCGTCGCAGCGGTTGACGGTCTGGCCGCCGTACTGGGAGCCTGCGATGTCCTTGATGATCTGGGTGATCTGCGTGGCGGCCGTGCCGATGGACTTGGGCGAGTCCATCATGGCGTTGCCCAGCTCGAAGCCGTGGGCCAGCATGTCGCCGAAGTCAGGCAGGGAGCAGTTGGTCTCGGCCGTAAAGGGCGAGTAGTCCGCGTCGTGGAAGTGGATGTCGCCCTTCATATGGGCGTTGGAGACATCCTTGGGCAGCATGGCGAAAGCCGAGGCCTTGGAGACCGCGCCAGCCAGCAGGTCGCGCTGAGTGGCGTAGACGTTGGCGTCCTTGTTGGCGTTCTCGCGCACCAAGGTCTCGTCCTTGCTGGTCAGACGGTGAACAGCCTCGTTGACATCAGTGGCCTTGGCCCGCTGAATGTCACGGTCGAGACGGTAGGAGGTATAGGAGCGAGCGATCTCGTAAAGATGGGCATTGACCAGGGCATGCTCGACCAGGGTCTGGATGTCCTCGATCTTGACCGGGTTGGTGTAGCGATCGGTGATCTCGGACTGGACGGTCAGGGCCATGCCCCGGATCTGCTGGCTATCCTCAGGGCTGACCTCGTGCTTGACATCCTTGAAGGCGGCTTCGATGGCATTCATGATGTTGACGGGATCAAAATCGACGATCCGGCCGTCGCGCTTCTCGACCAGAATGCCATCGACAGCATCGCGATCCGAAATGCCACGCTCCTTCACGCTATCGGTCATGACCTCAGTATCCATCGTCACTCCTCATACGACTCATACGGTTACTCATGTGCAGTTGCTTTGGCGTTCCCAAATTCCAGACCGGGAACGGCGAATCACATGGATGTCATTCTTTGCTGACAGAACTCACTCTATCACGCCGAGACCACCATATGTAGTGTCTGAGAATGATTCGTTGCCCACATTTAGTAATTTATCTGTTTTGTGAACTGTGTCACAAATAGCAGGGTCTGGACAAGGGCGGCAAATAGCCGAAAGGCCATTGGAGGTCATCAACAGAGACGACACAGCCGCCCGACACGCACGTATTTTGTCCAGCCCCGACTCCTGCATCAACCAGGAAGAGGCCTAGGCCAGCAGACCCCTGGGCACGAAAAGGGTTTGGGTGCGCAGACGGCGATCCACGCCCATGCCCTCCGGAGCCTGCCGCCCCGGCTCGATCATGGATAGGAGCATATCAACGCCCTGACGGCCCATGCGATCCACCTGCTGGGAGATGACCGACACCTGGGGGCTGATCAGTTGAAAGACCTCCAGGTCGTCGAAGGAGACCATGGGCACGCGCGAGCGCAGATCGCCGTCCCACTCCATGGCGACGGCCTTGATGGCATCAGCCGAGTATCCGAAGATGACAGCGTCAACCCCTTGGCCAAGCAGGCCGCGCATGGTCGCAGCCGCCCGGGGACGATCCTCAAACCCCTGACGGACCACCAATCCTGTCAGCCCCTGACGGACATCTACGCAGTCCAGAAAAGCCTGCTCACGCTCGCGAAAAGTATAGGAGCGGCTCTCCGGGCCCGGGACAAAGGCCACTCGTCTGCATCCCCTGGCTGCCAGAGCGTCCATGGCCGCCTCCAAGCCGGGCACAGGATCGGAATCCACCAAAGGGACACCGGGCAGGGTCCGGTCGGGACGATCCACGAAAACCACAGGGAATTCCCTTGCCAACATGGTGCGCAACATGGGCGAGGTGGGCCCGTCAGGCACGACCAAAACACCGTCCATATGCCGAGACAGAAGGATGCGGTAATAGTCCTCCTGCCTGCTGGCTTGGCAAGAGGACACGCCGATCAGGGGCGCGTAGCCTGCCGAGTAGAGCTGGTCCTGGACGGCGTAGACCAGCTCAGAGAAATAAGGATTGCGGATATCGGGAACCAGCAGGCCAACGGCATGCGAGCGCGAGGAACGCATGGAGCGGGCCCGGCTGTCGGGGATGTAGCCCAGCTCCATGGCCGCCCTGCGGATCCTGTCCTTGGTGGGCGGCGAAATGCGCCCCTTGTCGTTGAGCGCCTGGGAGACCGTGGACACGGACATGCCCGCCTGCTTGGCCACATCACTGATGGTCACCGACATGGGAACCCTCCGTCGACCCCTACCGAGATCGGTTGTCTTGTTCCGGACGAGACCGACAGCGGCCGGCCCGCACGGACCTCTCGTGAGTTTCCAGTATAGAGGCATACGATGCAACCTTTCATCACGGCGAGGCAGGACCGGCAGGCTTGGACTAGAGTGGTCTTGTTCGCGCGGCTGGTGGCAGCAGCCGTGGCACACATCGCAGAATTCCATCGGTCAAGACCGTACCGGATCGTCGCGCGGGCTCCTCACCTTCCCGTAGCGGCCCCGATGCGGATAGGCACCAGGAGTGCCGGAGAGGCAAGGTGACAGTGATGAGCATGTCGAGGAACAGTGGCTTCAGGAGAGTTCCCGGCCACAACCTGATCGTGCGGGCGCTCGCCCTGACAGCTGCGCTCTGCATGGCAGCCACGAGCGCAGCCTGCGGGGCCAAGGGGGCAGACGACAAGGCCGATGACGGCTCCAAACTGTCCTTCATGCTGGATTGGACGCCCAACACCAATCATGTGGGCATCTATGTCGCCCGGCATCTGGGCTACTTCGACAAGGCCGGCCTGAAGCTGACCATCCTGCCCACGGCCCAGGCAGGAGCCGAGACCTCCGTTCAGAACGGGGTCGCCGATGTAGGCTTCTCCAAGCTGAGCAACCTGGCCACCTTCAACTCCCAGGGAGCCGACCTTCGACAGGTCTTCAACATAGGCCAGCATTCCGTGGCGCGCTGGTGCTCGCTGGCCTCGCGCACCGACATCCAGACCCCCAAGGACTTCGACGGCAAGACCTTCGTCAGCTTCGGATCGGCCGAACAGACGGCCGTGGTCAAGCAGATGATCCGCTATGCAGGCGGCAAGGGCGACTTCAAGCGGGTGACCAGCGGCACCAACACCTTCGCCACCCTGACCAGCGGCAAGGGCGACTTCGCAGGTTTCTACGCCAATTGGGAGGGGGTGGAGAGCGAGCTCAAGGGCCCGGCCCTGCACTGCTTCACCCAGGCCGACTGGGGAGTGCCCGGCAACCCCGACCAGCTGGGCTTCGTGGCCAAGAATTCCTGGCTGCAGCAGGCCGGCCACCGTCGCGCCCTGACGGCATTCGTCAAGGCCTGTCTGAAGGGATACGACTACGCCCTGAGCCATCCCGACCAGGCGGCGGACATCCTGGTCCAGGAGACCAAGGGGTCGGCCATCGACCCGACCCTGGCCAAGCGCTCCATGGAGAGCATCGTCAAGGAGGGGTACTGGGTTGACAGTCCAAATCAAAAGAGCATCAGCGGACTGATCAATGTCAAGGATGCCCAGGACTATCTGGACTTTCAGTTCAAGGCAGGCACTTACCGGGACGCTAAGAAGGGCGATCCCAACAAGGCTCCTCAGGCCACGGACCTGTGGACCGATCGCTACGTTCGGGAGGCAGCCGGTCGATGAAGGTACGCAAGCAGAGCAGAACCCGGGCGTTGCCTCCGACCCTCACCCTGCTGGCGCTCTTGATCATCTGGGAGCTGGCAGCCCGCCTGGGCGGAGTCAGCGAACAGGCCCTGCCGGCACCCAGTCGAATCCTGGTTGCCACAGTGCAGTCCCGAGAGGATCTGCTGCCCGCCACCGCCATCACCGCCCTTGAGGGTCTGCTGGGCTTCCTCCTGGCCTCGGTCCTGGGGATAGTGATCGGTCTGGCACTCTACAGCTGGCGCACCCTGCATGATGCCCTCTACCCTCTGATCGCCGGCGCTCAGATGATCCCGCTGATCACCATCGCCCCCCTGTTCGTGATCTGGTTCGGATTCGAGCCACTGGGCAAGGTAGTCATCGTGGCCGTCTTCGCCCTCTTCCCCATCGTGGTCCAGACCTACCGGGGCCTCAAGTCCGTGCCCCGCTTCTATCAGGACGTGGCCCTGAACTGCGGGGCGACTCGGACCTGGACCCTCTGGCACGTCAAGCTTCGGGTGGCCGCAGGACAGATCTTCGGCGGCCTGCGCATCAGCGCCGCCTATGTCTTCGCCACAGCGGCCACCTCAGAGTATCTGGGCGCCAGAAACGGCCTGGGCATATGGCTGCAGTCGGCCTTCAATTCCTTCAGAACACCGCTGATCTTTTCAGCCACCTTGGTCATCATCCTGCTGACCGCCCTCCTGCTGGCCCTGATCACCCTGATCGAGCGCCTCCTGCTGGGCGATGCAGGCGATGATCACATGGTCAATCCAGACGACGAGTGAAGAGTCCCCCCATCCCCTGCACTATTCA
Organism: Bifidobacterium sp. ESL0820; assembly: GCF_052606235.1. Taxonomy (NCBI): domain Bacteria; kingdom Bacillati; phylum Actinomycetota; class Actinomycetes; order Bifidobacteriales; family Bifidobacteriaceae; genus Bifidobacterium; species Bifidobacterium sp. ESL0820. The sequence goes on from NZ_CP199594.1 coordinate 1,263,530, forward strand.
TGGCTATCAAGCGGAAGAACCGGCCTGCCATAATAGGAACATACGGAAAAGTCAGATTCAGGAATATCAATAGAAGATGAGAGGGACGACATCCATGAGCCATCCAGATGATACGAACGACGGGAACCAGACCCCCAATGACCAAGGTTCGGCCAACGGCTGGCCCCAGAATGACCACGCAGACGGAACCGGCTCAGGGCCCGCAGCCTACCTGAATCAGCCTCAGCCAGGACAATCCGGCCATGCGCCGGCAGCTTCGGATCAGAGCGACGTGTACCATCCGATCAGCGAAGCCCAAAGACCTGCCGACGATTACCGCCGGGAACAGCCGTACCAAGGGCAGCCATACGGTCAACAGCCGCAGGGTCAACAGCCAGGCTACAACCAGCAACAGCCCTATGGTCAGCAGTACTACGGGCAGCAGCAGGCACCCTATGGTCAAGGCCCGAATCCCGGCCAAGCCAATGGTCAGCCCAATGGCGCAACCCCTCCGACTGGCTATGCGCCGGGCAACCCTTATCAATCGCCCGCGGGTTGGCCGCAGGCAAGCTACCAGCCCGGCCCCCAGGTCCCGCAGTATCCGGCCTACCCCTATGCGGATGCCGGATTCAACGGCGAGCCGCCACTGAACGCACCCTGGTACGGCATTGACTTCGTAAACGCTTGCAAGCGTTTCTTCGTCAAATATTCCGTCTTCTCCGGGAGGGCCTCCCGCGGGGAATTCTGGTGGGTTGTTCTGATGATCTTTTTCATCGACCTTGCGATCTCGATCATCACCTCAGGATCCATCTTTTTGGGACGGATTCTGTCCCTCCTGGTCACCCTTGGACTTTTCATACCCAATCTGGCTGTAGGCATACGGCGGCTTCACGACACCAACATGTCCGGCTACTGGATACTCCTGCCCTTTGCAAGCGAGCTGGTGGGCGCCATCCCTCTGGTCTTCGCCATCGTGGCTATTATTGACGGGCATCCGGGATCCTCGCTCTCCCTGCTTGGCTTGGGCGCATTGATCATGATCGCCGGAACCGTCGCCGGGATCATTCTGCTGGCCCGACCCAGCGATCCACGAGGAGCCCGTTTCGATCGCTGAGTCCAGCCAGCCCTTCGCCTTGGACGATAGCAGGGCGAAGGGCAGAAGGTCTCAGAGCTCCACAGGAGGCTTGTTGGGATCCTCGGGCACATGGGCGAACTTGGCCTGCAGGGCCTCGCGGCTCTTGCGCTCGTCATCTTCCTTGGCCTTGCGCTTGGCCTCCTCGGGGTCCCAGAGCACCTCCTGACGATGATGGTCCCACTCGGCACCTGCCAGAGGAGCCAGCAGGTCCGCGAAAGCCTCAGGATCATCCAATAATCCCAGCGCCTGGACGACATCCTCGCCGGACAGGAAAGCCCGGGGAATGCCCAGCCGCTCGTTGAGCTCATTGACATAGACCAGTATTGGCGCAGCGGCCGCTGCGTGATCGGGGTCAGCGCCTGCACGCCGGAGCAGATCACGACAAATCGCCAGGCTGGTGGCCAGGGCCCGGGCCACCCCCTCCTTGTCCTGCAGAGATTTTGGGGATGCGCTCTGGTCATTCAAGGACTGCTCGGCCTTGGCCACGCCGGCGGCTACATCCTGCTGCCGAGCCTGGTCCCAGCCGCTGCCCAAGGTTTCAGCCAAATCCGCAAGCATCCTGGACCGGTCTTCCTGCGCCTGTGCAGCAGCCTCGATGGCATCGTTGGCCGCCATGAGGGCATCCACCAGATCCTGGGGACGACCAGGAATGTCCTCAGCGCCCTCATAGACGTATTCAGCGTCGGGGATGGTCACATCCTCTCCCGTCATCAACTGCGCCAGCACCATGCTGATGCGCACCTGCAGGTCCTCCGCATACTTGGCGTCGTTGGCCAGATGTTCAGCATTCGTCAAGGGCCAAAGGTCTACCAGCCTGGCCCCCTGTTCAGCCGCCTGGGCCACGGCGGGCCGCCCGGCTATGGCCTCCAGGCTTCCCTCTACATCCACCATGATCATCACGCTCCTTCATCGGGTTCTCGGACAGTCATCCACGACAGTATCCTCAGCCATCCTAGGCCGTGCAAGCGGTCTTCACACGCCTGCCGCCGGGTCCGCGTAAGTGATTCCCAGCACTTTGCCGGTCTCACAATCCAGGGTGATGGAGGTCACCGAGGCCAGAGCGGTGGCTCGAAGGAACATATTGTGCTCGGGGTGACCGGTCTCCAAAAGATGACGGTAGGACCAGATGGGCGACTCATGCGAGACAGCCAGGATCTGCGCATCAGGATGGCTACGGACCACCTGCCGGACGAAATCCCCCACTCGCCGGGCGATCTGCCGATAGGACTCCCCCCAGCTGGGTCGGCGCAGGTCCAGGATCAGCCGCAGGTTGGAGGGCCGCCAGAGGGCCCCCTGCCCGCGTCCGATACGCTTGCCGCGGAATTCGTTGCCGGCCTCGATCAGACGACGGTCATAGACAGGCTCCAATGGTTTCAAACCGTGCTGGACACGAGCTGGGTTGATCTGCTCAAGCAGGATGGCTGTGGTCTCCCTGGTCCTGTCCAGCGGAGATGAGTAAACGGCTTCCAGATCGCGCATGCCAGGAGCCTCGGCCATAAAGCGGGCCGTCGCTTCGACCATGGCCCTTCCTCTGGCGGACAAATGGAATCCCGGCAATCGCTCATAGAGAATATGATCGGGATTATCGACCTGGCCATGACGGACGAAATGAATGGTCGTCGCAGGCACGACCCACCTCCCAAGCTCCCCGGCAGACCCGATAAGAGACCATGGCGGGGGGTAGAATTATCAGTATCCCAATGGCACCCATCAGGCGCCGATATGGTTACCACTGTAGCAGTCCCCCAGCAGCCCCACATTCCTTTCATACATCTGGAAGGTTCTGGAGAAAACATGCTTCGGGACTGCAAAAACACTCAAGGAATGCGAGGTGAACAACCCATGCCACGGCAATTGAAAGCGGCCCTGGTCGAAGCCGGTCACAGGGTCTTCGGGGGATACTCGGCGCTCCTGCGACTGCCTCACACGGCACGGTTCGCAGTGGGGTCGGTTATCGCCTCCATGCCCTTCCCCATGGTGGGCATGACCATCACCATCTCGGTGCAGCACTACTACGGCAGCTACTCCCTGGCCGGTGCCCTGACCGCCATCCAGGCCGTGGCCCTGGCCCTGGTCAGCCCCATGCTGGGCAAGATGGTCGACAAATTCGGCCAGCGACAGGTCTCCATCCCCACGGTTCTGGTCTGGATCGTCGCAGCCACGGTCCTGATCACAGCCATCACCGCCCACGCTCCCACCTGGGTGCTCTACCTGGTCACCCCGTTCATGGCGGCCATTCCGCCCTGGGGAGCCATGAGCCGTAGCCGGTGGACGCATCTGCTGCGCGGCGACCACCGAGCCACTAATCAGGCCCTGTCCCTGTCAGGGGTCTTCGACGAGGCCATGTGGGTGATCGGCAATCCTCTAGCCTCCATCCTGGCGGTCATTTCAGGCGTATTGGCCTTCTCCTTTACCGGGATCTGTGTGCTGGTCGGGGCCTTTATGTTCCTATCCTGCCGAGAGACCGAGCCGCCCTCGCAGACGGACATGTCCCGCGCCCAGGGCATCACCCGCAAGGAGTACCGGGAGCGCCAGGCTCAGCAAGTGGCGCGCCTGCGGGACCAGGAGTGCGGAAACGGCCGTAGTGGCGCCTTCTGGAGCGCCGGCATGATCGCCGTCTGCGCCACCTGGTTCGGCCTGGGAGCCTTCCAGAGCGCCGCATCCATCTCCATCATCGCCTTCGCCACCGAACAGGGGATGAAGCAGATGACCGGATTCGTCTTCGCCTGCTTCTCCTTCAGCTCCCTGGTCGGTGCCCTGCTTTACGGGGCCAAGAACTGGACCATCCCCCTCTGGAAGCGTTTCTACTTCTGCCTGCTGGTGGTCAACCTGGGCATCGGAACCTTCATGTTCGCCAGGAATCTGTGGACCATCATGATCATCTACCTGATCATCGGCGTCTGCCAGGCACCCACTTGGATCAACGGCAACCAGCTCATGCTCCACCTGGTGCCGCCCATCCGCTTCACCGAAGGCATGGCTTGGCTGAGCGCCATGAATTCGATCGGGTCCTCAGCGGGTTCGGCTGTGGCCGGGCAGTTCATCGACCGTTACGGATCCCAAGGCGGGTTCGGGGTGGTCACTACTCTGGCTCTGACCTCGCTGGCCATCGCCTTTGTAGGGTTCCGTCAAATCCGAAACAGCACCGAGGAACCCATTCTGACCGAGCTGCCCGCCTGAGGGCGCAACGTAAGGCTTTTGCGCACAAGCGGCTCCCGCTACCCCGCGAACACAGCAGGAATGATTGAATGGGCTATCGTGCGTAGATTAATCGGACAGCTGCTCAAGTTCGGCATCGTGGGCGTCATCGCCTTCCTGATTGACATCGGCATCATGAACCTGCTGATCATGGGGCCGCACCTGAACAACGTCCTGGCAGGGGCCATCTCCTTCCTGATCTCCCTGGTCTTCAACTATCTGGCCAGCATGCGCTATGTATTCAAACACCGGGAGGACATGGCCCGGTGGATGGAGATGGTGGTCTTCTTGGTCTCCTCGGTGATCGGCCTGGGGATCAACGAGGTGATCCTGTGGATGGGCACTGCCATGCTGCCGCCGGACGCCATTACCACCATGCACGCCCGTTACCTGCTCTACGCCAACATCGCCAAGATCACAGCCACCGTGGTGGTGGCTATCTGGAACTTCCTGATCCGCAAGTGGCTGCTGGATGCGCCCGCACCCGGCAAGCCGGTCGACCCCCGTTCTGTGGCCCACCGTCTGGGGGCCTGGTCCCTGAGTCATCGTCCCTTCGGCTGGCGCTAGCCTCGATCAGCTTGGTCGAGGCTACTATGGGACGGGAATAGTCAGCCATCCAGCATACGGACCGAGTCATCCTGATTGGTCATGCCGGACGGACCGGAAAGGAAGCACCATGCCCGTCATCCACACCCATGTAAGCACACCCATCACCGCAGAACAGCGCGAACGGATCAAGACCGCCTACGGCAAGGCCATCACCGCTGTCCCCGGCAAGTCCGAGGGCTGGCTCATGTGCCCCTTCGAGTCGGACATGCCCATCTATTTCGGCGGTGACGACAGCAAGCCTGCAGCCTATGTTGAGGTCAACGTCTTCGGCAGCGACGTACCCAAGTCCGCCTGGGAAAGCTTGACCAAGACCATCATGGACACGCTGGAATCTGAGCTGTCCATCCCCAAGAACCGCACCTACATACGCTATACGGCCACCACTGACTGGGGCTGGAATGGCGGCAATTTCTAGGCGAACGAACCTCTGTAACACATAAAGAGGCCTTCCCGCGCATATGTCTGCTGCGGGAAGGCCTCCTGCTTAAGCCCAGATCCCTATTGCAAAAAGGATCGTTATGGGAAGATAGGTCAGATTTACTACTCAGCGACGACCTTGACCGTGAAAGCGGCCGAGATTTCGGGGTGCAGGGCCACGGTGGCCGGGAACTCGCCAGTGGTCTTGATGGTCTCCACCGAAATGGCTCGGGGATCCACATCGGCCAAGGGGCGAAGAGCCTGGGCGATGGCATCATTGGAGATACCGCCGAAGAGCTTGCCCGAATCAGACACCTTGGCAGCGATCTCGACGGTCTGCCCATCGATGGCGGTCTTGGCAGCCACGGCATCCTCACGGGTGGCCATAGACTTGGCACGACGTGCCCTCTGCAGGGATTCGATCTGTGCAGCAGCGCCCTTGGACCAGGCGAAAGCCAGTCCCTGGGGGATCAGGAAGTTGCGCGCATAGCCAGGCTTGACCCCGACAACGTCGCCCTTATGACCCAGATCGGTCACGGTATCGGTCAGAATTACCTTGGTTTCCTTTGCCATAATCCGGACCTCCCTCAGCGACCGTTGGTGGCGTAGGGCAGCAGGGCCATCTCGCGGGCGTTCTTGATAGCCTTGGAGATCTCGCGCTGCTCCTGGACGGTGACACCGGTGATGCGGCGGGAACGGATCTTGCCGCGGTCAGAGATGAACTTGCGCAGCAGAGCCACGTCCTTGTAATCGATGGTATGAATCTTGGCAGCCCTCAGAGGATTCGGCTTCTTCTTGAAGGGCTTGACCGGCGGTTGCGGCCTTTTACGTGACATTGGTACTCCTTAAATGAATGATGACGCTATGAAACTTCAGAACTCGGGATCGTCTCCAGAACCACCGAACTCGCCGGTGGACCCAAAGGATCCGAAGGAATCGCCGGATCCGGTCGATGACCAAGGATCCTGGGCCGGGGCCTGCTGGCTCTGCGCTGGCTGCTGACGACCCATAGGGGCCGATGCCGCGCCGGCGCCGCCCTGGTAGGATGCCCCACCCTGGTAGCCGCCGTTGCTGGAGCCGGCGAAACCGCCGCGAGATCCTCCGCCACCGGTGTTGGCGTTCCTGGTGACCTGAGCGGTGTTCCGTGTCAGTGCAGGTCCGATCTCGTCCAGACGCAGCTCCACAACCGTGCGGTTGTTGCCCTCACGATCCTGATAGGAGCGCTGCACCAGACGACCCTGGGCTATTACCCTCATGCCCTTGGTCAGGCTGGCCTGAATGTTGGAGGCCATGGGACTGTATGTAGAATCCCAAGCCGAGCAACGCATGAAGAGCGAGTCGCCGTCCTCCCACTGCCCCGAGTTCCTGTTGAACTGCCTGGGCGTGGACGCGATGGTCAGGTTGGCCACCGTGCCTCCGTTGGAGGTCGTACGCACCTCCGGATCCGCAGTGAGATTGCCCACCACGGTGATGTATGTATCTCCCGCCATGTCACGACCTTTCCTCGGAGTGAGGACTTGGGAATGGGCCTACTGGGGCGAATCCCGCACCCTTGGACCTTCGACGCGAGAACTGGATGTCAGCCGACGCTTCGATGTCCTTTTGCTGTTTGCTTACTTGTCATCCTTGCGAAGAATCTTGGTGCGGATGACGGACTCGTTCAGGTTGAGCACACGATCGAGCTCAGCGCTGGCGGCAGGCTCGCAGGTGTATTCGACCACCACGTAGTTGCCTTCCTTGTGCTTGTCGATCTCATAGGCCAGCTTGCGACGGCCCCAGACGTCGATGTTGTCGACGGAGCCGCCTTCCTTGGTGACCACCTCGAGATACTGGTCGGTCAGCTTCTTCAGCGAGCGCTCATCCATGGCCGGATCGGCAATGAACATCAATTCATACTTGTGCGCAGACATCACCCACCTCCTTTGGACTTACAGGTCACGGACCTTCCGTGACAGGAGGGTGTTTAAAGCCGGCGGACCGGCTTGTATGTAACGCCGGAACCACCAAACAATGTTTCTATAATATACCGCTAGCCGGACTGAACCACGGCAGGGATGCTGAACAAAAAATCATTTGCTTCACACCCCATCAGAAGCCCTCCGTCTACAATTTGCTGTAGCCGCTACAAAACCGAGACAAATCGGTATGCATAAAGGGGAGGACTACAAGTATTAAATATAGGTCGGCCCTCCGCACAGTACAAGATCATGAGAAGACTCCACTAGACTGGCTGCTATGACAGTTAGCCAAGACCTGGTATCCATCATCATCCCTGTGTACAACTCGGCCCAGTACTTGCCATACTGCCTTGATTCCATCTGCGGGCAGACCTACCAACACCTGCAGATTATTCTCGTGGACGATGGATCCACAGACGGATCCAGCGACATTTGTGACCGATACGCGGCCCGAGATCATCGCATCCAGGTGATACACCAGGAAAACAAAGGCATCTCCATAGCCCAAAACGCAGGGCTTGATGCCAGCAAGGGCCGCTATTTGGCTTTCGCTGACAACGACGATGTCCTTGACAGGAGAAACATCGAGCTACTTCTCCACGCCCTGAAATCTACTGATGCCGACATGAGCAAAGCCAGATGGCAGCAATTTGGCTCTTCCCAAATGGGATTTATTGTCAATGAAGCTGCTCACGGTGCTGCCACACCCAGGAGCATCAAGGTTTTCACTAACCCCCTCAAGGCCTATCAAACCTACTTCTGCAAGAGCCTTCGGATCTTTATGGACATGACGGGTAAATCTGGTGAGGCCAGGTATTTCAACGAGGCCAATTGGTGCAGACTCTACAAAGCTGGGCTGTGGGAAGGCATCCGCTTCCCCCCCGGCCGCTATGCGCAGGACATCATGGTGGCTGGCCCGCTATACCGACGAATGTCTAAGGTAGCAGACATTGATACGGTTCTGTACTACTGGCTGCAGTCTCCCTTGTCCGTAACGCATGCCCTCCGCAGTATGAACTTCTACCGAGATAACGTCGCTGCAGGCCTGACAAATTTCAAACTAGCTCTTGACAATGGGATTACCCCTATGCGTAGCTACTACTCTATTTGGGATGGACTCCGGTCGGAAACCGCTGCAGCAGGGTCAGACCCGAAAAACCAGCAGAAACTGCGTCTAGACCGGAAGCGAGCCGATGCCCTCTTCCAGAGCATGGGGCTTTTCCAGAGAATCCGTTGCACCATCTCGACCTGGGTCAGACATCTAGAAAAGCTGGTCTATGACGCCCGGATCAAAAATATGGCCTAGCCGGCTGGATATTCAGTCCTCTCGGATCCAAAAGTTACCTGAAGTTCTGGAGAGATTCGGGTTGTAGTAGGGATCGTTTTCAACCGCCTCGACGTGTTTGCGTCGGAAAACCTCCGACTCTCTTTCCAACCTCGCCCTTTTCTGCTTGTCCTTGGCATCGCTTCCCCGGGTCACCGATTCGAAATGGTAGAGCTCAGCCTCATGGGCCCAGACATTGTCCTTGCCCAGCTGATCATGAATCCGCGCACACAAATCAACGTCGTTGTATGCAATCGCCAGATCCTCATCAAAACCGGACACAGCTTGGAAATCCTTGGCCTTGACCATACAACATGCCGCCGTTACGGCGTAGTAGTTGACGTTCTCGACGAGTCTGCCGAAATAGCCAAGGTGGGTCCGCGGCGTGCCGACCATGATATGCCCGGCCACGCCTCCAAGCCCCAGAACAATGCCGGCATGCTGAATGGTGTTGACCGGGTAATAGAGCTTGGCGCCAACAACCCCCACCCGCTGCAGCTGGGCGAAGGAGACCATGCGCGTCATCCAGAGCGGGCTGATGACCTGGGTGTCGTCGTTCAGGAAGAGAAGATACTCCCCTCTCGCCTCCCTGGCGGCCAGGTTGTTGATGCGGGAGAAGTTGAAGGGAATGTCCAGTTCCAGCACCCTGAACCGGTCGCCCAGGCGCTCCTTGTACCTGGCATACAGCTTCTTCATGGCCGGGTTCCTGCTGCCGTTATCGGCAATGAGCACCTCATAGTTGGGGTATTGGGTCTTCCCGATCAGCGAATCCATGCACCGCTCGATATTGTCATAGCCATCCTTGGTGGGAATAATCACCGACACCAAGGCCGAGCTGTCAATGGCATAATGGACGTCGTAAATGCCACTTGGGCCCGCGGATACCACCTCGGCGTCAATTCCCCTGCGTCCCATGGCCGAGCGAAGCGCACGTACTCCTGCTTCGGATGCATAATCTTTGGCACCACTGCTGGAGGCGGTCGAGGTTGGCAGAGTTCTCCAGTGATAGAGCACCTTTGCTATGTGCTGGATCCTTGAAGACTCGGTCTGCTCAATGAACCGCAGAAGCATGTCGTAATCCTGGGAACCTTCATATCCCGTCCGAAAACCACCGATTTTATTGACAATAGACCTTCGGTAAACACCCAAATGACTGATGTAGTTTGTGCTCAGGAGAAGATCAGGCTCGTAATCAGGCTTAAAATGCGGATCAAACCGATGACCCTGCTCGTCCACCTTGTCCTCATCGCTATAGACCAAGTCCGTTTCAGGTTTTGCGTTGAGTCGCTTAACCACCTCAAAAAGGGCCTGAGGAGGCAGTTCATCATCATTGTCGACTAGAGCTATGAATTCTCCGGTTGCAACATCAAGAGCTGAGTTGGTTGCCCGCGATATGTGCCCGTTCTCTGTTCTGAACACAACCTTGATACGCTCGTCCTCTGTGCTCAGTTGTTTGAGAACTTCAGCCACACGTGGATCCGTGGAACAATCATCAGCCAGGCAGAGCTCCCAGTTGGAGTAATACTGGTTGCGGACGGAATCCACACAGGCACGCAACCACCGTGGCTCGACGTTATAGACAGGTACCAGGATAGAGATCAGAGGCTTATATGCGAACCCTTCGATATTGGACTCAACAACCGCTCTATCGTAATGCTCTGTGCGAGCGATGAGCTTTCTGTAAGCTTTCTTCTGCCGGCGAGGTGCCAAGAAGCGATCAGAAATGCGCCGGGCAAGACGACGCGGATGCCTTATAGCAGCAGCCCGTCTGAGCAGATCCTCGAACCTTGACATCGCCCGTGAGTGAGGCACTTTCAAAGCCATTGAAACCTGACCGGAAGGGCCTGAAAAGACCAGCGCGGGGCGCTCAGAGCGAAAGGCCGCCAGCCCGTCTGGCAAACCGATCCTTACCTTGAACCCAAGCTCTGAATCGATGGGCATGGCCATGGCCATATTCACGTCTGGACGAAGTACCCGCTCCATTTTTTCCAGACGGACATTCTCATCGGGTGATATGTCGATCAACGCCGGCTCATGCGCTTCTAAGTCAGCAGCCCAACCTGTAACCGTAATGGCGGAGGAATCCGAAGAAATCAGAATCTGGTCAATGGATCCCTCGACGGGGGCGTGGCCTGGCTCCAGGGAGGGGAAGAAAGCCGAGGCGAAAGGATCAACCAAGTCCTTATGAGCAGCCAGATATCTATCCAAGTCGTCGCGGGATATCTCCGTCAGATTTTCTGTTTTGTCGACAAAGAGGGAATAAGGCTGCCAGAGAGTGGTAAGCCCATGCTCCTGCTGCAGTCTCGCACAGTAGTCAATGCCCTGAAGACCTGCAGGAAGAGACTCATCGAACCCTCTCATTCTCTCGAAATCCTGCCGTCTAGTGACCATGCAGTCCTCCGTAACGGCGAACATATCTCGAGGTAGAAGGTCACGGAAGTAGTAACCGATGCCCTGATCCCAATCTCCTCGCATTTCAAAAGGCCGACCTGCTTTCATTGCCCGAAGAGTAACCCCCACATTGGCAACACGGCCTTGATCATCCATGATTTTGCCACCGACTACGCCAACCTTATTGTCGCGGATATAGTTGACCATCTCGATCAGCCAGTCGGCCCTCTTGGGACTCTTCCTATCCAAGAAAACCAAGAGGTCCTCGTCGCAGCCGCACGCAACTTCGTCACAACTTTTCCCGCCAGTCGGCACAAACTTCACTCGGGGATAGTCCGTTCTGTCCTCAAGTTCATGGAGCTTTTCTTTCGAATATCCTGAAGCAACAACAGCCACAGAGGGTATTCCGCCATGGTAGTCGATCTTGTAAGTGCCCAGGTTATCGAGCATACTGACATTGCCGTCTATCCCCCGACGCTCAAGGGCATTTTCGAGCGCAGACTTGCCGGCCTTATAAGCATACATCTTGCTACGGGGGTCCCCCGCCACGGAGCTGGAAAGGGTCCTCCAGTGATACATAATTTGTGGAATGTGGTGAACCTTCTTCGCCTGCTCGGTCGCTCTGAGAACGAAGTCGTAGTCCTGGCTCCCGTCGAAGGCTGGGTTCAAGCCTCCGACTTTCTGCAGTAAGGCTCTAGAAACGGTCACGAAGTGGGTAATGTAGTTATGGCTCAGCAAGAGGTGTGGAGAAAAATCCGGCTTGAAGAAGGGATCAAATCTGATTCCTTTTTCTGTGATCTTATCCTCATCCGTGTAGATAAAATCAATGGTGGGATCTGAATTGATCGCCACGACCACTTCGTAGAGGGCATTGGGGGCAAGCTCATCGTCATTGTCCATGAAGCCGATATATTGCCCCTTGGCTAGCTCGATTGCAGAGTTCGTGGCAGCAGCTATGCCACCATTCTTCTCCCTGAACACTGCGTGGATTCGAGGATCACTGGCGGATATGTCTTTCAGCAGTGTCCGCACTGACCCATTAGAAGAGTGGTCGTCAGCCAAGCACAGTTCCCAGTTTGAGTACCATTGGCCTCTCATGGAGTCCACGCACTTGCGCAGCCATTGCTCATCCACGTTGTACACGGGAATCACTATCGAAATTAGTGGTTTCTCGGCAAACCCCTCTATGGCACGCTTCGCCGTCTCGGGATTTTCTACCTCGTGGGTCCGTATCCACTCGTCATAGAACTTCTGCCGCTTGGTAACCTTTCTCTTCAAATGCTTCAACAAAGCCCTCACATTGGCCGAGAAGGAATCTCGAATAAGACGGTAGGCAATCTGCTTCAGGCGTTGCCTCTTCCTATCTTTTCTTAGTCTCTGTTCCAAGCGGGACAGGTCTATCTGAATCGGTCGCTCAGCACCATTAATCATGAAGAAAAGACTGAATGACTTCTTGTCAGCGGGAACTACAGCAGCAAATCCTGGTCGAGCCGACGATTCCAGCTCAAAAGTCGTGGTGATGTCCGGTCTGGCCTGCCGTTCAACGGTTACATCCTTATCTTTTGATCGCATGCCCAACTCGATCTTGCGATAGGTATCCACAGCCCAACCGGACACCGTTACGGTGCCAGCCGTGGGGTTTCTCACCAGATCCTCAATGGAAATCTCATAATTTGTGGCGCTATGAACGATCATCCTTTTTCTTCCTCGTCTTCGCACTTCTGAGAGCCCTACGGATTTTGATCAATAAGGCCACAAGCGGCTGACTCCTGAATCGTTGCCACCGCTCAAGATCAGCACGGTCGCTGTCCTGATGCCTTCGGATCCTTTCGGTCAATATGGCCAGAGGCTGAGGAGGGACATGGTCAAGAGGATATACGCGAGCAGTCAGTGATACCTCCCTGCCCGGCGGATCTGTTTCAATATAAAGTTGAGGATCAGCAGAGAGAAAGAACATAGTACCCGCATTCTCAAAAGAGGCATTTGAGCTAACTTTCACCTTGGCTGCAGCAGCTGCATGGACAGTTAGATCGGTAATCAGGCATGGCAGTTCGCCAAAATCGATTCGAAAGATGCTATGATCCCCCGCCGGTATTTCAAGATGGTTCTCCTCATGCATGGATTCACAAAGTGTCGTCTGGTCGTCAATAGAAAAAGCTCTATTCTTACCTCGGAACAGTTGGATCTGTTGCCGGTAAAAAGCCAATCTGGGGTTGTTGGCTAGTTGGTTGGAGCGGACATAATCCTCGACCATCTGGCTGTTCCGAAATAGATAATCGACATAACCCTTATCTATGCCTGTTAAAGACTCTGGTCTGGCAGACATATCGCCAACTACCCGGTCCACGGCCCCGTCAATGGCAAAGCGACGAATGAACTCATCGTGCCGAGCTGTCTGAAAATCGCAGGCGGCAGTATATCCCTCAAGAATCTGAGCCGCTAAGGTCGGGCCATCGATTATGCTCCCGGCATGGCGATTGATTTCATCAACCAAGGATGGGCAGGACCCCTCCATTCTGCCAGAGAAATTGAACCGAGCAGCCTGCTCATAGTTTTCCGCCGTCAAATAGCCTGGTCCGCCAAATCTGTCATAGATGAAGACTGGTATGCCCTGAACCAGGCAGTATTGCACGGTCTTACCGATGGTTACGACACAATCATATCTGTCCAGCAGATCCGGCGTCGTCAAAGAGTTGGCTTGCTCGGTCACATCGCCCAGCCGGTCCACCATTAGGCCCCGCGCTTTGAGGGAGTCAACTGCTCGGAGAAGTTCGGACGGTGTATGGTTTGAGACAATGAGAATTCTGCCCAAGTCAGGTCGAATGGTATGACGCTTCTCGACGAAGCTCATCGGTGCAGGGTTTGGATATATGGCAAGGCGTGAATCGTCCTTGGAAAAGTATCCCTGCTGAGCCTCGAGAGTTCCCGAGGAATTGAATACGATCCGATCCGCAATCCGGTTCTCCAAATCATATGTATAGGGCTGCTCCAGATGGACTTCACGATAAGGAGACATATGAGAGAAGACCACGCACGGGCGCGGACCGGAACCCAGTCCTTCGAGCTGTTGGAAAAAGGTCTTAGGCAGGACCTCATGCTGTACCCAGATGAGGTCAAAATCCGTCATGTGCAAGTCTGCAGACTCCACCATATTGCTGGTAATGATCCGAACACCGGACTGAGCGAATAAGGAACCGACAAGATCATCGACAATCCAGGCATAGACCGTAACGATACATCCGACACTCTGAAGATATCGGGCCAGCTCTAGAGCTTGGACCTCACTACCTCCTATGCGATCCAAAGAGCTCTGGGTAATGAGTACACGTTTGCCCTGCATTCGCCTAGATGTCATCATCAAATCAGCTTTACACTGATCCTAGGGTGAGTCAAGCTTTGGTCATAGAGCTTAGCCTTGCGAACCTGGAACTGATACACAGTCGATTGCTTGAGTAGAAGGTCGTTTCCTGAGGCGGCTGCGATATTGACGTGATAATCTCCAGAAGCCAACACATTCTCGATTTCGAATACAATTTCATGACGTCCCTTAGTGAAGGTGTCTTTGTCCGAATTGACCTTGTTCGAGGTGGCCAGAGCCACCCTGCCCTGCTGATCAATTAGGTTGATGGCGAAGACTCCACGAGGTATATCCCGATCACACTCGAACACGATCTTTATAGTGAAGTTCTGGTTTATATCGAGGAGCTGTGTGCTCCTCCCGTTGGTTGTGACCTGTACATCAACCATCCGGATTCCGTTACCATGCTCCAGGCGAACCGCCTCATTATCTTTCTGCACAGCTTTCTGCTGCTGTTCTAGGAAGTAGTCGGAATATGCGCTGGCCACGTCATCCGGCATGCCAAACTTGGAGATTACCCCATCTTGTATCAGCATGGCCTTGTTGCAGAACTTGCGCACATCGCTCATAGAGTGGGTGACCAGGATTATGGTTTTCTTCTCACGCTTGGCTTCGAAGAAATAATCCTGACATTTCTTTTGGAAAGCCTCGTCTCCTACAGCCAGTACCTCATCCAAAACAAGGATGTCACCCTGCGATTTGATTGCTACAGAGAAAGCAAGACGCACCTGCATACCACTGGAGTAGTTCTTCAGCTTCTGCTCCATGAAGTCACCCAACTCAGCAAAATCGACGATATCATCATACATATCGTCGATTTCTTCCCGGGTAAACCCTAGCATGGCCCCATTCAAATATACGTTCTCCCTGCCCGTAAGTTCAGGGTTGAATCCCACGCCCAGCTCGATGAAAGGCACCAATTTTCCATTGACCTGGACTTTACCGCTGTTGGGAGAGTAAATCCGGGAGATGATCTTCAGAAGGGTGGACTTTCCAGAACCGTTCTTGCCGACGATACCGAAGAAGTCGCCTTTCTTTATCTCGAAGGAAATGTCCTTGAGCACGTGCTGAATGGTGTATCCATTCTGACGACGAATAGTGTTGAAGACGACACCTTTAAGGCTGTTGGTCTTCTCATAGGGCAGTTTAAAGTCTTTGGACACATGGGAAACCCTCAGAGCCACATCATCAGGCAAGCTGTCGGTTTTATTTGAAAACTTCATTTATACCAGCTCCGCGAAGTACTTAGATTTAACGGTGAAGAACCTCAGTCCTAACAGGAAGATCAGCAGGGAAAAAACAACAGGCCAGCAGGCAATGAAAAAGTTGCTTCCCCATTCCCATAAGGTGGGATTGGCCGGAGAAATCAGCACATGTCGGGCATCCTGCACTATCTGAGCCATAGGGTTGAGCAAGAGGTCCAGCTTGGCAAAAATAGGGCCATAGATGCCAGCCTTGGAGGAAATCATACTAATCGGATAGATGATTGGCGTGGCATAAAAACCAGCCTGAGTCACGACCTCCCAAATAGGGTTCAGGTCGCGCAAGTTAACGTAGAGCGCACTAAGAAAGAAAGCGATGCCCAAGGCCAAGAGATACAGTTCAAATACAATTGGCACAATGAGCAGGTTAGACCACGATGGTTTGACACCATTGATCAAGGCGAAGACGATGACAACGATGAAGTTGAACCCGAAATTAATCAGGGCACTCATAGATGATGCCACAACAACCACATACTTGGAGAAGTAGATCTTACGCAGAAGATCTCCATGCCCTACAATCGAGAGCATACCTCCTGTCGTTGTTTCATTGAAGAGGTTCCATAGTATGATGCCAAGTAAGAGAGCCACAGCGAAGTGCGGGACATCTGCTCCGAAACGCATGAAGCGCACAAAGACAACATACATAATGGCAAAGAGCATAAGAGGCTTGAGAACCGACCACAGGTACCCCAAGACAGATTCCTGATACCGCAACTTGAAGTCTGTGGAGACCATGGCCTTGAGCAACAGTCGATTCTTTTTGTTGAAAATTTCAGTAATCTTCAATTCTATCTCCCCAGTGGTTCCTGAGTACAGAATCTGCGTCTCTCGATGCAGGTTCCTGAATCGTCAGGCTTGATCCACATGCTTCTTGAAGATGATCTTATTGTTGGCAACATCCAACAGATGCTGCCCGTATGGAGACTTGCCATACCTCTGGCCTGCTTCAACCAATTCTTCACGGGTGATCCAGCCATTCTCATAGGCCACCTCCTCCACAACAGCGATAGGCAGGCCTTGAGCCTTTTGAACAGTTCTGACGAATTCGCCGGCTTCATAGAGGGAATCCATGGTCCCTGTGTCCAGCCATGCATAGCCACGTCCCAGTGTCTGAACACACAGCGATCCATCTTGAAGGTAAAGACGATTAAGATCAGTGATTTCCAACTCGCCGCGTGCCGAGGGCCTAACCTGTTTAGCGAACTCAGTGACTCTCTCGTCATAAAAGTACAGTCCGGTCACCGCATAGTTGCTGGCCGGATGCTCCGGCTTCTCCTCGATGCTGACGACCTTGTTGTCTTTGTCGAATTCGACCACGCCGTACCGCTCCGGATCGTCCACGTAATAGCCGAACACCGTTGCCCCGTGCTGGTTGCCGGCTGCATTCCTCAAAGTGCGGCCAAGACCGTTCCCATAGAAGATGTTGTCGCCCAGGACCAGAGCACAGGGTTCGCCATCGATGAAGTCCTCACCCAAGATGAATGCCTGGGCCAGACCATCCGGGCTGGGTTGGACCTTGTAGGAGAGGCTGATGCCGTATCGGCTCCCGTCACCTAGGAGTCGCTGGAAATTACCGATGTCCATCGGGGTGGAGATGATCAATATCTCGTTTATTCCCGCCATCATGAGAACACTCAGGGGGTAATAGATCATAGGCTTGTCATACACCGGAAGCAGCTGCTTGGAAGTGACGGTTGTCAGCGGATACAGCCGCGTGCCTGAACCGCCTGCAAGAATGATGCCTCTCATCACGTGACGCCTTTCTTATAACTCATGCACTAATGACTGCATACATCTGTGTCAAACCGAAAACAGCTTACTGCCAACCACCGGCAGGAATCGGTCAGCTGTAAAAAATCTCTGCCGTTCCCCCGCATAAGGTCAGCGGGAAGCAAAAAAAGACTTGACGTAGTCGGACAATGGTGCAATCTTCTGGCTCGGTTCCTACAGCATTTGCGTAGTTGCCCTCAGACGATAATGGCTTCACTTGCCACAGTTGCCATTGCGCGAACGAAGACACAGCTTGCTGTTTCATCCCGGCAGAAAACAAACGATAGACTTCGAATAAGTAGGATATAAGAAAACTGCATTGCCTGCAAATTCAAGAGAAGAAAAATCGCAGCACACGCATCTTAGGTGAAGGTCATCCTGCCGGACCAAGTCAAGATCATTATGCGGATTTCCCATCAGTGAGAAAATCATCATCCTGGCAAAAGCATGTCCTGAACCGCTCACCCAACTGGTTCGAAGCAAGTGGTGCCTGAACAGATCCATAATCATAATATTTCTTATTTGCCATGTTCTCTTTACTGCCCCTCGAAGGTATAACCGCTGAAGACTTCTGCCACTCTGACGATCTTGACCGCCCCCTTGCCCTAGATTTCCGTCCACTCTGATGGCCATAGTTTGTCTCTGCCCCGTCAACCATGAGATAAGCCGAGCATTGATCACACCGTGCATACTCTGGTCGAGCTGGCAGGCTTTAGAGGTTGAAGAAATCAAAACACTCGATGCATGAAATTTGAACCCCTGAAGGTCACAACCTAATACGCACGTAAGGATGGCCTGCCGCAGCCGACCACCTGTACCATTCACCATATGAAGCAGGACCTCGAGTTTAGACCTAGACCAGCATATGATGATTCGAATCAGCTTCGTTCAGTTCGCATTGGGCAAGTAACATAGACTACTCGACGTGTAACTGAGAGCCGGTAAGACTGACAGAGAGATAAGTTTCTCTGTCCAAGGACCAGCGACGATTCGCTGGGAGTACACAGCTCGCGTAGTTAGTCTGTAAGATGTTGCCTGTTCTTTCTGAAGTATGAAATAGTCTCGAGGATGTCCAGACAAGTGACGAGGGGCCGGCCGAAGCCTTTGCCCGAGCCGAGTACACCCGGAGCCGAGAGTTCTCTACTGCCGATGGAAATGAACTTGGACTATAGCACGATATGAATGACCCAGTTGACTACCAAGTGGGTGTTGAAGCTGATATTGTTCTGCACTACGTAAAAATCTTCGTCATCTTGTCTTACTGTCAGTACTACTTTAACTAGCCATGGCTACCGCCATGTACTGGCAGAATAAAACAAAAAATCTGGGAACATTAGTTTTGCTAGCCGTCATCTTTTTTCTTAGAACACAAGATATGGTTGCTCTTCAGTCACTTTCTGAGGAGTAATCAAGCAACAGTTGGTTGAAACAGAAGATGACCTCGCAATCCAACTAGCTACGCTGCTCACGATCTTGTCTTGGTGTCGGTGATTATTCCCACCAAGGATGGCTATGACAATATCGAGCGGTGCATGGATTCGCTGATCGGGAAGACCCAATACCCCAACTATGAGGTGCTCATTGCCGATAACGGCAGCAGGAACCCGGCCATGAAGAAGCTGTATGCCAGGTACAAGGAGCGCCTGGGCGACCGGTTCAGGGTGCTGGAACTGGACATTCCCTTCAACTTCTCCCGCATCAACAACCTGGCCGCCAGGGAGGCGAGAGGGGAGTATCTTCTCTTCCTGAACGACGACACCCAGGTCATCAGCCCGCTCTGGATGACGCGCATGGTCTCCTTCGCCCAGCTGCAGCGGGTGGGGGTTGTTGGCGCCAAGCTCTATTACCCGGTCAACACCATTCAGCATGCCGGCATTGTTCTGGGGCTTGGAGGCGTGGCCGGGCATATCATGGTCGGCACGCCGCGGACCCACCTTGGCTATTTCGGCAGACTCGTCGAGAACGTCAACTACTACGCCGTGCCTAGAGTTAATTTGAGCCGAATACGAAGAGGCGCCTTGTCTTTCATTAAATTGTGAAAGTATTGAAATGACGGAGATCGGATCAGGAGGAGCGCCTTTTGATAAGGCAGAAAGAGCAATAAATCGTTCTCAGCCCACTCGCCTCAACTTGGTTCGGCAAACAGTATAGGCAGAAGCTTTGCCTATAAATCCCGCCATCATACGGAAGGTGGTCCGGTGACTTTATGCACTTTATTCGTAATAGGGCCTCGATTAGACAGACCAGAAGTCACGAACTGATAAACCTTATTATAACCTTTCTGAACCTCAATTATCAAGGCGGAGCATCAGTGCTGAACTTCACCCAGGAATTAACGGTTACTGAAATACCAAACAGTGCGCCAAAAGCATGCCCACATATGACCACACCACAAAAACTGCAACAACTTTTCGCATTACTTTGGGGCGGTCAAAATGTATCCCGATATTTGGCATGAGTAAAACCAACACGGAATACAGAGGAATGTAATATCTGCTCTGAAGCCCTCCAATATATTTGCCCAAAGAACGAGAGCCCCATGAAGATTCCAAACCCGTTCCTGTTAGAGCAAAAAAGGCCAATACTATAAACACCACAACCATAAAGCCGATTCGACCACCATGATGTATACCCGCGCATCCTTTAATAATCAGCAGACAGCAAACTATAAGTACCGGAACCACAACTCCAGCCGGCAAAAGTGCATCTGGCCCGATACCTGTAAACAATTGAACGTTTCGTTCGATATCGTGACTGTCCCCCGTGGTATTGATAGGTTGGATGAAAGATATGGCCAAGCTCCGGATCATCAGAAACGGATGCTGAAGAATCCTATTTTTGGCCAAAACGAATCCATGCTGGTCAATTACCGCACTAGGCGGTATTTGCGAAGTTAAAAACATCCAAGTCAATGAGGCAGAAATTGTGCATGCAGTGGAGAGAACCGCGACTGACCACAAAATTTTAGCCTTGTCCTTACCTTTTCTGGAAAGAGGCAACAACCAAACCAGCAACACCAATATGACACAGGTGATTTTAATGAAGCCCAACAATATCGACATACAGCACAGAACTATTAAAGAACGCCGCTTCAACGGACCAGCTTGTTGAAGGAGAGAAAGTACATAGGCTACAAATACAATGCTGAAAGCATTTGTGACCGCATCGGCCGAAGGCCAGCAGATAGAGGTAAATACAATTGGCAAAAGTCCTATGCCCAAGAATGCAGGGGAGTAGAGGCCTGAGATACGGATACCTACAGCAATGGTCAGAGCACATATTATCAATGTGAACAGAGCTGCCAAGCGCTGGTGCCCACATCCCAGTACCGCTGGAAAATAGACTAATGGTGAATTGATAGCCGTATTATTGAAAACCTGAAAAACACCGTTTGAATCCAGGCCGCCATACCCACCACTGCCATCAGGATTCGGTTGAGCAAGAAGATGACCACTGACTATTTGAAGTACTCGATGCCAGTGATCTTGATAATCAGGCCATGAACGCCGCTTGTCAAATACAATCATACATATACCCGAGGGAAGCGTTACTAACAAATAAAACAAGGCCGAGCAACCCGCCCATTGTCTAAATCTCCTCCAGTATGCCTTTATTTGAGAGCTAAAAGGTGTGAAGTTGTTTGACTGTTTCGTGATATTCTCCTCGAGGGTATTGGCAGGGACAAGCACACGCAGTTCTTCCAGATCAGCAACAAGTATATTAGTGCCAGCTTATCAGGCCTAATCAATCTAAAATAATATGACAAGACTGCACTCTGAATTACTTTCCGGCAGCACCTGACTGATTAAAACATCTCAGCATCGGATAGCTTATTGCTAGCTTGATGATTTTCAAGCTGTAGCCAGCACGATCGTACAGGCGTATGATTCCACCGCACATACCGTGGATTGTCTGAATCCCATCTGGAATCTGTTTTACATCGTTTCGAGCATTGCACTTATCGATAGTAGCTCTACAATTAATTTTGCAGAGATATACAATCAATACTCAAAGCATGATCTTCGCATCAGCATTGCGTATCAAAACGACAGCAACACAAGCTAAGTATAAAATGTCAGCGGTAATCATACAAGGAGAAGATTCCTGGCATTTGCCTGTAATAGCGACATTCTTGATAGGGGCAATATCAATTAGTTCCTGATGGCGCTTATATCGACGAGAGCCCTGAATGGGCAACTGCTTCCTCGAAGAAGTACGCATTTAGGATGTTTACGCGATAGGAGACCTGTATGCCTGCATGGATAAGATTCCTGGCATATATGCTTTGCTTTGTTACCGGTTATTAAGGCCAGACTCGATCAAATATTGAGGAAGAGGTTCTAACTTCTCAATGACAATTTCACAGTTGGCATCTATAACATGTATAACCCCATCCTGTCAGAGAACATCGGCATTACATCCTCCAGGAGTTATTGAACAATCACAGCAGACTACACAACTAACTGCTCCACAAGGTACAACCTGTGCGATTCTGCGATTTAACCGTTTGAACGAAAAACACGTTCATGATCTTTTGGTCAGGGACATGCTCTTAACCCAATTCTATTAATTGACTTCCACCTCATAAAGATTCAGATGATTCTTTGCCTCTATCTTGCGCAAGAGCCTATGACCGTCCACAAATTCAGTGAGCTCACGACCGGTCAACACATGCGTGACTCCAATTTTATGCAAATCCTTAATGGGAATGCTAACAATCATCTTGTCGGGCGTCGCCAGGCTGAATGCAGGACGTCCTGTATTAGTAAAGTCAATATCTACATAGGCATATCGGTTATAAACCCATTCACTTGTATGTTGCGGATCAATCATATGCCATCGCTTAAGTTGCGGATAGATATTCACAGAATTGACGGTAGGGATGCCATTAGCAATCAATGCCTGTCCATGAATAGAATCATCTGTTATAAATACCGCGGCTCGCCCATCTTCTGAATTATGAATTCGCGAGACCTCTTTCAGTGCCATCTCAACAAATGGGCCCTCACGGATACTCTGGGAACCTCGCTGTATAGGATTAACACAGAACCCAGCAAGAGCCACAATCAAAATTGATGAAAGAAACAGTCGACTTGCGTATCCTCGTCCGTAAATCCATTCAAAAACAGCAAGCAGCATGATAGTCAGTGACGACATTAAAAAAATCAGATATACTTTACGCAATGGGTAAGCTGGCGACAATATTGTTGCACCAGTCAGCAGGGCTGCTAAGACAACCGCTAAAGCAACATTACGCAAAAGACGTGTTTTAACTGGATCTTTCTTGGAGGCGACCAACAATTCTTCATCATCCACATCGTTATGCAGCATGGACAAAGACCTGAACAAAAGAATCAAATCAATGAATCCCAAAGCAAATTTGACCCTGCCTGTCGTCGTTCGTCCCATCAGAGTGATGCG
This sequence comes from Bifidobacterium sp. ESL0820, assembly GCF_052606235.1. Lineage (NCBI taxonomy): Bacteria > Bacillati > Actinomycetota > Actinomycetes > Bifidobacteriales > Bifidobacteriaceae > Bifidobacterium > Bifidobacterium sp. ESL0820. The sequence continues at coordinate 1,286,355 of NZ_CP199594.1, forward strand.
GCAAAGCCAATCAGGGAAACCGAACAATCCATAAATCATGAAAATTAAATCACAGATAAACAGAAGTATAATCAGACCGTCGCGTTTTTTTAAGAGGGTCCAGATACTCAGAATGAGCCCGATTGGAAACAAAGTAAAGAACACAGCCCGTTCCGGAGCATTGGGAATAACCTGATGCTCTTCCAAGGGCATAAACAAATTCGCAGTATAATCCATGAGACATTGAAATAGTCCCTGTCCATGGCTAATACGCGATCCTGGATAAACAGTTGAACTCTCCATCAAAATTGCCTGCCGGGATGTATAGATAATCAACAGGATACAAGCGATTAGAGCCACAAAAGTCACTGTTATAGGAGCAATCATGGATAACAGGGAACGCTTCGGGAGCAGCACATCACGATGACGGCAGACAATGAGCCAGATGACGAGCAATCCATAAACATAGGCCAATGGAATCTGCAGAGGTGGGTACAAGACTAGCGAAAAGCCACCCAGGCAGTATGTGGCGGCCATTGCCAGAAGCCATATATAGAGCTTTGAATTGGTATGTAGGTACCTTTTGAAAAGAAGAACCGCAGCTTGACCAAATATCAGCACTTCAGCTGTGCCATTGACGGCAAACCACCATTGGACTATTGGCGCCAAACCTATGAGAATACCGTAGGCCGCGGCTAATTGACGATTATCCTCGGTTAGCCATCTGCCGAATTCATAAGAAACAAGCAGAAGGACAACTAACCGCGCACACCAGAAGAAAGCCAGGCCCCTATCGCTGCCAAAAAGCATAAAGCCCCATAAAAAAGGTCGAAAGAAGGTGGCCAAAGCCCATGCCGGTTGTGCATAGATCATGGTCATATCGATCGATCCGGCCTCAGGTATGGACGATATTCGTGAATACCCTGAATGCGCTTGCGAAAAAGCCAGCGGAGTAAATACCGCCCATTCATCAGAACGAATTGACCGAGGCATGCCAAACAAAGTACCCTTATAAGGCTCACTGCCTATATAGTTGGATATGAATGCCAGTGAAGATCCACTGATGCACAAGAGTGTAAATATAATGATGACCAAACACCCGATCCACCAGCGGTAAGCATGCAAGGCATGCAGAAAACGACGCGCATGAAAATTGAGTATGTATAAGGTGACGAATGCCAGCGTTATCAAAACTACAAGACGTAGAGCATGTTCGGGCTGCCCATGGCCAGAAAAGATCCCCGAAGGCGTGTGTGTACGATCTTCGTGCGCAACTTCTAAAAACATCTCCAAATAAGTTGCAATAAGCACAGCGATACTGAACACGCCAATCCTGTGAACCAGCCCATCAACCTTAAATGCTGATAACCTCGAGTTCATAGGTTTCTTCTCCTTCAAAAAGCGTTCAAGAGCGTGGTTCCAATTGTCTATAGGCTTTAACCCAAAACGGGCAACTGCTGCTTGGATGCGACTGTGGCCAGTGGATACGGACGAGCATACGAGCTACCGTATAGGACTATACATTTTATCTAAATCCCCGTTTCTTAAAGAAATGTACGACTTGTGTTCTTGGAATATCGATCAGTTCATTGTTTCCTCAGCACCTGTTGGAACGAGATGCCATTCAATGTGAGAGTCGCATGCAAAGCGTCAACGCTGCGATCCAGTCAGCCGTTTGACATAATCCTCCAGTTCCTTTTGCCAATCCCGTGGGTTGTAGCCAACCGATTCGATTTTGTCCAGATTCAAGGCGCTATGAGTCGGCCTGGGCGATACAGGGTTCTCTGAACCGGAATAATATGTCTCCGTGCTCACTGGCTGCACAGCATTCCCATTGCCATTGGCCAGATCGAAGACCGCTCTGGCGATATCAGCCCACGACTGGATTTTGCCAGCCCCTGTGAGGTTATATGTTCCATAAGGAGCTTGGCAGTTCAAGAGATGAAATATCGCTCCTGCCATATCCTCAGTAAAGGTCAGACGGCCAAATTGATCATTCACAACCGTCACATGGTCCAAAGCATCGGAGGGATCAGCAACACGATTGGACAATCCGATCATGGTTCGTACGAAATTATGGCCCTGCCCGATAACCCAGCTGGATCGAAGGATATAGTGCCGGGGCACATTAGCCACAGCGAGGTCACCAGCAGCCTTGGTCTGGCCATACACACCCAATGGCGCCAGTGCCTCGTTTTCATCATGCATATCCGTTTGGCCGTCAAAAACATAGTCGCTGGAAATATGAATCAGCGTGATATTGTGTGCGGTCGCAACTTGTGCCAGCAAAGCTGGTCCCTGAGCGTTTGCCTTCCAGGCGGATTTTCGTCCTTGTTCACTTTCTGCCTTATCTACAGCGGTAAAAGCTCCCGCATTGATAATGGTTCCATACAGATCCCAGTTATAACGTGTATATGCTTCGACATCTGAGAAGTCGAAATCATCGATATCAGCGAAATCAAAACCCTGAAGATGATGATCTTCGACGTATCTGTGCACAGCTTGGCCCAGTTGCCCATGAGCTCCTGTCACCAAAGTACGCCGTGGTGCCATGGCAATGGCGTCATGGAGCATGGGATGCCGCAAATCAGCCTCGCTCCGTTCGCTTTCCTCCAATGGAATCGGCCAAGGAATATTGAGATCAGGATCAGCTAAGTTGACGAATGTATAATTCTTCTTCTGCTCGGCAGACCAATGAGCGTTAACCAGATAGGTGTATACGGTTCCGTCCACCAAAGCTTGGAAGCTGTTGCCGACCCCTCGAGGAACATAAATCGCCTTCGACGGATCGAGCCTGGTTGTATACACCTGTCCGTACGTATCCCCCTGGCGCAGATCCACCCAAGCGCCAAATATCTCACCAGAAGCAATGGAAATATACTTGTCCCAAGGCTCTGCATGAATTCCCCTGGTTACTCCGCGCTTGGCGTTGAAGCTAATATTGTTCTGAACCGGGCCAAAATCCGGCAGACCCAGCCGCAGCATTTTCGCACGCTGCCAGTTCTCTTTGAACCAGCCACGGTTATCACCGTGCACTGAAAGGTCAAAGACCAACAACCCAGGGATGTTGGTCCGCTCTACACGCAATTCTTTTTCAAATTCCAAAGACATTGGAACCCCATTAAGCCTTTCCTGCCGCTCTGAATCGGCATTTCCCTGCGAATTAAAAAGTTGACAAGCTGAGCAAACTATCCACGCTTACTGAGCTCGTTTGCTCACTCTATTGTCATTGTCCCTGGCGCTTGTACCTGGCTTCTGTTGCAGCTTTTGCTGGCTCCCACCACTCCCGGTGATTTTCATACCAAGCGATAGTCTGTCTCAGCCCTTCCTCAAAATCGGTATGTTCGGGCCTCCACCCGAGCTCGGTGCGTAGTTTCGTGGAATCGATGGCATATCTCCGGTCATGGCCAGGCCGGTCTTTGACATGATCGAAGGCATCTTCTGGCTTGCCCATAACACGAAGGATATCTTGTAGAACCGTGATATTGTCACGCTCTCCATCGGCGCCGATCAGATACGTCTGCCCCATTCTTCCCTTAGTCAGAATCGTCCACACAGCTGAAGAATGATCCTCTGTGTGGATCCAGTCCCTCACATTGCGACCATCCCCATACAACTTGGGACGGATACCCTCCAATATGTTGGTGATCTGACGCGGGATGAACTTTTCCACGTGCTGATATGGACCGTAATTGTTTGAGCAATTGGACAGGGTCACACGTAACCCAAATGTGCGATACCAAGCCCTGACAAGCAGATCAGAAGCAGCTTTGGTCGACGAATAGGGTGATGACGGGCGATAGGGGGAATCCTCGGTGAATCTGGCAGGATCGTCCAAGGCGAGATCACCGTATACCTCATCCGTGCTTATGTGATGATAGCGGATGTCATACTTTCGGGCAGCTTCCAGCAGACGGTATGTGCCAACGACATTCGTCCTGACAAATGGCTCAGGGTCAGCGATGGAGTTGTCGTTGTGGGATTCAGCAGCATAATGCACAATCGCATCATGCCCAGGAACAATTTGATCCAGCAACGCCGCATCACAGACATTTCCATGAACGAACTCAACTCTGTCCTCAGGCAAACCTTTAATGTTATTAATGTTACCGGCATAGGTCAGCGCATCCAGAACGGTAACATGTACGTCAGGATGATGATCCACCACATAATGCACAAAATTAGAACCAATGAATCCGCATCCACCGGTAACGATGATGTTGCGCGGAACAAACATAGTAGTCATAACCGCCATAGTACTTCAAGGGGATGAATGACTGACGCTTGTTCCTATCCAGCCTTGTATCCGAATGCCGGTAGACTCTATATTATGACGATTCCGGCAAAACATACTGCCTCGGTGGCTGTACTTCTTCCATGCTTCAATGAACAGCCCACCATCGGCAAAGTGATTGATGATTTTCGGGCAGCGCTCCCTTCGGCGACCATTTATGTGTATGACAACAATTCCACTGACGACACAGCACGAATCGCCACGCAGGAAGGCGCAGTAGTCAAGAAAGAACCACGCCAAGGCAAAGGCAACGTCATCCGTGCCATGTTCGAAGACATCGATGCCGATGTTTATATCATGGCCGATGGCGACGACACCTATCCAGCTGAAGCGTCTCCAGCCATGGTCGCTAAAATCCTCGAAGGTTATGACATGGTCATCGGAGACCGCCTAAGCTCGACATATTTCGAAGAGAACAAGCGGCCTTTCCACAACATAGGAAACAGGATGGTTCGTGGAGCAATCAATGGGCTTTTCCACGCTAATATCACCGATGTGATGACAGGCTACCGCGCATTCTCATTCACCTATGTCAAGACCTACCCGATTCAGTCCGAAGGCTTCGAAGTCGAAACGGAAATGACCATCCACAGCTTAGATAAAAACATCCGTATCTACGAGATGCCTATACAATATCGAGATCGGCCGGCCGGATCGGTGAGCAAACTGGACACAGTAGGCGACGGCATCAAAGTGCTATCCACTATTTTCCGTATGATCCGCGAATATAAGCCGCTGCCGTTCTTCGGTGGTTTAGGAACCGTCATTGGTCTGATTGGCTTTGGTTTTCTTTGCTCGGTCATGATTGAGTTCTGGCACACTGGTCTGGTGTCCCGCATCCCCACACTGATCGGATCCGTATTGCTCATACTTGCGGGTCTTTTGATGTTCATTACCGGGATCATTCTCGACGTGATCGCCAAGAATGATCGAAAACGCTACATAGAGAACAATAATCTCTTTGCATGTTTGCGGCGGCACTTTGGATGAATAATTTTGGGAGTATTCGTTCCTGCAAAGAAAATTTACATATTACTGCTCTACCGGGTGAACTTCCACCGCTGAGCTCCTGTGGAGTTGCTAGCATACAGCTGCAGAGGGTTTCCGTTGGTGATACGCCCTGAAGGAATATCTATGAGTTTATCGGTGTTTAAAGCTGAAATAATGCTATAGGCGCCATCGGATTCCCGTCTGATGATCCACTTTTGGGCATCGGTGCCGTTGGCGCGATATTGTTGGACTCTTGCACCATTGCTCGAAGCTGCTCCAGCCGCTTCGAGCACCTTCCCAGAATGCTCATTCACGATAGTGCGATATCCTGATACGTCCTGGGTCACGGACCACTGCTGGGCACCAGTGCCGTTGTCAGAATATAGCTGTACTGTCGCTCCATCTTCATAAGAGCCTCCAGACACGTCAATGACATACGAGCCATTAATCTTCGAGCGTATGCGATAGTGTCCGTCCGGCAAATCATTCCGATGCAACGAAGCAAGCCGATCAGGTTCAGTCATCTCTTTTGTAAGTTTCCATTGCTGAGCCTTCGAACCGTTTTGGGTGTATATTTGTAATCCTTTTCCGGCTATGGCCAGGCCTGAAGGAACATCCAGAGCCTTATTGGAGGCACTGCCTATGAAACCAAACGATTGTCCACCGAAATCTCTGATCATCCACCGCTGAGCCTGCGTACCATTACCAGCATACTGCTGAACTTTCGCACCGTTACTATTGCGACCACCCTGCACTTCTACCTGTTTGCCGCTCGCAGCATTCTTGATAGTATAAACACCGTTGCCCACCTGCGTGAATGCATAAAGCTGTGCATCGGTGCCATTCCAGCCATACAGCTGCAGACCAACGTCATTGTTGTGGGAAGCACCCGGCACATCAAGGACAAGATCTGCACCTGCCGCCGATTCCAGCCTGTAGTGCGATGAGACATCCACTGATGTCGTGGACGCCAGTTGGAAGCGCTGACAATCACTGCCATCAGGCGAAGAAAGAACGATGGTCGAACCATCCGCAAAGGAACCAACAGTCACATTAAGCACCCAATTGCCTAGTGCTGACTGCAAATAATAGGCATTGCCAGCATCGCGCAAATACCAGCGCTGCGCAGCAGTACCATTGAAGTCATATTGCCACACAGTGGCTCCGTTATGAGCTTGTCCACTGGAGACATCCAGCACCTTGCCGGAATTCACATTGGCAATTACGTAGCTGCCATCACCCTGCCGCTTGAATTCAAACTGTTGAGCTTTAGTGTTGTTATAGGAATATATCTGCAAGGGAATTTCACGGCTGAGACTGCCGCCGGCTATATCGATACTTGAGGCATCACGCTTGTGCAGATTGATGTAGTACTTCCCATCAGGCAGATTGATGGGTTCTAGACGATTCATATCAATGGAGGCCTCTGGAGTCAGTACTCCGCATGCATTAAGATCTACAGCTCCGGCGATACCTGAAATTCGTCCATTGTCAGCGTACTGCCAGCACCGGCGATTTGCAGGAAAAGCAAACCCTGTTCGGGAGCCGTAACTGGCGACCCAGTTAGTCCTTTGATGAATTCGCGTGCTGTTAAGCGCTGTATTCAAATAGCTGGTATACGAGTATACGGAGAGCCGGGCAAAACTTGCTGCTTGTAGCTGTTCGTACCAAGCCTCGACAATGCTGTCGTAGACTGCTGGACTAGTGGGCGGCACATGACCTTTCCAGGCCCAGTGTTCAAGGTCATAATATATCGGCATGCTCAAGTCAGAAGGCTTTACCCCTGCCTGTCGAAGCAGATCTGCAGTGCCTTCCCCTTCTTGCCGGGCGGTAGCGGCATCATAGGCATATGAATACAGGTAAAGGCCGAAAGGTATACCCAACCTTTTGCATTCGTTGATGTTACGACGAGCCTTGTTGTCAAGATCATTCCCCCATCCGTACCCTAAGCGGATGATGGCCGCCTCGACTCCAGCGCCTCGAGCCGCATTCCAGTCAATATCCCCCTGCCATTGGGAAACATCAATGACTCCTTTGGCCTGCTGTGCGAACAAGGTGCCATCGGCCTCGAAAAAGGCCTGTGAACCTCCGTATGTTCCCCAATGAGCGCCATAGCCATTGTTTTGTAATGACAGAACACCGATCTGGGCAGATTCAGGCACGCCGACAGAAGGAGCTATTGATGACCTCTCGAAAGATGCAGACGCATGGTTATCATGCTCAATCCCCTCTCTAACCTCGCTTACCTTATGGGGAATGAACCCTGTTCCACCTGTTCGGTAGAGAGGATCAGCCGGATGAGCATCCGTGCCGATAATTTTCGGATCACCGACTGTCTCACCTGTAACGATATTCTTCACTTCTCCATTTGTTGTTACTGCAAAATTTTTGGACACCATGGTCGCATTGTCCGGAATATTGTCAGCGACCGATCCCGCCGGCTGGCTGTCGTTCATCCCAGACACCCCATTGCTGCCAGAATATCCATACTCAACATTCTGCTGATGAACGGTATCGTTTAATCCCTGAAAGGCAGAAGAAGAAGTCGGCGCAAATATCATTCCTAACATAAGGAACAATGCACACCATCTAGACATCATTTACAGAGCCTCCCAAGCCAATGGGCCAAGCGTCACTAAATGTCCCTTATCGAACATAGCGCATGCGCGACACCATAGATGCGAATACCCAAATCCAACTACACTTTGACCGCTACATCAATCTCAATCATACTTCATCAATGACAGGAGAATCTGTATAACGCCCAGTCTTCGTGAGCCTCTGGTGGCGCAACATACTTCTGCACTTTATGCATAGCACCCGACTGTACATAATCATCTATCAGACGTTTATTATGAAAAGGATTGTACTGAGCCCTATAGGTGAACATCTGCAGACTAGGTGCCTGCGGCCCCATATCCAGGAAATATTTGGGATCGGATCTGGCTGGCTGATGACTATGGCTGGTATAAGAAGGATCTACTGGACAAACAGTTTCCAGAAGCTGCTTATCATCTCCTGAAGCAAACGCTTTTTCTACATCTGCAAAAACTTTGCCGTTTTTAGTGTCCATAGGGTTATATACCGGATATAGCATATTCAGCCCGTACAGGGTCATGCCGTACATGGACCCATTCAGGGGATCAGCAATGATCACTCCACGCGTGCCAACAGCCTCATGAACACGTGTCAAAACAACGTATTTGTCACGGGTGAGCTGCTCGTTCCAAGCCGTCTGCCAATTGGTATTACCTCTCGCGATATCAGCTTGTAAAGCCCTGGTACCATTGCCGATGTTGGCCATTACCAGTAAGAGAGCGAGCATTGCGCAAGTCACGGTTCGCAATAATTCGATAAAACCCGGAATTTTATATAGTTCGTCGGAACTTGGCTCGATGCCAATTCGATGGTTATGAGCATTGACCGCCTGGGCAATTAGTCGTGGACCGTGGGCATCAATTGACAGAAGCAGGCAGCGGCACCCGAAGACAAGAAGCGGAATCGTTGCCAGGGGAATCATTGTCAGTGGTCTGGTTTCACCTCGATACCAAGCCGCAGTGATGACGTTAGCCAATGGTCCAGATAGGGCAGCGCTGCATACGAAAATGACACCAGTCAGCACATATGAGCAGACCAGAGCCAACCCATCCTTGAGCCTGTCTCCCGACCATAGCAATGCAGCAATGACTGCCAGCCCTACGCATAATGACATCACCCAGCCGCTAACGCCTGGCAGATAATTGGTTACGACAATCCGTAAGGACTCACCTACGCTACGCGTAGGACGAAAGGTATGGAACCATGTTGCGGGTTGGGAGAAGTTCTTGCCGTGGTCACGGTGGGATACATACCAGTAAAAGGCAATTCCAGCGAAACCTACTGCGCAAAGCATAGATAGCACCGACTGCCAACTTGATTTGAATAATATAAAGAATCCCATAAGTACCAAGTAAGTAAAAGCTATACGTGGATGAGCAAGCAACACGACGAGCCAAAGCACGAGATTCACTACAAGCCAGCAGGCTATATTATGCAGTGAACGGTCGGACACCGTTGTAGCCGCATCAATCAGCTGCCATCCCGCATACAATAAAAATGGAAGTAGCGACATAGCTAAACCATAGGAGAACAAAGGCCCAGCATTGAAAAGCCAGTAGGGATGAGCTGCCGAAGAGACCGATAGACCAGGGATGAGCAGGGCCAACATGGCTTTATACCTGATTCTCAGATCTTTAAAGAAGCAGGAGCACCATAGCAGCATCCCGACGGGGAATACAAGACCTGAAGTGACGATCCAAACCAAATTGACCGCTGCGAATAGCCCCATTCGAATTCCAAGTGATTCACTCAACCGCATCAATCCATAGACGATCAGATGAAATAGCGGAGGATAAAAGCCATCGTTGGGGTTAAGTCGAATCGCTGCAGAAAGCCCATCATTAAGCAGCTTTCTGACGAAATAGTAATGCGAAGGCGCATCAATAGCATGTATAGGCTGGGTCCATACTGCAGAATCTTTCGGAAACCAAGCAAGCACTATTAACAGTGCAACAAGCGTGCCACAAAAACAAGCTGTGGGCATCGCCCAAGCACGGAATGCAGCAAGAATCCGCGGATGCATCACATCACTGCAAGAGGAGCAAACTGGTCCGCGCTCTTCAGAGAAATCAGCTGTACCAGTCGAAGATATTCGTTGGAGCTCCTGCCGGTCATCCGTACATGGATACATCCCGTGATCCTTCATCTTGTATCGTTGACGTATTCAAACTGGTATGAGCCTACACCTCGTTCACAAAAGACTGACCTGAATCAGGGCAGCATGCTCTGCAGACAAGACCAAGGGATCCTTCAACGAGACCTCGGAGTTGAAGCATAAACCTGCAAGACTCACGACGAATCCATCATTCGTCTGCCGAGTCCCAATCTTTACCAAGCAACCCGGCCGTATATTGTGATCGCTGAGCGTACGAAGTATTTGTGGATCCTCGTCGCTGACTCGTTGCACCCTTACCGTCGCCCCGTCGGCTACATCCGAGAGAGGTCTGATGGTTGTTGGCATAGGCGGCAGATCTCCGTCAGCCGATGGTATGGCATCCCCGTGTGGATCCGCAGTAGGGTGTCCGAGATATTCATCGATGCGGTCCACCATCTTGTCAGAGACGGCGTGCTCAAGGCTGTCCGCCTCCTCATGCACCTCATCCCATCCGTAACCGAGGACCTGCACCAGGAAGGTCTCCAGCAGCCTATGGCGCCGGACCATGGTGACCGCATAGCGACGACCGGTCTCGGTCAGCTCCACCTTGCCGTAAGGCCTGTGAGTGACCAGACCGGCATCGACCAGACGACCCAGCGCGCCCGAAACCGTCGACTGTTTCATGCCCGTCCTTTCGGCTACCGCAGTGGGCTGTACAGGGCCCTTGTCCCATTCCTGAAGATCCCAGATGACCTTGAGATAATCCTGGGCGCTGGAAGACAATTCGGCAATTCCCATGTTCCACAGTCTATAGCACAGATCCAAGGCGCGATCCGAGAGCAACCCTGCAGGCATATTTCGACATTGTCACAGATCACCTCTGGTATTCTTCATCAAGCGCCATTAGACTTCGAAGGGTCGAAGTCTATAGACAGCCGCGCGACCGCCATGGTCCACAATCAAGGAAGGTGACATGCCGAACACTCAGACCCGACCCGCCTCAGGGTCCGCCAGTCCAGCCGGATCCGAAGTCAGGACTCCGCCGTCCAGTCGGCAGCACCAATCCCATCCCATCATCGAGACGGCCAACGGACGCTCCCTGGAGGAGATCAATGCCACGGTCTCCGTACCCAACTCAACCTCCTCCTTCTGGAAGAACCTGGCAGCCTTCTCCGGCCCGGGCGCTCTGGTGGCAGTCGGCTACATGGATCCAGGCAACTGGATCACCTCCATCGGCGGCGGCGCCCAGTATGGCTACCTGCTCATGAGCGTCATCCTCATCTCCAGCCTGATCGCCATGATGCTGCAGTACATGTCGGCCAAGCTGGGAATCGTGACTGGTCTGGACCTGGCCCAGGCCACCCGCCAGCACACCAGCCGTCGGCTCAGCTTCGCCCTCTGGATCTGCACGGAACTGGCTGTGATGGCCACCGACATCGCCGAGGTGATCGGCGGGGCCATCGCCCTGAAATTGCTATTCGGCATTCCGTTGATCCTAGGGGTGACGCTGACCGTCCTGGATGTGCTTATCCTTCTGCTGCTGACCAAGATCGGCTTCCGGCGCATCGAGGCCATCGTAGCCACGCTGATCCTGGTCATCATGGCGGTCTTCCTCTACGAGGTTTTCCTGGCCAGGCCGGACGTGCCTGCAGTCTTCCGCGGGTTCATCCCCGACAAGGCCATCCTGGGTAACGGCCAGCTGACCATGGCTCTGGGCATCGTGGGTGCCACGGTCATGCCTCACAACCTCTACCTGCACTCATCCATCGTCCAGACCCGCGACTTCGACCGAAACGACGACCGTCAGGTTGCCAACGCGGTCCGCTTTGCCACCTGGGATTCCAACATCCAGCTGTCCGCCGCCTTCGTGGTCAACTGCCTGCTGCTGGTGCTGGGTGCGGCCATGTTCTTCGGACACGGCGAAGGGCTGGACACCTTCACCGCCCTCTACAACGCTCTCGGCGACAAGACCATCGCCGGCCCGGTCGCCTCCGGTCTGCTCTCCACCCTCTTCGCCGTAGCCCTATTGGCCTCAGGTCAGAACTCGACCATCACCGGCACCCTGACCGGACAGATCGTCATGGAGGGCTTCATCCGCATGAGGATCCCCCTCTGGCTGCGCAGGCTGGTCACCCGTGTGATCTCCATCATCCCCGTGCTGATCTGCACGATCGCCTTCGGCGGCAAGGAGTCCGCTCTGGATAGCCTGCTGGTCTACTCCCAGGTCTTCCTGTGCGTGGCCCTGCCCATATCCATGATCCCCTTGGTCTGGTTCACCTCCTCCAAGAAGATCATGGGCAAGTACGCCAACCCTCGATGGATGGCCTTCCTGGCTTGGATTGTGGTGGCTGTCCTGACCGGACTCAACCTTCAGCTGGTCATCCAGGATGTGGGCGAACTGATACAGATGCTCTGAGCACCAGTGCTCTAATGGGAGCCGCCGCCGTTTGCCGATTGAATAAGGCATCGTCGGCGGCTCTCTTGTAATTCCGCCCGCAACAGACACATCACTCTTCGTCGTCATGAGCATCTTGCTTGATTAGTGACATATCTGACTCTCGCTCTGCGCGCATATCCACCAACTCCATCCCTTGTCAGATACGGTGGAGAATAGCAGGATTTTATCAAGAGTCCTGCTATCAGCGACCGGACAGTCGACCAGAAGCAGGGTCGCAGACCAGGCCCGCATGGAACTGCCGATCGCAAAATCATAGATGTCACAGGAATCGAGCAGATATGAACGATAAACTCACTACCAACGAAGGGCAGCCCTGGGCAGACAACAACCATAGCCAGACGGCGGGCACCCGCGGACCCATCCTCATGCAGGACTACCAGCTCCTCGAAAAGCTGGCCCACTTCAACCGCGAGCGCATACCAGAGCGCGTAGTCCACGCCAAGGGAGCCGGAGCCAAGGGAACCTTCACCTTGACCAAAGACATGAGCGCCTATACCAAGGCCGATGTATTCAATGGAGCCGGCAAGACCACGCCCATCCTGCTGCGCTTCTCCCAGGTGGCCGGCGAATCCGGCTATCCCGACACCCTGCGCGACGTGCGCGGTTTCGCCCTGCGCTTCTACACCCAGGAGGGCAACTACGACGTGGTGGGCAACAACACCCCCATATTCTTCGTCAACGATCCCCTGAAGTTCCCTGACTTCATCCACTCGCAGAAGCGTGACCCGGCCACCCACCTGCGCAGCCAGGAGATGCAGTGGGACTTCTGGTCGCACTCCCCCGAGTCGGTACATCAGGTGACCTACCTGATGGGCGACAGGGGCAACCCTGCCAGCTACCGGAATATGAACGGCTACGGAAGCCACACCTTCAAGTGGGTCAATGCGAAAGGCGAGCAGTTCTGGGTCAAGTACCACTTCCTGAGCGAGCAGGGCGTGAAGAACATGACCGACGAGACCGCCGCCAAGGTCGCCTCCGAGGACACGGACTTCCTCCTGCATGATCTCTACGATGCCATTGACCGGGGCGACTACCCCAAGTGGAAGGTCTGCGTGCAGATCCTTCCCTACCAGGAGGGCCTGGACTACAAGGACGATATCTTCGACGTGACCAAGGTCGTCTCCAAGAAGGACTATCCGCGCATTGAGATAGGCGAGTTCGTGTTGGACACCAACCCGACCAACTATTTCGATGATGTGGAGGAAGCCGCCTTCTCCCCCGCCAACTTCGTTCCTGGCATTGAGCCTTCCCCCGACAAGCTGCTGCAGGGCCGTCTTTTCGGGTACAAGGACGCCGAACGTTACCGTCTGGGCGCCAACTACGAACAGCTGCCCATCAACCGCCCGGTCAGCGAGGTCCACAACTACGAGCGGGACGGTTTCATGTCCCAGGGTCAGGATGGATCGGTCAACTACGAGCCCAACAGCAAGGGCGGCCCCGTGGAAGACAACGATGCCAAAATGCACAGCGATGCCGTCCAAGGGCAGACCGAGTACTCCCGCCCCTATGACAATGATTACTATTCCGCGGCCGGCCGTCTCTATAGGCTGATGAGCCCGGAGGAGAAAGACCGCCTGATACAGACCATCAAGAACACCCTGGGCTCTGTCGATGACCAGGAGATCCAGGTTCTCGAGACCAGGCAGTTCTACCAGGCTGACCCGGAGTACGGCCAGCGCGTGGCTGAGGCTCTTGGCCTTTCCATGGATCAGATCAAGTAATGCAAGAACAGGGTGGGAACTGCCGGCGACACGTCTGGACTGGCCTGCAATCCCCGCCCTGTGTTACTATTTCCTAGTTGCCTTGATCAGGGTCACATAGACTACGACCCCATTCATTGCAGCCATGGAGGATTCGCCTAGTGGTCTATGGCGCACGCTTGGAAAGCGTGTTGGGTTCACGCCCTCACGAGTTCGAATCTCGTATCCTCCGCCAGCAGAGTCTTGGACAATGGCCCAAGACTCTTTTTGTACGCACAATATCGACATTGCCATTCTTTGCACTGTCGATCCTCTTGCTTTCCCCTTTGTTTGGTCTTAGCAGGTCGTTTAGTATAGCGAGCTAGGCGGTCTTGTTACGATAAGGTGCCTCATCATCTAAGCACCTCGCAAGTGAGGAATGTCCGGAGGCGACAAGAGGCTGCGAGCAGAGCGGGACAGAGAAAGTTCAGAGCCATGCCTTTGCAGACTTACGGCAAATGCAGGCGAAGATGTGCTCAGGCCCGTCATCAGCTACAAGTTAGCACCCATATGCTGTGCGACGGGTGATCTTACTTAAGCGAATCACCGGTCGCTTCCTCGCAGGTTCGAGACCGGGTGGAAAAGTCACTGGCAATTCTGGTCGCCAGGCTGATAGGCGCCTCTTCTGGTCTAAGCGCTGAGTACATCCACAGTAGATTGCAGGTTATGCGATGAGAAAACGTGCTTCAAATCAGTTTGTATTTCGTACATCTATATCAGCGTCATACCTTTGCTGCAATCGGGCATTAGCACAAGGGTATGGTCGCCGGTGCATGCAATTGTTCTGCTATTGTTCTGCTATTTTTAGGATGCATCGCCGGCAAGAGCATAACTGATTCGATTACCGAGGGCTTCCTTCGCCCCGTATTGGATAACGCTTTTCTCTTCCTTGTCGAATTCCTGGCCTTGCCCTGCACAATAGTTGTTTTCTACCTCCTCGGTATTTCCCTGCTTGACTGATTCTGGTATCTTTTCGGGCTTGAGTTATTCCGGATGGTGTTGGTCTGCGCCCGAGAAGCAGTCTGGATCCGAAATGGGTTGCCAGGCACTGCAAAAGACGCTCGATAAGTAAAAACCTTTATCTTCATCCTCACTTATGTATGCCTGTCTGGGGCCTACAATAAATTTCCCAATCCAAGCATTTCCCGACAGCAAAGGTTCTCTTCGCCGCTCCAGAATCCTACTCACATTATGCAGTTAGCATTTTTCGATAGTTTTAAACATCAAATTATGGCTGTGCATGCATCCCTGCCCGTTGGCATTATGAGCCAATCCATGTCCGTATAAACCTCTGCATTGAGACGAAAAGACGCCTTTCTTGCTCAGTTATAGTTCTGCGCGAAAGGCCTCACTGGTATCGTCATAGAGCATAATCTGCACTTCATCAGTCATGCCGACTGGGTGATCGATCTGGGTCCATGGGCCGGGAGTGAGGGCGGCAAGGTGCTGTTTGAAGGGGCTCCTCTTGCACTGATGCGCCGCAATGACACTCCCACAGCCCGAGCCATGAATACCTATTTCGGCTTTACCAAGGATTCAGCAACGCAACCTTAAGCGGCTGCATTCAGATCAACAAGAGTTCAGCAATCTTGCAGACGACGCTTCTGCCTGCCATCCTGATCGAAATTGTCATCATCAAGCCAGGTCTCCAGCCGCTCTTTCATTGCTGGCCATTCACTATCTGTTACGGAAAACCAATCCGTATCCCGAGTTCGGCCCTTGTAGACCATATCGTTTCTGAAACGGCCTTCAGCCTTGAATCCCAGCCTCAGCGCAGCTGCCCGGGAGGGCGCGTTGAGGCTGTCGCACTTCCACTCGTATCGGCGATAGCCCAAGTCCTCGAAGACATGCCGAGCCATCAGATACTGGGCTTCAGTTGCCTGTCTGCTTCTCTGCAACTCCCTGGTATAGATGACATGGCCCATCTCGACGCTTCCCATATCCGCCCGAATCCGCATCAAGGCATACATGCCCAACAGATCCGACGAACGATCAAGCTTCACCAGCTCCGGTAAATACGAATTCTCCCCGCCCGCAAGCCGTCCAATACCAAGATCGGATGTGGAGGGCTTACGCAGAATGGCAAAGAAGAGAGGATCCCGGCTTGCAATCATAGATGCGAAGTCTGAGTCGAATGCTGGTCTATCAGGGTAGAGATCGTGGGTGCTATAGGTCATGATGGATTCGTCGCATTCCGGACTGAAAATCCGCTCATAGAAGGCATCACCTTGGTTTTCGTCCAAGGGCACTACCAGAACGGTCCTGCCAGTCAAGTTGACAGGCTCCGGCATCATGGCCCCGGCAAACGAAATCGCATCCCCAATATGTTGACCAAACTCATTGGTCCTCATACCCGCATCTCCTCCTTTGGAACGATGCCCGCTCCGTCATCGTACGGAAGAGGTGGCCCCAAAAGCATCAGCTATAACTCCGTACAATCCTGGCACTTAGGCTACCAAGCAAACACCCAAAAAGTCCGTATGGATCCGCCTCACGCAACCACGTATGATCACCCTTGCTACCTCCTTATCATCTCGTGCACAAAATGCTGATTCGCCGCCATATTTGTCCACATGCATTCAAGCTGGAGGACCGACGCATCTGCGAGAATTAGACTGATACGCACGAGGAAATGAACGAGTAACTCCATCCGGTATTCCCTCTGCCTACCGTCAGCATCGACCAAGGGAGTGATCACCATGTCCAAGGCTTTGATCGTCGTGGATGTTCAACCGACCTTCTGTGAAGGAGGTGAGCTGGGAGTCGAGGGCGGCAACGTCACAGCCGGCAAAATCGCCGACTATGTCCACAGCCGTGCTGGGGACTACGCTTACATGGCCACCACCCAGGATTGGCACATCGAGCCTGGATCTCACTGGTCCGATCATCCGGATTTCGTGGACACCTGGCCCAAACACGGCGTAGCGGGCTCGCATGGGGCGGAGCTGCATCCCAGTATTCGTGGGCTGGGTATCACCCATCACTTCAAAAAGGGTCAGTATTCCGCCGCCTACTCCGGGTTCGAAGGCATCGAAGACAACACCGATCGGATCCAGAGCAGGGAAGAGTTCGCCTCGGCCAAGTCATCAGGCATCACCTTGACCGACGCCCTGGCACATGCTGGGGTCAACCAAGTGGATGTAGTCGGCATCGCCGAATCCCACTGCGTCAAGGAAACGGCCCTGGATGCTGCGAAACTGGGCTACCAGGTCACGGTCTTCGAGGATCTGACTGTCCCGGTCAGCGAGGATCAGGGCGTTGAGGCTCGAAAGGCCATGGCCCAAGCCGGCATTCGTCTGCTTTCCTCCAGCGGCAACTGAAGGCAGCGGCAGAGGAGTTCACCAGGGCTGGATGGTAGGGCCTACGGTGAACTCCGATACATTGGTATCCTCAGGCTGATCGATGGCAAAGGCCACCACTTGGGCCACCCGTTCGGGATCAATCTGGTAGCTGTCGTAGGTCTTGTTCATATCAGCCAGAGTCTGCTTGTCCGTGATAGTACCCAGCAGTTCAGTCTTAATGGCCGCCGGGTAAATGGTAGAGGTGCGGATATGTGTCCCCTCCTGGGCGGACTCCATCCTGAGCACCTCCATCAGATCACGCAGGCCCCACTTGGTTGCCCCGTAGACCGCTCCGCCAGTATAGGCTTTGAGCCCAGCAACTGAAGAGGTGGCGATGAACTGCCCGTGACGCTGCCCGGCGAACTCCGGCAGGGCCGCAGCAATGCCATACAATGCGCCTTTGAGGTTGACGTCAATGGTGCGGTCCCACTCGTCCACATGCAGGGCCGACAAGGGCGAGTTAGGCATGAGTCCAGCGTTGAGGAATACCACGTCCACTCCGCCAAACTGCTTCTTGGCGAAAGCCACGAAGTCCTTATTGGCCTGCCGATCGGTCACATCCAGAGCCATAGAGGCCGCCTGGCCACCACCCTGAACGATGTCGTTCACGATTGCATCCAGCCGATCCTTGCGGCGAGCGCCCAGCACCACCTTGGCACCTCGCTGCGCCAACAGCCTCGCTGTGGCCTCCCCGATGCCGGACGAAGCTCCGGTGATCAACACTGTCTTATCTGCAACTGTCATAACAGTCCCACCTTTCCTTTATCTTCAATCGGCCTGATGGTACAACCTCGAGTCGCTGGAAGTGCAAGTCACAAATGGGCCGCCTGTGACTTACCCATCAGAATCTATGATTTCAAAATCGACAGACCGAACCGGCACGAGGCCACAAACCCCCCTACTAATAGCAAGAATCCGAAATAAAAGGACAATTTTACTGGTCGCAACCCAATTATCCGGCCTTAGTGTGAGACGTAAGGAGACAGCATCGGAGCTGCTTCGGGCCGCTCGACTCCCCCAGACATAACCTTAAAAGACAAAGGAGCAGGTAATGTCGTCAACCGAACAGGTCAAAATTTCGGACACCACCTTGGTCATTCCCACCTACGGAGTCGGCAAACCGGATAAGAATCCTCAATTTATTGAAAAACGCGTCTATCAGGGATCCTCGGGCAAGGTCTATCCGTACCCTGTAATCACTTCCATCAAAGACACTAAGGAAGACAAGTCATACAAAGCAGTCATCATTGAGAATGAATATATAAAGGTAACCGTGCTCCCCGAGCTAGGGGGCAGAATCCAATATGCCCAGGATAAGACCAACGGGTACGATTTCGTTTACCGAAACGATGTCATCAAGCCTGCACTGGTCGGCCTTACAGGACCGTGGATCTCGGGAGGCATCGAATTTAACTGGCCTCAGCACCATCGCCCCACTACTTTCAGTCCAGTTGATTACCGTCTTGTCGACCTCGCCAATGGTGGCAAGGGTGTCCAATGTCATGATGTCGACCAGATGTACGGCACCGAGGTCGTCACTACAATCGCCCTCTATCCAGGTAAAGCGTACATAGCCATCACGGGAGATCTCTACAATGGCACAAGCCTTCCCCAGACTTTCCTTTGGTGGGCTAACCCAGCCGTATCTGTCAACGACCATACCAAGACGGTCATGCCTCCGGATGTGACAGCGGTGATGGATCACGGCAAACGCGACGTGAGCAGATATCCTATCGCCACAGGCACCTATTACAAGCACGACTATTCAGAAGGCGTGGACATAGGCAGATACAAGAACGTCCCCGTTCCCACCTCCTATATGGCTGCTGGAAGCAAGTACGACTTCGTTGGTGGATACGATTATGCAGCTCAAGCCGGCATCCTGCATTATGCCGACCACCACATCAGTCCCGGCAAAAAACAGTGGGTCTGGGGTAGCGGCGATTTTGGACATGCCTGGGATCGGAACCTGACCGATGACAATGGCCCCTATGCCGAACTCATGACCGGTGTATTCACAGACAACCAACCGGATTTCAGCTGGCTCAAACCCTTCGAAACCAAACGCTTCACTCAGTATTTCATGCCGTATAAGGCCTGCGGTCTGGTAAAAAACGCTACGTTAGACGCTGCTGTGAACATGGAGTTTGGCCCTGTTGATCCCGCGAAAGCCGCCGGAGAGACCGAAGGCGTCGATGGCAGCGGCTTGTCGGATGGGCAGGGCCGGGTAACCGTGTACGCCACACACCTTGTAGACCATGGTCTGGTCAAGGTCACGAATCGTAAAGGCGAGACCCTACTCGAACGAACCACTCGACTGAGCCCCGTCAATATCCTCACTGAAGAGTTCGACACTCATGGGGCGGCTCCCACAGACATGACCGTATCGGTCACTGACCAAGACACCGGCAAGGAACTCGTCTCTTACACTCCGGAACCAGATACTATCGACAAACTGCCCAGCCCCGCAAAAGCCGCACCCAAACCGAGCGATGTCGCCACCAATGAGGAGCTATTCCTAATCGGCACCCATCTCGAACAATACCGCCATGCCACATATCGTCCCGATCCCTACTATCTGGAAGGACTGCAACGTGACCCCGGCGATGCCAGGATCAACAATGCCTATGGCCTGCTTCTGCTACGACGTGGCGTATTCGAAAAAGCAAAGGAACATTTCCAAAAGGCCATCGATCGCATAACCAGCCGTAACCCCAACCCCTATGATTCAGAACCATACTTCAATCTCGGCTTGGCCAATTGGTATCTGGGACTGGAAGATCAGGCATACGATGCCTTTTACAAGTCGACCTGGGATGATTCCCAGCAAGAAATGGGCTTCTTCTATCTCGCCGCAATCAGCGCACGCCGCGGCGACTGGTCTCAATCCTTGGACTTCGTCAACAGAAGCCTGGTGAAGAACTCCGAGAACATCAGGGCTAGAGGGCTCAAAGCCTACTTGTTGCGTAAATTGGGCCGAACTGACGAGGCCGCCAGCCAGGTGGAGAAGAACCTCGCCTTAGACGCATTTGACTTCGTCTCACAATACGAACACTACCTGACCACAGGCAACAAACACGATTTGGACCTTACCCGGGGATTCACGAAGAACCACATCAAAGCAGCTCGCGAATACGCGTCCTTCGGAGCCTACGATGAAGCCTTGGCCATGCTGAACCAAGCCAAAGGCCAGGATCCGATGCTGGACTACTACAAAGGCTATTACCTGGCAGCCATGAATCGTACTGACCAAGCCAAGGAAGCTGTCCTGAAAGGCGAGGAAGACGACAGCTACTGCTGCTTCCCCAACACCTTGGACGATATTCAGGTCCTTCAGACTGCGATGAAGATGGGCGCCAACGCCAAGGCACCTTATTATCTGGGATGCCTTTATTACGACAAGCTTCAATCAGACAGGGCTATCAAGCTGTGGCAGACCAGTGCTCAGAACGATCCGAACTTCCCCACTGTCCACCGCAATTTATCCCTGGCATACTATAACAAGCGACATGACGAAGCCGGTGCCCTAGAGCAGATGGAAAAGGCCTTCAGCCTCGATCCAACAGATTCCAGCATTTTCCTGGAGCTGGATCAACTCCGTCGGATGCTTGGATGGACCTACAGCCAGCGTCTGGTCGAATACCGCCGCAATCTCAACGCCGTTCAAGAGCGAGATGACTTGTACATCGAGTATCTGACAGTGCTCAACATGACCGGCAACTATCGCGAAGCCTATGAACTGATGGGCAAGCGGCATTTCCATCCTTGGGAAGGCGGAGAGGGGAAGATCACAGCCCAATACCGCATCAGCCTGACGCTCATGGCAAAGGACGCAATGAATGCCCAAGACTGGCAAACAGCTAAGGATCTGCTGACCAAGGCCCAGTCCTATCCAGAAAATCTGGGCGAGGGCAAGCTCGAAGGACAGAAAGACAACGATCTGCATTATCTCTTAGGCCTGGTCGAGGCACAGATGGGTCATGATGATGCTGCAAAAGCTCAATTCCGTCAAGCGACCATCGGACCGGACGAGGTCAAGGGGGCAATGTTCTATAATGATCAGCCTGCAGAAATGATCCTGTACCAGGGCCTAGCCCATGCTGCACTGGGTGAACACGGACCTGCCAATGCCAGGTTCTACCGCCTGCTGGACTTCGGCGAACAGCACCTGAACGATCAAGCAGCTATAGAATACTTCGCAGTATCCCTTCCTGACTTCGTAATCTACGACAAGGATTACACAAGAATGAACCACATTCATTGCTTGTATGTCATGGCCTTAGCCAACATCGGATTGGGCAAGGCGCAAAAGGCGTCGGATCTGCTCGCCAAGGCTATGTCCGAAGATCCCAGCCACATCCAGGTCAACCTATTTAGCGACGAACTCTCACATCGACATATATTGATGAACAGTTCCGCCGCAACCAAGGCGACAGCATGAAGGCAGCGGACATGTCTGCCAGCGAATTCGGCAGATTAGACGATGATAGAGCCGCACACCTGTTCAAGCTCCGGAATGGACAGGGGCAATCGGCAACAATCACCGATTACGGAGCGCGGCTTGTCTCTTTCCTCACCCCGGACAGTGCCGGAGATCTTAGACAAATCGTCTTAGGGTGCCCGGATTTAGCGAGCTATTGCGCTGACGCCTGCTGTCTGGGTGCCATCATCGGACGCAATGCCAACAGGATATCCAATGCCCAGTTTCAGCTGAATGGACGCACATACCGATTAGAGGCGAACGACGGCAAGAACAACAACCACAGCGGCCCTGACGGTTACGAGCACCGGCTGTGGACGACTGATTCGTACGACGACCGGCATGTCACCTTGAGGATGGATACCCCAGACGGCGATCAAGGCTTTCCGGGAGCCATGTCGATCACGGTATGCTACAGACTTCAGGATGACGGACTCGAAATAACCTTCGAAGGCGCCACGGATACAGACACCATATGCAATCTCACCAATCATGCCTACTTCAATCTGGATGGCGATGGATCTGGCAATATTCTGGATCACACACTGCAGATAAATGCAGATACGTTCTGCCCCATCCTCGGTGAGGATGCCATACCAACAGGCTCTCGACAGGCCGTGGCCGATACTCCGATGGATTTCAGGAAACCCTGCAGCATCGGTGAGCGGCGCGATCCGGCTTTCGACCAGATCAGACTTGGGCACGGCTACAACCATGCCTATCCGATCGACAAAAGCCCCCGGCAGTTCGGCCATATGGCCACGCTAACCAGCGCGAAGACCGGCATTCGACTCGACGTCTTTTCTGATCTGCCCGCAATCCAGATCTACACCGGTGACTATCTGAGCAACACCCGAGCTAGAGATGGCCACCGCTATGGGCCTAGGGAGGGCATAGCGCTTGAGTGCGAATTTGTACCCAACGCCATCAACAGCGACGACCCCATAAAACCCATCTTGAGAGCAGGCGACATTTATGCCGCCAGGATCTACTACCGAACGAGCATCATCTCTTGAAACAACAGCGATCCGTCAACAACATAGAAAGAAGTTTCTCACATGTCTCATCCAACTAAAACCGGCATACCGCCGGCAAAAGGCTTATCCAACGGCAATAGGATCAAACTCATTATCGTTTGTGCGGCCGCTGCCGTCGGCGGATTCATGTTCGGTTACGACACATCCGTCATCAATAGCGCCGTCAAGGCACTGACCAGTCCGGATTCGGGATTCGGCGTCACAGGCTTCATGTCCGGATTCACAGTTTCATCGGCGCTCGTCGGCTGCGCTGTAGGAGCTTGGTTTGCTGGCAAACTCGCCGATCGCTACGGTCGCACCAAGGTTCTTATCGGCGCATCCATACTTTTCGTGGCCTGCGCCTTGGTATCGGGCCTGACAAGCAACGTTTGGGTGTTCTTCATATTCAGATTCCTAGGAGGGATCGGGGTCGGCTTCACCTCTGTCATCGGGCCTTCATACATATCGGAGATCGCTCCTCAGAATCTGCGCGGCATGCTAGGTTCCATGCAACAATTCGCCATTGTCCTTGGACAAATAGCAGCTTTAGGCCTCAATGATCTGTATGCGATGGGCGCAGGCGGTGCTGAAAAGACCTGGTGGCTGGGTCTGGCGGCTTGGCGATGGATGCTGATGACTATGGCTCTGCCAGGCATACTCATGTTCGTGGTGGCACTGATGCTTCCGGAGTCCCCAAGATACCTGGTGATGAAAGGGGAGAACGAAAAGGCCAGGACTATCCTCTCCGAAATCACAGGCGAGCCCGATCCCGACGACAAGGTTCAGGAAATACGTGGAACCATGCTCGAACGTCCGGCGCGCTTGTCTGATCTGAGGGGCAATTGCTTCGGATTGCGCAAGGTCATGTGGGTGGCAATCGGAGTAGCCATGCTGCAGCAGCTCCAAGGTACGAACGTTATCATGTTCTATGATTCGTCCATGTGGCAGATGGTCGGATTCTCCGAGCAAAGCGCATTGCATATGTCGTTCATTCGCACGATCTTCGCTCTGATTGCAACCATGATCGGCATGGCCTACATCGACAAGATCGGTCGGCGCAAGCTGCTGACGATTGGCTCCGTAACCATGACCATTGGTCTGGCGCTTATGGCCGTAGGGTTCTTCACCGGCAAAGTGGTCAACGGTGAAGTGAACGTGACCACAGGCTGGGCCTGGTTCTTGCTGATCGTAGCCAATGTATTCTGGTTCTGCTATTCCGCTACCTGGGCACCTGGCATGTGGGTCGTCATCTCCGAAGTGCTGCCAAACTCCATTCGCGCCATAGGAGTGTCAGTGGCGACTTTCTTCTGCTGGATTGCTTCAGCCGCCTGCAACTGGGTGTTCCCTTCGATGCGTGACGGGATTGGCTTGGGCTGGTCCTACGTGATCTTCGCCCTTTTCGGCGTAGTAGGTTTCCTCCTAGTCACCAAGGCCCTGCCCGAAACCAGCGGCGTGGCGCTAGAAGACATGAGCGAGAACTGAAACCGGGCCCTACACGGGCATTTTGATGATGGCAGGGGCCATAACCACACGGCTCCTGCCATCATCCTTACCCACTTAAGGACCAGACTTATAGCATATCGTTAAGGAATATGGACAAAGAGGAACAGTAATCATGAAACCCGCCGAGCACTTCATCGACTTGGCCAAGTCGGACTTCGTCATGCGAATTCCTTCAGCCACAGCCCGGCGTACATTTCTTTACTTGCTTAGGTCTGGCCTGTTCAGCTACCAGCCCGGCTATCGTCTTGATCGCCGCTCCTTTGACAGTTTTCTCGTCATGCTAGTGCTCTCAGGATCCATGGATTTGGATCTGCCTGCAGGTCATTTGCGGGCCGTGGCTGATCAATTCGTTCTCGTTGACTGCTATTCCCGCCATCGTTATGGGACTGACACTAAAACGGACGTGTTGTGGATGCACTTCGATGGAATAACGGCACGACCGTATTATGATTTGATCACAGCAAAACTTGGAAACGTAATTACCCTTCGCAACCCTTCATATGCGCGGACTCAGTTGCGTGAAATCCACGATATGGCCACGGATCAAGGTGGATACTCCGAACCGGAGATGGCTCGTCATATTACCGATCTGCTCACGGAATTTGCTGTAGAGAACAAGCCTGGAGTCACAGCAAAGCGCTCACATACCATCGATGACTCGATAGCATACATCGCCGATAATCTCAATCAGTCACTAACGGTGAGCTCACTGGCCGAACGGGCATATATGAGCGAATACCACTTTATTCGCATCTTCAAAAAACAAACAGGTCTGACACCTCACGCATATATCACTGCTTCACGTATTGATGTGGCCAAGTTCCTACTTGCCAACAGCGACCTTTCCCTGGACGAAATCCGCAAACAGTGCGGATTCTCTTCGATATCAATCCTGTGCACCACTTTCAAACATCAAGTAGGTATGACTCCTATACAGTACCGCCGTCAAAGCGGTGATTACTGAGTGTTCACTACTCTTCAACATTCAAAAATCCTATTAGGATAATTCGTGCCCATATTGGCATCCTCATCGCAGATTCCGCAACAACATATTGGTATCATCCCACGCAATTCGATCTGCGCGCTATGCTAAGCGCAAGCATCCTTTTGCTGGTTTTAGGCTGTCTGGCAGTTCTACGTCTGCGGATTCATCATGGGCGTGGGCATGCCGGCTGTACTTTACCTAGCCGTACCCATCTTGATCAACGCATGGTTCTGCAAGCGCATCGGATTCAATATAGGTTTGTGCATGGTCTTCACAGGTGTAGGCGGTGCTATTTTCAACCAATTAGGCAACTTGATCATCCAATCCGCACCCGACGGATGGAGACGTAGATGCCTGACCGTTGGACTTATCATCCAGGTCGCCGCTCTTCCATTTACCATATTCGTCGTCCGCTCACATCCATCAGACCTAGATCTACAGCAAAACCCACGAGCAAGGGCATAACAGCACATCAGACCCCGCGTACCCCGGCTTTCTGATCCTTGGAGATATTCTGCGCACTGATCACCATTGATCAGACTGTCTACCAATTCCTGCCCCCCTATGCGACATCCATTCCCTCCATGGCCTCCATGGCAGGTCTGATTGCTTCCTCCTGCATGATTGGACAAGCAATCGGCGAGATCACACTTGGATTCATCAACGACCGGAATGCGGTCCTTAGTTTAGGGGGGGGAGATCAGTAGCGGACTGATGGGCATCTTTGCGATATGAGCTTTCACCAACCAGGGCATCCTGCTGCTGCTCAGTTCTTTCGGATTTGGATTCGTATATACTTGCACGACGGTCGAAACACCTCTGTTGGTGCGCTCGGGCTTCGGAACCTTGGACTATACGGAGATTGATGCCTGCGTACAGATGGACGATTCCGCAGCCTCAGCCGTCGCAGCGATCCTCTGGGAAATAATTGTTGACCGCCACATGGTTGTGCCATACTGCTCACCTTGAGCGCGCTGATCATGGTAACAGCTCTGACAACTGGCTCTCTTCCACTGGTCGATGGCCACAGGATAGAGAGCCTGTATACATGAAATAATTTTTACAGTAATTTCTGTATCGCTGCTTGTTCAAAGATAAGGTACCAAGCTACAAAGGCCGATGAGTGCGGATACGTTATTGACCCAAACTAATTCGTGAACAATACAGTTGGCATCATGCTGATTTACGCCATATAGCATCGCTTTTGAGGTCGAAAAATCTCATCGAGTTACAGCCAGCAGGCTTGGCGAAGCAGTAATACAAATCCACATACCAACCGCAGGAGACGTATCATCCCGAATGGCTCATGCAGCAACCATCAGTATGGGCATGCCATCACATAGGATGAAATACGACAGCACATCTCTATAAAGGAGTGGATATGACTGATCGTCTACAAGGTAAGGTGGCCATCATCACCGGAGGAACCGGCGGCATGGGCATAGGCATCGCCGAATGCTTCGTCCGCGAGGGAGCCAAGGTGGCCCTTACCGACATCAAGGAGACCGATGCCTCCCGCAGCTTCATGCAAGAGCATCCCGGGCAGGTCGTCTTCCACACCCTGGACGTGACGGACGAGGACCAGTGGGTCTCCACCATCGACACCGTTGAAAAGGAGCTGGGCCAGCTGACCACCGTGGTCAATAACGCCGGCGTCGGCGACAAGGGCGTCACCATGGACGAGGAAAGCTACGATGACTGGAAGAAGATCATCGCTATCAACCTGAACGGAACCTTCCTGGGCACCAAGCATGGCATGCGGGTCATGAAAGGCCGCGGCGGATCCATTATCAACATCTCCTCCATCGAGGGCTTCGTGGGCCTGAGCCGGGCCGGAGCCTACAACGCCAGCAAGGGCGGCACCAGGCTACTGACCAAGTCCGCCGCTCTGGATTCCGCCAACAACAACTACGGTGTTCGCATCAACTCGGTCCATCCCGGATTCATCAAGACCCCTCTGATCAGCCAGAGCCTTGAGGACAGGATGAGCAAGCTGACGCCCCTGGGCCATATCGGCGAGCCCCAGGACATCGGCGAGATCTGCGTCTACCTGGCCAGCGACGAATCCAAGTTCGCGCTGGGTGCCGAATTCGTTGTGGACGGTGGATTCATCGCCCAGTAAGGAGTTCCAGTAAGGAATTGCCCCAACCCCTTCTTCTGCCAGTCCGCTTCACAGTGATACAAGTGGCTAGGCTGAAGGAGGGGTTCACTTATGCCCTCAACGAGGGGGCGTCATGCGACTGTGGCATCAAGATTTGATCCGGCTGCTTCCCAGACAGCAGCTGCTGGGCCAGCATAGGGAGATCACCGCCCTGCGGGGCCTTGGATGGGGTCGACGGCATGCCACCGTTGACTATGTCTTCGACCACTGCCCATACAAGCTCTTTCAATTTCATCTGCTGGTCATGGCAACGATGCGCGAGCGCGGCTATCATCCTGATCCTGCCTGGTATGATCCGTTCTACCGCGGCAGGCATTGCCCGCCAT
Organism: Bifidobacterium sp. ESL0820; assembly: GCF_052606235.1. Taxonomy (NCBI): domain Bacteria; kingdom Bacillati; phylum Actinomycetota; class Actinomycetes; order Bifidobacteriales; family Bifidobacteriaceae; genus Bifidobacterium; species Bifidobacterium sp. ESL0820. The sequence continues at coordinate 1,314,320 of NZ_CP199594.1, forward strand.
ACAAGGATCTGACTGCCGTGCCGTTGACGGACCCCATCTACCCCGAGCACGATGCAGCCTATCTGCAGGAGTGTTTGGCTAACCTGGCAGGGAAGGGCATCCATTTGCCCTAAAGGCGATCCTCAGGGCCGGTGTCGACTGGCTGCTGTGGCCATAAAATTCACTGACGTGTACGGCAATATTTGGGAACGGCTGTTTGAATCCGAGTACCTGCCCAAAGATTGTGCTTCGCCCGACAACCGGTTGGCGGAGTTTTGCCAACCGAAGGGCGTCATTCCCGAGTGAGCCTGGACACCGGGGGCACCAGGAGGGTGACCGCCACCAGCAAGAACGCCAAGGGCAACAGCGCCGGCCTGACACCGGTATGGTCGGCCAGAAACCCGATAGCCGGAGGGATGATCCAGGAGACCCCGTAGTAGGCAGTAGAGATGACCGAAGCACGCTGGGCCGCCACGGCTGGATCCTTGGTTGCCAAAGTAGTAACAATGGGTACGCCTAGAGCAGCTCCGACACCCCAAATTCCAGTGCCCACAAGGCTCAATACAAAAGAGGGCGAAAGAGCATAGACCAGGATGCCCAGAGCCGAGACCAGGAGGGTCAGGACCAGCGAGCGCATGTTCCCCAACCGCTCGATCAGATGTGTCCCCAACAGCCTTGAAACGATCATGGCTGCAGCGAAGATCGTGGGAGCAAGACCGGCTTGGGACTCGGGGACGCCGAAGGCATCGACCAGGCCGATCCCGCTCCAGTCGTTGACGGCACCCTCGCTGGCCTCCAGGGCCACATTAATCAGGGCAAGCATGAGAACCAGTGCATCGCCCCAAGCAGCCAACTGCTTGCCGAAGGCGGACGATTGCCCTGAACCCGCCTGCTGATCCGAACGTTCGTCGTCAGCGCCGCCCTTGTAATCCCCTAGAGGCTGAGCCGGGCAGAGCAGAACGCAGGCAATCACCAGAGCCAGGCTGACTAGCGCATTGACCGCCAGGTGCGCACCTATGGCTACACCCAGGTGAGATAGGAGCGAGCCCAGTCCCAGAGCAAGAAACATGCCCAGGCTATATGAGGCATGGAAGCGCGGCATTATGGACCGAGAGGAGAAGCGCTCCACCGCGCCGGCCTCAACGGTGTTGACCGTTCCCCAAAGGCTGATCCCCGCCGAATTGAAGAGCAGGCCCAAAACCACCCCTGGCACCGAACGCAGAGTGACGGCCAAAGCCGCGATCACCATTCCCAGGCACCAGGTGGAGGCTGCCAGCAGCATGGCCCGGCGCACACCCAGCCGATCGGTCAGCACTCCCGAGACCAGCATGCCGACCAGAGCGCCGCATCCGCCCAGAATGGTCATCAGAGCCAGGCCCGAAGGCTGCAGACCGAGACCTGCCTTGACTGTTGGCAGTCGAGAAATCCAGGCCGAAGTACCGATGCCCATGATGATGAAAAACCCGTAAACGGCCGACCGCTCGCGCATTCCGTGACCTGGAGGACCGACCGCCGAAGGCTCACGATGATCCCGTTCACTCATGCGGGTCTCCTTGTTCTGTCCATAATTGACTCTTTTCTTCGGAGTCGCATATCAATAGCGGGATCATAGCCAGTGATTTTGTATACTGCTCTATAGCATTATTATCGGATGACTCAATAACCATCGTAGACAGTCGACCGGATGACCTGAAAGGGATGCCCGGCCCGACGCCCCAGGCGGTCGTCGGCGCTCAAAAGGAGAAACGTGGCAAAGGGTAATTTGAGCGGAAAAGTCCTGGCCGGCCTGATGGCTATGGCCATGTTGATACCCACCATGGCCTTGGCTGATGGCGGGCAAACAGCGGATGCCCAGACCACGGGCTCCACGTCGACATCTCCAACGGCACATGCACAGCAAGCGACTGACACAAACCAGGCATCGTCCACGTCGACCCAAACCTCGACTCCACAGTTAAACACCGCCGCGTCCGGGGCAGCCCAAACCGCTCAGAAGTCGGAGTCAACCTCCTCGAGCCAGGCCGCGCCCATACAACCCAGCACAGGGCCGACCACCAAATCGGCAATCAAGGACATGCTGGACACCGACGACGCCGTGGTCACCACACTGTCCCAAGCTTCCCGCTCCACTGGCACGGCTCCTTTCGACAACGACAACAACCCCGGCGACGACCACGATGCAGACAATGACATAGTGCGCACTTTCGATAAGGTGTCCTACACCTACTCTTTTGCCGTAAATACCCGCAGCGAGACAACCAGCTATCGCCGAGGCCGAATAGGCTTCCAATTCAAACTGAGCCAGCCTGAGGACCAGGTCACCTTTGATGTGAATTCCATGGGCTGGGTGGACACTACGCCGGAATACCAGCCAAAGCAAACTACAGAGACTATCGACGGTCATCCGACACAGGTGCTTACCGTTTACAGGCTACTCACCGCCCCACAGAATTTGTCTACCGTTATTCCGGGATCCTCCAGCGTCACTCTGGTCCTTCGGGTCCGAAGCATGCCCAATGGCAGCAAATTCGCCCCCGAGGTCCAAGCCTGGGGCGCTCCGAATACCACCACCAAGACCGATCCTGCTTCAGCCACATCCGATCAGGTCACCGTGTCGGCCAAGCTTAATCTGAACCTGCGAATCACTGGCGGAACCAATGAAGGCTCCGGCAACCAAACCTTCGACTTCAACACCCCAGCCGCCAGCAATTACCCCAACCATGAGCTGGGTAAGCGCAAGGGGATAATCAGCAAGTTCAACTGGGCCGTTGACATGCGTTGGCCCGATCGAACCAAGGGCCTCAAGGGTCTGGAGGTTCCCACTGGCCCCATTACCTTTTCCCTGTCACTGAGCAATTTGTGGCAGACCGCTGGCGGAGATGCCTACCCGAAGATAGCGGATCTGCAACCCTACTTCTGGGACATCGGCACCATCGACGGCGACTTCAACAACAGCGGACGCAACACCGGCGATCAGGGCTGGAGACCCACTCTCAGCAACTATGGCTATGCCCGATCCACGGGTGGCACGGCTGGAAAGGACCAAGTCCAAGGCAATGGTCAATACACCGTGGCTGAACAGCGCAACAGCCAGGGCCTCAGGCTGGACCTGACTTTGAAGGACTATAAAACCAACGACCCCTTCCCCTACCTGGGACACACCTATGCACCAGACGCCAAGTGCACGCCTGCCCTGGCCTCGACTGACTGCACGCGACAAGAAGTGGCCGAAATCTCCACTGGTTACCTATATGTCTTCAACCCCTCCACTGTCGACGGCAAAGACGTGGCCAACTACTATGGACAGACCGGTCTCAGCTTGCAGAGCAAGGTCGACGACGGCAACCTGAGTGCGAAATCGCTATCAAACCAGTCTTTACCCCATGCCTCTGGCCCCACGGACACGTCAAACCAACCCGACCAGTCCGATGACATGTGGCACAACGTCATCTTCACGCTAGGCTCCAACACAATAAAGGCAGGCATCAGCAACATCATTCAGTACAGTTGCATGACGGCTCCTAACTTTTTTGATGACGGCGTGGACTGCGGGTGGTGGACTGCTCCTGACAATCTACGGGGGACCGACTCAGCAGTCGCAGGGACCAAAGTGCGGGTAACGGCCGGTTTTAACTTCAAAACCAGCAAGGCTGATCTGCCTCTGCTGGGAATGTCCTTGGTCAAGATCGACCCAAAGGTAGTTGGACTGCCAAACTCCGACGGTCTGGATCTTCCCTGGGGCAACGGCATCTGGCAGAACGGCAAATACAATGATCCAACGAGCGATAAAAACCCGTTGCTGGATCTGGTCATGTACGCCACCAAACCCGACGGGAAAGACTGGAAAAACGACACTGAGCAAGCCAATGCCGACATAGAGGATCTGAACTTTTATAGCACGCAGGAGGATGCAAAGAAGCATGGCACGGTTGTAGGCATGCTGCTGGGCGGGCGCACCGCCGCGCCCTCCAGGTTTGCCGAAGAGAATTCCCGATTCGGCTTCGGTGGATTTGTGATCAACGTCCTCCCCGATGCCAAAGTAGGTTCGGTAGCCCAGCTGACATCAGTTTCACGCACTTTCACCCGCAGCCAATTAGCAGCTATGGCCGGGCTAAGCCCCGAGAACTCCAGCGATCAGGAATGGGAGGAGTGGGCCAAGAAACAGAACCCCTACGATCTGGCCAAAATCAAATCTCCCGTCTTAGCCACGTCAGTCGGAGGCTATACCAAGGCCAACTATGACCAAATAAACGGTTACCTGGGCGGAGACACCGGCGGCAATGAACACGGGGACAGCCTCTATGTAGCCGGCGAAACCAACACCATCTCCAACGCCGTAGCACAAGCAAGCACCAATTCCAAACCCAAAGAATACTTTGACATAGACAGCGATCAACGGTTCGTTGACTGGCGGCTAACCATCAACACCGGCACATCAGCTTCCCAAGCCAACAAGGGCGCCAAAACCGAACTCTACATCACCGACAAACTACCGGCAAAGCTCCACTACATCCCCGGCAGCGCCCGATTGGGTGGCACATATACGGAAGCCACGCCTGAAATGGGCCACATAGAGGGCGGAACCGCCTGTGAGCCATCAGTGAGCACGGACCCCGGAACCGGAATCACCACTCTGTCCTGGACACTGACCGACATCCCTGTGGACGGCAACAACCGCGTCATCCACTTCTCCACCTCCCTGGGTGACTTGACTGACCCTAACAAAGACATCGGCTCCAACGAAGACCTGACGACCTCTGCCACAGTTCAGTCAAAACAGAATATGTCCCAGCCCAACACATACTTGAAGACTGCCGACTCCTTCACTATCCACGCTTGGCGGACCAACACCACCAGCCTTTCCACTTCAGCCGTACAGGATACGAATGAAGCCGGCGCACCAATCGGCTTCACCAACATGCTGAGCAGCACCTCAGGCAGTGGCAAGCAGCATCACTATGCCATCGACATCATGCCGTACAAACAGACAAGCGGCAAACCCGACTTCCACGGGGAACCTACTTTTGCCGATATGAGCGTAAAAGCTTCGGCGGGGGCTAGTCTGAGCCGAATCACCATCCGCTACACCACAGATTCTCGATGGCGAGTGAATGACACGAGTTCCATACAATCCCAGGAATACCTCTCTTGGGACAAGGCTGACTTGGACACAACAAGTGGCGAAGTGAAAATGCCTGCAAACGTGGTGGCCTGGGCCTTCGTCATCGATGGGCAGCCCAACCAATTCCGCTATGACATTACTTTCCATATAAACCCCGGAAACAACTCCTCCGGCGACCTCTATCGGAATCGCTGGGGCAATGCACTGAACCAAATGCCGGCCCAGGCCATGGTTGTTCAACGTTCCATCAGTGGCATCGTATGGTACGACGTCGATGGGGACGGCACCCGCTCTTCGGAAGATATTCTGCTTAAAGATGTCAAAGTGACCCTGCTCAACGATTCTGACGACAAGCCCGCCAAGTCGGTCGTCACCCCACATGATGATCTAAGCACAAAATCTGATTCCCAGGGCAAGTACGAACTGACCAATATACCGGCAGGGCAATTCCATCTGCGGTTCGACCCCGCTCCGAGTACGAACTGGACCCACCTGTCTACGACAATCCAGAAGGCCAGCGGAGCCAGCCCGAGCGAAAACTCCTCAGCCAGCGACATACTGGAGGACGGAACTATGAAAGGCGCCGTCATCAAGGATATTAAGTTCCAGAAGGCCGAGGATATGGTGGACGCAGCCAGCCAATCCCTGGATTTCAACAACTGTGGCTTGACAGGAACAATGGACACCAATGAAGTGTCTGCAGGAGTCAAAGTACAGATCCAAGGCAGGAACTGGCTCAACTCAGACTCCTTCACGTTAACTGCCGAGCCCTTGGGTGGCGCACCGTCCGCAGCGTTGCCCAGCCAAATCACCGTAGACGCCGACAACCAAAATATTCAGGTGCCCGTCAACGTGTCTGCTCTGCCCGACGATGGCAGCTACGAGTATCGTATACGCCAGGAAACCGGCTCCATTCCTGGCCTGACGTATGATCAGAGCACTGCAATCCTGACCATCACTTTGACAACCGATGCAGCTCAGCTACACCGTACAGCCAAGGCGCAGTGGACTGACAGCAAGGGCAAGAAGATAGACACGGCGGTCTTCACCAACACCTACCAGGCCAAGCCGGCCACGGTCAGGCTCACCGCCTCCAAGCACCTGGAAGGCCGGGGCCTGAAAGCCGGGGAGTTCGACTTCCTCCTGCAGAACACCAAGGGCGGGAAGCCGGCCCAGGCATCCAACAAGGCCGACGGGACCGTCGCATTCCCCGACCAGACCCTGACCGAGGCCGGCGACTACGCGTACTCCGTGAGCGAGGCCCAGGGCAGCCTGCCCGGCATCACCTACGACCAGAAGACGCACCGGATCACCGTCCACGTCACCGACGACCAGCAAGGCCAGCTCCAAGCCACCATCGACGGCAACAACCCCACCTTCACCAACCATTACCAGGCCAAGCCAGCCAAGCCCGTCATCACCGCCACCAAGCACCTGCAGGGCCGGGACCTGAAAGCCAACGAGTTCACCTTCCACCTGTACGACGGGCAGACCGGCCATGAAGCGGGCTCGGCATCCAACGACGCCCAGGGCAGGATCGCCTTCAACGACCTGACCCTGGACCAGCCCGGCGACTACCACTACACCATCCGCGAGGACCAGGGCAGCCTGCCCGGCATCACCTACGACCGGCACGCGGCCACGGTCGACGTCCACGTCACCGACGACCTCAACGGCCAGCTCCAAGCCACCATCACCAGCAAGGACACCACCTTCACCAACACCTACCAGGCCAAGCCGGCCACGCCAGATAACCCTGACAACCCTGGCAACTCTGGAGGACATGACAAGCCGAATCCACCGGTAGAACCGAGCAAACCGAGCGAGTCCGATCATGCATCCAACAAACCAGATCAAACCAGTTCCAATAGCCAAAAACCGGTGCCAGGAAACCAATCTTCTGATGACCAAGCAAAGCCATCTGCAGATTCTCAAGCCCTAGCCGCCTCAGGCTCAGACATGGTCATGCCTGTAGCACTGACTGTCGGCACTGCCGTCCTCGGCCTGGCACTGATGTGCTTGTTGCGGCATCGCAGGGATCAGGATGCTGACCTGGGCTAATCGTTCCCCGCATGAGAACACAGCTGGGCCTCTTCTTCACTAGTGACAGGCACCTATGGCGAACCTCACGGTTCCCTGCCCCTATCTGCAGGCGAAATTTGCTATTCTTGCAAGTGGAAGGAATCTTGCATCCAGAGGTCACCGTCGACGATGGACGGTCACCTGAACGGTCATGGCCCTGCACGGTCATGATGTCGATTGTCACACGTGCAGGCCGTCATACAGAAAGGTCAGTCATGGCAGACGATACAGTCATTGTTGTTGATACTTCCATGTTCGAAAAAGACGCCGACGCGAAAACCGCCAAGGCCAACGAGGTCGCACGCAAGTACGGCATCAGCGACGAGGCCCTCAAGAAGGTCGAGGATTACAAGGATCAGTTGAGCTACCACCAGGCATGGGATCTGCCGTTCCTGGGCTACGTGGACGAGGACGGCTATGGATACGCCTACGTGCCCAACAAGGCTGTCGCAGCCGATGGATGGGACGCCCACAAGGCCTTCCTGGATCTGCCTGATGATGTCCAGACGGCCTTCGCCATCCGCATGCTCTTCACCCATCGCGACGTCGACCGCCACGGTGCAGAGATGTTCCTTCACCACGGCCGCGGGCTGACAGTCCGCTTCCAGGAGCCCACCTCAGCCAGCTACTGAGCCTGAGCTACCTTAACTCACTCGACCCCCGGTCCCGTCGTAATAACCCCCTGACAGGACCGAGGGCTTTTCCATGCCGACAATCAAGGCAGAAGCCCCATCCAGGCAGGAGCTAGCACACCGACGCAGGCTCCGACGATCGGCCCGGCAAAGGGTATCCAGGCGTAGCTCCAGTCCGCATCCTTCTTGCCGGACATGGGCAAAAGGCAGTATGCCAATCGAGCGGAAAAGTCACGTGCCGGATTCATGGCCGCACCGGAAACCCCGCCGAGGGCCATGACCAGAACCGTGATGACCAGGGCCACGCCCAGGGGCCCGACCTGGGTAGGCGTCCCCCCATTGAGAAAAACCCAGGTAACCAGAATGGCCGTGCCGATAGCCTCCGATGTCAGATTCCAGAAATTCGAACGTATGGCCGGCTTGGTACAGAAAACCATAAGTTTGGTATCTGTATCGGTCGGAAGTTCGAAATGCTTGCGAGTGCCCAGGTAGCCCAGGCAGGAACCAAAGAAAGCCCCCAGGAACTGGGCGGAAATAAAAATGGCTACGTTGGCTAAGGTAACCGGAATGCCACCCTTGCCCACAGCCAGACCGTTCAAAGTCGCCTGCGGATCAATCCAGTGACCGACCACCCTGGCCAGGGTCACAGCCGGATTGAGATGGCCGCCCGTTCTCCACCCCGCATATACGCCTACATAAACAGCAAGACCCCAACCCAATGAAGCGTTGATCCAGTCAGCCCGATAGGCCCCCGTCTTGGGGAGTGACCTGCTGGCTGCGACCATGACCGCGATGGCCATCATAATGGCTGTACCCATAAACTCTGAGCAGAACATCTGCACACCGCTGATCATGCTTTCCCTCCAAGCTTCCTGCCATCAAAGGAGCTGAAGGTGACCAGACTCCCAGAACCGAATAGTCAACTGCTGCCAAATCGACAAAACCACCGGTGGAGCAACCAACAATCTGCTCATACATATAGTCTTTCGATTTGACTAATACATCAAGAATAACCGAAGCCGTGACCCAAGGGTCTCGTCACCATGATGCTGTATTCATGACCATTGACTAGTAGATCAGCAGCCGTTTCGGATCAGCTCAGCAGGGCCAGGAGGTCCTTTCTGCTCAGCCTGGCCACGCTGGCAGCACCGGTGGAGGCAGCCGAATCGACAAAGCGCGATGCCAGGTCGCTCTTGCTGTGCTGCAGGTTGAGGATGCGCTCCTCGATGGTGTCCTTGGCTACGATCTGGTAGACGTTGACGTCCTGGGTCTGGCCGATCCGGTGGGCGCGGTCGTTGGCCTGCTCCTGGGCTGCGGCGTTCCACCAGGGGTCCGCATGGACCACCACACAGGCTCCGGTCAGGTTGAGCCCGGTGTTGCCGGCCTTCAGGGAGATCAGGAAAACCGGCGTGGCATCCCTATTGAACTGTTCCACCAGCTCCAGCCGCCGCTTCTTGGAGGTGGCGCCGGTGATCAGGTCGTAGGACACGTCCAGCCGACGGAGCCGCTGGGCTATCAGGTCCAGGTAGGAGGTGAACTGGGAGAAGATCAGCATCTTGCGTCCGGCATCCTGGCAAGAGGCCACCAGATCCTCGATGGCATCCAGCTTGGCCGAATCGCCGCGCCGGTCTCTACCCTGATCCTGATAGACCAGACGCGGATCGCAGCAGACCTCCCGCAGCCTGGTCAGCTGGGCCAGGACCTGAATCTTGCCGACCTCGTACTCCTGGTCCCTTTCCTTGTTGAGCGTGGCCCTCAGCTCCTGCTCCAAGGCCGCATAGAGCTTGCGCTGGCGACCCTGGAGGGGCACGCTGATCACGTTTTCGATCTTCTCGGGCAGATCCGTCAGCACCTGGGACTTGAGCCGGCGCAGAATGAAAGGCCCCACCAGGGCCTGGAGCCGGGATTGGGCATCCTGGTCGCCGCTGAGTATGGGCATCTCGAAGCGGTCCCGGAACCGGGAGTAGGGACCCAGCATCCCGGGCATCAGGAAGTCGAAGATGCTCCAAAGCTCGGACAGCCGGTTCTCGATGGGCGTGCCGGTCAGGGCGTACCGGTGCAGGCTGTCCAGAGCGCGTACGGCCCGTGCGGCCTTGGTGGCATGGTTCTTGATGTACTGGGCCTCATCCAGAACCAAGGCATACCAGGGCAGGCTCCGATACCGGTCCAGGTCCCGCCTGAGCAGATCATATGAAGTGATCAACAGGTCGTAGGACTGCGCCTGATCCAGCAGAGCCTGACGTTGGCTGCGCCCTCCGGCCAGGGTCGCCACCCGCAGATCCGGCGTAAAACGGCGGCACTCGGCCTCCCAGTTATAGACCAAGGAGGCCGGACAGACGATCAGCGACGGTCCCCGACCCCTGGCCTGATCCCGACGGGAGAGCAGGTAGGCCAGCATCTGTATGGTCTTGCCCAGACCCATCTCGTCGGCTAGGATGCCGCCGAATCCGCGGTCGCTCAGGGTGCATAGCCAACGCAGCCCCTCGACCTGGTAGGGCCTGAGCTGTCCGCGCAGCCCGTCAGGGACCCTGAACCCCTGAGGGTCGGGCTTGCGCTCCTTCAGGTAGTCTCGAAAGCTGGGATCGCGGTCCTGCTCGGGCACCAGCGCATCCAGGTAGCCAAGCTGGAATTCAGGCACATGGACCGGCCCCTTGGCCAGATCAGCAGGGTCGATGCCCAGGTCTTGGGCCAGGGTGTCCACAGCCTCGGTATTCAGATCATCCAATTCGACGAAAGCCCCGTTGCGCAGGCGATGGAAGCGCCGACGGCGGCGATGGTCGGCCAGGATGGCAGCAGCCTCCTCGGGCTGCACCTCATCGGCGATGGGCGAGATCTCGACCAGACCGGAGCGCACCCGCACACCCACGCGGATCTGCGGATGAGAGACGACGCTCAGCCCGTCGAAGGCCGGGGTGGAGAAGACCTGTCCCAGACCCTTGAGCACAGGCAGGCCCCGGGTCAACAGGGTGTGGATGGCCTCCTCGTTCTCCTCGGGGATACGGGCCAGCCCCTCCTCCATCAAGGGGAAATAGCGGCGAACCGTCTGCCGGGCCAAAGACTCGCTCTCCCGATCTCTGCCGGGTTCATCCTCCGAGGCAGGATCAGCGCCGACGGACAGAAGACGGTCCCCGTAGCGGGCCTTGAGGTCACAGCTGACCCCCTGCCGATCCCTGTCCAGGTAAAGTTCGATCCTGCAGGGCGGCCGCCGCCGGGCATCCAGCTCCTCGGGCAGACTGGCAGAGAGCCCGGATCCTTCCTGGGCGCCCTGATCCAGGTCAGGCAGGACGGTCCGGGCGAACAGATCCAGGTCGTCGGCGTCCAGATGCAGATCCCGATCCTCGCCAGGACGGCAGAGGGTCTCCAGCAGATCCCGATGACGCATGAAACGCGCGCTGCAGCGGTGGATGACCGGCCCCGGATCCAGCCCTAAGCCGGGTTGCGAAGGGCGCACGATAACGAAGGAAGAGACCTGACCGACGATGAAGCGCTCCACGGCCAGGGCATGGGTGATCCGGTAGCCATCCGCCTCCTTGCTGACCGCGATGCCAGGGTCCGGATCCCCGTCGAGGACGGGGGCAGGCATGGTCTGCAGGAAGGAGTCCTCGGGAGGCGTGTAGTCCAGGGTGAGCCCGGAGTCTACGAACAGGTCGAGAATCTGCGCCACTTCGTCGTCGCTGAGCCGGATCCCCGCCAATCCTGCGCGTGCAAGGCGGCGGCGCATGCCCCCCTCCTGTTCGGCCAGGCTGCGGCGGATGGCACCGGCCCTTTCAAGAATGGTCAGCAGAGCCTGGGCCCGGTCATCAAAGGTGTCACGAGAATGAATGAAGGCCAGCCGCCGCCCGTAAGACATGAATTCGCCATGGTCCACGGCACGCAGCAGGGCCGGAAGGTCCTTGACCAGGTAGGCGACCCCGTGGGAGGACAGGGTGATGTGCAGACGGACCAGCCAGCCGCCGCGCTCACTGGTCAGATCGGGGATAAGCCCGACCGAGCCGATGGGCAGGTGACGGCCGCCAACCGGTCCGCTCTCCTGCTTGAGCAGGTTCAGCTGGCGGTCACGAAAGGCCTGCCGACGCCGACCCTCCTGCCGGCGCATGTAGGCTGCCAGGGGTCCCGAGGTCGACCGGGCGGAACTGGATCGACCCTGGTCGCCGTCCCAGTCATCCGATCCTGCAAAGGATTGGCTGGACTCGTTGTAGGCCATGATCAGGGCGACGACATGCTTGCAGGCAGGACCCTGGCGCCCAAAGGCCCGGCAGGTGCAGGAGGAGTCGATGACCCGATGGGCCTGCTCGTCCAGCCGAGCCTGGACCATGCAGTCGCCATCCGGCTGATAAGTGGCGGGCACACGCCCCTTGAGAACGGTCAGAGCCCCCAGGTGCCGCAGGCGCAGGTCTGTAAAGCGGCGGTCATCCAGCAGTTGATGGGCGCGGAAGTAGGCCTTGCCGCCCAATCGGCGCAGAGCGGCGTCAGAGATGGTGTCTGGATCGCCGAAGGTCCGCCCCTCCTCATCGTCGCCCGGATCATAGAAGCCATGGTCTCCTGAACCAACGGCTCTTGACCCGTAGACCGCTGCATGCCAATCCACACGCACCCTCCTTATGGTCTCTGACGACCATTCCCGAGCATAACCTTTTCCGTTCCAATGCGGCACGCCTTCGGCGAAGCGAGTAGACATGCCGACTTACGAAAAAATGACCGCCTCCCTAAGATGGCGTGCTGTTTGTCTGAAGAAGGAGATCATCATCGTGCAAAACACGTCCACCTCTGCCTCTGTTCACCGGTCACGACCGGCCGTCCCCCATCCCTGGCCGGCCATCGCCGCGCTGATGATCGGGGCTTTCGTGGGCATGCTGAGCGAGACCTCGCTCAATATCGCCCTGCCCAACCTGATGGAGAGCTTCCAGATCCCCGCTGCCACCGTGCAATGGCTGGTCACGGGGTACATGCTGGTCATCGGCATCGTCCTGCCCTTCTCCAGCCTGATCTCCAAGTGGTTCACCACCCGGCAGACCGTGATCTTCGGCCTGGTCGCCTTCCTGGCAGGATCGGTGGTCTCGGCCATGGCCCCCACCTTCCCCGTCCTTCTGACGGGACGGCTGATCCAGGGCATCGGCACCGGCCTGATCCTGCCGCTCATGTTCACCGTGGCCATGCTGATCTTCCCGCCAGCCCGTCTGGGCACGGTCATGGGCATGTGCGCCCTGGTCATCATGTTCGCTCCCGCCATCGGCCCGACCCTGACCGGGATCATCCTGGGCAAGCTGACCTGGCACTGGATCTTCTGGTTCTTCACCCCCTTCCTGGTTGTGGCTCTGGTCTTCGCCGTCTGCTTCCTGAAGAATGTGGGGACCATCACCCACCAGCGGCCCGACCTGGCCTCCATTCTGGAATCCATTGTCGGCTTCGGCGGACTGGTGGCAGGTGTCAGCCTGGCCAGCCGGTACGGATGGCTCTCCCCCGTCACCCTGATCATCCTGGTCGTGGCCCTAGTAGCCCTTGTCCTCTATATTCGTCGTCAGCTGGGCCTGGAACACCCGGTGCTCAACCTGCGCATCTTCTCCATCCCGGCCTTCCGCTACGGCGCCACCCTGGTCATGCTGGACTTCGCAGTCATCCTCTCCTCCATGTATCTGCTGCCCCAGTTCCTGCAACGTGGGCTGCTCCTGCCCGTGGCCATGACCGGCATCCTCATGCTGCCCGGCGGGGCCATCAACGCCCTGGTCTCGGCCTTCGCCGGCCGGCTCTACGACGGCTTCGGGGCTCGTATGCCCGTCCGCTGCGGCTTCCTTGTCGCCCTGCTCGGCACGGTCATCCTCCTGTTCACCGGCCCGCACACCCCTGTGGCCCTGGTGGTGGCGGCCCACATCATTTTGATGATCGGCTGCCCACTGGCCATGTCACCGGCCCAGACCTACGCGCTCAACTCTCTGAGCGGCCCGCAGTCCGGCGACGGAAGCACCATCATCAACACCATGCAGCAGATTGTGGGAGCCGTGGCCACGGCCGTCACCACCTCCCTGCTGGCCATGGGCGAGGGGCAGGCAGCCGGAGTTGACAAAGCCCAGGCCTTCACCAGGGGCACCCACTACGGATTGATCTTCACCCTGGTGCTGATTCTGGCCGCTCTGGCCGTCTCCCTGAAGGTGCGCAACTTCTCCCACGCCGAGCAGCCAGAGGCCGAACGGGACATTCAGCAAGCTCCAAGTTCGCACCGCTAGCTTGGGAGCGTCCCTGGCTAGACTGGAGGACGGCGACCGGACTTAAGGCCCGCCATCGTGGGCCGCCCGGTCATCCCTGGAACGCTATCAGGAAGGGTGTCATGTTCGTTCTCAAGAACGCCTGGTTCACCATCAGGCGGCATGCGGCGCGGAGCCTGGTCATGGTCCTGGCCTGCCTGGTCGTGGCGGCTCTGACCACGACGGCGGCCACCGTGCTCCAGGCTGACACCAAGGCACGCACCACAGACTACGAATCCCAACAGGTGGATGCCGTCATCAGCCCGCGCAAGGGAACCAAGGCCTCTCCCCTGGGCTGGAACGAGTATTCCAAGTACGCCCAGCGCCTGCAGATGGACGGCATGCAGTACAAGGCCTACTTCCATGAGACCGCCGACATCAGCCCGGAGGGACTGCCCCAGTCAGGCACCTACTCCCTGGTGGGCGTCTCCGACAAGGAGGCCGAACCCACCCTGCCTCACGGCCCCTTCGCCGTGGATCAGGGCAAGGGGCTGGACTACGCCTCCCAGAATGCCTCCGGCGCCCAGACCGTGCTGATCTCCAAGCAAATGGCGCAGGCCAACAAGCTCAAGGTGGGCGACACCCTGACCATCAAGGATCCCCGCCAGCAGGATCAGCAGGTCAAGCTGACCATCTCCGGCACCTACCACTACCGCAAGGCCGCCGATCAGACAGCCAACCGGGCCATTTACACGGCCTATCCCACTTTTGCCATGCTGGGGCTGGATGCAGCCACCAAACCCGGAGACCCCGGCCATGAACTGCTCGTGGCCTTCGTCCTGGATTCGCCGAGCACCTACCAGAAGTTCATCAAGGAGCTGCGCAAGGACGGGCTCAAGGCCTCGCAGTACGACATCGACTCCCCCAGTCTGAAGAACTACCAGCGGCGGATGGAGCCGGTCCACCGGGCCGCCGACCAGGCGCGAATCGCCATTATCCTGGTCTGCCTGCTGGGCGGGCTGGTTCTGCTGGGCTGCCTGTTCCTCATGCTGCGCGGCCGTGCCAACGAAATCGGCATGGCCATCACCATCGGGGTCCACAAGGCTCGGCTGGGTTGGCAGTTCGCCCTGGAGACCCTCTTGCTCACCCTGCCCGGACTGGTGCTGGGCCTGGCTCTGGGCACCGCGATCAGTCGGCCCCTGGGCCGGTCGCTCTTCCGGCTGGGGAGCCTGGCCAGCATGCCGCATGCTGGTCTTATCTGGAAGATGATCCTGATTGGCCTGGCCGTCTGCCTGGTCCTCGCTCTGGCAGCAGCCGCCAGGGTAGCGGCCTTCAGAACCGCCCAGCTATACACCAACGACCTGGAGGACGAGGCATGAGCAAAAAGACATCGGACCAGCAGCCGGACGAAAACTCCCAGGAAAAGGCCGAGACCAAGGCCGCCGATCAGAAGCAAGCCGCTCAAGCAACGGCCGATGCCGAGCGAAAAGCCGACGAGAACACCAGCACCGAACCGCTGCCCGAATCCGGGGAAGAAGCAGCCACTCAGACGGGCGAAAAGTCCGAGGAGGATGATTCCTCTGAAGAGGACGTGTCGATGGCTGCCTTCAAGGTGGTCATCGAGCAGGAAAATGCCGAAGATCCCGACGGCGATCGGGAGGAGGACCCGCTGCTGGAGACCGATGAACAGCGGATTCTGGTTCCTGGCGGCTACCCGGTGCTCTCCCTGAAGCATGTGGATTACACGCGCAAGGTCCAGGGTCGCCCCGAACAGATCCTGGACGATGTCGATCTGGAATTCCAGCGCCGCCGCATCTATTCAGTGGAGACCACTACGCCTTCCGGACGGGCCGCTCTGATGGCCCTAATGACCGGTCTGCGCGCTCCTACCCAGGGCAGCGTGCTCTTCCGGGGCACGGACCTGCGCCAATTGCTGGCTTCCGACTATCGCGGCCATCAGATCGGAGCCATCTTCGGCACCGATGCCCTGAGGCGCGACCTGACCGCCGTACAGAATCTTGTCTACACCATGGAGGCCAGCGGACGCACCTTCCTGGGCCCCAAGGACAATCTGGCCCGTCAGCTGCTGGACGAGGTGGGCTTCCCGGAGCGCCTGCAGGACAAGCTGACGGCTGATCTGGGCCACTTGGACTTCCGCTTGGCCTCCGTGGCCCGTGCCCTGTGCTGCGAGTGCGACGTGCTCATCGCCGACGAACCCACCGAGGGGCTGGAGCCGAGCGACTGGGACACCCTGCTGGCCACCCTGAAGCGGGTCTCCCGCCGTCATGACTGCGCAGTGATCATCCTGACCTCCGGCGGTTCTGACACCGTGGACGAGGGCACCTACGACGACCGATTCATCGTCGATTGAGCCCCAGCCTTCCCGGCCGGGGACGGACAGCACTGCACTGATTTGTTCGGTCATCACCCATGAGGAGTGGATACCCCGGGTCATGACCGAACAAATCGGTTCATGCAACAATGACCCACACCGGCAAGGGAGGGTCATCCTGCATCATCACCATGGATTCGGACCCGTTCGGGAGGTCGGCGTCAAGGAAGCCATATGGATTACCCCAGGGCTGCTGATCGCTCAGAACGCCTGGCTGGCATCCCAAGGCCGTCCCTCATGGGCCCTGTCAGCCCCACCGACTTTGTGGCTGGATGAACTGGACCAGTCCCTGACCGAACGCAGGATTCTGACTGTGACGGCAGAAACCATCCTGACCTGGCGTCGGCTGCCATCGGGCTTGGGACAACGTCCCTGGTCGCAGCTGGCCGCCGGCCGGGTATCGGGCCTGCCTGCGGCCCGACGGACCCTTGAAGGCCTGCAGAGCGATCTGCGGACAGCCCCTGCGCAATCGCTGATTCGAATCCAGACCCACCTGCCCAATATCCATGAGGAGTGGCGGGTCATCATCGACAGGGATCGAATCGCGGCCTCCAGCGGATACTGCCTGCATGAGGACGAGGGCTCTCGAGCCATTACCACGGTCTTCGACGGCGCCATCTTCGATCCCAGGCATCGAACGATCGCCGAGAACTGCGCCCTCCAGGCAGCCAAAGGTCGATCTCCTGCTCCGATCAGCGTGGATCTGGCCTTCCTCCGTGGATCGGATCGGCCTCTCGTCCTGGAGGGAAACCCGGTCTGGTGCGCAGCCCCTTACGCTTACGGGCCGCAGGGCATGGTCTCGTTCTTGAAAGCCGTAGCGACCTGCCGGACCGATCCAGTCGATCCCTATCAACCAGACCCGTGGATGCTGCGCGAATTCGGCGGCCGCTTCCGCAGTTCCTGGGGGCCGGCCCGGCCGGATCAGACGATGGTCATGCCGTAGTGCTTGGCCAGGGGCTGCAGATCCGGCACCCCATACCGGGCCACCAGTTGCCTCCAGCGGGCCAGGTTGTCAGGACCATACTTGGCTGTGCGCTTGGCGGCAGTGGGCTCGGAGACGAAGATGGGCGGCTGGTGCTTGCTGTGGAACTTGTCCGCATACATGACCACCTCCTGCTCAGGGTTGACCGGCAGGTAGTCGTCAGGCGGCAGGTTCAGATGCTCCTCCTCAACCTGGCGGCGGGTCAGCCCCACCCCGGTATGGTTGCGGGCGAACTGGGCCACCGACTCGTCCACCCCAGCGTCCAGCAGCAAGTGGTAACCCTCCAGCCCATGTTCGATGTACCGCTCGCCCTGGAAGGTCAGGGGGCGGCCCTGGGAACCATCGTCCTTGAGGATCCGGTAGGTACCGATGTCGTGCAGCAAGGCGCCCGTGCGGACCAGGTCACGGTCCAGAGGCCGCTCGGGCAGAACCCCGTCAGGATCATCATCACGCAGCAGGCGTTCGTTGACCTGGTCGGCCATACGCACCGCGAGGGCGGCAATGATCTGGCAGTGGGTGTGTATCAGTTCATAGGCGGCTTGGGAGGGCGCATACTGACGGTGCAGGGCCTCGGCCATGGGAACATTGGGAATCATACCGACCATTCTAGGGATTCCTGCCGCAAATGTGACCTTTGCGACGCTTATGCACACTTCAGCGGATAATCGGCCCTGCCCTTCTGCCGCCGACAGTACACTAGGAGCCACAGCATTTCACGAGGAGCACTATGGACACTTCACCACTTGTGCGCTCCGCCGACCAGCCCGCTCCTCCAGACGAGGACGGCGGCCGACAGGCGCCCTGGCACAACCCCCTGCTGGACCCGCGCGATCTGCGCATGCCGCGCATCGCGGGCCCCAGCTCATTGGTCATTTTCGGCGTCACCGGAGATCTGGCCAAGAAAAAGCTCTTGCCGGCTGTTTATGACCTGGCCAACCGGGGGCTGCTTCCAGCCAGCTTCGGGCTGATCGGCTTCGGACGGCGCGACTGGAGCGACCAGCAGTTCGTCGCCTTTGCGGAGGAGAACGTCCGCGCCCACTGCCGCACCCCCTTCAACGAATCCACCTGGCGACATCTCAGCCAGGGCATGCGCTTCGTCAAGGGCAGCTTCGACGATGCCGAGGCCTTCCGCCGCCTGTCGGCCACCGTCTCGGAGCTGGATCGGGTCCGGGGCACACGCGGCAACCATGCCTTCTACATGTCGGTGCCGCCCAAGGCCTTCCCCCAGGTGGCCCGTCAGCTGGCCGAGTCGGGGCTTTCCCACTCCAAGGAAGGGGCCTGGCGCCGCGTCATCATCGAGAAGCCCTTCGGCCACGACCTGGCCTCGGCCAAGGAGCTTGACCGGGTGGTCTCCGAGGTCTTTGAGCCGGATTCGGTCTTCCGCATCGACCACTACCTGGGCAAGGAGACCGTGCAGAACATCCTGGCCCTGCGCTTCGCCAACATGATGTTCGAGCCGGTCTGGAACTCCAACTACGTCTCCCACGTGCAGATCACCATGGCCGAGGACATGGGCATCGGCGGCAGGGCCGGCTACTACGACGGAATCGGAGCAGCCCGGGACGTCATCCAGAACCACCTCCTGCAGCTGATGGCCCTGACGGCCATGGAGGAGCCGGTCTCCTTCTCAGCGTCGGATCTGACGGCTGAGAAGACCAAGATCCTTTCTGCTGTCCGTCTTCCCAAGGACCTGGCGGCCCACACTGCTCGAGGCCAGTACACGGCCGGCTGGCAGGGGTCCCAGCACGTGGTCGGCTACCTGGACGAGGACGGTATCGACCCCTCCTCCACCACTGAAACCTATGCGGCCATCAGGCTGGATGTGGACACCCGCCGCTGGGCCGGCGTCCCCTTCTACCTGCGCACGGGCAAGCGCCTGGGCAAGCGGGTCAGCGAGATCGCCATCGTCTTCAAGCGTGCCCCCCACCTGCCCTTCGAGGCCACGGCCACCCGGGAACTGGGCGCCAACGCCGTAGTCATCCGCGTGCAGCCCGACGAGGGCGTGACCATGCGTTTCGGGGCCAAGACCCCTGGCTCGGCCATGGAGGTGCGCGACGTCAACATGGACTTCTCCTACGGGCGTTCCTTCACCGAGGCCTCCCCCGAGGCCTACGAGCGGCTGATCCTGGACGTGCTCCTGGGAGACCCGCCCCTCTTCCCTACCACCGAGGAGGTCAATCTCTCCTGGAAGATCCTGGACCCCATCGAGGAGTTCTGGGCCGGACAGGGCCAGCCCCAGCCCTACCGAGCCGGCACCTGGGGTCCGCGGGAGGCTGATCTGATGCTGGCCCGCGACGGATACCACTGGAGGATGCCATGATCGTCAGACTGAACAACACCACTACCTCCGCCATCGCCCGGGAGATCGACGAACTCCACGTTGAACGCGGGGAGGCCGCCCAGGGACGGGTGCTGACCCTGGTCATCATCACCGAGCAGGCCCATCTGGAGACAGCCCTGGAGACCATAAACGCCGCAAGCCGCGAACATCCCTGCCGGGTCATCGCCATAGTGACCGATGCCGAAGACCATCAGGCCGGTCAGGATGCGGACCAGAGGACCGCTGCAGCACAGACCTCTGATGACTGCGTCTCCTACAAGAACACCGACCACAACGGGGATCGCACGCTGGATGCCGAAATACGTTTCGGCTCGGATGCCGGTGCCGGCGAAGTGGTGGTCCTGCGTCCAGTGGCAGCCCTGCTGGACCATTCCGATGCCCTGGTCATTCCCCTCCTGGTGCCGGATGCGCCTCTGGTAGTCTGGTGGCCCACCAATCCGCCCCTGGATCCCTCGCAGGATCCCATCGGGACCATGGCCGCCAGCAGAATCACCGATGCCATGGAGGCCGACGATCGCCAGGCCACCTTCGCCGGGCTGCTGGCCCATTCGCACGCTGAGGACGTGGACCTGTCCTGGACCAGGATCACCATCTGGCGAGCGCTGTTGACCTCCATGGTGCAGCAGCCGCCCCACCTGCCCATCCGTTCGGTCAGGGTGACCGGCCAAGCCCACTACCTGCCGTTGGAGCTGCTGGCCTCCTGGCTGGCTCTGAAGCTAAAGGTGCCGGTCACTGTCGAGCGCGACCCGCAGGCTCAGGCGGTCACCGGCGTCTACTTCGAACGTCCGGACGGGGTCATGAGCATGGAGCGCCACCATGACGACCAGGCCCGGATCAACCAGCCCGGTCAGGCCTCGCAGACCATCTCCATGCCCCTGCGCTCTGCCGTGGACTGCATGAGCGAGGAACTGGGTCGACTGGATCCTGACGAGGTCTATCAGGAGGTTATCCACACCGGCTGGGGAATGGTTGACCACCAGTAGACCTCTGCAGTGACTCAATTCATATGCAAACGTCTGGGTGTAGGCTGAGGCCAGCTTCACCTGCATGCAAGGAGGATCAGATGACCGATCGTCGTGTCGTGACTTATGCCACAACCAAGCTGCTCAATCAAGCCACCGCAGCCCGGATCCTGCTGGAGCTGGGCGACCTCCTGGCCCGTCAGGACCGGGCCGACCTGGCGTTGACCGGCGGCCGGGACGCTGCGGAGGTCTATGCCCTGATGGGCGCTGATCCCCTGAGCCAGAGCGTGGACTGGAGCCGGGTCCACCTCTGGTGGAGCGATGAGCGGTTCGTGGGACTGGAAGACCCGGACCGCAACGACGAACAGGCACGGCGGGCCTGGTATGGCTCGCTGATCGACCAGGGGCTGCTGCCCCAGGCCAACGTGCATCCCATGCCCGTGGACACCCGCAGCCCAGCCCAGGTGGAAGCCGCTGACCAGGAGGAGAACGAACAGGCTCTGGCCCAGGCGGCAGCCACCTACCAGCAGGAGATCATCGACCAGCTGGGCCCTGAGGGCCATATGGACCTGGCTGTCTTTGGCGTGGGACCCGACGGCCACTATGCCTCCCTTTTCCCCGACCGGTCCGAGGTCAGATTGCAGGATGACGATCTGCTGGTGACGGGCGTCAGCAACTCCCCCAAGCTGCCGCCGCTCAGGGTCACCATGACCACGCCATTCATCCGCCGGACCCCCAAGGTCTGGCTCTTCACCTCAACCGCTGAAAAGGCTTCGGCCGTGGCTGCAGCCCTGGGAACCACAGACGACCCCCATGTCCCCTCCTCGTATGCCAGGGGCACCCTGGAGACCCTCTGGCTCCTGGACGCTGATGCCGCCTCGAAACTGCGCTGATCCTTCAGCAACAAGAGCCTCTACAGATTTCAGGACTCCGAAGATTCCTCATCCGCAGCAGGGACGGAGCTTTCGGAGTCTTTTCTAGTCATTTGTTCGATAGCCCGGTCGGATTCGTCGACGATCCAATCCATGGCGTGGCGGGCACCCTCTGCATCGCCCCGCCGTATCAGCGCAGCCACGTCCCCGTGCAGCCGCAGCGCCTTCTCATCAGCCTTCCTGGGCATAAGCTCATGCCGGGTCCGCCCAGACAGCACTGAAGCAATCACATCGCCCAGGGCCGCGAACATAGCGTTGCCCGATGCCTCAAGCAGGGTTCGATGGAAGGTTTCGTCAGCCCGAAGATAGTCCGGCCCGTCGGCCCGGTCAGCGTTGGCAACCATGTCAATGGCGGCCCGCGTCAGCTTCGCCCACTGATCCTGATCAGCGTGGCTGGCTGCCAGCTGGGCAGCCATGGGCTCCACGCATGCCCTGAGCTCGGACAGCTCATGCAGGGTTCGCCCCCGGCCAGGTCCGCGCAGCCTCCACTCGATCACCCGCGGATCATAGATGTTCCAGAGCCGACGGGGGTTGACCGTGGCACCGACCTTGCGTTTGACGGTGACCAGACCCATGGCTTCAAGAACCCTGGTGACCTCCCTGGTCACCGTGCGCGAGGGCCTCTGGCTATCCAGATTAGGGGCAGGCAATCGGTCGCCCGGAGCGATGGCGCCATCGACGATGGCCGCCCCCCACTGGTCCAGGAGCCGGTCATGCAGGGTGCCTTCTGTAGCGGTTTCGTCCTCAGGCTTGCTCGCGCTTTCCACGAATTCCACTCTAGCAACCGGGCTCGTTCCCAAAGGGATCAAACGATTCTGCAAACAAGCGGAGGCTCAATCCTGTCCTCAGCATGCCATCTTCCAAACCGTCACAGGTTCGTGTAAGATATGGTCTGTTAAGGCATACGTAATATCACACTGTCGATATTATGTAATGCAAAAATAAGAGCCGGAAAGCTGCTCAGGCCGAACGGTTCGCATCCTCAGAGAAGAGGCAGCAATGCTTTTAGCGTCGCAGCCGACAGCCGGCGGGTACCTGACCCTGGCGGCGAGTCAGGCCGTTTCCCTGAACACCACCCAATTGGGCATCAGTCTGGTGCTCAGCCTGGCAGTGCTCATTTTCCTGGTCACCGTCGTTAAGCTTCACCCCTTTGTCTCCCTGCTGGGTGCCGCCCTGGTGGTCGGCATCGGTTCCGGCTATGGTCCCGTGGCCACCCTGACCAGCTTCACCGGCGAGTTCGGCTCCACCATGGGCTCCGTGGGCATTCTGATCGGCCTGGGAGCCATGATCGGCAAGGTCCTCATGGACACCGGAGCCACCGACCAGGTGGTCAACACCCTGGTCGCCAAGTCCAAGCCCGCCACCATCCCTTGGATCATGGCCCTGATCGGCGCCCTGATCGGCCTGCCCATGTTCTTCGAGGTTGGCCTGGTCATCCTGGTCCCGGTCATCATTCTGGTGGCCCGCCGTACCAAGCTCCCGCTGATGCGGGTGGCCATCCCCACCCTGGCAGGCCTGTCCATCATGCACGCCTGCGTGCCTCCCCACCCCGGCCCCCTGGCAGCCCTGAGCCAGTTCAAGCAGACCGGCAATGTGGGCCTGACCATGATGTTCGGCATCCCCTTCGCCCTGATCACCCTGGTCGTCGTGGGCCCGGGCTTCTCCCGGCTGGCCTCCCGCTGGGTGCCCATCCAGGCACCGACCGACTTTGTGGCCAAGAGCGAGCAGGCGGGCAAGGAGGAGACCCGACTGCCCTCCTTCGCCATCTCGGTCTGCTGCATCCTGCTGCCGGCAGTCCTCATGCTGCTGACCTCCATCTTCGAGATCGCCATTCCCGGCTTCAAGGATCGCACGGACGGCCTGGCACAGACCATCAACTTCATCGGCAACCCGGTCATGGCCCTGGCCATAGCACTGATTGTCTCCATGCTGGTCCTCAAGGCCGCTTCGGGCATCTC
The DNA here is from genome assembly GCF_052606235.1 of Bifidobacterium sp. ESL0820. NCBI lineage: Bacteria > Bacillati > Actinomycetota > Actinomycetes > Bifidobacteriales > Bifidobacteriaceae > Bifidobacterium > Bifidobacterium sp. ESL0820. The sequence goes on from NZ_CP199594.1 coordinate 1,337,881, forward strand.
CTGGAAGACCGTCAATGACTCCCTGGGAGCCTCGCTGCCCGCTGTGGCAGGCATCCTGCTGATCGTGGGCGCAGGCGGCGGCTTCAAGGGCGTACTGGTCTCCACCGGCATCGGCAAGATCATCGGCACCTTTGTGGAGCACTCCAACATCTCCATCTTCCTGCTGGGCTGGGTCATCGCCGTCTTCGTGCGCATCGCCACAGGCTCGGCCACCGTCTCCATCCTGACCACGGCCGGCATCCTCAGCAACGCCATGACCATGATGCATGCCGGCTCCACGGCCACTACGCTCCTGGTCATCGCCATCGGCGCCGGCTCCATCTTCCTCTCCCACCTCAACGACGCAGGCTTCTGGCTGATCAAGGAGTACTTCGGCCTGAGCGTTGGCGAGACTCTGAAGACCTGGTCGGTTCTGGAATGCCTGCTGTCGGTAGTGGTTCTGGTTCTGGTCATGATCGCCAGCATCTTTGTGCCCATCACCGCCTGAACATCATTGTCAGATTACTTTTCAGAAAGGTTGCACATGGTCGACACATCATCAAAGAATTCCGACGCGCTGAGCGCAGAGGATCACCCGGAGCCCCAGGTCCCCTCGGCAGTGGACAACACGGTTCCCCCGGACTACTTCCAGGGCCGCACGCCCGTTCTGGTCATCATGGGGGTTGCCGGCTGCGGCAAGACCACCATGAACGAGCACCTGGGCAACAAGCTGGGCTGGGACATGGCCGAGGCCGACGACTTCCACCCCCAGGCCAACATCGACAAGATGGCCCGCGGCATCCCCCTGAACGACGAGGACCGTTGGCCCTGGCTGGACAGCATCCATGATTGGATCGAGGATCACATGCGCCGTGGGGTGCCTGGGACCGTCACCTGCTCGGCCCTGAAGCGGATCTATCGTGACCGGTTGCGGATGCCTGGGGTGGTTTTCATCCACCTGAGCGGGGACTACGACTCCATCATGGAGCGGCTCTCCAAGCGGAAGGGCCATTTCATGAAGCCGCAGATGCTCCGCTCCCAGTTCGACGATCTGGAGCCCCTGGGACCGGACGAGGTCCACCTGACCATCGACGTGGGTCTGCGCATGTCGCCCGAGATCGAGGCCGAAGAGGTCATCGACACCCTGGGCCTGCAGTGCGACGTCAAGGCGCACACCGCCCAGGTTCAGGCCGAGCGCGCCCGGCAGGCAGCCCGCCAGTAGCACCGACGATTCGGCCCGACCGCGGCCGACCACCAACCATCGCGGTCAACTTCACACTGTTGCAGTCAATGGAGAGGAACTGACACTATGAAGATTGGCATGATCGGCCTGGGACGCATGGGCAAGAACATGGCGGACCGCCTGCGCACCGGCGGCCACCAAGTGGTCGGCTACGACATCGCGCCGGACTCGGGCAGGGATGTGGACAGCCTGCAAGCCCTGGTCCAGGCCCTCGAGGCCCCCCGAGTGATCTGGGTCATGGTCCCGGCCGGCAAGCCCATCGAGTCCACGCTCGATCAGCTGGGTGAGCTGATGGAGCGCGGCGACCTGGTAGTGGACGGGGGCAACACCCGATTCACCCAGGACCAGGAGCACGCCCAAGCCCTGGCCGCCAAGGGCATAGGCCTGGTGGATGTGGGCACCTCCAATGGCATCTGGGGCAAGGAGAAGGGCTACGCCCTGATGGTCGGCGGATCGGACCAGGACGTGGCCCGGATCCAGCCCATTCTGGACACCCTGAAGCCCGAGGGCGACTACGGTCTGGTCCATGCGGGAGGAACCGGTGCGGGCCACTATGCCAAGATGGTTCACAACGGCATCGAGTACGGGATGATGCAGGCCCTGGCCGAGGGATATGCGGTCCTGGAGGCCTCGGACCTGATCAAGGAGCCAGGCGAAGTGGTGGAGTCCTGGCGTAAGGGTTCGGTCATCCAGTCCTGGCTGCTGGACCTGCTGGCCCAGGCCCTGAAAGAGGACCCGCACCTGAGCGGAATCGCCGGCAAGGCCGATGAGACCGGCGAGACCAAGTGGATGATCGCGGACGCCCTGGAGCTGGGGGTGCCCACGCCGGCCATCACCTCGGCCCTCTATGCCCGCCAGTCCTCCAAGATCGAGGACCCCATGACCATGAAGGTGGTCTCCGCCCTGCGCAGCGCCTTCGGCGGCCACCCCATCGTCAGGGAGTGACCGGGTTCCGGGCCGGGTACCAGTAGGATCCTACCTGCGGACGGACCTGGACCATGGCGCCGTCATCGGCGAAATCCAAGGGAGCGAAGACGATTTCGCGATGACAGCCGTCGCCCCGGCCGTCCTTGGCGAACCTGTGGTAGGCCACGATCCAGTCGTCCTGGCCTGGCACACGGGTGATGCAGTGGTGCCCTGTAGCCAGGATCCCCTTGGCATGATCAGCCTTGATCAGGATCTGGGGCGCGGTCCAGGGCCCGTCCAGCGATGGCGCCTTGGACCAGCGGATCCGGTAGCTCGGATCCCTGGTGTCGTTCTCCGACCAGGAGGCATAGTAGGTGTCTGCCCGTCGGCAAACAGTGATGGCTTCGCGGAAGTTGTCGGGCACAGCGGAACGCACTGAGCCATCTTCCAGACGCAGGCCGTCCGGACTCAGCTGCCCCAAGTAGGCACGGCCATTGCCCCAGAGCAGATAGGGCACATCGTCGTCATCCACAAAGACCGAGGGATCGATGGGCAGGCAGTCGTAGTCCCCCCGGGCGATGAATGGCTCCTGGGCTGCCCGAAAGGGTCCAGTTGGCCCAGGAGCGACAGCCTGGCCAATCTGCCCGTCGGCCACAAAATACAGAATGCAGCGTCCCTGGCGCACCAGCAGGCATGGAGCCCAGGCACCCTGTCCTCCATGCCACCAGGGAACCTGGTCCAAGTCCAGGATTTTTCTGCGGGTCCAGTGGCAAAGGTCCCCGGATTCATAGACATAGAAGGCATGCGAGGACCATTCAGGCAGACCGTCCTCGGTGCAGTAGAGGTACCAGCGGTCCCCGATCATGACCAGATCCGGGTCCGCACAGTAGCGATGCAAGGGGTTGCTCGCCAATCCCATCCCCTTCGACCCTTGATGTGCGCTTGCGAATTCCTCCATGGACTGTGACTCCGATTCCTTACGAGTGCGGCGGCCGGAACCTCCGACCGCCGCCATTGACTACGACCTTGCGACCGGCCGCCTTACCCCTTGACTGCCCCGGCAACCAGTCCGGAGACGATCCACTTCTGGCAGAAGATGAAGAAGACGAAGACCGGGATCAGGGCCAGGACCGTGATGGTCATGAAGCTGGGCCAATCAGTGGTGAACTGGCCGACTGCGTTGTAGACCTGCAGGACGATGGTGCGCAGGTTGGAGCTGCTGATGAAGACGTTGGCCGTCATGAAGTCGTTCCAGGTCGACATGGTCTGGAAGACCACCACCGTGGTCAGGATGGGCCTGATCAGAGGCAGCACGATGCTCCAGAAGATCCTTAGGGGGCCGGCCCCGTCGATCCTGGCAGCCTCGATGACCTCGAAGGGCAGGGACTGCATGTAGCCCACGATCAGGAAGTAGCAGAAGACCGCACCGCCCAGGTACATGATGATCAGGCCCAGGAGCGTGTTGACCAGCCCCACGCTGGACTCCATCCGGTAGAGGGGGATCAGGGTGGACTGGGTGGGAATGACGAAGGCGATCATGAGGATCACCCCGATGACCGAGGTGAAGATCGACTTGCGCTGGATCATCCCAGCGTGGTCTTGGACCCGTCAGCGCCACCAGCCCCGCAAGCACCCATGGCCGACACCACCATGCCGACCCCCAGCGCCGCAGCTATGCCCTTCCATGCTCGCTTCAGCTTCATGACTCCTCCTTGCAATCAATCCTCTGAGCATCCGTCCGGGCTGTTCAACGTCGAGGCCCGGGAATTGACACGATTCACCTGCTGTCACCATATGGTATAGCACGTTGGTTGAATCGTGTCAATTACATCCTGATAAGGCCACCCGCGTGCCTAAGATAATGGCTGAACCCCGGGAAAGGTGCGAGATGGTGACGATGAGCGATGTGGCCAAGGAGGCGCAGGTCTCTCGGGCCACTGCCTCCTATGCCCTTCGAGGCGATACACGCATAGCGGATGACACCAGGCGCAGGGTCCTGCTTGCCGCGCGCAAGCTCCGCTACTCGGCCAACCTGTCAGCCAGAAGCCTGCGCTCAGGCAAGAGCGGCATCATCGGGGTGGCCATCTTCGAGCTGGACAAGCCCTATCCTGCGCAGATGAGTGCGGCCATCTCCCGGCAGATCAACGCCCACGGCATGCAGGCCATCATCCAGCAGACCTCCAACTCCAAGCAAGACGAGGTCTCCATACTCCGGCATGTGACCAGCCAGCTCTGCGACGGCACCATCTTCAGCCCAGGCAGCATCACCAACGAGGAGATGCAGGAGCTGGCCGACGGCAAGCCTCTGGTCCTGCTGGACGACCCCTCGGCCCAGCCGGTCTTCGATTCGGTCATGACGGCCGGATTCGAGGGAGCCGCCATGGCTGTGCGGCACCTGCTGGACTGCGGATGCCGACGAATAGGCGTAGTGGGTTCCGACATGACGGACAGCGCTGATCCGGTCCAACGATATTCGGTCCGCGGCCGCAGGGTAGCCGGCTGCCTGAAGGCTCTGAAGGACGCCGGAATGAAAGCCCGCCCCAAAGACTTCCTGCCCCTGGACCGCTGGGACGGGGAGATGGCCCGCGATCTGGGCCATCATCTGGCGGAAACATCCGGCCTGCCCTTTGACGGCATCTTCTGCATGACCGACTCTCTGGCCTTAGGTCTGATTCGAGGACTGCACGAATGCGGCGTGGAGGTCCCCCGAGACCTGGCCGTCGTGGGATTCGACGGCATCCAGGAGGGAGAGTCCTACATACCCTCGCTGACCACCATCAGCACCGACAAGGAGGATCTGGCCCGCAAGGCGGTGGATGCCCTCCTGGCCCGTCTGCAGGGCGACGACGATAGTCGTCCTCCCACTCGGACGACTGCAGCCTGCCGGCTGGTGGTCCGGGAATCCACAGCCAAGATCCGTTGACAGGTTGACAAAAGGGTCCGCGCTGCCGATTGAGCGGCTGTGCGGACCCTTGCGATTCTGGCGAGAAGCTCAGTCCTGCTTGATCTCGGACTTGTCCTCGGCCCAGAGGGTGTGGAAGGCGCCTGGCTGATCCACGCGCCCATAGGTGTGGGCGCCGAAGAGGTCACGCTGGCCCTGAATCAGGGCGGCGGGGAGCCTATCGGAACGTAGCCCGTCGTAGTAGGACAGGGAGCTGGCGAAAACAGGGATGGGGATGCCGGCCTGGGTGGCGCGGGCCACGACACGCCGCCAGGAATCCTGGGCCTGCTCGACCGCCTGCTTGAAGAAGGGGTCGAAGAGCAGGGAGCCCGGCTCACGGCCAGAGGCGTATGCATCGGAGATCCGATTCAGGAACTTGGCCCGAATGATGCAGCCGCCGCGCCAGATGCGGGCGATGGCACCCATGTCCAGCTTCCAGCCGTAGACCTGGGCACCCTCCTGCATCTCGTTGAACCCTTGGGCATAGGCCACGATCTTGGAGGCGTAAAGCGCCTGGCGGATGTCCTCGATGAAGGACTTGCGAGCCTCGGGGTCGTCGGCCAGGTCGGCCATGACGGCCTTGGGCTGCGGCCCCTTCAGACCCTCTTGGGCCGCCTGACTGCGCAGCTCCGGCGAGGAGGACAGCCCCCGGGCAAAGACGGCCTCGCCGATGCCGGTCACGGGCACGGCAAGATCCAACGCGGTCTGCACGGTCCAGGTGCCGGTGCCCTTCATGCCGGCCTGGTCGGTGACGATGTCGATGAAGGGCTTGCCTGTGGCAGCATCGGTGTGATGGAGCACCTCAGCGGTGATCTGCACCAGATAGGAGTTCAGATCCCCCTGGTTCCACTCTTCGAAGACCTGGGCGATGGACTCAGGCTCCATGCCCAGGCCCCGGCGCATCAGGTCATAGGACTCGGCGATCACCTGCATGTCGGCGTACTCGATGCCATTGTGGACCATCTTGACGAAGTGGCCCGCACCGTCGGTGCCGATATGGGTGACGCAGGGCTCGCCATCGACCTTGGCGGCAATGGACTCCAGGATGGGCCCCAGGGTCTTCCAGGACTCATCGGTCCCGCCGGGCATCATGGAGGGCCCCAGGAGGGCGCCCTGCTCGCCACCAGAGACGCCGCAGCCCACGAAGTGCAGCCCACGGGCCCTGATGGCCTTCTCCCGACGGATGGTGTCCTTGAAGTAGGCGTTGCCGGCGTCGACGATGATGTCACCGGGCTCCATCAGGTCGGCCAGGTCATTGATCATCTGGTCGGTGGGATCCCCGGCCTTGACCATGATGATGGCCGTGCGGGGCTTGGTCAGCGAGGCCACGAACTCCTGCAGGGTCTTGGCCGGAACGAACCGGCCCTCCTGGCCATGATCGTTGATCAGGGTCTCGGTGCGCGAATAGTGGCGGTTGTAGACCGCTACGGTATTGCCGTGCCGTGCCAGGTTCCTGGACAGGCTGGCACCCATGGCGGCCAGACCCACGACTCCGATATTGGCTTGAGCTTGTGTCATCACATCACCTTTCGACGGTAGCCCGGAAAGGCCGGGCACCAGGTTCCATGCCGTCAATTCTATGGCCCGGACTCGATTTGGGCCAGGCTCCCCAGGGTGAGATTCCACTCACTCAGCCCTTGTGGTGCTTGCCGCCCTTGATCTTGCGGGAGGGCAGGACCACACGCGTCAGCTTGGGAACGGCCCTGGTGGAGACGAACAGGGGTTGCACCTCCACAATGGGATTGTAGGGAGCCAGACCGAACCATTTGATCGGCGAGCCCGCCACCTTGCGGATGGCGTACTTGACCTTCAGCGAGAAGGCGCCGCGGGAGTCGATCTTGGACTCGGGCATCAGTGCCTTGTGGACCAGCACATAGGTGACTGTGCCGATCTGCGGGTCTTCGTCCACCTTGGGGTAGATGGAGGGCTGCTTGGGCAGCTCGCCGCTGTCGATCAGCTCGTGCATGATCTGGTGCAGGTAGGTGGCCACATTCTGATCCACCTTGAAGCCCAGCCTCATACGCACGCGGAAGAGGTAGTTGGTGCCGAAGTTCTCCACCGAGTACTTGCGGGTGTAGGGGGCGTCCGTGGTCTGGACCGAGACGGCCCACCAGGCCCGGGCCCGCTTGGGCCGGTTGGCGAAGATGGAGAAGAAGATGTCGGTGTCCAGCCGCCGCATCTCTGCGTCCGAGGTCAGATAGACCAGGTTGTCCGCATAGTAGGGGACGCGGAAGTCGTTATGGAGCATCTCCAAGGCGGGCAGACACTCCTTGGCCGTCATATGCCGGCGTTGCGAGCGCTCCACCTTGGTGCCCACATCCCAGGTGTACATGATGTAGAGGATGGCCGCGGTCAGCAGCATGGTGAACCAGCCGCCGTGCATGAACTTGGCCATGGAGGCCATGAAGAAGAGAATCTGGATGGCCAGGAAGACCGCAGCGAAGAGCAGGGAGAGCGCCCGCTTGCCGTCGTGCCAGATGTAGTCAGCCAGCAGAACGGTGGTGGTGATCATGGTCACCGTCAGAGCCAGTCCGTAGGCGGCTGAGATATGCTCGGAATCCTTGAATATGGCCAGCACCGTCAACGTGGCCACACACAGGACCCAGTTGATGGTGGGGATGTAAAGCTGGCCACGGGTCCGTGCAGGATAGCGCACCTGAAGGTGAGGCATCCAGTTGAGGCCGGTGGCCTCCGAGACCATGGTGAAGGCTCCCGTGATCAGGGCTTGCGAGGCGATGACGCCGGCCGTCACCGACAGGAGGACCGCCACGTACCGCACGGTGGTGGGCATCATCTGGAAGAAGGGGTTGAGCCCGTCCACACCCTGCAGGGCCTTATTGTCGCGGTTTCGCAGGATCCATGCCCCCTGGCCGAAGTAGTTGAAGACCAGGGCGATGTTGATGAAGGGCCAGGTGGCGTAGATGTTGCCGCGGCCCACGTGGCCCATGTCGGAGTAGAGAGCCTCGGCTCCTGTGGTCGACAGGAAGACCGTGCCCATGATGGTCAAGCCCACCGGATTCTGCGGGCTGAAGAGGAAGCGGATCCCGTAGACCGGGTTCAGCGCCTCGAAGATGGACCAGTCGTTGCCGATGCAGTAGATGCCGATCAGGGCCAGGAAGGCGAACCAGACCATGACCACGCTGCCGAAGACCTTGCCGATCCGCTCGGTTCCGCGCGACTGGACCGCAAACAGGATCAGGATGACCACGAAGGTGATGACCATGGTCAGGTTTCCGTTTTCACGGAAGATCGGAGTCAGCACAGGGATGGTCTTGAGTCCTTCGACTGCCGAGGATATGGAGACCGCCGGAGTCAGCACCGAATCAGCCAGGAAGGCTGCGCCGCCGACCATGGCCGGGATGGCCAGCCATTTGCCGTAGTGCCGGACCAGGGTGTACAGGGCGAAGATGCCGCCCTCGCCCTTGTTGTCGATGCGCATGGCCACCAGAACGTACTTGACCGTGGTGATCAGCGTGATGGACCAGAAAACCAGGGAGAGCATGCCCAGCACGGCCGCCCTGTCCACACGGGCCATGCCGCCCTGCCCGGCCACGAAGGCCTGCATGGTGTACAGGGGCGAGGTGCCGATGTCTCCGTAGACCACGCCCAGGGCCACAATGCACATGCCCAGGCTGATCCTGTCTGGCGAGGACTGCACCCGCCGCCACCAGCGGCCCAGAGGACCCTTTGGCGGGGTGCGACGACGCTGGGCTGCCCGCTGGGCCTCGCGCCGGACCCGCTTGAGCTCGTTCTCCTCCTCCCGGGTGCGGGACTTGGCAGAAATCTTGGGAGCCTTGGTGAAGCTCTCCTGAGGAAGTATCGATTCTTTCGTCGGCCGACCCTTACGACGGGCCGTCGTCGGCTTCGCCGCTTTTTCACCGGATAACCGGGGTGGTTCGTCAGCGCCCCTGCCATCATCCTGAGCCGCCAACTCATGCCGCTCATCCGCCATAGAGCCCTCCATCGGCCAATGCCTTCACTCATCTACTTCCGGGTGCCGTATGTTGCTGTGCGCACACGTGCGACGACAACCGTAGCACTCTCCCCCCACACTTGGCGGGGGCGATTCAGACCGCGACACTCCATAAGCTTAATCCCGGTCTGGCACTGTCCGTCGGACATCCCTCACAGGCCATAAACCCGGCGCGTGGTGGTTGCCGTTGCTCGGGCCACCTGGGCCAGGGGGCAGTCCAGCGCATCGGCCATAGCACGCAGGGTGTAGGGAATCATGTAGGGGGAGTTGGTGCGTCCCCGGTAAGGCATGGGACTCAGGTAGGGCGCATCGGTCTCCACCATGATGTGGTCCATGCCGACCACGGACAGGGCCTGGCGGATCCCCTCGTTGCCCTTGTAGGAGACCGTCCCCGAAAAACTCAGATACCAGCCGTGCTCGGCGGCCACCTGGGCCATCTGCGCATCCCCCGAATAGGAATGGAAGATCGTGCGCTCGGGGGCGCCGTCCTCCAGCAGGGTCTCAATAACCTGCCCATGGGCGTCGCGGTCGTGGATCTGCATGGGCAGGTCCAGCTCCTTGGCCAGGGCGATGTGATCACGGAAGGCCTGCCGCTGGATCTCTTCGGCCCCTTGGCCGGTTCGGAAGAGGTCCATGCCCGTCTCTCCGATGGCCACCACCTGGTCGGGATATGCGCGAGCCAGGCGGGCGACCTCCTCAAGCGCCTGCTCGAAAGAAACCTCATGCCAGGGCTGATATTGCAAGGGCAGTCCATCCGGTCCCGGCACCCCTCGATGGCCGTGCAGGACGGCCTCATTGGGATGGATGGCCAAGGCCGCGTGAACCACCCCGGGATGGGCCAGTGCCAGGTCCACAGCCGTCTGCAAGTTGGGCAGCTCGCAACCCACGTCGATGGCCCCGACCACCCCCACAGCACGGGCCCTTTCCAGCTGCTGGTCGACTGTGCGGACGGGGACCGGATCCTGCCCGCGCTCCCTGGCCTGCCGGTCCATCTCCTGGGCGAAGGGGACCACGGAGGCCATGTGGGTGTGATCGTCGATGACTCCGATGCCTTCGGGCAGTGGCTCGGGATCGGGAGCCCAGCTGCGGTTGCGATGATGCTTGCTCATGGTCCACAGTCTAAGGTCTTGTGCGGCCCAATCTTCGACCCGCCCAGGTGGCCGACTCCGCCAAAAGGGAGGACTGCAGCTAGAATCACCTCTGACGGCCCAGGACCAGCCGGATAGGAAGAACGAAGAAGCAGCCGTCGTCCGTCTGCCAGTCCCCCGCCGCCGCGGTACCGTTGCCGAACGCAGAAAAGGTGGATTATGTCTATGGATTGGCAGCCCTCGTTCGAGGCGACCAGCGCCTACCTCTTCGTCCACTTCACCGGCCATGAACAGGCTGAGACGGATGAGCAGCTCTACTTCGCCCTCAGCCGGGACGGCCTGCACTGGCATGACCTGCGCGCCCAGGGAGACCCTGTTCTGACCTGGAGCGAGGGCGAGGGCGGCGTACGCGACCCCTATATTGTTCGAGGCCCTGACGGCCTCTTCCACATCATCGCCACCGACCTGTCCGTCTACCACAGGGGCGGCTGGCAGGAGGGCCGGTCCACGGTGGATGGATCCACCGGCCTGGTCATCTGGGATTCGCCGGACCTGGCCCACTGGGGCAGACCCCGCCTGGTGGACGTGGCCTCGGCCATTCCCAAGGCGGGCATGGCCTGGGCACCGGAGGCCTGCTGGGATGCCGACAGGGGGCAGTGGATAGTCTTCTGGGCCACGGCTGCCGCCGACAGCGCCGAGGACCCGGCCACAGCCGACCTGGCCAACGAGCTGGGTGACGGCATCAACATGTACTACGCCACCAGCACTGATCTGGTTTCCTTCTCCCGCCCGGTCAAGTGGATCGACCGCAGCAACGGCATCATCGACACGACCATGCTCAAGGCGCCTGACGGCTGGTGGTACCGGGCCTCCAAGGATGACCAGATCACCCTGGAACGCACCCGCAACCCCTATGCAGCCACCTACGAGCTGGTGCGTACCGACGACGACCAGGCCTGGTCATACCTGTCCAACCTGACCGACATCTTCGGCCAGGGGCGCTACTCCTCGCGGTATCTGGAGGGCCCCGAGCTCTTCCTCTACAACGATGCCGACGCCGCAGGACCCGACGGCCGGGCCATGCCTTTCGGCTTGATCTGCGACCAGTTCGCCGAAGGCCGGGGCTATCTGCCCTTCCGCTGTGCCGATCTGTCTTCCAGAGAGCGGCAGGACTGGGATCTGGTTACAGATATGAACTTCGGCCGGCTGACCAAGCGCCACGGTTCCATCATGCCCATCACCGAGAGCGAGTACCGAATTCTGAAACGCACCCTGACCCGCTGAGCGGCTCCTTGGCGTATGCGAGCACATGTAGATCCACTGCCCTTCATGCATAACCGAAAATAGGCGGTCAACACGTCCCTAAAGCTCGGCAGGCCCAGGCCGAAAGACATAGGTCAAAGCGGCCGGGCATATGCCCGAGTATGCAGGTCTGGCAGTAATCGTAATAATTCTTGTCCGTAGCCCACATTCAAGAAAGCTTCAGATCTGGTCAAACAAGAGGTTCTGGGTTGAAGTAGAAAAGCACAGATGCAGATACGAACGCTTGACCAAGCGGTAACTAGGCGGATACTTACACCGGTCATGATGCATTCGACGAGGGCAGGGGGCGGCAAAGCACCGCCCCCATTTACCTACCAGAGATTCAGTTCTTTGAAGCCTGGATTTCGGCAGCCCATCCGTCTACGAAACGATGGACAACCGTATTCCAATCACCGGTTCCCTGCGCATACTCCAGCATGGCATCATATATGTTGTTTTGATAAGTAGCAGAAGGCTGCATGGTGTGAACCCAAGGTATCTTCTCGGTCTTCGACTTAGTATCCTTCTGGGATATTTCCACCAGAGGATTGTCTGTCTTAACATCAGCAAAACTCTTGAAAGGTGTGGTGAACCCCATATCTTCGCTCATGGCCTTCTTGCCCTCTTCGGAAGTTATGACCCACTTCAGAAAGTCTTCAGTGGCTTTCCGATCCTGCTTGGATGCTTTCTTATTGATGCACCAGTAGTTCATGGTTCCAGTGGTCAGCCCCTGCTTCTCCTCGCCTTTAATGCCGATGTACATTGGGATCATCCCCACATTCTCTGGCTTAAAGCCTGCATCGCGCAGGTCTGTCCATGCCCAAGTACCGTTTTGGTAGAAGGCCGCACTACCGGTGGCAAATTCAGAGTTGGCATCGTCCAGAGTCAGGGAACCCAGCTTGGATGGTTCGACAGTAGAATCTTTGAGATAGAGATCCCATATCTGCTTGAATTCCGGCAGGTATGTGCCCTTGATGGTTGCGGGCTGCTTTTGGACGGTATTCTCATCCTTGAATTCATAATAGAGAGGCACGGCGGCAAGCTGCTGGCCGAAACGCCAATTGGAAGAGGAATCCATACCCGCCGAGGTGAAGGCCCCCTTGATCCCAAGATCATCCTTATGCTTCTGCAGACCGTCGGCGACTGCTTTGAGTTTCTGGAAGGATTTAATCTCACGCGGGGACTTGACTGCGGCATCAGACAGCTGGCAGTACTTATCCAGAATTTCCTTGTTGTAGATGATGCCAATAGATTCGGTCACAAATGGGACAGCCACCACGTGGCCAGCATCATCTTTGAGTGCTGTTGACTTGTCTTCAAGTTGTTTGTAGGGTTCAGTCCCTGAAATGTCAGAGACGTAGTCCTTCCAGGTCCTTAAACCCACAGGCCCGGTGACCTGAAAGAGTGTGGGGGCCTCCGTCTTCGACATCTCGGACTTCAATGCCTGATCGTAGGTCCCAGAAGCAGCCGTCTGCACATGAACCTGAACGCCCGTTTCGTCAGTGTACTGCTTGGCAAGATCCTCCCACTGCGTAGCCACCTCTGGCTTGAAGTTCATATAGTAAACTTTGCCCCCTGAGGCCTTGCTTCCATTGTTGCCGCCTTGGCTTCCGCACCCCGACAGACCAACAAGCCCCATGGCCAGCGTCACACCGACCACTGTCAGCTTCCGTATGCTTCTTTGCATAATGGTTCCTTTCATTGTTATTTGTTGACAAAATTCCACTTCAGCGAACGCTGACTCTTCTCCCATAATCTTCTTGGAAGAAGAGGGCATGGCCGCCTCGGAGAATCATCCCTTCACCGCACCAGCCGTCACACCGGCAATGATGTATTTCTGGCAAAAGATATAGAAGATGATGATAGGAATAATGGTCAGCACCAGGCAGCCCATCATGGCCCCCATATCCACAGCACCGTATCCGCCTTTGAGATATTGAATGGCTATGCTGGCGGTCTTGTACTTTCTCATGTCAAGCGTCAAGTAGGGCAGCAGGAAGTCATTCCATATCCACATGGTCTCCAAAATGGCCACCGACACTAAGCTAGGCTTCATAATTGGGACCAAAATCGTGAAGAAGGTCCGAGGCACACTGGCTCCGTCAATCATGGCAGCCTCTTCAATATCCATGGGCAGAGACTTGATGACGCCTGTAAACATGAAAACGCACATACCACAGCCGAACCCCAAGTAGAGGACCCAGAGCCCCCAAGGCGTGTTCAGCCCCAACATGTCGGCTATCTTCGAGAGCGGGAACATGACCATCTGGAACGGGACGATCATACTGAAAAGAAAAAGCAGGTAAATGACCTTTGAGGGAATGTTGTTGACCCGAACTATCCACCAGGCACACATAGAGGTGCACACCAGCATCAACCCTACTGCTCCCACAGTCACGACCACGGTCCAGCCAAAGCTGGCGATGAGATTGGTTCGTCGTATTCCACGGGCATAGTTTTGCAAACCTACGAATGTCTTTGAGGTCGGCAGTGAAAAAGTGCTTTGCGAGATGTAGATCTTGTTCTTGAAAGAGTTGACTACCACCAAGGCAATAGGGAAGATCCAGAAAATGGATAATATTGCGAAGATAACGGTCCAGATCCATCCATGTTTAAGATCAGTCCTTTTCATGCCGTCACCTCCTTCCGAGTCGTCAATCTGTTCTGGATCAGAGCCACGATGGCCACAATGATGAAGAAAATCACGGCCTTGGCCTGACCAACTCCCTCATAGCCAGTACGTCCGTAAAAAGTCCGGTAGATGTTCAAAGCCAGCATTTCCGAGGTATTGGAGGGTGCCCCATTCGTCAGAGCAAGGTTCTGATCGAAAAGCTTGAAACCGTTGGTCACGGTCAAGAAGGTGCATACGGTGATGCTGGGCATCATCAAGGGTATAGTGACCTTGAAAAGAATCTGTCTGGACGAAGCCCCGTCGACGGCAGCTGCCTCCATCACGTCATCAGGCAGGGCCTGCATTCCAGCTATGTAGATGACCATCATGTATCCGATCTGCTGCCAGCACATGAGAATGACCAAACCCCAGAACCCATAGGTACCCGAATAGGTCAGCGATCGGCCCCAGTGCCCAAAGACCGCGTTCAAAAGCAACTGCCAAACATAACCCAGAATGATCCCACCGATCAGGTTGGGCATGAAGAACACCGCGCGGAAAAGGTTTGCCCCCTTCATCGCCTTAGTGAACATGTAGGCCACGAAGAACCCAGCCACATTGACCACTAAGGTGGTGACTACAGTAAATAGAACTGTAAAAACCAAGGCATGCTGGAATTCCTTGTCGGAAAACACCCCTCGGTAGTTGTCCAGCCCCACCCAGTGTGAATCGCTGACAGTGGTGAACCTGGTAAAGCTCAAGTAAACCCCCATGATGAAGGGAACCAAAAACCCTATCAGGAACGCCACGATAGTAGGCAGGAGAAAGATGATCCACCATCGGCGTATGGTTTTACCAATCATTGATGTCATAATTGGCCTTCTTTCTTATATTGAACCGGTTCAACTTTCAGGTGCCGAAAAGTCCCCCGACTTAATCGGTGTCGGATAAAGCGTCAGATCTAGATCAGGCCACGCAGACCATGATCCTTACCGTCCCTGGCAAAGAGCGGCACTACGTCCAATGGGGCCTGGACATTTACGGTGGACCCGCCTTTGAAGTCCTCACCGGTTGACAAGCATGTCCACTTCACTTTTTCATCCCCCGGAAGGTAAACACGCCGGCTATCGACGCCGGCATCAGTGACCGGAGCAACTAAAAGATCAGGGCCGAACATATATTCATCGGCGATATCGGAACAGTTCGAATCGTCCTGAAACTCGTAGAAAAGCCCACGCACGATTGGATCGCCATCCTCATGGGCAATCCTGAAAAGTTCCCGCAAATATGGACGCATGGCCTCTCTAATGGTGATGTACTTGCGGAATACTGCCTCCACCTTCTCCCCGTAACTCCAAGGCTCATTGTCTGCACCGGAAGGCAGGCGAGGGGTGCCATCTGATGCATAGATTGGTTCCTTAGGATTGCCGTCCTCACCAATACGGCTGCGATCACCATGGTTCCGCATGACAGGCAAGAAGCAAGAGAAGGCACACCAGCGCATCAGGAGCTCTTTGAATTGGGGGTCTTCGATGTCCCCGTCGTGGAAGCCTCCCATGTCGGTGGTGAACCAGGGGATGCCGGCCATGCCCATGTGGATGGCGCAGGTGATCTGCGCCTTCAGATCCTGGAAGGAGGACCCCACATCCCCCGACCAGACCAGCGCCCCGTACCGCTGCGAACCAGCCCAGGCACAACGGGTCAGATTCACGATCCGGCCCTCCCGGCCCGCCTCCAGCTGACCCTCATAAAAGCCCTTGTTGTACTCCAGGGGATAAATGTTCCCCACCTCCACATTGGGCCCGGCATAATACCGGTAATTGCCGAAATCATACGTCCCGTACTCAGGCTCAGCCTCATCCAGCCAGAACGCATCCACCCCCTTGTCCGCATAGTTGCGCTTGCAAAGATCCCAAACAAACCTGCGAGCCTCAGGATTGGTCGCGTCATAAAACTGGTTGGGCTCCATGAACATCATGCCGACATCAATTCCCTGCTCTGCATTAACCAGGAGGTTGTTGGCATGCATATAAGCATAGTTTTCGCTGGATAATGCTACTTGTGGCCAGACGGAGACCATGACCTTGACGCCCTGGGCATGCAGCCGCTCGCACATGCCCTCAGGGTCAGGCCAGAACTCATCCTCAAACCGGTAATCGCCCATATGCGGCCAATGGAAGAAGTCCACCACCACAACATCCAACGGGATCCCACGACGACGGAACCCCTCCACCACATCCTCCACCTGGCGCTGATTCCAATAGCGCAGCTTGCACTGCCAAAAACCCAGCCCCCACTCCGGCATCACCGGCGCATGCCCCGTCACATCAGCATACCGGCGCACCACAGCCCGCGGCGACGAGCCAGCAGTCACCCAGTAATCAATCTGCCGCGTCGAACCAGCGCACCACCTGGTCCCATTCGACGCAAACGACACCCGGCCAACCGCCGGATTATTCCACAAAAACCCATACCCCGCACTCGACACCACAAACGGCACCGACGCCTGCGAATTCCGATGCGCCAGCTCAAACGAACACCCCTTCAAATCCAACCGATCCTGCTGATACTCACCCATCCCATACAAACACTCATCATCAGGAGCCAGGAATGAGGCCGCCGCCGATAGAGCACCGCCTCCGACTGGCTCGTACTGGCGGGCTTTCAGATTCAAGGAACCACCCGAAGGCATTTCACGGAAGAGAGTCTTCCCAGCATCATCCAAGAAGGTCAACGAGCACCGACTCTGGATACCGCCAGCACCTGCGTTGAATACCTGCTCGATGGTCAACCTTACAGTCAAGGCACCATTAACCAGCTCGGCTACCGAACCGTCCTGGCTAACGGTTACTTTTGGGTGGCCACTGGAGGCCAGTTGGTTTTTGGGCAGGAGAGCCCAATCGGTGTCGAAGATCCTCTGTAGCTTAGAGGCCCTGACACGAACGCTGTCGTCACCCCAAGGCTCGACCTGCAAGCACTCTCCATCGCCCTTCCAGCAGATGATTCCACCCCTGACTGTAAATGATGAAAACATGCGCTCGTCCTTCCCTTTCTGCGAGAACTTCCTTGTCATCAACCCCCTGCATTTATCGCAGGCGGAATCGTCCCTGATCGCTTCGCTTACCAATGCACCGACTACGCAAGACCCGACGTCAGCGTCTGCGACAGGATTCTTGAAGAATCACAATCGGTACCGATTTAGTGAACCGGTTCAACTAAATAATATATTAGAGTGTTCCTATTCACTTCGCAACTTTTGGTGAATCGGTTCAAAGATTAAGTATTGATCCTTCTTCATGCCAAGTGGTATCTACTAAGGTAGTACGCGGCTCACTATCCGGGTGCTCGATCCGCCAGAGCAAAGTATCCACCACGGCCGATGCAATGTCCCTAGTATTAATAGTTACTGTGGAAACCGGCATCCTCATCTTTTCATAGACCACATCAGCCAAGAGGACGGCAACTGATATGCCTCCGGGTACCGCCACCTCTTCCTTCGTCAGTTCCATGCGGGCGCCAACGGCCATCTCCTGATCTTCGACGATCACGCCCGTAACACCAGGATGCCGCTGTATGGCCTGCCGTAGAGACCATCCGGACTGACCACCAAACCACTCTCGCTCGATTCTTAGACCATTGCGTTCAGCTTCCATGTTGACAGACCGAGCAAAACGAAGAGAATAGTTCAAAGGGTTCGGATCGTTCACATCAAAGCTAGAAATCAAAAGAATGCGCCGATGTCCATTGAGCGCGAAATGGGCCACCAGGTCGGCTGCTGCCTGCTCAAAATTCGTATCAACTACATCCATACCGCCGGTCTGCTCGGGCATTCCAAAAAGAACTGTAGGGATACCAGCTGCGAGCGCAGTCGCCACCCGGTTATCGTGGCTGTTGACATCCATGAGGATGAGCCCGTCAATCTTTCGTGCCAGAGCAGCGTCTTCAATTTCCTTGCATCCATCCTCATCAACCATCAGGAGGAGGTCATACCCAAGTTTTCTGGCGTGGCTCGAAAGTCCAGTGAAGTAGATTCCCTTTAAGAGGGGAGATGAGACAACGTCTTCAATATCGGAAGTGGCCACGCCCAGAGTCATAGTGCGGGAAGTAGAGAGGGCACGAGCGGAATGGTTAACGGTATATCCGAGCTTTCGCATGGCTTTACGGACCTTGTCGGTCGTCTTCCTGCTGATTTTCGAGTTACCAGATATAACGTAAGAGACGGTGGTCTTTGATACGCCAGCCTCACGGGCAACATCAAGTATATTAACCATGCGCACTCCCAAAATCCATGCCCTTAAAGACGGCCCCAGAAGTCCTAGTCCTCGGTTCAACAGTATAGGGTTCAGAACTACGTATCTATCTTCTCCCACGATCCGTTTACAATGACAGCCGAATCAAACCAAACTATTGCTCAGGGTCACTCATATGACCCCTTCAGTCTGGATTATGGTCTCCAAAGCGCTTTTTTATGCCTTTTCCAACTAAGCCACAATTAGAGAGAAAGAATAATCGCTTACCTGCTCGAGGTCCTTGAGGACTCCACTGCATGGGCGGCATCTATACCAATGAGACTTTTTCATGTCCAAGGAAATTATGCAGGATTCGGAATAAATTAGTGGGGGGGGGGGAGGATGAGGTGACCGTATACTATCTTCTTGGGAAAATCCTTATATTCTCCGTATGTATACGGAATCCTTGGAGCGGGACAGTCAGCAGAGACATTATTTTAGACTTGACGGCACATGCCCTTCAGATAATATTTTCACTATACAATCGTCCATCAATGAACTTTTGAAGCTATCAATGTAGGACTTACAGGTTAGATAAAGGTTCTTCTTCGATTCCAACACCAATACAAATCAATAATCCTAGCATATAGGAGGTCTCAACGCCTGACTCACCAAGGTCTTTTATTTCTACACCCTGCCATTGGCCATTTGAAACCAAGCAATTTCGTGTTTAACCCTTGCTCGACACTTAAACCTCCCGAGGATGCCCCTGGACTTTAATTTGTATCTGAGGCCCGGAAAGCCGTTCAAGTCTCACCTCATCCCTAGTCACTATCACTTGAAAGCGAGTATCCCCTACTTGCAGCTGATAGGAGAGAGATTCCCACTCCTTAGGCAGGCGGGGGTCAATGCTCAGCCCGGTCCCACCGGTATCCCGAAGGCCGCCGAAGCCGCAGACCAGGCTGGACCAGACGCCTCCGCAGGCAGCCAGGTGGATGCCGTCGGTCGTGTTGGCATGCAGATCGTCCACGTCCGTAAACAGGGACCGGCGGAAGTACTGCATGGCCAACTGGTCGTGCCCCACCTCAGCGGCGAGGATGGACTGGGATGCTGCTGACAGGGTCGAATCCCCGGTGGTCAGCGGATCGTAATAGTCGAAATCAGCCCGCTTCTGCTCCGGAGTGAACCAGGAGCTGAGCAGGTAGAGAGCCATGACCACGTCGGTCTGCTTGAGCACCTTGTGCCGGTAAATGACCAGCGGATGGTAGTGCAGCAGCAGAGGCCTGGCCGTGAACCGATCAAAATGCCAGCGAGGGCGTTGCATGAACTGGGCATCCTGGGCATGAACCCCCTCCTGATCGTCGAAGGGGACGAACATGGCCTCTGCCGCGCTGGACCATTTGTCGGCCTCCTCGTCGTTGAAGTGCAGCCTTTCGCGTATGCCGCCGATCAGATCTGGATGCTTCTCCCGTAGGTGCTGGTAGCCCTTGTAAGCGGCCAGAAGGTTGAACCGGGCCATCTGATTGGTGTAGAGGTTGTCGTCAACCAGGACCGTGTACTCGTCGGGGCCGGTCACGCAGTGAATGTGGAAGCGGCCGTCCTCCTTGTAGCGCCCCAGGCTCATCCAGAGACGGGCCGTCTCCACCAGGATGTCGATGCCCTCAGCCTGCAGGAAGTCTTCATCGCCGGTGACTTGCACATACTGGGCCACCGCGTAGGCGATATCGGCATCGATGTGGTACTGGGCCGTGCCCGTAGGGAAGTAGGCGGAGGCCTCCTCACCGTCGATGGTCCTCCAGGGGAAGAGGGCGCCGTTCAGGTTGAGTGCGCAGGCCCTGCGCCTGGCGGCAGGCAGCATCAGGTAGCGGTAGTGAAGGACGGCTCTTGCCCGGGCAGGCGCTGAATAGATCAGGAAGGGGAGAATGTAGATCTCGGTGTCCCAGAAGTAGTGGCCGCTGTAGCCAGATCCACTCAGACCCTTGGCACCCACGCCGTTCTCGATCTGGGCTGTGGACTGGGCCAGCTGGAAGAGCTCCCAGCGCACCATTTGCTGGGTACGACCGCCATCGTCGGCCTGGATGCGGATATCCTGACGCTCCCAGAACCGATCCAGCCATTCCCGCTGACGCCGCTCCAGCTGATCAAGAGAGAGGGTGCTGACCTCCTCCAGCCGATCGCGGCAGTCCTCGACCAGATTCCTGGTCCCCTCGCCCCGGGTCTGCACGACCAGACCATTGCCGCTGGTGCCAGCCGGAAGAATGGGGTGGCTGCGATAGACGGCGTAACGGACCAGACGGGTGGAACCGCCCTTGGGCACGTCCATGCGCCAACCGGAGCCCTCGACAGGCCGGCCGTCCCTGAACTGCCTGACGCCCAGGGCCAGGCTGAGTCGTGAATTATTGCAACGGAAGACCCTGCAATCCGCACTCAGCTCACCGTAGACCGCATTGTCCAGCACCTCATGGATTCCACAGCCGTCCACAAAGGTCGACTTGCGGGGGTCGCTGGAGTTGACATGGCGGGGGTTGTCGGCGTTGACCGGACCCTCGACGACCACAGCCATGTCCCGGTCGGGCGACTCGACGGTCAGCGTGCAGACGCTCAGGCTGCGGTCATACAGGCAGACCATGCGGGTGAGCACGGTCTTCAGGTGAATGCCGTGGCCCAGATCGTACAAATTGGTGGTGGTTGCGATTCCGGTTCGGAAGTCCAAACGCTGCGTGGTCTTCTCCGGCCTACCTAGGGGCAGTCCCTCCACCTTAAGGGTGAAGTCCGAAGCATCGGGCACCCCTTGGATCAGCTGACCCACTTGGGCGTATCCGTAGGCGCTTTCGGGATGGGCTATCCGGAAGGTGTCATGGAATCCGCTCAGAAAGGTACCGTTGCCCAGGCAGCGTTCCCCGCCGCCTTCGCCCCTGACGCCGACGGAGCCGTTGGTGACCGAGAAGACTGTGGCGCTGACCGCATCGGGCCGACCGTTCTCGCTGAACCCCCACTCTTCTACAGGGAAGCGATCCTCATCCAGACTGGGGTCCTCCGCCTGTGCACGCTCGCTGGCATCGTCGTCGATCAGCTCGATCAGCTGGTCCACCACCAGGTCCGCGCCCGCCTTGAGCAGCTGCTGGCGACCAGCGCCCCTGTTCACGCCCACGACCAGGCCAAACCTGCCCGCGTGACCGGCGGCCACGCCAGAGAGGGCATCCTCGACCACAACGGCATCCTCATTGCGCAGGCCCAGCACCTTGGCCGCATAGGCGTAGGTGTCCGGGGCCGGCTTGCCCTGAAGACCCATCTCGTCCTTGAGGTTGCCGTCCACCACAGTGTCGAAGTATCCGGCGATCCCAGCGGCCTGGAGGACCTGGGCCGTGTTGCGCGAACTGGACACCACAGCCAGACGCTTCTTGTCGGCGCGCAGATGCCTGAGCAGATCCACGGTGTCCGGGTAGGGATCGATGCCCTTCTGCTTCAGCATCCGCTCAAAGGTCATGTTCTTGCGATTGCCGTATCCGCAGACGGTGTCCAGCTGCGGATCGTCATCCGGGTTGCCCCAGTCCAGCTCAATGCCCCTGCTGCGCAGCAGGGCGTCGACGCCGTCATAGCGGGGCCGGCCATCCACATAGGCGTAGTAGTCCTGCTCCGTGTAGGCCGGGACGTTCCCGGGCAGGACCTGATCGAACAACGCCTTCCAGGCGGCCTTGTGCAGGATGGTCGTGGGCACCAGCACCCCGTCCAGATCGAAGAGCACACAGGCGAATTGGGCAATCTTCATGGTTACTCATCCTATGGGTCTTCCATGACGAAAGAACCCGGCGGTTCGAAGAGCCGCCGGGCGAGAAGAGAGAGAGAAGAAGGGGTTCAGTTATCGGGGCCGCACGACCCCCATCGGCCAGTACTTCAACCGACAGAACAAATATAACCAGCGCTACCTTGGAGGAAGTGCCCGAAAACCTCAAAGTTCTCTGTGAATCACGAATGCCGTCCCGGGCGCGTCGACCGTCACTTGCCCTGGTCGCCCAGCTTGGCCTGCTCCGCCTCGAATCGGGCGCGCTCTTTAGCCTTGCGGCGGTCCAGTTGCTCCTGGAAACGATCCAGCTCCTCCTGCACGGCCTCCTTGGGAATGCGCGGAAAGATAGGTGTGGGCCGTTCGATCGGCGTGCCGTCCCTGAGGGGCTCACGCGCCCAAGGGTGGACCGTCTCCCCCAGCCGGTAGTCGCCGGTGATGATGGGATAGTGGAAGCCGGACCGATCCAGGTCGTCAACCTCCTCGACACGAGGCAGGGGCGAGAAGGTGCCCTTGCCGCCCATGGTCTCCCAGACCCGCTGAGAAGCATGCGGCAGGAAGGGGGCCAGCATGGTGTTGGCGTCCAGCACGGCCTGCGCTGCGGTGTGCAGGACGGCAGCCAGTCGGTTCTGGTCATCCTTGATCTTCCAGGGCTCCTGGGCGGAGATGTACTTGTTGATATCGCCCACCAGAGCCATGGCCTCGACCAGGGCGGCCTTCTGGCGATGGTGCTCGATCAGGGAGCCCACGGTATCGAAGGCCTGCAGGCTGCGTTCCAGCAGGGCAGTATCCTCCTCGGTCAGCCAGTCCTCCTCGATGCGGGGGATGCTGCCGAAGTCCTTGTTGAGCAGGTTGGCCACGCGGTTGACCAGGTTGCCCCAGGAGGCGGCCAGCTCCTCGTTGTTGTGCCGGACGAACTCCGCCCAGGTGAAGTCCGAGTCCGAGGTCTCCGGACCAGCGATGGAAATGTAGTAGCGGACTGCATCGACCGGGTAGCGTGCCAGGATGTCCTTGACGTAGATGACGATGCCCCGCGAGGAGCTGAACTTCTTGCCCTCCATGGTCATGAACTCGCTGGCCACCACCTGCTCGGGCAGGTTGAGCTCGCCGTAGGATCCCGGCTGTCCGCCCTTGGACCCCTGGCCGTTGTAAGCCAGAATCTCCGAGGGCCAGATCTGCGAGTGGAAGGTGATGTTGTCCTTGCCCATGAAGTAGTAGCCCAGGGCCTTGGGGTCATTCCACCACTTGCGCCAGGCCTCGGGGTCGCCCTGACGGCGGGCCCACTCGATGGACGCCGACAGGTATCCGATGACGGCGTCGAACCAGACATAGAGCTTCTTGTTGGGGTCGTCGACCCAGCCGTCCACAGGCACGGGAATGCCCCAGTCGATGTCGCGGGTGATGGCTCGCGGCTTGACCTCCTTGAACAGCCCCAGGGAGAAGTTGAGCACGTTGCTGCGCCAGCCCTTGCGGGTCTTCAACCAGGCCAGGTTGGCCTCGGCCAGGGCGGGCAGGTCCAAGAAGAAGTGCTTGGACTCCTCGAACCGGGGCGTCTCCCCGTTGATCTTGGATACGGGGTTGATCAGCTCGTCCGGATCCAGCTCGTTGCCGCAGTTGTCGCATTGGTCGCCGCGAGCGCCGTCAGCACCGCAGATGGGGCAGGTCCCCTCGATATAGCGGTCCGGCAGGGTCCGGCCAGTGGAAGGCGAGATGGCCACCTTCTGCTGGCCTTCATAGATGTAGCCATTGGCCCTGCACTGGCGGAAGAGCTCCTGCACCACCTTCTCGTGATTGCCGGTCGTGGTCCTGGTGAAAAGGTCATAGCTGAGCCCCAGATCGCACAAATCCTTGACGATGACCCGGTTGTAGCGGTCGGCGATCTCCTGGGGACCCACACCCTCGGCGTCAGCCTCCACCAGGATGGGAGTGCCGTGCTCGTCAGTCCCCGAAACCATAAGGACATCATTGCCTTTCATGCGTTCGTAGCGTGCATAGACGTCCGAGGGGACGCCGAACCCAGCGACGTGGCCGATATGACGGGGCCCATTCGCGTAGGGCCAGGCGACGGAAACAAGGATATGACTCATACCAGCAAGATTATCGGCTCAGGCCTACAATCCCCCTGCTCGTCCACAGGACTGCCGTCGAGCAAGCAGATTATCCACAAGTACACAAATTTGGCCCTCCTTCAGGCAAACTCGGGACCAGCCATTTACAGTCGAACCATGAATCGAGAACACGTCCTCGGGGGAGTGACGTGGACGCCTACCACTGCCCATGGCGCCAGTCGCACCCTCAGAGCTAGAACAAAGCCGCCAGGCCGAACACCGCACGCCGACACCGCTCAACAGTGGCCCGGACCACCAGCCGGGGCAGCGCCGATGCGCACCCGCGGCCGTCCTCCTACGACCGATTTTGGGGCCCTGACCCCCGATCCCAAGCCGCTGCCCAGTCTGATCCAAACCGGAGATCTGCCCGGCCCGCTCAGCCTCAGCCTGTTGGTGAATGAGGGGATCGTGACCTGTCTGGACCGATCCTGCTGCTATCTGAACGAACAGGCTGAGGGACTCTACGGTCGCGCCTCCATCGTCATGCCCATGGTCCCTTACGGCGCAGCAGCATGTGGCGGACTGGCGCTCTGGATATGGATCAACGGCCGTTTCCCCGACACGCTGGACATTATCTCCAACTCCCACTTCCGCACGCCCGTTCACGGCAGGCCCCTGCACCCCCACCAGCGACAGCTGGATGCCCGCTATCTGATGAAGCTTGGGAAACTTTGGGTGACTTCGCCGCTCTGGACGGCCTGCGATCTGGCCTGCGACCCCTCTGGCCAGTGCAACGGAGAAGAGACCATGGCGGTCTTGCATGAGCTCATGGAGCGATATCAGGTCAGCTGCGGATCCTGCGAGGCGCTTCTGTCCTCCAACCCCCGCTGGCCTGGCCACGCTCAAGGGCTGGAGACCATAAGAAGACTCAAGGCGATCCTATGAGTCTGACAGTGAGGTATGCCCGAGGTACGCACGGCCATCATCGGCACCGAGGCAGGGCCCGGAGCCATCGTGGGTTGTCCGCCACTGAACGCATGGCCCGGCTCATGACTGCCATCAGCAGCCGGTCGCACTCCCCAGCAGATGACGATTTGAGCCAAGACGAACCTGATGGCATCCACCCGATGGCCCAGATGCGTGCCCCGCCACCGGAGCCTCCCCTGGTGCCCACAGCGCTGATGGCCACAGACCCCGCGACCGACCCGAGCATCCTCTGGGCTATCGCCCGAGAAGAGCCTGAGCTGCGCCGGTGGCTGGTGGCCAATCCCGCTGCTTCGCCAGCCCTGCTGGAGACCATCTCCCAGCTGGGCGGGCCCGGTGTGCGCAGAGCGCTGGAGGTGCTGCTGGATGAGGGAAAGGGGAATCAGTCCTCCTTATCCTCTTGAACGGCCAGGGCATAAATCCGCTTGCGATTAGGCAGGCTGCCATCAGCCAGGGGGTGCTCGGCAGCTACCCGCGCGATGGCCTCCTTGAGCCGCAGGCCCTCGGTTCGAGCCAGATCACGTGCTAGAACCGCCAGCCGCCGATTATCCATGGCCTCAGGATCGTTGCGCCTTGCCTCCAAGGCGGATGCACCAGCCACGACCAGGACCATCTCTCCCCGGGGAGGATCCTCCTGGAGGGAACGCACAATTTCTCCGACTGTGCCCCGCCGGATCTGTTCATGTTCCTTGGTCAGCTCCCGGCAGAGGGCCATGAGCCGGTCGGGGCCGAAGACCTCCTGAAGGTCCTGCATAGCCTGATCAATGCGGTGGGGCGTCTCGTAGAAGACCATGGTCCGCTCCTCGCTGCGCAGGGTGCGCAGATGCCGCAACCGCTCCTGGTGCCGACGGGGAAGAAACCCCTCATAGCAGAAGCGGTCGGTCGGCAGACCAGAGAGGGCCAGGGCATCCAGCACGGCGCTGGGGCCAGGGGCACAGGTGACCGGTATGCCTCGCTCGATGGCCCGCCTGACGATGGCCATGCCCGGATCGTTGATGGTGGGCATGCCTGCATCTGAGACCACCAGCGCGCAGGCTCCGTCACGCACCTGATCCAGGATGGGATCGGCCATCCGCCGCTCGTTATGATCGTGATAGGCCACCACCCTGCCGCCTACGCGCACCCCCAAACGATTGGCCAGATCATAGAGCCGCCGCGTGTCCTCTGCTGCCACCAGGTCCGCCGACTGCAGAAGCTCCACCAAGCGTGTCGAGGCATCGGCGACATTGCCTATAGGCGTGGCCGCCAGCACCACTGTTCCACGTGAAACACTGGGTGAATGCGACCCTGCATGGCTTTCTCCACCCTGTATATGTCCATCACTCCGGCCGTTCATGCTGCTCATGCCTTCAGTATGGCCTAATCTAGGGGTGATGACATCTTTGGCAGGGCTTTCTTCGCAGCATCGCTCCTCCAGACACGGCAGGCACGCCGCCCGCCGGTCCGGTCGCCCTGCCATGCTGTCCATCTTCAGCAAGCCCAAGGGTCACCATACTAAACGAGGGATCTCGATACCCCGGTTCTCCCGGCGGCAGAGCAGCTGGCTGGCCTGCATACTCATGGCGCTTCTGGGCGGGCTTCTGCGGTTCGTGCGGCTGGGCAGCCCTCGGGCCATCGTCTTCGACGAAACATATTACGTCAAAGACGCCTGGACCATGCTGATGACCGGCGAGCCGCGCAACTGGCCCAAAAAAGCCGGCCCCCTTGACCTTCCCATCGACCAGATCTTTGCCCAGGGGCATACCAGCGACTGGCTGCCCCAGGCCGAATACGTGGTTCACCCGCCGGTGGGCAAGTGGTGCATCGCCTTGGGTCTCAAACTGTTCGGCGGAGCCGGGAATCCCTTCGCCTGGCGAGCGGCCACTGCCCTGGCGGGCACCATAGCCATCCTGCTGCTCTGCCGAGTAGCCCTGCGCCTCTTCCATAACCTGCCCATCGCCCTGACAGCTGGCTTCCTCATGGCTATCGATGGTCTGGGCATCGTTATGAGCCGAACCGGCCTGCTGGACAACTTCGTCATGATCTTCGTCCTGGGAGCCTGGCTGTGCCTGATGGGCCACCGGGACTGGGCTCGGACCAGGCTGCGACAATCCTGGGCCAAGGATCAGGCTGATTTCCGCCTGCACTACCGGGTGAAGGTCATTCAGTCACAGGGACAGCAAGGACGGCAAAGCCGTGTCGAACTGCCCGTGGCCACTACCGGCCCCTTCATCGCCTGGTCCTGGTGGCGGACAGGAGCCGCCCTGCTCCTGGGCCTGGCCACCGGCACCAAGTGGTCAGGCGCCTACTTCTTCGCCGTCTTCGCCCTGATCTCAGTGCTCTGGGATGGCTGGGAACGCCATCAGGCAGGATACGGATCCTGGCTGCAGAGCGCCGTGTTCAGGGACGGGCTGCCGGCGGCCCTGCTTATGATCCCCGTCTGGGCGGGCACCTATCTGGCCTCCTGGACGGGATGGTTCCTGCACGGGGATTCCTTCATGCACAGCTGGGCGGCCCAGCACCCTGGCCAGGGTCTGACCTGGCTGCCGGAGGGGTTGCGGTCCCTGGCTGAATACCACCGGCAGATGTGGCACTTCCACACCACCCTGCATACCCGACACCCATACATGGCCAACCCCCTGACGTGGCCCTTGCAGATCAGACCCACCAGCTTCTACTGGCAGAAGATCACAGGCTTCCCCGGCTTGTGCGGACTGGCCAAGGACTCCCCCTGCGTGGCCGCCGTCACATCCTTGGGCAATCCCCTGACCTGGTGGTTGGGCAGCATCTGCATGGTTCTGGCCATCGTCATCGCCGTCGTGGTCAAGCACGGAGATTGGCGGATCTGGGGGGTCTTGGCAGGCATGCTGGCCGGCTGGCTGCCCTGGATCCAATACATGAACCGAACCACCTTCACCTTCTATTCCATCGTCATCCTGCCCTGGATGATCCTGGCAATCTGCTATGTGGTCAACTGGCTACGGCAGAATTCGGACAGCATCCTCTACCGGCAGACCATGATCATGGGCCTGACCCTGCTGGGCCTGACCTCGGTCTTCTTCTATCCGCTGTGGACCGCCATGCCCATCCCCTATGACTTCTGGCGCATGCACATGTGGCTGTCCAGCTGGATCTAGGACAAAGGAGGCGGCCGGACAGGGATGCCCGACCGCCTTGCAGCAGCGTTTGTGTGCCGTCGTGCTCAGACTGCACGATCATGGATGATCTGCGCGTACCGCAGACCGGAATCCTTCCAGATCCTCTCCTGGGTGTCATAGTCGACCCTGATCAGCCCAAAGCGCTTGGTGTAGCCCAAGGCCCACTCAAAGTTATCCAGCAGGGACCAAGCGAAGTAACCGGTCACCCGGGCTCCTTCATGGATGGCCCGGGCCACGGCACGCAGGTGCTCCTCCAGATAGGCCACCCGCTGGGGATCGTGCACCCCTTTGCCGCCGGGGAAGGATGGATCCATGCTGACCTGGTCCTCCCAGGCAGATCCGTTCTCGGTGATCATAAGATCCAGCTTGGGGAAACGGCCGGAGACCTCCATGAGCAGATCGGTCAGCCCCTGAGGCTCCTGGTTCCAGCCCATGGCGGTCAACGGCCCCTGAGGAGGCAGAGTCTCGACCATCTCCTGGGCGGGCATGGGGTTGCGCTCGGAACCAGCACCGCTTCGACCCCGCACGTGGTTGGTCGAGTAGTAGTTGATGCCCAGCACGTCCAAGGGCTGATGGATCTGTTCCAGATCACCGTCACGAACGAAGCTCCAGTCAGTGATACCCTCAGCGGCATCATGGATGCGTTGGTCATAGGTTCCGGCCAGCATGGGGCCCAGCCATACCTCGTTGGCGAACAGGTCTGCCCGGGTCTTGGCCGCCAGATCCGCCGGATCGTCGCTATCGGCCCGGTTGACCTGCAGGTTCAGGGTCACCGATATGCGCGCCCTGTCACCCAGCTCGGCACGGATGGCCTGGGCTCCCAGACCGTGAGCAAGATTCAGATGATGGACCGCTGCCAGAGCCTGCCCGTAGTCGCGGATGCCTGGAGCATGGCCGCCATCGCCATAGCCCAGATAGGCCGAGCACCAAGGTTCGTTCAGGGTTGTCCAAGTCTGCACCCGATCGCCCAGAGCCTTGGCCAGGACGGCTGCATAGTCGGCATATCGTTGGGCGGTGTCGCGGTTGGCCCAGCCTCCAGCCTCCTGCAGGTACTGAGGCAGATCCCAGTGGTAGAGGGTGACTACAGGCTTGATGCCGTTTTCCAGCAGCATGTCCAGCACCCGCCGGTAGTGGTCCAAGCCAGCCTGGTTGATGGCGCCGTCTGCCTGGGGCACAATGCGAGGCCAGGCTACAGACAGCCGGTAGGCCCCCACCCCCATCTGCTTCATCAGAGCAATGTCCTCTGGGTAGCGGTGGTACTGATCACAGGCGACATCGCCATTGGATCCATCCGCTATCCTTCCTGGCTGCCTGCAGTAGACGTCCCAGATGGAGTCTCCCCTGCCGTCCTCATGCGCCGCACCCTCTACCTGGAAGGATGCCGTTGCCGTGCCCCAGGTGAAGTCCTCAGGGAAGGCGAGTCGTTCGTCATTGACCATATGTCCACTCCTCGATTGTGTGACCCTTCCTGCCTATCTTCGCACAGGAGGACCGACGACAGGACCGTGGCCGACAGCCGATAAGTCCGGCAACGATGGGTTGTGTTGTCCTCGCAAGGAATCAGACCGGGGAGTACCAGGTGCCAAGGCCAGCTTGTTAAAGTGTGTCTCGGTTCTGGAAAAGCACACATCGACGGAATGGAACGCGATTCATGGGGTTCGTCAACTGGCTGATACACCTGCTCAAGGATCCGCGCAGCGCCATCGCGAGCTGGATCGCCATGGGGCTGGTGCCGACCTACGGGTTCATCTTCCTGATCATCTTCATCGAGACAGGCGTGGTCTTCATGCCCTTCCTGCCGGGCGACTCCCTGCTCTTCGCCGCCGGCGTCTTCGCCCATGACCCATCCAGCGGCATGGCCTTGGACGTGCTCCTGCCCGTCGTCTGGCTGGCCCCCATCCTGGGCGACCAGAGCAACTACTTCATCGGGCACTTCTTCGGCCGGGCCATCGTCCGTTCAGGGCGCGTGAAGTCACTGACCCCCGAACGAATCGCCAAGACCGAGGGCCTGATCGACAAGTGGGGCCCTCTGGCCGTGGTCCTGGGACGCTTCCTCCCCTTCATCAGGACCTTCATGCCGTTCATATCGGGCATCTCCGGAATGCGCTGGCGGCGCTTCACCCCTTTCAGCATCCTGGGCGGTCTGATATGGTCCACCCTCTTCACCCTCCTGGGCTACTTCTTCGGGGGCATCCCCGCAGTCCAGCAGCATTTCGAGCTGGTCATCATCCTGATCCTGGTCATCTCGGTCCTGCCCACGGTCATCGGCCTGCTCAAGGCAAAGTTCGGCCGCAAGAAGGCGACCACCGAGGAAACCAGCGCCAAGGCGGACTGATGGCTGATCTGAGATATTTTGCGTTTGGCCAGGGCACGCGCTAAAGTAACCTTCTGTTGTTCGGCTACGGTCGGGCAACGAATGGGGCTGTAGCTCAGTTGGTAGAGCGCTTCGTTCGCATCGAAGAGGTCGGGGTTTCGACTACCCTCAGCTCCACAGTGTCGAGATAGTTTTTCCCGCTTTACTTTTTGCCCTTTTCACTGCGTCAAGATGTTGCGCAATGCTCCAAGTCGTCATCATGACCTATAAAAGCTCCGGCAGATTCCAGGCGCATCAACGCAGCGCGTCCCCTCTCCTGTCAGAACCAATCAGGCAGGTAGGCGCATAGCCGCATGATTCAACGATATAAGCAAGAACCCCTGGCATGGGGCCAGGGTTAGCTTGCACGACAACCATGGAATCGGCAGAGTCGTAATTCCTCGCCAAGCGCTCAGCAATGCTTCAGCGAAGACAGCGTAGATCCGATCAGTATCAATAACGGCGATGGGCGCATTATGCAAACGCGCCCATCGATGAATCAGCGCCTGGATGCAGAGCGGAAGGGGTTACCGTCACGACGATGGCGGCGATGACCACGACGGAATCCATGACGGTCAGCATCAAAACGAGAGCCAGCACGACCGCTGCCATGACCGTGGCTATGACGGTCGGTCCGCTCGCTGCCGCCAGTATGACGATGTCCTCTGGTCCGGCCGTCCAAGGGGCCATCCTCGCGATCGAATGCCGGTCGGTCCTCTGAGGACCGCCTGGAACGGGAAGGTCGACGATCCCGATCCCGGCTCCGGCCACCACGATCAAAGCGCCTGTCCGAGCGAGAACGGCCCCGATGTCCGCTCCGGCCACCACGTCCACTATGCGCAGACCGACCATTGGAGGCCTGCGGCTGCTCGACCTGCAAGGACCAGCCATGTACTGGTTTGGCCAACGGCCCCACGAGTTCGGTAACCTCAGGCGAATCGGCGGTCACCTGAACCGGCTTGGCATCGATATGGGCCATGCGCAGCATCCGCCTGGTGTCGCGCCACTGGTCGGGCAGGACCAAGGTGACCACGTCGCCGGAACGGCCGGCCCGAGCCGTACGCCCTGACCGATGCAGGAAGGACTTGGAATCGGCCGGCGGATCCACCTGAACCACAAGGTCTACGTCACTGATGTCCACGCCGCGGGCGGCCACGTCGGTAGCCACCAGGACCTTCACCTCGCCCCGTGAGAAAGCCCCCAGGTTGCGATCGCGCTGGTTCTGAGAAAGGTTGCCATGCAGCTGTGCGGCCGGTATGCCGTTGTCAATCAGGTTCTTGGCCAGCTTCTTGGCCTGGAACTTGGTCCGGGTGAAGAGAATACGACGTCCGGTGCCCGAAGCCAGCTTGCGCACGAGATCATGCTTGGCGGCCTGGGTGGTGCGGAAGATGTGGTGGGTCATCAGATCCACATGCTGGGTTGCCGAGTCCACCTCGTGAATCTTGGGGTCCTTGAGGAAACGCTTGACCACGGCATCCACACCGTGGTCCAGGGTGGCCGAGAAAAGCATGCGCTGACCGCCGGGGCGAACCTGGGCCAGGATCCGCTCCACGGCAGGCAGGAAGCCCATGTCAGCCATCTCGTCGGCCTCGTCCAGCACGGCGATCTCCACGTCCTCCAGGCTGAGCTTGTGCTGACGGAGCAGATCCTCCAAGCGACCAGGGCAGGCCACCACAATCTTGGCCCCGCGCCGAAGGGCATCGACCTGACGGCCCTGGCCAACGCCGCCGTAGACGGTGCAAGTCCGCATGCCGTAGGCCTGGGCCAGGGGGTTGAGAACCTCGTCGATCTGATTGGCCAGCTCGCGGGTGGGAGCCAGAACAAGACCGCGCGGGCGGGGCAGGCTGCCTGATCCGGCGGCACCCCCCCGGCCGTGGCGAACCCGTCCTTCCTCTTCGGCAGCCAGTCGAGCCACCAGGGGGATGCTGAAAGCCAGGGTCTTGCCGGAACCTGTCCGGCCCCGACCCAGGATGTCGCGGCCAGCCAGAGCATCAGGCAGGGTGTCGCGTTGGATGGGGAAGGCGCTGGTCTTGCCGTCCTTGCGCAGGACACGAACCAAGGGTTCAGGCACCCCCAGCTGGTCAAAAGCCATAGGTTCTACAGCAGAATTGTCGGAATTGGACGAATTGGAATCGGGCATGGATGAAGCAGTCACAATGACCTTTCACAACAGGGAAGAAAACGGTACTGTCGGTCGACAGTTCGCAGGCCGCGTGCAAAGCAGAGAATGACGAATTTCGCGCAAGCGGTTTCCCCGTACTCATAGCATTCAGGCGACGATCAGCCGCAGCTCTTGGGCTAGCGGCCAACCTGTACACCATAGCACAGGCCACTCACCTGCTTCAGGAGCGTACGCTCCAGACGATCAGCGATTTGGACTCAGTCGGATCGGCCTCGTCATGCGTCGTGTCCTGCCGCCAGAGCCGGGCCCTGCTGGACCGCCTGACTTCGACGACCCGGCCGTCGGCAGCGGCGGCGAACATGCTGGATCCCTGTGACTGGTGGGAGCGGCGCAGCTGGCGCCTCAGCTGACGATTCTCCTCGGCTAGGGCCAGGATCCTGGTCACCCCGGCCAGGTTGATGGACTCGTCCTGGCTCAGATGCTGAGCCTGACCCAGCCGGTCCAGATCCCGCAGGGAGTATCGGCGTGCACCCCCCTCGGTCCGTTCCGGCACGATCAGACCCAGCCGGTCGTATTGGCGCAGGGTCTGCGGATGGATGTTGGCCAACTGCCCGACCTGGCCGACGCTGAAGACCGGCAGCTCAATGTCCAAGCCGGCATCATCGGCAGCATCCAGACTGATGCGCCCGGCCACCAGACCGCGAGCGCAGGCCAGATAGATCCGCCTGGTCTCGGGATCCACCCTGACCATGATCATCACTCCTCTCCGCTGTTCGTTCCAACCTGATCCTGCATCGGGATCGTCATATCTTCATGCGCTCCCCGGCGATCCGCTCGTCGAAGTCGCCGCTGGACTTGGCAAAGTCACGCATGGCCTTCTTCTGGGCCATGCCCAACCGACCAGGCATGCGGATCTCAAGTCGCCCCACCAGGTCGCCCTTGCCGCGCCGGTCTTGTACCCCCTTGCCGGCGATGCGGATCTCGTCGCCGCTGGAGGAGCCGGCCGGGATCTTGAAGGTGACGACCTGGTCGTCGATATCCCGGGCCTGGACCTTGGCCCCCAGGGCAGCCTCGGATACCGTCACCGGCAGGGTCATGACCAGGTCCCTGTCCTTCATGATGAACCGCTGGCTGGGCTGAACGCTGATCTGCAGGTAGAGGTCGCCATTGGCGCCCCCGTCCCTGCCGGGCCGACCCTTGCCAGCCAACCTGATCCGCTGGCCATTGCGAACCCCAGCAGGGATATGCGTCTTGAAACGCTTGCCGCCCACGCTTAGAGAGACCGTAGCCCCCTTGACCGCCTGACGGAAGGACAGGCCGATGCGCGAATTGCGATCCTCGCCCTTGACTGGCCTGGGCCTGCTCTCCTGGTAGGCGGTCCGGCCGCCACCGCCGGCACCCCCGCCGAAGGAGGAGAAGATGTCAGCGAAGTCCGGCTGCCCCGAACCATCGCCGAAACGGATACGGGTGCCTCCAGGCGCTCCAGCCCCACCGAACATGGAGCCGAAGATGTCCGAGAAGGCATCGGTGTTGAAGCCGCCCTGGCCGGAACCCCCGGCGAACCGGGCTCCCCCCATGCCGAACTGGCGGATGGCGTCGTACTTCTGACGTTGCTCCTTGTTGCTGAGCACGTCGTAGGCCTCGGAGATGTCCTTGAACTTCTCCTCGGCCTCCTTGGTCTTATTGAGATCGGGATGGTATTTGCGGGCAAGCTTGCGGTAGGCCTTGGTGATCTCCGCTTCGCTGGCGTCCTTGGAGACACCAAGGACCTTGTAATAGTCCTTGCTCAGCCATTCATTCTCAGCCATCCATGTCTCCTTTCCTCATAAGCTACGAATATATCGAATTGGAATCCGCCCTTTCGCGTGCGGCGGCGGGCAGGGCCATAACCCACCAGCCGCCGCGTGCGAAGGCGTCTATTCAGCCTGCGGAAGGTCCGCAATCACCGTCCCTGCTACTGACCGGGCGAAGTCACCACTACCCTGGCAGCACGAATCACCCGGTCACCGATCCGATAGCCTGCCTCAACGACCGTGTCAACGGTCTCTTTCTTGGCATCGGGGTCCGGCTTGTGCAGGATGGCCTCATGCTTGGTGGGGTCGAAGTCCTCGCCTTTCTCACCGAACTTCTCGACGCCGAATTTCTCGAAGGTCTTGTCGATCTTCTTGGCTACGGCCTGGAAGGAGTCGTCCATCTGCCCGTGCTCCTTGATCCGGTCAATGTCATCAAGGGCCGGAAGAAGGGCGGTCAGCACATCCACGATGCCGTGCTGGCGGAAGATGTCCTGCTCCTTCTTGGCGCGGTTGCGGAAGTTGACGAACTCGGCCCGCTCGCGCTGAAGGGCCTCCAGGTAATCGGCGGCCTCCTTCTTGGCCTGGCCCAGAGGAGTCAGCCCATCTGATCCCTTGTCTGCGCTCTCCTCCTTGGCCGAGTCAGCATCAGTCTTGTCATCAGCCTGAGCATCCGCTGACGACGCGTCCTTGACGGAGGAATCCGACGAGGACTGGCTAGCCGCCTGGCTCTCGTCTGCAGCGCTCTCGCCGGCATGACGGCCGCGCGCCGCTTTCTGATCGGGTGTCGAAGCGGCGTCAGAGGCCTTGGCCTCGTTCCCATCCGGTTCGCCGGCGGCGGCCGGGTCGCCCTTCAGCGGCCCGGCATCATCCTTGTCGAAGGCCGACATGTCACTCGCCGTCCTTCTTCTTGTCGTCGTCGTCCACGACCTCGGCATCCACCACGTCGTCATCGGCGGACGAGGAGGAGCCTGCACCCGAGGCGGCACCTGCAGCGCCCTGGGCGCCTGCACCGTCAGCGGAGCCTTGCTGGGCGTAGAGGGCCTGGCCGATCTTCTGGGCAGAGGTCATCAGCTCGCTCTGGGCGTTCTTGATCTTGTCCATATCCTCGCCCTTCAGAGCCTCTTTCAGGGCGTTGACCTTGTCGGTGACCTCCTTGGCCACCTCGTCGGAGATCTTGTCCTTGTTGTCGTTGACCAGCTTCTCGGTCTGGTAGGCGGCGGACTCGGCGGCGTTGCGGGTGTCGGCGTCCTCACGACGCTGCTTGTCCTCGGCCTCGTGAGCCTCGGCCTCCTTGACCATGCGGTCGATCTCGTCCTTGGGCAGGGCGGAACCGCCGGTGATGGTCATGGACTGCTCCTTGCCGGTGCCCTTGTCCTTGGCGGAGACGTGCACGATGCCGTTGGCGTCGATGTCGAAGGTGACCTCGATCTGAGGAACGCCGCGCGGAGCCGGAGCGATGCCCGTCAGCTCGAAGGTGCCCAGGGGCTTGTTGTCACGTGCGAATTCGCGCTCGCCCTGATAGACCTGGATCAGCACGGAAGGCTGGTTGTCCTCAGCGGTCGAGAACACCTCGGAGCGCTTGGTCGGGATGGCGGTGTTGCGGTCGATCAGCTTGGTCATGATGCCGCCCTTGGTCTCGATGCCTAGGGAGAGCGGGGTCACGTCGATCAGCAGCACGTCCTTGCGGTCGCCCTTGATGACGCCGGACTGCACGGCAGCGCCGACAGCCACGACCTCATCAGGGTTGACGGTCTGGTTGGCTTCCTTGCCGCCGGTCAGTTCCTTGACCAGGTCCTTGACGGCGGGCATACGGGTGGAGCCGCCGACCAGCACCACGTGATCGATGTCCTGAACCGAAATGCCGGCATCGTGCAGCACGTTGTTGAAAGGCGTGCGGCAGCGGCCCAGCAGGTCAGAGGTCATCTCTTCGAAGTGCGCACGGGTCAGGGTCTCGTCCAGGTGGACTGGAGTCCCGTCGGGGGTCATGGCCAGGTACTGCATGGAGATGCTGGTGGACGAGGAGGAGCTCAGCTCCTTCTTGGCCTGCTCAGCAGCTTCCTTGAGCCGCTGCAGGGCGATCTTGTCCTTGGACAGATCCACGTTGTACTTGTTCTTGACCTCGCTGACCAGCCAGTCGATGATCTTCTGATCCCAGTCATCGCCGCCCAGCTTGTTGTCGCCGTTGGTGGCCTGAACCTGGATGGTGGAGAAGCCGTCGTCGTCCTTGCCGATCTCCAGCAGGGAGACGTCGAAGGTGCCGCCGCCCAGATCGAAGACCAGGATGCGCTCATCCTCCTTGCCCTTCTCCAGGCCGTAGGCCAGGGCCGCGGCGGTGGGCTCGTTGATGATGCGCAGGACGTTCAGACCGGCAATCTTGCCGGCATCCTTGGTGGCCTGGCGCTGAGCGTCGTTGAAGTAGGCAGGGCAGGTGATGACCGCGTCGGTGACGGGTTCGCCCAGGTAGGACTCGGCATCCCTCTTGAGCTTCATGAGGATCTGGGCCGAAATCTCCTGCGGGGTCCACTTCTTGCCGTCGATCTCGACGGACCAGTCGGTGCCCATGTGACGCTTGACCGAGCTGATGGTCCGGTCCACATTGGTGACCGCCTGGCGCTTGGCCACTTCGCCGACCAGAATCTCGCCGGACTTGCTGAACGCCACCACCGATGGCGTGGTCCGCGCGCCCTCAGCGTTGACGATTACGGTGGGTTCGCCGCCCTCCAGGGTTGCAATGCAGGAATTGGTGGTTCCCAGATCAATGCCAACTGCACGTGCCATACTCATTACCTCCTGATGAAATTGGGGCGCAGGGTCTGGCCCTGCACCTCATCGTTCACGTTCTCCGCTCGCGCTTCGTTCGTGGTCCCGATGGTCGGCTCCCGTCGGCCCGGGCAAGCAGCCATCATGACCACTCCGAAACTTGAGCCTACATCACTCAACTTCTTCTGGCAAATATTATTCCCGTTGCGTCTGAATTGCCGATCTGGATAAACTTGATGGTAATGAAAACGTGTGCAATTATGTATCTTCATATTTCAGTCTCAACCGACTTGATTTGGAAATAAGCCCTATTGAATGCTGTTCAAAACACGAAAACCGATGACCGATGGTATTGCTATCGTTGTCATATGAAAGCTAATCAGCAAGACGGCCTGTTTCAAGGAGGAGATGTGCATGACTAACAACAACATGAACGACGACTGGTGGAAACAGGCGGTCGTATATCAGATATATCCACGCAGCTTCAAGGACGTCAACGGCGACGGCATTGGCGACATCCGAGGCGTGACCGAAAAAATGGAATATCTTCGAAACCTGGGCATAGACGCCATCTGGCTGTCACCCTTCTACCCATCGGAATTGGCCGACGGCGGTTATGACGTCAAGGATTACCGAAACGTCGACCCACGTCTGGGCAGCATGGCCGATTTCGACGAAATGGCCGAGACAGCCCACAAAATGGGGCTCAAGGTCATTGTTGACATTGTGCCCAACCACACGTCGAACAAGCACGAATGGTTTCAGAATGCCCTGCGGGCAGCTCCGGGCTCTCCCGAACGGGACAGGTATATCTTCCGCCGTGGCAGGGGTACGAATGGAGAACTGCCGCCAAATGGCTGGATGTCCTTATTTGGAGGACCTGCTTGGGAGCGCGTTGACGATGGCGAATGGTACTTGCATATATTCGCCAAGGAGCAGCCTGATCTGAACTGGAAGAACAAGGAGGTCCATGAAGCCTTCAAGGACATATTCCGTTTCTGGTCCAATCATGGCACGGACGGCTTCCGCATCGACGTGGCCCATGGGCTGGCCAAGGATCTGGACAGCCGCCCCCTGTCCGAGTTGGATAAGTGGCCCGTTCAGGAACAGTCTGAGTACCACAGCAGCGAGCATCCGTTATGGGACCGACCCGAGGTGCATGACATCTATAAGGAATGGCGAAAGGTCTTCAACGAATTTGAACCTCACCGCTTTGCAGTCGGAGAAGCCTGGGTCGTGCCCGAGCACCAGCATCTGTACGCATCCGAGAATGAGCTAGGGCAGGTCTTCAACTTCGAGTTCGCCAAGGCCAATTGGGACTGCCAGGCCCTGTACACCGCCATCGCCGAAGGCCTGCAATCCGCCGAGGATTCAGGATCGACCACAACATGGGTGATGAGCAACCACGATGTAGTCAGACAGGCCACCAGATACGCCCTGCCTCAGGTGGACAGCTCCACGTATCATCAGCTTGACAAGGATTGGCTTCTTCGAGATGGGCAGACATACTTCGAAGACCGGGCCAAGGGCACGCGCAGGGCACGCGCAGGGTTCGCCCTGGAAGCCGCCTTGCCCGGCTCCGTATATATCTATCAAGGTGAGGAACTTGGCCTATTCGAGGTTCCTGATATTCCTTGGGACCGTCTGGAGGATCCAACTGCGCACCGAACCCGCGGCAAATATACTGAAAAAGGTCGCGATGGGTGCCGGGTCCCCCTGCCTTGGGTCGCCGGAAACACACCTGCCCCTGCAAACTGGAATCCCGCCTTTGGAGAAGGGGCCTCCTTCGGGTTCTCCCCCGCTCGCAACCAGGACGGAGGACCAGCCAGTAATCCTCACCTGCCCCAGCCGCTCTGGTTCAAGGACTTTGCTGTCGATAAGGAGGAAAGCGACGAGAACTCGATGCTCTC
Source organism: Bifidobacterium sp. ESL0820 (assembly GCF_052606235.1). Taxonomy (NCBI): domain Bacteria; kingdom Bacillati; phylum Actinomycetota; class Actinomycetes; order Bifidobacteriales; family Bifidobacteriaceae; genus Bifidobacterium; species Bifidobacterium sp. ESL0820. The sequence goes on from NZ_CP199594.1 coordinate 1,377,041, forward strand.
CCTCTATCGGAATGCCCTGAATTTACGGTCCACACTGCTGACCCCTACAGGCAACGCGAAAATCACGGCTCTGTCCGCCACGGATGGCCGGATCTCATACACACGCAAGGCGCTTGTCAATTTCAAGCCTGCGGAACTGACCTGTCTGACCAATTTTTCACAGACAGCGACCCCCCTTCCACAGGGTCGAACCATACTCGTATCAGACAGCCTTACTGACGACGGCCTGCTTCCCCAAGACACAACCGCTTGGGTGGTTCGCCTAGTGCAGGAATGACGGACAAGGGACGCTAAGACCAAAGCGAACACAAGGGTCCTGTAACAATCCTCCCTATTGCTGCAGGACCCTTGAACAAATCTGGTACGCACCAGGACACCGCTTATCCTTCGAAATACCCGCAGCTCAAGCAGCATCCTGAGAGGTAACTGCGACCACTTATCGCAATATTGCGAGACGACCTCAATGAGTGGTCTTCTTCTGATCTGCTGCAACAGCGGTGGCTCGTGGCATGGAAGCATTTGCAAGAAAATGCTTGAAGGCGCCATTGAGCAGGGGTGTATGCACCATGATCAGGGTTCCGTAGCCGCAAAGTAGCAGCAAAAAGAGCCCTTGGGGCATATAGAACCACGAGAGGATCAGTAGGGCAAAATACAGTGCATCGCAAAACACCATGATCAAAGTCCGCCCAAGGTTGGCCAAGGCAAACACCCATGCATTGAACAAGGTCCGACCTATGGTGTTTTCAAAACGCGCCTGCAAGGCCCAAACCCACTCAAACCCCAACACACACAAAATACTGAAGGCAAATTTAATGATCAACAGCGGCGCGATTTGGAGAACCACCCAAGCATAAAGCAACAGTAGCAGCAATGGCGCAAAAACAAGCCAGATCATAGTTGCCTTGATGAAGTTTGCACGGAAAGCACGAAAATAGTTCGATGTCACATGCCCTTGCCCCTCGAGACTCCTCCTGGCGGCATCATGGCCAGCAGTCAGAGCAGCCCCGATGGATATCAGGGGAATAGACGTGACCATCATGAGGATATTGATCCAAATAGCATCAACAAGATCGGCGAGGCCTTTCATAAAGCCTGAATCAGGAGAGAGAAAATTCAACGGAACCCCCAAGCCGGGAAAGGGCAGGAAACCGGCGACGACACCTGTTCCATACCATGTTGCCGTTTTCCATGATAACCCACTGCAAACCGCCGTAGATTCTGCCATCCTTTGATGACGCATTTCCTGCTCATCGATGGCTCTTGTGGCAGCTGAAGGTCACATATGCTGAGCTGACCGTATTTCAATCAAACGCGCTATCATCAGATAGCTGAGCACCGCTACGGCATCCGATTGCAGGCGCTGGTCCTGGCTCAGCATTGACGAGGAGTATCCATGGAACCCACAATCCAGGACGTGGCCAGACAAGCGAATGTTTCCGTGTCCACCGTCTCCCGGTCGTTCACCCGGCCGGAACTGGTTTCCGAGCACACGCGCTCAAGGGTCCTGTCAATCGCGCAACAATTAAATTTTTCGATTTCGCGCTCTGCGACTGCTCTGAAGTCAGGCCAGTCCTTGCGTGTGGCTGTGCTCATCAGCGGCCACTTGAATACCTGGTTCAACTCGACCATCGTGGAAGGCTTCAACGAGGTCTTTTCACGCAACGGATATGACATCTCCATCTGCCAGATCACCAGCGGCCAAGCGCGAAAAGAATTCTTCCAAGCATTGCCCGTGAAGCGCAACGTCGATGCCGTCATCGTGACCTCCTTCGACATCGAGTCCTCCGAGGTCTCTCGTCTTAGCAGCATCAATGTGCCGATCCTCAGCCTTAACGTCACCGAGGAGAACGGCTTCATGGCTTCGGTCCGCAACGACGATTTCAATGGCGGCATGCTGTCGGCCAACCATCTGATAGCTCTAGGACACACACATATTGCCTATATTCGGTCAACTCCCGTTGCGTCCCTTCGCTTCAGCGTTCAAGCCAGATTGGAGGGATTCTTGAGCGCCTGCAGGGCAGTCGGCATCAAACCAACGGTTCTGGCGGCACCGGCAACCGAAAACCCCACCAGTACTGTACTGGCAAAGCTGGGCAGCATGAGGAACAGGCCCACCGCGATCGCCAGTCAGGAGGATTCTTTGGCGATATCGCTGATTTTCCAACTGCAACGGTTCGGCATCGCCGTTCCCTCGAACATGTCCGTCATCGGATATGACGACAGCAGATTCGCAGGGGCCATCGGACTGACCACCATACGGCAGAAACCCTATGAGATGGCTGTTTCACTGGCGAAGAAGACCCTCCAGCTTATTGAGGGGAACACGCCGGAGAATCTGCATGAGCTGATCGCTCCCACATTGATCCTCAGGTCGTCCACCGCTCCGCTCAAACGCTGAAATCTTCCTTACGATCAACCGATACTTATTGGCCTGATACTTTCCCGCCCAGCGCCATCCCAGCCGGCTGCGGCGTATTCAAGCATGGCACCGAGATCATCCTTCCAAGGCTCCGAAGGCGCAAGCGCGAAGCTCCAGCCCACATGCTCATACTTGGCATCAAAATCTTTCCGCATAGCTGAGACCAGAGGGTTATCAGTCTTTACCTTATTGAAAGTCTTGAAAGGAGTGGTGGAACCCATATCCTGGGCTATGGTATTCTTGCCCTGCTCTGAAGCGATCGTCCAATTGAGGAACTTCTTGGTAGCCTTGATGTTCTTGGAATCGGCCTTCTTGTTCAAGTACCAGTATTGCGTGGTACCGGTCGCCAATCCCTGCTTCTGCTCGTTGCGCAGACCCATGTAGACGGGTATCATACCGACCTTGTCGGCATCCATCCCAGCATTCTGCGGATCAGTCCAAGCCCAAGTGCCGTTTTGATAGAATGCAGCATCCCCCAGGGCAAACTCAGAGTTCGCATCATCGAGGCGCTGGCAGCAAGTCGCGGGGGCAAGGTTTTGACGACAGTCTGCACGCTCGCGGGTGCAAGGTAATCCCGATCCCCATCAAGAACCCAAACAGATAGAAGAGATCGCGACCAGAAAAGTCGTGGACCTGACCACTGGCAAGCGCAATCAACCATCTCATGCAAAACAGTGTCCAGCCAGGTCGATTCTAGGTAGCAGCATGTCTGTCCAAGGCATGGGGCTGAAAGCCTAAGGTCTGGGCTATAATAATTAGGGCCGACAGGGATTACTTCCTGAGCGGGTTTCGAAATCGTCAAACCCACTAAGACAAACTGATATTCAGCTCAATCACACGTTCCACTGCCTGAGCACACGCTTGCCCTGGTAGATGCCAAGAACACCGTAATGCGCCGTATTCATCCGGAACAGCTGGGCCTTATGGGGATCCAAGTCAAGCCACTGCGTCGTCAGGATGCGCAGGATGTGGGCGTGCGCCACCAGGAGCACATGCCGCCCCGAACACACCAGGGGCTCGAGCCATTCGACGATTCCACGCGCACGGGCAGCTACCTGATCCAGACTTTCGCCCTGAGTCACATGTACGGAAACGGGACTGCCCGAAGGCAGATCGACCACCCGGTCGCCACTCAGCTCATCGATGCCCAAAGCATGCGGACCGTCGATCCACAGTTTCCACTCACGGCCAAGGCTGGCCACCACATCCTGAGGACGGTGCCCCTCGGCCGGACCGTAATCCCACTCCAAGATCTCATCCATCGGAGCCGAATCAGGGAAACCGGCCAGCTCGGCTGTCTGTCTGGCTCGTTGCAGGGGGCTGGAAAAAATGCAGTCAGGGTCAAACCCATTGGGGAAGGCCTTAGCCAGCCTTTGACCCGCCTCTTTGGCCTGTTCGCGCCCTTGGTCAGTCAGGGGGATATCAGTGCGCCCCGTATATTGTCCGGTTTCGCTCCAAACTGTCTGACCATGCCGCAGCAGCACAGCGTAGCCTTCGCTCTCGGTCGAGGCATCATTGCCCGACGTATTCTTCGCAATGTCCATGAATAGCAGTTTAACCCACGGTCCGGTCACGCCCCAGACCCCCAGGCGTGTGGGATAATGGACCCATGACGGACTCAGGACGGGAACCTGGCGGGATGGCCGACCAAGTGGTCGGCATGCTTCATCAGGTGGATGGCAAGGTGAATGACATGCGCAACTCGATTGAATCGGACCCGGAATCGCTGACAGACAAGCTGGTCAAGTTTGCGCTTCCCAGCATCGCCGCACTGCTGGCTGGCAAGCTCTTCCAAGCCTTCTGGGGCGGACTGGTCCGCAAGCGCAACGGAGGCGCGGACAGCCCTGAAGAGGATCAGGAGAGCGCTACCGCCGGCCTCCTCTTTGGCGTTCTGTCGGCCGCCGTCACCGCTCTGGTCTCAGGCCTGTTCGAGCGTGGTTCCCAGGCTCTGATCGATCGCCGCCATCAGCGCTGAAAGCACAGGACGCTGACTGATAACCAGGCTGGTCCTGATAACGCTGATTGCGTGATTTTGACGACAAGGTCTTGCATTGGCAGGCGTTGACGGCCAGAATGTCAAAATGACCTTATCAAATTCACAGAAAACCCCGGCCTCGAATCCGGCCGACAATCCCACCATACGGACCTTGCTTGAGCGACGCTCCATCCGCGGATTCACCGACGAACCGGTTGACGACCAGACCATCGCCCTGCTGGAGCAGGCGGCCCAGCATGCAGCGACCAGCCGATACTTCCATGAATGGTCGGCCGTCAGGATCACGGATCATGATGAGGCGCTGGCTATCGCCGATATGGCCCATCAGCGCTATGTTGCCGAAGCCCCGTTGCTCTACATCTTCCTGGCCGACCAGCGCCGCAATGCCGATCTGGTCCGACAATTCGCTGATGATCTGGATCCGGACACCACCCTGCTCAACACTGGTTATGTCTTCCTGCAGTCCCAGAACGATGCGGTCCTGGCCCTGCACGCCATGGAGACCGCCGCCAACGCGCTGGGCCTGGGCGGCGTCATTCTGGGCAGCGTCATCAATGACACGAACAGGTTGATTGATCTGCTGAAGCTGCCCAAACTGGTCTATCCGGTGCTGGGTCTTGCCATCGGCCATCCGGCCCAGGATCCGGATCCCAAGCCCAGGATGCCTCGTCAGGCGCAAATCTTTACCAACACCTATCAGCGGGCCGACGATGATGCAGACATGAAGGATGCCTTGGCTGACTTCGATCAGACAGTCACCCGCTATTATCGCGACATCCGGCACCTGGACGACCCCCACCGCTCGTTCAGCGCCATGATGGCTGACAAGGTTCGCAATCCCGCCTCCGGCCACGAACCCATGCTGGATTCGATCCGCCGACAGGGCTTTGACCCAGCCTGCTAGGCAACGAAGTCCCTGCTGGCCAGACAACTGCAGAGCTCACCTGATATGTTCACCAGCCTAGTTCACCGGCCTTAGGTGAACAGACAAAGCCCAATCGGCCCCAAGCAGTGAGATCAGCGGAATCCGATCTTGCTGCCTGGGACCGTCTGGATCACCTCGGCGACCACCGAGAATGTCAAGTCGAATGCTGGGGCTGCAAGGGGCAATGACTGCTCCTACCGACGACGAGGCTTGTACCCACGTTTGCGGCTATGCGGTTTCAAAGTTCGCGAGCCCATCCTCGTGCGCTGGTAGGAACCCGGCTCATGACTGGTCAGATGCCAGCTCCCGCAGTAGTCGCAACGGTAGACCCACAGAAGAACGTTGCGTTCGACCATGCTGCGGTCGGCGGCCTGCTGGGCCTTGGCCCGATCGTGATACATGATCTTGGACGTAGCAGCGCAACGTCGTGGGGTGAAATAATGCATGACAGCGTACGACTACCTCGAAACCGATCTGACTTTCCTTCTGCGCACTTATACACTCATAGCGCCCAACGCCCGGCCAGACAGGCCCTGCCAGATGACGCAAGCCGATGATGCAAAATCAGACTGGCAGGGCGCAATCGTTCATAACCCGAAGCAGTTAAAGCCGGGTGGAGGTGAGCGACCCTAGAGCACAGATCAGGGCAGGTCGTGACCGGCGCTCAGGTAGAGGTCGTACCATTCCTGGGCGGTCAGATCCACATCCGCACCAGCGGCCATCTGCGTGATGCGCCCGGGGTTCATAGATCCCAGAAGCACCTGTATGCCGGCGGGATGCCGCAGAATCCAGGCCACAGCAATAGCGCTGTTGGCTACCCCATGTTGCTTGGCCAGTTTGTCCAACTCTGCATTGAGTTCGGGATAGCGGGGATTGTCCAGGAAGACCCCGTCGAAGTATCCGGTCTGGAAGGGGCTCCAGGCCTGAATGGTCATGGACTTCAGCCGCGAATAGGCCAGAAGACCGCCATCATGATCCAGGCTGGGATCGTCGCCCATATTGACGTGGATCTCCTGGTCGACCATGCCGGTGTGCCCCAGGCCGAACTGCAGCTGGTTGACCTCCAACCGCTGGCTTACCGCGCTCTGCAGCAGCTCCACCTGCATGGGGTTGACGTTGCTGACGCCGAAGTGCCGAACCTTTCCACTGGTCTGCAGTTCATTGAAGGCCTCGGCCAGATCGTCCAAGTCGACCAGGGTGTCGGGACGATGCAGCAGCACGAAGTCGACATGGTCGGTCTGCAGGTTGACCAGCTCCTCATCCAGGGCCTTCAGCAGGTGATCCTTGGAGAAGTCGTAGCGGGTGATCTGGTCGCTGTCCGGGTTGCGGAAGATGCCGAACTTGGTCTGGATGCCCACGCTGTCCCGGTCTACGCTCAGATCCTTCAGAGCCTGTCCCAGAGCCCGGCTGCTGGCCCCGGCATGGTAGCAGTCTGCAGTGTCGAAGAAGTCAACGCCCGCATTCATGGCCGTCTCCACAATGGTCCGCGCTTCCTCGCGGCTCTTCTGATCGATCCGCATGACCCCCAGGGCCACACGGGAGGCCCGGAATCCGGACTGTCCTAAGTTCATGTATCGCACAATGTCCTCCTCGCAATTAACGTCTAGGCTCGAGTCTACCCGCTCCAGCCGCCTTCCAGCCTTATGCGGTTACTCAAGCAGGTTGCGACGCAGGGCCTCCACCTGGTCTGGCCCGAACCCTAGGGCCTGCCGCGCATAGGTAAAGACGTCCCCATAGGCCTCGATCATGGTCTGTTGGGCATGAGCCAGGTATTCTTTCTTGACGCAGAGCGCAATCTCTAGCGCGTCCAACGAATCCTGGTCGAAGCCTTTGTCGCGGAATTGGTCCAGCAGCTGATTGTTGGCCGCGACCCTCTCTTGGTTGGTCTTCAGATAGTCCGCGAATACCTGGGTGTCGTCCACCTCCAGCAGCCAGAGCACCAGGGCCGCGGCGAACCCGGTCCTGTCCTTGCCGGCAAAGCAGTGGAAGAGCGTAGCCCCCTGGATGTTGCCCACGACGATGCGCAGGAACTTCCCATACCCCTGCTGGGCCGCAGGATTCATGACCAGGTCATGGTAGACATTCAACATGTGGCCGTTGACCTGATCCGCCAAACCCAGCGAGGCGAAATCGTCCAGGCTGGCGCCACTGGCGCCACTTTGCTCCAGCAGATCGATGTTGGTGAAGGTCACACCATCGATCCTGTCGTCCGGACTTTCCTGTCTCTCAAAGGGCCGGCGGAAATCCACAACCTGTGTCACCTGGTAGCGGTCGACCAACTCCCTCTTCGTATCTTCGTCCAGATCCACCAGCTGCCCTGATCGGATGAACTTGTGCTGGCGGACCCGGCGGCCGTGGATGGTCCGAATGCCTCCCAGATCGCGAAAATTGGTGATGTTCATTGACGACCTCCTTCGTTGCGCCCAGTCCCCACGCCAACCCCACCTTCATAAAGGTCACTGGGACACAGTGCACCCAGCGCGCAATCAACAGCAAGAGACAACAGGCAATGCAACCAAGGTATCATTCCTGTTGCTGTGCAGACACACGATGTCTGTAGGTGGGCTTCGTGCTTAAGGAATTGGTCGGTTCCGTTACTGCTGTGCAGTCAGGGCCTGTCTGATGGGCGTGCTGCCTCCGATGATGTTGTAGATCCTGCCTATGGTCTGCTCCAGGTCGACGCAGTCGGCCAGGCATTGTGCCACATCGGCGATCGGTATGGGACCGGGCCCGTCTGGCTCGACCTGGATGGTTCCTGTGCCTTCCTGCTCGGTCAGGCTGCCTGGCTCGATGATGGTGTAGTCCAGCCCGGAGCTGATCAGGTATTGGTCGGCCATGTTCTTGGTCACGTAATAGTCAGCGAGGGCATCGATAGCAGGTTTGACCTGGGGCTGCTCCCAGCGCAGCCAATCGGCTGCATACATGGCTCCCAGCATGACATACCTCGTGATGCCGACCGCTTTAGCGGCCTCTATGGTCTTCATGGCTCCCAGAGCGTCAATCTGGGTGATGTCCTTGCCACGCGATCCTGCAGTGAAGACGACAGCATCCGCATGCGACTTGCGGAATGCGTCGGTTACCTGGGAAAGCGGGTCATGCAAATCCAGAGTCATTGGCTCCACCTGCTGGCTGGCGGGAATCTTCGAGGCCCCTCGTGCGCAGGCAACCACTTCATGACCGGCTTTTACCAGATCAGCGCAGGTCAATACGCCTACTCTGCCTGTGGCTCCTACAAGAATGATTCTTTTGCCCATGTTTATCCGCTTTCTTCGCATATGTGTTTTGTGCGACAGATTCGTCTGCTTTCCATTCTAGATGTCCCGGACCAGAAACAACAGGCGGCAAAACAAGCCAGAGCTTCCGGATCAGTGATTTCGAATATCAAATCGCAGGCTGCTCAAATACAAGTCAGCATGAGTACGAAGCAGCTTTTTCATATTCCGCTTAACCGCGTTCAGTTACTTGGAATGTGGCTTTGCGAGAAGGCATGAATCTTTAAGCCCAGGTCTGTTGCGGATATGGAAAAAGGAGGCATCTCCAAGGATATTGTCCTTGAGATGCCTCCCGTAATCACGTGTTGTGGCGGCGGTGTGCTACTCTCCCACACTCTTCCGGGTGCAGTACCATTGCCGTGCTGGGTCTTAGCTTCCGGGTTCGGAATGGGACCGGGCGTCTCCCCCAGGCCATGACCGCCGCGAATCTTCAATTCTTCCGACCCTGCCGGGTCGGGGTCTCCTGGCGGCTTGGGGACCGGATGGTGGACGCGTGCTCCGATTGTCTGATCGCCTGTGCGTGTTCGTGTTCATTGCCGCAGGCATGTGTTTCGCAGTCGGGTTGATGCCGCCGCCCCTCATGGGGGCGGGTGTGGTGTTGTCTTCGACCATTAGTGCCGGTCGGCTCCGCCCCTTACGGGGTGTCCACGTCCGGTCTATCGACCATGTGTTCTGCATGGGGTCTTCAGAAGCCGCAAGGCTTCATGGAATCCTTATCTTGGAGGGGGCTTCCCGCTTAGATGCTTTCAGCGGTTATCCCATCCGAACGTAGCCAACCGGCCGTGCCGCTGGCGCGACAACCGGCATACCAGAGGTTCGTCCACCCAGGTCCTCTCGTACTATGGGCAGGGCTCCTCAAGATTCCAACGAGCGCAGAGGATAGAGACCAAACTGTCTCACGACGTTCTGAACCCAGCTCGCGTGCCGCTTTAATCGGCGAACGGCCGAACCCTTGGGACCTGCTCCAGCCCCAGGATGCGACGAGCCGACATCGAGGTGCCAAACCATCCCGTCGATATGGACTCTTGGGGATGATCAGCCTGTTATCCCCGGGGTACCTTTTATCCGTTGAGCGATGCCGCGTCCGTACGCCGGCACCGGATCACTATCTCCGACTTTCGTCCCTGCTCGACCCGTCGGTCTCGCAGTCAAGCTCCCTTGTGCGATTGCACTCAACACCCGATTGCCAACCGGGCTGAGGGAACCCTTGGGCGCCTCCGTTACTCTTTGGGAGGCAACCGCCCCAGTTAAACTACCCGCCAGGCACTGTCCCTGGCCGGGATGACCGGCCGAGGTTAGAGGCCAGATGAGGACAGAGCGGTATTTCACATTCCGGCTCCACGGATGCTGGCGCACCCGCTTCGAAGCCTCCCGCCTATGCTACACAGTCCGCACCTAACGCCAATACCAAGGTATAGTAAAGGTCCCGGGTCTTTTCGTCCTTCTGCGCTTAACGAGCATCTTTACTCGTACTGCAATTTCGCCGAGCTCCTGGTCGAGACAGTGGGGAAGTCGTTACGCCATTCGTGCAGGTCGGAACTTACCCGACAAGGAATTTCGCTACCTTAGGATGGTTATAGTTACCACCGCCGTTTACCGGGGCTTGAATTCACCGCTGCCCCCTCCGAAGAGGGATGACGGATCCTCTTAACCTTCCGGCACCGGGCAGGCGTCAGTGCATATACAGCGACTTACGTCTTCGCATGCACCTGTGTTTTTGGTAAACAGTCGCTACCCCCTGGTCTGTGCCGCCCCCACCGGCTCCGCGCGCAAGGCGCCTCACCGGCAGGGGCCTCCCTTATACCGAAGGCACGGGAGTGATTTGCCGAGTTCCTTGACCAGGATTCGCTCGATCGCTTTGGTATACTCTACCTGACCACCAGTGTCGGTTTAGGGTACGGGCGGCGCCACTCCTCACGCCGAAGCTTTTCTCGACGGAACGGCACACCGGATTCGGGGCACAAGGCCCCCCATCATCACACCTCGCGCTCATGCCGGGCGGATTTGCCTGCCCGACGCGCCGCATGCTTGACCACGGATAACCACCACCGCGGCCCGGCTCCCGTTCCGTGTCACTCCTGCGCTACCCGCCACGCATCCACACGCCGGTCCCACCACATCGGCAGGTCCGAAGACCAGCCTCCGAGGCAGGTAAGGGCACGCTTCCGCGTCTTGGATTGGACGGCTTGACGCCGGTAGGAGAATATCGACTCCTTCATCCATTCGACTACGCCTGTCGGCCTCGCCTTAGGACCCGACTCACCCGGGGACGACGAACGTGGCCCCGGAACCCTTGGTCATCCAGCGGGCGGGATTCTCACCCGCCTCTCGCTACTCATGTCTGCATTCTCACTTCCACACGGTCCACGGCCGGCTCACGCCGCCGCTTCGCCCCATGCGGAACGCTCTCCTACCCAGCACAGCAAACTGCGCTGCCGCGTCTTCGGTGGCGTGCTTGAGCCCCGCTACATTATCGGCGCGGAACCACTAGACCAGTGAGCTGTTACGCACTCTTTCAAGGATGGCTGCTTCTGAGCCAACCTCCTGGCTGTCTATGCGACTCCACATCCTTTCCCACTTAGCACGCGCTTAGGGACCTTAGACGACGATCTGGGCTGTCTCCCTCTCGACGACGGAGCTTATCCCCCGCCGACTCACTGCCGCGATACACCTCGCACGTATTCGGAGTTTGGCTGCTGTCGGTACCCGATACGGGCCCTCAAGCATCCAGTAGCTCTACCCCATGGAGGCACTCACGCGACGCTGCACCGAAATGCATTTCGGAGAGAACCAGCTATCACGGAATTTGATTGGCCTTTCACCCCTAGCCCCAGGTCATCGGCCCGGTTTTCAACCCAGGTCCGTTCGGTCCTCCACGCGGTCTTACCCGCGCTTCAACCTGCCCAGGGCTAGATCATCCCGCTTCGGGTCCAGGACACGCGACTGGAAACGCCCTTATCGGACTCGCTTTCGCTACGGCTGCCCCACACGGGTTAGCCTCGCCACGCACCACTGACTCGCAGACTCATTTTTCGATAGGCACGCCGTCACCCCGAAAGGCTCCGACGGATTGTAGGCACACGGTTTCAGAAACTCTTTCACTCCCCTCCCGGGGTGCTTTTCACCTTTCCCTCACGGTACTCGTACGCTATCGGTCAGACAGGAATATTCAGGCTTACCCCACGGTCGGGGCCGATTCACACGGGATTCCACGAGTCCCGCGCTACTTGGGAACAAGAACCGGCAGGCGGCGCGCCTTCGGCTACGGGGCCATCACCCTCTACGGCCGGGAATTCAATCCCGTTCGCCTCACACGCCGCTTTATCACTGCCGCCGGGCCCGTCGGAGCCCGGACGCCAAGTCCCACAACACCCATGCCGCAACCCCCGACGGGTCTCACACGGCACCGGTTTGGCCATCATCCGCTTTCGCTCGCCACTACTCACGGAATATCCTTTCCTGCAGGTACTGAGATGTTTCACTTCCCTGCGTACCCCCCGCACGAATGCGGTGCCGGCCCATAACAGCCGGCGGGTTACCCCATTCGGACACCCTCGGATCAAAGCCCTGTCGGCGGCTCCCCGAGGCCTATCGCGGCCCCACGCGTCCTTCATCGGTCCTGTCTGCCAAGGCATCCACCATGCGCCCTTGCCGACAACACGGCCACAGGCCATGCCACGACAACAACAACTGCGAACTGCCAGACGACAAATCATCACACTAAACGATCACAAAACGATCGACCCGAACCCACCAAAAAAATAGGCTCGGACGAAACAATACAGCAGACAGCCAGCCAGAAAAGCCAGCCATCCGCTCGCGTCCACTATCCAGTTCTCAAGCCACCAGCGCGCCGCCAAGACCCCACAGGGCAACACCCCATGCAGGAACCCGACGGGCGGCAGGAACACCACCCAAAACAAGGTGGCGGTCCGGGAACCCAACAGCGCATCCATGCCACAGCGCTTCCGACCGTTCCACGCCAGCACGCCCACACCATCCGGCCAACCGGCCGGACCCATGGACTCGACCCCACGACCCATAAACAGGCGGGGGATTTCACTCATATCTCCGTAGAAAGGAGGTGATCCAGCCGCACCTTCCGGTACGGCTACCTTGTTACGACTTAGTCCCAATCGCGGACCTCACCTTAGACGGCTCCCCCCCAAACGGGTTGGGCCACCGGCTTCGGGTGCTGCCCACTTTCATGACTTGACGGGCGGTGTGTACAAGGCCCGGGAACGCATTCACCGCGGCGTTGCTGATCCGCGATTACTAGCGACTCCGCCTTCACGGAGCCGGGTTGCAGGCTCCGATCCGAACTGAGACCGGTTTTCAGGGATCCGCTCCATGTCACCATGTCGCATCCCGTTGTACCGGCCATTGTAGCATGCGTGAAGCCCTGGACGTAAGGGGCATGATGATCTGACGTCATCCCCACCTTCCTCCGGGTTAACCCCGGCGGTCCCCCGTGAGTTCCCACCATAACGTGCTGGCAACACGAGGCGAGGGTTGCGCTCGTTGCGGGACTTGACCCAACATCTCACGACACGAGCTGACGACGACCATGCACCACCTGTGAACCGGCCCCGAAGGGAAGCCGCGTCTCCGCGGCCGTCCGGCACATGTCAAGCCCAGGTAAGGTTCTTCGCGTTGCATCGAATTAATCCGCATGCTCCGCCGCTTGTGCGGGCCCCCGTCAATTTCTTTGAGTTTTAGCCTTGCGGCCGTACTCCCCAGGCGGGATGCTTAACGCGTTAGCTCCGACACGGAACCCGTGGAACGGGCCCCACATCCAGCATCCACCGTTTACGGCGTGGACTACCAGGGTATCTAATCCTGTTCGCTCCCCACGCTTTCGCTCCTCAGCGTCAGTGACGGCCCAGAGACCTGCCTTCGCCATCGGTGTTCTTCCCGATATCTACACATTCCCCGTTACACCGGGAATTCCAGTCTCCCCTACCGCACTCCAGTCCGCCCGTACCCGGCGCCGATCCACCGTTAAGCGATGGACTTTCACACCAGACGCGACGAACCGCCTACGAGCTCTTTACGCCCAATAAATCCGGATAACGCTTGCACCCTACGTATTACCGCGGCTGCTGGCACGTAGTTAGCCGGTGCTTATTCGAAAGGTACACTCACTCTCGCTTGCTCCCAATCAAAAGCGGTTTACAACCCGAAGGCCGTCATCCCGCACGCGGCGTCGCTGCATCAGGCTTTCGCCCATTGTGCAATATTCCCCACTGCTGCCTCCCGTAGGAGTCTGGGCCGTATCTCAGTCCCAATGTGGCCGGTCGCCCTCTCAGGCCGGCTACCCGTCGAAGCCTTGGCAGGCCATCACCCCGCCAACAAGCTGATAGGACGCGACCCCATCCCATGCCGGTAAACCCTTTCCCGCACCATCATGCGACAGCGCGGAGCATCCGGCATTACCACCCGTTTCCAGGAGCTATTCCGAAGCATAGGGCAGGTTGGTCACGCATTACTCACCCGTTCGCCACTCTCACCGCCAAGCAAGCTTGGCGGATCCCGTTCGACTTGCATGTGTTAAGCACGCCGCCAGCGTTCATCCTGAGCCAGAATCAAACCCTCCACAAAAAACCATGAAGAAGCCGAAACGACTCTCATAATAAATTGACGGGCCAGCTTCCATAAGGAGGAAACCAACCCACGAAAAACCCCGACACCCCTCACAACGCTCCCACGTACCCGACAACAGCCGGGCGGGCATCGGACTGGCAATCAAAAAGCTATAAGTAGCACAAACACGCTCTTGAGTTCTCAAACCACCACCACACCAACAAGCCATTCAACTTCCTCCCGGAAGAAGAACCGCCGTGTTGAGCAGCAAGAGATAAACTTACCACGAGCCGGCCAAAACGCAACTCGGCCCTCCCGCGAAGACCCTAAAAACAAGCAATAACAAGCCTTTAAACGGCGTGTCGCAACACGTCCTTTTATAACTTCGAGCCTCACCGAGGCGGGACTTCAGCGCAGCATCACAGCTCCATGCACACACTTTATTCACAAAGTATCGGTCAGACCACAGCTGAATCGGCGTGTCAGCATCGCCCTGTCATAATCCTTCCGAATTTTGTTTATAGGCGGCCATATCCGGTGCGGAGTCCTCTTTCCATCTTCGATCGTCAGTCATCCACAACTCATAAATGTTCATGTTGATATAGATGCATATTCGCGCACCATGCTGGTCTTCGGACCATGGATTCTGTTGGCGGATGGTAAGACGGGTGTATGAGCACAACAATTGCAGTACTGACCGGTGCGGGCATCTCGACTTCCGCCGGCATACCGGATTTTCGCGGGCCTGACGGGGTTTGGACCAAGCATCCCGATCAGATGAACGTCTATGACCTGGACCTGTTCATGAGCGACAAGAAGCAGCGGGAGTATTCATGGCGGTGGCAGAAGGAGTCACCTGTCTGGAATGCCCAGCCCGGAGTAGCCCACAAGGCACTGGCCAAGCTGGAGCAGGCAGGCATGCTGAACCTGCTGGCTACGCAGAACTTCGATGCCCTCCACGAGAAAGCCGGCAACTCCGAGGACGTCATCGTGAACCTTCACGGGACCATCGGCAGTTCCCATTGCATGAAATGCGGTCAGGCATATCGGACGGCCGACATCATGGCCAAGCTCGATCAGGAACCCGATCCACACTGCCACAAGCCCATGCCTTACCAAGGCAACATGCCTTGCAATGGCATCATCAAGACTGATGTGGTCTATTTCGGTCAGGCCCTGCCCGAGGGAGCCATGGAAAAGAGCATGAGGCTAGCCAGCCAGGCTGATCAATTCTGGGTGATCGGCTCCACCTTGGAGGTGTATCCGGCGGCCTCACTGGTGCCGGTGGCAGCCCAAGCAGGCGTGCCGATCACCATCATGAACATGGGTTCGACCCAGTATGATTCTCTGGCAACCCGACTCATCCACGAACCCATCGAAGAGGCACTGCCCAAACTCGTTGACAAGACCATCGCTGGGCAGGAATGATTTGCTGGCTGCTCCGCATAACTGTTGGGGCAGAGTAACAATCTGCAGATTCCTGATGGCCCTGCGGCAATTTGCAGGGTCATCAGCCAAGATCAGCGATGGCGCTGGCCATGCTGACTGTTCGTCCGGCCGCGATCCTTATCGCGGAACCTTGGAAGACGGGTACAGGACCACCGGATCCAATCGGGACATAGTGCTCAGTAGTTCTGATGGACCTGGAAGCCTCGGCTACGCAAGGTATCCAGGATCTGGGTGATGTGGTCGGGGCCGTTGGTCTCCACAGTCACCTCCAAGAGCACGCCGTTGTCATAGTGGCCGGAGGATTTGAACTGATCGTGGTTGAGCTCGATTACATTGGCACGCAGATCGGCCAGGACCGTGGCCACCTTGACCAGCTGGCCGGGGACGTGGCCGGGGACGTCGGGCAGCTCCACGCCGAACTGCATGATGCGCCCGCGGGAGATCATCCCCCGCTGGATGACCGCACCCATGGTGACCGTGTCGATATTGCCTCCCGAGATGATGGGGACGATCACATGCGGACCCGGGGCCGACCGGAAGACATCGGACTGCAGATCCAACTGGCCCAAGGCCGCCAAGGAGACCGCTCCGGCTGCCTCGACCACCAGTTTGTGCTTCTCCAGCATGAATAGGATCATCTCGGAGATGTCGCTTTCGGTCACCTGAACCAGATCATCCATATAGCGGCTGAGCAGGGCATAGTTCAGATCGCCGGGACGTCTGACGGCTACGCCCTCGGCAGCCGTACGCATCTGATCCGCTGCGACCACATGACCAGCTGTCAGAGATTCACGCCAGGCCGGAGAACCGACCGGGGTGGCTCCGATGACTCTGACGTCTGCTTTGAAGGTCTTTACGGCGAGCGCCACTCCGGCGCCCAGCCCGCCCCCACCGAGGGGAACCACGATATCGGTGACATCGGGCACATCCTGAAGAATCTCCATGGCGATGGTTCCCTGACCGCAGACGACCTCGTAGTCGTCAAAGGGCGGGACGAAGGTCATGCCGCGATCACGTGCCAGACCCAAGGCGTAATCGGAACTTTCGTCGAAGACCTCGCCCTGCAGGACAACCTCGGCGCCATAGGCCCGAGTGGCATCGACCTTGAGGGGCGGAGTGATCCGGGGCATGACAATCGTGGCCTTCGCGCCACGGCTGCGTGCGGCAAAAGCCACCCCCTGGGCATGATTGCCGGCGGAAGCGGTGACGATGCCGCGGTCCAGCTCGTCCTGATCCAACGAGGCCACCTTGTTATAAGCTCCGCGAATCTTGAAGGATCCGGTCAGCTGCAGATTCTCCGGCTTGAGCAGAACGCGATGGCCTATCCGAGCACCCAGATCATCGGATTGCTCGATAAGGGTGTGACGGGCCACACCTTCCAGACGTTGGGCGGCTTTGCGCAGATCAGCGGCATGATCGGACTCAAGACAGGCAGTGATTGTTGAAGTATCCATGCTCCAAGTATGGTCGGCAAGGCCCGACCAACGGGGTCAGCCGTCAACATGGTGGACACCCAAACCTGCCGAAAACCAAAATATGTGAGCACTCGAACGTTTGGATACCCGAAAAGTTGCCGACAGTTCTCGATAGTCGCCACTAAGAGGTAGCGACAGGCAACAGTCGCAACTACAGCCCATGATCATCCGTCCGCGGTCATCACAGGTTGTCGCCGCAGTGAGCGCCAATCACCGCCAGCTGCCCATGAACTTACCGGGCTTCACGAGCAGTCACCGGTGGGACAAGCGATCGTCTGCCTGACTTGTCCCCGCCTCACTTCTCATCAGTGAGCTGGGCATGCGCCTCGTCGACCACGGTATGGTCGTCGCGGAAGTCGTGGGATGCCACGGGCTCATTGGAGTCACGGGCCACACCGGCACCCAGGTCGGCCAGCAGCAGAGTGACCGCGGTCGGATCGTTGACCCGCAGACGGGCCTTGGTCTGGCCCGGCCCAACCTTGATGGTCCAGCCCTTATCGGGCATGACAGCGAACATGGTCTCGTCTGTTTCATCGTCGCCCAGAGCCATCATGAAGTCGTAGTCGCCGCTGTTGACGAAGGGCAGGATGGCCTGGCCCTTACTGGTGGCCACAGGCGTGACCTCAACGACCTTGGAGTTCTCCATGATCATCAGTCCCAGACCGACCACAACGCCACGCAGACGATGGAGCAGATCCTGACGCTCCTGTTCGGCCACCTGGGCATCGCTCATCCGGTAGTGCCAGGCCACCGCATCGGACTTGCTCTCCACAAAGGAGTTGGGGACCCTGGTGGCCGACTCATCCATGATGGGCCGGATCACCTTCTGCCAGGTATCGGAGTCGGGCAGGCCTTGCGCCCGCTGCCACTCGTCCGAGTCGCTGCCGGGCAGGTTGCGGTTCCAGGCGCCATGCTCGGCAATCAGCCCCACCGGCAGGTCACCGAACCAATCCTGCATGATCTGATGGCTGCGGCCGGAGACCAGCAGGAAGTCCACATCGGGATTGCTTCCCACCTGGGTCAGCAGGCGGCGAAGGGCCTGGGTGGGCTTGGCCCGCTCAGGACGGCGAACAAGCGGGGTCAGCGTCCCGTCATAGTCGCACAGGACCAGACGACGATGGGCGCCGTCCCACTGACGAACGATGGCGTTGTGGTGATCCATACGCAGCCTCCTGTCTGTCATGCCCGGAGTGGAGACCTGCCGCAGGGAGTCGAGGAACGAGGTGCACCAGTTGGCTGCGGTGCGCACCTTGAGCCGGGCCTGCATGCGGATGTTGCGCCGCTTGGACTCCTCGGGGGTGATCTCCAGGGCGTTGTGCAGGGCCTCGCAGACCATGTCGATGTCGTAGGGATTGACGATGAAGGCATCGGTCAGCTCGTCGGCAGCCCCGCACATGTCCGACAGGACCAGGGTGCCGTCGCGTCCGTCATGGCAGGCCAGGTACTCCTTGGCCACCAGGTTCATCCCATCGCGCAGGGGGGTGACCAGGGCTACGTCTCCAGCCGTGTAGATGCCGCAGACCGGCTTGATGGACAGGGAGCGGGTGATGTAATGGATGGGGGTCCAGGCCAGCAGGGAGTAGCGGCCGTTGATCTCCCCCACCAACTGGTCCACCTGGGCCTTGAGCCGCTGATAGGACTCGACGACCTCACGCGAAGGGGTGGCCAGCAGGTAGTAGGTGACATGGCCCACCCACTCAGGGTACTTGTCCAGCATGCGGCCGAAGGCCTGAAGCCGCTCGGGCAGACCCTTGGTGTAGTCCAGCCGATCCACCGAAACGATGACCTTGTTGGAGCGGCTGCCCACCGAGGAAGCCGCCTGCTTGGCCAGCGTGGACTCGGGGATGTCCTTCTCCATGTAGTGGCTCCACCAGTTGGCGTCCGATGTGGCGGCTTCGTTAGCCGCCACGCCCTCGGCAGTCACCGAGGTGCGGTAGCGATGACGGGGGGACTTGCCGCAGACCTCGTCGATTCCTCGACGCATGGCCCGGGCCAGGCCGGAGTGGGCGGTACGCCGGTAGAGGTTGTAGTCGATGCCGATGGGGAAGGCGTCGATGGCTGCTCTGTGGCCGTCAGGCATCTCGACCACGCCGTCCCGGTTGACCGGCAGTTCGGGCAGCAGCCTGTGCAGCGAAGCCAGGAAGCTGGCGGAGAAGTCCACCGTGTGGAAGCCGATCAGGTTGGCGCCCAGGACGCCCTCCAGGATCTCGCGGCTCCAGGGCAGGGAGCGGAAGATCTCGGCGCTGGGGAAGGGCACGTGCAGGAACCAGCCGATGGAGGCATCAGGGTAACGTTCGCGCAACATCTTGGGCAGGAGCATCAGGTGGTAGTCCTGGACCCAGATGGTGTCGCCCTTGCGGATGAGCGGCTCCACCACCTGTGCAAAACGCATGTTGACCTTGCGGTACATCTCCCAGTCCTCCTGGCGGAAGACGGCCTCGTGCGAGAAGTCATGGAAGAGCGGCCAGAGGGTGTTGTTGGAGAACCCGGCGTAGTATCCGTTCAGCTCCTCCTTGCTCAGGAAGATAGGAATGCACCGGCTCTCCCGGTAGGCCTGACGGATGCGGTCCAGCTCCTTTTCCGAGTACTTCTGAGGATCGATGCCGCTCCAGCCGATCCAGAGGCAGTCCTTATGGGAACGGTGGTAGGGGCCGATGGCCGTGGCCAGTCCCCCCACGTTCTGGTGCAAGGTGTAGGAGCCGTCTTCCTGCGCCTGCAGTGACATGGGCAAACGATTGGAGACAATGATCAGACGAGACATGCAACCCGCTTTCTATTCCCGTCCGTGCCGGAATCGTCGGGATTGACCACGGCGCGGACCCATCGCCCCTGGACCCGGGGGACCCATCCGGTCCCACAGGCCCATCGGGGCATCGCTGACTTCCACTCTAGCCTGGAAGTTGTGCCGGCGACGGGGTTTCCTCAGAGTCGGTAGACGAAACCCTCCCATGGGGAGAGACGACCGGTCAGCAGTGAGCTGGCAGTTTGCTCGGGCCGGTAGGTGGATATGAGGATCCGGTCGGGGTCCACAGCCCCAAGAGCCATAGAGGTGAATCCGGTCTGGTCCAAGCCCAGAAGCGCTGCGGTTTCAGGAGGCAGTGAGGCCGGGCGGCTGCTCAGATTGACCACAACCAGCAGGCGCTGGCAGGGCAGGGCATCCAGAACACTGGCAGCCTCGGGTCCCGACTTGGGCTCCGGCGCCTGGTCCAGGCAACGGGTGAATGAATAGATCTGGTCCGCATCCGGATCCAGAAGGGTGAAGTCGCCGGCCGCCACGACCGGATTGGTGTGACGCAGACGAATCAGCTCACGGTAGAAGGCCAGGACCGATTCAGGGTCACGCAGCTCGGTCTTGGCGTTGACCTTGTCCCGGTTGGCATTGACGGCCAGCCAGGGCTCCTTGGGAGCATAAGAAGCCGTGAAGCCGGCGAACTTGGTGGAATCCCACTGCATGGGGGTGCGGGCATTGTCGCGGCTCATATAGGCCAGGGCTGCCATCATGGACTCCGGATCCTGCTCGTGCGCCTGGTCGACCCGCTGATGGTAGAGGTTGATGGATTCCAGATCCTGGTACTGGTCAAGGCTGGTGAAACCGGCGTTGGTCATGCCCAGCTCCTCGCCCTGATAGATGTAGGGGGTCCCCCGGTGCATGTGCAGGAGGAGCCCCAGGGCCTTGGCCGAACGCGAGCGCAGCTCCTCGCTGGAGGTGTCGCCCCAACGGGAGACGATCCTGGGCTGGTCGTGGTTGTCGAAGTAGAGGCTGGCCCATCCGGTCTTGGCCACGGCCTGCTGCTGCTCGTCCATGACCGCCTTGAGCCGGGAGACCTGGAAGGGGCGGATGTCCCACTTGCTGTCCCCGGTGTCAACCTCGGTCTGGGTGAAGAGGAAGAGCATGTCCAGCTCGTGGTTGGCCGGATCGGTGATCTGCCCGCTGCGGGCAGGCGCCAGACTGGGAGCCTCCCCCACGGTCAGGTAGCCCTGCCGACCCTGGAAGACCTGGCTGCGCATCTCTTGGAGGAACTCATCCAGCCTGGGGCCGTCCACGCAGAAGGGCACCGAGGACGAGTACCCCTCAGGCCCCACGGGACCGTCAGCGATGGCCGATCCGTCCTCGCCGGGCAGACGACCCTCGGGGTCGACGGTCTTGGAGATCATGACGATCACATCCATGCGGAACCCGTCGATGCCCCGGTCCATCCACCAATTCATCATGTCGAAGACGGCCTGCCGGACCTGGGGGTTCTCCCAGTTGAGGTCAGGCTGCTTCTTGGAGAACAGGTGCAGGTAGTATTCGCCTCGCTGTGGATCGTACTGCCAGGCGGAGCCCCCAAAGTAGGACCCCCATTGGTTGGGCTCTGCGCCCGGGGTGCCGGGTTCGTGGCCGGCCTTGGCGGGACGCCACCAGTACCAGTCGGCGTGCGGGTCATCCTTGTTGCGGGAGGCCTGGAACCAGGCGTGCTCGTCCGAGGTGTGGTTGACCACCAGATCCATGACCACCTTGATGCCCCGACGGTGGGCCTGGTCCAAAAGCTCGTCCATATCGTCCATGGTGCCGAAGATGGGGTCGATGTCCTGATAGTCGGAGATGTCGTACCCGTTGTCATCCTGGGGAGATCGGTAGACAGGGCTCAGCCAAATCACGTCCACGCCCAGATCGGCCAGGTAGTCCAGACGCTGGGTAATGCCCGGCAGGTCGCCGTAACCGTCGCCGTTCGTGTCCTGGAAGGACCGTGGATAGATCTGGTAGACCACCGCATTGGCCCACCAGGGGTTGGGGGTGGCTCCGTTGGTCCGCACCCGGTCGGGCAGCTGCATGCGTTCTTCCTGGGTCATGATCCTCCTGGCCGGACGGGTTCGGACGTCCTTGTGCCACCCCCACTATAAATCACCCATTCACCCCTGGTTGGCCTGCTCCTCATGATGGACGCGGAAGGCCAGCTCGGCCAGATGGACGCCGTGGGTCAGGAACTCCTGGGTCCGGCAGACGTAGTCATGCTCGCGTCCCAGACGTGCCAGATAGCCGTTGATGTAATCCACCTCGGTCGGGCGGCCCTTGGACATGTCCTGATACATGGAGGGGTAGTGGAGGGGATTGCCCACGCGGCTGACATAGTCCACCTCGTCCAGGGTCTCCTGACGGGTCTGGATCAGCTGCTTGCCGGCCCGCTCGCAGGCGTCATAGGCCTCGTCGATCAGCTGGCGGGACATATCCTTGGCGCCCGGGTAGGAGATGAACTGGCCCATGGTGATCTGGTACATGGTGCAGATGGTGTTGACCACCGAGTTGAAGATGATCTTGGCCAGACAGGTGCCCTCGAAGTTCTCGGTCAGGATGGGGTTGAGGTTGGCGGCCTTGAAGTCCTCGGCCATTCCGCGCTCCAGGTCGCTGGTCTGCTCGGTCATGGCGCACAGGTGCATGGAGCCGGCCCCGGATTTGCCGATGAAGTCCACGTCGCCCGGCCCGTTGAGGACTGTGCCGATCATGGCCGTGCCGCCGTAGATGCGCTCCTTGGGGAAGTACTTGAGCAGCTTGTCGAAATGCCCCCAGCCGTTCATGGCCGAGAAGACCACCTGATGGTCGCGGAAGAGCGGTGCGCAACGCTCCAGGACAGCCTCCAGCTGCATCTGCTTGAGCATGACGATCCAGACATCGGGGTCGCCCTTGTAGTCCTCGGGGGTGTAAATGTTGACGGGCACCAAATGACGATTTTCGTGATCGCGGGAGACATAGACGCCTCCCTGGTCATGAACCTTGTCAATATTGGGCATCCAGGTATCCACGAAATCCACCTGCAGGCCGGCCTGCTCCTGCAGCAGCACACCCAGACGATAGCCCATGGCTCCGGCACCGATGACCGTATATCGCATCGAAACACACCCTCTTCATTTTCTTGATCAGACAACGCACCTCCGGGGACCGGCCCGGGGGATACCAAGCAGTATGCCCAGGCGGCAGAAGGGAACCAAGGCGACGGTCGCATGGTGGACATAAGGACTGGAATATGCCAGGATTCCTGCACCTTGGAGGACTTGGCCGCATACACGGACATCCTGCAATCCCGACGAAAACGTCGACCTAGGCTGGAACCCATGCAGAAAGAACAGAGAGGAGCCGGAAGGATGGATCGGCGGACCCTGGCCATCCTGATCCTGGTGGGCGTGATCAGCGGATTCCTGTCGGGGATGTTCGGCATCGGCGGCGGATCGATCATCGTGCCTGCCCTGGTATGGACCGGACTGCAGCAACGGCAGGCCTCGGCTACCTCGCTGGCATCCATGATCCCCATGTCGCTGGCCGGTGTGGCCTCCTACGCCCTGGGCGGGCATGTGGACTGGCTGGCCGCCCTGCTGCTGGCCGTGGGCACGGTCATTGGGGCGCAGATCGGCACCTGGCTGCTGGACCGGCTTCCAGAGGTGATACTCAGGTGGCTCTATGTGGGCTTCCTGATGGCAGTCATTGCCCAGCAGCTGCTGTCCACGCCCTCCAGAGATAGCAGCATCCAGCTGAGCCCGGCGGTGGCTTCGATCATTCTGCTGGTCGGAATCCTGATCGGAACCCTGTCAGGGTTGCTGGGCGTTGGCGGCGGAGCCATAGCGGTCCCTGCCCTGGCTCTGCTGGGCGCCAGCGACCTGATAGCCAGGGGGACCTCCCTGCTGGCCATCCTGCCCAGTTCACTGTCAGGGACATTCACCAACCTTCGGCACCACCTGGTCCACGCAGGCCAGGGGCTGCTTCTGGGCATCGTGGCTGCTCTGACCACGCCGGTGGGCACCTGGGCAGCCTCAGGAGTCAGCGCGCGAGTGGGCGCCAATCTGTTCGCCGCCTACCTCTGCCTGATCGTCCTGCGCTGCATCTGGGCGGCCCTCCAGGTCACCCCGGCCTTCCAGCGGTACAGAGCAAATCACAGCCACCGCTGAAAACAGGACTCAGTCCCGGCGGTGCCGGGCGAAGAAGTCGGCAAGAATCCCGGCGCATGCCTGTTCACACACGCCGCCCAGCACCTCGACCTTTGACCCGGTGTGCGGGTCACGGGGCAGATCCCAGACCGACCCGCAGGCTCCCATCTTGGGGTCCCAGGCGCCGAAGACCACCCTGCTGAAGTGGCAGGCCATCAGGGCTCCGGCACACATGGGGCAGGGCTCCAGGGTGACGACCATGGTGCACCCTGCCAGATCCCAGCCCGCGTCGGATTTCCCGATGGCCTCCATCTCGGCATGAGCCAGGGGACGGCCCAGGGCCTGCCGCTGGTTGAAGCCCCGACCGATGACCCGGCCCGAGGCATCCAAGACCAAGGCGCCCACGGGCACGTCCCCCTGGTCTCCGGCTATCCCGGCCAGCCGCAGGGCCTCCTCCATGGGCGCCTTCCACCGTTCCTGCACGCGTTCAGTCTGGCAGTCCAGCCCGACAGGCCAGTTCAGTTGATCATGCCTGCGATGCGGCGGCGCATATGGTGCAGGTGGCTCTTGGGCCGCCCGGACGTGTCGATGCCCCGCTTGGCCAGGAAGGCACGAACCATCTTGTCGCCCTCGCTGAAGATCAGGACCGTCAGTCCAATCCCCAGGCAGATGAGCCACTGGCTCGCGCTCAAGGGGGCCATGCCCAGAACGCCCGCAACCGGAGCCAGATACATGGCCCCCGCATGGATGCCCAAGGCCACGAACGAGGCCACCAGAAGGAAGGTGTTGTCCAAGGGATTGAGCTGGAAGATCAGCCTGTTCTCGGATCTGGCCGACATGGCAACGAAGAAGTTGAAGAGGACCAGCAGGGTCAGGGCCATGGTCCGGGCTTGGGCCAGATCCATCCCCGCGTTGATGTTGAGGCGGAAGAGAACCAGGATGCAGGTGGCCATCCAGAGCCCGCAGACGGCAAGTCGCGCCCAAAGCACTCGCGAGAGCAGGCCCTCTCCAGCCGAACGCGGGGGCGACTCCAGCTCATCCCCGTTGCCTGGCTCGAATCCCAGGGCGATGTCCTGGACGCCGTTGGTCACGAAGTTGATCCAGAGCATCTGCAGGGGCAGGAAGAGCAGGGGCTCCTCGGCGATCACATTGACCCCCACGGCGATCATGGCGGCCGCAGCCGTGGACAGGAGGAAGTAGGCGGACCCGCGGATGGCCTTGAAGATGACCCTCCCCTGGCGCACGGCCTGGGTGATGGTGACGAAGTTGTCGTCGGTCAGGACCACATCGCTGGCCTCCCGGGCCACGTCAGTGCCGGAACGGCCCATGGCGATACCCACTGAAGCTGCCTTCAATGCCGGGGCGTCATTGACGCCGTCGCCGGTCACAGCCACCACGTGGCCTTCGTCCTGCAGGGCCTCCACAATGCGCAGCTTGTCCTGGGGGGAGACGCGGGCGGCGATGGAGGTCTCGCGCAGACGGGCCCGGAGGACCTCGTCGCTCATCTCCAGCATTTCGCTGCCGGTCAGCGCCTGGTCGGTGTGCTCCAGACCCAGGCGGCGGCCTATGGCGGCCGCGGTCACCGGGTGGTCGCCGGTGATCATGACCACGCGGATGCCGGCCCCTGCGCATTCGGCGATAGCCTCGCGCACGCCGGGTCGCGGCGGGTCGAGCATGCCCTCAAGCCCCAGGAAGGTCAGGTCGTCGGGCCGACGGCGGGAGGCGGGATCCTGGTCGGAGGAAAGGACCCTGCTGGCCACGCCTATGACGCGCAGCCCCTGGGAGCCCATGGCTTCGTAGGACTTGTGGACGGCCTGCGTGTCCAGGGGAACGACCTGGCCATCCGGGTCCAGCATGGTTCGGCTCATGGCCATGACCGCGTCAGGGGCGCCCTTGACGTATTGGGTCAGGGTGCCGTCCGGACTGCGGCGGATGGTCATGGAATGGAGCAACTCCGGCTCGTAGGGAGTCTCCATGACGATAGGAGCGTCTAGGTCTTCAGCAGTCACAGCCCCGGTCTGGTCGGCCAGGCGGGCCATGGCCATGTCGACCGCGTCGCCGCTGTATTCGATGCCGCCTTCTTCATTCGGCTGCCGGTGGGCCTCATTGGTCAGAGCCCCGGCCCGGGCAAGGGCGGCCAGGCCGCTCATACGGTCGTCGTCGGATACAGCCGCTGCACCCAGGTCCAGGCCCTCTACGGGGACCGGCTGGCCGCCACCCAGGGTGAACTGTTCCACAGTCATGCGGTTCTGGGTCAGCGTGCCGGTCTTGTCCGAGCCGATGACGGTGATGGAGCCCAGAGTCTCCACCGCTGGCAGCGAACGGACGATGGCATGGTATTCGGCCATCCTCGAGACGCCCAAGGCCATGGCCACGGTCAGCACGATGGGCAGAGCCTCGGGCATGGAGGCTACCACCAGAGAGACTGCAGACAGGAAGGCCCCCGTGGCATCGCCATTGAGGATGGCTCCGCCGATGAAGACGAAGATGGCCACCAGGATGACAGCGACGGCGATGCCCACCTCGGTGCGGTGGATGATTCGCTGCAGGGGCGTGCGGCCCTTGGCCACATGGACCAGATCGTTGATCTCGCCCAGCTCGGTGTCGGAACCGGTGGCCACCACCAGCCCTCGGCCACGGCCGCTGGTGACCATGGTGCCCGAGAAGGCCATGCATCGCCTGTCGCCCAGGGCTGCGTCACGGTCCACGGGGTCCGTATTCTTCTTGGCATCCTCGCTCTCGCCCGTCAGCATGGCCTCGTCGATGCGCAGGTGGAGGGCCTCGATCAACCGCAGGTCGGCGGGGATGCGATCGCCGCTCTCCAGGAGGACCAGATCACCCGGAACCAGCTGGTCGGCGTCGATCTGCTCCATCCGGCCCTGGCGCACCACCCGTGTGGTGGGGGTGGACAGGGTCGTCAGGGCCTCCACGGCCTTGTCGGCCTTGGACTCCTGCACATAGCCGATGATGGCGTTGAGGAAAAGGACCAGGAATATGGCCGCAGCGTCCACATAGTGCTGCAGAAAAATGGTGATGATGCCGCAGACCATCAGAACGGCGATCAGGGGGCCGGCGAACTGCTCCAGGAAGAGCTTCCAACGGGGTTTGGCCTGGGCCTCAGCCAGGCTGTTGGGCCCGAAGATCTCCAGTCGGCGTGCGCTCTCCTGCGTATCCAAACCCTGATCCCCGGCGTGCAGGGTCTCCAGCACAGCCGAGGTCTCCAAGCTGTGCCAGTCGGTGTCGTCGAAACGCATGTCAGCCCCTGCCGCCGCTGCGTTCTGATTCTTGATATTTGTAGATGTCATGGATGATGTCATCGGTCAACCTGGCCTTTCCAAACCGGATCGGTCATTTGTCCCCGCATGCGACCCTCTGCAGTCGTTCTTGCAATCTTCCTTCTGGACCGGGGGATGTCCAAAAGCGTCGGGGAAACAATAGCGTGCGCGCAAGTCCCCGGGGTCAGGAGATGGGGGCTCCATGGTCAGCCGCCGCAAGCAGTGCCCGCTGGGAGGTTCGGAGCCTTCCCGGTCTTCACGAGTATACCGATTAAGCCGGCCTTTCATGCGCTTGCGGGGATCCCCGGGCCGGATTTTCACAAATGTTCGCCTATCGCGAGCGCAGTCTGTCCACCGTTTTGACTGGAGGTGTCAACTTAGCGCACATTGTCCATCAATACTGTTCCTGGATATCGCCATTCCGTATACTGGACTATGCGACGTCGATCCTCATACGACCCTGCACTCGAAGATTCCTTCATTGGTCGAACGAACCCTGCTAGTCGGGCCTGCGGCAGCCCGCCCGGGATTGCGTGGCGGAAAGGAAGCCCGTGGAAACATTCATCCTCATTCTGTGCATACTTGCTGCCGTCCTCGTCTCTTCCTTCATTTCCAGATTCATTCCCCGGATCTCCACCCCTCTGGTCCAGATCGCCCTGGGCGCAGTCATGGCCCTGCTGCCCATTTTCCCGCGGATGCGGCTGGATCCTGAGCTGTTCATGGTCCTCTTCATCGCGCCCCTGCTCTACTACGAGGCCCACACCATCAACAAGGTGGAGCTGCTCAAGGGCTTGCGGTCATCCCTTTCCCTGGCCATTGGCCTGGCTGCCCTGACCATGATCATGGTGGGCGTCATCCTGCATGCTGCCTGGCCCATGTTCCCCCTGGCTGCAGCCATGGCCCTGGGCGCCGCCCTGGGGCCCACCGATGCCGTGGCCGTCTCCTCCCTGGGCGAGAGCGCCGACCTCACACCGGACGAACATTCCATTCTTGCCGGCGAATCGCTCTTCAACGACGCCACCGGCGTCATCGGCTTCCAGTTCGCCATCCTGGCCACCGTGACCGGGTCCTTCTCCCTGCCCCGGGCCCTGGGCGAGTTCCTCCTCGAGTTCGTGGGCGGCATCGGCTTCGGCCTGATCATGGGATTTGTGGTCAACTGGCTTTTTGAGTCCGCTCGCCGCCTGGGCTGGGAGACCACAACCACCAGGATCCTGCTGGAGCTCTTCCTTCCTTTCCTGATCTACATGGTCGGGCAGAACATCCTGCATGTGTCCGGGGTCCTGGCCGTGGTCTCCACCGGGCTGCTGGTCCGTTTCGACCACACCGGAGTGGGACCCAATACCTCCAAGGCCAACATCGTCTCATCAAGCGTCTGGAAGGTGCTCTCCTTCAGCCTCAACGGCGCGGTCTTCGTCCTTCTGGGCATGCTGCTGCCAGCGGCCATGGGCACCAGCTGGCGAGACCGGCGGGTCAGCAACTGGATGCTGGTGGCCACCATCACCCTGGTCTGCCTGACCGTGATCGTGCTGCGCTTCCTCTGGACGGCCAGCGTCCTGATCTTCACCAAGGACCATGAAACCGGCAGCAGACGAAGGATCACATCCAAGCTCCTGAGGTCGGCGGCCGTCATGACCTTCGGCGGCCCCAAGGGGACCATCACCCTCTCCTTGGCCCTGACCATCCCCTATATGACCGACGACGGGTCCGCCTTCCCCATGCGCAGCGAGCTGATCTTCGTGGCCGCTGGGGTCATCATCGTCACCCTGGTGCTGGCCAACTTCGCCCTGCCGCTGCTGGCCCCCTCACAGCAGAGCAGCGAGGTGCCGGCCCAGCAGGTCGAAAAATCCATCAAGGTGCTCAGGGGCACGGTCCGGGAGCTCTCCAGCAGGATCACTGACGAGAACCGGCTGGCCATCCAGCAGGTGATCAAGCAGTACAACCACCGCATCGCCAAGCTCAAGTCGCGGATCGGCCAGTACTCCCCCAAGGACTTCCAGGACCTGCAGGTGCAGACCATGGAATGGGAGCAGGACTACATGGAGGAACGGCTGAGCCGGATCGAGGAGGCCCAGGACCAGCTGGAGGAGCGGCTCAAGAGCGAGAACACAAGTATTGAGCAGGCACCTGCATCAACACAGCCTGCGGCCGAAGCCGAACCCAGCACCGAGGCCGAGACTGTGGCCGACAGGGATGCCGACGCCCAGCTGATCGACCGGCGCAGCGACCGCGGAGACGACCAGGAGGAACTGCTGAATCTGCGCAGCCAGGAACAGGCCGCCCGCAGAATCCTGTCCACCATATCCGGATCCCTCTTCCACCTGGACAGGGGCGGGGAGCTCCGCTGGAGGGCCTACACGGCTCGCAGACGACTCAGGGGCCTGCTGCACAGCCAGTTCCACCGCCTGAAGCACCTGACCCAGCCGATCGACAAGGACCGTGTCTTCGTGGCAGGACGCCACCTGCAGGCGGAGATGAACCACTTCCTGATCGAAAAGCTTTACTCCGAGCTGGGCAAGGGCCGATTCAAGACCGAGGATCTGCTCAACACCATCATCAACCATCAGATGATCGAATCTTCGGCGGAGGGCAAGACCGAATACGCGGGCATGCCTGCTATCAGGGATCAGGTGGAGGAGGCCAAGCGCGAGGGCTACGCCATTGAGCTGGGTCAGATCCAAGACATGGTCGAATCCGGGGAGATCTCGCGTACGACAGCCAGGAAGATGCGCCGCAACGTCTACGTCATGCAGGTAGACGCCGACTCGGCCTTGTGAGCCGATCTACATGAGGCCCGAGGTCACGTCAATCTCGCCCAGCCACTGGCGAAGGTCGTTCATTTCGCGCATGTCGACGGCATGATCCAAGTGGTCGTACTCGGTGGTGTGCAGCCATACGTGCTCGTCCAGCCAGGCGGCCAGGGCCCGGAATTCGTACTTGGGCACCGTGGTGTCATCCGAACCGAAGCCCAAGAAGACCGGCTTGTTCAAGCCAGCCAGGCGCTCATCCGCCGGAGCAGTGCCGGGCACCAGGCCTGGGGCAAGGAACCCGGACAGGCATATGGATGCCCGGTAGCGCTCAGGGTTGACCCGAAGCAGATGAACCGCCAGCATGGCTCCTTGGGAGAAGCCCATGGCCACCACAGGTCGGTCCTCGGGGATGTTGGCTGAAACCCAGGCGTCCACAGCCCGGGCCGCTGCATAGCCATCCCGATCCAGGTCCTCCTGCTCGGGGCGCATATCGTGAAACCAGGTGTAGCCCGGACCGAACATGCCGCGCTCGCTGCCTGGCACCACCATGGGCGCCCGAAGGGATGCGTAGTCGTTGTAGGGGGCCACGTAGCGCATCAGGTCGGCCATGTCCTCCTCGTTGGAGCCCCAGCCGTGCATGAGTACAAAAATAGGCCGCGAGGGGTTGCCCGTGCCCTGCTTGCGGGACCAACGGACCTGCTCGACCTTGAGCTCCTGCCCAAAACGTCCGGGCACCACCGTGGAGGGCCGACCCACCAATCCGCCGTCATCCTTTTGTGCTTGATCCATATCTGCCACGATAGTCGACTGGCCCGGTCATTCACTGCTGGCTCATGAGCGGCTCGGCCTGGCCACCCCACTGGCCCTGCAGCCCGGTCACCTGGGTCTTGCTGCCCACCACCATCCAACGCTTGCCGGTCAGCATCCATAGATCCTGAGGCTGCAACCCGCCTCCATAGCGGGAGAGCAGATCAGGCACACGGGCGCGGATAGGCCCTTTGGCCAGGGATGCCGCTGAATCGTTGTCGAAAACCACGTAGGCCATGGTCGTATCGGTGCAATACCGGGCTTGGGAGATGCCCACATACCCGTCTAGGCCGATGTCATGCCAACCCGAAGCACACTGACCGACAGCCTTGTCGATACCGCCGGTCATAGCCTGGGCCGAACTGATGGGCGCTTCGTCACGCGCAGGAGCCTTGATAATGCCCTTGGGAAAAGAGTTGGCGATGAGCAGGCCTGCTACGGTCAAGAGCATTCCACAGATAAGAAGAATAATGCCCGCTGAGCCCACCGAGGGCCGGTTCGGGACTGGTCCGGAATGACGGGCTATGACGACCAGGATTATGGTCAACAGGGCAAAGGCCACAGAGACGCCCACCCAGGCTGAGATGCCCACCTGGCCTATGACCCCCAGCCTGGAGGGTGCTATGGCATGGGCCAGCAAGGCCGCGCCCGCCAGGGCCGAGACCAGTCCCGTAACCGCGGCAAACCGACTCCAGATGTTGGCATGGGCTATCTGGATAGGACGCTCGTCCATACCGGGGTGGGGAGGGTAGGAGGCTGGCAGACCCTCGTCATACCCGCTGTCCGCCAGCCGCTGATCCAGCTGGTTGAATCCATCGGCCATCGACCTCGCCACCTTTCACGGTTGGTTTCAGTCTATGGGGGCGGACACAAGCAGACCAGCGAGGGCGGCCAATGCTTCACCATCCCAACATCCTGCTAGGCTGATAGACGGACATAGTTCTATGGGCATAGGTGCTTATCGCCGCGATGTTCGGCACATGCACAGGCCCGGTGACGGCGAAAGGTCCCAGAGCTCAGTTAGCGTTCACCCCTTGATGTCTCGGGGATCCTTCTTGCCTATGGTGCGCTTGTCGCGGATTTTGTTGCCTCCCTTGTTATGGATGTTGACCTCGCCGCCGCCGGACCGGTCTGCAAAGACCTTGGCCTGCTTGGTGGCCTCCGCTTTGGTGGCGAAGGTGCGGGAGACGCGTGTGGCCCCGGCCCGCTTGACTGTCCAGAGATCGCGATCCTCGTCGTATTGCACGTGATAATCAGCCATGATGGCCGTCCTTTCCGTACTTCCCTGTACCCCCTCATCTTCCACTGCCCGACCTGAGGCACCGTGCTTCGACACTCCGGAATTTTCAGGAATATTGTTCAACAAAGACAAGGCTCTGCAAATACCAAAAAGCACACGCATGACTTCGGCAACGTCGAAGTACCAATAAGACCTGTCACGAACCACTGCTAATAAATACCAATGGGCTATTGCCAAATAATTCGGCTCATGCAGAACAGTTCAAGCTTCGTCATGCGTTAGAACCTGGTTACAAGAAAAGCGGAAATCAGCGTATCAAGTTAGCCTAACAACCGATCACAAAGAACCGTCCGGCTCTGCACGTGTAAGTAAGTTCATAACTTTGATTGACAGAGCAGCGAACATCACCAAGCCTGATCACTTTTCTATAATCACATCCTCAACACCAGTGGGATTGCCCATGTCGGTTTTTCGATGACATCGGCATCGTTGATTCCGTAGGAGTCAACGATCTTGAGAACGGACTGGATTTGAAGGATAACCTCTTAAACCAAGGAAACAGCTGAATTCCAGTTCTAAACGACAGAAGCTACCTGAAGAAGAAATACGAAATGCCATACCTCTTACACTGATTCTATGAGACAAAAGAAATGGACCATACCTGCTCTGATAGCCGGCTCATTCCTCTTTTGCGTTATTCCATACTTCTACCAATGGCTTACTGGCAACACCTCTGACTGGCAAGCTTGGTGGGCTTTTGGCACCTTCCTCATCGCCCTTATCGCAGCCATCATCGCTTATAAAGAGTACAACGCCCATATCAGCGCAACTGAGCCGCTCATCATAGCTCGGGTTGCAAAGGTGAAAGGCAGCACTCTTGATACGGTATTTCTCACCAACGTAGGCGGTTCCATTGCCATCGATATAAAATTTTCGCTTTCGCCAGGAATAAAGCTAAAAAACTATGCAGGCGTAGAATATCTGGCTCGGAATCTTCCAAAACTGAAACCAGACGAAGAAACAATTATTATCGACGCACAATACTTGACCGCGGTTCAACTCCTAGTGGGATCAAACCGTTCTCGCCAGATACTCCACGTTGAGTGGAAAGATGCATTAGGCAGACAGTACGTGAATGATATTCAAAAGCTTGACTTCGGCATTTATTCTTCCGCGTTTGTTACTGAGAAATAATTTTCAAGAGCATCCTTACCGAGAACCAACGAAAGCCGTCTAGGAATAAGGCGCTTCGTGGAGATATGCAGACTCGACAAGTGTATGGCCAACGAACAACCACGTAGGCACCTCATATTCCATATGTGAGATCTGTGAAATAAGACGCGATCTCAAAACCAGATTACATCAATAAAAGTTCGAAATGCATGCGAATATGAAAGGTCTGAAATTCTAACCTTTATTGACACACCTGTAAATCCGACTGGAGCGGGCGACGGGAATCGGACCCGCCTCTGAAGCTTGGGAAGCTTCCATTCTACCAATGAACTACGCCCGCAAATCCGGCTACCAGGGTCAGGCCCCGGCCAACCGCATGCGAGTCACCATAGTAGCAGGTCTCGGCGGTGTGCGCGAATCACCGGAATCGATTGCCATGTTTGGCGGTGCCAATGAAGGTAAAAGTGAGGAGTTTCCATGCGAAAGGGGTGGCGGCGAAAATGTCTGTTCGTACGGAGCAATCCCCCATGGTCAAACTCATCAATCCCAGGCCCATCCACTTTTATATGCACAGTTGTAAGGCGCATTGACGAAACGCTCATCATGCGCAAGCCCTAACCTGCAAACCGGGGAATGAGGAGGGGAATCTCGGTTCACACCCAATCACGGCCATTCCTTGAACACCCGCGGTATGAACGGCATCACAGCCGCAATCATCTGGCCAAACACCAAGCAAGGCCATCTCGCACCAGCACACGTAGTTGCTAAACCAATCTAGCCAGCCGCACCATGCACGACAACACCGCCAGATGCCAAGTGGAACAGATGCATAAGGAACACCTAATTAGAACCGGGTAAGTCCACCCCACCCCCATACCGTCAATAGCCATACTTGTGCATGAACCATTCCAAGCTCACTTACAAACAGACAGCGCCACAACCTTCGAAAAGCAGGAAGATGGGTGTAGCCTAATGCCGTAAAGGTAGATCCGACAATGTTCAGCGCGATCATCAGCCGGCCTCCACAAACCAGGACAGCCAGATGACTGTCAGTTGTGGAGGTATTACAAGTAACCAGCATCAGATTCAAGCCGTACTCATTCAATCCGGATTCCGGTATCGTCTAGGTTAGTCTCTACATCATTTACTCAGGGTGCATATAGACAGCAAATAAACACACGCAGTTCGTGTTCCCCACCACCATCTCGAACCGCTTATGTAAGCAAAAACTGCAATGCTCCGCCCATCCACTACTGTATAGACTGCCAAGTGATAGCACTCGGCTCCAGAACAAAGTCGCAAGATGAGCCATCAGGCAGTCGAACCGTTGTCCTCTGCCTAACCGAGGTGTTATTCACTATGCAGTAGTTCCCACTGGCGGGGAAAACAGCAACCTCGCACTCAGGATTCGACGAACTCCATATCCGGTAAGCCTTTTCCCTATGGGCCGCATAGAAGAGTGATCGCTCCAACAGACGAGCATTGGTGGCGGAGTATGGCAATCCCGCGATATATACAGCACGCCCCTCGCCATAATCATTTGCAGCGAGCTGTACCGCACCATTGCTGGCACGCAGTATATGCACCTGTTCATTGATCGGATAGATATTGATCAGAGGTTGGCCAAAATCGATCACCGACGACGGATCCAAATCCTCTAGGATGAAGTTCCGGTTTTCCTCGTTAGGGAAGTATTTGTCAATGGACAGTGTCTGATAGCGCTCCTCGTCGACTCCCAGGACATCGGCCAGCTGGAAGAACCTCCCTTGCCACGCTGTAGCGGTTGGCTCCCCTAACCCGAGAAATCCGCCTCCTAAACGCACCCAACTCCTAACCACCGTTACAAGACGTGGATTTTGCCAGATATCTCCGCCGCTGAAAGACGTGTTAGCCGGTCCCGCGTTGACTAGTACATCGATATCCGGACTCACGCCTTTTTCCAGCACATCCTCGAAACTTAGAAAGACGACTTTCACCCGCATGCCGCTCAAGGCCTCCAGGAGACCGTAATACGGCTCCGTTTGCTGATTCGGCAACGCATGGGCCACAGTGAATGCCATCCATGTACGCAGAGTTCCCCACGAGTTAACAATCCCTACTGTCAGGTCAGAAGCGGCTGGCTGACTACCGGTCATATCGTGTATTTGTCTGAACTCGTCTGTGATGGAGGATACGGTGTCAATGAAAGTTGGGAATTTATCTGCAAGGGAGAGGTAGCCCCCATATCCCATCCTGTCGATAGGGCTGCGCAGGATCGCTCTGCGAGCTTTGCGCCAATTGTCGAGTGCTGCCAGGCTGGGATCATTGCCCTCGTGGAAGGTGTCGGGAAAGAAGTAGGGCAAGAATCTTCCCTCCGTATACTTGACCCCGGTGATATCAGCAATCATTCGCAGGGTTACGCCGTCGCCTACAGAACCGACGACGGCATCAAGCCCCAAACGTTCGAAACCTTCCCGGTATGGTTCAGTCCCTATCCACTGGTCGCCGAGGAACATCATCGCTTCCTTGCCGGCCTTATGAGTGTCCTCTACCATTTGCGCGACATTGGAACGTACAAAATCACTGATAAATTCGATCCAATCACGCTGAGCCCTACCCGGAATGCGGAAAGTCGAGTTATAGGAGCCTTCGTCAACGAAATCCTCAGGCCTCAACCGATAGCCCTTGACCCGCTCGAATTCATCAAGAGCCCCGGGCGAAACCGTAGCGCCGTAGCCGAACCAATCGACGATCTTCTCCCTGTGCGACTGGTCAAAGACCAGCGTAAACTGGTAAAAGAAAGTGGTGAAACGGACTACGTCAGTGTCTGGATTGTCAGCCAGCCACTTGCGAAAGGTGTCGAACACGAACCTACGGGTATCGGAATTACGAATATCAAAGGGAATCTCGTGCTCACGATCTCCCCAGTTATTGGTCAGATGGTTATACATCTCAACTGGATCCCAGATAATCAAGGCCAGAAAAGTAACGGTATATTCGTGCATCGGCACTACTGCCCGCACATGCACGGTATCTTGCTTGGCATCCAGATCCCACAGGGATTCATCGACGACTTGTCCAGTGGTTCGATCGACGACTTCCCAGTATCGGTGGGGATCCGCTGACCGGTTGGGACGGAGCTGTTCGCTGTAGAAAGAGTCCATGAGCGGAATGTCTAGCCGGGCGTCGACAGCGAGTGCGCGGTCAGTCAGCAGATATATTTGTGGTACTTCATCCAGACGCGGGCGTATCCATTCATTATGTCCGCGCACAGGGAAGTAGGCGCTGTATATCTTCTTACCCAGTGCCTTGACTTCATCGTCTAGTTGCGTACCATCAGAGTTCCTGATGGCGTCAGCCCCCCAGAGTTGGGCTATGCGCTCGGTCTCACTCGCAAAATTTTCTTCACTAGGCAGCGTTACACGTCCTGTTGTCATGGTCCATGTCCTTTCATGGCTTCACCGCTTATTCGTCAATCCGGCACTAGGTCAGCCGGCTCCCGCTAAATCAGCGTTTGTTCAGAATTGTTGACGCACCCGGAGCAAGGTCAATGCAGCGCATAACAGCAGTATCGCTCCTGCGACAGCGACCTCTACATTAACGCCCGTGGAGGCCAGCGATTCTTTCGATGTATCAGTCTGATTACCAGCGGTAGAAGACCCTTTGTGGCTGGATCTGTTCCCTGCATTCAGATTCAAAGAACCATCGTCCACTCGTCCGCGATCAGAGATTCGTTGTAGACCGGTTCGAGCTGTTTCCAAGGCACGGACGGCTCCGTCCACGGCCTCTTGATCGGCCGAGGGATCCGCCAGCACCCGCTTAGCCTGTGCTACTGCCTCTGAAAAACTCTTCCATGAGGCAGGCGTGTAATCACTGGCTATGAATTTATTAGCGGTTTCCACGGCAGCATGCAACGAGTTCTTATCAACGTGATTTGCCGCTTTCCCTTGAACCACGGTGAGGGGAACCCGCAAACTTACCCCCGACTGGAATTCAAATTGAAGACCATAATCTGCCGATGCCTTATCAGCCAAGAAAGCGGCGCTGACTTTGATGGATACCGTGTCTCCATGCTCTTCAGCTGTGTAATCGTCAGGCCCGAGACTGCCTAGCACGTTACCCTCACCGCCGATCCAGCGAACAGTGTCAAGCACGTCACCATCTAGGTTGACAGTATAGCTGGGTAAATCCTGAGGCATGGCTGAGTCGAACCTGTCATGAACAACGGTCACTTTAGGATGGTGGTTTGCCCCATTCTCCCGTTTGTATACACCGATCTCCGTAAGCGTCGGCGTCCACACTACACCTGACTTGACCGAATCGAGACTAACCCTAAGTTTGGTAGAATGCTGCTCAGGGAACATGACCGCTTTGCTTGAACCTATACCTGCTCCTGCCGCACTCTTCCAGAAACGGACCCAACTGCCTGATTCTGCGTCCCACTTCCAGAGGGAATAGTCCGCAATCCTCGCTTCTGTATTTCCATCCAGGAATTCATGAAGGTCTACCTCATCAAACGTAATTTGCTTGCCGAATTCCAAATCAAGTGAGATCGGATAACTCGCCGAGTCAGCCGCAGCCCACCGCGTATCCTGTCTGCCATCAACCAATAAGCGTGCTGAATTCGGCAGCTGCGGATGGGTAGAGCTGGCCGTCACCTTCGCGCCCAAGGCCAGATTGATGCGCGTGTCCTTGCCTTCCTGCTCAATCGGGTCATCGTCAACCGGATTGTTGATTGTTTGACCCTGTTGGACTTCAGCAAGGCCTATATCAGGGGCCTTCCCGCGGTAAGTACCATTGCCAAGCATATCCTTCTGTCCCAGATGCTCGTTATATCGTCCCGCGTCAATCAACTGCGAGTCAGAAGACAGCTTGAATAGAGGCGCAACCTCGGCCAGTTTCCCGGTCGGCGTAGCATCACTCCCGCTGAAGCCAGCGAAACGCGGATCGACGGCCAGACCATGCTTGTCCTTAGGCTGCGTGGCGGATGCCTTTCCACCGGTTTCGTAGAAATCATTATTGGAGAAGACTGCCTTATCGAGTGCTCCATCCTTCCGATACCACTGGGTCGGCTTGGACGAGGTGTTGTAAAAGACATTGTTCATGAAATAAACCGTGTCCTTAAGGATCTCATCGTGGAAGTGCCCACCCTTGGAAGCGTCATAAATCAATACATTGTTGGTGATATATGTAGGTGAATAATTCGTGGACAGCATGTTTTTGAGCATGACCCCATTGTCATTGATAGACAGGTTATAGCGGGCTATAGAATTGCCGCTGTTGCCCATGTAGGCCATCCAACCGGCCTTGTTGTCATGTGAATAATTGAACTGATAAGTCACATTAAAATTGGTGTATTCCAAATCCCAGGGTGTGCCATCGTACTGATTCGCCGGACCATCGTACACTTCGTTGTACTGCATCGTCGAATCAGCACTTGCCCACATGTACAGCGCGCAGGAAACCTCAGAATACCGTTTGAGGTATCCGTTAATTTCGTTGTATTCGGTCAGCGCATTCTTCGTATGGCCTATCTGGATCGCACCCTGCCCTATGCTTTCACAGTAGTTGTGTCCTATATAAACATCACGACTATAAAGATCACGGGAACGCACCCAGTAGTCTTCCCAGCCCTCATGGAATTTACCGGTATCGTCCGTATACCCTTGGTCTTTACCCATCCAGTTGAACCCAAATTGAATAGCATTCAGCTCAACATTGCGGAATTGGTTGTGCTCGATGCGCACATTAGAGAAATAGTAGCCACCTTTACCATATTCCGTGCAAGCCTTGTCGCCGAATACCTGGAAATCAACACCAGCTGCGTAAATGCTCTGCCATTTACTTGCAGCATCAGTATTATGCACATACACATTTGAAATACGAAAGCCGCTCATGATCGTATCTGATGACTTGACATTCTTATCGAACAAATCGGCATTGATGGAGATCGAGATACCGTCGCGTATCCTGCCATCCTGCTCTGTGATATCGCTCGCGAAGTCATCGTCGTTGGACAGTTCGAGGTCGCTGATGCTCCAATGCTGTTGATTACGTAATACCACTGCGCCGGTAGTGCCAACCGTCTGCACATCCTTGTGTGGACTGCGCCCGCCTACACCTGAGTCAAAGGGCACTGCCACATTCCCATCAGTAGCGATGTATGGACGCTGCGGCGCAGTGCCGTAGGCCCCTATGGTTATGGGTTTATCGGCACTGCCTGATCCCTTGGGCCACAATTGCTGCCGATGCCAGACTGAACCTGCTTTCAGCAGGATCCGATCCCCAGGATCGAAGGTGGTGGCATTCGCCTTATTAAGGCTCTGCCAAGCCTGCCCAGGACTCGTCCCTGCCCGTGCATCGTCTCCCTGTTCGGCATCGATATAATAATCGGTGCCCGCATATGGATTCGTATCATTTCCTGCCCACGATTGGTCATGCGTATTTTGGCCGACACTTTCATCAGCGCTAGCTGGAGTACCTGGCAGCAGTGGCATCAACATACAGAGACAGGTGACCGCTGCCAAGAATCCAACTGCTGCTTTTATGCATAGTTTGAAGTATTTCATCTTTGAACTTTCCTTCCAATTAACGGTTGTCATCTCCTGTCATGGACGATGAGTAACGCCCATTACAGGAATGCCTCAGGGTGGATCTATTGCAGTACAGACATGAGTCGTTCATCATCAACCTTGATGTGTGTTTTGCCAGCCTGCTTCCTTACCAATGCCGTCAGTTTCTCCTGCTCAAGTCGGTCAGTAATACGTCCCTGGTATGTACGCCAATCCTGGTCTTCATCTGCAGCATTCACCATGGTGACCAAGTAAGCGACTGCCTGGTCACCTTCTTGACGGAAAGGTAAGAATCCACCAGGCTGCAACTTCGACAAATCTTCCATATTGACTGGCTGATCGATCGGAGAGATCATGCCCGTAGGCATTGGATCAACCCGGCATCCCGGCAGAGCGGCCTCAGCCGCATTCACCAAATCGCTCGGAACCTTGCCCCGCAGCGCGTCCGCAAGCTTGCTATCTAAAACCTTGGTATCCAAGTTGGCTGGTCTGGTTAGCCTTACGCTGAAGATTTTTCGACTGTCAGGCGCATGCCATTGCCAGCGGTGGGCCCTAAAGTAGGCCTTGGCTTCTTCATTCGAGACATGGAGCGGATCTCCGGCCTGTGTCGCGAGTTTGCCCTTCAGGTATTCCTGAGCTTGAGTAAGTACACGGGATCGGAAATCCATCGGTGTGTAGGTCGTCATTCCGTACACTGTTTGGCCATTTTGAACCTGTCTCCTCCTTTGGTCATTGGTCCGCCTCATGGCAGCGGTAAAAGATTCGTACGTGCTGACATCCATGAACCCGTGCTCTCTCGCGAGTACAAGGAGAGCTTTATCCTGACCGATTTGATCCTTTATGGCCTGTCCGCGCTTTTCAATGTCTTTCGCGGAGGATTCGACTTGTCCAGCCGGCAGACTGCCACACCTCTGCACAGCACAGACCCTCGCGTAAAGCTTAAGCTCACCTTCCCCTATTGCGATGGTGGTTTCCTCAGTTGGGGAAGCAGTGGCGGAAGATCTCGACCACACCGCCCAAATCGCACACACGACAATTGCAGCAATGATCGAAACGGCTGAAGTCCTCACCCAGAATCGTTGAGCACGGGTTCTCATGTTAACCAGCCTCGACAGCAGCGCAGAAAGACAGCATCGGAGTCGCCCTGAATTCGTTAATTCTGAGTTCAAGATGCGAGATCTCTACAGGTTCAAACCGCCAGATACGCTGGTATCCAACCGACTCAGAAGCAGCCAGAAGACGCATATCGGAACCCAAGCCACCGTATAGTTCTGCCCGCTCCACCCGCTGCCCCAATTCAATGTGCTCACGTAGGACAAACGCATCAATGCGACGCTGCCGATCAAAATCGATGACGATTTTCGGCATCCGATCGCCAGCATCGGCCATCCAATAGCCAGTGTCGGGATCCATAGAGGTCAACTGATCCTTCCGGGCCCTTAACGGATTCGAAGAATAATACATAGACATTCCGGTTGTAATGAAGCGACGATGAAAGTCACGGATACGGGCACCCAGACCTACCAAAGAACCAATATCACTTGAGGCGAACCGTCCATCCCGGTCTGGAGGGACATTGAGAAGAAAGCAAGCGTTGCCTCCGACGGCGGAAAGCCACAGATTAAAGAGTTCGTCGGCCGTGCGCACTTCGTTGTTCTCGCTGGCATGATAAAACCAACCGGGACGGATCGAGGTATTGACCTCCGCGGGATACCAGACGAGAGGCCCGTCATAATCGGACAGCACAGACCGACTCCCCAGATCTTCTTCATCGGATCGGACCAGACGAGAGAAATGCCCATCGTCACACTTTTGCGACTTCTCCGCCGTCAATTCTGCTGATTGCAAGCGTCGAGGCACAACACTCCACTCGTTCCGGCGCACATGGCCCGCTTCGTTACCACACCATCGCACGTCCGGCCCCGAAACACTAATCACGGCCTCTGGCTGTAAGCTGCGAATCACTTGATAGTAACGTTCCCAATCGTACCGCTGTCGCCTGCCATTAGCTCCCTCTCCACAGGCGCCATCGAGCCAGACACTGAAGATCGGCCCATACTGAGTAAGCAACTCAACCAATTGATTGACATAAAAATCGTCATATGGCTCCCCTTGACCGTACGTCGCCTCAGTACGGTCCCAAGGAGACAAGTAAATGCCGAATTTCATACCATAGCGCCGAGCCGAATCCGAAACCTCCCGGACCAGATCCCCATGCCCCTTACGCCAAGGGGAGGCAGCCACGGTGTGCCTGCTGTATTTGCTAGGCCAAAGGCAAAAACCATCATGGTGCTTACAGGTCAGGATAATGCCGGTCATACCAGCGTCTTTCAAGACCTCCATCCACCGGTCGGTGTCCACATCACCGGGGTTGAACAGAGCCGGGTCCTCATGACCGATTCCCCATTCTCTATTTGTCATCGTGTTCATGCCGAAGTGGATGAAAGCATACATCTCCATACGTTGCCATAGAAGCTGGCGATGCGCCGGCTTGATATTGGCCAAGTATTCTAGATTCATGACCCCTCATCTAAATTTGCGGTTGTAAGACCATATGAGACAGAGAATTCCGACAACGCCCAGCCCCATTAAGCCCAGACCTGCCCAGCTCACAATTTCGTGCCCTTTA
This sequence comes from Bifidobacterium sp. ESL0820, assembly GCF_052606235.1. Classification (NCBI taxonomy): domain Bacteria; kingdom Bacillati; phylum Actinomycetota; class Actinomycetes; order Bifidobacteriales; family Bifidobacteriaceae; genus Bifidobacterium; species Bifidobacterium sp. ESL0820. The sequence continues at coordinate 1,419,479 of NZ_CP199594.1, forward strand.
ATAACCAATGCGACGAAGAAAACGAACAGCACCACTTTCAGGGCGACAGTGGCGACTGCTATCAATCGCTCGTTCACTTGATACCTCCCTGGGTATTGCTCTCCAAGAGCTTCTTTTGAATTACCGCATAAAAGATCAGCACCGGTACCATGACGATGACCATTCCGGCGTACAGGCGGCCATAATTGGCTGCGGCCTTTTGAGCAGTCATCAGATTGAGCAGTCCGACCTGCAGAGTTTTCTGCTTGCCCGTCATAAGGGTCAGGGAAATGATGTAATCATTCCAGAAACTCAAGAAGTTGAACAGGAGAGCCGTGGAGATCGCTGGCGCGGCCATGGGGAAGAAGATTTTCACCATCACTGTGAAGTGCGATGCTCCGTCTATCTCCGCCGCCTCTTCATAGTCCTTAGGGATGGCAGCAAAATAATCCTCTAACAAATAAATGCAGAAGGGCAAGGAAGTCGCTGCATAGACCACAGCCAACACAAAGATGTTGTTGATGAAGAACCCACCGGGGAAAATCGCCACGAGTGCCTTGTCCCAACCCACCAGCATCAGGAAGATAGGAACGACTATGTAATTGACATTAATGAACAAGCCGCCCTGTATACACAAGTTGAGCAAGGTCCTCCCGGGGAATTCAAACCGAGCCAGCACGTAGGCCGCAGGCAAGGCGATGGCCATAGACAGAATCATCGCCATCGCCGTGACCAGGATCGAGTTGATGAAATACTGTCCCATGTGAGCATCAACGAACGCATCAACATAGTTCTGCAGGAAGAGGCCTTTCGGCAGTGCCCAGGGATTTCGGTAGAATTCACTCTTCTGCTTGAAGGAAGCAAAGATGACCCATATCGTCGGAATGGCAATACTTGCCGCGGCAAGGATCAGGACCACATGCTTAAAAATGCGCGAAACTGACCACCGATCCTCAATACTACGGTTCTCCGGCAGATTCGTCCCGCTTTCCCTGCCGACGCTGGCAGCTGTTGCAGTCATATCTAGAGTCTCCTTAATTTGCCAGTTTTGGACGCCAAGTGACTCGACTCACCACTAGTGAGAGGACAAAGGAGAAGATGAAGATGATCACCCCGATGGCCATGCCATAACCATATGAGGAGTTGGTATAAGCCTGATCATACATATAACCGAGCAACACTTGGGAAGAGTTATCGGGGCCGCCGCCTGTCATTGCCTTGACCAACACGAAGCTCAAGTTCACCGAGCTCATGATGAAGAAAGTCAGGGTGGTTCGAATGTTCGACCAGATCAGAGGAAGCGTAATAGAGAACAACTGCCGCGCTTTCCCTGCACCGTCTATTTGCGCAGCTTCGTAAATCTCTCTATCGATGCCAGTCATGGCCGACATGTACATGACCATGTAGTACCCAACCGATTGCCAGATCATAGCGAAGGCAACCGAATATATAACTATCTTCTGGTCTCCCAACCATACCCGTTTTAGAGCATCAAGCCCGAGAAATCCTAATGTGCCGTTGACCAAGCCCGTGTTCTGGTCATAGATTGCCGAGAACATAGCCGCTATTACAACGGCCGAAAGCACATTCGGTATATAGAGAATGAATCTCAGCAGACTGCCGCCCTTGATTTTGTTCTGAACCATGATAGAGGCAAAAATCACTGCCACGGGCAACGTAATGCATGTAACGATGACCAGCAGAAGTAACGTATTGCCAAAGGATTGCACAAATTTCATATCCTTGAACAGGATTTTGAAATTCTGCAGACCTACGAACGTCGAATTATCCGAGAAACCACTCCAAGTAAACAGGGACATCCGGAACACATTGATGCTCGGCAATAGTATGAAGACGACAAAAAGAATCGCAGCCGGCAGGGCGCACAGCACGCCGAACAGACTCCTCTTACGCTTACCTATAGAACGCCCCGGCCGATTAGCTGGGACTTTACCAACTGACCCCATCAGCATTCACCTTTCCTCTTATGCCTCGCTCCAAACATAAACGAAACAAGACAAGACTGACTCCTTTGTCCCCCTACACCCGCACTTCGGAGCCAGCCTCTTAAAAACTGACTTCACTACTTAGCGTCAGCCAATGCGTTACTTGCTTTGTTGAGCGCGTCGATCCACTGCTGCTCGGTCTTATCGCCGGAAATGATCGAACTAACCGTGCCGAACAACGTTTCCTTAATATCGACACCAGGCACAGGCTTCGTGCTGGCGAAGCCGCCGACCACCGGCTTAACACCTTCTGCCTGGTAAGTGTCATAGAAAGGCTTGAGGGTATTGTCGATCTTGCTCTCCACCCCCTTGACAGGCTGGACCGCACCAGCCTTAGCGAAGATATTTACTGCATCATCGGAATAGAAGTATGCCAAGAACTTCTTAGCTTCGTCCTTGTGCTTGGCCTTGGTGGGCACCCAAGCTGTTTCAATGGATGTAGTCAGGTAACGTGTATCACCTTGGACACCGGGCAACGGGGTGAAACCCCACTCGAATCCATCGGTACGCGGGGCATCTTTCATCTCGTTGACGATCCATGTGCCATTGGGCATGAAGACCGACGTGCCATCCAAAATCTGCTGCTGGTTCTTTGTGAAATCCTGCTCATTGGCATAACCGACGGTATCGGGGTTGATGTACTTAACCAGCTTGGTCGTCAAATCCAGAGACTTCTTGGCATCGGCGGACTTCCAAATGTCTTTCTTATAGGTCATCACATCCTTGTAGAAGGATTCACCACCGACATCCGGTAAAAGGGAGAAGAAATAAGCATCCAGATAACCAGTTGTTGGGAAGGTGAACAAGGATATGTTCTTGGCCTTGGCCTCATCGCCTAGCTTGTACATTTCATCCCACGTAGTCGGCACCTGCCAGCCGTTGTCAGCCAGCAATTTTTTATTGTAAACGAGGCCGGTAGGAGCATAGTTCATCGGCATCAAATAGACCTTGTCATCGCCGTATGGATTCGTACCGAGTCCACCAGTGATGCCGGGCATGAGCTTGTCCTTGACCGTCTTGCTTTCACCCGGGATCTTCTCTCCCAGAACGCCAGTCAGGTCATCGATCGCCTTATCTTTGATCATCGTCTCGGTCAAAGCTGCCTTTCTGCCTTGACCAAGCCACACGAGATCGGGATAGTTGCCAGCTTTCATGCTTGGGGTAATCTCATCCTCTATGCTTTTGGAAGCCTGCAATTCAACTTTGACATTTGGGTTGAGCTTTTCGTATTGCGCTATGACCTGCTTATACATATCGATGCCATAACCGCCTTCAAGGGCTGCCATCTTAAGGGTAACTTTATCGCCCTTGTCCCCGTCCGCAGATGAAGACGACCCACATGCTGCCATCGGTATAATTACAGCGCAGGCAACCAAGCCTGTTACCAATGTTTTAAAACTTGAAGAGTACCTCATTTGCTTTCCCTTCTCTTGCTACTCGGTGGGAGAGCACCTTCGCCTTTTCCCCATCGATTTTCCATTTTTACGTCCATCCCACCGCTAACAAAACATCGTCCACGACGGGCTATTCAACTATGAACACTTATAACAATAGAACAATTGGACTCATTTGTAAAGTATCCTTACGTATTTGATTTGTTTAGTACATGATGATAGCGGAAGAGCCAAGGGATTCTGAACCTAATGGACAGGGCAAACAATCCATTCATAGAGGAATATCCCATGACCGCTCTGCCCATTCCCCTCTCCTGCGGCGCATGAAGAAGACGCTGGCAACAGACCCTGTCGTGCCATCTGGGCCGTAGCAGAAACCGACACAGTGGGTCCAGTACACCAATGCAGCAGGCTTCAACACATGTTCAAACGGTGTCGTCAGGCTCGATCAGATCGGCCACCACTGTGGCGCAAGCCCCCAATAGCGCGGCATCCTCACCCAAGGCCGAACGGTCAACCACAAGAGGTCGTCGGAAATCGGCAGCAAGGGCATCATTCATGGTCTTCTCCATGGCACTGAGAAAAATGCGGTTGACCACCCTGGAATCTCCTAGAACAACAACATGAGGAAAGTCCATAAGGCCGGCCGACATGGTTAGCACATGGCCCAGCAATTCACCAGCCCTCCGCAGAATGCCAGCCAGATGGTCGGGATCCCGGTCCATTGCAGCAGTCAGCTTGGGAACACTGATCAGCGATTCCAAGCAGCCGCGTTTACCGCAGCGGCACTGAGGACCAGAGGGATCCACCACCACATGGCCGATCTCGCCAGCCGAGCGATTGCAGCCAGTCACCAGCTCGCCGGCGACCAGTAGCCCTGCCCCCACTCCGTCGCCCAAATGGACAAGCAGTAGGTCTGGCTGACCTGAGCCAAACTGCCGCTCTGCCAAGACCTCGTTATTGGCATCGTTGTTGACAGTCACCTCCAGGCCTGTCTTCTCATGCAAATAGCCACGCAGGTCAGTCTGAACCCAGCCCAAGTTGGTGGCATCATCGACCACCCCTTCACCACTAACGATGCCTGGACTGGATACGCCGATGCCCAAGATTGGGTGGGCTGCACGCTGCATCAACGAATCGGTCAGATCTCCCACCAAGCCCAGGGGAACCTTGCCGTCAGAGGTCAGAGGGATCTCCTCACGCGCGACCACCTGCCCGGTCAGATTGAGCACCGCCCCCCTGAAGACGTAGGGCGTGGAAAGATCCAGGGCCAAGATGCTGCGCCCGTCGGGATTGATGCGCAGCAGCCGTCCACGCTTGCCCGGCCCAGTGGATTTGCTATAACCCACCTCCATGAGCAGATGCTCACCCAGCAACTCAGCCACGATATCCGATATAGCGACCCTGGTCAGCCGGGAGGCTCGGGCCAGATCAGCCCTAGTCATACTGACATCGGGGTAAAGCAGCCTGAGTAGGATGGCGCGGTTATGCTGCCGCACCGACGTAGGTAGCGCCTTGGACAGGTTGCCGGTATTGCTGGTCATGATTCGCCTGACGATCGGTAGGGCGGGAACGGGGACCCCGCCATGGGGATTGGGCATTGAACCCCGTGACTATGCCCAATCCATAATTGCTCTTTAAGCCTTCACCTCATATTGTAAACTTCCTTGACCGGCCGGATCCAGGCTCGGCATGGAGGCCCCAGAACAGTTTGTTTTCGAAACCGTGCACTAGGATCACAGCTAAGTAGGAGTGGCAAGTACAACAAAAAGTTTATTTTCCTAACAATTACGTGTTAGGCTGTGAACAGATACCAGAAACAGCTGCATCCCCTCGCTGAGCAAAGGAGCGATCGCCATGACCACGACACCGGACCATTCGGGAACCTCACCGTCCGCTACCAATCCCCGGTACCTACTAGGCAACGAGGCCAACCGCATCTTCATGGCCTCTCAGACCTACGGTTTCCTGGACTTCGGGCGCGGGTTCCCCACCGAGCAGGGCGGCGCCGGCTGGCTCAATGACGACGGCAGCATCGACCCCGACCAGGGCATTCAGACCTGGATCACCTGCCGGATGACCCACGTCTACGCCATCGGCAGCCTCCTGGGCTACCCGGGAGCGTCGGAGCTGGTCCACCGCGGCGTCCAGGCCCTTCAAGGCAACCTGCACGACGATGAACACGGCGGCTGGTACCCTTCAGTCTCATGGCAAGGCCAGCCCGAGAGCGGCAAGTCCTGCTACACCCACGCCTTCGTAGTCCTGGCTGCCTCCTCGGCCATGCTGGCCGGTGACCCCGACGGGCAGGAGCTGCTGGATCAGGCACTGGAGATTTTCAACCGCTACTTCTGGGATGACGAGAAGGGCCTGGCCGTCGACACCTGGGACAGCGGCTTTACCCGGCTGGACCCCTACCGGGGACTCAACGCCAACATGCACAGCACCGAGGCCTTCCTGGCCGTGGCCGATGCCACCGGCAAGGAGGACTACCGCGAGCGCGCCGGCCGCATCATCGACCAGGTCATCAGCTGGGCCGAGAACAACCAGTGGCGCATTCCCGAGCATTTCAACAGCGACTGGCAGGCCGACCTGGACTACAACCAGGACAACAAGGCCGACCAGTTCAAGCCTTACGGTGCCACGCCGGGCCACGGAATCGAATGGGCCAGGCTGATCACCCAGTACGCATTAAGCAGGTTCGATCAAGAGACCGACCGCCGCCGCTACATCGAAGCTGCCGAGCACCTGTTCGCCAGGGCTGTTGAGGATGGCTGGGCCGCCGACGGAGCCGAGGGCCTGGTCTACACCACGGACTGGCAGGGCCGCCCGGTGGTCCACGACCGCATGCACTGGACCCTGGCCGAGGCCCTGAACACCTCGTCCACCCTCTACGCAGCCACCGGCAAGGCCACCTACGCCGACTGGTACGCCACCTTCTGCAGCTACGTGGACCACTATCTGATCGACCACCAGGACGGGTCCTGGTGGCATCAGCTGGATGCCGACAACCATGTCATCGGCACGGTCTGGCCCGGCAAGTCCGACCTCTATCACGCCTTCCAGTCCACCCTGATTCCCTACAACGACCCGGCGGTCTCCATCGCTACGGCCATCAAGCAGGCCTGCGGACAGGGACAGACGGACCAGGGCCAGGCCCGCTGAACCCCATGGCAACATCAACCCCGCATCCCAGGGCGGACAAAGATAGCGTCCAGGCCGGCCCGATCAGCCTGGGAATTGACATCGGCGGCACCAAGATCGAGGGCGTGGCCATAGATGGTGACGAACACCTGCTGGCCTGCCATCGAACCCCCACGCGCCAGGGCAACCAAGCGGTTCATGACGACACAGCGGCACTTATCCGCCACCTGCTGGATCAGGTGGGCCCAAACCAGGGTCCGGTCACCGTAGGCTTGGGCATCCCGGGGCGAGTGGATGCCAATCGGGGGATGGTGGATGACGCGGTCAACCTAGGCATCCGCCACATGGCTCTGGGCCCTGCCGTTGCCAAGACGACCGGTCTGCCCGTCCGCGTCGAGAACGATGTCAACATCGCTGCTCTGGGAGCTGCCTCGCAGGCTGGCAATACCCTGATGACCCATGGAACCACACCCCACTCCGAGGCTGCCCGGGACCAGGCCCGACGTTCCGCATCAGAGCCCGGGCGTGACGAACCCAGGGCCGTGCCTGACCAGGACGACCATGTGGTGGCCTTCATCAACCTAGGCACCGGTCTGGCAGCGGGCATCATCCGCGGGGGCAGGATCGAACACGGAGCCAGCGGGGCAATCGGCGAAATCGGCCACATCTCAGTGGATGCCCACCAGTTCCCCTGCAAGTGCGGCCAGCGCGGCTGTCTGGAGACCGTGGCCTCAGGCTCGGCCGTGGAAGCCCTCTGGCCGGGAATCGCCCATCCCCTGCCCGACCTGATCGCCCAGGCAAGTCAAGGGAATCAGCGCGCCCAGAGAGTGGAGGACATCATCGGCCATGGCATTGCCCTGGCCGTGCAGATCGTGGCCCTGACCATCGATCCCGCAATCATCATCCTGGGCGGCGGCATGAGCAAAACCGGCCAGCCCCTGCTGGATCTGGTCACCGAGCATCTGAATAGGAGCGCGGCCTGCAGCCACTTCATCGCCTCGCTGAATCTGCCCGACCGGCTGCGCCTGGCCACGGCCGACCTGCCCATCGCAGCCATCGGCGCCGCCCTGGCAGGACGCATGGCCGCCGACAGTCGCCCATTTGACTTTATCGGAAAGGAAATCGCATCATGACCGAAATCATCATCGTCAAGTCCCAGGAGGAAGCCGGCCGAATCTATGCCCGCTGCACGGCCGACCTGATCCGGCGCAAGCCTGACTGCGTGCTGGGTCTGGCCACGGGTTCCAGTCCCCTGGCGGCATACCAGGCGCTGGCCGATCTGGTCCACAAGGAGGGGATCGACGTCTCACAGGTACGCGGCTTCGCCCTGGACGAGTATGCAGGGCTGGATCCGGCCCACCCCCAGTCCTATCGGTCCACCATCGACCGGACCGTGGTCGAACCTCTGGGCCTGGACCCTGCCAAGGTGAGGGTGCCCAATGGGAACCTGGACACCATCAAGGACGCTGGCCGTGTATATGACCAGGCCATCGAGGATGCCGGCGGCGTCGACCTGCAGATCCTGGGCATCGGCACCGACGGGCACATCGGCTTCAACGAACCCGGATCCTCCCTGGCCTCGGGCACCCGCATCAAGACCCTGACCGAACAGACCCGCATCGACAACGCCCGCTTCTTCGACAACGACATGGACCAGGTGCCCACCCACTGCATCACGCAGGGAATCGGGACAATACTCAAGGCCCGCCAGCTGGTCCTCCTGGCCTTCGGGGCCGGCAAGGCAGAAGCCGTGGCCGAGAGCGTGGAGGGCGGCATATCATCCTTCTGCCCGGCATCCGCCCTCCAGATGCACCCCCACGCCACCGTGATCGTGGACGAGGCCGCCGCCTCCCGCCTGCGCAACCGCGACTACTACAAGTGGGCCTATGCCAACAAGCCTGACTGGCAGTCCATCTAGAAGGCAAACCAAACATGTGCAAGGAAGCATACGAGTCGGCGGGGCTAGCGGTCGAGTCATCCCTGAATGGACCGGCCCATCCCCTTGTCCTGACCGGCGCAAGACTGATAGACGCTCGAGGAATCAGGGAAGATAGCTGGATTTTGGCCCTAGAGGGCAGGATTGAACAGGTCGGACAAGGTAGAGAGAGCCTGGAATCCGCACTGCGAGTCGCTGGCCTGCCCAGCCTACCCCCCTCCGTCCAAACTGAATCAGATAACCATGACGTGAATGCGGACGGCGTAGAGTTCATCGATGCGACCGGCTTCATTCTCACCCCAGGGTTCATCGACATCCACTCCCACGGCGGCTGGGTTCACTCCTTCGATGACGGTGACGAGGCCATTCGCACAGCCAGGGCCTGCCATATGGTCCATGGAACCACCCGGCAGGTGCTCAGCCTGATCACCAACCCGGTCGACACGATGTGCACCAATCTGCGCTCGGTCAGGCGGGTCATGGACTCCAGACCCGACGTGCTGGGCACCCACCTGGAGGGGCCCTTCATCGCCCTCTCCCGCAAGGGGGCGCACGATCCCAAGTGCCTGCGCGACCCTGAACCCGCGGTTCTCGACAGTCTTCTGGAGGCCGCCGACGGTTGCATACGCCAGGTGACGCTGGCCCCCGAGCGCGACCATGGCTACGAGGCCATTTCCCGCCTGGCCGGATCCGGTGTGGTGCCCGCGGTCGGCCATTGCGATGCCGACTATGACCAGACCCGCCGCGCCTTTGATGCCGGCGCCCGCATACTCACACATGTCTTCAACGCCATGAACGGCATCCGCCACCGTCAGCCAGGACCCATTCCGGCCGCCGTGGAGGACCCTCGGGTCACGGCCGAGCTGATCAACGACGGTTTCCATGTGCAGGACCCCTGCGTCGATCTGGCCTTCAGGCTCTTCCCCCATCGGATAGCCCTGGTCACCGACGCCATGGAGGCCACCGGCTGCGAGGACGGCGCCTACAAGCTGGGTTCCCTGAATGTAACCGTGAAGGGCGGCCACGCCCGCCTGACCTCCAACGGAGCCATCGCTGGTTCAACCCTGACCCTGGATGTGGCAGTCGGCCGAGCCGTCCAAGCCATCGGCCTCCCAGCCCCACAAGCCGTGGAAGCCGCCACTCTGACACCTGCCCGGGCCCTGGGACTTGACCGTCCCAACCCGATCACCGATGCTCCGCTGGGTCTTCTGGCACCCGGCTATGCGGCCGACCTCCTCCTCCTGAACCCGGCAGACTGGTCCGTCAAAACCGTGGTCTGCAACGGGCGCAGAATTCAGATCTAAAGCACGGATAACCTAAAGCCTCGGGTTCCTCGTTGCCTCTATGACGAGCTGGATTCTTCGCAACTGAGGGCACTAAGGCGGAAACGGTCACCACTATCGACAGGGGTACAGGCGCCTCGGCCCACTGTTCTCTCAGTACCCCACCTGGGCTCCATGCCCGGAATTCACCTGGGTCTGACCCATCTCCTGGCTCATCTGCATCAGGCGGGCTATGCGCTCATCGGTGGGCGGATGGGTGGAGAAGAGCCTGCTGAATCCCCGGACAGAGAAGGGATTCTCGATCATCATGGCGGCGGCGCTCTGGGTGCCGGCGGTCTGCGGCATGGGCGCGGCCTGAGACCCGTAGGATATTTTGTTCAGCGCCGATGCCAGAGCCGCCGGGTCCCCAGTCAGCCGACTGCCGTCCTCGTCGGCGTCATACTCGCGGGTGCGCGAAATGGCCATCTGGATCAGGGAGGCGCCCAAGGGGGCCAGAATCGAACTGATCAGCACGCCCAGGAGGCCGAAGACGCCGGAATCGTTATCCCTGTCCCGGCTGTCGCCGCCGAAATACATGAGGGAGTACCCCAGGTAGGTGATGACCGTGGCCATGGCCGAAGCAACTGCAGAAGTCAGAATGTCATGGTTGTAGACATGCATGAGCTCGTGGCCCAGCACCCCGCGAATCTCACGCTCGTTGAGGATGCGCAGGATCCCCTGGGTGCAGCAGACGGCGGCATGGCGCTCGTTGCGGCCTGTGGCAAAGGCATTGGGCGAGTCGGTGGGGGCGATGTAGATGCGGGGCATGGGCTTGCCGGCCCTCCCCGACAGCTCCCGGACAATCCGATAAAGGTCGGGAGCCTCCTGCTCGCTGACCGGCCGGGCATGCATGGAGGCGATCGCAACCTTGTCGGAGAACCAGTAGGATCCGAAAGTGGTGGCCAGGCCTATGAGGATATAGACGCCCAGCGTCCCCTGGCGACCGCCGGTCAGCCACCAGATGAGCATGATAACGGCCCACATGAGGGCGAACAAAAGCGTCGTTTTCAGGCCGTTGAAATGTCCGTGAACCTTCAGCTTGCCATTCATGGGTTCCATGGTAGACAATGCCGCTGAATTTTTGCTGAACGACCGCTGAAAAGATAGGACTGCTGGGCTCCTCCCCCTACTGTCCTTTCAGAACAGGCCTGGTTGGCTCACGTCTTTCCTCTCGCCTTGAGGCTTAGGAAGAACATATTGGACCTTCTTCATCCTCCCGTTTTCATCGAAGAACCGGCGAAGATTCATGGTCTTTACCCCAAAATGGTCAGCGATATTAGGGATCTTGGGCTCTTTCTTCATGTGCTGCCCCTGTTGAAGCGGAACCCGGGCCTCATCCGTCACGATGACTGCTCCCTCGACCTTGGCCACGGCGATCAGCCAGGGATCCGCCTTGCTCTCCGGCTCCCAGTATCGGCGCGACTCTTCCGTATACTTCCCGCAGGTGACCAGATAATCCTGGATTTGCGCATAGACCTGCCCATACCTGTCATCCTTATGACTTATTTGACGACCTTTGAACACTGCACGTACCCAAAGATCCAGCATATCGGGATCAGCGGCCTGCTCGTTGACCAGCTCGTCGTAGACGACATCCACCAAGGCGATCGCCTTGTCCTCAGCCAGCTTTTCCATCCATCGCCAGAAGGGGTGGAATTCCTTGTAGTCGAAAGGATGGTTGAGCCGGCAGGAGGCGATGAAGACGTTGGAATCGGGCAGGTAGAGGGTGGCGGTCATATCAGCTTCTTTTCACGAATCAACCCCTGATAAGACTGCGGGGAACGCACCCCCACCAGGTCGAAGCCCTCAGTCGGAGCCAGTCTTCCCCCGTCCATGGCGGCATTGACCAGGCGGACGAAACCGGTATCGACCCTGGAGGCATTGGTCCTGTTGCCATTACCGCGGGATTCCCGCTCCTGACGGTGGACGGCCCTGTCATGAAGATGCCGATTCATTCGTGCCTGCAGCTCCTCAAGCGTATCCTCGCCAGTCAAGCCGAGCTGATGGGCTTGTATCCCCATGGCTAAGGCACTCAGATGGAATTCACCAGCTATGGACTCCGCGGCATCGGCCGGCTCTTTATCACCTACCAGCTGCTCTCGCCATACCTGCCGGAAGCGCTCATCGTCAATCACGGCTTTTACCACCGCCCGGTTTATCGCGCGCTCCGTTGCCTTGCGGTCCCCTTGGCCGCCAATGCCGTCGAAGAGCTCCTGAGTGCCCAGCAGTACGTGCCCCACCTCGTGAATCAAGGTGAAGATCATGCCGTCAAAGGAATCATTTCTGTTGATGAACACCAGCGGAGCCATATCGTCGATCAGCACGAATCCCCGGAACTCCTGAAGATCCAGCTTTCGAGAACTCACAGAACCCACCTGGGAGTTGAGCATGATCATGATGCCCGCATGGGAGGCACGTTCCTTGAGCTGACGGAAACGGTCGCTGGAATTGCCGCCCTCCCAGGCAGAGCGCCCATCCAGCCCAAGGGTGGAGCGAAGCGCATCAGCCAGGGAATCGTCCTGCTCGGCATCGCGCACCGAACCGACTAGCGGGTTGGCATCCAAGCCGGACTCAAGCAATTCATCCCTGGCCCACTCCTGCCTGAACCGCATCTGGTCGATGGTGTCCTGCAGATTTTTGCTGGGCTGCACAGACGTGTTGCCTACGGTCCGGTAACGAACCAGAGGCTCAAGGCGACGCTGGGGCACAACCGACCTGACCAGGGCACCGAAAGGCACATGCAGGGCCCTGCTGAGCTGCTCAACCTTGTTGAAGGATACGGATACGGGTTCCTTGGATTCCAGCCAATCCGGCAACTGGCCAAGTCCCCGGCGCTGAGACAGGGCCACTGGATCGGCATCGCTCTCCTCAACGGCCCATTGGAGGGTAGCCGGATAGAGAGTCAGATTAGCCATGTCACGCTCCTTCGATTCCGTGAGGGGCTCTAATGACAATGATAGCTGCACCAGGCCTATCCGTCTGCCGTAAGCACCCAGTAGGGCATACCAAGAAAACAGGGCCTGGGTGAGGATTCATGAACCTCATCCAGGCCCTGCCACTGCTACCGACGACCTAAGAGCGATCGTCTACTCGCCGTGGGCAAGCTGGCGGAGCTGGTCTGGGTCGATGACCTTGATGTGCTCGCGTCCGACCTTGGCGCCCTCGGCGCGCTCATAGGCATCGACCCGCTTCCAACCGGCGAAGTCAATGGGCTGGATGCCCCTCTCCGCCAGGAAACGATCAATCGAATCGTCGTCGCGGTCCTTGGCGAAGCGGCCGTGGTCCGGGCTGGCCGCCAGGTCATCCAGCATGTTGCCGATGGTCTCTAGGGCATCGGATTTGGTGGACCCGATCAGGCCCACAGGCCCCCTCTTGGCCCAGCCCGTGGCGTAGAGACGGTCGATGGGTCGGCCGTCCTGCCCCTCGGGAGCAGTGGTCACGCGACCGTGGACGTTGGAGAGGGTGTAGCCGGAGAAGTCGTAAGGAATGCCGGGAACCTCGGCAGGCTTGTAGCCGATGGCATGATAGACGGCCTGCACCGGGTACTCCTCGTACCGGCTGGTCTCCTCCATGGTGCCCTCGGGCGTGACCTTGGTCTTCTCCACGCGAATGCCGGTCACCCTGCCGTCTTGGCCGATGATCGCGGCAGGCATCCGGTAGAAGTGCATATAGAAACGGCGGTCGGCGGGATTGCCCTCGAAGTCGACGCCGCCGTCCTCAGCCATGTCCTCGGCCATTTCCCTGATGGTGAAGAGCTCCTCCAGCATCTGGCGGGTCAGCTTGTCGGCACCGGCCCGGTCGATGGTCTCCTGATCCAGGTCGAAGTCCTCTTCGTTGATGATGATCTGCACTCCGGGCAGCTTCTCCAGCTCGCGCAGCTCCTGGACCGAGAACTTGGCCTGGGCCGGGCCGCGGCGGATGAACATGTGCAGTTCGCGGGCCTGGTTGCCCTGAATCCCCTGGTAGACATTGCCGGGGATGTCGGTGCCCAGCAGGTCGTCAGCCCGCCGCATCAGGATTCTGGAGACATCCATGGCCACGTTCCCGCCTCCGATGACGGCCACCTGCTTGGCACCCAGGGGCCAGTCCTGGTCAGCGTCGGGATAGCCGTCATACCATTCGACGAAGTGGGCGGCCCCGTGAACGCCTTCAAGCTCGTGCCCGGCGATCTCCAGGGGGCGGTCGTCCACCGCACCGGTGGCGAAGAGGACCACATCGTAGCGTTGAAGCAGATCATCCAGGTTGACGTCCCTGCCGAACTCCACATCCGCATAGAGGTGGATCTCGGGGTTGTCCAGGGTCTTCTCCAAGGCGCCGGCGATGTACTTGATGCTGGGATGGTCCGGGGCCACGCCGTAACGGACCAGGCCGAAGGGAACGGGCAGTTTCTCGAACAGATCGATACGGGCCCGGTCGCCCAGACCCAGGTCGGCACCCTTCTCCCGAAGCTGCCGCAGCAGAATGTCAGAGGCATAGACCCCTGCAGGCCCCGCGCCTATGACGGCCACGCGCAGGGGTGAGCCGGCTTCCTCGCCGCGGGCCGGTGCGGGCATGGTGGAATCGTTGACATTAATATCGCTCATGCTTGTCAGCCTAACGCAAAGCGACGGTCGGGAACAGAGCCAGGCGGGCTCCATCCCCGGGACTTTCACCAAGCGTCGCGAAATGGTCTCAGTCCCGGTCTATCAGCGCGGTCAGGGCCCAGAGGATGGAAACCACGTCGATGGCCTCCTGGGTAAAGGCGCCGACAACCACCGGGATCAGGTCGAAGGCGGCGCAGAGCATGCCCACGGTGGCCAGGGTCAGCCCCAGCATGACCGCCTGGAGCATGACCCGCTTGGTTCTGCGTGCAATGGTGATTGACCTTGGCAGACAAGCGATGTCGTCATTCATGATTACGGCCTGAGCGGACTCAGAGGCAGCCGTGGTGGTGCCGTCAGTGATAGCCATACCCACGTCGGCGGCAGCCAGGACCGGAGCATCGTTGACCCCGTCCCCCACCATCACGGTGATGGATTTGGTCACTGACTCCCCCAGGAATTTGGACAGCCAGATGTCCCAGAATGGCTGCCGGTTGGGCTCCTCCTTGGAGGCCTTGGCGATCAGATCGGCCTTGTCCTCAGGGAAGAGGCCGGCATGCACGTCGGTGATGCCCACCTGGTCGGCGATGATCCGAGCCGAGGCCTCCTTGTCACCAGTAACCATGGAGAGACGGGTGATCCCCAGCTCCCGCAGCTGGGCGATGGTCTGGGCGGCATCCGACCTGGGCACGTCCTTCATGACGATTCTGGCGGCCAGGACCCCATCGATAGAAATATAGGAGGCCATCTCGTCAGGCGCCAGGGGGCCAAAGGAATCACTTGAATGCCCGTCGGCCACGAACTGGGCCCTGCCCACCTTGACCTGACGGCCGTCGACCATACCCTGGATCCCGTTGCCGGAGTCCTCCCGAACCTCCCGCGCATGCAGATGAATCTCGTCACTGCTCTGTGCCCGCAGTCGCTCCTGGGCAGCGGCCCCCGCTTCAGCTATTCCGTTGGCCAGGATGTGGACCGAGTAGGACTCCACAGCGCCTGCCATGGCCAGAATCCGGTCTGTATCCACCTCTTGCTCGCTACCGTCAGGCAGGTCAATCTTGGCTACCTGGGGACGTTTGACGGTCAGCGTGCCGGTCTTGTCGAAGAAGATGTGCGAAACCCGGCCCAGATTCTCGATCACGTCCTGGGTCTTGATCAGCAGCCCCGCCTTGGCCAGCCTCCCGGTCCCGGCCATGTAGGCCACAGGGGCGGCGATCAGCAGAGGACAGGGGGTGGCCAGGACCAGAACCTGGGCGAACCGGGTCGGCACGCCAGAGATGATCCAGGCCACACAGGCGATGATAAAGGCCACCACGGTGAAGGGGACTGCCATCAAGTCGGCTGTTCTGACGACTGCAGCCCGCGAGTTCTGGGCGGAACGCACCAGGTTGAGGATGCGCTGATACTGGGAATCACGGGCCAGCTGCCGGGCCCGCATCAGGAAGGTGCCCGAGCCATTGACCGCCCCGGACATGACCTGGGCATCCTGGTAGAGCCTGCGCGGCATGGGTTCGCCGTTGATGGTGGACATGTCCAGGGTGGCGGTGGGGCTGATCAGCTCGCCATCGACGGGCACGGTCTCGCCGGGCTTGACCACCAGGAGGTCATTCAAACGGACCTTATCGACCGCCACTGTGCTCCAGTCGCTCTCCTTGGGAAGGGCATGCTCCCCCTCCGGCAGCTCTGACTGAACCACATGGGCCACCTGGGGGGCGGCCTGAACCAGCACCGTCAGGTTGTTCTGCGCCCTGTTCCCTGCATACTGCTCGATGGCATCGCCGGAGTAGAGCATGAGGACCACGGCCCAGCTGGCCCAATACTGCTTGACAGCCAGGGTGGAGAGAATGGCGACCACAGCCAGGATATCCACGCCCACGTGGCCCTGGCGCACGTCATCGATCATCCCCTTGAGGGTGTCCACCAGCGAAACGGCCACCAGGACGGCGACCAGCCATTGGGCGGCCTGGCGATAGGGGTGCCAGAGCAGGCCCATGGCCAGCCCGCAAATCAGAACCACCCAAAGCATGGGTACCTTCTTGGCGAAACCCAGGATTTTCGACATGACCACTTCCCCGCTCCGGACTTGTCAGCCTGACAGCCGTAGCCGGATCACGGCTCTCTTTTCCTCTTGACACATCAAGCCTATACCGCGTCGGTGCCGGCGATGGACGGCGAGTACGACAAGGGGCCGCACCCGCCAAAGTGACGGATGCGGCCCCTGGGGGTCAGCCCCGGATCACTGCCCGAAGAAGAAGCGGAAGGGATCCATGGAGTCATCGTCGTCGCCCGAACCGCCCTGGTCAGAGTCGCCGTCCTGACCACTGCCGTCCGAGTTCCTCTTGTTGGTCCTGGGCTTGCCCTGAACGGTCTGCTCCTCGCGGTCCAGAGTGGCGTTCACTTCGGAGGTCTTGCCGTCCCTGACCACGGTGATCTTGACCGAGTCACCGAAGGCGGCAGCCCGGACAAAGCCCAGCAGGGAGAAGTTGTTGTTGACCGCATGGCCGTTGAAGGCCACGATGGTGTCGCCCGTCTTGATACCCGCCTTGTCGGCCGGGGAGCCGGAGACCACCTTGGTGACCTTGGCACCGCCTCGGGTGACCCCATCGGCCTGGGCTGTGCTGCTCTGGATGGTGACACCCAGGGAGACGTGCTTGGCCTTGCCGTCCTTGATGATCTCATCGGCGATCCGCTTGACCAGGTTGGACGGAATGGCGAACCCGATGCCGATGGATCCCGCCTCGGACTTGGAGGAGGCCATGGAGGCAATGGAAGAGTTGATCCCGATGACCTCGCCGGCCGCGTTGAAGGTGGGGCCGCCCGAGTTGCCGGGGTTGATGGCCGCATCCAGCTGGACCGCGTTGGTCACGATCGGGTTGTTGTTGCTCTCGTCCATGACCGAGACCGGGCGGTTCAGAGCCGAGACGATGCCGGTGGTGGCCGTGTTCTCGTAACCCAGTGGATTGCCGATGGCCATGACATTCTCGCCCACAGCCAGCTTTTCGGAGTCGGCGAACTTCACAGGCTTCAGGTCGGAGGGCGCCTGATCCAGGCTGAGGATGGCCAGATCGGCCGTGGTGTCGGTGCCGACCACCTTGGCCGTGTACATCTGCCCGTTGGAGAGGGTGACGTGAATCTCCTGAGCGCCATCGACCACGTGGTTGTTGGTGACCACATGGCCCTGGGTGTCGAAGACCGCGCCCGATCCGGCCCCCACCCCGCTCTTGGTCTGCACCTGGATAGAGACCACGGACTCGGAAACCTGCTTGCTGATGGCCTGCCAGTCGGGAGCCTGGCCGCCCTGGACCTTGGCTGTGCCCTGGCCCGAGGAGTTGGAGGAGACCCCGTTCAGCGAGGAGGACGAGGGCAGGGTGATCCATCCGTTGGACAGTGCCGCCCAACCCAGCCCCAGCATGAGGGCAGCGGCCACTAATGCGGCCACCACAGCGGTGAAGACGTACTTGCCCGTGCCGCTCATGCTGCTGCCGGCGTTATTGCCAGGACCGGACCGGCCGTTGTTGGGGCCGCCGGATCCGAAGGGCACGAAGGGACCCTGGCCGGAGGGCTGGCCACCCTGGGGGCTCTGGCCGGCATTCTGACGGGGCTGGCTGGGCTGCTGCTGACCCTGGTCGTTGGCAGGCGGACGCGAACCTGCGGGTGCGTAGGCACCATACTCGGGCGCAGGCCGGTAGTAAGACTGCTGCTGCGTCTGCGCATCCTGCCCTGTGGCCGAGTCGCTGGAAGCGGAGGTTGAAGCCCCGGTGCCACTGCCGTCATTCGACGCGGTTTCCGCAGTCGTGGACCGTGCATCGCCACCAGGCATGGCAATAGGGGTTGTGGGCCTCTGATCCCAGGCCTGAGTCTGCTGGTCCCCTGCTTCTGGCCCGGGAACCTGAGCAGAGTCGGTCTGATCTGTGGAGGCTCCCGTCTCCTGCTCTTGATTGGCGGCCCCGCGCTCGATGTGGCTTGGCTGCCAGGACTGATCGTCATCGCCGCCCCTCCAAGGGTCGGCCTTGTGCTCTTCAGCCATTTCTGCTCCTTCGGATCGATGCCGCTGCCTGCTATTCGGTCACGCTTGTCAATCTACCCCGTCGCCCGCGCTTTTTGCTGTTTCCGGCTGACAGGCGAAGCGGGTCCTCGCATGCATTGCTTCCAAGTCTAGGGCCGAAATGCTGAATGTTGTCTGGACATTGCATGAAAGTCATATCGACTGTACACAGGGCGGCTGCGGGACGGTTGGATGTCTTGGATACAGTGGAGCCATGAGCCTGATCACCAACCCGCTGGGAGCCACGCCAGGCCGACCCGGCGACCGCACCGCATTCTCATTCGAGACCCTGAACCGTCTGCCTGACAGCCCCGAAGGTCTGGGACGCAATGGCCGCCGCTACGGCCGCACCGGCATCATCCATACTCCGCACGGAGACATCCGCACCCCCGCATTCATCCCCGTGGCCACCCAGGCGGCCATGAAGGCCGTCCTGCCCGAGCAGATGCGGCAGCTGGGCGCCCAGGTCCTGCTGGCCAACGCCTTCCACCTGTTCGAGCGCCCCGGCCCTGACATTCTGGACCAAGCAGGCGGCCTGGCCCGGTTCATGAACTGGGACGGCCCCACCTACACCGACTCGGGCGGCTTCCAGGTGCTCTCGCTGGGGGCGGGATTCAAGAAGACCCTGGCCATGGACGTGACCGGCATGAAGTCGGACCAGGTGATCGCCGAAGGCAAGGAGCGCCTGGCCTTCGTGGATGAGGACGGGGTCACCTTCAAGTCCCCGCTCAACGGCGACCGGCACCGCTTCTCGGCCGAGATCTCCATGGGCATCCAGCATCGCATCGGAGCCGACATCATGTTCTCCTTCGACGAGCTGACGACCCTGATGAACACCCGCACCTACCAGGAACAGTCAGTGGAGCGCACCTTCCGTTGGGCCAAACGCTGCGTGGACGAGCACCACAGGCTGACCCAAGCGCGGACCGGCAAGCCCTACCAGGCCCTGTTCGGCGTGGTGCAGGGGGCCAATTATGAGGATCTGCGCCGACGCGCCGCCCGCCAGATCGCCTCCCTGGACTTCGACGGCGTAGGAATCGGGGGCGCCATAGAGAAACGGCTGCTGGGGCAGACCTGCGCCTGGATCTGCGACGAAATGCCCGAATCCCGGCCCAGGCACGTCCTGGGCATCGCCGCTGTGGACGACATCTTTGCAGGCGTGGAGAACGGCGGGGACACCTTCGACTGCGTATCCCCGGCCCGCTGTGGACGCAACGGGGCCGTCTTCACCCGTGACGGCCGCTGGAACATCAAGCGCGCCCAATTCAAGGCCGATTTCAGACCCATCGAAGAGGACTGCGACTGCTATACCTGCACCCACTACTCCCGGGCCTACATCGACCATCTGCTCCGCGCCCACGAGCTCAACGGCTACACGCTGGCCACCATCCACAACGAGCGCTTCTTCGTAAGGCTGCTGGACGAGATCCGTCAGTCCATCGATGGCGGCTACTTCGACGACTACAAGAAGGAGACGCTGGCCAGGTTCTACGCCCACGGATCCAAGGGCTGAATCAACACGCCATTATTGCGCCGCGCAGACAACCGTGCTAACCTTTCCAGTTGTCTGCGAACGTGGCGGAATGGTAGACGCGCTGTCTTCAGGTGGCAGTGAGCTGATGCTCGTGAGGGTTCAACTCCCTCCGTTCGCACGAAGAAATGGAAATGTCTTCGGCTGACTGATGTCGGTCGAAGACATTTTTTATTGGTCCGATGGCAGCCGGGACTGTTCAGCCCATTCGATATTTCAGGTATACCCACCAGAATTCCCAGTCCGTTTGGACCTGCCCGGCGAGGGTTGCTAAGAGCGAACCAGCCGGGCGATGGCCTCGGAGGCCTCCTGCATCTTCTCGTCGGCCTCTTCGCCTCCCTTTTCGGCAGCCTCGCGGACGCAGTGGTTCATGTGGTCGTCCAGCAGAGTCAGAGCCACCGACTTCAGGGCGCTGGTCGAGGCGGCGATCTGGGTGAGGATATCGATGCAGTAGGTGTCCGACTCAACCATCTGCTCGATGGCCCTGACCTGGCCCTCGACACGCCGCAGTCTGGTGATGGTCCGTTTTTTATCGTTGGCATATCCGGGCACGATTCACTCCATTCGCATTCATCCCATGGCCTTCATGACGCAGCCAAGACTGACTCGAATTCATGAAACCCATCTCGAAATTCACCATCAGTATACCCCTGGGGGGTATAGTGAGCCACATGAGCAGCATCCTGGTCCTTATCGCGGCCCTGGCCATAACGGCGGGCATCATCTGGTACTTCTTCGCGCCCAGAAAGGCCACCCAGGCCAAGGATGAGGGCGGCGTCCAGACAGTTCACATCACAGTCAAGGGCGGATACAGCCCCCAGCTGATCCAAGTCCAGGCCGGGCGGCCGGTCAAGCTGGTCTTCGACCGCCAGGAGAGCGGAGAGTGCTCCTCGCACGTGGTCTTCAACGATTTCAACATCGACAAGACCCTGCCCGCCTTCCAGACCTCGACCGTCCAGCTGACCCCGCCCAAGGCCGGCGACTATCCCTTCGCCTGCGGGATGAACATGCTCCACGGGATGCTCCGGGCCACCGATGGACCGACGACCGGCAGCGCCGAGGCACAATCCAAACAAGCACAGGGTAGCCAGTCACAAGGCGAGCGCCCACAAGCCGAACCCACCGAATCCGCCAAGCCCGCCCAGACCAATGGCGGCAGCGACCAGGACGAGGCCGATCAGGAGCGCACGGCAGAAATCCGTGACCTGACCAGGCGGTTCATCGTAGCCCTGGTCTTTACGCTCCCGGTCTTCATCCCGGCCATGTTCGGCATGTTCCTGCCCATGCCCCACATGCTGATGAACCCCTGGGTCCAGCTGGTCCTGATCCTGCCGGTGATGTTCTATTCCGGCTGGCCCATCCACCGCACCGGATGGCTGGCCCTGGCGCACCGGGCCCCGGAGATGAACTCCCTGGTCGCCCTAGGCACTGCCACGGCCTTCCTCTACTCACTGGTGGTCACCGTGGCCCCGCAGCTCCTGCCTGAGGGAAGCCGCGAACCCTACTACGAGGCTGTGGGCACCATCATCACCCTGATGATCCTCGGCCAGATCCTGGAGGCAAGGGCCCGGCGCGGCACCGGCGATGCGATCCGCGCCCTTATCGGACTGAGGCCCAAGACCGCCACCGTGGTGAGGACCGACCAGGACGGCAGGGAGACCACCCAGGAGATCGCCGTCGACGATGTAGCCGTCGGAGACGTGATTCAGGTCCATCCGGGCGAGAAGCTGCCGGTGGACGGCCAGGTCATTTCCGGATCATCCTCAGTGGACGAATCCATGGTGACCGGCGAACCCATGCCCGTCCTCAAGCAGGAGGGCGATTCCCTGGTCGGAGCCACCGTCAACGGCACAGGCTCCCTGCGCTACAAGGCCACCCAGGTAGGGCAGGACACCGTTCTGGCGCAGATCATTCGGCTGGTCAAGACGGCTCAGACCTCAAAGGCACCCATCCAGAAGCTGGCCGACCGGATATCGTCAATCTTCATCCCCGGGGTCATCCTGGTAGCGCTCTGGACCTTCGTGGCCTGGTGGGCGTTCGGCCCCATGCCCCGGGGAGTATACGGAATCGTGGCGGCGGTCTCCGTCCTGGTCATCGCCTGCCCCTGCGCCTTGGGCCTGGCCACCCCCCTGTCCGTAACGATCGGCACTGGACGCGGCGCCCGTGCCGGCGTGCTCTACCGGTCGGCGGAGGCCCTGCAGGGAGCGCATGACGTCGATACCGTCGTCCTTGACAAGACCGGCACCATAACCCAGGGCCGGCCTGAACTTGCTGATGCCCAGAGCGTGCAGGGGCTGGATGAGGACCTGCTGATCAGGGCGGCCGCGAGCGCCGAGAGCAATTCCGAGCACCCCCTGGCCCAGGCCATCGTCCAGGCCGCCAAGGACCGCAACCTTGAGCTGGTACCGGCCAAGGACTTCGACTCGGTCACCGGCGCCGGCATCGACGCAACCTTCCCCTCTGGATCTTTTAAAGGGAGCAAGGGCACTTCGCATGTCCTTGTCGGCAACCGCAGACTGCTCGAGGGCAAGGGAATCGATCTAGGGAACGGCATGGCGGACCAGACTGGCGCACAATCCCTCTTGGACACCGCCCGCAGCTGGGAGGATCAGGGCCGCACAACCATCTTCGTGGCCATCGACGGCAGGCTTGCCGGGGTCCTGGCCGTGACCGACCAGGTCAAGGCCGGCTCCAAGCAGGCCATCCACGACATGAACGAGCGCGGGATCCAGACCATCATGCTGACCGGCGACAACCAAGGCACCGCCGAGCAGGTCGGGGGCCAGGTGGGAGTCACCCGGGTGGTGGCGCAGATCCATCCCGAGGACAAGGCGAGCATCGTCAAGGCCCTCCAGGCCCAGGGGCACAAAGTGGCCATGATCGGCGACGGCATCAACGACGCCCCGGCACTGGCCCAGGCCGACCTGGGCATGGCCATCGGCACCGGAACGGATGTGGCCATCGAATCCGCCGACGTGACCCTGGTCTCGGGCGACCTGAACGCGGCGGTCAAGGCCATCGACCTTTCAGCGGCGACCATGCGCAACATCCATCAGAACCTCTGGTTCGCCTTCGGGTACAACGGCCTGGGCATCCCCATCGCCGCCGGCGTGCTCTACCCCTTCATTGGCCTCCTGCTCAACCCCATGATCGCCGGTGCAGCCATGGCCTTCTCCTCCCTGTCAGTGGTGCTCAACGCCAACCGGCTGCGCCACACGCCTCTGAAGGCCAGGCCGGTCAAGGAGGCCAAGCCAATCGACATGGATGCCCTGACCAGGGACCTCAGTATTTCCACCCACCAAGAACACAACCAAGAGAAAGGAAACGAGATGGGACTCTTCCATCATCATGACGACATGCAGCAGGATCAGACAGCGACGGACAAGGTCACCGACCCGGTCTGCGGCATGACCATCGACCCCAACACAGCCGCTGCCAAGCGCGACTACCAGGGCAAGACCTACTACTTCTGCTCGCAGAATTGCGTCGATACCTTCGATGCTGACCCGGAGAAGGTGCTCAACAAGTAGGATTGCAGGCGTATCATATTCCTGTAGACACTTTTTCTGTCTACAGGAATATTGGTGGTTATCATGCGTCTGCTCAGAATGGTCGTCGAGGGACTTCAACCCTTTGAAAACCAGACCCTAGCCCTGGATCTTTATGCCCGCGACCAGGTCCGCTCGAAAACCCCTGGCAACGGACTGACTTATCTGGAGAACAGTCCAGGCAGTCACATTTACGCGCAGAACGTGCTGTGCCTTACGGGAATCAACGCATCCGGCAAAACCACGGCACTCAACGCCTTGGCCCTGGCCGTCAGCGTCCTGAGCAAGGATGCCAGCCCTATGCTGTCTTCCGTCAGATCCCTCAGCGCCTTCGGGCCCAGCCTGCAGATTTCTCTGATCTTCGAGTCCAAGCAGCACTTCTACCTGCTCAAGTCACAGCTGGATGCGGTCCACGACGACACTTCCGACGAAAGCATGGATCTCCTGACCGACAGCACCTATCGGTTTTCTCAGGAACAACTTTGGCGCTATCCAAGCAAGCCCCTGCCCAAGTCCGTACTTCGCAATACAGACGCTTTCCAACAACGCTCGAAACTGATCAAGGTCCGGCGTCCGGCAGCCCAATCCTCAGGTGATGCATCCACCGACACCTACCTGACCAAGGAGGCCTTCGACTACCTCTCCCCTCACTCGAGCATCGTTCTGCCAAAAACCAAGACGGATCTGACTCAGGTCATCGCCCGCATCGGACCAGAAACCTACTTTCCCATCGTTCCTGTCGACACCATCGCCGATCCTGTGCTGCACGTCTTCGATGACAGCATCGACTACTTTCATATCGACCAGGAACACCGCGCCCATCTGAGATTCGCCGGCACCTCTCAAGAAGTGGTCACGTCCAACATGGACACGGCCGGGCTGCTCTCCCTGGGCACAGTCCGCGGATCCCGAATCGTCAAAGCGGCCATTCGGGTCCTGCGCACAGGTGGCTATCTGCTGATCGACGAAATCGAGAACAGCATCAACAAGGAGCTGGTGCGCATGATCATCAACCTCTTCATGTCTGCGACCAGCAACCCTCATGGCGCCACCCTGGTGTTCACGACCCACTACGCGGAACTGCTCGACCTGATCCAGCGCAAGGACAATATTTACTTCCTCAGACGTGGCGAAGACGAGCGCAAGGGCATCCAGGCGATCAACTACTCAGAGGCAGTCAGGCGCGGGGAGCTCAAGCACAGCGAGGTCTTCCTATCCAACTACATCGGAGGTACCGCCCCTAAGGCAGCCGAGCTCAAGGCCATGCGCCAATACGTAGCCGACCAGGTGGCAGGGCAAGAACATCATGCATAGCAGGCGGGAGGAGCTTGCAAGGGCCATTGGGGACGATGCAGTTCTCTTCTCGTGCGAAGGCGTAGCCGAGCAGGTCATCGTCGACAAACTGGTCACCAAGCACCTGACCTTCATCAATCGGGATCGCATCATCACCGATCCTTACAACGACGACGCCTGGTCAACCCGCGACAGAAGCGGTGAGAGCCTGGCTCGTGACTTTCTGACCCAGGACTATGGACGAAACGTGACCATCCTCTGCATACAGGACCAGCTGGGCCACCGCACCTTGCTGCGCCAGCCTTACGCCGAACATGCCCAAACCATCAACGTCACCACGCATCCCGAGATCGAGATGTTGATCGTCTACCGCGAGGGCAAGCTGGACGAGTACAACAGCTGGAAGTCACACCATCGCGGCGCAAAAAACAGCAAGCTGAAGCCCAGCCTCTTCTGCAAGGAGGAGCTCGGACAGGAAGACCGCAACTTCCGCAATATCAAGAAATATCCTTTTTTGAATCAATACTGGGATGATGCGGATGCGCTGGTCAGAGCTTTGGAACTGTACAGGGAACTAGCCTCTGCAAAAAAGCAGGGTAGTGACTTTCTGCTGGCCGATCTGCTCGGCGTCTGATCAGCGGTCGTCAGCGAGCTGCCAGGGCTGGTCCAAAAAGTCGAAGATGCGCTCCAAGTAAGGCCTCAGAACCTTGTCGGGCATCTGGTAGAGCTCGTGCATGCTGCCCGGGATGCGCACCAGCGTGGCCTGGCAGCCGCCCTGCTGGACCTGGTCGACAAAACGGTTCTGGGGCATCGGCAGCACAAAGCGGTCGGGCTGAGCCTGGAAAAGCAGCAGAGGGGTCTCCACCCGGCTGCATCGGTCAGGACGCAGTATGGCCCGGCTCATCTCCAGGCTCTCCCTTACCCAGCCGAAGGTGGCGGCGCTGGTCTGGTAATGCACCTCCTTGGCCCGCAACTTATGGGTCCAGGACACCCGAGCCTGGCTGCCATTGGGGTACTTGCCCATGTCCAGCTCGGGACGGAAGGGGCCGAACCCCGGAGCCATGCTGCGCGAGCGGCCCATCATGCAGGCGGCGTTTGTCGCCGTCCATGCCACCGAGGGCATGAACCCGGTCCGCGGCGCAATCATGGGCGATGACAGGACCGCCTTGTCAATAAGCGAAGGAAAAGTTTCCAGCATCCTTGCAGCCACGCCGCCGCCCATGGAGTGGGCATAGAGCACCATGGGCTTGTCCTGGGCGTACTGCTGGCCCACCTGGGAGCAGAAAGCGGCCAAATCCGCCACATACCGCTGCCAATGATCCACCCATACCAGACTGGGATCGTTTACGCCCCGGCCGGAGAAACCGTGTCCCCAGTGCTCGGGAATGCAGACAGAGTACCCCTGCATCAGGAAGTACCAGGCCATCTCCTGATACTTGTCGGCGAATTCCGAAAAACCGAAGGAGATGATTACGGCCCCGCGCACGCGAGCCGACCCTGACTCCACCGCGCCCTGGCGGAAAAGCGCCCTGTCATAGCAGACGTAATGCAGAAGCCGGGAGGGGTCGACGCCGCCGAGATGGGCCTTGTCCAGCAAGGTTCCCCCGTCCTCGCCGCCGTCATGGGAGATCATCCATCCGTCACTGCGACAGGAGGCCAGATCAGGAAGGACGCGATCCTTCATGATCTGGTCGTAGCGGCGCTCCTCAACCAGTTGGACGCTCATGCTCTCACCCTATACCACCTTCTGTTGGACTCGGCCCTACATGAGCCGGGTGCTCTCCAGGTTTCTGACGATCCAGTCATTGAAGCGGATGACGGGCTTGCGCAGGACCAGCCCCAGCAGCAGCGAGGGCACCAGGAAGAGGGCCAGGGTGGCCATCTCCCGCCAGAACTCCATGCCATAGGCTCCGGCAACGGCCGACTGCATGGCCCCGATGGCGTGGACGAAGGGCAGGAAGGGATAGACCCCTTGGAAGAAGCCGGGCAGGGTCTCCATGGGGAAGGTGCCGCCCGAGCCAGCCACCTGCATGACCAGGAGGATGACAGCGATGGCCTTGCCGATGTCCCCGAAAGAGACAACCAGGGTATAGATCAGATTCATGAAGACGAAAGAGGCGAAGACCGCCACCAGCACGAACATCAGCGGATGCACGCACTGGACCTTCAGGTAGAAGAGGTCGCCCAGGGCGATCAGGCAGCCCTGGAGGATGGCCATCAGCGCGAAGACCGCGAATCTGCCGAAGTACTCCTGGTAGAGCTGAAGCCCGAAGCGGCGGGCGTTGCCTGGCGACTCCGGGCGGAAGGCTCCCCAGGAGCGGCTGCCCTCGGAATCCTCATCCAGGTCATCGGCCCTCTTCCAGGCATCCTCCAGGGAGTCCAGGTGCAGGACGAAGGCCTTCTTCTTGTCGGACAGGGCCACCTTCATCATGGCTGCCAGAATGGTGGCGCCCACCCAGATGGAAAGGATGGTGTAGAAGGGGGTCATGGCCGACCCGTAGTTCATGACCGGGAAGACCGCATGCCGATGGATGCCTACCGGCGAGGACAGAAGCGCGGCCAGGGTTTCGGAATCCCCGCTCAGCAGGGTTTTGACCTCCTGCGCATCCTTGCCCTGCGAAGCCTGGGTCAGGTGTCCCCCCAGGTCGGTCAGCCGCTTGGAGGCCTGGTCCAGGCGCTGGGAGATCTCACCCAGCTGGTCCTTGGCCTGGCTGATGTCCTTGGTCATAGGGCCCGTCAGCCCAGAGGCGCCTTTGACGGTTCCGTCCAAGCCCGTCAGCAGCCGGTCGGTCGAAGTGACCACGGTGTCCATGGAGGAAGCCAGGTCATCCAGGCGGGGCTTCAAATCATCGCGGTACTGGGCGCGGACCTGATCCACCGAGGCACGGGCCTGGGCGATCCTGTTCTTCAGATCCTGGCGCTGACCGCCCAGTTTGTCCTTGCCCTCCTTGGCCGCCTGGGAGGCCTGGCTGATCCGATCGGCCAGGTCGCGCTGAGCCGCCTGGGCCGCCCGCATTCCGGCCTGGGCCTGATCGATGGCGGTCAGCAGGGCCTGGCGCTGCTCCGCTGTCAGGTTGGCGTCGGATTCCACCGTGGCACGCAGATCCTCCAGGCTGGCGATCATTCCGTCGTAGTCAGCCGCCGATTCCCTGATCCGTTCGCTCAGGTCGTTCAGCTGGCTGCTGACGGCATCACTCTGCTGACCTACCTTGTCGAAGGCGTCGTCGATTTTGGAACCGATGGTGTCATAGGCCCCCGAGGCCTGGTCAAGGGCGGCATCGACCGCCTGGGCCGACCCGGAGAGGGACTTGCCCAGATCCTTGGACCCCTTGGTTCCCTGATTCAGAGCCTTCCTGGCATCGGCCATGGCGGAGTCGGACCGGCCCAGGATTCTGCCGGTGGAGTCGATCATCTGGCCGGAGGAGCCCAGAAGGCCCGCATAGGCATTCACCTGGCTGGAGGCAGTGGTCAGCCGCTGTGACATCTGGTCGATGTGGCCGGTCGTCCTGGTCAGATAATCCTGGACTTCGGGGCTCTGAGAATAAGTGAAGACCTGGCTGGCCAGATCGATCCCCACCTGCCCCACGGTCTTGACGAAGGTCTTGTCAATGGTTGTGGCCACGGTGTCGGCCCCCTGCTCGGTGACATGGGGGGCGATGGCGTTCTTCTTCTCGTTCAAGTAGTACTCAAGGTTGGCGTGCTTCACATCCTTCGAGAAGAGGGTCATCATGTCCGCGCTGAAATCCTTGGGAATGACGATGGCGGCGTAGTACTCGCCTAAGCGCACCCCCTCCAGGGCCTGGTCGCGGTTGACGAACCTCCAGTCCAGCTGGTCGTTGGCCCGCAGCGTGCTGGTGACCGTCTCCCCCACGTTGATCCTGACCGGGATCAGGTCGGACTTGTACCCCTTGTCGGTGTTGGCCACGGCCACCTTGATGGCCTTGGTGTTCTTATAGGGGTCCCAGCTGGCGGCGATGTTGAACCAGGCATAGAGGGCCGGGACGATGATCAGGCCCATCAGGACGATGATGGCGATGACGTTGCTGGTGGCATCGGCCAGGTCCTTGCGCAGGATCCTCCAAATGTTCCTCATCAGCGGTCACCGTCCTCGTGAGCGTCTTCCTCATCGCGGTTCAGGACTGATTCGCGCACGGCCGTGGTCAGCCTGGTCACGGCCGAGGGACCCTGTCGACGCGGGCGAATCAGGGTGTGGAAGTCCATGCCGGGGCGCTCGGTCAGACCCAGCTGCTGCACATAGCTGTCGCAGATGTACTCGACGATGATCAGGTAGGCGTCGATCAGGACGATGGAGGCGATGCAGGCGATCAGCATGACGATCTTGGCCTCGGTGCTGAACAGCAGGATGAGGAAGAGGACCGGCAGCAGAACCAGGGCCAGACCAGCCCGGATCAGCGTTGGATAGAGGGCCAGGAAGCGATGCGCCCGCCGCCTTATGACAGCGCGGTAGTCGCCCTCGCCCAGGATGGAGCGGGCCAGGCTGCCCAGGCTCAGACGACGGTCGGCCGAATGGTTCTGCTCGGTCAGCATCAGGTCGGTGGCGCCCAGCCGCCGGTCGAAGAGGGCGTTCAGGTTGAGCAGGTACCGCCGCACCACCAGTCCGATCAGGAGGGCCGCGGGCAGGTACCAGAAGATGTGGAGCATATCCTGCCAATAGTGGTTGCCGTACATGCCGCCGATGGTCTCGCGCATGGCGTTGATTCCGTAGGTGAAGGGCAGCCAGGGGTTCAGATTGCGGAAGAAGTCGGGCATCATCTCAATGGGATACATGCCCGATGAGCCAGGTATCTGCAGAATGACCAGGACCACGGCCAGGGCCTTGCCGATGTGCCTGAAGGAGGCGGCCAGGGCATAAATGATGTTGATGTAGACGAAGGAGGCAAAGACCCCGGCCAGGACGAACAGGGCCGGCTGATGGCATTGGATGCCCAGCATCAGGTCGCCCACTGTAGCGATCAGCGCCTGGAAGAAGCCGACGAAGACCAGCAGAAGCCAGCGGCCCAGGTAGGCCTGGGTGGCGGTGCACTTGCGGATGCCCTCCTTGTCGACCTCCAGCTTGTAGATGGCGATCAGGATGAACCCGCCCACCCAGAGGGCCAGATTGGTGTAGAAGGGCGCCACGGACGACCCGTAGTTGCTGACCGGGTAGACCGTGTGGGAATCCAGCTTGACCGGAGAGGCCATGGCCTTTCCGAAGGATTCGGGGCTCAAGCCCAGGGTCTGGGCCATCCGGTTCCAGGCGGCCGAGGATCCCAGGGCCGCCACATCGGTGCGAACCCCCTCCAGATCGGACCTGACCGAGGCCAGGGAGGCCCTGGTGGTGGACAGGGTCGACTGGGCCTGACCAATGGTGGAGTCCAGCTGGTCCAGCAGGGCGTCGGTCTGGGCGGCCGTGGTGGACAGGCTGCTCAGGGCGCCCTGAAGGGAGCCGTTGGAGGCGTTGAGGTTGTCCAGGCCGGTAAGGAGGTTGGGCATGGTGGTCCCCGTCAGGCTCTGGCTGGCCGCAGTCAGGGCCTTGATGCCTGTGTCGCCGGTGTCGGTCATGGCCGAGCTCAGGTCCGATGCGGCCTGCTTGCCCGAGCCCAGGGCCATGGAGGAGTTCTTCTTGAAGGCATCCAGGGATGCCTTCTGCTGCTGGTTGGTCTTTTTCAGATCGTCGATCTGCCGCTGGATGCTCTCGTAGGCCGGATCCCCGGGATGCAGCCCGGACTGGTCCAGACCTGTCTGGAGCCGGTCCACGGCCTTCCCGTTGGCGTCCACCAACTGGCCCAGGCCGGAGTTGACCCGGTCCACCTTGTCCTGGGTGGCGTTCAGGTCGGCGGTAATCCCGCCTGCCACCGTATTCACATCCGTGACCGCGCTGGACAGCCGCACCGACCCGTCCGCCAGAGCCTGGTTCAGGGCGGAGGAGAAGCGAAGGCTGTCGTCACGGGTCCTGGTCATGTGGTCCTGGGCCTTGCTCAGGGTGGCCTGGGTGGCCGATATCTGACTCTGCAGGTCCTTGATGTCGCTTCTGGAGCCGGCCACGGTCTGCCTGGCCTGGCCCATGGTGGAACCAATCCGGTCAAGCTGGCCATCCGTACGATCCAGCTGGCCGATGATTTCCCCCAGGTCGCCCACCACCTGACTGCGGCTCTGCTCGGCCGCGCCCTGGGCATCGCCGGCGGTCTGCAGGACCTTCCCGGCCAGGGCATCGCTGACGGCCGAGACGAAGACGGTGTTGATCTCCTGGTCGATGGTGGAGGCGCCGGTGTCGGTCACCTTGGGGGCGATGGCGTTCTTCTTCTCATTGACGTAATAGTTCAGCGCAGGCCTGCTCCCGGTCCCCTCGACGATGCCGACCAGATCGGCGCTGAACCGTTCTGGGATGATGATGGCCGCGTAGCACTTGCCTGAGTGGACCTCGTTGATGGCTCTCTGGTCATCATCCATGAACTTCCAACCCAGGCTGTCGTTGCCGCGCAGCTCCTGGATGACCGATCTGCCGGCATTTATCCTGCCGGTTTGCGCGGATTGGGCCCCTCGATCCATGCTGACGACGGCCACGGGCAGGTTCTTGACGTTGCTGTAGGGGTCCCAGAGGGCCATGATGTTGAACCAGGCATAGAGGGAGGGCAGCACGGCCACGCCGATGGTCACCACCAGGGCCACGGGGTTGCGCAGTATCCGCCAGAGATCTCGCCTGAAGATGGCCAACACGGTCTTCACCGCCAGGCACCTCCTTCTTGTCTGTCCGGGGTATCACGGCACTGGCCTGCTCCACTCGGATCGGCTGCATCCTCCCGGGACCTACGTCCGGCCCGAGTATAGCCACCCTTCCTTACTGGCCCAGGCCGGTCAGCTGATCGTGAATGCCCGCTCGATGCCCGCTCAATGCTGGAGGCGGAAGGGCAGGCATGCGACCAATGGTGGTTTCATCGTATATGAGTAAGGACGGATCCCTTGGGCGACACGGGCTACCGACGACGGTTTATGCCTTGGCCACGAACAGACGGGAGACAGCCATCGACAGGGCCACAGCCAGGCCCATGGGCATGAAGGCCATGACCGGCAGATGGCAGACCTCCATCAGCATGGCCATGGCCATGAGCGGAGCCTGCTGGGAGGCGGCCAGCAGGGAGGCGGCGCCAATCACGGCACACTGCCAGACCGGCAGGCCGGGCACAAGGCAAGCCAGCAGCAGGCCCAGAACAGCGCCCATGGCGGACCCCAGGGCTATGGACGGCGTCAGGGTGCCGCCGAAGGCCCCGGCACGGATGGTGGCTGTGGTCAGCAGGGCCTTGGCCAGTGCGAAGAGGGCCAGCAAGGCGAGCGACTGAGCCAGCTGGAGTCCCGAGAACCCTGCAGACAGGCGCTGATCCATGCCCATCTGAGCCAGGGCCCGACCGTTGCCCAAGACCTGTGGAACGGCCAGGGCGACCAGACCGGTCAACAGAGCTACCCCCGTCAGCTGCCAGATGGCTGCAGGACCAGTGGTTCTATGGGCCTCAGCCCAGGAGGTCATCCGCCGGAATCCGGCCCCCAACAGCCCCATGACCGGTCCGATCAGCAGAACCACTGCCATGAGCCAGGGCCGGAAGGGCTCGGAGCCGACCTTATAGTAAGGAGCAAACCCCTTGATGGATCCGCCGACCAGGGTAGCCAGGGCTGACATGGCCAGATTGACCGTGACCACTTCGGCATCCACTCGCCGCAGCAGCACCTCGATGCCGAAGAAGGCACCGGTCAGAGGCGCAATATAAATGCCAGCGAAACCCGCACCAGCAGCCGAGGCGACCAGCAGCGGACCGTCCTGATCACGCAGTCCAAGTCGCCGACCCAGCCTGGTCCAGAGACCGCCCAGCAGGGCCCCGGCCTCGCGCGGGGCCACCTCTCTGCCGATGGAGCCGCCGGCAGCCACAAAGAAGATCTGGGTGAGCACATGGACCACGGTCCGCCCCGGGGGCATGGGCACGCCCTTGACAGCCTGGCCGACCGAGGGAACCAGTCTGGTTCTCGTCCGCAGCCAGGCCCAGACTAGACCGGCCGCCAGCCCGGCAATGGTCACCGAGGCCAGCCTCCTGATCGGCGGCACCGCCTCAGCCGTGGGAGCCTTTGGAGTCTCAGCGAAACCCAGCAGGCCGACCTGGGTCAGCTCGAAGAACCTTGCCAACAGGCCCGAGGAAAGTCCGACCAGCAGGCCCAGGCAGAGCACCGAGACCGCCAGGCCCCAGCTGCGGGGAAGCTGGAATCCGCGACTGGACCCTGGAGCCTGGTCAGGCTTTCGTTGGATATGCACAACCCCAATCTAGCGGAAGCAACCGCCAGCAGAGCGTCAGCCCAAACAGCCTTTCCGTCAGTCCGTCTTGTTCTTGAGAGCCTCCCGCAGGAAGTCCCGCTGCAGAATAAGCAGGTTCTCGGCCACGGTCTCGTCATTGGTCATGTGGGTGATGCCGGTCAGCGGCAGGACCGTATGGGGACGGCCGGCCGCCATCAGAGCGCCGGAGAGCCTCAGGGTGTTGGCCACGGAGACGTTGTCGTCCGCAAACCCGTGGATCAGCATCAGCGGGCGGCGCAGCGAGGGGGCGTCATCAATGATCCCGTTGCGGCGGTAGACGGCCGGGTCCAGACCTAGATAGCGCTCGGTGTAATGAGTGTCGTAAAGAGTCCAGTCCGTGGGCGGGGCGCCCGCGCAGGCCGCATGGATCCGGTCGGGAGCCCGCAGGACCGACAGGGCCGACAGGAAGCCGCCATAGGACCAGCCGATCATGGCCACATGTCCCAGGTCTGCCTCAGGAGCGAAGTCCGGCAGGGTCTCCAGAGCCTCAAGCTGGTCATCCAGAGTCACCTGGGCCATGTCCTCGAAAATGGCCCGATCCCAGGCAGGCCCACGACCCGGCGTGCCCCGGCCATCCGCGGTCAGGACCAGGAAGCCCTGATCCGCCCACCACTGGGACTCCCAGTAGTAGGACTGGTTGAAGACCACCTGCTGGGCGCCCGGCCCGCCGTAGGGCTTGAGCAGGACGGGCAGGCTGTCGGCGCTGGCGTAGGGGCTGGATTCGGACGGTCTGACGATGGCTGCGAACAGCTCGTGCTGGCCCATACGCACGAAGTCCACGTTGGGGGTGAACCCGGGATCGCTGCTGGTGTCGGCCAGGACGGCGCTCATGGCTCCCTGGCTATTGATATGACCGGCATCCACGGCCCGCCGATCAGGACGATCCTGATGCTCATGCCGCACAGCTTCGCCAGTCTGCTTAGCGCTGCTGTCGGGGCGGGCTTCACCCACCAGGCCCAGCCCTTCAGCACCCAGGCGGTCCAGATCCCCGTCTGCTCCCAGGTAGCAGTGGCGCACCTGCCCCTGCGCCGAAGCCATGGTCCGGCCGCTGACCACGATGCCATGGCCGGCTCGCGAGGCGGACCACACTCCGGGCAGACGGTTGAGCACATGAATGGAGCCGTCATAGCCCAGGCGCATCAGGTCGAAGCTGCGGGGGTCAGTGGAGACCACCGCCAGCACATCGCGGTCCTCCACGGACAGCACCTGTCGAATCTGGCAGCCAGCAGGAGAGAATACCTTTCCGTCCAGGCGCAGCCGCGTGGTATCGGCTTCTGTATCGATGAAGGCATCCACCAGCCCGCCCTGGGGCTGGTAGGCCGGCAACCCCGGCACCAGGTCGATCCACTGGTCGTTGCCATGCTCCTGCAGCACCCTGGTGGCCACCTTGGGCGCCGCCTCGGGATCAAGCAGGGTCATATTCTGCCCCGGCTCCAAGCCCTGACGTGCATCCGGCACCTGCACATCCAGAATCCTGTCCTCGGTCTGTCGACGGTTCTGAACCAGCAGCAGGGGCCGATGCCCCTCCTGCCAGCGGACCACGGCCAAGTACTCGAAGGCCTGATGATCCCAGTCCACCTCGCCCACCCAGGGGTCGGCGTCATCCTGGCCCAGGAGGACCAGGCTCAGTCCGACGCGGGCGTTGGCGGTCAGAGCCTGGGGATACCGCCGGGCGCGTGGCCCGACCTGGGGATTGGCCGGATCGCTGATGTACCAGATCGGCTCTTCGGAGGAATCAGTGTGCTCGACCAGCAGCGCCTTGGAATCCGGCGACCACCAGAATCCCTGGTAGCGGTCCATCTCCTCGCCGGCCACGAACTCGGCCAGCCCCAGCCGCATTCGATCATCGGTGCCTGGGCGCAGGGCCAGGACAGCCCTTTCTCGATCCTGCCCGGCATCCTGCCCGATAGTGACCACCATCAGCCGGTCGCCAGTCGTATAGGCCACCATGGTGCCGTCCGGACTGATGGCAGGATTGAGCACGGCCGAATCGCTGTCTTCCAGGCTCAGGGGCCGCGTGGAGGCGGTGAGACCATCGGGGGCTATCAGTGAGAGCCAGAGCCGACCGCCCAAGGCAAAGACCACCCGATCCCCGGCAGCATCCACACTGTAATCGACAATGCCCTCGCCGCCCTCCCGCGAGCGCTCCCTGCGAGCCAGCTCGGCGGCCGGCACCTGTTCCTGGTCCGCATCATCCAGCAGGGCCCTAGGGTCGGCCAGGAGCACCTCATGGTGGCGGCCATCCTGGTCAAAGACGGACAGCCAGAGCCCGGTCACCAGGTCTTCAGGTCCGTCGGAGCGTAGAAAGACAGCCCGTGAGCCGTCCCCCACCGCCAGGGCCGACCGTGGCGCACCCAACGTAAACCGCAGGGTCCGGGCCTTGGCCCGCGGATATGCCTCCATCGCCCGATCCACCTCTTCGGCCATGCTCGCTCCTCGACTATCTCTGACATGATCCCCATGATCATGCGTCTGCCACGATGATAAGCGCCCAGGTGCCAAAGGGGAATTCGAATAGCTCAACTGCGATGCGCCGCCCAGCCCGCAGCAGACGTTAATCGTTCTACATGAGAAATTCTTATCGTCGAATATGGCCTATTCCCGGACTTCGGCCGGCCGATGACCATTCCGTGCGCTAGAATTATAGCGTGTTGTCGCCAAAGACTGGTTGATGATGCCTGTTTCCCAGGGGTCGGGGTGTCAAGGCAGGACACCCCATGAATGTATCTGGGGAGCAACCGACAATAAGAGAAAATAGAGGTAACCAATGAATATCATGGTTCGTATCAAACGCGCATGCGCAGTACTCGCTGCCGGCGCCACCCTGGCAGGCGGCCTAGCGTTGCTGCCTACCGTGGCCCAGGCTGTCGAGAGCAAGAATGTCCAGACCAAGGCCGCTACTTACCAAGTCGATTTTCACGACACCGGTGCTGGAACCGTGATTACTCGTACTACCGGCACAGACGGCAAGCTGAAACTCGAAGATGTCCCAACGCCTACACTGTCCGATGAGTTGACCGAGCAGAATGTGAAACCTGACGGCTGGGTTGAGGATCCAACAGACCCAGATCAACATCCGATCGACTTCGCCAATCATGTTTTCACCGACAAGGCCGATCTCTATCCTCACTTCGTGGTGTTAGACCCCGCCGCCATCCCCACTTACACGGTCACTTTCATCAGTGTGAATCCGGAAAATATCGAAGATACATATATGGACCCGGTCGAAACCAATAGTGAGGGAAAGCTATCCAAGGAACCCACGGTTCATAACTTCGATGGTTACACCTTCGACGGTTGGTTTAGCGATAATGGCGGATCCCGTTACGTCCCCGGTGGCACCTACACCGCAGACGCTGTTTTCAGGGCCAGGTACACCAAGGTGACCACTCCCAACGAGCCTAACAAGCCTGGTCAGACCGCTCCGGTTGACAACAACACCAAGCAGCCTGCCAAGGACAACAAGGCTCCCGCCAAGGATCCGGCTAAGAAGGACGCCAAGAACAACAACACTCTGGCTCAGACCGGCGCCGACGCCGTGGCTCCTCTGGCCATCGCCGCTGGCCTCTGCCTGGCCGCCGGCATCACCCTGGGTCTGCGTCGCAAGCTGGCTCTGTGAGCCTGCAGGCCTCGGCCTGACCCATGATGATTGAAGTTCAAAGGCCCCTTGGTCCATTGTGGCCACGGGGCCTTATCCATGCCCAGCAGTCGCGGTCGTTCGAACCTGTTCATTGAAGAAATTGCAAGCATCCGACCGCCCATTACCCCCTTCCGGCAGGGTCACGTACTATGAAAGGGTTATATGGAAAGGGATGACTATGAGCGTTCTCGATCGTTTCGAGAAGAGCGTGGAAGGCGCCGTTAACGGCGTCTTCTCGAAGTTCGGCTCCAAGGACCTACAGCCCGTCGACCTGTCGAGCGCCCTCGAGCGTGAGATAGACTCACAGGCCATGCCCGTCGGTCGCGACCGCACCGTGGCGCCCAACGAGTATCGGTTCAGACTATCCACCCCCGACTTCGACCGCATCGAGCAGTGGGGTTCGGAGGCACTGGCCAACGAGCTGGCAGACAACCTGACCAAGTACGCCGAAAGCCAGCACTATGCCTTCGTCGGCCCGGTCGTGGTCATTTTCGAGGAGGACCTCAACCTGAACAAGGGCGACTTCCACCTGTCTGCCGAGTCGGTCCAGGGCAACGCGGCACCCGTCACCACACCCGAGGAGTCCAAGGACTGCCCGGTGCTGGAGATCAACGGCCGCCAGTACCTGCTGACCGCCCCCATCACCACCATCGGCCGCGGATCCTCCTGCGACATCGTCATCGACGACGCAGGCATCTCCCGCCGACACCTGCAGATCGAGATCACTGACAAGGGCGTGGTAGCCCGCGATCTGGGGTCCACCAACG
The DNA here is from genome assembly GCF_052606235.1 of Bifidobacterium sp. ESL0820. Lineage (NCBI taxonomy): Bacteria > Bacillati > Actinomycetota > Actinomycetes > Bifidobacteriales > Bifidobacteriaceae > Bifidobacterium > Bifidobacterium sp. ESL0820. The sequence continues at coordinate 1,456,993 of NZ_CP199594.1, forward strand.
GCACCTATGTAGAGGGACATCAGGTTCCCGCAGCCACCCTGCTGGACGGCAATACCATCACCATCGGCCGTACCCGCATCCTCTACTGGGCATCGTCGCAGGAACAGGATTCGTAAGTCGCCCAGACCTTGAAGTAAGGTCGAATCATTATGCTGACTGAACTGACATTCGCCATCCTCAAATACGGATTCCTGGCTCTGTTATGGGTATTCGTCTGGCTGGCCATCCGTTCACTCCGCAAAGACATCGAGACTTTCAGCCCCAAGACCTCTCATACCCGCCGACGCAGCGAACGCGCAGCCCAGGGCAAGCTTCCGGCGGCCGCCAGATCCGTACCTATTGCCCCGGTCAGCAAAACAGAGCCTGCAAGTGACGACCCCTCTTTGTTGGTAGTCATTGACGGACCTCTGGCCGGCTCATCCACACCGCTGTCCGGACGGCCAATTACCTTGGGACGCTCCTCCTCGAACACCCTGGTGCTGGACGACGAGTTCGTCTCAGGCCATCATGCGCGGGTCTACCAGGATCCTGCATCGGGCCGATGGGCCATTGAGGATCTGGGATCCACCAACGGCACCGTCGTCTCGGGGCAGAAAATCACGGCGCCGACAATCCTACCGGCGGAGGTTCCCGTACGCATCGGTGCCACCACCTTCGAGTTGAGGTAGCCGCCCATGACCAGGAACGATGCGAGCCAAAAGCTGTTCCTCTACTCCACGGCGGTTTCAGACGTGGGGTACGTGCGCAGCAACAACCAGGATTCTGCCTTCGCCGGCGAGCGCCTGGTGGCCATGTGCGACGGCATGGGCGGCCACGCAGGCGGGGATACGGCCTCGACCATAGCCATCCGATCCCTGGCCCACATCGAACGCGACGACCGTGAGCAGGACGTGCAGTCCCTGGCTCGGATGATGGAGACCTCGGTCATCGCAGCCCATGACGCCATCGTGGGCAAGGCCAAGCGCGAACACCGGCTGTCAGGCATGGGCACCACGGTCACGGCCCTGGCTCTGGCCGACGACTCCTGGGTGCTGGCCCATATCGGGGACTCCCGGGGCTACCTCCTGCGCGATGGCAAGCTGATCCGGATGACCCAGGACCACTCCTACGTGCAGCACCTGATCGACACCGGCCGCATCTCCCCGGCCGAAGCCCGCAACCACCCTCAGCGCAACGTGGTCATGCGGGTCCTGGGGGATTTCGACATCGACCCCCGTCCGGATATCTCCATCACCAAGGCCATGCCCGCAGACCGCTGGATGATCTGCTCGGACGGCCTCTGCGGCGTTCTGGAGGATTCGACCATCGCCGAGGTGCTGTCCACGGTCTCGGACCAGGCGGAGTGCGCCCAGCAGCTGGTCACCTTCGCCCTGAAGGCCGGCAGCACCGACAACGTGACTGTGGTCATCGCCGATGCCACGCTGGCCTTGGACGCCGATGCCTTTGACCTGCCCCATCAGACCCCTCTGGTCGGTGGCGCCGCCAGCTCCAACCTGGAGGCCCTGGCCGACATCCTGGATGAGCCCGTAGCGGCTGCACCGCGCCTGCGCGACCAGTCCCGGGAGTCCCCCGCCAAGCGTGCCGCCGATCTGGCCCAGGACCGGGATACCGCCAAGCAGGAGGACGAGGACGAAGATGGCCGCACCGCCCAGCCTTCGGCTGCCCGCGAGGAGAGCGGCGAACGGCATGTGCCCGACACCAGCGAGATCCCCGTCGTCCGCAAGAAGGACGGCTCGGCCTCAGCCGACCCCTATGACCCCGACGTGGCTGACGCCATCCACAAGGAGCACCTGGAGCAGCGCAAGCGCCAGCGCTCCCGGCACCGGAGAATTCGACTGATCCTGGCCGGCATCATCACCCTGGTAATCCTTGCCCTGGCCGGAGGCACAGGCGCCGCCTATCGCTGGAGCCAGGAACAGTACTACCTGGGCACGGATCAAGGCCATGTGGTCATCTACCAGGGTGTGCCCACCAAGGCCTTCGCCCTCTCGCTGTCCCACCCGGTGCAGACCACGGACATCGCCGTCAAGGGGCTGCCCCAGTCCTGGCGTGACCAGCTGGAAGAGGGCATCACCGTCTCCAGCATGGACGACGCCCAGGAGCACGCCAGCCTGATCCGCAAGGAGGCCGGCGACCTCAAGCGCGAGCGCGCCAAGACGGCTGCTTCCCCGTCAGCCTCGTCCTCGCCGTCGAAAACCAGCCAGGACGGGCGGCACTCGTCATGATCGCCATCCGTCTGCGCCGCATAGGCCTTCTGCTCTTCTCCCTGCTGGTAGGGTTCATCGGCTTCTTCCAGATGTTCGCCCGCTCGGCGGGCCGCTTCCCTGGAGACTACGCCGCCCTGCTGGCAGTCACCGCCGCCCTCTTCATCGCCCTCTGGGTCCTCTTGGAGATTTTCCAGCCTTATGGCAGCCAGGCCATCCTGCCCAGCATCGTCATTCTGAGCTCGCTGGGCATCACCCTGATCACTCGCATAGATCTGCGCAACGCCCGGATCGGCCAACCCACACGAGTGGGCTTCACCCAGCTGATCTGGCTGTGTCTGGCCCTGGTCCTGTGCGGACTGCTGGTCGTGCTGCTGCGGGACTACAGACTGCTGCGACGCTTCTCCTATGTGAGCATGGTGGTGGGCCTGGTCCTGCTCCTGTCGCCCATGCTTCCCGGCATCGGCCGCGAGATCGGCGGCGCCCGCATCTGGATCGGCGTAGGGTCGCATACCCTGCAGCCCGGCGAATTCGCCAAGCTCTTCCTGGCCTTCTTCTTCGCCGCCTACCTGTTCGACCACCGAGACCAGCTGGCCGTGGGCGGCAAGAAAGTGCTAGGCATGCGGATGCCCCGAATCAAGGATCTGGGCCCCATCATCATCGTCTGGCTCATTTCGCTGGCCGTCCTGGTCATTCAGCATGACCTGGGCACCTCGCTGATGTACTTCGCCATGTTCGTCTCCATGCTCTATGTGGCCACCGGCCGCACCAGCTGGATCGCCATCGGCTCGGTCTTCTTCGTCATCGGGGCCGTGGCCGCATCCATGATCTTCGCCCATGTGGGCGCCCGCGTGGACGCCTGGCTGCACCCCTTCAGCGACGCTGAGTTCAGCAAGGCCTTCGGCGGGTCCGGCCAGCTGGTGCGCGGCATCTTCGGCCTGGCCGCCGGCGGGCTGACCGGCACCGGCCTGGGCCAGGGACGCCCCTGGATCACCCCCCTGGCCAACTCCGACTTCATCTACACCTCGGTCGGCGAGGAGCTGGGGCTGAGCGGCCTGCTGGTGATCCTGGCCCTCTACCTGGTCATCGTGGCCTCGGGCATGATCACGGCCATGAAGATCAAGGACGGCTTCGGCAAGCTCCTGGCCTCCGGCCTGGTCTTCACCATGGCCTTCCAGGTCTTCACCGTGGTGGGCGGCATCACCCTGGTCATCCCCCTGACCGGCCTGACCATGCCCTACATGGCGGCGGGCGGCTCCAGCCTGGTGGCCAACTGCATCCTGGCCGTCCTGCTGATCATCATCTCCAACGCGGCCAACAAGCCGGCGCCCGAGGTCAGCTCAGACACCTTCAAGTACGAGGCCCTGGCCGTCCTGCGCCAGCAGGAGACCAGCAAGCGCAGCGGACAGGACGACTCGGACCATAACGATTCGGACCAGGACGAGGAGACCGACCTGCCAGCCACCGGACGCATTCCCGCCCGCCAGGTGCGAGGAGGTGGACAGTGAACAAGGCCCTGCGTCAACTCTTCAACGCCGTCATCGTCCTCTTCGTCATCCTGGGGCTTTCCAGCTCCATCATCATGGTGATCCGGGCCGGGAGCCTGAACTCGGATCCGCGAAATCTGCGCGCCCTCTACCACGAATATGCGGCACCCAGGGGAGCCATCCTGACCTCGGACGGCGCCGTCATTGCCCAGTCCGACCCCATCAACGACTCCTTCCAGTACCAGCGGCACTACAACAAGGGGGCCGTCTACTCGCCCATCACCGGCTACTACTCCATCACCAGCCCGGCCGACCGGGGAATCGAAGCCTCGCGCGACCGCCTGCTGAGCGGCCAGTCCGACAGCCTGTGGATGGACCGGCTCAAGTCCCTCTTCACCGGAACCCAGAACAAGGGCGCCTCCATCGAGACCTCCATCAATCCCGGCATGCAGGAGGCGGCCTATACCATGCTGGGCAACCTGTCCGGATCGGTGGTGGCCATCGAGCCCTCCACCGGCCGCATCCTGGCCATGGTCAGCACGCCCAGCTACAACCCCGGCGACCTGACCGCCCACGACAGCGGCGATGCCTCCCAGGCCTACCAGAAGCTGGCCTCCCGCTCCGACAACCCCATGCTCAACCGGGCCACCTCGCAGCTGTATCCACCCGGGTCCACCTTCAAGGTGGTCGTGGCCGCCGCCGCCCTGGAGTCCGGCCAGTACCACCCCGACAGCCAGCTGCCGGCAGGAGCCTCGTACACCCTGCCCGGCACCAACTACAACCTGACCAACGCCACAGCCACGGGCAACGGGGTCAACGGCAGGATCAGCATGGAGAACGCCCTGGCCTACTCCTCCAACACCGCCTTCGCCCAGCTGGGTGTCAGCCTGGGCGGCAAGACGCTGGCCGAGCAGGCCCGCAAGTTCGGCTACGGCTCCACCATCACCTTGGACGGGACCAACTCCACGGGCCGGCCCATGAAGGCTGTGGCATCCAAGTTCCCCGAGGACCAGTCCCAGGACCGGCTCGCCCTGGCCTCCATCGGCCAGGGGGACACCCTGTCCACCCCCATGCAGGCGGCCATGACGGTCGCCGCCGTGGCCAACGGTGGCAAGCTCATGCAGCCGACCCTGGTTGACCGGGTGCGCTCCAGCGATCTGAGCGTCATCAGCGAAACCACGCCCTCGGTCTACTCACAGGCCTTCTCATCAGATACCGCCAAGGCCCTGACCACCATGATGGATGCGGTGACCACCAAGAGCTACCCGGAGCTGGCCATCCCCGGCATGCAGGTGGCGGCCAAGTCCGGCACGGCCCAGATCGGCGCGGGCAATGCGGCAAATGACGGGTGGATGGTAGGATTCGCCCCGGCCGATAACCCCAAGGTGGCTGTTGCCGTCGTGGTGCATGGAATCTCCTCCTATGGCATGGAGATCGCCGGGCCAATCATGAAACGCGTCATGCAGGAGGCTGCCAAGTGAAACTGGTACAGGGACAGCTCATCCATCGACGGTACCGTCTGGACCGCCGTCTGGCCCAAGGGGGCATGGGCGAGGTCTGGAAGGGCTACGACATCGAACTGGGCCGTGTGGTGGCCATCAAGGCCCTGCGCGAGGACCTGACCAACGAGGAGTCCAAGCTGCTGCGGCTGCGGGCCGAGGCGCACAATTCCGCCAACCTGGCCCACCCCAACATCGCCGCCCTCTTCGAGTACTACGAGCATGACGGCATCGGATTCCTGATCATGGAATACGTGCCCAGCCAATCCCTGGCAGACATCTACCGGGACCGGGGCGCCCTGGACCCCATCGAGCTGCTGCCCATCCTGATCCAGACGGCCCGGGGGCTCTACGTGGCCCACTCCCACGGTGTCATCCACCGGGACGTCAAGCCGGCCAACATCATGGTCTCCGACACCGGCGAGGTCAAGATCACCGACTTCGGGGTCTCATACTCCACCAACCAGGGGCAGATCACCCAGGACGGCATGGTGGTGGGCACGGCCCAGTACATCTCGCCCGAGCAGGCCCAGGGCCTTCAGGCCACCCCCCAGTCAGACATTTATTCCCTGGGCGTGGTGGCCTACGAGGGGCTCTGCGGGCACCGGCCCTTCACCGGCGCCACCCCGGTGGACATCGCGGCGGCACACGTCAACGACCCTGTGCCGCCGCTGCCCGACTCGGTGGACAACCAACTCATGAACTTCGTCATGTCCATGCTGGCCAAGGACCCGCGGGACCGCCCGGCGAATGCACTGGTGGTCTCGCACACACTGGCCAGGATCGAGCAGCGACTGCTGGATCAGCAGGTGGGCGAGACGGAGGTCATCAATCCACGCGCACCCATGCCTCGACGCATTATGAGCAGGCCGCACGCGGTAAAAGACATCTTCAGGCCCTTCTGGGGGCACTATGGAGAAGGAAGCGCACAGCGCGGCCTTGAAGCGACGAACGGAGGGGATACCCTATGAGCATCACACTGCCGCCGTCCCTAGCGGACGGACGATACCGTCTGGGACAGCTGATCGGACGCGGTGGCATGGCCGAGGTCCACAAGGCTGTGGACACACGTTTGGGAAGGACCGTCGCGGTCAAGATCATGCGATCCGATCTGGCCAACGACGAGGTCTTCCTATCGCGGTTCCGGCGTGAGGCCCACTCGGTCGCCCTGCTCAACAACCCCAACATCGTCTCCATCTACGACTCGGGCGAGGAGATACTGACCGACGACCAGGGCAACCATGAGCGGGTGCCCTACCTGGTCATGGAGTATGTCAAGGGCCAGACCCTGCGGTCCATCCTCAAGGAGAACGGCGCCCTGAGCCAGCGCGACAGCGAGCAGGTCATGCTGGGCATGCTGAGCGCCCTGGACTACTCCCACCACATGGGCGTCATCCACCGGGACATCAAGCCCGGCAACATCATGATCTCGGAGCAGGGCATCGTCAAGGTCATGGACTTCGGCATCGCCCGGGCCATGGACGACTCGGCCGCCACGATGACCCAGTCCCAGGGCGTGGTGGGCACGGCCCAGTACCTGAGCCCCGAGCAGGCCCGCGGCGAGAGCGTGGACATGCGCTCCGACCTCTACTCGGCCGGCTGCGTCCTCTACGAGATGCTGACCGGACGGCCGCCCTTCAACGGGGATTCGGCCGTGGCCATCGCCTACCAGCACGTCACCGAGGTGGCCACTCCGCCCAGCAGCATCGTGCCCGGCCTGCCGAAGATGTGGGACTCCATCTGCGCCAAGGCCATGGCCAAGGACCGCCAGAACCGGTATGCCACGGCCTCCGCCTTCAAGAGCGACATCCTGGCCTTCATGAACGGCGGAACCCCGGTGGCTGCCGCCTTCAACCCGCTGACCGACCTGGCCAACGTCAAGGCCCGCAAGGATGCCGAGCAGGGGACTGAAACGGCCACCATGCCGCTGACCGAAGAGGAGACGGCCGCCACCCAGGCCTTCAACCCCGTCCAGGATTCGCTCAACCCTGCTGCCACCGGCGTAGCCACAGCTGAGCGCACAGCCGCCAAGACGGCCCAGCAAAAGGCCAAAAAGCGCAAGAAGATCATCATCGGCGCCGTCCTGGGAGCCTTGCTTCTGGTAGCCGCCGGGCTGGGTCTCTGGACGGTCGTGAACCGGAACCATCATCAGATGGCCGAGGTGCCCACCATCAACGCGCAGATGTCACGGATCCTCGCCCGCGAGAAGGTCACCGCCGCAGGCTTCCACTACCAGGAGAAGGAGGACCACGACTCGGCCGAGCCCAAGGGGACCTTCACCAAGCAGAGCCCCAAGGGCGGAAGCATGGCTCCCAGGGGCTCCACAGTGACCGTCTGGTTCTCCTCCGGGCCCAAGGACACGGCCATTCCCGACGTCAAGGGCATGAACCAGCAGGAGGCCCGCAGAACCCTGGAGAAGGCCGGATTCAAGGTCTCCCCCGCCGCCTCGGTGGAGGACAGCCAGGACGTGCCCAAGGACCATGTGACCCGCACGGATCCCGCCGCAGGCCAGAGCGTGGCCAAGGGAACCAGCATCCTGATCTACATCTCCTCGGGCATGACCAAGGTGCCTGATCTGTCTGGCAAGACCAAGGACGACGCAACCAAGACCCTGCAGAGTCTGCACTTCAACATCACCATCCGCGAGCAGGCCTCCAACACCGTGGCCAAGGATATGGTCATCAGCACCGATCCGGCTGCCGGGTCCTCCGTCCAGCAGGGAGCCATGATCACGGTCACCGTCAGCAACGGCATGCAGTTGGGCAACTACATCGGCATGACCCTGGGCGAAGCCAAGCGCACCCTGGGCCAGGGGGTCAAGATCACGGTCAACGGCCCTGGCAACGACAACGCCGAGGTCACCGGCCAGGATCCTGCCGCAGGCGCCTCCTTCGACAAGTCCAAGGACACCATCACCCTGACCACAGCCATCCGCATCCCGCCCTTCTCCCAGGGCGAGACCTTGGGCAGCTACCGGCAGAAGCTGACCAACAGCGGTGTCAGCGCCGACAGGATCACCTCCATCGGCAAGGACACGGACAAGGTGACCGCTGTAAACCCATCGGCGGGAAGCAGGGTGGACGACAACACACCCATCACGGTGACCACCATCAGCTCCGCCAACTGACCTGATATGGCCCCGGCGGGCACAGTCCTGCCGCCGGGGCCATATGTTGGGTCATATAAGGCCAGGCAGCATGAGTACGGGTGAAGTAGCGGCGCCTTCCAGACCATGGCCACCGTGGTGTCTTAGATAAACTAGGGCAATCACTTCCGGCAGTCGGCAAGATATGACATCAATAAGCGGCGGGGCCGCAGGATCACATTGGATCCTGCGGCCCCGCCGCTCTTCCTATGACGCCCAGGTCAGAAGGTGGAGTAGTTGGACATCTGTCTGAGCATGGGCACGTTGCTGGCCAACCATGGGAAGCCCCATTCCATCAAGGCACAGACCAGAGCCAGCAGAAGCAGAATCAGCAGAAGCCATCGAATCGGGGCTATGCCGGACTGGTGCCGTAGCAGCCAGCCATAGAGGCTGATCATGGGCTGGGGCTTCTCACCCTTGCGAATCTGCTTCAGCAAGGGGTACCGCCAGGCAGCCAGTGCCGCCAGGTAGATGATCAGATAGGCTGCTGCCAAAACCAGGAAGACCGGCTGCAGAGAGCCCAGCCTGGCCATGATCGAGCCCTTGTCGTCGGCGAAGGCCACATTGCTGCCTCGGTCGCCCAGCAGTTCCTTGGGCACACCGTCGGACACCTTGGCCCAGTAGCCGAATTCGCCCCAGCTGATCCACCGATGTGTGGCCGTGGTGTACTTGGGCTCGCAGGTGGTCAGTGTGATCATGCGCCGATCAGGAGCGTCGTTGGGCGAATAAGGGTTGGGGGCGATGACGCTCACCTCTTCGGGCGAGACGATCTTGTAGCGGGTGTAGTGGTAGACGTACCAGTAATCCTTGGTGCGCAGAACGATGGCATCGCCCACTCGCAGCTCGTCTACATGGCCCAGCGGCTCACCATAACCGGCACGGTGTCCGGCAATGGCCACGTTGCCCATCTCGCCCGGCATCTGCGTATTGGGGTAGTGCCCCAGTCCCGCATAGGCCAGCTCCCGGGGCGACGTGCCCTGAACCACATTGCGCTCCCAATGCTGTCCAAACCGAGGAATGTAGGCCTGGGCCATCAGTTCACCCTCGGCGGCCTGCTTGGGCTGTACCGGCGGCGCCCCTTTCTGAGGCTTGGCCACCTTGCGGGAGTCGCCCGATCCTGGGTTGCTCCAGGAGGTCGAGGCCCGGGCCTGCAACTGCTGATGCTCGGACTGCACGCCGGTCCACCAGAGCTGCCAGACCACGTAGAGGGCGCAGATGACGGCCAGGGTAATCAGCAGCTCCCCTACGATTTCCGCAATGCCCACCAGCCAAGTTCGCCGCTTATCCGCCGGTTTATCCGCCGGCTTATCCGCCGGTTTATCGACCGACGTCCTGTCGTTCTCCGAGTCATCTGTCGTCATTTACCGTGCCTTCTCATCTAGCGATGCGTACTGGAGTGGCTGCAGGACAGCCGTCGTCTCAGGGAATTTCAGATTGTCCGAAGATTCGACATTCCATCCCAGACCTACCGTATTCACGTACTCCTTGTAAATGCGGATGGATGGCGAAGCATTCAGGGACTTGGTCATCCGGTCGACTGGTCCTATGGCTGAAATCTTATATGGCGGCGAGTACTTTCGGCCGTGCAGCAGCAGCACATTGCCCACGCATCGCACGGCCGTGGTGGGCAGCACCCGCTGATCCTGGATCCGCATGGACTCGGCTCCCCCGGCCCAAAGCGCGTTGACCACGCTCTCCACATCCTGCTGGTGGATGACGTAATCGTTGATATTGGCCGTCGACCCGTCGGATCCCACCTTCTGTTGCCAGAGCGGGGAATCGTTGAGGGTCACCGTCAGCCCCGGCCCCTGGACGGCCTTGAGCACCGTGCCCGAGCCGGGGTCCTCGCGCGACTGGTCCGAGCTGCCCTTGTCGTCGGTAAGGGTCTTCAGCGCGTTGATCTGGGAGCTCATGTCATTGATGTCCTTGCGCAGCTCAGCAGCCTTGTTCTGGCGCTCCTCCACCAGCCCGGCCGTGTCCGAGGTGACCGTGACCGTCCTGTTGACACGGATGTTGGTGGTCAGCATGTACCCGACCAGGGCCAGCACCACAGCCACGGACACTGTGCCGACCAGGGACCTGCGCGCACCGTGCCGTCCCGTCCGTCTGGTCATAGGCATACCCTCATCCTCGTCTGCGATAGTATTACGTTCGAGTCTAACCGCTACTATGGCTTAGTAGATCTACTGAAGGAGAATAACCTCATGGCAGAGCATCAACTCCATGATGACGAGGACCAGGCGGTGGACGAGGCCAAGACCGCTGACACTGGCGAGGACGCCGAGGACGAGGAGTACGGCCTGTCCATGGACAAGGTGGAGGCTGTGCTCAACCAGAACGTTGACAAAAAGCACATGACCCCGCAGATGCGCCGCATCGTGCAGCGTCAGGAGGAGAACACCCGCCGCGTGGAGGACACCATCAAGAGCACCAAGGCCAATCCACGTTGGTTCGTGCCTCTCTTCGTCACGCTGATGGTGGTGGGCCTGATCTGGATCGTGGTCTACTACATCGCCTCCACCCGGGGCAATGTCTTCCCCATCCCCAGCATCGGCAACTGGAACCTGGCCGTGGGCTTCGGCATTCTGCTGGTCGGCTTCCTCATGACCATGTGGTGGCACTGATCCAGCCACAGTGTTCTTCAGGGACCCCGCAACCGTCCAGACACGGCTGTGGGGTTCTTTGTATACCTGCCTAGAACCGTCCACACCTGAACGTTATGCGTGTGTGGATTCAAGCCTCCAGCTCCACCTATTTCATCCACTGTTGTCAGACTCAAGCCACAGTTATCCACAATCGCCCGAATTCATCGTGGACTTCCTGGGACACTCGTCCACAACCCTACTGCTGATTGGGTTCTGCCTTCACTTATCCACTTTTTGCCGGTATATATGCACCAGTTCTGGATACTTATTCCCAGGTTATCCACACGATTGTCAACAAATGTGGATAGATGACATCCATGTCATTTATCAATTACGGAAGGCAGCGACGCAGCAGGCAGAAGCTGATTTTCAGCGCATGGGGTTGGCCATGTTGCAGCCCAGAGCAAACAGGACCAGGGCCGCCAGGAAGATCAGCGTGGGCAGCAGCCAGGAGAGCAGGCCATGCACCCGCGAGCCAGGCCGGCCCATGTGCAGCAGGGCCAGCATGAAGAGGCCGCCGACTATGAATCCGCCCACATGGTCCTGCCAGGCGATGCCGGGCACAAACAGGGGCATGCAGAAGTTGATGGCCATCCAGACCACCATGGAAACGATGTCGATCCCCAGACGGCGGTAGACCACCAGGATGGCGGCGAAGAGCCCGAAGAGCGCGCCCGAGGCCCCGATGGCCGACGTGCCCCATCCATTGGGCGCCAGGACCGCATAGACCATCAGTCCCAGGTCCCCGCCCAGCCCGCTGATCAGATAGAGGGCCAGAAAACGCCCATGCCCTATCAGATTTTCCAGCACCGGCCCCACAACCCAGAGGGTGATCATGTTGAAGAGTATGTGCGAGACATTGGTGGCGTGCAGAAATATGTTGGTCACGAACATCCAGGGCTCATGAATGGCCGTAATCGGCACGAAGGCCCAGTAGCCCAGCAAAAGCCGCTGGTAGCGAAGCGGAGCCAGCAGGTACAGGGCCATCTGGATGACCCAGGCCGCTATGCAGATCAGGGTGATGGCTATGGTCACCACCGGAGCATGGTCACCCCAGTGCCGCCGGATCCAGCCCAGCGGCCCCCGACCGTTCCCTCCGCCTGCGAAACCGGTGCCCATGCCATTGACCATGAACCTTACCTTACCTGACCATCCGGCCCGGGGTGTGCGGTTTCCGTGCCGCAATGGCACCGATGCGCCCCACAGTTCGCCGCTTTCTACTAGGATGTTGACTAGGTCGGTCGAAGTGGGCAGGACCGACGAAAGTCGTCGAAAGGAGCCAAACATGGAGAATTCATCTTCAAACGGCTGGAAGTTCTTTGCACTGCTCTTCGGCACGCTGCTGGCCGGCGTTGTCGCTCTGTTCGTATACAAGCAGCAGAACCCGGATTACGATCCCTGGGAGGAGCCGTGGGAGAACAGCTCATCGCCAGTCGACCTGGGCCTGGCCAAGGATGAGGAGGACAAGGGATCCGAGGACCCCGAGACCCCTCTGCAAGCGGGCGCACAGGCCTGACCGTTCCGGTCGGGAAGGAATCCGACCCAGCGTCAAAGACGTGAGGGCAACGGGTTCCTTTTTTCATGCCTGAATTCGGCCTGACTGCAGCCTGCTGGACACGCCTGTTGGGGCGGCGCGTCACAATGGAGCCATGAGTGCCATACGGGAAGCAGACATGGAAGAAGGCCGCCGGGATTTTCTGGCCTGGCGCGATGCGGCCAAGGAGGCCGCGAATAATCTGGGCCCGGAGGGCGACCGGCTGACAGTGGCCCCGCAAACAGACAGGCGCAGCAAGGCCATGGCTGTCCGCTATTCCCTGCACATGCTGGAGATCAAGGCCCCCGGCCCCGGCGTAGAGGTCAGGGTGGCGCCTTGGGGGGCCGTCAAGATTCTGGACGGGCCGGCATCCGACCCGCATAACCTGACCCCGCCCGACGTCATCGAACTGGACCCGGATGTCTGGCTGCGGCTGGCCGCCGGCGTCACCAGCTGGAGCGAAGAAGCCGCCGCCGGGCATATCAGCGCCGTGGGCGAGCGAGACGATCTGCACGAGCTGCTGCCGCTGGTATGAGGCCGGCTACTTGCTCGCGGACCCCTTGGCTGCGGTCTTCTTGTCCTTATGGTGTTTGAGCGCGCTTGGCACGGGAATGGGTATGCGCTTGTGGGGCTTGGGCGTGGCCGGCATCTCGCCAGAGGTGGCCTTGGCAGCAGCCTCGGCGGCCCACCGGGCGTAATCGTCCAGATCATCGTCCGTGGAATCCTCGGGGTCCTGGCCCCCCGATTTGCGCGAATCCGGCTTGGCGTACTCCTCTTCAACCATTTTGAAGGGATCTTTGCCCCTGGTTCCGGGTTCCTTGCTGCTGAGCTCTTTGGCCAGCTCGTCGTAATCCGTGTCCGTTGTCAGATATTTGAGCTTCCGGGCTATTTTCGTCTGCTTAGCCTTCTGACGTCCGCGGCCCATCCGACCCCCTTCGCCAGGTAACGTGCACTTAGGCAACTTGAATGTGAATTTGCATCATTTATGAGAGTACCACCTGAGCATCTTGTCGGCTCGGACTTTTACCATAAAAGCAATTCCCAGAACGACATTCGGCACGACGGCAAGGGTGGGACCATGCAGGGAGAAGTCACAGCGGCAGGCAACGAGATCAGCGACAGCTTCAGAGCCGCCAAGCATCGGTCCGACCAGGTGCTGGCCGAGCTGGACAAGAATCCGAGCCGCTACACCATGCTGACCGGCGACCGCCCGACCGGCAGGCTCCACCTGGGCCATTACTTCGGCTCCATCCGCGAGCGCGTCCAGATGCAGAATCGCGGCGTACACACCAACATCGTCATCGCCGACTACCAGGTCATCACCGACCGGGACACCACCGAGCACATCCGCGACAACGTGCTCAACCTGGTGCTGGACTATCTGGCTGCGGGAATCGACCCCGAGAAGACCATGATCTTCACCCATTCGTCCACCCCGGCAGAGAACCAGCTGCTGCTGCCCTTCCTCTCCCTGGTGACCGAGGCCGAGCTTCACCGCAACCCCACCGTCAAGGCCGAGATGGAGGCCAGCGGCCACGCCCTGACCGGCCTGCTGCTGACCTACCCGGTCCACCAGGCCTGCGACATACTCTTCTGCAAGGCCAACGTCGTGCCCATCGGCAAGGACAACCTGCCGCATGTGGAGCTGACCCGGACCATCGCCCGCCGCTTCGACGAGCGTTACCCCGGCCAGGCCCCGGTCTTCCCCGAACCTGACGCCATCCTGTCCGACACCCCTGAGATTCCGGGTCTGGACGGACGCAAGATGAGCAAGTCCTACGGCAACTCCATCATGCTGGGAGCCACCGCCGAGGAGACGGCCAAGCTGATCCGCAAGTCGCCCACCGACTCCGAGCGCAGGATCACCTTCGACCCTGTCAACCGCCCCCAGGTCTCGGCCCTGCTGACCACGGCCGGCCTGGTGACCGACCGGAAGCCCGAGGACATCGCTGAGGAGATCGGCGATGCCGGCTCGGGCGCCCTCAAGGCCTACGTGACCAAGTCGGTCAACGAGTTCCTGGCGCCCCACCGCGAGCGTCGGGCCGAGCTGGCCAAGGACATGGACGCCGTGCGCGACATCCTGGTCGAGGGCAACAAGCGCGCCAACCAGATAGCCGAGGAGACCCTTGATCAGGTCCGCTCGGCCATGGGCATGCGCTACTAGACGTCGTACCGCCAGGAGCGGTCGGTCAGCACCCGGGCCGTGACCAGGCCGATGGGCAGGCAGATGATGACCATGAAGGCCCGGAAGGCCCAGTCCAGGGCGTTGAGCGTATTGAACTGCCCCAGGTAGAACATGGCCCGATACATATACAGGCCGGGCACCATGATGACGATGGAGGGCACGGTCAGGCTGATCCTTGGGTAACCCAGGTGGGGCGGCAGCAGGCCGTGACGGACCGAGGAGCGCCAGACCGTGGCCAGCATGCCGGCCAGGAAGGCGCCCAGAAAGGCGGCCATCTCCGGAGGGACATGAAGCAGGTCCTGCATCTCCAGACGCATGGTGTCGGTCAGAGCGCCGATGACGGCGGCCACCAGGGCCATGCGCTGGGGTGAGTTGAAGAGGACCGAGAAGCCCCAGACCCCGCAGAAGGCCGCAATCAAGCGCAGGCCGGCCATCAGCCAGGGACTCAGGTTCATGGGTTCAAAGCCCTGGGGGTTGAGCATGACCATCCGCGCCACGGCCCAGCCACCCAGCGTGGCCACCAGGATGATCGAGAAGGCATAGGTGATGCGCTGCACCCCAGACGGGAAGTCCAGCTTGGCGATGTCCAGGCCGCCGGTGACCAGGGGGAAGCCTGGAATGACGAAGAGGATGGCGCCGATGTAAGCCGTGTCGTGCCTGAGGGCCACCGGGTCGAAGATGCCCACCAGCCTCAGCGTGCCGACGCAGGCCAGGGCGGCGATGATGACCGCCACTCCGGTGGCGAAGAACTGGTTGATCCGCCTGCCCAGCATCTGACGGCGCACCCACTGGCCTATGCCAGCGCCGACGAAGGCTCCGGCCATGTCATAGGGGCCGCCGCCCAGCAGGAAGACGAAGGCTGCGCAGGCCACGGCCGAGGCGAAGCCTGAGAAGAGGGGCGAATAGAGGGGTTTGCGCCGCTCGATCAGGTCCAGGCGTTCATGCGCCTGACGAACCGTGATGCCGCCCGTTGCCTGCGGCTCCGGGGACGCGGACTTGTCAGAGGAGGCAGGCCGCCCAGCCTCAGAGCCGCGGCCTTGGCTGATTGCAGACGATCCGGTGGCTGCAGAACCGGCGGCGTTCGAATCCGAATCCTTGTCCACGCCGTCGGCAGAAGCGGAAGCAGAGACAGAAGCAACCTTGGAATCCTTGGAATCCTCCGGCCGAGGCGTGGAGCCTACGGTGCCCAGTCCGGCGGCCGTTCTGGTGTCTATGGCCGCCGCATCGATCCGGTTCTGGCTGATCTCGTCCTCGTTGTGTACGGCGGTGGCCACCGCATCCTTGAGCGCCTTGGCCGCATCCTGGTCCTGGGCCAGCACCTCCTTGACCGCCTTGCGGGCCGCCGCGTAGACGTTCGGCTCGTCCAGGTTGTCCACCAGCTCCCGGGAGACCACCGTCATGGCGTGGTAGGTCCCCGCCTGCCCGCACTTGACGCTGAGCCAGTCCGCGAAGTGCTCCAGCAGCCAGATCCGCTCGGTGTTGACCCCGGTGGTGGGCAGGTCCACCACCTCGGTGATGCGGGACACGCCATCCGTGCAGGTGGCTTCGATGTCGGTCAGGTTCACGTCGGCCCGCACATGCACGCCCATGGGGTAGGCAATCCTATGCATCATCTCGCGCACGCGGAAGCTTCCCGTGCCGGCCCCCAGCTCCAGCATGCCCACCCGCACAATCAGGCTGGTCTTGGCCGCGATGCAGGCCTCGACGATGGGCTTGTCGTAATCGCGTTCAATGTCCTCCATGTCCAGCGGTATGGAGTGGGTGTGGTACTTGCTGACCCGTCTGACCTCGGCTGCGGTCCTGCCGCGATAGCCGTCCTTGGAACTCCTGCTCTTGAATTTCACACCCACATTCATACTCCACCCGGGTCACGTGCCCTTGCACCGCCGCACGGGACCATGAAACGCATTCGACCCTAAAGCGTCCTAGAATGGGCCGCGAGCCATCGAACCGAAGGCTGTGGGCCTGCAACGCCGACCACCAATAACCGCGGAGGAGCCGTGGAATGGTCGAAGACCAGGCAACCTGCGATTCGACAAGGAGGACTGATGACAGATAGTAATCAGCAAATCACGGCTGCCGATGCGACCCTGGTCACATCCGGCACCGGGACCAAGGGGCCGGAGGAACGCAAGCTGCCTCAATCGTTGGATGAGGACATGGCCTTGTGCCTGCGGCTGCTCAGGGATGTGTTGGGGGAATTCGATCAACAGCTGCTCAAGCGCTTCGACTCCCTGCGCGAGGACGTGATGACGGCCAGCGCCGAGCACTTCAACCGCCACCCCTCGGACCCCGTGCCCGACGAGGACGGCCTGTCCAAGGCCGTGGCCCTGATCGACGACACCTCAGTCAAGGATTCCCAGCTGCTGGCCCGCGCCCTGACCACCTACTTCCACCTGGCCAACCTCTGCGAGGAGAACTACCGGGTGAAGGTCCTGCATGAGCGCGAGGGCAAGGTGGACCTCAAAGTCAAGGGCACCGACCCCATCAACGAGATGACCAGCGCCTACAGCCAGCTCCTTCAGGAGATGGGCCCGGCCAAGGCCTCGGAGCTGCTGGAGAAACTGGAGTTCCACCCCGTCTTCACCGCCCACCCCACCGAGGCGAGGCGCAAGGCCGTGGAGGGCAAGATCCGGCGCATCGCCAACCTGCTGGCCGTTCGCCGCGGTCTGGGCGGTTCCGAGCTGGAGGAGAACGAGCGTCTGCTGCACAACGAGATCGACGCCCTCTTCCGCACATCGCCCATCGCAGCCAAGAAGCCGACTCCCGTCGAGGAAGCCAACACCATTCTGGACATCTTCGACGCCACGCTCTTCGAGACCATTCCCAAGGTCTACCGCCGCTTCGACGACTGGATGCTGGGCAAGAAGGCCGGCATGGTCAAGCCCGTCTGCCCCGCCTTCTTCCACCCGGGCAGCTGGATCGGCTCCGACCGCGACGGCAATCCCAATGTGACCGCCAAGGTCTCGCGCAAGGTGGCCCGCAAGTTCTCCGACCACATGCTCAAGGCCCTGGTCAAGGCCACCACCACCGTGGGCCGCAACATGACCATGGAGGTGACCACCACGCCGCCCAGCCCCGAGCTGAGGAGCCTGTGGAGCCACCAGAAGGAGATGAGCGAGCGCCTGACCGACCGGGCCACCACCATCTCGCACAACGAGCTGCACCGGGCCGTGGTCCTGGTCATCGCCGACCGTCTGCAGGCCACCATCCAGCGTGACGCCGACCTCATGTATGCCGACTGCGACGACTTCATCGCCGACCTGCGCGTGGTCCAGGACTCCCTGGCCAAGGCGGGCGCGGCCCGTCAGGCCTACGGACCCCTGCAGGATCTGATCTGGCAGGCCCAGACCTTCGGCTTCCACATGGTCGAGATGGAGTTCCGCCAGCACTCCCTGGTCCACGCCCGCGCCCTGGAGGACATCCGCGAGCACGGCCTGCACGGCGAGCGCGGCGAGCTGCAGCCCATGACCCACGAGGTGCTCGACACCTTCCGCGCCCTGGGTGCCATCCAGAAGCGCAACGGCCAGAAGGCCGCCCGCCGCTACATCATCTCCTTCACCAAGTCGGCGCAGAACGTCAAGGACGTCTACGAGCTCAACCGGCTGGCCTTCGAGCATGCCGAGGATGTGCCGGTCATCGATGTGATCCCCCTGTTCGAACAGCTGGAGGACCTGCAGAACTCGGTGGACGTGCTGGAGGAGATCATCAAGATCCCCGAGGTTCAGGCCCGGCTCAAGGAGACCGGCAACAAGATGGAGGTCATGCTGGGCTACTCCGACTCCTCCAAGGATGCCGGACCCGTCTCGGCGACCCTGGCCCTGCACTCCGCCCAGGAGCGCATCGCCAAGTGGGCCGAGAGCCATGACATCGACCTGACCCTCTTCCACGGACGCGGCGGCGCCGTAGGCCGTGGCGGCGGCCCTGCCAACCGGGCCGTGCTGGCCCAGCCTGTGGGCTCCGTCAACTGCCGGTTCAAGCTGACCGAACAGGGCGAGGTCATCTTCGCCCGCTACGGCAACCCGGTCCTGGCCATCCGCCACATCGAGTCCGTGGCTGCGGCCACCCTGCTCCAGTCCGCGCCCAGCGTGGAGGAGCGCAACACCACCATGACCGAGAAGTACGCGGACATGGCCGACAAGCTGGACCAGGCCGCCCACGAGCGCTTCCTGGACCTGCTGCACACGCCGGACTTCGCCCCCTGGTTCTCCATCGTGACGCCCCTAAACGAGATAGGCCTGCTGCCCATAGGCTCCCGGCCGGCCAAGCGCGGTCTGGGCGCCAAGTCCCTGGACGATCTGCGGACCATACCCTGGGTCTTCTCCTGGGCGCAGGCCCGCATCAACCTGGCCGCCTGGTACGGCCTGGGCACCGCCTGCGAGAAGTTCGGCGACCTGGAAACCCTGCGTCAGGCATACGAGGAGTGGCCGCTCTTCAGCACCTTCATCGACAACATCGAGATGAGCCTGGCCAAGACCGACGAGCGCATCGCCAAGATGTACCTCTCCTTGGGCGACCGGGATGACCTGAGCCAGAAGGTCCTCTCGGAGATGGAGCTGACCCGCAAGTGGGTTCTGCAGATCGTGGGCGACGAGTGGCCCCTGCAGCACCGCCACGTGCTGGGCCAGGCCATCCGGATCCGCTCTCCCTATGTGGATGCCCTGTCGGTGACTCAGGTGCGCGCCCTGCGGGCCCTGCGTCGTCGCAACGACAAGGAGGAGCTCAGCAAGAGCCAACAGGCCGACTTCATCTACCTGATCCTCTGCACCGTTTCAGGAGTCGCCGCCGGCCTGCAGAACACCGGCTGATCCCCGCTTAATGGTTCAAGGATGAGGCCCCGTTCTCTTGCAGATAGCAGGAGGCGGGGCCTCGCCGTATTCAAGTGCCTTTGATGTGGTCGTGTGTTGTTTTCTGACTGGGTGGTAGGGTGAAAAGCGGGGGATGTCGAGAAAACGACTGGCTTTTGTTCCGGCTCGTGCAATCTGTTGCACGGACTGATATTGAGCAATGGGCAGCTTTCCGACAGGTAGAATTTTGAATAGGCATGCGGTGTTGATTCCGCTTGGTGTTTGGTGAAGGGGTTTTGGTTTCATGCATCTGGTTTCCCGTCTGCGTCGCATCACGGCGATGATGACCGTCCTGCTAAGCCTGTTGGCAGGCCTGGGCGTCGCATCCGCCCAGGCGGACGCTCCCATACTCACCGGGGGGGGGGGGGGGGGGTCGTCAGACCCCTCGCGTAGCTAAGCAAACCCCCGGCACCCTCCCCAGCAACGCACCAGACACGCCACTACCCTCACCCTCACCAATACAAACCACCACACTACTAAGCTCCGCAACGCCAAGCCCAAGCACCCCGTCATCAACGACGGAAACACCTGACAGCGCAGACTCCGCTCCGGCTAAATCAGCCGAAAAGACAGATGATCAAGCCACACACACGGTGCGCTTCGACCTTGCCGACGGCAGCAAGCCAACACAATCAACCGTGCAAACCGGTGCTCTTGCCAATCCCTTGGAAAAGAATCCTGTGCGTGATGGCTTCCTGTTCGATGGATGGACACTCAACGGCCAGCCTTTCGACTTCCAGACCCCCATCCTCCAGGACACGACCCTGACTGCAAAATGGACCAAGGTCACGGACTGGACGCTGAGTCCGGACCACGGGCCCGCCTCCGGCACACACCTGACCATCAGCCCGCCCAGCCTGCAGGAGCCTCAGTTCGCCAGCATCCAAGCCGCAGGCAGCCAGATCCTCGGCCTGACCGGGGATGGCCGCATCTACACCTGGACGCAAGACAGCACACCTAAACATGTGCCCTTCCCCGCCCAGGCTCCCGACGGGTTCCGCTACCTGCAGGCCGCGTCCGGTAGCGGGTGGCAGGCGGCGCTCGGATCCGACCAGCGGATCTACACCTGGAACAACCGGCAGGTCACACCCACCACCCTCGACACCGGCCGCAACACCAGGTTCACCAGCATCAGCATCAACGATGACCGGTTGCTGGCAGTAGACCAGCAGGGCAAGATCCACGCCTTCCAAGCCAGCCAGAAAGACACTCAGAACACGAGCCCGAAGCCAGAAGAGCTGGAAACAATCAGCCTGCCCGGGCAGGCGCAGGCCGTCCTCGCCGTCGCCTCCGACAGTCGAATCCTCATCGTGGACGCGGACGGGCAAGCCTGGACCTGGAACGCAAGCAAGACCAGGCAAGCCAAGCCCGCACGCGTCAAGCAGGACCCGGGCATACGCACCTTCCAAGCCCAACCCCTCATCAGAGGATTCCTGCTCCTGGATTCAAGGGGACAGCCTTGGTACCTGGCCGACAGCACAACCAGTCCCACAGCCGCTGGCCTGCCGGAGGGCGTGCAGACCAGCAGAATCACCGCCAACAAGGACCAGGCCATCATCACCAGCACGGACGGCCACGTCTGGGCCTGGAAGGCCGACGAAGCACCCAAGCGCGTGGACGACGAGAACCAGCGGTACATGCAGGCCGTCAAAGCCGACAGTAGAATCACCGCCATCGACCGGCAAGGCGACATGTTCACGTGGAACCTAGACCCTCAAAACAATCCGGGCAAGCCCGCCAGACTCGACACCACGCAGGCGCCCACCCTGGAATCAGCCAGCATGGACGGCCAGCCGCTCAAACTCGGCAGGAACAACGGCTCATGGCAGGCGGACATACCCGCCCACAATCCGGGACCAGCCGCCATCCTCATCACCGGCAGGCAGGACGGCCAGCCCTTCGCCAGGAGCCTTGCGTACACGGTCGACCAGCCGCTGGCACGGGCTGCGGAACCAGGATCCGCGTTCACGGTCCGCTTCGACACGGGAGGCGGAAACCCCAAACCAGCAGACCAGACTGTCCCCGCCCCGTACGGGAGGGCGAAGCGGCCCTCCCCCGACCCGGCGCGGGAAGGATTCCTGTTCGACGGATGGTTCACCGGCGAGGTCGCCTACGATTTCAGCAGGCCCGTCGGCAAGGACCTGACCCTGGCCGCCCACTGGACGCCCGCAGGCAGGAACAGCAGGTGGAGCATCAGCCCTGATAAGGGCAGCCAGCTGGGCAGGGAATCCACCACCATCACCCCGCCAGACAATGCCAGCCGGGGCATCAGGTTCAGCCAGATCAGCGGATCAATGAACAACAGTAGTACTTCCTACGGTTTTTCCTTGGCGGTGGGCAGCGACGGCAACGCCTACGCATGGGGATACAACGGCAATGGCCAGCTCGGCGACGGGACAGGCGGCGGCAACCAGTATGCGCCGGTCAGGGTGAAGACGCCCGACCGCAACACGTACCCGGACCTGCCCAAGGACTTCACCTACCTGCAGGTCAGCGCCGGACAAAATCATTCACTGGCCCTGGGCAGCGACGGGAACGCCTACGCCTGGGGATACAACGGCTATGGCCAGCTCGGCGACGGGACAGGCGGCGGCAGCCAGTATGCGCCGGTCAGGGTGAAGACGCCCGACCGCAACACGTACCCGGACCTGCCCAAGGACTTCACCTACCTGCAGGTCAGCGCCGGACAAAATCATTCACTGGCCCTGGGCAGCGACGGGAACGCCTACGCCTGGGGATACAACGGCTATGGCCAGCTTGGCGACGGGACAGGCGGCGGCAGCCAGTATGCGCCGGTCAGGGTGAAGACGCCCGACCGCAGCACATACCCGGACCTGCCCAAGGATTTCACCTACCTGCAGGTCAGCGCCGGAGGCGCTCATTCCCTCGCCCTGGGCAGCGACGGCAACGCCTACGCCTGGGGATCCAACAGCCAGGGCCAGCTCGGCGACGGGACGACCACCGACCGGTATACGCCGGTCAGGGTGAAGACGCCTGCAGGCGCGCCCGGGGACTTCACCTACCTGCAGGTCAGCGCCGGGTACTGGCATTCCCTGGCTGTGAGCAGCGACGGATACACCTACGCCTGGGGATCCAACTACGCTGGCCAGCTCGGCGACGGGACGACCACCGACCGGTATACGCCGGTCAGGGTGAAGACGCCTGCAGGCACGCCCGGGGACTTCACCTACCTGCAGGTCAGCGCCGGACGCGATCATTCCCTGGCTGTGGGCAGCGACGGATATACCTACGCCTGGGGATGCAACCTCGACGGCCAGCTTGGCAACAACGACAGCAGCCGCCCCAATGTGAATCGGGTTCCTGTACGCGTGCGTGACTCCGCCAGTCCCGCCGACAAGAGCAAAGGGTTCAAAGCCGTGCAGGTCAGCGCCGGATACCATCATTCACTGGCCATAGGCAGCGACGGTAACGCATACTCCTGGGGATACAACTACGCTGGCCAGCTGGGCGACGGCACCGCAAGCACCAAGCTGACTCCTGTGCCGGTGTCGTTCAACCTGCAGCCGGTGATCACCGGCGTCAGATTCGACCAGACCGCCGTATCAGGTTTGACGCGCGGTGATGGCAATAGCGTCACCGTGTTCACGCCCGCGCACCAGCCGGGCACGGTCACGGTCAGCGTGGACTACACGCTGGGCGGCGCACCCCAAACGCCCGACACATCCTTGAAGTACACGTACCTGCCAGCAGGCGTGCTCCCCAAGGCCGGAGGGGAAGGCATCCTGCTCACCCTGGCCACCGGCATGACCGGCATGGGCGGGGTGCTGGCCTCACGTCGTCACCGCAGGGAACAACACCAACTGCTTCACGCTTCGCACGAGTAAGAGCGGCCGGGCGGCGTATCAATCCCCCCGCCCCCGGCCCACATAGGGGGAGCAGGGAGGAAACGTGTCACTGAAGGCTCAAACCCCAAGAGAGCCGACACTTCCCTCCCGCGCCCCCACCACACTTCTGCAGGCGGAAGCTGAGGGCAGGCATGCACGCCCCCGCCCCGCCTGGGAGAGAGGGAAACACGGCCAGGTCGGCCAAGAGGCTCAACGGCCACCAGCCAGCCTGGCTGCTGTTTACTCATCCCGTCAATCATGAGTTCCGCCGACACTGGATCAGGCTGTCATAGTCATTGCGCGATGATAGGGTTGTATCACTGTACAAAGACGCAGAAACGGATGACATGCACCGTCTGTTGGGGAGACAGTCGGCAGAGTTCTTGGGAGGCTCTGTAAATGGCATTATCGAATATTCCCCACTGTACTTCGCACGAGTAAGGCCGGGTTCCCATCACTGCAATCCGGCGAACTGGCGGCTGTGCCCATCCCAACCGAGCACGGTCGCCATCTACTTCTAAACGGCGGAAAGGTACCCGTCGTAGCGCTCGGGCTTGTCTGAAAACTCCAGGCCAGCCGACTGATACCAGGAGTATCGGCGGGTGCCGCCGTCGTCAGTCCAGATCTCAGGGCAGTCGTTGACCAGCCAGTCCGAGGGAATGGCATGCGCGCCGCCAGTCGAGGCCAGGGCCAGCGCCTGCCTGAGCTGGTCATCCTGGTCGGCGGTCAGGCTGCCGGGGCGGGCCGAAAAGAAGAGCGGGGTGCCGGTCCGCGCCAAGAGATCCATCCACTGACGGTTGAGCTCCCAGTCGATTGATTCGGATATACCCACGCAGTCGGCATCGGTGGTGTAGAAGCTTCCGTGCTGGGGCAGGCGGAAGGCCAGGGTGTTGACCCCGATCTGCCTGGTCCGCTCCCATTGCAGGCCGCTGGTGTCATCGCCGGTCCGGTTGATCTGCATGAAGCCGACGCCCAGGTGGCCGACCACATTGCACCCCTGGACCAACATCCCGGCCTTGGTAGCCTGCTCGAATATGGCCCGGTAGAGCTGCTTGACCACCTGGGCGCTGGTCAGGCTCCGGTCGTAGAAGTGCCAGCCGTCCGGGCTGGGCCAGGGGTTCATCTGGAAGCCCCACCTGCCCAGCAGGTCGAAGGTGCTGAAATCATGCTTGACCAGCTGGTAGCCCCACTCCCCCAGCTGGGCGACGTCCTGGCGGATGTAGTCCAGGGCCTGCGGGTTCGAGGGGTCCAGGCATCCGTTGTGCGGGAGCCTGAACTGGTCGGCAATGGCCTCGTCCTCGTTGAGGAGCGGGCGGTACCAGATGCCCGGTTTGATGCCCATGGCCTTGATCTGGTCGGCCAGGGCGCCCATGTCGCCGAACTTCTGGTTGCCACGCCGCCAGGGGCCGCCGTTGTAGTCCTCAAGCCGGTGGTGGTCCTGCCAGCCGTCGTCCACGACCATGGTGGGACGGTGGGCGTTGCCCTGGGTCAGGTCGGCCAGATATTCGGCATCGGCAAGAATCCGGGAACGGCTGGAGTCCCCGTAGGCGTAGTACCAGTTGTTGCTCCCGTAGACCGGCTCAGGGGGCATAAGGCCATTGCGGCTGATCCGGGAGCAGAAGTCACTGGCCACGGCAAAGACCGGACCGCCAGCCCGCTCCTGGAGCGGATATTGCAGGCAGATGATGGTGGCCGCTTCAAGCTGCCGCCCATCCAAAACCAGGCCACTGCCGCCGTTGCGCAGGTCCATGAAGAGGGTGATGCCGGCCGTATCGACCTGCCAGAAGCAGAAGGCGTTGGCACCGGTGGCCACCCCGTACCCCTCGGCCTGCTCCTGACCAGCCGCCAGGAAGTACCAGGGCATGAACCGGTTGGCGCGCATGGTCTGGAAACCCATCCGGCCGTAGCCACGCTCCCAGGCATCGCCCAGGTAGAGGTCGTCGGCGGGCATGGGCCTGGTCCAGCGCAGGGCCAGGGAGCGGATGGGGGTGGAGCCGGCGGTCAGGCTGACCGTCAGAGCGGATTCGCCCTTGAGGCTGACCCTCGCATCGGGGGCTGTGCCGAAGGGCCTGCCTGCGGGCACCGTCTCCCTGTCGGCATCGGTGGTCAGCGTGATCCAGTCCGGCTCTCCCAGGCTAAGGCTGGTTGGGTTCATGATTCAGTGCTCCTTCATCCCTGTGGTGTGACTGATGGCGGCGGGTCAGACCCGGACCAGGTCGATCAGGCGGATGGTTTCGGGCTGGCAGCGGGGTATGCGGATGCCCACGCGCTCCAGATAGGTGCCGGTGACCTCGGCGGTGCCCAGCGGACCCGTCGGATCCAGGTGCTCCAGCGAGGCCCTGGGCTTGGCGGGGCCGGTCCAGGCCAGCCGATACCGGGCCTTGGGGTCCAGGCCGGGAATACGTAGATAAACACCACGATTATGCAGGGATTCGTCCAACTGGACGTGGGCCAGGATGGCACGGCTGCGGTCGGGGGCCACCACGCCATGGGCCAGGACCGAGGGGTCGGCCAGGTCCAGGCGAACCACGCGGCCGGAGTGGAGGAAGCCGCGGTTGGCCTTGTACCAGGTGATCCATTCCTTGAGCCGCTCCAAGTCCTCCTCGCTGGCCTGGCGGATGTCCCACTCGATGCCCATGGACCCGAAGACGGCCGTGGCGGCCCGGAAATCCAAGCTGTAGGTTCTGCCGGTCTGCTGGGAGGAGGGCTGGGAGATGTGGGCGCCGATGTACTCGGGGGCCACGGTCTGCTCGGTCCAGCGCTGGATCAGCTGCCTGCTCAGGGCATCGGTCATGTCGGAGTTCCAGAAGCGGCGGACCTTCTCGATCACACCCAGGTCGATGCGGCCGCCGCCCGAGGCGCAGGACTCCCACTCCACCTTGGGGAAGCGAGCGCGGAGGTCGTCCAGCAGGCGGTAGTAGGCCAGGGTCTGCTCGTGGATGGCCGGCGCGCCACCGTGGGCCTGGGAACCGGCCTCAAGCAGGTCGCGGTTGTGGTCCCACTTGACGTAGTCGATGCGGCAGGACTCCAGGACTCGGGTCATGGCCTCCAGCACGTGGTTGAAGGCCTGGGGGTTGGTCAGGTCCAGGACCAGCTGGTTGCGCTGCAGCTCCGGGTTTCTGGAGGATGCCCTCATGACCCACTCAGGATGGTCGCGGAAGGCGTCCGAATCCGGATTGATCATCTCCGGCTCGAACCAGAGGCCGAACTGCATCCCCAATTTATGGACATAATCAACTAAAGGCTCCAGACCCTGGGGCCAGACCGCCGGGTCCACCCACCAGTCGCCCAGACCGGCCGTGTCGTCCCGGCGCAGGTGGAACCAGCCGTCATCCAGAACGAGCCGCTCCACCCCGATGCGTGCGGCCCGGTCGGCCAGGTCGCGCAAGGTATTGAAGTCGTGGTTGAAGGTGATGGCCTCCCAGACGTTCAGGATGACCGGCTGCTCGCGCGGATGCTCGGGCAGGGTGCGCTCCCAGGCGTGCAGGCTGTTCATGATCGGATCCATGCCATGGTCGGAGGCCGTGGCCACGATCCAGGGAGTGCTGTACTCCTGGCCCTGGTCCAGGACCACTTCGCCGGGCAGGAGGAGCTCGCCAGCGCTGACGCCGGACGGGGTGGCGCTGTTCCGGTCCACCCGGAGCACGGTGTTCCCGCTCCATGCCGGCTGAACACAGAGCACCCTGCCGTGATGGAAGTCGAAGCCGGGGGTGCCCACCATGACCACGGGCCCCTCGAAGCCGGTGCGGCCCCAGCGGAACTCGCGCACCCAGGCCCCGTCGGCCAGGTCGTGGCGCTGGGGGCTGCGCTCACGCTCGTGCCTGCCGGCGAAGTCCAGAATCTGGGTCTGCTGGTCGTCCAAGGGCAGGCGGACCTCCAAACCCTCCAGCAGGAAGGGGTCGGCGCCCAGGTTGCGCAAGGTGTGGCGAATCCGCAGGGAGCCGCCGGCCATGGCCTCCACCCTGGTCTCCAACCCAAGCTGGGCATCCTCGTCACGGGCCTTGATGGTCAGCGAGTCGGCGGTCTGCTCGGTCTGGCCTTCCACCAGGAAACAGGGCGACCAGGAACGCCCGGCCTGGATGCCCTCGGGGCCTAGGGCGATCCGGTGCCCGGTCAGGCCCGGATGCAGGTAGGTGTTCTGTGCATGCTCCAGCAGCAGGGGCGAATGGGTAGAGGTCCAGGCGGGGGTCTGTTCCAAGCCATCCAGGTCAGGACCCGCATAGAGCCCCCTGATGTCAGGAATATCGGCACCCGGCGTAATGGGCCCCAGGGCCATATAGGTGAATGGCTGATCAGAATGGACCGGCTGTGGAAAGAGCATGAAAAATCCTTTAGTAACTACGGCACAAATGTGCAAAAACAACGATGCTTGATGAACCAGTGAGCCGCCCAGCCCACTGCAGTTGGGCGGCTCCTGATCGATAGACTACTTGACTGCTCCGGCCACCATCCCTGCAATGAAGTACTTTTGCAGGAACATGTAGGCGACCACCATGGGGGCTGCCGCAATCAGGGATGCCGCTGCGGCGACGCCCAGATTGTTGGTATTGGCCGAGAAGAAGGAGGCCACGCGCGGGGCGATGGTCTGGGCCGAGGGGTCGGTCAGGATGTAGCTGGACAGGGCGTAGTCGTTCCATACTGTCGAGCCGGTCATGATGACCACGGTCGCCGTCACCGGCTTGAGCATGGGCAGGACCAGTCGCATGAAGACCTGGAGCTTGTTGGCTCCGTCCAGCTCGCCGGCCTCGTCGATCGCCGGGGGTATGGCCTTGATGAAGGCCGTGTAGAGGAAGACCGACAGAGGCAGGTTGGTGGCCGTCAGCACCGCGATGATGCCCCAGTAGTTGTTCACCCCGCCGATCTTCACCAGGAAGGAGTAGAGGGGGACCAGAATGCTCAGGGGCGGAATCATCATCATGGAGAGGATGAAGGCCGAGACCAGCTTGTTGAACCGGGTCAGGCGACGAGCCAGGGGGTAGGCCGCAGCCGCTCCCAGGACGCAGACCAGGGCCGTCGTCCCCACGGTCACCACCACGCTGTTGAGCACGGATTTGAGGATGCCGCCCTCATTGACGGCCTCGGTCCAGTTGGACCATGCCATGTCGTGGGTGCGCATGCTCAGAGCCGAGCTCAGATCATCCGAGGGTTTGAGCGAGGTGGTGATCGCCAGGTAGAAGGGCAGGAGCTGGCAGAGGCAGACGATGACCAGGAAGAGGTAGATGGCCCAGCGCCCACGCTGGTATGACCGCTCGGCAGGGGTCATCGCATTCTTGTTCTTGCTAGCCATGTCAGGCCTCCCAATCCAGCTTGGCCAGTCCCTTGTTGACCAGCCAGGTCACGATGGCAATCAGGACGAAGAGGAAGACCCCGATGGCCGAGGCATACCCGGCCGCCTGGTTGTCGAAGTAGATCGTGCCGATATAGGTCGAGATGGAGTTGGTGGCATACCCGGGGCCGCCGCCTGTCAGCACCTTGACCATGTCGTAGAGCTTCAGTCCTCCGATCAGGTTCAGCACCACGCTGGTCGTGAAGGCGGGCGACAGGAGCGGCAGGGTGATGTTCCAGAACTTCTTCCAGCCGGATGCCCCATCGACCTCGGCGGCCTCGACCACCTCCTGGTCCATGGTCTGCAGACCGGCCAGGTAGATGATCATGGAGACGCCGACGAACTGGATGGAATTCACCAGCACGATGATGCAGACCGAGAACCCCGCATTGTTGAACCAGGCCACCTTGTGCAGACCCAATGCCGTCATGACGGCGTTCAGCGCGCCCTGCTGGTACTGGAAGACGAAGTAGTACATGATGCCCATGATGACCGGGGCCACCAGAGCAGGCAGGTAGATGATGGCCCTGATCAGGGTGCGCCCCTTGATCTTGGCGTTCAGCAGCAGCGCCAGAGCCAAGCCCAGGATCTGCTGGAGCACTGTGCTGCCGATGCCGTAGATGAAGGTGTTGATGACCACCTGCTTGAAGTTGGTGTCAGTCAGCATCTGCTTGTAGTTGGCCAGCCCCACGAAGGACTTGGCGTCGTTGTACCCGTCCCAGTTGGTCAGAGAAAGCCCGATCCCCGACAGGAGCGGATAGATGATGAAGATCACCAGGAGGATGACGGCTGGAAGATAGAAGAGATTGATCGAGGCACCCCTGAAGCGGCGACGACGCGGGGAGGAACCCCTGCCGTGGCCGACGGATGCATTCCTGCCATCCCCATGTAACGGTGATTCGGATTGGGTGTCCTGCGAAGGAATCGCCCCTGAGCGACTATCTGTCATGACTCGACTCCTCTTGGTCGACTAATCAGGAAGACTTCTGGCCATACAGGCTGTTGAAGGAGGTCTTGACCTGATCCGCAGCGGCCTGTGCAGTCAGCTGACCGGTCAGCAGACCGTCGGTGGACTTGGCCAAGGTGTTGTACATGCCGTTGGGCAGGTACTTGCGGTCGAAGAAGGGGACCAGCTTGGTCTTCTTCTCGTTCACCCAGTAGTTGTAGGTCGGCTCGAACTGCCCCAGCGCGGACTTGACGCCGGTCAGGGCCGAATCGTTCATGCTCACGTCTACCAGCTTCTGCAGGTTTTCAGGCTCGGCCATGAAGTCGATGAACTTCAGCGCCGCATCCTTGTTCTTGCTGGTCTTGGAGACGCCGAAGGTCAGGGTGTCCTCGCCCGTGGAGAAGTAGGGCTTGCCGACCTCGGCGGGAACCGGCATCATGCCCAGCTTGACGTTGGGGTTGTAGGATTCGATCAGCTGGGAGCTGCCGTTGGCGCGGAAGGAGAAGCCGGCCTTGTCCTGGGCCATCAGCCTGGAGATGTCATCCTGGGAGGCGGAGGTGTAGTCCACATTGAACCAGCCGTCCTTGGCCCACTTGGCCACCCTGGAGGTGTACTTCTCGTAGACCGCAGTATCGAACTTGCCCTTGGAGAGATCCTTGAGCTGGCTTTCGTCGTACATGCCCGGAAGCATGTAGTCTGCAAGGTCGCCATTGGGGCCCGCGTCCTTGTTGGAGGAGATGAGCGGGGTGTATCCGGCGGCCTTCAGCTTCGTGCAGGCCTGTTCAAAGGCGTCCCAAGTGTCGATGGACTTGGGGTCGATGCCGACCGCATCCAGGACCGTCTGGTTGTACATGATGCCCGACACCTGGATGTCGGCGGGCAGGGCGTAGAACTTGCCGTCCTTGGTCTTGAATACCTCGTTGCCTATCGGCTTGAGCCGCTTGGCCCAGGGCCTGTTCTGCAGCGGCTCCAGGAAGTTGCCGTACCGGTCGCGCGACCAGCCGTGGGTGTTCCAGATGTCCGGAGGATTGTGGCCCGCCAGGCGAACCTTGATGTCGTTCTCGTTGTTGTTGGTGCCCGGAACCATCTTGATGGTGATGTCCGGATTCTTTTCTTCGAACTTCTTGCCCAGGCCCTGAAGAGCCTTGAGCTGGGGGGTCCCCGTTGACTGCATGGTCATGAATTCCACGGTTTTCTTGCCCCCGGAGGAGGAAGAGCCGCAGGCAGCCAATGAGGTTATTGCCATTGCGCAGCAGATGCCGACCGCCGCCACCGTCTTGATCCTATTCATCAACCACTCCTTCGTAGGTTGCTTCTTTGCCGAACACGTTCCATGAGATCGGAGCACATTCGTGTTTCTTAATATACACGAGTAGATTCATCTGTCAAATATCTGAAGCTGATTGTCTGAACAGTTGTTTTTGAGGAAAAACGCACTCGCTGCGGCTTGATATTTAGTGCTGTTTTCCTTGATTTTTCAGCTATAGCCAGGCATGTGCAGACAGGTCAATGATGGTGCTGAGCCGACTTTGAAAGCAATATCAATTCGAGTAGATTCTATATTCCGGGTAGCATAAATTGA
This sequence comes from Bifidobacterium sp. ESL0820, assembly GCF_052606235.1. Lineage (NCBI taxonomy): Bacteria > Bacillati > Actinomycetota > Actinomycetes > Bifidobacteriales > Bifidobacteriaceae > Bifidobacterium > Bifidobacterium sp. ESL0820. The sequence goes on from NZ_CP199594.1 coordinate 1,488,238, forward strand.
GACTGGTGAATAGGCAGATGGGAACGAGCTCTGATGGCTGCAAACGATAAGAATCTCCGACAACGCAGAAGGGCCACGCGCACGGATGTGGCCAGGCTGGCCAATGTCTCCACGGCGGTGGTCAGCTACGTCTTCAACAACGGGCCCAGGGCTGTGGCTCCGGACACATCCAAGCGGGTGCGCGAGGCGGCGAAGCTGCTGAACTACCACCCCAACCCCACGGCGCGTGCCCTGCGCACCGGGTATTCCAAGATGCTGGGGGTCATCGTGCCGGATTCGTCCAACCCCTTCAGCGCCGGCATCTACGACGAGCTGCAGACGGTGGCCATGCGACGGGGGTACTCGGTCCTCTTCATGAACGTGCGCAGCGACCCCGAATTGGAGGAGCAGTCCATCAGGCAGCTGTTGGAGCGCAATGTTGACGCCATTTTCCTCTCATCCTCGCGCAGTTACACACAGCTGAGCATGGCTCATCTTGAAGAGAGCCACTTCGTCTTCATGGACCAGCCTCACCGGGTGGCCAACGCCAAGAGCGTGTCGACCGATTTCTTCCACTCTGGCCTGACCGCCACCCAGCACCTGATCGAGCACCGGCACTGCAGTGTTGACATGCTCTTTGGCGGCTCCCCCGATAACCGGGGCGACGCCCGCATCCAGGGCTGGTACGCGGCCCACCAGAACGCCAACCTGCCCGCCGGCAGGATCCGCCAGGCCTTCTTCACACGCGAGGGCGGCTATCGCGCCACCTTGGACCTGATCGACAGCGGCAAGCCGCCCCAGGCCATTTTCGCCGGTTCCGACATGGAGGCCATGGGCGCTCTTCGAGCCCTGCATGAGCGCGGGCTGCGCATTCCCGAGGATGTGGCCATCGTCTCCTTCGACGGCACCGTCGACTCCCTCTACACCTGGCCTCAGCTGACCACCATGCAGCAGGACACTGCGAAAATCGCCTCCTGCGCCATCAATGCGGCCTTGGAGCCGGACCAGGTCCCCGACGTGCAGATCATCAAGGCAGATCTGGTCGTCCGTCACTCCTGCGGCTGCTGAAGCGACAACTAATTAAGCCATGTGAACCCCGGATAATATCCATAGTTTTTCATCAATGCAGACCTGCGACATATATCAGAGAAGGCGCTGGCATCACTGCCACAAAAGCAGTGACACCAGCGCCTTCTCAGACTCTGTTCAGGCTCAGACCCAGGGTCAGGCCCCGATCAGATCCAGCATTTCGGGAACGGACTTCTTGCCGAACTCCACGGTCTCCTGGCCGTCCTTGCGGATGACGATGCAGGGGACGCTCATGACCTGGTACTGGTCCTTGAGCTCGGGGAAGTGGGCCAGGTCGTAGGCCTCGGCGCGCACCTTGCCGTTCTGGGCCGCCACCCGCTGTGCGGACAGGACCGTGGTCGGACACATGGTGCAGGTCAGGGAGACCAGCATCATCACGTCCACCTGGTCCTTGATGGCATCGATCCGGTCCGAGGTGGGCTGATCCACCTGCTGGCCGGGGCCCGCCGCATTGTAGAGGGCCAGGACGAAGGAGTTGAACTCGTGGCCGCTGGGCACGCCATGGAAGGCCAGACCGGTCGGCTGGGAGACGCCCTGGTCGTCCACGCGGCAGATGCGCACGCTGGGACGGGCATCGGGCAGGTCGCCGGCGGGATCGTAATCCTTGCCGTCCTCATCCGTGCGGGAATCCACCCTGGAGGTCAGCTTGCCGTCGGAGAGCCCGACCAGCTCGTCCACGAAGGCCTCCAGCTCCTTGGAGACCTGGCTGCCGTCCAGGTCCAGGGCCAGCTCCAGTTTTCCGGTCATCTTGCCGAAGACCATGTCCAGCTGCTTGCGGATGTCCGGCCCGAAGAAGCCGGAGGTCTTGGCCGGGGCCTGGTCGTGCTCCTGGGCCACAGGCGCGGGCGAGGTCCCCGAGGCCAGTGCGGAGTTCTCGGCCTGCCGCTCGGAGCGGGCGTAGGGGGAATCGTCGGGCCGCGGCGGCACCAGGCCGGTCTTGTCCGACATATTGGAGGCGTAGCGCTCCAGCTCCACGGCGGCCACAGCACCATCGGAGGTGGCGGTGATGACCTGGCGCAGGTTCTTGACCCGCAGATCCCCGGCGGCGTAGATGCCGGGCACCGAGGTCTCCAGGTAACCGTGGGTCAGCACATAGCCGTGGTCGTCCAGATCCACCACGCCCTTGAGCATGCCGGTCTGGGGCACGTAGCCGGCGAAAACGAAGACGCCGAAGGTGCCGCCGTCCTGGGGCTTCCAGGTGGTAGTCTGTCCGCTCTTGCGGTCCAGGATGGAGGCCTCGACCAGCCCGCCGGGGCCTGCGGAGACCCCCTTGAGCTCGGTGGAGTAATGGATTTCGATCTTGTCGTTGTTCCGGGCCTCGTCAGCCACGGCGGCGTCGCAGGTGAAGTCCTCCTCGCGCACCAGCAGGGTCACCTTGGTGGCGTACTTGGTCAGGAAGACCGACTCCTCGGCTGCCGCGAACCCGCCGCCTACCACCAGGACCTCGCGTCCGGTGAAGAACTCGCCGTCACAGGTGGCGCAATAGGCCACACCGCGGCCCGCGTACTCCTGCTCCCCCTGGAAGCCGATCTTGCGGGGGCTGGCGCCGGTGGCGATCAGGATGCCGAAGGTGCGCAGGTCGCCCCGGGAGGTGTGGACCACCTTGATGTCGCCCTGGGCCTCGATGCCTGTGGCCTCGGCGCTCATGAACTCGGCTCCGAAGTTCTGGGCCTGCTGGCGCATGGTCTCGGTCAGCTTGCGGCCGTCGGTGCTGGCCACGCCCGGGTAGTTGACCACGTCGGCCGTGATGGTGATCTGGCCGCCGAAGTCGTCCTTCTCCAGGATCAGGGTGCGGTACCGCGCCCGGGCCAGGTAGAGTCCTGCGCTCAGGCCTGCAGGGCCGCCGCCGATGACGACCACGTCATAAAGATTCTTGTCTTCCGTCATGAATGCCTCTTCCGAAGGAATGCACGGATGTGCTGATGTTGGATGCTGGTCGTGAATACAGAAAAGGGAACCCGCCCTGGTCGCTTCCGATCGGCGAGTTCCCGATGTTGGCAGCTGCGGATCAGAGCTGGCCGACCAGATCCAGGCTGGGCTCAATGGTGTCCTCGCCGGGCTCCCACTTGGCAGGGCAGACCTGATCGCCGTGCTCGTAGACGAACTGGGAGGCCTGGACGCGGCGCAGCAGCTCGTCGGCGTTGCGGCCCACGTTGGAGGAGATGACCTCGTAGGCCACGACCTTGCCCTCAGGGGTCAGAATGAAGTCGCCGCGCTCGGCCTTGCCCTCGGCCTCGTTGTAGGTCTGCAGGTCCTTGGCCAGGGTTGCGGTCGGATCGGCCAGCATGGGGTACTGGACCTTGGCGATCTTCTCGTTGGCCTCGTGCCAGGCCTTGTGGACGAACTCGGTGTCGCAGGAGACGGAGTAGATCTCGCAGCCGATCTTCTTGAAGTCCTCGTACTTGCTGGCCAGATCCTCCAGCTCGGTGGGGCAGACGAAGCTGAAGTCCGCAGGGTAGAAGAAGAGCAGGGACCAGTGGCCCAGCAGATCCTTCTTGGAGACCGAGAAGGTCTTGTTGTCCTGGTAGGCCTGCGTGGTGAACTCAGTCAATTCGTGCTGAAGCTGTGACATGAAAAATCCTTTCGGGAGCGTTGGGAATGTCGGCTTGAAGCCGAACCTGCTTCCGTGTTTCATGCTAGTCAGGTAGCGCTGTATGGGGAAGACGGAGGTTCACCGCTTGGGTGTGACATAGAGCACATGGGGCGTCCATACCCTAGCATTGAAGGCATGGCATTATGGCTGAACATCCTGCTCATTCTCTTCTTCCTCCTGCTCGGTTCCGTCTTCTCGGGGACTGAACTGGCACTGGTCTCCCTGCGAGGCTCGCAGCTGGAGCAGATGGAGCAGCAGGACGCGCGCGGCGCCCGGGTGGCCCGCATCGCCCGCGACCCCAACACCTTTCTTTCCGCCGTACAGATCGGCGTGACGCTGACGGGCTTCCTCTCGGCCTCCTTCGGCGCATCATCCATCGCCCCCTACGTGGTGCCCGTCCTGACCGGGTGGGGCGTGCACGAGGGTCTGGCCGGCACTCTGACCACGGTGATTCTGACTCTGATCATCTCCTACTGCTCCATCGTCATCTCCGAGCTGGTGCCCAAGCGGATCGCCATGCAGCGCACCGAGGCCATCGCCCGGGCCGTCGTTCCGGCCATCGACGTCTTCACCACCCTGTGCAGGCCGCTGATCTGGCTGATCGGCAAGAACACCAACCTCATCGTGCGCATCCTGGGCTTCGACCCCCAGCAGACCGACACCGAGGTCAGCGACGACGAGCTGCGGATGCTGGTCTCCTCCAACACCAACCTGAGCAAGGACGAGCGGATGATTCTGGGCGACGTCTTCGATGCCTCCGAGACCAGCGTGGCCGAGGTCATGCGCCCCCGGGCCGACGTGGTCTTCATCGCCGGGGACATGCCCCTGCAGGAGGCGGTCGAATTCGTGCACGACGAGCCCTACTCGCGCTACCCGGTGACCGGCCGCGACTTCGACGACGTGCTGGGCTTCGTCCACGTGCGCGACCTGATGGACGTGCGCAACCCCCATGCCAAGACCGTGGCCGACGTGACCAGGCCCGGCATCGCCCTGCCCGGCACCTCCAAGCTCCTGCCCAGCCTGGAGAAGCTGCGCAAGAAGGGCATCCACCTGGCCGTGGTCATCGACGAGTACGGGGGCACCGACGGCATCGTCACCCTGGAGGACATGACCGAGGAGCTGGTGGGCGACATCCGCGACGAGTACGACCTGCCCGAGGAGCAGAATCCGGCCCATCCCCAGGCGACCGCCTTCGTCAATGGGGTGGCCACGGTCGACGGCGGCATGACCATCGAGGACTTCGCGGACCTGACCGGGATTGAGCTGGAGGACGGCCCCTACGAGACCCTGGCCGGCTACTTCCTGGCCCAGACCGGACGGATGGGGCAGGTCGGCGACGTGGTCCACTCCGACGACGGATATGACATGGTGGTGACCAAGGTGGACGGGCGGCGCATCGAGACCATCGAGGTCAGGCGGCGCCAGCAAGCCGAGGACCAGGCTGGCGATGATGGCAACGAAGGCGGCGAAGACGGGGTGGATGAAGACAGGAAAGATGAAGACAGGTCGAATTCCAAAGCGGGAGCAGACCGAGGATAACCCGACCGGGTCTAATCTGACCGAGACGACGCTACGACCAGAGCCCAGCTGTCGTCTAGCTGAATCCCAGCTGGCAGTCAGCCGGGGACCGTCCCACGCCAGTCAAGAAAAAATGACTATCAGCGTAGCCGATGGTCCGTGAATGATTTCACTGGTTGATTCCGGCAAAATCCAAGCGTTTCCTTGCCTTTTCCTCTAGTCTGGAGATACAAGGTCGGGCTGACCCGACCGCAGGCATAATTTCATATTTAAGGAGCGATTATGGCATTGAACTTTACCGTACCGGGACTCGACGAAGCGACCAGCGAGAAGGTCATCGCCATCCTGCAGAGCCGTCTGAGCCAGGAACAGGAGACTGCCCTGATCCTCAAGCACGCCCATTGGAACATGAAGGGCAAGGAATTCATCGGCATCCACGAGATGATGGACCCCGAGGTTGATTCGGTGCTGAACATGGCCGACGAGACCGCTGAGCGCATCGCCACCCTGGGTGGCTCCCCCGCCGGGCGCCCTGACGACATCATGAAGAACCGCGACTGGGATGGCATCACCATGACCGGCCGCCAGGATGCTCTGGACTACCTGAAGGCCCTGGACACCTACTACACCACCTTCATCAAGCGCGACCGCGAGGCCATCAAGGAGCTGGACGACCTGGACATCGTCAGCTCCAACATTCTGCAGGACCACGTGCAGGAGCTCGAGCACTTCCAGTGGTTCATGCGCAGCCACCTGTTCTGAGTTGCTGAGTTGCTGAGTTCTGAGAGCTCGTCACAGCTCCGATAAGCGATATGCCAGCGGCCCTGCATCGTGAAAGGTGCGGGGCCGCTGGCATTTTCTCTGACCGAGATAGACTGCTGGGCTTCAGGATAGAATTGACGCTTGGGAGACGGCCGGGCGCTGCCTCACGCCGGGAAGACTGGTCGGCCATGGAAGACCGAACCCTATCCGCCCGACCAGGAGCATCATGCCGCCCACACCTACATTCCCAGCATTCTCTGTCAATCCACGTCGTCAGGATTGCGACGATTCGAATTCGCAACAGAATCTCAAACCTTTCAATCCCAGGCAGTCGGATTCCCGGTCATTAGACCCCCAACCGAATTCCGGACCGTCGGATTCCAAGCCATCGAATGCCCAACCATCAAATCCGCAGCGTGGGCGGGGCGGATCTGACAGGGACCGGCACAACCGACTCCACCCTTCAAACTTCTTCGCCGCCCTGTCATCGTTGGCTGAAAATGATCGGATCACCGGGCTATTCATGATGGCCTGCGCCCTGGCCGGGCTGATCCTGGCCAATCTGCCAGAGACCGGGCCGGGGCTGAACGCTCTTGCCGCTTGGATTCCTCTGGACCTGCCCGGTGGATTGAGCCTGTCCCTGAAGGACTGGATACAGGACGGGCTGCTGACCATATTCTTCCTGACCATGGGCCTTGACCTGCGCCAGGAGGCTGCCGCGGGCACTCTGCGCGACCACAGGCAGGTCCTGTTGCCCATGCTGGCCGCCCTGGGCGGTGTGGCCGTTCCGATCCTGATCTACTGCCTGTTCAACCTGGGCTCCCCTGCCGGGTTGCGCGGCTGGGCTGTCCCAACGGCCACCGATGTAGCCTTCTCCCTGGCGGCTCTGCAACTGCTCCTGCCCAAGGCCGGGCCCGCCCTGCAGGCCTTTTTGATGACCCTGGCCATCTTCGACGACCTGATCGGCGTCCTGCTGATCGCCATGGGCTACTCCAGCTTGGGACAACCGAGCTGGCTGCTTGTCTGCCTAGCCGGCCTTATAGTCTGGGCCTTGCTGGTCCGAGCGGCGAGCCGTCCCGCCCGGCTCTGGCGACCCTTGGTATTTCTCTGCTTGTTGGGCGCTCTCGCAGGCGGTCTGCTGGCCTGGTACAGCCTCTTCAAGGCTGGAATCCACCCGGTGCTGGCGGGAGTGGCGATGGGCCTATTGACCCCTGTTGCCAGGTCGAAGGCGTCTGAAGCGGAAGCAACAGAAGAGGAAGAGCCTTCGGCCAGTACCGCGCCGAATTTAACTGAGCCAACCGAGCATAGGCCAGCTGATACAAAACCATCCGGTACCGAGCCGACCGAGACCCATCCACCAGTGACCAGTCAAGCCAATACCAAACCAGCTGGGTTTGAACCAACTGAGATTGAGCCAAACCGCAACCCGACACTATCACCGGCTGAACGGCTGGACCACTTCCTGACTCCTTTGAGCGCCCTGGTGGTCCTGCCCCTTTTCGCCTTCTTTTCGCTGTCCATCTCCCTGGATCAGCTGGGACCCGGACTGCTGACGGACCGGGTCTTTTGGGGCGCCACTCTGGGACTGGCCTTGGGCAAGCCCCTGGGGATCATGACCATGCTGATCCTGGCAGGTCGTCTGGGACTGCGGCGACCTGCCGGCTCCACGACCGGAAACATGATCGGCCTCTGCCAGCTCTGCGGAATCGGCTTCACCATGTCCTTCCTGATCGCCAACCTGGCCTTCGCCGGATCCCCGCACCTGGAGTCAGCCCTGCTGGGCGTGCTGGCAGGGTCGGTCCTATCCGTGCTCATCGTGGCTGTCGGCACCATTCCCGGTCGACTGCGGTCCGCCAGGCACGTCTCATCCTGACTGCAGGGCTCATCCCCAGCAAAGCTTTTCCCCTGCCAGAATCATCCCATGCCAGTCTCGGTTTCCTACAGAATCGGTCCCCAACCAGGCTCAGCTGCGACGGTAAAGCTTGGTGTAGGAGCCCTCGGCACGGGGACGGACCACAATTTGGTCGATGTCCACAGTGTCGGGCTGCTCCAGGGCCCAGGTGACGCATCCGGCGATGTCGTCGGCGGTCAGCGGGTCGGGCACCCCGGCATAGACCGCGTCAGCCCGGTCGCTGTCCCCGCCGAACCGCTTCAGGGAGAACTCGTCGGTGTGGACCAGGCCCGGGGCGATGTCGACCACGCGTACCGGCTGGCCGATCAGCTCCAGCCGCAGAATACGGGCCATGACCCGTTCAGCCGCCTTGGAAGCGCAGTATCCGCCGCCGCCCTCGTAGGGCTCGATGCCTGCCGTCGAGGAGATGACCAGGACTGTGCCCTCCGACTCTTTCAGAGCCGGGAGCAGCTTCTGTATGACCCGCAGGGTGCCGATGACATTCAGCTCGTACATGCCGCGCCAATCGTCCAGGCTGGAGGTAGCCACCGGGTCCTTGCCGAAGGCCGCACCGGCGCAGTTGACCAGAGCCTTGACCGGCCCGCCCTTGAGCACGGCATCGACGGCCGCCTGGGTGGAGTCCTCGTCGGTCACATCGCAGACCTCATAGGTGAAGCTCTGACCCAGCTGGTCAGCCAGAGCCTTGAGATTGTCCTCGCGCCGGGCCAGGCCGACCACTTTCCAGCCCTTGTCCACCAAGGCCCGCACACTGGCCTGGCCGATGCCGCTGGAGGCGCCAGTCACCACGGCACGCTTGATTGTCTTCTTGGATTCCGTCATTTCAACTGCTCCTTCATGATCTATTGCCCCGGATCGGCTCCACACGCGCCTCCGGGCTACAGAGAGCCTGCCTGACTGCTGCAGTGCCATCCCTCTTCCTCAACGCTAGCGCACCAACATGGGCTGCGGCAGTCTCCTGTCAGTCTTCGATGACCAATGTGGTGCATTACACCAGACTTAAGTAAGTAGGATCAGAACGAATCAATGGCAGATTAGTTGAGTCTGAATAGCTCAAAGCCAGATCGGGCTGAATCAGACCGTATAGTCAGTCTAGATCGGGATAGACAGGACGATCAAAAACCGATTCAACTTCGCACCAGATGGCCTAGCGAGGGTTTGGTCACGAAATCTTCGGCACGGATGATGCCGCAGGTTCGTAATTTACAAGCTCCCCGTCCACAAGTTCAGGACTCATGAGGAGTGTATGACTCCAAGAATCATGAATCTAGAAGTCATGGATCTCAAAGTCATAACTTCCGACGTCTAAGCTTTGCAGGTCACAAAGCCAGATAGCGATTGAGCCGACGACGGCGCTCAGTCCAGTCGGGCATATAGCGATCCATCCGCGCGCGGAAGCCGGGACCATGACCGTGCTCGTAGAGGTGGGTCAGCTCGTGAACCAGCACATACTCCAGCAGGTCAGGATCCAGCCAGGCCAAGTCGGTGTTGAGCCGGATGCTGGCAGTGGCGGGGGTGCAGGACCCCCAGCGGGTTTTCATCTTCCGCAGACTGATGCGCTCAGGCCGGCGACCTACCACGGGGACCCAGCGATCCAGCAGAGTCGGCAGCCTCTCCTGGAGAATTCTCTTGGCTTCGGCCTCGGACCGGTCCGGCGACAGCCGACCATCGGCTCCGGGTTGGGCGTAGACATCGCGCGAGCGGGCCAGACGTTCTCTAGTGGTTGCGATCCAACTGCGCTTGCCGTCGATAAAGGCACGAATCCGGTCGTCGCTCAGGGCCAGAGGCGCCGTCACTTCCAGATGGCCGTCAGGCGGCTTAACCCGCAGATAGACGTTGGCGATCCGCTTCCTAATGACCAGAACCGTCTCATCACCGACCTCCAGCTGCTCCGACCGGACTGGTTCCGCACGCCGTTTCCGCCTCATGACCCCCATTCTTCCGCCAAGACGCGACGCGACGCCGCCGAGATTGACTTGAGAGGACACTATGGTAAGCTATCCATTTGTGTGATTCTTCGGTCACACGGCATGGGCCTGTAGCTCAGCTGGTTAGAGCGCATCCCTGATAAGGATGAGGTCGGAGGTTCAAGTCCTCCCAGGCCCACGCATTTCTTGCGTGGTTGAAGTTCTTTACACATTTACGGGGCTATGGCGCAGCTGGTAGCGCATCTGCTTTGCAAGCAGAGGGTCGCCGGTTCGAATCCGGCTAGCTCCACAGGTAGTATTTCCGGGTTTCTGCTAGGAGACCTTTTTTCATATGGTTTTCCTTGATAAAAGTGGAACTATCAGACGGCGGCCCGGTAGTGAATGACGATGCCACTGCGCGAGAGCTGCACTGACAGATGAAGTCCCTGCAATGGGGCGCTTCATCACTGCCATCCATCCGCTGTTGTTCTCGTAGTCCCCGGCCCGCCTCTACAGGTAGTGAAGGCCAATTGTCGGTGATGCAGATCGGTGAGGGTACCAGGGCTAGGCGGCATATCAGCGGCCTGTATCATTGCAGTTCCAGGCGGTGTGCGAGGTGTTCGCAGTCGATAGCGGCCGAGAGGGTGGACCAGCTGTCTAGGGGGCTGGACTGGTTCATGCATGATGGACTCGGGAACGGCATCGGCCATCAGGTTCTGTTCGCCACATTCACAATCGGGCATTCCTTTGCTGACAAGCCGGATAAGCTGATGAATGCGTTGGGTCATGCCCGAAGCGCTCTGACAGCCGGTGGATCCTGGAGCGGGATCCCGGAGCCAGGGCGACCGGAGGAGATTCGGAGTCTGCGGCATGATTAGCACCGCCGAGGTCACCTGGAACTGCGACATCGGCTACCACTTCCACCTGCATTGTCTGCTGCTACTTCAGCACCCCCTAGGGTATTCCGTCTGTATGGGCGATGGAAGAAGAGTCTGAAAGCCGACAATTTCGACTGCTCGCTTCAGGGGTTCTCAATGCTGCCGTTGACCAGTACCATCGCGATGTCCGACAGGATATCCAGGTATGTCAACAAGGCGGATGCTAGGCGTGCGGCAGCGGAGATGCTCAACGACCAGAGCAAGCTTGGATGCGGTGAGTCGGTAGGGTTCTTCGAACTGCTGGCGTACCTGTGCCTTGATGAGAGGCTGGCCAGGTTCTGGTTCCCGCTCAGGAAGGGGGAAGATGCCTCATGGGATGCTTCGTGGCTTCATGTGGACAACAAGGCAACCGGTGAAATTACCTGGAGTAGCGCCATGGGGGGCGACCAGCAGTATTGGCGTGTGCTGCATTCCATCGAGAAGGTCATGAAAGGCCGTCGGGTCCTGAACTACAGTCATCGCTGCAGGAGGGAAGGCTCGGTTCTGGATAGCCTGTGGAACAGGTTCCTCGACCATGCGCACGCCGCTGGGTCCAGCGATGAGGACATCACCCGGGATGATATGGGGAAAGGCAAGCTCGTCCAGGTCATCAGTGCCGAGACATGGCAATCGGAATTCGTCAATGATTCATCCAGGATAATCAGCCTCTTGAAACCATGATTTACACAGACCAGGCGTTAGATTAGTAGCATCATTATTCAATTGTAGAGGCTAGAACCCCCGCCAGCAGCTATAGCCGCTTATGGCAACCGATCATTTAATATGGGAGAGAGGAACAGAAGTAGCTCATATCAAAACCTATCACCAAATTCTGATTCAGTTTATTCAGTTATATAGTGGGTTCTAATCCCGATAAACAGGAAAAGAACCCGAATATTCTTCTAAAGAATATCAGAACTCTTGCTCAACGATATGATGGTCGCCTTCCCAATGAGCGGTACCGGGCGAACCATCCGTTGTACCAAGCCAAGTAGGATGCCAACTTCCTCCATTACCACCATTAGAGGGTGCAGGAGCAGAACCACCACCAGAAGGAGCACTATAACCACCACCAGAAGGTGCGCGATAACCACTACCACCACCAGAGGGAGCACGGTAACCAGAACCACCAGTAGCAGCGCTCGCAGCTTGGGCTTGTGCAGCAGCAGCGGCATCAGCAGCATCCTGAGCGGCTTTAGCATTAACAGCATTGTTTACAGCCTGAGTTTTAGTGTCAAGGGTGGTCTTGGCATCAGTGAAGGTCTTAAGGACCGATTTCCTGTCCTCAAGGGTCTTCTTGGCCGAGTCAAGGGTCTTGGTCAGTTCATCACGGGAGTGGTCCCCATCGGGCACCTTGCCGTTGGAATCAGCGAGGATCTTGTCTGCATTACCGATAGCATCGGAGAGCTGCTTGTGGGCCTTAGAAGTGTTCACGGCGAGCACCTTGGCCTTGATGGTCCTGACTTCTGCCTTCATTCTCGTGATCTGTGCGGCCAGGTTTTCGGTCGCCTTCTTCAGCTCCCCAGTGGATGCATCCCCCGTTAGGGCGGTTTTAACACTGGTCTTCCTGCTTGATGCGGGTTTGGTGGTTTTCACGTCCCTGGACATGGCCAGGACCGTCTTGGCGTCGCTGACCTCTTCCTCTTTGATGGCAGAAGCGGACTTCACTTCGTCGGAGTCCAGGTACGAGCGGTATCGGCCCTCCTGGCTTGCATAGTCCCTGACCGCCGCCCTGTATGACGTGAGGGCTTGATCGTGTTCCCGAACCGCGTGGTTATGCCACCACAATCCCCCGCCGCAGATGACGGCTACCGCCAGCACCAGAACCACCACTATGACCGCAGGCCTGCGTCTCGAGGTGTCCCCGCTCCCGTTTCCCTTCACAGTCGCCCTTCTCTCTCCACCGACGGCCATCCCCTGTTAACGGCCCGTCCTTGCCGTTGCAAACTTAGTGTGCCATGTACTGGATGCCGCGGCTTTTTTATTATGTCATGCACACGTGCCCACGCAGACATGACATTCCTTTTGCTTGCTTTTTACCTTATCTGAATCTGAAACATATCAATGGCAGAAAATTCGAGTTGAAGTTGCTCATATTGAGTCATTAAGTCCCAGGTTTGTTCAATAATAGGTTACGAAATAGGTTACGATTTGATCTTCATTGATGAGAACCGTTGCAATTACAAGTAAAATTGTGAATGTACGGAGCCCGGCTAGCTCCACAGATAAGAGTTCCAGAAAGTCGACGTGAGTCTCTTTTTATGGAATTTTTAAACGAAATATAACTATTATTCTGGCTTATCGAGAGCTAGATAATTTCCCCCAATCAAGCTTGGATACTTTAGATTTAAATCAAATGATGTCAAAATAATGCATTGAGCTAGACAGATCAGCGACCATGCCGTTACAAAACCTCAAGCAAGGTCTTGCCTCAACCCAATGCCTCCCAGATAAGACAGCTACTGGGTTCTTTTCCTGCACAGTAATCCGAGAATGCAACAGGTAGCTTCTCCTATATTTTTCTTGAACTATCCAAGCAATAGCACTTCCGAGCCTCTATACAAGATCACCTCACCAGAAACATCCTCTCATGCTTCATATACCGCTATGTCTAATCTTCTATGAATCATTGAGACCAATGTGAGCACCTCCAACAGTTCGTCTTTGCTTATGACACGTGTCAATCGCGGGTCATGCGCAGTAGGATTTCTGTAGAGGCTAGAAAGACCCTTCACAAGATTAGCGAAACCGGATTGCTCATCACGGTCCGTCTGGGTGTTCAGCGAGTTTATTGCGAGTTTTGAATGACGGCTTTTCCCCAAGGAAAGAGTGGCATCCACGAGAGCTGCACCGTCACCTTGTTCACCTGACATTTTCCGAATTCGGTCAAAGACGCTTTTAACCGCTTCCAGACAGGCGTGGAAGTTATCGAGTTTGAGTACTTCAAGCGAGCAGTAGCGCAGAACTTCAGGATGTGTCTTGCGACGATTGAGTTCATCTCTTATCGATGTAGCAGCTCGCGTGGCTTCGTCCAAAGTCTGCGTCAAAGCACCTTTCGCGACCTGACCGTTCTCATTAATATGCAAGCCTACGAAAGTGAGATGCTCATTAAGCCGATCGCGTCTGAGAGAGAACAGCTCAGGGCAGTCCCTGTAATTTACTGGTTCCATGGCTCGCACGATGAACGTGATGATTCTTGCAGGATTATGGTCCTTATTCTGCCGTACCACGAAGGCCTCTGTAAGGCGATCTCGTTTTGTCGCTGAAGGTATAGGGTCCACCATATGCAAACGAGCAAGAAGATCGCCGATTTCTCTATTCTTCAACCCTGTATTGGTGTCCGCCAAAACCGCCGCCACATTTTTGAGCACCCCATAGGGCCAGGGAGATAGTCGCTGCGAAACCATTATTACCATCCTAGGGGCCAGAATGAGGGTTTGTCCTGTGCATTAATCGGCGGCAAGGAGTCAACGATCTTCATCGTTTCGATTGACACGGTGACAACCGATTCGAGCAAATCGATGATATATCTGGGATTGCCGCTCTCTCGCACCCAATCGTTAGGATCATTAGTAATCCCACTGACTCTATCAGTTTTCACCCGATACTGATCCATGACCCATTCAATAGCCGACCGGCCTGATACCTTGTATCGATACGCCTCCTCCGGAATGTTTCGCAAGGAAACCTTATCGTTAATGATGATCGTCGACCTGTCCTTGCCTTGAGGATTGTCTTCAGATTTCGCAGTGCGTCCAAATTGGAGCTTCTGCACCCTTCCTGGATCAGAATGGTCGGCTTCTTCGGCCCAATCCTCAACTATGCGGCCGTCCTGACCATCGTCAGTGCTCACATAGCGTTCAACGTTTTCATACCCCACATGCAATGCCGCAAGGCGGCGGCCCGCGAGCTGATACGTGTCGAAATCAGCAACAAATGGGATCCGAGGCAATTCCTTGCGCAAATTCGCAGAGAAATGCTCACGATATTCAGGACTATGCAGCAATCCATACACATAGTAGAATATGTATTCTTTTGCCACTGAGATATCTTCTGTATGCAGGGAACGATTATCGGGATACGCGGCACGGAATACGCACAACGTATCCTCCGTGATGGCATCATGCCTGATATACCGTTTGCCTTGACTATCGCTTACGATCAAGTCGCCAGGTTTAAGAAGGGATTCATATCCAAGATCAAGTTCACCCTCTGGAACCTTCCTGGAATCATCTATCGCCTCATACCAATACAAGGGGAAGCACTGACCCTTTTGCACTGCATCGAGACAAGTGATCTCTTCCGAGATTAAACAGGAAAAACCTGTGTTGCCAACACCAGAAACATCGATTACTCGATTGACAAAAGGCAAAGGAGACGTTTTTACCGGGGCACTGTTGTATACATCGTCCGGACTAGGGAAACCCCCTTTACTTACCAGATTTATCGGAAACAAATCCGCATTTTTATACATCATCTCAATAAGTCTTGAATCATAGTACAGCCACTGTTTCGTGAAGGGACGATAAACGCTCCGCACCAAAAAACGACGAGAGAAATCAATAGCATTTCCCCGTTTAAACTGTTGGAACAATGATCGATTCCACTTGATACGTTTGCCATCATGGACTACAAAATCTTCAACCCTCCCGCTTTGTCCGGACGCTGACCATCGCTTGAGTTCTGATCGGTAGGTGTCGAGTAGCTTCTGAATACTGCTGTTCACAGTATCTGCTGAAAATCCATACGAGAATGCATCACGCCCTGTAGCCACTCCCAAAGAATACGTAGTGAACATACCCGGCAATCGTTGGCGCTTACCTAGCGTAAGAGGAGCGTAATTATCAAAGGAATCATCTCTTTGAGACAACCAGTCGCCATGCTCGTCGGGAACGAGAATCTGCCATTCAAATTTTTCTCCATCTACTGACTCGTCGATATTGGATAGTTTTTCGTCACGCGAACGACTGTAATCGAGAGTGTGGTAATGAATAGTTCCTTGCCTATCGGCGTTGGGGTCACAGATCAATATAGTAATCACTATTGGAGATTTTGATTGTGAACCAAAAACATTATCTCCTTGAAGCTTCAGCTCTTCTCGAGACAAACGGCGAAATTCTTTATTGCCCAACAAATCAAATACATAGATATCGCTGAATTCAGCGCACAAAGCCTTACGAAATCCATCGAAAGCAATGTTATCGAGCCAGCCCCCACCACTCACGAACCCAATTATGCCCTTGCCATCGTGATTGACGCCTGCAATTCTGTCAGACGCCCAACGAAAAGCACGAATATATGAATCATATATCTGACGCTTGTTCGAGGAAGACGAAGTAGCAACATAGGTCTTCTCAATACGCGAGTCAAGCGTCTCGTAGTGTTCGTTGGCGTTGTTCTCATTCGCTGACTTCTGTCCTGCAGAATATGGAGGATTACCGAATATGACAGTGATGGGCTGTTCATTCTCACGCTGTACACGTTCACTGTTCGCCATAAACACTGACTGGTCCATAGTGTCGTTAGCTTCCGAGGTTTGGAAAGTATCAGTAAGTACCCCGCCCGGGAACGGGACATAGAACGAGTTGCCTTTGTCATCAGCTTTGCTAGACTCGGCTAGCTCTATCTGTACGGAGTAGAACGCGGATTCGATGTTGACCATCGCTATGTAGTAGGCGAGCAGCATAATCTCGTTCGCATAGATCTCATGCTCATATTTGTAGAGCAAGTTCTCAGCAGGAATGAGTCCAGAACGCAGCAGCTCAACGATGAAAGTGCCGGTTCCAGTAAACGGATCAAGGATCGTTACGCCCCGATCGCCTATGTGCTTTCCGAAATGTTCACTGAGCCGGCGATCCACAGCGTGAATAATGTAGTCTACGATTTCCGTGGGCGTGTAAACGATACCGAGCTTCTTGGAGTCATCCTTGAACGCGTTGCGGAAGAACGACTCGTAGAGATTCTTCACCAGCGCCTGACGAGCGGATTCATCACTGTGCACAGCCGAAGCAGAAAGTCTCACCTGGGCATAGAGTTCCGACAACTCGTGTTGTGGATCGGCCTCGTTGATTAACGGTTCAAGCAGCTTAGTAATGGGCTCGAGAGCCTGTGATACGGGATTGGCTTGTACGAAGCTCCGGCCCTGCTGATCCTTCTGCTGTGCGAACAGCGCATCAAAAATAGGCGCAGTAAGGATATGCTGAGCGAGCATGCCTATTGCGTCATCTCGGTCGATGCCTGGATTTAGAGTGTCACGCAGTCCTTGTAGGAATATATTGAATGCCTTTCTAACCTGCGCATCATCAACGACGGCATTGTTAATAATCTCCACCGTAGTCTTCGCGATTTTAGCGACGGAGTCTGCCCAATCATCCCAGTAAGCTGTATCTCCACATTTCTGAACCAGTCTTGCTTGGAAATTCTCTGAAATCTGCTTGTCAAACCTTAGCTCACCCTGCACCATAGTAGTCAGAGAGCCATGCTTTTCATTAAATGCCCCCTCATCGATACCATCCTGGTCTACGTAATCACCCCGGCCTACACGGTTCGATTTGCCCGGCTTACGCTGACGCTTATGTTGCTCAGACTGACGATGCAAGCTCAATGCATTGATACGCGCATCCAAACGCTCATCATGGGAACGCAAGGATTGCAAAATCTTCCAGACTGTCTCAAAATCGGAGCTCGCAAGCACGTCATTAGCGTCAGAATCTTCAGGGACAACGACCGGAAGGATGATATATCCATACTTTTTATTCTCAGCCTTGCGCATCACCCGTCCAACAGCCTGAACAATATCAACCTGCGAAGCTCTTGGCTGGAAGAAAATCACTGCATCCAACTGCGGCAAATCAACACCCTCGGTAAGGCATTTCGCATTACTCAGCATGCGGCATTCGCCTTCATCAGGAGGTTCACCCAACCATGAAAGCAAGTCGTTACGCTTACGGGCTGGCATACTGCCGTCAACATGCTTAACACTGGTTTTCAGAAGCCCTTCAACTTTATGTCCGCTCTTTATCTGCTGCTCAAGATATCGAAAAATTACATCATTGAATCCATCGGCAAGCGCCTTTGAATCGGCAATACGCCTCGTAAATGCCACTGCCCTACGTAATGGTTGCACCGTTTCAGTACGGGTTTCCCCCCCAGATTGCCGCTGAGATTGGTTACCCATCACAGCAAATTGGACCTGTTCACCCAATCCCGTATCGATGTCAACGGATTCCAGTGCACTGTTGGTGTGCACTCCTCGGGTCAGCAACCCGTTCCATGCACCAACAATCTTACCTGCGAACGACTGTGCCTGCTCTGCAATCTTGGCCTTGCGCGTTTCTGCAAGAGTATCGCGATCAGCTTTACGTGATCTACGACGCTGAGCCTCGATCTTGTCATACTCATCACGCATGGTTTGCGTGCTGGTCATTTGTTCCTGGAGGTCAGAGGCCTGGCCCTGGGCGACGCCGAGCACCAATACGCGATAATCGCTTAGTATTCCCTGCTCCACAGCGGAGCCGAACTTAAGCCTGTGGAATTCTGGTCCGAATACTGCTTCGTTATCCATCGAATAGGCTGTATAGTCAGCACGCTTGGCCTGGTCTTTTGCGGCATCGGCATAACTTTCGGGGTGGCCGTCATATACAAGCGTCTTCTCGATTTGAGTAATTCAGCATTATGAACCAAAACAAACGGAGATGTCTTACCTCTGTTATCACTGGTGCCAGCGGTGCGATGGGCCTCGTCACAAACCACCAGATCAAATTCAGGCATACCCATGCGCTGTGCATCAATCGTGGTCTGTATTGATTGATAGGTGGAGAACACTACGGAAAGACCGCCCTTTATACTTCCAATTTCCACATTACGCTTTAAAGTCGCAGCATTGGTCGTTGTCGGGAATGGCACATCAAGCACCGAGGAAGACCACGCATCGTTATCTTCACCCCTTGGTTTGTTTGCCGTCTCATCTGAGCACACGACAAAACCTGCCATGCGATCCATCGCTTGATGGGTCCAGTATTGGAAAGTCTGAGAAACTAAAGCGATGGAGGGAGCCAGGAACAAAACTCTGAAAGGTGCATTCTTCAGATCTGGGTACCGCTCGTCGCGTCTGCTCTTCATCTCTTCAGCGAGACGCAAAGCTGTCAAAGTCTTGCCTGTACCACAGGCCATAATTAGTTTACCCCGGTCATGTGTTTCGAATCCCCGAAGGCAATCATCAATCGCCTTGCGCTGATAAGGACGCGGGGAAAATTTCCTGACCGTCGATGACGGAAGAAATGGGGTCCAATCGACAAAATCGCCGTCCAAGGCGGTTGAATCGATGATGGTGGCGCCGAATTGTTCGGCCTCCCGATAAAGAGTTTTTGTGAGACCTGCCCCTGTATGCACAATAATCAAATGATCGGGTTCGACTTTCCTGGCAAAGGCAGCAGTAAAGAATGTAGATATATCAGCCTTGTCTATAACGTGCTGGGTTTCAACATATTTACATTGAATCGCCCACAGCGATCCATCGAGACCACGGGCTACAAGATCGATGCCAGTGTCATTCCTAGGTAGATTATGCGGTTGTCCATGTGCGTCATTTGTAAGAAGCGGATTGCCCTTCTCCGACCACATCCAAACATTGCTGAACTGGGGTGCCCATGCAGAATCATGCGTCAGAAAATATTGTGTCGCCAGCTCAAAAGCCGTCCCGCGGGCTCTCTCTCCGCCTTCTACCTGAGCTGCTGGTGATTTCTCGATAACATTGAGAACATCTTGAAAGACCGTCATGCAATATATTATCTACCATCACTTCGACAGATCAAAATTAATGTCAATGATGGCCCTATACGATGAGCATCTACACCCGTTCGCTTAACCATGCAACATCATGCTATATGCCTCATTCGACCAGCTACTTTCTTAAGGAAGGGATAATTTACTAAATACTGAAATCGTCCAGAGGCATCAAAATCCTGATATATAGCGTAGACTTAATCAAAAGCTATTAATAAATCAAAAATTGAAGTTGAAAAGTCTTAATAGTAACTAGTTCTCTCATCTGAACTACCCTTGCCGCTTTCTTATATCCTCATCTTTTTAAGTAACCTGATTTCGCTCAGACTTACTTTCATAGGTGGCGCAAACTACATCTTCAAGAAGCCTGATAACTGCCTTGACATCTTTTGTGGTTATGTCCTCAGCAATGTTGTACGTAGAACTGTCACCCAAGAGTTTTATAGCCCTCGCATTTTTAGTTGCAAGTTTTGGTATGACCCCGCTTTTTCTGCTTTTTCTATTTTCTTACTCAGCCCTTTATCTCTCCATTTTTCTTTGGACCTACCCGACTTGGACTTATTGGGCTTATCAAATCGAGCCTCACCAATTAACCCATTAACTATATTTTCTAGAACACTACGAGCCCTAATTATCGTAGCTTTATAGGCCTTACATGAAAAACAGTCCCAAACTTTATCGTATGCAGCTTCCAGTTTTCTGTTTTCTACTACGCCACAATTGTGAGGAGTGAAGATAAAAAATCGATTTTATCCCCAACGCTTGTTTTTGTGGATCATTGTATTCCCGCCGTTCTACGGTCGGGTAACCAAAGTGATTACACACATAAATAAGGCAAATATAATCTGCATTATTCCTCAATCCGCCTTCGTTTGGATATGCAGCCAACCATCTGTCATTGCTATCATTCCCAGTCAACCGATCTTCTTGACCTTTACTGAGGACAACAATCATAGCCTCTAAATTGTTACAGCGCCAACAATACTGCTCATGTGTACTACGATCCCTCATCCCCAATCAATTGCTAAATACTGACAAGATATAATTCAACCAAACGGGGTGGCAATCATTTTCAATAAAGACTGGATTATTCCGCAGCATAAATGCATGTAAGATATGCACATTTAAATTGTTTATTATCGCGAATAAGCACACATCATTCTCAAGCCACACAAAATAAAACGTCTTTTGGAGAGGCTTTGACCAAAGCTATATGGCTTTGGTCAACATTAGCTGAAATCTGTAATTCCACAACTAACTGATAATAATCTACAATTGCAGCAATCTTCCTCAATCGGCATAGGGTAAATTATTAACTATATTCGTAGCTGTATACAGAAATGGGATACGATTCAGTATAGGTGCATGGGAGCTACCCGGCTTGATTAACCGAGAGCTACCCGGCTTGGTTAACCGAGAGCTACCCGGCTTGATTAAGCGAGAATCGATCTCGGTATCAATAAACTTACACCCCATCTTTATTAAGCTATGAAATTCCTCTTCATATTTCCCTACTTGTTTATTTAGATCCTTTAATGGAACCCCGCCCTTGCTGAATAATTCATAGTATAAAAGCCAATACTCATCGCGTTCATAAGGCTCTGGATTCAGATCTTCGAAACTAGCGATAAACGCAACTAATTTACTCCGAACCTTATGGCTACGCGTCTCTGTAAGTAATGCCAATGCAAGACTATCTTTTGACTCTATTATTGCATCTACTGCATCTTCGCTAACCGCCTGTCCTTCATGAAGAATGGTATACAACAACCATGTCACCGCGTCAGAATGATCAAGCTTAGAATGCTGAATTATCAAATCACACAACTTGTCAAGATTTGCAGTAACATCATCATTGTTCTTTACAGCACTATTGTTTAGTAGGATTCGGCATAGTGACTTAACTGCTGCCGGATAAAAAAATGCTATATTAAACAACCGATGAACTGTCGTCTTTTTTGCACTATTGTCTAGGCTATCCCATTGCCCTTCGATTGTTATCAGCGCTGTTCGCAAAGCCGATGACTCAGGGTATTGCTTTTGAATTTGTAGAGCTAGGTCAAGGAAATTTGATATAGTTTTCCAATTTAGCCCTATGCTACTTGCTGCTGATATTGTTCGGAGCCAATCAACGGTTTGAACTTCCGGCAAAGGAATGACTTGAGTCTTCCGCTGATTTATTGTCAGCTTATATCTTGCCAACACTTCAGTTAGATCTAATATGAATCTTTCTGCTTCATCTTCGGAAACAGCATAGAAATGAAAATCGTCAATAAAATGGAGATACTGATATTTTTGCATTGTGCTACTGTCATCTACTGCTTTTAGCATAATCTCACCACAAATTGACGAACTCCCCGGACCTATAGAAATTCCGTTGGTTTCATTTCGTCTTGTACGTCTAAGAGCGGCATCAATTTCATTCGCCCCCTCCCCCATGCCTCTATTCTGTTTTGCTTCTTTTATACCCATAATGGCCCATGCAATCGCATGGGTATAAATGGAGTCATAAAACTTAGCAATATCTGTTTTTACTAAATATCTTGCATTTACTGGGACTTCGAGTTTCGCCCTTGGACGCATAATGAAAACCCGCTTATCACCCTTATTGTCTTTGCCTACTCTTATTGCAGACTTCGGATTATTCTGAATTTCTGTCCACTCATCATAGTGATCTATCAACTTCTTGCAGAGGTTGCAGTATGCAAGAGGGTGCGGAATCTCTGTGAGTCTCGGGCTATAGTCAGACCTAATTGAGTTAGCATGAATAACGCCAAACCCGCTTTTTTGCCGCTCGTGGTTGAGTCTGTCGCCTGCATTAACTAATGCTTTATAAGCTTTAAAATCATCCTCACATAAACAGGTTGAAACAAAACATGGCGGGAATTCATCCTGATATTTTGCCACGCGTGGAAAGAAGTTATAACCAAGCAGCCCCTCTTGTAACTCTTTTTCAGTTAACATATTCTGCATCGTTGGTTTCAAAAGATATTCTTCTCTCTATAGCTATAAATACGTATAAGAAGCATCATCTATTAGATTACATCACCAACAAGTAAATCTAGATTTTCCTGGGATATGTTTTAATAAAGACTGAGCTTATCCGGTTATAGCTAGCTGTCGACAGCTGGTCTGAAACAGAATCCTAGTTGATTAGATATTTAATCAATCATGTCTAAATAGTAGGTTTGCAGATGAACATCTACATATCACTATTTTAGCGTTATTTGGACCTGCATGATGCCATTTTTTCGACTATAGAACTCATTCAAAGTGATGCACTTGTAGGTTTCCCGACTGTCCAGTACCGACTCTCTTTAAGGTGAGCAACCTTGGCTACAGCAATGAGTTTCGGTTACATCGTCACTCATCTGCCATCTACGAAGTGGAAAAATTACGCCTGAATAAGTATACCGTCTTCTAACGTCAGTAAGCGATCTGCCTTAGCCATCACAGAGGGACGATGGGAGACGACCAGGCAGGTACGGTCGCCCTTCCTCTCGATCAGCCTGGTCAAGACCCGGCCCTCAAGGAGAGCATCCATATTGCTGGTGGGCTCATCCAGGAGCATGAAAGGCGCCGCGCTCAAAAAAGCACGAGCCAAGGCCACTCGCTGCCGCTGCCCCTCGGACAGATTCGAACCATTATCAGCAAGCAGGTGATCCAAGCCGTCGGGCAGCTGGTCAATCACATCATCCAGGCAGGCATCATGAGCCGCCTGCTCAATATCCTCCCTACTGGCATCGGGTCGGGCCAGAGCGATGTTATCCGCCAAAGTAAGGCTAAATATATAGGTATCTTGACTCACTAGAGTCTGCTGGGCGCGCAGGTCGGCGGTGTGGATGGTCTCAATAGGCAGACCGGAAACCGTCAGATCCCCACCACTGCGCTCCTGGAACCGCATCAGCAGGTCGATCAAGGTTGACTTACCAACCCCGTTGGCCCCCTGGATGCCGATCAGCTCGCCAGGCTTAATGAAAAGATCTAGACCGTCCAAAACCGAGATTCGGCCACCATGTTCACCCGAGTCAGTCTTGCCCGTGTCAGTCTTGCCAGCGTAAGAGAAGGAAACTGCCCTGGCCTCCTCTCCAGTGAACTCCGTCAGGGGATTCCCATGACCGGATTCCACCTCACGTACAGGCGGCTTCTTGTCCAAAAGCGAGAAAACCCGTCGGGCAGCAGCCAGAGTGGGCTGCAGGCCAGCGCCTAGCCGAGCTACCGGTATCAAGGGAGCGAAGGAAGAGAGGAAGCCGACCAGTCCGATCATCCCCCGAGCAGAATCCACCAACCCCGCCGAACCTAGGCGGCAGGCCATCAGAGTGAAAACTCCAGCGCAGATCAGAGTGACCACGTTGGTGACCATATCGTTGGCGATGGTCCGCCCAGAGGTGCGCCCCCTGGCCTCCAGCATCTGGTCCGTAGCGGCCCCCACTCGGCGACGGGTATTCCCCAGAGCGCCCAACCCCGCCAGCTCTGTGCGGCCCTGCAGGGTCTCCAGAAGCAGGGAATGCAGGTTGGCCTGGGCCGTCCGCTCCTGCATGGCTACCTTGAAGGTGGGCCTGGCGCTCAGGATGGGAATGAGCAGACCGACGATCAGGTAGGAGACCAGGGCGGCCAGACCCATCCAGGGCGAGAGCCAGGTGAGCAGGGCCAAGTTGGCCAGAGATGTCACCAAAGCAATGGCGATGGGCGAAAGCGTATGGGCGTAGAAAATCTCCAGCAACTCGATGTCGTTGGTAATCACCGTCACCATGTCTCCGCGCGCCTGGTCCCGCAGGCCGGCCGGGGCCAAAGACCGCATCTTGTCGAAGACCGTCGTGCGGATGTCACGAAGCATGCTAAAGGCCATCTCATGGTTGTAGTACTGCTCCCCATAGGCCATAACCCCTCGGCTGAGAGCAGTCAGGACCGCCACCAGGGCCCAGACGACCCACTGGCCATTCAACTGGGGCCAGTCTGTAACCAGGCCAATCAGGGCCGCTGCGGCTGCCATCATGCTCCAGACCGCGAAGAGGTGGCCCAGGCTGCCGCAGAGGATGGCCTTGCCCTCCGTGCCGGCCAGAGGCTTCATCAGCCGGGCCATGCGGCGCATCATCGTCAGATTGCCGGTCGTCTGCTGCTGCTGCATGTCGTCACTCCCCGTCCTCATACTGGGCCTGCTCCTTCCACTGGGCCGCGAATCCGCCCCCGGCATCCATCAGATCTCGGAAACCGCCGCACTCCGCCAGACGGCCCCCCTGCAGGAAGAGAATGGAATCGGCATTGCGAACCCCGGCCAAGCGGTGGGTGATGGTCAGGACCAGGGACTCCTTGCCCAACGCATCCATCAAAGCTGCCAGTGTAGCGTCATGCTCGCGATCCACGGCGCTGGTGGCCTCATCGAAGATATAGACGGGGGAACGCCGCAGGAGCCCGCGGGCAATGGACAGGCGCTGCCGCTGCCCTCCGGAAAGGTTGCCTCCCTCGGGGTCGATAGGAGCGTCCAGTCCGCCCTTGCTTTGGACAAGACCGGTCAGGCCGACCTGGTCCAGCGCATCCTGCAGCTCCCAGTCCGAGTAGCCCAGTCCGGCCGGGTCCAGATTCGACCTGATGGTCCCGGTGAAGAGGCGATCGGTTCCCCGAACCACAGTCTGCAGGTCGACCAAGTCCTCGCGTGACAGGTCGCTGATCTGGCGCCCGCCAATGATCAGCTCTCCGGCATACCCCTGAAGGCGCCCAGACAGCAGACCCGCCAGGGTGCTCTTGCCGGAGCCGGAGGCGCCGACCAAGCCCACATGTCCCTTGGCAGGCAGATCGAAGTTCAGATCGGTCAGGGCCTGGAAGCCGTCAGGATAGGTGTAGGTCAAATCGCGAGCGCTGATGCCTAGCGAATCATCGCCAGACATATCCACCTGATCCGCCTGCTTCGAAGCGGATTCCAAGTCAGACTCCCGAATTACTTCCTCAGATGTTTCGAGACTCGCTTCCGGAGCCGTTTCCGAACCCGTACTCTTGCGTGACTCAGGAGCCGTCCCCAGAGCCGCCGACTTCTCGTCGCCCTCCTGCCGCGCCTGGAGAATATCGTCGATGGCCTTGCCCTGCTTGATGGCGACCATGCCGGAATGCATCATGTAGACCAGCTGCCGCTCAGGTGCAAAGAGCCTGACCCCAGCCAAAGCAACAACCAAACAGGACAGCACTCGAGAGGGCCCGCCCTGCCCAATCAGGACCGTGGCTGCCACCGCCAGAATGAGGCTGGTGTAGATGACCACGTCAGCCTTGATCAGCGAGCGCAGCTGGCCGCCAAGGACCCCCATGGTTATCCGGCGGAATCCCTCGGACTCCTCGGCCAGGTCATCAGCCTGCCGCTGGTCTGCCCCGAAGATCTTCAAGGTGTTGAGCCCCCTCAGGGCATGCTCGAAGTGGACGCCGACCTTGTCATACTTGCGCAGCTGGCCCAGCTGCACCTTGATGTTCTCGCCCATAGTGGGCTTGGAGGCCAGGGGCAGAGCCACCATGCCGATCACGACGATCGCCACAGCCAAGGGACTGACGGGCAGGAGGACGGCCAGGGCCACGACCAGCATCAGGGCGGTTTGGACTAAGGCCGGAATGTAGGCCGTGAAGTAGGAGACGACCGACTTGACCCCCTCGGTCGAAAGCCTGGCCAAGGTTTGCGCCGGAACGCCCAGGTCGTCCTTCTGCGCATTGGGGTCGAACACAGACAGGTACAGGGCCTGGGAGAGCGCCTTGCCCATCCCATCAGCCAGCCGGGCGCTGACGGACTTAGCGACCGCCTGGGTCAGGAGCCGAACCAGGATCAGCCCGCCTATCAGCGCCGCCAAGGGTCCGGGCCGATTAGGCACCCAGGCAAGGGCATGAGGGACAGGCAGGCCAAGGGAACGGCCCACGGCCGCGATGGCCACCGGCAGGAGGAGGACCTCCGCCAACGCGCCGATCGTCTGCAGGAGGGCCAGCAGGAGGCTGGCGCCCATCCTGGCTCCCGGTAGATGAAGTAGTCGCTTGCTGATCATGCCTGTCCTCCGTGCCGCCTTTCTGATACGCCCCTCTCAGTGGACACTAACAAAATCCTCGCGCGCCAGGCAATACCCTGATTGTGAAGCACTGGCAAGAGACATAAAAAAATATCATTTACTTTCCCTCCCGGCCCTCCTAAACTTGACGGCACAACCTGAAATCGGCGGATATGGCCTAGGGCCGAGCGACCGCCACCCAGATGGGAGCGATCCTTTATGAAAGCACTGAAGACAAAAGACCTGGTCAACGTCGGCATTTTCACGGCCCTCTACTTCGTCAGCATGGCGGTGGGCAACTTCATCACCGTCTTCCTGGCGGGCCTGGTCATGCCCGGCCTGTCCTCCCTCTTCATCCCCGCTGTGGTGGGGCTGGTCTCCGGCCCGGTCTACATGCTGATGATCCGCCGGGTGCCCAGGTTCGGGGCCATCACCATCGTCGGCGTCATCATGGGCCTCTTCCTGCTGGTCTTCGGTCACTTCGCCCTCTCCTTCATCCCCTACGCCTTCTGCGGCCTGCTGGCCGATCTGGTTCAGTCCTCCCTCAGGGAGAGCCGTCCCAACCTGGCCCGCTACCTGAGCTACGTCATCCTCACCTTCGGCTGCACCGGCCCCGTCCTGCCTCTTTGGTTCATGAAGGACGCCTATGTGGCCAGCCTGGTCCGCCGCGGCAAGAGCCAGGAGTACATCAACGGGGTCTTCGCGCCCATCACCGGAGCCACCTTCCTGGTCTGCATCCTGGCCACCCTGGTCGGCGCCCTGCTCGGGGCATGGATAGGCGCCCGGATCGTCGACCGGCATTTCAACCGGATCCCCGCCAAGCAATGAGGCCCATCTCCATCTACACCAGATTCCTGCTGGTCATCTTCGCCAACGCCCTGATCTTCGTCACCCTCCCCACTCCGCTGGTCCTGGCCATCAACATCTACTTCTGCAGCTTCCAGGTCATCGTGGGCAGAGTGAGGAAGGGCCAGGCCTGGCTTCTGGTCTGTCTGGTCTTCGCCCTGGGCGCCTCCCTGGCCATGGTCTTTCCCGAGAACCTGCCGGGGCATTACCTGCTCTTCCTCTTCGTCGGCGTAGGCAGGATCCTCCCCCTGGTGCTGGTGGCGGCCTTCATGATGGGCACCACCAAGGTCTCGGAGCTGGTCTACCTGCTGCGCAAGATCCATGCCCCCCAGTGGCTGGTCATCCCCGTCAGCGTCCTCTTCCGCTTCTTCCCGACCGTCAGACACGACTACGCCCAGATCAGACGGGCCATGAAATTCAGGGGGATCGCGGTCACCACCGGCGACATGGTCCGGCATCCGATGCGAACTATGGAGTACATCTACGTCCCCCTGCTCAACAACGCCACCAACGTGGCCTCCGACCTGACCTCGGCCGCCCTGACCAGGGGGATTGGCGACCCCGGGCCCAAGACCTCCATCCAACGGATTGCCTTCACCGGACTGGATGCGCTTATGTGCGCCCTGGGCTTGGTTCTTATGGGATGTGGAGCCTATGTTGCAATGTTCCAGGCTTAGCTTCACCTACGAGGGTGCCAGCCAGCCATCCCTCAAGCAAGTCTCCTGCCGAATGGGCCAAGGACGGCTGACCGTGGTCACCGGGCCGAGCGGTTGCGGCAAGACCACCTTGTCCAGGGTCATCAACGGCCTGATTCCCGAACTCTACGAGGGCAAACTGGAGGGAGAGTGCCTGATCGGGGGCGAGCCCACCACGGCCCGGCCCATCTACCGGCTTTCGGAGCAGGTAGGATCGGTCTTCCAGAACCCCAAGACCCAGTTCTTCACCACCGACGTCCGCAGCGAGCTGGCCTTTCCCCTGGAGAACACCGGTGTCCAGCCGGAGGCCATCCGGGAGCGCATAGACCAGGTGGCCGACCTCTTCGGCATCACCCAGCTCTTGGATCGGGACATCTTTTCCCTGTCCGGGGGCGAGAAGCAGATGATCGCCATCGCCTCCTCTTGCATGATGGACCCACAGATCCTGGTCCTGGACGAGCCCTCCGGCAATCTAGATGTTGAAGCGGTGGCCAGCCTGGCGCAGATTTTGGGCCGCTTGAAGGACCGGGGCCTGACCATGGTCCTGATCGAACACCGCCTCTACTACCTGGACGGCCTGGCCGACGACTTCCTGGTCATGAAGGACGGCAGGCTGGCGGAGCACCTGACCCCGGCCGCCATGAGGGGACTGGATGGCCCGAGTCGTCAGGCCAGGGGACTGCGGGCCCTGAACCTGGATGCGGACGAGGAGGCGAGCGCCCCTGCCAGAGTCGCCGCTGAGAAGACCCCCGACCTACTCCGGGTCAGGAATCTGACCTATGCCTACCACCACGACCAGGCTCCTGCCCTAAATGTGGACGATCTGACCCTGTCCAGCGAGGACGTCACCGGCATCATCGGCCGCAACGGTGCCGGCAAGAGCACCTTCGCCTCGGTCCTGACCGGACTGCTCAAGCCTGGCGACAGGTCGGAAATCAGCCTGAATGGGACGAAACAGACCGCCAGGGAGCGCGTCGAGGACTCCTACATGGTCTTTCAGGATGTCAACTACCAGCTCTTCAGCGAGACCGTGGAGGGCGAGATGCTCCTTGGAGCCAAACGGACCGACCTCTTCGAGGAGGTGGCACGAAAGCTGGACCTGGAGCGGCTCCTGGGCCGACACCCCAACACCCTCTCCGGCGGGGAAAAGCAACGGGTGGCCATCGCGGCCGCCATACTGTCGGGCAAGCGCCTGGTGGTTCTGGACGAGCCCACCAGCGGCCTGGACCTGCTCCATATGAACCAGGTGACCGGGATGATCCGCTACATGCGCTCCCTGGGGGTCATGGTGGTCGTCATCTCGCACGACCAGGAGTTCCTGGCCCAGACCTGCCAGCGGTTCATCACCTTCCGCCAGGGCAGACCGGTCAGGGACAGCCGGAAACTGGGCAATCTCCTGCAAGCCCTCTGAGCCCTTGCAGGGTCGGTGAACATGACGCCTCCCGGCAGGCGGTTCTCCTGTGCTCCGGACCCCGCGAACGTATACAGTAGTGGGGAAAAGAGCATCAGGGGGCGTCCCTCGCGTCGGACGGCCCCGCCGCACAGCCAGGGTTACGAGAGGGCATGATGGGCTATATCGACGTCATCGGAGAGACGAAACGGTATGTGACCGGCGAGACGACCATCGTGGCCAACAATGAGGTCACCTTCTCCATCGAGAAGGGCGAGCTGGTGGTCATCCTCGGCGCCTCGGGGGCTGGCAAATCGACCGTGCTGAACATTCTGGGCGGCATGGACACCTGCAACGAGGGCCAGGTGATCGTGGACGGGAAGGACATCGCCGGCTACGACGCCCGGCAGCTGACCACCTACCGCCGCTACGACGTGGGCTTCGTCTTCCAGTTCTATAACTTGGTGGCCAACCTGACCGCCAGGGAGAACGTGGAGCTGGCCTCGGAGATCGTGGACGATGCCGCCGACCCTGTCCAGACCCTGGTCGACGTGGGCCTGGGCGACCGGATCGACAACTTCCCCGCCCAGCTTTCCGGCGGCGAGCAGCAGCGTGTGGCCATCGCGCGGGCCGTGGCCAAGAACCCCAAGATCCTGCTCTGTGACGAACCCACCGGAGCCCTGGACTACCGGACCGGCAAGCAGGTGCTGCGCATCCTCCAGGACCAGTGCCGCAAGAAGGGCGCCACCGTGGTCATCGTCACCCACAACGCGGCCATCGCCCCCATCGCCGACAGGGTCATCCGCATGCACGACGCCCGGGTCCAGGCCGTGCAGACCAATGACAGCCCCGAAGACATCGAAAACGTGGAGTGGTGAGGATGCAGCCCGTCAGGAAGGTGCTCTGGCACGACATCCGGGTCTCCCTGCGCAAGTCCCTGGGACGGTTCATCTCCATCGTATGCCTGGTAGCGCTGGGCTCCTTCGCCCTGGTCGGGCTGAGCGTGACCGGGCCGGACATGCGGCAGGCCGGCAACGCCTACCTGTCCGACCACCATCTGGCCGACCTGATGGTCATCAGCAGCTACGGGCTCGACCAGGAGGATCAGGATGCCATCGACACCGCCCCCGGCAACTCGGGAATCGAATACGGGTATCTGAAGGATGTGGTGCTCAAGGGCACCGACAAGAGCCTGCGCATCTACTCCGCCCCCGACAGGATCTCCACCTATGAGCTGGTTGATGGATCCATGCCGACCAGACCCGACCAGATAGCGGTCGACACGGCCCTGGCCGGGAGCCACCCCATCGGCAGCAGCATCCAGGTGGATGAGAATGCCGACCAGCTGGGCAGGAAGGTCTTGAGGCACCACAAGCTGCGCGTGGTGGGCACGGTCAGGTCGACCGAGATCCTGAGCAAGGTCAACATGGGCCCCTCCACAGCCGGATCCGGATCCCTGGACTCCTACGCCGTGACCACGCCCAAGGCCTTCGACTCGGACGAGTACATGATCGCCCGCCTGACCTTCAAGGACCTGGACCGGATCAGGGACCACTATTCCGACCGGTACATCCAGGCCCTGCAGACCCACAAGGACGATCTGAACAGGATCCTGTCAGGGCGCCCCACAGCGAGGCTGAACGCCATCAAGGCCCCCCTGAAGCAGAAGCTGGACCAGGGGCAGGAGCAGGTGGACCAGTCCAGAGCGGAACTCGAAGGGAACCGGCAGCAGCTGGACCAGGCCAGGAAGGATCTGGACCAGGGTGCCCAGAGCATCCAGTCCGCCAAGAACCAACTAGCCGCCAAGACGGTGCAGGCCCAGGCAGCCATCGACCAGGGGCAACAGGAGGTGGATCTGAGCTCGGCTGAGCTGGCCCGAAAGCAGAAGCAGTACCAGTCCTCCGCCAACCAGGTGGCCCAGGGCAGGCAGCAGGCCGACCAGGGACAGCAGGCCATCGACCAGGGACAGGCCAAGCTTGATGGTTCCCGCCAGCAGCTGGAGGGCGGCAAGGCCCAGGCCGACCAAGCTGTAGCCCAGGCCCAGGCAGCGCAGAAGCAATGCAGACAGGGCATCGCACAGGTCACCGGCCTCATTCAGACCATCGACGCCCAGCTGGCCGCCCCCGGACTGACCCCCCAGCAGCAGGAGGAGCTCAACCGCCGAAAGACCGGGCTCCAGGCCCAACTGGCCGAGCTCAACCGGCAGTCGCCGCAGATCGATGCCCTGGCAGCCAAGGCCAAGGCGGGCCGCGATGCCTTCATGACCAACCAGTACACCCCCGGCATGGCCCAGATCGCGGCCAACCAGCGGACCCTGGACGAAAAGCGGCAGGAACTGAACCAGGCAAGAGCCAAGGTGGAAGAAGGCGAGCGCCAACTGGCCCAGGGCAAGGCCCAACTCGACCAAGGCTCAGCACAGCTGGCCCAGGGCAGGGCCAAACTAGTCCAGGCCCGGCAGCAGCTGGCCAGCAGCCGCGCCTCGGCCCAGGGGCAGATCAACCAGGCCCAGGCCACCCTGGATCAGAAAACCGCGGAATACCAGACCAAACTGGACAAGTTCAAGAGGGAGAGCCCGGACGCCCAGAAGAGGATCGACGACGCCCAGAAGAAGCTGAACAAGGCGGCCGACCAGCTGAGCCGGCTGGAAAAGCCGGTCTACGCCCTGGACTCTCGTCGTGAGGCGCCCGGTTCGGAGGGCTACAAGGTCTACGCCTCCGTCTCATTCATTGTGGACTCGCTGGCCAAGGTCTTCCCCTACTTCATGTATCTGGTGGCCGCCCTGGTCACCTTCACGACCATGACGCGCTTTGTGGACGAGGAGCGGATCAACGCCGGAACGCTGAAGGCCCTGGGCTACAGGGACCGGGATGTCATGGCCAAGTTCCTGGTCTACGGCGGAGCGGCTTCGGCCCTGGGCGCCCTCCTGGGCATCATCGCCGGCCACACCCTGCTGCCCTGGATCGTCTACCAGGCCTATGTCCACGCCTTCGACATGCCGCCCATCCACTACGGGTTCCACCTGCCCATCACCCTTCTGGCCTGCCTGCTGGCCTTCCTGAGCGCCGTGGTCCCCGCCTTCCTGAGCGCCTGGCGGGAGCTGCGCGAGAAGCCGTCGGCCCTCCTCCTGCCCAAGCCGCCCAGCGCTGGATCGAAGATCTTCCTGGAGCGCATACCCCTGATCTGGAACCGGCTCAGCTTCACCCACAAGGTCACCGCCCGGAACATCTTCCGCTACAAGCAGCGGATGCTGATGACCATCTTCGGGGTCTGCGGATCGGTGGCCCTCCTGATGGCCGGTTTCGGCGTGCAGGGGTCCATCTCGGCCATCAACGAGCACCAGTTCGGCCAGGTGATCCGCTACGACCTGATCGCCGCAGAGAACAGCCAGGCTACATCCGACCAGCGTCAATCCATCAAAAAACGGCTGGAAAAGCCCGATGTGAGCCGCTCCCTGAACGTGCGCTACGAGGAGATGAGCAAGACAGCCGGCCACAACGCCGACAAGCAGTCCATCACCATGATCGCGCCGGCCAGCGCCGAACACCTGGACGACTTCATCCGCATGGACACCCGGTCCGGGCACAAGCCCCTGAGCCTCAAGGGCGACGGCGTGATCCTCTCCGAGCGGATCGCCCAGCTGACGGGAACCAAGGTCGGCGACAGGATCACCCTGCAGGATTCAGGCGGCAGGGACAGGGCCATGCGGGTAGACGGCATCTGCGAGATGTATCTGGGGCACTTCGTCTTCATGAGCCCGTCGGCCTACAGGACCGTCTTCCACCAGGACTTCTCGCCCAACGCCCATCTGGTCACCTTCAAGGACTCCAGCGCGGAGAACACCAGAAGGCAGGCCGCCTCCTTCATGCGGATCGACGGGATCCAGGGGGTGGTGCAGAACACGACCCTGATGAGCCAGATCGACACCGTGGTCAGGTCCCTGAACATGATCATGCAGGTGCTGATCATCGTGGCCACCCTGCTGGCCCTGGTTATCCTCTACAACCTGACCAACCTGAACGTGGAGGAGCGGATCCGCGAGCTGAGCACCATCAAGGTGCTGGGCTTCTACGACCGCGAGGTGACCATGTACATCTACCGGGAGACCATCCTTCTTTCAGCTATCGGCGTTCTGGCCGGGTACGGATTCGGAGCCTGGCTGCACCACTACATCATCACCACCGTTCCACCGGACAACGTCCTCTTTGACCCATCCATCAGCTGGGTGGCCTTCGTCGTGCCCCTGGTCATGATCACGGTCATCACGGCCGGACTGGGCTGGATGGTCAACAACAAGCTCAAGCATGTGGACATGCTGGAAGCCCTCAAGTCGGTGGACTAGGCCATATCGGCATTTACCCATGCTGATGGCGTAAGCTGGCACTCCAAGAGTCCATAAGTCCATGCCATTAAAACCATTGAGAATCCAGAAAGCGGAGGACGACGGTGCTGCAGATCGAACACATCTCCAAACAGTACAAAACGGGGGACTTCGTCCAGCAGGCCTTGAACGATGTCAGCGTCAACCTGCGCGACAATGAGTTCGTGGCCATCCTGGGCCCCTCCGGCTCCGGCAAGACCACCCTGCTCAACATCATCGGCGGGCTGGACCGCTATGACCAGGGCGACCTGATCATCAACGGCACCTCCACAAAGAAATACAAGGACAGGGACTGGGACTCCTACCGCAACCACACCGTGGGATTCGTCTTCCAGAGCTATAACCTGATCCCCCACCAAAGCATCCTGTCCAACGTGGAGCTGGCTCTGACCATCTCGGGCGTGCATCGGCAGGAGCGGCGCGAACGGGCCAGGAAGGCCCTGGAGCAGGTGGGGTTGGGCCAGCATGTGAACAAGCGGCCCAACCAGCTCTCGGGCGGGCAGATGCAGCGGGTGGCCATCGCCAGAGCCTTGGTCAACAACCCTCGCATCCTCCTGGCCGACGAACCCACCGGAGCCCTGGACTCGGAGACCTCCATCCAGATCATGGACCTGCTCAAGGAGGTGGCCCAGGACCGGCTGGTGGTCATGGTCACCCACAACCCCGAGCTGGCCCACCAGTACGCCACCAGGATCGTGGAGCTGCACGACGGCTCGGTCATCAGCGACTCCGACCCCCTGCCCGACGACCAGGTGCCCATCCGCCGGGCCCGCCACCGCACCTTCGGCAAGGCCTCCATGGGGCTGCTGACCTCCCTGTCGCTGAGCTTCAACAATCTTCGGACCAAGAAGGCCCGGACTGCACTCACATCCTTCGCCGGATCCATCGGCATCATCGGCATCGCCCTGATCCTGTCGGTGTCCACCGGGGTCAACCGCTACATCGACAGAATACAGCGGGAGACCATGACCTCCTACCCCATCACCATTCAGGAGCAGTCCTTCGACCTGAACAAAATAGTGGACTCTGCCCAGGAAACCCAGAAAGAGGCCAAGGCCCACAAGGATCTCAAGGCCATTCAGCCGGACGACTCCAGCGTCAAGGGGGCCTCCAGCCTGACCAGCAGCATCACCCAGAACAACCTGACAGACTTCAAAAAATACTTGGACAATCCCAAGAGTGAAATCCACCAGTACGTAGGGTCCGTGGGCATCCAATACTCCTACGCCACCAAGTTCTCGGTCTTCGGGCACGATCCGGACGGCAAGCTGGTCTCTGCGGACAAGGTGACCATGGGCGGGCAGGACGATGCCAGCTCCACCGCCAGCCAGATGGCCACAGCCAACACTGACAGCGACATGGGCGATATCCAGTCCATGCAGATGTCCTACCTGACCGGCAAGACCGAGAAGAACAAGGCCCCGGAGATCTTCGGCGAGATCATGCCGGGGGCCGATGCCAAGACCACCATCAGCAAGGTGGTGACCGACAACTACCAGGTGGTGAACGGCACCTGGCCCAAGGCCAAGGATCAGGTGGTCCTGGTGCTGGACAAGAACAATCAGATGCCCGTCACCAGCCTCTACAAGCTGGGCATCCTCCCCTCCAGCCAGTACACCGACATGATGAACAAGCTCAACAGCGGCCAGGAGGTCAAGGTAGACACCAAGCCCATCGAATACGCCAAGGCCATGGACCAGAAACTCTCCCTGGTGCCCGCTGCTGACCAGTATGCCAAGGGGACCGACGGCCACTACCACTACATCGGCGACAATACCGACCAGATGACCAAGGCCGCCGACCAGGGCCTGCAGCTGCACATCGTCGGCATCGTCCGCCCCAACCAGGGGGCCAAGGCCACGCCACTCAAGGTCGGCGTCGGGTATACCCGCCAGCTGACCGACTACCTGATTGACCAGGCCAAGACCAGCCCCATCGTCACCGACCAGGAGGCCGACCAGGGCCACAGCGTCCTCAACGGGATGGCCTTCGCCCCTGCCGACGATGCCGCCAAGGCCAACGACGCCAAGGCCTATATCGCATCCCTGGGCGTCAGCCAGAAGGCCAGCATGGCCCAGGAGATCATGAAGGGCTCGGCAGCCATGGCCGGCCAGGACAGCCAAGGTCTGGGTCAGGGCCGGGCCGGAGCCGCTGCGAGAGCCCAAGGTTCTGCGGGGATCCCCACGGGGGCCTCTGCCGAACAGCAGACGGCCCAGGCCTTCGACCAGTACATCGCCACCGCCCCGCAGGATGCCCTGGTCGCCATCTACAACCAGTATGTCTCCACTGGCACCTACGCCGACAACCTGAGCGACTTCGGCCTGATCTCCCGGGACGCCCCCTCCCGCATCAGCATCTACACGGACAGCTTCGAGAACAAGAATTCCGTGGGTGACTCCATCAAGCACTACAACGACAAGGCCGCGGAGAAGAACAGGATCGTCTATACCGACTACGTGGGCCTGATGATGAATTCAGTCACCACCATCATCAACGTCATCACCTACGTGCTGATAGCCTTCGTCGGGGTCTCGCTGGTGGTCTCCTCCATCATGATCGGCATCATCACCTACATATCGGTTCTGGAGCGGACCAAGGAGATCGGCATCCTGCGCGCCATGGGCGCCTCCAAGCGGAACGTGTCCAACGTCTTCAACGCCGAGACCGGCCTCATCGGACTTCTGGCAGGCCTGCTGGGAGTGGGCATCACCCTGCTGCTGATCATTCCGGCCAACAGCATCATGCACCACTTCATGGGGACCACCGAGGTGAACGCGGCCCTGCCTGCATCGGGCGGCGTGGCCCTGGTCATCCTGAGCGTGGTCCTGACCCTGATCGGCGGCCTGATCCCCTCACGGAAGGCAGCCAAGCAGGATCCCGCCACCGCCCTGCGCACCGAGTGAGGCTGAGCGACACTGGGTGACACTGGCAAAGAAGTGAATTCCCGCACAGTCGGGCCTTGGGGGCGGTCCCTCTTTACTCGGGAATGCCATAATGAACCCCGTGAATGAGCAATCCAATCAGATGACAGATCAACAGAAACGGCAGCCCCTCTTCCCCGGGCGGGCCTTCATCAGCACCGTCCTGGACGTGGTCGAGAGCAAGAAGACCATGAGCGGCGCCCTGACCGGCAAGTACATGCAACGAGCCACCATGGCCGGCCTCTTTGTGGGTATCTTCTTCACTGCCTACTTCGTCATCATGGGCCAGGCCGGCCAGAACCCCGCAGACCACGGCCTGATCCTGGCAGGCCGGGTCCTGGCGGCGACCACTTTCGGCTGGGCCCTGGTCCTGATCTACTACACCAACTCCGAACTGCTGACCTCCAACATGATGGTGGTCACCATAGGCGCCTATCACAAGCGCCTGGGCTGGCTGGCCTCCCTGCGGATCCTGGTCCTCTGCCTTCTGGGCAATCTGGCCGGAGCCCTGATCGTGGCCGTCATCCTGCGCTTCTCATCCATCGTCAGCGGTTCGACCCTGGACCAGATGCTGGCGGCCGCAGCGACCAAAACCGGCTACGTCTCCGGCGGTCCCATGGGCTTCGCTGACCTGTTCGTGCGCGGCATCCTGTGCAACTTCTGCATCAACATCGCCATGCTCATGGTCTACAACGGCAAGCTTTCCAACGACTTCACCAAGTGCATCATCATGGTCGTGGCCGTCTTCGTCTTCGCCTTCTGCGGGTTCGAGCACTCGATAGCGGATTCGGCCCTCTTCCTTATCCTGGGCGTCTTCGGGCGGGTCAACGCCTGGAAGGCGATCTTGGTGGTCCTAGTGGCCATGCTGGGCAACTACATAGGCGGCGGCATTCTGATCGGCCTGAACTTCGCCACCATGAACGACGAGCGCCGGTTCAAGGCCTGACTAACCTTCCCGCCTGCTGCCGTCCCCCGCTCATCAGAAACCGCATACGTGCTTACGAGCCTGCGCAAAGACACCTACTCATGAAGAAACTCGAATATTTATATACAGGCAGAAAGCGGAGGTTCATGATGGGCGAGACTGAGACGGCAGCCAGCAAGTCCCTGGTGTAGGAGTTCTACGACCAGGTCTTCAGCCGGGGAGATACCAGTAATATCGACATGTTCATGCGAAACGACTACATCCAGCACAACCCAACATGTGCCGATGGGAAGTCAGGATTCCTGGAGTTCATCAAGGGCTTTCTGTCCCTGGGCCCGCAAATTGACATCATCAGACTGAACGGCGAGGACGACATGGTCTACGTCTTCTTCAAGTGCACATTGAAGAACGACCATGTCAACAAGGTTTGCGACATCTACCGACTGCAGGATGGCCGGCTGGCTGAGCATTGGGATATCATCGAGCACAACGTAGAAGGCGTGAAGTCACGCAACGACAACGGCCTCTTCTGACCCCGAATTCGAGGAGGGGCAACTCCTACAACATCACTTGCCGTAGGAGTTGCCCCTCCCCCATTTCTTTAGTGGAGACTATACCTCGTCTCCCCAAGGTCCCTTAGACCACCAGCGAAAGCAGGAGGACTGCAGCAAGGCCGGTCACAGAAAGAACCGTGGTCACCGTGGTCCAGGACATGAATGTCTCCTTCAGACTGAGTCCGAAGTACTCCTTGATCATCCAGAAGCCTGCGTCGTTGACGTGATCGGCCACGACGGATCCTGCCCCCACAGCCAGAACCATCAGGGCCGGATTTACGGATGACATGGCCATCAAAGGACCAACCAAACCAGCGGCTGTCAGCGAGGCCACAGTGGCAGAACCCAAGCACACCCTGAGAACTGCTGCCACCAGCCAAGCCGCGATCAGTGGTGGCATGTTGATGTGAGCGAACATGGTGGAGATGTAATCCGAGATGCCACCATCCACTAAGACCTGCTTGAAGGCGCCGCCACCGCCAATGATGAGGAGCATCATGGCGATTTGCTTGACCGATTCCGTCATGGATCCGGCAATCTCAGGCATTTTCTTGCCTCGGGCATATCCCATGGACCATACCGCGAAAACCAAAGAGAGCAGCATGGCGATGTCGGGGGCACCGATGAAGGTGATGACCTTAGTAATAAGTGCGGCCTTGGGCAAGACGAAGGAACATATCGTGGCCACAGCGATCAGAATGACCGGCATCATGGAGGTCAAAACACTGATCCAGAACCCGGGGGTGTCCTTCTCTTCGAACTCCTTGAAGTCGCCCAAGACAGCCACATCAATGTTTTTGTGGTACATCGATGGGCAGACACGGTGGAGGAAGGAGTTAAAAAGGGGACCGGCAATGATGACCGTGGGAATGGAAACGATAATGCCATAAATCAGGACCTGGCCCATGTTGGCGCCCAAGGTCGCAGTGATGGCCGTAGGAGCGGGGTGAGGCGGCAGAAAGGCGTGAGTCACATTCAAAGTTGCGGCCATGGGAATGCCTAGATACATGAGAGGCATGTCAAGTTCCCGAGCGATGACGAAGATGATCGGCAGGAGAACAACCAACCCCACCTCGAAGAAGAGCGCCAGTCCGACGATAAAGGAAGCCAGCACTACAGCTATCTGAATACGTTTGCGCCCGAAACGATTGATCAGGGTCATGGCTATGCGATGACCGCCGCCAGAGTCAGAGACAAGTTTGCCCAGCATGGAGCCGAATCCGAAGATGATGGCAAGGTGACCTAGCTGACCTCCGATGCCGGTCTCAATGGTTGTGGGAATCTTGTCAGGAGGAATCTGCAGAACCAGGGCTGCCAGGATGGAGGTGATGATCAGGGAAACGAAAGTGTTGAGCTTGACCTTAACTATAAGAAATATAAGCACTGCTACGGCGCAGGCAACTATAAGAAGCTTCATTGGATCCTCGTTTGTGGGTGACGTCAGATATCGTGTTCAGGATTCCCGATCAACACCGATCGGAGACTGAAGAGGAGTGCCAGTACCCCCAGCCTGCAACTTATGCCGGGGATACCGCATTGCCTATTAGCGCAGAAGGTAACCGCCGTCCACGGGTATCATGACTCCGTTCATGTAGTCTGAGGCCTTGGAGCAGAGGAAGACCATGGCACCCTTGAGTTCCGAGGGCTGCCCCCAACGTCCTGCAGGGATGTGATCCCTGATCTCTACGCTGCGGACTGGGTCTTCCTGGAGGGCTTTGGTCATGGGAGTATCGATATAGCCCGGAGCTATTCCGTTGACTTGGACGTTATATGGTGCCAGGGCATCTGCGAAAGCCCTCGTAAGCCCCATGACTGCATGCTTGCTGGCAGCGTAGGGGAAGATGTATTTCCCTGCCCGGTAGGACTGCATAGAGCCGATATTGATGATCTTGCCAGAACGCTGCTTCATCATCACCTTTGCCACTGCATGGGATAGGTAATACAGGGCGTTCAAATTGAGGTCAATGACAGCCCGCCAATCTTCGTCGGGGAATTCATCCAGAGGGTGACGACGCTGCATGCCAGCATTGTTGATAAGAACATCGATCCTGCCGAACTCCTTCATCGCCCTCTCTACTACCCTGTCGGCCGCACCATCCTGCGTAATGTCCTGCTTCATGAGGACCAGGCGATGCCCTTGGGCGTGGACGAATTCCCCGGTCTTGTCCCAGTTCCTCTCGGTGTCCGAAACGACCATGACATCGGCTCCAACCTGGGTCACAGCCTGCGTGTAGCATTCGCCCAGTCCACTGGCACCGCCCGTGATGACAACCACTTTGCCTGTCAGGTCAAAGCTCTTTAACGAGAAGTCATCGTCCACCATCGACTCATCCTTTCGTTGAACACCCGGCGCGCTGCCCTGTAGCACTTCCTATTGCTCATTTGGCTGACGACGGGGCACAGTTTCTCAGTTTATCGATATTCCTTATATTCAAACAGCAACGTTTTATAAGGTTTATCGATTAACCACAGGTATACACGATTAGGCCCAGCATGTCAATTCAGTCATTCCTCTGAATCCTGTGGCTACAGCGCTGCCGTAATCCAAAACCTGGGCTAGCCTAGTGAAGTACAGGAAGAAGAACCGATACCTGCCGTGTTTTGCAACCGCGGACAAGGAGCGGATTCCAGGAGGACGACATGAGCAAGGCGACCATAGCGGATATAGCCCGTGAGGCCGGCGTCTCCGTCACCACGGTTTCCCGCTTCATCAACGGCAACTATCAGAAGATGAGTACCACCACCAGATTACGCATCGAGGCCACTGTAAACCGTCTTCACTACACCCCTCGTGCCTCGGCAAGACAGCTGAGGCGGGGTCAGAGCATGATCGTCGGCGTCATTGTCGGCGATATTTCCAACGTTTTCTCTTCACTTCTTTTCAAAGGAATCTACAACGTCCTCCAGCCGGCCGGTTATGACGTTATGTTGATGAACTCAAATAATTCAGTCCTCCAGGAAAAAGATGAAATTGACAGACTGCTCTCCCAGCAAGTAGACGGTTTGATTATCCAGCCCGATGCCTACGATTTTGAAGCCTACAAGTCCGTTTCAACGTCTCATCTTCCTCTGGTCATGGTTGACAGGCAAATAGAGGATCAACCCCACCAGATCAGCCGGGTCACCAGCGACAATTTTGACTCCTGCTTCTCCCTGGGTTCCAAACTCCTAGCCGGGCACTATCAGAAAGTGGTGGTTCTGAGCCGAGTGCTGAGCCAGATATCCGCCCAGACGATTCGTGCAGAAGGATTCGCTAGGGCAGCCCAGGCCTTGGGAAGAAAATACGCCAGGATAGAGATGGGCGACCATGACAGATCATGGCTGTCCAAACAGATCAGAAGAGAAATAACTGGCATTGCCGAAGATGGCACCGGCAAGACTCTTTTGGTTTCTTTGATGGGACCGCTTCTCTTCGATGCACTTGCCTCTCTCCGGGAACTCAGACTCGTCTTCCCCAGGGACTTGGGCCTGGTAAGTTTCGACGACTGGGACTGGTCGCAATACGTGGGAAACGGCATCTATCTGCTTGAGCAGAATCCTAAAGCCCTGGGCGAGCAGGCCGCCTCTAATCTCTGCTTGCAGATGGAAGAGGTCAGGGCAGGACACGACCCGTACGGAGTTAGTAAAAGTTATAGCCTGCCAGTCAAAAATGTTCCGGCTCCCTCTGCTTAGGCTTGCAATCCAAGTTCTCACCGTACTGTGTACTCAGGATCAGCTGCGCCATGTCTGCCGGTACACCGTCCAATCAATCTCGTCGATTCTAAGTATGTAAGCATCCATTCAAGCTCATCAGGGCAAGAATGCCTTAAAAGGGTGTGAATTCATCTGACAAGGCGTGTCGCGCCATAGAGAACGCGCAGAGATGCACGGCACGCTCACACACTGCGCTTAACCTATTCGGACCAGCGAGTCAGCTTTTCGTTTTTCTGCGGCAACAGAATGTTGAGCGTGAACCAATTGCTGACGACATCTATCGACACCTCACCCTGATGTTCGTGGGCGATGTGACGAACCGATTTGACGCTATAGCCGTGCAGACCCTTGCTGCTTTTAGTGCTCGCCAAATCTCCATTGCCTTTCCAACGCAACGTCGTGACAAAATAGTTCTCAATACAAATTACGGTGAAATGCTCATGTGCGAACAATGCCAGCCGTATCAAGCGACGGCTGGGGTCGGCAATCTCCTTCGACGCCTCGATGGCATTATCTAACGCGTTGCCGAACAATGTAGAGATATCCATGGATGTCGTCATGCCATCGAGCGGCTTGCCTTTAGCGACTGCGGTAAGCGTGATGCCCTAATCGGCGCACATCTGCTCCTTGATCGGTAACGCAGCGTCTAGCATGGGATTGCCGATGTGCTGCTGCGAACCGTAACGCTGCACCGAAGCTTTCAACTGAGTGAAATTCTGAGACGTGCTCTCAAAATCTAATTCCACGAGCAGAGCCACAATCCAGTGCTTCAAATCGTGGGAGATTCAGCCCGTGGCCTCAAAATTCCTCTTGGAACGCCAAGTACTCCTGATGCTAACTATACGCGCGAGCGTCCATCGACACCGGTTCGAAAATGGCATGATTCTGCCACAGCTTCTCTCGCTAGGCGTACAGCAATACGAAACCGCACACAGGTCCACAAGCGTGCGGATGTAAAACACTTCCAAACCGACCCGGCCGAGAATGGCGTATTAGTGGATACGAAACTCAAATTAGACATACGAACATGGCTATCGTTATCATGACGGTGTTCAGCACACTTCGCTTAGGCAAGGACTTATCGCTGAATTCGGCGAAATTCCATCGCTCCGCAAACCATGCAAACAATCCGTAGCCACCGTAGATTGCCACCAGAATCAGCACCGAAAGCGGCGCGTAAATCGACTGTCCCTGGGGGACGCAGGAAACTGTCAAGCTGCCAATGCTAAGAAGCGATGAGCTCGACCAACACAAATGCCCGCACCATCAGGTACACGCTGCTGAAAGCATCCGCTCCCGAAGCGAGCGCAACGATACCATACATGCACAACACAGCCACGCACATGCTGAATATCCAAAAGGTGATTGGCAGAGAACCGGCCCAATACTGCACGCCGACTATCAGTAACAGACCCACATATAAAAGGAACACAATAACATTTCACCGAGACTTTTTAGACAAGGCACCCCATCCATTCGCTGATCGCTGCATACAGACGCGGAATGTCAGGCAGTGCGCTGAGTATGTGCGTCAATGCTTATCGGCTTTCCCGACGCTGGCAGCTCATCGAATCGTCATCCACCACAGCAACTCTGGTTTC
Organism: Bifidobacterium sp. ESL0820; assembly: GCF_052606235.1. NCBI lineage: Bacteria > Bacillati > Actinomycetota > Actinomycetes > Bifidobacteriales > Bifidobacteriaceae > Bifidobacterium > Bifidobacterium sp. ESL0820. Next base: position 1,531,712 of record NZ_CP199594.1, read on the forward strand.
ACGCATTATTCGACTTCACCAGCTTGACAGCTTCCATTCGGCAAATTTAGCAGCATACAACATACGGATTTCACTTCCATTGCACCGAATGCCAGCAATCGGCGTCTTTTACGCCACTCTAGGTGACGCCGTGGATTCGCGAATAATCAGTCTGGAAGGCACGTCGTCACTATTCTCGTCTGGATGAAGATTCACTTCGGCGGCAAAGTGCGGCAAAGCATGCCCGCCAGCGGCACCGCTCTCTTCACTTTCGCCCCTCTCCTGATTGGGCTTGTCGGCGAGACGTTCCACGGCGGCAGCACCTATCGTCTGGAAATTCTGCTGCCAGGTTGTGATACTCGGGACTGTAACCTCGCCAATGGGATTGCCGTCGAAACCAGCGACGCTGATATCTTCAGGAACACGCTTGCCTTCCAACAGTATGCCTCGTATCACACCCGCAGCCACCTCGTCATTCCCAGCAAACACGGCGGTGACATCGGGGAATGACGCGAGATACTTGCCAATCTGCTCGGCTTTACGCGGGTCCCAGGTGCAAGCGAGTGGCTCAGGAATCTTGGCGCCGGCATCTTTGAGCGCCTGCCGCCAACCCAAGGATCTGCTATATTTGTTATCATTCTTCGGTATGGAAACATGGAAAACAGTTTTATGCCCCAGTCTGAGCAAGTATTTCGTGACCTGATAGCCGCCTTCATAGGCCCCGAGCATTAGATTGCCGGAATGCAGGTGCACATCGGCCTCATCAATGATGACTGTAGGTAGCGCTTTGGAAATATAGTCAATGAACGCGTGCAGCAGGCTGGAATTGCCCAAATCGATGAGAATGCAGCCGGTGGGACCGTTTTGGATCAGCTGATCCACGGTTTCCTTGGCCTTCTTCTCCCCGTCATCGTCATTCACCAATGTGACGGTGACTAGATATTTGCGCACACGGGCTGCCTCTTCGATGCCCTGGATCAGCTGCATGGAACCGTAGAGAGAAATGTCCGTAGCCATAACGGCAATAGAACGAAATTCACTAGAGACCAGCGCTCGAGCGATGATATTCGGCCGATAATTCAGCTCTTTCACCGCGAGCTCGATGGCCTTACGCCTGCCCTCACTCAGATTGGGGCCGCCGTTGAGATACCGCGAAACAGTGGTCACTGAAACACCAGCCTCGCGCGCCACATCTTTGATAGAAGGCGCCCGCTTTTTCGCTGTAGCCATTGTCAACGCTCCTTTCGCAAGCAAAATTATCCGGCAGCCGTTGAACAGCCGCCGGAAAGTATCAATCGGATCCATTCGCTACTCAGACGCGACCAGTTCTCACTCAACGTACAGCCGGCAGCCATACGTTCGAATCAGCCAACGCCCACAATCGACAAATCCAATCGATGGATCAGAGATCTACTTCACCGCGCCTCCAGTTATGCCAGAGATAATCTTCTTTTGCGCAATGGCAAAGATAATCAGCAACGGTAAACTCATCAGAATAATGTAGGCAAAGATGTAATGCCAATTATTCAAATACATTCCCGCATTTGCCACGTTGTACAAATTCAAAGGTAACGTATCCATTTTACCTGAAAGAATGAACAAGGCATAGAAGACATCGTTCCAAATGTAGAGAATGAGGAGAATCGTCGCGGATGCTAGAGTCGGCCCCAACAGCGGTAGCACAATCGTGAAGAAAACCCTTATCGGCTTGGCGCCATCGATACGCGCTGATTCTTCCAGCGAAATTGGAATGGTACGAATGAAACCAGTGACGAAGAAAATGACCGTCGACAGGTAAATGCCGATGTAGACGCAAATCATGCCTATCGCGGTTCCCGCCAAACCAATCATTTTCAGCAGCAGCATGACAGTCACCACTGCCGGTGGAAGAATCAGACCGGAAATGCACAGAGCGTACACCACTGCCATAGCTTTCGTTGTACGCCGGGCCAGAATCCACGACGCCATGGAACCGAATACCAAGGCTATGACCACTGACGGCAGCGTGACTAGCAGTGAGCCGAAGAACGCCGGAATCATCTTGCCCTGAGCGAGGACGACACTAAAGTTCTCGAACAGATGCCACTTGGTCGGCAACGCCAGTGACAGCCGCAACGCTTCAGCCTGGTCTTTTCCAGCTGTTACCACCAGCAGGTAGAAAGGCACGCCTAAAGCCACCACAACCAGTACAACCAGCAGCACCGTATGCACGATATTCCTGCCATGCCGCTTTTTGTTGACGACAGTGCTCTTAACGGATTGAGAATTTACTACACTCATAGGATCTTTGCCTCTCTTCTACGCAAGTACCAAATAAGCGGAATAGCGATGATCATGACCACAACGAACAACAACAGGCTCATCATCGTTGACTGGGAATACAGCCCTTGTCCGAACGTGCGCCAGACGAAGAGGTTGAGAATCTCCGTGGACCCGCCGGGGCCGCCAGCCGTCGTGGCTTGAACCGTGTCGAAGCCGTTCATCGAGCCCAGCAACGAAGTCGCCACATTGAAAGTAAGCGCCGGTGCCAGCAGCGGGAACTTGATTTTCCAGAAAGTCTGCCACCCATTTGCACCATCAATCTGAGCGGCTTCGAGCACATCCTCATCGATGGTCTTCAGGCCGGACAAATAGATGAGCATGGCGAGCCCGGCCCACTTCCAGCCTTGAATGGCCGAGACGATGACGATCGACCAAGTGGTACTTCCCAGCCAAGCCGTACTGATGGTTCTTCCGGCAAAGAAACCCAGAATCTGGTCAAGAGCACCATTCGCCTGCAGAAGGGCTTGCCAGACATAGCCAACAGCGAGCGCCGACATCAGCACCGGAATGAAGAAAAGCACCCGGGCAATACGGTTTTCAAACGTATCTTTTTCGAGAAATACAGCGAGAATCAGACCAAAGGTATTCTGGAAGAAAGACTCGCAGACGGCGAAAGTCAGCGTGATTCTCAAATCCCTGAGCAGAACGCCGTTCTTGAACAGGCTCGTGAAATTGTCGAAGCCATTGAATGAAACGCTGGTTTTAAACGCAGACCAGTCAGTAAACGCGTAAACGAAATTCAAAACGGTAGGAATGAAGAAGAAAATGAGCAGGACAATGCCTGCCGGCACGAGGAAGCGTAGCGGATAGTTTTTCTTCATCACTTGATTTTTGTAGTTCCGGCCAACAGATTCGGATCTACCGGAATCCTGCTTCACGCTTGCGGCGGAACCAGTAAGGACAGTCTGAGACATCACAGGCCCTTTCTTGTTTTTTGCATTTTTCATGTGTGCGCCAGACTCGACAATCGGCAATCCGCTGGCTGCAGATGGTTCAGAATCGTGCTTCAGCCAGCGGAAGTCGGAAGTCGTGATATCAGAAGCCCTTTGCTCCCTGGGCCTTGGCCACCTGGGTGAACTGATCCTGTGTGGTCTGCGCAACCTGCTGTGGTGTCATAGTGTCGTTGACCATATTGGCCAGGTTCACATAGAGATCAGGGTTAGCAATCGCTTCCAGCTGCATAGCGCCGACGCTGTGCTGGATGGACTTGGCCATGTCCAAACTGGCTTGGGGAACAGTGGCAGGAGAATCCACGTTCTTCTTCACGGAGATGATATTCTGCTCATCAATGAAAGCCTTGTAGTCATCGGTCATCCAGAAGTTAAGGAACTGCCGCGCAGCTGCCTCACGCTTGGCGTCCTTGGTCTTGAACGCCACAACCGCATTGGAACCGTCGGGAATAAGCGTGGCATAGTTGCCCCTCTTCGAGACCGGGAAGTAACCGATTCTCTGGTCGAGCGCGCTCTTGTCGTGATTCGCGAGCGCCGTAACGCCGAGGAACTGACTAGCATTGCCGAAGATCATAGCGGTGTTGCCCTCCCACAGAGCTTTCTCCTGAGCGGTATCTTTGGCAGATCCTGCGTCGGTGTTGTACAAGCCTCTCTTGAAAAGACTTTGATACTCGGTGATAGCATCCAGAATGTGACTGTCGGTAAACTTCTCCTTGCCTGAATTCACACGATCCCAGAGTCCGGCCTTGGCTGCTTCGGCCAGTTGCGCCTGCACAGCCCACTGAGTGCCCCACTGGGAACCGCCCATTTCATACAGCGGCGAACCGACGTTGGGCAGGTTGGCGTCCTTGATCTTTTGCGCCGTAGCGACAAAGTCATTCCAATTCTGCGGTACCTCATTGATGCCGGCAGCCTTGAAGACTTCCTTGTTGTAATAGACTCCGATGGTGGGAGGCATGCTGATGATAATCGAATAACGAGTATTCTTGTAAAGCCCTGCCTCGTCATCGATGCCCTTTTTATAATCCTTTTCGAACGGGGCATTGTCTAGTTTCTGCAACTTGCCTTGTGCCACCAAACCTGTAAGCATAGAGCGCGTAGGCTGCCAGAAAGCAAGATCGGGAACATCTCCAGTTGTAATCTTGCTCTGAGAGTTATTTTCATAAACCTCGGGAATCGTAACCAGTTTGACCTTTGCGCCTGTTTTCTTCTGGAAAGCGTTAATGACCTGAACTGGGATCTTATTGGACTGAGGACCCGACCAGAATGTCAGGTTCACTCCGTCAAGCTTCTGACTCGTTTTCGGCCAATAACCAACTGCTTTCGTGTCTGTGTCATCGCTGCTGGCCACCGGGTTCCCGCATGCTGCCACTGTTCCTACGCACAACCCCGTTGCCAGCATAGCTGCGACCGCCCGAGCGACACGCTTTGTTGAAACTCCGGCGAATCTCTTTACAAGGGGCCTACGCCACTCATGGATTAACTTCATTGTTTATCCCTTTCTATTATAAATAGCAATATTTTGTATACGAATCTCGCGAGCGAGGCGCACCATGACGTATCTCAACATGTTTCAACACACCTCAAACAACCTCAAACACATCTGCACAAGCCTCAGCAAGTTCGCAGCATGACTGTTCTCGCCGTATATGTTCCTTCCGGTATATGAATATCTAAACTGCCCCCTTCCCTGTTCCATCGAAATGACCATTGTCCAGGCAAAGCATTGTTCAGCGCACAGTCAGCTTTGGCGCCGCTATCCCCCGGGAAAACAGGCACTATTTCACAGTCGTGATTTCTAAAAGCCAGTACGGGAAGAGATACCTCGCCGTTATCTGCGTTACGGCCCCAGACGGTAATCAACACCTCATGATCAGCTTCATTCGCTTTGCTGGTCTCAGGAGAAAGCGGTCGGATGCCAAGCGCAACTTTGTCATCATTCCAACCAGGCAAACCGATTGGCCAAAACGGCACACCATTGACAAGCCGGGTTCGAATCGTATTCCGGTAGGCGTCAACAGCTGCGCGAACCATATCGATTTGCTTGTCCGAAAAGCGGTTCAGATACCCCGAAAGGAAAAAGTGCCCCAACATTGTATTCGTCATTGCGAATACAAACTGCTCATCGTCCATGTCCGCAGAAGGATAGGCCCAATTCCCGGCCTGCTCTGGAAGCATCGCCATCGGTGCAGTAGCCGAAATAGTCGCGTAGCGTTTGTAATCCTGTTGATCAGAAGTGGATTGCAAGCGGAAACTCGATGTCTGCGCGAAATCGGTTCGCATTCCTCCCGACGAACAATTTTCCAGCACCAAACCGGGATGACGCTGGTAAAGGTCACGAATCCATGCGAGATAAGCCCGGTTATGCTCAAGCAGGCCGTCACCCGCGCTGTCGGATTGATACGTAGTTCCAGGACCAGGCGTCACGTTATAATCAAACTTGAAATAGCCCACGCCGAAATCATCAATGAGTCGATCCACAACTTCGTTCATGTGATTCACGACAATCGGATTCCTGAAATCGAGCATATAACGTTCCTGCTCCACCACACGCTTGCCGTCATGCTGGAAGAATGCGGAATCCGGCAGCTGTTTGGCCAACGGACTATGGATCCCGACCACCTCGGGTTCCATCCAAAGCCCGGGCACCATGCCATGCGCTTTGATGGCATCGATGACTTCGGAAAGCCCATTCGGGAAACGCGTATGCGACGGTTTCCATTCGCCGACAGATGGCCACCAATTGCCAGTGTCATCGTACCACCCGCAGTCGATGCAGAAAATTTCTGCTCCGACTTGAGCCGCCGAGTCAATCAATGGCAACAGCCGTTCAGTAGTAGGGTCACCGTTGAGGGTATTCATGTAATCATTGAAGATGATTTTTGGTTCTGCGATGTGGTCATCAGGCGTGTGGTAGGCCCGCCTATACAGCGTTATCGTTTCAACTGCCTGATCAAAATTTTGCGCCGGAGCAACAGAAACCGGCACACTGGTGAACGATTCGCCTTTGCCGAGCGTCTTCGACCAGCCATGATCACGGTAATCAGGTCCGCTCAAAGCAAGGTAGCCGTCAGAATTGTCGGCCTCTCCTACTTCCCAGCGCCAGGCACCGTTATTTTCGACCTGAAAAATCCAACCGAAATGTTCCGCGGGCGCAGCGAGCAAACCCATGGGAAGTGCTGTCCCTGTTGAGAATGTGCCTTCGGAAATCAGACTGTGCGCTCCCTGTGGACTTCTGCCGTCCAATTCATTGCCTAAGGATGGGCATAACTCACGCATGGTATTCCAAGACCAACGGCCTTCGCCGAGCCAATCGTTCTTACATTCAGCCAGATACCACTCATCGAGGGAGTCACTCCCCTCATTGAAATTCGCCCTCTTCCCGAAGGGTTGGCAATATGTTGGCACGGATTCCAGTGTCATCGAAGATTCGGCAGTATTGCGCACAGTCGAACGCACACGGAACATACTGCACACGTCAGGCAGTTCAAAAGTCACATCCGCTTCAACGCGTTCAGTCTTATTGCCCAAATGGATGACAAGCCGACTGAACTGTCCCGAATGAGTTGACTCATAAGATTCATAATGCAACATTGCAGCCAGGGACGTTTGGATCAGACGGCGGCCAGCATGAACATGACCCCATCCACGCCCCGATGCCAAGACCTGAAGCATCGGCAGTGGGTTTGGAAAGACAATACGGACATCATTCTCCATATTCCCTGTATCCGTCGGTGGAGCAACCGACGTGACTGCTGAGGCAGCTTCCATCTCGGATGTATGTGCCCCATGCTGCGACAGTGCGTTGGATTCCTGAAAATTTGAAGTGTAGGAACCCGAGCGCGATGCAGAGAATGTCATAGCGGCAACAGTGACCGGACGATCTTCTTTTGTCGTGAACTCAATCTGCAAAAGGTCGTTGCCCCATTTCAACAGAGACCCCATTGTTCTTAGCTCCTTTGGTATCGTTACTTTGGTATCGTTTTTTCCATGCTACACAAGCGCCATTGCTGGAGATAATGTTCATTAGTCCGCACAATTGCAAGCAGATAACATGATTAATATAAATCGGAATCGTTTCCAATGCAAGTTGAGTTTCAGCCTTTTAGAATAACATCTTTGAGGTCTACACACTGCCAAGTGCAAACGGATCTGTATACCCACTATCTATCCCACAGCACCTATGCCCCGATCTGACCACCAGGCCTCTGGCCGACACCACCGACACAGCCGCCGACAGATTACCTGTATCCATCTGATCTTGCCTCTAAGCGGCGTGACATAGCCCTTTGAGTATCAACACATCATCAACAACCGACGCGTTAACCTACCCTTTCAAGCCCAAACCTTACGACACGGCCACTTTACGTTCGCGAAAGAGAAGCCGACCGCAGGTACCCTCATACGTCCACATGCTGACGAAAATACAGGGTAAGGGCATAGACCTTATCTACCAATAATGGCCATTATGTTAGATTCGATTTATCTCAATGTTTTAATGTATTTGGTGCTGTAAAGTTTGCTACTTCGCAGACATACGCTTTGATGCTGTGTTACAAAAGGTAAGCATCTCTATCGCTATACACGCGGTTTGAATTTGCTGAATCCCAACAATTGAGAATTACTACGTCATAAGTTCTGACTTTTCATGCTTGGACTACATAGGAAACAAAAATGTGACATTTCTACTCAGAACACCTGGCCATATGTACAAATTGTTTGGATACTGCAACACTACGCCGTTCGTATAACTAGCTTTATTTGTTTTGTAAACATCATTCCTTCTTACGGCTTTTACTACATCTACGATGAGCCCTTCATCAAAGATACAAACAATGATTCGATAGGCACCGATTCTATAGCGCCATAGAGTTTTCTTGTCACCTTCGAGGGCTTTACGCGATTGTCTGGGCTTTCAAATCCTTGCATATGGTCATCAAGCCATTACACAATACACTTTTGTACCAGACCTTGGTCTGTTGCGGATATGGAAAAAGGAGGCATCTCCAAGGATATTGTCCTTGAGATGCCTCCCGTAATCACGTGTTGTGGCGGCGGTGTGCTACTCTCCCACACTCTTCCGGGTGCAGTACCATTGCCGTGCTGGGTCTTAGCTTCCGGGTTCGGAATGGGACCGGGCGTCTCCCCCAGGCCATGACCGCCGCGAATCTTCAATTCTTCCGACCCTGCCGGGTCGGGGTCTCCTGGCGGCTTGGGGACCGGATGGTGGACGCGTGCTCCGATTGTCTGATCGCCTGTGCGTGTTCGTGTTCATTGCCGCAGGCATGTGTTTCGCAGTCGGGTTGATGCCGCCGCCCCTCATGGGGGCGGGTGTGGTGTTGTCTTCGACCATTAGTGCCGGTCGGCTCCGCCCCTTACGGGGTGTCCACGTCCGGTCTATCGACCATGTGTTCTGCATGGGGTCTTCAGAAGCCGCAAGGCTTCATGGAATCCTTATCTTGGAGGGGGCTTCCCGCTTAGATGCTTTCAGCGGTTATCCCATCCGAACGTAGCCAACCGGCCGTGCCGCTGGCGCGACAACCGGCATACCAGAGGTTCGTCCACCCAGGTCCTCTCGTACTATGGGCAGGGCTCCTCAAGATTCCAACGAGCGCAGAGGATAGAGACCAAACTGTCTCACGACGTTCTGAACCCAGCTCGCGTGCCGCTTTAATCGGCGAACGGCCGAACCCTTGGGACCTGCTCCAGCCCCAGGATGCGACGAGCCGACATCGAGGTGCCAAACCATCCCGTCGATATGGACTCTTGGGGATGATCAGCCTGTTATCCCCGGGGTACCTTTTATCCGTTGAGCGATGCCGCGTCCGTACGCCGGCACCGGATCACTATCTCCGACTTTCGTCCCTGCTCGACCCGTCGGTCTCGCAGTCAAGCTCCCTTGTGCGATTGCACTCAACACCCGATTGCCAACCGGGCTGAGGGAACCCTTGGGCGCCTCCGTTACTCTTTGGGAGGCAACCGCCCCAGTTAAACTACCCGCCAGGCACTGTCCCTGGCCGGGATGACCGGCCGAGGTTAGAGGCCAGATGAGGACAGAGCGGTATTTCACATTCCGGCTCCACGGATGCTGGCGCACCCGCTTCGAAGCCTCCCGCCTATGCTACACAGTCCGCACCTAACGCCAATACCAAGGTATAGTAAAGGTCCCGGGGTCTTTTCGTCCTTCTGCGCTTAACGAGCATCTTTACTCGTACTGCAATTTCGCCGAGCTCCTGGTCGAGACAGTGGGGAAGTCGTTACGCCATTCGTGCAGGTCGGAACTTACCCGACAAGGAATTTCGCTACCTTAGGATGGTTATAGTTACCACCGCCGTTTACCGGGGCTTGAATTCACCGCTGCCCCCTCCGAAGAGGGATGACGGATCCTCTTAACCTTCCGGCACCGGGCAGGCGTCAGTGCATATACAGCGACTTACGTCTTCGCATGCACCTGTGTTTTTGGTAAACAGTCGCTACCCCCTGGTCTGTGCCGCCCCCACCGGCTCCGCGCGCAAGGCGCCTCACCGGCAGGGGCCTCCCTTATACCGAAGGCACGGGAGTGATTTGCCGAGTTCCTTGACCAGGATTCGCTCGATCGCTTTGGTATACTCTACCTGACCACCAGTGTCGGTTTAGGGTACGGGCGGCGCCACTCCTCACGCCGAAGCTTTTCTCGACGGAACGGCACACCGGATTCGGGGCACAAGGCCCCCCATCATCACACCTCGCGCTCATGCCGGGCGGATTTGCCTGCCCGACGCGCCGCATGCTTGACCACGGATAACCACCACCGCGGCCCGGCTCCCGTTCCGTGTCACTCCTGCGCTACCCGCCACGCATCCACACGCCGGTCCCACCACATCGGCAGGTCCGAAGACCAGCCTCCGAGGCAGGTAAGGGCACGCTTCCGCGTCTTGGATTGGACGGCTTGACGCCGGTAGGAGAATATCGACTCCTTCATCCATTCGACTACGCCTGTCGGCCTCGCCTTAGGACCCGACTCACCCGGGGACGACGAACGTGGCCCCGGAACCCTTGGTCATCCAGCGGGCGGGATTCTCACCCGCCTCTCGCTACTCATGTCTGCATTCTCACTTCCACACGGTCCACGGCCGGCTCACGCCGCCGCTTCGCCCCATGCGGAACGCTCTCCTACCCAGCACAGCAAACTGCGCTGCCGCGTCTTCGGTGGCGTGCTTGAGCCCCGCTACATTATCGGCGCGGAACCACTAGACCAGTGAGCTGTTACGCACTCTTTCAAGGATGGCTGCTTCTGAGCCAACCTCCTGGCTGTCTATGCGACTCCACATCCTTTCCCACTTAGCACGCGCTTAGGGACCTTAGACGACGATCTGGGCTGTCTCCCTCTCGACGACGGAGCTTATCCCCCGCCGACTCACTGCCGCGATACACCTCGCACGTATTCGGAGTTTGGCTGCTGTCGGTACCCGATACGGGCCCTCAAGCATCCAGTAGCTCTACCCCATGGAGGCACTCACGCGACGCTGCACCGAAATGCATTTCGGAGAGAACCAGCTATCACGGAATTTGATTGGCCTTTCACCCCTAGCCCCAGGTCATCGGCCCGGTTTTCAACCCAGGTCCGTTCGGTCCTCCACGCGGTCTTACCCGCGCTTCAACCTGCCCAGGGCTAGATCATCCCGCTTCGGGTCCAGGACACGCGACTGGAAACGCCCTTATCGGACTCGCTTTCGCTACGGCTGCCCCACACGGGTTAGCCTCGCCACGCACCACTGACTCGCAGACTCATTTTTCGATAGGCACGCCGTCACCCCGAAAGGCTCCGACGGATTGTAGGCACACGGTTTCAGAAACTCTTTCACTCCCCTCCCGGGGTGCTTTTCACCTTTCCCTCACGGTACTCGTACGCTATCGGTCAGACAGGAATATTCAGGCTTACCCCACGGTCGGGGCCGATTCACACGGGATTCCACGAGTCCCGCGCTACTTGGGAACAAGAACCGGCAGGCGGCGCGCCTTCGGCTACGGGGCCATCACCCTCTACGGCCGGGAATTCAATCCCGTTCGCCTCACACGCCGCTTTATCACTGCCGCCGGGCCCGTCGGAGCCCGGACGCCAAGTCCCACAACACCCATGCCGCAACCCCCGACGGGTCTCACACGGCACCGGTTTGGCCATCATCCGCTTTCGCTCGCCACTACTCACGGAATATCCTTTCCTGCAGGTACTGAGATGTTTCACTTCCCTGCGTACCCCCCGCACGAATGCGGTGCCGGCCCATAACAGCCGGCGGGTTACCCCATTCGGACACCCTCGGATCAAAGCCCTGTCGGCGGCTCCCCGAGGCCTATCGCGGCCCCACGCGTCCTTCATCGGTCCTGTCTGCCAAGGCATCCACCATGCGCCCTTGCCGACAACACGGCCACAGGCCATGCCACGACAACAACAACTGCGAACTGCCAGACGACAAATCATCACACTAAACGATCACAAAACGATCGACCCGAACCCACCAAAAAAATAGGCTCGGACGAAACAATACAGCAGACAGCCAGCCAGAAAAGCCAGCCATCCGCTCGCGTCCACTATCCAGTTCTCAAGCCACCAGCGCGCCGCCAAGACCCCACAGGGCAACACCCCATGCAGGAACCCGACGGGCGGCAGGAACACCACCCAAAACAAGGTGGCGGTCCGGGAACCCAACAGCGCATCCATGCCACAGCCTTCCGACCGTTCCACGCCAGCACGCCCACACCATCCGGCCAACCGGCCGGACCCATGGACTCGACCCCACGACCCATAAACAGGCGGGGGATTTCACTCATATCTCCGTAGAAAGGAGGTGATCCAGCCGCACCTTCCGGTACGGCTACCTTGTTACGACTTAGTCCCAATCGCGGACCTCACCTTAGACGGCTCCCCCCCAAACGGGTTGGGCCACCGGCTTCGGGTGCTGCCCACTTTCATGACTTGACGGGCGGTGTGTACAAGGCCCGGGAACGCATTCACCGCGGCGTTGCTGATCCGCGATTACTAGCGACTCCGCCTTCACGGAGCCGGGTTGCAGGCTCCGATCCGAACTGAGACCGGTTTTCAGGGATCCGCTCCATGTCACCATGTCGCATCCCGTTGTACCGGCCATTGTAGCATGCGTGAAGCCCTGGACGTAAGGGGCATGATGATCTGACGTCATCCCCACGCTTCCTCCGGGTTAACCCCGGCGGTCCCCCGTGAGTTCCCACCATAACGTGCTGGCAACACGAGGCGAGGGTTGCGCTCGTTGCGGGACTTGACCCAACATCTCACGACACGAGCTGACGACGACCATGCACCACCTGTGAACCGGCCCCGAAGGGAAGCCGCGTCTCCGCGGCCGTCCGGCACATGTCAAGCCCAGGTAAGGTTCTTCGCGTTGCATCGAATTAATCCGCATGCTCCGCCGCTTGTGCGGGCCCCCGTCAATTTCTTTGAGTTTTAGCCTTGCGGCCGTACTCCCCAGGCGGGATGCTTAACGCGTTAGCTCCGACACGGAACCCGTGGAACGGGCCCCACATCCAGCATCCACCGTTTACGGCGTGGACTACCAGGGTATCTAATCCTGTTCGCTCCCCACGCTTTCGCTCCTCAGCGTCAGTGACGGCCCAGAGACCTGCCTTCGCCATCGGTGTTCTTCCCGATATCTACACATTCCACCGTTACACCGGGAATTCCAGTCTCCCCTACCGCACTCCAGTCCGCCCGTACCCGGCGCCGATCCACCGTTAAGCGATGGACTTTCACACCAGACGCGACGAACCGCCTACGAGCTCTTTACGCCCAATAAATCCGGATAACGCTTGCACCCTACGTATTACCGCGGCTGCTGGCACGTAGTTAGCCGGTGCTTATTCGAAAGGTACACTCACTCTCGCTTGCTCCCAATCAAAAGCGGTTTACAACCCGAAGGCCGTCATCCCGCACGCGGCGTCGCTGCATCAGGCTTTCGCCCATTGTGCAATATTCCCCACTGCTGCCTCCCGTAGGAGTCTGGGCCGTATCTCAGTCCCAATGTGGCCGGTCGCCCTCTCAGGCCGGCTACCCGTCGAAGCCTTGGCAGGCCATCACCCCGCCAACAAGCTGATAGGACGCGACCCCATCCCATGCCGGTAAACCCTTTCCCGCACCATCATGCGACAGCGCGGAGCATCCGGCATTACCACCCGTTTCCAGGAGCTATTCCGAAGCATAGGGCAGGTTGGTCACGCATTACTCACCCGTTCGCCACTCTCACCGCCAAGCAAGCTTGGCGGATCCCGTTCGACTTGCATGTGTTAAGCACGCCGCCAGCGTTCATCCTGAGCCAGAATCAAACCCTCCACAAAAAACCATGAAGAAGCCGAAACGACTCTCATAATAAATTGACGGGCCAGCTTCCATAAGGAGGAAACCAACCCACGAAAAACCCCGACACCCCTCACAACGCTCCCACGTACCCGACAACAGCCGGGCGGGCATCGGACTGGCAATCAAAAAGCTATAAGTAGCACAAACACGCTCTTGAGTTCTCAAACCACCACCACACCAACAGCTCCAAGTCCTCCGAAGAGTTCTCATCACTGCCGGGCAGCAAGAAGTAAACTTACACGAGTTTGGGTTGACCCGCAAATTGGCATACTGAAATCACGGTGGAACCCAATGATTTCGCGGTTTCTACGGCGTGTCGGTTTTTGCCGACCAAGCCCCGCTCAATTGGCCTTCACCTATCCAGGAGCCCCGCGCACTCTTCAGCGAGGCTCAAACCAATATCTTCAATGACTCATATTAGTAGATTCGGTTCTTCGCAAGAGGTATTTCCACCATGCGGATGGGTGCGTGCAGCCAGGCTGCAGTTCCTTCTTACACAGGCGCTACAAGCAGAGGGCTTTAACCGTTGCTGCGAACCGTTCTGGCTCGTCCCACTGTGGGCAGTGCCCTGACCGGTCAAATCGGATGAACCGATGCGTGCTCTTCAGCCCATCAGCAAACCGCTCAACCAGACTGCCTGGCAGATGACGGTCATACTTGCCGCTGATGAAATAAACAGGGGCCCCGAAAGAGGTCTGCCCGTTGAAATCGACCTGCTCCAGCTCAGCGTCCAAGCGCGCCCGGGACTGAGCCACCCCCTTGGCATGGTTGAGCAGACGCGACCAGTTGTAGCAGGGCGAGCGCAGGTAGGTCATGATCCGTCCCAGAGATCCGAACAGCATGGCAACCCCGCCACGAGACAGCAGCTCATCGATCATCAGCACCATGTCGGCAGCCCCGCTCTCCTTGCTGACGATCGCACCAAGCCGGGAGCCCAAACTCTGTTGCCCCCAATGCCGTCTTAGCCGAAGAGCGGCGCGCATGCTGACGACCTGCCCAAGGCCGATGTAGCAGCGAACGAGCGAGGGATACCGCTTCACCATCTCCAGTCCCAGGACGCTGCCCCATGAATGACCGACGAGGATGAGGGAATCCTGCCCGTAGGCGCGAAGAAGCTGTAGCACGAACTGGTGAACATCCTCAACCATCGAATCGATGGTCACTACCTCGCCAGGCGCAAAAGGATGGTAGGACAGTCCACTGCCTCGCTGATCCAGGTTGATGAAGCGGAAATCGCGCTCCAAGGCCGCGTTGTAACGCATGGTCAGCGGAATGCAGGCATCACCCGGACCACCATGGAGGTAAAGAATGATGGGAGCACGAGGAGGTGCCGGATTCATCGAGAAAACAAAGCGCGCACCATTGATCCGAGTTTGATAGATATGCGAGCGACTGGAAAACGAAACCGTGGGGCCTGTCATACCATCATCCTACTGATTCCCGTTTGGTTCCGTCCTCTACAACCAGGTTGATCCACGCTCTATTAATTTATATTCAGTGACCCGCGAACGCGCTGGTCCTGTGTAGCCCTTGATCCGCTCAATCAGCATATCCACTGCCTGATTCGCAAAATCCGACGCATGCGGGTCGATCGAGGTCAAAGAAGGATTTGCGAACCTTCCCTCGCTGACGTTATCGAATCCAATAATCTGTACATCGTCAGGAATCTTGTATCCACGCCGCTGCAGTTCATGCATTGCGCCCAAGGCAAGGGCATCATTCAGACAGACTATGGCATCCGGCGCATCGGACACCGCCAGCATGTTGCTGACAGCCCGCTCGCCATCACTGCTGATCCACTTGTTTCCAGATACCACAATGCGCCAGTCGATTTTTTTGTGGACCTGGTCGAAGGCCTCGACATAACCCCGTGTTCTCATCGGCCGACCACCCTCCTTGGCCGTAAACAGGGTCTGCCTGTCCGCACCGTCCGGGGCTCCGATAAGACCTATGCGGTCCACTCCACTGGCCAGCAGCCTCCCAACGGCATCACGCACAGCAGCGACATTAGGCATCATCACATTATCCACCTTGCCGCCGGAAATATAATCGCCGACCAGCACCACAGGGAAGTTCTGATCCAATAGGGATTTGGGTTCCACCGGGCGGTCTGCCAGGAATATCCAACCGTCTGCACCAAGGCGGGGTATTTCATTTATGATATCAACCAGCCCAGGCCCATTCGAATCATAGGTATCAATAACCACGCCATAGTGAGCTCGTCGGGCAATCTTGACAACCGTATCGACAAACATGGCAGGGAAAGGCTGAGCGAAATTGAAGGTCGCCACTCCAATGAGTTTTGATCCTCCGGTTTTCAATCTCCGGGCAGAAATATTTATGGAGTACCCCAAATCGTCTATTGCCTTTTCGACCCTCTTCCTGGTCTCTGGTCGCATGCTTCCTGAGTGGTTGATGACATTGGAGACCGTTTTTATAGAAACATGAGCCTGGCGTGCCACATCCTTGATTGTCGGACGACTCTGCATGTTTCTTACCTTACAGAAACCCATACCTTTAGGAGCCTCCGCTGGAACGCCTCCATGCCATTCCAGCGAAAGCAAGCTCTAAGCCTTGACCGACCCTGCTGTAAGTCCTCCGACCCAGTATCGCTGCAGGAAGAGGAAGGCCAAAATTAGCGGTATGACTGAGACAAGCGCACCTGAAGTTATAAGGTTCCACACTTGCTCGGATCCGGCACCTGCGTTCGATTTCACCTGCCACTGCGTGAGGCCGACCGTGATGGGGAACAACTTGGTATCCGACAGGACCACAGAGGGGAGGAAGAAGTTATTCCAGCACCCGACCACGGACAGGAGGAAAACCGTGGTGATGGCGGGGGTCATGATCGGGAGGGATACCTGGAAGAAGGTCCTCAATTCACCGGCTCCGTCTACGCGAGCTGCCTCCATCATCTCATCCGGCAGTGATTGCATGCAGTACACTCGCATCAGATAGGTGCCGAAAGGCGAGAGCAGCGAAGGCAGTATCACCGCCCAGATGGTATCCGTCATGCCGAATTGAGACATAAGGATGAAGGTCGGAATGACCAGGGCCGTGGTGGGAATCATCAGAGCGCCTAGCACTATATTGAAGTATAGGTTCCGGCCTCTGAACCTGAATTTGGCGAATCCATACCCCGCCATCACCGAGATGGCAGTGGCGCCGATCCCGCCAACGATGGCATACAAAAACGAGTTGACAAGCCAGTGCCAGTAAATGCCACCCTCATAGGTGGTCAACTGACGAATATTGCTCCAGAGCGAAAAGTCATTGTCAAACCACATGGCGCCGTGTGCTCCGGAGAAGAGGCCGGCGTTACTCTTTGTGGCGGCGACAATCAGCCACCAGACAGGGAACAGGAAATACACCAGGCAGATGGCCAGCAGAACATAGGCCAGGGTATGCGATGTCTGTATTTTCTTCCCGGCAGCAGCGCCGTAATTGCCATTTCGAGTCGACATAACTCAGCCCTCCAACCCAGACTGATTGCGGGTCAGTCTCATGAAGACGACGCTGAACGCCACCACGAGCAATCCCAGAGCGAAAGAGATCGTCGCAGAGTAATTCAACTGGTTGTAATTGAATGCCAGAGCCTGGGCATACATGTTCGGCGTATATTCAGGCTGAATCACCGATGGGACGTTATTGCGCAGAATCATCGGTTCCGTATAAAACTGCAGAGTTCCTATCAGGGCGAACACCGTCACCATAACCAGAGAACTTGAAATCATCGGGGTCTTGATCTTCAGAGCAATCTGCACCTCTGAGGCCCCGTCGATCCTGGCTGATTCATACAGTTCCGGAGGAACCGACTGGAGGGCGGAATACAGGATAACCATATAATAACCAGTCCACTGCCAAGTCACTATGTTGACCAAGGAACCGAATATCCCACCAGGCTTCAAGAATCCAGGGGGCTGCATACCGAAGAGACCAAATATTGAAGTAAATGGTCCCATCTGCTTCGAGTAGAGGAATCCCCACATCAAAGCGCCGATCACCACGGGTATGGCGTAGGGAAGGAAAAAGATCAAACGGGAAAAGGACGCGAACCTATTGGTCATGGTGTCCAACACCAGGGCCAGAAGGAGGGCAAACCCCAAC
The DNA here is from genome assembly GCF_052606235.1 of Bifidobacterium sp. ESL0820. Taxonomy (NCBI): domain Bacteria; kingdom Bacillati; phylum Actinomycetota; class Actinomycetes; order Bifidobacteriales; family Bifidobacteriaceae; genus Bifidobacterium; species Bifidobacterium sp. ESL0820. The sequence continues at coordinate 1,549,436 of NZ_CP199594.1, forward strand.
TGAATAGGGACCATGACCACTGCGTATAAGACCACTCTCCACATACCCGATAGGAAAATGGGGTCAGAGAACGCACGTGCATAGTTGCTCAACCCAGCAAAGACCGTGCCCCTCAGCTGCGTATATGAGAATAGTGAAATATACCCTGCATAGATGAGCGGTATCACCAGAAAAAGCAGGAAAACAAGACCAAATGGAGCAGTGAAGAACCAACCCCAGGCGTTCTCTCTGCTTCGCTTTGTTCCCTTCCCCTTGGCGCCTGACCGCTTTCGCATAGTTGACATTGCTGTACCTCCCAGTGCGGGCCCTAGAAATCCGAGCCCGCACTATTTCATTCATTGAACTGTGAACCCTTGCTGACGCGCATAGTCGGAAAGGCTCTTGTTCAGAGTGCCTAACGAAGCAGAAACATCGGCATTATCGCGGACGATCTTGGTGAAGGTCTTGGTCTGCTCGTCATAGGCATAGGGCTGGAAGGGAAGGAACTCATAACCCTTGTATCCCAAGGCAACCGGGGCGATAATCTCATTGATTTTCTGATCACCATAGAATGGATCCGTCATGTTCTTGAAGGATTCCGAGTTGAGAACCTTGGTCCAGGTGGGGAAAAGGCCACTATCGGTAATAGCCGTGTGCTGTACCTGATCGTCCTTGAACAATTCCATAGCGACCTTGGCGGCCATCTCGGTGTGCTTAGCCTGATCCGTCACAGCAAGCGAAGAACCGCCAAAATTGACAGCTGGTGTTGATGAATCCCAAACAGGGGCCTTAGCAACCTTCCAGTCTGCCGTTGTATCAGCTCCGCTGACGCCCCGAAGTGAGCCGACCAACCAAGAAGCGCAAACAGCTGTGGCCCATGAACCATCGACTATTTTCTTGTACCATTCAGCTGTATAGGCATCATCGGTGGTAACGACTCCTTCCTTGGCCAAGCGCTGCCAATACTCCATAACTTTTTGGGCAGGCTTGGAGGTGAAATCAATACCGACCTTGTCAGGTGAGGAGGCAGAATAGTGGTAGACCTTGCCGCCAGCCTGCGCCATCAAGGTTACGTTGGATCCATTGCCACTAGGCTCATAATTCCCAATATGACCTGTGAAGCCCTTTTCGCGCAGCTCCTTGCCGGCCTGTTCATATTCATCCCAAGTCGTAGGCACTTTTACCCCGTACTTGTCGAATATATCCTTTCTGTAGATCATGATGAGCGGGCCCTGATCAACAGGAATGGCATATACGGACTTGCCGCCGCCCAGACTCACTGAGTTCCAGGCTCCAGGCGTATATTCGTTCTTTACCTTTTCCGCCCCGAACTGGGAAAGATCTACCAGGTGCTTTTCCACACCAGAAACATATTGTCCTAGAACGTCGTATTCAATCTGGACTACATCAGCCAGTCCTGACTTGGCCTTGATCGCAGTCGTGATTTTCTGATATTGCGTCTGCCCAGAACCTGCACGCGTCCAGCAGACCTGAACATCATCGTGAACTTCATTGAATCTATCGACCATTTTTTCAATTGATGGATACCAAGCCCAGACCGTCACCTTCTCCACACCCGGCTTCTTGATGGTGTTCTGGCACTTGGCGTTGTCATTAGCTTTGGCATCACTGTGAACTGCCTGACCTTTACCCGCGTCGCCGGCTGATGAACCAGATGAGCCACAAGCCCCAGTCAACAGCAAGGCCAGACAAGCTGCACAAGCTGAAGCAATCTTCATTGATTTCTTCATTTCATTACCTTCTTCATGATTGATTGAGTTACATTGAGTCAATATCCGGGCACCTGCTCCAGCACGGCCCCGTCATCTATTCCCCTCCTTCCATGCGTCTTCAGTGATGCCGATCCGGCTTGATCAAGCAATCAACTAACATGGATGACGTTCCATGAGACAGGAGCGAGTTCTGCTACAACCTTGTTCTGTTCCGGCAGGAATTCGACCTGTTTGTTTCTCCTGGGAAACACTCGGTCGGGAGCATCCCGGGTATTGGCCAGCATGTAGTCCTCCTCATGAAGGGTGGTCATGCCAGCTGTCTTGTATGACCCGTCCGACCCGATATCAAGGGTGAGCGTATTGGACCTGTCCAGAGAACGGTTCACTGCAAATATGGCTAGGGAACCATCGGCGCACAAGACCGGGACTGCATTGATGTCACTGACCTCCCCGTATCTATCAGTCGGGTGGCGGGAGCCAGTCAACAGACCGCGAACCACCGTGCCACCCTTTGAAAGATGAGCAGCCTGGGAAAACGGATAGAAGGTCGTCTGCCTCCAAGCTCGGCCTCCCGGAGCGGTCATGATTGGTGCTATGACGTTTACCAATTGTGCTAATGATGCCGAATGAACACGGTCTGCATTACGCAACAGGGTGATAAGCAGATCGCCAAACGCAACTGCATCGGCAACTGTGTAGACATCCTCAAGGAGGTGCGGGGCAACCGGCCAGTTGTCGATCCCCATCGGCGTCTGCGACTGTTCAGCATTCTGATACCAGATGTTCCATTCGTCAAAAGAGATGAATACATCGTGTTTGCTCTTCAGCTGGGCCTTAGTCGCATCGATGATGGATCCCACATCCTTGATGAAGCCATCCATATCGTTGCCTGAAGCCAGGAAACTGGCCATATCGTTGTTTACAGGCTGGTAGTAGGCATGAGCAGAAATGAAATTGATGTTCTCGTATGTCTCTTCCAGGACAGTCCGTTCCCAACTTCCGAAGGTTGGCATCGAGTGGCTTGAAGACCCACAGACAGCCAACTCAATGTCGGGATCTATCTGACGCATCCCAGCAGCTGTAATGGCAGCTATCCGGGCATATTCATGGGCCTTCCTATGCCCTAGTTGCCAAGGTCCATCCATTTCGTTGCCCAGACACCACATGCGAATACCAAATGGCGCATCTCTACCATTGGCCCTACGCAGTTCAGACAAGGCCGTACCAGAAGGGATATTGGCATATTCCAGCAGATCCAAAGCCTCCTGGGTACCCTGAGTGCCCAAGTTAACTGCCTCCATCAGCTCATTGCCGCCCAGTTTAGCCAGCCACTTGACCATCTCATGCAATCCAAATTCATTGGTCTCGGTAGAATGCCAGGCAAGATCGAGCCTTCGCGGGCGTTTACTCGGATCGCCTATGCCGTCGCGCCACCTATACCCGGAAACAAAATTACCGCCTGGGTACCGGATGGTCGTCACACCCAGCTCCTTGACCAACTCCATGACATCGGAACGGTATCCGTCATCATCTGCAGAAGGATGGCCAGGTTCGTAGATACCTGTATAGACGCATCTGCCCAGGTGCTCCACAAAGGAGCCGAACAATCGGTTGTTGACAGAACCGATAGGATCGCGATCTTCGATAATCAGTTGAGTCCAACCGTTTTTCCCGGAGTTCGGTACTTCCACTCTTCCAACCGTCCTTTACGCTCCACAGAAGAACTATAAATACAACGTTGTTTCCTCTGTCAGACATTACATAGCTCAATTATTGAAGTACATTAGTACAACCTTGTACTTCTCGAGAACACTATATACCGATATTTCAGGATGAACAAGTCAGAAATACGATTATTGCCAAAACGGACCTTCCCTCAATGGAATCCGTTTCAGGCATGACAGATAGATATATGTCGCAACAGACGACGAAGCGCACTTGCCCAGAGGCCGTTGAATTCCTGTACAGGTTATGTGGCAAAATCGACTTCATGGCCGGCAACCTAATGAACACGTGGTGGTAAGATTGCGAGCTCATGCTGAATGATTTGTATTAATTTACAAAGACACACGTTTTTGAATTGAGCCATTTCTACAGCTGTCGAAACTCAGTAATTGATAAGAACATATAACTGTGCGCTGAACACCTACATCACTCAGTCATCTTTACCAGCCTGACCAGCAATGAGGCAAGTACGACTACATAAGCGGAAATCTAGCATCATGCATCGGACACAATTGCACAGGTCTAGTCTTTTCCAACTATCTTGTACACCTTTTTAACAATCGCAGGAATATTTTCTCCATACGAGCTTCCCGTACCAAGAACTACAATATATACACGTTGCTCGTCGCTACTGATTCCATATCAGATATCTGATCGTAGCAACCGTCTCGCAAGATTTATCATCTATGAAAGGCACGACTGTCGGCTAGGTAAGCGGCGTAAACAAAACAGGTCGAACGCGATGCCGTAGACTTTAGCAAGTTACTAGCATATTTTGACAGCATCGACCGGACTGTGCACAACATGCAACAGTAGGCATGTCCACTACCACCCGCAAATGCCATTTCCGGCAATCAATAAAAATCAACTCCCCCGATACAGCACCACAAATTCCATTCGTTGAAGATGCGGGATCAACAGTTCTTTTAGACCTGACATGGGCAATAACCAAGGCTGAGATTACTTTTACAAACATGGTCATTTTGTGTCAGGGTAAATGGTCAGAAAGTAAATGTGCATCACTGATAACAAAACCGACTTGCTCCTCTGCGCACTCGGATCAAGTGCGGTGAACCCTCGGTCTCCAAAAATACTGTTCAATTAAAATAAAATTAATTATATCATCGTTGCTCTCGTTAACGAAACAATCATGATCAGATAAACACGTTCAGTACACGCTACAACAGTAGACGGAGTGCTTTTTATCGAGAAGCCTCCCATGTGTATGCTAACAACCAGTTTCTTATAGACTTCTTGAATAAGCAAATCGAATAAAACGAATATTAGCACCGCTGAATTTATTCTACACTATCAAAATTACGATATAGAAAAACACTCATCTGCAATGTGACTCTCATGCTCAAAATATGAAATTATTGCAAAATTCGGTTTGTGGCAAGCCGCGTTACCACAGTTTGCCACAAACCGACTTCGTCAGTCTACTCGTAATATTTTTTACACTACAGACTCAAACGAGTGTTCTCTCAAGCTTGAGTGCTCTTCCGTACTTTTGATTTCCGATAGAGCTCAGGGTGAGCCGTTTCGCTGCGCTTACGCCGAATTATCCAAAAACCGATAAGAGCAGCCACTATTACTATTACCACATCAATGCCGTAGAGCAATTTCTTCCATGGGCTCATAGAGTAAGATAATCTTGACTTCGGTGTAATACCATTCATCGCGTTGGAATTCACTACTGTATATGCCACATTGTGCAGTGCATTCCTCATCGCCATACGAGCAGTTGGACTTTCATAGTCAGTTGCATTTCCGTCCAGCTGACTCATGTACATATCATTACCCGATCTAATAGTCATATCACGGAATTCAAGCTGCCTAGTTGGATAGAGATCCGTAATGACTGACCCTCGGAAATTCCATTCGTTACGTAGCACATTCTCAAGCAGACCCTGATGAGCAAAACCCATGATGCCGCCAATACTGTTTTGCGATGACATCATTCCGGTATCCGAGCGAATTACCTTTTTTGACATAGTCCCTTTATTATCGGAAATGTACTTTAGTGTGCTGCGTGCTTGTTCCACGGCTATTTCGAAAGGCCTGAGATAAATTTCTCGTGTAGCTTGCTCATTGGCCCATGTTGCCAAGTACATATCACGGAACGTTTCCTGATCATTAAGCGCGAAATGCTTAAGGCAACTGAATAGGCCTTTATCGCCAGCACCACTGATTGAAGCAGCTGCAAGTTTGCCAGAGAGCAGGCCATCTTCAGAATAGAATTCATAAACACGGCCGGAGAAAGGAGAACGGTGCATGTTTACACCCGGACCGTACCAGCCGGTCAAACCAGCCTGAAGCCCTTCCTCACCAATCGCTTCACCCATTTGCTTGAGTAGGTCAACATTCCATGAAGATGCTATGAGATTCGCACCCCCCCAAGCACTGGCTCCTTTGATGCTCCAGCCCGTCGGACCATCCTTGTCGACTGTCGCAGGCTTGTCGATTGATGGAATGGCAGCAGTTTGATACGCAGCCTTGTATAGAACATCCTTTATGCCCTTTTCATCACCTTTCCAATCAATTTGATCTAACAACTGGTCCCATTTCCGGCTATCGTAGTTCTCCCCGCGCAAATCGATCAAAGCCATATCGTGCTTCGCATTGGACTTGGGTTGTTTACTTTGATAAACCTTACTTGAAGGGACATTTCCTAGGATTTTATCAGTTTTAGGATCAAAATTGTCAAACCACTTAAACTCATCCAAAGCGACCTGCGGTGCTGCCTCTTTCCGGTTGACTGGAGTAGTTGGGAATGTCCCTTTCCAATCACTCCGCGATAGTTGAGTGATTTGCGGGTTATCCATATAGCTGTTCATGGTCTTAAAGACGTTGCTAGGAGCTACATACTTTCTACCCATGTCCGGCTTACCAGTAGGCTCACCTTTGGCATTAATTGCTGACTGTGCATCCTTATCTGACTGACGCAGATCAGTCCCTTCAAAGAAGTGTGTGGAATCTACGGTGAGATGAACGGTATCAATCACATCATGCGAATTATTCTTCAACTGAATAGCATAGTCCCCAGCCTCCAGGACATATGCCCCTGTAGTACCGTTCCTATTCTGATGATGGTAGTCATAAGAAGCCATATCATCTTTATAAAAATTCAACTTAAGAGTCTGGGACGCCCCTGGTGCCAGAAGCTTAGACTTGGCAAAGGCACCCAGCTCTGTGGCTGATTTTTCTACGTGATTTTCTCTATCGTAACTAGTATATGGAGAAGTGTAGTAGAGCTGGACTGTATCTTTTCCAGGTACTTTCCCTATATTCTTGATTTCCACGGTTGCGACGACTTTGCCTTTATTTGTCTCAACTTTATTCAATTTCTGCTGAAATGATGTATAACTTAGTCCGTATCCGAAAGGATAAGCCACGGCTCCACTCTCGGCAAGGCCCCCCTTGCCATCAAGCTGTCCGTATACAAAAGAAGGATCTTCAATGGCGGCCGTCTCATAGTAGCGGTAACCAAAATAGATACCCTCTTCATACTCAACGAATGGGCGATTTATCGTGCCTCTTCCGGTACCTGGCATAATCTCAGCCAAGACGGATTGGTCAGTTACTTTCGAATTGGTGTAATGGTATTCACCGAAGTTTGCAAAAGTGGGATCTTTTGTAAAATCAGAAGCGTACGTATCAGTGAGACGCCCAGAAGGATTCACTTTCCCGCAAAGAATTCTTCCTAAAGAGTCAAAACCGCGCGACCCAGTAATGCCAGCCCAGACGATAGCGTTAGCCTCGAATTGTCCGGACATAAGAGGAGATAATTCTACTGGATTTGCCGTATTCAACACTACAACAACCGACGAGCAGTGTTCTTTGGCGAACTTTATCGTATTTTTTTCGGCAGTAGTCAAAGCAAGGTAATGAGCGGTCCCATCACTATAAGGTTGAGTGCGCTTATCAATACCTTCAGAGCCTTCACGCTTAATATAGACAATGCCAGTTGTATCCTTGACTTTGTCAGCTATTGAATCATAAATGCTCGGATTGTACTCAGGTAGTTGAGTTACCTTACCCTTGTCCAAAATTGCTTGAACTGAATTCTTGTCCGCGTCAAGAGCCGGAGTGCCTGGAGCGGCCTTTGGAGACTTAGCTTTCGCTCCTTTCATTACATCTACTGATGCAGTATTGATCTTGAAATAATTGCTGAGTCCTTTTTCTGTTGTCAGAATATCTTTATCACTGGTGGCAGCGGCACCACTGCCAGAATATGCGGCATGAAGATATCCATAGCCAAGAGGGGTCACCGAACTGCCAGCTTTTAGCGGAAGAGTACCGTCATTCTTCAACAGAACCATACCCTCATCGGTGATGGCTTCAGAAACCTTGTAGCTCCTTTGCTTTGCTTCTTGCATTGATTTCGTTGATTTTTCATAATAATTTGCATTCCAATTGTCAGTACCGGAAGCTTTATTAACAGTTAGCTGACCGCCACCCAAAAAGCTATCCAGAACACTGGCAAACGAATTTCCTGCCACAGTAAGGGCTACAGCGATAGCAAGAAGAATTACTATAACTGTTACCCAAATTCGTCTGAAAACTTTTCCACTCATTTTCAATTTCTCTGGATTTTTCTTTTCCAACTTTTCTCCTTAGCCTCGCCATTGACACTTTGAGCATTTAGCTGACAGTCTAGGAATAGACATGCTGTGCCTAGACTGCCCTCTTACTTCCCATTCTGCTGGCAAAGTCATGCTTAGGATATGCAAGAAAATGCTGTCTTAAGAGACACAAGTACATAAGCTGTCACTTTCTTGGCATAAATTGTCATCTCCAGAAATGCCAACCAAGTTGAATAAACTGATTGTCTTAATATAAGTCCTTGCCTTGCGAATGATTTAGCTATTGACATGGTTTGAAGTTCTACACAATTAGATAAACATGGAAATTCGTAGGCATTTGTCAACAAATATGATTCGCTATACTATCAGAAGACTGTGTTTTTAGGCCTATAGAAATAAAAATCTAATTATTGATTTTAAAAAGAAATTGGCTGACTCATTGTCAATGAAGCTAAACGTTAGGGCAGATAGCTCTGGTGAAATAAAGAATAACTGCTTCTCTTGTGAGATTGAGAATACTAAACAGATCCCTCACACTACGGGGAGACTGAGATATTAAAGCTAGTATCTTCTCTCTATGTTAACCCGTTTCTCTACCAGACAGAGCTGTGCATGACTCATCAAAAAGCAGATTAACACCTCTGTCGAAAAGGGAAATGATCATTCATGATAAGAAAACGACAAGTTATGCAATCAGGCCAAACAAAACTCGACAATTTATGAATAATGAATCTCGGCGGCTAACTGAAGGCTAATCGTGAAAACAATAAGAGTTCTCACCACAGAATCAACTCACGTCATGGAGAGGGAACACTATGGAAGTCAAGGATCTGACAGTTCTGGAACGGGCATCGCTGCTCTCCGGAAAATCCACCTGGGCGACCCGTGCCTTGAAGAGGGCGGGCATCCCGAGCATGGTCCTGAGCGACGGACCGCACGGTCTGCGCCGCCAGACCGGATCAGGGGACAACCTGGGCATGGGCAAGTCCAAGCCCGCCACCTGCTTCCCCACAGCCGGCACGGTGGCCTGCTCATGGGACCCGGAGTTGGCCAAAACCATGGGCCAGGCGCTGGGCAACGAGGCCAGGAGCCTGGGCGTCAACATGGTCCTGGGTCCGGGCATGAACATCAAGCGCAATCCCCTGTGCGGCAGAAACTTTGAATACTATTCCGAAGACCCCCAGGTGGCCGGTCACATGGCTGCAGGCCTGATCGAGGGCATCCAGTCCCAGGGCGTGGCCGCCACCCCCAAGCATTTCGCCATGAACAGCCAGGAGCTGCGCCGCCAGGCATCCGACTCCGTGGTGGACGAGCGCACCATGCGCGAACTCTATCTGACCGGATTCGAGATTGCTGTGCGCCAGGCCCACCCCTGGGCCATCATGACCTCATACAACATGGTCAACGGCACCTATGCCAACGAGAATCCCCACCTGCTCAAGGACATCCTGCGCAAAGAGTGGGGCTTCGACGGCATGGTGGTCTCGGATTGGGGCGGCTCCAACAGCGCGGTCGCCGCAGCCGCCAATGGCTCCTCCCTGGAAATGCCCCAGGCCGGATATGACTCCGTCCGACAGGTCGCCAAGGCCGTGCAGGAGGGCCGTCTGGACGAAGCCGACCTGAACGCCCGGGCCGAAGAGGTGGCACGGCTGGCCAAGCTGACCTACCACTCTGACATGGACCCCGATGGGAACCTGACCGCAGACCAGATACGGGACCATCATCAGGTGGCAAGGAGCATCGCCGAGGGATCCGCCGTCCTTCTGGTCAACCGGGAGGGACGCCTGCCACTGGCCGCCGGCACCCGGGTCGCCCTGGTCGGGGATATGGCCAAAACCGCAAGGTTCCAAGGATCCGGATCCTCAAAGGTCAACGCAGCCAAGCAGGAGAGCATGCTGGACCTGCTCAGGCAGGGCAACAGCGACGGGCTGGAGCTGGCCTCCTACAGTCAGGGCTACGAACGCCATGGCGAGAAGAACCGGTCTTTGATCGACCAGGCTGTGGCTGCGGCTGGCCAGGCTGACGTGATTGTCGCCTGCGTGGGCCTGGATGAGCGCAGTGAATCCGAGGGTCTGGACCGTTCCCACATGGACATTCCCAGCAACCAGGTCGACCTGATCAAGGCGCTGGGTGCGACGGACAAGCCCCTGGTGGTCGTCCTGGTGGCGGGCTCCCCCGTCACCACCGACTGGATCGACCAGTGCGATGCCGTCCTCTACATAGGACTGTCCGGACAGGCTGGAGCATCAGCCACCCTGAACATCCTGACCGGCCGGGTCAACCCCTCCGGCCACCTGGCGGAAACCTGGCCCAAGTCCTATGCCGACTGCCCCAGCGCCGACTGGTACCCCGACCCCGCGCACGAGTCCATCTACCGGGAGGGCCCCTTCGTCGGCTACCGTTACTACCTGACCGCCGACGTGGAGGAACGCTTCCCCTTCGGATACGGCCTGTCTTATGCACACTTCGCCTACGCCGATCTGACCGTGGACGACAAGGGAGTCACCTTCACCCTGACCAACGACTCAGACAGGCAGGGGGCCACTGTTCCCCAGCTCTACGTCCAGGCGCCCAAGGGTGGCGTGCTCAGGCCAGTCCGCGAACTGAAGGGCTTCAAAAAGGTCAGCCTGGAGGCCGGCCAGTCAACCCAGGTCCGCATCGACTTCGACCAGACGACCTTCCGGCACTTCGATACGGCCAGCAACTCCTGGCAGGTCGAGTCCGGCGACTGGACCATCATGATCGGATCCGACGCACGCAAGATGGAGCTGAGCGGGCACCTGAGCGTCCAGGGCACCGTCGATCCACAGAGTCCCGACCCTGCCTTGGGCGCCTACCTGACCGGCCGGGTCAAGGAAGTCGACGATGCCGCTGTGACAGCGCTCTTCGGCCACCCGGTGGTCCGACAGGGCGCTGTCAGCACCTTCGGCGCCAATGATCCGCTCTCGTCCTGGAAGGACTCAAGAAGCGCCCTGGCCAGGTTCGTGGCCAACTTCCTAGCCAAGAGCGAGAACCGCCACGAGGCCAAGACCGGCAACCCCGACCTGAACACCCTCTTCCTGCTCAACATGCCTCCCAGGGCCATGGCCAAGATGACCAACGGGCTGATTGACACGGCCATGGTCGAAGCCATCGTCCGCATCCCCAACGGCCACCTATGGAGGGGGCTGGGCGGATTCATCGCCGGATTCTTCAGGAACATGTCCGCCAACCGCAGGACCGGAAAGGAGCTCAATCATGAGTGATCAGCACAGCCAGCAGGCCGGACAGCCGGCCCAGGGGAAAGCGACGACAACCTCACAGTGGGCGATCGTGCGCTGGTGGCGGCGGTTCAGCGACCGACACACCACCCTGGCCCAGTTCATCGTCTTCTTCATCCTGTCCAACGGAGTCACCGTCCTGCAGCTGGTGCTCATGCCCGTGCTCAAGGCCATCTTCAACGGCACCTCCCTGGTGGGCACCAACTTCCAGATCTGGCGCATGGGGACCGTCGGCGGCAAGCCCTACTACCTGTTCGACTACGCGGCCGGGTCCATCGGCCACGGCGGCGGGGGCGGCCTGGCCTACTTCCTTGCGGTGGAAATCACCCTGCTGATCGCCCAGATCATCAACTTCTTCCTCCAGCGCAACATCACCTTCAAGTCCAACTCCTCGGTCTGGAAAGCGGCCTTCTGGTACCTGGTGGCCTACGTGATCATCACCATCATCGCGGCGGCGCTTCAGGGCTGGTACAAGGACCCCATCTACGGCTTCTTCCAGCACACCCTGAACTGGGGCAGCCTGGGGACCACCATTGCTGATCTGGTCACCATGATCATCAACTCGGCCATCTCCTTCTGGGTCTTCTTCCCCATCTTCAAGGTCATCTTCCGTCAGGAGCCCACCGAATCCGAGGCGAGCGCCCAGTAAAATTCCGGCCCCACTCCCCCGGCCGCCAATGAACCGGCATGCATCGGCAGCCAGAGGTGCGGGGCCTTTTCCTCAAACCCATCATGTACAGTGGTCGCATACAACGGCCGCCGACGGGATTACGGCAACCCCGCCGACATACCCGCCGACCCATTCTTTTGCGAAGTGATCGTTCATGACAGCTGACCGACCGGCCTCTACGAGCCCGCCCGTTCTTACCTTCATCGTCCCCGCCTACAACATGGCCCAGCATCTGCCGACCTGCCTGGATTCGCTCCTGAGCCGGGAGGGGGAGGACCTGGAGGTCATCGTGGTCGATGACGGATCCACCGATGCCACAGCGCAGGTAGTGCAGTCATATCAGGCACGCCATCCGCACACTGTCCGACTGATCAGCCAGACCAACAAGGGCCACGGCGGCGCGGTCAACACCGGCCTGGCAGCCGCCCGGGGCCGCTATGTCAAGGTGGTCGATGCCGACGACTGGGTGGACCCGACCTCCTTGAGTCTGGTCTTGGACCAACTGCGCGACCAGTCACAACGTACGAATCCGGTGGACATGGTGGTCACCAACTACGTCTACGAAAAGGAAGGCCGCAGACATAAGCGGGTCATCAACTTCCGCAGCGTCATGGACCCTGGACGGGTGCTGGACTGGAACCATCTGCGGCGGTTCGGGCTGGCCCAGTACATGATCATGCATGCCCTGATCCTGCGCACCGAGGTGCTCCGCCAGGCCCACACCCATCTGCCCGAGCACACCTATTATGTGGACTTCATCTACTCCTATCAGCCCCTGCCCTGGGTGCACACCCTGCTCTACCTGGACACGAATTTCTACCGCTATCACACCGGCCGCCAGGGCCAGTCGGTACAGACCTCGATCATGATCGCCCGGGTCTCGCAACTGCTGCTGGTCAACGGGCTCATGGCGGATTCCACGCCTGACCCGGGGACGGTTCCCCGTGGACTTTATCGTTATATGATCCACTATCTGTCCATTAACTGCGTGGTGACCTCGGTCTTTCTGATTCTTTCACGCAAGCCCAGCAACTACCGAAACAAGGACATGCTCTGGCGAAGGCTGGAGCACCGCTCCCCCGTCATCGCCTCCGACGTGCGCTCCACCCTGCTCTGCCGGATGATCAACATGCCGGGCAGGCCGGGCCGCTTGGCCATTCGCCTGGGTTACAAGGCCGCCGAGGCCGCCATGGGCTTCAACTGATCGCCCACCCGCGGCAGGAGCACACAGAGGCTGAACCAGTGATGCTCGGTCCGCAGGGTCATCTCGCCCTGGTAGCGGTGGGCTATGTGCCGGATGGACTTGACTCCGTAGCCATGCAGGCCATCCTCAGTTCTGGTCTTGGTGGTGGCCAGCTCGCCGTTGCCCTTCCAATTCAGGGGCGATACAAAATAGTTTTCAATGCGGATCACCACGAATTGTCCCCGTGCGTACAGGGCCACCTTGATCAGGCGGCGGTCTGAGTCCTCAACCTTCCTCAAAGCCTCAATGGCATTGTCCAAGGCGTTGCCGAAGAGGGTGGAGACATCCATGGGCGACATCCCCTCCAAGAGGGAGCCGTCGGCCACCATGGTCAGGGTGATCCCCTCTTCGGAGCATATGCGCTCCTTGGTTGACATGACCACGTCCAGGATGGGGTTGCCGGTGTGCTGCTGCGACCCGTACCGCCCGACTGCAGCCTCCAGCTCCTCGAAATCCTGGGACTTGCGCTCAGGGTCCATCTGCGAGCGCAGGGCGGCGATCTGATGCTTGAGGTCGTGGGCGAGCCTGCCCATGGCCTCCAGATTTTCCTTGGACCGCATGTACTCCCGATGCTGGCTGTAAGCCCGGGCGTTGATGGAGGCCAGCTCGGCGCTGGTATGGCTCTCCCGCAGCTGTTCCTGCTGGGCGTAGAGCATGGCGAAGCCGCACAGATCCACCAGAGTGCGGATGTAGAAGACCTCCAGGCCGACCCGACCGGAGAAGGGGGTGTTGGTGGAAACGAAACTCAGGTTGGACATGGCGAAGGTAACCACAGCGATGACCGCGGCTATGAAGACGCTGCGTCCTGGCACAGAAGGCTGGGCATCGGCGAAGTTGCGCCGTTCCGCCACCCAGGCCAGCAGTCCTACGCCCCCGTAGATCAGCACCAGCAGGATCAATGAGGCCGGGTCGTACAGGCTGTGGCTGGAAGGACGCATGAAGGAGTCCAGCTGCCAGTGCAGGGAGGCAACCAGCTCGGCCAGAACGAAGGCACGGGCCAGCAGATAAGCCCCGTGCAGCGCCCTCAACCCCGAAGCCAGCATGATGATGGCATACATGCAGGCCACGGCCAGGCACATGCTGATGATCCAGAAGGCGATAGGCAGGGTGCCGGCCCAATATTGGACCCCGATGAGCACAGCCAGACCGGGCAGAAGCACAGCCACCATTCTTAGGCGTGAGGTCCTTGCGCCAATAGCCAATAGATAGACCAGGCAACCCAGCCACTCGCTGATGGCTGTATAGAGCCGGGGGATGTCGGGCAGGGCATTGAGGATGTGGGTGCTGGTCATGGCCGACCTGCCACGTAGGCGGTCAGAGCCGTCATGAAGGCCTTCTTGCGGGGTCGGCTGACCCGCAGCCGCTGGCCGGTAGACATGATGCAGTCCTGGTCCTCCATGCCCGTCACATGGGCTAGGTTGACCAGGTAACAGGAGTTGGAGCGGAAGAATCCCCGCTGGTCCAGCTGGCCCTCCAGGCTTTTCAGCGTGCTGTTCGTGGTCAATGAGGAATCCAAGGTGTGGATGACGCTGCTGTGGCGGACGGATTCGATGAAGACGATGTCTTTGAGGGGGATCCTGGTGGATCGGGCACCCTCGGTGATCAGGATGGACAGGTCCACGCGGCCGCGCACCTGGGCGATGGATCGGTCCAGCTCCTGGGAGAAGGCGAACCAGGGCAGGGGCTTGAGCAGATATGAGAGAGCGCCCACCTCATAGCCGTTGATGGCGTACTGGGGGGCGGAGGTGATGAAAACGATGACCACCGACTCGTCACGGGCTCTTACCCTGCGGGCCACTTCGATTCCGTCCATGGGGGTCATCTGAATGTCCAGAAGGAGGATGTCATAGACGGGTCGATAGCCATCCGCAAAAGCCTTGCCATCGGTGAAGACGCTGACCGTCAGTTCTTCCTGACGTTCCTTGCGGTAGCGGCTCAGGTAATTGACCATGGTCCGACAGCTGATGGAATCATCATCCACCACTGCGATTCTGATCATCCTGGCACACACTCCTTACCCCGTCGGCCAAGGACCCATGGCCGCCGTTATCACCGTTCTTCAATAATATCGGAGATGTCCGCATGGCAGACCCCGCTTGCCTGAAGCCGAACGCTGGCAAAGAGGGGTTGGTTTGGAAAAAGCAAACAAGTTTGAACCACTCGGTTTTACGCTGCGAATCTATTCTCACTTGTGGGCGGGAACGATTAGAGTCGAAACATGTCTACCTTCGCACCCTCTTCGTCCTGGAAACCCTCCACCTGGCTGGCCCGCCTGATGCTGCTGATGGCTGCGGCCGCCTGGGGAGCCGGATACACCTTCGAAAAGGTTGCCATGGAGACCCTGACCGTGCGCTGGCTGATGGGCATTCGCATCCTCTGCGCCATCGTGATCATGACACCCTTTTTGCTGCCCAGGCTGCGCAGAACCGGGGCCATACATACCCTGGTGCCGGGACTGATCCTGGGAGTCAGTTACTGGGCGGCCTTCAGCCTGCAGATGATGGGGCTGACCACCATCGCTCCGGGCCGGAACTCCTTCCTGACGGCCACCTACTGCATCTTTGTGCCCTTCCTGGTCTGGATCATGGCCCGCCGACGGCCGGCCCTGCGGCACTTCGTCGCGGCCGCCATCTGCATCCTGGGCGTGGCTCTGATCTCGCTGCCGGCCCAGGGCGGGGGACAGGGGCTGGCTCTGAGCACCGGCGACCTGCTGACCCTGGCCGGCGCCCTGCTCTACGGGGTCAACCTGGTGATCACCGGTTTCCTGACCAAGAAGTTCGATGCCCCCACGCTGACCTACCTGGAGCTGCTCTTCGGCGGCATTCTCTTCCTGGTCTGCGCGCTGATCTTCGATCCCTTGCCCACTGCGGCCGACTTCACGCCCTCGACCATGGGCTCCATGATTTATCTGACGCTGATCTCGACCCTGATGGCCCAGAACTTTCAGAACATCGCCTTCTCCAGGGTCCCCGCCGCCCAGGGCTCGCTGATCCTGTGCTCGGAGAGCCTGTTCGGCATGCTGGTCTCGGTCCTGGTCCTGCACGAGGAGCTGACGGCCACCCATCTGCTGGGCTTCGCCATCATCTTCGCCGCCATCATCCTGTCCGAGGTCAGGCTTCACCCCCGCCGACTGTCGAGGGATTCCTGAGCAGCCGGATCCTCCCGGTAGGCTGTTCCGGGCAAGAGGTCGTAGGGCATCTGCCGTTTGATCAGGTAGAAGACCAGCAGGAGCAGGGCCAGGATGCGCGTCGCTGTCTGAACCTTGCCGGTCCAGGGGCCGAAGACGGCCAGGATGACTGCGGTCCGGAACAGATAGAAGAGGAAGCGGGACCAGCCATGCCGCTGCTTGGTTTCGACGGTCATGTGGGTGAAGGTGGCGCCCAGCGTCCGTCCCCGGCGGGGCAGGGGTATGAGCAGTTCAAAGATCAGCAGCATGGCAAGATCAACCAGGATCCCGAACACATCCAGAGCGGATGGGGCGATCAGCAATCCGCCAAAGCGGTAGTGACCATCCAGCTGATAGGTGCCCAGGCGATGGATCGCATAGGTCACGCCCATCCCCAGAGACAGGGACAGAATGGTGGCCAGAAGCAGATCCAGAGCCAGGGAGACGGCACGGTGTATGAACCCGGGATTGGTGACCAGCTGGGCAGCGTCAGCCTGACGAGTGGGAACGAGCTTGTTGGCCGCCATGGCCACCAGGTAGCCGATCAGAGCGCCTGATGTATTCCAAATCAGGTCGTCCACGTCGAAGAGACGGTAGGCGCAGCCCACGATGCCGAACACCCCGGTCAGCTGGGCCGTTTCGATGAAGAGGGAGACCAGGAAGGCAACCGGCAAGGCCAGGATGAAGCGCCAGCGGAAGACCCGCCCCATGATGAAGCCCAGGGGCAGGAAGAAGGCCACATTGAGCAGGATCTGCAACATGGCCATCCGGCCGCCTGTGCTCAGGTCGGTCAGGAACTGCAGGGGGTTGAGCTGGGGGGTCAGATGATGGGTGGCGCAGAAGGCGGCACGGTCGTCGGGCATGGGCCAGAGGGTGAAGAAGACCAAGGCCAGCAGGTATAAGACGGTCAGGTAGGCCGCCATGGCTGCTGTCAGCCGGAGCCGGTGATAGCGGTTGTAGATCAGGGCAAGAATGGGCAGGGTCAGGATCAGCGAGGCCAGGGGCCAAAAGACCAGAGATATGCCGAAGGAGCCGCTGAAGTAGTCCAGGTATGTCGAGAGCACAATTCCAGTCTAAATCGCGCTTAAGTCTATCGGCCGATTGACTGCGCCGACGAAGAGCTCAGTCGTCGCCCAAGGTTACGTGGATGCCGCCAACCAGGGAGCTGACCAGGTTGTAGAGAAAGGCGAAAATGGTGACCAGAGCCACTACTATGACGATCTCGAAGATAGAGAAAATAGTCACCGAGCTCAGGACCGTCCCCAAGCTCAGCACCTGACCCAGGTCGAAACCACCCGCATCCAGGCCTGTCTTGGAGATGACCTGGGTCAGGTTGTCAAAGAGCCCCATAGCGTTGAGCAGAATCCAGAGCAGGGCGGCGGCCACCACCTGAATGATGGCCCCGGCAATGGATAGCAGGAAGGTGACCTTGGCCACCGACCAAGGTTCCAGCCGGGTCAAGGACAGCTGCATGCGCCGGGCCCGAGGCACGTGAGGACGCGTCGTCGAAGGGGCCTTGACCGGACTGGCAGCAGAAGCTGTGGTTCTTGCGGAACGCCCTGATGCCGTCCTGCCGGCAGCAGAAGCCGGGGGAGTGTCCGATGAGGGTCGGCGGGACTCGCCCTTTTGGGATTCATCAGCCTTGGTCTTGCCGGTTTTGGGCTTTTCTGTACCCTTCTTACCGGTACCGGCCTTGGCCTGCTTCTGATCATCCTGGCTCATCGGCACTCCTTGATCCTTGCATTCACCAGTCCGCGCATACCGCCGCAGGACCTGGACGACTTCTTACGAGGCTACCAGTCTTGTCAGACTGGTAGCGGACCTGCTCAGTCCTCTTGGGCCAGACCTTGGCCGTCGCCGGTTCCGGTGGTGGCGATGGGCTGATCCTTGGCCGCCAGGGGAGCGGCAGGAGCCACGTCAGCCTGACCGCCATTCTCCTCCTGGTCGTCACGCTCGGCATTGCGGGCGATGGAGAGGATCTCATCGCCCTTATCGGGCTTGGCCAGAGTGACTCCCTGGGTGTTGCGGCCGGTCCGCTTGACCTCGGCCACATCGGAGCGGATGACCTTGCCGGACTTCATGATGGCCATGATCTGATCGTCCTCGTTCACCACCAGGGCGCCGACCAGGGATCCCCGGCCCTCCACCATGGCAATGGCCTTAACGCCGTAGCCGTTGCGGCCCTGCAGGCGGTACTCGCTCAGGGCAGTCCGCTTGGCAAAGCCTTCATCGGTGACCACCAGCAGATCATTCCCGGACTCCTTGGCGATCACGTCCATGCTCAGCAGTTCATCGCCGGGGCGGAACCGCATGCCTTGGACGCCGGCGGTCTGCCGTCCCATGGGCCGCAGGGTGGAGTCGTCGGCCGGGAAGCGCACGCTCATGCCCTTGCGGGAGACCAGGATGATCTCATCGTCGGCATTGCAGAGGGCGGCACCCACCAGCTCGTCACTCTGGGGCACCTCTTGCCCGTCCTCGTCGGTGACGGTGCCCAGCTCCATCAGCCGCACGGCGATCAGGCCGCCCTGGCGGGGCGAATCATACTCGGTCAGGCGGGTCTTCTTGACCCGTCCGGTCCGGGTGGCCAGGACCAGATAGTCGGCATCGTCATAGTCGTGCAGGGAGAGGACCTGTTCGATCCGCTCGCCCGGGCCCAGCTGGAGCAGATTGGCCACATGCTGTCCCTTGGAGTCGCGGGAACCCTCAGGCAGCTCATAGGCCTTGAGCCGATACACCCGGCCCTTATTGGTGAAGAAGAGCAGCCAGTTGTGGGTGCTGGTCAGGAAGAAGTGGTCCACCACGTCGTCCTCGCGCAGCCTGGCTCCGCGGATGCCCTTGCCGCCACGGTGCTGGGCCCGGTACTCGTCGGCCTTGGTCCGCTTGACGAAGCCGGAGTGGGTGACGGTGACCACCACCTGCTCATCAGCGATCAGGTCCTCCACGTTCATCTCGCCCGAGTATGGGACAATCCGGGTGCGCCGCTCGTCGCCGTACTTGTCGACGATCTCGTCCAGCTCGTCGCCCACGATGGTGCGCTGGCGCTCGGGGTGGGCCAGAATGTCGTTGTAGTCGGCGATCTTGCGCATGAGATCCTCATGCTCGTCCAGGATCTTCTGCCGTTCCAGGGCGGCCAGACGGCGCAGCTGCATGGCCAGGATGGCATCGGCCTGGACCTCGTCCACATCCAGCAGCTCCATCAGGCCAGTGCGGGCCGTCTCCACGTCCTTGGAGGCGCGGATCAGGGCGATGACCTGGTCGATCATGTCCAGGGCCTTCAGATACCCCTGCAGGATGTGGTCGCGATCCTCGGCCTCCCGCTTCAGATAGCGGGTGCGCCGCTCGACCACATCCAGCTGGTGGTCCACCCAGTGACGGATGAAGGCATCCAGACTCAAGGTCCTGGGGACCCCGTCCACCAGGGCCAGCATGTTGGCCCCGAAGGTCTGCTGCAGCTGGGTGTGCTTGTAAAGGTTGTTGAGGACCACCTTGGGCACGGCATCACGCTTGAGCACCAGGACCAGGCGCTGGCCGGTACGGCCCGAGGTCTCATCGCGCATGTCGGCGATGCCCTGGATCTTGCCGTCGCGCACCGCCTCGCGGATGGAGGAGGCCAGCCGGTCGGGGTTGACCTGGTAGGGCAGCTCGGTGACCACCAGGCACATCCTTCCGCGGATCTCCTCGGTGTTGACCACGGCCCGCATGGTGATCAGGCCGCGTCCGGTCCGGTAGGCCTGCTCGATGCCCTTGTGACCCAGAATGGTGGCGCCGGTAGGGAAGTCCGGTCCCTTGATGATGGCGATCAGGGCGTTGAGCAGCTCCTCCTTGGAGGCCTCGGGATGCTCCAGTGCCCAGTGCACGCCCTTGGATACCTCGCGCAGGTTGTGCGGAGGGATGTTGGTGGCCATGCCCACGGCGATGCCGGCTGATCCATTGACCAGCAGGTTGGGGAAGCGGGAGGGCAGAACCGTAGGCTCCTGGGTTTTCCCGTCGTAGTTGGGGATGAAATCAACCGTGTCCTTGTCGATGTCGCGCACCATCTCCATGGCCAGGGGGGCCATACGGCACTCGGTGTACCTCATGGCGGCCGCCGGGTCGTCGCCGGGGGAGCCGAAGTTGCCCTGGCCGTCCACCAGCGGGTAGCGCATGGACCAGGACTGGGCCAGACGCACGATGGTGTCATAGATGGCTGCATCGCCGTGGGGGTGGTACTTGCCCATGACATCGCCCACCACGCGCGAGCACTTGTTGTAGCCGCGGTCGGGCCGGTATCCGCCGTCGTACATGGCGTAGATGACCCTGCGGTGGACCGGCTTCATGCCATCGCGGACATCGGGCAGGGCCCGCTCCACGATCACGGACAGGGCGTAGGAGAGGTAGGATTCCCGCATCTCCTGCTGGAGGTCGATGGGCTGAATCCGCTCGCCCTTAAGGAGGCCGTAATCGGTGTTGTCCATCTCCTGGGGGCTGAGCGGCTCGCGGGACCCGTCGGGCAGGTTGAGGCCGTCCTGGTCCGGGCTGTTGTCATTGTTGTTATCGTCTGCCAAAATCGATCCTTAGCTCAAATGGTGAAAAGGGGAGGCTTCCGTCTCAGGCGTCGATGAAGCGGGCGTCGTGGGCGTTGCGTTGGATGAACAGACGCCGGGGTTCGACCTCGTCGCCCATGAGCATGGTGAAGGTCTCGTCGGCCTGCTCAGCGTCGTCGATGCGGATCTTCTTGAGGATGCGGTGATCCGGATCCATGGTGGTCTCCCAGAGCTCCTGGTAGCTCATCTCGCCCAGACCCTTGTAACGCTGGATCCCTTCGCCCTTGGGCAGCTGTCGGCCGGAGGCCTTGCCCTCGGCCAGGACCCTGTCGCGCTCGGCATCGGTGTAGACGAAGCTGTGGGGCCCCTTGGTCCACTTGAGCCGGTAGAGCGGGGGCATGGCCACGTAGACGTAGCCAGCCTCGATCATGGGCCGCATGTAGCGGAAGAAGAGGGTCAGATTCAGGGTGGCGATGTGGGCGCCGTCCACATCGGCGTCGGCCATGATGATGACCTTGTGATAGCGCACCTTGTCGATGTTGAAGTCCTCGCCGTATCCGCCGCCCACAGCCGTGATCAGGGATTCGATGGTGTCGGACTTCATCATGCGGTCCAGACTGGCCCGCTCCGTGTTGAGGATCTTGCCGCGCAGGGGCAGGATGGCCTGGGTCATGGGGTTGCGCCCCTGGATGGCCGAGCCGCCTGCGGAGTCGCCCTCCACGATGAACAGCTCGCACTCCTCGGGGTCGCTGGACTGGCAGTCCTTGAGCTTGTCGGGCATGCCGGCCGTCTCGAAGATGGACTTGCGACGGGTGTTCTCGCGGGCCTTCTTGGCCGCGATCCTGGCCCGGGAGGCCTCCATGGCCTTCTGGATGATGGACTTGGCCTCGCCGGGATGGGCGTCGAACCAGTCGCTCAGCCTCTCGGTCATGACCCGCTGGACGAAGGTCTTGGCCTCGGAGTTGCCCAGCTTGGTCTTGGTCTGGCCCTCGAACTGCGGATTGGTCAGCTTGACGGAGACCACGGCGGTCAACCCCTCGCGCACGTCATCGCCCGAGAGGTTGTCATCCTTGTCCTTGAGGATGTTCTTGTCCCGGGCGTAGCGGTTGATCATGCTGGTCAGAGCTGCACGGAACCCCTCTTCGTGGGTGCCGCCCTCGGTGGTCGCGATGGTGTTGGCGAAAGTGTGGACCGACTCCGAGTAGGCGGTGGTCCACTGCATAGCCACCTCGGCGGAGATGCCCAGCTTCAGGTCCTCGGCCTCGAAGTCGATGACCTCGGCCTCCACAGGCGTGGCCTTCCTGACCTTGACCAGGTAGTCCACATAGTCCTTGATGCCGTTGGCATACTGGTAGCTGACGGATTGGCCCTTCTGCTCAGGGGTCTGCTCCTCGCCCGCCACCTCGTCACCGGCCTGGTTGTTGGGGCGCAGATCGGTCAGAGTGATTCTCAAGCCCTTGTTGAGGAAGGCCATCTGCTGGAAACGGCTGCGCAGGGTCTCGAAGTCGTAGACCGTGGTCTCGAAGATTTTGGGATCGGCCCAGAAGGTCACCGAGGTGCCGGTGCCCTCGTCCGGCCCCATGGCCTGATCCTTGGATAGGGGAGCCGTGGGCTTCTGATTGCGGAAGCTCTGATGCCAGTGGTAACCCTGACGGCGCACCTGGACGTCGATCCGGGTGGACAGGGCGTTCACCACGGATATGCCCACGCCGTGCAGGCCGCCTGAAACCGCGTAGCCGCCGCCGCCGAACTTGCCGCCGGCATGCAGCTTGGTCATGACCACCTCGACGCCGCTCTTGCCCTCGCCCGGCACCTCGTCCACAGGTATGCCACGGCCGTTGTCGTCCACCCGGATGCCGTTGTCGGGCAGGATGGTGACTTCAATGTGGTCAGCGTACCCGGCCAGGGCCTCGTCGACCGAGTTGTCGACGATCTCGTAGACCAGATGATGCAGGCCCCTGGGACCTGTAGAACCGATGTACATACCGGGACGGACGCGAACAGCCTCCAGCCCCTCCAGCACTTTCAGATCGCTGGCGTCATAGTGTTCGGGGGAGAGCGAGTCATCCAGCTGCGCGTCGTCCAGCTGATCCTGGCCCGTTATGCCGTCATCCTGAGGCTTGTCCTCCTCATGCTCCCGGCCCTCTTGCGGGGTCCGGGACGGGTCAGTGTTGAGATCTGCCACGGATAGTCCTTTCTGCACCCCCATGGTCGCCCACTGACGACAAAGCAGCTTCCGTTCGTGGTCGAGCGGGGGATCGAGTCATGGTCACCAGGTTCCAAATCGTCCATAAAGGGGCCTTGGAAGCGTTTGACCCTATAACCTATAGATTACCAGCGCTAGGGGACTTTAGGCTGACAGAAAGCTGGGAAGACGGTATCCGCAGATTATGGGTTCACCCGTAGGTGTCGCGCACGCCTCGGCCCGGCGGATCGAACCGTGAACGGCGAAAGCTGTAGTTGTGGGGGCCGGTCACCCGGATCTGCTTGACCGGCATGCCCAGCCGCTTGACAATGGTCGCCTTGAGCTGGGGGACCAGGTAGGTCAGCTGGGTGGCCCAGACTGTGGTCTGCGCCTGGATGATCAGTACGCCCTCCCGGTAGGAGACCACTCTCGAATGGGCGGCGATGCCGGGGCCCACCACACTGTCCCACTGGTTGCGCAGCCGGGCCACCTTCAGGTGGCTGGTCCACCCGCTCCCGGCAGCCAGGCTGGTCACCACTCCTCCCAGTTTGGCTGGGTCACGGCCTGGCTTTCCGAATGCATACCAGGCCTTACGAGAGTTGTCCTCCCGCTGCCGACGAGTGGCCGCCCGTCGTGTGCAACCCTCGAAGACCAGGGCCGGCAATCGACGCTGGTCCAGGTGCAGGGTCTCAACCATGGGAGCCTTCATGACAGGTCGTTCCCCTCTGGCCCATCCTTCGTATCCGAGTCGTCATGAGCCGTCCCTCTGGTTCGACGCAGATCCTGCATGGCAATGGCAATGGCCGGATCCTGAGCGGCCGGATCGGATGGTTGCACAGGCCTCAACCTGGACACATCCACCAAGCTGGCACCCTGCAGGGAGGGGATATCGCTGTCGGCGGCCACAGTGATCAGCACCTGGTCCTGCTGGCGGGCAAAGTCCAGGATCTGATCCCTGCGGCCCCGATCCAACTGGGCGAAGACATCATCCAGAATGACGATCGGCTCCAGGGCGCGACGATCCTTGACCACCTGCAGCAGAGCCAGCCTCAGAGCCAGGGCCAGGGTCCACATCTCACCGTTGGAGGCGAACTCCCTGGCAGGCATGCCGTTGAGGGTGAAGGCCAGATCATCGCGCTGGGGGCCGATCAGATTGGTGCCCCGGGCCACTTCTCCCGGGTATATCCGCTGAAAGTGACGACTGACGGCTTCGGCGACCTCGGAACCGGTCTGCCCATCGGGTCCTATCTCCTCCAGGGAGGGCCGGTAGGTCAATCGAGCATCCTGATCAGGGCCTGCCAGCCGACCATACAGATCACTGAAGGGCTGGTCCAGAGCCTCTACCAGAGCCGCCCGTCGTCGGCTCAGATCCAGCCCGGTGCGAATAAACTGCCCAGTCCATACCTCTAGGCCGGACAGGGCTGCGTCACGCCCGTCACCCGAGGGGTCGCGGCCCGCCTGGGAGAGCTGCTTGAGCAGGGCGGCGCGCTGCCTGGCCACATGGCGAAAATCCTGCCGAACCTGAAAATAGTCAGCATCGAGCTGGCTGCCGGCCTGGTCCAGCACGGCCCGCCTGGTTGCCGGCTCTCCTGAGACCATCAGCTGATCCTCGGGGCTGAAGGTCACGCAGGGCACCCGGCCTACCAGGTCACGCTGATAGAGGGAAGGCCCGCCGTTGATTCTTCCCCGGTTGGCCCCCTTGGCGGCAATGGTCAGCTCATAGTCGGTGGCAGTCCCGTCCTGCTCCAGCCTGGCCCTGACAGTGGCCTTGGACTGCCCACGCTCTACCAGGGGCAGCGAGGATGAGGTCCTATGGCTACCGCCGGTGGACAGAACTTCGATGGCCTCGACCAGGTTGGTCTTGCCCAGACCGTTGCGCCCCTCCAGAATGGTCACTCCGGGCTCCAGATCGAGGACGCAGTGCTCCCAGGAACGGAAGTGATCCAGAACCAGACGGGAGATGTGCACGGCGATCGTTCCTCGAACCTGCCCGGGTGTCAGTTGTTGAAACGCATGGGCACCAGCAGGTACCGGTAGTCCATGGACTCCTCGGAATCCTGCTCCTGCTGGCCGTTGAACTCCACGGCCTTGACCGCCGAGGTCATTTTGATGCGGACATAGGGCTCGGCGATGGCACCCAGCCCGTCGATCAGATAGCTGGGATTGAAAGCCACCGTGATGTCCTCGCCATCTAGATCCGCCTGCAAAACCTCATGGGCCTGTGCCTCGTCAGCCGTGCCTGCGCTCAGGGTCACCTCATTGCCGGAAAAGACCATGCGAATAGGGGCGTTGCGTTCGGCGACCAAAGCCACGCGCTTGATGGCGTCGATCAGATCCTGCCGAGCGATGACCGCCTGGATGGGGTACTCGTCCGAAAAGAGACGATCCACGGCCGGAAATTCCCCATCAATCAACTGGGTGGTGGATACCTTGCCAGCGTTTTCCACGCCCATGATGGTGGGGTTGTCAGCCTCGTAATCCATGGTTACGTTCTGGTGTTCGTCGAGGGAGCGCGCGATGTCTCGCAGCAAGGAACCGCGGATCAGCATCGAGGTGGAGAAATCAGCGTCGCGAGGAGTCCAGGTGAAGCTCGAACGGGACAGCCTGAAACGGTCGGTGGCGGTCATGACCACCTTGTCCCCGTTGATTTCGGTTTTTACGCTAGTCAGGACTGGCCGGCTTTCTTCCCGGGAGACAGCGACGATGGATTGGGAGATGGATTGGATAAAGGTCTCAGCATCCACCTGGCCCATGGGTTCGGGAACGGCAGGGAGGTCGGGATACTCGCTGTCAGGCATCAGCTGTAGGGAAAAAGTGGATTTGCCCGAAGTAATGGTCATCTTGGACCCTTCGGTTGACAGGTAGGTCTTCTCCGATGGCAGTGATTTAGTGATGTCCGCCAGAAGTTTGCCTAGAACTAGAGCCGTTCCGGATTCGTCGATGCCTGCTTCGATATGGTTTCTCGCTGAAACTTCATAATCGAAAGCAGAAAGTTTCAATGTTCCGTCCGAGGCTTCCATTCTCACGCCCGCCAGAATCGGCGAAGCCGGTCGGGAGGGGATGATGCGGGTGGTCCAAGCCACTGCATCCGAGAGTGCGGATGAATTCACTTCTACTTTCATGGGAGCCTTCTTGTCGATGAATGAACTGGGATCATTCTATCGAATAGGTCAGGGGATGTGGTTGGAGTGAAGACGTGTGCTTGGATGTGACGATGATTGTTGCATAAATATACATAGAGTCATCGTAATAAGCTCGGTGGATGATGTGGATAAGTTTCCAAATCCTTGCAACGCGGTGGATATACCTCATCCAGGCGCTGTGGATAAGTGGTGAGATCGATGTGACTAAAAAGCCAAATTATCCACAAGGACGGATTTTTGCTGAGTTATCCACAAAAGCATGGTGGTTATTCGCTGTAGATCCACCACTTGTCCCCGGAAAATCGGTGGGTTATTCCCAAGGTTTGCCCACATCTGGGGATAAGAAGGTGGATATCTTTTTCTGTCGATCCACACCGGTTCCTGCGTGTCGCATCAGTTCTGAGGCTGCTTGAGCCGGACCGTCAGCTCCATGACGTAGTTGTAAATCTCCCGCTTTTCCTGCATCTCATTGGAGATGCGCGTATAGGCATGCATGACTGTGGTATGGTCGCGGCCGCCGAAGACCTCGCCGATGTCTACCAAGGACATGCTGGTCATTTCCCGGGCCAGATACATGGCGATCTGGCGGGCCAGGGCGATGTTCTTGGTGCGCGTACGGCCGACGATATCGTCAAAGGTCAGATGGAAGTACTTGGCCACCTGGGAGATGATGTCAGTGGGCTTGATTTCTACGTCCGTGGAGAAGAAGTCCTGCAGGGTCTGTTCAGCCAAGGCCGTGGTGACTGGCTGGTTATTGAGGCTGGCCACGGCTGTGACACGAGTCAGAGCCCCCTCAAGCTCTCGGATGTTCTCGGTGAAGCGTTCCGCGATCAGATCCAGGACCTCGTTGGGAATGCTGACCCCGTTCATGGAGGCCATCATTCTCAGGATGGCCACCCGGGTCTCCCGGTCTGGCGGCTTGACGTCCACGGTCAGGCCCGAGTCGAAGCGCGAGATCAGTCGCGATTCGAAGCCTTTCAGATTCTTGGGGGCCACGTCCGAGGCGATGACGATGCGCTTGTTGGCGTCGTGCAGGGCGTTGAAGGTGTGGAAGAACTGGTCCAGGGTGGCTTCCTTGCCCCCCAGGAACTGGATGTCATCGATAAGGAGCACATCCACCTGCCGGTAGCGGCGGTTGAATTCTGCGATCTGGCCCGAGCCTTGGGTTGAGTTCTGCAGGGCGTCGATGAACTCGTTGGTGAATTCCTCCGAGTTGACGTACCGGACCTTGAGCGAAGGATCCTTGACCAGGGCATAGTTGCCAATGGCGTTGAGCAGATGGGTCTTGCCCAGGCCTGAGCTGCCATAGATGCACAGGGGATTGAAGTCCTGGCCCGAGCCTTCGGCCACGGCCAGGGCCACGGTCCGTGCGAAGCGGTTGGAGTCGCCTGGGACGAAGGTATCGAAAGTGGCGTTCTTGTTCAGATGAGTCTGCGGATCGCGCTCCACCCGGTTCTGGCTCATGGGGAAACGAGGCACGGTAAAAGCGGGCCGAGACGTTGTCCGCTCGGCCTCGGCCTGCTGATCGGCATCGGCGCTGGCCGTGGACCTTGTAGCAGGGGAGGACTCGGACAGCTCGGCCTGCATGTCCAAAGTCATGGGCACGTAGGTGCCCTGATGGAAATCATTGGCCGAGACGATCGGGGTTTTGGCGGTCCCTGCGGTCTCAGGCCTCCAATTTGAACGGGTCTCTGTGCCGGAGGAGGATCGGCCGGTGCTGTTCTGGCGCTGGTAGTCGCCGTATGGATCCTGGGCTGGGCCGGGGACCTGACGGAACTCGCCGCTTCCCGGGGCGGAGCCAGCCATGGCGGATGCGCGTTGGTCGTTCTGTTGGTCGGCAGCCATCTGCTTGGCCATCTGCTCAGGGTAGACGATTTTGATGGCCGGGAACATTTCCTGATTGGTGACCAGTTGCAATGCGCTGAGGACGGGCTGGCTGAGCGGTCCCTGAATAGCTTCCTGGGTGGCCTTGGAGGAGACACGCAGAACGATGGTGGTGCCGAAGACCGCCTCGGGGGTGATGTCTTCAAGCCAGCCCTTGTCCCTGGAGGTCAGCGAACTGCTGTAGCGGAGCACCTGCAGGACCGCATCCCAGATTCTCTTGGCCTGGGCAGCGGCATCCAGCGGATCCTGCGCCATCAGTGTGCTCCTCTCTTCTCGACGACGGATTTCCCGTGTTTCCTGCTTCTCTCAAAGTCGACAGTAGCCCATTGTTACACCGACTTTGCGTGGTTATCCACAGGATAGCGTGTTGTGTCTGCGCTGAATGTGAATAACAGTGATGTAATTTGTGGATAAGTGAGGAGGCGCTTTCTCGCGCCATGACAGGGTTTGTGCAGGATACGAGGAGGTCCTTGTCATCTGACGGGCGGATGCCTGTTTGACTCCGTCCCGGCTCCTGTGTACCGTGATATAGCTTGACTCATAACGAGCCGTACTCGAGTATGTCTACACACGGGAGCAACGAATTATGAAGAGGACATTCCAGCCCAATAACCGCCGTCGTCACATGAAGCACGGGTTCCGCGCTCGCATGCGCACCCGCTCTGGCCGCGCTCTGATCAATCGTCGCCGGGCCAAGGGCCGTCGGACGCTCTCCGCCTGAATCGGATTTCGATCCTTTCGCAAAAGGTGGAACGGCTGAGGAGCCACCGGGAGTTCACGGCGGTGCTCAGGCGACACCATCGGGTCAGCAGCCGGGATCTGGTCATTCATTATTTGATCCCTGGATCTGACCAGACGGTGACCCCGCTGCCGGTGGCATCGGTTGCGCACGAAGGGCGGCATGACATCCTGCCTGCGGGCAGACGCCGCATGGGGCTCGCTGTATCCAAAAATGTAGGCAAGGCCGTGACTAGGAACAAGGTCAAGCGCAGATTCAGGCAACTTGCCGGATCCAAGGAGGGCCTGCTGCCATCCTCCTGTGATCTGGTCATGCGCGCCAAGCCCAGCGCAGCCAGAGCCACCTATGAGCAGCTGGAGGAGCAAGTGGACAGGCTCTTCCGTGACCTTATGCGCAAGACTGGCAAGATTGCCGGCGGCTCTGAAGGGCGAATGCAATCAGGTTTGCAGCTCGTCGGGTCCAAGCGTCAACCGGCTCAACGGCTGGAAGCCAATGAAGGATGCAGGGCATGAGCGGCCTGGCCTCCCGGGCTCTGCAGGGTGCAGTCCGCTGGTATCAGCGCCATATCTCACCCCTCTCGCCGCCGCGGTGCCGTTACTACCCGACCTGCTCCCAGTACGCTCTGACCGCTCTGAGGCGGTTCGGGGCCTTGCGTGGAACCATCCTGGCCGTTCTGCGGCTATTGCGCTGCACGCCTTTCAACAACGGCGGGATCGATGACGTGCCCCAGAGGTTTTCCATCTTCTATCGGTTCCCGTGGTCCAAGGCCCATGAGGAGGCCCGGCTGACCCCCATGGCCCCAGACAAGGAGACGGCCTGACAATGTTCCAGAACAACGACACTTTCACTTTCGATACGGGCATATACGGCTTCTTCTATAAGATCCTCTACCCCATCGAGTGGCTCATGACCTACATCATGACCTACTGCCACAAGTTCCTGACCCTGATCGGGCTCCATAAGGGTCCCGGGGTGGCCTGGGCGCTCTCGGTAGTGATGCTGGTGCTGGTCGTCAACCTCTGCGTGCTGCCGCTCTTCATCAAGCAGCTGCGATCCATGCAAAAGATGCAGGCCCTGCAGCCCAAGCTGATGAAGATCCAGAACAAGTACCGCAACAAGAAGGATCCAGCCAGCCGAGAGGCCATGAGTCGGGAGACCATGAAGGTCTACCAGGATAACCATGCCAACCCCATGAGTTCCTGTCTGCCCGCGCTGGTCCAGGGCCCGGTCTTCATGACCATGTTCTACGTGCTTTCGGCTGTGCCCTTCATCGCCCGGGGCAAGCGGGCGCCCCTTGGAGCCTTCAACCGACAGGTGGCGCGAGAATTCGAGGAGACCACCTTCTTCGGGCTGCGGATTTCGGACAACTTCATGTCCGCCCAGGGTGCGGGCCGCATAGTCATAGTGGTCTTCATCGTGCTCATGTGCCTGGCCATGTTCTACTCGCAGTTCCACAACGTCCGGCGGAACATGCCCAGGTCGGCCATGCAGGGACAGCAGTACAAGATGCAGCAGATGATGGCCTTCATCTTCCCGGTCATGTACATCTTCTCAGGCATCTACTTCCCCTTCGCCGTGCTGATTTACTGGCTGACCAACAACCTTTGGAATCTGGGCCGAACCCTCTTCCAGGTCCGCCATATGCCTACGCCGGGCTCGCCGGCCGCAGAGAGCAAGGAGGAGCGGGACCACCGCCGTGAGAACGCTCGTCGCAAGCGCCAGGGGCTGCCCTCTTTGGAGGAGGAGCAGCTGATGGAGGCCAAGCGGCTGGAGGAGGAAGCCCGCAACAACAAGAACGTCTCCCACCAGCGTTCTCAGCCCCACCGCAAGCGTCGCGGTCGTTGATGCAGCCACTGGCAGCGGTGGCCGGTGCGGTGACCAAGCTTTCGGTCGGGCGGATACTGGAGTAGTCTGCAATCATCACGTCCGTGTATCCTCAATACTGGACACTCGATTGGTGACCAGGAATCCAGTGGACCTGAGGTTATGAATCGGATGTAAACGCGTGTAAGGAGAGCATAGATGTCTCAGTCTCTGGACCAGGGAAAGACCATCGAGCAACTCAATGAGGAGGCGGATGTCGCCGCCGACTATCTGGAGGGGTTGCTGGACATCGTCGATTACGAGGGCGATATCGAGATGGGGGTGCGCAACCACCGTCCGACCGTGCAGATTGTGGCTGACGACGACACGGATATCAAGCATCTGATCGGCAAGGATGGCGAGGTGGTGGATGCCCTGCAACAGCTGACGCGGCTGGCCGTGCAGCAGAAGATAGGGGAGCGCTCCCATCTGATCGTGGATGTGGACGGCTTCCTGCGGCGCAAGCGCGAGCATCTTCGTGAGCAGGCCCTGGATGTGATCGACGAGGTTCGTGAGACCGGCGATCCCGTCAATATGAAGCCCATGAACTCCTTCGAACGCAAGATCGTCCATGACATGGTCCGAGAGGAGGGGCTGAAGTCACGCTCCCACGGCGAGGAGCCCCACCGGTACGTCACCGTCTACCTGAAGGCCAAGAACGAAGACGAGGACCTGCCTGACGATGTTGAGGACGAACCAGTCGGGTATGATGCCCCGCTGGACTCGGATGAAACCGATCAGGCCGATGATTCGGCTGACTACGCGGCTGATGACGATCCTGCTGGCGCGGACAGGGAGTGATTGCAGAACCAAGTAGGACTGTGCGCCGATGAAGTATTGGTGACGTCAGCCTTGTTTGGATTGTTTCATTGTTTGCTGCAGACAGACTGTCTAAGTTTGCTGTGCTATCGGCCAGGGTCGTGCCATCTGTCAGATGTATTGCCTTGTCTGGCTCATGACGATGCTGAGTTTGCCATGCTGCTTAATTCGGAATGATCTTGGTTGGTCATCCTCTATAGGAGGCCGCTTCCTATGCTGGTTCCGTTAGGATACTGATGTGTGCCTTCGACGCTATTTTGCAGTTGAAAAATCTATGTTGGTAACTGCCTTCGGAATCCAGTGGTTTCCGATGTTGACATGGTGGAATCTCCTGGATGCAAGATGCAAGACATATGACGCTGTCGGGGTCTGTGGCTGTGATTGACTGCGCGTCGAATGTGAATGTGAGGAGTTGAAATGGCTGTTGTGGATGATGAACTGAACGATAGTCCCCTTTTGAGGCAGGTGCTCGGCGATGCTTTGGCACCCATGCAGCGTTTTCACGACAAGCTCTTAGGTGAGGGTGTGGAGAGGGGCATCATCGGCCCTCGCGATGAAGACATTATTTGGGAACGGCACATACTCAATTCAGCTGCCATTGTGCCTTTTGTGCGAGAACGATTGACTACTGATGGTCAGGCAGCAACGGTGGCAGATATAGGTTCTGGTGGGGGCTTTCCGGGCATTGTGCTAGCTGCGTGTCTTCCGCAGTGCAGTGTTGTGCTTGTCGAGCCAATGGAGCGGCGTGTGCTCTGGTTGCGGGAAGTCATTGATGAGTTGCACCTGGTTAATGCCTCAGTGCTTCGCAAACGTGCAGAGGATCTGGCCCCGCGATCCTCTCACGCATCGAATCGGCACAAGAAAAGAGCTTCACAAGGCCACCGTCATGGTCGTCGCCGAAGCGAGGAAGGGTCCAATTCTGTTTCTGGCCATGGTTCTTCAACTTTGGTCACCACCAGGAATGGTGATAGTCAGCAAACCGTGAGTGGTCCTGAATCATCGGCAGCGATGGGCGGAGAAAGTCTGGCAAGGGTAGGTTCCACGCCTTCAGTACCTGAGACTTTTGATGTCGTGACCTGCCGGGCTGTAGCACCTATGACAAAGCTCGCTGGGTGGACCCTGCCACTCTTGAGATCAGGGGGTCAGCTTATTGCCCTTAAAGGCCGTTCGGCGCAAAATGAGCTTGATAAAGCTGCCAAAGAGATAAAAAAATATCATGGAGTGAATCCACGGGTCAGCCAGGCTCCAGTTGCACCTGGTCTTGAAGAAACCCACGTAGTTCTTGTGGACAAACGCTAATACACGACGTCGATACAACATTATTTTATGACTGCGTTGTCAGAGCATTTACCTAATAGCGAGATAAAAATCAGGCAACTTAGGAATTTGCTACCTCAGAGAATAAATTATCGGCATTCGAGCAGAGCCATGTCAAAGCTAATGAGAAATTATTGAACAACTCTTCTTGATTGAAACTGCCTTTTCGGACAGAAACATGAGTGGCTGCCTCCTTATCGTGATCGGCGCCATGCTCAGTTAAGGGGAGTGCAAGCACACTTGTGATCCTGTATTGCCTCCCTTAGAATGGTTTTCACTCCGGAGCTTTTATGAACTTTGACACTCCAGCCTCTATCCTGTGTCAAGGAGTAAGGCTGCAGCTGTTTATACATAATCATAATATTTGAAATAGTCATGCCTGTCTCATTTGCGATTAAGCACAACGCTTTGTATCTTCCGGTTGCTTCGCTCTGAATCTTAGTTGATACTGGTTTTGTCTCCCGTACATCGTTGGGCTAATTGTATGGGATATATCTTCGAACTTGATATACCGCTAACTTTCTGATGCTTGATTAACCGTCTCTGGCGATGTTGTCCTTTTGGTGCTCAGTGATCTATAAATTGACCTGTTTTACCCAGTTCTTGCGTAGACAATTCTATTTATACTCGCCATGGTGTGTTCATTTGCAGGTTCCATTACATACAGGGGATTTAACGTGTTTGAACCTGTGTATCGCCCTTCGTTGTCTGATCATTAACACTTACAGAGCAATATTGATCTTTGTACATGTATGAGCGATAACTGGAGTAATCGATTGGTCAGCCCCGGATAAACTCCGGAATCACTTTTCAACACCGAATATTGTTCTGATGTTGGAGATAGAGGGGGAGGGCTGCACTGAGCACAAGAGAGATATTCGCTAGTTCCTGATGTGTGCACCAGAGATTGTTTCACGTGAAACATTGTAAATACACATTTTATTTAACCCTAAAAAGAAAAACCATGCTTCGTTGCTTACCGATGTCACAAGTTAATACCTGAGTTGATCGCTGAGGGTATGTGACATAGGAGAGAGGTATCCAAGAGAGGTATCCGAGACAGCTATATTCAGCAGCATCTTAGCCATGACCTGATTCAGTTGTTGCTGATCCTAGTGGATGATTTCTTAGTGGAGATTGTCTGCAATGTTTCACGTGAAACAATCGATGCGGAATTCAATAATCTAGATCATGGTTATTGGAGTACATGTGAAAGAATATGGCACTAGCTTCTATATCTTCATTAAAAAACGGCTGGTCTGTGATCTCTTTCTTAGAGTCCTTTATACAACCACACTTGCACCAGGTAGAATACGACGCTTATCGGTTAGTGAGACCTATCGCTTAACAATCATAAATACATTTTTATAATTTAAAATTGAGAAGTGTCTATTGAATCCGTAATATTGAATGCTTGTAGAAGGACAGGCTTTGAATGTACAGCAGGCAAGATTAAAGCACGTAACTACGTGAGCCAACAATCAACAAGGTAATAGTACTTCCCAGACAATAGAGATGTTTCACGTGAAACACTACTCTGCAGTACAGTTGTACAAAGTCCGTCGCCAAGAGGTTTAATAGGAGCGTTGAAGCAGTGTTATAACCGCTATCCAACAGGTTGATGTATTCATTGACAAGTCCCATGAATAGTATTGCATGCTTAAGTGATGTAGTGAATTTATTGATTCCCGATTTTTAAGTTATGCACAATTTAGACCTCACAAATGAATTATCCACATTATCGTTTGTAGACCATGCCGCCTTGTGGGTAGCGCCAGAATTGTCAATAATCACAAGGCAAAGCTAATAATCTATAGAAAGCGACAGCGCTGGAGGCACCAATGTAACTATCCACACTTATCCACAGTTATGAACAACGGCTGTGTGTAACTAGCGGTTATTCTGACATGTCCAACTAGGACGGGAAAATTGAGTTGTTATCAAAAGGAGGAAGGTTCGTGGCCGCATCGAAGAAGGTGAAACCCGTTACGAGAAATACCTCGGATAGCGGTGAGCAAAGTACGCCGAACGCATCAGGTATGGAGTCAGCAACGGATATTCTGAATCGAATATTCGCTGACGGATCAGGTTCGGTGTCCGGTGCGGAAATGGCAGATCTTTCTGCACGTTATCAGGCCTTACGTCAGGCTCAATTCCCTCATCCTTCAAAAACTCGCTTCATTGCCGTTGCCAATCAAAAAGGCGGGGTAGGGAAAACCACTACCACAGTCAATCTGGCATGCGCGTTTGCTGAATTCGATGAACAGGTGCTGGTCATCGATATGGATCCACAAGGCAACGCTTCTACTGCGTTGGGTGTGGCCCATGAGTCTGGTACACCATCAACATATGATGTGCTCGAGGGTCGTCTTGGGATCGATGACGTTAAGGTGGTTTCCCCTGAATTCCCCAACCTCGAGGTGGTCCCATCTTCTATCGATCTAAGTGGTGCTGAACTGGAAGTTGCGGATATGCCCAACCGTAATCAGCTGATGAAAAAAGCAGTTGCCGACTATCTCAAAGTCTGTCACCAACACTATGACTATGTTCTCGTTGATTGCCCACCTAGTCTCGGACTGCTAGTTCTGAATGCCATGTGTTCAGTCAACGAAGTATTGATCCCAGTGCAAGCTGAGTATTATGCTCTTGAAGGACTGCAACAACTACTGCATACTATTGGACTTGTTCAGCAAAGTTATAATCCTTATCTCGTAATCTCCACCATGTTGTTGACGATGTACGACAGGCGGACGTTGCTCAGCAAAGAAGTGTTTGATCAAGTCAAGGAACACTATCCAGAGATAGTGCTGAATACGACCATTCCGCGTTCTGTCA
This sequence comes from Bifidobacterium sp. ESL0820, assembly GCF_052606235.1. NCBI lineage: Bacteria > Bacillati > Actinomycetota > Actinomycetes > Bifidobacteriales > Bifidobacteriaceae > Bifidobacterium > Bifidobacterium sp. ESL0820. The sequence goes on from NZ_CP199594.1 coordinate 1,585,106, forward strand.
AAATCTCTGAAGCTCCCAGCTTTCGGCAAAGCGTTGTCACCTACGACCCTAAGGGAGCCGGCGCTATCGCTTATGAAGAGGCAGCGTTAGAAATCGCGCAGAGATCCGAGCAAGTGCTGGAACATATTGCTAATAGAAGACAGGGGGAGTGAGGACATGACAAGCCGTTCACGGTTAGGCAAAGGCTTGGGGGCTCTATTCCCTGCCCTGCCAGGTGAAGATGATGAAACCAATGCTGGCAATAGTCGGCGAGAAGATAACAAAGTACCAAATCCAAGCAATAAACAGCCTACTCTTCAAGGTTTGGGTGCGGAGTCGAATGGACGAAAGCGCCTAGAGAAGGACGACACAGCAAAAGGCGAGGCAAAACCAGAAAGAAGAACCAGGCATTCGGATCCTGCTAGCTCAGAGCTCGTGGATTCTGAAAGATTGTCTAAAAGAGGTCGTAAACATACCAACACAGGACAAAAGCGAGTCAGTATTTCCAAGTCGCTCGACGGTGATGTTTCACGTGAAACATCATCCTCGAAGAGGGCTACCAAGCGCAGGTCTGTCCCATCCATCAGCAGCTTGGAGCATCCAAGTGATCTATTCTTCGGTTCTACGACGACAAATGTTTCACGTGAAACATCGCCGATTGCGGGATCGATAGAGGTTGATGACCTTCGGACAAAGGAAACTCGGCAAAGCATTAACCGTGCAGCTGCTATCGACAATGATAGTGGGCTAAATAAAGCGGAGGGCAATAGCCAAGAGGAGCTGAAGCCTGTCCAAGGCGGGTATTTGGCTGAAGTGCGTGTGGACGACATTAGGCCCAATGCTCAGCAACCGCGGCAGATTTTCGATGAAGATGAACTGTTGGAGCTGTCCCGCTCCATCAAGGAAGTCGGTGTATTGCAGCCCATAGTGGTGCGAAAATCAACTTTTGCAGACCGGCCAAGAACAGTCGAGGATAAAACAGCTTCAGCTGCCAGTGCAGGAGGTAAATCCGAAGCATTTGACACTAAGACTAGTGAAGAGCAATCGGGCCAGCTTTTAAACCAGAGAAACGCTAATCTGGGGCAAATAACCCATTATGAAATCATAATGGGCGAACGTCGGTGGCGTGCTACTAGGTTGGCTGGCTTAAATACCATACCTGCAATTGTGAAAACAACGAGCGATGACGCCATGTTGCGTGATGCATTGCTCGAGAATCTCCACAGAGTAGCTCTTAATCCCTTGGAAGAAGCAGCGGCTTATCAGCAAATGATCGATGAGTTCGGCTTGACTCAGGACGGTTTGTCTAAGTCAATCTCTAAGTCCAGACCTCAGATCACCAACACGCTTCGATTGTTGAAGTTGCCTCCAAGTGTGCAGAAAAAAGTAAGCTCCGGGGTGTTGTCAGCTGGACATGCCCGTGCCCTACTTACTTTGCCAGATGAAAAATCCATGACGGCTCTGGCGGACAAGATCATTGCTGAAGGACTGTCGGTAAGATCTACGGAGGAACTCGTAGCATTGCAGACCGGGCAGACGAAGAAGAGAGCAAAAAAGCCTAGGGTCAACGCATGGGTAGATAGTCCTGTACGCCAAGATTTGGAAAGCCGCTTTGATACAAAGGTGGCTATTAAGGGCACTAAAAAGCACGGGAAAATAGAAATCGTGTTTTCTTCGCCTGAAGATATGGACCGCATTGTTGCCATACTCCTGGAAAAGGATCAATCCGCGAGTAATAGCAGTCATTCAGGCGACAAAGGCTGGGTTTGATCCCATTCTGAAATTGCGGCCGCAGGGGTTGCTCAACCAAACCCTGCCGATAAGGCAAGCGATTGTTTCATAGCTCGATCTGATTTTGTATGAGCTGATGAGCAATCGCTGCATTTGTCTTAAACCCGGGATGGTTGAATGCCGTTAGTATGTGCCATTCTCTGCACAGATATATCGGTGTTGAAAGGCTGTGTGCAATATATACGCTGCCTAACTGTCGGATTCCGAATGACTGCTAACCGAGCAATCAGATTATGTTGCGGGCTCACGACATCAGATTCGATCGGTATCTCAGCTCTTTAGCTGTCATAGATGGATGAGTGCCTCCAATAGTGGGGGCGTGCGGTGAGTCGTTGACTAGCCAGCCAGCTAGTGGAGCATACTGGAATGGCTTGTGTGTGTCAGCTAGATAGGTGAGTCTTCACCGCTTAAAGATGGTTCTAGAGCAAGCATCGCTCTTGTCTGGTAGGGCGATAGTATACCTGAGCTGGCAGGGCCTTTAGGAATTTTCGATGTGGCGAGGGGGGCTGGGTTGTGCAATGTCTCCTCAGCGGGGAGCAGTTATTTCAGTGGGGGCGATAGTAGCAGCTGTAAGGTCAGTGATGTTCCTATTGAGCGGGCTATTCCGTCGTGGCCATTGGACAATTAAGGGCAGCTGAATAGGCGGCTGTGATGGTCAATAAACGATGTGCCTGGCAATCGTAAACTGCCAGGCACGTAAATTCTTGTTTACAGGGCGTATCAGGCCTTATCGGTTATCCAGGCTCGTAAGATACTCTTGAGCATCCAAGGCTGCACGGCAACCCATACCGGCAGCAGAAATGGCCTGACGATAGATCTTGTCGGTTACGTCACCAGCGGCAAAGACTCCGGGTACGGAGGTTTTCGTTGACCCACCCTTGACTAGGATATAGCCGTCCTGATCCAGGTCGACTTGGCCATTAAAGAAAGCAGTCTGAGGGGTGAATCCAATGGCAACAAAAACTCCATTCGCCGGAATATTGGACTGCTGACCTGTTGCTGTATTGCGTACATCCAAAGAGGTTACGCCGCTACCGTCGCCGTTGATCCGCGTGACGACTGAATCGAGAAGGAAGCTGATCTTGTCATTGGCCTTGGCTCGGTCCACCATGATTTTTGAAGCGCGGAAGCCTTGGCGACGGTGAATCAACGTGACAGAGGAGCCGAAACGGGTCAGAAAGTCTGCGTCACTCATGGCAGAGTCGCCGCCGCCAACAACCACGATCGGCTTGTTCTTGAAGAAGAATCCGTCACATGTGGCGCAGTAGGAAACCCCTCGCCCAGAAAATTCGCGCTCTCCGGGAATCTCCAACTTTCGATATTGCGAACCAGTGGTGATAACGACTGCTCGAGTTTGGTATTCTTCACCGCCATCGGTGGTGATCCGTTTGATGTCTCCACTCAAGTCAACTGAGACGACATCATCGTATTCGATCTGAGCACCAAAATGTTCGGCCTGCTCGCGCATCTGATCCATCAGATCCGGTCCCAGTACAGCTTTTGGAAATCCTGGGAAATTCTCTACTTCTGTCGTGTTCATAAGCTGACCGCCGGGCGTTAGGGCTCCAGCAATAACGAGGGGAGCATAACCGGCTCTGCCAAGATAAATGGCGGCGGTGTAACCCGCTGGTCCGGACCCTATGATAATGGCATCGTGAACAGTTTGCTTCATAACGCTACTGTATCCATGCATGATGACCGGGTCACACGCGGTGGGCGAAAAGGGTCCTTACTTATCCCACTGTAAGTCCGTTCCTGACAGAGGAGGCTATTCTTAAACCATGGAGAAAACCGTGATAGTGGCTATCGTAACCAATCTTGGGACGATTCTGGTGCTGATCTGGTTTATGCTCCGAGTTGATCGGTTACTGCGGAAGCATCCCAGCCATCAGACAGATGATAAGGATGAGGATGACAGCTGGCATAGCTGGCGTTTTTGGAATCCTCCAAGCTCTGATGACAATGAAGACAAGTTGGACGCAGATTCTCCGGTAACAGACAAAAGCCTGGGGGCTGATGATGATATGACAGTCAGGTCTGCCGACCGATATACATCCTCGACTCAAGAAGAACCGGGTGAAAGTTCTTCGCGCGCATCGGACAAGGGCGAGGAAAGCAGCGGAGATAAGTAAGGCATATTGAGCAAGGCCGCAGATTGTTCAATCATAGTGGGGTGCGGTTTCGATTGTTTGTTTGATCTTGTGAAATGCAGTCCCTGAACAAGGACAGATTGATGCACTTGGATATATTGATCCACTGATTTGCAGAGTAGTTATGGGCTTGTATCTATAGGTCTTGAAGCGGGCACGGGGGAGCAAGCCGCGTCAGCACAATATGACTCGATAAATGAATTCTGATAGGAAGATCGTGCTCTCAGCGAGGGCGATGAACAAACTAGGGCAAATGAACTGGGATAACAATGCCTAGGACCGAATGATAATTCGCAGGTGAAAACACAGCTTTCGCTCTCAGTTCGTGACGGCATAGTCGAAATGGCCTGATTCTCGATGCTTTAAAAGCAGCATCGCCTATATGCCGCCTTGCGGGTTTTTGATGAGACATCTTGGTGAGATAACTTGAGCAACATGATGCGAAACTTGTTGTGATTGCAACCCTATGAAGGCTGTCTTTATTCTCGCTCGATCATATCTTTATTCGACTAGCACTTTTAACGGGAGAATCCGTTGTCGGTCATAGACCGCTATATCGCGTGAGGCTCTCGCTGGAGTTGATGACGTAAGTTGATCACCTCGGAATGTTTCACGTGAAACATTCGATATCGACTGTGTTTGTATTCAAGGGTGTGTATCAATACTGCGGTTTACTGAGCGTGGAGTCTTGGAGGATGACCCAGTTATTGCAGCATCGACAATTTATCAGTCCGCGTCGCTTCTGCGAGTAAGTCTTGTCGGCAATGTAAAAGCCGGAACCTGATTGAACATGCCTTTCGGGCAATGTCGGCCTTGGCTGAACAGTAGAGAAAAAGTTGAGAATACAGCAGGTGTGGAAAGGCGAGCACATCACATAGAAAGAAGGAAATAACCGACAACAAATGGTGAATGGTGAACAGCCGTCATTCGATGGCCGGAAAACAATGCTAATGAAAATATGGTGCCTGCCCTGGGTGCTATCCGCTCGGCCTGTATTGCAATCCGTGTATATTGCAGATCCGCCTGGCGCATATTGTACGAATTGTAAACTATGCAACAGGCGGACCCTGCTCGTGCCAGTGGAACGATAGGCGGGACCAGAGAGGCTTTGCTATCTCAATCGGTTCGCTTTTGATTCAAAACTGATTGAACCAATGCCGTGTATAGCTCTGGCAGATTGTAACCAGCGGCCTGCGCTGACTGTGGCAGCAGCGAAGTGTCCGTCATGCCGGGCGCCACATTGGACTCCAGGAATTGCGGCTGACCTTGGGCATCAACAATGAAATCGGTTCGTGAAATATCGCGGAGCCCCAGAGCACGGTGAGCAGTCAGTGCGGCATCGCTAACAGCCTGCGTGGTCTTGGCATCCAGTCGGGCTGGAACATAGAACTCTGTCGGGCCGGGTGTGGAACGAGCTTCGAAATCGTAGGTGCCTGAGGGAGTCCAGATTTCAAGCGGAGGCAGCACCAGGGGGTGTCCGTCAAACTCGAGGATGGACACAGAGACCTCGGTACCCGTGACAGCCTGCTCGATCAGCGCTACATCACCATAGGCAAAGCAGTTGATCAGCGCCTGAGTGAGTTGGCTCTGTTCAGTCACCATGGTGCACCCCATAGCTGAGCCGCCCATGGTGGGCTTGATGAAGAGCGGGAGCCCCAGCGAGCCTAGAAGCATATCGATAACGGGTTCGACACCCAGCTCGCGGAACATGGATTCGGGCAGCGTCACGGAATGCGGAGTGTGCAATCCGGCCATACGGACAACGTTCTTGGCGATGGGCTTGCTCCAAGCGGTCCGTGAGGCCTTGGCCCGGGATCCGATGTAGGGCAGTTCCGCCATCTCCAAGACATCGCGGATGGAGCCGTCTTCGCCGTTGGCGCCGTGCAGCAGAGGCCAGACCAGATCGGGGCGGGTCGACTCGTCGGTCAAGTACGGCAAAAGCGAGCCATCCATGTCGTGGACGCGGACTGTCCATCCGGCCTCCTCCAGGAATCCCTGGACCCGATGTCCCGAGCTGATGGAGACATCACGCTCATGGCTGAGGCCGCCGCAGATCACCAGGATTGACTTATCAGCACGCTTGGTGGCCTTGCTGGCCAGGGAGGTGACATCGTCCATGGTGACTGGCGTAGCCTCACGGATGGAGCGATGTGAGGTCCGCTTGGTTTTTTTGGCCACTTCGCCAGCAGCTGTGGCTGAAGTGGTGGCCGCAGTGCTGGTCGGGCTTGCGACCGTGGTCGTCGTCGCGCTCGCGGTTGCCTTGGCCTTGCTGGTTGCCGCGGTTTTGCCCCCGGTCTGCTGCCGAGGTGTCTTGCTGTGCTTGGGCGCCATGATTCAGCCCCTTTCCTTGCCGCTGTCAGGCTCGAACAGCCGGACGGTGGCGAGTTCGTTCTCGATGACTGTGGACAGTCTGCGTATTCCTTCCCGGATCCGATCGGGGGTGGGGTAGCAGAAGGACAGGCGCATGTGATCCGCTCCCTCCCCGTTATCGTAGAAGGCTGTGCCTGACACGTAAGCCACCTTGGCGGTGATCGCTCTGGGCAGCATGTCCTTGGCGTTGAGCCCCTGGGGTATCTTCAGCCAGATGTAGAAGCCGCCCTTGGGCTTGAGCCATGAGCAGTAGGGCAAATATTTTTTCAAAGCCTCGTCCATGGCATCGCAGCGTTCCTTGTACATCCCCCGGTAATCATTGATCTGCGATTTCCAGTCGAAGTTGTCCAGGTAGGTGGTGATGGTCATCTGGCTCATGTTGGAGGGGCAGAGAATGGCTGACTCGTTGGCCAGAACCAGCTTCTGTCGGATGCCAGGAGGCGCAACCATCCAGGCCACGCGCATGCCCGGGGCGATGATCTTTGAGAAACTGCTCAGGTAGACAATGCCCTCGGAATCGTAGGAGCGCAGGGCCGGATAGGTCTGGCCGTCGAAGGCCAGCAGTCCGTAGGGATTGTCCTCCACAATGAGCACGTGGTACTTTCTGGCGATCTCGATGATCCGCGGCCGCCGCTCGACGCTCATGGTGGCGCCGGCAGGATTGTGGAAGTTGGGTACAGTGTAGAGGAACTTGACCGCTTTGCCTTGGCGGCGCTGTTCCAGAATGGTCTCCTCCAGAGCCTCGGGAATCAGTCCGTCTCCGTCCATGGCCACGTTGACCACATCGACCTGGAAGGACTGGAAGACGCCCAGGGCACCCACATAATTAGGTGCTTCAGCCAGCACCACATCGCCGGGGTCGCACATAATCCTGGTGATCAGGTCCAGTCCCGACTGGGAGCCGTTGACGATAACCACGTCATCCGGCTGGACATCCTTGATGCCTTCCAGCTCCATAATGGGCAGCACATCCTCGCGCAGGTGGGGATCGCCCTGTGCTGACCCATACTGCCAGGCCACCTGGCCCTTGCTCCGCAGCATGTCGCCAAGCTGGTCGGCCAGCTTATCGAAAGGCATCCGGCCCAGGTAGGGCATGCCGCCGGCCAAGGAGACTACCTCGGGCCGGTTGGCCACAGCGAAGAGGGCACGAATTTCGGAGGCGCGCATCTGCTCGGCCCGTGCCGCATAGGAGCTGTACCAGGGATCGTTCTTGATGACCTTGGATGCGATATTGGGATCATCCGCCATAACTGACTTCCGCCTTCCTGCCGCCGTTGTCTAAGGAAACTGTATTACCTGCTAGGGCTTTGTTGGAGGAAAAATCCAACACATTACCATTTCGGTACACCCATGGTCGGAACCCCGCCTGGGATTCCTGCCCATTTTCCAGGAACTATCAATCCTAGCTGCTTTGAAGATCGGCAACAGCACGGCAGCGGTAAGGATGAACAGCCAAGTTTTTCGCCAAGGACGTGTGGCGGACCTGCTTAGAAGGCCTGGACAGACGTGAAGCGTAGGGAGTTGCCCGGCATGCCGTCCATGGGCACCCAGACGACCAGGTCCTGGGTCGTGACCGGTTCACGCAGGGTGACCTGGGTGGTGCCCGAGGGATCGAAGCTGAAGTCGGCCAGCGGCTGCCCCTGGTTGGGCTGGGCCGCTGTGGAGTTCGCGTAGATCTGAGCATGGCCGCCGCTCTGGGGCATGACGATGGTCAGGCGGGAGACTTCCTCCGGCTTGGTCAGGTGCATGTACCATCCGAATCCCTGCAGGCCGGCGGGCTTGTTCAGGAAGAGCTGCCGATCCGACTGATAGGCCGTGGTGTTCTTGGGCTTGGGCGGATCAGGGACCTTCTTGGCCTCCTTGTCGGCATGGCTGACCTTGTCGGCTCCGGCCTTGGCCTTGCCGTTAGCCTTGGCCTTGCCATTGCTGGAAGTTGTCGCCTCCTCGTCCCCATCAGTCCCACCGGGGAAGGGGACGTTGGACATGACCGGCCAGCCGCCCTCCTCCTTGCCGACGTTGGGCCGGGAGCCGGAGATGGTCGAGACCGCCCAGACCAAGGCCACTACGATGATTGCGGCCGCTACCGCAATGACTACAGAGCGAGTCGTAAAACGGCCGAATAGACGGGTGTCGGCCATGTCTGTCTCGTCATCCAGATCCTCGTCCTGGCCATCGTCCGGAAGCTCCGAATAGGTCACCGGCGCCGGCATGGAGTGGATCTCAGGCGTGAAGCTGGGGGGCAGGGGCTCCATGACCGTGGTCTGCTGCTCTTCTTCATCAACATCGGGCTTCTTGGGAGATCGGGGCGCTCGTTCGGCATGCTGATTCGGGTCGACATTCTGCCGCTCTTCGTATGCCTGGTCGGTCGAGCCGCTGGCCACGCGGGCATGGGTCCTGTCGTGTGCCTCGGCGTCATCCTCGCGCCGGGCATGTGAGTCTCCATTGCTCTGTGGGGCGCTCTGTGAGGCGGACCGGCTGGATGCCGCCCTGGCCTGACGGCCGCCGGACTTGTCGAAGTCCCACTGGGAGAAGCCGCGCTCCACGGGGTTGTCGGCGGTCACGCCGCTGCCGCTGATGGCCTCGGGCGGCCGATGCTGATCGTCTCCCACGGTCGGCATCCGCCCGGTCACTGCCTTGGACTCCTCGTCATGTAAGGCAGCGGGCCTGGCAGTCGTCGTCCTGAGTGCGCTCACATCCATGGCTGCGGTCCTGCGGGAGCGGCTGTTCAGCGAGCGCTGCCGCTGACGTTCGTCGAAGAGCGAGAAGAGGTCGGTGTCCGTGTCTTCGGGATTGAGCATCTCGATTTCGCCCCGGCCGGGGAAGAGCAGTTGGTTGGTCTTCCAGTGCGGCTCATGATGGGTCACAGTCTGTGCGGCAGGCAGGGCGGAGGAGGTCAGCCCATCGGGCAAGGGCAGTACATCCTTGGGATCCACCGGTCTCAGAGCCACGGTCTCGATGGAGGCGCGGCCGTCCATCTCAGGCCAGATCAGATCGCTGTCGGTCAGCTCCTCGGGAGGGATCCAGGGGCTGAGCAGCGCCGACAGCTCGGCCAGAGTGACCAGGGGCACCGGCTTGGCCCCCTGGTCATCAGTCAATCCCAGTCCGCGCATGCAGATGATCCTGAACTCTTCGGGCGTGTGCTTGGGAAGCTCCTGCAGGCTGGGCTGCCGTCCGTCTTGGTCGGGCCGGCGGGTCAGCATGGCGTAGAGCACGCCAGCCAGTTCGCGTATGGCATGCTCCTCGTCCGTCAAACCCATCTCGTTCGGGACTGACGGGTGCGCGATCATGGGCGAGATGGGGGCATCTGCCAGGGTGATAGAGGCCGGCGCCAGCCTGATGGTACTGGTTGAGACTGCATAGTCGACCATGCCGGCGGCATGCAGGGTGCGCATGGCCTCGGTGACCTCGCCCATGATGGTGCCCATGGCCCGGTCGCTCAGCGTCTCGCCGGCGGGCCCGTGCATATAGTCCCTCAGGGACATGCCCGCATCGGGGGCGGTGACGATCAGAGAGACCCCGTCCCGGGTGTGCAGCTGGTAGACCGGAGTGAATCGGCGGTCCTTGTTCAGCGCCAGGCCGGAGGCGTTGACGTTGATCAGGTCCGTGCAGGTCGAATCGCCGGCGATGAAGAGCTGGCAGTCCCTGTCCAGAACCTTGTCCTTGGCCCGCCAGACGCTCAAGCCCTTGGCACGGCGGAGCAGGGTGACCAAGGTGTATCTGCCGAGGATGGTGTCTCCGATATGCGCGTTCATGCTTGCCGAGCTCTCATCAGAAGTGGGGCGTCGCCTGTGGTTGGCGACGCCGTGGTGGACCGTGCTGTTCCTAGGCACAATCCTAACGGGTTGCGGGGCCGGAGGAGCCGGTGGGGGCCCGGCTGTCGCGGATTCTCCATCAGTGCCGGGCTCGCCGGTCTCTTCGAAGTTCTCCAGAGCCGCGTCCATGCCAGGCTGGGTGGAATCAGGGGAGGAGGAGTGCACCACCCTGACCGAGCGGTCGGCCAGCCGGGAGGGCCGTCCCTCCAAGGCGTCCAGGCTGCGGACCGGGTGCCGCGCCGTCCTGCCCAGACGGCGGGCCAGGTCGACCATGAGCCGGGTGAATTCCTCGGTGCGCAGCGCGACCAGGGTCACGGCGTAGATGGCCGCTGTCAGCAGGGTGATGACCACGCAGATAAAGAGCGCCTGCACCCAGCTCATGTGGCCCTGCCGGTCCTGGACCCAGGCGCCGACCAGGCGGGTCAGCGGAGCCTTGACCGTCAGGGAGGCTGCCAGCGCCAGGCCCGCCGCCAGAAAAGCCTTGGCGTAAGTGCTAAGAATGCGCCGACCGTCCAAATATCCCTGGAAGGGTCTGCGCAGCATGCCTGCCAACATGGGGAAGCTGAGGATGTTGCTCAAGGACAGGCTGAGTCCGACCAGGGCCGCCCAATAGCGGGGAGGGGCCAGACGGATGGATGCCAGGACCAGCACCACCTGGATGGTGTTGGAGACGGCTGCGAAGATGAAAGGATGCCGTCCGTCCTCGAAGGCGTAGAAGGTGCGCTGAATGAGCAGGAAGGCGCTCATGGGCACCAGCCCCAGGGACAGGCCTATCAGGGGTCCCGAGATCAGGACTGCCTCGTGGACGCCCACGGAGGGCAGCAGGGCACGGGTGATGGGCACCGGAATGGCCAGCATGACCGCAGTGAAAAAGAACATCATCAGCCCGACATTGCGCAGGGCCTGGCTCAGATCCTCGCGGGCATCCCCGATGCGGCCGTCCGAAACCGCCTTGGACAGCTTGGGGAAGATGGCCGTGCTGACGGAGACGGCCACCAGGGAGTATGGCAGGATGAAGAGGGTGTAGGCGTTCTGGTAGGAGCCGTTGCCGGCGATGTCCAAGGGGTTGCCCTCCAGGGGGGCGCCGTTGTTGATGCGGGCGTTGATCACATTGGCCAGCTGGTCGATGACCACCACACCCATGCTCCAGGCGGCCACCGAGCCCATGGATCGCAGGCCGATGCCCCGCAGACCCCAGCGCGGTCGGTAGCGGAAGCCGCTCATGATCAGGGGGATGAAGAGGACCAGCGCCTGGAAGGCCACCCCCAGGGTCCAGGCTCCGGCGGTCAGGGCCACCTTGCCGTTGTCCCAGAAGCCGACCGGCTGGCTGCGGGCGTTGCCGAACAGGAGGATGAAGACCAGGAAGCCCAGGCAGCTGATCAGATTGGCGCCCACCGAGCTCCAGGCGTATGCGGTGAACCGGCCCTTGGCGGCCAGGATCTGGCCCAGTACCGTGTAGAGCCCGTAGAAGAAGACCTGGGGCATGCACCAGAGGGTGAAGGAGTTGGCCAAGGCCCGCTGTGCGGGGTTCCACTTGGAATTCAGATAGATGGTGGTCAGCACCGGAGTGCCCAGCATCAGCAGCAGGGTCAGCAGGGCCAGGAGAACCATGGCGACCGTGATCAGCTTGTTCAGCCGGTCAGCTGCGTCCCGCTCCTTGAGTGTGCGCACGATCTGCGGAACCAGGACGGCGTTGAAGATGCCGCCCGAGATCAGGGTGAACATGACCTGGGGGATCATGGCGCCGGTTTGGTAGGCATCGGCTGCGATCCCGGTGGTGCCGATGGCGGCTGCCAGCAGGATGGTGCGGATCTGCCCGGTCACCCGGGATGCCGCGGTGCCCGTGGCCATGATGGCGGAATTGCGCCCTACGGAGCTCATTCGTCCGGGTCCTTCGTGCGGTGGAACTGCCGCCAGAGCCCCAGGAGCCCAAGCAGCACGGCGAAGACAATGATGAGCAGGCCGCTCATGTCGCTCAAACGAAGATTGCTGGTGATCTGGGCCCGGCGCATCTGACCGAAGGGGCGGCCCTGGCTGTCCAGCAGGCCGATATCCACGTTGGCCCTGCCGGCCGTCGCCACTCTGACCTTGAAAGTCACTTGGGCCTCGGAGCGGGCGGGAATGACCACATCCGCCAAGCGCGAGGTGACGATCTCCATGGAGTCGGTGCGAGCGCTGATGCGGGCGTGGACCGGGTAGGGGTGGCTGTTGCTGACGGTGACGGGCATGGAGGCCGTCTCGCTGACCACGTTCAGAGACTCGCTGGGCGTGATGCTGATGCCGTCCAGGAGCCGGTGGGATATGGCGCCGGCCTGATCGGCCAGGCCGGCGGCGGCTGCGGTTCCGCCCAGGGACTTCAGGGCTAGATCGTCATGGGCGGCGGTCAGCCGGTTCAGCCACTGGTGTGGATCCTTGGGCTGGCGGGCGGTGGCGTCAGCATCCTGTCGGGCCAAGGCCTGGCTGTCGGTCTTGCCGGTCGTAGCGCTGGCGGTGGGCTGGGAGGCCTGCTGACTGTCGGCCAGAATGGAGGAGGCGAACCGGTCGATGTCCGCCCTGCTGGCGATCAGAGAGTCCAAGGTGGCTGTCGAGCTGTCGCCATGCTTGGCGCCGCCCTGAGCGTCATCGGCTTCCAGGGCCTTGAGCAGGCCCGATGAGCCGCCGGTGAAGTCGGGTGCTCGCATCAGATTGTCCATGGGTTCCAGGCGGATCCAGGGAGCGTGCTCCAGCTCGGTCATGATCCTGTCCGCCTGCTGAGTGTCCTGATCGGCATCGAAGCAGACCAGGAGGGAGCGCTCGGCGTAGGGCTGTTCCATCTGATAGAAGGCGCTCTGGGCCATGAAGCGTGCCGTCTGCCCCGCCTGGGTCTGCTCCCCGGTGGCCCGCGTGGAGCTGGGGTTGCCCCTTGCCAGGTTGCTGAGTTCGCGCTGGGCCGACAGGACGGTCACCTGTCCGGCCTGGGTGTCGATGGTGTACTTGCCGGTGTGGGCGGAGGTGCCGGCTCCTACCTCGAAGCCCTGCGGGGCAATGACCGTCTGGTAGCCGGCGCGACGGGCTGCGGCGATGGATTCCATGGTCCACTCCTGCTTGCCCTGCCAGGCGTATGTGCCAGAAGTGGCATCAGGATAGAGCTTGGCTGCTGTCTGGGCGCTCCAGGACTCGGGGGTGACCCCGGCCCTGGCATAGCGATCCTGGTTCTGGGAGGCGTATCCGGTGATGTCGAAGTCGGCTGGCTGAATCAGCCCTTGGATCCGGGGGCGGTTGGCGAAGGCGGACAGGTAGACCGGATCGCCCAAGGTCTGCAGGGACCCGTGCTTGGCCAGCAGCAGACTCTGCTCTTCCTGGCGGCGGCTCCCTTGACGGGTCAGTGTCACGCTCTGGTCTTTATCCTTGCCCGAGCCTGGATCGGATTCGGCGCCGGGCTGGGTCATCAGCGCTGTCATGGCCTTGTCGTCAATGTTCCAGTCCGAGGAGATCAGCGGCATGACCATGGTCAGAGACAGGGCGGGTGTGCCTGCAGTGGGCAGGCCATCCCATGTCCGGGTCAGAAAGGTGAACACGTCGCCCAGGACCCGGTTCTGGCTGTCGCTCAGGGAAAGCCGGACGGGTTTGGGGCCCCAGCTGGTCATCTTCTTGATCGCGTCTTGATCAGCCGGCACATTGACTGAAACCTCAGTGCTCTGCCCGGCCGGGATTGTCGGTACGGTCTGTGTACCCAGCACGTCCGGGGTGGGGATGCGGGCGTGGCCTTCGGACCAAGCCTGCATGTCGGCCCGGGAGCTGAAGGAGTACAGGGCGCTGGTGGACACGCCCAGATGGGCATTCTCCATGGGCTGGTTCGCGGTGTTGGTCACCGTAGCGCGCAGGGCGTAGCCGGATTTGTCAGTCACCACAGGCGTCGACCAGCGCAGGGCCACCTCGGCCGAGTTCTGATGATTGGGGGCAGCCAGGGCCGGTGTTGGCAGCCAGGGAGTCATCACCAGGGCTAGCAGGAGGACGATCGCCGGTAGGATTCGAGCCCACCGAGCCCATCGGTTGAAGGCATGGGTGCGCTGGCTGGTGCGCCCGCTCGGGCGCAGGGGGGTCTGGATCATGGCTGTTTTTTATACTTCCTCGCGTAGAGCCAGGCTATTTTACGCTCATTAGGGTAACTGAGCACGGAGGTCAGGTCGGAAAAGTCCACCCAGATGGCATCTTCGGCCTCATGATCAGGGTCGCCCTCCACGCTCAGGGATCCGCCGATCATACGCAGGACGAAATGATGGACCAGCTTGTGGACCCGTTGGTTGGTTCCGGTGAACCAGTAGTCGATGGTGGCGATGGAATCGGTCACCCTGCCCAGTATCCCCGTCTCCTCGTGGACCTCGCGCACGGCCGTCTGCTCGGGTGTTTCCCCCTTCTCGATATGCCCCTTGGGCAGACACCATTCCAGGTGGCCCGAGCGGGAGTGACGGGCGATGATGGCCACCCGGTCATGTCGGTCGAAGATCAGTCCACCCGCCGAATACTCCCGCACTACGGGCAGTTCCTGGGCATCCAGGGAGGCAAAGGTGGAAGGCCCTGAGGCATGCTTATGCCGGGGCATGAGGGCAGGCGTGGGAGCGTCATCCTCGGTCTGTATGCGCTCGCGGACCCGCGGATCCAGACGTTCGCTTACAGTCTCCACCAGGTGGTCCCGCCCCTGCTGTCCGCGGGCATGGGTGCCCGCAGAGTCGGCGCTATGTGCAAGCATGCGCGCCATGTCCGCGGGCGTAATCATACTCCAACTTTACGTAAGGTAATGTGCAGGTGGGGTAACGGTATGCTAGTAGGCGCATCAACTCCGTAGGAAAGGGTGAGCGTGGATTTCCAAGTCTGGCCGGAGGCCATCGAGCTCGGGCGCCTCTTCGCCGAGCAGGGATATGAACTGGCGTTGGTGGGGGGTCCTGTACGCGATCTGCTCCTGCACCGGCACTCCCACGACCTGGACTTCTGCACCTCAGCCCGGCCCGAGCAATTCGAGCCCATCCTGCGTCACTGGGGATCGGGCTTCTGGGACATGGGGCGCAAATTCGGCACCTTGGGCGCGCTGCGGCGGCGTCCTGACGGAACCGAGGTCAAGGTGGAGGTGACCACCTACCGGCGAGACACCTACGATCCCAACTCCCGCAAGCCCGAGGTGGACTATGGGGACAGCCTTGAGGGCGACCTTTCGCGGCGCGACTTCACCGTCAACGCCATGGCCCTGCGGGTGCCCGACCTGGTCTTTGTGGATCCCTACCGGGGGGCCAACGACCTGGCCAAGCAGGTGCTGCGGACCCCGGTGGACCCCCGTCAGTCCTTCGACGACGACCCCCTGCGGATGATGCGGGCCGTGCGGTTCGTGGCCCAGCTGGGATTCACCATCGCTCCGGAGACCGCAGAGGCCATCACCCGCATGACCGATCGAATCAGCATCGTCTCGGCCGAGCGGATTCGCGACGAGCTGACCAAGCTCATGCTGTCCGACCACCCCGTCCAGGGCATCGAGGCCTTGGTGCAGTCCGGCCTGGCTGACATTGTTCTGCCCGAGATCCCCGCCCTGCAGCTGGAGATAGACGAGCATCACCGGCACAAGGACGTTTTCGAGCACACACTGATGGTGGTGGACCGGGCCATCGCCCTGGAGACAGGACCTGACGGACCTGTGCCCGCCCCGGATCTGACCCTGCGCCTGGCCGCCCTGCTGCACGACATCGGCAAGCCCGCCACCAGACGCTTTGAGCCCGGCGGCAAGGTCAGCTTCCATCACCATGATGCAGTCGGGGCCCGGCTGGCCCGCAAGCGCCTGAAGGCTCTGCGCTTCGACCACCACCTGATCGCCGACGTCTGCGACCTGATCTCCATGCACCTGCGCTTCCACGGCTATGTGGACGAGCGGTGGACCGATGCGGCCGTGCGCCGCTACGCCCGGGAGACCGGTCCTCTTTATGAGCGGCTCAACCGCCTGACCCGGGCCGATGCGACCACCCGCAACAAGCGCAAGGCCCAGGTCTTCTCCTCCGCTATGGACGAGTTGGAGGACAGGGTGGCTCAACTGCGTCGGCAGGAGGATCTGGATGCCATCCGGCCAGACTTGAATGGAAAACAGATCATGCAGATTCTGGGCCTCAAGCCGGGACCGCAGGTGGGGCGTGCCTATCGGCACATGATGGACTACCGCCTGGATCAGGGCCCGGTCGACCAGCAGACAGCCGAGCAGGAGCTGCGGGACTGGTGGCAGAGCCAGGGCTAGAGCCAGGTCTGGTCCGCATTCTGCAGGTTCGGCTGCCGCCGGATTATATGTAGAAGATGTTTGCCTGGTCATCAGGTGCCAGGCTGGTATTGGCTGTGATTGTTGTACGGCCCGGACTGTTGCTTACTTGTGTGAAGTGTTCATGCTGCCTGTCGTGCGGGCCTGCTTTTGGCGGCTTTTGGCGGCTGTGGCGGCTCCTGCGGTGAGCAGTCCTATGGCGAGCAGAAGGAGCATGCCGTCGCCTCCGGTCAGGGGCAGGCTGGCGATGGGCAGGTACCGGTAGGTGTTGCCCTTGTCGGTTTCCTGCTGTTTGCCGTCCTGGGTCCAGTCGATGGCCACGGGCGCCAGCCCCGGCGTGTAAGGGGGAGTGGTCACCTTCCAGGTGCCGTCGGGGCTGGGCTTGAGGTCCTTGCCTGCGGCGAGGCACGTGCCCTGCTCCTGATTCTGGCCGAAGCATACGCTGGTGGTCTGCGGCTCTCCGGGGAAGCCGACCGGTCCCGGCCGGCTGGCCGGCCAGGCGTTGGAGGGGGCGCGCCCCAGCTGACCGTTGCCGTTGTTTCCCCAGGTGTAAAGCTGGCCGTCGGAGCCGATGGCTGCGGAATGATACCATCCCACGCCGGATTGTTTCCAGGCGAATCCCTTGGGCGCCCCCTGGGGCTTGCTGACCAGGGTCGGCGTCTGCCGGTCGGTGGTGGTGCCGTCGCCCAGCTGGCCGCTGATGTTCCATCCCCAGGCGTACAGGTTCCCATCGGATCCGGAAGCTACAGAATCCCCGTCGCCTAGGCTGGCTTGTGCCCAAGTGAATCCATTGGGCTTCGCGATCTGAATTGGCGTCTGCCGGTTGGTGGTGGTGCCGTCGCCCAGCTGGCTCTCGGAATTTCTTCCCCAGGTGTACAGGCCGCCGTCGGAGCCGATGGCTGCGGAATGATGTTCGCCTAGGCTGGCTTGTGTCCAGGTGAATCCTTCTGGCGCTCCTTGGGGCTTGCCGATTTGCACTGGCATGTTCCGCTTGGTGGTGGTGCCGTCGCCTAGTTCGCCGTACTGGTTGTCTCCCCAGGTGTAGAGGCCTCCGTCGGAGCCGATGGCTGCGGAATGCCAGCCGCCCAGGTTGACCTGTTTCCAGGTGAATCCTTCAGGTGCGTCTTGGGGCTTACCTATCAGGACTGGTCTGTTCTGGTTGGTGGTGGTGCCGTTGCCGAGCTGGCCGTATTCGTTGTACCCCCAAGTGTAGAGGCTGCCGTCGGAGCCGATGGCCGCGGAATGAAAGCCGCCCAGGCTGACCTGTTTCCAGGTGAATCCTTTGGGTGCTCCATCGGGCTTGTTGACCAGGACTGGTCTGTTTTGGTTGGTGGTGGTGCCGTCGCCCAGCTGGCCACTGCCATTGTCTCCCCAGGCGTACAGGTTGCCGTCTGAGCCGATGGCTGCGGAATGCCAGCCGCCAAGGATGACTTGTTTCCAGGTGAACCCGTCCGCCGCCCCCTGAGGCTTGTTGACCAGGGCCGGCCTGCTCCGGCTGGTGGTGGTGCCGTCGCCCAGCTGTCCGTCGTCGTTGCCTCCCCAGGTGTAGAGGTTGCCGTCTGAGCCGATGGCTACGGAATGGTTGTAGCCCAGTCTGATCTGGTTGAATCTGATGCCTCGCTGTGCGGGCGGAGTCAGGGTCACCTCGGTGCCGCCGGTCTCGGGCCCATGGTCCGGGCTGATGGACCAGTGCTGCGTGTCTTCCCTGGTCCAGTGGGCGGTCAGGGTGGTGTCATGGGTGACTGGCTGGCTGAAGTCGTAGGCGACATCGCCTTGGAACCAGCCGTCGAACAGGCAGCCTTCGGCCCTCGGGTCCGGGTAGGGGCGTTCCGTCTGCCCGTCCTGGGTGACGGACTGGCTGGGGGGCATGCCCGTGGGGGTGGGGCAGGAATCGTTTTTGGAATTGAAGCCGACTTGGTATTGGGGGGCGATGTACGTGTATTGCAGGTGATCGTCCGGCTGCGGCCCGTTCCGGCTCCAGCCGACCGTCACGTCCACGCCCCCCGGCTCATGCTTGGGCGTGGATACCTGCCAGGTGCCGTCTTGGTTGGCCGTGATCCCTGTGGCCTTGGCCTGGCCGAACAGGACGCTGGTGGGCGTGACGGCGCCGGGGAAGTTGACCATGCCCGGCCTATTCCAGCTGGTGGTGGTGCCGTTGCCCAGCTGGCCGTTGCCGTTGACTCCCCAGGTGTAGAGGTTGCCGTCCGAGCCGATCGCTGCGGTATGGTTGCATCCTGGGATCGTGTATTTCCAGGTGAACCCGGCGGGTGCGCCTTGGGGCTTGCTGACCGGGATTGGCCTGCCCCGGGTGGTGTTGGTGCCGTCGCCCAGCTGGCCGTTTTCGTTGCTTCCCCAGATGTAGAAGTTGCCGTCCGAGCCCAACGCCTCGGTATGCCAGTCGCCCAGGTTGACCTGTTTCCAGGTGAACCCGGCGGGTGCGCCTTGGGGCTTGTTGACCAGGGTGGGCGTGTGCCGGTCGGTGGTGGTGCCGTCGCCCAGCTGGCCGCTGAAGTTCCATCCCCAGGTGTAGAGGTTGCCGTCCGAGCCTATAGCTCCGGAATGATTGCAGCTAAGGCTGGCCTGTTTCCAGGTGAATCCTGCTGGCGTGCCTTGGGGCTTGTCGACCTTGATCGGCCTGGTCTGGTTCGTGGTGGTGCCGTTGCCCAGCTGCCCATACTGGTTGTTTCCCCAGATGTAGAGGTTGCCGTCCGAACCGAATGCCGCGGTACTCAAGTCGCCTAGGGTGAATTGTTTCCAGGTGAATCCTGCTGGCGTGCCTTGGGGCTTGTCGACCGGGGCCGGTGTGTTCCGCTTGGTGGTGGTGCCGTCGCCCAGCTGGCCGCGGCCGTTTTGGCCCCAGATGTAGAGGTTGCCGTCCGAACCGAATGCCGCAGAATGGTCCCAGCCTATGCTGACTTCTTTCCAAATGAATTTTTCCGGCGTGCCCTTGGGCTTTTTGACTTGGACTGGTGTGGACCGGTTGGTGTTGGTGCCGTCGCCCAGTTCGCCAGCGCCATTGTCTCCCCAGGTGTAGAGGTTGCCGTCCGAGCTGATGGCCGCGGAATGAAGGCCGCCCATGCTGAGCTGGCTGAGTCTGATGCCGCGTTGCGCGGGCGGGGTGAGGGTGACCTTGGCGCCCCCGGCTATGGGCCCTTGGCTGGGGCTGATGACCCAATGGCCGTCTCCCTTGGTCCAGTGGGCGGTGAGGGTGATGCTGCCGGTGACGGGCTGGGTGAAGTCGTAGGCGACGTCGCCTTGGAACCAGCCGTCGAACAGATATCCGTCCCTGGCGGGGTCGGGGCTGGGCCGACTGGCCTGGCCCCCGTCGGGGATGGTCTGCCTGCCAACGCTGCCGCCGCCTGCCGTGTCGAAGCTGACCGTCCAGGCTGCGGAGGACCGGGCCTGGACGGCATCAGCATCGCCGGCAGTGTCGAGCATGGGTGAGGAAGGCATCGGGGTCGTGTGGCTCAGGGGTGAGGACGTTGGCAGGGGTGAGGACGTTGGTGGGGAAGACATTGGTGGGGAGGAGGACGGCGATACGGCCTGCGGGCTATCATCCCCCTGCTGTTTGTCCAGGGTGGTGGGCGCGGCTTCTCCGGATGGACTGCCGGTGCTCCCGGCCAAAGCCGGTGTGCAGGACAGGGCTAGGAGAAAGGCCAGGGCTGCTGCTGCCATGCCTGAACGCTGACGCATGATGAGTCGACCCCCTTCTTCGCAGAGCCTGTACAGCATCCCCCCGACATCGCACTCAAAACTGTATCAAAAAGCTGTACTAAGAAACTGTATCAAGTCCCCAAACACCCACCAACCAAGGGTATTACATTCACTACCATACCACGCGCGCAAACGCCTCAGGTTGAAGGTTCTACAACAGCCGGGTCCGCGCTCCTGGGCGGGATGCCAGGCCGGCAACATTGCTGCGGTGTCAGGCCTTGGGAGCCTTGGGCAGGTTCTTCAGGGAGGAGGGGTCAGCCAGGCAGCCCTTGATGGCTTTGATGTTACGGCCTACGACAGAGGTGCTGTCCTCGTCGTTCAGATCGGTAAAGGTTGCACCGATGACCACATCGATCAGATCGTCGCTGCGGTCGTCCATGACCAGCACGGCATCGTTGAATTGGGATCCCACCGTGTAGCCGCGGTCGATGGCCGAGGCGCCGAAGCGTATCTGGGTGCGCGCTGTCTCGGTCTTGCCCGGATAGTCTGCCACATCCTGCATGTTGAATCCCCGATTGCGCAGGGCCGACGCCAGAGCAGTGGCCAGACCGGACTTGTTGGTTCCGTTGAGCACCCGCACACGGATGTCGGGGTGGTTGACCAGCTTGGACTTGTCGGGCGGACAGGGCACAGCGACCCCATAGTTGGGCTTGGCGATGGTGGCGTGTTTGGCGGTATGCCCGATGGATCCGAAGATGATCAGACCACAGATGACCAGGATGACCACCAGGGCGCTGACGGCTATAGTGAAGACCATCTTCTGCCGCCGTCGTACGAACTGCCTGCGGGCCTCGCGTTCGTCGAGTGGTTCGGGATTCGTCATGTTGCCTACTCTACTGTCCATGGGTGACTCGGAGGGGGACCATCCTGGGCAGGACTGGCGAGTCAGCCTCAATGATTCTGTCTACGGCATTCTGCTCCCGCCAGAGTCTTATCAGTGTAGCCGCCTGGTCCAAGTGAGGAACCATGGCCACCACCGATGGGCCAGATCCCGAGACGAAAGCTGGCCCTGCCCCTGCCCGCCGGGCCAAATCCAGAGCCAGGAGTGAGCGTGGGTGAAGAGCACAGGCGGTTTTTTGCAGGTCGTTCAGGTCGCCGGGGCCGGGGCCGATCGCGTCGAAGGCCTTGTATACCTGGGCTGTGCTCAGCTGATCTTCATAGGCGCCGATCAGCAGGCGGCCGGTCAGTCCGGCATTGCGCAAACTTCGAGCCTCCGCACCTGTCGGATCCAAGGGCTCCAGAACCTGGCCGAAACCCGAGCCGTGGCTGAGGCCACCATGCAGGCAGAAGGGCAGGTCTGCGCCCAGCCCGGCGGCGATCCCATCCAGATCAGCTGCGCCCAGCCCGAGCTTCCAGAGCCGGTTCAGGCCCAGCATGGTTCCGGCCGCATCCGTGGATCCCCCGGCCAGCCCGGCGCCCACCGGTATCCGCTTAGTGATGCGGATGGCCACATCCGGCTGGCGCCCGGTGGCCTGAGCCATGGCTAGGAGGGCCTTGACGGCCAGGTTTGCATGGGGATCAGCGTCATGGTCGGCCAGATCGCCCAGATGCTCCCCCTCCATGTGCAGCCTGAAGCCACTGCCGGGCTCTCTTGGGCGCAGTTCCACTCTGTCCAGGATGCTTACGGCACTGTAGATGGTGTCCAGGCGGTGACGGCCGCCCCAATCCGCTCGGGCGGGTCCGACCCGAAGCAGCAGGTTGATCTTTGCCGGGCAGTCCAGGGCGATTCCCTCCCCGCCGACGGCCGGGCTCACGCGGCCACCTCGCGGCCGGCCCGCTCCAGGGCGGCGAATTCCGCAATGGTCATGGTCTCTCCGCGTCGGCTCGGATCGATGTCCGCCGCCTTGAAGGCCTCGGGGGGCACCAGGCCCTTCAGGGCAGCATGCAGGGTCTTGCGGCGCTGGCCGAAGGCGGCGTCGATCAGAGCGAAAACCCGAATCCGGGTGCGCTCGTCCTCGCCGATGTGCCCTTCCTCGTCACGGACAAAGGAGACCAGGGCCGAGTCGACATTGGGAGCAGGCCAGAAGACGTGACGTCCGATCTTTCCCGCTTGGGTGGCACGGCCGTACCAGGCCAGTTTCAGGCTGGGGGCACCGTAGACCTTGGAACCCGGGCCAGCCGTCAGACGGTCCGCCACCTCCTTCTGGACCATGACCAGGAACCTGCTCAGATTGGCGAACCGGGCCAGGAGGGTCAGGATGATCGGAGTGGCTACGTTGTAGGGCAGGTTGGCTACCAGGGTCAGGTCGGCGGTTCTGCCCGCGTCGTCTGCCAGCTGAGGGGTCAGGGTCAGGGCATCCCGGTTGATCACGGTCAGCCGGTCCAAGGCTTCCGGCATGCGCTCGCTGACGGTCTGAGGCAGACGCCGGGCCAATCCGGAGTCGATCTCGTCGGCGGTCACCAGGCAGCCCGCCTCCAGCAGCCCCAGGGTCAGGGATCCCAGACCTGGACCCACCTCCAGAACGGACTGACCGGGTTTCACCTCTGCCAGGCGCACGATCCTGCGGACAGTGCCTGGATCGATAACGAAGTTCTGGCCCAGACGCTTGGTGGGATGGATGCCCGCTTGGTCGGCGATGCGTCGGATATCGGCGGCACCCAGAAGGCGGTCGCTCTCGCTTCTAGTGTTCATGTCGGTTCGCTGCTCGTGAATGTAGTAGAGAGGTCAGTACCAGTTGTACTGCTCGGAGTGGTGCCAGGCCGTGCTGGGGTTTCCGTATCGTTGGCCGATATACCAGAGGCCCCAGTCGATTTGGATGGCAGCATCGTCACGCCAGTTGGCACCGAATTGACTCATTTTAGAGCCCGGCAGGCTTTGGGGGATGCCGTAGGCGCCCGAAAGGTTCTCGGCATCCCATTGCCATCCTGACTCCTTGTTCCAGAGTTTCACCAGGTCATCGAATTGAGAACCTGTCCATCCGCGCTGGGCGGCTGCACCCGAGGCATAGGCTTGGGCTACGCCGGGTCCTGCATGCCAAAGGCCGCTTGGCGATGGGCTTGGCGATGGCGGCGGGGCTGGTGTGCTTTCGGCCTGGCTCGGGGGATCCGGCTTGGTCGTTGTATTCGAGCCTGATGGCTGCGATGCCTGTGGTGGCGTGGCAGTTGTCTTTCCCGACTGCGCATCCTTGCTCGGCGAGGCGCTTGGGGAGGAGGTGTCCTTGGCATGATCGGACCCCTTGTCCTTGGACTGCTGCCCGCTGCTCTGCCCCTCCTTTGGCTTGTCAGGGCCGACGGCCACCACCTGATCCACTGGCATGGCCACAGTCTCCTCCTTGACGACCTGCTCCGATTCTGCCTGTCCGTCCACATAGGTGACCTGGATGGTCTGCAGACGCTGGCCGGCTACGCCTTCCTGTCGGATCTGGGTCTGGCCTGGCGCCAGGTTCGGGTCGACCACGGTACGCGTAGCAAAGGCCAGGGGGATGGTCTTCTGGGTGTTCCCGTGGGTGACCCGACGGACACGCAGCACGGTGGCGCCCTGGTCGTGCTCCACGCTGACCCGGTCCTCCTTGCCTAGCACGATGCCCTTGGAGTCCAGGATGGAGGCGGCTGGGAGCTTGCCGTCGGGGGCCACCGAGGTCTTCCCGTCAGCTATGACCGTGACCGGCCCCGCCTGGTTGATGACCAGACCGCCGGTCAGCTGGTTGTAGACGTTGCCTATATCCACGGTGACCTTCATGGCCTGCTTGCGGTTCTCCTCGAAGAATCCCAGCAGCTGGTCCATGCTGGTGGCTGTGGTCCAGAAGGGCACTCGCTGGCCCTGGATGACGATGGTGGTCTGATAGGCGGAACGTACGGTGACTGCCGCATGGTTGCGCAGCTGGCCTCCGGAGGTGGAATCGACCAGGTCGTGGGTCTTGACCTTGATCCCCTGCTGGCGCAGCAGGCCGTCCACGCTGTAGGCGTAGGTGGTCACCATTTTGGTCTGGCCGTTGACGCTTAGCGCCACGCTCTTGCGTGCGGTGATGCCGAAAGCCAGGACCATGGCCAGAACAACCAGGAGTGCGCAAGATGCCACGCGGATCCTTCTGAGCACGACGAAACGCCGCGGTGTCCAGCGTCTGGCCATGTGCTCGCCTCCCCGTTCCTGCCTTGTCTGTACCTGGCAATTCTAGCGGCGCGGGCATGGAGCCAAGCCAGACAATCAGCAAGGTCGGGCAAACATCCACATTTGTCACAGACGGGTGGCAATAAAAAAGCCGACTTGACCGTCATCGGTCAGTCGGCTTTTCAAGACCCGGGCCCTGGGCCGGCGGATCAACGTCAAGAGGACGGGAATGAAGGGGAATGATCCCGTCCTCGAATACGAACGGAGATGGTTGGGGAAAAGCTCCGTTCGTACTTCGGAGAACGAGCCTCCGAAATGACTTACTCGAGGGAAGTATTTGCAATTATCCAGGTAATGTCCATCATTATAGCCTGCCCGGAGACAAAGCTGAATAATCGGATTTTATGGTTCGTTCCTGGCGTAGAGCCTCCTGTCAGAGTCGAACTGACGACCTGCCGCTTACAAGGCGGCTGCTCTGGCCAACTGAGCTAAGGAGGCGGTCCCGGTGGTCCATTACAGCTCCGGGCCGCGGTACGGAATGATATCGTACCATCACCGTGCCCCCAAGGGGGACGCTGGACGCGAAATTTCTCTCGACCTGCCCGGTTCAGTCCAGCGAGCGCGGTTGGCCGGAGGCGCCGATGGCGGGCATGGCGCCCTTGACGCCCACTTTGGACTGGTCCAGGCCCAGAGCCTTGAGCAGGCCCGAGCGGTAGTCCAGACCTGCTTGGGACAGGTTGCCCAGCTCCCAGTAATTGCCGTTGATGCGGACCGTGGGCGTGGTCATCTGCCCCTTGTTGGACCCGGAGGGATTCCAGAGCTCCTTGCGCAGGGGGGTGTAGGTGTCCATGGCCTTGATCCAAGCCCGGTAGTGGCCCTTGACCGCCTGGTCAGCAACCTTGGGATCAACCCCGGCCTTGATGGCCTGTTGGCGGATCTTGTCGTTGCTGATGGGGTGGTAGTCGGACTCATCCGGCTGGAAGTCCTTGGCGTAGAGATTGGCGATGAAGGGCAGCAGGTGGTCCGGATCGTGCTGGGCCACGTAGATGGTGGCCGTGCCCGTCCTGGTCGAGTAGTTGTCGGTGGAGAGCCTGTCCATGAAGCTCATGGGATAGATGACCAGGTTGATCTGCCCGGCATCCACCAGACCGGTCAGGGTGGAGTCCAGCCCGCGATGCAGGGCGCCGCAGCCCGGGCACATGAAGTCCATGTAGATCTCCACCGTCGGAGCCTTGGCCACCGGTTTGCCCAGCCCTTGGGAGCTGATCAGAAAGCCGCCCTGGTCATTGGCGGCCGAGGGCTTTTCCTTGACCTTTGCGACGGCCTGACGAGCCTGCTCCAGGTCCTGGGTCTTGACCGGGCGATGGCTGCGCCAGTACAGGAATCCGCCCAGAGCGATCAGCGCGACGAGCACCACGGTGACGATGACGCCGATCATGGTCTGCTGGCGGCGTTCCTTGGCCTCCTGGAGCCGACGGGCCTCTTCCTGGGCCTTGAGCGCGGCCTTGCGGTTCTGCTTGCCCTTGGACATGACCTGGATCCTTTCCTTGGCGTACTGAGCATAGTGTAGCCGCCAGGGGTGGAGCGCGGCCTTAGGCGCGCAGGAGGTGGATGGGGGCCCAGTCCATGGACGGCTGGGTGATCAGTCCGGCCAGGAGGACGGCAATAATCAGCAGCCAGATCAGGAGCAGGATCCACCTGCGGCGGGGGTTGCCTGGCGCCGTGGGATCCTGGCGGCCCATGGGGATGCGACCCGCCGCCAGCCGCAGGACCATGTTGCCGCTGTTGGCTTTGGGGGCTGAGCGGTTCTGCGTCGGCAGGGTCGTCAACAGCCAGCCTGCCAGTGTCGCCAGGGCCAGGGCCAGTCCGCCGACGGACAGGGGCCTGGCCGCTGGCAGGGGGAGGGCCAGCAGGTGCTCGCCCAGGGTCAGGCCTGCGCGGACGGTGGTGAGGGCGCCCGCCCAGGTCAGCGGCAGAGCCACCAAAACCTGGACGAGGATCATGCCCGGCAGGCGCAGCAGGGCGGCCGCCAGGCCCTTGAGCAGGTGCCAGGGGAGGGCGGCTGCGTTCAGCAGGCGGTCGGTGCCCCGCCGAGCGCCGTCGCGGCGCAGCTCGCGCTCGATCTGGGCTTTGATGCTCCATCCGGCAGTGCTCAGGGCCCAGAGAAGGATTCCGGCGGTTGCCAGCGCCGAAACCGGGGCCAGTGCTGTCAGCAGGGCAGGAAGCATTCCCAGCATGACCAGGCAAGGAGTTCCGGCCTTCAAGTAGCGCAGGCGTCGCATCTGGGCAGGGGGCTGGTCTCCCAACCAGTGGGCGTTTGCGTCATTGCCGTATCCGCTGGGTAGGGGCTGTGCCGGCGGTAGCGGATCCTGAACGGTAGTTGTTTGGAGATCTTGACGATCGGCTACTGGCTGGAGATCCTGCCAGGTCTGCGTCTGCTCCTGCTGCTCCTGGGCTGCTGGAAGGGGATTCAAGAGGCTGGTGGGCTGTTCCGAGTCGGGCAGGAGGGTCGTCTGCTCATCGGTTCCCTTATCTGTCGGAGGTCGTGACCAGGCCGTCCGCGGACTGTCTGGATCAGCCTGGGTGATCGGCGGCATGGGCATGGTGGCCGGCTCAACGACCATGGTGGGCGCGTCGGCCTGCCCCTCAGCCTCCGAAGAGTCGCCGCCAAAAGGGCGCATCGTCCCCTGACCGCCCTTGTTGGGTTGCTGATCGTCTTGCTCCCCTTGCCAGGCCTGCGGATCCATGGCGTCCTGGCCGATGGCCTCCAGGAGCTCCTGGGGCGTGCAACGCGCACTCCTATCGGGGGAGAGGGCCGAGCGCAGGGCTCTCATGGTGCTGGTGGGAAGTCCGGACAGGTCGGCATTGCCCGAGGCCTCCCGTTCCAGGACCGCCATCATGGGTTTGTCGCCGAAGACCGCCCGTCCGGTGGCCGCATAGGCCAGAACGGCGGCCGTGCTCCACCAGTCGGTTCCCTGGTCGGCCTCGGCTCCGTCGATGATCTCTGGGGCGATGAAGCCGGGGGTTCCCATGACCAGCCCGGTCCGGGTCACATGGCTCTGCCCCTGGCCCATGGCGATGCCGAAGTCCACCAGCACCGGGCCCGAGACCGAAATCATGACATTGGTGGGTTTGATGTCCCGGTGGACGATGCCCGCCTGGTGGACGGCTGCGACGGCATCGGTCAGCTTCCGTGCCAGCCGCTCCAGATCGTCGCCCCGATAGGGGCCGTTGACAGCCACGTCGTCGCGAAGATTGCGCCCCTCGATCAGTTCGGTCACGATGAAGGCCAGGGCATCATCAAGTTCCATATCCACGATCCGGCAGACGCCTGGATGACGGATCCGTTGCAGGGCCAGAGCCTCGCGTCGCAGGCGCTCGCGGGCCGAGGCGCGGTCCCGTTCATCAGAGTTGTCTGGCGAGGTCTGCTCGTCCTCCTCCAGGGATTCCCGCAGGATCTTCATGGCGTAGTCCTGGCCCCCGCCATCCCGTGCACGCCAGACAGAACCCATGGCGCCGCCGCCCAGGGGCTCAATCAGGGTGTAGCCCCCGACCAGCCGTCCCGGCTTCAGATCCAATCCCTCAAGATCGCTCATATCTCCATTGTGCTCCGACTGCTTGAAAAGGACCTGATTGTTGCCTCCTGCTGTTTCGCGTCCTCGGCCGCTGGGAATCTGGCGGCCTGATCGGAGCCAGCGGCATAATGCATAAACAGGCGTTGATACAATATTATCGTTGGGGAAACATCCAAATATCAAGAAAGAAGGGGCTTCATGGAAGCTTCGCGCTTTGAAAAGGGATCTGAGGCCTTGGCCGCTATTGACGGCAAGGGTGGTCAGGCCGTCATTGACTCTCTCCAGGATATAGCGCCGGACCTGGGCCGCTGGATTGTCGAATTCGCCTTTGGCGACATATACACCCGGAAGGGACTCGATCTTCAGCAGCGTGAGCTGGTCACCATAGGCAGCCTGGTGACGCAGGGTGACACGGCTCCGCAACTGGCCGTTCACATACAGGGGGCCCTGAATGTTGGGCTGAGCAAGGAGGCTGTGGTCGAAGCCATACTCCAATGCGCCCCCTACGTGGGATTCCCGAGGGTCATCAACGCGATCAACGTGGCCAGGACGGTCTTCGAGCGCGGCTCTGAAGATTCCGACAAGTCCAAGGATTGAGTCGGCAAGGGTTCACACGTCGGATTCAGACCCTGGTGTATAGTGGGCACTGGCTCAAGGGAGAGTTTCTCTTAACCACAAAATAGAAAACCGTCGCATGGCCATACCGATGTCGGTGTTGACCCCGGGACGGAAACCACAGTGAACATCAACCCCTTCACTACGGATCGTTCGGCACGTACCTGCCGATGAAAGGATGAATAATGGCAGAAGTGGTATTCGACCACGTCACTCGTATCTACCCGGGCAACGATGAGCCCTCGGTCAGTGACCTCAGTCTGGACATTAGAGACGGTGAATTCCTTGTTCTGGTAGGGCCTTCCGGCTGCGGAAAGTCCACCACCCTGCGCATGCTGGCCGGCCTTGAGGAGGTCAACAAGGGCCGCATCATGATTGGCGACAAGGACGTGACGACCATGCAGCCCAAGGACCGCGACATCGCCATGGTCTTCCAGAACTACGCCCTTTACCCTCATATGACCGTGGCCGACAACATGGGCTTCGCCCTGAAGATCGCCGGCACCCCCAAGGACGAGATTCGCCAGCGGGTGGAGAAGGCCGCCGAGGTGCTGGATTTGACCGAGTACCTGGACCGCAAGCCCAAGGCTCTGTCCGGTGGTCAGCGTCAGCGTGTGGCCATGGGGCGCGCCATTGTGCGTCAGCCCAAGGTCTTCCTGATGGATGAGCCTCTGTCCAACCTGGACGCCAAGCTGCGTGTCCAGACCCGTACCCAGATCGCCGCCCTGCAGCGTCAGCTCAACGTCACCACCCTGTATGTGACCCACGATCAGACCGAGGCTCTGACCATGGGCGACAGGATCGCCGTCATCAAGCTGGGCGTCCTGCAGCAGGTGGGTGCGCCTACCGAGCTCTACGATCGGCCCGAGAACGTCTTCGTGGCCGGCTTCATCGGCTCGCCCTCCATGAACATCAACATCCACCCCGTGGTCAACGGGCAGGCCAAGATCGGCGAGGACACCATCAGCCTGCCTCGCGAGGCCGTCGACAAGCTGACCCCCGAGGACCAGGGCAAGATCGTCGTGGGCTTCCGTCCCGAGAATGCTTCTCTGGCCGGTGCCGACGAGCCGGATGCCTTCTCCCTGAAGGTGGCCAACGTGGAGGATCTGGGCTCCGACGGCTACATCTACGGCAACATTCTGACCGACAACAGCGCGGCTGAGCAGGCCATCGTCATGTCTGACCAGAACAAGTTGACCACCATCCGCGTCAATCCGCGCGACCTGCCCAAGGTGGGCGACGTGGTCAAGATCCACATCGATCCTGAGAAGATGCACCTGTTCTCCCCGGCCAGCGAGCTGCGGCTGAACTGAGTCTTCCTGCGACCCCGCGGTTCGGCCACGGTTTCCCGCCGGTCCGCAGGGCCTGTATCGATCATTGATATCATCTCCTTTCCTTGTTCGACCGGGTGACCAGGAGCCCCGCGCGGTGCATCCGTGCGGGGCTCTTCCCGTATAGGATGGGCGGCGATGGGATGGATGAAGCATGACTAGCGTGAATATCAACCGGGCGACGGCCTCCTCTCTGGACCCCCGCGCCATGAAAGCCACCTCGATAAAGACCACGGCCGATCCCTCCTCCGAGCGGGAGCCGGCAGCCCTGCACATCACAGCCACCAGCTCCAACCCCAGGATGTTCACCCTGCCCTGGGAGAGGCCGCTGGCCACCTGGCCCCGGGATCTGCTGGCCAACCTGCCCAGAGGCATATCCCGGCACGTGGTGCGCTTCGTCCACGTGGGCGACGATGTCTATGCCATGAAGGAGATCACCCAGCGGGTGGCGGAGCGTGAGTACGAGCTCCTGCGCAAGCTGCAAAAGCTGGAGCTGCCTACGGTCAACCCCATAGCCGTGGTCACCGGTCGGCACACTCGCGAGGGCGAGCCCCTTGAGGCCATGCTGGTCACCCAGCACCTGAAGTTCTCGCTGCCCTACCGTGCCCTCTTTGCCCGCAACCTGCGTCCGGACACGGCCGAGCGGCTGATCGATGCTCTGGCGGTTCTTCTGGTAAGGCTCCATCTGGCCGGCTTCTACTGGGGCGACGTCTCCCTGTCCAACGTGCTCTTCCTGCGTGACGCCGATGCTTTCTCGGCCTTCCTGGTCGATGCCGAGACCGGCGATCTGCACGCCAGCCTGACCGACGGTCAGCGCGAGTACGACATCGATCTGGCCAGAACCAACATCATCGGCGAGCTCATGGATCTGGATTCCGGCAACCTGCTGGCCGGCGAGGTGGACGAGGTCGGCGTGGGCAACCGGCTGGTGGACCGCTACCACTCCCTCTGGAGCGCCCTGACGGACGTGGACAGCTTCGATCCGGACGAGATGTGGAAGATCGAGCGCCGCGTCAACCGGCTCAACGATCTGGGCTTCGACGTGGACGAGCTGGAGATGAAGACCGAGGAGGACGGCAACCGGGTGCTGGTGCGCCCCAGGGTGGTCGATGCCGGCTATGCCTCCCGCAAGCTGCTGCGGCTGACCGGCCTGGATGTGCAGGAGAACCAGGCCCGGCGGTTGCTCAACGATCTGGATGCCTACCGGGCATCCACCTGGCGGCAGGGCGAGGACCTGGAGATTGTGGCCACCGACTGGATGCGCGAGGTCTTCGAGCCCACCGTGCGCATGATCCCGCCGGAATACCGCTCGCAGATCGAACCGGCCCAGTTCTTCCATGAGGTGCTCACCCACCGCTGGCTGATGGCCGAGAAGGCCGGCCATGACGTGCCCATGGCCGAGGCCGTGCAGAGCTACATCAGCGAGTCCCTGCCCGAGTACCGGCTGGACTCCGAGGACATGAAGACCATCAACGAAGAGGCCGATGCCGGGGTGGTCGATGACGAGATGAGTTGGCAGGACGCCCATGCCCAGGCTGGTCATGGTAAGCAAACTGCCCGTGATCAGACTGACAAGGATGCAAATGGCCATGAGGAGGGGGGCCATGACGCAGCCAACAGTGGGATGACTGACCAAACCAGTGTTGGAGGCCAGACCGGAGCGGGCACCCAGAAGGATCGTGACCGGGCAGGCGAGGAGGTGCCGTCGCAACCAGCCTTTGAAGACGAGAATGCCGGCCGAAGCTCGCTGAGATCGGTCTACGCCCCCGGCAGCCTGGATGCGGCTGCCGATGAGGACGATCAGGACGATGCGGTCTGGGCCTCCAGTTGACTCTTGGGTTTGTGCGGCACCGGTCTGATGCATGCTGGCTGAGGGGCGCAGGCTGTTGCCGCTCGGGTCTGCCCGTCTTCAGATTGCCGGTGCCGGCCTGGGGCTATTTGGTTTGGCTGGCAGACCGTCGGCGTGCCATGGCTACGGCGTACAGGCTGATGCCGGCCGCCACCGAAGCGTTCAGGGATTCCACCGAGCTGGAGATGGGGATGGAGGCCAGGGCATCGCAGTTCTCTCGGACCAGGCGGCTCAGCCCCTTGCCCTCGGAGCCCAGGACCACCACCAGCGGATCGGTTTCGAAGCCGGTCTCGCCTACTGTGGTGGTGCCTGCGCCGTCCAGGCCGACCGCATAGTAGCCGCGCTCCTTGAGCCCTTGGATGGCCTTGGTCAGATTGACCACACGGGCCACGGGCAGATGGGCGGCGGCCCCGGCAGACACCTTCCAGGCTGCAGCTGTGACCGAGGCGCTGCGACGCTCGGGCAGAACCACCCCCGAGGCTCCGAAGGCCGCGGCTGAACGGATCACTGCCCCCAGATTCTGTGGGTCGGTGACCCCGTCCAGGGCGATGAACAGCGGGCGGGCGGCAACCCTGGTCGCCTGGTCGGCCCCTTCCAGGGCGGCCGCGTGCTTCTCGGCCCTGTCGACCAGGCTCTGCAGGGAGGCGTATTGGTAGGGCTGAACCTTGAGGACCACGCCCTGGTGGTTGCTGGACCGGGCGATGCGGTTCATTTCCAGACGGTCGGCTTCCAGCAGGTTGAGTCCCTCCTGTCCCGCCAGCCGCACGATCTCCCTGGTCCTGTCGTCGTGTTCCATCCGGGCGGCCAGATAGAGCTGACTGGCCGGGACTCCTGCACGCAGAGCTTCCAGGACTGCGTTGCGGCCGATGACCAGGTCGTCGGAATCAGAGGTGAACCGGTCGGCCCGGCGGCGGGCTGCCAGACGTGGATCGGCCGCCTGCCTGCGCTGGGCCGCCTGCCGGGCCTTGTAGGCCTTGTGGTAGACGCGATCCTCGGCCTTGGGGGTAGGCCCCCGGCCGCGCAGTTTGTTGCGGTGCTTGCCGCCCGAACCCTTGGTCGGGCCTTTCTTGTTAGCCATGTCTTCAGTGTAAAGGCAGGCGGGAACCGGTTGGCTGTCTGTCGGTCTCAACATTTGCAGGGTGAAGATACGCTCTACCTTCATCGTTCAGGCCGTGCGGATCGGCCGTGCGGGTCATCCCAGAGCGGCTACCTGATCTGGATCTGGGAACTCCATCCACTCGACCGGGGACTGTCCCTTCGATGCCGGGGTGACGGCGATGTGGGCCATGGATGACCGGCCCGAGGCCCCGTGCCAGTGTCTGACGCCTGCCGGGCAGAAGACCACATCGCCGGGTTCCAGTCTGCGGGGCTGACGGCCCTCCTCCTGCTCCCACCCCAGCCCGGCGGTGACGATGAGCAGTTGGCCATGCGGGTGGGTGTGCCAACGGTTGACGCATCCGGGTGCGAAGGTCACATTGCTGGCTGGGCATTCCGCGTCCGGACCGGTCAGGGAGTGCAGCCAGACATGGCCGGTGAAGTTGGGTCCGTCTGCCGAATCTCCCAATGGATAGGGCCCTGAATCCGGCTCAGTCCCGGCTTTAGATGGGGTTGCAGCGGTATCCTGGCTCTCGTCGTCGCTGTCGCCCTCACCATAGACCTCCTTGGCCAGGTCGAAAGCCGACCATGCCTTGGGCCATCCCGCATAGAAGGCCAGGTGGGTGATCAGCGCCACCATTTCAGTGCGGGTAACGCCATTGCCCTTGGCCATGGCCATATGGCTCTTCAACTGGGGGAAGAGCCCCATGCTCATCAGACCTGCGCAGGTGATCATGCTGCGGTCCCGAGCCGAAAGTTCGTCCTCGCGGGACCAGACCTGGCCGAAGAGCACATCGTCGTTGAGGTGGGCGAATTGTGGCGCGAGCCGACCGAGTTGGTCGTGGCCCGCCGTTTGTTTGATTGCCATGGGTTGATCTCCTTGCCGTCATCTTGGCCGGGTCATTCCGGCAGGTTCAGCTATACTCCTTCGAGTGCGCTCGAAGTCAAGGTGATGGCGGAAGCGGCTGCTGGCAGTCAGCCCGAGACGTCGGCCTTGTAGAAGTTGACGTAGGAGCGGGAAGGGGTCGGACCGCGCTGGCCCTGGTAGTGGGAGCCGTTGTGCTTGGATCCATAGGGGTACTGTGCGGGCGAGGAGAGCTGGAAGAAGCACATCTGGCCGATCTTCATGCCAGGCCAGAGCTTGACCGGCAGGGTGCTCACGTTGGACAGCTCCAGGGTGATGTGCCCTTCAAAGCCCGGATCGACGAACCCGGCGGTGGAG
The DNA here is from genome assembly GCF_052606235.1 of Bifidobacterium sp. ESL0820. Lineage (NCBI taxonomy): Bacteria > Bacillati > Actinomycetota > Actinomycetes > Bifidobacteriales > Bifidobacteriaceae > Bifidobacterium > Bifidobacterium sp. ESL0820. The sequence continues at coordinate 1,618,925 of NZ_CP199594.1, forward strand.
TGGGTCAGAATGCCCAGACGGCCCAGGGAGCTCTTGCCCTCCAGCCGTGCGGCCAGCGTCGAGTCCAGCTTGACGTACTCCCAGGTGGATCCCAGAACGAACTCGCCTGGATGCAGGATCCAGGGTTCGTCCTTGGGCACCTCGAACTGCTCGGTCAGTGCGCCCTGGTCCTCTGCCGGATCCACGTAGGTGTACTGATGGTTGTTGAAGACCCGGAAGTAGCGGTCCAGGCGCACGTCCACGCTGGAGGGCTGGACCATGGCAGGCGTCCACGGGTCCAGATTCAGGTGTCCTGCCTGGTGGGCATCCAGGATGTCATGGTCGCTGAGCAACATGCCTAGGTATCTCCTTCAGGTTCGTTGATCGAGGGTCTCTCCTCTGACGGGAAACCATCCGGAATCCAGTCTAACCGGCCCTATGCCCGCTTTCTGACCTGGCCGGATTCACAGAGAATTTTCAGATAACACTATCGTCACTACAAGGTAGCTGTTCTTTACTATAGGTATCGGCTCAAAAACCGAACGGGCGGTTGACCTCCGTCCGACAACTGATTTCCCTTTCTTCTCTCTCGCCCGGCGGTGTTCAAGCACCGCCGGGTTCTCTTCATTTTGGGGGAAGGGTCAGTGTGCCGACGTTTCACGTGAAACCACCTGGCCAATGGCTCGATTGAGTTCGTTGAGGCTTATTGCAGGACAGCAGGGCATTCGCAAACCCATGAAACGTCTAGTGTTTGATCGGGCCGGGCTTCTGTTCCTTGAGCTTCCATCTCCTTTGGATTTGAGACTCGTGGTCGGCAGATCTCCAAGATGGGCTCGAAAGTTCCGGGCACTCGCATTCTCTGGTTCAGATTCCTCTTCTCTGACGTCTATATAAATTGTGTTTCGGTGTACGGCCCGAGTCGTAGGCACAGAATTGAAGACAGGAGCTGAAGATATGAAGATATGGAAGAACCCCCGTCAGTTATGGCTATGACGGGGGTCCTCCACCGGGGGGAGGGGCGGCGATCTTCTTGCCTTCGGCGGCTGAGGGAAGAGGGGGACTATCACGATGCCGAAAGCAGTCCGAACTCCGCTTCCTCCCCGGTTCGCGCGGCCGGGTGCCGGGCCTGGACCTGACCCATTCCCAAGGCTGGGAAGAGCGGACCGGGCCGTGCGGCTATCCGACCAAGTATGTGTGGGTCACACCAGCCTTACTCCTGGGGAGCCTTGGCTGACATGGCCTTGTGGAAGACGGCCACGATGATCAGGGCCAGCAGGGCGGCCAGCGCCATGACCCAGAACATGTTGGCCACCTGGGCCTGGATGCCGGTCTTGACGCCCGCCAGTGCATGCGACCCGAATTGGGGATTGGCCATGAGTCCGCTGTAGACGGCCATGCCGATGGAGGCCGAGGTGTTCATCATCAGATCCCCGATGCCGATGCCGCGTCCGTTCTGATCCACGGGCAGGGTGGCCGAGAAGGAGTCGTAGAGGGGCGTGTAGGACATGGTGATGCCGGCGATGAAGACCGAGGCCAGCGCGGTCAGGACCCAGAAGCCCGAGGTGAGCATCAGGGCCGAACCTGCAGCTCCGACGATCATGAGCAGGGCAGACAGAATCAGCATGGGCAGGCGTCCCATGGCGTTCATGATGACTCCGGACAGGCAGCCCACCAGGGTGGCCACGATGTAGACGATGGTCAGGCAGAGGGAGACCTGGCTCAGGGAGATTCCGTAGATGCGGTCGCCGATCACGTTGTAGATGGGCACGCAGGCGAAGTTGAAGAAGTAGAAGACGAAGAGGGCCAGCAGGACAGCCATGTAGGCGCCGTTGGTCACGAACCCGCGGCTCAGGAAGGGGTTGGCGCCCTTCCAGACATAACCAGCGAAGATCAGGATCAGGATGGCCAGCACTCCCAGCATCCAAGTGGCCGGGAAGGAGAAGTAGACGGCTACGAATCCGGCGATCAGCGCGAACAGGGCGATGCCGAAGACATCGATACGCTCGCCCTTGATGCCGGTGTCAGGCGTGTACTTGAGCACCGGAGGGATCAAAAAAACGGAGACCAGCGGCACCAGGAAGAGGTAGCGCCAATCGATGGAGGTGATCAGTCCGCCGGCGAAGATGCCCACGGCAGAGGATGCGTAGTAGACAGCGTTGAAGATGCCCAGATAGAAGGCGCGCTCCTTGTCGCTCAGGTATTTCATGGCCATGACCAGGAAGACCGAGCCGGCCACCTGGCCACCCGCAGTCTGGATCATGCGGGCCAGGACTACGGCCCAGAAGTTCGATGCGCCAAAGAAGCCCAGGAGGCTGCCGATGATCAGGGCGCCCACGCCGAACAGGGTCATCTTCCGGGGTGAGATGTAGTCGCAGAGGGTTCCGTAGAGCATGCAGACCACGCCCAGGACGATGCCGGGCAGGGTGCTGATCAGCGAGGCGTTGGCGGACATCCCCAGGGAGTCGCCCACGTTCTGGAAGACCAGGTTGAAGGCCTGGATCATCAGGGTGCCCAGCAGGAAGATGGTCAGCAGGGCCGGCAGGGCCCGCTTGGTGCTGCGGCGGTTTTCGTCCACGGTCGCTTCGGTAGCCTCGGTGGTGATGGATTCGCTCATGACTGCCGTCCTTCTATCGTTCGCTCTCGGTCTTGCGCACCAGGGTCAGAAGCCTGTCCATGAAGCGCCGGGTGAACCGCTCGGCGTCGACCGACAGGGCCACCTTGGTGTTCTTGACCGTGTCCAGAAGCCTGCTGGGGTCGCCGATGGTGCGGGCCCGCTGTGGCCCCTCGGTCTCGACCATCAGGTTGGTGGCGAAGGTGGTGACCAGGCTGGGGTCGATGGCCACGGCGGCGGCCAGGGGGTCGTGCAGGTTGCAGCCGCCCAGGTAGACCCCGCTCTCCTTTTCGCTGATGTCGATGTAGTAGTCGGTCATGTCTGCCAGGAAGCGGCCGGCGCTGGTGCCTGTGGCGCGCAGGGCCTCGGTGTCCTCGCGGCTCATCAGCGCCTGGGTGGTCACGTCCAGGCCGACCATGGTGATGTCTGCGGTGGTGGCGAAGACCCGGTTGGCGGCCTCGGGATCCTGGTTGATGTTGGCTTCCGCGAAGGGGCCTACGTTGCCCGGCTGGGTCAGCGTGCCGCCCATCATGACAATGCTGATGCGGTCGACGATGTCGGGGGCCTTTTCCAGGGCGGCGGCGATGGTGGTCAGAGCGCCGGTGGGCACCACGACCAGCTCGCCCTTGGGGTAGCGGCGGACCGCGTCGATGATGAAGTCCACTGAGCTCTGCTGGCTGGCCTGCCGGTCGGTGCGTGCGGGGATTTCAATGTTGCCGGTGCCGTTGGCCCCGTGGAAGATTTCGGAGTCCGGCGGAACGCTGAAGGATTCGGCCGTGCTGGGGTGATCGATTCCCTTGAAGACCGGGATGTCCTCCCTGCCATACATGGCCAGCAGCCGCAGATCGTTGTCGACGCCTTGGTTGAGCACTACGTTGCCGTAGGTGCCGGTGATCCCGATCAGTTCGGCGTCTGGGGAACCCAGGACGTAGGACAGGGCCAGTGTGTCATCGATGCCAGTGTCCAGATCCAGGATGATCTTGCGGACGGTTTCTTTGCTTGCTGACACGTTGGTCTCCTTCCCAGAAGGATGGGCAGCCCCAACCCTCTGCTTACCTATGTCGTGCCTTCTCTAGGCTGATTCGTTACTGCCGTGAAACAAACAACCTGTTTGATGTAACGTTTCATCAAACTGTACGGAGCTAAACTACCTGCGGCTCGGAGGCTTGTCAAAGTGCGTCGCGGGGTGTTCGCCATCAGGGCAGAGACCTGCAAATCCATCGGTGATGTCTGCAGCTGCGAGTGGCCGGCCGCTTTTCCGCGCAACCGACGATAATGAGGGTATGACTTTAGCGACTCCTGAACGGTATGCGGCAATGCTCGATGCGGCCAGACGGGGGTCCTACGCCTATCCCGCCATCAATGTGACCAGCACGCAGACTCTGAACGCGGCCCTGCAGGGGCTGGACGAAGCACAGTCTGACGGGATCATCCAGGTCTCCGTCGGAGGTGCCGCCTACCTGTCCGGACAGCGTCTGGCCGACCGGGTGGCTGGCTCCATCGCCTTTGCCAAGTTCGCCCATGAGGTGGTCGCCCGCTATCCGAGCATCACCGTGGCCCTGCATACGGACCACTGCGCCCCGCAATATCTTGACGAGTGGGTACGGCCCCTGCTGGCCTACGAGAAGGATCAGGTGGCTCACGGTCAGGATCCGCTCTTCCAGTCGCACATGTGGGACGGTTCCAGCCTGCCCCTGAGGGATAATTTGGCCACGGCCGCGGAGCTGCTGGAGCTGTCCCGCGCCGCCCACACCGTACTGGAGATTGAAGTGGGCACTGTCGGCGGCGAGGAGGATGGTCACTCGGCTGCTATCGACCGGCGGCTCTATTCCTCGCCCGAGGACGGTCCCAAGGTGGTTGATGCCCTGGGTCTGGGCGAGCGCGGCCGCTACATGGTGGCCTTTACCTTCGGCAACGTGCATGGGTCCTACAAGCCCGGTGTGGTCAAGCTCAGGCCCGATCTGCTGGGGCAGATCCAGGCCAGGACCGCCAAGGCAATATCCGATGGGGAGGTTGGCGGCATCCCCGCTCCGAGCGCCCCTGCCGACAAGCCCTTCCTCTTGGTCTTCCACGGGGGCTCTGGCTCGCAGCCGGAGGAGATCGCCTCGGCCGTCGCCCACGGGGTGGTCAAGATGAACGTGGATACCGACACCCAGTACGCCTTCACCAGGGCCGTGGCCGGGCACATGTTCGCCAATTACGACAAGGTTCTGAAAGTTGATGGGGAGGTCGGCGACAAGAGCGAGTACGATCCCCGTTCCTGGGGGCGCCAGGCCGAGGACGGGATGGCGGCTCGTGTAGTCGAAGCCTGCCAGCAGCTGGGCAGCGCAGGGCGGGCCATGAGATGAAACGGCATACGCAATCCAATTCACGCCTGCCCAGACAGGGAATACACAAGACTGCTGCTTGGGGATTGCTCGGGTTCGGCGTATTGCTGATGCTCGATTCCTCAACGACCCCGATGACCGGCCGTCCCTTATGGGCCCAATGGCTGGTGCTGCTGGTCGCCATCCTCCTCATGGGCTTCGGCATCTGGTTCTATGCCAAAGTTGTCATGGTGAGGTGGGCCGGACGTCAGCCTACCGAGTTGACGGCCCATGGTTTCTTCGTCTCCTTGTTGGGCGGACTGGGCATCGGCCTCGGATTGATGGCTCTTTCGGCTTTCATCCTCATAATCTTTGGGTTTTACAGGGTGGATGGTTTCCGCCCATTCGGCGTCTCCCAGATCCTGACCTTAGGAGTTCTGGCTTGCGCGTCGGTTTTTGAAGAACTCATAATGCGGGGCGTGGCTCTCCATGCTTTGGATCGCTGGCTGGGATGGGTACCTGCTCTGATTTTGACTTCGCTTCTTTTCGGGTTCATGCATGCTCTCAACCCTGGGGCTACCCTCTTCTCGTGTCTAGCCATAGCCATCGAAGCCGGTCTTATGCTGGGTTCCATCATGGTATCCAGGCATAATCTCTGGATCTGCATAGGCTTTCATATAGGGTGGAACCTTACTGAGGCCCTGTTGGGAATTCCGGTCTCTGGCCAGAATATATACGGCTTCATGGTCATGAAGGTTCAGGGACCGACCCTGCTGACCGGTGGAACATTCGGCATCGAAGCATCCCTGATTCCGGTCATCCTAGGGCTGCTCGTCAGTGCAGCCTTCCTGCTCTGCCGGGGCCGGGACACTATGATTGGCTCCAGGACCTGACCAGTCTTTTCCAATTTTGGATCGGCCCATGCTGATTTGAAAGGTCTGGAAGACCTCCAGCTCCATACGTAGGGTTAGGCTCGTCTATGGATGGTCTGCCTTTGTTTTCTTTGGATGGCGACCAGCGGATAAGGAGCATCGTATGCCTGGAATCGTGATCGTCGGGGCCCAGTGGGGCGACGAGGGCAAGGGCAAGGCAACGGATTTGATCGGCGAGCACATGGACTACGTCGCCAGGTTCAACGGGGGCAACAACGCCGGCCATACCGTGGTCGTGGGCGATCAGGAGTACGCCCTCCATCTTCTGCCCTCGGGAATCATTCACCCGGCCATCACCCCGGTCATCGGCAACGGCGTCGTGGTCGACCCGGCCGCCCTCTTCGAGGAGATCGATGGGCTCCAGTCCCGCGGCGTTGATTGCAGCCGGTTGAGGATCAGCGAGTCCGCGCACATCATCGCCCCCTACCATCGGACCTTGGACAAGGTGACCGAGCGCTTCCTGGGCAAGCATAAGATCGGCACGACAGGCCGCGGGATCGGCCCGGCTTATGCCGACAAGATCAACCGTGTGGGCATTCGCGTGCATGACCTGTTCAATGTCGACCATCTGCGCGACAAGGTGGAGGCCAGCCTGCACCAGAAGAACCAGATGCTGGTCAAGCTCTACAATCGTCGGGCCATCGAGGTGGAGGCCACCGTTGAAGAGCTGTCGGGATACGCCGAGCGGCTCAAGCCCTACGTGGCCAATACCTCATTGATGCTCAACCAGGCTCTGGAGCAGGGCAAGAACGTCCTCTTCGAGGGGGGGCAGGCCACCATGCTGGACGTGGACCATGGCACCTATCCCTTCGTCACTTCATCCAACTGCACAGCCGGGGGCGCCTGCACCGGCACTGGCGTGGGCCCGACCAAGATCGACCGGGTGGTCGGCGTGGCCAAGGCCTATGTGACCCGTGTGGGGGAGGGGCCCTTCCCCACGGAGCTTGACAACGAGCAGGGCGAATGGCTACGCCGTCAGGGCCACGAGTACGGGGTGACCACCGGCCGCTCCCGTCGCTGCGGCTGGTTCGATGCGCTGGTCAGCCGCTATGCAGTGCAGATCAACGGCCTGACCGACATCGTGCTGACCAAGCTGGATGTCCTCTCCGGTCTGGAGACCATCCCGGTCTGCGTGGGCTACGACATCACCCGCTCCGACGGCTCCAGGGTCAGGGTGGATCAGATGCCTGTGGACCAGGCCGAGTTCCAATCCGCCCAGCCGGTATACGAGGAGCTGCCGGGCTGGCGCGAGGACATCTCCGGCGCCAAGAGCTTCGAGGAGTTCCCGACCAAGGCCAAGGACTACATCCACCGCCTGGAGGATCTGTCCGGCTGCCGCATCTCGGCCGTGGGCTCGGGCCCGGGCCGCGACCAGATCGTGCAGATCCACTCCCTGATCGACTGAGGAATTTCCATGGGTCTGCCCTGCCTGACCGCCTTCCCGGGGGCGGTGGGTACGGGAATCATCATCTCCACGAACAGGCCTCTGGGAGAACGGCTGCACGGCGCCATCGTCGATCTGATTGAGGGTTACGAGCGTGCCCTGTCACGGTTCAGGCAGGATGCCATACCTGCGCGAATGGCCCAGGCTACTCATGGGGGCAGGTTTGTCTTTCCTGACTACTGCCAGGGGCTCTTTGACCTATATGACAGGCTGTATACCGCCACTGACGGGGCCCTGGACCCCATGGTGGGCGAGGACCTGACCCGTCTGGGCTACGGAAGACAGCCCACCTTCCGGCTGCAGGCCGATGCCGCCGGTCATCTGGGACGGATCCACGGGCGACCGACCTGGGGTGATGACCTCAGGCGTCAGGGTGCTGTCCTTATGACTACCGGCCCGGTCAGCCTTGATTTCGGGGCGGTTGGCAAGGGCTATCTGGTAGACCTCATTGCCGATCTGCTCGAACCTCGTGTCGAAGAGTACTTGATCGATGCCGGCGGCGACATGCGTGTGCGGACCTCTCACCTGGTCTCCATCGCCATGGAGGATCCCGGCGATCTGTCTGCAGGCGTGGGTCGGGTCGAGCTCTCCCGCGGCTCCTTGTGCGCCTCGGCACCCAGCCGTCGCCATTGGACCGACCGGTCCGAGGATGCCGCAGCGGCGGGATTGACAGCACTTCACCACATCCTGGACGCCATCGACGGCCGTCCGGTCGACCGTGTGCTGGCCTCCTGGGTGGTGGCCGGAGAAAAGGACAATGAACACCCCACGGGTCTGGCTGACGGACTGGCCACCGCCCTCTTCCTAGTGCCGCCGGATGTGCTGGCAGCCGGATTTTCCTTCTCCTGCGCCCTGATGTATGCCGACCGTCAGGCCGTGGTCTCAGACGAATTTCCTGGTCGGTTCTTTACTGACCCCAATAACCATCCGTCCACATAGTGGACCTGTCTCGTTGAGCAAGCCGGTGTCAGGCCTATGGTCGGCAGCAATGCGGATGCGCAGAGAACGCATCCTGTTCGTGAATGATGAAGGGAGGTTCGCCGTGATGACCAGCTTGACAGACACCCGCCGATTCGGCACCGTGTCCGCACGAATTATTAGCCCGTCCTCACCGGCGGACTGACTCGACAATCTTCATTGTTCGACCCCGTCGGAAGGCGGGGCTGGACGCATAGGCTTCATCGCATCAGACCCTGCCGACAGCGGGGTTTTTCTATAAGGAGATGAGATGAAGTGACGGCAAACGACGTCAGTGTTGCTTCCCCGGCCCCGGCAGCGTCCGCGCCCGGCAGCACCCGTGTGACCCGCAGCTCGGTTCGCACAGTCATCGGGGCCTCCATGGTCGGCACGGCCATCGAGTTCTACGATTTCTACGCTTACGGGACGGCTTCGGCCAACTATTTCCCCAAGCTTTTCTTCCCCAAGACCGATCCGACCGTGGCTCTGCTGGCCTCCCTGCTGACCTTCGCCATCGCTTTCATCGCGCGGCCCTTGGGGTCCTTGATCTTCGGACACTTCGGGGATCGTCAGGGGCGCAAGACCACCCTGGTGGTCTCCCTGCTGACCATGGGCTGCTCCACGGTCCTGATCGGCGTCCTGCCCACCTACGCTACCTGGGGACTCTGGGCCGTGGTGGTCCTCTGCCTGTGCCGGTTCGTGCAAGGCATTGGCCTGGGCGGCGAGTGGTCCGGCGCGGCCCTGGTGGCCACCGAGAACGCCCCGGAAGGCAAGAGGGCACTTTACGGCTCCTTCCCTGAGCTGGGCGCCCCCATCGGCTTCTTCCTGGCCAACGGAACCTACTTCCTGCTGGAGATGTTCTGCACCCCCGAGCAGATGCTGAGCTGGGGCTGGCGCGTGCCCTTCCTGCTCTCCGCCATCCTGGTGGTCGTGGGTCTGGCTGTGCGCGTCTCCATGCAGGAGACCCCTATCTTCCAGATGGCCCTGGATCAGCAAAAGGTTGTCAAGACCCCGCTGCTGGAGGTCTTCCGCAAGAGCTGGCGCCAGGTGCTCCAGGCCACCTTCCTGGTCGCAGTCACCTACACGCTCTTCTATACCCTGGCCACCTGGTCGCTGGCCTATGGCACCAAGCCCAAGTCCCAGGGCGGCGGCGGACTGGGCTTCACCAACCAGGAGTACCTGCTCATGCTCATGGTCTCCATCCTGGTCTTCGCCCTCTTCATCGTGCTGGCCTGCGTCTATGCGGACCGCATCGGCCGTCGCCGGGTGCTGATCGGCAGCTCCGTCATGCTGGTGGTCTTCAGCCTGGTCTTCCCCTACCTGCTCATGGCTCATCACAACACCTTCCAGGTCATGGTCTTCCTCTGCGTCGGGTTCGCCCTGATGGGCATCGCCTTCGGGCCTATCGGCGCCTTCCTGCCGGAGCTCTTCGACGCCAACGTGCGTTACTCGGGCTCCGGCATCGGCTACAACTTGGCGGCCATCGTGGGCGCGGCCTTCGTGCCTACCATCGCCACCTGGCTCTCCTCCCACTGGGGAGTGCGCTCGGTCGGGCTTTACCTGGCCGTCATGGCGGTCTGCTGCCTGGTGGCAGTGCTGACCTGCCACGAAACCAAGGATGTGGACTTCACCAAGTAAGCCTTGGGATGCATCCCGCCGGCCGGTTCCTCGAATCGCGCCGGTGTCCGAACAACGAATTGCGGACAGTCCATCTGGCCATATCACGAGTATGGTTGGAGGCATACCGTATCCATAGGGTACGGATCGGGGTCAAGGACAAAATCCGTCGCCCCGGTCGAAAGAGCATCGTCCGCCTGGAACAACGACAGGAATTCACAGTATTTTGCGTTCCCCCGGCCTGGAAGAGCCGGTCCGGTTGGACCGCACATAAAGGAGTGTAGATAATGGCAGCACAGATCTGGTATGAGAAGGATGGGGACCTTTCGGTTCTGGATGGCAAGAAGGTGGCCATCATCGGCTACGGTTCCCAGGGACATGCTCATGCGCTGAACCTGCGTGATTCCGGTGTGGACGTTGTGGTCGGCCTGCGTGCCAACTCCAAGTCGGTGCCCTTCGCCAAGGAGCAGGGCCTGGAGGTCAAGACCGTGCCCGAGGCCACCAAAGAGGCCGACATCGTCATGATCCTGGCTCCCGACCAGTACCAGCGCAACATCTGGCGGGACGACATCGAGCCCAACATCAAGGAGGGTGCGGCTGTCGCCTTCGCCCACGGGTTCAACATCCATTACGGCTACATCAAGCCCAGCGCCGACCACCCGGTCTTCATGGTGGCCCCCAAGGGCCCGGGCCATATCGTCCGTCGTGAGTATGTCGCTGGCCGTGGCGTGCCCGTGGTCGTGGCCGTGGAGCAGGATCCGCGCGGCGACGCCTGGGACATCACCCTGGCCTATGCCAAGGCTCTGGGCGCCCTGCGCGCCGGCGCCATCAAGACCACCTTCAAGGAAGAGACCGAGACCGACCTCTTCGGTGAGCAGGATGTGCTCATGGGCGGCGTCAACCACCTGGTCGAGGCTGGCTTCGAGGTGCTGACCGAGGCCGGCTACCAGCCGGAGATCGCCTACTTCGAGGTCTGCCACGAGCTCAAGATGCTGGTCGACCTGATGAACGAGGGTGGCCTGAACAAGGCTCGCTGGTCCTGCTCCGACACCGCTCAGTACGGTGATTTCACCTCCACTGTGGTTGACGAGTCCACCAAGGACAGGATGCGTCACCAGCTGCAGCGCATTCAGGACGGCTCCTTCGCCAAGGAGTTCATCGACGACCAGGATGCCGGCGCCCCCAAGTTCAAGGAGCTGCAGGAGAAGTACTCCCACGAGAAGATCGAGGAGGTCGGCCCCAAGCTGCGCGCCATGTTCTCCTGGAACAAGGACGTCAAGGATGCCGACGAGGCCCAGTCCTTCACCGGCAAGATCGCCCGTTCCCAGGTGCAGTGACCTCTAGGTTCTGAGCATCAGCTGCCATTTCCTTGGCATCGCCGCAGACCAGCATTCGATGCGAATCTGGTCTGCGGCGATTTTTTTTTTTCTTATTTGAGGCATCAGGGTTCAGCGTTGTGCCTGGGCTGCATGGTTCGTCAATCCGTACGGTAATGAGATGCCCGTTATTCGTTCCTGCCAATGCTGAGAATCTATTGTTATTGAATCGTTATTCTTTTCAGAGACAGCGGCTAATCGCAGATGCCAGAATGGATTTTGGCATAGGTGCTGATGTGATGATCAATCATGGGTCATGACCCATCTATGAATACTTGTCGTGTCGACTTAGGGCAGTCATCGAAGCCAAGCCGCAGTCGGCATGACACTGCAGGCGGGATTGCGATATCCCGATGAGCCAAAGGTGGTGGAGCGCATGAAAAAAATGAAAACATTGGTGTCGGTCATTGTGACCCTGCCGATGTTGCTGTCCTTCGCGGGAGGTACGGCATACGCCCTTGAGCGCCCTGAGACAAAAGGGCAGGAAACCAGATCACTGACCCCGGTTGCCTCCTATGACTTTAGCCAGGGTAATCTCTTGGATTCAGTCAATGGCTATGCCATGACTCTTCACGGCGGGGCATCCATCGGGGCCTTCGGAGACCGAAACGGAAACGAGGCGCTGAATCTGCAGAACGGTCAGTCAGATACTTCAAAAAACGTTCAATATGCTCAGCTGCCTTCGGAAATCTTCGGGTCAATAGGCAACGAGGCGACCATCGACTTCGCTGCCAAGTCGAGGCATGCTGACGATGGCAATTATTTCTCGCTGGCTATCGGCAAAGATGCCTCACATTACCTTTTCTTCTATCTGAGCAAAACCAGCGCCAAATTGGCGGTTGCGGACAATGGCTGGCACAATGAGCCCTCCTTCAAGGAGCAGCTCGACAATAATGATGGAATCTGGCATGACTTCCGAATCATCATCAAGGATGATTCCATGGCCTTGCTCAGGGACAACAAGTTGGTGGGAATCAAGACCAAGACCGGTATCAAGCTCTCCGATCTGGGGGGTTCCACCACCTACATCGGCAGATCTTTCTATCAGGGCGATGCGTACTGGAATGGCGCCATTGATGACCTGAAGATCTACAAGGGGGCCGATCTGGTCATGCCGACTGGGCTAACCGTGACCGGAACCGGCCTGGTGAACGGATCTCTGGCCTTGATGGAGAATGATGAGCGGCAGCTGACCGCAACAATCACGCCTGAGAGTGCCATCAGCAAGGAGGTGAGCTGGGCCTCGTCCAATCCCTCTGCAGCTACGGTCGATGCCAAGGGCAAGGTCAAGGCTGTGAAGGCTGGAACCAGCACCATCACCGCCACCAGCCGGGCTGGCGGACTGGTCAGTTCAGTCGACGTAACCGTCAAACCCTTGGATCCGGAAACGGCTGCCCAAGATGATGTGGATGCTCTGATCGCCGGGGTTCCCTCTCAGGCGACAGGGAACCTGCCTTTGCTGGCCAAGGGACCCAGACATGATGTTGACGTCACCTGGACCTCTTCCGATCCCGGTCGCATCAGTCCGACGGACAGCAATTACCGGGCACCAGCCAATGGGGCAGCCGACCCCTATCGGGGCGCCGGCATCGTCACCCGACCCTCTTATGGGCAGGGTGATTCCAAGAAGGTCAGCCTGACGGCCACCGCCAAGGCGGGCAATGGGCGCACTGTATCGCGCAGCGTCGATGTCGTGGTCAAGGAGAAGCCGAGGTCTGCGCCCAATGTCGGGTACGCCTCGGTCACTTTTCTCTCTGACGCTGACAAGACCGGAGGAAAAATCGGTGAGGCCCTCTATGAATCGGCGACCTCCACCGAGCGCAATGACTTCTTCTCCTTCAGCCCCATCAACAATGGCGACCCCGTCATCACTTCCAAGACAGACACCACTGGCTTGCGCGATCCATACGTGCTGCGCTCGCATGATGGCGACGAATACTATATGATCGCCACCGATCTGAAGGTCTCGCGCCAGGGCTGGGGCCAGAACCAGCAATATGGCTCGCTGAAGATCGAAGCCTGGAAATCCAAGGACATGGTCAATTGGACGCGGACCAACGCCGATGACGGTTCGGATGCAGGGATCGTCGTCAACTCCCCCAACCAGGGGATGACCTGGGCTCCTGAGGCATTCTGGGATGACGCGCTGAACGCCTATGTGGTCTTCTTCTCCTCACGGGCCTATACCGACGGCTCACGCTCGACAGCCGTCACCGGGAAGAAGGGTTCCCCGTATAACATCGTGCGCTATGCCATCACCCGGGACTTCAAAACCTTCACCCCCGCCAAGGACTGGCAGGACACCGGATACTCGCGCATTGACTCCACGGTTTTCAAAATCGGCAGCTACTACTACCGAATGACCAAAAACGAGGAGAACGGTGCCGCAGGATCCTACGTAGTGGATGGCAAGTCCACCTTCCTGGAACGATCGAAGTGCCTGACCTGCACCACGGCCAGTTCGGATCCCGATGCTGATGAGACCAGCACCTGGCGGTTGCTCGACCAGCGGCTGCTTCCCTTTGAGGGGCCGGAATCCATAGCTCTGAACAAGGATGACGTCAACCAGAACGAAGCCGGTGACGCCATGGTCATCATGGCTGATTCCGGGGGTTATCAACCCTTTATGACCAGCAAGACGGATCTGAGCCGCACCGACTGGTCCCACAGACTTTCGCAGACGCCGGGATGGTTTACTCAGAAGAAGCCGGGCAAGGGCGTCACCGGGTATGTCACGGATGACGGCATGCCCACCCCGAAGAGGCATGGGGCTTTCGTTGCCGTGCCTCGGAATGTTCTGGAAGCCATGCATAGGTACACCACAGCCAACCCCTCGCATCTGGAACCGGTCGCCTCCACAACCCAGGCTGATTATGCCTCGGACAGCCGCAAACTGAGCGTGACCGTCAAGGCCGAAGACCAGGGCGATGTGGCTGGCGCTGTACGTATCACGCAAAGCCCGGCATCGCGGCTGAGCCAGTCCTGGACGGCCGATGTGAAACTGGGGGCTGATGGAAAGGCGACGCTGACTGTGCCGGATGAGGTCTCCGGAGATATCAGAGTCGATTATCTGGGGTACACCGACAAACTGGTCAAGCCATCCTCCACCAAGGTGACCGGGCTTGTCGCCAAGGCTGCAGACATTGGCGTGCCTGGCACGTCGGATACCCACCTCTCCCAGACATCTCCCATTGAGCAAGTCAAGGCAGGAGGTGCTGGGTCGGTTTCACCGGACCCGGGGCTTTCTCAAACAGGTGCATCCGTTGGCGTCATTGCCTTGGCTGCGCTCGCATGCGCAGTCCTAGCAATCTGCTGGTTGCGATCGGCCGGGTATAGGTCGGCATCCAGGCACTGACTGCTCTGGCCGGCTGTCCCTATGGGTCTTTCGAGGAACGGCCGGCGTCGGCAGTCCAAGACAATAGGCTCCCGGAATCAGCTGTTCCGGGAGCATTCAAGAGCCACCGCAATGATGTGGTGGCATTACACAGGAAGAGGCCCGTTAATGAACGGACATGGAAAGAAAGCCCTGGGGCTGCTCCTAGGGTGTGCAACACTGGCATCGGGGTCGCTGCTGCCCCTTGTCGCATCGGGTGAGGAGACAGAGAAACCGCTGATCCATTACTCCTTCGACGCTGCCCCCAGCGGCCGGACCATAGCCAACGAGGGCTCTGACGGTCACAGTGACGCCACTCTGGAAGGCGATGCTTCCGTCAAGGACGGCCGCCTCGTGCTGACCGGCACCCAGGACGTAGTCATTCCTACCAGTGCCTTGAAGGATAAGCAGGACCTTACCGTTTCGATCTGGCTGAAGAATAATTCCGGCTCCATGAACACTTCAGCGGCCTACATAGGGAACGCAGATACCACCAAAGGGTATTTCCTGCTCAACCCATCCAATCCTGCGGGGCGGGTCAAGGCGGTAATGACCACGGCGACCGCCAATCAGCCCAACCAGTCCCCATGGGGCACCGAAGTGGGTCCAGGATCCACCGGGGCTCCCTCATCCGGCTCCAAATCCACTGACGACATGGCCTTGTACACCACAGTCATCAGCGGCTCCACAGGAACGATGAGCTCCTATCTCAATGGCGCTCCGCTGGGTTCTTCCACCTACTCCATACCCATGGGCGGTCTCAGCAATTACGGGGATCTGGTCGCTTACCTGGGCAAATCCTCCTATCCCGATCCCAAGAGCAGGATCGAGGTCGATGATTACGCCATCTACGATCAGGCCATGGATGCCGCTGGGGTCAAGGGGCTCTATACCAGCCAGGCCTTGGAGAAGATCATACCGACGGTAGCAGTCCCTGCTCAGGCGAGTGAGAACTTCACCCTCCCCATGGACCTCTCGGGCGTGCATCTGGACTGGGCATCCGATTCACCGGCCCTGGCAGTGGCTGGTGACGGGACAGTCACTGTCAGCAGGCCTGCTTCCGGGCAGCCGGATGCGAAGGTGACCCTGACGGCCACTTTCAGCCTGAACGGGGTCACTCGCACCAAGGCCTATCAGGTTTTGGTTCCCCATCTTCTGAGCGATCAGGAGCAGGCGCAGGCTGATCTGGATGCCGTGGGCATCGAGAATGCCGACGATGTGCGAACCAACGTTTCCATTCCTACAGTTGGGGAACACGGTTCCTCCTTCACCTGGTCCCTCAAGGATCCGGGAACGGTCGGCGCGGTGATCGTTGATGGCGTCAACGCCTCTTCCAAGACTGTGAAGGTCAACCGTCCCGCCGCTGGCAAGCCGGCTGCAACCGTGGTTCTGAGCCTGGAGGTCAGACATGGCGACAGCAGGCTGGTCAAGGAGTTCACCCTCAAGGTGCAGCCCATGCCTGCCGACAACTCCAAGGATCAGGCCTATGTCTGGGCATTCTTCACTGGCGAGGGCGTCGGCGGCGAGAAGATCAGCCTGGCTGCGTCCAAGGGCAACAATGCGCTGGACTGGAACACGCTGAACAACGGTTCGCCCCTCTTCACCTCCAGCAAGGGCGAGCAGGGGCTTCGTGATCCCTTCATCATGAGGTCCAAGGATGGCGACAAGTTCTACATGCTGGCCACCGATCTGAAGATATCCGGACGCCCCAATGCGCCCGGAGGGCTGAGCGGTTTCATGGGTGCCCAGGCCAACGGATCCAAATACATCGAGATCTGGGAGTCGGATGATCTGACCCACTGGTCCCAGGAGCGGCATGTCAAGGTGAGCAACGACTATGCCGGGAACACCTGGGCGCCTGAGGCCTATTACGATGCTGAGATCGGCAAGTACGTGGTCTACTGGGCCTCCAACCTGTATCCAGGCATCGATCCGGCTGAAAGGACCGCGCTGACTTACAACCGGATGATGTATGTCACCACCGACGATTTCATCAACTTCTCCAAGCCCCAAGTCTGGATCGATGTAGACCGCAGGGGTCAGCCCGGCTCGGGATCCATCGATGCCACCGTGCAAAAGGAAGACGGCCTTTACTATCGCGTCTACAAGGACGAGAAGACCATGACCCTGCGTCAGGAGAAGTCCAAGGACCTTCTGGCCAAGGTTGCCGGATCCTATCCCACTGCCGCATCCAGTGATGCCAGCGGCTGGTCTCTGGTCGGGGAGCGCATCGGCGGCGGGCAGGCCAACGGCTACGGCGGTACTTTCAGCGCCGGAGAAGGCCCATCCCTTTTCCGGGCGAACGATGGGGATGTCAACGGATACCAGTACTACCTCTTTGCCGATCAGCCCAATTACCACGGCGGTCCCAACCACTATGTGCCGATGGCCACGAACAATATATCCAAGGCCGACCAGTGGAAGGTGATCGGCGACAAGATGCCCGAGGCCAACTTCCCGACCAATACGGACGGCGGCAAACCACGGCATGGCACTGTCCTGCCAGTGACCAGGGCTCAGTATCAGAAGGTCCTGGAGGCCTATGCGCCCCATGTGGCGGTCGTCTCGGTTCCGGCCATGTCTGTAGAGACGAAGGTCGGTCAGGATCCCACGCCGAACCTTCCTGCCAAGGTGGAGCTGACCAAGGCTGACGGAAGCAAGGAGCAGGTGAAGGTGGCTTGGGATGCCGTGGATCCGTCCGCCTACAGCCACCCAGGAACCTTCAGGGTAAGCGGAATCGCTGCGGATGCTTCTCGGATGCCCGTGGAGGTCACGGTCAAGGTCCTCTCCAATGACGCCAGCCTCAAGTCTCTGACCGTGGCCGGCCAGCCAGTGGATCTGGCGCAGGCCTTGGCGGGTACTGCTACGCTGGCGCTCGCCGACCTGCCTGGACTGGCTGAAGCCGACATCGCCGCTCTCGCCACGGATGATCAGGCTACTGTCGCCTTGACCTTGGACTCTCCTGGATCAGCTGAAAGGATGCTGACGATCACGGTCACGGCAGCCGATAAGGCCACCACAAGGACCTACCAGGTCAAACTGACCCAGATTCGCAGCGTCCAGCCTGCACCCGACAAGGACAACGCCCAGAAACCGGGGCATTCATCATCCGGCAATTCTTCGGGCACTGCGAACCCGCATGCACAGGCCCGCCCCTCCCTCTCCGCCACAGGTGTGGACCTGTCGAAGGTTCCAGGCCTCCTGCTGGCAGCAAGCCTGGGGCTGGTTCTCATTGCCGTCTGCAGGTTCTTCGTCCGTCGACAGGGGTCGGCATCAGCCATGGATGGAGATGAGCAGAAGTGAAACGATGTGGAAGAATGATCGCCTGGATGATGGCGATTCCGACCGCCTTGGCCGGGTTGGCTTTCATCCCTGCAGCAGCAAGCGCTGTTGAGAGCCTGCCCACCGACGATTTGCTGGCCGAGTACTCCTTCGCCAGCAAGCCATCGGACGGGCGCACGGTCGCCAATACCGCCCCTGGCAGCGCCTTTGGCCAAGCACAGGTGCAGAACCCGGGAGACGATCTGTGGAAGGATCAATCCCTGGTTCTTTCCGGTGGGGACTGGAACGGAGGGGGCAGCTGGGTTCGGCTGCCTGCGGATCTGCTTTCAGACAAGTCCTCCGCTACCGTCCAGATGGAGGTCAAGGCGGATCCCGACATGCTCAAGAGCTTCCACTTCATGTGGAACATCGGCAACGCCTCCAACCAGGAATACCTGTTCAGTTCCCTCAACTGCGCCTTCGGACGCCAGCCCCTGGTGGGCATCAAGGCGAAGGGGATCGAGCATCTGGTCCAGTCGGGCTCCTGCGCGGTCCGGGCCGACCAGTGGATGTCGGTGACAGCCACCTTGGACGGGTCGGACGGCATGGCCAGACTCTACGTCGATGGCGAGGAGGTCGCCTCTGGCAAGGTTCCCGTCACCACTGCCGACATTGGCGACCAGAGCCTCAACACCATCGGCCACTCGCCTTGGAAGGATGTGAATTTCAAGGGCCAGGTGGCCAACTTCCGCGTCTACGGCAGGGCCTTGGACGCTGGACAGGTCAGGAGCATCAGCACTGTCGACGCCAACATCCACAGGAGCGAACTGGTGGACGGACGCATCGATGCCCTGGGCTTCCATGACCAGAGCGTGGACGGCGACTACCTGGCTCTGCCCACAGCAGGCGGCACGGTAACCTGGTCCTCATCGGATCCTTCGGTCATCACCGATAAGGGTATGGTCAACCAGCCGCCCTCCGGCGCTCAGGATCAAACGGTAACCATGACGGCTACCACCACAGTGCGTGGATTGACCGGCAGCAAGAGCTACCGCATCACTGTCAAACCGAGCACGAAGACCAAGGCCGAAAGGTTGCAGGAGGCGGCTGACGGTTACGTCATCCCGCCCCTGATCGCCTCGGGGACCAAGCTTCCTGTGGCTCCGGATCATACGACCCTGCAGCTTCAGGCCGCTTCCGGCATCTCCATCCAAGATGGGGGTCTGGTTTCCATAGCTGGTGACGAGCCTGTCTCTGGACGGATCACTGCCAGAATCGCCGCCGCGGGGGTTGCCGATCCCATTGTCAAAGACTTCGAGGTGAAAGTCCTTCCCAAGTCGAAGGCCAGCACCCTCCTTGCCTACGACCGTAATGCGACCTCGGCGGATACAGCCAACAACGGTGATATCGCGCACAGCATGCATCTGGCCCTCAAGGACGAAGCTTCGGGGCGGTACCAGCCCTACAACGGCAACTATGGCATCTTCTTCCCGCTGGGTTACGCTTCGCAGCCCGTCAACCAGAACACCAGGGACTACGCGCGCAGCCTCAAGGACCCCTCGATTTTCATGATGGGGGACGGGTCCTACGGTATCCTCTCCGTGCGCACCAACCGGGGGACGGATGTGCCGGACAGTCCTGGTCGCCTGCTCTTTGCCCGGTCCACCGACCTGCTTGCCTATGAGGAGTCCCCGAACTCCGCAGGCCTGATTGACCTGGGCGAAACCAACGGGGTCAACAATCCCTATGGGGTCTACGATACGGCATCCAAGACCACCATGATCGGGTGGTATGACGACAACGGAGTGCCCAAGTACACCAGCTTTGCTGAGCTCAAGGACAAGGATTCCGTGCATGGGCCTGTCCATGTCGGGCGGTTCGCCACGGTCGGCGGCAGCCAACCGGCGTCAAAGGTTCAGGGCATCGATGACTATCGCCACGGTTCGTCCATCGTTATTGACCAGGACCGTGTCAAGGCCCTGCAAATCCGATTCGGCCGTCTGACCAACACCGGCGTGGATGGTTTCAAGGACATCACCGTGACCAAAGGGAGTTCGGCTGACGGATTGAAGCTGCCGAAAACCGCTCGACTGACCTATTCCGACGGTTCCACGGGTTCGCTGCCCATCAGAGACTGGGATACCTCGCATCTTGACTTGAACAAAGTCGGGGAATACGAGGTTACCGGCACCATTGGCCAGACCTCCTACAGAGTTCCTTTCGCTGAGGAGCGCGCTGACCCCTCCATCTACAAGTGGCAGTGGAAGCGGCAGGTGGACGGCCACGAACGGGTGGACACCAAGTACCTCATGATTGCCACCAACGACATTGAAGGAGACTGCACCTGGCAGCATGGCAGTCCCCATATGCCTCTGCGGATGGCCGATGCCATTGCCGATCTGGCTGACACCCCTGGCCAGGATTCCGGGTTGATTGATGCCAACGGGTACAACGCCAAGGAGCATATCATCCTTAAGGCGGGGGATCCCGATGCAGAGGGGCAGCCGATCATGCACAGCTTCTGGGCGCCTGAGATTCACGAGATCAATGGCAGGCTGACAGTCCTGTTCATGGCTGGATACGGAAACCAGTGGACCAATGGCAAGGCGGTTTATATGCAGCTCAAGCAGGATGCCGGAGGTCATGATCTCGACCCGACCGTCGCTTCCAACTGGGAGCGGCCGCGAGCCGTGACTCGTTCCGACGGGCGCCCTCTGGCCCTTGCCGCTGATGGAAGTGTCGGCATGTCCTTGGATATGAGCTACTTCCAGGATCAGAAGGGACAATCCTATTACGTCTGGCAGCAGCTGGGGGCCACCTATTTGGCCAGGATGAATCCTGCCGACCCTGCTCATGTCACTACCGACCCGGTGAGGATTGTCGCTCCTGATTACGCTTGGAACGCCACAATCGCCGAGGGGCCCAATGTAACCCTGCACCAGGGCAAGCTCTATCTCATGTATTCCGGTTCTTCGGTCGGCAAGACCTACACCACCGGCATGGCTGTGGCCGACGGATCAGGCAATACCGACCTGACCGATCCAGCCAGTTGGAGCAATCTGAACTACCCCATCCAGAACTCGGGCATTTTCAACGGAAAGTGGCAGCTGGGCACGGGCCATGGCATGTGGAGCGAGGACGAGGACGGCAATCAGATCTACGTCTTCCACGCATACGCCAACAGGACGGATGGCTACCGCAACTATTCCGGGCGGGATACTTTCGTGCGCCGGGTCCATTGGGCAGCAGATGGTCTGCCCGTGCTGGACATGGATGCGAATGAAGAGCTCGCCCACCCTGATGTGAAAGTCCGGGTCAAGGTGGTTGATTCCTCGGTCAAAGTCGACAAATCTGGCCTTTCTGCTGCCTTGAAGAAGGCCGATGGTCTGGACCAGGGCAAATACGAGTCCGGTTCCTGGCTGGCTTTCACTGCGGCTCGAATGCAGGCACAGGCTGTCTATGACGATCCCAATGCCGACCAGGCGGCAGTTGATCAGGCGCTGAAAGGTCTTCAGGAGGCTATCAAGGCCCTGGTTCCCCTCAGCGGACCGGGCGGAAATGGAACGCAAGGCGGCAGTCTGGGACAAGGCACCAGTCTGATCTCTGCCGGTGTCAGCGGAAATGATCGTCACGACCCTGGCCGTGATGCATCAGTCGGGAGCGGTGGCTTGTCCTCCACCGGAGCGGATGTCGCTGCAGTGAGCCTGGCGGCCTTGCTTATGGTCTCGCTGGCCTTGATGGTGGCCATTCCGGTCAGAAGGTCGAAGCCATCGTTGTTGGCCTAGGCTTGGGCTTGGCCTGATGGCGCCCCGCGGATGGAACAGATCATCTGCGGGGCGCCTTCTGCTTCAGCGGGCGGATTCGGCGCCGGACACGTCCATGTCCTTGAGACGCACGATCTTGGTGTGGTTGACGAACTTGAAGCCCAGGTAGAGGACCAGGACCAGGACCACGCTGAAGTAGGTCATGGCCATGTGCGACCAGTTCAGGCTGAGCAGGGAGGGGATGTCCTGTCCGGCGATGACGATGACGCAGAGCACCATGGCCAGGACCGGGCCCAGCGGATAGAGCTTGGAGTGGTACTTGAGCTCGCTCAGGTCGTGCCCCTGGAGCTTGAAGGCCCTCCGGAAGCGGAAGTGGCTCAGGGCGATGCCGATCCAGGCGATGAAGCCGGTCAGTCCAGTGGCGGTCACCAGCCACATGTAGAAGGACTGGCCGAAGATGCTGGAGGCGAAGGTGGCCAGGGACATGCAGACCGTGGCTACCAGGGCCGCCAGGGGGATGCCCCTCTTGGTGGTCCTGGCGAAGATGGCCGGGGCATAGTGGTCCTTGGCCAGTCCGTAGAGCATGCGGCTGGAGGCGTAGGCCCCGGTGTTGACGGCCGAAAGGATGGATGTCAGCACCACCGCGTTCATGACGCTGGCCGCCGAGGCCAGGCCGGCCCGCTGGAAGACCAGGGTGAAAGGCGACATGGCGATGTTCCCATCAGAGGCACCCAGGAGGTTGGGGCTGGTGTAGGGGATCAGGGCGGCGATGACGAAGATGGAGAGCACATAGAAGAGCAGGATCCGCCAGAAGACGTCGTTGATGGCCTTGGGGACCGCCTTGCCGGGGTTCTCGGACTCGCCAGCGGTCACGCCTACCACCTCGGTGCCCTGGAAGGAATAGCCGGCGATCAGGAAGACGCTCATGATGGCCGGGAAGCCTCCCACGAAGGGGGCGTCCTTGTAGGTGAAGTTCTTGAGGCCGACCGCCGGCTGGAACATGATGCCGCAGATCATGGCCATGCCGATGACCAGGAAGACAATGATGGTGGCCACCTTGATCAGGGAGAGCCAGAACTCGGTCTCCCCGAAAGCGGAGACCGTCAGGGCGTTGATCAGGAAGACGATGACCAGGACCAGCAGGCTCCAGATCCATCCTGGGGTGTGGGGCAGCCAGTACTGGATCAGCAGGGCGGCGGTGGAGATGTCCACGGCACCCGAGATGGTCCAGTTCAGCCAGTAGTCCCAGCCCATGGCGAAGCCCAGGGCCGGATCCACGTAGCGGGCGCTGTAGGCGGCGAAGGATCCCGACACCGGCAGGTGGGTGGCCAGCTCGCCCAGGCTGGTCATCAGGAAGTAGACCATGACGCCCATGGCTATGTAGGCCAGAAGTCCGCCGCCGGGGCCGGCTGTGGAAATGGTGGAGCCGGAGGTCATGAACAGGCCCGTGCCGATGCAGCCGCCCAGGGCGATCATGGAGATGTGGCGGGTCTTGAGGTTGCGCTTGACGCTGCCGTAGCCATGATGCTCTTGCCCGGCCCGGTCGGATTGATTGGTGTTCGACGCTGCATTGCTGGTGTTCCGCGTCATGATCCTCCTCCTTTTGGCTGGGCGACGCACCGGGGAGTCCGGGGTCGTACTGAGATTGCGATTCCTGATATGCCGGCTGGATGCCGGAACAGATTCATATGGCCGGGTCCTTGAGCCGGTCCTCGAACGCTTAGGGAGTCTATGCCATTGGTGTGGCTTTCCAGCTCCCATGGTCATAATGTGTCATGCTAGTTGACAAATCTTTCATAGCGATTCCGGATCCCCGCTCAAATCCATCTCCTTCAGGGGAACGATACGGGTATGGTATCGGATCTTGTAGCCCAGGTAGAGCGCAAGCACCAGGGGCACGCTGATGTAGGTGACGCCGATCTCCTGCCAGTTCCAGTTGACGAAGGCCTCGATGTTCTGCCCGCCGATGACGATGATGCACAGAATCAGGGCCAGGATGGGCCCCAGGGGGAAGAGCTTGGCATGGTAGCGCAGCTCCTCAACCCGGTGGCCCTGGACCACCCAGGCGCGGCGGAAGCGATAGTGGCTGAGTGCGATGCCGATCCAGACGATGAATCCGGTGAGCCCAGAGGCGGCCACCAGCCACATGTAGATCCGCTGGCCGAAGATGCTGGCGGCGAAGGTGGCCAGGGAGACCACGAGAGTGGCGACCAGCGAGGCCATGGGGATGCCATGACGGGTGGTGTGCCCGAAGAAGGCCGGGGCGTAATGGTCCTTGGCAAGGGCGTAGAGCATCCGGGTGGAGGCGTAGACCCCTGAGTTGGCGGACGAGAGGACCGAGGTCAGGATGATGGCGTTCATGACGCTGGCTGCCGAGGCCAGGCCGGCCCGTTGGAAGACCATGGTGAAGGGCGACATGGCGATGTCCCCCTCGGCGGAGCTCAGCAGATTAGGGCTGGTGTAGGGGATCAGCGCAGCGATGACGAAGATGGACAAAATATAAAAGAGCAGGATCCTCCAGAAGACGTCATTGATGGCCTTGGGAACCGCCTTGCCGGGGTTTTCGGACTCGCCAGCCGTGACGCCGATCAGCTCGGTGCCCTGGAAGGAGAAGCCTGCAATCAAAAAGACGTTGAGAATGGCGGGGAATCCGCCCACAAAGGGGGCATCCTTGTAGGTGAAGTTGCCTAGGCCCACAGCCGGGCGAAACATGATGCCGCAGATCATGGCCAGACCGATGGCCAGGAAGACGATCACTGTCACTACCTTGATCAGGGAGAGCCAGAACTCGGTCTCGCCAAAGGTGGACACGGTCAGGGCGTTGATCAGGAAAATGACCACCAGGACCAGCAGGCTCCAGACCCATCCTGGGGTGTGGGGCAGCCAGTACTGGATCAGCAGGGCGGCGGTGGAGATGTCCACAGCCACGGTGATGGCCCAGTTCAGCCAGTAGTTCCAGCCCATGGCGAAGCCCAGTGCCGGATCCACATAGCGGGCATTATAGGCGGCAAAGGAGCCGGAAGTGGGCAGGTGGGTGGCCAGTTCGCCCAGGCTGGTCATCAGGAAGTAGACCATGAGGCCCATGGCCGCGTAGGCGACCAGCGCGCCTCCCGGTCCGGCCTTGGCAATAGTGGAGCCGGAAGTCATGAACAGGCCGGTGCCGATGCAGCCGCCCAGGGCGATCATGGTGACGTGTCGGGTCTTGAGGTTGCGTTGGACCCGGTCGTCGGATGTGGAGGGGCTGACCTTTCCGCCCTGCCTGGTCGCCATGGCTGCTCTTCTCCTCGAACTGACCTGAGAGCCCTATGACGACGGTCCCGGCCAGTTCCGCTCAGGCGGAATCCAGGCGGGTTGCCTGTCTGTGACACTGCACATAGCGCTCCGCAACATCGGGTTGCGACAGTCCCGGACCTGTTCGACCCGGGCCCAACGGGTCGGATGGGCGGATCCGAACCGTTTCGGCCGGACATCCTTTCGCCGGGAATAGGCGACACCGCACTGTCTGATCCCGGTTACTGATAGGTTCGGCGACCTCTTCAGTGGCTTGCAATCATAGACTAGCCTAGAGTATTTCTCCGACAAGGACCGCCCGTGTTCCGCATTCAGGCCCGAAGCTTGTGGATGCCTCCGGTGGTGGTTCGATCGCAGGCGATAATAAACCGGCCATGGCGGAACATGTACGGTGATGGCCGGTCGGGTATCGGTTTTATCGGTGGGTGCCAAATCCGGCAATTGCGAATTTGGCACCCACCGATTTGCTTATTTTTCGGTTTTCTGGCCCCGTTCTATAGTCCTGGTGATGATGCGAACGAAGTCGTCCCAGAGCGCTTCCGGCAGTTCGTGAGCCATGCCCGGGTATATATGCAATTCGGAGTTCTTCAGGAGCGAGGCGATATGGATGCCGGCTTTCGGGCTGAAGAAGGGGTCTCGTCTCCCATGGAGGACGGCGACTGGCAGATCGAGCGCAGCCAGTTTGTCCTCATCGGCCATGAAGTCCGCGATGGCCGCCTGCTGTCTTCTCCAGCCGTCCGGACGGTAGCAGCGGTCATAGGTGAGGATCCCCTGTTCCCGCACTTTCTCTTCATTGAAGGGATAAGCCGAGGTCGTATGGCAGGCTCGCTCGCGGGTGACGAATAGATTGACGGCTTCTTCCCGTGATGAGGCCACATCCAATCCCACGTTGCCACCCTCGTCGGCCGCAGATTCCTTGGAAGTCAACCATTCGAGATGTTGGGAGGGGGCGGTGAACCCGATGATGGCCGAGGATATCCGTTGGGAATACTCGGCCAGAATCTGCTGGGTAATCATGCCTCCCATGGAAACACCCATGATGTTGAACCGTTCAAGGCCTTCGGCGTCGGCGATGGCCAGAACATCCTTGGCCATGTCGGTCACATCGTAGAGTTTGCCGGTCTGGTCCGGTGACCCGGTCTGGCTGGACAGTCCGACGTCGCGGTTGTCGAAGACTATGGTTCGGATTCCTTGCTGATTGAGAAGTCTGGTCAGGTCCTTATCCCAGCTGACTAGTTGGGAGGTATACCCGGCGACCAGGATAAGGGGTGCCCCGTCCTTGGGGCCTGCAGATTCGTAGTAAATGGTTATATTGCCGTTCTTTGCGTAGGGCATGACGGTATTTCCTTTCTCTGATTATGGTTAGTGGCGGCTTGTGCGGTGGTTACCTGACCGAGCGAATCAGCATGGTGAATACGCCTCCCAGGAATGACGTGAGAATCCCGAAGACGAAGACTGCTGCGTAGGTGCCGGTGGCGCTGATCAGCATGGATCCGATCAGGGGTGAGAGGGCGGCCGGTACGGAAGTCGCAACGGCCAGAATGCCCAGGTCCCTGCCCTCGTCGGCCTTGGAGGGAAGGACGAGGGACATGACGGCTATATCGACGGAGAAGTAGACCCCGCCGGCTGCACCATTGATGATGGCGTAGATGACCATGCCGATCCAGTTCGGCATGACCAGGGGGACTATAAAGGAGACCATGTAGACGATTGACGACATGGCCACGACCAACTTACGGCGGTCCAGCATGTCAGCGAGTTTTCCGAAGATTATGATGGCGATGATCTGGGCCACGGTCTGTATGGATGAAATGGTTGCCACCGCGGTCGTCGGGTTTTGCCCCGGGATGTTCTTTGTGCCGATGTAGTCGGTCAGCACGTAGAAGGTGAAGCTTGAAATGGCAAAGGCGGCAAAGTAGAAGGTGAATCGGGAGATGAAGGCCATGGTGAAGTCCCAATGCAGGAAGGCTGAGAAGAAATGGCCTATTTCTTTGAAGTTGAAGGTCTTCCGCTTCTTCTCCTTCGGTTCCTGGGGCAGGTTCTCCAATGATGAAGGTTCGGGGGCAAATATGCAGAACACCACTGCTGCTACAAGGAGGAAGAGTCCGACCAGGAGGTATCCCCAGTGCTGACCTGTTCGGGAGGCGAGATTGACAAAGACGAGGATTCCCACGGGAACCCCCAGTCCGGTCACCGATGATGCCACCCCGCGCTTGTCTTCAGGGATCCTGTCCGGAATGACTGCATAGATAACACCTTGGAACCAGTTGGCGAACAACCAGACCAGGCCGGCCATGACGACCAGACCTGCGATGCCGGTCATGAAGCCCATGCCTATGCAGGCCAGGGCTGTTCCAAGTGCGGAGATAATGAGCCAGGGAGTCCTTCTGCCGAACCTGCTCCGTGTCCGGTCCGAAATAGCGGCACCCACAGGGAGGATGATGGTTCCGACCAGTGAATTCACAAAGGAGATCATGGCTGTATCATGCACCTTATTTGTGGGGTCAATGCTGACGATCTGGGCCGGCAGCAGTACTTGCCCTATGGCCTGATAGACTCCATATACACCGATGATGGTTGGGAAAAGCAGTATTAGTATTCGATTGACGCTGACCTTGTCTCTGGCCGGTTTCTGGGTAGTTTCATTCACGACGAGCTCCTTTGGCCGTACATGGTATGAAGTGTGGTAACGCGTGCTACTAACACGTGTTACCACGTAATAATATACTGATTGACAGATATGTCAAATAGACCTCCGGGAAGGAGCGAACCAGTGGCGAAGAAGAGGGTGGTTCGTAGCCAGGATGTGGCTGATCAAGCCGGTGTCTCGCGTACCACGGTCAGCCTCGTTCTCAATCATCGTGACGCATCGATCCCTGAGAAGACCAGGCAGAAAGTCATCAAGGCAGCTGATGACTTGGGGTTTGTTCCTTCCGCGGCCGGGAGGGTACTGCAACGTGGCAGGGGCACCGTTGTTTTATGCCTTACCGTGGATTCCGAGCCCTCGCTCAAGGCCGATGAAGCAACGAATGTACTGAGCCGGAGTCTCCATGACCGAGGGCTGACCTGCCTCTTTTCGAAGACCGCAGGATCGACCACTCCGTTGAAGCAGCTCCTGGAAGAAATCACACCCAGCGTTGTGGTTCCCTTCTTCCAGCTATCTAATGAAGACAAGGACCTTCTGAAGAGGCTTCATATTCCTCTGGTCGAGTTCTTCCGGCCTTCCAGGAAAAAGCACAACGGCCTGCCTCCCGTAGAGCTGTTTGGTGATTTTCAGGAATCCGTTGGCGCTCAACAGGCCGGATACCTCATGGACAAGGGCTGCGAGCGCATCGCCTATGTCGGTACCACAACCTCCAGCAACAGCGCCATTTGTGGGTCGAGGCTGGCAGGTGTACGACGAGGACTCGCTGCAGGGGGGCGGAATCTGGTACTGAATGCCAATATCTCATGGCATGACCACGGCCAGTCGGCAGACGCTCTGGTGAATTGCTTGGTCGAGAACAAATGCGATGGGGTCTGCGTCTACAATGATCAGCTGGCCGCGCTTCTGATCTCCAGGGTCAAGAACAAGGGCATCGAAATTCCCCGAGGCCTGCGCATCATCGGAGTCGATAATGACCCCATTGCTGCCTATCTGCAGCCATCATTGACAAGTATCGATTACGACAATGTTGTCTTTGCCTATATCGATGCCATTGTTGAAGCCAGCGAATGTGGGGACAATCTCGGCAAGACATTGAATCATACGCCACGCATATGGGTCGTTGAGAGACAGTCGGCCTGATTTGGGCCGGGCCCCTTAGTCGCGCCTGTGCCGATGGGTCAGCTGGTAGGCCACCAGGAGGATGGCCAGCCAGATGGGCCCGGCGATGACCGCCACCCGGTAGCTGGGGGAGAAATACATGAGCACCACCACGAAGGCCAGGAAGGCCAGAACCGCCCAGGGGGTCACCCGGGCAAAGGGCAGCTTGAAGTGCAGGGCGTTCAAAGCGCTTTCACCGGTCTTGCCGGCCAGGTCGCCCGGCCCCTCGCCTCGTGCCACGGCACGCCGGAAGAGCATCTCGGTCACCATGATCATGGACCAATTGATGATGGCCGAGATCGTGGCGATGCTCATCAGATAGTTGAAGGCGAACTGGGGCCAGAGGAAGACCACGACCACGGCCAGGGCGATGATGCAGGCTGAGGTCAGCACTCCTGCGTAGGGCACGCCGCCCTTGGACAGGCGGCTCAGGTACTTGGGGGCGTTGCCCTGCCGGGCCAGGGAGAAGAGCATGCGGGAGTTGGAGTAGAGGGCCGAGTTATAAACGCTCATGACCGCAGTCAGGCAGACGAAGTTGAGGATGCCTGCGGCCGCGTGGACTCCCACCGAGTCGAATATCTGGACGAAGGGGCTGACCACCATGCCCTGGGCGTTGGGCTTGCCGATGGCATTCCAGGGGACTACGGCCATGATCACCCCAAGCGTCAGGATGTAGAAGACCAGGATCCTCCAGATGATGGCATTGGTGGCCTTGGGAATGGTCCGACGGGGATCGGAGGCCTCTCCGGCGGTAATGCCGATCAGCTCGGTGCCGCCGAAGCTGAACATGACCACCGCCAGCGACATGAGCAGACCGGTCCACTGGCCATTGGCCCCGTGACGCATGAGTCCGTTGGGCAGGAACCCGCCGCCCACGGTGAACCAGTTGGCGAAGGAGGCTCGCAGTCCGTTGGCCGTGGGCAGGGCCATGACTACGACGGCCAGGCCGCCGATGATCATGGCGACGATGGCCGCGATCTTGATGATGGCGAACCAGAACTCGAACTCGCCGAACTTGCTGACTCCCATCAGATTGGCGGCCGTGATGACCACCAGGAAGAAGGCCGCAGAGACCCAGGCGGGGATTGCCGGGAACCAGAAGTTGACGAAGGTGCCCACCACGGAGAGTTCGACCATGGATACCAGGACGTAGTTCATCCAGTAGTTCCATCCCGACACGAAGCCCGCCCGCTTGGACCAGTAGCGGGTGGCGTAGTAGCTGAAAGCGCCGGACTTGGGGTCTTCCACGCTCATTTCGCTCATGGCCCTGACGATCATGAAGATGGCCAGACCGCCTATCAGATAGGCGATGATGATGGCCGGCCCTGCCAATGAGATGGATTCCCCGGACCCGTAGAAGAGTCCCGTCCCTATGGCGCCGCCCAGCGAGATGAGCTGGATGTGCCTGTTCTTCAGGGTTTTGCGCAGGTTCTTGCCCTGCGACTCCTTGGGTTGATCCATGGGGATGTCATTCCTTAGGTGGTAGTTGTCAGCTGAATGTGACCGGCTGACAGGGCCAACCCTATAGGAGCCGGTCCGAGCGGAATGAGCATGCCTTTGCATTGTGGAACAGAGACGTCCGCCATATGAGACGTTAAATTCACCGAATCGTGACCGTTGGGTCCTACCATGGGCGTCGGTGCCTGCCGTCTGTTCCCGGTTATCGACACCTCTATGGTATTGCTGTCCTACCGGCCTTGATGGGATGTCCCTTCCTGGACGGCGATGATTAATGGGTTGTGAAGACAAGGAGGTGCAGTCGCATGAACCGTACGGGCAATGGCCCTTTGGCGCAGCAGAATCAAGGTGACAGCGCCTCGGCAGGCGACGGCATGGAACGCGGTCTGAGCAACCGTCATGTGCAGTTCATTGCCATCGGGGGCACCATCGGCACCGGGCTCTTCCTGGGGTCGGGCAAGTCCATAGCCCTGACCGGCCCCTCCATCATCCTGGTCTACATCGGCGTCGGCGTGATCATGTACCTGCTCATGCGGGCCATTGGCGAGCTCATGTATCGCAGCCCCGTCCAGCACACCTTCATCGCCTTCATCAGCCGCTACCTGGGCCAGGGGTGGGGGTCTTTCGCCGGCTGGTCCTACTGGATCGTGCTCATCCTGATCGGCATGTCCGAGCTGACTGCCGTGGGCACCTACTTTGTCACTTTCTTCGGCACCTTCGGCATCGATCTGAGCGCTTGGCGGGGCCTGATCGAGCTCTGCTTCCTGGCGGCCATGGTGTGCATCAACCTGATTGCCGTGCGGGTCTTCGGGGAGACCGAGTTCTGGTTCTCCATGATTAAGATCACCCTGATCCTGGCCATGATCGCCACGGCCGTGGTCATGGTCATCACGGGCTTCCACTATCCGGCGGTTCACATGCCGGGGCAGGATCGGATCAGCCCGGCCGGCCATGCGGGCCTGGACAACATCACCAATGGCCTGAGCATGGCGCCCAACGGGTGGATGGCCTTCTTCATGAGCTTCCAGATGGTCTTCTTCGCCTACGAGATGATCGAATTCGTGGGGGTCACCGTCTCCGAGACCCAGAATCCCCGCAAGGTCCTGCCCAAGGCCATCAACCAGATCATCCTGAGGGTGCTGATCTTCTACGTGGGCGCCCTGGTCGCCATCATGCTGATCGTGCCCTGGCGCTCTTTCCGTCCCAACGCTGACGGCAGCTTCACCTCGCCATTCGTCATGGTCTTTCGCTACGCCGGGGTCGACTGGGCGGCCGCCCTGGTCTTCTTCGTGGTCATCACGGCAGCCAGTTCCTCGCTGAATTCCCTGCTCTATTCCGCCGGCCGCAACCTCTTCCAGCTGGCCGCCGCCGGCCACTCTCCGGTGATGCGCAGCCTGCATACGATTTCACGCCGCGGCAAGGTGCCTGCCCGGGCCATCATTCTGTCTGGGGTGTTGATCCTTTTATCCCCGGTGCTGCATCTGTTGCCCGGCTTCGAGGACACCTTCGTCCTGTTCACCTCCTGCTCCAGCGCGGTCATCATCTTTATTTACATCCTGACCCTGCTGGCTCACCGTCGCTACCGGACCAGCCCGGACTTCATGCCTGACGGGTTCCTCATGCCGGCCTACCGGGTGACTGGAGCCGTTGCCATCGCCTTCTTCGTCCTGATCTATCTCTCGCTCTTCCTGGCTCCCGACACCCGGTATCCGGCCATACTGGGATTGGTCTGGCTGCTGGTCTTCGGCGGCATCTGCCTGTGGAAGCACAGGGGCGAGCCCAAGCTGGCCTGAGTTCAGGTCAACAACTAGTTACATCAAGCCATGCGCGACATGTCAGCGGGTCATCGATCCGGTTCCTGATGGCTCGCTGATTATTTTTCCTCATCTTCAAAGGATCTGCTGTTATCCATTGAGGCTACACGCCTTCACCGTTGGCCGGACAGAGGTTGCCTGCTTGATTGGGTACGCGATAACGTGGGTCTTATGTTATCCGGTTGACATATTCTGTTATTGATGTACGCTGTAATCAGCAGGTTCAAGAAAGGCTTGTAAATACAGTTATCTACGACAGATTGCTGATGTAAACCAGTACTCCAGTTTTGGGACTGTACTCAATAGTGTCCTGAATATGTTATTCGATTAACATACAACGGATCGCGATTGTCTGATGCTTGGTCTGCTGACGAAGGTGGTGAGTTGCCATGACCGGTTCCGGGACGAAAGCGTTCATGTTTCTGAAGGGAAACGGCTACTGGTGGGTTACAAAAAGGATAAGAAAATGAACAGACACAACGTGGTGAAAACTGTTGCGGCCTGCTTGGCCGGGATTTTGTCCTTGGGCATGCTGGGAGCGTGCGGCAATCAGGGCAAGGATGCCAGCGGGTCGACGATCATCAAATTTGGCATTCATGTGGCCAATCCGAAAAAGCAAGAGGCTGTGACGTATGACATAGTGCAGGCATTCAACAAGAAGCATCAAGGCAAATACAAGGTGGTCTTCGAAGCATCTGACAAGGAATCTCATTCTAAGAATATGAAGCTCGAGGCTTCTGATGGCACATTGCCCCAGCTGTTCTGGATCGATGCCAGCGAAGCTCCCGAATACAGTAAGTCCGGCGCCTTGCTGGACCTGCGTGATTTTCTGCAGAATAACCCTTCGGTGGCCAAGGCAATCGCTGGGGGAAAGGACTCGTTTGAAGATAAGCAGACCGGTCAATATGGGCTCCCCTATCAGAGCAATGTGCAAGGCTTTTTCTATAACAAGGAGATTTTTGACAAGTTGGGGATTCCTTATCCCAACGATGACACCACGTATGAGCAGCTGATGGAGACGCTTCCCAAGATCAAGGCAGGAGGATATACGCCGATTGCCATAGGAAGCAAAAACAGCTCCTATACGATGTGGGAATTTAACGAGCTTTTGGTTCGATACGGCTGGCAGGACAATCTGAAGAAGATCAAGGCAGGAAAAGAACAATTCAATAATCCTGATTTTCTCAAAGCATTTGATAAAATCGAAAGGTTGGCAAAGGCCGGTGCTTTCCCGGAAAATGTTTCGACCATTGAATACTTCGATGCCAAACAGCAGTTTAATGACGGGAAAGCTGCTTTATTCGGATCTGGGCAGTGGGACTGTGCCGAATTTGATTCTTCTTTAGGGGACAAGGTCGGATTTTGGTGGGGTCCAAAGTTTAGTGATTCCTCATATGACCAAAATGTATCCATGAGGGTCCCGGCGAATCCGATCGTGGTCAACAAGGCTGTAGGCGATGATACGGCGATGAAAGCCGGTGTCTACGAATTCCTCAAGTTCTATTACGGGGAACAGGCCGCAAAGATGTCCTATGCCAAATCGACCTTCCCTGCGACCAATTATCCAGGGCTGAAAGCGACGTCAAACCAATACGCCATGAATGAGATGCTCAAGGCGCTTGGCAAGAACTGGCCTTCGCCAGCCTCTGCACCGGATCTCACCTTGGATGCAGCGAGTCAACAGGCTCTCTATGACGCCATTTTCGGAGTGATCCAAGGTACTTATACACCTTCTGCAGGTTTGAGCAAGATCGATCAAGCCTGGAAAACCAGTCATAAGTAATTGAATATGTCTGCCCATTCTCCAAACGGGGGATTTGAGGGAATGAGGGGCATCACACTTGGAAGAACGGCATCATATGCGTTGGCTCAGCAAGACGCGGTACAAGGTGGGTTTTCTGATACCCACGTGCTTGGTTTACGTAATCTTTATCATCGCCCCTATAGCTATAGCTATCGGATACAGCTTTACTAGATATTCCGGAATCGGGCGGGCAAGATTCATTGGATTGTCCAACTATGTTCGGCTCATCCATGATCCATTCTTTTGGAAATCTGGCGCGAACACAATAATCATCTTTGTCGTTGCCTCAGTACTGCTCATGATTCTTTCGTTTTTCATTGCATTGCTGCTCAACAACAAACTGCGGTTCATCGATCTTTCCAAATCGCTGATTTTCTCTCCTGCGATTATCGCCCCTATCATCGTGGGCATTATTTGGGTCTACATACTGGATCCGAAGGTGGGCATTGTCAATGGTCTGCTGCGAGCAATCGGATTACGAGGTTGGGCCAAGCAGTGGATAGGCGGGACTGTCCTTTCTCCGTATAGCATCGCCATTATCTACTTCTGGCAGCAATTAGGTTATCTGGTCACCATCTTCATCGCCGGTTTGAAGATGATTCCCGAAGAGGTTCTTGAAGCTGCTCAAATCGATGGTGCCACGGGCTGGCAGCGGGTCCGTTATGTCGTCATACCGATGATGCGCTCCACGATATCAACCGTTGCGGTCCTAATCATTACAGGTATATTCAAAATATTCGAAATTGTACAGCAGACTACTGGCGGCGGCCCCAACCATCTCTCCGAGACTCTGGTGACCTACAGCTATTCCATGACTTTCACCAGCAGTGACTACGGATACGGCATGTCCATCGCCAGTGTCACCTTCCTTATTTCACTGGCGCTTACAGGGCTGTACTTCATCTTCAGCAGGAAGGGTGAGTAAGCATGCTTGCGAAACGCACGAAACGCATAATGTATGTCCTAATCGCCATCATTACGGTTCTGGTGGTGTTCCCCTTCATCTGGATGCTTGTTCTGTCGTTTAAGAGCAACGCAGAAATCCTGTCCAACCCACTTGCCTTGCCGCATTCCTTAAGTTGGGGCAACTATGTCAACGCACTGAAAACGCTTGACTATCCAAGACTATACGCCAACACCTTCATGGTCTGCGTGGTCGCTTTGGCCATCGAGCTGGTCATAACCTTCCTGAGTTCATTCGCTCTGGCAAGGATGGTGTTCGACCATCCCAATTTGCGACGGCTGGTCTATGGGTTTCTCATAGCAGGGCTGTGCGTTTCCCCCTTCATCCTGCTGTTTCCGGTGTATAAGATCAATATCTTTTTCGGATTACGGGAACAGTGGGCTCTGGTGTTTCCCTATGTGGCCTCGTCAATTTCTTTCAACACTCTGCTCTTCGTCGGTTATCTGCAGGCGCTGCCGCCTGAAATTGACGAGGCGGCCATTATTGATGGGTGCTCAATATGGGATCTTATGATTCGTATTATTCTGCCCATGACCAAACCAGTCATCGCTACCGTGGTCATATTCAACGTGCTGTACATGTGGAATGAGTATCCCTTTGCATCGGTCATGCTGCGCAGGCAAGCTGACTACACGCTGGCGATGGGTGCCTCCTTCTTCAAGGGCACTTATACGGTCGATTATGGCGGCATTGTGGCATCCAGCGTCATGATCATCATCCCCGAGCTGATTTTCTACGGGCTCTTCCAAAAGAAGATCGTAGGCGGCATGGTTGCCGGGGCTGTCAAGGGATGAATGAGGAAATTGGCGTTTGACCTTCTCTATTCAATAGACAATGAAAGGGCAAAGAATGAATAACATAAACGGGCTGTTTCGAGATTTGACGACAATTACGGATTCGCGCAATGGGCGATTGTCGAGCTGGGACCACAGCGGAAGGAATCAGGACTACTGGGAGGTTCCTGCGGGCAAGACCACCTGCTTAGGGGAAATAGAAGGCCCTGGCTGCATTACGCACATGTGGATGACATCCTCCTGCAGGAGGGTGGCGGCTCCCTCAATCATGGATCCCCAGCAAATGGCACAGGCAGCTCCTGTCATGGAGATCGGTCCCGCCTTGGGCGTGGTCTGGGATGATTATGACCCATTCTATTATCGGAAAGTGCTGATCAGCATCACGTGGGATGATCAGGACAGTCCAAGTGTTCTTGCCCCCTTGGGAGACTTTTTCTGTATAGGGAACAGTTATCCGGGGAATTTCTCATCTCTGCCCTTCAATGTCTCGCTCAAACCCGAAGAGGCTGGAAGATTCGGCGCACCCTGTTCGGTATCGTGCTACTTCCCGATGCCGTTCGATCGAAAGGCTCGCATCGATATCATCAACGAGGGTGATTTGCCCTTCATTCTGTATTTCAACATTGATTATGAAATGTATAGGGATCATCTTCCTGACGATACGGCATATTTCCATGCTTGCTGGAACAGAACCGCCCGCTGTGCAGGATGGGGCGACGATCTGCAGGTCAATGCGCCTGAAGTCAACGGAGTACGAAACCTCAAAGGTGAAAACAATTACACCCTTTTGGACGTTAAGGGAAGGGGACACTACGTAGGGTGCAATCTGACCGTCCACCACTATCAAGGCAGCTGGTGGGGTGAAGGCAATGATATGTTCTTCATAGATGGAGAAGAGTATCCCAGTCTCAATGGCACCGGTACTGAGGATTACTTCAATAATGCATGGGGTATGCAGAGGAACTCTTTCCCCTTCTTTGGGACTATTGTCCATGAGGCAGATTCAAATGGTGTGCAGGTCTCATATCGATTTCATATCACTGATCCGGTCAGGTTCTCTAAGAGTCTGAGAGTCAGCATCGAACACGGACACGCCAACCAGCTTTCTGATGACTGGAGCTCCACCGCTTACTGGTATCAGACTATGCCTGATGAAACGCCCTTGCATATCCTGCCGGTCGATCAGCGGATACCCGATGTGCCCACCTATGCCACACGAGACGGTGGCATGCCTTCATTGACTGACGATATGCGTGAGGCCAGAGAATCCTACGAACGTCGTTGGAAGGCCTATAGACCGCTACGGCAGGAGCAGTTCCGTCTCAAGGAGGAAAAGACTGCTCACGAGTCTGAATTGAATACGCAATTTGCTGCAGAGCAACGCCAGGCGTTCGACCGCTGACCATTTGACCAAGTGAAAGGAAAATCGGAAATGTCCCAGAAGAGCATGGCCTTGGCCATTGCACATGCGCAAAAGCATATTGATGATCACAAGGCTCAGGTGTCTGCAGGAGTTATGAGGCAGGAATACCACTTCATGGGACAAACCGGTTGGATCAATGATCCCAATGGTTTGATCTGGTTCCGCGGACAATATCACATCTTTTATCAATTTAATCCCTACAGCGGGTTTTGGGGCCGCATGTTTTGGGGTCATGCGGTCAGCGATGATCTCTTCCATTGGAGATATCTGCCGATCGCATTGGCTCCAAGCGAATGGTATGACGACCATCCACAAGGTGGCTGCTTCTCCGGGAGCGCCATCGTTAAGGATGACAGGCTGTATTTGCTGTACACCGGCACTTCCAATAATGGCAGAGGGTTTGAGCAGAACCAGTGCCTGGCGTGGAGTGATGACGGCATTCACTTCAAGAAATATGAAGGTAACCCGGTCATCAGCGCCCCCGAGGGGGTGTCTCATGATTTCTTCCGCGATCCCAAGGTCTGGGAGCACGAAGGTGTTTATTACCTGATATGTGGGGCACAACGGCATGGTCAGGCCTGTGTCCTGCTCTATCGTTCCGACGATCTGATCCACTGGCAGTTTCTCAACACTATGGCGGAAAGCAGGGGTGAATGGGGCTACATGTGGGAGTGCCCCGATTTCTTTAAACTTGGCGACCGTTATGTCCTATTCTGCTCGCCGATGGGAGCAGGAGAGCGCACAGTCGTCTACTTCATTGGTGATTTCGATTATCGGACCGGGCGATTTTGTTATACCTCGAATGGAGAGATTGATTGGGGATTCGATTTCTATGCTCCTCAGACCTTTCTGGATGGTTCAGGGCGTAGGATCATGCTTGCTTGGGCGAATTGCTGGGACTGGATGCCGTTTTGGAAGGACTGGGGGCCGACATATCGCGAAGGTTGGTGCGGGTCATTCTGTCTTCCGCGAGAGGTGCGCCTTGAAGGCCAGGATGAATTGGCATTCGAACCTGTTCGAGAGCTCTCGCTGCTCCACGTTGACCCCTATGAGTTGGAGCACATGGCAGTGGGAGTGGAGCCAACCGATATCCCGGTATCTGATGGCGTGCATTATGATCTGACTTTTTCGATTGATCTGGCGACTACCACAGCTGATGTCGTCGAACTGCACATGCGCGCAGACAAGCAGCATGAAACTGTCTGCTATCTTGATCTGAAACGTGCACTCATGGTAGTGGATCGCAATCGGGCTGATGGATGGAGCAAGGGGGCCACTCGGAGTAGTTTGACTGGCGTGAGGAATGCTGCTTTATCAGTTCGCATCGTCAGTGATCGTACATCACTAGAGATTTTTGCGGATGATGGCAGAGTATGTCATTCGCTCAACATTTTCCCCAAAAATGGGTGCAATGGATTTACTGTTTCGACTCAAGGCGGTGAGGCCAACCTGTTGGGTCTGCGATCGTACGGGGTGCGGATTTGATGTCTTTGCCGCAGTGGCAGGCGTAATCTACTAATGATGTGGGTTATCCCGTCGGGTGCCGTGGTTGGCAGAGGTACCGAACACGTGTGATGGAGCCAGTATGACGACGATTAATGATGTAGCACAGTATGCCGGAGTTTCTAAAAATACCGTGTCCCGTTACCTCAATAATCGCGGATACATATCGCAGATGACTCGCGAAAAGATACACAACGCCATCAATGTTCTTCAATACCATCCCAACCAGATTGCTCGAAGTCTGTACAGCAACAGAACCAACCTGGTCGGTTTGGTCATACCAGACGTTACCCAGCCTTTCTTTTCGACGATGACCGCCTGCATAGAGGATCAGTTGGATCGCAAAGGCTACAAGATGATCCTGTGCGATACCAAAGACTCTTCGAGCAAAGAGAAGAAGTACCTGGAGATGCTCCAGGAAAACAAAGTCGACGGCATCATCATCGGCAGCCATTCAATTGATATACGGTATTCGGACATCAGTGCTCCGATTGTTGCTTTGGACAGGAACCTTGCCGATGACATTCCTGTGGTAAGTGCCAACCATGAGCAAGGTGGACGCATAGCTGCGCAGGCCTTTATCAGACATGGGTGCAAGAAGGTCATCCAGCTGGTCGGATATACGAAGGTGAGAACACCCTCAGGAAAGCGTCATGCGGCATTCGGCGAAGAAATGATGAAACATGGCATCGCCTGCCACACCTATGAACTTGGACTGAATCAGTTCGATTTTGACTCTTATCTGGATGTGGCGGATATGATTTTGGATCGGTATCCCGATCTTGACGGCGTGTTCGCCTCAGATATGGTGGCGCTCGCGGTTCAAAAGAGGGCCTTGACAAGAGGGTTGTCTATTCCCGCAGATTTGCTGGTGTTCGGATATGATGGATCCTTCATATACAAGACTGCATACCCGCCATTGCCTACGATCATTCAGCCTTACCGACAACTGGCGAAGGTTGCGGTTTCTGTTCTCATGAAGCTCATCAACAAAGAGAAAGTTGATGAGCTCTCCTACACGATCGATGTGAAGCCATCCATGCAAGAGGGAGGCATATAGGGCGGCAAGGCGCAAAATCCACGCGCATTCTCCTCATAGCTCCCATAGTGTGAAATGGGTAAAAAGTCAAACCTATTTTTTCTGTTTGCTTTGCAGTAGATTAACCCATGGATCGTGTTGTACGGAGATATACAGCTTTATTGATCCTAGTAACGCAGGTGTGGAAGCTGATACTGGAGGTCAGGATGGCTAAGACTGGACGCATATCGGCGCGCATGTCGTCGATCTTGGCATTGCTGACTGTGTGCTTCATCCTATGTTGCCTGCCAATGCAAACGGCCCTAGGGGCATCCGCGTCGACCAGTTATGCTACTTGGACCGATGTGGTCAAGGCCATTGATCAGGATCTGAATTCTGGGCGGCGAGCTTATGCTGATGGTGATCATGCAGGGGCCGCTGCCAATTTCATGGCTGCCTACAATTCAGGCTACATCGGTTCGAATTTCGTTACAGTTACCGCTTCAACATTGGGGCAGGACCGCCGCAACGACTTGGATGAACGTTTTCAGTCTCTTCAGTCGAAAGCCTATGCGGATAACAATCAAGCTGTTATAGACCAGGATTGCGAAGCTTTGCGAGCCGATCTGGCTGCTGCGGCCTCCCAGCTGGATGCCACCCAGGGGCTGGCCAATCCCCGCGCCTATGCCAAGGCCCAGCAGGAGCAGATCAAGGCGGACCGTCGAAGGCTGGACGCAGCCAAGAAGCATCGGAACAACGGCAAGGGCGACCGGACCTGGACCCAGGTGGCCCACGAGATGACGCCCATTCTGGATCAGGCGCTCGCCCAGGCGTCCAAGGGGCAGGGCCAGGCGGGATCCGACCTGGTCAACAAGGCCTATTACCAGTATTACGAAAAGCTGGGCTTCGAGAAAAACGTCATGAACGCCATCAGCGGCAACAGGGTCTCCCAGGTCGAGTACCAGTTCAAGGAGACCCGGATGGCCATGGTGGCGGGCAAGCCGGCCAAGACCCTGGTGAACGACCTGAAAAGCATGCTGGTCGAGGACGCCGCCATTTTGGATGGAGGCGCCGCGGACCAGGTCAATGGGTGGACGTCCTTCCTGACCTCCGCCTTCGGCCAGGCCTTCGTGGTTCTGCTGCGGGAGGGTCTGGAGGCCATCCTGGTGGTGGCGGCCATCATCGCCTACCTGGTCAAGTCCGGCCATAAAGACAATGTCCGGCACATCTACTGGGGCATTGCAGCGGGCCTTATAGCCAGCGGGCTGGTGGCCCTGCTCTTCACTCTGCTCTTCAACGGGAATGGCCCTCAGCAGGAGATCCTGGAGGGCGTGGTGGCCCTGGTGGCCATGCTCATGCTGCTCTACACCAGCAACTGGATGCTGTCCAAGTCCTCTGTGGAATCCTGGAACCACTACATTCAAAGCCGGACGGTGGCTGCTATCTCGAAGGGCAGTGTGATCTCCCTGGCCCTGCTTTCCTTCCTGGCGGTCTTCCGCGAGGGGGCTGAGACGGTCATGTTCTACCAGGCCATCTTCGCCATGGCTCCTGGCGGCACACGTGAGATCTGGACCGGTTTTGCGGCAGCCGCCGTGGTCCTGGTCATCGTCTTCATGCTCATCCGCTTCACCTCGGTCAAGATTCCCATCCGGCCCTTCTTCATCATCACCAGCCTGCTCATGGCGGTTATGGTGGTCATCTTCGCCGGGGGCGGCGTCCATGCCCTG
The DNA here is from genome assembly GCF_052606235.1 of Bifidobacterium sp. ESL0820. Classification (NCBI taxonomy): domain Bacteria; kingdom Bacillati; phylum Actinomycetota; class Actinomycetes; order Bifidobacteriales; family Bifidobacteriaceae; genus Bifidobacterium; species Bifidobacterium sp. ESL0820. The sequence continues at coordinate 1,660,146 of NZ_CP199594.1, forward strand.
ATCGAGGGCGACCTGGTGCCGGCCACCTACCTGCCCGGGGTGCCCACCAGCGACTGGATCGGGCTGTATCCATACACGCAGACCATCGGCGCCCAGATCCTGGCGGCCCTGGTCGTGGTCGTGCTGGCAATTGTGTCGACCCACCGCCTGCACAAGCAGGAGCAGGCGCAGTCGAATCAGGACTCCGGCGGGTCGTCGTCGGCAACCGCCCACCAGGCGGAAACCGAGCAGACCGCCGAAGGGGCTGTGCCCTATGAGGTCACGGCGTCCATGCAAACACCAAAGAGCGAAGGACAATCATGAAGAAGAGACAATTGACCGCCTTGGTCGCGCTGGTGCTCTCAGGCACCCTGGCCCTGGCGGGGTGCGGCTCCAGCGGGTCAGGCACCCGTGAGGCGCCCGCGCCTGAGGCCTCCGGTGCCTCCCAGTCCTCGGCGGGCAAGGGGGCCGGGTTCGAGGAGATCCCCATCCCGCCCGACGATCAGCAGAAGGGCCCTCTGAACATCGGCACGGTCTTCTTCCAGCCCATCGACATGGAGCCTGCATCCATGGGTCTGAAGGCGGCTGATGCCAGCCTGCACCTGGAGGCTGATATCCACGCCCTGCCCAACAACAACCTGGGCTATGCCAAGGGTGAGTTCGTTCCGGATCTGACCGTCAACTACACCATCCAGAACAAGGATGATCCCAACGACAAGCAGTCCGGCACCTTCATGCAGATGAACGCCTCGGATGGCCCGCATTACGGGGCCAACATCAAGATGGAGAAGGCCGGATCCTACAAGCTGACCTATTCCATCGACTCCCCGGAGAAGAAGGGCTGGATGCTGCACGTCGACCCGGAGACCGGCGTGAAGGGACACTTCTGGACCGAGCCCATCGTGGTCAGCTGGGACTGGGACTACACGCCCCACCAGTGGTAAGCTGCTATGCACCATGCTTGAGCAATTTGTCACGGTCTTGCCGGGGACGCTGGCCCCGGCCCTCCTGGTCATGGTTTTCAGCGTGCTGCTGGGGGTGGGCGAAGGCCGCGATCGGCCCCGTTCCTCCTCCTGGCGACTGATCGGTCTGGGGGTCGGCGTGCTGGGGGCGTTGGTCTTCGCCCTCCTGCGCGCCACCGTGATCATCAACCGGCGGACCATGGTCAACTACCCGACCCTGGTAGCCTGCGTTCTGACCGATCTGGCGGCCATCGCGGTGGTGCTGGCCGCCGACCGGCTGGTTTCAGACTGGCATCGCCGCCCCTGGGCCATGGATCTGGCCAACGGTTTCGCGGCACTGGCCATAGCACTGACCACCTTCCGTGCCCTGCCCGATGTCATCCTGCAGCTTACGGCCTTTGTTGAGCCGGGGGAGCCGGTGCTGACCTCGGCCATGCTCCTGCGGGCCCTGGGTTTCCTGCTCGGCCTGGCTGCCGCTGTGACGGTGGCTGCCATTCTGAGGACCATGCATACCTCCTGCCCCCGGATAGCCTTCCGTCTGGCCGCCCTGCTCATGGTGGTCCTGCTGCTGGTCCGGCACGGCGTAGCCCTGGTGGCCCTGATGCAGACCACTGGCCTGGTTCTTCTGCACGGCTGGGCCTTCCGGGTCATGGCCCTGGGTTACAACGCCGACCTGATCCTGGTGCTTGCCCAGGTTCTGGTCTTCATCATTCCAGTCCTGGCCTGCCTGGTCGCAGGCTGGCGCATGCCGGTGACCGGAGCTTCCACGGCCGACGACCGCAGCCACCGGGCCTTCCGTCGAAGGGCCCTGGCATCAGCGGTCTGGAGCCTGGTAGCCATGATCGGTGTCACCCTGGCCCTGACCGTGGGCACGGCCCAGGCCCACAAGGTCCCCGTGCTCTCGCCTCCGGAGCGGTATTCCCTGACTGCCCATACGGCTACCATCCGTTTCTCCCAGGTGGAGGATGGCCACCTGCATCGATTCAGCTACCGGGCCAAGGACGGCACCGAGATGCGCTTCATCATCATCCGCAAGAATGGCGCCGCCTATGGGGTAGGGCTGGATGCCTGCGATAACTGCGGGGATGCGGGCTACTACGAAAAAGACGGCAAGATCATCTGCAAGAAGTGCGACGTAGCCATCAACCTGGCCACCATCGGGTTCAAGGGCGGCTGTAATCCCGTCCCCCTGCCCTACAAAACCGGCCGGGGCGCCATACTGATCAGCACCGCCGACCTGGATGCCCTGTCATCGCACTTCAAGAGCTGAAAAAAAGGGAAGGAGCGGTTGGTATGTTCTTCATGCGCATGATGCTGCGGTCGTTCAGCCGCCAGTTTGGGCGAAGAATGCTCATCGCCGTCACGGTCTGCCTGTCTGCCTGCGTAGCAACGGCCATGCTGGGGGTGGTCTTCGACGTGGGCGACAAGCTCAACGCGGAACTGTCCACCTACGGATCCAACATCACGGTCCAGGCCAAGGCTGATGCCGTGGTCTCCGACCTCTACGGCGACCAGGAGGGCGGCCCATCAGGCGACGAGTCAACGCCGACAGCCTTCCTCAAGGAGTCCCAGGTGCCCAAGATCAAGACCATCTTCTGGGCCTACAACATCACCGACTTTGCCCCCCGTCTGGACCTTCGCGGCACCGTGGACCAGGTCGGCGCCCCCCTGGTGGGCACCTGGTTCGGCCGGACCGTCAAGGTTGACAGCGGCGAGAGCAGCACCGCAGGCCTGAAAGGTCTTCGGCCCTGGTGGAAGGTTCAAGGACGCTGGCCCAAGGACGAGGCTGGGTCCGGCAGCAGGACCGAGGCCATGATGGGCAAAGAGCTGGCTGCACGACTGGGTGGCCGTCAGGTCGGCGACCAGGTCAAGGTGGGTCTGGATGGTAAACAGCAGACCGTCACCATTGTGGGCATCTTCGACTCCGGTGATTCGGATGCCTCCTCCCTCTACCTGCCCACCAAGGCGTTGCAGGAGATGTCCGGCCTGACCGATCAGATCGATCAGGTGGAGGTCAAGGCCCTGACCACGCCCGAGAACGACCTGGCCCGCAAGGCCGCACGAAACCCTGCTGCCCTCTCCCAGGACGAGTGGGAGACCTGGTACTGCACGGCTTATCCGTCCTCCATCGCCTACCAGATCGAGGAGGCCATACCCGGGTCCATGGCCAAGCAGGTCAGACAGGTGGCAGCCCTGCAGGGCGATGTTCTACAAAAGACCCAGGCGGTCATGATTCTGATGACCGTGCTCAGCCTGCTGGCGGCAGCCATCGCCGTGGCCAACCTGATGGCGTCCTCCATATCCGAGAGGTCCTCGGAGTTCGCTCTGCTCAAGGCCTTGGGTGCCACCGATGGAGCCGTGTCCCGACTGGTGCTGGCCGAGACGGCGCTGATCGCCCTGGTTGGGGCTCTGGTCGGCGCCCTGCTGGGCTCCGGAGTGGCACAGATTGTGGGCAGAGTGGTCTTCGGCTCGGGCATCACCATGAGGCCCATGGTCTTCGTGCTGGTCTTCGTGCTGCTGGCCCTGACCGTGCTGCTGGCGTCCATTTCGTCCATCAGATCGATTCTGCGGCTTCGGCCGGCGGAGGTGCTTCATGGCCGCTGATCGCCATACAAGCCATATGACCAACACCCGCATGTTTCTGACCATGCTCTTCGGGGCCGTCTTCCGCCGTAGGGGCCGGGCCCTGATGGCCGTGGTGGCCTCCTTGGTGGGCGCGGCCACCCTTTTCTGCCTGGCGGCGGTCTGCATCGAAGCCCCCAGGCAGATCAACCAGGAGATGCGCTCCTACGGGGCCAACCTGGTTGTCTCGCCCATTCAGGGAGGCAATCGGTCCGGGTCCGGCATCGAGCAGAGCATGGTGGACCACACCACCCACATGGTGACTGCCAAGGCCCCGGCGCGGTACGCCACCTATCGATATGAGACGGTGCAGGTCAATGCCGGGGCTCGCGTGATGGCCGGCATCCAACCCGACCAGGTGCGTCAGCTCAACCGTCACTGGAGTGTGGAGGGATCCTGGCCGCAGTCCGGTTCAGTCATGGTGGGGCGGGATCTGGCAGATTCGCTGGGGCTGACCACTGGCAAGCAGATAACTATTGGCTATCCGGCCGGGCAATCCACCGTCACGGGCAAGGCCGGAGGGCAGGGGCGAGACTTCCGTGTGGGGGGCATTGTCGATACCGGCGGTCCCGAGGATCGCATCATCTACGCTGACCTGGCCGATCTGGAGCTCCTGACCCGGGCCAAACGGGGTACCGATGTCATCGAATACTCGGTCAACACCATGACCTCGGGGCTGAAGACCATCGCTGCCAGCATCAACGACATGACCTCCATGGGGGTCAAGGCCCGGCCAGTCACCAGGATCACAGCGGGCGACAGCCACACCATCGCCATGCTCCAGTCGCTCTTCTGGCTGGTTTCGGTGGTGGTGCTGGTCCTGACCTTTGTGGGCGTGGGGACCACCATGGCCTCCATCGTCTCCCAGCGGCGCAGCGAGATCGGCCTGCGCAAGGCTCTGGGCGCCTCATCGCGGGGGATAGCCATGGAGTTTCTGGCTGAGTCGGCCTGCTACGGATTGGCAGGAGGCCTGATCGGCACCGCTCTGGGCTATGGCTTCGCCCGGCTGCTCTGCTTGTCCGTCTTCCAGCGGCCGCTGGGCTTCAACTGGTGGCTGGCCCTGGGCACGGTCCTGCTGAGCGTGGCCATATCCATGATCGCATCCATCCGGCCGGTCCTCCGGGCTTCGCGTATCGACCCGGCCCTGGTTTTGAGGGAGGAATGACAATGACGCAGGCAAAGGCGAACGAGTCCCCGTCGGGCGGCGGCATGCTGCTGGATCTGGACCATGTATCCAAGATCTACGGCGATCTGCATGCCCTGGACGATTTGAATCTGAGCGTCCCGCAAGGTCAGTGGCTGGCCGTGGTGGGGTCATCCGGCTCAGGCAAGACCACGCTGATGAACATTCTGGGTTGCATGGACACGCCCAGCCGTGGTTCGGTCCGCCTGCAGGGGCGGCCGCTGGAGGATCTGAGCCAGTCCCAGCTGGCCGATGTGCGCAAGAACGTGATCGGCCTGGTCTTCCAGAAGTTCTACCTGGTCCCGCATCTGACCGCTCTGGAGAACGTCATGGTGGCCCAGTACTACCACTCAGTGGTGGACGAAGACCAGGCCATGAAGGCCCTGGACCGGGTGGGTCTGGCGGATCGAGCCCGCCATCTGCCCAGCCAGCTTTCGGGCGGCGAGCAGCAGCGGGTCTGCGTGGCCCGGGCGCTGATCAACGAGCCCAAACTGATCCTGGCTGACGAGCCCACTGGCAACCTGGACGAGGCCAATGAGCGGATCGTGCTGGACCTCTTCCGGCAATTGCATGACCAAGGGACCTCCCTGATCGTGGTCACCCACGATGCCCTGGTGGCCTCCTGCGCCCAGCGGGAGATCATGCTCAACCACGGTGTGCTGGCCGGCGAGCAGTGGAATGATGAGGAGGCCAAGCGGGCCTACCTGGCAGCCGGAGGTCGGCCGGCCTTCAGTGGAGATCCTGGCGATTCCGGGGACCAGGATATTCCGGTGGGCTTCCACGACCCCACCAAGACGGCCAAGACCGGCGGCACCCTGCCGGGATCGGCTGCTGATGCAGAAGGAGGGCGTTGAAATGGCTAAAAGCAAGTCTCGGGGACTGGCCACGGCCTCGGCAACATTGGCGACCCTGGTGGCGGTGGGCTCTCTTTTGGGCGGCTGCGGAAGCCAGCAGGCCAAGCCCATGGACGACGAGTTCGCCGGGTCAGGCGCAGAGTCCAGCTCTGCTCCAGGGTCAGCGGAAGGATCCGGCGCGGCGGGCGAGGGCAAGCCTACGGCCGTCTCGCGTGATGGGTTGCCGGCCGCTCCGGCCGACACGGGCAACTATCACGACGGCACCTACGCTCTGACGGGCAAGTACGGGCGTGACGGGGCCGACACCATCGATGTGGATCTGGATCTGTCGGGAGGGCAGGTGAGCCGGGTCCAGGTCCAGGGGCATTCGGACTCGCCCATCTCGCGCGGTCACATGGAACGCTTCGCCCGGGCTGTGCCCGGTGTGGTCCAAGGGCGTCCGCTCAAGGACCTCAAGGTGGAGAAGGTGGCTGGGGCCAGCTGGACCTCGGACGCCTTCAATAAGGCCCTGGACCTGGCCCGGCTGGAGGCTTCGGCGGACAGATCTTCCTGAGAACCGGGCTGCACGGGTGGCAGAGACAAAAAGGGGCGAGGATTCGATTCCTCGCCCCTTTTCTTCAGATCAACTAGCGATCCCACCAAGGACGCAGCGGGTAGGTGTCCGTGCCGGTCTCGGGATCGGGCTTGATGCACTGGAACTGGTGTATTTGAATGTTGTCGAGCTCGAAGTTGAGCCGCGCGCCGGCCATGTACAGGCCCCAGAGACGCGCCTTGGGCTCGCCCACCATGGGCTTGGCCTGGCCCCAGTGCTCCTGGAGGTTCTCAGTCCAGTGCTTGAGGGTCAGCGCATAGTGCTGGCGCAGGTTCTCCTGGGTGATGACCTCGAAGCCGGTGTCCTGGATGGCCAGTTCGATCTCGGCCGGGCTGGCCAGCTCGCCGTCCGGGAAGATGTAGCGGTCGATGAAGCCGCCGGCCCGCTTGTGGTCATGGGAGTTGGTGCGGGTGATCTGGTGGTTGAGCAGGATGCCGCCCGGACGCAGCTTGTCCATCATCTCTTTGAAGTAGGAGGGGTACTGCTTGTAGCCCACATGCTCCATCATGCCGATGGAGCAGATTCCATCGAATCCGGACTCGGGCACGTCGCGGTAGTCCATCAGCCTGACCTCGGCCAGATCCTGCAGGCCCTCCTGACGAATCCAGTTCTGAGCCCACTCGACCTGCTCCTCAGCCAGAGTCACGCCGATGACGTGAATGCCGCGGCGGGCGGCCGCGATCTCCATGGAGCCCCAGCCGCAGCCCACGTCCAGCAGACGGTCGCCCTTGTTCAGGTGCATCTTGTCCAGGACCATGTTGAGCTTGTGCCACTGAGCGTCCTCCAGGCTGTCGTCCTCCTTCTCGAAGACGGCGCAGGTGTAGGTCATGGAGGAGCCCAGGAAGAGCCGGTAGAAGTCGTTGGACTGGTCGTAGTGGTAGCTGACGGTGGCTGCGTCGCCCCGGCGGGTGTGGGGACGGATGCCCTCAGTCAGTCGCTTGGCCAGGGAGGGCCCTTCGATGGCCGGCGGCTCGGGTACGCGCACCCCGTGTGAGAAGACGGCCGCAGCTGCCCGGGCCAGCTCCATCTTGCTGGGATGCTTGACGAAGTGCTTGAGGCCCATCAATTCCTTGAGAACCTGGTAGGGGTTGCCTGGCAGCAGCTCGGGAGAATCCAGATCGCCCTGCAGGTAGGCCCGGGCCAGACCCAGGTCGTTGGGATTTTCCGTGATGTAGTACATGGCACGGGAATTCTTGACTTCCAGATGCAGCGGCGCTTGGTCCTGCCCGAAGACCGACCCATCGAAGGCGGTCACCTGCACAGGCGCGTCAGGGGTGAGGAAGAGCCCGATCATCTCGGCTACAGTCATCTTGCTTTTGGCCATGAAGCCCCCTTGTGTGACCCGGACATGACCGAACATGGCGGGTCTGGTAGTTAGTGGATACAAGTACTGTCTTCACCCTACCCCTGACACTGGTCCCTATCAGTGTCATGTTCAATGAATTATTCCGCATGGGAAACCTTGCCTGGGTACAGACTCTTTGGTAAGGCTGAACAGGGAGGCGAGCAGGAAATGACCAGCAGCGGATCAGCGTCGGCCGGGGCAGATGAGGCCTGGATTCAGCACACGCTTGCCAGATTGGGACATTCGCGCTTCCGGTCCGGTTTCTCCCTTTCGGCCAAGGATCGCGCCTACGCCCGCGCCAAGGGCAGGGATACCATCGACCGCCACGCCCATGAGATGCTGGCCAAGCGTGTGGGGCCTGCCCACCCTTTGAAGGACGGCAAGCAGACCCCCTACCGCGGGCATCCGGTCTTCACGGCCCAGCATGCCACGGCCACCTGCTGCCGCGGATGCATCGAGCGCTGGCACCACATCCCGCGCGGCCGGGCTCTGACCGATGCAGAGGTTGATGCTCTGGCCAGGCTGGTCATGGCCTGGATCGAGCGCGATTTGGTCAATCATCCGGCTTGATGCTGATGTTGCGATATTTCTATCGCCGATAATGGCTGTGGGTCAGTCGGGAATGATGATGTTGATGAAGCGTTTCCATTCATCAACAAAATCCATGGTTTTGCCGCCTGTCAGCCACCGCAGCTGGAGCCCGTCCATGGCACTGAGCGTTTGCAGGGCTATTCGGTCGGGGTTCTCAAGCCCGTCCCTCTTGGCAACGTAGGCATACTCGTGAAGAACCTTCTGCTCACGATCGAGAAAGAACTGGTGGGCGGGATGGTTGTCTTCCAGGGATTCGCCTTGAAGGACGATATACAGACTGACCAATTGAGGGCGGGAGACGTTCGCCTCCACAGTTGCAGTGGTCAGGGTCTTGAGACTGAAATTACCGTGGTAGCCCAGCCCATCTGAAATATCGGTTTCCTCACTGACTCCAAGGCGCTTGGCGATGGCTTCGGCGTTGATGCTGTCCGCATATTCCAGGGTTTTGACGAGAAGTTCCTCTTTGGACTTGAAGTAGTACAGAAGTCCTGCCTCAGTCACTCCCTCAGCTTCCGCTACATCACGTATGGTGAACCCCCAGAAGCCGAACTTGGAAATACAAGCGATTGTCGATTTCAGAATGCTTGTTCTGCGCTGGTCGGCCGACATTCGCGGTGACGAAGTAGAACGCTTTCGCCTATTCATTGGTCATCCCTCTGAGAAAGTCGACGTGTACCAACAGCATTGTATCCGTATTTGATTTACGCGATGCAACCACTTATATCAGGATAATCCGTCAACCGGCAATGCATTGTCCGAACAAACAGGGGCCAAGCGGGAAACCGTTCCGCTTGGCCCCTGTCCGTTCTTTCAGCTGGGCTGACTTTGAGGATTATTTGCTGAACCCTGCTGTCAAGCCTGCAACCATCTGTTTACGACCGAAGATGTAGGCTGTCAGGATCGGCAGCACCGAAATAACCACTGCTGCCAGTATTCCAGGTGTATCCACTGTGAACTGTCCCTGGAAGAGCCAGAGCGACAGGGGTATCACGCGGTTATCTGCAGACTGGGTCAGAATCAACGGGAAGAGAAAACCATTCCAGACGTTCAGACCGTCATAGATAGCTACTGTGATGATTGCGGGCCTGACCATCGGAACGGCGAGCTTCGTCATGGTCGTGAACTCGCTGGCCCCGTCCACTGACATGGCTTCGAAAAGAGACTGGGGTATGTCTCTCAGAAAGTTGGTCAATATCATTACCGAGATGGGGATCGCAAAGGCCGCTGACGGCAGGATCAAGGCCCACAAAGTGTCATAGAGGCCAATGCGGATAATGAGGTAATACACCGGGATGATCACGGCCTGCATGGGTATGGCCAGGCCGGTGATGATGAATTTGTAGACCCCGCGGGACCACTTGTCGTTTCTGCGCACGATCATGTAAGCCACCATGAAGGTGACCAGCAGAATTATGGCTACGGTGACGACCGTGACGAAGACCGAATTCCAGATATACCTGAGGAAATGATTCTGGAAGACTCTTCGATATGCGTCAAAAGTGACATGGCTTGGCAGCGAAAGCGGGTTTTGGGAGAACAGATCGTTCTGATTTCGGACCGAGGTTACCAAAATGTAGTATACGGGCACAACCACGACGGCCAGCCAGATCCAGCCCAGGAATCCTCCGACGATGTTGATTTGCTTTCCTTTGATTCTGATCATCAGACTCCCTCCATCTGGCTTTCCATCTTGTCGGAACCCGATAGCTTGTTGAGCAGGAGCGATATGACGATGCCCATGACGAGGATGATGACTCCCACGACGCTCGCCCCGCCCATGTCATAGCTCTTGAAGCCTTTGAGATACATGTCCAATGGAAGAATGCGCGTGGCATTTCCCGGACCTCCTGCGGTCATGACATAGACCAGGTCGAAATAGGTCAGCGATCCCACAATCATCAGGGTCGAATCGGTGGCAAAGGTATATTTGATCTGCGGCAGGGTGATGGAGAAGAACTGGCGTACAGTCCCTGCTCCGTCCAGCATGGCTGCCTCATACAGGCTTTGGGGTATCTGCCGTACAGCACCCTGATAGAGCAGTGAATGCAATGGTATGAAGCACCAGGAAACCACAACGATCAGGGTCCAGAGGGCGGTGTTGGGATCGCCCAGCCAGTTGTGCGCGAGCCACTTCCATCCAAAAGCTTTTCCAAGACCGAATTGCGGATCCAGAAGATTCTTGAAGGCTATGGCGACCGCAGTGGACGAGAAAAGGAGCGGAATGAAGTAGAACACTGACAGGAAGGCCCTGTACCGCTGCTTTCCTGCCATGAAGACACCCAAAAGGATGCAGATGGGAGTTTGCACCAGCCAGCTGACAACAGTGAGTATCACAGTGAGCTTCAGACCGTTGAGCACCAGCGGGTCATGGAGCATTCTGATCCAGTTGCCGACGCCATTCCATGTAACCGCCCCCAGTCCGTCCCAGTTGGTCAGGGACAGGATGACCACACCTACCAGGGGAATTGCCGCGAATAGACCGAACAGCAGCAAGGCCGGCAAGGCGTACCATAATGACGGCCCCTTGTGCAGGGTCTTCTCCGCGCTCCTTTGATGTGTTTTCCTCATAGCGCTCCTCTCATAGTTTGTTTGTACCTTGGGAGCTATTTGATCGTTTTGTTCATCGCCGAAACGAACTGATCAGGAGACATGGTATTCAGGAACACCTGCTCCAGATTGTTCAATATGGCCTGGCCCTGTTCAGAGGGAAGCGCAACATCCCAGGAGAGCTGATAGTGTGGCGCCTTTTTTACGGCCTGGTACAGCCAGGGGTAGTAGCCTGAACCATCGTCAGCTGCTTTGATCTTGGAATCGATGTTTTTTACCGGAGGGACCTGCCCCTGCTTGAGCATGGCATCGACCATGGTGTCGGAATAGTTCTTGGTCTTGATGAAGTCTACAAAGGTCTTCTTCTGTTCTTTACTGGCCTTTGACGAAAGCTGCCAGTAGCTGGACAAATTTCCTGTCAGGTCATTGGGGTCGCCCTTGCCGTCCTGGACGGTCGGGAAGGGGGCGTAGCCCAGATCCTTGGAAGTGAAGTCTTTGCTGATGCTGATCAGGTCCGAATACACCCAGGACCCCATGAGTTCAAAGCCCGCCTGTCCAGTGGTGATGAGTGCAGTGTCTTTCCTGTCGTCGGCGGTCAGGGACTGGTAGGAATCGCCGAAGGCACCTGCCTTGACCAGCTCCTGAATCATCGCCATGGCCTTGGTCACCGCAGGATCGCTCCAGGCGTCTTTCTTGCCCTTGAGCACATTGTCGAAGACTTCAGGGCCTCCGATGCGGTCAACAAGGTATGCGGCCCACATCAGGTATGGCCACTTGCTGCCGCCCGCCAGGGAGATGGGGGTCTTGCCTGCGGCTTTCAGTGCTGAGACGTCAGCGACCAGTTCGTCCCATGTTTGTGGGGCCGAGTCGATGCCCGCCTCCTTGAGCACTTTCTTGTTGTAGAACATCAGAACAGGCTGGGCCTGTCCGGTAGGTACGGCATAAAGCTTGCCGTCTCGGAAACCTTCCGCCGAAACCGAGTCAAGCACCTTGCTCTGAATATCGGTCTTGAGTTCTGGGGTCAGATCGGTGATTGCCTTGCTCTTGGCGTAGTCGGTCAGCGGCGACCCTCCCCAACTGGGGAAGAAAGTAGGGGCGTTGCCTGAGCCTACTGCAGTGCGGATTTTCTCCTTGTAAGCGTCATTGGCAAAGCTTTCCTCGCTGATCTGGGCATCCTTGTGGTCCTTGTTCCATTCCTTGAAGGCATCCTTTACGGGATTCCAGGGTGCATCCGTCATAGCCCAGGTCGTCACATTGGCGCCTTCCGCCTTGCTGCCCGACGAGTTTCCGGGCTGGGAACCGCAGGCGGAGGCTCCCAGTAGCATGGCCGTGGATGCTATGGCTGCAATGAGTTTGCCCGATTGTTTCATGTCAGTCTCCTCTTTGAGTCCTATCTTCTCTTCGTTTTGGCTGAGTCCCGACGGCTTCCGTCGTCGGGAGTCGATGATTACTATATACTTAGTAATTACTAAGTGCAAATTAGTTCATTGATTTAATTCCCGTATCTTCAAGGAGGAAATAATGAGACCAGACACTGGGAGCAGGGTTCTGCACGTGAAGGAAGGCTCTGATGACTGCGGCGATGGCAGCGAGGAAAGGCCTTTTCGCAGCATTCAGCAGGCAGCCGATGTGGCCCTGGCCGGCGATGTGGTCATGGTGCATGCTGGCACATACAGGGAGAGCGTGAATCCAATCAACGGCGGAAAGGATCGGTACGACCGGATCACCTATACTGCCGCTCCCGGCGAGCATCCGGTGATCAAGGGTTCAGAGCGTGTCAGCTGCTGGCAGGACCGCGGGAATTCAGTGTGGACGGCCGAAATCGACAACAGCCTGTTTGGAAGCTTCAACCCCTTTGCAACCCCACTCAAGGGTGATTGGCTGGAACGGCCGAGTACATGGAATATGACTCTCGGCGAGGTCTATATCAATGGGAAGTCGATGTACCAGGCTCCGGACGTGGAGTCGGTGCGCAATCCCCAGATGCGCAAGACCGGTTTCGGACCCGACTGGGTCAATGAGGAGGAGCCGGTGGCTCATCCAGAGGATACGGTCTATCAGTGGTACGCACAGGTCGGGGATCGGACAACCTGCATTTGGGCGAATTTCCAAGGGTATGATCCGAACGCCAATCTGGTGGAGATCAATGTGCGACCGACCTGCTTCTACCCGCTGCGTACCGGCATCAACTACATAACAGTAACCGGGTTCGAGATGGCCCAGGCTGCCTGCCAATGGGCTCCCCCCACGGGTGACCAGCAGGGTCTGATCGGCACCCACTGGTCAAAGGGATGGGTCATTGAGGGAAATGATCTGCACGATGCCAGGTGCAGCGCAGTTTCTCTGGGCAAGGACTGGTCCACTGGTGACATCGAATCCACCCGGTGGGGGTACAAGCCCGGGTATCAGACGCAATTGGAGACGGTTTTCCGCGCTCGTCATGCCGGGTGGGATATGGAGACCGTCGGTTCGCATCTCGTGCGCAATAACCATATCCACGACTGTGGCCAGAATGGAGTCGTAGGGCATCTGGGTTGCATCCGTTCGGTGATCGAGGACAATGACATCCATGACATTGGCAATAAACATGAGTTCTTCGGCCATGAGATAGCCGGCATCAAACTGCATACCGCAATCGATGTGATTATCAGGCATAATCATATCCATGACTCCACATTGGGAATCTGGCTGGATTGGGAGGCCCAGGGGACGCGGGTGAGTTCGAATGTTTTCAATGACAATATCCGTGATTTTATGATTGAAGTCACTCACGGCCCCTGCCTGGTCGACAACAATGTGTTCGCCTCGGCATACAACTTGGACAATGTGGCACAGGGCACCGCTTTTGTGCACAACCTGTTCTGCGGGTCCGCCCAGCGCCGCGATGTCCTCAACCGGTTCACTCCCTACCATTTGCCGCATTCGACCACTGTCGCTGGCACGGCCTGCGTCTATGGAGGCGACGACCGGATCTATCAGAACATATTTGTGGGAGGAGAAGCTTATCTGCCTGGGGTGACTACCAGGGGGACAGAGACCTATGAGGGGTGCCCAGGCAGCATGGACGAGTACCGGGACCTGGTTCATGCTCATGGTCCCGGGGATCTTGAGCTTTTCGAACGAGTGAAACAGCCTGCCTATATTGACCGCAACGTCTATCTCAATGGTGCGCAGTCATGCTCTCAGGACATCGATGCCTGCAAGGTTTCGGATAATCCGAGATTCAAAGTCGCAACAGACCGCGACGGATCTGTTTGGCTGGATGGGGAATTGCCTGAGGCCATGTTCCACATGGGTTGCTGCATTGTTGACACCGCCATGTTGGGAGCGCCGCGTATGTCCGAAGAACGGTATGAGGCCCCGGATGGCAGCCCGATTGCCATAGATAGGGACCTGACTGGCATCGCTCGTGGGGATGCCCCGGTGCCCGGCCCTCTTGAGGAGCTAACACCAGGGAAGAATCATGTGCGGCTTATGTAGGAGTTGAATCACGGATGGCCTGAAGCCAGAAAGAGTGGATGGAAGCTTCTTCGAAACTCCATCCACTCTTTCCGTTTGAATGCCGAGGGATGTCGTCATGGACTGAAAGGGGCAAAGGCCTCGGACCTGGGCGTTGACGATGACCTGTCTGGTGGCTGGGAGGAGACTACCCTTCTTGGCGCATCGGCTGAGGAAGCATGTCAGGCTCACGGAGTGCTATGACTTCGTGGGTTTCGTTGAGGGTTTAGCATCCTTCGGTTGTTTTACCTCACGGGCTTTCTTGTCTCCAGAGCGGGGAATGCCCAGAAGTTTGCGAGTCTCGGCAACCAGCTTTTTCGGCGTCTTGCGCACTCCGCTCTCTTCGGCATCCTTGATGATGGTCTTTACGTCCAGATCGGGGTTGCGGTCCTGTGTGGCCACCAGGTCGCGTGCCTCCTGCCGGTTGAGCACGGTGGGCAGGGTGCCAGGCATGGGGCGCCGCGCGGTCTCCGCCAGGAAGAGCACGGTGATCAGACCGCAGGTCGAAGTGAACATGATCCAGTAGGCGGGTGCCAGGGACTTGCCGGTCGCGGTCACCAGTCCTTCCATGATGACAGGTGCGGTTCCGCCAAAGACGGCTACGGCCAGGTTGTAAGACAGTCCCATGCCGCCGTAACGGGAGGCAGTGGGGAAGAGGGCCGGCAGGGTGGAGGCCAGGTTGGCCACGAAGAAGATGACCGGGATGGCCAGCAGAACCAGTCCGCCGAAGACGGCACCTGTGGTCTCATGCTCCAACAGTCGGAAGGCCGGCAGGGCCAGGCACAGTCCGGTGAAGGCCCCCATGAACAGCACTTTCTTGCGGCCGAAGCGGTCGGAAAGGGCTCCGGTAATGGGAATGCAGCAGGCCACCATGAGCAGGACCGGCAGGGAGAGCAGGTTGGCCTGGGCCGTGTTGTAGTGCAGGGTGCCCGACAGGTAGGTGGGCATGTAGGCGGTCAGCGTGTAGCTCAGGGTGTTGGCCGCGGCCACCAGGATGAAGGCCATGAGCAGCTCCCGCCAATAGCCCCGGATCAGGTCCAACAGGCTCTTGTGCTGGCTCTTGGTCTTCTCGTCGCTGGCATCCTGGGCCTGGCGGAAGGCGGGGGTGTCCTGGACCTTGGCCCGGAAGTAGACCGCGATGGCAGCCAGCGGCAGGGCGATAATGAAGGGGATGCGCCAGCCCCAGGCCAGCATGGCCTGCGGGGAGATGGAGAATTCCAGCAGTGAGACCAAGGCTGCTCCGAAGGCGTAGCCCAGGTAGGATCCCACATCCAGCAGGGAGGCGAAGAAGCCGCGATGCCGGTCCGGGGAGTATTCGGTGACCATGGTCGAGGCGCCCGCGTACTCGCCGCCCGTGGAGAAGCCCTGGATCAGCTTGAGCAGGATGAGCAGAATGGGCGCCAGGGGACCGACGGACGCATAGCTGGGTAGAAGGCCGATCAGCAGGGTGGCTGCGGACATGCTCAGCAGAGTGAAGGCCAGAATGCGCTGGCGGCCGACCTTGTCGCCAAGCTGGCCCAGGACCACGCCGCCCAAAGGCCGTGCGATGAAAGTGACAGCGAAAACACCTAGGGAGAAGAGCCGTTGCACGGCATCGGATGCGTCAGACAGGAAGACGCGGCCGATGGTGACTGCCAGGTAGCCGTAGACCCCCACGTCGTACCATTCCATGAAGTTGCCGACCACGGTGCCGGCGATGGCCCGCTTAAGGGTGGACCTGTCCACCACGTTGATGTCGGTCAGATGCAGGCGCTCGCTCCAGCCCCGGTGCGGTCGCTGGTTGCGCTTCTTGGCCTTGCGCTTGGCGATGGCTTTAGCCTTTTTGTCCTGCTTTTGCTTCTGCTTCTCGTCGGTACTGTATCCGTCAGTTGAACTTGTGTCGATTTGTGCCATTATTCCTTCTCGGGCTCTGGGCCGTTATGCGGATCGAGTGTCTTTGTGTGCCTCAGCGGTCTCCTATCAAGTGTCTTTTGAAAAATGTCATAAACAACCATTATAACACTTAGGTTATTTGCTGTTAGTTTGAGGGTAGACTGACATGCCTGTGCCAGGATAACGCCCTATAGTGGTTTATCATGATTGTTCGATTGGCCAAGGCTGATCTGAGCGCCTACCTTGGCGTTGAATAGTCATCAGCGTTATTAAATAAATTAAAGGAAGAACCATTCGACTTTTGCTATAAATGGTGATCAGAGCACACATTTTAGAAAATCAGTAGTAAGAATAAGAGCCATCTCTCATAATCGAGATTGTGGTTTTGACTAATAGTGTGGCCCGGCGGATCCGCTCAACGGGAGCCGCCGGGCCTTGATGAATTCTTGCTGAGTTTTAGCCCAACAGATGAGATATATGAGAACTATCTAATCTGGCCCTATTGTATCGAGCCAAATTGTGTTGCATCTGGGCAATCAGTCAGTTGAATCACGCCTTCAGGAAGTTGGGATCCTGGAATTCGGGATTCGGATAGTGGTAGAAGCCTTGTCCGGATTCTTGCCCCAGCTTACCTTCGTCGATCATGGCCTTGAGCTTCTCAAGCAAGGGCTTTGCTTGGGGGTTGTCGCCCTGGCGCTGGCTGATGATGTTGTAAGCAGTGCGCAGTCCGACCATATCGAAGATAGCAAAGGGTCCCTTGGGGGATCCCATGGCGATCATCCAGGTCTTGTCAATGGTTTCTGGGTCGGCTATGTCGTGGGCCCAAAGCATGCCGCCTGCGCCCATGAAAGGCATCAGGAGTGAATTAAGCACGTAGCCTGGTTGTTCCTTGTGCAGCTCAATAGGCACCATGCCGATTTCTTTAGCAAACTCTACGATTTCCTCGTATACGGCGGGATTGGTCTGGCTGCTGCCCATGATTTCCGCAGTGTTCATCAACCAAATCTGGTTGGCGAAGTGGAGGTTGAGGAATTTCTCAGGGCGACCAGTGTCTCCGGCGAAGGTGCTGGGCACATAGGTGGAGGAGTTGCTGGCGAAGATTGTCTTGTCAGGAGCAACCTTGGCCAGGCTGGTATAGAAGTCATGCTTGATCGACGGCTTCTCAGGAATTGCTTCAATAACCAGGTCCGCATTGGCGACGGCAGCGTTGAGATCTGAGGTGAAAGTCAAGTTCTTCAGACCAGCATCGAATTGTTCGTCGGTTGCCTGGATATCCCGCTTGTAGGAATCCCGCAGAGCGTTGACACGTTTCTCTGCTGCTGCCACTGCATCATCGTTAATGTCGTATACAGTGACTTTCTTCCCCTTAAAGGCCGTCTGATAGGCAATCTGGCTTCCTAGCACACCGCCACCAGCGACGGTAACTTGCGTTATATTTGTCATGCGAAACTTCTTTCGTCATTGGTATCCACCGTCGGATACACACTTCAATCTTAATACAGCGCTGTTCTCATGAATTTGGTGGTTTTCGGCAGGAATGGCGTTTTTTGGCCAAAATAGACTGTTTACTCCAGACATAGTCGCTGATAATTTTGTATTATTTCTCACACTGTCAGCTAGCCTGAGCGGGCATAGGTCCATAGGTCGGATCAGCAGATCTGGCAGAATTCAATGGTCTCCCTGTTGGGTCCATAGATGTTGAAGTACCGAATCCCCTTATCCCAGAAAGTAGGAATGGATTGAATACTGTCTTCCTTGATCTCCAGCCCCAAATCTTTCGCATTCTGGTAGGCGGCGTTGATGTCTGGGGTGTCCAAGGCCCAGTGGTTGATAGCTCCCGTATTCATCGGCGCCTCGTCGCCTTCCCATGTTTCGATGGTCAGATGCCCGTACCGAAGGAAGGCACAGCGGTTCTCTTTATTGGGGAATATTCCTGCTATTTCGAAGCCGAGCTTGTTGGTGTAGAAATCAATTGTTTCGTCCAGATTCTTGGCGATCATACCCGAGTGCTGGAGGTCTGTAGTGAATGAAGACATGGGCTGCATGGATTGCTCCTTT
This sequence comes from Bifidobacterium sp. ESL0820, assembly GCF_052606235.1. Taxonomy (NCBI): domain Bacteria; kingdom Bacillati; phylum Actinomycetota; class Actinomycetes; order Bifidobacteriales; family Bifidobacteriaceae; genus Bifidobacterium; species Bifidobacterium sp. ESL0820. Next base: position 1,678,249 of record NZ_CP199594.1, read on the forward strand.
GAAAATCTGTGTGCGATGCTGGGCACGTTCCAGTTCAAGAATAGGTTGATGGTTATAGATTACTGTTTGGCTTGCATAGAGGAATATGGATCGTCTCGAGATGACGGCTTAGGCAGAAGGTCCTCTGGTGAATTGTGCAGGGTTTTGCTGCCGCTCTTTAATGATTCTGAGGTACCTCGATCTGGATTTTGACGTCTTCGGGGTGACCCTCGGCAAATCTGTCGAAAGCCTCCTTGGCCTGCTCCATAGGATAGGTCCGGGAAACGAATGGTTTAAGCTCGATCTTGCCGGCGGCCACCATGTCTATTGCTTTCTGATAGACGTTGGCGTAGCGGAATACGTTTTCGATTCTAGTCTCGCGCGCTTGGACTTCCGTGACGTCCATGGGTATCTTTCCGTCGGCAGGAATGCCAATGATAACAGTGGTGTTGCCAGGAGCTCCCAGTCTCCAAAGATCATCGTAGGACTTAAGGTTTCCTGAGGCTTCGAAAACCCGGTCTGCACCCCAGCCATCCGTTTCCTCCATGACTCTGTCGAGGAAGGATTCCTCTTTCAAGTTAACAGGAACGACTCCTGGGATGCTGGCTGCCAGCTCGAGCTTATCCTGTGAAACATCGGAGATCAGTACTTTAGCGCATCCGCCTGCTATGGCTGATGCTGCTGTCAGGAGGCCGATTGTTCCAGCACCCGCTACGGCCCCAATGTCACCGGGTTTGATGCCAGCCTTAGTGGCAGCCCACATTCCCACTGACAGTGGTTCCATCAGGGCTCCGTCTTCGTAGGTAAGGTTGTCTGGTAATTTGTAGGTGAAGGCAGCCGGATGCACAATTTTCTCGCTCAGACACCCATCTACAGGCGGAGTGGCGAAGAAGCGGACAGAAGGGTCAATATTATACAAACCGAGTTTTGCGGCCCTGGAGTACATATTAGGAATGCCCGGTTCCATGGCTACTCTATCGCCAACCTGGAACCCCTTGACTCCCGGCCCCACCTCTAGAACCGTGCCAGAGGCCTCATGCCCAAGAATCATGGGCTTTTCAACCACGTATTTTCCGACGCGTCCGTTCAGGTAATAGTGCGCGTCAGATCCGCAAATGCCTACGGTATGGGGCGAAATCAGCAGCTCGCCAGGACCTGGGGCCGAAGGGTCCGGTACTTCTCGAACATTGATGACGCCTTTCTTTTCAAGGACGACAGCTTTCATAATCATGCTCCTTTGCCAGAGTGAAAGTCTTGATGTCAATGCAGCATCTGTGTGATTTCATCTTAAGGTCGACCAGGTGTGAGAAGAGGTGCTCTGATAACCAATTCTGATACTATTTTGATTCTTTGCCCTTAGAATGAGCAGGATAGCCTTTTCTGCGCCGTGCAGAGGCTATTGAAAAGCCGCTTTCCTGTACGTGTTGAAGTCGGGTGAGTATATGAGTCATAACATCATCGACCAAGGATCCTTGGAGGTCGTTGTGCCCAAGGGGAATGAGTCTATCCGATGGCTCGAACACGGGTATCCATCAACCTTGGCCAGGTGGCATTATCACCCTGAGATAGAAATACACCTGATTCGCGAGAGCATGGGGACCATGATGGCAGGTGACGGAATGGTACCCTTTGCTCCAGGCCAAGTATCCCTCTTAGGCAGTAATGTTCCCCACAATTGGATTTCCGAGATTGGGCCGAATGAGAGAACAAGCATACCAAATCGTGATGTGGCTTGTCAGGTGCTTCCTAACCGGATCCAGGCCCTGGCGCAGATTTTTCCCGAGGCCATGCAAATACTGACGCTGTTGAGGCGGGGTGACCAAGCCATTGTGCTTAGTGGTCAATCCGCCGGTAGAGTGGCTTCTATCTTGACCGCCATGGGTGCGCACCATGACTTGGATCGGCTCATCGACCTTCTTGAAATCTTCCGCATCTTTGTACAGGCTCCACGAGGGGAGTGGACAACGGTAGTCACACCGGGCTACCAGCCTGAGGCTTCGCCGGGAATGGCGAAACGAGTCAATCAGGCCCTTGCTTATATAAAGACCCATATTGGAGACCGAATCACCCTGGAGGATGTGGCAGCCCAGGTGGCTATGGATCCGTCGTCATTTTCACGGTTCTTTAAAAGGGCCGCAGGGATTAATTTTTCAGAAATGGTCTGTCGTTTGAGAACGGCTCGTGCTTCGCTCCTTCTGGTCACCACAGATCTGCCTATTGCGCAGGTTAGGATCATGAGTGGATTCAGGAACGCGGCTAACTTCAATCGTCGCTTCAAGATGGAAACGGGTACCACTCCGCGCGCATATCGGCAGGCGCATTACCATTAGAGCCAGTTGACTGCCTTGTGGGCGATTGCATCCGATCTGTTTCTGCCTTGATTTTCTATCGTCACCGAGTATAAGGCTGGTGAAGGAATCCCCTAGATCAAGCTCAGTATAAAAGCATAGGTAGCGTTTTTTCTTTTAAGATTCGCCGAGATGTCGCAGCCGGTATTCATGCCGGTAAGGAAAGTTGTTTTTTGATATGCTACATTAAGCCGTTGAATACGACCTCTTGATTGAGAGTCGGATATTGGTCTTGAATTTATTTCAACGCCTCTGACGTCGAATCGGTTAGGATAACAGCGTGGTCACGTGGCATGCGTTGTTGACCAGAGCAAGCTGCATTCACAACCGTTAACCGATAAGGTCGGGAGCCCGCAACAATATTTGGCAGTAGCGCTGTTAAGCCAATAGGGACTTTAGCTGTCCCCTGCTGATCAGAGAAGGAATGGCACCTTCGTGAGCAACGCTGAAACCTGCAGCAAGATTGGCTATGTGCACGGCTTCTTCCAGAGTGCGGTTCTCCAAGAGGCAGGCTGCAAGACAACTGATGAAAGCATCGCCTGCGCCCGTATCATCGATGACCCGGGTTTGCTCTGCTGGGAAGTGCTTATGGTTGTTCTCGGTAACTAGAACGCAGCCTTGATCGGCCAGCGTGACTATCACAGTTCCGACGCCTTTTGATATGGAGTATTGTGCCTTCTCGATGATAGAACCTGGTTGCGGAAACAGTGTCTCGATTTCATTTTGATTGGGAACAAGAATATCGATTAAATTAAGAATATTATCGGGAAGATGTGAGCATGATGAGGGTTTTAGAATCGTGATGGCGTGATGTTTTTTCGCCATCATGCAGGCTTCTTTTACTGCCTCGAGCGGGATTTCAGTTTGTATTAAGCAGTAGGCTGTGTTGCTGAAGATATGCTCTCTTCCATCAATATCGTCAGGCGCTAAAGTGCTATTGGCTCCCGATACCAGGGAAATCATCGATTCGCCATTGTTGTCGACAAAGATATAGGCTTTGCCGGTATCGGTTCTTTTGATTCGCATTACACCTGTGGTGTCAACATGAAATCTATTCATGGCCTGGTAGATGAAGTCGGCCGAGATGTCACTGCCTACGTTGCCGATCAAAGAGACATGATGTCCTAGCTTTGCTACACCTACGGCTTGGTTGGTGGCTTTGCCGCCAGGCGTTGAGGCGAAGTTGCGTGTCGTGACAGTCATTCCAGGCTTAGGCAGTGTCGGCGTAGCAAGATATGTGTCAACGTTGATGCTGCCGATCACGACAATCTTTTTATGCCGCATGTTAGGCGGCTGGCTTATGGTGTGTTCATTGTCCAGGATGAAAAGGTGTTTGAATTCTGTCTGTTCGGCTTTATTGTGTTCGATTGTGTTGATCAGTCTGGAGCACAGATGAGTTCCAAAGTCCGCGTTCCTCATGTTGTAGGAGGATATTTCTGGTATGCCGGGATAATGCAGGGGTTCATCGGAATCGTTTCTGAGGGTGACCAGTGAAAAATCCTGAGGAAGGCGGTAATGAAGGGATTGTGCATACTGTTGCAGCTCCACGGCATGCCGGTAGTGTGACGCGACGACACCTGTGACGTGGCGGTTTTCCATGACTGTGGTCAGGTTATCGTCAATATCGTAGAACACCATATCGTTGTGGAAGGCAATGTTGTTCTCGAAAAGGCAGCGACGGTATCCTCTCAGGAAGCTTTGAGTCCGTCTGCCAGGAGATAGAAGACAGGCGATGTTGCTATGGTTTCGATCCATGAGTTCCTGCGTCAGGTTATATGCCGCTTCTTCATATGGAAGCAGTGCAGATCGATCGTCGCCTAGAGGGCCAATGGTGAGCTCGGGAATTTTTTTCGCTGTGATGGTTTTATTGAGTTTTAGGCTGCTTTTATCAATCGGCTCCCAGATTATCCCGTCCACACGGTGCTCGATCGCAGCCTGAATATTCTGTTCTTCCTGCTCGTGGCTCGAGTAGCTGTTGAATACCAGTGTTCCATAGCCGCTTGCCTGCGCTTGCTGAATGATGCCATCCAGGGTTGAGTCAAGGGAGATGGAGGAACTCAGCAGCACGCCGATGCGCCAGCTGGTCGTATTGGGCTTAGACGACGCGTAGGGAGTATAGTGATATTTTTTTACTAAATCAAGTACTTTATTCCTTGTCGCTTCTGTGATACTCGAGTCTTTATGATTGACAATTTTTGAAACCGTTGAAGTGGAGACGCCTGCAAGTTTGGCAATGTCCTTAATATTCATGGATCTCCTTGCCCAATCCTGTACTCCTGCGCCTTGCGTGGTCGTTACCAGCAATATGCTGCCACATCTGGATGGACTCTCAGTTTACTCGGACACTCGCACCAGTTTTATTATCGTTGTCTTGCCGAGCCGGTCGGTAGTTTGCGTGGAAGGTTTACCTGTCAGTATGTCGTCGCTTCTGGATTGGGCCTTCCGAATTTGACACACGTTTTGACGGCTGATAGTCTCTCTGACTGAGAAAACATTTTAGGAAAATCATTTCCTAAGATACGCAGGTTAGATGACTTGAGACATTGATTACCTGGAAAGACAAGTAGTCAAGGACCAAAGGTGGCGCAGATGATGAAGTCAAAATCGTTTTTGAGGGGAATCGCTGCACAGTTTTCCACGAAATCATTGGTTCTGATTCCTATCGCGGTGGGGATCAATCTTATCGGCGGCACATTGAGCTCAACACTGAAACTTCCGCTCTTTCTGGACATGATCGGCACTACGGTCATAGCCTGCTTGTCCGGTCCTTGGGTGGCTGCTCTATGTGGATTGCTGACCAACGTCTTTCTGTCTCTGGTTGCTAATCCTGTCTACCTGCCTTATGCGCTATCCAGTGTCCTGTGCGGCCTGGTGGTTGGCTACATGGTCAAGGCTGGACTTTTCAAGAAGATCTGGGGCGTCATACTTGTCTGGTTGGCCTGCGCCTTGGTCAATACCATAACCGCTTCGTTAGTGACGGTTTTTGTATACGGCGGTGCAACCGGCGTTAATGGCACTTCCGTACTGACGGCGGCTTTGGTGGTCGCTATGAAGAATATCGTTATTTCCGTCGTCTCCTCTTCAATGCTGGAGAACTTGGTCGATAAGGGAATCACCGTATTCATCGCTTATGTCATAGTGCGTCGAATTCCCAAGCGGTTCTTGAGCCAGTATGCTCTTGATGATACTGACGATGACGAGTTGGATGACATCGATGAGGACGATGACTCGGATGAAGATTCGTCTGAAATGTCCGTGAAGCTTTCCGAGACGGCGACTGATCATGCTGAGGACACTGCTTCGGAATCCGTCGATGGCCATGATGTGACAAGCACTGGCTCGAACAATCAGGGAGAGCGCTGATGTCCGGGTCTGCTTCTGCCGCTATACCTGACTCGCCCTTAGCGCGAATGCATCCCATCGCGAAAATCGTAGGGATTTGTTCGCTTGGTCTGTCCACGATAGCATGGCCGGACTTTATCCTTGGGTTGCTTTTCATCCTCGTGCTTTTCTTGGCGGCAGCAACAGCGCATGAGTTCAAGCCGTTCGCCAAGATCATGCTTGGTTTCGGCATACCGGTGACGATCATGCTGCTCTTCATCCAAGGTTGCTACAGTCCCAAGAACACCAAGACCATACTTGATTTGGGTTTTGCAAGGATGGGGCTGGAAGGCAGTCTTTACGCAGCCAAAATAGTGGTCACCCTTATGGTTTTCCTCGGGTCTTTCTATCTGACGACCAAAACCACGTACATGGGTCGTTTGGTAGCTGCATTAAGCCAAGTCGGCGTTCCGTCCAAAGTTGGTTACCTGATACTGGCGAGCTTGAATGTTGTCCCTCAGATGCAGCGCCGAATAACGGTTATCGAGCAATCCCAGCACTCTCGTGGGTTGGAAACAAGCGGGAACATCATTTCCAGGGCGAGAGCTTTCATACCGCTGCTGGGCCCGGTGGTTCTTTCTTCACTGACTGACTCTCAAGAGAGAGGCATGACATTGGAAACCAGGGGGTTTGGCATCAAAGGCATTCGCCAGACCAGCTATATTGAGGTCCAGTGGAGGCGGACAGACACCCTGTTCACTGCATGTGCCACGCTTCTTTTTTTGCTGGTACTGGCAGGTTCCATCATGTCAGGCATGGGGATCGTTCCCCTTGGCATTCAGTGGGGAGGCCGGGCATGAGAAAAGCAATTGAGGTGAAGGATTTCTCATTCCGCTATCGAAATGCCTCGTCGAGTACGTTGAAGCGCATCAGTTTTGCAGTTGACAAAGGCAGCTTTTTCTGCATCATCGGTGCCAATGGAGCTGGAAAATCTACCCTCTGTAATGCACTGGTCGGATTGATCCCGCACTATTTCGTGGGTAGGTCTAAAGGGCTGGTCCAAATTGAGGGTGTCGATGTGGCCAAGACGACCATAGCTGAATTGTCGAAGACCATTGGATTGGTTTTCCAGAACCCCTTCAATCAGCTCTCCTATACAGCCGGCACAGTGGCTGAGGAGCTTGCATTCGGCCTAGGCAACTATGGAGTGCCGCGGGAGGTCATGCATGAAAAAGTGCTTCAGGTGGCGCGCCTGATGCATGTGGAAGAGCTGCTCGACAAAAACCCCCTGGACTTGTCGGGCGGGCAGGTCCAACGAGTGGCGTTTGGCTCTGCTTTCATCATGGAGCCCAGCATCCTGGTGCTTGACGAATGCACTGCTCAGTTGGATCCCTTGGGAAGCGAAGAGATGTTCAATATCGTCAAAGACCTGAATTCCAGTGGCGTGACTGTCGTCATGGTTGATCATGACATGGAACGCGTCGCGCAGTATGCCGACCAGGTCATGGTGATGCGGAAGGGCAAGGTTGCCGCCCTGGGAACACCAAGGGAAGTATTCACCAACCCCCGTACGCCGAATTGGGGCATTGATGTGCCTGACTATGTCAAGTTGGGCAGAGGCCTGCAGTCTGCTGGTTTTGATCTTGACGAGTTGCCCATTGATGAGAGTCATGCTGTGCAGACAGTCAGGGGTTTGCTATGAAAATTGTTGTCGAACACCTGAAGCATGCCTATCCGAATGGCTATTGCGCCCTGCAGGATGTCAACCTGACCTTTGAGGGCAGCCAGCCTGTGGCCTTGATTGGTCAAAACGGTGCCGGCAAGACGACCTTGGCCAAGCATCTGAATGGAATACTCAGACCCACTTCTGGTCGAATATTGATCGATGGGGTCGATGTCGCGACTGCGCAGACAGCTCAATGGGCCCGAAAAGTAGGGTATATCTTTCAGAATCCAGATGACCAGCTGTTTCTGGATAGTGTGCGCAAGGAATTTGAATTTGGACCCCACCAACTCGGTGTGAGCCATGAGGAGATCGAGCACAGGACAACCAGGATCGCGGAATTGGTCGGGCTGGAGAAGAAACTCGATAGCCATCCCTTCGATTTAAGTCCCACCGAGAAGAAATTCTGCGCTATCGGTTCTGTACTCATGATGAATACCGGAGCCTTGGTATTTGATGAGCCGACTTGCGGACAGGACAAGATCGGGAATGACCGCCTGGCAGCCATTATTTCAAGACTGAAAGATCAGGGCAAGCTATGTATCGCGATTTCGCATGATATGAAGTTTGTCGCCCGGAACTTTCCTCGTGTGGTCCTTATGCGAAAAGGACAGGTTCTTTTGGCAGGAAGCAGGGAAGAGGTCTTTGCGCGCCAAGAGATTCTGCAGAAGGCCTATGTGGCGCCCCCTCCAATCACGCGGGTGGCGCAGGAAGTTGGCATGGCCAAACCAGTTTTCACTGTTGAAGCATTCACCGAAGTCATTCGACAAGCAGGACAGAAAGGAAAAGAACGTGGCTAAGGTCATCGTCCAAATCTACGGCATCAGAAGCGTTGAGGATGCACGAATGGTCATCGACGCAGGGGGTGACCATCTTGGCGTCTCCTATGGAAGCATCAAACGTACTCCAGGCCAGCTCGATTGCGAACAGGCCAAGGCGATATTTGATGCCATAGGTAACGATGCCGTCAAGGTCGGTCTTACCGTTGCTGAAGATATTGACGAAATCATCGACAACCTTAACGAAGCCCTGCCTGATGTCCTTCATCTTTCCGGTGACATCGATGCTATCGAACCCGAACAGATACGTGTTCTCCGCAAGAGGTTCCCGTCTTTGCGAATCATGCAGGCCATCCCAGTATTGGCCGGCGTTCCGCTGGATGAGCAAAGGGTGCTGGAATATGTCAAGGAATACGAGCCGGTTTCGGATTTCTTCCTCATCGACACCAAGGCGCCCGAGGCCGGAGACATCGGTGCAACCGGTCTGACTCATGATCGCAGCATCGACAAGGCCATCATCGAGGCAACCGAGGTCCCCTGCATCATTGCCGGCGGACTTGATGAACAGAATGTGGCTGAGGCAATAGCGCAGACAGACCCCTATGGAGTGGATTCGTTCAGCTTCACCAACTATTCCGATGAGCGGGGTGATGGCCTTCACTGTAAAGATCCCCAGAAAGTCTTAGCTTTCGTCCAGGCGGCGCGCGATGCCTGAAGTAGCGGTTGTCGGCGATGCCAATGTGGACATCATCGTTCCATATCCACGCTTTTTAAATCCAGAGAGGACCAAGGTCGAATACCCGACTCCAGAAGTCGTAGGAGGGGGTACTTGTGCCAATACTGCAGTAGCGCTTTCGAGACTGGGCCGCGATGTGCTCTTTGCTGGGACTGTGGGCGATGATTCTTATGGCCGCTTTACCAAGAAAGATTTGATAGAAGCCGGGGTGGATGTTGACGGATTGGTAGTTGATCGAAAGGTCAATACTGTCGGTGTTTTCGCTTTCATCGATGAAACTGGTGAACGGTATCTCTGGGGCTGGCCGAGAGATCATCAATCCTTCAAAGAACTGGATTGGGACAGGCTTCCTATGAAGAAGCTCGCCGAGGTCTCCTGGATACACAGTTCAGGCATGTGCTTGACCTATGCGGGTAGTTCTCGAGACAGTATCATCCGCTTGTTCGCCTGGGCTCGTGAGCGTGGAATCCGTACTTCACTGGATCTGAATCTTCGCGTAGATAACGGAGAGCTGGATTCCGACCTTGCTGGTGCTTTGAATGAGATCTTGCCTCAGGTGGATTATTTGCTCGGTTCAGGTCCTGAAGAATTTGCTTATCTGGGTCAAGATAACTGGAGGGAGAACGCCAGGAATCTAGCCAGCAATGGCCATGTGGTGGTCGCGCGTGATGGCAGTCGGGGTTCCGTCGGATTTGTCCAGGGGAACGCGGAGATCAACGTTCCTGCTTTCAAGGTCGAAGTAGCAGACACCGTCGGCGCTGGAGATACCTACAATGCAGGTTTCATCAGTGCCATCCTGTCCGGCGAAGAACTCACGGGGGCGCTGAGACAGGGAAACGCTGTATCGGGCTATGAGGTCGGCCACAAGGGCGCTCGGCATTGTCCCGACATTCAACAGCTTGACGATTTTTTCAACAATCACGAATTACTCAAGGAGGAATAATGAAGAAAAAAGTAATCCTGGACTGTGATCCTGGACATGATGATGCTTTCGCGATGATGCTGGCGGTCCAGAACCTGGATGTGCTGGGCATTACGACGATTGGTGGCAACTGCACACTGGAAAACGTCACGCGGAATGCCATCAAGGTTTTGGAAGTCATCGGCCAGGCTGACAATATCGGCGTTTACCCTGGCCATAGCAGGCCAACGGTCATGCCTCTGATCACAGCTCCTCAGTTCCATGGGGAAACCGGACTGGATGGTCCCGTTCTGCCCGAGCCTACCCATTTGCCGCAAGACAAACATGCAGTCGACTTCATCGTTGATACGGTCATGAGCACTGATGATGTAACCCTTATTGCCACGGGACCGTTGACCAATATCGCTGCTGCCCTTAATCGCGAGCCGCGCATGGTCGACCGCGTCCGTGAGATTTGCATCATGGGTGGATCGGTGACTTTCGGTAATTGGACTCCCACTGCTGAATTCAATATTTATGTTGATCCCGAGGCCGCTTATCGTGTCTTTAATTCTGGCATTCATGTCAAGATGACAGGGATCAATCTGACGAGGCAGTGCTGTCTGACCGAGAAGCATATTGCAGATTTCCGGAATATTGGCACCAAAGCTGCCAACTTCGCTGCTGATTTGACCGAGTACTTCCTGAAAACTTGCGAAGACGAAACGCAATTGACAGGAGCCACCATTCACGATGCTTGCGCAGCGGCCTGGATCATCAATCCTGATCTCATCAAGTCGGCTCCCATGCATATTGATATCGAGCTTAAGGGTGAATTGACCAGGGGAATGACGGTATGCGATTACCGGCACCTGCGTGGTATCGATCCGGCTGTCGACATCGAGCGTACGCCGCAGATGGATTTTCGCGGGGAGCAACCCAATGCGGAGGCAGCGCTTGAATTGGATTTCCCTGGTTTTGTGGATCTGCTGTACAAGACGCTACGTCAGTATGACTGAAAACTAAACGACAGGAATTAGGAGTTTTTTGGTGGGTATTCACATGGTGCTGTGGGACTTCGATGGGACCCTTGCAGACAGCAGCAGCGATGTATGGCGCTCGCTTGTGTATGCTGCAAGTCTCGAAGGCGGTGGCTTCCCAGCTGCATTCATGCAGGACAATAGTAATTTGAGCGCCCCTATGAGGACCATTTTCAACCATGTGAATCCCCGCCCTAGCCCAAACAGGCTGGAAGCTTTCGAAAAGAACGTGAACACCCACTACCGGACCATAAATGACTTCCCCTCTACTCGGCTATATCCGGGTATAGCAATCATTCTTGAAGAATTGAGATGCAAAGGCATAGGAAACGTAATCGTCACCATGAAGCCGAAGCCGGCTCTTGAACGATTGCTGACCACCAAGGGCTGGGAGGACAAGTTCCAAGGATGGATTACCCCTGAAGTGGCTTCCGGTCGAGAGATGACCAAGGAAGCCATGGTCTCTTATGTTTTGGATCGATGGCACCTATCTGCGCAGGACTGCCTATTGATCGGTGATAGCCAGGGAGATATCAGGGCTGCTGCAACTCATGCAGTCAGGTCAGTCGGTGTGACCTATGGCGACGGTAACACCGAGCATCTACTTGAAGCGAATCCGACTTATGTGGCTCACGAGGTAATTGATTTGGCTTCGATTCTGAAGAAAGAAGTATGATATGTTTCAAGATTTCACTATCTGCATTAACACCAGATTCATTTTTGGACGAGGTGCTGAGGAACAAGTAGGCCAGGAATTTGCAAAACTCGGGGTGCATAAGATCCTCATCCACCATGATGATGGCAGCTACCTGCAAACCACGGGTCTTCTGGACACGATCAAAAAGAGCTGCGACCAGGCTGGTGTCAAGTATGTCGAGCTAGGCGGCGTGCAGCCTAATCCCAGGTTGAAGAAAGTGCGAGAGGGCATTGAACTCGCCCGCCGCGAGGGCGTGGAAGGCGTTCTGGGCATCGGCGGCGGCAGCAGTATCGATTCCGCCAAGGCTATTGGTCTGGGCCTGGCGAGTGACCGCGATGTCTGGGACTACTTCACGGGCGTTGCCGAGCCCCAGGCAACGGTTCCGGTAGGTGCAGTCCTGACCTGCCCTGCAGCCGGTAGCGAGTCGAGCCAGGTGGCAGTAATAAACAATGAGGATGAGCACCGCAAGTTGCTGGTGAGCAATCCCGTTGTTCGCCCGGCTTTGGCTTTTATGGACCCGCTGCTTTCCGAGTCTCTTCCAGCTTTCCCGACCGCTTGCGGAGTTGTGGATATGTTCTCGCATATCTGTGAGCGCTACTTCACCAAGGATGACACTTTCGGGCTCATAGACCGTATGTCTGAAGGCGCTCTGCGTACCTTGGTCGCCATTGGCCCTAAGTCAGTGGCAGACGGGAAAAACTATGAATACCGTGCGCAGATAATGTGGGCCTCGACGATAGCGCAGAACAACACCCTAGGGGTCGGTCGTGAACAGGATTGGTCAACCCACACCATAGCCAACGAACTGAGTGCCCTTTATGACACCCCTCATGGTGCCACTCTCTCCATCATCATGGGGTCGTGGATGAGGTATTGCATCAACAGGTCTCCTCGGCGCTTCGCTCGGTATGCCCAAGAAGTATTCGGCCTTCACGATGAAACCATGGATGTTACGGATCTGGCCTTGCGTGGCGTGACAGCAACCGAGAACTTCTTCACCTCGATGGGCATGCCGACCTCCTTTGCTGATTACTCGATTCCTGAAGATGGCATCGAGCAGATGCTGGACAATATTGACTTCTATGGACCTGACCAGGCAATAGGTTCCGTAGTCAGGCTGAACCGCGACGACTGCAGGGCGATTTTCCAAAGGGCTTTGGGCCATGGCGTGGCTGCCGATTCCTCAAAGTCAGATGGTGACGTCGCTGCTTCTAAGGCGGAATAAGAGATGAGGGAATCTGCGCTCGTATGGCATTTGAGTCGATTCCCTATGACCAGTTTCCATTAGACATCAAAGAAAAGGAGTGAACTGATGGCTAAACCTCTGATCATCGATACAGATCCTGGTATTGATGATGCCGCGGCAATTACCTTGCTGGTAGATGAGCCTGTTTTTGACATCAAGCTGATTGCCTCGGTATCCGGCAATGTGGGTATCGGACATACAACCAATAACGCTCTCAAGCTGCTGACTTTCCTAGGTAGGAGGATCCCTGTTGCTCGCGGTGCGGTTGCTCCGCTTATGAGAGACAACCGTTTTGCCACGGAAGCGCACGGCAAAACGGGTATGGGTTCTTTTGAGTTTCCCGAGCCTGACGATAGTCTGCTGACTGCCAACAACGCAGTTTTGGAGGAACGACGGGTACTCATGGAGAGCACCGAACCCGTCACCATATTGACATTGGGACCCCTGACCAATATCGCTCTGCTTCTAGCGACATTCCCTGAGGTCAAAAGTCATATCGAGCGCATTGTCTCGATGGGCGGATCAACAGAACGCGGAAATATCGGAGTCTACGGCGAGTTCAACATCTCCGTTGATCCAGAAGCAGCCAAAATGGTCTTCCGCAGCGGACTTCCTATCACCATGGTCGGTCTGGATATTGGCCGAAAGGCTCACCTGGTTGCCAACGACCTGGATGCATTGGAAGCTTCAGGCGAGGTCGGCAAGATGGTCAGCTCCCTCTTCCGCTCTTATGACGGCGGCCACATCGAAGAGGGGATCAAGATGTATGACCCTTCGGCAGCTATGGTTCTGATCGAACCAGAACTGTTTACTATGCGTTCAGCCTTCGTCGATGTTGAAATCTCCAGTCAAATAACTTTGGGCGCGACCGCCGTCGACTATGACGGCATCCTCAGCGAGGAAAAGAACTCGGATGTTTGCGTGGATGTCGATGTGGACGGTTTCCGAAAGAACTTCGTGGACCGCATAGCGCGCGTGCAGCGAAAATAAGTCTTTTCCAAGAGAAAATGAAAGGAAATTGAAAAATAATGAGTGAGTCAACTGTCTCCGAGGAGCAAAGGAACGGCACGCCCGTTCCCGAGGAGGGGACTCCGGAGTTCGCGAAAATGAACAAGATGGCCCGCGTGGCCATCCCGGTGGTCCTGATCATCTTCACCCTGGGCGTGCTCCAGCAGCAGGCCTTCGGTATGATCTACGTGAACATCGGCAAGCAGCTCAACCAGGCCAACCTGGCTCCCCTGATTACTTCCCTGCCAGGCATCATTCTGGGAATCGTCTGCGTCATCTACGGATCCTTGGGCGACTTCGTTTCCCTGAAGAAGATGATGATCCTGGGCACGATCGTCTTCGTGCTGGGGTCGATTCTGGGATGCTTCGGCACTTTCAGCATCTGGATCGTCATTGCCGCCCGCGTGGTGCAGTCTGCCGGTTGGCAGGTTTCTGGATCCATCTTCCTGGTTCTGGTTTCCAAGTATGTGGAGAAAAAGAAGCGCGTGCTCTGGTACGGCGTCTTCGTCGCAGTCTTCCGCTTCGCCGCTGCCCTGGGAGTCTTCTTGGCTGGCTACATGACCCTGCTCGACTGGCGCTGGCTCTTCGGCGTGGGCATCGTGGCCGTCTTCTTCATTCCCGTGCTGGCCAAGAACCTGCCTGACCAGCATGCCGCTGGCGCCAAGATCGATGGAATCGGCTTCACGCTGATTGGACTGTTCGCCGCTTCGGTGACCATGTTCTTCACTGATATCAACTGGGGCTGGGGCATCGCCTGCATCGTGACCCTGGTGGCCTTCCTGGTTTACGTCAACAAGGCCAGCAACCCCTTCATCACACCGAAGATGCTGACCAACCCCGCCTTCGCCATGACTATGACCGTCATCTTCGTCGGTTACTTCTTCAGCTATACTCTGAACGCCGGCGTCAACGCCATTGGTCTGAACGTCTACGGCATCGACTCCTCCAAGGTCTCCAACCTGTTGGTCTGGTCCATCATCCTGGCCGGTATCATGGGATTCGCAGCCGGGCCGATCATCCAGAAGATCGGGCGCAAGGCTTCGGTCATCCTGGCTCTGGCCTGCATGGGTGGCGGCCTGATCGCCATCGCCTTCCTGATCCCCGCTGGCAAGATCTGGGCCTTGGCCGTGGCACCTTGCATCTACTACTTCGGCACATCTTTCTTCTACCAGCCCATCGTTGACACGGCAACTCTGACCGTGGAGCCTGAGGAGTCCGGCCGTGCGCTAGGCTTCAACGACCTTCTCCAGGCCATAACGGGTTCTATTGGTGTGGCGCTCTTCGGTCAGCTCATGGCTAACGGTTCCATGGGTTCGGGCAGCCTGGCTGGCACCAAGCAGGGCCTGGCATCGACCTACGCCAACGTCTTCATGATCGGCGGCGTGATCATTCTGCTGGGCATGGTGCTCTTCATCTGCTCCATGAAGATGATATACAGCCACTCACGCGTGGCTGCGGACGAGGGATGATCCTTCGAGCTGCTAATTGAGAGAACCGGGTCTGGGGATTTGCTCCTGGGCTCGGTTCTTGTCCATAATGGTGTGGACAGAATTCTGTTGGGCGTGATGGGGATATTTCCGCAGCGCCGTTGGCGGATGAACAGTCTTCGGTCTAAAAATGTCCGAATGATGGATACCGATTGGGCGTTTGCATCCTGGTGCTCTAGCATCGTGGCCATGGAGAAAACGACATCACTGAAGCCTTGGTTGCCCAAGGGTGTCTTCTTTTATGTCGATGCCCGATGGCGTTGATGTTTTAGCCGGTTCTTCTTCTGATTCCTATATTTACCTCGGTGTTTGAGGTTGCTCTTTTATTATCTGCGGACATGTTGCCATAGGAAATCCGTATCCTTGGCCTGCTCAATCGGCACCGGGTGGGGTTTCACTGCCGTTTCCAAACCGCAGTATCTGAACTAGGAAGTGCCCTAATGACTATCAACGTAACTATCGAATCACGCCGATTTTCCAGCGACCTCGATGCCCTGGCCATCTATCACCGGCTGCGCACCAGATACCAGGAGGATCAGCTCTTCCTCCTGGAGTCCCTGAGCGGCCCCGATCCAGACCGGAACCGCTCGGTGATTGGCTTCGAGCCGGTGCTGACTGTAAGCGTGACAGACCACGTCATGACCATCGACCCTTTGGGCAATCCTCAGCTGACAGGAATCCTGAGGCCCTTTGACCGGATTGAGCAGGGAGTGGTCCATCTTCCGGTCTCCGGCATCCAGGAAGTCTTTGCAGTGCTGAGGCGGCTGGAATCCTCCTTCGCTATCAGCGGCGACCACGAAGGCCCCTTCGGAATGGGCTGGTTCGGCTACTTCGGGTATGACACCATCTTCATGATCGAGGATCTGGAGGAGCGCATACCAAGGGACGCGGCCTTGCCGGTCATCTCGTTGACTCTTTATCGGGGAATCATCACCTTGGATCTGAAGGCTGGCGGCTACTGCGCCACTTTGATCCATGCCGAAGAGGGTTCGGCCGAATGCGGCATTCCAGAGGGCGGGGAAAATCTGCGAGAGCGCGGATCTTCTACACGGTCTGGTGCACAGATCCAGAATGCGGCAATTGAAAGCGGCGGGCACGGTCATGGATTCGCGTCGTTGGAAGAGGTGATGGAGCTGCTCAATTCCGACGCATTGCCGGAGCAATCTTCTGAATCGCATGCTGACCAGGGTGGCATACAGGATGGCATAGGGCCGGACTATCCATATAAGGCCCACGACACGATTGACCGGGACCTCTTCTATCGGTGGTTTGCCAAGGGCAAGGAGCACATAGCCCAGGGAGATGTGTACCAGCTCCAGCTCGGGCATGAGATTCAGGTGGACTCCAGGATTCCGCCCTTCCAGGTCTACCAGCGGCTGCGTCTGCAGGATCCGTCCCCCTATATGTACTACTTCGTGACTCCGCAGGGGGTACATGTCATCGGCGCCAGCCCCGAGCTCTTCATCGGGCTGACCCCTGATGGTGACATAACCCTGAGGCCCATCGCCGGAACTGTCGGCAATCCCGGAGATGATGAGGCCCGCCAGGCGGCCATCAGGCAGCTGACCGGCGACCCCAAGGAACGGGCCGAGCACCTGATGCTGGTGGATTTGGGGCGCAACGACGTAGCCAGGTGCTGCACACCCGAATCCTTGGAGGTGGACCGGCTGATGACCACCGAGGTTTACTCCCACGTCATTCATATGGTCTCGGATGTGGTCGGTCGAATCCGGCCTGGCCTGGACAAGTACGACGTCTTCTCGGCCGCCTTCCCCGCCGGCACCATGACAGGAACCCCCAAGGTGCGCGCCGTGGAGATCATCGAGGAGACCGAGGTCAGTTCGCGCGGGGTATATGCCGGAGCGGTGGGCTTCCTCGGATTTGACGGCCAGGTACTGACGGCGCTGTGCATCAGGACGGCCTCCTGCCATTCGGGCAGGTACCACCTGCGCGCCTCGGCCGGAATCGTCGAGGATTCTCAGCCGGAAAGCGAATGGCAGGAAACCATGAAGAAGATGAGTTCGGCCTATCTGGCCATCACCGGAAAGGAGCTGGCCCATGAGAGTCTTGCTGGTTGATGCCTTCGACAGTTTCGTCTATGTGGTCAAGAACTACGTGGACCTGTTGGGCGCCGATACGACCATTGTCCGGGTGGACCACCTTGCCGAGGTGGACCCGCTCACCTTTGACGCGGTCATTCTGGGTCCCGGACCGGGTCGCCCGGAAGACTGCGGCTACCTGGAGCTCTTGGACCAGGTGGTAGGACGGAAGCCGGTCTTCGGCATCTGTTTGGGCATGCAGGCCATCGCGGTACACGCCGGAGCTCGGGTGGTCAGGGCCTCCAGTCGTCAGCATGGCAAGGTGAGCGGGATAAGCAACGACGGGAAGGGCTGCTTCAAGGGCCTGCCCGATACCTTCGATGTGACCAGATACCATTCCCTGGTTGCCGACGAGGCCTCGGTCAGTCAGGTCGCTGACCTGGAGATCAGCGCGCGCTCGCTTCTGGACGGGTATGTGATGGGCCTGAGACGTGGTCGATCGCTCATGGAGGGTGTCCAATTCCACCCCGAAAGCATCGGCAGCCAGTATGGTCACCAATTGATCGCCAACTTCTTCCGGGAGTACTGCGGTTTTTTGGGCGCGGACTGAATCAGTTGGACGCCGTTCGGGGAAGATTTGTTGATCGCATAACCCGTGATATTCGCTATCGAGATCACCTGTGGAATATTGGTACCATTTGTTAAGGATTAAATTCGACTCTGGTGGCATCCGGACGGCGACTTCCCGCGTGGCCTATGCAAGGCTTGCAGTCTACCCGCTAATGTGCTGTTTCATGTATGCCTGATTGCACGAACTCAAGTTTTCTGGCTGTAGAGGGCTGACGGACCTTACTCGTGTTCCTGGTAATGGGCCTATAGCATATGCGACAACAATCTCCATGCACCTTTGACATTTGAAACGATCTTTATTATATTGATAACTAGCCAAGGAGGGGACGACCCGGATATAATTCGGGTCTCTTCGATTTCGAGTTATTCGGTTCGTTGTCCGTCGGGCTTGTTTATAACAAGCAGTATTTTCATGGAAAATACGTGTACTAAAGGCGGTACCATGGCGAACACTTCCCATTTTCAAGGACGTAGTCTTTTGTCGACCCGGGACTATACCCGAGATGAACTCAATTGGCTGATCGGTTTTGCAATCCATTTGAAGAACCTTAAGCGTCGCGGAATTCCTCATCGTTATTTAGAGGGTAAGAATATTGCTCTTCTTTTTGAAAAAACTTCAACTAGGACGAGATCGGCTTTTACTGTTGCAGCGAACGATCTTGGAGCCAACCCCGAGTTCATGGGTAAGGGTGACATCCAATTGGGACGCAAGGAGACTGTGCGTGACACGGCCTTAGTTCTTGGGTCCATGTTTGATGGCCTTGAGTTCAGGGGATTCAAACAGGAGCATGTGGAAGAACTTGCCAAATATTCAGGGGTGCCCGTCTGGAACGGACTTACCGACAAAGAGCATCCCACCCAGATGCTTGCTGACTTCATGACCATTGTGGAGGAATTCGGCTCCTTAGAAGGGCGAACTCTCGCTTATTGCGGTCAAGGCCGGAATAATGTGCAGAACTCGCTTATGATCACCAGCGCCATTCTTGGGGTCAATTACGTGAATGCCACTCCGAAGGAGCTTGCTCCTGACCCGTCTATTGTCGAAGTTGCCCAAGGTTTCGCCGATAAGTCAGGCTCAACCATTACTGTTACGGATGATCCGGTTGAGGCAGTGACAGATGCCGACATTATCTATACCAATGTATGGGCGGCCATGGGGGAAGAGTCCCAATTCGCAGAGCGTGTGCGTATTATGCAGCCCTATCAGGTCAATGCAAAGCTGCTGAACAACGTACGAAATCCTGATTATATTGTGCTTCACTGCCTGCCTGCTTTCCACAACTCAGAGACCGAGTATGCGTCGGATATCCGTGATCGGTTCGGTATTTCCGAGATGGAGATCACTGACGAGGTCTTTTATTCGGAGCATGGGCGCCAGTTCCAGGAAGCTGAAAATCGTATGCACACCATAAAGGCGATTATGGCTGCCACCTTGGGCAATCTGTACGTCCCGCAGGTATGAAGGATCGTCTGTAGACACAAGATAGATCTACGTCACGGGTAATCGAATTATTCTTACACTCCGGCGGTTTTGTGCCGGAGCTGAGCTAGTCAAAGGAGACGCTCATGTCTGAAAAGGCCACAAGCGTATCTGAAGAGAAGAAGTCAAAAAAGCGTAAGTCGATGCCGAATACTTACGTCATACTGTTCTTCATTATTGTGTTTATAGCCGTACTCACTTGGTTTGTGCCAGGTGGCGCCTACAAGCTTGATAAGAGCGGTCATGCTATATCCGGTACATATCACTTGACGGCATCCTCTCCGCAAGGCATTTGGGATATGTTCATGGCTCCCATTACAGGGATGCTGGGGTCGAAGACGATCAGCGCAGCCATACCAATTTCTTTGTTCATCATGCTCTTCGGTTCTTTTCTGGAGATGGTAGAGCAAAGCGGTGCCCTGAAAATTGGTTTGCGCAAGGTGGCTATTCTGAGCCAGAAAAATATGTTGCTGCTCATAGCCGTGCTGGTCACTCTGATGTCCTTGATGGGAACGATAGAGGGTGCCTATGAAGAGGGCATCGTCTACATGCTCATGTTCATCCCACTGCTTCTTGCTCTGGGATTGGATAGCGTCACCTGTCTGATGATTGTTGTTCTCGGCACCCAGGCCGGATGCTTGGCGTCGACCATAAACCCCTTTGCGGTAGGCATTGCGTCCAGTATTGCCGGGGTGTCCGTGGGGGATGGACTGGGCCTTCGGTTCCTTATGCTTATCATCTTCACAGCTCTGGTCATTGGAATGATATATTTCTATGCTAAGCGGATACAGGCAGATCCTACGCGTTCAATGCAATATGCAAGGCGAGAGCAGGATCTCAAGGAGTTCCCGGTCACTCATGACGATAATTTGGTTTTGACAGGCCGTCAGAAGGGAGTGCTTGGAGTATTTGTTGCCACCTTCGCTCTGATGGTAGTGGCCCTTGTACCATGGACCAGCCTTAATCCGAATTTCACCTTCTTTTCGGATCTCACGGCTTGGATTGCCAAGACCCCTATTCTGCGTTCCGTCATCGGATCGGACATAACACCATTCGGTTCTTGGTACTTTGCTGAGCTGTCGATGCTTCTCCTTGTCATGTCATACATTATTGGCAGGATCATGAAGTTCGAGACCAACAAGATAGTGGACATTATCATCAAAGGTGCAGCCGGCCTGGTCAGTACTGCGATGATTGTCGCCATGGCACGCGGTATTCAAGTGGTCATGGATGATGGAGCAATCACACCGACAATCCTGCATTTGGGAGAAAGCTCATTAGCGTCCCTGCCTCCCATCGCCTTCGTCATCGTCTCTTTGGTGTTTTACTTCCTCATTGCCTGCCTGATTCCCAGTTCCACAGGGCTGGCCGCAGCAACAATGGCGATCATGGCCTCTCTCAGCCGTTTTGCAAGCATACCGGTCCCACTGATGGTGACCATCTACTGCATGGCTCTTGGTCTGGCCAAGATGGTAACACCCACCTCGATCATCCTGATGACCTGCCTGCAGGCCACCAATGTGTCTTATGCGAAGTGGATCAGATTCATCGCTCCATATGTGCTGATCCTCTTTGCAGTCTGCTGCCTGGTGTTGGCAGCGGCAGTCCTGCTCTGAAGACTGCGAGTCAGTGAATTACACAAGACTTTCCTGGAAACCCAGGAAAAAACAAAGAAAGGTAGTCGATCATGTCAGATGTTCCTGCAGAGAAGACATACGTCACCAATGCGACGAATGTTCTGAAGAAAGTCATGATGTGCTCTCCCGTTGATTACAAATTCAATGCGATCAACGTCATCACCACCGAGTGGATGAAGAAGGGCGACAAGGAGAAGAACGATGTCATGGTTCGCGAATGGCAGACCCTTGTCGATGCTTATCAGGAAAACGGCGTCGAAGTAGTGCAAGTCGAGCCTCGCCCCGAATGCGAAGTGATGACATTCGCCCGAGACTACGGATGCATGGTTAAAGAGGGTGCCATTATCGGCCACTTCCGTCACCCGGCTCGCCAGATTGAGACTCAGTTTTACGAGGCCAAACTTAAGGAAATGGGCGTCCCGATCATCGCTCGCGTCAATGCAGGCTGCATGGAGGGCGGCGACTTCTGGATGCTTGATGAGCACACGCTTGTCTGGGGTGAGGTCGACCGTACCGACGAGGCAGGTGTGGCCAATCTTCGAGAGCAGCTATGGAAGTATGGCTACACGGTAATCGGTGTCCCGGTGAATCCCGATAACCTTCACTTGGACATGTGCTTTAACATTGTTGCCCCTCAGGTAGCTCTTGCAGTGCCGGACCAGCTTCCCTACCAGTTCCTCAAAGCCTTGGAACGTCGGCATTTCGAAATTATCCCCGTCAAGGCCGAGGACGTATTCAAGCACGGCTGCAACGTGCAGTGCATTGGCGATGGCCGTGTCATCGCGATTGAGAAGAACAAGCATATTAATGACAAGATGCGTGCTTTGGGACTCGACGTGATTGATGTGCCTTTCGACCAGATCCTGCACGCAGGCGGCGGCCCTCATTGCCTAACACAGCCCATCGAGCGTCCGTAGGAGCGACTTTATGCGAATATTGATTAGCGACTATCCGGATTCAATGATGCCGGATCATCGGCTTGAGAAGGATATTATTCATGCAGGACTAGGACAGGATACCGTCGTTGATGTCTATCCCTACTCGGACGAGAAGCATGAGGAGTTCCTAGGAAAGCTCAATACTGCTGATGCCTTGTTGACGGCATTCATCAAGTTGGATGATGAGGTAATGGCTCATGCGCCCAATCTCAAAGTCATATCACTGAACTCAACTGGATATGACCGGGTTGACCTTGCAGCTGCGACCAGGCGGGGCATCGGGGTCTGCCCGGTGGGCGAATACTGTACATCTGATGTGGCGGAGGCTGCCATAGCCTTTATCTATGCCTTGGATAAAGGAACCAAGGCATACGGTACGCACATAGACCGCGACCATAAGTGGGATTACACTTCGGTTGAAGCCAGGCCCAGGCTTCAGGAGCAGACTGTAGGCATCTTCGGCTTCGGCAAAATCGGCAAGTGCATTGCCCGCAAATTGACTGGACTTGTTCGCCAAATACTTGTCTGTGACCCTTATGTAGGAGTAGAGGCGGCTGCAGCAAATGGGGCACGGCTGGTGGAGAAGAACGAGCTTCTTGCCTCCAGCGATGTGATTGTCAATGTCATGTTGCTGACTCCGGAGACGAAATACTACTTTGATGGTCCCGCCTTCGAAGCCATGAAGCGGCGGCCGATCTTTGTCAACATGTCCCGGGGACTGTGCGTCAAGGAAGACGATCTGGTAAAGGCTTTGGATTCTAAGCGCCTTTATGGTTATGCAGCCGATGTGCTTGCCGATGAAACCCCCGATCTGGCTCACCACCCACTGGTGGGGAGGGAGAATGTTCTGCTGACTCCGCATTCTGCCTTCTACTCCACAACTTCGCTCCAGTTGCTTGAAAGAATATCCAGCGAAAACATTGTCCACTATCTCAAAGCGGAGAAGGACAGAGTATTCAAACTGGTCAACTGATGGGTTGAGGATCCATTGCGACGCCATAGCGCAATGGATCCTATCCAATTTCAATATTTCTCTGCAGAATGCAGAAAGGAAAGTAATGTCTCACGATCCACGTGTAGTAGTTGCTTTGGGTGGGAATGCACTCGGCAATACCCCGCAGGAACAACTGAAGCGGGTCCGGAAAACTGCAGAATCGCTTATCAACCTTATCGTTGACGGTCATGAAATCATCGTTACGCATGGCAATGGCCCTCAGGTTGGGATGATTCAGAACGCCTTTTCTCTCGCTTCGGAAAAGGATCACAATATTCCTAAAATGGCGCTTCCCGAGTGCGGAGCCATGAGTCAAGGGTATATCGGTTATCATCTGCAGCAGGCAATCCAAAATGAAATTGTCAGGCGAGGAAAGCACTGGGAGGTGGCTTCGGTTGTTACTCAAATCGAGGTCGACCCGGCCGATCCAGCTTTTTCGAAGCCGTCCAAGCCAGTAGGGCCCTTCCTAACGAAAGAGCAGATGATGGAAACCCGGGACGAAGATCCTACGCTGGCGTTTGTGGAGGACTCAGGTCGGGGTTATCGGCAGATCGTTCCTTCCCCGGTTCCTTTGCACATTGTGGAAAAACCATCAATACTCAATATGCTTGATTCGCAGTTTATCGTCATTTGCTGCGGCGGAGGCGGTATCCCTGTGGTTCGTGATGAAGGAATATCCAGAGGCGTCCCTGCGGTTATCGACAAGGACCTTGCTGCGGCGGTTTTAGCTCAGGATGCCCATGCAGAGATGCTCTGCCTTCTGACAGCCGTCGATAGGGTGTCCATAGGATTCGGAACGCCAAAGCAGCAGGATCTTGACGAACTGAGCGTTCATGAGGCGCGCAGACTCTGTGAGGATGGAGAGTTCGCTCCGGGCAGTATGTTGCCGAAGATGCTGGCAGCAATCCGTTTCGTTGAATCGGGGGAGGGCAAAACGGCAATCATCGGCTCCTTGGAAAATGCTGATGCGGCACTGAAAGGCACCTCTGGAACGAGGATTCATTTGTAGTTTCAATGATTGCTGATTATGGAACTGAAATTCAGCAAAGGGGTACCAGACTCCTCGTAATGTCGCGGAAGCGTTTTGCGGTGTTGATGCTGTTATAACCAGGACGCTTTAAATTCGCTTCCCTTCGACAGCGGTGTCTGTTCGTCAAGCAATGGTGTTGCTGGCACACAGAACCAAGGGGGGTAGTAAGTGGAAAGAGACCCTCTGAAATGAAAAAGTTGCATCTTCTAGACTTCGTAGTTATCGGTTTATACTTTGCCATCTTGATTGGTATCGGTCTGTGGTCGGTTCACAGGACGAAAGGCAGGGATGACTATTTGGTGGCCGGGCGAAGACTGGGCTTCCCCTTGTTCTTCGGCTGCATGGCTGCGATGGCGGTGGGTGGCGCTGTAACAATCGGCGGTACCGGGAAAGGTTACAGTGATGGCATAGCCGGCATCTGGGTTGGGGGATCCCTGGGCATGGGGTTGATATTGCTGGGCATGCTGGTATCCAGCAGAATCAGCAAGCTCCGTGCCTTGTCGATCAACGAGGTTCTTGAACGCAACTATGGGACGGGTTCTCGAATTTTTGGCGCTGTGCTGACTGTCATATACACCATTGCCCTAACGGTTGTACAGGTGGTTTCCATGGGAGAAATCACCGCAGGCATATTCAACATCAGTCTCCGATGGGCGATGCTGCTGTCAGGGGTGGTTGTCGTCTTCTATACCTTCCTCGGAGGTATGTGGTCAGTGACGATGACGGATATAGCTCAATTTGTGATCAAGACATTGGGGATAATGATACTGGTGCCAATTTTTGTTCTGAGCAATCCCAGAATTGGCGGTATTTCAGGATTTTTTGCAAAAATTCCCCAGAGTCACTGGAACCTCGGTGCCTATGGTTTCTCCGGTACTCTATACTGGGTCCTTTTGTATGTGCCAGGACTGGTGATCGGGCAGGACATATGGCAGCGCGTGTTTACGGCGAGGAGCCCGAAGATTGCACGTCGGGGGACTATATCTGCCGGGGTTTACGCAATCCTGTATTCACTCCTTTCGATAATGCTCGGTTTATCGGTATATGCTTTAGGAATCAAACTGGACGATCCCTCCATGGCATTTGAAGCTGGAATATCGGTATTCCTGCCGCAAGGTTTAGTTGGTCTCCTTCTCGCAGCTGCCCTCGCTGCTTCCATGTCGGTGGCCTCCGGCACGATTTTGGCATGTTCCACAGTGCTTTATAACGATGTATTTGTCAGATTCATTCGTAAGCAACGAAGCGTAGCCAACGTCACGCCGGGTTCAAAAGAAGATGCTGAGAGCGCCAAGGACGCTTGGATTAATAGGGCAATCGTGCTGCTCGTCGGCATGGTGACCATTCTTCTGTCATTGGTGATTGGTGACATCTTCAAGGCTCTTGACCTGGCCTATGCATTCCTGTCTGGGTGTGTATTTGTGCCCGTGCTTTTCTCTTTCTTGTTGAAAAAAATCTCTCCCAAGGCAGGATTCGTATCCTTGGCATTGAGCGCAATCGCGGTCAGTGGTGCCATGATTTTCGGAGCGGTCAGTAGACAACCGGACTTCGCCTTAGGAGGTAACTGGCCCATCATGATTGGTATGGGAACCGGACTGATTTCCTATCTTCTGGTGACATTGATAGACAAACAGAAAGTCCGGCCCAATATGACCATAGAGGAAGGCTCGTGGGGAGAGGAAGGAGAAACCGGTAGGCAATAAGGTTCTTCCTTATGGCGTTTTACCACCTGCTATGTCCGCCTGCGGTCTTGGAAGCTGATGAGCTGCGCCGATCCCTTCCAGAAGGCTCTGCATTCATGCAGAATTCGTTCTTCTCGTTAGCATCCCGTATGCACGATAGTTGCCGATGGCAGATAGCCGACTGGGTCTGGAATCCACTTGTCAGGACATCTCGCTGCGACCCTGACGCCAATAGCCCATGAAAGAGATGCTGCGCCGGTCCATTCCCCGGTCTCTGACCAGCATGCGCCTCAGTTCGCGGACGGTGGCTGCCTCCCCGGCGATCCAGGCGTACAGGTCGTCGGCATGAATGGAGGCATCCGCCTGGGCGGCATCGGCAGTCTCCCAGAGCAGCTCCTTATCGATATCGACCTCTGTGAATTCCTTGGGGGCTTCAGCGGCTGCGGCCGTAGGTGAATGGATCGGCAGGTCCTCCAGCAGGCTGCGCATGGCTTCAGTCAGGGCGTGCCCATGCCCGGATTCGTCGCAGGTCGTCCAAATTATGCGGATTCCTTCATGCTCGGGCAGCGGAAGACGATCCTCTTCGGTCGGGACTTCGATCACTGCCACCCCGTCGCCCTGCCAGTGGTCGCGGATCAGACTGTCCATTATGGCGGCGATGGCTGGTACCGCCGTCTCGTCGCCCACTAGGAGGAGATGTCTGGATTGCCCTGGATGGAAGTCCATCCCCGCGACCGGTCCTCCGGCCTGTGCATTGGGGCCGATGATGATGGCCTGGTCGCCAGGTTTCGCAGCCTCTGCAAAGGCTCCAGCCGGTCCGGCATGGTCGTGGATGACGAAGTCCACATCTATTTGCTCGCTCTCGGGCCTGACCTTGCGAACCGTATAGGTGCGCAGGGGATTGCGGCTTTCTGCGGGCAGGGTCCTCCACTGCTGGTACCAAGCGAGCGGATCCTCAGGGGTCGCCTCGAAGAAGGAAGGGGGCGGCACGGATCCGTCGGGGAGGGGCAGGAGGATTTTGATTCGCTCATCGTAGCCAGCGTCTGCAAAAATCTTCAGATTCGGTCCCTGGAAGACGATCCGCTTGAAGTGGGGCGAGAGCGTTTCCGCTCTGGCTACGGAGACGCGGAAGGGAATCAAAGGGACAGGCTGATTGTTGGCTTGGTGTTCCATGACTAGCTCTCTTTCGGTTGAGGTTTATGGATTGGCCTTTGTTTCAGGTTCTCGTCGTTCAGGTTGTAGCGGTTTGAGACTTTGTGGTCTAAGGCTTTGTGCTTTGGGACGTCGGGGTAAGCGATGTGGGGAGCGGAACGAGAGGTTTTACATCATTGGGTTGTTTGGTGTCGTCCTGCCGAGTCATCTCAGTGTACGTGTACATTACAAGCCCCGCCAGAGTGGGCTCCGAGGCTATGGAGGGGAGCAGGTGTCATCAGCGGGGTGCCGGTGGATTCATCCTTCACCACGGTGGACGCGATGTCGAATACCTCCGTGACCAGGTTCTCGGTCATGACCTCGTCGGGAGCGCCCAAAGCGACCCTCCTGCCATCCTTGATGGCCAGAATCCAATCCGAGTATCTGGCGGCCATGTTCAGGTCGTGGAGAACCATGACCACTGTGACGCCCTCCTGCCTGTTCAGGGTGCTCAGCAGGTCAAGCACCTCAAGCTGGTAGGCGATGTCGAGATAAGTGGTCGGCTCGTCAAGAAGGAGTATGTCGGTCTGCTGGGCGAGGGTCAGGGCAATCCAGGCGCGCTGGCGCTGGCCTCCGGACAGGCGGTCGATTGGACACCCCGCCATATCGGTCAGTCCGGTCAGGGCAAGGGCCCGTTCCACCGCCTTTTCGTCCTTGGTTGTCCACCGCTCGATGAAGTGGTGGTGGGGGTATCGACCGCGAGCGACCAGGTCAGCGATGGTGATGCCTGCGGGGGCTGACGGGTTCTGCGGCAGCAGCCCCAGAATCGTTGCAACCTTGCGGGTGGGCATGCTGGTGATGGGCTCTCCATCCAGCATGACGGCCCCCGAGGCCGGTTTCAGTATCCTGGCCATGGCCTTGAGGAAGGTTGATTTTCCGCACCCGTTGGGTCCGATGATGGACCCCATCGTGTGTGGGGGTATATCCAGACTCAGGTCCTCGATGACCGTACGCCCGCCATAGGTGAGGCGAAGGTGCGAGGCGGTCAGCCTATGCGCGCTGCTCCAGGAGTCGTGTGCCGGGGGTGACGTCATGATGTTCAGAGCTCCTGTCTGCGGGTCATGAGGACCATGATCAGGATGAGGACGGGGCCGCCCACAATGCTGGTGATAATGCCGACCGGCACTTGGGTTGTGGGCAGATGTTGAGCGACGATGTCCGACCCCAGAACCAGGCAACCTCCCACCAGGCCCGACTGGATAAGGGCCGATGTTCCCTGACCAACCAGGACTGCGGCGATGGGGCCGGAGAGGAACGAAACAAAGGAGATGGGACCGGTGGTCGCCGTTGCGACAGCCAGGAGCAGCACACCCACGATAATCACCTCGAACTGGACACGGCTTACCCTGACTCCCAGTCCGGCGGCCATCTCCGGTCCCAGCTGCAGTGTGCTGACATTCCTGTCGAGTGCCAGCAGGAGCATGGCGCCGACCAGGGTTGTTGTTGCCAGTATGGGTAGATCGGACCACTGGGCATCGGCCAGGCTGCCCGTCAGCCACCGGGTTGCTGCCTGGATGTCCCATTGGTTGCTGCGAACCATGAGCCAGGAACCCAGAGCATTGAACCCTGCGGCCACTCCGATTCCGATCAGTATCAGCCGGGTCGGGTCGAACGAACCGCGCCAGGCCAGGGCCATGACCAGGAGGGCTGTCAGGAGACCGCCCATGACCGCCAGGCAGGCCAAGGGCATGCCCGACAGGCCCAATACGACAATGCCGAAGATGGCGGCCGTGTTGGCTCCTGCCGTGATGCCGATGATATCCGGGCTGGCCATCACGTTGCGCAGGAGGTGTTGGAAACCAATTCCGGCCATGCCGAATGCGATGCCGGCGGCGCAGCCGATCAGTGCCCTGGGCATGCGCAGTTGGAGAATCACGAACCTGGTCCCTTCGTCTCCCTGCCCCAGAAGCGCTCCAATCAGGTCGCTCATGGAGTATGTGCGGTGTCCCAGAACCAGGTCGGACAGCGCGAGAGCAACCAGGAGCACCACAAGCAGGATGGTGACTGCCAGTGAACGAACGGTATGGGTCCGTCGTATCCGTTGCAGGTCGGTCATCGCATCGGGTCTATGCGAATCATGAAGGAGGCAAGCATCCATGCCTATACCTCCGCGGTTCTTCTGCGCCCGGCCAGAATCACGAATACGGGAGCCCCAATCAGTGCCGTGACGATGCCGACCTCCACATCGGATGGACGGGTGATTATCCTGCCCACCACGTCGGCGCCAACCACCAGGAGGGGGCCGATGAGGATGCTCAGGGCCATGATTCGCCTGTAGTCGGGTCCTATAAGCAGTCGTGCCACATGGGGGACCACCAATCCGACGAAGCCAATCGGACCCGCCAGTGCCGTACAGGAGGCGCAGAGGAGTATCGCCGCAAGCCAGGCCAGGCTGCGGACACGCCCGACGTGCATACCCAGTCCTTCGGCCATCTGATCACCCAGGGTCAAGGCGTTGATCCCGGGCGTCAGGCAGAAGGCGAGTATCAGGCCAAGAGCGAGAAGAGGCAGGACCGGCATCATGAGATCGAACCGGGCGCCGGAGATTCCGCCCACCTGCCAGAAACGATAAGAGCTTATGACATTGACGCGTGGCAGAAGGATGGCGGAGGTAAGGGACCCCAGTACCGAGCTGATTACGACGCCGGCCAGGGTCAGCCGTAGCGGAGAGGGGCCGGATGGGCCCAAGGAGCCTATGGCCCAGACGACCAGTGCGGTCGTCGCACTGCCCAGCAGCCCCACCCAGACATACTGGGCCGGGGTCGATAGGGAGAAGAAGGCTATGGAGCAGACGATCGCCAGGGCCGCCCCCGTATTGAACCCCAGAATCGACGGGTCCGCCAGTGGATTGCGAGATATGCCCTGCATCAGGGTCCCGGCCACCCCGAGCCCGGCACCGACCAGGAGGCCGAGGACGGTGCGGGGGATTCTCAGGCGGATGGCCGAGACCGCGATGTCATCCGAGGAGGCGGACAGGGCATCGAGGATGTCGGAAGGGCTGACGGAACGGGATCCGAAAACCAGGGACAGGGCGCAGACCATGACCAGGCAGACCGCCAGAATCAGCCCGGACAAGACCATGGGTCCGTTTCCCTTGCGATTCATGGCTGCCCGCCGACCGCATATATGCGCCACCTCTCCCTCTTTCATCCCCTCACCTGCGGCCTGATCAGACCTTGGCGGCAGCCTCGCCCAGAAGTTGCGCGTAGGTGTCGGTCGTCTTCTGGATGGACAGGGCCGAGGGGTCAAGGGCATTGGCCATCTCGCCGTCACTGTCGATGACCACGACGGATCCGCGCTCAACTGCGGGAATCTTGGAGAGGAGGGGGTCCTTGCGCATCGCTTCAAGCAGGTCCGGGGTGCCGTAGGTAACGATGATGTCGACATCCTTGTACCTGTCGGCATGCTCGGAGGAGATCTCCTTGTAGAAGTTCTTGGTGCCCTTGGAGTCCTCCTTGATGGACTCCGGAGTCTCCATACCGAGGTCGTTCAGGAACTGAGGCCGGGCGTCGGAGGTGGTGTAGACGCTGAACTTAGAGAGCTTGGAAGCATCGAAATACATCACTGCCGCGGTCTTGCCCTTGATGGCCGGTTGGGTCTCTCCGGCCTTTGAGATGCGCTCCTCCAGGTCGGATATCAGCTGCTTGCCCTTTTCGGGTTCTCCGATGGCCTTGGCTGTGGACGTGATGACCTTGCGCCAGGGGTCGCCCCAGGCAACCTCCTGATAGGCGATTGTCGGCGCAATCTTGCTCAAGGTGTCATACTGCTTCTTGGTCATGCCGGAGAGCAGGCCGATGATCAGATCGGGCTTGGACGCGGCGATGGCCTCGACATCGATGCCGTCCGATTCGTCATGCAGCTTGGGCATATCCGCCTTGGCCACACGCATCTCATCCAGGGCATCCTTGGTCCAGGTCAGATACCCTCCATCCACGGTCTTGCCGAAGGCGTTCTTCTGGATGCTGACCGGCACGACCCCCAAGGCGATGAGGTTGTCGGGAGTGGCCCATCCGACGGTGGCGATGCGCTTGGGCTTGGAAGGGATCGAGGTGGTGCCGTAAACATGATCGATCTTGACGGGGAAAGTGCCTTGCCCTGCCGAGGCCTTTGACTGGCTGGACTGGCCTGCCTGCGGGGCCGATCCGCAGGCGCCCAAGAAGAACAGGGCGCTTGCCAGCACCAGGATGGCTGCGATAGCGCGCTTGAATCGGGTGAGGGAAAGGAATGGTCGAATGTGCATGTGGTTCCTTTGATCGTGCTG
Organism: Bifidobacterium sp. ESL0820; assembly: GCF_052606235.1. Classification (NCBI taxonomy): domain Bacteria; kingdom Bacillati; phylum Actinomycetota; class Actinomycetes; order Bifidobacteriales; family Bifidobacteriaceae; genus Bifidobacterium; species Bifidobacterium sp. ESL0820. The sequence goes on from NZ_CP199594.1 coordinate 1,709,393, forward strand.
TCGAATTGGCATGGTGCACCAGAGCCAGACACCAGATGTAGCATCGGCCCGGCGGGAAGAAAAGAGTTGATTTCCTTGGTTGCGTGTGTTAAGCGGAGCATCTGCAAAGGCGGTAGGCAAACGCCGACCCCAGCGTCTTTGTGATCAAGGGCATGGGTAGCCTAATGAACCCAGTCTTCTCTGCCGCTCCGTACACGGTTCCCAACCACTTAGGTGCGGCGTATATCAAGGTTTTTCAGACGGGTTCACACTGGACGTGATGCGTAAAAGCGGTTCTCTACGATTGTCATCATCGGCCGGGGAACCGTACCCCGGCCCGGTGTATAGTGGCAAGCGGGTCCCTGCGGGGGCCCGCATACATGCATGGGGATGGGCCTTTGTAGTCCTGGCCCCTGCGATTTTTGTTATCAGTGGATGGTGAAGTCATATGACTGCCGGCTTCCTTTGCGAGAAGCTGATCCCGGGCAGGGTCCTCTGAAGCCCTTTAGGCTCTGTAGGCCCGCTGGTTCAAGCCGCCCATAGGGGCGGCGACTCCGTTATGCCCGGTCTGGCGCCCCTATGAGGCGTCTCTCGTGGTACTCCGGACCGCATTGGTTCGATCCTGATTTCGTTCACGGTCTGGGTGCGCATGGATTTGTAGACACAGAGCACGGAAACGGCATTTAATTTTGATTGATTTCATCAAGCATTCCAACATAAGTAGACGTGAAAGCTGCGGGTATCCGCAGGCCGGAGGCGATGACAGTCCGGCCCTGGCCCTCTCACACGTCTGGCGGTCCTTCGCCGGAAGGCGAAGTAGGCGGAGGGAGGGACCCCAAACAGTTTTATCAGACATTAGCCTGAAGGTGGACAGGGGAAAGATACAGGCCTTGGTAGGTCTGAACGGGGCCGGTAAGACCACCCTGGTCAAAATCGCTTCCACACTGCTAACCCCTACTCATGGCGAGGTGAGCGTGGACGGGGTGGATGCCCTGGCCGATCCGAGCAAGGCCCGGAAGAGATTGGGGCTGGTACTCGGTGGGGACAGGGGTTTCTACCCCAGGGCCACAGTGATGGCCAATATGCGCTTCTTCGCCGACTTGGCCGATGTGCCCTACCGGCTGAGGGACAGCGAAATCGGCCGTGTCCTGGACAGCGTGGGGCTAAACGGTAAGGAGCGTCATGCAGTATATAAGCTCTCGCGAGGCCAGACCCAGCGTCTCCACATAGCAAGGGGGCTCATGGGTTCCCCCAGACTCCTCCTCTTGGACGAACCAACTGATGGCCTGGACCCGAGCGCAGCCCTGCGCATCCGCAGCCTGATCCGTTCAGTGGCGGATTCGGGGATGGGCATCCTCCTGACCAGCCATGGTATGGAGGAGGTGGAGGAACTGGCCGACCGTATAGCCGTCATCGATTCGGGCAGGATCCTGGTCGATGGGTCCCTGGAGGTCGTCCGGCGGTTCGCTGATGTGAGCTGGGTGGTTTCCTTCACCCTGAGGCCGGACCAGTTGGCCGACCCCGGTATTCTGATTGACTGGGTTGGTCGGCGCGGTGTGGTTCTCACACGGCCATCAGGTCCCGACTGGATGATCTCCATCCTCTGGAAGCGAGCCTCGGAGAAAGAGCTAGGACCTGCGGGTGCAGAGCCGATCCGTCTGAGACGAGGAATGGCCCGGTTCTTCGCGGACCGATCACTCGACTGTCCGGCAGATCTCCTGGTCAGGCCTGCAGGTCTGGAGGACGCTTTGCTGGCCCTGGCCGCCCGTCCAGGCGCGGAGGCGAATCTATGATGAGGATGCTCAGAGAGGCCGCCTTCCAACTGCGCGAATACACCAGAACCACCTACTTTATTGAGATCCTCCTGGTAGCCACCCTCTCAACCTGTCTGGTCCAACGGTTGGGAGTCAGGGCCTGGGGATCCGACCCCTATCAGGGGTTTCTGCGTTCAGCCGTCATAGGCCTGTGGACCTCCTGCACCTCCGCCGCAGGTCTGATCGGTTTCGAACGGCGCAAGGGGACCCTGGCTCATCTCATGGTCAGCAGGTCCGGCCCCCGGCCTGCCATCCTGGCCCTGATCTCTTCAACCGCCACCTTTGGCCTGCTGGCTTTTCCCCTAGCCGGTGTGGCCTGGCTGATTCCAGGACCGGGTGCCCTCCTACCCACCGAGCTGGGGGAGCATTGGCCGGTCCTGGTCCTGGGGGTGCCCCTGATTTGGCTGGGGGCCCTGGTCATGGCTCTGGTAGTGGCCTGTCTCTTCGTGATGACCCCCTATGCCACGGCCTATGAAGGCCTGGTCCTTGTCCCCTGTATGGCCCTGTCAGGGGTTTTCGAGGGTCAGGCAGGAGCGATTGACCTGGGGGAGGGGTTGAAGAATCTGATCCCCACCCGGCCTGCCCTGTCCATTATGAAGGCAGGTGGCATTGCCTTCGGTCCGGAGGCTCCCGTCCTTTGGTGGGACCTGGCCTGCTGGCTGGTGGCCCTCCTCCTGTGGATTAGCCTGGCCGCTCGCCTTGCCGGCATTTCCGAGACCAAAGCCAGGCGTGACGGCACAATCGAGGTGATCTGACCGTGAGTTGGATTCATAGGATGCTCACCGTAGCCAATGTCAGCTGGCGCTCTTCCATGTCTGCTGGCCGTCCCCTGGCTCTCCTGGTATCTCTGGCCGTTGTCCCCATCCTGGACGTGGCCTGCCAGCTTATGCTCGGGGGGTGCCTGAATTCCCCCGCCCTGGCTCGCATCGGATATGCCGGTGGCCTGGTGACTGCGGCCTGCCAGGTGGCGACCGTCATGGCCAGCGGTATGACCATGGACAGGGAGGAGGAAATCATCCCAGAGGTCCTGGCACGTCGTCCGATGGACCTGGCCTACTGGATTGGTCTGGGTCTTCCGGGCGTGGTGGCTGCATCGATTACAGGGCTGGTGACCCTGGCCGGAACCCTGGTCCTGGATGTCGGGCACGGCTCGTTCGATTTTCTCCGAGCCCTGAGCCTCCTGCCTACCGCCATCTTTGCAGGTTTGGCTTTGGGGATCCTTGTGGGTGGCCTCGGACTGCTGACTGCGGATTCCTTCGCTCCACTGAATGCGGTCACTGTCCTCCTCCCGGTGGCTGTGGGCGTGGTTGTGCCTGCTGAAACCTACCCGGCCCCGCTTCGTCGGTTCGCAACCATCCTCCCCTTAGGGGCCACGGTTCAGGCCGTGGGAGGTTATGGCCTATCCTGGACGGCGGTTCTTCTTGCCGAGGCCGTCAGGGGGCTGGTGGAGGTGGCCATCGGTCTGGTGGCCTCTGTAGCGGCTCTGCGCAGAATACGGTCAGGGGTCTACCTGAGGTTGTGATTCAAGCCGGCGGCGGTCGGCTGTCCTAGGAGCGGATGTGGAAGGCAGGAGGGGCTATGCGCGTGCATGCACCCCTCCCTCCTGTCTCAGGTGTTCGTCTAGCAAGAAATTATGGCGGTGTGAGAATCCGTTCCGGCTCCTTTATCTTTCTTTATTTTCCCTCTTTAGTCTGGCTCCTGCCACACGGAAATGAATAGGAGCTGACCATGCGTTACATATTGCGGACCGAGGGGCTGACCAAGGTCTTCGGCCACGGACAGCGGGCCGTCGACCAGGTGTCCCTGCATGTCCCCGAGGGTGGAGTCTACGGGCTCCTGGGGCCAAACGGGGCCGGCAAATCCACTACCCTGAAGATGGTCACAGGCATGCTGCACCCCAGTGGCGGATCCATGATTCTGGACGGGCACCCTTGGTCGCGCCGGGATCTCTGCGACATCGGCGCCCTGATCGAGCAGCCGCCCGTCTACCCCAACCTGACGGCCCGTCAGAACCTCAAGGTGCGTACAACCCTGTTTGGCCTGCCTGATGAGCGGATCGACCAGGCACTCTCCATTGCCGGACTGAGCGATACGGGTTCCAAGAAGGCTGGACAGTTTTCCATGGGCATGAAGCAGCGCCTGGGGATAGCGAACGCCATTCTGACCAAGCCTCGTCTGCTGATCCTGGACGAGCCCACCAACGGGCTGGATCCGCTGGGCATCGAGGAGCTGAGGGGGATGATCCGCAGCTTCCCGCAGCAGGGAATGAGCGTGATCGTCTCCAGCCATATCCTCTCCGAGGTGTCGATCCTGGCGGATCATATCGGCATCATCGCCGACGGTCGCCTGGCCTACGAGAATGAACTGCACGCCGGGGAGGACCTGGAGGGGCTGTTCATGGACGTGCTCAGGAGGTCACGATGAGCAGCAGGAATGCCAACCAATTCGTCCAGCAGGATACGGCTGAAAGAGTCAGAACCAGAGGCAACGGCATCCCCTTTGGCAGGATCCTGGCAGCGGAGATCATGAAGGGCCGGTCGGCAGCACCCAGACGGATGGCCCTGGCTTTCCCCCTGGTGCTCATTGTCATCGTGGCTTGCTTCGCATTCGGACTGCACGCCTGGTTGCCCTCCTGGGTCAACTACTGGTATGTCCTGCTCCTTCCGGCCATGACCGCCCTGATAAGCGTCGCCGTGGCCAACATCGACGGAAAGCAGCGGTGGAGAACGACCCTGTCCCTGCCTGCCGCGCCCGTTATGGTCTGGTGGGCCAAGATCGTCTACTGCCTGCTTCTAGTCGGCCTCGCCACCCTGCTGGCTCTGGGCCTTTCGGCACTCATAGTCGCCGTTTCCGGGGTTCAGGGCCCCTCCCTGGTCGATTTTGTAGTCAGCGCCCTGATGCTGGTCCTGGCCTGCTCCTGGATGATACCGGCGGGACTGGCACTGACCGCCCGGTCCGGCGTTCTGATCGGATTCGGCCTGCCTTACATGGTGGACCTGCTGGTCTCGATTACCTTCTGGGGAAGCCAACGGCTATGGCCCTTCCTGCCGCCCGCCGCCATGATCAACCTGCCGGTGCCCTTCATGAAGGTCATGCCTGATGGCGTGCCTTTGGAGACCGAGGACAACAGTCCGATCAAGGCTGCGCTGTCTGTCTTCGGCGGGCAGAGTCTGACGGCCTTGGTGTCCTGCCTGGTCTGGTTCCTGCTCCTGTCCGTCCTGACGGGCATCTGGTTCTCGCGGAAGGAGACCAACTGACATGACAGGGATGACAGCCGGCCGGGTCGTGGCCTCGGAAGTCGTGAGATTGCACGGATCTGTGCTTATCGCCATCCATGTCGTCTGCGGGTTGGCGGCCGGACTCGTCTTCGGTGCCTACTTCGCCGCAGCCCCCTATGATCCCGGGTTGGAGACCGATGCATTCTTCCAGGTCCTGGGCGCCTTCATGCCCCTGATGGCCGCCATCGTCGTTGCCATAAACATCGAAACCGAGCGGGAGGCCGGCGACATGGCCAACCTTTTGGGGATTCCCAGCCGCCGTCTGGGCCTGGCGGCCAAGGTCCTGGTGCTCTGGCTTCTGGGTCTGCTGGCACTGGCCCTGGCGGCTCTGGCCTTCTGCCTGCCCATGGTTCTGGCTGGCGGACTGGGTGCACCAATCTCGGCCGTCGCGCTCGCCACCGTGGGCATGGCAGGTGGTTCCCTCTGCCTCTACCTTTTCTCCATCGTCCTGGCCCTGCGCTTCGGCAGAAACACGACCATCGCCATTGGGGTCCTCGGCACGGGGATATCCATCAGTTCCCTTGGCGGCCTCTTCAACGGCCTGTACAGCCGTACCCTGTCCGGCGCCGCCAGCACTCCCGGGATTAGCCAGTGGATACCCTTTACCTGGCCTACCAGGTTTGGCTCTCTGGGAATCGAACAGGCTCTGGCCTTGACCATGCCGGAAGGGAAAGGTCTGCGTACTTCAATCGGCATGACGGCTGTGGACAATCTGGTTCCCTGTCTGGTCCTCACCCTGACCCTGGGCCTGGCCCTCCTGCTCTGGATCGGCAGGTTCGAGGATCGGCGAAAGGTCAGCGATTAGACTGGATTACAGGGCATCCGGTCCGTAAGGAATCTGTTCTAGGAATCAGGCTTGCAAGACACCTGGTCCACAAGGCGTTCATTCTCGAAAGCGGGTGGGCTGAGTCTGCAAGCGCAGAAAAGGAGCCAATCGTGGCTGACGTGTACGCCGAAGGTTCCCCCGGGAGCAATCGGCATCGGGCCTCCATCCTGGTGGTGGACGACGATCCAAGGATCACCACACTGCTGATGGCGGCCCTGTCCAAGGACGGCTATGCCGTGACCGTGGTCAACGAGTCGCGGAAGGTCGTAAGCATGGACCTGTCCTCGGTCGACCTGATCCTTTGCGATGTCATGATGCCTCACATGGACGGCTTTGCCCTTTTGACTTCCATCAGGGAACGGGTATCCTGCCCGATCATCTTCCTGACGGCCAAGACCGACGAGGATAGCGCGGTCCTGGCCTATGGCCTGGGTGCCGACGACTATATACGCAAGCCTTTCGGCATTGCCGAACTTCGAGCCAAGGTCAAGGCGCGGCTTTCCCAGGGCAGTCGGCGCGGGCGTCCCCTCCTGCATTTCGGATCCTTGGACATGGACCTTCAGGCGCGGCAGATCAGAGTGGACGGGCGCAACGCCAATCTGACGGATGCGGAATACCGCATATGCGCCCTGCTGGCAGAACATCCCGGTCGGGCCTACGCGCCCATGCAGATATGGGAGGCCTGCCTGGCAGCAGAGGATGACCCGGCCGCCAATGATACGGACAGCGATGCCACGGCTGCGGTCAGAGTGCATCTGAGCAATGCCCGGCGCAAGCTCAAAGCCCTGGGGGTGGACCCCATCAGGACCATCTGGTCGGTGGGGTACCAATGGGTGGCCTGACTGACAGCGTGCCCGAATCGCCGATGGAGCAGAGCGTCAACGGCAAGGGCCGGCCAAGCCGCAAGGGAATGCCCATCGTTCTGCTGATCATCAGATACTTTCTCTACGTGCTGCTGATTCTGGCTCTGCTGTTCGCCGGCATATATATGGTCTGGATAAACCTGGGGGCCAGGGGCGACTTCTTCTGGGCCAACTATGGCGAGCAGCATCTGGAGAAGGTGGGGCAATCTATCAGCCGTTCGACTACTGTTGACGAATCCGTGATTCCCGCCGCTTATTGGTATCGGACCTATGACCATCAGGGGCGTCCCACTGGGGGAGATATGAAGGGCGGCATGGCCAGTGAGGCCGATCAGTTGGCCGCCGACCTTTGGAAGCACAGGGCATCTAAGTCATCGGAAGAGCAGATAAAGAAGACAGGAAGGCCCCTAGCTACTCGCGCAAAGCCGGATGCGACCTACGCCGTCTATGCCGCAGCCGATGGGCGGCCATGCGTCCTGGCCTATCGGGTTCAGCCGCAGTGGGCATCGAGGCAGGCCCGGGACCGCTATCCCAATCCCCAGAACCTGCTGCTCGCGTCTTACGGGATCGCCTTGCTGCTCACCCTCCTGTCGGTCGGGCTGCGGGCGGCCCATGTCATATCGTCCAAGCTCAAGGTCTTCAACCAGGTGGCTGACGATATAGGGCGGCAGGACCTGGACGCCTCACTGCCCCGCAGCAATGTCCTGGAGATCAACCGTGTGCTGGGGTCCTTCGACAGGATGCGCGTCACGTTGAGGGAATCGCTGGAGAAGACCTGGACGGCCCAGGAGTCCCAGCGTCGGCAGGTGGCGGCCCTGGCTCACGACCTGAAGACGCCGCTGACCATCATGCGAGGCAACGCCGACCTGCTGGGTGAGACCGAACTCAGCCAGGAGCAGCAGTCCTACTTGGACTCCATCGAGGATGCTATCCGTGAGATGGCCGACTATGCCCAGGCCATCAGTCAGGGTTCTGTGGGTACCGCTTCGGGGCGATCCGGGGTCACGACGGTTGCCTTGAGGGATATGGTCGACAACCAGGCCCAAGGCTACCTGAATGCCCGGGGTCTGCGGCTTGAGAGAGATGACCGTCTGGATTCAGAGACTGGCCAGGTTTCCGGTAATGCTGTTGACCTTGCTAGGGCGATCATGAACATCGTGGCCAACGCGGCTGACTACTCGCCGGACCATGGTCTGGTGACGCTGACATGGAAGCTGGAGTATGGCCAGGAGGGCGGGCGAGCCTTGGTCGTGACCGTGCATGACCAGGGTCCAGGATTCAGCAGCCGGGCTCTGGCCCACGCCACGGAATGGCTCTATCAGGCTGACAGCAGTCGGCACGGCTCCGGCGGTCACCATGGCATCGGCCTGGCTGCCGCCCGGTCAACTGTCGAGAGTGCAGGAGGCCGCCTGACCCTGGGGAATGCAACCGATGGCGATGGCGCAGTAGTCACTGTATCTTTGCCGGTGCAGTGAATGAGGCGGGGTGAATATCGGCCACGGCCAACTCGGTGTCCGACTAAAAATTGCACAGTGATAAAGATCTGGAAATAGTGTTAATCATGGGTTGATAATTATAAAAATATCAATTTTTAGTGATTATTTTAGTAATCAATTACTAAAGTTTGCCATTCTTTAGTAAATCTGTATGATAAAGATAACAGAGATTATCAATTTGTAGGGGTCTGCATGCAAAAATCAGATGACGTTGAACAGAGCGATCTGTCTCTGGAGGAGGTTGTGCGTTCGATTCAGCGCAAGGGTTGCGAAGGCCAATCGATAGAAGTCAAAGCCGCAAGCCAGGGGACTCCGAAGGTGTATGACTCGCTGTCGTCGTTTTCCAACCAAAACGAGGGCGGCATCATCGTATTCGGGCTGGATGAAAGCCTTGGATTCGAGGTTGTTGGCGTCCACGACGCGCAGGAGCTGGAAAAGGCGGTAACAGCACAGGGCAAAGAGATGTATCCCGAGGTCAGACCAGTCTATAGCGAAAGCCTGATTGACGGCAAGACAGTGGTTTCAGCTTATATCAATGGCAAACCTATGGGCGAGAGGCCTGTCTACCGTAAGACAGCAGGCATCAGCGCAGGCAGCTACACCCGGATCGGGGATGCCGATGCCCGCATGACGCCTACGCAGCTGTATGAGATCGAGACTTTCAAGGACGGTCGGCGCGACGATGTATCGGTAGACCCTCAGGCCGATTCCGATATGTTGAACCCAGGAAAACGTCATGATTTCATTAGTCGAGCACAGCGGGAACGCCCGCTCCTAGCCAGAAGGAATGAGGACGAGATCCTGGAGCTATCGGGTGTCTGCCGTCGTGGATCTCCTACTCTTGCAGGTTTGATGACCCTTGGCGAATACCCGCAGCAGGTGTATCCGAACCTCTGCATTACCGCCGTGGTTGTGCCGGGAACCAAGGCCGGAACTGGTCTTGGGGGAGAGCGGTTCCTTGACAATCAGCGCTTTGAAGGGACCATTGACCGCATGCTTGAGGATGCCATGGCCTTTGTGCGGCGCAACAGCAGAACCAGGACGGTGATCAGGGATGGGGTGCGCACTGATATTCCTGAGTATCCCGAAACCGCAGTCAGGGAAATCCTGACCAACGCATTGATGCATCGTGACTATGGCCCATACTGCAACGGAACGCCGGTCAGATTGACGCTCTTTGCCGATCGTCTTGAATGCTGGAATCCTGGTGGTGTATATGGCGGTCAGAGCATCAACGACTTGGGCTTTGCCAACAGTCAGACCAGGAACCCTACTCTGGTCAGTCTGCTGGAGATTGAGGGGATTGCGGAGAATCGGCACTCAGGGATTCCGGCTATCCGTGAGGAGGCCAAACAGTGTGGATATAAGCCTGTAGAGTTTCAGGATCGGCAGGCTTCCTTCACTGTGCGCTTCTACTCTGTGCCGGAACGTGCTGGTGCGGCGGAAGCAACCGTTCATTGGACTGGGGCCGCAGTATCTGATTCGGCGAAACGCGTCCAGGCCCATGCACTTGGTGGTTCCGATGCCTCGGGAGCAGCAAAGACGGGCAAGGGAATACGCGACAGGATTCTCGGTTTTTGTAAGGAACCCCGTTCGCTCGAGGATATCGCGCATGCGCTTGGGCTGGGCAAGTACTATGTTCGCAGGCGGTACATCGAGCCGCTGCTCGAAGAAGACGCGCTCTCCATGACGCTTCCCGATAAGCCCCGGAGCAAGTACCAGCGATATGTGGCCAGCAATGCCTCAGCCGAGATGTCTTTGTAAAAGAAGACGTGAATGGCATTACCGTAAGAGCAGGTATTGCCGGTTGGTCATGATGGAGCATGGTTATAGCATGCTGATTGTTTTCTCAGTGCGAGTACGCTGACCTGCTTGAATCCCGCTCTACCAGGGTCGGCTCAATCAACACGGAGCCGTGCACATGCCGTGAGTTGCTGAGCTCGCCCATCAAAAGAGTGGCAGCATCGCGCTCCATATCGACATCGGGCGCAGTGATGACTGATAAGGGGATCTGGGGATAGCCGTCCGCGCGTGCGTCTTCGGTGCTGTCGGCTTTGATGTCGTCGGGTACGCGACTCCTGAACGGGATTGACAATTCCCGCACGGAGAGCGTCGTTGCTGGTGGAAGTTGGCTGATCTCACGCTGTCTGCAGAATACTATGCAGCGGTCACATATGGACTGGTTTCCGAAGGAGTGGGAGAGAAGCGAAGGCAGTGTGTTGGCAGCCGGCTCCCCGCAAATATCTGGTCGACATTTGCCCTACAACGAGGTGTCCTCCAGGACGCGGCAGTTTCGGTTGTGCTGCTGAGCTCGACATGATCCACCAGCACTATGGGTAACTTGACCGAGGCCGCACACTCCAGGTCGGAGGAGCAGTCTATTAGGATATAGACACCAAGAGAGCGAAGGAACTTGAGCAGACTGGTCTGTCGCTATGAATCAGAATAGGCATTGGTGCCGATCAGCTGGATATCTTTGTCTTTGTGGATTTCCTGAGCTCCCTCGAATACGGATGTGCACAAGGAATGCTCAATATTGGTCATGATGATGGGGATGGCTGATTGTTTGGTAAGAGTTGTGGATCGATTCGCTGGGCAAGGATCGGCATATTCGGGATGAATCCTGGGTTCTGGTGAGAAGATGGACAGAAGAAGTGCGGCTGGAGGTGTCCCGCATGATTCTGTGCAGGCTAGTGGAATCGGTTTGTGGCAGGCGATGGCCTAGCTTAGAAGGATCATATATTAGATCTTTCCAATTTCAATATATTCATGATTCTAAAACTGCGTTAATGATCTGCTGAACTTTTCGGCTGTTCGAACTTGATTGATGACTTCAGGCTCTGGTTAGAACCTAATCAATTAATCCTGCTTCTTGTCTGTCTAGCCAGAGTCGTTAGCTCGATGCTCTGTCGTAGCCTTGTTAGATACTTGTAAAATCGATTTTACAATGATGATCAAGCGTGGTTGCTGACTGTACTCGGAGGAATAATGGAAAACACGGTTCAACTTATTGCCTATGCGGATCGCTTTGGCGATGGAACTTTGGCATCACTGACCGAAATGTTGCGGACTAGGTTTGCTGGAGTTTATTGTGGCGTTCATATTCTGCCATTTTTTACTCCTTATGACGGGGCAGATGCTGGCTTTGATCCGATTGACCATACAAAGGTAGACCCACGTCTTGGCTCTTGGGATGATGTCAGGGAGCTTAGCCGTACTCATGGAATCATGGTGGATACCATTGTCAACCACATGTCATGGAAATCAGAGCAATTCCAGGATGTTATGCGCCGCGGTGAAGACAGCCCTTTCCATGATATGTTCCTGACTATGTCATCAGTCTTCCCTGATGGTGCATCTGAAGAAGATCTATCAGGGATATATCGTCCTCGTCCTGGCCTGCCCTTTTCCCAATACTCTTGGGCAGAGAAGACGAGACTGGTTTGGACGACCTTTACACCTCAGCAGGTAGACATTGACACTGACAGCAAGCAGGGATGGAGCTACATCCTGTCGATTCTTGACAGACTTGCAGAAGGTCGAGTGCGATATATCCGACTGGATGCTGTTGGTTATGGCGCCAAACAAGCCGGAACTAGCTGTTTCATGATCCCCAAGACATTTCGTCTGATTGAATCTATCAAGCAAGAGGCAGAAAAGCGCGGTCTTGAAACTCTGATAGAGGTCCATTCCTATTACAAAAAACAGATAGAGATAGCTTCCAAAGTCGACCGAGTCTACGATTTTGCATTGCCTGCCCTTCTTCTCCATTCGCTCTATAGCGGAGATTTGCAGGCACTGGCGCATTGGATAAGTGTGCGGCCCAGCAACTCCATCAATGTTCTGGATACGCACGACGGCATTGGGGTTATAGATATCGGTTCCGATCAGACGGACAGAAGTTTAAAGGGTCTAGTTAACGATGCGGCAGTGGATGCCTTAGTGCGCACTATTCATCAGAAAACTGCGGGTCAGTCTCAGGCGGCTACTGGCGCGGCTGCCAGTAATCTGGATCTTTATCAGATCAATTCAACTTACTACTCAGCTTTAGGTTGTGATGATCATCTTTATCTAGCGGCTCGGGCTGTCCAATTCTTCCTGCCAGGGGTTCCTCAGGTTTACTATGTCGGTGCTCTGGCAGGGGAGAATGATATGGAGCTTCTCAAGCGGACTGGCAATGGGAGAGATATTAATCGGCATGCATATTCAGTAGTTGAAATCGACCTGGCTCTTCGGCGCCCCGTGGTCAAGGCTCTCAATGCCCTGTGTAAGCTGCGCAATCGATTAGATGCCTTTGATGGAGAGTTTTCCTACGAATTAATTGATAAAGGCCCTCTTTTTCTGAGGTGGAAAGGTGAAACGAGCAGGATTCAACTCACTTTTAATCCTATGAAAGCAGCCATACCCGAAGATGCCAGTGGTGTCGCCGAGCTGGATTGGGAGAGCGGAACAGGGCATCATCACAGCTCTGACCTCCTAGAGGATCCGCCTACGATCATATGACGAGCCTGGAGGTCCTACCTGTTAATTGATGTGACGTGCTGGGCCGATGGTGTCTCGTAGAATGAGAGAAGCAGGCGCAACTATTCTTGACTGGTCTAATGTCTCCCCGCGGGCCAGTCGTACTGCCATCAGTCCGGCCGTTTTGCCATATTCGTCGGGACGGTGCCTGATCGTCGAAATGCCGAGCGGAGCCGCCATCTCACGGTCGTCAAAGCCTACGACAGAAATATCATCCGGAACACGTACTCCGTAACGCCGTAATTCATGTACCAGGCTAATTGCCACTTCGTCGCTGATGCAGCATATGGCTGTTGGCTGAGGATCTAAGGCAAGTATGGCGCTGACTGCAATGCTGCCTGCTTCAGAACTATGGGGAACGGGAATCTCGTAATCTTTTCGATGGGTAATGCCAGCAGCTCGTATTCCCTGACGGTATCCTTCAATCCGCTGGTCGGCATCCCAGACGAAATCCTTGTTTATCGGAGTCGTCTGGATAAAAGCGATACGCGTGTGCCCCATGACGCAGAGGCGATGAATCAGGTTCTTCAATGCGGAGATTTCATCTACGCCTATGGATGCCATGCTATAACGGTCGTTGAGGTGCATAGTGTTGACGCCTACGATGGGTACTCCCACATCACGTAGAGACTGTCCTTCATTCTCAGTTAGAGCGAAGGAAGAAATGATGACAGCATCCGTATTGCGTTTGATCGGCATTGAAGAGAAGAAATCAGCGCGTTGCTTTCGGTCCGCAACTCGATAGAAGAGCAAATCATAGCCTTCGTTGCTCAGGGCGGAATAAACCCCTTCAGCTAATTCTGAGCTGTACCATCCTGACATTCGGTTGCCGACAATCAGGGCAATTCGCCCGGTTTTCCCGCTTCTCAGTCTCGAGGCTTCCTTGGATGCCGTGAAGCCAAGCTGCTCACTGGCTTGGAAAACCTTACTCCTTGTGTCGGCTGAAACTCTATCTTTACCGTGTAATGCGCGAGAGACTGTTGACGGGGAGACGCCCGCTTTTTTTGCGACGTCGTAAATGGTCGGTTCTCGCATGTATATGCCTCTGTTGTGGTTACTTTAGAACACAACCGATTTTACAGCATGAATTAAGGCGTTGTCATTGCTGAACTTTGATTCGGCGAAGAAGGTGAAGAGGCTTGTTCGGCATAGGAAAAGGTGGGAACAATTTGACAGGAGCTGGATTACGTTTATATACTGTGTGCAACCGATATTACAAACGGAGAGTAAATTAGAAAAAATGATGTCATAAATATAGCAATATCAAATATAATATCGGTTGTGCAAGTTCATCGACGAAGTGAACATCTGTACGGCAGGAGGAAAGATGCAGTCGTTCTTTAAACATGGGGCAGCGATGCTGCTGTCCGTCGGATTAGCGGTTTCGCTCGTAGCCTGTGGACCTGGGGGTTCAGACAAGCAGGCGGGAAGCAACGAACCGGATTCTGTCAGCACCGATCTGGGTGATAAGAGCTACAGTCTGACACTCTGGGATGGTGCAGGTCTAAAGACTGTAGACGATGCGCTGATTAAAGGGTTTACAAAGAAATATCCGAAGATCAAAATTAAAGCGCATTACGATCCGGACAATGTAACATCCCAAAACGGTCCTCGTCTTATTGCGTCTAAGGATGCTCCAGATATTGCTCGTGTCACTGATGTCAACTCTGCTGTCAAGGGAAAGCACGTCATCTCTCTTGAACCTTACGTTCAGGCATACGGCTGGAAGGTTCCGCAGTCGCAGACCCAGCTGTACCGCGCTGACGGAGCAGGCAAGGTAGGTAAGGGCAATCTCTATGCGCTTCCCAACTCCTATTCGGTCGCTGGCATGTATGTAAATACCAAGTTGTTGAAAAAAGCTGGTATCGAGAAGGTGCCAACGACTATGGATGATTTGGAATCAGACATGGCCAAAGTTAAAGATGCCGGTGAGATTCCCGTGATGATTAATGGAAAAGATGGGGGTATTTCTTACATCTTCCAGGCTATGATGGTCAACAATGACTCTTTGAAAACAGTAACCGACTGGATTTTGCAGCGGGACGGATCCACTTTCGATACCAAGGGAGCAAAAAAGGCTGCCGAGCGGATTCAGAGCTGGAGCAAGAACGGGTATCTGCCTTCTGATGTCAATGCCGTTGACGGTTCTTCAGCGCTGAATAGATTTGCCAATGGCCAGGGTGTGTTCTTCCCCAGCGGGAATTGGAACCTGGATCAGATGAACGACTCTTTGGGAGCTGATGTCCAATTCGTTCCATTCCCTTCCAATTCGGCGGATCAAAAGCCTAATATTGCAGCCAATGGAGGAAGTTTCTTTGGTATCCCGACAAACTCGGCCCAGAAAGATGCAGCGGCTTGCTTCCTTAATTACACACAGAGCGATGAGGCCCGTCAGATAATTGCTGATGTCAGCGGTTACTTCCCCAAGACGGTCAAGGGACAGACCGTGCCCAAGGCCAAAAATGATCTGCAGAAGAGCATGTTCGATTCTTACTTGAATGTGTTTGAATCTGGGAACTCTACTGATTTCATTAATAATGCCACTGCCGGTCTTCAGGCCAGTGCTCTGGTGCCTAATTTCCAGCTTCTGGTGGACGGCAGTATTTCACCCAGCCAGTTTACGCAAAACGTTCAAAATGAGTATAAGCAAGAGGTCATGCAGTGAGTACCTCTTTCAAAGCTGAGGCGGGTGCGGAGCGACATTGCTCGAATGCCGTTCGCACCGCCAAGCGAGATGGGCATAGGCGCCATAAAGCTGGTCTTACACTCATCGGCTGGCTTTTCCTGTTGCCTGGGCTCGCTTTCTATATAGTTTTCGTCTTTTGGCCCATCATTCAGACTGCTTGGTACTCCTTTTACAGTTGGAATGGGGTTGATGCCAGCACATGGGTTGGATTCGATAATTTCATCCGTGTTTTTACCGATCCGGTCCTGAGAGGCAGTATTGCTCATTCGTTTTACTTGATCATTTCCTTTGCGCTGATTCCGGTTGCCCTAGGTATCATTTTGGCATCGCTCATTCGAGATGTTCGCAGCAAAACCTTCAGCTCTGTGGCACAGGTCTGCATGTTCCTTCCCAGGGTAATACCTGGAGCCGCGGCAGGTGTGGCTTGGACTTGGATGCTGGCTCAGGATGGCATCGTTAATCAGATGCTTAAAGCGATGGGTCTTGGCTCTCATGCCACGGCATGGCTAGGAAATCAGCGTACAGCACTGAACGCCGTTGGAGTTATTGGGTTTTGGTTGCAGCTGGGATTCTGTATCGTTCTGCTCTCAGCGGGTATCGGCAGTATCAGCAAATCTCTTTATGAGGCAGCAAGCATTGACGGTGCCGGCTGGTGGAGTCAGTTATGGCATATTACCCTGCCTGGCCTGCGTGGTCAGATAGCTGTCTGCTTGACCATGACCATGGTCGCGGCGCTGGCAAGTTTCGATGTCGTCTTTATGGCTACTCAAGGCGGTCCGGGCTATTCGACGATGGTTCCCGGCGTTATGGTCTACCGACTGGCCTTTACACAGAACAAAGTCGGTTTGGCTTCCGCTCTGGCTGTGGTGCTCATGATTTTGGTCCTGCTTGTAGTTGGACCTTTGCAGCGGCTGGTTCAGGGCAAGTCGGAGGAGGCAGCATGAAGCAGTCCTTATCTGTCCGTGTTCTAGGAAATCTGACGCTGGCGCTCACTGTTATTTTTTGTGTCTTGCCTTTTATCAGCATGCTTTCAGCTGCACTACAGCCTCAAGGTTCCATGCCATATGGGATTCAATTTACCGCCCATCCGCATTGGGAGAATTTTGCTGCTGCTTGGAAAGTAGCCAACATCACTCCTCTGCTGATTTCCAGTGTGATCCTGGTCGTGGCTGTGGTTCCGGTAACTCTCATCTGCAGTGCTATGGGCGGGTATGCACTAGGTTCTTTGCATGTTGCAGGTGGTTGGATTGCATACGCCCTTCTCTTTGTAGGGCTGACGCTGCCGTTCGAGGTGCTGGTAACTCCTCTGTATTATGAAATCCAATCAATGGGATTGCTCAATACGCGGCTGGCTATGATCCTGCCGATGATCGGATTGAATATGCCGTTTGGAGTCATCTGGATGCGAACCTACTTCGCCCAGATGCCCCGTGATCTAATCGAAGCTGCCAGCCTAGACGGGGCCGGACAGTTACGTATATTCCGTAGCATCCAACTGCCGCTGGTGATTCCTGCCATATCTTCGCTGGGAATACTAACTTTTCTGTCAACATGGAATCAGTTCCTGCTGGCTGTAGTACTTATCGATGATCCGACCAAGCGGACAATGGCTGGGGCTCTGCAAAGTTTCGTTGGACAGTATTCGACAGATGTCGTTCTGCTCAACGCAGGCTCTCTGCTCATCATGGCGCCAACCATGATCCTCTTCATATTTCTACAAAAATATTTTATACGGGCGATGCTCGAAGGCTCAGTAAAGGAGTGATGGATGATCAACGATATGCTGGACCCAGACTGGTGGAAGAATGCCACTGTCTACCAGATTTACCCCCGGTCTTTCCGCGATGCTAGCGGAGATGGAATAGGGGATTTGCGAGGAGTGAGGTCCGGACTGCCCTATCTAACCAAGTTAGGTGTTGATGCTATATGGCTGACTCCTTTCTATCCTTCACCTCTAGTGGACGGAGGCTATGATGTGGCAGATTATCGTAACGTTGATCCGCGTCTAGGAACCATGGATGATTTTGATGCTTTGGTGCACGATGCCCATGATTCGGGAATAAAGGTGATTGTGGATATCGTTCCCAACCATTGCTCCAATCAGCATCCCTGGTTTCAGCAAGCTTTGAAGGATGGACCTGATTCGCCTATGCGTCAGAGGTTTGTCTTTAGGAAGGGGAAAGGCCCCAATGGAAGTCAGCCCCCCTCTAACTGGCTTTCAGGAGTTGGCGGCAGTGCTTGGGAGCCGTGCGGCGATGGCTGGTACTATCTGCATCTTTTCACCAAAGAACAGCCTGATTTCAACTGGGACAACGAAGAGGTCAGGAAGGACTTTCTGAAGACGCTGGCTTTCTGGAGCGATCATGGGGTTGACGGATTCCGTATTGATGTGTCGCATGGCCTGGCTAAGGATTTAGCTGAACCCTTGCGTGACAGGCCTGATCCTGCTGATCAGGAGCCCTTGTCGGACAAGGGAGATGATCCTTTGTTTGATCGTGACGAGGTGCATGATATCTACCGAGAATGGCGTAAGGTCTTCAACGAATATAACCCACCCCGTATGGCTGTGGGGGAATCTTGGACTCCGATCACGGATCGGGTATATGACTATGCAAGATCTGACGAGCTCGGATCAGTGTTCGATTTCTCTCTTTCTAAGTGTGACTGGGATAGACAGGAATACCAGGATGCTATTGAACGAACATGGAATGGTTTCCGTAGGGTCGGCGGCTCTCCAAGCTGGGTATTGGGCAATCACGATGTACCTCGCGTGGCATCGCGTCTCGCTTTGCCCAAGGGCGCCGATGTGGTCGAATGGGTAACTTCTGCCGGTACTCGACCGGTCATCAATCAATCAGTGGGTCAGGCTCGAGCCCGTGCAGCTGGAATGCTCATTCTTGCATTGCCGGGAACTGCTTACATCTATCAAGGTGACGAATTAGGCCTGCCAGAGGATTTGGACATCAAGGAAGAAGACATTCAGGATCCGAGCTGGGAGCGTTCAAATCATAAGGTCAGGGGCCGCGATGGGTGCAGGGTTCCACTCCCTTGGACAGTTTCGGAGACAAACGCTTACGGATTCAGCTCAGCCAAGTATGCCCGACCCTGGCTTCCCCAACCAAGTTGGTTCTCGACCTATGCGGTTCAGAGAGAAGATGGTAGGCAGGATTCAGCGCTGGAATTGTATCGAAAGGCTTTAGCTCTCCGACGTCAATGGGTGGTTGCAGAAGGTACTACCACTATGGAAATCCTCAAAGACGGTGATCCAAGAATCCTGCATATTAGACTTTCGACAGGGTTGCATTGTCTTCTGAACTTCGGCCCAGGCAAAGTTGGTCTCAATATAGATGGGACGATCGTTCTATGTAGTGACGATATCGATGAGAAGCTTCAAAAAGAGGAATTACGAGAAAATTCCTGCGTGTGGTTTGTGGAGTAAGCATAAATAAAAGAGCTGTAGGTGTGAGCGCTTATGGGCTCTTGGTCTTCTGAGTCGGGTGTTTCTAATCGTCCGCGAGATATGGGCGGCTAACTAGAGCACCGATAAGGTTGAAAGGGCACGGGAAGAATATAAGCCGAGACTGTAGGCCAGTCTTGGCTTATATTCATCAGCAGCGTCAGAATGTATGACATCATGGTGGCGCTGGACCGGGAATTTAGTGCGGGAGTTGGGAGCATGGACGCGAAGATCGAATTAGCCGCTTATTGAGGGGTATAACCAGCTCTTTTCCTGTTGCTGTATCTGTAAGATCGCGATTACTCCCGTCAATTGATAGTCAGAGGGAAACGAACTATGTTTACGCGAGTTGGCTACAGAGAGATCAAACCTTATTGTGTATTGGGTTCTTTGGCTGACTATGTGTTCTTATTCGGAAGAGATTAGGCTTTGTCATTCGACAAAATAGATACCGGGGAACGACATCGTTAATATTGCCAGCAACCGAGAGCCGCCCTTGTCCATCAGGATATGCTTGCTCTAGGCTTGGTCAAAGATCAGGACGAGGGACTGAATGCACGCAAACTGAAAGAGGAGTGGCTACGATCGAGGCCGGATCGTCTATCCGTTTACCGCCGGTAGGGCGGAGCCAAGAATTGAGCTAATAGTGACGGACTGTGCTGCTGTTTAGGATGAAGAACCTACTGGATTCGTTGTATGAAAAACTGACTTTACTGTTTTATTGCAGGTCAGTTATTTTGCGTAGTTAGCTAGTTTTCACGAAGCTGCCTTGGTTTTTCAATCTGCTGCACATGCAACTAATAGACTTGACAGTGAACGAGAACAGATGACGCGAATAAGGGATTGAGGTATTTAAAGCCGAGTTCAGTTCGGTTCATGTGTATCGGTAAAGGAATTGCTGTTGCTTTGTCTTTGAGCAAAGACCTTGACGACTTCGGTTATATTTATGTATATTGTGAATTCAACTTGGTAAACATCCACGCAGCGTTTTGGTCTGGCCGCCTCTGATTTCCTTCAACGGGCCCCTGAAGCGTTGACTACTCCGTGGCATAAGCAGGAGAGTGGCATGACTGGGTTGACCAGCGACTCCAAGCATGAACAATCAACAGATACCGGCGTGATCCCGGCTGCAGGGCAGGACTCCGGGCAGAAGAGCGGGGTGGATGACCCTGTCCTTAAGGATCCTTCTACAGTAGAGGTTGATCAGGTTGCCCTTGCCCTGAACGTGGATCCGGACCGGGGTCTTGACGAGGCCGAGGCGGCTCGCCGGTTGGAGGAATTCGGCCCTAATGAGCTTGCTGGGGCGCCTCCTGTTCCTGCGTGGCGGAAGTTCCTCCAGCAGTTCAAGGACCCCTTGGTTTATCTGCTTCTGGCAGCCACGGCCATTTCGTTGGTGGCCTGGGTGGTGGAGCGCTCGCACCCGGCGGCCGGAGGCGGCGAGCCCCTGCCCTTTGATGCCATCGTCATCATGATCATCCTCATCCTTAACGCCGCCCTGGGATACGCCCAGGAGGCCAAGGCCGAGCGGGCGGTCGACGCCCTGGCGAGCATGACGGCCCCGCGTGCCTCGGTTCTGCGCGACGGTCAGGTGGTCAGCCTGGAGACCAGCAGGATCGTACCCGGCGACGTAGTGGTTCTGGCCGAGGGCGATTCGGTCGGCGCCGACGGAAGGTTGTTCCAGGCCGCGGGCCTGCGTGTGGCCGAGGCGTCGCTGACCGGCGAGTCGCTGCCGGTGGGCAAGCGGCCCGGTCGGCTTGACCGGGCCAAAGCTCTGGGCGACAGGACCAACATGGTCTTCAACGGCACTGCGGTCACCCAGGGCACCGGACGCATGATCGTCACCTCCACCGGCATGGAAACCCAGGTCGGGAAAATCGCCGGCATGCTGGCTGATACCCAGGAGGAGCCTACGCCCCTGCAGAAGGAGATGGCCAGGGTCTCCAAGCTTCTCGGACTGGCCGTCTGCCTGATTGCTGTCCTGGTTCTGGCTGCTCTGGCCCTGATGGAAGGCTTCAAGACAACCCAGGATCTGATTGACTCCCTGCTCATGGCCGTCTCCCTGGCCGTGGCCGCTGTGCCGGAGGGGCTGACGGCCATTCTGACCGTGGTCCTTGCTCTGGGTGTGCAGCGTATGGCCAAGCATCATGCCATCGTCAAGAAGCTCAGCTCGGTTGAGACGCTGGGCTCGGCATCGGTCATCTGCTCCGATAAGACGGGGACGCTGACCCGCAATGAGATGACCGTTGAGCGGGTGGTCGTCCCCTCGGGACAGGTCCGGCTCACTGGCACCGGGTATGCCCCGGAGGGAGCCATGCAGCCGGTCGAGGCCGGAGAGCCTGAAGGCCAAGTGACGGAAACCATTGGCTCGTCATTGGCTGAGGCGGTTGCAGAGACTCTGATGGTCGGGGCCGTCGCCAACGACGGAGACCTTCATTTGCAGGCGGACCAGGCCGGACCGGATTCCCAGGCCCAGTCCGGATCCGGGCAGGGCCGCTGGCAGATTGTCGGTGATCCCACGGAGGTTTCGCTGATTGTCGCCGCCCGCAAAATCGGCGCCGATGCCAGGGCTGATGGCTATCGTCGTCTGGCCGAGATTCCTTTCACGTCCGAGCGTAAGCTCATGTCGGTTCTGGCTGCCCCGAATGATGGCGACGAAGTGCGGTCGCGACTCTTCTGCAAGGGCGCTCCCGACGTGCTGCTTGGCCGATGTAACCGGATTCTCGAAGGCGGCCAGGCCAGGCCTATGACTAGTGCCGATCGGGAGAGGATTCTTGCTCAGGTCAGCAGCCTCTCGGCGGATGCCTACAGGACTCTGGGGCAGGCTTTCCGGCCTGTATCCGACCAGGAGCTGTCGGCGCTGGCCGAAGCCGATGAGGGGGAGGAGCCGTCAAGCACGGTCGGGACGGATCAGACGGACCGGTTGCCTGAAAAGTCTCAGCATGCTCCTGCAGTCCGCTTGTCTGCCGACAAGGTGATCCAGGAAAGCCCCCGACTGGAGAGCAATCTGATCTGGACGGGCATGGTCGGCATCATCGACCCGCCCCGCACCGAGGTCCGTCATGCGGTGGATCAGGCCCATAAGGCCGGCATCAGAACGATCATGATCACCGGCGACCATCCGCTCACTGCAGCCAGAATCGCGGGGGACCTGGGCATCATCAAGCCTGGTCAGCCCGCCTGCACCGGCGAGCAGCTGGATGCCATGGACTCGGACCAGCTTCGGGAGACCACCTCCAAGGTCTCCGTCTACGCCCGCGTGGCCCCCGAGCACAAGCTGAAGATCGTCGAATCGCTCCAGGACCAGGGCAAGGTCGTGGCCATGACCGGCGACGGCGTCAACGATGCCCCCGCTGTCAAGACCGCAGACATCGGCGTGGCCATGGGCATCACCGGGACCGAGGTCACCAAGGAATCGGCCAAGATGATCCTGGCGGACGACAATTTCGCCACCATCGTCCAGGCTGTGCGGGAGGGCCGGGGCATCTTCGACAACATCCGCAAGTTCCTGCGCTACCTGCTCAGCTCCAACATGGGCGAGGTCTTCACGGTCTTCGGCGGCGTGGTCTTCGCTGGTCTTCTGGGCATATCTCAGCCCGGCATGGCGGGCGTGACCGTGCCGCTGCTGGCTACCCAGCTGCTCTGGATCAACTTGCTGACCGATGCGGCCCCCGCGCTGGCCATGGGTGTGGACCCGCAGACCGACGATCTGATGGACCGCCCGCCCCGCTCCATCCATGACCGAGTGATCGACCGGGACATGTGGATCGACATCATCTATATAGGCCTGGTCATGGCTGCGGTCACCCTGATCGGCATGGACATGCACCTGAGCGGCGGCATCTTCACCGACAGGTCCGTCCAGGCGATCGGCCACGAGGCGCAGATCAGGGAGGCGCGGACCATGGGCTTCACCATCCTGGTCTTCGCCCAGCTCTTCAACGCGCTGGCCTCCCGCTCCTCCCGGAAGTCGGCCTTCCTGGGGCTCTTCAGCAATCCCTGGCTCTGGGGCGCCATCGGCATCTCCATACTGCTCCAGCTCCTGGTGATCTACATGCCCTTCCTGGGCGAGGCTTTCGGCACCGTCCCCCTCCAGCCCCAGGCCTGGCTGGAATGCATCGCCCTGGCCTCCCTGGTCCTCGTAGCCTCGGAACTACGCAAACTGTTCAACTGGGCGGTCAGACGGATACGGGCATAACTTAGCTTCTCCCTGACGTGGCGACTGCAATCGCTCTCGCCGCATCAGGTAAGGGCACAGTTGCGCCCTATTTCATCTTTCGCACAGCCATTATGGATCAGCTGTGTGGGGGCCTGTTATACGGGTGCGAGTGCAGCTGTGTTCGGCGTCATTCTCGTTCGGGCGATTTGGTTGTAGTGGAAGACCGCTCGGTATCGTTTCCGTAGAGGTCCACTTCGTCGAAGGTGGCTTGGAAGTATGAGTAATCGGAGTCGACCAGCACAGCATGGAGCAATAGATATGTGCCATTGCTGTCAACTATACGCATTGATGCATTACCATGCACTGCAATTTTGCATTAAAGTAAGAGATCTGCTGTAATTTTGCACTTTAATGCAAAATTATAGACAACGAGGAAGGTGGGCTCCGATGGAGAAGATGTCTCAGATTACGGTGCGTATATCCGATGCGGACAAGCAACAGGTGGATCGTATCGTGAAGGAGCTTGGTCTGGATATGACTACGGTCACCAGAGCCTTTTACAAGCAGATCATTCGGGAGCAGCGGATCCCCTTGGACTTCAGCTTGGATCTACCTGCCGAAACCGAGGAGGCCTTGGAGGAATCGCGCCGTCTGGCCATGAGGGGGAAGACTAAGGGGTACGCCACAGGAAAGGACCTGGTGGATGGCGTGCTAGCAGCTGCTGGCGCGGACCGATGAGGCTTGCGCTGGTTACCACTGGTGCTTTTACGAGAGACCTGAAGCGTCTGGCTCGCAGGCACGTCCCGTTAGAGCCGGTCGAGGAGGCGCTAGATCTGATAGCGGAGAATTCTGAAGCGTCGCTCCATACATTGAAGACGCATCATCGAATGCATATGCTGCAAGGTTATGCGGCTGTGTATGAGTGCCATGTGGGCAATGCTGGAGATCTGCTGCTGGTGTGGCATAGGGAGGGCGACGCTGCCTATATGCTGCGAGTAGGTTCCCACGATCAGGTGTTGGGTAGGCGCGGTAGATACTGAGATTTGACAAATGAATCAAAGCTGTATCAGGGCCTAGCCCATCGTTGTGTAAGTGGATAGTACGGTTACATATTGGATTGGTGCGGTGGTACTTGGGCAGCTAATCAGATGCCGAGATTCTAATGGACAGATTTCTGATATGAGCCAACTTCAGAATGTAATCAACGCCTGACTTCTAGCTTTTTGCAGTTCCTTCTACCTTAAATTGAAGATGATATGCGCTTAGTGTTGGAATTGAAATTATCCCACTCCTCCTGGTAGGACAATAAGCGCAGCGAATTTTCGCGATGAGTCGTTAGGCGATGTTCAGCTTAGGGTGCTGCTCTGGAACACTATTGGTCGTCCTAACGTTTTTTAATCATGATTAATGGCAATGAAACTAGGCGCGTGTGCTGTCGAATCATGGGTTAGCGATAGTTGATGGGTACAATTTGCAGTGGTGTGTGCAGCTTACTCAAACTGGTGTCTACTTTCTTGTATGTGGAGCGTAGCTGGTAGTAAGAAGAGATGAAACCGATCGAGAATTAACCATGTGATTGACATGTTATATCTAATTCTCCTGAGCCCCAAAAAACTGAACTTGGACGAAACAATTTAAGGACTGCCCATGAAGTCTTCTCGTAAGCAAACTCAGCAGGTGCACTTACAAAAAGCTCGCAAGCCTAGTGCGACAGAGCAGATGATGATCACCTTGTTGGATGCAGAATCCCATGATATTACGATTCCCTATGACAAGATAAACCACTACAAGAGGCTTGCCTCCTTCGCCAAAAGGTCGGGGAAGATTCCTGAAGGGATGCAGATTACGGTTGAGAGAAGTTGGGGACAAAGTGGTGCCGCCGTCAGACTTGAGCCGTTGCCTGCTTGGCAGTTGAAGAAGCTGAAGCCAATCCCGGTGTCTGCACAATTACGCAATCCCAATGATGTGACCACACTACTCAAGAACAGTGATGCGTTCCAAGTCAAGGGCGAACCTAAACATCGTGCGCTGCTTCTGATTGAGGCACTCGTCATTGAGGCTAGACGACGTGGCGTAACTGTCGAGGCGAAATTGGGCGAGCCATTGTTCCCTAACCAGTATAGGTATGACGGCCCGAAGCATGATGAGGTTATGTTCGTGTTCGGTCAGGATGAGTATCGCTTATGGTTTGAACAGAAGACGCTGCACAAGCATCATGAGCCGACCAGAAGCGAGATTAACTGGGCGCGGCGTGGCCGCCTGTTCCCTGATGAGGATGAGATTCCTGACACACATCTGAGCCTGGTCCTGCGCGGCGATGGCGGCAAGTTCTGGGCTGATCGCTGGGATGATACGGACAATCACTATCTTGAGGATGATCTTGCGCAGATCCTCGAGGAGATGCAGTTGCGCCATGACGCCATGGACGAACGACGGCGGGATGAGGAGGCTGAGCGCAAACGCAAGCAGGAGCAGTTAAAAGTACAAGCAGAGAAACGTAAACGAAGCCTTGCTGCTGCCAGCAGACAGGCAAAGAGAAACTATCACGACCGCTTCATCGTTGAGACGATGTATCAGCAGTCCCGACAATGGGAGGGTTCCTTGCTGCTGCGCCGCTATGCGCAAGCTATTGAAGCCGCCGCCGCGTTGAAACCAAACAAGAAAAAAGTGCGAATGCTTGCTTGGGCCAAGCAAATCAACGCTCAGGCCGACAGGGACGATCCCCTACCATTAAGGGCAATACGTCCCAACGTCCCTGAACCTACCGAGACCGAGCTCAAGCCTCTGATTGATCGATTAATGAAGGAGAATTAGTAGCCCCACCACCGTGGGGCACGTCGGTATTCGACAATTACCGGCATCTCCGACGGATCAAGTGGACGCTCTACCATCGTGCGATAGTTATACGCAGTAATGCGCTCTTTGACATAGGACTGTTCGATGTACTCAACTGCTTGTTCAAAGCCATTTTTCTTCATCTGATTGAACAGCTTTTCAATCAATATGTTGAGTCGGTGTACTTCAGCCTCAGCCGCCTCGGCGCGCTCCATCAAGGTGACGGCCCGCTGACCACACCATGTGCGTAACAATTCATGCAAGGGACGGCCATCTTCGAGATATTGTTCATACTCCCAGTCAGGACTCGTTGTATAGGGTTTGTTGTCCAAGGTGACGGCAGGACTGCCCATACGGCATTTCTCTTGGTATTCTTTCTCTTCCTGTTCTACCCAGTCAAGTACAGGTATGGGATTCACTCGGCATGCGTACTGGGCCACGCGAAGCGTGCCGTAAGGTGACAGGATGACATCTCCATCAAGTTTGAAACCGGGAGCCTGGGCGAGCATGTCCTCGGCTGATACCCCAATCAGCTTCTCCAACCTGGTGGAATTATGAATCCGGGTCGTCCAATGCACGGGTGACCACTCCGGTTCCGCAATCTCTTTGGGAATCAACAGTATAAACACACGTTCAACTGCGTATTCTTCAATGTCGGAAAGCTCATAGCCCTCAAGGCTCTTCCACTGCGCCATCAGCGCGTCATACCGCTCAACATCCGTCCACCGTCCACGCAGACGACTGCCCGGGACATTCTCTCGTGTGCCTTTCTTCTCGCCATCCAGAAACTCCACCACATAGCGTGGGGTCTTTTTACTGTTATCAATCTCAGCGATACGAACACGTTCCGACGATGCATACTCCCGCACCCGATAGATCAGCTCGTCACCAACAGCAATATCATCCATCGCAATTCCTTATCCGAATGTGCCAGATGCCCTTGGACTGATATGAATATTCTAAATGAGGAATGGTTCTAAGTAGTCAATTCAGCAGTAACGCCTAAATGATTAGGTTCCAATACTTCCGACAGACGTTTGGCTCACTTCAACCAACCAAATTAATTCGGCATGTAGGAAACTAGCGATTTATGACGATTACCGTTTTGCAGGGGCTCTAAGAGTGTTCTTCATCGGACAAGCTGCTCGAGAGGAATGTAATCCATTGATCGAATGGCAGATTTTTGGCAAGTTGTCGCACCTTCTTAAACGCGTCTAGAGCTTGCGCACTCAGATCGCTGGAAAATGTAAACCCTGGTGCACGAAGCACTTGGTAGCATTCTCTTGCCGAGAGATTCGCACCAGGAGTCACAGCTTTTCGTAACAGGTCGGGATCCAATCCTTGACTATGCGCAAAAGCATTGACGGCATCTTCAGACACGGATTTTGTCGATCGCTCATCAGGAATACAGACAGAAATTATGAGTTCTTTTTCCATATACTTAGTGACATCAATTGGACGAACAGGAAACTGCATTACAGATGAAGCTAGCATTGCATACCATATGAGCAGGGGATTTTCAGTTGTCGAATCTGCCATTGCCCCTTTGGGGAGACTTCTTGCTGAGATTACGTTGTGTACATGTTCAATACCATTGGATAGATCGAGCCCTAAATTGACATTGACACCTCTATCCAGACAACATACTGAGTCAATACGTTGATCAATCGGAACGTCTTCTTGGATTTCATTGAGTTTACCCGCGTATAGGTTATCCGAAGCTGCTGCGAATACGGTGTAATAAATTGGAGGATCGATATACTGTTTGCCGTATATCGAGTGTGTGGTTTGAATAGCTTGTGGAAAGTATGCGGTACGTACCAGTTGCTTGACACTTCTACAGTTAGCTAAGCAAATCTCAATATCTCTGCTGCGAAGATGTGTTTTAACCTCTACGACGCCGAGTACCCCTTCTGCTGGTACCAGAGTTATCCTTTCATTCTGATTGGAAAACAGCATGGGAGTATGTTCTGCGTCGTAGAGGATCACATCCACCTGTTTGCTGATTTGTCCTGTGACGTCAAGAATTTGCCCGGTACTGATTCCAATAGACTGTGGCAGTTGGCTGCGAAGGAATTTCGCAACAACAGCCTCCCCGCCTTCGCCAGCCGTACCGTTGTGATCAAAAGAGGTACGAATTTGTTTGAATTCTGACAGCATTTGTTCCGAGGTGTGAGCGAGTATTCGTGATAATCTCGACCCCGTGGGTACGTCTTGAGGTTCTGTATCGTTCATTGTTTAAACTCCCGTATGGTGTGTAGCGCAATTACGTCGCCTTGACTTTTGCGCTCCCCTCAGTATCAAAATATCAAATGGTCCGCGCCATCAAACTCTGAGATCAATGTTTACAGTCAGAAATGTCTGCGGTTAATGGCAAGAATTTTCATTCCGTCGCTTACTTTACGTAAATCATAATTGATGTTCGTTCCGTGGTCTCAGTAGAGATTACCAAGGAATGTCGAATTGTATCGCCAGCTCGCAGATGTTGAGTAGCTTCTATGCATTGAGTATGTCTTGGGAAGGTATGTCTCTCGGCGAGGGTCATGGCATATTGGCCTCTGATGGGTCCGCCTTGTGGGTTTCCGTAGTGAACCTTACAATGTTGAGCATCGATTCGGTTATCACCAGCAAGATTCATGTAGGGGATCTCGAAATAGACTTTGGAACTTCGATTCTGAATGAGCTGTCTAACTGCAACTTCGTGAATGCCAGCCGATAGTTAACGAACTCTTTCTTGTAAAACTTATTGAAGGTGGTTTGAGCACCACGTTTATGCTATAGCCTCCGCTCGCGCCGGCGGCATTGTTATCCGTGTGCTGCTTTCTGGCCAATCTCTAATATAGGTGGGAGGGAAAGGTTCCGGGACGCAGGCAAAGGGAGCTTGCACGAGTGATTTGTGTCCGCAGAAATTTGATGTCGGGTACGGGTGTGCTTACATATACCAGGTATAGGGCAAGAAAACCCAAGTTTACGATTGTTGTCTGAAAGGCAGCATATGCCGCGAAAAGCGGGAGTTCTAGTTCAGTCTGTTGAACACGTGCAACAGCCAAGATTTCGTCCACCTCCTATTTCTTTATGTTCCGGCGGGTGTTCTAGTGCACTAACCACAAACAACACGTGTGTCAGATTAAACGCTCTGACGTGCTTGTTGAGCCTGGAAGCTCCTGCAGGATGCTCTCTGGGAATGATCCCAGTCATTCTTCTTCTCAGAACCGAACTGGGACGCATCAGTTAACGGCTTGCTTTCTTTGGGGCGAAGATTGCGGCAAGGAACGCAGAACGCAATTATGCCCTAACGTGATGACTATTTAGCAGTGATTAGGAACAGTCGCAAGCAGTGTAAAGAACTTTGATGGTTCCTCGTGTCAAATCGTCAACTGGCGTTCTTTGGTAAGTTCTACGTGCAAAAGGGAGCTTATACCGAAGGTCAATTCGGCGAACTTTTCAATATCTTCATGAATCTCTAAAATGCAACGACTTGCTCTCAGCTGTAATAGTGCGAACAAGCTTGGAGATCAAACTCAATTCGTCACAAGCTGAGTGACAGATCCAGAGTGCCCCCCGTGGGACTCGAACCCACAACCCACGACTTAAAAGGACGCTGCTCTAACCATTGAGCCAGAGGGGCAACAGCTCAACACTACATGTTTGTTCTCGATTTTTCCAGTTCGCGGCAAGCCGGTTCTCGGGCGAAGCAAGACCGAGAACCCGTACAGATCAACGAAGAATATCAACTTGAAACGCTACCTTTCCGCCCACTTAAGAAGGTTGTTGAGATGCGTGGGAGAGAGGTGGGGCAAACTCTGAACCTGCCGACGGGATCCGTGCCGGACAGTAAACCAATCTGCCGGTCAAAAGCTTCTGCCAGAGCGTAGTGCGGCTTCCTATCAGTTGCGCAGTGAGTGTGGCTCTGTTTTGCCATCTGTAGATGGCGAAGTGGCGGCCGACGTTGATTCCCCGTACTCGGATTGAAAGAATCATCCCTGCGAGGCGGTCCGATTGACCTCGCAACTGCGCTGAGGGAGGGAGCTCCGATGAAATATCCGGCTCAATACGCAATGTCGCATGTACAGAGCGTCACAGGCTCATACTGGCATTCACCCGTTTGCGAGCACTGGATACTGCCATGAAGCGTACCGCCAATCCTCCCGACCTGAGCGAGCCCTTCGCTATCTATGCATCCGGCCTGTGCAAGCAGGTGTCGCCTAGGAAGGGGGAGACCTTAACTCTCCTGGACAATGTGGAATTCACCGCCTCATGGAGAGTCATGACCGGAATTGTAGGGCCATCAGGTAGCGGCAAGTCAACTCTGCTTTACTGTCTGGCAGGCCTTGAACCTGTCAGCTCGGGCCAGGTGGAAGTTCTGGGCCGGCGCATCTCTGCCATGGGGCCTGCAGCGTCAGCGCGATTCCGCCGTGCGCACCTGGGTTTCGTTTTCCAGTCCTATAATCTGGTGCCTTCGATGAGTGTGGAGGACAACCTCAAGCTGCCCTTCATTCTGCGCAAGACCCGCTGGCCGGAGGATCAGGCGGCCAAGCTGCTGGACAGACTGGGCATCAGGGGACTGCTCAAGGCCAATGTGACCCTCCTGTCAGGGGGCGAGCAGCAGCGTGTGGCTCTGGCTCGCGCTTTGATTTCGGATCCCGATATCATCTTCGCCGATGAGCCTACTGGCGCCCTTGACCAGGAGACTGGCAATGCGGTCGTCAATGAGCTTGCCGCCTTCGCCAATAGGCCTGGCCACGCAGTGATTATGGTCACCCACAGTCCGGAAGTCGCCTCCCGCTGCAATACTCTCGTGCATCTGTGCGATGGTCGCATAGCCACAGCCGACGAGGTTCCCATGCCGAAAGCGGGCATCTGATGCGACTTCTTCTGCGAGATTTCAAGGATGCCCCCTTGGCCTGGTCTGGTGTCGCCCTCGTGCTGATCGCCTCGCAAAGCATGGTCGGCCTGCTTGCCATGATGCTCTCTTCAGCCAAGGCCCTGGGCGACCTTCCCGGCAAGGCCGAGCAAGGCCGCACCGCCTACCAAAATTTGATGATCCCCTTCGTGGCTCTTCTCGTTGCCGCAGTATTGATCGTTCTGCAAGTCGTTTCGTCGGTGATTAACCAGCGAAGACGCAACCTTGCCCTGTTAGCCATGCAAGGCGCCGTGCCCTGGCAACTGACCTCGCTGACTTGTATGCGCGTGCTCATCTTGGCGCTCGCGGCCAGTGTGGTCTCGCTGGTGGTCTCTTTTCTGCTGGTCCGTCCCCTCTATGCCTGGGAGACTTCCCAGTTCCTGATTGGTAGACAGCCTTTCATTGCTAGCCATCAGTTGGCTTCATGGGCAGTAGGAACCTTGTGCGGAATATTGGTGGCCTTGGTCGGCACGCTGCTGACCATCCGAACCATCATCCAGATCAGTCCGGTGGAATCCCTGCGGGCCGCAATCATCCCTCCAAAAGCAGCGGGTTTGGTTCGTCGTATCGCTGCTGCATTGTGTCTGTTGGTAGCGTTGGCGGTTATGTTGACGCCGATTATGCAGGCTCGGACCATTTCTGATGAGCAACTGGTCCGTTTGCACACCGCGGCACCCATCCTGCCTATCGCCATGGGCAGCACTTTCGGTTTCATGCTCCTTCTCGTCGCAATCTGTTTGGCAGGTCCCTCCCTGCTGGGCACGGTCACCAGCGGCTGGACCAGGCTTATCGCTCTTCGCCAGCCCTCATGGCTGGTTGCTTGTCGGCAAGCCAGTGCCCGCATGCGCAGTATCAGCTCCACGGTCATACCTCTGATTGTGGGGGTTTCATTGCTGATGATGACCGATTCCTTCTACCAGACCAGCGCCGATTCCAGTCGCCTGCTGCCTCCCAACCTGGATGTCAGCAGCTCTGATTTCTCCATGCTCATTACGCTCCTGGGCCCCACGCTGGTCGTCACACTGGCTGGAGTATGCGCCGGATACCTGATCTCAGCCCACGGTCGAAGCCTGGATCTGTCCCTCATCTCGATTGCTGGCGCGGATCCGAACCAACTTGAAATCATGTCCGCTCTCGAAGGGCTCATCATGGCAACCACCGCCGTACTGATATCCCTCACCTCCAGCCTTCTGCCGGTCATGGCCTATGCTGCCGGATTTCGCAAGGTCTTCGGGGCTGCCAGCATCGGCATACCTTGGGCTCATTGGGCGCTGGTCTATCTGCTTCTGACTTCGGCGGCATCACTGGCTTCGTGGATCACGGTGCGCAAATCAGCAGGTCGTTCCCCTGCCGGTGTGATAGCACAGTACACTGGCGAATGAACCTGGGGATCCTCGGCATGTGGCGTGAGGGGGTGCGATGAAGGGCATGGCAACCAACCTGTTCGAGCTGTTGAGCAATCAACGCTTGACCAGATTCGTCATGCCTCTGCTGAGCCTGATTTATACGCTTCTCTATGTCAGCGCACCCATGTTTCCTCCAGTCTGGGCTGGGAACATTCCTTTGCCCGTTTGGAAGACGGCCATAGGCCTGATCGGACTCCTGTGTTCCTGCCTGCTGTACTGGAGCAGGCAGATTCCCCTGCTCATCACGACTTTGGAGACCCTGGTATACGTGGGCCTGTCATTTGCCACCTCGGACGATAGCTTCCTGATACCCCTGGTAGGCGCTCTCTATTTCTGCGTCCGTTTATCGCCAGCACCCAGGATTGCAGCAGGCGTAGGTGAGGCAGTCGCGGCCGTCAGTCTGGTCACTGTCAGCATGCATGCCGGGCACATGCTCTTTCTGGAATGGTCGGCCAGGATGGCTGTCATCATGGCGGTCGCGGCCGTTGCCGTAGCAGTCAGGTCCTACCGGATCCGACGCGAGACGCAGCAGCGTGAGGAGCAGGGGCGCATCCGCTCTGAGATGCTTGCCAGGCAAAGGGATCGGGCTATATCACGTGCCCAGGTGGCAGGGGAGTTGCACGACAGCGTGGGCCATGACCTCACTACGATCATCGCCCTGACCCAGGGATTCGCTGACTCGGTTGAGGTCGAGGAGCTGCAAGAGGTGCTTAAGGACATCAATCAGGTTGCCAGGGATGGATTGGCAGACACCCGACAAGCCGTCCGTACCCTTGTCCAAGAGCATGAGGCGCTCCCTCAAGAGTCCGATGATGATGAGCGCAGCTATGGCTCCAGGCTGCACACGCTCGACGAACTCGACACTGTAATCGCCCATGCCCGCGCGGCTGGTCTGGCTGTCGTGTCTACTAAAACAGGGCATCAGCGGCACGATCCCAGACAGGACAACCTCTGCTTCATCATCAGCAGGGAGGCAATCACCAACACGCTCTGGCACGCCTCAGACCCGAGCACCATCGTCATCTCCCGCAATTATGAGCAGGACGGCACCCTCCGCCTCAGCATCAACGACGATGGGCATGGGTATGGGCATGGGCCAGCCTTGGCCGATCGAAAACCGGCAATTCATGATCATCAAGGAGTGGGCCTCAAGCAGATTGGCGAGCAATGCCGACTGATGGGAGGGAGTCTGAGTTGCGGGCCGAGCGAGAACGGGGGATGGACTGTAGAAGCCGTCCTGCCTGGCACCAGCGGGAAAGAGGGCAATGCCCATGATTGACCTGATGCTGGTCGATGACCTTGCGCTCCTCCGCAAGGGGTTGGTGCGCATGATCGAGGCCGACCACGATTTACAGGTCGTCAGACAAGCCTCCAACGGTCAGGAGGCAGTGACCATGCTTCGAGAGATGAAAGTAGCCGCCCAGCCGCTTCCTCAGGTGATCCTGATGGACGTTCGCATGCCGGTGATGGACGGCATCAGCGCCACTGCGGTCATTGCCAAGGAGTTCCCCGACATTCGTACGCTGATCCTGACCACCTATGACGAAGACGATTATGCCTTCACCGGTCTGCACGCAGGCGCCTACGGCTTTCTGCTCAAGGACGTATCCACCAGAGACCTGCACCGAGCCATTCACGCAGTGGCTGATGGGGACGCAGTGCTCACCCCCCGCATCACAGCAGAGCTCATCAACCGCGACAGAGCCTATGCCCGGCATAAGGTCAGTGATCCGCAGGCCAGGCAGCAGCTGGATAAGTTGACTCCCAGGGAGTACGAGATAGCTGGGCTCATCGCTCAAGGGCTCTCCAACCAGGAAATAGCCCAGCGCCTCACTCTCGAAACTACCTCCGTCCGGCGCTACGTAAGCCGCATACTCGACAAGACCGGTCTGCGAGATCGTACGCAAATTGTCATCACATGGTTTCAGGCCGGAATGTCTGACTGACGATCCATGACCAGCCATTCGGGGCATTGGGAGGAGAAAAGCAGAAAGAACGCCAGACGCCAGTTCTATGTTTTCGTTGACCAGATGAAGGCGAAGCCAGGTACTAAAACCCAGAACTTAAGTTTGGGAGAACTTTTGTTGAACTATTAGTGCACATTGTGATTCTTGCTGTATTGAGTTCCAACTATTGAGTTATGCACGCCATGTCCTGGCGACACTTGTTTGTTTTGGAACCCCAGTTCCGTTGAATGCTGCTCAGGTAGGCTGAAACACAAAGTGGTGGCCAAGCACTCGACAGAGGAGGTGGACCATGAGAATCCGTCTGGTGAGGTTGGACCGGCCGGGGGCGGTGGATGCTGAAATGATCTGGGAATATCTGCAGGCCTGCCGTTCTCAGCCTCAGGACGAAGCGGCTGGTCTCGGCCCCTTGGAGGACTGCCACAGCCTGGATGAGGTTCGTCGGTTTGGTCTACCGGAGGTGGCTCGTCAGGCGCGTGGCGATGATCTGCCGCCGGGATTTGTGCCAGCTCTGCAGTTCGCCGCCCTGGACCCCAGCAGCAAACTGGTGGGGATGATTCAGCTGAGGTTGCAGCTTACACAGGCACTTCTGCGAGTGGGCGGCAACATCGGCTATTCAGTTCGTCCGGATTGTCGTCGGCAGGGCTATGCCGGGCTGATGCTGGATGACTGTTTGCGACGGGCGGCTGCTCTGGGCATGAGCAGGGTCCTGATTACTTGTTCCCCGTCGAATCTGGCCAGCCGCCGGACCATCCTCTCGCGTGGCGGGCAACTGGAGAATGTGCTCCCCAGCAGATCTGGTCAGCCAGTAGAACGGTATTGGATTGATTTGCCTGCGGAACGAACAGATCGGTAAACGCAATCTTGGATGCAAAAGCAGCTTTCATGTAATTGCTTCCTGGCTAGGTTCTCTGCAATGATTTTCTCCGGCTATGACGTATATGCGCATCCAGAACGCGAACTTATTTTAAGTTTATTTTGAGCGAATGCCGGTTAGTGTATATTTTGTTTTTATGCACATTCCGTGCATTATGTACGACGGTAAAGGAACCGCCATGAGACAAACAGCTTCGACACAGAAACCATCCGATAAGGCGCAAGTCATTGCTGTCAGGTTTTTTGCCCTGGCATTTATTCTCGCCCATGTTATATCGTTTGCCACCGGTTCACAGTTCTGGAGTTTATGCACATACCCAGCAGTTTGGCTAATGATGATTGTCTTCATGATGGTAAGAGACTGGCGGCGAAACGGTGAAGGCCAGCATCATTCGAGATAGCCAATACGCGAAAAGGGCGAAATAGTGGGTTCCGTCGATAACTTGCAGAGTTTCGCATCATCGCCGTCGTTGTTCGTTCGCGCGGTCTACTGTTGTCGGCGGTCAACCTCCCCACTGGTGAGCATGAGCCGGGGGAACAAGCATCGCACTTTTCTCAATATCCGCTTTTGCTGATACTGGTATGGCTTCTCTTACTAAAGTGCCGATTGGGAACAAAGTAGATGTACCCGTCCGCCCCTTGGTGGCCCGCTTGATAAATGGGAATATGCTGTTCCAGCTGCAGGTAAACCAGTAGTGGAATCAGTGTTTGTCAGTACGTGCTCTTGGACGCCATAATTTGTGGGACGGTGGCGGTTTTATGTCTGATCCAGCTTGTATTTTATTAGAAAATGCCTGAAATTCTGGGCTCATGGGTGAGGAAAGAATATGGATTAATAAGCTATCGTAGTTGAAGCAGATGGTCTCATGGAAAAGACCATCGGAGCCAAAATCACCATACTATGCTGGGCCGGAATTTGGACTGATTCTTTCCTCCACCTGCGCAGACTCAGCAAATTGAAATAGTCATGAATAGACAAGCAGCAATAGACGACACAACCCGCGCTTTACCACATCAGTATTGACGCTGAAAGGCTCTGGAATGGGCAATATCGAAGTAAGCGTATCGAACCTTACTGTTCGAATAAAGAACAAAACGATTCTCTCTCATCTTTCATTGGAGGTTGAAGAAGGGGCCTTCCATGGGGTCATCGGGCCAAATGGCGCTGGAAAGACAACCTTGTTCACCGTCTTGGAAGGACTGCAAAAACCGGTTGAGGGAACGGTCTCTGTTCTGGGCAAGACGCCCTATCCACGCAACTTGGCCCTGCTCCGCCAAATAGGCATCCAGCCTCAAAAGTCGTCCTTCTTCCCTAAAACGACGCTCCTTGAGCACCTTACCGCAGTGGCGGATATCTACCAGGTGCCCCGGTCGCGTGTGGACGATCTTATTGATGCATTGAAACTGGATCATGTGGCATCCAACAAGGTTGAATCATTATCCGGCGGCGAACAGCAGAGATTGGCTATCGCTACGGCCGTCGTCCATCATCCTCGGCTGCTCTTTCTAGATGAGCCCACTGCCGCCCTCGATCCGGAGTCACGCCATGATCTTGTGAGCTTGCTCAAATCGAATCAGCAATTGGCCGCCACGGTTCTTTATACGACGCACCATCTGGATGAGGCGGAGCGGTTGTGCAGCATGGTTTCGATCTTGGTGGATAAGCATATTCTCGTAACAGCCAGTCCCAGCAAGCTTATTGCGCAAGCAGAGATGGAATCGACCATTCTTCTTCCAAATGCCTTGGATCAAGCTGATCAAGTAGCCCATCTCGTGGGGGACGACTATGTAAAGGTCACGCCCGATGGTCTAACAGTACGCACCCGGGATACCGGAGTTACTTTCGCAAAATTGGTTGATTCGGGGATCAATACAAGCCAGGCGCAAGTCAAGGATGGGCGTCTGGAGGATGTCTACCTTCGCCTTCTCGAAAAGGAGAACGTCAAATGAGCAGCTTCAAAACTCTATTCAAATTGATGTTCCACTACGATATTCGTGACTGGTCCACCCTGGTTTTTACCTTTCTCTTTCCGATAGCTCTGTTATTGGCGCTGGTCCTGTCTTTTAAGAGCTACGTTCCTGGAGTTGATATTGCCAGTCAAATCAGCGCCAATGTCATTGCATTTGGCGCGGCCTATGTGGGTATTTTTGCGGGTGCTTCGCACCTTGCTCTCTGGCGTGAGAATGGCATGCTTCAGACGGTTCGCAATTTTCCTCTATCCTGGAATGTGATTATCCTCTCCCAGGCTGTTGTGGGTATCGTCGTCCTCCTGGCGCAGGCTGTAGTGCTTGTCATCTTGGGAATCATTATGGGAATGAGGCTGAAACCGACATTTTTGTCGGGATTGCTTCCCCTCGTTCTTGGCTATCTTTTGTTCTTTTTCCTGGGTGTCATTATCGCCATGATAATTTACTCCATCGCAGGGGTATCCATCCTTGCGAACATCATTATTCTGCCCCTTGGCTTCATCGGCGGAGCTATGATGCCGCTCAATATGCTACCGTCCTGGGTGCAGACCATTGCCCCGTATACGCCCCTATATCATATGAGGGAGGCCTTGTCGATGATGCTGATCGGATCGGGGACCTGGCCTCATGCCTGGCTCGGGATCCTATACCTGGCTGTGGGCTGCATTACCTTAGGACTTGTTTCCATATACGGTTTTCGCTGGAAATAATACTGCTGGCGGTTATGCACCGTTACCGCCATTGCAAGGGACTTGTCGATTTTTGAATGTCTTGATTTCTTGAATGGTAATTGCAGACCTGGCAGAGCGTGATTCCCGCAGAAGCGTTACTTCTCACTTGCAGCCGCCTCGCGTATAAGAAAGATACTGAGCATCCGCTGACCCATCAGTGTGAAAGAGACCGATAGATTCCTCGTGTCTTAGCGCGTCTGCGGCGTTCTTCTGAGAGAATGGCGTATATGGTCTGGCTGATTGTCCTGATATGGGTGCTGGTGGTGGCGGCATTCATCGTATTCGTCATGCGTCTGGCGCTTGGCGAGTCCCAGGACCGTGCTTTCTCCCAGTCTCTGAATGAGCGTGTGCACAGGGCCGCCCGCCGTCAGCAGGAGCGAGAGAATCAGTTGCCACGTGTAGCAGGGGGGCATCTGTCTTTCGCCCCTGGATCGGGCGAGGATGCATCAACCGCTGAAGATTCCGAACATCCCTATCCGGTCTATGTCAATTCCTCCTCCGTGGTGGAAGTTCGAGGCATGCTGGCCTCCGATTCCACGGACGAAATAAATCTGCCCCCGCCACCGAGCAGCGATTCCGCATCGTCGGTCAGCCCGAGACAACAGAAGAATGCCGCGCAGTTGGCTTCTACGGCCTCTGGGCCTCCAGCTCCCAGGAACTCCACCCTGCGATCACCCAGCCCTGAGCCTTCGCGTTCGCAGCGACGGGAGCCTCAGTCCACCACCTCCGACGTCATGCCAGCAGTCAAGAGCGGTTCGCAGGCGGGAACGAGCTATCCAAGCGGAAAGTGATCGTTGGTGGTGACCGTCTGTGTCCCTTTTCGCCTTTAGGCTGGTACCTATGACAACACAGCAGCTCCTTATTCTTATCGCGGTGCTGATCGTCCTGGTGCTGGCCGTGGTCGGCATTCTGGTGGCGGTCCGTAAACGCCGGTCCCAGGGGGATTCCACTCGCTCCGACAGGGTGCAAGAGTCTGATGCCTCCCCAGCGGATTCGCATGCATCGGGTGCTTCTCCCGATCTGGACGCTTCTACGGGTTCCGGCTCAGTCGATTCAAAGGAGTCCAGTCAGCCGTCCTCGGTTGAGCAAGCGGCATCGTCGGCGCAGGAGGAGCTGGCTCATCCGGAGGCCTCTGCATCCCGTATGACCAGACTCAAGGCCAGGCTGGCCAAGAGCCCCAACCCCTTTGGCAAGGCCCTCTTTGCCATTCTGACCAAGGATCATCTGAGCGAGTCCGACTGGGAGGATGTGGAAGACACCCTGCTCATGGCGGATGTGGGTGCCGAGGCCAGCGAACAGCTGGTGAAGCAATTGCGTGACGATGCTCGGATCACAGGGCAGAAGGACCCCGCAGCCGTGCGTCGTGGCCTTCGTCAGCGCCTGATCGATCTGGTCGACCCCGATATGGATCGGACTCTGGCGGCTGCCCGTCCTCAGGCCAACAGGCCGTCGGTCATCATCATGGTGGGCGTCAACGGCACAGGCAAGACCACCACGGCGGGCAAGCTGGCCAGGCTGTTCGTGGCCGATGGCAAGTCAGTGGTCATGGGTGCCGCCGATACCTTCCGTGCCGCCGCCGCTGACCAGCTTGAAACCTGGGGCGGCAAGGTGGGTGTGCCCGTGGTCCGCAGCGACCGTGACGGTGCAGATCCGGCCTCGGTGGCTTTTGAAGCCGCGGAACGGGCCAAAAATGATCAGGCAGATGTCCTCATTGTGGACACAGCCGGGCGCCTGCAGAACAAGGCCAATCTGATGGACCAACTGGGCAAGATCCGGCGGGTGATCGAGAAGAACCTGCCTGTGGACGAGGTTCTGCTGGTTCTGGATGCCACTACCGGGCAGAACGGGATGATCCAGGCCAAGGTCTTCGCCCAGGCCATCGGGATCACAGGCATTGTCCTGACTAAGCTGGACGGCTCGGCCAAGGGCGGCATTGTCATATCTGTCCAGCGGGAGCTGGGCGTGCCCGTCAAGCTGGTCGGGCTGGGCGAGGGGCCCGACGATCTGGCCGTTTTCGATCCCGAGTCCTTTGTCGACGGCATCCTGGGAGACGAGTAGTCCAGCCGGCCGGTTGGTCATACGGTGGTCATCCAATAGTCACCCGCAGGTAATGCGGCGGTGACCTGACCGTCATCCTCTTCCTGTTTGATGAATCGGGAAGTGGAAGAGAATCTGACGTAGGCTGTCCGGAGGAAAGTCCTCTTTATTGGGGACTGCCCGCCCGGATGGGGAAAAGAGAGGTGTAGGCATGGATTCTGGAAATGCTGCCTGGATGCTGGTAGCGGCATCCATGGTTTTCCTAATGACTCCGGCGGTGGCTTTCTTCTATGGGGGTATGGTCCGAGCCAAGGCCGTGCTCAACATGATGATGATGTCCACGCTGGCCATTGCCGTGACCGGGGTTATCTGGGCCTTCTGGGGATGGTCGATTTCCTTTGCAGGCAAGGACATCGGAGGCGTCTTCGGCGACCCCATCACCGGTTTCCTGCTCAAGGACACGGTCACGGCCAAGGACGGGGTCTTCACCTCGCTTGATTCCGCGAACGCCGCTTACCCGCATACGGTGGACATTGCCTTCCAGGCCGCCTTCGCCATGATCTGCGTGGCCCTGATCTCGGGAGCCTTGGCAGAGCGAGTCAGAATCAGCACCTGGATGATTTTCGTGGCCCTCTGGGTCACCTTGGATTACGCGCCCATGGCCCACATGGTATGGAATCACGGACTGCTGGCTGCCGATGGGCCCATCTCCAACGCCATCGGAGCCCAGGCGCACGACTTCGCAGGCGGTACGGTCATCCACATCAACGCGGCAGTAGCAGCCCTGGTCATTGTGCTCATCATCGGCAGGCGCATCGGCTTCCCCAAGGAGTCCATACGCCCCCACAATGTGCCGATGGTCATGCTGGGCGCCTTCCTGCTCTGGTTCGGATGGTTCGGCTTCAATGCCGGGTCTGCCTTCGCCGCCAATGGCACTGCCGGATATGCCTGGGTTTCCACGACCATAGCCGCCAGCGGCGCCACCCTAGGCTGGCTCTTTACTGAACGGGTCCGCACCGGGCATTACACCGCCATGGGTGCTGCATCCGGCATGGTCGCCGGCCTGGTGGCCATCACGCCGGCGGCCGACGTGGTCTCCCCGCTCTGGGCCATGGTCATCGGCCTCTTGGCTGGTTTCGTCTGCTGCCTGGCCTGCGGGCTCAAGTTCCGTTTCGCCTATGACGACTCCTTGGATGTGGTGGGCATCCACGGTGTGGGTGGTTTATTGGGCACTCTGCTGATAGGCTTCTTTGGTACCGGCACGGGCTTCCTGGCCGGCGGCAATTTCCGGC
The DNA here is from genome assembly GCF_052606235.1 of Bifidobacterium sp. ESL0820. Lineage (NCBI taxonomy): Bacteria > Bacillati > Actinomycetota > Actinomycetes > Bifidobacteriales > Bifidobacteriaceae > Bifidobacterium > Bifidobacterium sp. ESL0820. The sequence goes on from NZ_CP199594.1 coordinate 1,750,481, forward strand.
AGCTGCTGGTTCAGTTCCTGGTGGCGCTGATTGCGATCATCTACGCAGCTGCAGTAACCGGTGTGATCGCCTTTGCGCTGGAAAAGACCATTGGTTGGCGAGTCAGCAAGGATCAGGAGGTCATCGGCGTCGATCAGAGCGATCAGGGTGAAAGCGCCTACGACTTCGGGTCCATTCTGAACTGATCAGAAAGGAAGGCAGCATGAAACTCATTACCGCCATCATTCAGCCCGGGCGGCTGGATCAGATTAAGCAGGCCCTGACCGAGGTCGGCGTGCACGGCATGACCGTCTCGACAGCCCAGGGCTATGGCCGGCAGGGCGGCCATAAGGAGGTCTACCGGGGCAGCACTGTCAAGGTGGACCTGGTTCCCAAAGTGCGCCTGGAGGTACTGACCGAGGATCGCCGTGTTGACGAGCTGGTCGACACCATCGTCCAGGCTGCCGCCACCAACACCGTGGGCGACGGCAAGGTCTGGGTGCAGACCCTGGACTCGGTGGTCAGGGTCCGTACCGGGGAGACCGGCGTCGACGCCATCTGAGGCAGCCGCCTGCTGACCAGTTTCGGCAGGATCCCGTAGCTGTGGCCAATTTCATGGTCGAGCGGTCGGGGTCCTGCTTTTTCTATGGCTCTTCAGGCTTTGCTGGCCTGGCCAATGGTCCCCATCCAGACATCCGTGCGCGTTCTCAAGCCGTTGCAGATGGCCCTGACGCCAATGAAGAGGACATTGAGGACGGCCCAGAGCATGGCTATCCGCCAGGTGGGCGTCCAGTTCATGGCCAGAGCCGTCATGCCCAGCAGCCCGATCAGGTAGATCACAGCCGTCAGGGAGCAGGTGGCCGCCAGGTAGCGATAGTCCCCGGCACCTATCAGGATTCCGTCCAGGGCCCACATCCATCCGGCGACGGGCATGAAGACTCCCTGGACGATCATGCCCACGGTGATCAGCGCTCTGATGGCCGGCGTGGGGCTGAACAGGGGGGCGGCGAAGAGGCCCAAGGCGATCATGACCAGTCCGACCAGCACTCCCATGGCCATGCCTGCCCTGGCTGACAGGTCGGTCATGACCCGTGCCCGCGACCGCTGTCCGGCGCCCAGTTCGGTGGCTACCAGTGACTGGCCGGCGATGCCCACGGCATCCAGCATGTTCAGTCCGAAGTTCCAGGCCGAGTTGACCCCCTGGTAGGCCGCCAGCACCTGCTCGCCAAGGTGGGCCGCAGCCACCACGGTCATAAAGAGGCAGACCCGCAGGGCCAGGGTCCGCAGGAAGAGCGGGAAGCCGTCGCCCATGCTGGCCGCCATGCCTGAGAGCCGGGGCCGCAGCTGGGCGCCTTCCCGACGGGCCCAGACCAGGGCGGGGATGGTCAGGAAGAGCCCCATGGCCCACTCGGCGATCAGGGTGGCCAGGCCCGAGCCCAGAATGTCCATGTGCAGGCCGAAGACCAGAAGGATCTCCAGGGCGGTATTGAGGATGGCGCCCGACACGGCGGCCACCAGGGTGATCTTTACCTTTTGCAATCCACGGAAGATGCCGTTGGCCGCGTAGACCAGGAGCATGGCCGGAAGGCCGAAGACCAGGGCATTCAGATAGGTCTGCGCCGCCTGCAAGACCGGCCCGCGGGCTCCCATCAGGCTGCAGATGGGCCGGCTCAAAGCCAGGAGAACAGCACAGACGACCAGGCCGATGACGAAGGCCAGCCACATGCCGTCCACGCCGGCTTGCATGCCCTCGCGGCGGCGGCCGGCACCCATGAGCCGGGCCACCTGGGAGGTGGTCCCGTAGGCCAGAAAGATGCACAGGCCCACGGTGGTCAGCACCACAGTGGATCCGATGGAGAGCCCGGCCAGGGCCGAGTCGCTGATGTGGCCCACGATGGCGGTGTCGATCATGACGAAGAGCGGGGAGGCGATCAGCTGGCCGAAGGTGGGTATGGCCAGTCCGGCAATGGTCCGGTAGGTCGCCCGCCGTTCTTCCGGCGTGATTGATCCGGTCTTGGTTTCGGGGATGTTCCTGTGGCTGCGCATGGACGCCATGCTAATGCTCTGGACTGAAGACACAACCCCTGAAAGCCAGTCCGTGGACGCCCTGCCGGCAGATGACGTATCACCAAACAGCCCTGAGTGCAAGCTGGATTGATGATGTGGAAGACTGTCCCCAAGTTTTGCACAGAGTTATACCCATGAGGTGGATAAGTTGCGCACATGTCCTCTAGGACACGCCTTGAATGTGGATAACTTATTTTTCTGTACACATGCAGGAGCGACTCTATGCTGCATCCAGAGAGCTTGGCGCTTCCTGGTGAATGCCTTGGGTGAAATCCATCTCTCAGAGCTGTCAAGGACGGCCCTCTTCGTAGAATCGTGGCTATGGCTTCCGACGATTACACCGACTACACCCACCCCGAACAGCGCCCCACCGAACATGCCCAGACCGGCCGCGACATGCTCTTTGACCGGGTGCCCCCGCATGACGACGATGCGGAGATGGCCGTCCTGGGCGGCATGCTCATGAGCAAGGATGCCATCGGCGAGGTCAGCCAGATGATCGACATATCCGACTTCTATCAGCCCAAGCATCAGACCATCTATGAGGCCATCGTCACCCTCTTCTCGGCCTCCCAGCCGGTGGATGCGGTCCTGGTGGCCAACGAGCTGCTCAAGTCCGGGGACCTGGAGAAGGTGGGGGGCACCGACTATCTGCACTCCCTGGTGGCCTCGGTCCCTACAGCCGCCAACGCCACCTACTATGCGGAAATCGTCCACCAGCGGGCCATCCTGCGCAATGTGATCGCGGCCGGCACCAAGATCGCCCAGCTGGGCTACTCGGCCGAGGGCTCCCAGGCGGAGGACATCGTCAACCTGGCCCAGGCCGAGGTCTACGAGATGAGCGTGGGCAGGGTCCGCCAGGATTACGAGGCCATCGGGCCGGTCGTCCACGACACCCTGGACCAGCTGGACAAGCTGCAGAACGGGGACATGGAGCGGGGCGTGCCCACCGGTTTCAAGAGCATCGACGACGTGACCCAGGGCCTGCAGCCCGGACAGATGATCGTGGTGGCCGGCCGCCCCGCCATGGGCAAGTCCACCCTGGGCATCGACTTCGCCCGTGCTGCGGCCCTCCACAACAACATGACCACAGTGGTCTTCTCCCTGGAGATGAGCAAGAACGAGCTGGCCCAGCGCATCATCTCGGCCGAGACCGACATCCCCCTGGTCGCCCTGCGCCGGGCGGACGACATCACCCCTGAGCGTTGGAACACCCTGAACACCTTCTGGAGCAGACTCCAGGACGCCCCGCTCTTCCTGGACGATTCGCCCAACATGAGCCTGATGGAGATCCGCGCCAAATGCCGTCGCCTCAAGCAGACCAACGACCTGAAGCTGGTGGTCATCGACTACCTGCAGCTGATGACCTCGGGCAAGCGGGTCGAATCCCGCCAGCAGGAGGTCTCCGACTTCTCGCGCGCCCTGAAGCTGCTGGCCAAGGAGCTGGAGGTCCCGGTGGTGGCGCTGAGCCAGCTCAACCGTGGTCCCGAGATGCGCAACGACAAGAAGCCCATGCTCTCCGACCTGCGTGAATCGGGATCCATTGAGCAGGATGCCGACGTGGTCTTCCTGGTCCACCGGCCGGACTTCTACAACAAGGAGGACCGCCCGGGGGAGGCCGACATCATTCTGGCCAAGCACCGCAACGGCCCCACCGACACCTTCAAGCTGGCCTTCCTGGGCGAGAAGTCCAAGTTCAAGGACATGCCCCAGGACTACCAGCAGGGAGGGGTCTGATCATGCGGTCCAAGACTTCCAAGGCGCAGCCTGCCGATCAGCCCGGTCGTCCCCGTCGGCCTTGGCGCTCGCTCCTGGCCCTTCTGGTCGGCAAGGCGGTGCGCCACGTTTCGCGTCTGTCCCATCACGGCGGTTCGGCCCTGCCTGGCAAGGTGGTGGAGCGGATCGACCCGGGCTTCCTGGCCAGGACACTGTCGGGGCTGCCTCGCGGGGTGGTTCTGGTCTCGGGGACCAACGGCAAGACCACCACTACCCGAATGGTCGCCTCCATGCTGGAATCCCTGGGCCTCAAGGTCTTCACCAATCCGACCGGGTCCAACTTCACCCGTGGCGTGGTCTCGGCCTTGGTTTCCACTCTGGGGCTCTCCGGCCGTCTGCACGCCGATATTGCCGTCCTGGAGCTGGACGAGGCCTATGCGGTCCACTTTGTGCGGCAGGTCAAGCCCCGCTACGCCCTCCTGCTCAATGTCATGCGTGACCAGCTGGACCGGTTCGGGGAAATCGATACTACTGCCCGGCTGCTGGGTCAGGTGGCCCAGGCCACCACGGGCACGGTGGTCCTCAACCGGGAGGATCCGCGCATCGCCAGCCTGGCTGCTCAGACGCCGGCCCGGACCGGTGTGGCCTACTTCGGCCTGTCGGACGATCTGCTGAGCTATTTCCCCACCGATGACGACATGCATGCCTCGGATCAGGATGCTGATGGTGCCGGTGCGGCCAGCACTTCCCGCCCGGTTCGCCCCGGTCACCGGCTGCCAGCCGAGGTTACGCTGGAAAGGGTCATGGACCACAGGGCCGCCTTCCGCCTGGACGGTCGGCTCCTGGAGACCGATCTGCGTCTGGAGGGCGTCTACAACCTCTACAATGCGGCCGCTGCGCTGGCGCTGGTGAGGGTCGTTCTGGAGGACAGGGAGCCTGATGATGCGGCGCTCATGGACGCCCTGTCCAAGGTGACGCCCGCCTTCGGCCGCGGGGAGGTCATCACCTACCGGGGCGCGCCGGTTGAGCTGGTCCTGGTCAAGAACCCCATGGGCTTCCGCCTGGCCCTGTCCTCCTTCAACCCTGCCGGACAGGACACCATGATCGCCATCCGCGACGAGTATGCGGACGGGCGTGACATGAGCTGGCTCTGGGATGTGGACTTCACCTCGCTCAGGGATACCGGCGTGGCCATGGTCTCCGGCACCCGGGCCTATGACATGGCCCTGCGCCTGGCCTATGACCAGGTGCCCACGGAGGCGATCGAGACCGATCTGGATCGGGCGCTGACAGCATTCCTTGAGGTGCATCCCGGCCGACCCAAGCGAATCTACTGCACTTACACATCTATGCTCCGGCTCCGGTCCGCCCTCGGCAGGATCACGAGCGTTGACGATGCCGGGGTGGGCGCATGAGCGAGCGAACCAAAAGGAGCGCAGGAATGCGGCAGACACAGGATAAGGCCAAGGCTGTGGGAGACCATCCGCCGCTGCAGATCCTCTCCCTCTACCACCGTGACATGAACATCTACGGGGATTCTGGGAACATACTCAGCGTGACCCGCAGGGCTGAGCTGTACGGGTTCCGCCCCATGGTCCGCTATTACGATCCCGGTGATGCCTGGCCCGAGCGGATCGATATGATTCTGGGCGGCGGCGGCCAGGACCATGGCCAGGAACGGATCATCGACGACCTGAGGAAGCGGGGCGGGGATCTGCGTGATCTGGCTGACCAGGATGTGCCTATGCTGATGATCTGCGGGCTCTATCAGCTCTTCGGCCATTATTTCGAGACCTCCGACCATGAGCGCCTGGAGGGGGTCGGCATCCTTGACGTGCACACCATCGCCCAGCCCGAGCGGATGATCGGCAACCTGGTGGAGCAGGCAGAGGACTTCGGCAGAGTGGTTGGCTACGAGAACCACTCGGGCCTGACCTATCTGGGGGAGGGGGCCCATCCCCTGGGCATGGTGACCGAGGATGGCCGCGGCAACAACGGCAAGGACCACACGGAGGGGGCCCGATGGAAGAAGGTCATCGGCACCTACATGCATGGGTCGCTGCTGCCGAAGAACCCGGCCATCACGGACTTCCTTATCAAGGGTGCGGCCGAAAGGCGGTACGGCCAGGGCACGTTCGCCCAGATGCAGGAAGCCATGGACCAGAAGAGTCGGAGCGAGCTGGAGCGTCTGGTCTCCCTGGCCGATCAGGCCAGCCGAATTGCCGCATCAAGGCCACGGTGATAGGAGCCTGCGATTCCTGTCGTTAGCCTCTGCAGGACGCAGACTGTCCTTCCGGCCATGGTGTTGCATCGGTTCGGCCTGGAATATCCGGTTAGACTGTAATGGCAGATGGCTGCTTGCCTCTCGGCGGTGAAAAGGGGTGCAGCCGTTCGAATAAGCCCGGTACTTCAAGGGCATATGAATGCTGGGAGGCATGTCATGGCGGATTTGCATATCGGTGATGGATTGCACAAGGTGTTTTTGGCTGGCATCGGTGCACTGGCCACAGGCGTGGAGAAGGGCCAGGAGATCGTTGATGGCTTGGTCAAGAAGGGCGAGCTGACGGTCGAACAGGGGAAGATCTTCAATACGGAGCTCAGGCGCAACAGGCAGAAGCGACCTGCCCCGGCCGAAGATGGGCCACGGCCGGCTGCCCCTGCTCCGGCCCCCAGCGCCGCGCCCCGACCTGCCGCTCCGGCACCGACTCCGGCGATCGACGTGCCCCGTCCTGAGGTTCATGTCGCTCCAGCTGCCCCTCTCCGTCATGACCAGAATCCCATGGCGCCGATGCCAAATCGACGGAACGGGTCCATCCCCATCATCTCCACTGATCCCATCGCAGGTCAACAGGGTTGATAAAAGTCAGCAGCCGTCAGTTCCAATCGTCGGCACGGACGTAGCAGGATTCGTTGTATGACTGAGTGATCCGCATCGACAAGCGGTTCGGCACCATCGCGGCCTCGGGATTCACACTTGTCAAGGTGAGGCAGGTTCTCTGCCCGTGCTTGGAGATTCTTCCCAAGGCTTTCTGCCGCGAGTTGTCCAAGCTGCATGCCGATGTGGATTCCACTCCCTAAGCCGTGGTGACCGGTATCCTGGCAGTCGGGTAAGTTCATCCGCTCGGCCAGATCTTCTCTTTGATTGACTCTGTGCCTCCTTGGATTAGTCTCCTCGATGCAGGTGCATCGGGCCCTCAAGGGTCGGCAGCGCGGCGGCGTGGCGGCTGAATCAGTTGCCGAAGTTTTCGACCACGGCAGGATCTTCGTGGTTCATGAAGGCGGATTTGCCGGTGTCCATGGACCGCAACCGGTCCATCTCCTGGTCGCTGAGCTGGAAGTCCCAGATGGCGAGGTTCTCGCGCATGCGCTCGCGGTGGGTGGTCTTGGGGATGACGATGACCCCGTCCTGAACCAGGAAGCGCAGGGCTACCTGGGCAGCGGTCCGGCCGTGAGCCTGCCCGATCTCGGTCAATGTCGGGTTGGTGAACATCCCCTGGCGTCCCTCGGCGAAAGGTCCCCAGGATTCGATCCGGGTGCCGTACTTGTCCATGTAGGTGCGTTCCTGGGGGCGCTGGTGGAAGACGTGGGTCTCCAGCTGGTTGACGGCAGGGACGATTCTGTTGAACTTGACCAGGTCCACATAGCGGTCGGCGTAGAAGTTCGAGACGCCGATGGCCCGCAGGACACCCTGGTCGTAGAGGTCCTCAAGGGCGTGCCAGGCTGCGTAGTAGTCGTTGAAGGGCTGGTGAAGGAGGACCAGGTCCAGGTGGTCAGTGCCCAGCTTCTTCATGGACTCCTCGACTGAGGCCTTGGTCTTGTCGTATCCGTAGTTGGTGATCCAGACCTTGGTGGTCAGGAAGACCTGGTCGCGGTCGAGGCCGCTCTGGGCCAGGGCATCTCCGACGGCCTGCTCATTTCCATAGGCCTGAGCCGTGTCGATGGCCCGGTACCCGGTCTCCAGGGCGTCCAGAACCGAGCGGCGGCACTCGTCCAGGTCGGCGATCTGGTAGACCCCGAAGCCTTCCATAGGCATGAGGACGCCGTTGTTGAGCTTAACGGACGGGACGGAGGCGGATAAATCATCCTGCATGGTATTGCGCTTCTTTCTTGGCAGATTGCTCGACGGAGTTGGCTAAAGGCGGGGCATGCCTCTCTGATCTGCTTGTTCAAGGATAGGGCCTTCAAGCAGCTTGAAGTCAAGCTCGGCAAAGCGCGTCCAGCCTCCTGCGATGCTAGCGTGGGTAGTGAAGTAGCTGATGGCTGGAGGCGATGATGGGGTCCAAAGCACGATTGGCCGGCAAGGTCGCACTGGGTCTGGGATTCGGTGTTTTGGGAGGCTGGTGCTGGGCCCTGGCCCCTGGCCTTTCAGTGGTTGCAGGCCGGAGAAAGCCCGTCGGTCTGTCCTTGCATCCCTACGCCCATAGGGGCCTGCACGACGCTGGCTCGGGGATGGAGACGACCAATCCCAACCCTGGTCAGACCGCCTACCTGCACCGTATCCATGACTGCCTGAAGATTGAATCCGATCGTCCCTCAGGCAGGCACGCCTCGGCCCAAGCCAAGTCCCCTCGGGTAGTGGCGCCTGAAAATTCTCTGGCTGCCTTCGAGGCGGCCTGCAGGGCCGGCTACGGGATTGAGCTGGATGTTCATCTCAGCCGGGATGGCCAGGTGGTGGTCATCCACGATGGAGACCTGCAGCGGATGGCTGGCGTCAACCGGGCAGTGGCGGACCTGACCTATGAGCAGCTGCAGAGGATTCCCCTGTGCCCAAGCCCTGCCCAGGCTCTTGAGTCCGGGGAAGGAACTCCTGGCTCTGCCGACCACGATGGCGGTCCCGAAACGGAGGGCGGGGACGGGGGCCTCAACGATCCCGACGCGCAGCATGTGCCTCTGCTGTCCGAGGTGCTCGCTCTGGTGGATGGCCGGGTGCCCTTGGTCGTCGAGATCAAGATGGACAGGGGCTTGGATCGGGAGCTCATGCGTCGGACCGATGCCCTCCTGTCCAGGTACCAGGGCCCCTATGTAATTGAGTCCTTCAACGTCCTGGCCCTTGCCTGGTATCGGGTTCACAACCCAGGCGTCACCAGGGGGCAACTGGTCGCCCCCTATCATGGCCGGGTAGATTCGCGCTCCTCGGCCCTGCGCTGGATGGCCGGGTCCCTCCTCTTCAACTGGCTGGGGCGGCCGGATTTCGTGGCCTGCGAGTGGCACAGCGGGCACTCACTGCCCATGCGTCTCTATCGGTTCCTAGGTGGAACGCCCATTGCCTGGACCGTCCGCTCCGAGCATGCGCAGGAGGAGGCCAGTCCGGACTTTGATGGGATTATCTTCGAGTCGTATCTGCCTGAGAGCTGAACCAGCTATACAGGCCTGAGGCCGCAGCGGCCAGGCCTATGGCCCAGAGGGCCATGATCAGGAAGTAGCCGTAGGGGAGGGGCACGACGCTCATGTCCACCTGGCCGGACAACTGATGGAAGATGACGGCCAGCACCCCCGCCATGGCCAGGGCTGAAAGCAGGGTGGCCGAAAGAGCATCGATTACTGACTCCCAAATCGAGGAGCAGACCAATGTTCCACGTGAAACACCGGCAGCCTGCATCCTTCGGTTCTCCTGGCGGCGCTCATTGACTGCGATGGCGCATGCCTGGATCAGGAAGATGGCCGTCAGGACGATGGCCCCGTTCACCATCTGGGGCATGGCCCGCTGTACCTCCTGTGACCTTTGGATGTCGGAACGAATGTACTCTTTCTTGGTGCAGGCCTTGATGCCTTTCCTGTACCATGAAGCATTGAGCTTATTGATCAGATCGTCTGTGCGAATTTCGGGGGCGGTCCTGGCCAGGGTGGTCGATCTGCTGTTGTCGGGCGCCAGTTGCGACAGGTCGGCATCCGTCATCAGGTATTGGCCCATCTGCCCTGTCGGGGTCATGTCGACTACGGCGGTGATGGTCAGCGTATGGCCTTTGTCGTACCTGTCGATCAGAGTCAGCTTGCGTCCGATGGGGTTTTTCTCCTGAGCGCGGCCACTGGCAATAACGGCGATCTTGCCCGGCCCCAGGTCAGCAGCGGAGCCCTCGATGAAGATTGGGCTAATGGTATTGACGCTCTTGCCTGCTTTGTTGACATGCATAGCCATGACGGAGGGTTCGCCATTGCCGCCGGTATCTTCCTTGTCTGCAGTTTTCCAGGATCCCTCGCTATAGGTGACGGCGGATTCGATGTCTGCAGTGGACCGAAGCTGGCGATCCAGGTCTCTTGGATCATTGCTCTCTGCAGTGATCATGGTTTCGGCAGCGACCGGTTTATACCGGCTTATGGCTTCTTGCGCCCAGCTGGACCGTCCTAGGGCTATTATTCCGGTCACGATGACCAGCATCAGTATGATCGGCACTGCGACGGCGGTGGAGCTCCGATTTTCTTTCCGCGCCCTTTGCCGCGCCAGGAGACCTGCACCTCGGAAAGCCAGTTGGAAGGGGATGCCGATCAGGTTGGCGCACGCCGGAACCAGGACAGGAGCCAGGGCACCGATGATGACCAGCAGACAGCCGGTCGTGGCCAGGATCTGGATTTCAATGTCCATGCCGTTGAAGCGGTGATAGACCATGGCCAGTCCTCCAGCCAGGCCGGCCAGGGCGATTATCAGGCGAAGAGGGCCGATTGACTTGGTCCCCGACCGATTTTCTGAGTCCTGCAAAGCCTCGATGGGAGAGATGGCGGTAATCCTTCTGGCGGCGAACCAGGTTCCTAAGAGGCCTGCCAGGAGTATCCCAACGAAGGCGAAGACGATTCCCATAGGGTGGGGATGTGCGGTCATTTCCAAGGCTTCAAGACCTGAGTTGATCAGAGACTTGGCGAATGCGGGCACCAGCAGGCATCCCGCCGAACTGCCTATGAGGGCGGCCAAACCTACCGGAATCATGAATTCCAACAGGGAGATGAGCCTCACCGTGTGGGGAGAGGCGCCCGAAAGCCGCATCATGGCATATTCGCGACGACGGCGCTCGATCAGGAACCCCACAGAAGTGATGACCAGGAAGATGGAGACGAACCCGCATATGCAGGCGTACATTATGGATATCAGTGAAGCGCCGTCTTGTAAGGACAGGGTCATAGCGCGGTCGTAGGAATTCATTGCGCGAGTATCCGGCATCCCGTCGCCCTTCCGAGCGGCAATGGCTACCTGGGCCCAGGCGCTGGTAAGGACTGAAGCGGCCATGACTGCCAGGACCATGACCGTGTAGGAGGACCGATGCTCATGCAGAAAGGATCGCACCAGGGAGGCCAGGCCAGGAGTGCGTGCCTTGGTTCGACCTACGGTGTGCGAGCCACCCCCACCCATCGGTCCTGAGGCCCCAGTTCCTGCCAGCGATCTACCTAGGGAAAGGGACTTGCCCTCCATGGTGTGCTCCTTTCTCGCCCTTGAATGCTGCTGCTGTTCTTATTGCAACACCGGGAGATAGCCCGCTCAGGGTGTTTTCAGGGTCAGACCAGGGGAGAACCAGGGTGGCAATGAGTGATTGTGTGCTTGGCATAGGGTACGAGATGGCAGGAAGAGCACGGACAAAATGACCACTTTGCCGAGTGTCATCAGCAAAGTCTGCCACAGAAAGTGATTGAAAAAAAGGATCCGAACTATGCAAAGTTCGAATCCTCGGAAGATTTGGGGTCTGTGCCCCTGTCAATTTATTGGCTCAGTCGATGACGCCGTAAAGGCGGTCGCCGGCATCGCCCAGGCCTGGCACGATGTAGGCGTGCTCGTTCAGTTTCTGATCGACTGCGCAGACCACCACCTTGAGGTTGATGGAGGGGTCCATCTCCTCCTTGAGGCGGTTCAGGCCCTCGGGAGCGGCCAGGATGTTGATGGAGGTCACGTCCTTGGCGCCGCGCTCGGCCAGGTAGTTGGTGGCGGCGATCAGGGTTCCACCGGTGGCCAGCATGGGATCCAGCAGGAAGCACTGACGTCCAGAGAGGTCCTCCGGCAGGCGGTTGGCGTAGGTGATGATGTCCAGGGTGTTCTCGTCGCGCTTGAGACCAAGGAATCCGACCTCGGCCGTGGGCAGCAGCCGGGTCATGCCGTCAAGCATGCCCAGTCCGGCGCGCAGGATGGGGACCACCATGGGACGCGGGGAGCAGAGCTTCTTGCCCACCATGGGAGCGACCGGGGTCTCGATGGGGTGATCCTCGATGTCCAGATTGCGGGTGGCCTCGTAAGCCTCAAGCATGACCAGTTCGCTGATCAGCTCGCGGAAGGTGTTGGAAGGGGTGTTTTTGTCCCGCAGTACGGTCAGCTTGTGCTCGATCAGCGGGTGTTCCAGTACGTGAAGTTCCATACCTCTCAGCGTAGCTCAGCGGGTCGGCTTCTGGTAGCGACCGGCAAGCCATGCTGCCTTCGATTTGGGAATGGAAATGAAAACGCCGAACCATGCAAGCGCCTGTCGGCGCAAACGCCGCTCGCAGCGGCAACAAACGGAGCCCGGGGCTTAGCCATGGTCCGGCGCAGTCCCCATTGTAGGGCATGCCGGGCCTGATCTGCGCTCACGGCGCGCTTACGCTTCCGGCTTGAAAGGGTGGCGGGTTCTACTCCAGCCGTCCCCGCCGCCAGAGTGATGCGCCCCGCATGAAGTCACGGGCCGTCTGATTGAGGGAGTTGACCGTGCGCTGTGCCGCGTCGACCTCCTTAGCTTCCTGACCGTCCAGCTGTCGGCTCTGGGCATCCCGAATGGTGGTCTTGATGCCGCGAGCGATCACGTCACAGAAGGCTCCGGCCCGTTCCAGGGCTATGGCGAAGTCGCCGGTGAAGGCTCCGGAGAGGATGGAGTCTGCGGTTCGGATGATGTCATCGGCCTCCGGCGCCTGGTCCACGCCGGCGATGGCTGATGCGGCGGTGTCGGTGGGTTCTCCCAGCCGCCACAGACGACTGATACCGTCAGCGTCCTTACGCATCCAGCTGCGAAGCATGTAGAGCCGCCATAGGATGCCAGGCAGGGAGTCGGGGTCGCTGTCGCTCCAGAGCTCGGCCACGACATCCACGCCTTCGCGGTCCACCAGGGTCAGAACCCGTTTTACGATGACGGGGTCGGCGCTGTGGTGGACCCGGTCCAGCAGGGAGGCTGCAGACACGTGGCTCATCTCGCTGATCTGCTGCGGATCCATGCCTCCGGAGAGCTGGTCGGCGATGGCCGGGTCCAGCTGGCCTGGGCGTGAGGGCCTGGATGCTCCGGTGCCGGATGCCACAAATCCCGTGCGGGAGGATCGGATTGAGGATGAGCCGATTCTGGAGTTGCTGTCAGTAGACAATGGGAGTCACCTTCTGTATGTCGATGATGGTCGGATGATTGGGGTCGCCGGTCAGACTGAGGGCGACGGCGTTGCCGGTGGGCATGAAAGGGGAGTCGTCGGGCAGCCGTTTGGACAGTGATCCGCTGGAGCACAGCCCGCGAAGCTTTTCGAATATGCCGCCCAGGACCGGGCGATGCATGCAGATCATAGTAGTTCGGTTGCCTGTCAGCAGGTCGGCCATCTGCCTGTCCAACCAGCTGTGGGCCTGTTCCGGGCGTCGGTGGTAGGAGGACTCCGTCAGGCAGGCCACCATCTCCATGGGCAGGCCTACCTCGTCGGCGTAGGGTCGCAACGTCTGCACACAGCGGATCCAGGGTGAGGACAGGAGGCGGTCGGGCGCGAAGCAGGCCAGCTCCCGAGCCAGGGCATAGGAGGTGCCGGCGCCTCTGGGGGTCAGAGGACGATTCGCATCCTTGCCTGTCCACTCCTTGCGTGCCACTGCCTTGCCGTGGCGGACGATGATCAACTGACGGGCCCGGATGCCACCCTGCTCCACCCGATCCACGAAGGCGTCCAATATGGTTCTGTCGCTGGGGTGGGTCAATAGTTTGCGGGCTTCGGAGGCTCCGACCCATCGTATCTGGTCGACTTCCCTGGAATCAGGCCGGTGGATGGGACCCAGCAGCGCGCTCTGACCGGCGGCGTGTTCCGAGTCGGTCGGCGTGGCCATCCAGTAGCAGATATGTTTGAGCCTGCCGCCCTTGCCGCCCCGGCGTCGGCCCTCGTTGTTCAGGGGATATTCGGCATCTCCCAGGTATGGCCCCAGCCGGACAAGACAGCCTGTCTCCTCGCCCACCTCGCGCACGGCCGCCCGCATGTGGGTCTCACGATTCTCCAGCTTGCCCTTGGGCCAGCTCCAGTCGTCATACTTGGGGCGATGGACCAGGCAGAGCTCCAGCTCATCAAGGTCGGAGCGTGGGCTGGCTCCCGGGGCTGCCCGGCCGTCGTCGCTGAATTTCATCCAGCCCTGGAAGCTTGTGCGCCACCGGTAGAGAATGGCTCCGGCTGCTTCGACCGTCCTGCTCATGGCCGGATGCCATCCCGATCGTCCACCTCGGCGGCGGACCTGCCGGCCTGGAGGCGCATCATCATCGCCTGGCCCTGGGGGTTCGGGCGTGGCGGTCGATCAGGTACTCCTGCGAGTCGACCAAAGGCTTGCCCTGGTCATCCCGGCTGTGGCGCACGTAGGTGCCGTCGGGCTGCATGTGCCAGGAACTGGTGGTGTCAGCCATCTGCAGATCCACATAGTCGATCAGTCCCTGCACCTGCTCGGGCGCAGTGATCCGGACCAGCGCCTCCACACGGCGGTCCAGGTTGCGGTGCATCAGGTCGGCAGAGCCTATCCAGACTTCTGGACCGGCCAGGGGACCCTCGCCGATCTGGGGGCCCTGGGAGTTGGCGAAGGCGAAGATACGGCTGTGCTCCAGGAACCGTCCCAGGATGGAGTGGACTCGGATGTTCTCACTCAGCCCGGGCACGCCTGGCTTCAGGGCGCAGATGCCGCGCTCCACGATGTCGATGCGGACCCCCGCCTGGCTGGCCCGGTAGAGGGCGTCGATGATCTTTTCGTCCACCAAGGAATTGACCTTGATTCGTATCCATGCAGGCTTGCCGTTCAGGGCAGTCTCTTCCTCGCGGGCGATCCGCTGCAGCAGCCCGGAGCGAACCGTGCGCGGGGCTACCAATAGGCGGTGGAAGGATGACTTGGGCGCATAGCCTGACAGCTGGTTGAAAAGCCGTGTCAGGTCCTGTCCCACCACCGGATCACAGGTGAGCAGACCCAGGTCGGTGTACTGGCGGGCGGTCTTGGGGTTGTAGTTGCCGGTGCCTACGTGGCAGTAACGACGCAGGCCGTCCTGCTCCTGACGGACCACCAGGGAAAGTTTGCAGTGGGTCTTGAGCCCCACGATTCCATAGACCACATGGACGCCGGCTCGCTCCAGCTGACGAGCCCAGGCGATGTTGGCCTCCTCGTCAAACCGGGCTTTGATCTCTACCAGGGCCAGGACCTGCTTGCCGGCGTGAGCGGCATCCACCAGGGCGTTGATGATGGGCGAGTTGCCCGAGGTTCGGTAGAGGGTCTGCTTGATGGCCAGCACTCGCGGATCGGCCGCCGCCTGCTCCAGGAAGGCCTGGACCGAGGTGGAGAAGGAGTCATAGGGGTGGTGAAGGAGGATGTCATGCTCGCGGATGGCGGCGAAGATGTCTTGGGCCTGGCTGGATTCCACCTCGGCTATCTGCCGGTTGGTGGTGGGAATGAAGGGGCGAAACTTGAGGTCGGCCCGATCGATGGACTGCAGCTCGAACAGGACCGTGCAGTCCAAGGGTGCGGGCAGTCGATAGACCTCCTCCTGGTTGACCCGGAGCTTGCTGGCCAGCAGCTGTGAGAGGAAGGGAGAAGCGGAGTCGGAAATCTCCAGGCGGATGGGCGGTCCGAACCGCCGCTGCAGCAGCTCCTTCTCCATGGCGTTGAGCAGGTTCTCTGCGTCATCCTCTTCTACGTCAATGTCTTCGTTGCGGGTGACGCGGAAGGAACGGGCCTCTTTGATGATCATGCCGGGGAAGAGGTATTCCAGGTGAGCGATGATCAGGTTCTCCATGGTGATGAACCCGTAGCGCTCCTCCCGGCCCTCTTCGTCGGTCAGATCGTCCACAGGAACCAGACGGGAGAGGTTGTCGGGAATCTTGACGCGGGCGAAGTGGGTCTTGCCTGAGGTCGGGTTCTCCACCAGGACCGCCAGGTTCAGCGAGTTGCCCGAGATATAGGGGAAGGGGTGGGCCGGGTCGACGGCCAGCGGGGTCAGGACCGGAAAGACCTGATTACGGAAGAAGTTGGTGAGCCGTTCCTGCTCCTGGCTGCTCAGCTGTGTCCAGCTCAGCAGGATGATGCTTTCGGCGGCCAGATCCGGCAGAATGTGGTTGATGACATAGTGGGCATGCTCGTCCTGCAGCTTGTGCGCCTGCTCGGAGATGGCCCTCAGTTGTTGACGGGGGCTCATTCCGCTGGCGGCCGTCACAGCGATGCCGGTGTCCACGCGACGCTTCAGACCCGCCACGCGGACCATGAAGAACTCATCGAGGTTGCTGGCGAAGATGGCCGCGAAGTTGGCGCGCTCCAGCAGGGGCACGCTCTCGTCTTCGGCCAGTTCAAGCACGCGTTTGTTGAACTTGAGCCAGCTCAGCTCCCGGTCGAAATAGCGGTCCTCAGGCAAGGGCGAGACCGGGTGATCCGAGTGCCTGGATACATGCCGTGCCTGGCCGTCGGTCTCGGCAATATGCTCCGCGATCTGGCTGCGTAGCAAGGCCTTGGAGGGTGCGTCAAATTTCTGAACCATACCATAGCACTTTATTCGCAGGTGCCGTCCTCTGCAATCGTTGATAACGCTTGTGGATAAATAGGAACGGCCCCCCGCAGGAGGCCGTTCCCACAAGGTCGGTCCAGATGGAATCTCTGCACAACATCATCGTTGCAACGGTCAAGTCTTATACACCCGTCCAACGTATCGGTCCTAGTGGCCATACACTTTGTGGGCTTCCGCGTTCTCGAACCGTCCTTGTATATGCCATTATGCCAGTTTTCAGGCCGCTGGCAAGCCTGTCCATCGGCTGGAGCGGGGAAGGCTGCCGGCTTGGTCTTTTGTGCGATTGCGTGCATTGCGGCAGGCTGAATACGCCAAGTTTGGAGGAATCTGTTGCTTCTGTGTGATCATCTGTGGCCTTTCATGGGCATGGGCTCAAAAATGCTGCAGTTTCAGGCGTGTCGTGGTCTTGATGCGTTTTTGCACAGAGAGGGCGAAGCGATGTGGAGGCATAGGGTCATTCGACCACATCCGTTCCGGGGACTGGTGCTGATGCCAGTGGGCGGGTGTACTGGTAGCCATGACTGGAATGAGCATATGCAGACCGCTGAGGATAAACGGCGGCATGGAAGGAAGGGAGCTCGGACGGACTCCGCGCTCCTTTAATTCAGTCGGGCTGTCTCCGGAACGCCGACCAGGGAGAGTGGCGGGCGCGGTCCGACGGTTTGATTCTTCAGGATCCTCAGGATCAGGTCGCCTGCAAGACGAGGATGCCGTTGGGTTCGAGCAACCCATCCTGTCCGATCGGCGGATTGTGGGTGAAGATGCTGGATATGAGTCCGCCGTGACCGGTCTGGTCTTTCTCTCGGCCTCGGGAGGAATTGGGCTGACAACCATGACGGCTCTGATGGCCAAACAGCTTCGGGACATGGCCCTGTCATGCGCTCTGGTGGATCTGGACCTGGATGGCGGAGGGATGGATGTCCTGGTCGGCATCGAGGGGGCGCCTGGCATGCGGCTTGGGCGAATCCACGCGCCCCTGGGCCGGGTGGATCCTCAGGCGCTCCGTGAAGAACTGCCGATCTGGGATGGCGTCCCGCTGCTCAGCAACGATCCATGGAGTGCCCCGCCACAGGGCTGGTGGGACCTGGATGCAGCAGTCAGCGCAATGGCTGGATTTGCTGATCTCTTGCTGATTGATGCCGGTCGGGGCCAGGGTCTGGGTAATCTGCGCTCGCTTAAAGGGCTGCCTTCGCTGTTGATGGTGGACATGACCGTGCTGGGCCTTGCACGGGCGAAGGCACTTCTCCATGCCCTGAACGGCAGCAGAGGTGCTGGTGATCGAGCCCGAGACAATCCATTGATTTCATGTAGGCCGCCCATGGCTCTGATTGGAATGATGCCCACACAGCACCGGGTCAGTCATGGCGTCGACCCAGAGCAGGCGGAAGAGTTTCTGGGCCGATCGCTGGATGTGGTTCTTAAGCCGCAACCGAAGCTGTCGGCATCCGTTCTGGATGGGCGTGGCCTGGAACGGGTGCCGCGTGCTTATGCCCGGGCCCTTCATCCCCTGGTTGAGCGGATCGCAGGAATGATCGTCGTAGGGGAAAGAAGAGAAGAACGGATCTCTTCTCGCGAATCGGCTCGGTCCGGGGCTGTCAAATGATCATAGGAAGCGGGGAAAGCAATGAAGGTCGATTCTCTGACGACGATTCCGATCAGCCGCCCACTTTCGGATACTTGGATGGGCTGACGAACGATCCTGCGGTGACTGACATCGCAGTGACCGGGCAGGGCAATGTCTGGATCGACCGAGGCGCGGGCATGGAGGAGGTCCTGCTTCGGCCTGGATTCGCAGGCCCTCGAGCTGTGAGGGACTTTGCCGTGCAGTTATGCGCTCAGCTGGGACGTCGCCTGGACGATGCCCGGCCCATGGCTGACGCTTCCAGCAGGGAGGGGATCAGAGTCCACGCCGTGCTGGCCCCACTTGTTCCCGAGGGTGCCGCCATTTCCATCAGACTGCCCAACAGACACCCGCCAAGCCTGGAGGAGCTGGCCGCTGCCGGGCTGTGTCCCGCCAGCTGGCTCTTCATCCTTCGGGCGCTGGTGGTCAATCGGGCCAGCATTCTAGTGACTGGTGGCACGGGTGCAGGTAAGACCACGCTCCTACGGGCCCTGCTGGGCATGTGTCCACGGGAGCAGCGGCTGGTCGTCGTGGAGGAGGTGCGTGAACTGGGTCGTATCGCTGGCCATGGGAATATGGTTTCCTTGGCTGTCAGAGAATCCAACGTTGAAGGGGCGGGGGGTGTTGGGCTGGTCGATCTGGTGAAAGCCAC
Organism: Bifidobacterium sp. ESL0820; assembly: GCF_052606235.1. Classification (NCBI taxonomy): domain Bacteria; kingdom Bacillati; phylum Actinomycetota; class Actinomycetes; order Bifidobacteriales; family Bifidobacteriaceae; genus Bifidobacterium; species Bifidobacterium sp. ESL0820. Next base: position 1,769,217 of record NZ_CP199594.1, read on the forward strand.
ATTGCGCATGCGGCCCGATCGGATCATCCTGGGCGAGTGTCGTGGCGAGGAGATAGCTGATCTGCTGCGGGCTTTCAATTCCGGTCATCGGGGCGGCATGGCAACGCTGCATGCCGACAATGTGGAACGCGTTCCCGCCAGGCTGGCGACTCTGGGGTTGCTGGCGGGGTTGCAGCCGAGGGCCCTGGCTGCTCTGGCGCAGGGGGCGTTCGATGCTGTTATCCATCTGGAACGTTCCGGCGGCCATAGACATATCGCTCAAATTGGCCGACTGACAACTGCAGCTGATGGCCGGCTTCTTGGGGAGGCCGTCTGTACATGGACAGGCCGAGGGGCCGCTACGTATGGAACGGCCTGGTCAAAGTTCGCCAGGCGGTGGGGCATTGTGACCAGCGCCCCGGCGAACGTTCCGTAGTTGAGGTGGATTATGCATGACGAGACTGCAGCCTGGCTGGCTGCAATGATGACGGCTATTGCCTGTCTGGTCTTGCTCGCGCCTAGCGGCAGCGCATCCGCGAGACTGAAGGCCATGTCAGTCAGGCCCTCTGCACAGTCGGATAGGCCCGGCCTGGCGGTGCTGGTCACTTCCCTGCTGGCCTATGTCGACAATGGAGGCGGTCTGGTAGAGGCTTTCGAGGAGGCATCCGGGCGGCGGTTCGCCACCCAGGAGGTCACGCGGGAACGTGTCATGGCCATGCTGGAGAACCGGTGCCTGCCTCAGGAACGGGGGCCGACTCTGACGATTATGGCCCAGGCTCTGATGGCCTGTTATGGTCTCAGCGCCATCCTGGGCTGCCGGGCTTCTGATGGGCTGCGGACTGTGGCAGCTATGCAGAGGCGGCGGGCGGCACTGGATGAGGCGCGAGAAAAAGCCTTTGCTGTGCCTAGGGCCACGATCCGTCTCCTGTCAACCTTGCCGTTGCTGACCATCATCATGGGAGAGTTCATGGGTGCGCGACCGTTGTCCTTCCTATGCCGCCCAGGCCTGGGAACCATATGTCTGATCCTTGGGGCGGCCTTCTATGTTTTTGGTCTGGTTTGGATACATCTGCTGATGAACGATCTGGGCAGGGAGGATCTATGGATCTGAAACCACTGATTGCCGCCCTGTCAAGCATACTGGCCTTTCTGCTTATGGAATCCGACGGCCCGGGTGGGCGATTAGCCGATGAGCAGGTCTCCACGCCATCCTTGAGCCTGGTATTGGCCTTGTTGGGAGTCGCTGTTCGTCAGGGGGCCTCCCTGCCCAGGGCCCTGGGTGTGGTTGGTGGGCTGCTGCCAGGCCCTTATGGGCTTCGGATGGTTCGCGTGGCTCACCTGCTCGGACGTGGCAACGGATGGGATCTGTCCTGGTCGGGAGCGATCGGGGATCCTGATTATGGGCAGTCCATGCAGGTCCTGGCTGACTGTCTGGAGCCTTCCTGGCGTTTGGGATCATCTCCTCTGACGCGTATCGAGACGACCCTGCGCCAGCTGGATCACCATGCCCGCAGCGTGCTGGCCCGGGCCGCAGCGGCGATAACCGTCAGGCTGCTGGTGCCGACCGGACTGTGTATTCTGCCGGCCTTCGTGCTGATCGGAGTCATCCCCTGCATTGCGGCCTTCGTAGGCGGGATTTCCTGAGGGTGGAGCCCATATGGGCAGTTGTCCACAGGCTGCCGACTCAGCTCCGCTCGTCCACATGCATCCGATAAGGCGACCGAGACGGACCGGAACGGGCACAGTGAAAGGTACCGGATGCCGATTCCCTGAGGAACGGCCATTCGCCGGGGCGGGGAAGACAAGGAAAGGCAAAGGTGAGAACGATGACATATTCACAGGAGGTTGCGACGGTCTTCCATCTGCAGGCCAGACATGCAGGAGGACAATTGGTGCCAACTGAGACATGGCCTGCTGTAGGTGCCGGATCCCGGTGGCTGCAAAGAATGAGGCAGCGTTTCAACCGGTTCATAACGGCTTTGTACGTTCGCATCAGCCAAGCCATGGACTCTGCAGCGAGTGCCCTGCGTGCGCGGATGAGTGTGGTGCTGGCCAGGCCTGAATCGGGGGCCATCACTGCTGAATACGCTGTGATCATGGTGGCAGCTGCCACGCTGGCTGGTGTATTGCTGGCCATTGTCAAGTCCTCTTCCACGCGCACTTTGCTGATGGGTCTGGTCAAGAAGGCGCTTAGTGTCGTCGGCTGAGAGACGGTCCGTGTGGAGACGACGGTGGCGATCCGATACCGGTACGGTAACGGCCGAGTTCGCCATCGTGCTTCCCGCCGTCATGGTTCTGGCTCTCTTACTGCTGACGCTGACCCAGACGATCAGGATCGGCATGGTCTGTCAGGATGCAGCCAACGCGGCTGCCAGGGATCTGATCGTCACCCGGGGCAAGGGTGATCCCCAAGGGCTGGTGCACCGGATGGCCGGTCCGCATGCTCAAGTGCAGTTGAGCCCATCGGCCGGGCAGACGGCAGTCAGGGTGTCATGCCCAGTGGTTTCCGGCCCGATGGGCGTGCTGCCTGCACAGGTCCATGGCGATGCCGTGGCCATATTGGAGGAATGAGTCATGCTCGGACATGTCAGGAGGACGCGCGCGGAGCGTACCGGTTCATGGCTAGGGGGTTCGGATCCTGGCTCCGGCACGGTTCTGGGCATCATGCTGATGGCTCTGGTTGGCCTGGGTCTGGTTCTGGCGGCCCTGCTGGGCAATCTCATGATCTGCCGGACGCGTGCACGCACCGGTGCCGATGTCTCGGCTCTGGCTGCAGCTTCTGCCCTGGACGAAGGACAGGCGCAGCCCTGTACTCTGGCCTCCCGGGTCGCCCGTCTCAACCGCGGGGTCCTGACAGACTGCCAGGTGGATGGCAGCGACGTGAAAGTCTCGGTGGGGGTAGACACCGGAGTCTCGATGCTGCCGCGTCTGATCCAGTCGGCCCGGGCAGGGCCCGAGCCCTGTGAATGAGAAAAGGAAGCGTGGCCAGAAGCCTTAGGAAGGAAAGCGAACGTGTCTAAAGAAATGGATAGCCTTGAACCATGGCACTAGCACTCTATCGGCGGTATCGGCCTGACACTTTTGACGGCATCATCGGTCAGAAGCAGGTCACGGTGCCCCTTACCCGAGCTCTGGATGAGAACCGGCTGACCCATGCCTACCTGTTCTCCGGTCCCAGGGGATGTGGAAAGACCAGCAGTGCCCGGATTTTCGCCCGCTGTGTCAACTGCGCCAAGGGACCGACCAGCCATCCCTGCGGCGAATGTGACAGCTGCAGGGATCTGGCCACGGGAGGCCCCGGTTCCATCGACGTGGTGGAGATTGACGCCGCCAGCCATAACGGCGTCGACGATGCAAGGGAGCTCAGGGAGCGGGCAGGCTTTGCCCCTGTGCGTGACCGCTACAAGATCTTCATTTTGGACGAGGCCCATATGGTCACCCAGCAAGGATTCAATGCCCTGCTGAAGATCGTCGAGGAGCCGCCGGAACACGTCATGTTCATCTTCGCCACCACAGAGCCGGAGAAGGTGATCGGCACTATCCGCTCCCGCACCCACCATTACCCCTTCCGCCTAGTGCCCCAGGAGGTCATGGGGCCTTATCTAGAGGGCATCTGCGAAAAGGAGGGCATCAAGGCCGAGCCCGGTGTCCTCAAACTGGCCATGCGGGCTGGAGGCGGATCGGTGCGTGACACCCTTTCTGTGTTGGATCAGCTCATGGTAGGCGCTGACGAGCACACCATCGCCTATGATACGGCTGTAGCTCTGCTGGGGTTCACTCCTGCCGCACTGATCGGCGAAGCTGTGGATACGCTGATCGACCACGATGGTGCTGGCCTCTACGGGGTCATCCAAAAGGTGGTCGTCGGCGGGTTCGAGTCCCAGCGCTTCGTCGAGGATCTGCTGGCCCATGTCCGCGACCTGCTGGTGCTCAAGCTGGCGGGTGACCGGGCTGAAAGCGTGCTTAGCGAAGATGCCGACGACGACCAGGTGGCCGATCTGCATCGGCAGGCGGATGCTTTGGATCTGCAGATCCTGACCAGAATGGCCGGCATCATCAACGATGCGCTGGCGGGAATGAACGGGGCCACTTCACCCAGGATGCGCTTGGAGCTGCTGGCCGCCAGGCTGCTGGCAATTGGCTGCGAACCTATGGAGCAGGCATCGGCCGCAGGGGCAGCTTCCCCCTCCGGGTCGGCCACGGCGCCCGCCCGCGGCGGGTTCATTGGCGCTGACAGGTCGCAGCGGAGCGGTCGGCCGTCCACAGCATCGCAGTCTGGCAGTGCTGATGGCGCTGATCGCCCCGAACAATCCAGCATGGCAGGCTCGCCATCTGTTGCAGCGCCCGCCTCCTTTGCCGGGCCACAGACCATGGCCGGCTCTCGTTCCGATTCCTCCGCTTATGGACAGCGAGAGGGCGAAGAGCAGTCGCCCCATTCCGGCTCTGATCCTATCCAACCCGAGCGCAAGGAAGCTCCCTCCTGGCCGACTGGACAGGCGGAGGGACAAGCTAGGCCATCCAGTCCCTCCAGACCCGCCCGGTCTGCGGAAACACCTCGGCCTGCACAACAGGAGACTGCGCAAGGGCAGGCAAACGAGGTGCCGACTGGTACAGAGCTGGATAAGCGCTGGGATGCCCTGGTTGCTGCCCTGCCTGATGAGGTCCGCCAGTATGTCGTGCGAGACCGGGTGCCCACCGTAGCCATGACAGCAGGCCCCTCCGGCCGCAAGCGGCTGTCTATGACCTTCGACCGGCCACTCAGTCAGCATGCCTTCGCCATGGCCGTGGCTGCACAGTCGGTTGACGGGGAGACCAAGGTGCCGCGTATCGTCATGGTCCGCGCTCGCCAGGAGTTCGGACAGTCCACCATGATCGCCCCATCGGGGACGGCTGCCAACGGTGAGACTGTGGAGTCCGTCAACAGGATGTCTCCCCAGCGCCGGGCAGAGGTCAAGAAGGAGGTGGCTCTAGCGCGAGCCGGTTTAGCCACCATGAACCTTGGAGCGGCGGTCATGCCTCATGCGGCCACAGAGCAGGGGCATGCCCCTAGAGGGATGACGGCCTCGGCCGGTCATGATGGTGGGGCCGGAGCATCGGCATCGGACGGGAAGTCCACTCCTGGAGAAGCTTCAGGCGACGGGAGCTCCGACGACGCTCACCACCCGGTCGGTGGCCCTGTCCAGTCGTCTTCGAAACCGCTTCCAGCGGCGGGTTTCGGCTCGACCGCTTCAACGGTGTTGCCGGACGATGATCCCTGGGCTCACCCCATGCCAGCGGCTCATGCGCCGCAAAAGACCTGGCAGCCTGATCAGGGCGGCGATGGATCCACTGGCCAGAAAGACCATGAGTCCAAAAAGGTGGCCCTGCCGGACATGAGCGATGACACGGATCCTTGGGCCGTGCCCGATTCCGGGACCAGCACCGCAGCCTTTGCGGAGTCTTCCAACAGTCAAGGCCATGAAGCTTCGGATCAGGGGCTTGAAGTTTCGAAGTCGGTTGATTCGTCGGGTCAGGGAAGCGCCTCGGTTGCAACCTCGAATTCGACATTGGAGACCGGGCCGGCTCCCGGAGATGTGGCTGCGGCAACTGGCACCCCAACCTCGTCGGACAGACGGGGTGACGGTCATGGTTCGAGTACCGCCGGTGGCTCGGATGGCCCCCAGGCAATGGCAAAGGCTTCTGGAGCTGAGGGCAGGGCGATGCCAGCAGGCTTCGCCAGTCCGGCCTCCGGTGGTTCCGATCAGGATGGGGCCTCGTCTGCTGCAGTCTCCTCCCAGGCTTCAGGGCCTTCAGTGGATCCAGAGGACGATGTCTATTCCATGGACGATGCCAGGCTCGGGGCGGACAATGCCATGAACCAGGATGAACTGACCAAATTGTTTGACGTGACCAAGGTGGAGGACTTTGCTGCTGACGACCCCCAGAATCCGATCAACGTCCAAAGGCGCCGGCAGGAACAGGCACAACGACAGGGAGGTGAATGATGGCTGCTACCTATGATGGAGCCATTCAAGAGCTGATCGACGCCTTTGCCCAACTGCCGGGCATCGGTCCCAAGGGTGCGCAGCGCATTGCCTTCTACATTCTGGGAGCCGATCGGCGCAGTGCTCAGGATCTGGCCGATGCCATTGTTGCAGCCAAGGAGAAGGTCCGGTTTTGCGAGATCTGTGGCAATGTCTGCGAGACCAGTCCCTGTCCCATCTGCCAGGATCCGAGACGTGACCGCAGCATCATCTGCGTAGTCGAGGAGCCCAAGGATGTCATGAGCATCGAACGTACCGGAGAATACCGGGGCCTTTATCATGTGCTGGGCGGGGCCATCGACCCTATGTCCAACGTCGGGCCCGGCGATCTGCGCATTCCCGAGCTTTTGAAACGGTTGGGCACGGATCAGGTCAAGGAGGTCATGCTGGCCCTGGATCCCAACATTGAAGGCGAAGCCACCACCACCTACCTGGGACGGCTGCTGGGCCCTCTGGATCTGCGGGTCACCAGGCTGGCCAGCGGCCTGCCCGTCGGCAGCGATCTGGAATATGCCGACGAGATCACCCTTGGCCGGGCAATATCCGGCCGTCGCGATCTGTAAGGCCTGCGGTCACTGATTCGCAGCCTCCCTGGCTGCCGTCAATGTTTCGCATATTGGTGGAGGGGGTCTGATAGAACGGTGTCGTTCGTATAATCCATGTAATCAACATGTTGCAGATGATGGTCTAGTGGCTTAACCGTCGCGGGATGGAACAGCAGTGGCACTTATCGTTCAGAAGTATGGCGGGTCCTCGGTGGCTGACTCGGACTCCATCAAGCGTGTGGCCAAGCGCATTATTGACACCAAGCGCGCCGGCAATGACATTGCTGTGGTGGTTTCCGCTATGGGGGACACCACTGACGATCTGATTGACCAGGCCATGGATGTGGATTCCAACCCTCCTGCCCGAGAGATGGATATGCTCATGACGGCCGGGGAGCGCATCTCCATGAGCCTGCTGGCCATGAGCATCCATGCACAAGGCGAGCGCGCCCATTCTTTCACCGGTTCGCAGGCGGGATTCATGACTGATGCACGCTACGGCGCAGCCCACATCCGCCATGTCCGACCCCAGCGAGTCATGAAGGCCCTGGACCGAGGCGAGGTGGGGATTGTGGCAGGCTTCCAGGGGGTCAACCCCGACGGCGATGCCACCACCCTGGGTCGTGGCGGCTCGGATACCTCGGCTGTGGCCCTGGCCGTGGCACTCAAGGCGGATGTCTGCGAGATCTATACCGATGTGGACGGGGTTTTCACCGCCGACCCGCGCATTGTTCCCACCGCCCGTAGAATCGCCCGCATTTCATATGAGGAGATGCTGGAGATGGCGGCCGGCGGATCCAAGGTGCTGGCCCTGCGCTGCGTGGAGTATGCCCAGCGCTTCCGCATGCCCATCCATGTGCGCAGTTCCTTTTCCCATCGCCCAGGCACGCTGATCATGCCCGACGATGTCGATGCTGACAAGATTCCCAATTTGGAGACCGGCCAGCTGCCGGATCGCCCCGCCGCACGCGCTGACAGGTGACGGGATATGACGGAAGGAAGGAAATGACCAACGGCGAATCCATGGGCGACCTGTTCCCGGACCTGAACGGCCCTGAGTCACCCATCATCTCAGGGGTTGCCCACGACCGCAGTGAAACTCAGGTCAGCCTGCGGGCCGTGCCCGACCGACCTGGCGTGGCCGCACAGCTTTTCACTATCCTTGCCGAGGGCGGCATCAACATCGATATGATCGTCCAGGCTGGGGCGGCTACCGGCACCGTGGACATCTCTTTCACGCTCCCGTCCGCTCAGGCTGATCAGGTGGTCCCCATGTTGGATGACTCCCGCGAGCAATTGGGGTTCCGATCAGTGGACATCAATCCCGAGGTGGGCAAGGTGACCCTGGTAGGCGTAGGGATGAAAACCCATTCGGGCATCACTGCCACCTTCTTCCGGGCCTTAAGTGACCGACATATCAACGTGCTCATGATCTCGACCTCCGAAATCCGCATCTCCGCCCTGGTGCCCATCCAGGACCTGGACGAGGCGGTACGGGCCATCCATACGGCCTTCCACTTGGATGCTGATCAGGTCGAGGCGGTCGTTTACGGCGGCACGGGTCGCTGAGCAGAGAGGAGAGAGCAATGACGGATAAGGCTGATTTGGCGAGCAACGGACGCCGTGGCATCAATGTAGCCGTTCTGGGCGCCACCGGCCAGGTAGGCATGGTCATGCGCCGGATGCTGGACGAACGGGACTTCCCTGTGGCCGACCTGCGATTCATGGCTTCGTCGCGGTCTGCCGGAGAGCAGCTGCGCTGGCGTGACAGGACCATCATGGTCGAGGATGTTGAGCAGGCCGACCTGAGCGGGATCGATTTGGCCATCTTCTCCGCCGGCGGTTCGACCTCAGGAACCTGGGCCCCGCGTTTCGCCGAGGCTGGAGCCTACGTGGTCGACAACTCCTCCCATTGGCGGATGGATCCCGAGGTCCCCCTGGTGGTGTCCGAGGTCAACCCCGAGGACCTGGATCTTATCCCACGGCGGATCGTGGCCAATCCCAATTGCACCACCATGGCCTGCATGCCGGTGCTGAGCCCCTTGGCCAAGGCGTACGGTCTGCGCCGTCTGATCGTCTCCTCCTACCAGGCCGTGTCGGGGGCTGGTCGTGCCGGCGTCCTCCAGCTGCGTGACGAGGCCAAAACCGCCGTGGAGCAGGGTGCCGACCGACTGGTCTTCGACGGATCGGCCATCGAGTTCCCACCGCCCACCAAGGTGGTGCGCACCATCGCCTTCAACGCCGTTCCTTTTATAGGCGACTTGGTCGATGACGGCAGCGGGGAGACCGACGAGGAGCAGAAGCTGCGCAATGAGAGCCGCAAGATCCTGCACCTGCCTGATTTGGCCGCCTCCTGCACCTGCGTGCGGGTAGGGGTCTTCACAGCCCATGGCATGAGCATCAACGCCGAGTTCGAGCACGACGTCACCCCAGATCAGGCCCGCGACCTGCTGTCCAAGGCTCCTGGAGTAAGTCTTGCGGATATACCCACTCCTCTGGACGCCGCCGGGAAGGACCCCAGTTTCGTGGGCCGCATCCGCCAGGACCAGGCTGTGGAGGGCAAGAGGGGATTGTCCATGTTCGTGGCCAATGACAACCTGCGCAAGGGAGCCGCCCTCAACGCCGTGCAGATCGCCGAGCTGATCGCCCGCAAGCACTTCGCCGACAGGATCTGATTGCGCATCTGGGCTGATTGCGTGGCATGCCCAAAGTGTCCTGTGCATCTCCTGAGCATGGGATGACCGGCTCTGCCAGGCCCCGTCTGCCTGATGGCTTTCATGTAGGGTCAGCCCTGCTTGGCCTTTGCTCGGCTCGAAACCTGTGAGGCTGGTCCGCCTGATCCCCTCTGCCGTCGATCCAGCTCAAGTATCCCCTGGGCCGTATCGCGGTCGGTGGCCAGTGCTGAGATAAGCCCGGCCCGCAGACAGGCAAGGATGCTGGCGACTTTTTGCGGCCCCCAGGCCACGCCTATGACCAGGGGGATCCGCTTCAGGCGTTCGAATTCAATCGATATAGTGCGTTCGCACAGGCTGGTTCGGATGTGGCGGCCCTGGGCATCGATGTGGTGTCCGCAGATGTGTCCTACAGCCTTGAGCTCGGTCACCTCCTTGATGAAGGCCGCATTTTCGTAGTCCTTGAAAATGTGCCCTGATCTTCCAGCTTTGACCGATCCCACTCCCACCACCGCAACGTCGGCATGTCCGCCCAGGGTCAGGGTGTCGGCTATCTGGCGTTCTTTGCGCATGGCTTCAGCCACAGGGGTTGAAGACAGGATCATGGGCACTGGCAGCGTGGAATAGCTGCCACCCAGTCGTTGGGCCAGCATGCGGCATATCTCCGGTGAGTCTGTCATGGGATTGGTCGGCGACAGGGAGCCGATCATCTGCACAACCTTGGACTTTGTCCAGTTTTGCAGAGGAACTTCGCGAACCGTGTAGGCGACCGCGTTGCCATTGGAGACGGTTATCAAAGAGTCGGGCCTGGTCTGCTCAACCAGGAGAGACGCCGCGCTTCGGGGCACGACATCATACCCGGTGCATCCCTGCGGTGGCTCCGAGACCCGCGCGCAACGGAGATTGAATTGTCGGATCAGCCTGGACTCCAGGTCTTCAAGCCGTTCCAATGGATTCTCGATGGAGATCCTTACCAGCCCTCGCTCCTGGGCCTCTTTCAGCATTCGGGAGACGGAGGGGCGGGAATAGCCTGTCGCTTCGGCGATCTGGGACTGCAGCATGTGATCCTGGTAGTACATGCGGGCTATGCGAAGAAGCAGCTGAACCCGCTTGCGGGCATCCGAAGTGGTCATCATCTGTAAATCGCTGAACATATGTACATTTTATCAGACTCAGTAAAAACTGCTTATTTGCCTTTAAGTGTCGAAAAATACTTGTTTTCATGGGTAAAAATGCAATCTATCTGGGTTTTAACCCATGGTTCAAGTACATATGTTCATCAATATCCTTGTTGTTTATTTACTGCTCACATAGTCTGTCTCCTGTCAAAGGCACTGGGAGGAAGAGCCTGAAGACCGGTGCCGCGAAGTCGCAAAGTACAAACAACAAAGGAGTTCACATGGCATTCGCACGAACCATTCTGGGAGATGTCGACCCGAGCACGCTTGGCGTAGTCAACAGCCACGACCATCTGATCCGGGTCGGAGCCGGTGAGGTCTACCTGGACAAGGACCATCAACTGGATTCGGTCGAGAAGGCAGAGACCGAGGCCGGCTATTTTGCCAAGGCTTCGCTGAAGTGGAGCAAGCAGGGCGGCACCGTGGTGGATATGTGCCCCATCAACTGCGGCCGTGACATCGAGAAGCTGGCCGAGGTGGCCCGCTCGGTGGAGAATCTGCAGATCATCGGAGCCACCGGCTTCCATCGTGAGCATGTCTACCTGGAGACCCAGTCCCATTGGATCAACCGCTACAGCGTGGATCAGATCGCCGACCTGGTCATCGCCGATATCCGCGAGGGCATCGACCGCAACGACTACACCGGTCCCTTGGTGGATCGCAGCCCCTATAAGGCAGGCGTCATCAAGATCGGCACTGCTTACGGAGAGATCACGCCCTTCGAGCACAAGTGCATGGAGGCGGCTGCCAAGGCGGCCATCGAGACCGGCGCGCCCATCAACACGCACACCACCTATGGAACCTGTGGTCTGGAACAGGCCCAGACCCTGATCGGACTGGGGGTCCCCGCCGACCAGATCGCCATCGGCCACATTCAGCGCAACGCTGATGTCTACTACCTGGAGGAGATCCTGGATCTGGGCGTCTATCTGGAGATCGACGGCACCAACAGGATCAAGTATCAGCCCGATTCCAACAGGATGATGGAGCTCAAGGCTTTCAAGAAAGACGGCTATGAGGACCGGATCCTCCTGGGCACGGACTCCGGCAAGCGCTCCTACCAGAAGGTCTACGGCTCTGTGAGCGGTGTGGACTACAACCCGGCGGTGGACGGTCCCCGCATGATCGCCGAAGGCTTCGATCCCGACTATGTGGACAAGCTGCTCATCCGCAACGCCCACAACTTCTTCTCCTTCCGTAAGGAGGCCTGAGCGCAATGGCAGCAGACAAGACCCTGGAACGCCCCCAGCTGCAGATCGCGCTGGACACCTTTGACATGCCTTCGGCCCTGAGGCCCCTGAACGCGGCCGTCAGCCAGGTCGACGTCATCGAGTGCGGAACCGTCCTGATCATCGCCGAAGGGCTGAGGGCCGTGCGCGAGATCCGTGCCCTCTATCCCAATAAGACCATCCTGGCTGATGTCAGGATCGCCGAGGCCGGAGCGGTCATCTCCCGCGCCTGCTTCGAAGCGGGTGCCAGCTGGGTTTCGGTGGTCGCCGGCGCCAGCATGACCACGGTCGAGCAGGTGGTCAAGGTGGCCCAGGAGTTCGGCGGCGAGGTCCAGATTGAGCTTGGCGAGACCTACGATCCCGAGCAGGCGCGCGAATGGCGGCGACTTGGAGCCACCCAGGTCATCGTCCACCGTTCCCGCGACGCTGAAGCGGCCGGAAAGCTGACCTGGGGGGAGGACGACAAGGACCGCATCCGCCAGCTGCATCAGATGGGCTTCAAGGTCACTGTGACCGGCGGGGTTACGGCCAAGGATCTGCCCTTCTTCCAAGGAGTCCCCGTTGGAGTGGTGATCTCGGGTCGAGGCATTGTCAAGGCTGACGACCCACTGGCCGCTGCGACCGAGCTGCGGGAGACCATCGGCAGGGTGTGGCCGCAATGAGTGGCAGCGTAACCCTAGGCATCTATGAGAAGGCCCTGAAGTCCCCCGCCGAGCCGGATGATTGGGATGCGTTCATGTCCCAGGTGGCGGCCGATGGGTTCACCTTCATGGATCTGTCCATTGACGAAAGCGACAAGCGGATGGCCCGCTTGGACTGGACGGCTGCCCAGGCTTCCGCCTTCCGCCAGGCCGCTGACCGCCAGGGCGTCCAGGTCGGAGGGATCTGCCTGAGCTGCCACCGCAAGGTGGGCCCCGGCTCGGCCGATCCGGCCATCCGCCGTCAGGCCTACGAGATCTTCCTCAAGGCAATCGATCTGGCTCATGAGGCGGGCATTCCCCTGATTCAGGTAGCCGGTTACTACGCCTACTACGAGAACCCTGATCCCGACCAGCGCGCCAGGTATGTGGAGGTTCTGGCCAAGGCAGCTGAGTATGCGGCCCAGGCCGGCGTCATGCTGGGCATAGAGAATGTGGACGGCAATGACATCACCTCCATCACCAGGGGGCTGTCCATCTGCGACCAGGTCGGGTCCTCCTGGTTGAGCATGTACCCGGATATCGGCAACCTTTATGAGCAGGAGCTGGATGCCGTGGCTGAGCTCAGGGCTGGAGCCGGCAGAATGCTGGCCATCCATGTCAAGGATGTGCTCCCGGGGCAGCCGCGTCGGATCACCATGGGCGAAGGCTGCGCCGATTTTCCCACGGCTTTCGCCGAGCTGGCCCGGCAGTCCTGGTCGGGGCGGATCATGCTGGAGATGTGGAACGATGATTCGGATCAGGCCGATCAGATCGTCACGAATGCAAGGAAGAAAGTGGAAACCTGGTTGCGCGGGGCCGGCATGGAGGTGCTTGGCCCCAGAGGCTGAAGTAAAGGTCGCAGCCGTCACAGCTGTGATCTGGGGGTGGTTGTGCCGGTCCTCCACCCCCTTGCCATCGGCAGGGAGGCTATGGCGCCAGCGGTTGTCCCTGGAAGGGCCGGCCCGATCGGTGCGAGTTTGAATGCAAAAGGTCGTAATACGGACTGAAACGGACGTCGTGGTCCATGCTGGAAAACGACCGTGTAGACAAGGAGCGAATGATGGCAGAACATGCATATGACCTTTCGACCATAGGAGAGGGGCAGATCAGGCTCACGGTCAGGAGGGGAGAGCGGCTGATGAACGCCCGGTCGGTCCTGATGAATCCCGCCTGTTCCGAGGCCAACGTAGCCGGAGTCCTGGCTCAGCTTCAGCGCAGGACCCTGTGGACCTCCTCACTGCCGGAGGGGGACTTGGGCGAATACATCCTGAGCGAGTACAGGTCTGTGGGCGTTGATCTGAGCACCATGGTCCGCAAGCCGGCCAGCCGGATCGCCCTCTACTTCATGGAGCCGGGCGAACCCCCCATGCCGGCCAACGTCATCTACGACCGCGAGTACACCCCCTTCAGGTCGACGGGGATCGAGGATTACGACTGGGACCGGATGCTGGACACCCGCCTGCTCTTCCTGACCGGGATCACGGCGGCCCTGACCGATACCACGGCCCAGGTGGTGACCTATGCGGCCGAGCAGGCGGAGAAGCGCGGCATCGACATCGCCCTTGACGTGAACTTCCGCAGCAAGCTCTGGACCGGCGACCAGGCCAGAAAGGTTCTGGAGCCCATCGCTCATAAGGCCCGCATTCTCTTCTGCTCCATCAAGGACGCCAAAAGCGTCTTCGGAATCGAGGGGACCGGCGAGGAGGTCTGCGAACAGCTCTACCAACGCTTCGGCAATGAGTACATCGTTTCCACCAATCACCTGGATGGTCCTTACCTGAGGACCTCCAAGGGAATCAAGAAGTACGTCACCACCCCGGTTCCGGTGGTGGACCGTCCCGGTGCCGGGGATTCCTTCGTAGCCGCCACCCTCCATGGCTTCCTCTCCAATGATGTGGAGTGCGGTGTCAGGTGGGGACAGCGGGCCGCCGAGTACGCCCTGACGCATATGGGCGATCTGACCCGTATCCGCGCCCAGGAACTGGATATTCCGCTGGGCGGGGATATCAACCGTTGACCGTTCCTTCATGATCCAGGTTTGCTGCAGCATTCTCCAAGGACGGAGAAGGCGGCCTGGATCCTTCGGTCAGACCCATACCGTGGTCGAGCCGCCGTCATCATGATCATCCGAGAAAGAAAAGCAACCCATTATGAGTGATACACGTGTCACACAGGCCGGGGAAGTGCTGACCGCTTACGAGCAGATAGACGCTCGTCCCCTGACCGGACATCAGAAAAGCGTCATCGGCCTGGCCATAGCCGGCAACATATCCGAATTCTTCGATATGTTCCTGATCGGTTTCGTGGTCTCCCTTCTGACTTCGGCCTGGCACCTGACCGGAGTCTCCGCTGGAATCATCCTTGCCTGCTCCGGGCTGGGCACAGTCATCGGATCCATCCTCTGGGGACGTTTGGCCGATCGCTTCGGCCGCAAGCATGCCTTCCAGTGGTGTGTTCTCTGCTTCGTGGTCTTCACGGCCCTGTCGGTCTTCCTGCCTGACGGTGCCTGGATCCTGCTGGCCATCCTGCGCATCGGCGTGGGCATCGGCGTAGGCGGCCTTAACATCATCTCTGTCCCCTACGTCCAGGAGTTCGTGCCGGCCAGACAGCGCGGCATGCTTTCCGGCCTGGCCTCGGTCTTCATTCCTATGGGTCCGCTCCTGGGATCCGTCTCGCAGAGCCTGATCGGCGACAATTGGCGCGTGCTGGTGGCCTTGGGCGTTATCCCCGTCCTTCTGCTGTTCTGGTTGGCTACCGTGCCCGAGTCCCCCCGTTTCTATCAGAGCGTGGGACGTGACAATGATGCCCGCAAGGCCTTGGCATGGGCTCTTGAGCTTCCCGTGGACCAGGTCGGTGCCCTGCCCAAGGTCGAGCAGGAGCAGAAGGCCAGTTATCGCCTGCTCTTGTCCAAGCATTTAAAGCCGCTGATCATCATTTCGGTCGGCTCCTTCTGCTTCATTCTTGGTTCCTTCGCCATCCAATCCTGGGGTCAGACGCTGATGAAGGATGCCTTCGGCTTTTCAACGCAGATGGTGGCCTACCTGTTCATGGGCGTCTCCGTGGCCGACTGCATAGGCAGATTCGGCTCTGCCTGGCTGGCTGACATCATCGGCCGGCGCTGGACCATGTTCTCCTTCGGCATCATCGGGGCGCTGGGATGCTTCTACGCAGCCTTCTTCCACAATTCCGGCTGGCAGTTCTACATCGCCGTCCTGGTCATCATGACCTTCGCCGACGGTGTCTTCGGCATTCTCAACGCTTTCGGCGGCGAGCAGTTCCCCAACGATGTCCGCTCCACCGGACTGGGGCTGGGATACGGCATCGGCGCCACAGCCAAGATCGTAGGCCCTATATTCATGGGGCTCCTGGTGGGCGGCGACTATGTCTCCCAGCACATCAACATCGGCGTTGTCACCACGGCGTTCACCTTCTTCGGCGTCTGCCTGGTCATCGGCGCCGTCGTATACCTCTTTGCCCAGGAGACCAAGGGCAAGGATCTGGAAAGCCTGTGAGGATGCGCAGCAAGGTCTGCACGCGCAGGTAAGCAAACCGGGCCGGCTTTTCGCAGGAAGATCCGGCCCCATATTGGAAATGGTGGTGGTTCTTATGACGTCCTTGGCTGATTTTCCTGACGAGGTGCGTGTCGAGGTAGGTCTGGTCCGTGAGCATGTTGCTGCCCTGCATGCGCAGTTGATCAAGTGGGGGCTGGTGGTATGGACGGCGGGGAATGTCTCACAGCGTCTGCATTCAGCCGACTTGCTGGTGATCAAGCCGTCCGGGGTGCGCTATGAGCAGTTGACGCCGGAATCAATGGTGGTCACGGATCTGGAGGGGCATGTGGTGGACGGATCCGCCGCCCCATCCTCGGATGTGTTTTCGCACGCTTACATCTACCGGCACATGCCCGAAGTGTTCGGCGTGGTGCATACGCATTCGACCTTTGCGACGGCCTTTGCTGCAGTGGGCCGGTCGATTCCATGCGTACTGACGATGATGGGTGACGAGTTCGGCGGTCCGGTGCCGGTGGGTCCCTTTGCCTTGATCGGTTCGGACCAGATAGGCCGCGGGGTCGTCGAGACCCTAGCGGAGCACCCGGGCTGCCCTGCAGTGCTGATGCGTAATCACGGCCCCTTCACGGTCGGCGCTGATGCTGAGGCTGCGGTTAAGGCGGCGGCGATGACGGAGGAGGTGGCGCGTACGGTGTGGGCTGCTGAGCAAATCGGTACGCCTGTGCCACTGTCCGACGAGGATGTGGCCAGTCTGAACGACCGCTACCAGCACGTGTACGGCCAGCACTGAATCTCAATGCGATGTCCCGCCCCGGCAGGTGGGTATGGACAGTGCAGGTGCTTGCCGCGGCAGATTCGAATTAGACTGGAGGCCATGACCAGATCTTCCCAAGAAGTGCAGCGGCAACTGGATCGGATTGTGGCCCTGGGCTATCCGGATGTGGCGGACATCAGCGCCGCCGCCTTCAGAGCCTTGGCCCAACCCCTGATTTCCGCGCTGGAGTCCACTGAGCTGGGCGAGCAGATCCTGCTCATCCCCACCAGAGAGCTGGTCTCGCCCGAGTCGCTGATCGCCCGGACCAGCATCAACCGCATGGCTGGCTTCACCACCATGCCGCCGCGCGACATCGCCAGCTTCCTGCCTCAGAACGGGTTCGAGCCGCCCGAGGGGCCCTTTTACATCGTTCTGGAACCGCATACCGGCACCTGCTACACCAACCGCGAACCCGATGTGGCCCGCAAGCTGATCGACTCCGACGACCGCCTTCCTCTGACCTTGGAGGAGGGGCTGGCCATCGCCACCCAGCATCCCGATTGGCTGGCGGTCAAGAACGGCTTCAACCTGCTGGGTTCCCACAGCGCCGATGGGCGTGTGCCCAGCATCTGGATGAGCCAGAACGCCCCCCGCCTGGGTTCGGTCTGGCCCAACTCGCGTCACACCTGGCTGGGCAACGCCTACTGCGAGGGCCGTCGCGGCGTCTCCCTTTTTCAGTGAATTCCTTCCACTGAATCTTATGAAGTGAGCACTCTGTCAGCGCTTGCATCGTGTGGTGTTGGCATCCTTGGCAACCCAGCGGATTATGCCAGGTTCTATGCGCTCGCCTCCCACTGCGTCGTAATGCGGACTCGGACCGCATGTCCTGGCTCTTCTCCGGTAAGATAATGGCACCCCCGGTGCGGCTTCGGCATACCGAACCCATGGCCGGGCGACATTGTGGTTTCCGACGAACGAAAGAAGGAGGAGAGATGGATCAGGATCGTGCATCCGTGTTTGATCTTGCGGCCCAGGCCGCGGCGTCCAATGGAGGGAACAACGACCTGCTGCTGCCTCCCCCCAGGTTTGTGGGTTCGCCGCAGAAGCCCAGCGCCATGCCCTACACCAAGTATGTGGCCTACAACAAGCAGGTCCCCTTTGACTATCCGCAGCGCACCTGGCCGGGCAAGACCCTGAAGCGGGCGCCTCGCTGGTGCTCGGTGGATCTTCGCGACGGCAACCAGGCCTTGGTCGATCCCATGGATTCCGAGCGCAAGCTGAGATTCTGGAATCTGCTGATCTCCATGGGCTTCAAGGAGATCGAGGTGGGCTTCCCCTCGGCCTCCGAAACCGATTACGACTTCATCCGCCTCCTGATAGAGCGCGAGCTGATCCCTGACGACGTGACCATCGTGGTCCTGACCCAGGCCCGCGAGCACCTGATCCGCCGTACCTACGAGGCCCTGCGTGGGGCCAAGCGGGCGGTGGTCCACTTCTACAACTCGGTCTCGGTCCTGCAGCGGGAGGTCGTCTTCCACAAGGACAAGGCCGGGATCAAGAAGCTGGCCACCGACGCAGCCGAGCTTTGCCGCTCCCTGGAGGCCGATGCCAAGGGCACCGATCTCTACTACGAGTACTCGCCCGAGTCCTTCTCCGGTGCCGAGCCTGAGTACTCCCTGGAGGTCTGCAACGCGGTCATCGACGTGATCCGGCCTACGCCGGAGCACCCCATGATCATCAACCTGCCCAACACCGTGGAGATGACCACCCCCAACGTCTTCGCTGACGAGGTGGAGTACATATCCACCAACCTCAAGGACCGGGATGCGGTGGTGCTCTCCCTGCATCCTCACAATGATGAGGGCATGGCCGTAGCCGCCACCGAGCTCAGCCTGCTGGCCGGGGCCGACCGGGTCGAGGGTTGCCTGCTGGGCAATGGCGAACGCACCGGCAACGTCGACATTTGCACGGTGGGGCTGAACCTGCTGGTCCAGGGGATCGACCCCCAGCTGGACTTCTCCGACATGCCCGGCATCCGTCGGACGGTGGAGTACTGCAATCAGATCGCCGTCTCCGAGCGTCACCCCTATGTGGGCAACTTCGTCTTCACAGCCTTCTCCGGCTCCCACCAGGACGCCATCAAGAAGGGTCTGGATGCCAGGCAGCAGGCGGCTCTGCGTGCCAACGCCAACCCCGACGACTTCCTCTGGCTGGTGCCCTACCTGCCCATCGATCCCAAGGATGTGGGCGGCAACTACGAGGCCATCATCCGGGTCAACTCCCAATCGGGCAAGGGTGGCATGGCCTACCTGCTCAAGGCCAACCACCATCTGGATCTGCCCAAGCGCCTTCAGGTGGAGTTCGAACGACTGGTCCAGAGCTATGCCGACAGGACCAAGCGCGAGGTCAAGGATGCCGACATCTGGCGGCTCTTCAAGGACGAGTACCTGCCCGTGGAGGCCGGCGGAAGCGTGGTCGGCGGCGAGTCCATGGCCGATCAGCGCGACGAGACCCTGCAGCAGTGGGGACGCTTCAAGCTCCTGAATGTGGCAGTCACCTCCGGCGAGGACGGCTCCGACACCGTCCTGGATGCCACCCTGCTGGACCGGGGACTTGCCCCGGGCGATCCTGAGGAGCGCCGTCGTGTTCAGGGGCATGGGAACGGTCCTATTGCGGCCTTCCTGGATGCACTCAAGTCCCTGGATCAGACCGTTTCGGTTCTGGATTACGCCGAGCACGCTATGACCGCAGGCACGGATGCTCTGGCCGCCTCCTACGTGGAATGCCGGGTGGGCGAACCGGCCAGGTCCCGGGTGATCTGGGGCGTGGGCATCGATTCGTCCATCTCCACCAGCTCCCTCAAGGCCATCATCTCGGCCCTCAACCGCTTCCAGCGCGGCTAGCGGTCATAGGGGAGAAAAGCAACCCCAGACCAGCTAGACCAGCCTTACGGTCCGATCCGAGCGCAGCTGATTCGTCCGGATCGGACCGGTCTGTCCGGACAGCCTTACTGTTGGGATGACTCTGACCCGGAGTTGCCCTCGGTGGTCCCGCCGCTGCCGCCTTCGGCCCCGCCTCCATTGCCTGAGCCCGAGCCGCTGCCGGCTCCTGACTCTTCCTGCGGGACTGTCTGCTGCTGGTTGCGCTGCTGAGGCACGTATTCATAGTTGTAGTTGCGCCTGGGCGTATAGGAGTAGCTCGGCTTATACCCGGTTCCCCAGCTGCCGTCCGGTCCGCCGATCTTGCCATGGTCCTCGGCCGCAGGGAAGCGCTCCACCGGGCTGTTGCCCAGGGCCGACTTCATGTACTGGGTGAACAGCTGGACCGGATAGAACTCGTTCTGATAGACATCAGGCACCTTGAGGGCACTGCCATCCTGACCTTGGTTCCAGACGGCGAACGTGGTCAGAAGCGAGGGGGTGAATCCGATGAAGGAGATGGCTGTCTGATCGTTGGCTGTACCTGTCTTGCCGGCGATGGGCCGGCCCAGGGAACGTGCGTAGGAGGCGGTGCCGTACTGAACCGTGGTGGTCATGGCTTTCTGCAGCAGGGCCACCTGGTCGGCATTGAAGACCTGGTCCGACTGGATGGCCGCGGTGTAGAGCTCCTGATCCTTGGCGTCCTTGACCTGGGCCACCAGATGCAGCAGGGGTCGCTTGCCCCCGTTGGCCAGAGTGGCGTAGCCCTGGGTCACGTCATAGACCGAAAGAGCATCCAGACCCAGGGTGTCGAAGGTGGTCGTGTCGTCGATCTTGCCGGTGATGCCGGCCGTATGTGCCAGTTGGGCCGTCTTCTGGGAGGTCACGTGCTCGCCCAGATCCATGAAGACCGTGTTGACCGAGTTGGCGAAGGCCGAGTAGAGGTTGATGTACCCGTAGCTGACCTGCCCGGCATTAGCGACGGACTTGCCCACGCTGGAGAAGGTGCGTGGAGAGTTGCCATTGAAGACCGTGTTGAGGCTGACCCCATCCTGGATGGCTCCCAACAGGGTGTAGGCCTTCATGGTCGAACCCACTTGGAAGGTGGCCTGGTCCACATTGTTGAGCTGGTGGGTCAGATAGTCGTCCCCCGCGTACAAGGAGATGATGGCGCCGGTCTTGGGGTCGACCGAGAGCCCTCCGGTCTGCAGGGTGGGCGGCTGGTGCTTGTTGCCGGTGGTTGGACTGGCCACCTGGAACATCAGATCCTGTTTGTCTTTCTGAATGGTGGTGATGATCCGGTAGCCGCCCGTGTCCAGGTCGTCTGCCGTGAAGGGGGCCTTTTTGCCGGAGGACAGCTCGTTGCGGACCATGCGCAGCAGGTAGCCGTTGGGCCCCTGGTAGACGTTCTCTGGCGAGTACTTGATAGTCTGCGGCATCTGGGCGCCGACCCGGTCTTTGTGGCTGATGTAGTGGTCCTCTTCCATGATGCCCAGCACCCGGTGGAAGCGCGATTCGGCCTGCTTGGGGTTGATCGCCGGATCCCAGGAGGCCGGGGCGGGGATGATGCCGGCCAGCATGGCCGACTCTGGCATGGTCAGGTCCTTGGCGTCCTTGCCGAAGTAATTCTGGGCGGCGGCCTGGATCCCGTAGGCGCCGCGGCCGAAGTAGATGGTGTTCATATAGTTGCACAGGACCGTGTCCTTATTCTCGGTCCTGGAGATCTTCAGGGAGAGGATGGCCTCGCGCAGCTTGCCCTTGTAGGAGGTGGTCTCGCCCAGATAGTAGCGCTCGGCGTACTGCTGGGTGATGGTGGATCCGCCCTGTCGGGTGCCCTTGGTCACGTTGTTGAGCAGGGCCCGGCCGATGCCCTTGAGGTCGATGCCGTTGTCCTTATAGAAGGAGCGGTTCTCCGAGGCGACGACCGCATTGCCCACGTACTTGGGAAGGACCGTGCAGTCGATGATCTGCCTGTTCTGGTCGGCGTAGGTTCCGATGGGGGTGGTGCCGTCCGCATAGTAGACCGTGGTCTTTTGCGCCAGGGCCTGCTTCTCCGGCGGGATGATCTCGGTGGTCAGATACAGGTAGGCGAAGGCCGCCGCCCCGGCGACCAGCACCAGTCCCAACAGGGCCAGGATCCACTTAAGCACACGATGTGACTTGCGACGTCGTCCCCGGCGGGGCCCGTTACCCCGGGGGTTCCGGTCGGCATGCCGCGATGTGGGGATGTCGGTGCGATTGCCGCCCCCGCGCGACCCGGACTGGGCCCTGCGGGTGGGCGAGGTCGAACTGACTGAACGAGTCTGATTGGCCATGCCAACCACGCTATCCGGCAGGGCTGAAAACTGTTCGACCTAGGGCTGAACGTTCATCATTTTCGTACGTTTGTGCCCTCCCTGGAGGTCTGTCCTGCCAGCTGGCACGCATATGGGGCTCTATTCCACCATGCGATCCACCGGGAGAAGGTATGCTTAGGTTGGAAATAACTCAGTAAATCAGAGGAGTTTGTATGAGCATCCGTGTAGCTATAGCGGGCGTGGGCAACTGCGCTTCCTCGCTGGTACAGGGAGTCGAATATTACAAGGACGCCAAGGATGATGACAAGATCCCCGGCATCATGCACGCCAACTTCGGGGGCTACCGCATTCGTGACGTGGAGTTCGTGACAGCCTTCGACGTGGATTCCCTCAAGGTCGGCAAGGACCTGAGCGAGGCCGTTTTCGCCTCGCAGAACAACACCTACAAGTTCTGCGACGTTCCCAATAAGGGCGTGGAGGTCCTGCGCGGGCCGACCGGCGATGGACTGGGCGAGTACTACAGCAAGATGATCACCGAGTCGGACGCCGAGCCCGTGGACGTGGCCCAGGTTCTGCGTGACAAGAAGGTTGACGTGCTGGTCTCCTACCTGCCCGTCGGCTCTGAGCAGGCCGACAAGGCCTACGCCACCGCCGCCATCGAGGCCGGGTGCGCCTTCGTCAACTGCCTGCCCGTCTTCATCGCCTCCGACCCCGAGTGGGCCCAGAAGTTCCGCGATGCCGGCCTGCCTATCGTGGGCGACGACATCAAGAGCCAGGTGGGCGCCACCATCACGCACCGCGTCATGGCCCGCCTCTTTGAGGACCGCGGCGTGCGTCTGGATCGCACCTACCAGCTGAACGTGGGCGGCAACATGGACTTCATGAACATGCTGCAGCGCTCCCGCCTGGAGTCCAAGAAGGTTTCCAAGACCCGTGCGGTCACCTCCATCGTTCCCCACGATATGGATCCCCACAACGTCCACATCGGTCCCTCCGACTATGTGGCCTGGCTGGATGATCGCAAGCTGGCTTTCGTGCGTCTGGAGGGCACCACCTTCGGTGATGTCCCGCTGAATCTGGAGTACAAGCTGGAGGTCTGGGATTCGCCCAACTCGGCCGGCATCGTCATCGATGCCCTGCGTGCCGCCAAGATCGCCCTGGACCGCCATCTGGCAGGCCCGGTGCTGGCGCCCAGCTCCTACTTCATGAAGTCCCCGGCTGTTCAGCATGAGGACAACGAGGCCCGCCAGCTGGTCGAGGATTACATCGCCGGCAAGGTCGAGGGCGACGAGATCGCCCTGGATGCCGATGTCAAGGCCGCCAAGGAGAACGGCAAGGACGTCTGGCACGCCTGAGCCTGCGGATTCCGCCTGATTGATGTCTGGGGCGCCTCTTCCAAGGTTGTCCCGAAGGCATGAGTGGCAGATGCTTGGTCTGGAAAGAGGCCGACCGCTTTTCATGGGCGGCCGGCCTCCTTGTATTCTGAACGGAACAGTGGCTTCGGATTTGCTGGCTCAACCTGGCGCTGGACTCTTCAGTCTCAGGCTCCCGTCAGGAATTGCCTTGAGAAGATCGTCAGGAGTGCGATCAGGGTTTCAGTCCTTGGTGCGGCCTACCAGGGGAGCGATCCGCTTGTCCCAGGCATCCAGAGCTGAATTGATGACCTGGTGCATGTCATAGTAGGCGTAGGTACCCAAGCGGCCGCCGAAGACCACCTTCGGCTGCTGGGCTGCCAGCTGCTTGTACTGGGTGTAGAGGGCGCGGTCGTCGCCCGTGTTGATGGGGTAGTAGGGTTCGTCGCCCTTGCCGGCGAATCGGCTGTATTCCTCCCAGACCACGGTGCGCTCATGGTTTTGCCGGTCGTAGCGCTCGGGGTTGAAGTTCTTGAACTCGATGGCGCGGGTGTAGGGTACGTCGGGATCGGAGAAGTTCATGACCGGGCAGCCGAAATGGTCGTCCTCGTCATAGCGGAGCTCCTTGAAGTCCACGGTCCGCCACTTGAGTTCGCCCAGGCGGTAGTCGAAGTAGCGGTCGACCGGGCCCGTGTAGACCACGGGGACCTGCCCCACCAGAGCATCCCTGTTCCAGGGCTGTGAGTCGTCGAAGAAGTCGGTTTTCAGGCTCACCTGGATGTGTGGGTCGTCGATCATCCTTTCGAACCAGGCCGTGTAACCGTCCTTGGGCAGGCCCTCCCAGGTGTCCTTGAAGTAATGGTTGTCGTAGTTGAATCGCACCGGCAGCCGCTTGATGATGGAGGCGGGCAGCTGGGAGGGGTCGGTCTGCCACTGCTTGGCCGTGTAGTTCTTGATGAAGGCCTCATAGAGGGGGCGGCCGATCAGGCTGATCCCCTGGTCGTTCAGGTTGCCCGGGTCGGTCCCGGCAAGTTCGCCAGCCTGCTCCCGGATCAGTTCGCGGGCCTGCTGGGGGGTGTAGTGGGCGTGGAAGAACTGGTTGATGGTGCCCAGGTTGATGGGCAGAGGATAGACCTCGCCCTTGTGGGTGGTGTAGACCCGGTGGGTGTAGTCGGTGAACTCGGTGAAGCGATTGACGTACTCCCAGACCTTGCGGTTGGAGGTGTGGAAGAGGTGCGCGCCGTACTTGTGGATTTCGGCCCCGGTCTCCTTATCCATGTAGGAGTATGCGTTGCCGCCGATGTGGTCGCGCACGTCGATGATCCGCACCCGGGCCCCGCTGTGCTCGACCGCCTGCTGGGCCACGGTCAGGCCAAACAAGCCAGCGCCTACAATCACCAAATCAGCATCCATGTCAGCCATTCGTCTTCAGCCATCCATCCCTTGTCGCTACCATGCCGGGGCTGCCTATTGTCAGGACCCGGCATAATCCGTGATCAGCCGCTTGGAGTACGGCGATCCTGCTGTTTACATGCTAGCGGACTGGTCTGGTCAGGGAAGCGGCAGGTGGCGATGTCGACTGAATGCGCACCTGAATGAAGGGGTCGGCGCTTTCCGATGGACAAGTGGAGCCTGTCTGCTATCATGGTGACTTGCTCTCACGTGGCGTTATGTCACCCAATCCCCCCAGGGCAGGAATGCAGCAAGGGTAAGTGGCCTCTGGCGGGTGCGTGGGAGTTTTTTCATAGTTGTCCTGCCCGGGCTGGCTGAAGTCGTGAAGGGAACGCGTCCGTCGGACGGGGTGTCGGCTGTCGACCCAGGGGTTGGTTAGAGTCTTGAGGTATGACCAACAAGCACAAGCAGGGCGAGGCCCAGGAAACCTGGTACAGGGATCCGAATGAGCAGACCGAAGCGGACGGCAGCCATGTTGACCGGGATCCTTTGACGTCTCGCCCCCGGATTTCGGCCCTGGTTCTGTGCCTGGTCGCCGGCCTGGCCTGCCTGGGTCTGGCGGCTCTGGTCTGGTGGGCAGCTGTGTGGACTGTTCCCGGGCAGACCTATGACGACATGGCCCTGACCAACTTCCGCGGTTTCCTTGATCAGGCGCCCCTTGTCAAGGCTTATCTGGGACTGTTCGCCATGCCCTATGTGACTGTGGTGATCTGCGTGGTGCTGGGCCTTGCAGCCCTGGTGGTTGTTCTGGTCAGGCGCCGGTGGTGGCTGCTCGGCCAGGTTGCCGTTTATGCTCTGGTGGTCTATGGGGCGGCGCGCATTCTCAAGCGCTTCCTGCCTCGCCCGGTGCTGATCCATTCTCAGGCTTCCACAGCCAATTCGGCCCCCTCAGGGCACACCATCCTGGCTTTGGCGGTGGTGCTGGCTCTGCTCTGTGTGGTGCCGCGTGTTTGGAGGGCTCCGGTCGCCTTGGTGGGGTTCGCCTTTGACCTGTCTGTGGGCTGCTCGTTGGTGCAGGGAGGCTGGCACCGCCCCTCAGACGTGGTCATGGGCGTGCTTATTTCGGTCGGTCTCTGCCTCATTGCTCTGGCCGTCACTCGTGGCACCGGGATGGACGTTCCTGGAACCAGGATGTCCTCGGCTTCGATCCAGATTGTCGCCACCTTGATGCTGGTGGCAGGGTTCCTGGGGATTCTCTATGCCTGCTATGTCATTTGGCAGGTCAGCCCTGGTCTGGAGATCGGCGCTCGGTGGGCGGCCTACGGGGTTCATTGCTCGGCCGTCATACTGATGGCCTCCCTTCTGTCGCTGACCCTGGGGCTGGTTCTGGCGCTGAGGCAGATCACGGCCTCGCCTCTGACCAGGATGGGCCTTGTCGGTCGGCCCCCGGCTCCTCCCCAAAATGACTGAAGTCAGTCTCTGAGCGTACCGAACGTCTTTGGTTCATCCACTGTCGACCCCAGGGATCCACACCCGTGCACATGACCTCTTGATTTGCATGGTGACGGAACCTCGTGAGTAAGATGGCGTGCGAAAGACCACAATATAAGGAGAGGCCATGGCATCCGGCAATAAGCTCGTCATTGTTGAGTCGCCAACCAAGGCAAAGAAGATCGGCGGGTACCTGGGCAAGGGCTACACGGTCATGGCCTCGGTGGGCCATATCCGCGACCTGGCCCAGCCATCGCAGGTCCCGGCCTCCCAGAAGAAGGCCTACGGCAAGTTCGGCGTGGACGTGAACGATGGCTTCAAGCCCTACTACATCGTGGATGATAAGAAGAAGCACACGGTGTCCGAGCTCAAGAAGGCGCTGAAGAACGCCGACGAGCTCTACCTGGCCACTGATGAGGATCGGGAGGGGGAGGCCATCGCCTGGCACCTGGTCCAGACCCTTAAACCCAAGGTGCCGGTAAAGCGCATGGTCTTTCATGAGATCACGCCAGAGGCCATCAAGAATTCTCTCAAGCACACCAGGGACGTGGATGCCCACATGGTAGACGCCCAGGAGACCCGCAGGGTTCTGGATCGGCTCTATGGCTATGAACTTTCACCGGTGCTCTGGCGCAAGGTGGGTCCGGGGCTGAGCGCCGGGCGTGTCCAGTCTGTGGCGACTCGGCTGATTGTGGAGCGCGAGCGTGAGCGCATGGCCTTTGTCAAGGCCTCCTACTGGGATCTGCTAGCGCATCTGGTGCAGGAGGATGCTGGGGAATCGTCATCGTCGGGCGGTTTTCAGGCGCGGATGATCAGCCTAGGGGAGCAACGGCTGGCGGTCTCCAAGGACTTCACCTCCAAGGGCCAGCTGACGCAGGCTGCAGCCAAGGAGCAGGTCCTGCAGCTGGATGAGCAGCACGCCCGAAGCCTGGCTGAGACGCTGAAAAATCAGGACTTCACGGTGACGGGTATGGAGACCAAGCCCTACCGGCGGCGCCCCCAGCCCCCCTTCACTACGTCTACCCTGCAGCAGACGGCAGGCAACCGGCTGGGCATGAGTTCCCGGGCCACCATGCGCGCTGCCCAGGGGCTCTATGAGAACGGGTTCATCACCTATATGCGTACCGATTCGGTCACTCTCTCCCAGGAGGCCATTGCCGCTGCTCGCAAGGGGGTCGAACGTGAGTACGGGGCCGAGTACCTGTCGGCTGAGTCCAAGCAGTATGTAACCAAGACCGCCGGCGCCCAGGAGGCCCACGAATGCATCCGGCCAGCCGGTTCCACCTTCCACAGGCCCCAGGAGCTGGCCGACCGTCTGGCCCCTGACCAGCTCAAGCTCTACACCCTGATCTGGCGCCGCACCCTGGCTTCACAGATGGCCGACGCCACCGGTTCCACAGCCACCATCCGCCTGTCGGCGCCGGCGGGCAAGGAGGACACAGCCCTCTTCCAGGCTTCAGGCACCGTCATCAAGTTCCCTGGCTTCCTTAAGGCCATGGGTTCAGGCTCTGAACAAACCGATGGGGATTCAACCCTGCCTCCGGTCCAGAAGGGCGACGTGCTTCGTGCTGCTGCCCTTGAGCCTGAGGGTCATGAGACACAGCCGCCGGCCCGCTACACCGAGGCCTCCCTGGTCAAGACCCTGGAGGCCAAGGAGATCGGCAGGCCTTCCACCTATGCCAGCATCATCTCGACCATCATCGATCGCGGATACGTCTACGAGCGCGGTCGCGCGCTGATCCCTTCTTGGCTGGCCTTTTCAGTGGTCAGGCTGCTGGAGACCAATTTCCCCAAGTATGTGGATTATCAATTCACGGCGCAGATGGAGAACGGCCTGGATATGATCGCCCATGGCAAGGAGCGGGGCAAGGACTGGCTGACCCGGTTCTACTTCGGCTCAGGCCCGGGCGCCGCTCAGAACGCTGATCAGGCTCATCAGGGTTTGCAGGAGCAGGTGGCCCAGTTGGGAGACATCGACGCCCGAAAGATCAACACTATCGAGATAGGCGATGGCCTGCAGGTGAGGGTCGGCCGCTACGGCCCCTATCTTGAGGATACGGCTGACCTGGATGCCGATGGCAATCCCAAGCGCGCCTCTTTGCCGCCAACGATGGCTCCGGACGAGCTGACTGTGGCAGCGGGCCATGAGCTGATTGCAGCCAACGCAGGCGGCCCCCGTCAGCTGGGCAAAGATCCGGAGACCGGCGGTCGGGTCGAGGTGCGCAAGGGCCGATTCGGGCCCTACGTGGCCCTGATCAGCCCCGAAGAGGATGCGGCCGAACAGAAGAAGCCTGCCACTAAGACTGCAAGGACGGCCAAGCGAACAGGTCCTAAGCCCAAGATGGCCTCGCTCTTCAAAACCATGGATCCGGACACGGTCACCCTGGAGGATGCCCTGAAGCTGCTCAGCCTGCCCAGGACGGTGGGCAGCATCGAGCTGACCGATGCCAAGACTGGAGCAACCAGCCAGGCCACAGTCACAGCCAGCAATGGCCGCTATGGTCCCTACCTGACGGCCACCAAAGCCGACGGCGGCACCGAGACGCGTTCGCTGACCGACGAGGACCAGATTTTCACCATTGACCAGGCCGGGGCCAAGGCGCTCTTCGATCAGCCCAAGTACGGACGGCGTTCCCGGAGCGCGGCCAAGCCTCCTCTTCGTGAGCTGGGTACGGACCCTGACAGCGGCAAACCCGTCACCATCAAGGACGGATTCTACGGCGTCTACATCACCGACGGGCAGACCAACAGGACCCTGCCCAAGCAGTACACGGCCCAGTCCATCGAACCGGAGGTGGCTTTCCGACTGCTGGCAGAGAAGCGCGCGGCCGGGCCCACAAAGCGGCGCGGCCGGACCACTCGCAGGTCGACCGCACGAAAGTCGACTGCTCGCAAATCGGCCGCTCGCACCCGCAAAACCACAAAGAAGACTAAAACTACCAAGACTTCCAAGACTACGGAGCATCAGGCATGAGCGATGGTTTGTTCATTTCCTTCGAGGGTGTGGACGGGGCAGGCAAGACCACCCAGGTTCAACGAGCACACAACTATCTGCAGGAGTGCGGCCTGCGGTCCCTGGTCACCCGCGAGCCAGGAGGCACTCCGGTCGGATTGACCATCCGGGAACTCGTTCTGCACGGCTTGGCCGCCTTTCCTTCTGTTGCCGTGACCGAGGGTACCGACGTGGTTGACGCCTCCGACGATCTGGCCCCTAGGACCGAGGCCCTGCTCTATGCAGCGGATCGTGCCGAGCATGTGGCCCAGGTGGTGCGCCCGGCTCTGGAGCAAGGAGACATTGTGCTCTGCGACCGGTACCTGGATTCCTCAGTGGCCTATCAGGCCGGAGGCCGTGATCTGTCGGCGGATGTGATCCGTCGGCTGAGCCTGTGGGCCAGTCAGGGTTTGCTGCCCAAGCGCACCTACCTGCTGGATGCGGATCCGTCTCAGTCCAAGTCGCGTCTGAATCATGAGCCTGATCGTCTGGAGTCGGCTGGCGACGACTTCCAGCAGCATGTGCGTCAGGCATTTCTGCAGCTGGCTCACAATGAGCCCGACCGGTTCCTGGTTATCGACGCTACCCAGCCCATCGACCAAGTCTGGCAGATCATCCAAGATGATTTGGACAAGTTGGTCGAAGGACGCGAGCCGGATCTGCCGCAGGTCGACGATGAGAATGATGATGCGCAGGACGATGTCGACGATGATGAATCGGCTGCAGGATACGAGGACGATGAGCAGGATGCCGAGTCGGACTGGACTGAGGCTGCGGATGCGTCCGATCAGACACCGGAGGCTGATCCAGGCCAGGACGACCAGTCCATGGATGCGGGCACAGCCGGCGGGGATGCTGACGACGATTCGATTCCTGCGGATTCCCCAGCTCGCTGGCTGCTTCGGTCCCGGCTCCTGCGGAAGACCCGATGAGCGTCTGGGACGCCATTGTGGGCCAGCAGCCCACGGTCGACTTGCTCAAGCGGACGGTGGCCGCTCAGGCGCAGGGTCATGACGAGGTGGCGCAGTCCTGGCTGATCTGCGGCCCTCCTGGATCAGGGCGCTCCAATCTTGCCCGGGCTTTCGCGGCGGCCCTGATCAGTCCGGATCAGGGGCTGAGCGACCAACCTACCCGCGTCACCCAGCAGGTCCTGGCAGGAACCCATCCGGATGTGACCATACTGTCCACCAACAAGGTCACTATCGGCATCAACGAGGTCAGGGAGCTGATCATGACCTCGGAGCAGATGCCTTCAACCTCGCGCTGGCGGGTCATCATCATCGAAGACGTGGATCGGATGCTGGAGCGGACCACCAATGTGCTGCTCAAGGAGATCGAGGAGCCGGCTGAGCACACCATCTGGCTCCTGTGTGCACCCAGCGCCCAAGATGTGCTGCCCACCATTCGCTCACGGACCAGGGTGCTCAATCTGGCGGTGCCGTCCAACACTGCTGTGGCCGATTTCCTGACCGACCAGGTGGGTGTGGACCGGCCTCTAGCCGCCAAGGCCGCTCGTCTGGCTCAGGGACACATCGGCATCGCCCGTCTCTATGCCACCAAGGATCAGGTTCTGACCGACCGTGATGAGCTGGTGGTAGGTCTGCTGGGTCTGCGGCGTGCCTCAGATGCCGTGATCCTGGCAGCTCGGGTGGTTGATGCGGCCCGTGATCAGGCCACTGCCACCGTAGACGACGAGGTGGCCAGGGACGAGCGGGAGTTTCGGCAGATCAACGGGCTCAGGGACAAGGAGCGCATTCCCCGGCAGCTGCGCGGGGCCTACCATGCCTTGGGGGGCAAGGATCAGGTCCGTCGGCGGGTCACCAGGCTGACCCGGGATGTGCTGGACCGCAATCTGAGCACCCTGGCCAGCGTCTACCGGGATGTGGGCGTCCTGCAGAACGGTGCCGAGGAGAAGGCCGGCTTGGTCAATCTGGAGAATCGGGCGGCAATTGCCGATCTGTCCGTCAGACTCTCCAGGCAGGGGGCTATCGACCGCATTCAGCTGATCGCCCGGGCTCGCAGGAGGCTGGCTGCCAACGGTTCGCCACTCCTGGACTTCGAGGCTCTTTTCTGCACCCTGCTGGTCTGAGTGCAAACCCAAGGGTTCATCAGGCGAAAGTGCCTGGCGAGGTCATGTCGCTGCTGCCGATCCTTGGCGACCAGGTCGATTCCCTGCACTCCAGTGCCGGCGGCAGAGCCACGTGGGATGGCAGAATGGACTGTCCCTTGGCGTCGACCAGCCGCAGGGCCTCCTGGACGATGCCCTCCAGGGGAGTCTTGACTGCGGTCAAGGTCGGACTGCTGACCAGGCAGGCCGGGCTGTCCACGAAGGCGGCCACCTTGACTTGGTCGGGAACCCGGAAGCCCAGTTGGTTGCAGGCCATCAGAGCGCCCAGAGCCAGCGAGTCATCCCCGCAGATGATGGCATCGGGACGGTCGCTTCCCTCGCTGAGCATGGTTATGACGGCGTCGTGGCCGCGCTGCATGCTGCATGGACCGAACTGGACCCAGTCCGGCTGAGGAGTCATCCCCAAGGTGTTGGTCAGGGTGGAGAAGGTCGTGAAGAGCTCGGTGGCCGCGCTGGTGCTCAGTTCGCGGCTCAGATAGGCCACGGCGTGCGCGTTCTGTTCGGCCAGGTGGGCGATGATCAACCGCATGGAGGCGGCCTGGTCCGTGCCGACCCAGCTGGTGTGGTAGGAGACCGGCCTGCCGCCGACCTGAACAATGGGCAGCCCGGATGGCAGGTCGGCGGGCATGCCGACCGGATCGTCGTCCGGCGAAGGAACGACGATGATTCCTTCGACCTGTCGGGCCGCCATTGATCTGATGGCCGCCTCGCGCTCCTGGTCGCCCCTGACGGATATGACCAGCAGGTAGCGACCCTGTTCGGTCAGCCTTCTGCTGAGCAGATCCAGGATGGACCCGTCTAGGCCTGCGGAGGTGCCGCACAGAACTAACCCTATGGTTCTGCTGCGGTCCGAGCGGAGCGCGCTGGCAGCAAAGTTGGCCGAATAGTTGAGCTTCTCGGCCGCAGCCCTGACCCGGCGGCTGATGTCGTCATTCTTGCTTCTATGGCCGGAAAGGACGCGGGACACAGTCGCCGTCGAAACTCCGGCCAGAGCTGCGACGTTGGCAATGGAAGGCTTGTTGTCCGCCGTGTTTCCCATTGGTTCCCTCGAAGGTCCTCTCCACGGATGTCGGCTGCGGCTGGCGGTGGCGTTACTCGGCCTGGGTCAGCTTGGTGACCAAGGAATCGGCCACGGACTCGGCATCATCGCCGTCGACGGTCACGGTGACCTTGTCGCCCTTGGCGATGCCCAGGCTCATGACCATCAGAATGCTGCCGGCGTCCACGGGATTGCCTTCGCCCTTGGCTATGGTGACCTTGCATCCGCTGGATGCGGCGGCCTGCGAGAATTCCGAAGCGGGCCTGGCGTGAATGCCTACCGGGTCGGTGATGACGGTGGAACGTTGTGCTGTTGCCATGATGACCAGCTCTCCTGAAGATACGGCCGGTCTTGTTGAACCGGCATGTCGAGTGATGAATACGCTGGTTATCTTACCACTGTCAAAAAGGAATTACAGAAAACGATTACCGTTGAAAAACAAATGAATTTGTGTATACTGAACATCGTTGCTTAAAGAACGTTTCCACTGCCGTTGCTCAGTTCGCCTCAGGGGCGGCCTACACGCAGTGGGCAGGCACTAAGGAGTGCGACATGGAGATCCAAGGCGTGGGCATTGGCCGCGGCGTTGCCGTCGGCCCGGTCATCCATATGGCGGCCGGACTGGATGTGCCCGGGGATGAGGCTAGGCCTGAGAGCCTGACAGCGGATGCTGAATTCGGCAGGGTCGAATCCGCTCTGGCATCGGTCAACAAGGATCTGCTTGCACGCGCCAAGGCCGCCCAGGATGGGCAGGGGGCCAAGGATGCCGCTCCGATACTGACTGCTCTGGCGCAGATGGCCCAGGATCCGGCCCTGAAGACCTCGATCCGATCCCTGCTGGACGGTGGCAAGACCGCCGAGCGATCCGTCTATGAGGCCTTTGCCGACTTCGAGGGAAAGCTCCAGGCCATCGGCGGCTACATGGGGGAGCGGGCCAACGATCTGCATGATGTTGGCCAGCGTGTCATCGCCAATCTGCTCGGCGTGCCGGCCCCTGGCGTGCCGGAAAGCGACAAGCCATTCGTCCTGGTCGCTCCCGACCTGTCTCCGGCCGACACCTCCAGCTTGGACATGACCAAGGTGCTGGCCATCGTCACCATCGAGGGCGGTCCGACCAGCCACACCGCCATCCTGGCCAGGTCCCGGGGAATCGTCGCTGTCGTAGGCGCCCAGGATGCCGCTGGCCTATCCGACGGACAGACGGTCATCGTCGATGCCGCGGCCGGCAAGGTGACGGCCGACCCCACCCAGGAACAGATCGAGAAGGCTGAGCAGGCCCGTCGTGAGGCTGATCAGGCCAAGGCTTTGCGAGGCCGTCCCGGTCAGCTCAAGGATGGAGCCAAGATCCCTCTCCTGGCCAATGTCGGCAAGCCTGCAGATGCTGATCCGGCCCTGGAGTATGGAGCCGAGGGGGTTGGACTCTTCCGCTCGGAGTTCCTCTTCCTGGGCAACGAGCAGGCGCCCGGCGTCGAGGAGCAGGCCAAGGCCTACCGTGCTCTTCTTGAACGTTTCCCTGGCCGTAAGGTGGTCATCCGCCTGCTGGATGCCGGCGCCGACAAGCCGTTGCCCTTCCTGACCCAGGCTGACGAGCCCAATCCCGCCCTGGGGTTGCGTGGTCTGCGCACGCTGAAGGTCCACAGCCAGGTCCTGGAGGACCAGCTGGAGGCCTTAGCCCGGGCCGATGCCGAGACCGATGCCGACCTGTGGGTCATGGCGCCCATGGTTGCCGACGAGCACGAGGCCGACTACTTCGTCCGTCTGGGCAAGAGCAAGGGGCTCAAGCGCGTGGGCGTCATGGCCGAGGTTCCCTCGATTGCCTTGATGGCCGACAAGGTGGCCAAGGTGGCCGATTTCGTCAGCATCGGCACCAACGATCTGACCCAGTACACGCTGGCCGCCGACCGCACGCTGGGTTCGGTCGCCTCCTATCAGACCGCTTGGCATCCTGCCGTCCTCAGGGCCATCAAGCTCATCGCTGATGCCGGTCAGGCCAATAACATGCCTGTCGGAGTCTGCGGCGAGGCTGCTGCCGATCCGGACCTGGCCGTAGTTTTGGCCGGCATCGGCGTGACCAGCCTGTCCATGACTCCGGTCGCCCTGGATGATGTGCGCGCCGAACTGGCCAAGCACACCATGGACGAGGCCAAGGCGCTGGCCGCTAGGGCTCTGGACGGAGAGTTCTATCATTCCCAGGGGTGGTGAGCAGTCGGCCGGATCCACGCAAATCCCCCGGATCCGGTGCAATCGAGCAAGTCAAACAGCACGAGCAAGGAGCAGACATGACGGATTTCCAAGCCTTCCTTCCCGACACATCCTTTGCCCTGGATGTGCCGGCGGCTGACTGGCGGGATGCCATCCGCAAGGCGGGCGACAGGCTGGTGGCCTCCGGGTTCACCACCGATGCCTACACGGACCAGATGATCGAGACCGTCGAGAAGATGGGTCCCTACATCGTCATCGCCCCAGGTCTGGCTCTGGCCCATTCCCGCCCCAGCGAGGCGGTACTGGGAACCGGCCTGAGCTGGGTAAGGCTGTCCACGCCTGTCGAGTTCGGCAACAAGGCCAATGATCCGGTCTCCCTGGTGATCGGTCTGGCCGGACGGGATGAGCAGGAGCACCTGCAGGTGATGTCCGCCATCGCCGGTGCGCTGACCGACGCGAAGAAAACCGAGCAGCTGGCCAAGGCCGGCACCCCTGACGAGGTCCGCGCCATTCTTCAATCGTGAACAAGAAGCAGTAAAAGCAAACAAGAAACAAAGGAGCAACTCATGGATATTCTCTGCGTATGCGGCAACGGCATCGGCACATCGGTCCTGCTCAAGGTCAACGTCGAGCAGGTGGCATCGGAGCTGGGCATGGATGTGACTGTGACCACCTCTGACGCGGGCAGCGCCAAGGGCACGGCCAACATGAACGACCTGGTGCTGACTTCGCCTCAGCTGGCGCCCGAGCTGGAGGGGACCACTACTCCGGTCGAGACCGTCCAGAACTTCATGGACAAGGACGAGATCAAGGGCATTCTGGAGCAGTACGCCGACTGATGCCCCCCGGCGGGCATTCATCATCGCCAGGCCGATGGGACGCCCGCTCTTTCGAGTTGAGAACAAGAGAGAATAGTTAAGGACAAATAATGAATGTCTTCCTTGCGGTGCTGAACTTCATCAGCCAGGAGATTCTGAATGTGCCCGCCTACCTGATCGGCATTGTGGCGGCCATCGGCCTGATCGCCCTGAAACGGAGCGCAGGCCAGGTCATCTCGGGTGCTCTCAAGGCGGCCATGGGCTATCTGATTCTGGGTGCCGGCGCCACTGTGGTGACCAACGCCTTGGATCCCTTCGGCAAGCTGGTCTTCAAGGCCACTGGCGCCCACGGGGTCGTCCCCACCAACGAGGTGATCGTGGCCCAGGCCTCCAGCCAATTCGGCGCAGCCTCCGCCTACATCATCGTGCTCAGCTTCATCGTCATGATCCTGCTGGCACGGTTCACTCCGCTCAAGTACGTCTTCCTGACCGGCCACCATATGGTCTTCATGTCTACACTGCTGGCCCTGGTCCTTTCGATCGGGTTCGGCAAGGGCAACAACCTGCTCATCGTGCTGATCGGCTCCCTGCTCATGGGCGTGATCATGGTCGCCATGCCAGCCTTCGCCCAGCCGTACATGAACCGGGTGACCGGCAGCGACAAGCTGTCCATCGGCCATTTCAACACCTTGGGCTACGTGGTCTCGGGCGCGGTCGGCAGTGCTGTGGGCAAGAAGTCGCGTTCCACCGAGGACATCGACTTCCCCAAGGGGCTGAGCTTCCTGCGTGATTCCATGGTCTCCACCACCCTGCTCATGGTCGTCCTCTACCTGGTCTTCGCTGTCTGGACCGCCTTTGTGGTGCCGGCCAAGGCCGCCTTCGCCGTCTTCCCGTCACACCCGGCCAACTGGGGAGCCTTCTTCATGGCCGCCTTCGCCCAGGCCTTGCAGTTCGGCATCGGCGTGAGCATCATCCTCTACGGCGTCCGCATCATCCTGGGCGAGCTGGTGCCCGCCTTCCAGGGCATCGCCAACAAGGTGGTCCCCGGCGCCCGTCCTGCACTGGACATCCCCATTGTCTTCCCCTACGGTGCCAACGCATCCCTGATCGGCTTCCTGGCCTCCTTCGCCGGTGGTCTGGTGGCTCTGGTCATCATCGCCGTCTGGCTCGGGCCTGTCTGGGGTCTGGCCCTGATCCTGCCGGGCATGGTGCCCCACTTCTTCGATGGCGGCGGTGCCGGTGTCTTCGGCAATGCGACCGGCGGCCGCATCGGAGCCGTGGTCGGCGGCTTCATCAATGGTCTGCTGATCACCTTCCTGCCGGCCATCCTGATGACGGTTCTGGGCAGCTTCGGCCTGTCCAACGCCACCTTCGGCGATGCCGACTTCGCCTGGTACGGCACCGTGGTCGGCAAGCTGGCCCAGCTGGGTATCCCTGCCGGGGCCGTGGTCCTGGTGGTCCTGGCTGTGGTGATCTTCGCCCTGGCCTGGATCTGGCAGGTCAAGGTGGTCAACACCGGATGGATGCCTGCCGCCAAGCATGCTGAGTTCATCGCTGATGTCGAGGCTAAAGAGAAGGAGGCCAAGGCTCAGGCTCGTGCAGCCGCCAAGGCCGCCCGCGCCGAGGCCAAGGCCGCCAAGGCAGCAAAAGCCGAATAGGCATGTGCAAGCGCGCCCTGCAGGCGCCAGGAGAAAGGTCCTGCTGATTCCTTTCTCCGCCCCAACTCAGAGTCGCCCGTTTCCTTTCTACGTGGAGGGAAACGGGCGACTCTTGCATTTTGACCCAGCGCGATGGGCTTTATTGCTCCAAGCGTCTTTAACGGATGAACTTGACCCCGTCACTGGAGCGGGCGAGAATCGAACCATGAGGATTATCACAGATTTCGGCACCAATCCCGATCGGTACGCCAAGCGTGCCCCGCAGTCCCTTACGCGCAAGGGACGTCCTGTAGTCTCCTTCCCCTTCCGGCTTGAGGATGTACCCCAGGAGGCTCGTTACCTGCATTGGATGCTGGTGGATCCTGATTCCGTGCCGGTCTGCGGCTTCCCTTGGATCCACTGGTCCCTGGCCAATCTGCCTGTTGGCGCTCTGGCCGCCCTGCAGCCTGATGAGGCTGACAGCTCTGTTCTGGCCATTCCCGAGGACTTCTCCAGAAACCTGCCCAATCTGATTCCCGGTGTGCCTCAGGGCCGGACTTCGGCCGCCTCGCCACTGGTCATGGAGGAGGAGATCGCCGACGATCCCGCCGTGCTCATGCGCTACAACGGCCCCACCCCTCCAGACCAGGTTCATGACTATGTGCTGTCGGTCTGGGCCACGAAGGAAGCTCTGCCGAATCTGGAGGAGGGATTCTGGCTGAACGCCCTGGTCCATGCCGTTCATTCCGCCCAGCCTGTAGCCGCTGCAGCTCGGGTTTGGCTGCCAGCCGATGCATGAGAATTTGATTTAGCGCACATCCCCTGATATTGGGACCGATATTGGGGCGGTCTGGCACTAGAGTGAGGCCATGCCCCAAGTGCGCAGACGGCCGTCATCCCTGCCTGCCCACGCAGTCGGTTGGAACGGCATTCCCCGGCATCCGGACTGGTGATGACAGTTGACCGCAATCAGACAAAGGAAGACGCTTATATGCCCTGCACCACGCTTCTGATAGGCAAGCACGCCAGTTATGACGGATCTACCATCATCGCCCGAAATGAGGATTCAGCCAACGGGGAGTTCCGTCCCAAGCGCTTCGTCCTGGTCGCTCCCGACCAGCAGCCACGGCACTACCGCAGCGTGATCAGCCACTTGGAGATGGATCTGCCCGAGGACCCCATGCGTTACACCTCGGTGCCCAATGCCGTGCTCGATCAAGGGCTATGGGCCGAAGCAGGCGTCAACAGCGCCAACGTGGCCATGTCAGCCACTGAGACCATCACTACCAACGAGCGTGTGCTGGGCGCCGATCCGCTGGTGGAACTCACCCCCGCCCAGGGCCGTCCGGGCGATGAAGGCTACTTGGCCGAGGTACCCGGGGGCATCGGCGAGGAGGACCTGGTCACCATCGTCCTGCCCTATATCCGCTCGGCGCGGGAGGGTGTCCTGCGGCTGGGCTCCCTTCTTGAGCGCTACGGCACCTATGAGATGAATGGCATTGCCTTCAGCGACGTGGACGAGATCTGGTGGATGGAGACCATAGGCGGCCATCACTGGATCGCCAAGCGGGTGCCCGATGACTCTTATGTGACCATGCCCAACCAGCTGGGCATCGACGAGTTCGATCTGGACGACGCCTTCGGGGAACAGACCGATCACCTTTGCTCGGCCGACCTGCGGGAGTTCATCGCCGACAACCACCTGAATCTTGCCGTGGAGTCGGCCTCGCCCTTCAATCCGCGTGACGCCTTCGGATCCCATAGCGATTCGGATCATGTCTACAACACGCCCCGGGCCTGGTATATGCAGCGCTTCCTCAACCCCTATGACGAGATCTGGGACGGACCGGATGCCGATCATGCCCCCACCAGTGACAACATCCCTTGGTGCCGTCAGCCCGAGCGTCTGATTACCGTGGAGGACGTCAAGTATCTGCTCAGCTCCCACTACCAGGGCACGCCCTACGATCCCTATGGGCGGACTGGCGACGAGCACACCAAAGGGCTCTACCGGCCCATCGGCATCAACCGCAACGACCAGCTGGCCCTGATCCAGCTGCGCCCCTACCGGCCTGAATCCTGCCGGGCCATCCAATGGATGTCCTACGGGTCCAACGCCTTCAATGCCTTGGTTCCCTTCTATGCCAATGTGGATCGGACGCCCGACTATCTGGCCAACGCCACTGACCGGGTCTCCACTGACAGCCTCTACTGGTCCGACCGGCTGATCGCCGCCCTGTGCGATTCCGAATTCGCAGGCACCTCGGCGGCTGTCGAGCGTTACCAGCAGAGCGTGGGCGGCGAGGGCCACCGGCTGATTGCCGCTGCTGACGAGCAGGTGGCACGGCTGGAGGGCGCCGACCAGGGCACCGACAACGCCGAGGTGCGCCAGGTGCTGGAGGCCGCCAACCAGGACATGGCCGACCGTCTGCGCAAGGAAACCGATGACCTGCTTGGCCAGGTGCTGTATACCGTCAGCATGGGCATGCGCAACGGCTACCACCTGTCCGACAACTGAGCCATCCGATTTGCAAAAACCATTAAGGAGGAGAGCCTCATGAGGGGTTTCGATGATTATGTCAGGCCATACGGCTTGTTTGACAAGATCGATGCCTTCGGCTATTTGAAGGATCTGAGGGAGCATCCGGATATGCCGCGCAAGCAGGGCCGAGTGCTGTTGGTGACCGCCGACACCCCGCTCAAGGCTTCGCGAGGGGAGGGCAAGACCACGACCACCATCGCCCTGATCGATGCTCTGCGCGCCCGGGGGGTGGATGCTGCGGCCGTCCTGCGTCAGCCCAGCATGGGCATCACCGCAGCTGGATCCAAGGGTGGCGCCTCCGGTGGCGGCAAGTCTTCCCTGACGCATCCTGAGCTGGTGGACTGGGGTCTGTGCGGGGAGATGGCGGCTATCGAATCCGCGCAGAACCTGTTGGTCTCCTTTGCTGAGAAGGCTGTGGACGAGGGCCGGCTGGACACCGTCCTGGTGCCCCGGGTCAGCGAGGTGCCTTCACGGTCCTTGCGGCAGATCACCGTGGACCGAGGCAAGGGCGATCTGCCCGAGCGGACCGTGCTGACGCCAACCTGTGAGCTCATGCAGATCGTCGTGCTCTCCCGGAGCATGGAGGAGATCGAACGGCGTGTGGCAGCCATGGTCGCGGGGACCCTGGGCGGTCGCCCGGTCACCTTTGGTGAGTTTGTGGACCTGTGGCGGATCACCGGCATTCTGACCGACGCGGTCAAGCCTGCCTTCACTCAGACCCTGGAGGGTTCACCGGTCTATGTGCATGGCGGACCTTTCGCCAACGTCTCCATCGGCATCCCTAGCCTGGTCTCCGTGGAAATGGCCTGCGCCCGGCAC
Source organism: Bifidobacterium sp. ESL0820 (assembly GCF_052606235.1). NCBI lineage: Bacteria > Bacillati > Actinomycetota > Actinomycetes > Bifidobacteriales > Bifidobacteriaceae > Bifidobacterium > Bifidobacterium sp. ESL0820. The sequence continues at coordinate 1,809,413 of NZ_CP199594.1, forward strand.
GACGTGGTCGTCGTCGAGGCGGGCTATGGAGCTGATGCCGGTGCCCAGAAGTGGCTGGACATCGCCGCCCGCGAATATGGGGCCCAGTGGCCTGCCGCCGCAGTGGTCGTCACCCGTGCCACCACTTGGCGGGACGATCCCAAGCTGCGCTGGCGCTATCCCTTCCACGTGCATCGTCTGGAGGGACTGGGCATCCCCACCTTCCCGCTGATCAACCTCTGGGAGGGCGAGGACGATCAGGTGAATTCCCTGCGGGAGACGGCCGACGGTCTGGGCTTCCGCAGGCCTATGGCGGGCAACCTCTTCCGTGATGGGGGCAAGGCCCTTGAGCCTCAGCTGGATGATCTGATCAAGGCCTTGCAGGAGCCTGCGAAGGCCCAGGCGGATACGGCCAGCCTGCATGATATGTCTGTGCCGGATCGGATTCGCTGGATCGCCCAGAGCGCTTACGGGGTGCCGGCTGATCGGGTTGTTGAGCGTGAGGGCTTCCAGGACAGCCTCCAGGCGGCCTCAGACTTGTGCAGCAAGGCAGGCATCTCCCTCGAGGATCTGGTGGTGGTGGCGGTCAAATCGCCGGCTACCATGACCGACAATGATCGGGCCGACCAGGACAAGCGCACAGTCACCCTGAAGAAAGTCGAGGCCCATACGGGTGCCGGTCTTCTGCAGGTAAACCTGACCACCTCCCTGACCACGCCCATGCCCAAGATCGTCTAAGCAGGCCATGCATGGATTCGGCAGACCCGTGACGCGCCGTGTTGCGGGTCTGCAGAAACCGTGTATAGTATCTACTTGGCTCTTGAAAGTGCCCTGCCCCTATAGCTCAGTTGGCTAGAGCAGCTGACTCTTAATCAGCGTGTCCGGGGTTCGAGCCCCCGTGGGGGCACAGAGTCAAAGCCCTACAGCCGCAAAGGCTGCGGGGCTTTTTCATTGCTCATTGGATTCTCCTTAAACACGATTTTGTGTGACATCTGTGTGACAAAAGTCTCCGCAAAAGAAAAGCCCCGCCGAAGCGGGGCTCATATTGAGGCTTACTTGAACAGGTCCCAGATGCTGACCGTGGTCTTCCGGTAGATCTTGTTGTAGGCGGCTTTCCTGGGGTTCCGTATCCACCCCATGCCCTTCTTCCCGTATCCGGGGATGAGGGCTTTCTTCGCCTGCCTCTTCCACTTGCCCGTGGTTCGCACCTTGATGGAGCGTCTGGGGCTGGGCGTGCGCATGCCGAACTTCATCCCAGCGGATACTCCCATCCATGCCCTTCGCCCATTTGAGGATAGTAAAGCGTTCCGTCTAGGGAGGGCACATCGAATATGACCTTGCCTTGTGCTTTTGCATTCTGATTCAACGAGCCCGGCAGTTTGTCTGTTTGTACCATGCAGGATTCCGCAGCCGCAGACCCCGGCATCCCGTTCCATTGTGTGCCGTCTTTCTGGATGAGCTGCCACCGGTAGGCGGTGCCGACATCCAATGAGCCGTATTTGTTAGGATTGTAGTTTTCGGTTGTTTTGGCGTTGATGTCGAATTCGATGAAATGGCCATGCTCCGGCTGCTGATGCTCGGGATTTGAGCAGGTCGGGTCAGGGATGATCTTGGTCACGGTCCAGTCGGCCACGTCCTTGCCGTCTTCGCCAGTGATGCCGGCCTCGTCGCCGATGTGTTTTACGATGTTGCCTCGGCTGTTTTTCTTGGGTGTTTGCGATGCTGCGGCAGTTTTGTCTGCCGGCTGGGTTTGAGTGCTGTTGTCTTCACCGCACCCGGATAATCCCAACGCTAGTGCTAAAGCGGCTGCGATAGCAGCGACCGGTCTTCTCATTTTGCCTCCCTATCTGCTTCGACCATCAGCAGACTACTTGTTGTTCTGTACGGTGATTATGACTGTGCTGATTGTCGATAGACTATTGGCGTTCCAGAATGAGAGTGAGTCCGGAATCGCCATTATATGACCAGGTCGCCTCAAGATTGCCCCATGAATCCGACTGCATCCCCGAAAACCCGTTCGTCTGTCCGATCTTCGCTTGGATTGCCTCTGGCATTTCAGTCCATTTCGCTACGCATTTATACGTCTCTTAATCAGCGTGTCCGGGGTTCCAGCCCCAGTGGGGGCACAGAGTCAAAGCCCTACAGCCGCAAAGGCTGCGGGGCTTTTCCTTTACCTGTATCAGGTTCGAGTCTTATCCAAGAGATCGGAATATGGTGCTTGAACACGCAAGTATAGACATCATATTGTCATGTTGTTATAATGTTTGCGAAATTCGATGTTGAAGATTCCGTGGGGAGGCATCCACCCTCCCGCGAACATTCGCTACGAAGCGGATGGGCTTCATCGTATGCGAGGAGGCAAATTGCTGGACGAGTATTTCCCGGAAGGCACCGTCATGTACAGGGACGGCGTGGCCGGTTGGGAGGAAGCAGTGGATGTGGTCACCGCTCCGCTGGTTGACTTGGGAAGGATCAAGCCTTCTTATGTCGAGGCCATCAAGGCTTCCATACGCAAACCAGGCGGCACCTACATTGATCTGGGTCAAGGCATCGCCATGGCCCACGCCAGGCCGGAGGCAGGCGTTGTGACCACTTCCCTGTCGGTGCTGAAGGTCGGCAGGCCCTTTTTGCTGGCCGATTCACAGGATCACCCGATCAACACGTTCTTCTGCCTGGCCGCGCAGGACTCGAACAGCCATTTGAGCCTGATGCAATCGTTGGCGACCTTCCTGAGTGACGGCACCAATCAGGAACGGCTGGGCAAGGCCGCGAACGTTGAGGAATTGAGGACGATCCTCAAGGAAGAAAGGTAATCAATATGAAGATTCTGACGGTTTGCAGCACTGGACTGGGGTCGAGCTTCATCACCCAGCTCAACATTGACAAGGCCTTGAAAGAGCTTGGTGTGACCGGTGTCGAGACCGACCATAGCGATTTGGGCTCGGTCAACAAGGGTGATGCCGATCTTATTTTTGTCGGGCGTGATATCGCTGATGCTGCCAAGGATCTGGGAGACGTGGTTGTCCTGAATAGCCTGATCGATATGAATGAGATCAAAGAAAAGCTGGCCGAGGCCCTGAAGCGCCATGGCATGGATGTTCCTCAAGGAGGGCAGACGGCATGAACGGTGCATTAAAGGTCCTTTTGGACATTTTCCGACAGCCTGCCGTCATTGTCGCGCTGATCTCCCTGATCGGTCTGGCCCTGCAGCGCAAGTCTGCTACGGACGTCATGAAGGGGACTGTCAGGACATTCGTAGGCTTTCTGGTTCTGACCGCAGGCGCAGGCGTGGTCACTAATGCCTTGACGCCTTTCGGAGATATGTTCCAGCATGCCTTCCATGTTCAGGGCGTCGTCCCCAACAATGAGGCCATCGTTGGCACGGTCCTGGTCAAATACGGCTCTATCGCTGCTCTGATCTTCTTCTTCGGGATGATTGTCAACATCCTGCTTTCGGCTACTTCATATTTCAAATATGTGTATTTGTCGGGCCACGTAGCCTTCTATATGGCCACGATGATAACCGTCATTTTCGTCACAGCCGGATTCCCCACCTGGCAGACTTTGCTCTGGGGATCCATCGCCCAAGGGCTGGTCGTGACTCTTTCCCCTGCAATTGTGCAGCCCTTCATGAAAAAAGTCACTGGCACCGATGATGTGGCCCTGGGGCACACCGGCGGCTCAGGCATCGCCCTGGGTGGTCTGGTAGCAACGCTCACCCGCAGCAAGAAGCATCCCTCCAAATCGACTGAGGAGATCAACTTCCCCAAGAATCTGGGCTTCCTGCGCGATACCACGGTCATCGTGGCCCTGTCTATGGCAGTGATCTATGTCATTGTGGCGCTCTTCGCGGGTCCTGCTTATATCGAGAGCAAGCTCAGCGGCGGACAGAACTTCATTGTCTATGTGATCATTCAGGCAGCCACTTTCTCAGCCGGCGTCTATATCATTCTGGCGGGTGTTCGTGTGGTCTTGGGTGAGATCGTTCCTGCCTTCAAGGGCATCAGCGAGCACCTGGTCAAGAACGCCAAGCCTGCCCTGGACGTTCCCGTCACCTTCACCTTTGCCCCTAACGCCGTTCTGATCGGGTTCCTGTCCAGCTTCGTCGGCGGCATCGTAGGCATGGCCATCTTGGCTTTGGCTGGTACGACCGTCATCATTCCCGGCGTCGTGTCCCACTTCATGACCGGCGGCGCCACAGGCGTGATCGGCAACGGCGCAGGCGGGCGACGTGGAGCCGTTCTCGGTTCCTTCGTCAACGGACTGGCCATCACCTTCCTGCCCTACCTGCTCTTGCCGGTGCTAGGCTCCTTGGGCAAGGGAGCCGCCACGTATTCTGGTCCTGATTTCGGCGTTGCTGGTCTTTTCCTGGGGTATCTCGATAAGGCAGGCGGGCAGATTGCCATGATTGTGGGAATCATTGTCGTGCTGGTCCTGGTCTATGTGGTTTCCTACTTCATGAACAAGCGCAAGAAGGCCAAGGCAGCTGCCTGAGGACGAAACCTGATCCTGTCTGAAGTAGGCAGAGATGAACATGAAGGGCCATGGTGCTCGATGGGCTTTCCACAATCGAAACCATGGCCCCTCTGCCGCAGCCGGATTTTTCATCCTGGTCTGCAGCAGTGCGCAAACGCGAAGCTTGTACTATATCGTGGAAGATGACAATCCTTGGTTGGCGCGTATGGCGGGATTGCAATTCATGAATGCAATGAAGTCGGTTGGGGGGTCGGTTCTGCAATGGTAGATGGAATTCCCAAGTATGTGTCCGTGCGAGACCATTTGCGCGGGAGCATCAAACGGATGAAGGATGGAGCGCAGCTGCCTACTGAGTCCGAACTCTGCACACGGTACAAGGTCAGTCGGATCACGGTTCGCCATGCCATAGAAGATCTGATCCGTGAGGGGCTGATCGTTCGTAGCCAGGGCAAGGGGACCTTCAAGCTGAAGTCGCCCACTTCTTCCCGCGAGGTGATCAACGGCCGCATCAGAGGCTTCTGGCGTCAGCAGCATGACCTGGGCAGAACGGTCAAGACCCGAGTGCTGGGCAACAGGATTGTCAAGAAAGCCGATATTGCATCAAAGCTGGGTCTGGAGGCTGAAGCGGACCTGATCGAGCTGGAGCGGTTGCGCTATGTCAATGGCAACCTACAGCAATATGTCTGCACCTACCTGCCGGATGCACAGTTTCCGGAGATACTTGAGCATGATTTCTCCGACGGATCCCTCTATGACTTCATAGAAGGACGATACGACGTCAGGCTCGCCAGGAACGAGGTCGTGGTCCGCATCGAGAATGTCGATTCACGGATAGCCGGGTACTTTCATGTGGACAAGGGTCGGCCCGTGCTGGCTATGGACTCCACCGTCTTCGACGGATTCGGCTCAGTGGTGGCATTCGGCGTGGCTCTCCAACCGCCTGCATATTCCGAAATAGAGTTCGTCATCAACAGCGTGCCGGACTCCAGGTAACATTCCCTGCTCAGGAAGGTCGGTGGTGGCCTCTGGCGATGACTGTGAATGTTTCCCGCCCCTTGGACAGTCCTTCATGGCGGTATTCGGGAATTGCGGTCTAGTTCCCGTGGCAGGGTGCGCCTGAATGGGATCCACTGTCTGTGTGTCGTGTTTGTCGTGCTTGAATGGTTCGTCCTGCCATGGATATGATTGACCATATATGCCCGATTCCTCGCAATGAGTGTATCGGAGATGGGAAGGCAGGTGCGACCATGGGGCGTCTTCAAGGCAGGAAAGAGCGCGAGCCGTTTGTGCTCGAGCATGCCAGTATCGCGACCGGAGATGAGCAAGGCACGGTCCAGAAGGATATGTCTGTTCTGGTGTCCGCGGACGGCCGGATAGAGCAGGTCTGCCCGACCCCGCTGGCCTACGTGCCTTCCGGATATCACCGGATCAACGCTACGGGCAAGTTTGTGGCGCCTGGACTCATCAATGCCCATACCCATCTTTTTGCCGACGGCAAGCCCCTGTCTGGCGGTACGGACCTGTCGCCGCGCGTGGTCGACGCTGCTTTGAAAGTGGTGCACAGCCCTGCCGGCAAAGTCCTTATGGATGCCAGGATCAAAGGCAACGTTTCCACTCTGCTGAATTCTGGAGTGACGACCATCCGTACCCTGGGTGATGTGGGCTATGAGGCGGTTCGTCTGCGTGACAAGATTGATGCCGACGAGCTGACTGGCCCGCGCATGTTGGCTGCCGGTCCGCTCCTGGCGATTCCAGGAGGGCACGGTGATCCCTTCATCGCCCTGTCCTGCTCCTCTCCCGAAGAAGCCAGGCGTCGGACCCGGGAGAACCTGGATCATGGCGTCAATGCCATCAAGGTGGCTGCGACCGGTGGCGTCACCGATGCCACCAAGCTTGGCGAGGCCGGCAGCCCGCAGATGACCGAGGAGGAAATGGCCGCCGTCTGCGATGAAGCCCATGAGTTTGGCGTGCTCGTCGCAGCACACGCTCAAAGCCCCGAGGGGGTCAAGGCCGCTCTCAAGGCAGGCGTGGATACCATAGAACACGGCAGTGCTCTGGATGACGAGATGATTGGGCTCTTCCTTGACAATCCGCGCTCGCTTCGTGGTTTCTCGGCCCTGGACCCCACACTGTCCGCCGGACTGCCGCTGGTCAAGATCAGCCAGCAGGAGCTGGGAATCAGCGACATAGTACGCGGCAACTCCGAACTGGTCGTTGACGGCATGGTCAAGAGCGCCAAGCAGGCTCACGAGAACGGCATTGCCGTCGGCGTCGGGACCGACACCGGCATGACCTTCGTGCCCCAGTACAGCACTTGGCGGGAACTCGACTATCTGGTGCGGTACGCTGACTTCACTCCGGCGCAGGCCTTCCACGCCGCCACCCAGGTCAATGCCCGAAACCTGGGCTTCGACAATGTCACTGGCTCGGTCGATACGGGCAAGGATGCGGATCTGATCGTCCTTGACGAGGACCCTGCCAAGAATGTGCGGACCCTGGCTGACCCCAAGCTGGTCATCGTTCGTGGCAAGCCGGTCTGGCGTCCTGGGGTCAAGCACTTCGAGGAAATAGATCGCCTGCTCGACAGCTTCTGAGCATTTGCCTTGTGCGACCATTCAGGAGCAAGTAGTAGTTTGGCTGCCTGATGCTTCCCTGATGACCGGATGGTATGCAAGCATGTCGGTATGCACAAGGGAGAACCGAGAGTGGATCAGGGCGACCAAGCCAAGGTCGTAGGAAGGTTGGCACCTTCGCCGACTGGGCGAATGCACCTTGGCAATATCTATGCATGTCTGGCGGCCTGGCTGGGTGTCAGGTCGCAAGGATCTGGCGGGGTTCTGCGGCTTCGCATCGAAGACATAGATGCGCCGCGGGTGGTAAAGGACGCTGATCGTTGGATCATGGATGACCTGGCCTGGCTGGGATTGGATTGGGACGGCGAAGTGGTCTACCAGTCCCAGCGCGCCGATGCCTACAGCCAGGCATTGAAATTACTTGAATCACAGCAATTAATTGGCGGGCAGCCCCTGGTCTACCCATGCTTCTGCTCCCGTGCCGACATCCGTGCGGCATCGGCGCCGAATGAGGGCGACGGGTTCATCGTCTATCCGGGCACCTGCCGAGGACTTTCCCATCAGACAGTCAGTGAAAGGCTGGCTCGGGGGCAGAGGCACAGCCTGCGAATCGCAGTCCCCGATCAACCCGACGAGTCGGATGCCGCCTGTCGCTTCAGGGATCTGATCTTTGGCCCGCAGTCCTTCAACTTGCCCAGGCAGGTCGGCGATGTGGTCGTCAGACGTTCGGACGGCTTGGTTTCCTATCAGTTGGCGGTGACGGTGGATGACCTGGCCATGGGCGTCAATCAGATCGTTCGAGGACGGGACCTCCTAAGGTCCACGGCCATTCAGATGTGGATCCGGAATCACCTTCAGCCGCAGGCTCCTCGTGTTCAGTATGCGCATCTGCCGCTGATCGATGGCGTGGACGGCAGGAGAATGTCCAAACGCTTCGGATCGCCGGACCTGGGGTTGCTTAGGAGAGACGGATGGGCGGCCAAGCAGGTGCTGGGGGTCTGCGGCTGGCTCCTGGGAATCTTGGACTGTCCCAGACCTGCAAGTGCGCGGGAGCTGCTGGATGGTTTCACGTGGAACACGTTGGCCGCTGAACGCAAGGACCGGCAGCTTGACCTGAGCAAGCTGAACGTTTCTGACGTAAGGCCGGATCTGTGAGCTCTTCGATTTTGAATTTCCTTGCTCGTTTCTGGCATCAGCTTTCTCCCGGGCTTGTGAGCTTGCCGGTATGAGCCACTGGCTACCATGGCCTCAGTCAAGGCTTCCGGATTTTAAGGAGGTAGCGGGTCATGGTCGCTTATATGGACCACAAGGATCTGGGCAATCGGCAGATCAGCCGGGAACGGGCGGTGCAGATCACGGATGGGGTCAAGCGTGTGGCTGACAGGATCGCCAAAGCGGAGGACTCCGCCGGCCGAAAAGAAGGCTCGGTGACTCTGCTGGCGGCCACCAAGACCCGCGATGTGGGCGAGATCATGGCAGCCATTGATGCCGGGGTGCGTCGGATCGGCGAGAACCGTCCTCAGGAGGTCACCGCCAAGGCCCGGGGTTTGCTGGAGCTCTGTCGGGACAGGGGACTGGTTCTTGGCGCCGACGCTGCAGACAGTGATTCATCAAGCGCCAGCGTGGGCTTCCGCCTCATTGGGCAGCTCCAATCCAACAAGATCAATAAGATCCTGCCATATGTCGACACGGTCGAGTCGGTCGACGGGCCCTCGCTGGCTCGAAAGCTGGCCACACGGGCACTGGCGGCGGGCAGAACTGTGGGCATCCTCCTGGAGGTCAACGAGTCCGGCGAGCAGGCCAAGTCGGGATGTGCCCCCGACCAGGCCCTGGATCTGGCCTATGAGCTGGCCAGTATGGAGGGGATTAGGCTCAAGGGTCTGATGACCGTCGGCGCCCATGTGGATGATGAAGCCGTCATCAGGAGCGGATTCGCCCATCTCCGCGGCCTGCGAGACCGCATCAGGGATTCGGGGGAGCCGGGCACGGACACCTGTACCATGCTGTCCATGGGCATGACCGGAGACATGGAGTATGCGGTGGCCGAGGGGTCGACCGAGGTCCGTGTAGGCACAGCCATATTCGGCCCTCGGGCTTTTATCTGACCGGCAGCTCTCTGTTTCAGAACCCGAACCTGTCAAGAGGCCCGGCCTGGGGCTAGACTGTGCCCTATGAGAATCGCGCGTTTTTCCTACAAGGACACCCCACGATACGCCTTCGTCCAAACTGACAAGCAAGACGGCAAGGACTACCTGGTCGAGCTGAGCGGCTACCCCCTGACCGGCCAGCAGGTCGAACCCACCGGCCAGCGTTACCCATTGGACGACGAGGATGTGCGGCTGCTGGCTCCGGTCATCCCTTCCAAGATTTACGGGGCAGCCAAGAACTACCGCGCCCACGCCGCCTACATGGCCGAGCATGGCCAGTCCTCGAACCCGGAACCACCGGAGAAGCTCATGCTCTTCATGAAGCCCTCCACCTCGGTCATTGGTCCTGACGACCCCATCGTCAAGCCCTCCTACAGCAAGGACATGAATTACGAGCCCGAGGTGGCCGTCGTCATGGGCAGGATGGCACGGAAGGTGAGTGTCAATGAGGCCATGGACTATGTGCTGGGCTACACATGCGTCAACGATGTGACCCTGCGCGACCTGCAGAAGAATGATCCTATGTGGACCCGCTGCAAGGGCTTTGACACCGCCTGCCCCCTTGGGCCTTGGATCGAGACCGACCTGGACTATCGGGATGCGAAGATCTCCTTCAAGCTCAACGGGGAAGAGGTGCCCGAGGCCAGCGGCACCACCGCAAACCTGATCCACTCCATTCCTGAGCAGATCGCCTTCATCTCCAGCTTCGCCACCCTGCTGCCCGGCGATGTCATCATGACCGGTACCCCTAACGCCACAGGTTCGTTGAAAAACCGGGACGAGGCCACGGTCCAGGTGGAGGGGATCGGTTACCTGCGCAATGTGGTCATCGATGAGTAGCGAATGGAGCAACAAGCAAGGCAAAAACTTGAGTCGAATGGGCTCAAGTTTGGGAATAGGTATCCTCCTTCTGCTGTTGTAGAAGACAGATGAACCCGTGACGGGGTCTGGTCGAGTGTTTCGGCAGCCCCCGCCGAAGAATGTTGGAGGATGCTCTATGAACGAAAACTTCACCACCATGGCCCAGCAGGCCATAGGCGATGCTATCCAGTCGGCCTCGGCGGCCGGCAACCCCCAGGTGGATGTGCTCCATCTGTTGGACTCTCTGCTGCGTCAGCAGTCCGGAGTGGTGCCTGGACTGATCCAGGCCGCTGGTGGTGACAGCCAACGAGTCGGAGCAGAGGTCCGTCAGGCCCTGGTGGCTCTGCCGTCGGCCAGCGGGTCCACGGCCTCCCAGCCCGATGCCAGCCGTCAGCTCAGCATGGCCCTGGCCCAGGCGGAGAAGGAAATGCAGGCCATGGGGGACGAGTATGTCTCTACCGAGCATCTGCTCATTGCCATCGCTCAGGGTCCCTCGCAGGCCGCCGATATTCTGAATCGGAACGGTCTGCAGGCCGATACCCTGCGCAAGGCCGTGCCCCAGGTGCGCGGCGGCGCCAAGGTGACCAGCCCGGATGCCGAGGGCACCTACAAGGCCTTGGAGAAGTACTCCACCGATCTGACTGCCCAGGCCAAGGAGGGCAAGCTGGACCCGGTCATCGGCAGGGACCAGGAGATTCGTCGTGTCATGCAGATCCTGTCCCGGCGGACCAAGAACAACCCTGTCCTTATCGGCGAGCCCGGTGTGGGCAAGACCGCTGTGGTCGAGGGTCTGGCCGAGCGCATCGTGGCCGGCGACGTACCCACCACCCTGCAGGGCAAGAGGCTGATCTCCCTGGATCTGAGCTCCATGGTGGCTGGCAGCAAGTATCGCGGCGAATTTGAGGAGCGCCTCAAGGCCGTCCTCAATGAGATCAAGAGCGCCAACGGTCAGGTCATCACCTTCATCGACGAGATCCACACCATCGTCGGAGCTGGTGCGGCCGAAGGAGCCATGGACGCAGGCAACATGCTCAAGCCCATGCTGGCCAGGGGTGAACTGCGCCTGATCGGCGCCACCACCCTGGACGAGTACCGTGAGAACATCGAGAAGGACCCGGCTCTGGAGCGCCGCTTCCAGCAGGTCTTCGTGGGCGAGCCCTCCGTGGAGGACACCGTGGCCATCCTGCGTGGCCTCAAGCAGCGTTACGAGGCCCACCACAAGGTGACCATCGGGGATGATGCCCTGGTCGCGGCAGCTACGCTGTCCAACCGGTACATCTCTGGTCGTCAGCTGCCCGATAAGGCCATCGATCTGGTTGACGAGGCCGCTGCCCACCTGAGGATGGAGCTGGACTCCCAGCCTGAGGAGATTGACGAGCTTCAACGCCGCGTCACCCGTCTGGAGATGGAGGAGATGCAGCTGAAGAAGGCCGATGACCCTGCCTCCAAGGACCGCCTGAGCAAGCTGCAGGCCGAGCTGGCGGACTCCCGTGAGAAGCTGGGCGGCCTCAAGGCCCGTTGGGAGAATGAGAAGGCTGGCCATAACAAGGTCGGCGACCTGCGCGCCCAGCTGGATGCCAAGAGGGTCGAAGCTGACAAGGCCACCCGTGAGGGCGACCTGGAGAAGGCTTCCCGCATCCTCTATGGAGAGATCCCCGGCATTCGCAAGCAGCTGGCCCAGGCGGAGAACGCGGCCGAGCAGGCCAAGAACGCCGCCAATGATGCTGGTCCCGATGGGGCTGACATCGCCGGGGGCCCAGCCCAGGAGCCCATGGTTCCCGACCATGTTGATGCGGATTCCGTGGCTGAGATCGTCTCTGACTGGACTGGGATTCCCGTGGGACGGCTCATGGAGGGCGAGAACGAGAAGCTCCTGCATATGGAGGACTACCTGGGCAAGCGGGTGGTCGGCCAGCAAGAGGCCATCCATGCGGTATCCGATGCGGTCCGGCGCTCGCGTGCCGGCATCGCCGACCCTGACAGGCCTACCGGATCCTTCATGTTCCTGGGCCCCACCGGCGTGGGCAAGACGGAGCTGGCCAAGGCTCTGGCCGACTTCCTCTTCGACGATGAGAAGGCCATGGTCCGCATCGACATGTCAGAGTACATGGAGAAGGCCTCGGTCTCTCGTCTGATCGGTGCTGCTCCCGGCTACGTAGGCTACGAGGAGGGTGGTCAGCTGACCGAGGCCGTGCGTAGGCGGCCCTACTCGGTGGTCCTCTTCGACGAGGTGGAGAAGGCCAACCCCGAGGTCTTCGACCTGCTCCTGCAGGTTCTGGACGACGGCAGGCTGACCGATGGCCAAGGTAGGACGGTGGACTTCAAGAACACCATCCTGATCATGACCTCAAACCTGGGCTCGCAGTTCCTGGTCCGGGACGACCTGGACGAGGAGGGCAAGCGCAAGGCCGTCATGGATGCCGTACACGCCAACTTCAAGCCCGAGTTCATCAACCGGCTGGACGACCTGGTCATCTTCCACCCGCTGACCCGGGACGAGCTGGGTTCCATCGTAGACATTCAGGTCAAGCAGGTGGCCCAGCGGTTGACTGATCGGCGCATCACCCTGGATGTCACCGACTCCGCCCGGGAGTGGCTGGCCAACATGGGCTATGACCCGGCCTTCGGCGCTCGTCCCCTGCGTAGGCTGGTGCAAACCGAGGTTGGCGATCAGCTGGCCAGGATGCTGCTGGCCGGCAAGGTCCACGACGGCGACACGGTTCTGGTGGACCAGACCGGTGGCGACCACCTGGAGCTGACTGCCTGGCCCACCGAGAATCTGGTCGATGACTCGGTCACGGTCGACGATGTGACAGCTGATGGCGATGCCGATGCTGATGCCGGCGATGGCGGACGTGATGGTGGCCGTGGCCGTCATGCCGCTCGTGGCGACGATCAGGATCAGGCCCAGTCTCACTGAGATCAATTAGGGTCGGCACACGGGGATAATTCCGGGTGCCGACCCTTTCTGTATTACAGACTGTGCTCTATGGATTCAGTGCAGAGCGGCCGCCGGATCCTTGCCCTCTTGCATGGACTCCCACTGGCTGTCGACGATGACCTGGGGGCGTCGTGCCGCGACTGTCGGAAGTTGGTCCGTGTCGATCAGGGCGAGGTGTAGCCAGCGACGGCGCAGGTGCCGCAGCCGGTGTAGACGACGAATGTTGAGCATGGCCAGAATGGTGGACAGGGCCCCTGCTGCTGCCGCGATCATGGGGTTGAGCATCCAGCCAAGGAAAGGCTGGCAAATTCCGGTGGCAACGACCAGGGCGATGATGTTGTAGACAGTGGACCAGATCAGGTTCTGCCTGATGACCTGGGTCGTGGCCCGGCTCAGTTCTATGGCCCTGCCGGTTCCGTCCAGGTCGTCCTGGTGCAGGATGAGATCCGGTTGCATCGGGTCTGTACCCTCCGCATCTGCTTGAAATTGGGGACCCAGAGCGATGCTTACTCGGGCCTTGTCTGTCAGCTCATGATCAGCGGTTGTCGCAGCTGCCAAAGCCACTAGGCTTGTTCGGCCCCGTTCCCGGGTGGAGGTGGCGTTTTGACCAGTCCGATCCGCTGGAACCCCCCTGCTGGTCCGGGTCAGGTCGTGGTTGAGCCTATCCATGCACTCGCGTTTGCGCTCGGGGGTCAACTGGGTGATCAACATATCCACGCCTGCCTGACGGGCTGCACGCTCGATCCTGTCGTCCGGCTGGCGGCTCCCGTCCAGGATCAGGCTGCTTACCCGCAGGGCGCGTAGATGGGTGGCGGTTCGGGTCAGGGATTCCGTATGCACTCCTTGGCCCTCCGAGTCATCGGGATCCAGCAGAGAGGAGTCGTCCAGGATCAGGGTCCGCACCCGGCCCAGACGGTTCATGGCTCGTGGCGAGGTGAAGAGCAGGCCGTGGGCCAGGCCCGTCTCCAGGCTGGTTCGGAAGGCCATGGGGATGGTCATGGCCGCGACGGCAGGGCAGGCGATGGTCAGTACGCAGACGGCATTGCCTACAGCGTGGGCCAGGTGGGGCTGCGGACCCAGCATGAGCCAGAGCATGAAGGCCCAGACAGCCAGGATCATGATCATGGCGATGGCTGTGTGGACGATCCGATCCATCCTGCGCATGTCGGGGGATCGCTCGACCAGGGCCTGGGGAATGATCTTTGCGAGCCTGGCTGCATAGGTGTTGTCGCCGACGGCGTCAACGCGGATGGACAGTCGGCCCTCCAGAATCTTGCTGGAGGCCAGGATCCGGTCGCCGGGTCCGCATGGCCGGGGTCTGTCGCCGCCTGTCAGCTCGCTGTCGTCCACCAGGGCCGACCCTGATTCCACAACTCCGTCAGCAGCTGGCCGCTCACCTGTGCGTACCAGGAGCAGATCGCCTGGGCGGATCCGGTCGCGTGCAAGGATCTGGGCGGGGACTGACTGCGGATGCTCGGGATCGGCCACCAGGCCTGAGGCTGGCCGGATCTCCGTCAGGTGGTTCAAGGAGGCCACCAGGGAGGCTTCCATTCTGGTGCCGATGACCCGAGCCAGCAAGAGGAGGGTGATGACCACGCCGATCAGATCGAAGTAGGGGGATCGGGAGCCTTCCGGCAGCTGGGATCCGGCCAGGCAGGTGACCAGGCTGTACAGGTAGGCCAGGCTTGTGGCCAGCATGGCCAGGAGGTCGGAGCTGCAGCGGTGCTCGGTCATGGCCTTCCACCCGTCCACGAGTATTCCACGGCCGCAGTAGAAGATGACTGGGGTTATCAGAATAGCCTGCACCCAGGGGCTGGTCAGCCAAGAGGGCATCAAATCGGGGCCGAAACGATCGAACAGATCCAGAACCAGGACGGGCGCGGTCAGCAGGGCGCTGACGATGGTCGGCCTGAGCAAACGGTGGCTGCGCGAGTCCAGATCGGCTCCCCACCTGCCCCAATCCTCGGGATCGCGCCAGGGAGGGTTGGCCGGGGAGCCCGCGCCCGCATCCTGGTCACTGGCATGGGCTGACGGCATAAGGAAGTACCAGATGATCAGCCAGGTGACCGCACAGGCCACGACCAGATCGGCTATCGCCAGGAAGATATCGATACCCACGGATCTCCTTCGGTCTTGCTCCAACCCCTTGATATTCTCTATTCTGCCCGTCATCGGGGCCTGGCACTGGCTTCAAGGCCGATTCCTTGCGGAAAAAACGAATTTTCGAACTACTGTCGACAGCCTGTCGGGCCGACACAGCCCTGGGGTCCAACGTTGGGGGTTTACTAGAACATATGTTCGATTCTACGTCATCAGTGGTCATGGTGGTGCTTCTCCTGCTGATCGGTATGGTCCTGGGAGGGTTGGCCGGGTATGCGCTGGGTCGCACCCAGGGCCGCAGGGCCGTCGGCATGGGGTCTGATAGCCAGGTGGATGAGCTGCGCTCGCAGCTGGATCAGGCCCAGGACCGGCTCCATGGATCCGAAGCGGCGTTGGTGGAGGCGCGGACCAAGGTGGATGGCCTGAACCGAGAGCTTTCCTTCGTCAAATCCCAGCTGGCCCAGGCCCAGCAGGCCGAGCAGATCAGAATCGAGCAGGAGCGCCGCCGTGCCCAGGCGCAGGAGGAGGAGAAACGGCGCAGGCAGGCTCAGAATCTGGAGGAGCAGAGCAAGGTGCTCTCGGCCCTGGCTCCTGTACAGAAGAACCTGGACGCCCTCCAACACAAGGTGGCCCAGATCGAGGAGGGCCGCAAGCAGGAGATGGGCTCCCTGGGACAGCAGCTGAAGAGTCTGGGCGAGCAGCAGGGGAGGCTGGACAAGGAGACCAGCTCCCTGGCTTCGGCCCTGCGCAACAACAAGGTGCGCGGCGCTTGGGGCGAGGCTCAGCTCAGGAATATCGTCGAGTCTGCAGGGCTCTTGGAGCATGTGGACTTTGACACCCAGGTGGTGGTCACCGCCTCGGATGGACGTGTTCTGCGTCCCGACATGGTGGTCCACCTGCCCGGCGGCAAGACCATTCCCATTGATGCCAAGGCCCCCTATTCCGACTACCAGCGGGCCTGCGAGATCCCCGACACCGCTTCGGATGACGAGCTGCGCCGCCGGGACGAGCTGCTCAAGGCGCATGCCCGGGCCCTGCGCGAGCACGTCAAGGCCTTGGCCGACAAGGAGTACTGGAACGCCTTCGAAACGGCCCCGGACTTCGTGGTGGCCTTCATCCCCAACGATTCCCTTCTGCAGGCCGCCCTGGAGGTGGATCCCACGCTGATGGACGACGCCTTTGCCCAGAAGGTAGCCCTGACCTCGCCGGTGACCCTCTGGGCTGTGCTCAAGTCGGTGGCCTACGCCTGGCAGCAGCAGAACCTGTCCGAGGACGCCCGCACCCTCTTCACGCTCACCCACGAGCTCTATGACCGCTTTGTGGTTCTGGGCGATCGTGCCAACAAATTGGGGCGCTCCATCACTGCCACGGTGACTGCCTACAACAAGTTCGCCTCCTCCTTGGAGTCGCGGGTTCTGGTCACTGCCCGTAAGCTGCAGCAGATGGATCCTGCCAAGGTCATCGATTCGGTCGACATGATCGATTCGGACAAGGGCAACATCAGGGAGCTGACTGCCCCGGAGGTTCTTTCCGACCAAGGGCAGTGAGTGCCGCTTAGGGGCCTCCGGCGCTAGTGTGATAAGCATGAACGAGGCAACGAAGAGACAAGAGGGCTCATCCTTCAGGCCCACGGGGTCGCCGGATCTGATTGGGCGCGAATCTGGAACGGACCTGCCTGAGCCGGTCGATCAGCTGCGCGAACTCCTGGCCCAGGAGATCGGCGGGCGTCCCTTCACCGAGCTCAGCGGGGTCACCTTCCACCACCGCGGGGCTGAACTGGCCGGGCATGTTCTTTTGGATACTTTGGAAGATGCGGGCTATTCAGTCGATGATTTCGATGCGGTCGGAGCCCTGACCGCCGCTGCCGTGCCGCTGGCCGATGCCATGCTCCATGCCGCAGCCTCACGCGGTCAGGATCTGGACGCTTTCGTTATGGACTTCGTCTACCCCTCCATCAAGGGCCCATCCATCGAGGGCAGGCGGGTCATCCTGCTGGATGCCTGGCTGGGCCGGAAATCCTATGTGCAGACTTCATCCCTGGTCACCCTGGACAAGAACAACGAGCTCAATCTTGACTGCGGGATCATCCAGCGTCAGGGTGCAAAGACATTGGCCATCGCATCTCTGGTGGGTGGCCGGACCGATGGCAGCATTCAGGTGGTCGATCCGGTGGACGGATCCCGGCAACGGCTGCCTTTCATTTGCGCCTATCAGGAGGATCAGTTCGTCGGCGCGGCCGACGATTCCCCGGAGCGATCATGAGGGAGCCTGATCCAGTGACCCGAGCGGCCATGGCCTCAGATGAGCCGGTCTTCCGCCAGGTGGGGGTCGGCCCCTGGCAGGAAGAGCATCCTGAGCAGCCCCTGCCGACGGACCCGCGCTATGACTGCGAACTGCTGGATCAAGGGGATCGCCGCAATGTCCTGGACAGATACCGCTACTGGAAGGTAGAGGCCATCCGGGACGACTTGGATCGCCGGGGCCGTCATGATTTCGAAGTAGCTGTGGAGAACTGGACCCACGACTTCAATATCGGCTCCATGGTCCGCACAGCCAATGCCTTCGCCGCCAGCCGCGTCCATATCGTCGGTCCGCACAAATGGAACCGCAAGGGCTCGTTGATGACCGAGCTCTACCAGCACGTGGTCCACGATCCCGACATAGCAACCATGACGACTACCCTGCGAGAAGAAGCAGTCAGGCAGGGGGAGCCCATGCCCCGTATGATCGCCATCGACAATGTCCCAGGGGCCGTCCCCATGGAAACATACCGCTTTCCTCGTCGTTGCCTGCTCATGTTCGGCGCCGAGGGGCCGGGGCTGTCCGAGAAGGCCTTGGAGCTGGCGGACGATGTGGTTTACATCTCCCAGTTCGGATCGGTGCGCTCCATCAACGCCGGGGCTGCGGCTGCCGTAGCCATGCACTCATGGATCTGCCAGCATGCCGGGGTGGCGGGTCAATCAGGCCAGGGGCCTCTGCCATGATCGTCGTCGACTCGCTGACCAAGCGCTACGGCTCCCACAAGGCACTGAACCGTGTCTCTTTCACGGCCAGGGACGGTCGGGTGACTGGGCTTGTGGGGCCCAAAGGCGCTGGCAAGTCGACCACCCTGCGCATCGCTCTGGGGCTGGTTCGCCCTGATGCAGGCAAGGCCCTGTTCGATGGCCAGCCCTTCGTCCGGCTTTCATCGCCCATGCGGACAGCGGGAGCGGTACTGAATCCACGCAACGCCCATCCTGCCTGCAAGGCCAGGGATCACCTGCTGGCCTTGTCTGCGGTCAATGGCATTGATCATCGTCGGGTGGACCAGGTGCTTGAGATGGTCGGTCTGCAATCGGTCGCCGACAGGCCGACGGGATCCCTTTCTCTGGGGATGAGTCAGCGGTTGGCCCTGGCCGCTGCCCTGCTGGGTGAGCCGCACAACCTGGTTCTGGATGATCCCCTTGACGGTCTGGATCCGGAGGGAGCCGACCGGGTGAGAGACATCTGCCGCAGCCTCGCCTCACAGGGCAAGGCAGTCCTCCTAAGCTCCCGTAAGATTGACGAGGTGGCTCAAATCGCTGACGATCTGGTCATCATCGCCAAGGGACGGATCTTAGAGAGAACGACCGTGGCCCGATTCATCGGCGAGCACTCCCGTGACTCCATTTATGCGGTGACGCCGCAGCCTGACCGATTAAAGGCCGCCCTGGCCACGGCTGCCGGAATCAGCATCACCCGTCTGCCCCCAGACAAGAACTGTCCTCCGGATGCCGCCCGCTTCCGCATCCAGGGTGCGCCTCTGTCTTCCACAGCCTCGATTCTGGCCCAGGAGGGTGTGGTGCTCTACGAGTTTCAGCAGGAGGAGGTTTCCCTGGAGCAGGTCTACAAGGACGTCATCCACGGCAGAAAGGATGCGCGGCCATGAGTGCCGACAACGGTCGCCGAGCCCGTCGGAGCCGGCGAGAGGTACCCGCAGGAACTGATTACGCAACTCCACGGCATGGTTCCGACTTCACTCGGCTGCGTCGAACCTCGGGGCTGCCCTTCCTGGATTCGCGTCGTCCATCCGGTCAGTTGACCCTTTCCGGGGCGGTCCGAGGGGAGCTGCGCAAGATGTTCTCCCTGCGATCGACTTGGGTCCTGCTGCTGATCATCACGTTGCTGCAGCCGTTGAGCACCGGCCTGATGGCTCGTGCGACCAGGGTTCTGGCTGGCCTGGACCGGCAGATTGATGACTTCCCAGCCCATCTTTTGTCTGCTTCCAGTGACGTTTTCTGGCTGGCCGTTGCTTCCGGCCTGTTTCCGGCCATGATCATGGCGGGCATTCTGGGGGTTCTGGTCCTTACGCGCGAGTTTTCTGGCGACACCATTGAGAGCACGCTGATGGCCAACCCTCGTCGAGGCATGGTCCTGATGGCCAAGGGTCTTGCCTTGGCATTGCTGACTTGGCTGGCGGCACAGGTGGGCCTGCTGTTTGGCTGGATCCTGGCAACCCTGCTTCTGCCAGGCAAATCCGGCGCCTTGCCCGCCTGCAAGCCTGGGCTTGCGCTGATTGATCTGCTGGGCGGTCCGCTCATGCTGGTCCTCTTTGCCTTGATGGGCCTGGGTCTGGGAGCCTTGAGTCGATCCAAGGCCGGCGGGATCGGCTTGTTCTTGGGGCTGACTGTGGTCCTGCCGCTGATTCTGTGCCTTCTGCGGGGTTTAATCCCTCATGCCGGCTGGCTGCAGACCCTCTTCAGGCTGACCCCCGCCAGTCTGCTGGGGACCTTCCTCTCAGGTCTGGGCTGGGCGCCAGAAGCAGGCATCGGCTGGTGGCCGACCTGGTGGCAGGCGGGCCTGATTCTGACGGTCTGGACAGCCCTGTGCTGTGCTCTGGGAACCCTGGTCTTCCGGCGCGCAGACATCGTTTGACCCTGTCTTCTGCGTGTCATAGAGCACCCATATGATAAGTGGTATGCCAACTTTTACACGTGAAGAGATCAAGCACTTGGGCGATCTGGCCCGAATCGCCTTGACCGATCAGGAGGCCGACCGCCTCAAGGGCGAGCTCAATGTGATCGCCGATTCCATCACCAAGGTCCAGGAGGTGGCCGGCGATGATGTGCCCCCCACTGCCAATCCCATTCCTCTGGAAGCCTACCTGCGCCCCGATGAGGCTGAAGAGCCGTTGACCCAGGAGGCTGCCCTTTCGGGGGCCCCGGTCACCGAGTCGGGCATGTTTGTGGCCCCGCGCATTCTGGGTGAGGAGTGAGACGATGAGCGCACAGGAAGAATTGGTCAAGCAATCCGCCTCCGACATGGCCGCGCAGCTGCGGTCCGGGCAGGTCTCCAGCCGTGAACTGGTTCAGGCTCATCTGGATGTGATCGAGGCTGCCGAGCCCAGCATTGATGCATTTCTGCAGGTCAGCGCCGATCGGGCCCTGGAGCAGGCCGATGCCTTCGACCAGCGTCTGGCTCGTGAAGGCGCCGAGGGGTTGCCGGAGCTGGCTGGCGTTCCCATTGCCATCAAGGACATGATCGTCACCGAGGGCATCCCCACTACGGCCGCCTCCAGGATCCTTGAGGGGTGGGTGCCGCCTTACGATGCCACCGTCATCAAGAAGCTCAAGGCCGCGGGGATGCCCATTCTGGGCAAGACCAACCTGGATGAGTTCGCCCAGGGTTCCTCCACTGAGCACTCGGCCTTCAAGACCACACACAACCCCTGGGACACCGAGCGGGTCCCGGGCGGTTCAGGCGGCGGCTCGGCCTCGGCTGTCGGCGCCTTTGAGGCTCCGCTGGCCCTGGGCACCGACACCGGCGGATCCATCCGCCAGCCCGGATCCCTGACCGGCACCGTAGGTGTCAAACCCACCTATGGCGGCGTCTCCAGGTTCGGGGCCATCGCCATGGCCTCCTCCCTGGATCAGATCGGTCCTGTCTCGAGATCAGTGCTGGACGCGGCCCTGCTGCAGGAGGTCATCGGCGGCTATGACCGCCGAGACTCCACCTCCATTCCCAAGCCGGTCCCCCCTCTGGCACAGGCTGCTCGTCAGGGCCAGAAGCGCGATCTGAAGGGCCTCAAGGTGGGTCTGGTCAAGGAGCTGGGCGGCGAGGGCTATCAGCCCGGCGTCGAGGCTCGCTTCAACGAGGCCGTCTCGCTGCTGGAATCCATGGGCGCCGAGGTGGTCCAGGTCTCGTGCCCGCACTTCCCCTACGCGCTGGCCGCCTACTACATCATCATGCCTTCCGAGGTCTCCTCCAACCTGGCCCGTTATGACGGCATGCGCTACGGCCTGCGGGTCATGCCCCCCGAGGGCGTCCCCCAGACGGCTGCCAACATGATGGCTGCCACCCGTGAAGCCGGGTTCGGCGACGAGGTCAAGCGCAGGATCATCCTGGGCATCTATGCCCTGTCTGCTGGCTACTATGACGCTTGGTACGGCTCGGCCCAGAAGGTCCGCACCCTGGTCATCCGCGACTTTGAGAAGGCCTTCGAGCAGGCCGATGTCCTGGTCTCGCCCACGTCGCCGACCACGGCCTTCCGCTTTGGCGAGAAGATGGACGACCCGTTGGCCATGTACCTGAACGACGTGGCCACCATCCCGGCCAACCTGGCTGGCACTCCGGCCATGTCGATTCCTGCCGGGCTCAGCGACGACGGGCTGCCTGTCGGCTTCCAGTTCTTCGCCCCCCAGATGCGCGACGAGGTCATGTACCGGCCTGCCGCCGCTCTTGAGGCGGCCCTGGAGGAGCAGTGGGGCGGGCCCATCTCCAAGAAGCTGTCCACCCCCTGGCTGGATGGCCTGGCTCAGGATTCGACCAAGTAGGCATCGGAAGGAAACGGAATCATAATGGCTGAAAAACTGATGAAGTACGCCGATGCCGTGGCCAAGTACGACCCGGTGTTCGGCCTGGAGGTCCATGTCGAGCTCTGCACCAACACCAAGCTCTTCTGCCCGGCTCATATCGAGTTCGGCGGCGAGCCCAACACCCAGCTGACCCCGGTCTCCCTAGGTCTGCCTGGCAGCCTGCCTGTGGTCAACAAGACCGCCATCGACTATGCGGTCAAGCTGGGCCTGGCTCTGCACTGCAAGGTCAACGAGTGGAGCCAGTTCGCCAGGAAGAACTACTTCTACCCGGACATGCCCCGCGACTATCAGATCTCCCAGTATGACAAGCCCCTGAATGGCGAGGGTTATCTGGACGTGGAGCTGGACGACGGCAGCATTTTCCGTGTGCCCATCGAGCGGGCCCATGTGGAGGACGACGCCGGCAAGAATACCCACGTAGGCGGGGCAGACGGCCGCATCGAAGGCGCCGACCACTCCCTGGTGGATTACAACCGTGCCGGTGTCCCCCTGGTCGAGATCGTGACCAAGCCCATCGAGGGCGCCGGGGCACGTACCCCCGAGGTGGCCGGGGCCTACGTGAGGGCCATCAGAGACATTGTCCGGGCCCTGGGCATCTCCCACGCCCGGATGGAGCAGGGTAACATGCGCGCTGATGTCAACGTTTCCCTGCACGCCGGGCCGGACGCCCCTCTGGGAATCCGGTCGGAGACCAAGAATGTCAACACCTTCAAGGGCATCGAGAAGACGCTGACCTACGAGATCCGCCGTCAGGCCGCCCTGCTGGAGTCCGGCGGGGAGGTGCTGCAGGAGACCCGCCACTGGGATGAGTCCACGCAGACCACTGCCGGCGGCCGGGTCAAGACCGATGCCAACGATTACCGGTACTTCCCCGACCCTGACCTGGTCATGGTTCATGTGACCAAGGATCATATTGAAGAGCTCAAGGCCCAGATGCCTGAGATGCCGCGCGAACGCCGCGCCCGTCTCAAGAAGGAGTGGGACTTCACCGACCGGCAAATGCAGGATGCGGTCAACGCCGATGCCGTGGATCTGATCGAGGATACGGTCAAGGCCGGCGCCACGGCTGCCGGAGCCCGCAAGTGGTGGCTGGGCGAGATTTCGCGCGAAGCCAACGCCCGTGGGGTCAGTCTGCAGGAGCTGCCCATCTCGGCTCAGGATGTCGCTGAGGTGGAGCAGCTGATTGCTGACGGCAAGCTCAATGACAAGCTGGCCAAGCAGACCGTCTCCGGCGTGTTGGCAGGCGAGGGCAAGCCGGCCGAGGTCGTCAAGAAGCACGGTTACCAGGTGGTTTCGGATGACGGGGCTTTGGATGCAGCCGTCGATCAGGCCCTCAAGGACAACCCGGACATCGTGGCCAAGCTCAAGGGCGGCAATATGAAGCCCATGGGCGCTATTATCGGAGCGGTCATGCGGGCTACCAAAGGTCAGGCCGATGCCAAGGCAGTCAGCAAGATCGTCATGGAGCGCATCGCTAAGTCCTGATCAGGCCCGGTCCGCCGGCCTGATTCCATCGGGCTCAGACCGGCGGACCTGCCCGGCTTCTCATGGTTTTCCCAGGGGCGAGGGATTACAATTGATTGCCATCGCAAGGTGGCGATCATGGAGGTGACGTGATGTCTATGAGCGGCAGGGGCAATGACCGACCGCAAACGCAAGCTGAGAGACCTGACGACGTGGCGAGCCGACAGCTGCCCGACCGAATCGAGATCCCCTATATCCGGGGCGAGATGTTGCACCTGCGTCCGGCGGTCATCGCCGATCTGACGGCAATGGATCAGCTGGAGGCCTTCTACAATTCCACCGGCATCACCGGCAAGGGACCGAACGCAGAACGAGCCGTCGTCAACGCCTGGGTGCGTAGGTCGGTGGCCTGGTCCAAGGGTCTGGCTGCCCGTGATTCCGGCGTGGGTGACCCCGAGTCCCGCCGCACCTTGGCCTGGGCCATGGTCACTGACGCGGACACCGACCAGGATGGCTCGCCCGATGCCGATGCCACCAAGGGGGTCATCGGCATGATCTTCCTAATCGACGTGGACGGCTGGTCGCGCTCAGCCAGGATCCAGGTGGTCCTGGGCAGGCACTTCCGCGGGCGCGGCTACTCCCGGGATGCCATGCCCAGAATCATGACCTACGGGTACGCTGCCGCTCCTACGGGTCTGGGCCTGCACCGGATCTGGGTGGCTGTGCCAGAGAAAAACACACGCTCAATCTCCGTCTACCAGTCCCTGGGATTCATGATCTCGGGCACCTCCCGTGATGCGCTCTGGGACGCCGAGAACGGCAAGTACCAGGATCAGATCGTCATGGACGCCTTGGTTGACGAGTATGATCCCATTCGTTCTCTGAATGCCTTCGGCATGCATGTCATCCGTGAAAATCCTGGTGTGGCCGAAGCCCTTGTTGCACACGGATACGCAGCGGGTGAGGATGGCGGCATAAGCGAAGCCAAGTTTAAAGAGTCCACCTCGGCATCTCAGGATTCGCGGACATCAAGCGAACAGATCAGTCTGGCCCCGAAGAGTGGTTTGCATTCAGGAAAATCTGCTGATGGCCATGCGGAACCCGATGGCAGGAATGATGAGAAGGCGGGCCCTGGTCGGAAGGACGCTGAGGATGCGGGGGAGGAGTCCGGTTCCGAAGAGTCTGTTGCCGGGCAGTCCGACGAGGAGCATACGGCCTCGGATTGGGCCTATGGGTCGGCTGAGGCCAAACGATCCAAACGCGCCTGGTGGCGTACGCTTGGCCATGGCCGTGATCGCGCGAATGGAGGTAGTCGATGAGTGCTGAGGATCTCGACAACTACGAGACCAACGCCGAACTGGCCTTGTACCGCGAGTACCGGGACGTGATCAAGCTGTTCACCTACGTAGTCGAGACCGAGCGGCGATTCTACCTGGCCAACAAGGTGGACTTCAACGTCCGATCCGCTGGTCAGGACGTCTACTTCGATGTCCGGCTGACCGATGCCTGGGTCTGGGATGTCTACCGGTCCAGCCGGTTCGTCAAGAACGTCCGGATCGTCACCTTCAAGGATGTCAATGTGGAGGAAGTGCAGAAGACAGACATCGATATCCCTGATTCACTGGGTTAAGCGTCGCGCAAGGGCGAGCATCATCACGTTTGTTCCACGCAATGGCGGGAATTCGTGAGGGAAGTCCTTCAGCAGCTTCTGACTGGGGACGATCCGGATACAGTGGTGATGATTTTATATGGTTTTCAGGAGGTTGGCATGGAGCGCAAGCAGTCCGTGATCGTCATCGGCGGAGGGCCCGCCGGCTTGACAGCGGCATGGGAACTGGTCAAGGACGGCGGTGACGAGCGCTATGACGTCACTGTGCTGGAGGCCACTAACGCCTTTGGCGGCATCTCACGCACGGTTCGGCACAACGGCAACCGTATGGATATCGGCGGCCACCGGTTCTTCTCCAAGGATGACCGGATCATGGACTGGTGGAAGGAGGTCCTGCCCCTGCAGGGCGCGCCCTCCTATGACGATAAAAAACTTGGCCGCCACCACGATCTGGAGCCCGGCGGCCCCGACCCGGAGAAGACGGACCGGGTCATGCTCAAGCGTCATCGCGTCTCCAGGATTTACTGGAACCACCACTTCTTCGACTACCCCATCTCCTTGACGCCCAACACACTCAAGGCCATGGGCTTCAAGCTGACCATGCAGGCCGGGTTCAGCTATCTGAAGTCTGTCGTCCACAAGCTGCCTGAGGACAACCTGGAGAACTTCTATATCAACCGCTTCGGTCGCAAGCTCTATTCCATGTTCTTCGAGGGCTACACCGAAAAGCTTTGGGGCCGCCACCCCCGTGAGATCAGCGCCGACTGGGGCGCCCAGCGGGTCAAGGGGCTCAGCATCATGGGCGTGCTCAAGAACGCCTTCCAAAAGCTGCTGCCCAAGAAGCGCGACGCCCATCAGGTCGAGACCAGCCTTATCGAGGAATTCTGGTACCCCAAGCTGGGTCCAGGCCAGCTTTGGGAGACCGTGGAGCGTCGCAATGTCGAGCACGGGGTCCACGTGATCACCGATGCGCGTGTGATCGGACTGACCCAGAGCGAAGGCCACATGACCGGAGTGATCTATCGCAACGCTGATGGCAAGGAAGTGACTCTGCAAGCTGACCAGATCATCTCCTCCATGCCCATCAAGGACCTGGTCGAGGCCATCGCCCACGAGGAGCCCTCCACCGACAAGGAAATGGTCAGGGTGGCTCAGGGCCTGCCCTACCGCGACTTCGTGACCGTTGGCCTTTTGGTCCGCCACCTGCGCATCCGCAACACCACCTCCATCAAGACCTTGGGCGATCCGCCCATCGTCCCCGACTGCTGGATCTATGTGCAGGACCCTGGCTACAAGATGGGCCGCATCCAGATCTTCAACAACTGGAGCCCCTACATGGTCAAGAATGTCGATGGCACTGTCTGGATCGGCCTGGAGTACTTCTGTAAGGAGGGCGACGACTTCTGGAGCATGAGCGATCAGGAGACCACTGACTTCGCCATCAAGGAGCTGACACGGATGGGCATCATCAACGGTCCTGCCGATGTGCTGGACTCGCACCGGGAGCGGGTGGTCAAAGCCTATCCGGCCTACTTCGACACCTACCCTCAGATGCCGGAGCTGGTCAAATGGCTGGACTCCTTCGGCAACCTTTACTGCGTGGGCCGCAACGGGCAGCACCACTACAACAACCAGGACCACTCCATGGCCACATCCATGGAAGCCGTGGCCAACATCAAATCGGGGCGTACTGACAAGACCAACGTCTGGAATGTCAACACCGAGAAGTCCTACCACGAGGAGAAGTAAGCAAACCTCAGCCTTCGTTTTCCTCCAAGCCTCCGACTGCAGGGTCGGGGGCTTGGTCATTTTATGACAGGGCGATGGCTGGTGGCTTCAGGGGCAGGCCCAGCAGCTGCGAGAAGAAGGCCACGCTCTCGCGGACACGTTGACGGACCACTTCTCTGATCTGCGGGTGGCCGGCGGCTCCTCTGCCATTGCTGACGATGGACGAGAGCCCGTCGGCCATCAACCAGGCTACAGTGCGGGTGCTGGCTGTTTGGATCAGCTGGGTCTGCGGCAGGTCGCCCCGATCCAGCCAGCGGTCCAGGGCCTTGGTCAAAGGGTCGATGATCTGCCTGACGAAGCCCTCCATCACATTGCTGTTGGTGCTCAGGTAGTTGTACCAGTTGGCCTTGTCTGCGAAGATGACGTCCATCTTCCAAATGGCCCGTATCAGATGCGGGCAAATGTCGTCCAGCGCCTCTTGGACGCTCAGGTCAGAATCCTGCAGAATGTCAACCACATGGTCCACGTAGGAGGCCAGATAGGTGCGCACGCAGGCATCTATCAGGTCGTCCTTGGATTTGAAATAGTAATAGAAAACGCTCATGCCCACGCCCTTGCCGTGGTTCATGGCGTGGATTACGTCGCGCAGGGAGGTGTTTGCAGCACCTTTCCGGTCGAAGACCCGCATGGCGGTGGTTACGAATTCGCTCCGCCGTTGTTCACGCAGAGATGATCGGTCATTCATATGCCCAGTCTAGAGGCTTATCCATAAATTTTTGGACACGCAGGCTGTTCCTTGCACCGGTCGGGCACTCGTTGTAGGCTTATGGAAGTTCGATAAGCCGAGTCGGCATCGAATTTTCATGAGCGGTACCCCCGCACTATTCTCAAGCTATTTGCCTAGCCTAATTAGGCATAGCGAAGGAAAGGCATTACAACAGTGGCAACAAGCCAAGATATTCATTCCATGAAGCTGCCCGAACTCAAGGAATTGGCCAGGCAGCTGGGGTTGCGCGGTATTTCCGGCATGCGCAAGCCTGTCCTGATCGAGACGATCGAGGCGGCACGCTCGGGCGGCAAGGCCCCTGAGGGAGTAACCGTTGGCAAGCCCAAGGCTGCGGCCGCCGTGGCCAAGGGAGGCCAGGCCGCCGATCAGCAGCAGCCGACGAACCAGGAGGCGAAGTCCTCCGCGGAAGGCGGACAGGAGTCCACGGAGACCAAGGAATCCAAGGATGATCGTCCTGTCGGAGACCTCTTCGATGTTTTGGGCATTGACGATCATAAGAGCGGCCATAGCGAGCACCGGAACCGCTTCCCCCATACCGTGGCCGACGAGGAGAACGTGGTCATATCCCGGCGGCGTCACCGCAACACGGATTCATCCCGGGGCTCCCATACCAACCGTGGCCGGAACGAGCGTGAGCATGGCGAGGAGCGCGAAGGCTCCGGCTCCGGTTCAGTGCGCAATTTGGACGATATTCTGGCAGCACTGCCCTCACGGAATGACCGTCCTCGTCGGCGCAGCTACGAGGATCGCGGCGAGGAGGGGCGTGACTACCGGCACAACGGCTATGATCGTCGAAACCGGGGCGATCGCAATGACCGCAATGACCGCAACGATCGGCGCAATCGCAACAACCACCGCAGCAGCAACCGGGATCGTGACTATGAGCCCAGGGAGAACTTCAAGCCCGAGGATCTGGTCCCCGTGGCGGGCATTGTGGATGTGCTGGACTCCTACGCCTTCGTGCGCACCTCCGGTTACCTGCCTGGCCCCAACGACGTTTACATCTCCATGGGTCAGGTCAAGAAGTACGGTCTGCGCAAGGGCGATGCCGTGCACGGTTCCATCCGTCCCCCTCGCGAGGGCGAGCATCGCAATCAGCGCCAGAAATTCGTTCCTCTGCAGGCCATCGACACCATCAACGGCATGAGCGTGGAGGATGCAGCAGGACGCCCTCACTTCAACAAGCTGACCCCCCTCTACCCGCAGGAGCGCATGCGGATGGAGACCCAGCCCAAGAACATCACTGGTCGTCTGATCGACATCGTCGCCCCCATCGGCAAGGGCCAGCGCGGTCTGATCGTTTCGCCGCCCAAGGCCGGCAAGACCCTGACCCTGCAGTCCATCGCCAACTCCATCACCGCCAACAACCCCGAGGTTCATCTGATGGTGGTCCTGGTGGATGAGCGGCCCGAGGAGGTCACCGACATGGAGCGCACGGTCCAGGGCGAGGTCATCTCCTCCACCTTCGACCGCCCAGCCAGCGATCACACCACCGTGGCCGAGCTGGCCATCGAACGGGCCAAGCGCCTGGTGGAGCTGGGGCAAGATGTGGTGGTCCTTCTGGATTCCATGACCCGTCTGGCCCGCGCCTACAACATCTCGGCTCCCGCCTCTGGCCGCATCCTCTCCGGCGGCGTGGACGCTCAGGCCCTCTACCCGCCCAAGCGCTTCTTCGGCGCCGCCCGCAACATCGAAAACGGCGGCTCCCTGACCATCATTTCCTCGGCCCTGGTGGAAACCGGGTCCAAGATGGACGAGGTCATCTTCGAGGAGTTCAAGGGCACCGGCAACATGGAGCTGAGGCTGACCAGGGACCTGGCCGATAAGCGCATGTTCCCCGCCATCGACATCAACGCTTCCGGCACCCGGCGCGAGGAGCTGATCACCGCGCCCGAAGAGCTGGCTGTGGTCTACCGGCTGCGTCGCCTTCTGGGCGGCATGGAGACCGAGCAGGCCTACCAGACCCTGGTGCCCAGGCTGAAGAAGACTGCCACCAACCGGGACTTCCTGTCGGCTATCAACCAGTCCATGCTGGCTCAGAAGTGACTCGGGCCTGACGCCTGACATGTTTATTGGGCCCTATCCGCGATTCAGTTCGTGGATAGGGCCCAATGCATAAGCAGTGGCGAAACAAGACAGCTGTTTAGGGCGATGATCTATTCGAAGCCTGTCAGCCCAGATTTTTCATAGTGTCGTCCCTGCCCCTGTCATGCTGTCATTTTGTTCTCCCGCCGATGGAATCTGGCAGCCATGGCGGCTCCCATGCCCAGCAGGCCAGCTATGATCAGCAGGACCACGCCAGTGCTGCCGGTCAGGGGCAGGACGGCCAACTGGTCGTAGGTGTAGGGCAGGGTCTGATCCTTCTGATCCACGCCTACCAGGCTCCATTGAATGACGGTATCCACCTGCCCGGGCCTGTAACGCGGAGTGACTGCCAACCAGGTGCCGTTCTGATACTGCGGGGTTCCCTCTGTAGCCAGCCCGGCGAAGGTGACTGTCTTAACCAGGCTTCTAATCACAACAGCCTGTGGAGTCTTGCTGTTCAGGTCCGGTCCGGATTGGTCGTCGCCCAGCTGGCCGGCATCGTCGGCACCCCATCCGTAGGCCAGGCCGTCGGAGCCTAGGGCCAATGAGCTCGGGTCGCCCGTGCTGACGGCAGTGAAGCTGAAATCTGCAGGCGTGTCCTCGGGCTTGGCCAAGGATGTTGGGTCTGAGCCTTCTGCGGCATTGCTCCAGGTCAGGATTTGCCCGTTGGAGCCCAGGGCGGAGGATGCTCCGGTGCCGGCGCTGATCTGCGTGATGGCAAACCCCGTCGGCAGTCCGTCGGGAAGGGTCAATAGGGCAGGGGTTTTCTTGTTCTCGCCCTTGACCTGTCCCCAGGTCCAGATGCGTCCTTGGGAATCCAGGGCCAGAGCCTGGTGGTCTCCGGCGCTGATGGCGCTCATCTCGCCCGTCAATCCCTGAACGGCAGACGGCGTGGGGTTGGCGCCGTCAGCGCTCACTGGTAGGGAGGGATCGCCCAACTGGCCGGAATCATTGGTGCCCCAGGCGTAGACTTGTCCATCCACGGTCATGGCTAGTGAATACCGGCTTCCGGCGCTTATTGCCGTTGTAGTAGCCGGGATTCCGGTCACCATGGCAGGGCTGGTTCGCCCGTCTGGCGAGACAGTATCGCCGCCGGCGTTATCCAGGCCCAGCTGGCCGTATTGGTTGGCGCCCCAGGACCAGACTCGTCCCTGGGAATCCAGAGCCAAGGCATGTCCACCACCGGCGCTGATGGACTGGATCTTGGCCGGCAGACCCGGTACCGGATGGGGCCGGCCTTGGGCATTCAGGGTGGAGTCGCCCAGCTGGCCGACATCGTTGTTGCCCCAGGCGTAGGCCTTTCCATCGGACCCTAGAGCAAGGCCATAGTCTCGGCCCGCGCTGACCTGGGTGAAGACGAAGTCGGTCTCCGCCTTCTCGGGCATGTCCACTCGGACCGGCATGGTGCTGGTGCCGCCCTTGGCGATGTTCGCATTGCCCAGCTGGCTGCTGTTGTTCTTGCCCCAGGCGTAGGCCTTCCCATCGGACCCCAGGGCCAGGGACCAGTGGGAACCGGCACTGACCTGGCTGAAGCGAATGCCCCGCAGGGCTGGCGGCGTCAGGGTGACCTTCGTCCCGCCCATCTCGGTTCCATGGTCCGGGGTCATGCTCCAGTTCTGATTCTCAGGGCTCCAGTGGGCTTTGAGCGTCATGGAGCTGGTGACTGGCTTGGAGAAGTCGTAGGCGGTCTTGCCTAGGAACCAGCCATCGAAGCGGCAGCCGGCCTTGGTCGGATCAGCGCTGGGGCGGACTGCCCGCTCTCCCGCTTCCAGACTCTGGCTGGGTGGCGCCGGTGAATCGCTCTCCGACTGGAAGGTTACGGTCACACCGTTCGACAGATAGCGGAAGGGCAGGTGGACCTGGGTCTGTTCTTGGTCGTTCAAAGTCCACGCCAGGGCCACATCCACCAGCCCTGGTGCGTGCGGCGGGGTGGTAGCCGTCCAGGTCCCGTTCTTTTGCGCCTTCATTCCGGTGGTGATATCCGTTGTGTCGAATTTGAGTCCGGTCAGTTTTGCCGGCCAGGGGAAGGCGACCGCAGAGGGCCGGTTATGGGCGTCATCGCCGCTGGTGCCCTGACCCAGCTGACCCATGTTGTCGCGTCCCCAGCTGTAGGTCAGGCCGTCGTCGCAGATAGCCAGGTTATACTCCTCGCCAGCGTCGATGCTGATCCAGTGTCGGCCGGCAAGTTTCGGATCCTCCAAGCGTTCCGGAGTGGTCTGGGGGCTGTCTGCTGCAGAGGTCTTGCCGTCGCCCATTTGTCCGTAGCTGTTGTCGCCCCAGGCCCAGATATTGCCGTCGGAATCCAGAGCCATGGCGTGGCTAAGATAGAAATTGCCGCCGCTAGTGATGGCAGTGATTCTGGTCCCCTGCGGGAAGCTGACCTGGACCGGGTCTTTGAATATATCGGTCTTGCTGGGGCTTGATCCGTTGCCGATTTGGCCGGCTTTATTCATACCCCAGGTCCAAACCCTTCCCTGGTCATCCAGGGCCAGGGTGTTTGCGAAGCCGTTTGCAATGGCCACCACATGGACCTTGTCAAGGCCGCTGATCTTGATTGGCTTAGAGTTGCCAACGACCGCGCCGGCGGATGGGTCCAACTGGTGGTCAAGGTTGCTTCCCCATGACCATACCGTGCCAGCGTCATCCAGAGCCGTTGAGTAGTTCAGTCCGGTCTGCAGGGCGACGATTTTGTGGTTCTTGTCGAATCCTTGGATGAGGCTGGGCCTGTAGTCGCATATGCCGTCGCACTCATGGCTGCCGGTCTGCCCCTCGCTGCAGGTGCCCCAGCCATAGACGTTGCCATCCGATCCTAAGGCCAGGGTGTGGGTGTAATTGCCGTTGACGGCCTTGTAGGTGAATCCGGCCGGCGCCCCTTCAGGCAGCATCACCTTGACCAAATATTCTGAGTAGTTATGCATGCCGCTGTCAGCCACATTGGGGTTGCCCAAGGTCTTCAGATAGTTGTACCCCCAGGACCAGAGGGTGCCATGGTTGTCCAGGGCCATGCTGAAGAACTGACCAGCGTTGACGCTGACGAACCGAAAATCCTTGTCATTGCGGGCCTCTTCGGGCCTAGGCACCCTTATGGGTGTCGACCTGTTGACAATAGTGCCATCGCCCAGCTGACCAGCACGGTTAAAGCCCCAGGCGTAGACGTTGCCATCCGATCCCAAAGCCAGTGAGAACCTGATGCCTGCGCTGACCTGGCTGAAACGGACACCAGAGGGCGGGGGTGGGGTCAGGGTTACCCCGGTGCCTCCTGATTCTGGTCCCTCTTGCGGCTGCATGGTCCAGGTCTGGTCGGCCCGGGCCCACTTGGCTTTCAGGGTCAGGTCTGTGTGCACAGGAGCGGAGAAGTCGTAAGCGACCTTGCCTGCGAACCAACCTTCGAGAACGAATCCTCGGCGGGTGGGTTCAGGATTGGGGCGCGCGACCTGGGCGCCATCGGCCACAGTCGAAGTTGTCGGAGCCACGGACTGCATGTTGTAGTCGAAAGTGACCGTGTGGCTGGTGGCATTCGATGGGGAAGAGGCGGTTGAGGTCGGCTCCGGGGAACCTGCGGCGCCGGGCGAAAGCGAGGACGGCGAGGTGGGCGATGTGCTGGCGGCAGGCGCCGATTTTCCTGTTGCCGTCGCACGAGAGCCATTGGACAGGGTGGGGATGCCCGATGGCGATGATGACGGGCCGGGGGAAACCGAAGGAATCTGTCCGGGAGTATTGGTTCCAGTACCAAGTGTTCCAGTTCCCTGAGTTGCGACTGCGGTCTCATTGGATTCCGGCGCTGCTTGACCGAATTGCAGGCCGAACATGCTGCAGGCGACCAAGACGCAGCATAGACTGACGAGCGCTGTGACGCGACGACTACGTACCATCTTCATGTGAAGGCATCCTCCCCCATGCGTCCGGCACTTGTATAAGCAGGTGTAGGCGAACGAGACTCTCTCCCCAAGAGTCAATAATCCCATCCACTACAATAACACCAGTGTCACAGTGGTGGCAGGGCTTGTCGTAGTCGCCTAGGGCGCTTGATTAGACTGGTATTTTATGAGCGATGCGAAGATGGAAACAGTGATCGATGACCAGGTGCAGAGCGGGGGTCCACAGGCCCAGGCTGCCCGCCAGGTGGAGGAACTGCGTGCCGATGTGGACACCATCGATGCCGCGATTGTCACCATGCTGGCCGAACGGTTCAGGGTGACCCACCGCATCGGGCTGCTCAAGGCCCAGGCAGGATTCGCCTCGGCGGATATGCGCCGGGAGAGCACACAAATAGCTGCCTTGCGAGACAAGGCTGATGATTACGGGCTGGACCCGGATCTGGCTGAGGCCTATCTGCATCTGGTGGCTGATGCCGCCAAGCGCGACCACGAACGGCTGGCCGGCCAGACCAATTCACGCTGAGGGAATCCGTCGTATGGTCATGGCCGACGGCTCGGATCAATTCCTATGCCATCGGCCACAAGGTATCAGCGAGTGCTGGTTAGAGTCTGACGAGCCATTTCCAAGTAATGCTGTCTTGCTGCCAGGACAGTCACCGTTATGAAAAGTCCGACAAGCAGCACGATGAGCAGACCCTGGCTACCGGTCAGAGGCAGAATATCCTTGTAGGTAAAGGGCAGATTCTCGGTTTGAGGGTTGCCTTGGCCCACATTCCAGGTGACGTTGACTGTTGTCCGGCCCGCCTTGAAGGCTGGGGTATAGAAGGTCCAGGTATTCCATGATCCCCATGCGTCGGCTGTGCCGCTCCGGGTCAGTTCAAGAACTGTAGCAGTATCCGGATCCGTGCCTACTGTGACCGAGCTGATGGTCAATTGCGGCGGGCAGACCAAGGTGGCTGCCTTGACGGAAGTGCTGTCCAAATTGGTTCCTAGCTGTCTGCTGCTGTTGTCACCCCAGCCATAGGCCATGTCATTGGAGTCGATGACCAGGACTTGGCGCTCGCCTGCACTGATCTGTATGGTGCTGCCGTCTTTGCTCACCAGAACGGGGGATGCGCTGATGGATCCCGTGACGGAGACATTGCCCAGGGCGTTTTGACCGTTGTTTCCCCAGGTGTATATCTTCCCTTTGTCGTCGATTCCTGCGCAGAACCATCCTCCGGCGCTGATCTCGGTGGGTTTGAATCCATCGCTGCCTCCGTCGGGATCGGCCACCAGGGTTGGTATTGCGGCATCATTGGTGTCTCCGGTGCCCAGTCGCCCGTCGGTATTCGCACCCCAGGCGTAGGCTTTGCCGTCTCTGCCAATGGCCAGGGAGTGCGAGCCTCCCGCGCTGACCTGGGTGGCGAAGAATCCTATCGATCCGTCCTCGTATTTCACGGGTGACGACACCGACACAGGAGTGGCCTGTGAGGATTTGGCATTGTTGCCTAGTCTGCCGCTGTCGCCGTATCCCCAGGCGTAGGTTTGTCCGCTTATGCCGATGATCAGAGAGTGCTGGTATCCCGCACTGACCTGCCTGACTTGGAACCCAGGACTGGTGGCGCTTGCGTTGACGGCTACAGGAGCAGGGGCGTTCCCGGTCGTGTTGCCGTCGCCCACCTGTCCGCCGTTGCTCCTGTCCCCCCAGGCATAGGCCTGATGATCCTTGCCGACGGCCAAGGCATGATAGCCTCCTGCGCTTACCTGGGTGTATGCGAAGTCAGTGCCTGCACCGGAGGGCTTTTTCACTTGGACGGGCGTCGTATTGGTGCCGCCTGCAGCGCCCTTGCCAAGCTGCCCCCTACCGTTGTCTCCCCAGGCGTAGGCATTGCCGTCACTGCCGAGGGCCAACGAGAATCCATATCCTGCGCTTACCTGGGTGTATGCGAAGTCGGTACCTGCATTGGAGGGCTTTTTCACTTGGACGGGTGTCTTGCTGCTATCCTTGCTGCCGTTGCCGAGCTGTCCCGTGCTGTTGTTTCCCCAGGCGTAGGCATTGCCGTCACTGCCGACAGCCAGGGTATGGTTTTTGCCTGTACTGACCTGGGCGAAGCGGATGCCGCGCTGCGAGGGCGGAGTGATGGTGACCTGGTATCCGCCAGTAGATGGACTGACGGTTGGGTCGACAGTAGTTGGAGCCGAAGGCGTCCAGTGCGCGACCAGGGTCAACGGGTCCGTGACTGGCTTGCCGAAGTCGTAGGCCACATTGGAACTGCCGTCATCCGCTTTGACGAACCACCCGTCAAAGAGGAAGCCCGTTTTGGCCAGGGTCTGTCGGGGTACCAATTCGCCTTCCTCGATGTCTTTGCTTGTCCATGCAGCTCCAGTACCTCCCTCGGGGTCAAGCGTTATGCGCTTCTTGGTCCGATCGAAGGTGTAGTCGAACTGCTGTGTCTGCCTTGAGTCTCCGGTATCGTCGGCAACAGTCCATGTGATGGTGAAACTGGAGGGGCCATACGGGTACGTGGGTGTGACGAAGGTCCAATCCCGGTTTGCATCCCAGCTGTCTTTGCCTGTCTGGGCCAGGTTCGTGGCTGGCTTGGTACTGCTGGCCATGGTGCCGAAGACGACCTTAATCAGGGTGATCTGCGGCGGCTGTGTGGTGCCGGGCACTGAGGATGCCCCGTTTCGTCCAAGCTGGTTGTAGTAGCTGTATCCCCAGGTGTAGAGCAATCCGTCAGACCCGATGGCTGTCTGGTGATGGCCGGAGGTGGACACCGCGCGGGCCTTCACCGACTGAGCCAGGGTGATGGCTTTCGGGCTGGTCTGCCAAGAGGTGCTATCGTTCGTCCCGTTGCCTAGCTGTCCGTAGCCCTCCTTGCCCCAGGTATAGATCCTTCCGCTGTCGTCTATGGCTTCCGATCCATCGTCGCCCGCGCTGATGGAGGTGATGTTGACAGGCTCGTCTCCAAAGCTAATCGCGGTGGATCCTCTCGTACTGACATTGGTATCTGTAGTGGAGCC
Organism: Bifidobacterium sp. ESL0820; assembly: GCF_052606235.1. Classification (NCBI taxonomy): domain Bacteria; kingdom Bacillati; phylum Actinomycetota; class Actinomycetes; order Bifidobacteriales; family Bifidobacteriaceae; genus Bifidobacterium; species Bifidobacterium sp. ESL0820. The sequence goes on from NZ_CP199594.1 coordinate 1,845,880, forward strand.
GATGGCGGTGCCGGAACCCCATCCATAGAGGTCATGATCCGTATCCAGCGCCAGCACGTGCTGGTAGCCCGCGCTGATGGCGATATAGAACCGAGTATCAGGCTGTCCGGTGCCCAGGTCTTGAACACGTGTCGGAGTCGGACTGTCATTAGGGGCGCCGTTGCCGAGCTGCCCCTTGTCGTTCTGGCCCCAAGTCCAGACATGGCCTTGACTGTCCAGGGCCGTGCCCGAGGTAAATCCTGCGCTGATGGCGGTGATGTCGGACAGCGTCGCGATCTTGGCAGGGGAGGAGTGGCTGCCCTTGTCTGAGCTGCCGTTGCCGAGCTGGCCTTGAACGTTGTTGCCCCAGGTGTAGACTGTACCGTCCGAGGCCAGGGCCATGGCGTATGACCGTCCTGCGCTGATGGCGGTGATTTTGGCATCGCCTGTCTGTGCCTTTACTGGTTCGCTGGAATAGCTTCCGGTAGTGCCGTTGCCGAGCTGGCCTTTGTCGTTGCTGCCCCAGGTGTAGACCGTACCGTCGGAGGCCAGGGCCATAGAGTAAGTGTCGCCGGCGCTGACGGCTATGAAGATCTTTCCTTTTATGGCATCATTTTCGGCTATTCGCACCGGAGTTGTTGCCGTGCCTGAGCTTTTGCCGTTCCCCAGTCCGCCGCTGGCCTGGTTTCCCCAGGCGTAGACGTGTCCGTCGGAACCCACAGCCAGGGTGTGGTAGCGTCCGGCGCTGGCCTGGGCAAACCTCACTGCTCTGGGCTTGGGGGGAGTCAGGGTGATTTTGGAGCCCCCGGTGTCGTCGCCATGGAGGGCATCAGAGGTCTTCCATTCCATATCTGACGAAGACCAATGCGCTTTCAGATTCAGCGGCCCGGTGACAGGACTGCTGAAGTCGTAGGCCACATTGGAGCTGCCGTCTGCCTCCTTGATGAACCAGCCGTCGAAGAGGAAACCTGCCTTGGTGACGGTGGGGCGCGAAGCCTGCTTGCCTGCGGTGACGAACTGGTCCGAGGCTGATGAGCCTCCGTCCGAATCAAAGGTGATCTTCTGGGCAGTGGGTGTGAATGTATAGTTGCCGATGCTTTGCCCTTGCTGTGCGGCGCCGCCAATGGACCATTGACCGTCGTTGATCCTGATCTTGGTGGTTCCGTAAGTGTGGTGCGGGGTAGTGACCGTCCATGGGGTATTTGAACTCCAGGTGTCGTCGCCTGCTGAAGTTCGGCTAATCGGGCTGTTGGTGTCGGTCTTGGCTACATCCGTCCTGCCGAAGGTCACCTTGGCTAGATCTGTCTGGGGTGGGCTGACCGTTGCAGGCTTGGTCTGCGAACCGCTTTGAGGTCCCTTGCTGCCTTGTCCCAGCTTGCCGCTTTTCGCTTCCCCCCAGCTGTAGGGGAGCCCGTCCGATCCGATGGCCAGGCTGTGCCGGCAGACATCGAATGCAGTGACCGTGACGCCTGTCAGGCTCACCTTGGTCATAGTTGATTTGGGGCTTGTGGTTCCGTCGCCCAGCTGGCCGCTGGAATTGCTGCCGAACATATACAGGCTGCCTGCAGAGTCGACCACCGCAGAGGAGTAGTCCCCGGCGCTCACTGAAACAGGCGTCGCCGTTCCCGGGAGCAGGCTTAACAGACTGGGATAGAAGGAGTGAACGCTGTCGGTATTGGCGTCATTGCCCTTGGTCAGGGGATAGCCCCAGTAGTACACCTTGCCTGTATTGCTCAGTGCAAGGACGTGCAGGTACCCTGCATCGATGTCGGTGTAGACTGTGCTGTCTGGGTTGCCGGTCGAGTCGCCGTAAATGCGCGATGGAGTGTAGACATTGGAACCACTGCTGGTGCCGTCCATGGTGCCGATGCTGAGCTGGCCGCCCTGATTGCGTCCCCAGGCGTAGGCATGTCCTTGGCTGTCCAGCGCCGTTTGAAAATCGTATCCGGCACTGATGGTGGTGAAGGTGACGCCGGATGAAGAGACCGCTGCTGGTGAAGCGTTGACGTTGACGCCCGTGTGCCCGTTGCCGAGCTGGCCGTATTGATTGTCTCCCCATGTGTAGATCGTCCCGCTCGAGGACAGGGCCATGGCATGCCAGTATCCGGCGCTGATGGCGGTGATGGTGGCGTTGAGATTCGCCTTTACCGGTACTGAAGAATTCGTGGTGGACCCGTTGCCGAGTTCGCCGCGACTGTTGTCGCCCCAGGTGTAGACGGTGCCATCCGAGGCTAGGGCCATGGAGAATGTGGTTCCCGCGCTGACGGATATGAAGGTCTTTCCCTTGATGGCCTCGTTTTCAGCGATCCGCACTGGCGTGTTTTTGTTGATTGTGGTGCTGTCGCCAAGCTCGCCCTTGCTGTTGTCGCCCCAGGCGTAGACGTGGCCGTCCGAACCTACGGCCAGGGTGTGGTCGTGGCCGGCGCTGACCTGTGCAAATCTCACCCCTCTGGGCTTGGGGGGAGTCAGGGTGATTGCGGAGCCCCCGGTGTCGCCACCGCTGACGTCGGCTGTCGTCCACTGGGCGTCGTTGACCGATGACCAATGGGCCGTCAGCGACTGCGCGCTGGTGACCGGCTTGCCGAAGTCATAGGCCACATCGGAGCCTTTGAGGAACCATCCGTCAAACAGGTAGCCTGATTTGGTGATGGTAGGAGGGGACGCCAGATGACCTGAGGTTACTGTTTGGCTCAGGGCTGGCGAGCCGGATACCAGCGAGCCCCCGTCAGGCTCGAAAGTAAGGGTATATGAGGATGAATCCCTGGTCTGTGGCGACTTGGCTCTCGGTGAGCTGCTCCCCGAGGGTTTGTCTGTCTTTTCCTCGTTGAACGGTTGGATGGACTTGAACGGGGAGGGGCTGTTGCTGGCCAGCGGTGATGGTGATGCGGTCGGAGCAGCGGCCCCGGCCTCTGCCTCGCTGCCCGTCCTGAGCAATGGGCTCGCGCTGCTGTACGGACTGGGAGAGGGCGTTTGTGTGGTGGGCGAAGGCGCCGTATCGCCCGTGGTTGCGTATGCTCCTGTTGATACGCCGATCAGTGCCAACCCAACCATGGCTGTCAACGTCATCAGTCTGCGTATGCCATGAGCATTCCCCATTCGATGCTTCCTCCCCAAGCGTGCCGATTCCCCAGTTCGTGCCCCAAAATCTGCGTCCGTGCACACTAAAATAAAGTCCCTCTATAACTTCTACTGTAGCATTACAATATTCGGGCTATTCAGAGTTTTGATCAGGCTGTTGCAGCGGGCATGCCTTTGATTATGGAAGCAGCACTTTTTGCATGAGCGAGGCTGGTTGCACTGATAACGGCCTTGTCACCAGTGAAGCGATAGGAAACCGGGGCGGTGCCTATGGCCGAACCGCCCCGGTTGTATTGGCAATTGTGGAGCCTACTTGCGAGGCTTCTTGGCGGGGGGCTCGCCCAGCTGGCTGGCGGTCACCCGGATGCCCGCCTCGTCCTCGCCAGCTCCCGTTGCCTCGGACTGAGCGGTCTCCTCGACCAGGTCCAGATCTCCGGTGACTCTGCCCGCTTCGGCTATGTCGTCCAGGGCGACCTTCACGGCTTCGAGGCCCTCCGGCGCCACGCTCAAGGAGGCGGAGAGGATGGGGGTCTTCATGGAGACCTTGGCCTCGGACTTGATCCGTCGCAGGGAGGCCAAGGCCTTGCCTGCCCAAGTCAAAAGAGCAGGATCCTGGCCTTGGGCGGCGGTCAGATAGTCTTCCGGACGTGGCCAGGAGGCCCGGTGAACCGATCCATCCCCCTGATGCATCCACTGCCAAGCCTCTTCGGTGGCGAAGGGCAGGAAGGGGGCCAGGAGACGATCCAGAGCGTCCAGGACCAGCCCCAGGGTTGTGCGGGCGCTGAGCACCTGGTCTTCGCCAGGGGTCCTGCCGGTGGCATCCGCAGTTCCGTAAGCCCGGTTCTTGGCCAGTTCGATGTAATTGTCGCAGAAGTCCCAGAAGAAGGATTCAGTCACCTCCAGGGCCTTGGAGTGCTCGTAGGATTCCAGGGCCTTGGTGGCCTGGTCGATCACTTGGGCAAGGCCGGCCAGGACTGCCCGGTCCAACGGGACTGTGACGTCAGCGGGGTTCCAGGTGGCCTCCGCTGCCTGGGTGACCTTATGGTTCTCATCCTCCCGCCCGATGGCCAGGGCGAATTTGACGGCGTTGAGGAGCTTGACGGCCAGGCGGCGGCCGATTTTCATCTGCCCCTCATCGTAGGTGGCATCCAGGCCCAACCGGGCGCAGGATGCCCAGTAGCGCACAGCATCGGCGCCATACTTCTTGATTGGTTCGTCCGGCACCACCACATTGCCCTTGGACTTGCTCATCTTCTTGTGGTCCGGGTCCAGGATCCACCCCGACAGAGTGGTGTCGCTCCAGGGCAGGCAACCGTTCTCCAGATGGGCGCGGTCCATGGAGCTGAAGAGCCAGGTACGAATGATGTCCTGGCCCTGGGGACGCAGATCCATGGGGAAGGTGGCCTTGAAGAGGGCCTGGTCCTGTTCGCCCGGCTCGGCCCAGTGGGTCACGATCTGGGGGGTCAGGGAGCTGGTGGCCCAGGTGTCCATGATGTCCTTCTCGGCCGTGAAGCCGCCGGGCTGGTCGCGCTGGGATTCCTCGAAGCCCTCGGGTACATCGCTGCTGGGATCGATGGGGAGCCTGTCCTCGGCCGGGGTGATGGGATGGGCGTAGTCGGTCTCGCCGTTCTCCTTGACCGGATACCAAAGTGGGAAGGGGACTCCGAAGAAGCGCTGCCGGGAGATCAGCCAGTCGCCGTTCAGGCCCTCGACCCAGTTGTTGTAGCGCACCCGCATGAAGTCCGGGTGGAAGTGGAGCTCCTTGCCGCGCTCCAGCAGCTCCTGGTTCAGTTTCTGGTCGGTGCCGCCGTTGCGCAGGTACCACTGGCGGGAGGTGACGATCTCCAGGGGCTTGTCGCCCTTCTCGTAAAAGTTGGTCATGCGCTTGGTGGGCTTGGGCTCGCCGTCCAGGTCGCCGGACTCGCGCAGGGCGTCCACGATGATCTTGCGGGCTGAGAAGGTGGTCTTGCCCTCGGTCTGCTCGAAGATGCGCCGTCCGCTCTCATCGGTGATCCAATCCGGCACGTCCATGACGATTCGTCCGTTGCGCTGGATGATGGACCTGGTGGGCAGGTTCAGATCCCGCCACCACTGCACGTCGGTCACGTCGCCGAAGGTGCAGCACATGGCGATGCCGGCGCCCTTGTCCATCTCGGCGGCGGGATGGGCCAGGATGGGGACTTCCACCTTGAACAGGGGGGAGTAGACCTTCTGACCGAAGTACTTCTGGTAGCGCTTGTCGTCTGGATGGGCGATCAGGGCGCCACAGGCTGCCAAGAGCTCAGGCCTGGTGGTCTCGATGTAGATTGGCGTGCCGTCCGCGAACCGGAAGGCCACCCTGTGGTAGAAGCCGTCATACTCGCGCGACTCCAGCTCGGCTTGGGCCACGGCGGTCTGGAAGGTCACGTCCCAGAGACCCGGGGCCTCCTTCTGGTAGGCCTCGCCCCGGGCCAGATTCCGCAGGAAAGCCTTCTGTGCCACCCGGCGGGGATGCTCGCCGATGGTGTGGTAGGTCTGCGACCAATCCACCGACAGCCCCAGCGACCGCCAGAGCTGCTCGAAGAGCTTCTCGTCCTCGGCGGTCAGTTCCTCACAGAGTTCGATGAAGTTCTGCCGGGAGACGGGCACTTGGTCCTTGGCGCTGATCTTCTTGCCCTTGGTCCCGTGGAAGGGAGGCTTGAAGTCCGGATCGTACTTGAGCGAGGTGTCTACGCGAACCCCGTAATAGTTCTGGACCCGCCGCTCGGTGGGCAGGCCGTTGTCGTCCCAGCCCATGGGGTAGAAGACGTCGTAGCCCTGCATCCGCTTGAACCGGGCGATCACATCGGTATGGGTGTATGAGAAGACGTGCCCCACATGCAAATGCCCCGAAACCGTGGGCGGCGGGGTGTCGATGGAGTAGACGCCGGAGCGCTCGCGGGTGTTGCGGAAGCGGTAGACGCCGGACTCATCCCAGTCGCGGCACCACTTTTCCTCCAGGCCATCCACGCCCACCCTGTCGGGCAGGGGGGTCAGATGGGCATTGACGATTCCTTGGTGTTCAGCAGACATACCAGCATTTTATGGACGAACAGTGACAAGGGGCGCCGGCCTTTTCAGCCCTGGATGCGCAGGTTCCACAGGGGCAGGTAGCGATCCAACAGAGAGCTGGGCATGCCCTGGAGACGGTGAGTTTTCAGTACCAAGGGCGTGCGCTCATACAGCCAGTCGCTGGGGGAGAGGTCGCTGACCTGCCGGGCGAAAGCCCGCAGCCGCTCAGCATAGGTGTTCTGGTCGGTACTGGCCTTGACCTGCTTCCAGGATTCCTGGACCTCGGTGTTGTCGAAGAGCATGGTGGCGTTGGGGTCGGCGAAACGGCCGATGTCGTCATTGTCCATGACCAGCAGGGCCATGTCGTAGTCGTGACGGGTGAGCACCTGGTCGCGGAATGCAGCCTGATCCACCATGGAGACCTGGGTGGGGATGCCCACCGCCTTCAATTGCGTGCTGATCAGATCGCCCACCTGGCTGCCGAATTCCTGGGGATAGACCAGGCGCAGGCCGCCGTGATAGTAGGACTGGGCATAGTAGGAGGATCGACGAGCCGCTTGGACACGATCGAATGGGAAGGCCTGCAGACCGGGATCATAGCCTGGGCTCAGTGGGTTGAGTGGTCCACCTAGCGCCTTGGCTGCGCCGCCTTCCAGATCGGCCAGCGCCTGACGGTCCAGTGCGTAGCGAACGGCCTCGCGCACATGTTGGTCGGACAGCAGGCTGGATGCCTCGTTGTTGAAGGCCAGGACCACATTGTTTGTGCTGGGTGTTGCTGTCGGAGCCTTGCCGGCCTGCTTGGCCGTAGCCGGGTCCATGTCCACTACAGCGTCCAGACGTCCCTGGTTCAGATCTTTTACGGTCTGCTCGGGGCTGCCGGCATAGCTGAAGACGACCTTGTGGATGGCGGCCTTGTCCGGGCCCCGGTAGGACTTGTTGGTGGTCAGGGTCAGGCTGGCTCCCGGCTGCCAGTCATCCACTTGATATGGGCCTGATCCGGCCGATTGGGTGGAGTAGTTGACGCGGGCCTGGCGATCGTAGACAATACCGGCCCGACCGCTCAAAGCGGTCAGCAGATGGGCATCCGGGCTCTTCAGCCTGATCACCAGGGTGGCTTCATCCGGGTTGGTGACCCTGGCCAGGTCATCCAGGTCCTGGTGGCCCTGATACTGATGATCGAGGATCTGCCGCAGGGACCAGAGGGCATCCTCTGAGGTCAGCTGGCGTCCGTCGGCGAAGCGGGCATCATTGCGCAGATGAAAGGTGTAGAGCAGACCATCGGCGGAGATCTCCCAGTTCTGGGCCAGTCCAGGAGTCGGCCGACCTTGGGCGTCGGGCCTGGTCAGGGTCTGGTAGACGTTGCCCATCAGAGCCTGGTCGGTGGCCCGGCCGGGCTCGGTGCGGATGTCCAGGGAGACGGGGGCCTGGCGGGCCCGGATGCGCACTGCCTGGCCCGAACCTCCAAGGTTCCAGGGCAGCCGCCAGCCTCCTCGGCCAGTCAACAACGGCCAGGCCATGTAAGTGCCCGCGGTCAGGACCGCCAGTACCAGGATGAAGATGATTCCGGAGCTGATTCGTCTGTGTCTGCCGCTTGCCATGGTCTTGATTCTACCGAGAGGCCGGTCCGGCCAGGAGCTCGGCGCTGGGGCATGTCTCGGCCAGCGGGCAGTGCAGACAGTCGGGCTTGCGGGCGTGGCAGGTGGCCCGGCCGTGGAGGATCAACCTGTGCGATAGATTGGTCCAGTCCTCGGGAGGGAAGCAGTCGCAGATCTCATGCTCGATCTTCACCGGATCGGGGTGGGTGCTGCGCCAGTCGGTCCGCCAGCGCAGGCGGCCGGTGACCCGGGTGACGTGGGTGTCCACAGGGAATCCTGGAATGTTGAAGGCGTTGCCCAGGACCACGTTGGCGGTCTTGCGCCCCACGCCAGGCAGGCTGGTCAATTCCTCCATGGTCTGGGGGACTTGTCCGCCATAGTCCTCGGTCAGCATCAGTGAGAGCCCCAGCAGGTGGCGGGCTTTGGCGTGGTAGAAGCCCACCGGGTGGATGATGGCCTCCAGCTCGGTCGGCTGGGCCTGGGCCATGGCTGCAGGGTCTGGATAGCGCTCGAAGAGTTCAGGGGTCACCGAGTTGACCCGCTTGTCGGTGGTCTGGGCGCTCAGGACTGTGGCCACCAGCAGTTCGAAGGGGTTGCGGAAGTGCAGGGCGCAGACCGCCTCGGGAAAGACCTGGCAGAGGATGCGGTACTCCTCGTGCATGCGGGTCAGGCGCCGGGCCTTGCTCTCCCTGCCTTGGCGGTGCTTTCGATTGGATGATGCATCAGTCACTATGATCGGTTTTCTTCTTCTTGGCATCTTCGGATTGTTTGGACTGGCTGTCGTTTTGACCGGCGGCATCCGGTTCGCTTCCTGCCTCTGTCGTGGCCCTGGGAGCCTGGGCCGTTCGCGCCGATGAGGGCGGGTCGAACCGGTAGCCCACGTTGCGGACCGTGCCGATCAGGTGCTCGTACTCGCTGCCCAGCTTGGCCCTGAGCCGCCGCACGTGCACGTCCACCGTCCTGGTGCCGCCGTAGTAGTCATAACCCCAGACCTCCTGGAGGAGCTGTGCCCTGGTGAAGACCCTGCCTGGATGCTGGACCAGGTATTTGAGCAGCTCGAACTCCTTGTAGGCCAGGTTGATGGGACGGCCGTGGATTCGGGCCGTGTAGCTTTCGGTGTCCACAACCAGGTCACCCGAGCGGACCTGGCCGGTGGGCACCTGATCCTCCGTCTCTTCCGGCTGGGCATCTGGCTTGCGTGTCGGGGTCACGCGCTGACAGACCAGACGCAGCCTGGCCTCGACCTCGGCGGGTGATGCGGACTGAATGATCACGTCGGCCACACCCCAGCTGGCGTTGACCACGGTGAAGCCACCCTCGCTCAGAATCAGGATGATGGGCGTGGACAGGCCCGAGGCTCGGGTCAGGTTGCAGAGGGTCTTGGCCTCGGCCAGGTCGTCGCTGGCATCGATCAGCAGCACGGTGTCCTCGGGCATTCTTACCAGGGAGGCGGCATCCAGAGGAAGAACGCGCACTCGATGGGAGAGCAGGGCCAAGGCGGGCAGAACCGATGCCGGATCCTCGGCGCAGGTCATCAAGGTCAGATCCGTCACGGGGGTACCTTCTTCCCTGTCCGTTCGTCCAAAGCGGGTGTGGATTCGTTGAACAGTCGTCATCATTGTACAATCGGCCCGTCACAGGGGCTCCGAGTTCACAGGATGGCCTTGCCCTAGGATGTGACTTATGGCTCCCCGACGGGGACAGGCAGGAGGACCCATGGCGCAGACCGTAAAAGAAAACCGGGATGGGCGCGCGCCCGCTCTGACGCAGTTGGTGGCCTTGGCGGCCCTGATCCTGCCGGGCGCAGCGCTGGGCCTGCTGGCAGAGCCCCGGGCCGCCCGATGGGTGCAGGCCGTTCTGGTTTTGGTGTTGGCATCGGCTCTGTTGGCCTATTGGCCCTTGGTGGGCAAAGGCATCCGACCTGGTCCTGACCGAGCCATGTCCGGTCTGCTGACCTTGGTCGCTCTGGCGCCGGCCCTGGTCGTGCAGGGGCCCGGTGTCTTCTGGGCATGGCTGTCGACTGCGGCATTCCTGCTGGCCCTCCTGGCCGTGTTTATGTTTGTTCGGCAGATGCTGCGTCGGGACAGGCGGATGGTCATCCGTGGCATTTCTGCAACCGCCATGGGCGGGGTGACCGCCGTCGCCGCCTCGGGGTGGGTCTTCCTGCCAGAGCTGATCAGAGGCCTGCGACCTGACCTGATGCCGATCCTGGTGGTGCTTGTGGCCTTGCTGCTGCTGGTCGGGCTCATGACCTCGGGTTATCGCTGGGCCCAGGAGGCAGCTGATCGGCGTGGGGCCCTTGGTCTGGCGCTGATGTCGGTTCTTTTGGCCGGATCCATCGTGGTTCTGGCCGTCATGGTCTTGCAGACGACGTTCTGATCTAGGCATTCATCAGGTGGTCCAGAAGGATCTGGATGCCCATGACGATCAGAATGATCCCGCCGGCGATTCTGGCAGGCTTGCGCCAGCGGGACCCGACCGCGTATCCGATGCGCAGCCCCAGCATGGAGGCGGCGGCCGTCACCAGCCCGATGACCAGTGCGGACAGCCAGATGTTGATGCCCAGTAGAGCCAGGCCCGCGCCCACGCCGAATGAGTCGATGCTGGTGGCGATGGCTGCAGGAAGCATCTGCCGCCAGGAGAAATTCTCCTCGCCGTCCGCTCCCTCCTCCTTGCCGTAGACGCCCTCGCGGATCATGTTGACCCCGATGGCTGAAAGGATGCCGAAGACAATCCAGTGATCTACAGCGGCCAGGGAGTTCTGCAGCATGGAAGCGGCGAAGTAACCTAGCAGGGGCAGCAGAGTCTGGAATCCGCCGAACCAAAGTCCGACCAGCCAATGATGGCGCGCCCGCAGTCGGTCCACGGACAGCCCTTTGCTGATGGAGACGGCGAAGGCATCAGAAGATACACCTAAAGCGATAAACAACAATCGAAAGAACACGGCATTCCTTGAAAGGGTTCATCCCTGGTGGGATGGGCCTCGACCAGGTCTCCTCAAACCCGCCTACGCCTCGGGAGCGTCCAGCGCGGAACTGCCGATTGGAGTCGGCTTTGAATTCGTTGAATGCCGTTCACATGCTACGCCATAACTATATGAACATAGATTTTACTTGTCAGCGCTGTGATAATCAAGCATGGCAGGCTATCCGATCGGCCCCTTAGTGAGCCATGGTCACAGTCAGACTGCCCCCTGCCGCATGGACGGCGCTGATGACCGTGCTCAGCGCCGGATCCCCCTGATTGCTCAGGGCCTTGTAGATGCCCGACCGGGATCGGTCGGCATCAGAGGCGATGGCGCTCATATGCCTCTGTGCTCGTGCCACCTCGCCGAGTGCATCTGCGATGATTGCAGCCCCCTGCCGAGAGGTTTCGGCCTTGTCGGCCTCCTCCATGGCAACCTGCAGGTAGCGGACGGCTGTTTGTTCGGTATGTATATGGTCGCCTGCATGGAATTCCCTGATCTTCAACGTCATCACGACTCTGTCCTTAATGTGGTCCGTTTGTTGCCCATCTGGATGCCGTCAGCTCTCCAGATATGACCTCCACAGATGTTTTGCCCGGTCTATGTCCCTCTTCTGGTGAGTCTTGCTGTCGCCGCAAAGCAGCAACACGACCTGTTTGTTCTTCAGTCCGAAGTAGGTGCGGTAATCCGAACCATTGTGAAAACGCATTTCAAATATGCCTTCTCCCACAGTCTTCCAGTCGCCTAAAAGGTGTCCGGATCGTTTTATTTGTTCCCATCGGTGTAGGATGCGGGCCGCCGACTGAGTGTCTTTCAATTCATCAATCCACCGGCTGAATTCCTCAGTCTCCAGTACTTCAATGATGGATAAGGGCATGGTGTCGCTTTCCCCTCTTATTTCGAGAAGATGCGTCCCATTCCCCACAAGAAAGTGTACACTACAGTGTACATTGCAACAATTGCTTATGACACCTGAATGTCGAGTGATTCGCGAATTCTGTAGTCAGTTTTCGAGTACTACTGATCCTGGTAGGTGACGGCATAGAACTCACCGTTCTGGAAGCGCGCCATGTATACATCGCTGACTTTGTCTATGCCCTGCTTGGCCAGTTGCTCGTTGAGCCAGTCCTCGTCCCGTCCCATGGTATCCAGCACGTCGGGATTGACCCGTCCGTCCATGACCACCGGATAGCGCACGTCCTTGTCACCCTCGGAGATGATGGTCAGGCTGCCGTTCTGCTCGACAATACCCCTTTTGACATCGCGGATGTCGTTGATGCCCTTGGTGCGCAGCTTGAAGTCCACCTCCTTGGCCGTCAAGTTGACCTTGAGACAATTTTGTACCAGCAGCTTGCCGTTCTTGATGATGGTGACCGGTTCGCCGTCGATGTACTTGCCCACCGCGTGGATGTGGGTCTTGGCATACCGGGTGATGAGGATCAGCGCCGCCCAGATCAGCAGGATGACAATGTACTGGGCCATGGAGATGCTGTCGCTGTAGATGACCCCGCCGATGATGCCGCCCAGGACGTAGTTCTGCAGCTGGTCCATGGGCGAGGTGGGCGCCAGGTTCCCCTTGCCGGTCACATTGATGAGCAGGGTGATGAAGAGCAGCCCGACGATCAGCTTCAGGGCCACGTTGACGTAGAAATTGATATCCATGGGTCACTCTCCGATCACGGTGATGTCTGGGTGGTACAGGTCGGCGCGCTGCAGCAGGAATTCGGAGCCGGAGCTGTTGAATACCAGGGTGTAGTAGCCCTTGGGGGTCTTGATGATCATGTCGTTGTTGCGCGAGGTGTCGTTGATGCTGATCTGCTCGGGATCGACCTTGAGCTTGGCGGCTGACTTGTCGATGACCGTGGTCAGCTGACCGCTCTGCAGGCTGGCTGTGCGCAGATTGGTGTAGTCGCTGTATTGGATGGCCGCCGCCAGCAGAAGCAGGGTGGCCAGGATGATGGACAGATCCTTGTACTTATGGTTCCAACGGTGGCGGGAGTACATGAACAGGAAGAAGAGAAAGGCCAGGGCCAGAACGACGACCACGATGATCCTGATCATGGTCCAGTTGGTCTGCCCGCCCTTGAGGTATTGGTATGTATAGAAAGTCATAGCCGCTCCTGCCCTTGCGCGCACCCGCAATTGGCAATCGTAGACGGCCGGACGCGTTTTGGGAGGATTTGGGCATGCAAAACCCCGGTTCAGGCGCTCGATTGGGCCCTTGCCGGGGTGGTTGTGACCGCTGGTCGGCCTTGAGAAGTCAGTGCTGTTCGGCCAGGCGCTGGCGTGCAGCCTTGATCTGGGTCTCGGCGGCCTCGGCGTTGGTCCAGTAGTCGCCGGGCATGACCTCCTTGCCTGGCTCCAGGGCCTTGTACTGCTCGAAGAAGTGCTTGATCTCCTGCTTGTGGAAGTCGGAGACGTCGTCGATGTCCTTGATGGCGTCGAAGCGCACATCGGCGGGCACGCAAAGGACCTTGTCATCCCCGCCTGCCTCGTCGACCATGTGGTAGAGACCGACGGCGCGGCATTCGACGATGCAACCCGGGAAGACCGAATCGGGAATCATGACCAGGGCATCCAGGGGATCGCCGTCTTCGCCCAGGGTGCCGTCGATGTAGCCGTAGTCGTCGGGGTAGCCCATGGAGGTGAAAAGGGTGCGGTCCAGCCTGATGTGGCCGCTGTCGTGGTCCATTTCATACTTGTTGCGGGAGCCCCGGGGGATCTCGACCAACACGTCGAATGTCTCTGCCATTGTCCTGTCTCCTTTTCGGTCTGGACGGCATAGGTATGTCTTCTCATACACAGCATAACCGTCCCGGGGCACATTCGACCACAGTGCTTCGCTGACGCTCACGCCTGCTCGGCGGCCGCTCATACTCGATTCATGGGGTGGGCGAAGAGTGAGGATAAGTATGAACAAGCGCAGATGGACGGGTCTGCTGGCGGCCTTGGCTGCACTGGCAACCCTTGTCGGCCCGGCGGCTCCCGCCATGGCTGGCGGCGGATCAGGTCATTCCGGCGGCGGTGCTGAAGGCAATGGCCGGTTTTGGCAGGGCTGGACCTACAAGGATGACGACCAAGGCTCCTTCGGTGGCTATGAGATAGGCAGCATCGACAGGGCCTTCTCCAAAATGGGGATTGTAGATGGCGGCAATGCCACCACTGCTCGGGTCAAACGCCAGGCTCTGGATGAGGCCAACGGCAACTGCCAGGCACGCTTTAACGAGGCCCATGCCGACGAATCCGGACAAAGCCACTGCCGGGTGACCGGCGTGGGTGTGGTCACGGGCTATCGCGGCTCTCAGCGGGTCTTCGATGGGGTCAGCATGGCCATCCATAGCATATGGATGGACAACTGGCGAAACCAGGTGGCCAACCGCACTTTCAGCAACCGCGGGGTGACCTATAGGACCGGCGAACCTTTTTGGGACCAGCCTGGAGACAGCCTGGACAAGTTCGCCGACATGTATGCTGGCAACGAGCACAGCATCTCCCTGGTGGTCTTCATGCTCAACGACTATGAGCCCAAACCGGCCGATCTGCCGCCGAATCCACCCGACAAGAAAGTGGATCCTGGCACCAGCGCGGATGGGATGACCAACCGCACCCGCATCGAGACTGGAACGGGTCGGGGCGGCCGCGAGTTGACCTTCAGCGATGTTTTCGATCCCCAAGGCAAGCAGTACCATGTCGGCGGGCAGATGGTCAAAGACCTGACCAGCGGTGAGGATCTGACCAGCAAATTCGCTTTCAACACCGCCGATGGGAGCCGACCGCCCGGCAATAGGGCCACAGCCACCTGGAAGGGCGGGGCTCTGCCCGAGGAGCATCAATGGGCATGGCAGCTGGACGTGACCGTCGAGCAGCCGGACATTGGGGTAATTCTGGACTCTGGAAAAGTGGATTGGAAGGGCAGCGTCCGTCAGGTTGACCAGTCGACCCCTGAGCGCCGCACTCCCACATGGAAGCCCAGTCCCGACAAATCCTGGATTCTGCGCGATCCCGCCACCGGGCTCTGGAAGGCAGTCGTTGACCCTCAATGGACCAACAAAACTGGTGGCGACGGACGTGCCTTTCTGGACGGCGACAGGGTGGGATCGGTGGTCAACGCCACTGTTGAAGCCCATCTGATCGAAGCGCCTAAGGTTTTCGCTTTGGCTGACGACTGGAGCGCTGCCGACTATCTGGTTGATCAGGATGGCGCTCGGGCTATTCGCGTCTTCGAGGCCGAGGCCAAGGCGGATGCAGATGGGCGCTACCGCCGCAGCAGCATCCAGGACATTGTGGACAAGGGCAGGGATGTGACCGACCGTTTCGAGATCAGCGTGACCGGCACTCGGGCGCGGGCACAGGCCAAAAGCGGATGGCTGAACGGTCTCAAGGGGATGGAGGACCCCAGGCAGGTCACCATGCTGGTTCCCTTTACGGTTCGCTTTGCCAATGGCGGCGGTGCAGCCAAGGTTCGCAAGGACCTGGGCGGAACACCTGACCAGGAACTGACCTTTTGCAAGGCCCCGAACGGCCATGGCAGCCAGGGCGGGGCGCTGACCAACTCAGGCTCCCAGACGGTCAATACGCAGAACGTACAGACCAATAAGCCGGGCATCTGCGGATACCTGCCTCCGGTGCGCAAGGATGTCATCTCGGAGGCCGGTCAAGGCGGGGAGCAGGCCAGTGTTGATGGCAAGGCGGTCTTTCCTGGCCAGCGGTTGGAGTATCAGTTGGATACCCAGCCCAGCCTGCCTGACAATCTGGCCTATCCTGTCAAATCAGTCATTCTGACGGATGTCTACGACCGCTGGTTTTTGCCCGACAAGCAGACCCTTGAAGTCACTGACCTGCAGGGCGGCGATGTCATCGCCAAGACCGGATACGCCACAAAGTGGAAGGACAAGGAGCACAGCCTGCGGGTGACCATCACCGACCCCGCCCGGATCAGCCAGTGGCGTGCCGGGGGCCACCCCAGGATCCGCCTGCGTTTTGAAGGCAGGGTTGATACCAAGGCTCCAACGGATCATCGGGTGGGCAATCAGTGGGTGCTGACGCTGAACAACTCGTTGACCCCTTCTAACCAAGTGAGCAATCCGCCAGCCGACTTCCATCCCTCAAAGAGCGATGTCAGCGCGCATGATCCAGGCATCAGCATCGACGGCAAGGTGCTCTTCATAGGCGACCAAGGGGCCTACCGGATTAGTCTGGACGCCCGTCGCAAAGACACCGCCTATCCTGTCTGGCGGCTGGGCATGACGGATGCCTACGACGCTCGTCACCTGGATATCAATCCCAAGAGCATCGAGGTTCTGGGTTCCGACGGCCGGGATTACACTAAGTCTTTCAATATTCAGGTAAAAAACGGCGTAGTCTTGGTCTTCGCCAAAACCGTGGACACCTATGTTCCGGCCACAGGCGTAACCCTCAAAGGGGATCCCCAGCCAGCTGATCTGGCTGCCTATGCTGCTGCTCGCGGTCATAATCCCCTCAGAGAGCCGGCTATTGACCAAGGGCTACTGGGGCGTACCTACGATGTGGTTCTGCCTTACACGGTCATCCGCGCAGAATCAGGTCACGTAGTACGTAACCAAGCGACCCAGATCGTCAACGACCTGCATAAAGCAACCAACGTGGTCGCTAATCCAGTCAAGCTGCTCAATCCCGCCAAGGATGTGGTGGTCGCCGTGGGCGGGAAAAGCGCACATGGCGGCAGCATCTACCGCGATCGGCTCTTCCTCTATCGCCTGGACTCCAGTCTGCTGCCAGCCGGACGGGCTTACCCGCAGGTGAAAACCTGGCGGATCGAGGATCGGCTGGATCCTGCGGTGGATCGATTCACTGGCCATTGGGCCGTCTACGCTACCCAGGATCTCTACGAGAACGGGCACATCCTGATTCATCATGGACAGATTATGGCTGGTTCGGACATGTCCGCAGATATCCATGGCGGCCCCTTGTTTACGATGACGGCAGACCCGGCAGGTCTGGTCAAAGTGGAGGCCACGCCGCGATATCTGGCCTTAGTCAGCGCTTCAGGCGACCGCCCGGTCGGCTGGAGGGCCTACCTGCAATGCAGGCGGCTGAAGAACGTGGAACGTCATGAGAACCGATTCACCGAGTTCTATCAGGACAAGACCCTGGTCTCCAACACAGTCTGGACCAGAACGCCCGATATGACCCCGGCTCTGCATATCGAGAAATTCGATCAGGCTGGCGGCATGCCCAAGGGTGATCGGGACCAGCCGGAGCAGGCTCTCCGAACTCATGACGACGTCGCTATTGTCTTCCGAATCACCAATGATTCCCCTCGCGATCCCAGCGATGGGACCGGAGCCATTTTCCCCGCCCGACAACTCCATTTGGAGGATCAGACGGTCGTCGGTCAGGGGCGGGTGACCGGAATCCACTATCCTGACAACTGGTCGACCCTGATGCTTCGACCTGGTCAGTCTGTAGATGTGCATGCCACAGTGACAGGCATATCAGGTAGGCACACCGACAGGGCTCGGGTGGTAGGTAGTCCTCTGGTGCCCTGTCCAGTGGAGGATCAGACCTCCCTGCCTCAACTGGAGAATGGCCAAAAAATCTCAGACCGAGCGGATTCTCGCGGAGCGGTGGTCGATGGTCGTCTGCTCTGTGCCGATCAATCTGTCGAATCCAACAGTGATGACTGGAACGCTCTGAAAGCCGCGCTGCCTAAGACCGGAGCTGCGGTGGTGCTTCCATTAGCGCTCGCCACTGCAGCGGTCATGACCGGGTTTGTCATATTCCGCTTGGTCAGACAGATGTCCGCCAAAAACCGCGAGAGGCGGTGATCCTGGAACAGGTACACAGTCAGGTGTGCGCATTTTGGTCTGTCGATTGACGTAACAAGGTCAGTCTTAGATCCAAGGGCGTTCTCGGCCAGCTGCAGGGCAGTCGAGCTGTGCGATGCGCATACCGGCCTTTTCCGGTTCCAAAGTAAGGGCTTGTTGACAAAAAATTTCTGGGTATCCGCAGCCGTTGGAAGCGTTGAATACGCCGGCTGATTCTGAAGATGCTGAGGCCTCGGATGTTTCGACTGTTCCGAGAGTCGTCGAAGATTCGGATCATTCAGCAGCAAGTGATCGGGTCTAACCTACCTGCGCTCCTGACTATGGATACCAAGCCATAGGGAAGTGTGCTAATTCTCCTCCGGTTCCAGTGGCAACACAGCCTGGGGTGGATTGCTGTCAATGGCTCCCACGGTCTCATGCGGCAGGTAGGGCTCCTCCCTGGAGAAGCCCTCCTGAGGTGTGAGCTCCAAATCTAGCGCAGCCGCCGCATCGTCGAGATGCCGGGCTTTGGTGGCCGCCAATGATCGGTGAAGCAACGCCTTTGGCCCGCTGCCAGGCTATGTCTGGGCCATTGGAACGTTGTGTCGCTCTGCCGTTTTCTGTACGGGGTCAATGGTGGCCAGATCTGTCTTCGGCTAGGTCCTTCTCGTCCTCCCGGTAGAGCAGGCTGTAGTGGTTCTCCATGGCACTTAAAGGGTTCCAACCGTTGCCCTGGGAGACTTTCTGCATGTCCTGAAACTGGCGGCATGCATGGCTGAGGCTCCCAGCGATGGCACCTTGCCTGCTTTGACAAGGTCGTTCAGTGCTTCCATGGTCTCTTCGATTGGCGTACATAGTCGAACCTGTGGATGATGTAGAGGTCCAGGTAGTCGGTGACCAGTCGCCTGAGCATCCCATCGATCTCGCGATGGATGGCCTTGGATGAAAGGTCGCCCCTCATTGAAGTAGACCTTGGAGGCGATGACCACCTGGTCGCGGCTTATATGCTTTCTAAGTGCCTTTCCCGGATATTCCTCACTGGTCCCGGCCGAGTAGTCGTTGGCTGTATCGAAGAAAGTGATGCCCTGATCCAGTGCGTGCGCAACGACCGCGTCGGTCCTTTCCTCACCCAGCGCCCAATCGTGCACGGTGCCTGGTTTGCCGAAGCTCATGCACCCCACGCAGATCTTTGATATGTTGATGCCTGTTTCGCCCTGTTGCGTGTACTGCATTTAAGCTCCCTTGAACTTCCTTAGCGCAGATGCAATCATGCTAGCAAGTTCGGGTCTGTGAAATTCTACTTCTTTGGCTTATGAAGCGAATAATAATATTTGTAGTAGGCATTGTCTTCTTATCGCTCTTTGTCAAAGACATGAGACTTTTATGGCATGCCCGGCTTTTGTGCTCAGTTCCGCAGAATGTGTCGATACCGGTGGTGTTATTTCCCGTGAGTGATTTGGAGTCAGTCAGTTCTTAATCTAGAAGTCCCGAGTCTCGTCAATGGTGATATTGGATACCTGATATAACAGCCAGGCAGGGTATGCCTAATGTTTATTGATGTACGCGTGCCGTATACGTACTTTGTTCTGTGAAATGGACGCGATCCGAGCAATGCTGCTTGGCTGGTTGCCAACTGGACATGCCATTATTGTTTGCTGATACAATTGACATAAAAGTTGAAGTTAACCTTTAATGAAGAGGGTTCATGTGGCAGGCAGAAATGATATGAGTTGCCTTGCTTTTTCGCGTTTGTTGCGTTTCAAGCGCTCGCATTACCCGTATTCCGATAAGTACATTCGCGAGGTGGGCAATTCGCCGGATACGCATGCAAGAACAGAAAAACAGCATATGGTGCAGTGGTTTGCAGCTAACGCAACCCATGGATCGGGCGCCTACTCCCGGCAGAAGCCGAATAACAGTGCAAAGAATTGTTATAACAAATTGGAGAACGCTGCGTCGCTGCTGTGGATTGCCGAGGCGGTCGGCATTGAAGAGCCGGCCGTAGCAGCAGCTTTCGAGACTGCAAGGCAGGCGGGAGACTATCGCCGGGCTTGTGGCGCGATCCGCAAGATTATCAGCTGGTCCATGATTATTGAATCCTTGTAATGGTATCGACGTAGATCAAATATAGTTTTCATTAAGTGTCGTATGTGCTCAGCTGTTATGTACTCGGTTTTCAGCACAGACAGCTTGGAGCAGGGGTAGTTTTTAACGCAGGTTTGGAAAGAAAGGGTTGCATATGCCCGAGATTGTTTGTCCCAATTGCAAAACCGCATTCACTATTGACGAGGCCGGATATGCCGATATTTTGAAGCAGGTTCGTGACAAGGATTTTGACAGGCAGCTGCATGAACGGCTTGAGCAGGCTGAGCGTGAGAACAGCAAGATTCGCGAACTGGACCAGGCACAGGCTGAGCAGACCTTGCAGAAGACCAAAAGCGCAAAGGATGCCCAGATACAGGAGCTGCAGGCAAAGCTGGAATCCGAGCAGGCTGCAAAGGAATTGGCTGTTTCAGAAGCCTTGAGGAAGGTCGAGAAGGAGAAAGATGATCTGAGCGCCAAGCTGGACAAGGCCGAATCGGAGAAGCAGCAGGCGCTCGATCTGGCAGAGGCCAATTCCAAGAGCGAGCTGCAGAAGGCGGCTGCGGACAAAGAGGCCGAGATCGTCAAATTGCAGAATCAGTTGGATGCTTTTGAGTTGCAGAAGAAGCAGGAGTTTGCCCAGGCTTTGGGTCCGGTGCAGAAGGAGAGGGATGATTTCAAGGGCAGGCTTGAGAGGCTGCAGCTTGAGAAGGAGTCGGAGGAGAAGCTCTCCAAGGAGCAGCTGAAGTCGCAGCTGCAGGCGGTCGTCGCGGACAAGGATTCCGAGATAGCGGAATTGAAGAGCAGCCTGGACAAGGCGGAGCTGCAAAGCAAGGTCGAGGCCAAGTCGCTCAAGGAGCGTTATGAGGTCCAGATCCAGGATCGTGACGATCAGATTGAGCGGCTGCGTGACTTGAAGGCGAAGCTGTCCACCAAGATGGTTGGGGAGACGCTTGAGCAGCATTGCCAGATCGAGTTCAACAAGCTGCGGTCCACGGCCTTCCCCAATGCCTACTTCGAGAAGGACAACGATGCCAGGACGGGCAGCAAGGGCGACTTCATCTTCCGCGACAAGGACGATTCGGGTACGGAGATCGTGTCCATCATGTTCGAGATGAAGAACGAGACGGACACCACCTCCACCAAGCATAAGAACGAGGACTTTTTCAAGGAGCTCGACAAGGACAGGCGGGAGAAGCATTGCGAGTACGCCATCATGGTCTCCCTGCTGGAGCCTGACAGCGACCTGTACAACACGGGTATCGTGGACGTCTCCTATCGCTGCCCGAAAATGTATGTCATCCGTCCGCAGTTCTTCATTCCGATAATCACCCTGCTCCGGGATGCTGCCAAGAACTCTTTGCAATACAAGAATGAACTTGAAGAGGTGAAGGAACAGAACATCGATATAACTCATTTCGAGGAAGAGCTGGACTCCTTTAAGAGTGCTTTTGGTCGCAATTACGAAATCGCCTCGAAAAAGTTCAAGAGTGCGGTAGAGGAGATTGACAAATCCATCAACCACCTGAACAAGATCAAAGACGCTCTGCTAGGTTCCGAGAACCAGCTTCGTCTGGCCAACAACAAGGCACAGGACGTGACTATACGAAGACTGACCCGAAACAATGAGACCATGAAGGCCAAGTTCGACGAAGTAAAGAAGTCCAAATCCATAGGAGACTAAGAACGTGAACGGTGCAGTCATGTGAAGGGATGGATGCAGAGGGCTTTCTCTGATTTTGCGGTTGGGCCGTCCACCTGTATCTGGCTGCACTTCACTGGCCAGTGTTCCGACCTGCCCCAAGTGCGCTGAGATAGAAAAACAAGATAGAACAATAAAGGCTCGGAATCTAAATGATTCCGAGCCTTACTAGTAGCGGGGTCAGGATTTGAACCTGTGACCTCTGGGTTACTGACCCAGAGGTCACAGGTTCACCGCCCCGGCGGCGAACCCTGCGAGTTCATTTTAACCACGTGATGACATGGCTTCATGTCAAGGAAGAAAGCCCCTGCGCCCCAATGGCGCGAATGCATAGATAAATGGATTGAAACCCTCCAGGCCGGCAGTCTCTCTGCCCTGAGTGTCGACACCAGGCGCCGGCAGCTCACGAAGCTCAGTAACGACTTGAGAGGGTCGCCGCAAAATGTCACCGCAGAAGAGCTGGTGCACTGGTTCGCGGCGGGAGACTGGAAGCCGGAGACCCGTAAAGGGTACAGGAACGCCGCCTCATCCTTTTTCGGATGGCTTTATCGGATGGCTTTATAGGTCAGGCCGGGCCGAGCAGGACATATCCAAGGATCTGCCCAGTATCCGGCGGCCCCACGCACATCCGAGACCATGCCCCGACCGGGTCATCCTGGTCGCGCTGAGCAAAGCCAACGAAACCGAGACGCTCATGATTAGGCTGGCCGCCGAATGCGGGTTGCGGCGGGCCGAGATAGCCCGGGTGCGCAGCGACGACGTCATGGACGACCTGCTGGGCCGGACCCTCATAGTCCACGGCAAGGGCGACAAGCAACGCCTGGTCCCCCTGCCCGACGACCTGGCCCAGAAGATCATCGACCGGCATGGCTGGCTGCTGCCCGGCCGCTGGTCAGGGCACGTAGAAGCCAGCTATGTAGGCAAGCACGTCGCCCGCCTGCTGGGCGGCGAATGGACCGCCCACAGCCTCCGCCACCGGTACGCCACAATGACCTACCAGGAGACCCACGACCTGTACCTGGTAAGCAGGCTGCTGGGGCACGAGTCGGTCGAGACAACGCAGAGGTACGTAGCCATGCCCGATTCGCGGCTCAGGGCCGCTCTGGCGGGTGCCAGGCTGGTCAGCTGACCTATTTGCCGGCCATGCGCATGGGGTTATAGACGACTCCGAAACCGGCGGCGAGATAGCCGCCCACCGTGGTCAGCCAGTCGCCCAGGGCAGGGTTGGCGAAGCTGTGTACACCGCTGCCGATGATGACCAGGGCCATGGCCACGATATAGATGGTGGTCCTGGTCCGTTCGCTGAACAGCGGCTTATATTCCTCGGCGGGTCCTGCAGAATGCTTCGGGTCGCTCATGGCTTGACCTCGTCGACAGTGATATGCAGTTGGTCGAGCTTGTTCTTGACCGCCTGCTGGACCGTGGCAGCGATGTCGGCTGGATTTGCCCCGACTGCCCTGGCCAGGGTGTCTATAGTCGCTCCTTGCGCTGTAATAAGGGTCTTAAGCTCGGCGAGTTCGTTGCGGGCCTGGATGACACCGTCCAAGACGTTACGACCGTCAAGACCGGTTTGCAGTATAAGTGCCTTTTGCGCACCTTCCTGGACGCGATCCCGTAACCAGTTTGTGTGCCACTCGTCCGTCATTTTTTTATCGATAGCCTTCTCTGCGCCCTCTTGGGCTCTGTCGCGAGTCCAATTCGAGTCGAAGGTGTCATACTTCATTGTTTCTCCTCCGTATCGGAGATATGCATTCCAGGGATAGTTGTAATAGGGAGCCACGTTTGTTTCGCCGCCGGTCTGATCGCCTGGAAGGCCGTTAATCCCGCCATTCTCAGAGATAGATGCTTGAGCTAATAAGCCGTGGCCTAGGTATACCGCCACATGCTGCTTGTCGTTGAGCAATAAGTCGCCCGGCTTTGGATTGCCATCAGGGCGCAGCCGCAGCCAGCCTCTTGCCGTGAGCTCAGAACTTAGATTCATGGTGGTAGTGGCTTTCCCCGTGTCAAAGCCCGCTTCTTGCAGGCAATGGACTACGAGGCTGGAGCAATCGCAGTTGCCTCCGGGGCGGATATTCCACCGGTCTGCCTGGCTATATCCGAGGCTCACGGATCCACACCAGTAGCGCATCCGGTCGATTAATTGGTTAATATCGCACATTCTGCCCTTTCAGTCATGGTTGAACAGTCCATCAGGAGGCCCTGGGGGAGGTGGAGGGGCTCGTCGATATATATGGTCTACGAGCTCTCGGTTCCATTGCCAAAGCAAGGCGTTATCGTTCTGCATCTGTTGCGCTAGACGGTAGGCTTCCAGCTTGTCGCGGGCTGCTGATGCCACCGCCTGTATGATTCCTCCCAGCACAACGCCGGCCGAGCCAACGATGGCCACCACCACCGTCTCGCTCATTGGGCCACCGGCCAGCAGACATCTGGCAGGCCGACGCCTTTGCCTGCTGATCCGTATATGTTGTTGATCGTACAGACGCCGTCTGGAGCTGAGATTTTGATGAGCAGGGGTGTCGCGCCGCCGACCGTGTATCCGAGAACATATCGATCGGACGCTGGCCTGGCTGGGGCCGGAATGGTAGTGAAGTCCCAGCCGGAGAAAACCGAGCTCGGAGAGTCAAATTGGCCCTGGATGTGAACCATGCCATCAACGATTTGTACACTAGCAGTCGTCGGTTGACTGTTGTTGCGTGAGGGCAAAGGTTGCCGGCGGAAACTTACAGTCGAGGGCCCGCCTAAAAGCACTTGGCGAACGAATCTGGCGATAACCGCGTAACCAGCATTGTTGGGGTGCATGTCAAGGTTGCCGCCGCCAAGATCATATATCAAGTCCTGGTGTCCATATAGCCAAGTCCAGGCGTCCCAAACGACGGTGGCGCCTTCAATATTCGCGGCTGACCGTATTTCGCTTGCACGGGCTAACGCATCGCTTGTGACTGGCCGGCAATCCCACATGATGGGAATCGCTATAATCTTCGCAGCGGGCCAGTTGGCGCGGCAAGCATCAAACAAACTCTTCGCTGAATTCTCGACACTGGTTGAGCCATCGTTACGACCGCCGGCCACGATTACGATGTCCGGGTTCACGCCGCGACTTTTGGCGTACTGGGCTTGTTGCAAGAATGTTCTGCCGCCGGAACCAGGTATGCTGTACCCGCTGCCACCAGAAGCGAAGTTATATTCAGTCCAGCCCATAGACTGTGCCAGCAGCGTGCTCCATCGTTGGGATGAGCTTGAAGCTCGTAGCCCTTCAGTGTATGAGTCGCCAATAAAAAGGCAAGAACCCCCATATAGAGCTCTCCTGGTCTCCGAGCCTGCGCGCCTGATTAAAGTTGCTAAGCCATTGTCCTGTAAATTCCCTGATGAAGCTGCAAAGGAAGCAGCTTCGTCTCTCCATTTTTTCGTATTAGCTGCTGCTGTTGTAACAGCATCGGCAACTTGTGCTGGCAAGACATCGAGGGTGTTGTCGATGCTTTCCGCCATCGCCTGGAACTGAGAGCTGGCGTTTTTAACAAGGTCCGTTCCGGCGGGGTACTTAATGTGATGACGTGGTGTTTCCAGCATGGTGTCTCCTATCGTTGGAAGTAGGTGATTTGCGAGAACTCGCCCCAGGTGATAGCTAGCTTGTTCCAAGCAAGAGCGATGGGCGCCAGGTCCTGCCATCGGCTTATTTGCGAGGGGATGGTGGGCATGGGCCACAGGTTGATCTCGTTCGAGAGGATGGGCCGGTCGTGTGCCCAGGTGAAGCTGAGGGTGCCGCCAATGGCCATCCAAACGCCTGATGTCGCCGGGGTGCCGTCGTCGCTGAGCAGTCTGGTGTACCGGTTGCTGATGAAGGCGTAAAGGGATGGGGCCGGTTGTAGGTTCTGCTCGGCCAGGTCGATGTCGGCTTTTGCGCTAGTCACGGTGAGCTTTTGTGGGCGTAGGCGTATGGTGCAGGCTTTGATCCATTCCGCCCATTGACTGCGCTGGGCGTCGGTAAGCCGCCACACCTGACCGTGCCAATGTCCCTGCGACTCGTCGGCGATGATGGCATCCGATTCGAAGATGGAGGATTTAATGGTTTCCTTTAGGTTGGGTGGCAATCGGCCCTGGTCGGTGAAGTCGATTTGTGCGTCCTCGAAGATGAGAGCGCCTTGGCTCTGGTCCCATTTGACTTTCTTTCCTTTGACGGTGACCTTGCTGACGGGCTCTGGAAGAGTGAGAGTGTGTGCGTCGACCTTGATCTGGTCGCCGGCGAGCACGGCCTGCGTTCTGCCCCCGCTTTCGGCGGTCAAGGTACCGTCGGAGTGCAGGCTGATGGATGAAGGAGCGCCAGCAAGCCATGCCTCGGTCTGGTCAATGCCGTGTTAGTGGGTTTCGTAGAACAGAGGTATATCGGGGCTTGCCGAGGCCAGGGAGTGGAGGACAGTAGACAGGTCAGGCCAGCTTGACAGCTCATAGGGCGCTAGGTCTCCGGCAGCGTGGTTGAGCCAGGTTACAGTAGTTTCCGATAAGGGCGGACATCCCAGAGAGATGAGCCGTTGTTGCACTTCGTCTATGCGCTGCTTGGTTGACAGGGTCCAGTGCTTGCCGGCCAGAGCGGGGTCGGATGATGTGGGTCCCTGCTGAGTGGTGCGTGATGCCCTCACCAGATCACCGTTGGCATGCAGGCTAAGCTTATAGGTTCCTTGATTGCTTTGCTCGATGCTGTTGCCTGTGGCCATGCTGCCCTTGAAGATGGTCAGCGCCGTAGGGTCCGGCGGTTGGGTCGGGTCAGGCCGGTGAGCCAGGTGGAAGCCGTTCCAGTCCATGATATCGGGTTGGTGCTGCCAATCGGTCGGGTCAGTCAGGTCGGACCATTGGGGCATCCGGGTGAGTTGAATGAGGACCTTGGCTCCGGCCAATCGTGTGCTGTTCCCAGCGAGCTCGCCGGAGCGGTCGATGAGTTTGAAGCTCAGCACGCTGGGGTCGGGCTGACTGGTGGGCTGGCTGGTTCCCCAGTCGATGCTGAATGACGCCAGCGCTGTTGCAGGGCCTTGGTGACCGGTCATGTTCTGCCACCCATGTCCTAGGTCCATGAAGAGGAACGGCTGTCTCACCTGCTCGCCTCCGTGTATTCGCGCAAGGCGCTGGCTATTTTCTTGCCGGTCTCGTATCCGTCTAGGGCGACGCCTTCCACATTGATAGTGACGTAGACCGGAAGGGTACGGCTTCGGGAAGTGGGCCCGGACAAGGTGTATCCGGTCCTGGCCAGTGGAGTGACCCGCGCCCCTCGTGGCAGGTCCAGGAGCTCGGGACCGGCCTCGCCCACGATCACACTGCCTGAACGTGTGAGGAAGCCACCCTGGGCCAGCATGGGGATTCTAAAAGATTTGCCTCCCACGCCCGGTATCCAATCGGGCAGATCGAAGCCGAAACCACCAATGGTGCTGTTCCACAGACCTTTGATCTGGCCGACCGCCCATTTGAAGGGAGACAGGAGTTTGTTCCCTAGGTCGTTGAAGCAGTCGGCAATTCTCCTGGGGACCGATTGGAAGAAGCCGACTGTCGAGTCCCATGCCCCCTGCGCCCAGGTGCCGGCATTCTTGAAAGGCTGGCTCAGCCATTGGCTGATGCCTGCGAAGAAGCCGGATATGGCGCCGGGAATTGATCCGAAGAAGGCTGTGACCTGGCCCCACTTGACCATAATCCAGTCGCCCGTCTGGCTGAACCAGGTCTGGATGTTGGAGATGCTTGAGCCGAGGAAAGAGGTGAAAGCCCCCCATATTCGCTGGCCGGTCTGCGTCTGGGTGAAGAACCAGGTCAGGCCAGCGACCAAGGCAACGATGGCCAGGGTGACCACGGCCACCGGATTGGCGGCCATCACGAGGTTAAAGGCTGCTTGGGCGTTCTTGGCGGCGGTGGTCACCGTGGTCCATGTCTGGGTCACGGAGGTGACAGCCGAAAGCGAGCTGACCCATTGCAGGATGCCTCCTGCGCTCATTATCGCGTATAGGGCCCCAATGCCGGCGGCGAAGGCGCCCACACCTATGACGACCGGAGCGATGGCAGAGGCTATGGAGGCCAGTTGACCGACCCATTGACCCAGTTGACCGGCCATGCCTGGGATATTGTCGGCCAGGTTTGAGACCTTGTCAGCAAAAGTGGCCATGAATCCAGTGACGGTGGGTTTGACCAGGTCCAGCAGGCCGGAGCCGAACTTAACGATGGCCGCGTCGGCATTGCCTGCGGCGTTGCTCATCTGGCTGGTGTCGTTGGCGGCCTTCTTGTCGGCATCCGACATGCCCAGTTGCATGAGGGCCTGGTTGAACTCGTCCGATGTGATCTGCCCTTGAGCCATGGCGTCTCTGAAGTTGCCGGTATAGGCGCCGTTGGCCTTCATGGCCTCCTGAAGCTTCCCAGAGGCTCCGGGGATGGCGTCTGAGAGCTGGTTCCAGTTCTCGGTGGTCAGTTTGCCGGCGCCGGCGGTCTGAGTGAGGACCATGGCCACGCTCTTGTAGGCATCGGCACCGCCCCCGGCCACGGCGGTGAGGTTGCCAGCGGCCTGGGCCAGCTGGTCGTAGCTCTGCACGCCGTTGGCGGCCAGCTGAGCGGTGGTGTTGCGTATATCCGAGAGGCTGAACACGGTCTGGTCGGCGTACTGCTGGGTCGACTTGGTCAGCGCCTTGATTTTCGAGCTGTCGATGCCGGCGAAGTTCAGGGTGTTGGCGAAGCTCTGCGCCGAATCTGATGTTGCCGTCATCTCGCCGGCCAGGTTCTTCACATGCCCGATGACGCTGCTGGTCATGGAGCTGACCACGCCTGAGACGACACCGGAGACAGCGCCGAATCTGGCTGCCAGGCCGTTGGCAGAGCTGGCGGTGCTGCTCATCGCCCGGGTTGCACCCGAGCTGTCCCCGATGATGCGCACCGCCAAGATTGCGCTCTTAGCCATTGTCTACCTCCTTCATCCTTTCGGCTTCCTCATTCATCAGGGCCACGGCAGTGCTCCAGTCCCTCTGGTCGGGCCCAGTCTCGGCCCTCCATGCCCAGGGTGTCCCCCCGAAGCGTGCGGCCAGGATCACGCTCAGATGGTGGAGGGACCCGTCGGGCCATCCGGCAAAGGGGCCGGCAGGTCTCCTGATCCGTCATCCGATGGGGTGCCGGCCTCGTCCCTAGTCCCTTCGGATGTGTCCATGCGGGCCACGGTCTGGGCCCATTGCTCGAAGGTCTGTCCCGTCTGGATAAAGCCCCGCCGACGCAGGGTCGCGTAGGTGGCGTAGGAGGATGTGGCGATCACGGAGGTGCCTCCGCTTCCCCAGCCCTGGGACGTGGCGTACTTCTCGGCCTGGATAGTGTCGAAGAGGGTGGGCTGGCAGGACTGCGTGGTGCCGTCGGTGTAGGTGATGATGACGCTCATAGTTCAGCTTCCTTGTACTTGTTCGATGATTCGTTTGATTTCGTTCTCGTAAAGATTCACCCATGCAGGTTCGGTGGCTTTGGCAGCGTCGGCGAGATAGGGGTGTGGTTTGATGTGGTGGCCGGGCCAGCCCCAGTGAATTGGGCCGGCGTAGGGGACCGATGCCCGTCCCGCCCGGATAATGCCGGCTTTCTGTGTGGCGCCGGCTCGGATGGTCTTGGTCAGCCTCCCACTCTTGACGGGCGCCTGTCCCTGGGCGGCTGGCACCACCAGGCTGGCGGCTTTACGGTTGACTGCCTTGAGATCCTTAGCGTCCGCTCCGGCCTTGCGTAGGCTCCGGGCAAGCTGTGCGGACCCCTTGACCTCAATCAGCGATCGGCTGGTCATCGGCCTTGGCGCCCGGAGTGTGGTCCAGGAGCCTCACGGACGTAGCGGTGAAGCTCACGTCCTGGTCATTGCGTTTCTTCACGTCCCCGCCGATGCCAATGGGGGCAATCAGTACGTCGCCCTGGAAGGCCAGAGTCCCCTTTTCGTTGGGCACGAATGTGAAGGGCTTGGTCTCCCCAGAGTGCTTGAAGCACCAGGCTTGGATGCCGTCCTTGCTGAAGTCCTCCTTGACGGTCGTGTCCAGAGTCCAGGAGACGGTCTGCGCCCCGGACTCGGTGTGGCCGTCCAGGAATTCATCTGTGTCGTCGGTGTCCGCCTTGGGGGTCAGCGAGGTCTTCGTGCAGTCGACATCAAACTTCTGCGAGTCCTGCTCATCGCCGATGATTAGCTGGCCGGGGCCAAGGGTGCGTACTTTGCTGTCTGTCATAATTGTTTCCTTTCTAGAGGTCCATTGGGCCGAGTGTCACCTCGTAGCAGCCCAGGCTTCCGGCTTCCGCGAGGTTGAATGTCGCCGGAGTGGCCTCGTTGATGTTGATGCCAGATGCGGTCCATTCGTCAAGAACTGTCAGGATGTCGATGAAGGCCTTGCCTTGAGTCGTGGGTGTGCCGGCAGTTATGGCGGCCACCCATTTGGCGTCGGATTCGCCCCATTGCTCCGAGGTAATTTCGGGAGGTTGGATCAGGACGGTGACCTTGCCGGGCTTGACCTCGGTGGCGTTGTGGGTGATCACTGAGACGTGTTTGGTCTTCAGTCGGGTCTCGAGTACGTTGAGCTGTTCGCTGATTGTCATGCAATCCCCATTCCCACCGGGATGCCGACCGCGCGGAGTTTAGGTCTGGCGGTCCGCAATGGGTCGCTGCTGACGTGAAAGGGCTCGATGCCGCTGTCCTCGGACAGGCCGATGATGCCATTGCGGGCATCCTTGGCCTGCCACAAGTCTGTTGCAATGCTGACAATGCAGTCGTCCATGACGGGCTCGGGCACTTGCTCGTCCTTGATGGCCAAGTCCAGGTAGGCCCTGGCCTCCTTGATGCGCTTGAGCAGCCGGGGCCGGTCATCCTCGTCGTGCTCGTTGGTCTGGAAGGCCAGCTCCTCGCATAGCTCAGTGTCGTTGCTCATGATCACACCTGGGGGGTGAACTTGACGGGGAGCAGACCGTCCGGGAAGGTCTCGCCGTGGGCCGCATAGCCGTAAACGCTGTAGTCGCGTGTGAGGTTGAGCATGTTGTCCTGCTGGAGGCGGAAAGGCGCGTTGGGCGACTCCCACATCGTGACGGCGGTGTGGTCGATGAAGCAGGCTGTGCCGGCATCGGCCTTGGGCAGGAGCCTCACCTCGAGGGTGAGCAGGTTGCCGGTCACCCCCTTCACATCGATGGAGCCGAGCTGATTGACGCTGGCACCGGACACGTTCATGAACCGGTCGCCGTTGTCCGTGAGGCTGGCAATGGTCTTGAACACGTCGGCGCTCACCCCCAGCACCTCGAGGTTCGCGTTGCGTTCGTCGAATTCCTCACTAGCATCTACGATCAGGCCCAGCCAGTCGTTAGGCTTCGTAGCGGATAGGGTCTTGCCTATGGACAACCTGGCCGTATCGTCTACACCTTTGATGGCCCCGTAGAGGGCATCTCGAGAGCCTTGTTCGCTGTTCTTCGCGTAGCTGTTGACCAATGCGGTCATGAGGGTGGATAGGTAGTCGGTGGTCGACCGTTCGATTACCTGGCGGGAGACCGAGGTGTAGCCGCCGAAGGTCTGGACAGACGCGGACTTGTCGCCCAGCTTGATCTTCCCGTAGGGGAGGGTGTCGCCCTCCTTTTTCTGCTCGCCGGTAGTCGTTGTGTCGTTGTCCAGCACGTGGTAGCTCAGCGTCATGCCTTCGGCCGGCAGGGGTTTATGGTCGATGAGGTTGGTGATGCGGCGTTTGATCGTGAGAATACGGACAAGATCGGCCACCCAGGTGGCCGTCGGGTCGGTGTCCGTGATGCCGGCACCGGTCCAGTCGCGCTCCTGCAAGCGCCGGTATAGATCGGCAGCCTGTTCATCTCCTATGGCCAGGGACTTTAGGAAAGCCCCGGCGTCGCGGTATTCTCCACCGATGGGCGCTGGTTTGGCCTCCTTGGGCGCGGCCTGTATCTTGCGTAGGGTCTCGGCCATCTCATCCTGGCGGTCGAGGATCTTCTGGATATCATCGTTGGGCATGTCCTGCTCGCTTTCTTCATTTAGTTGTGTGGCCGCTGTGGTCTGGTCATGGTTGCGGTGGTCGGTGAGTTTTGCGTCCTGGTAGGCGGGCCAACTCACCAGGCTGGTCTCCAGGAGGCGCACCTTCCTCCGATGGGTGATGCCGTCACGGTCGCGTTCGTCCTCGATAGGAACGAAGCCGATGGAAAGGCTGTCCAGCGCTCCTTCGTCCAAGAGAGCGACCACATCCCGGCCAGTCTCGGTGTCCGCTATGCGGGCTTGGATGTGCAGACCGTCCTCCTGGGTCCGCGCCTGGGTGATGGTGCCGATGAGCTCGCCGTGCTGGTAGCAGAGCTTGGCTTCGTCCAGGCCCTCGAACTGACAGTCCGAGTCGAACGTCTCGGCTCCCTCCCAGGTGTCGATGGTGCGGTTAAAGGGGACGGCCAGCCCCTCGATCGTGCGTCCGTCGCCTCCTTCGGCCTTGCGCAGGCGTATGCCTTTCAGACCGATTTCATGTCTCGTCATCGCTGGTCTCCTTTGTTAGTTGTGGCTCGTCGAGCGGGGTCCGGCCTTCCATGCCCCTCACCTCCGTGGTGGTCAAGATGCCAGCCTGTATGGCTATCTGATAGGTCTCGTAGCGGGTTTTGGTATCCGAGCGTCGCATGTTGTCCCAGCGAAAGTCGACGGTGTTGTTCCTGGGTACCAGTTCACTCAGCGCGTCTTCCAGGGGCTGAACATAGGCCGCCAGAGTGAAGTCGCTGAAGCTTATCCATTCCTGCTCGATGTTTTGATAGGCCAGTGAGGATCCATCGACCTTGTTCATCATCAAAGACTGGGGAATGCCGAAAAGGCGTGCAAGCTGGGTGGTGTCGAACTGTTGCGTCTCCAGATACTGCATGTCGGCGGGGTTGAGCATGAGCTGCTGGTAGGACAGGCCCTTGCCCAGCACCTTGACACCATCTGGGTTCCTCTCGAACCGTTGTTTATAAAGTTCAGCCTCGTCGTCCGTGTCTATAGGCAGGTCGCTGGTGAGGATGCCAGTGGGGTGGTCACCTTGCCTGAACCATTTCGATTTGGCATCCCTAGCATCCTGGGCACCATTAATTTCGTCGCGGGCGGCCTCGATTGGGCCGCGCCCTCGCAGCAGTCCGGGGATGCTTACGAATTTCAGGTGCAGTATGTCTTCCCCTGTATATTCGCGGCCCAGGTACCCATAGCGGCGTTGTGGGCTCGAGGGGTCGCCCGTGGCATCGAATACGCTGACGAGGGCCGGAGGGAGGATTGTCAGATTCACTACGTCGCCGCCCACACCGAATGATTTGAGCCAGAAGGCGTTGCCGTTCAGGGCCAGTGATGCGACGCTCTCCTTGATGAACTCGCGCCGGGACCTGAACACGTCCGGTTTGGTCACGATGGAGGACTGTGCAATCTCGAAGCCGCCACGAGTCTGCACGACCGGCAGGTCTGCGACCGCCGTCTCCAGGATCTGGACCGCCCGGAAGACGGTGCTCATCGACAGAGGGTCGCCCATGGCGCCCTCCCTAGCCGGAGGGGTGGCCAACGGCGACGGTGGTTCACTGTCCTGGCTGCGTCTGCGCCAGGGCAGTCTGCCCATGATCCGTGTTCCAATGCTCATGGGGACTCAGTCTGCCTGCCGCTGGGTTGAAGCGGCAAAAATTATCGGATAGGAGCGGACAGTGGGGGACAGGAGCGGCCATCAGAACACTTGTGGTGGCAGTCTCCTCGGCAGGTGGCGGAGTCCCCAGAGGGCCAAAGTGGCAGCCTCCATTGCAGGGGTGCCGCCGTCCTTGCGGCTCCATAGCCAGGCATCCCCGGACAGTCGTTTCGTGGCCGTCTGGACTTCGCGGTCGAGGTCGGGGTCTGAGGCATGGCTGACTGTTCGCTGCTCCAAAGCGCTGACGAAGGCCTGGGGAGCGGTCACGAAGTCGCCGGCCTTGGTGTCCAGGAGCTCGAGGAGAGGCCGGTGCCACTTGCCGGTCTGGTGCTCGAGCACGTCGTGAAGGGCCGAGCTCGGCCCCCGGTGGTCGATGATGATGGGGGCATGGTATTTTTCCTGGAGCTCCTTGAGCTTTCTCGGTGCTGCCCCGGTCCCCGGCAGCACATCCACGACCTGGACGATCGTGGCTGGGCCGGCCTCAAAGGCTGCTACGATGGCCGTCCTTGACGCGCCCATGTCCACGGCCACGCCGAAGCAGATGCCGTTGGGGAATGGCCTCGGGTGCACCGGCGCCACCCTGGTGGCCTCCCACAGGTCTGGACTGATGGCTCTGTCTGGCACGCCGGTGTCGCGCACATTGCCAAAGGCCCTGGCCCACCCAGCCACGTCGTCGCCGTACTGGCTGCGGAAGTCCTTGAGCTGGTCATAGTCGAACAGCCAGCCAGCTCCCGGATGATGTTCCCAGATGTTGTCCAGGTCCTCCGGGTCACTGCCGGCGGGAATCCCAAAGTCGAAGAAGGCGGTGCGTCGGTCGATATGCGGGGGGATGCCGTCATGGCCGCGCAAGTCATCGAGCAGATTGTTGAGGAACTCGCTGTGCTGGTTGCCTTCGGTGGAGGTATACCATATCTGCGGCCGAATATGGGTGCGTTTGAATCTGGTGGCGGTAGTGGGCAGAAACCCATCCTTGAGGGTCTTCGCATCCAACTCGCTCAGGCTCCAGCACTCGTCGATGTTGATGAGGTCGCCTTGCACGCCGTGGCCAGCCGTGTTGGTCGAGGCCCTGGGGCGGATGGTGGATCCGTTGTGGAATTTAAGCATCATGTTGCCGTTGCTCATCCTGGGGTCGAATGCCAGTTTCCTCAGACGTGACTTTTTGAGCTCATCGGCTAGTTCTCGGAACTGGTCGCCGGCATCCTGCCCGGTCTGTGCCATGTACCAGATGCGCCGTCTGGGCCCCCATTGTGAGTTCCGTAGTTGGTAGCTTTTGGTGATGCTGGTCTTGCCGGCCTGGCGCTGCACTGTCAGTACAAGGGTGTCGTAGTAGTAGCTGCCGGTTGCGGGGTCTATCTCCGAGATCACATCGATGACCTGGCGCTGCCAGGGGATGAAAGGCATGCCGAGCAGTTTCGCATAGCGGGCGACGATTGGCCCGTCGGTCTCTCGTGTCGGGTCGCGTGGTGTGGCAAATCTTGGTTTGATCGCCGGTGTGGATCTGGTCATGCCTTGGAGTCCTTCACGAGTTCGGCCAGCTCGTCGTCACCGTCATCTGGGGAATCCTCATAGATGGATTGCAGCTGTTGGACGTAGCCAAGCAGGCTGGTCATGTTTCTGGATATCTCACGTCCCTTGGCGTTCTGAGCATCTATGTTCTGGGCGAGGCTGATCATCGACTCGCAGATGAAGGCAGCTATTGCGTTCGGTTCTCTGCCTTCCATGAAGCCCTTTATGAGTTTCTGTGTGGCATGTTCCTGTCGGCCCACTATCCTTCCAGCATCCTCGAGCCCGTCAAGCATAGGCATTATTTGGCCCCAATCCGTTTGTGATGTATATTTCCTGATTGAAGCTGTTTTCTGCCTGAAAACAGGGGGTTCCGTCCCTGTTTTCAGGTTTTTATTTTGTTTGTGGGGAATAGAAAACGGTGGGCGCGGGGTGTTCTGTCCACGCCCATCCCAAAAACGGTCTACCAGTCCGGGCGGCCTTGTCGCCGGCCGCCAGCGATCAAGCCGAGATCCAGGAGATGCTCGTGTCTTCTCATTATCTTGGCATCGATGGACTCCTGGGTAAGGCCCGTCCGGTACCACTGCTTGATGCCGGCCTCGGCATGGGGCCGTGGCGCCGCTCTTTGCCGCTCCATCACCATGGCCTTGCCGGGGTCACACACATGGATGTCATAGCCCAAGGAGACCCACTCATCGAGCAATCGTGGTGAGTGGGGTGTGGTCGGCATTGTCTTGACCAGCCATACCCCCACGGGCTGGCCTATCCTCACTGCGTGGCGGTACGCTCCATACCAGGCGGCGCTTGCTAGCTTCCTGACATAACCGCTCTCCACATGCTCGGCGCTAGGCCGGACGCCGGCCAACAGCCCCATGGCCAGCACATCCATGTCCAGCACAATGTCACCATCCAAGGCGTGGGCCCGGACCCAGGAGCTCTTGCCGCCGTGCGGTGGCCCGATGACTGCGTGGATTGTAGCCCCCCACCCACTTAGCACGCGGTCGCCACGAAGCGAGTTGCAGTGCTTACAGGCCCTGCGCAGATTGCTTGGCACGGTCAGGCCACCGGCCACGAATGGGGTGATATGGTCGGTGGTCGTCCCCTTCCCGGTGCATCCCGGGAAGCGGAGCCAGCACTCATTGCCCCACCGGCGGGCCACTAAGGCGGCCATGGCCGGAGGTACACGCTGCCTGCCCTTAGTCGCTCGAATGCTCATTGAGCCACCTCGACACTGCTGCTGGCGAGTATCGGATCGTCTTTACACCGAAGGTCACGAATGCCGGACCGGCCCCCTCGGTTTGTCTCATCCTGCGCAGCTGCCGCTCCGACACGTTTAGAATCTTGGCCACCTCGCTGGTAGTTAGGTATCTCATCCAATCCCCTTTAGAAGAGTTGCTGCTGGCCGAACGCTTGCTGTGGCTGACTGGCGTGCTTGTCTTTGAGCTTGGCGATTTGGCCTTCGACCCAACGACGGAACAGCCTACTGTCGATGTACCATGTGTCGCCGCGCTGGTAGACCACTAGTCCTTGAGCTTGCAACCCGCGAAGATCTAGGACTGTGCCCAGGCCCAAGGGCCGCAGACATTCCTTGGCCGTCAGCTCGGTGGAACCGCACCGACTTGCCGCCTTGTCGATACGATTTGCCAGGTCCATCAGGGCCTGCACAGCCGAGAACGGGTCCATGTAAGGGCTTAAAGCCTCGGACAAAGTCGTCTTGCGTCCCATCAGCCCACCACCAGGTACTCGTAGGAGCGGCACCAGCGGGCCAGCATTCTTAGCGTGGTCTCGATGTCATAGGCTTTCTGGCCGCGGACTTTCAAGGTGTGCCTGGGCATGTGATTGTCATGAATCAGCTTCTGGACCTCGTTGTCGGACAGACCGGATCGACGGATGATGGCCTGTCTGGTGACATACTTGACGCCCTGCTGCTTGAGTGAGTCCAGATAGGGCAACAGGCTTCTGGTCTGCTGCCTGAGTGTTTCTTCAAAGGTGAGTTTTCCGATTCCCATGGTTAGGCTCCTTCCCTAGAGGTTGTGTTTGTGAGGACTTTTGGGTGGTGAGGTTAGAGAAGTCAAGACCTAGTCAGGCCCAGCAGCGATAGTTTCGGCTGGGTCTGACTGTGTAGGTCTTGGCAATGGCTTTCGGTATGGAGCCGGCCGTCGATTGCAAGAGCGTCCGAAGACGCCGGGAATGGTCCCGATGGGCAACCCACATGCGTGGTAGAGCTGCCAGATTCCGCCTTAATCAGCGTCACCCACCGGTCTGGAGCAGAACTTCGTCTCGAAAATAGCGCGACTGCCACGCGCCTGGCGTACCGGGTGCTTAATCCCGGCTAAGCGCCTAGGGCTCCGCCACACGGCCCATTAACGGCATTCGGTTATACATCACTAGCTTTGAGAGCAGGAACTACTGCGGTACCCATTACCCCGGCCAGTCAGCTTTAGCTAACCGGTCATACTCAGTCACCGCATCACTAATCTGGCCCTTCAACAGCCTCACCTGCTCCAGGCTCAACACAACACCTGTTTCACATCGCCCGTAGCAAGCTCAACAGTGAACACATCCGGATGATCCCGCTTCATAAACACATGTGTCTTTGTAGCCATTTCGCTTATCCCAATCAACTAAGAGCAGCACCCAACAAACTAGGACCACTACCAAATACTTCCAAAACTGCAAAAACAAAAGAATCAAACCCACCGGAAACGCCAAGAGACAAACCGCAACCCGATAAGACAACTTCATGGTCGGCTTCCAGGGATATGTCGGTAATCTGGATAGCAAGCAATAGAGCCACGCGCTTTAGCTCACTGACATTCAGCACGCGTGTACCCACACCCCTCACAAACGTCATTGCTGGATTGAAGTGCCTTCCCCCGTCATACACTTGGAGTTGCAAGGCAAGAGTCCGAACGAAGGAAAGGAAAACGATGGACGTTCAATGGGTCATCGGCATGGTTGCCGTGCCCGTCTTCGCCTCTATCATCGGCGCTGTCATACCGATAATTCACGGGAAGAGAGAGGTGCCGAATTCCGAGATTGAGCCACAGGACAAGACTTCGGAAGAACAAGCGACCACGGAGGAAGTCACGGAACCGCGATCGGCTGACTGGCGAATCTTCGCGGACGATACGCACAAGCG
This sequence comes from Bifidobacterium sp. ESL0820, assembly GCF_052606235.1. Taxonomy (NCBI): domain Bacteria; kingdom Bacillati; phylum Actinomycetota; class Actinomycetes; order Bifidobacteriales; family Bifidobacteriaceae; genus Bifidobacterium; species Bifidobacterium sp. ESL0820. The sequence continues at coordinate 1,883,362 of NZ_CP199594.1, forward strand.
GTTCGTTCTGGCCAACATAGGCGATGGTGATGCCCATGACGTGACAGTCATGGCGAAACTCGGATCGTGGAGCGAGAAATGGCCGCAAGAAATGGCTGTAAGGGCCTTCATCTGTTCGGGCGGCAACGATTCCCTTCTGGCGTATGACTTTTTCTCGAACAGACTTCCTGAACTCCGCGAGGAAGGTCAGCAGGGAGGCGAGACGTTTCTTGACGGACACACGGAGGGTGGTGATGGCATGGCGCACGCCCACGCTGATTTCTTCGTGACATGGGTCGGCGATGACAGCAGGACCCACAACAAGAACATCACAATCGACATTAACTAAGCACACGGTCGATTTCCTTTCTGAGTCTCTCCAGTTCTTCGCGGTTTAAAGGAACCATGGAATGCGCCACGGCGCTGTCCTTGCAGAACTCAAGGAAATACGTGCCTGGAACCGTCTCCAGCAGACTGACATGACACAAAGTTGGATGATAGTGGTTAATCGAATCCATTACTGTGCCTCCATTGGTTCACGGCCGAGAACTTCATCAACGTTGACATGAAATAGATCTGCAAGAGCCAAGATGTCACGAAGAGTGAAAGCAGTATCGCCGTTCATCTTTTTAGATATCAAAGAACGAGAAACCCCAAGTGCTCGTGCAAGCTCTGATTGATTCATGGATCTGTCGGCGAGCAAATTAGATACACTTAGCACTACTTTGTTGTAATTACAATCATGTAGTAGAAACATGTTCTACATAGTAGCACGATTCTATGTTTGAATCTACGAAGCAGTTGGAAATTGTTGAATATAGTTCAATTTTGAGTATTATGTGGAATATGAGTACGAAAACTATTACTGAGAATGACCAGACTGTTGATTTAACCAGTGTTGTGAACACAAACATCCGTGTTGCCCTAGCCTTGCGGGGAAAGAATCAGGCGGACTTGTCAGCGGCACTCGGACTATCTCGCGGAGCAGTCTATAGAAAGTTAAAGGGTGACGCTACATGGTCCGTTCCGGATATGGAAAAGGCCGGTGAATTCCTAGGAATTCAACCAGCCAAGTTCCTCGACCCTAATGGGCTCTTGGTAGCGGGGTCAGGATTTGAACCTGAGACCTCTGGGTTATGAGCCCAGCGAGCTACCGAACTGCTCCACCCCGCGTCGGCTGTTCAACACAGCAGTTATCTATATTACGGATTCCATCACAGTTGTCAAGTCCGAGTGTGGGTAGGCTTTACTTGGGAGATAATGGAGCCATGCCTATCACCATCCCCACCGGATTGCCGGCCAGATCCATCCTGGATTCTGAGCGCATCTTCGCCCTGGAAAGCCACGAGGCGGAGCGCCAGGAGATGCGTCCGCTCAAGCTGGTCATCCTCAACCTGATGCCCACCAAGGTGGAGACCGAGACCCAGCTGCTGCGGCTGATCTCCAAGTCGCCGCTTCAGGTGGAGATCGACTTCATGAAGACTTCCACCCATCAGGCCGTGCACACCAGCATGGATCATCTGGTCAAGTTCTACGAGAATCTGGAGTCCTTCGAGGACAACTGTTATGACGGTCTGGTCGTGACTGGCGCCCCGGTAGAGCAGATGGACTTCGAGCAGGTCGATTACTGGCAGGAACTGACCCGCATTCTGGACTGGGCGTCTACCCACGTCTTCTCTACTATGTATCTGTGCTGGGGGGCCATGGCTGGGCTCTACTACCGCCACGGCATCGCCAAGCGCAACCTGGATTGCAAGGTCTTCGGGGTCTTTCCCCAGTACCTGCAGGACGAGTACTGCTTCATCACCAATGGCTTCGACGAGATCGCCCTGCAGCCCCACTCCCGCTGGGCCGGGGTGGATGAGGACCAGGTGCAGGCCTGCCCTGATCTGCAGGTGCTGACCTGGGGCCCACAGTCCGGTCCCGGGCTTATCAGCACCCAGGATTTCTCAGAGATCTTCGTGCTGGGCCACTGGGAGTACGACCGTGACACCCTGGCCCACGAGTACCAGCGCGACATGGCCAAGGGCCTGGACCAGGTGCCTTTCCCGGTCAACTACTATCCTCATGACGATCCGGCATTGGAGCCGGTCTTCTCCTGGCGTGCCCATGCCAACCTGCTCTGGCGCAACTGGCTGAACTGGGTTTATGAGACCACTCCCTACGACCTGAGCCAGGTGCCGACTCTGCGGGCAACGGGCCGACTGGGTACCGACCGATCCATCAGACACGCTCCCGGATGCCCGCGCGCTGACGGATATCGGCCTTTAGCCGGCGACGGGTACGGGCTTATTCCGGGCGCTGTCAAGCGTTGATGACGATTGCATTACATTCGTCATCAACCTGTCCACGCCGCGGTTCGGATTCGACTTGCGGCCCCTATCTGTGACACACTGGATGAATCTATGGTTACCGTGGCTCTTGGTGTGGGCTACACTACCCATACGGTGCAGCCATGAGTCGCATGCGCGCTATAGTGTTCACTGTGTCGTTCAGGAGGCGATAGATGCTAGAGGCAATGGGAAGTGAAGCTTTCAGTCTGGCCATGGCCAAGCCAAGCGAGCTACCCACCATCGAAGATTTCCTGCCTCCTGAGATTCTTTTCCAGGGAACGCCCTTCGCCATGAACCGGATCATCCTGATCAGGTTCGTGGCCATGGTCATCATCCTTCTGGTGCTGGGAATCACTGCTGCAAGGGCCAAGCTGATCCCATCCCGCTGGCAGGGGGCCATCGAGTGGGTCATCGAGTTCATCCGCGACTCGGTCGTCTACGACACCCTGGGCGAGATTCGGGGCAAGCGCTACGTGCCCATGATCACGACCATCTTCCTGACCATCCTGGTCTTCAACCTCTGCGGCATCGTGCCTGGCATGAACATCGCGGCAACAGCGACCATCACCATGCCCTTGGTCTTCGCCATCTGGACTTTCTGCCAGTACATGGTGACGGGATTCCGTGAGCAGGGCGTCTGGGGCTACTTCAAGTCTGAGCTCTTCCCGGCTGGAGTGCCTTGGCCTCTTTACATCATTCTGACGCCCATCCAGCTTCTGGAGATGGTCATCGTCAAGCCGGCCTCCCTGACCATTCGACTCTTTGCCAACATGATCGCCGGCCATCTGCTGGTCGCGGTCAGCCTGGCCTTCACCCAGTTCTATATCATCGAGGCCAGCAACAAGCTTTTGGCCTTCGCTGGTGTGGGCTGGTTCGTCTTGGGCTTCGCCCTGACGGCCTTTGAAATCTTCGTGGCGGCCCTTCAGGCCTACATCTTCGCCATCCTGACCACGGTCTACATCTCCATGAGTTACCCTGAAGAAGGTTGAGCGAAAAGAACAAGCCGCGGTCGGCGCTTCAGGCGGTCGCAGCCCACATATTCGTCGGTTCCGACCGGTAGACGGGGATCGGGGCCGAACCACAATCCAAGAACCGGCAACGGTGGAGGAAAGGAAAATAAATGGACATCATCACACTTGCTGAGGTCTCTGGCAATCTGAGCATCCTGGGATACGGCATTGCAGCTCTCGGCCCCGCACTGGGTCTGGGCATCGCCGTCGGCAAGACCGTCGAGAGCATGGCTCGCCAGCCCGAGATCAGCGGACAGCTGCGCACCACCATGTTCATTGGCCTGGCTCTGATCGAGGTGCTGGCCCTGCTGGGCTTCGTGGCGCTCTTCATCGCCTGAGCCGTGCGATTCCTGCATGATCCGGCTTCGATAAGGGAAAGGAGGAGCCAATGTACGCTCTAGCGGCAGGCAAGGGGATCCAGCTATTCATCCCCCAGCTCTATGACATTGTGTGGTCGCTGGTCATCCTGGTCATCCTGGCCGTCTTCTTCTACAAGTTCTTCATGCCCAAGTTCCAGGCCATCTTCGATGAGCGCTCGGCCAAGATCGAGGGCAACATTCAGAAGGCCGCCAAGGCTAGAGAAGATGCGGATCAGGCCCGCAAACAGTATCAGGATCAACTGGGCAAGGCCCGTGTTGAGGCATCGCAGATCCGCGATGACGCCCGAGCCGAGGCCTCCAGGATCGTGGCGGATGCCAGGACCCGGGCCGAGACCGAGGCCAATCAGATCACCGAGAACGCCCAGCGATCCCTCAAGTCCCAGCAGCAGCAGGCGCTGGTCTCGCTCAAGGGCGAGGTGGGCACGCTGGCCACGGCTCTTGCCGGCAAGATCCTGGGCTCGCAGCTTCAGGACGATGCCGTGCAGTCCTCCATGATCGACTCGATCATCGCGGACCAGGGTGGGCAATCTTCTGACAAGCGGCAGGCATGATGACTGATCGGCGGACGACGGGCGCGCCCGTCTCGCGAAAGGGGAGGTGACATGCGAGGAGAGACTTCGCTGAGCTCCGATAAGGAGACCAGGGCCAAGTATGCCCCTCTGCTGAAGAGCAAGGGGAAGGATGCCCTCCGCGTGGCCATGGAGCTCTATACCTTCGTGACCCTGCTCGATGCCAATAGGCCCCTGGAGCGCGCGCTGACCGACCCCTCCCGTCCAGCTGAGGACAAGTGGCAGGTGATCGACACCATCCTGGCCGACAAGGCCGATCCGCTGACCGTGGATATCCTCCATGATTTGACTGATCATCAGTGGAGCCGTGTGGTGCATATTGCCAACGCAGCCGAGGACATGTCAGTGGATGCCACCGCTTATTACGCCGATGCTCTGGGCATCACCAACCAGGTGGCAGGCGAGCTGGCTGAGATCCATTCGGCCATGCTCGGGATGCCGCTGGTGCTCTTCCGGCTCTCGGACGAGTACAGTGATTCCACAGCGCGAGCCGACCTGCTCAGGGCGCTCCTGGTTGGGCAGCATATGCATCCGGTCACCGAGCAGATGGCCCTGAACGCCACCATTGATCTGCGCGGACGGCGCTTCCCTGACACCATCATTTGGTTGGTGGACCGCTTTTCTGAGCATATGGACCAGGTCATGGTCACCGTCACCACGGCAGTCTCCATGAATGACCAGCAGGTCAGCCGCCTGCAGGAGGTCTACGCGCGCAAGCTGGGCAAGCCGGTCCACATCAACTCGGTGGTCGATCCTACGGTCCTGGGCGGCATGAAGGTCCAGTACGGCTCGGTCTCCACCGACGGCACGGTGGCTACGCAACTGAAGCATCTGAAGCGGCGGATGGCCGTGGCAGGATGAGCGCAGTACCGACAGACTTGAACAAGAACAGAAATAAGGAGTGATCATGGCAGAAATGACCATTGATCCCGCCGTGGTGCGCAAGGCACTCGACCAGTTCGTCGAGTCCTACAAGCCGACGGACACCCCCACCCAGGAGGTGGGCTACGTCCGTACGGCCGGTGACGGCATTGCGCATGTGGAGGGACTGCCTGGTTGCATGGCCAACGAGCTGCTGACCTTCGAGGACGGCACGCTGGGACTGGCCTTCAACTTGGATGCCCGCGAGATCGGCGTGGTCATCCTGGGCGATTTCGCAGGTGTCGAAGAGGGCCAGGAAGTCCACAGGACCGGCGAGGTGCTTTCGGTGCCCGTCGGCGACGGCTATCTGGGGCGTACGGTCAACCCCTTGGGCGAGCCCATCGACGGACTGGGTGAAATCAAGAGCGAGGGCCGCAGAATCCTGGAGGCTCAGGCTCCTGACGTCATGCACCGGCATCCCGTCGACGAGCCCCTGGCCACTGGCATCAAGGCCATCGACGCCATGACACCCATCGGCCGCGGTCAGCGTCAGCTGATCATCGGCGACCGGCAGACCGGCAAGACGGCCATCGCCATCGACACCATCATCAACCAGAAGCACAACTGGGAGTCCGGAGACCCCAAGAAGCAGGTGCGGTGCATCTATGTGGCCATCGGCCAGAAGGGCACCACCATCGCCTCGGTCCGTTCCTCCCTGGAAGAGGCCGGGGCCATGGAGTACACCACCATCGTGGCCTCCCCGGCTTCCGACTCCGCAGGCTTCAAGTACATAGCCCCCTACACCGGTTCGGCCATCGGCCAGCACTGGATGTATGGCGGCAAGCACGTCCTGATCGTCTTTGACGACCTGAGTAAGCAGGCCGAGGCCTACCGGTCCATCTCCCTGCTGCTGCGTCGTCCGCCGGGGCGCGAGGCCTATCCTGGCGACGTCTTCTACCTGCATTCGCGTCTGCTGGAGCGCTGCGCGAAGCTCTCCGATGATCTGGGCGGCGGATCCATGACCGGTCTGCCCATCATCGAGACCAAGGCCAACGACGTTTCGGCCTACATTCCGACCAACGTGATCTCCATCACCGACGGCCAGATCTTCCTGCAGTCCGATCTGTTCAACGCCAACCAGCGTCCTGCTGTGGACGTGGGCATCTCCGTATCCCGAGTGGGCGGCGCCGCACAGACCAAGGCCCTGAAGAAGGTCTCTTCGACTTTGAAGATCTCCTTGGCCCAGTACCGCTCCCTGCAGTCCTTCGCCATGTTCGCCTCGGATCTGGATGCGGCCTCCAAGGCCCAGCTGACGCGTGGCGCCAGGCTGACCGAGCTGCTCAAGCAGCCCCAGTTCACGCCCTATTCCATGGAGAAGCAGGTTGTCTCGGTCTGGGTGGGCACCCACGGCAAGCTGGATGACTTGGACCTGGAGGACGTGCTGCCCTTCGAGTCCGGGCTCCTGGACTACCTGGACCACAACACCGACATCCTCAAGACCATCCGTGACACGGAGGACTTCACTGACGACACCGAAAAGGCCCTGGACAAGGCCGTGGACGAGTTCGCCAAGACCTTCGTGACCCACAAGGGCCAGACCCTGGACGGCCACAAGGCCGACCAGGAGCAGGAGCAGCCGGTGGCCGTCCAGCAGGAGAAGCTGGTGGCTGACGGCAAGAGCGGCAGCAAGGCCGGGAAGCGGTAGACCATGGCCTCACAACTCGCATTCAAGTCAAGGATCGCCTCCACTTCGGCATTGGAGAAGATCTTCAATGCCCAGGAGATGATAGCCTCCTCGCATATCGCCAAGGCCAGGACCGTGGCCCTGGAAGCGAAGCCTTACTCCGATGCGATCTTCGATGCAGTCCAGGCCCTGGTGGCCCATACGGACGACATCCGCCATCCCATTGTCAGGAAGGACGAGAAGAACCCGCGCGTGGCTGTGCTGGCGCTGACGGCCGACCGCGGCATGGCCGGGGCCTACACCTCCTCGGTCATCCGCGAGACGGAGTCTCTGCTGGCCCGACTGGACCAGCAGGGCCGACAGCCCCAGCTCTTCGTCTACGGTCGCCGCGGCGTCTCTTACTACCGCTACCGCAACCGCAGCATCGTCAAGACCTGGGAGGGCCACAGCGATCGGCCCGGCGTGGATGTGGCCAGGGAGATATCCCAGGCATTGCTGGATACGTATATGACTCCAGCGGCCAAGGGGGGCGTCTCCGAGCTCTACATCGTCTTCACTGAATTCATCAATATGGTGGTGCAGAAGGTTCGGGTGCTGCGCATGCTGCCCCTGGAGCTGATCAGGCCTGACCAGGAGCAGCCTGAGGAGGCCGTTGATGCCCCCGTGCCGGACGACGAGCATGGCCGCCAGGGCGACCGCTATGCGGCCCTCTACGACTTTGAGCCCAGCTCCCAGGAGGTCCTGGACGCCGTTCTGCCCAAGTACATTCAGTCGCGCATCCATGAATGCCTGCTCACCTCGGCCGCATCGGAGACCGCCAGCAGGCAGAACGCCATGCATACCGCCACTGACAACGCCAAGGGACTGATCGACGACCTGACCCGCAGGCTCAACGCCAGCCGTCAGGCGGCCATCACGCAGGAACTTACCGAGATCGTCGGCAGCGCCGATGCGCTCAACAAAGAGGAAGAGTAGGAACGCCAATGGTTGCACAGCAAGAACAGCCGACCACAGCGAGCCGCAAGCCGGATTCGGCCTCCAAGGGGCGCGTCACCCGAGTCCAGGGTTCGGTCATCGATGTGGAGTTCCCGGCAGGTCACCTGCCGGACATCTACAATGCCCTGACCGTGGACCTGAGCCAGTCCTCGAACACCGAGGGCGAGTCGCTGACCACCATCATGCTGGAGGTGGAGCAGCACCTGGGCGATTCCACAGTCCGCACCGTGGCCCTGAAGCCCACCGACGGCCTGGTCCGCGGTGCTACCGTCACCGATACGGGCGGGCCCATCATGGTGCCCGTGGGCGACGTGACCAAGGGACATGTCTTCGACGTGGCCGGCAACATCCTCAACAAGAAGGAGGGTGAGCAGATCAAGGTCACCGAGCGGTGGCCCATCCATCGCAACCCGCCTGCTTTCGATCAGCTGGAGTCCAAGACCCAGATGTTCGAAACCGGCATCAAGGTCATCGATCTGCTGACCCCCTACGTGGAAGGCGGCAAGATCGGCCTGTTCGGCGGCGCAGGCGTGGGCAAGACCGTGCTCATCCAGGAGATGATCCAGCGCGTGGCTCAGAACCACGGCGGCGTCTCCGTCTTCGCGGGCGTAGGCGAGCGTACCCGTGAGGGCAACGATCTGATTGGCGAGATGGACGAGGCCGGGGTGCTGGAGAAGACCGCACTGGTCTTCGGCCAGATGGACGAGCCCCCGGGGACCCGTCTGCGCGTGCCCCTGACCGCCCTGACCATGTCGGAGTACTTCCGCGACGTGGAGAACCAGGATGTGTTGCTCTTCATCGACAACATCTTCCGGTTCACCCAGGCCGGTTCCGAGGTCTCCACCCTGCTGGGCCGCATGCCCTCGGCCGTGGGCTATCAGCCCAACCTGGCCGACGAGATGGGCGCCCTGCAGGAGAGGATCACCTCCACCAGGGGCCACTCCATCACCTCCCTGCAGGCCATCTACGTGCCGGCCGATGATTACACCGACCCGGCACCTGCTACCACTTTCGCCCACTTGGACGCCACTACCGAGCTCAGCCGTGACATCGCCTCCCAGGGCATCTATCCGGCTGTGGACCCGCTGGCATCCACCTCCAGGATTCTGGATCCGCGCTACGTGGGGCAGGCCCACTACGACTGTGCCAACCGGGTCAAGGCCATCCTGCAGAGGAACAAGGAGCTCCAGGACATCATTGCCCTGATCGGTATCGACGAACTGGGCGAGGAGGACAAGACCACCGTCAACCGTGCCCGCAGGATCGAGCAGTTCCTGGGCCAGAACTTCTACGTGGCCGAGAAGTTCACCGGTCGCAAGGGTTCCTATGTGCCTGCGGACGAGACCATCGAGGCCTTCACCCGCATCTGCGACGGCGCCTATGACGACGTGCCCGAGCAGGCTTTCTCCGGCATCGGCGGCATCGACGACCTTGAGCACAAGTGGCACGATATGCAGAAGGAATACCGGTAGTCATGGCGGACACAGGCAAGGCCTCCATGCAGGTCAACATCGTCTCGGCGGACAGGCCCATCTGGTCGGGTCAGGCGCGGTCGGTCACCGTGCCCGGCACCCAGGGGTCCATGGGCATCATGCCTGACCACGAGCCGGTGCTGGCCCTGCTGCAGGAGGGCAACATCCGGGTTCAGGCCACCGATGGCGGTCGTCAGTCCTTCCATGTGGACAGCGGATTCGCCTCCTTCGACAGCAACAAGCTGACTGTGGCTGTGGACCACTACCTGGAAGACGCTGATCAGGGAAAGCAGTCCTGACTTTCTTCCTCTTCCGCCCGGCCGGTGCTCTTGCATCGGCCGGGTTTTTCTTTTTCGCCCGGAACGGCGGCTGATATATTGGCATCTGTGCGAATCATTGTTGCCGACTGCTCCGCCGAATACTCCGGGCGTCTCAACGCCAGCCTGCCGCCGGCCAGGCGCGTCCTGCTGATCAAGGCCGACATGAGCTGCCTGATCTTTTCGGAGCTGGGCTCCTACAAGCCCCTGAATTGGATGTGCGCTCCCTGCACCATCAGGGAGATCGAACCCGAGGAAACGAGCAAAGACGGCGCAGGCGCCAAGGCTGATTCCGTGGCCGGGACTGGGCCGGATGAGGTAGCCGAAGCTGCTGCGCCCGATGCGCTGATCGCTCAGGAGCAGGATCAGGACCAGTGTCGGCCTGTACGCAAGGTTCTGCGTGTTTCGGCCGTCAAATCCAGCGATGTGCTCACCATCAGGCTCTACCAGGTCTATGCCGACGACAGCTACGACTTAGGGACCGATCCGGGATTGGTCAAGGACGGTGTGGAAGCACACCTGCAGCGTTATCTGGCCGAACAGATCGACCGCATCGGCCCGGGGGCCACCTTGGTGCGCCGGGAGTATCCCACGCCCATCGGCCCAGTGGACATCATGGCCGTCGACGGCCAGGGGCGGCATGTGGCCATCGAGATCAAGCGGCATGGCGGCATTGATGGGGTGGAACAGCTGACCCGCTACTGCCGCCTGCTCAACCGCGACCCCCTGCTGGCCCCTGTCCGCGGGATCTTTGCGGCCCAGACCATCACCCCCCAGGCCAGGGTCCTTGCCGAGGACAGGGGATTCGAGTGCCTGATTCTGGACTACGAGGCCATGAAGGGCGCCGACAGTGACGAACTGACCCTCTTCTAAGGCATTTTCAGTCCTGTGCATTCGGTATGTCAGGCAGCTCACATATATTTCCCTCAGAGCTTGCAAGACCTGAAAAGCTACTAGATATTGGGGTTTTTGGCCTGACACGCCACTACAGGTGGTATTGTGCTTGAGCCTTGGAGTGTGTAGAGTGCAATCATTAGGTTCCAAGCAGAGAGCTATAGAGCTTGGAGCATCACGGCAACATGTAAGGGAGAGGCGATCATGTCCATCACGGTCTACACCAAGGCGCACTGTCCCCAGTGTGATGCCACCAAGCGTCAGTTGACCAAGCAGGGGCTGGAATTCGAGCAGGTGGATTTGACCGAGGATCAGACCTTGATCGACCAGTTCATCGCCCAGGGATTCAAGCAGACCCCCATCGTAGTCACTGACCAGGAGACGTGGAGCGGGTATCGCCCCGATCTGATCAGGAAGGCAGCACAGAGCGCCAAGGTCTTCGCCTGATCAAAGCACTCGGAGCCCGGTTCACGAATATGTGGACCGGGCTTTTTGTTAGCTTGGTGGGCAGTAGGGTTGATCGAAAACACAGTGTGCGCCTACTTGGCTGGTAGATGCCAGGTAGGCAAGATCTGCAGGTGTCGGCCAGTCTTTGCCGGCTAGGGCCACCCCGGCCGTACTGTCCAGTTGCTGTATGGCTCCAGCCTCATGGTGAATCGCCGTCCGGGTCGCTGTGAGAGCGGATGATAACGCGGTATCCGGTATTCGTATATCGAAAAGCAAAGAAAAGCGGCTTGCGTTATCTAGGATTGTCGACTGAATGCCGCAGTCGGCGTGAAGCGGGCGAGAAGCAGTGAAGAGGAGACGATGAACAGGACGAGAGCAAGTGGGGAGGCGAGGGCATGAATTGGTCTTTCATGGCGCAGAATTTGCACTTCTTCGTCAATGCGGCCTATGTAACGGTCTTCATCTCCTTCTTTGGCGTGGTGTTCTCCATGCTGATCGGGCTGGTCTGCGCCGGGTTGGAGGTCTTCAGGATCCCCCTGCTCTCGCAGTTGGCAAGGGTATATATCGAGCTGTCAAGAAACACCCCGCTCCTGGTTCAGCTCTACTTCCTCTATTTCGGGTTGCCCAAGCTTGGGGTCAACTGGAGCGCCCAGACCTGCGCCATCGTCGGGCTGGCCTTCCTGGGCGGCTCCTACATGGCCGAGGCCATGCGCGGTGGGTTCGAGGCCGTGCCTCAGGTGCAGATCGAATCAGCCCGCGTCCTGGGATTCACGCGTGGGCAGACTCTGTCGAGGATCGTGCTGCCCCAAGCCCTGAGTAGCGCCATACCGGGCGTGGTAGCCAACATCATCTTCCTGATCAAGGAGTCCTCGGTGGTCTCGGCCATCGCTCTGGCCGATGTCATGTACGTCACCAAGGATCTGATGGGCACCTCCTACGACACCTACGAGTCGTTGACTCTGCTCATCGTCACCTATCTGGTCATTCTGCTGCCCATCTCCGTCATCGGAACCGTTCTTGAGCGGAGGTTCGACTATGCACGGCGTTGAGGTGCTCTTCCAGCCAGGGGTCATGCCCAGGCTCTTCCAGGGGCTCTGGGTGACCGTCTGGATAGCCGGCGTCTCGGTCCTGCTCTCCCTGCCCTTGGGGTTGTTGGTCGGATGGCTGATGACCCGGCGCAACCGCTTGATCCGCTTCCTGATGAGGATCTATCTGGACTTCATCCGCATCATGCCCCAGCTGGCACTGCTCTTCATCGCCTTCTACGGGCTGTCCAGGGCATGGAACCTGAATCTGGATGCCACCGGCGCCTGCCTGCTGGTCTTTGTGCTCTGGGGCGGGGCCGAGCTGGGCGACCTGGTCCGCGGGGCCCTGGAGTCCATTCCTCGAACCCAGGTGGAGTCGGCCTACGTGCTGGGGCTGAGCTCCTGGCAGACCTTCTCCAGGATCATCCTTCCGCAGGCCCTGCGCCGACTGTTGCCGGCCAGCGTCAACCTGGCCACCAGGATCGTCAAGACCACCTCCCTGGCCGCCCTGCTGGGCGTCATCGAGGTCATCAAGGTCGGCCAGCAGATCATCGACGCCAACCGTTTCGCCTATCCCCAGGCGACTCTGTGGATCTACGGGGTGATCTTCTTCATGTATTTCTTCATCTGCTGGCCCCTGTCCCTGGTGGCCCGGCATCTGGAAAAGAGGTGGGCCCATGACTGAGGGGCAAACGACGGCGAACCAGCCACAGGATGAGCAGGAGGAAGGGGCGGTGCTGACCGTCGAGCACCTGGTCAAGCAGTATCCGCAGGCGCAGAGTCCTGTGCTCAATGACATCTCCTTCCAGGTGCCCAAGGGCAAGGTCTTTGTGGTCCTGGGCCCCTCGGGCTCAGGCAAGTCCACCCTGCTGCGGACCATAGCCGGGCTGGAGCCCATACAGGGTGGCCGGATTCTTCTGGATGGTCAGGCGGTGGAGACCGGTCGTCCTCTGGGCAAGCACGGCGGAGGTCCCGGCGGCCTGATGTCAGGCAGCCGCAGCTCGGACCTGCGCACCAGGATCGGCATGGTCTTCCAGAGCTACGACCTCTTCCCCAACAGGACGGTTCTGGACAATGTGACCCTGGCGCCCGTCCTGGTCCAGAAGCGCAAGCGGGACCAGGCACGGCAGGAGGCTCTGGAGCTGCTGGACCGGGTGGGTCTGGCCGACCGACGTGATGCCTGGCCCAGCCAGCTCTCGGGCGGCCAGCGGCAGAGGGTGGCCATTTGCCGGGCCCTCATCCTCCATCCCGAGATCATGCTCTTCGACGAGGTGACCGCGGCTCTGGATCCGGAGATGGTTCGCGAGGTCCTCCAGGTCATTCTGGAACTGGCCGACCAGGGGCTGACCATGATGATCGTCACCCACGAGATGGCCTTCGCCAGGGGCATCGCCGACCACATCGTCCTCTTGGATGGAGGCGTCCTGGTCGAGCAGTCAGACGACCCGGAGGCCTTCTTCACCCACCCGGCCACTGACCGGGCGCAACGCTTCCTGTCCACCTTCACCTATGAGCGCAGGCGGGATCAGGACCAGGATCAGGAGTCCTGACGGGGACTCTGCATATTCGTCCGGCGGCATTCGCCGGAACCGCCCACTGGGGCGGCCATAGGAAAGATAAGAGGAAAAGAGGGATCATGACCGCAAGGGTAATGAACCGATTGATACGGGCGGCGCTGGCCACGGGGGCGACGATCGCAATGATGGCTTCCATGGCAGCCTGCGGCCCTTCGGCGGCCACCCCCAGTGATGCCGGAAACGGCTCGGGGGGCGGTTCCGGCTCCTCGGCAGCATCCGGGTCTGCACGCACGCCAGAGCAGATCACCAAGTCCGGCAAGCTCAGGGTGGCCGTCTTCACCGACAAGGCCCCCTTCGGCTACGTGGACAAGGATGGCAAGAACCAGGGCTACGACATCGTTTTTGCCGAGCGTCTAGCCAAGGATCTGGGCGTCAAGCCCGAATACACCTCGGTTGACCCGGCCGCCCGTGTGGACGTGCTGTCCAGCAACAAGGTGGACGTGGTTCTGGCCAACTTCACCGTTACCGATGATCGCGCCCGCAAGGTGGACTTCGCCAAGCCCTACATGAAGGTCTTCCTGGGCGTGGTCTCCCCGGATTCGGCGCTGATCAAAGATGTGAAGGATCTGGAGGGCAAGACTCTGATCATCGCCAAGGGGACAACGGCCGAGCCTTACTTCGAGCAGCACTACCCTAAGGTCAAGTTGCAGAAGTACGACCAGTACGCGGATGCCTACAACGCCCTGCTGGACCACCGCGGAGACGCCATGAGCACCGACAACACCGAGGTGCTGGCCTGGGCCAAGGCCAACAAGGGCTTCTCGGTGGGCATCACCAAACTGGGGGACGAGGCGGTCATCGCCCCGGCCGTGCGCAAGGGGAACAAGCCCCTGCTGGACTACATCAACAAGGAGCTGGACAAGCTGGGCCAGGAGCGGTTCTTCCATGAGGACTACCGCAAGACCCTGGAACCGGTCTATGGCAGTGCGGCCAACCCCGACGAGATCGTAGTCGAGGGCGGCAAGGCCTGAACTGGCTGTCTGGCTTGTGACAGGGGCCCGTACCCATCCGAATGCGACTGGATGGGTACGGGCCCCTGTTTGTTGGTGGATTGACGGGTCAGTAGGCGGCCAGGATGTCGACCACGAAAATCAGGGTCGAATTGGCTGGGATCTTCTGCTGTTGCTGGTTGCCATAGCCCAGGTCAGGCGGAACTACCAGAAGAACCTGGGAGCCCACCGTCTGGCCGGCCAGACCCTGCTGCCATCCCTTGACCACCTGGTCCAGGCTGAAGTCGCTGGCCTGACCCCGGTCCCAGGAGGAGTCGAACTGCTTGCCGTCGGAGGCCAGCCATCCGGTGTAGTTGGCGCTGACGCTCTGATGCTGGCCGACCTTGGCCCCCTTGCCCTTGATCAGGGGCTGGACGACCAGTCCTCCCTTGGGCTGGTAGCCGTTGAGGTCCAGGGAGGGCTTGCCCTTGTCGTCCAGACTGATTTTCGGCAGGTCGCTGGGCAGGTCGGTCACCTTCTGACCCTGGGCGCGGGTCAGGTTTTTGGACCGGGAGACGAAGGTCAGGGCCATAATATAGGACTCGGTCGCCTTGCTGCTGCCGGAGCCTGACTCATCGATGCCCACGGCCACGGTGGAGTTGACCTTGAGGCCCTTGAAGGTGTCATAGTATGCCGGAATGGATTTCTTGCTGATGACGATGGAGCACTCCGGGCTGCTCTTGTCCCAGGTGGAGTTGATCACCTTGCCGGTCTTGGCATCCAGGGCCAGGCTCCTTGTGCATACGCGATCCCCGTCGCGGATGACCTCGCCGTTGCCCTCCTGGATGACCTGATGGGTCTGGTTCTCGACCTTGAAGGGGGTCTTGAAACTGATGTCGGGCTTGCTGCCAAGTTTGCCGCTGGCTGATACGCCCTGCATGGTGTCTCCCGCATGGCCGCCCCCGTCGGATTTCCCGCCGCAGGCTGACAGTCCAAGACATAGGGCCAGAGCGGTCACGGCGCCCAGCAAACGCTTGCTGCCTGATTTCTTTGCGATGATGGTCATAGAAGACCAGTTTAGGGCTTATGGGTGATTTCCCGGTGCCGGAAACCAGATCATAGGGAGCCGACGGTAGAATGTCGATAATATGGAGCAAGTACCCGAAGAAACCGATGAGATGACGCGGCCTGACAAGCCCTCGCGTCACAGCATGATCATGCGCGGCATCGTCACCCCCATCTTCGGATTGCTGGCTGTGGCGGCCATTGTGCTGGGCATCATGAACGCCACGGTCTGGAGGCCTTCGGCTCACGTGGATGCACATGCGCGCACGAAGGCATCTTATGTAGTGACCGATCCAGGTGTGCTTCCCCTGGTGGACAGCAGAGTGACCATGCGTGTGGATGCGGCCTCTGCCGGGGCCTCCGGGTCCACAGGGCACAAGTCGCAGAAGCCGACCATCTGCATGGCTCTGACCACGGCCAAAGATGCGGCTGGCTGGACGGCCGGGCATGATGTGGCCCGGGTGCGTGGCCTGGATGATTGGCAGACCCTGTCCGTCGGCAGGGACACCAGCCCAGGCAAGGCCGTCAAACGTGATCAGGGCGTAGCCTTTCAGGACTCGGATATGTGGAAACAGGTCACCTGTTCTGACAGCAGCGTGTCGATGTCCCTGAAGACCGACGACCCGCAGGCCGTCCTGCTGGTGGCGGTCCCCCAGGGCTCTCCTTCCCTGGGGCTGGAGATGCTCTGGCAGCGGGACAAGCTGCCTAACTTTGCCATGCCCTTCTACTTTGCCGGCGGGCTGCTGGCCCTGCTGGCCGTTCTTTCGGCTACGGTCTTCGCCATGGATCCGGCCAAGCGCCGCAAGCAGACCGAGCCCGAGCAGGAGTCTGAGGAAACCCCCGAGGTCAGCGTGGCCCAGGCTCTGGGAAGCGCCATTCTGCCTGGCCTGGGGCAACGGCGCAGCTCGACCTCGGGCCGGCGTCGGCGTCATGCCCGCGGCCAGGCGCGACAGGGGGATCCAGGGCCCCCGCCCAGGCCGCCCGTGGTGATTGATCCGCGCAACCGGAATCTGGTCGCCGACCAACAGGAAGACAGTGACGGCCGCACCGTCAGCGGCGATCGGGGAGCCGACGATGTGTCGTCCACCAGGGTCATCAGCAGTCAGGAGATGGCCTCCTACCTGGCCAGGCTTGCCCACGAAGGGGAGGAGGAGCGCTGATGAGTAAGAACAAGCCGATGAACAAGGTGGCGGCTGCAGCGGCTCTGGCCTTATCCCTGGCCCTCCTGCCGGGACTGTCTGCCTGCGAGGGGCAGGTCCCCCAAGCTCGCCGGACCGAGCCTCAGAGCACCGCAACCACCGCTCCTGCGCCCAATCTGACCCCTGCCCAGGAGGCTCGCATACGCAAGAGCATCGGGGCGGTTCTGGATCAGGCCAACGAGGCCAAGGATCCGGCCGGGCTGGGCCAGCGGGTCAGCGGCCCCCAGCTGGAGATCCGCACCAGCGAGCTGACCATTGCCCAGGCCACCGGGCAGCTGGATCCTAAGACAACCATTCCTGCCACCATCGCCCAGACGGTCATCCCCGGCGATCCGGGCTGGCCGCGCTCGGTCTTTTCGATTACCACAACCACGCAGGATCAGCAGTCCAAACGCCTCTTGGTTCTGGAACAGGAGTCCGCCCATGAGAACTACAAACTCTGGGGGGTGGCCCGGCTCTTCCAGGGGGCCCAGCTGCCCAAGTTCCCGGTGGCCACCATCGGCGCCAGAATGGGGGAGGGCGACGATCAGGGTCTCAAGGCTACGCCGGTGGAGGCCGTGCGCCGCTATGCCGACCTCCTGCAGAATCCCCAGGACAGCAAGTTTGCCAAGGAGTTCGCCCAGGATGACTTCCGCACCTCCCTGGGCACGCTGACCCAGGTGGTCCAGCAGGGGATCGAAGCCAACAAGGGCAGCCAGTCGCAGACCTTCACCCCGGCGCAGGGGCAGCTGCGGGTCATGCACTCCTCCGATGGAGGCGATCTGGTCGTGGCCCGGATTGATTCGGTCTGGACCAGGCAGGCGGGTGAGGGCCGCGAGTCCTCGCCGGCCTCGGATGCCGAGAAGGCCCTCTTCGGACAGGGCAAGCCCACCAGCACCATGAAGGTCACCTATGTCAACGTGATCGCCCTGTACATACCTTCGGCGGACTCGCATGAGCCCATCAGGGCCGTGGGTGCCGAGCGTGAACCCATCAAGGTGGAAGCGGTCTGAAGGGCGGGATTGCGCTGGGTGAACGCCAGGCCCTTGGACTAGATTGGCTTCCAGGAGTATGCAATCGAGGGCGGGCCGAAGCTGCAGTCGGCGGTCGCGAGGTTTAGGAGGACTGACATGGCGAACAAGAACGGGCAGGGGCAGCCGGGCGTCTCGCTGGCAGGGGCGGTCGACCTGGGTGCGCTCAAGCATCAGGTCGATGCCGAGCCAGGCCAGAAAGGTGGTGCACCAGCTGCCGGCGGCTACGTGATCGATACCACGGAGGCCAGTTTCCAGGCCATGGTTCAGACCTCAGCCACCTTCCCCATTTTGATCCTGCTCTGGGTGCCCACCGACGACCGCCTCTTCCCTCTGGCGACCCGTCTGGCCCAGACCGTCAATGCCCAGGAGGGGCGCATTCAGCTCTCCCGCATCGACATCGCGTCCAATCCGCAGATCGCCCAGACCTTCCAGGTGCAGGGCGCACCGGCCCTCTTTGCCCTGCTGGCGGGCCGACCCATGCCCATCCTGCAGGGGCTGCCCACCGATGAGGAAATGAACCAGATCACCGATCAGCTCATCCCACAGGTGATTCAGATGGCGCAGAAGGCCGGCATCACCGGCAGCGCCCCCTACCAGGAGACCAACGACCAGGGGCAAGAGGAGCAGGCCGGCCAGGCAGCGGCTGATGCCATCCCCCCTGCCCATCAGGAGGCCCACCGGCTGGCCCAGGAGGGCGACTATGCAGCTGCGGCCGAAGCCTATGGCAAGCTGGTCCAGGCTGACGCGACCGATGATCTGGCCAAGCGTGAACAGGCCAAGTGCCTGCTGATGGCACGTTCGGCCAAGGCCGATGTCCGCATGGTCCGTCAGGCGGCTGCCGATGCCCCTGACGACCTGCAGGCCCAGTTGGATGTGGCCGATGTGGACATGATCGGCGGCCAGATCCAGGATGCCTTCGATCGTCTGCTGGACTTTCTGGCCGGGCACCGGGATCAGACCGATCCCATCCGCCGCCGTCTGCTGGAGTACTTCGTCATTCCTGAGCCGACCGATCCTCGGCTGGCCAAGGCCCGTCGCCGTCTGTCCACACTGATGTACTGATCAGTTGCCGACTTTGGGTCAGGAATCTCGGTTCTCGTCGAAGTTGGTGAGGAAGCGCGGTCCGCTGGCTTTCAGCTCCCGGTCAAAGTCGGCAGCCCAGTCGCCGAAGGGATGACCGGCCAGCCCATCGTTGGAGAACCGCGGGTCGTCGGTGATCTCCGTGGCGCAAAAATCAGGGATGGTCAGGTCGGTCACCGGCCCGGTCCGCTCCACCTCGGCCACCACCAGGGGGGCGTTGCCGTCCCCGAAGACATCCAGGTTCCACCAGTCCTCGTCCAGCCAGACTCCATACCGGTTCTTGACGATGGGAATGCCGCCGCGCATGATCAGCTCCAGGGCGATGCCCGGGTCGATGGCCCGTTCGGCCTCGTAGCGGGTGCCGCCGACGGAGGGGCCCTTGGCCGTCATTGAGGCAGCCTCGAAGTGGTCGCCTTCCTCAAGCAGGGTGTGGAGGGCATCGGTCCGTGCCGTCATGGGCACCATCGGGTCCACCTGCCCCTGAAGGCGAACCCGCAGGGCGAAGTTGTCCTCATGCACGTAGTAGCTCTGCACAATCAGGGTCGGTCGACTCTCCCCGAGCAGCTCCCGGGGGAGGTCCCGGCAGAAGAATCTGCGCTCGAACTCGAAATCGTCCTCGTCCTCATTCATGGCCATGCATCCCATGGTACGGTAGGCCGGTTGCGGCCACCATTTCCTGTCCACAGCCCGCTTCGGAGTCCAGGTATGTGAAGGTCGCTTGTGATGGCCGGGTGAAGGAACTAGAGTGTAGATTATCCCGAGAGAAGATCATCCGGGAATGTTGGCGGCTTCGCGCCACCGCATGAGGATGCAATGGCGCAACCGGGGCGGTGGCACGAAGCCTTGCCATCACAATAACTACGAAACGCCTGAAATCTTGCGGCAACACGCCGAGAGTGGCTGGACCCGGACCGACACGTCAGGACGCGCATGGGTGCGAAAATGCGCAAAGTGTCCTAGTATGGTCTCTGTTGTCCACTGGAAAGTGGCTGTCGGGTTCGTAGCTCAGCGGATAGAGCGTCTGTCTCCGGAACAGAAGGTCGAGGGTTCGAATCCCTTCGAGCCCACCAAGATGAAATCCCTGCAGCCAGGAAGAGCGCGGGGGTTTTCTTTATACGACTCCCGTCTGTCATTACGCCCGGGATTATGATCATGGCGCTTGCTGGATGAAATAAGCGCACGCGATGCGTCACGATATGTGTGGTGAATCACTAAGCTTTTGAGGAACATGGCCCTTGGCCCGCTCGTGTCCTCATTTTCAGGTGCCATAGTGAAAGAGTAAGACCGAACGTCGGGGAGGATCGACGCTTCCGCGTTGTGGCGGAGCCTCCTTTCCCCGGTGAAGCAAAGGAGTTCACATGGCCAATCGAATCAATGCAGGGGATGCTGTCCTTCACGTCCTGGAGCAGTGGGGGGTGCCGCGCATCTATGGCCTGCCCGGCGGTTCCTTCGACTCCATGATGAACGCCATCCACAACGAGCGCGAGCGCATCGACTTTATCCAGGTCCGTCATGAGGAGGCCGGAGCTCTGGCTGCCGCCGGCGAGGCCAAGCTGACTGGCCGGATCGGCGTCTGCTTCGGTTCGTCTGGCCCTGGTGCGGTCCACCTGCTCAATGGCCTCTATGATGCCCGTGAGGACGGCGTGCCGGTGCTGGCCCTGGTGGGCGAGGTGCCCCAGGCCTTTATGAACATGGACTTCTTCCAGGCCATGGACGAGGTGCCTATCTTTACCGATGTGGCCGTATTCGCCCGGGCCGCCACCAACGCCCAGGGGCTGCCGGCCCTGGTGGACGAGGCCATCCGCCGCGCCTATGCCAGCCACGGGGTCTCCGTGGTCATCATCCCCAAGGACCTGGCCTGGGCCGAGATCGACGACCGCCCGGTGGCTTCTGCGCCCAACTTCCGCAAGCCGGAGCCTCTGAAGCCCGCGGCCGACCAGGTCAGCAAGGCGGTGGAGATCATCCAGTCCGCCAAGGCCCCGCTGCTCTACTTCGGCCAGGGCGCTGCCGGCGCTCGCGATGAGCTGGTCGCCATGTCCGAGCGTTTCAAGATGCCCATGGTCTCCACCTTCCCGGCCAAGGGGATTGTGGAGGACACCTATCCTGCCTACCTGCAGTCGGCCGGCCGCGTGGCCACCAAGACCGCCACGGAGGCCATCTACACTTCCGATCTGACGGTCTGGGTGGGTTCGGACAACCCCTTCGGATCCATGTTCGTCACCCCCAACACCAAGGTCATCCAGATCGATCTGAACCCGGTCAAGCTGGGCAAGCGCTTCCAGGCCAATGTGGTCCTGGCCATCCAGGCCGATGCCCGCGAGGCCCTCAAGGCCATAACCGCCGCCGGCCAGGATCAGGAGGAGTCCGTCTTCTACAGGGCCTGCCTGCGCAGCAAGGAGAACTGGGACCAGTGGGTGGCCTCCTTCAACGAAGACACTCGCACGCCCCTGCGGCCTGAGCCCGTCTACCACGTCATCGATCAGCAGCTTGAGGACAATGACATCGTCATCCCCGACGTGGGCAATGTGGATATTGACTTCCTGCGTCTGCTGCATCTGAAGCCCACCAACCGCTGGACCGTCTCCGGCAAGCATGCCACCATGGGCTACGCCGTGCCGGCCGCCTTGGCTGCCAAGCTGGAGCATCCGGAATCGACCGTCTACTCCCTGAGCGGCGACGGCGGGTTCGCCATGCTCGGCGAGGAGGTGCTGGCCCAGCTCAAGTACCATGCACCGGTCATCAACGTGGTCTTCTCGAACCGTTCCCTGGGCTACATCGAGGCCGAGCAGCGCGACGACAGCCATCAGCCTCTGAGCGGAGTGGATCTGCCCGACACCGACTGGGCCAAGGTCGGCGAGGGCATGGGCGCCCTGGGCTTCACCGTGCGTACGGTGGCCGATGCCCGCCACGCCTTCTCCGAGGCTCGCAAGGCCGACAGGTCTTCGGTCATCGATGTCAAGCTGACAGGAGCCAGCCCTCTGGATACCCGCTATATGCGGTTCCCGGAGACCTGCTCGGATCCGGACCAGGTCGAGAAATTCGTCAAGACCTACGAGGCCGGCGGTCTGCGCTCCCTGGCCTACTGGATGGGCCAGGAGGCTCGCAAGGGCTGAGACTGATGCCGCTTGCGCCGGGCGGGCACTCCTATAGTGGACGGTGTCTGCCCGGGGCTTCGGCCCTGCATGGGTGCGGCGGACCTGAAGGAAAGGACGGACTCATGGAAGATGGACCGGAAGAGATCGGCACGCCATATGCGCCCCAGGCCTTGGGGGCTTACAGTCAGGCTGTGAAGGCCGGGGGCTTTGTCTTTGTCTCCGGACAGTTGGGCATCGACCCGGACACCGGCGAGCTGGTGGAGGGCACTGCGGCTGACCAGGCCACCCAGGCCCTGAAGAACGTCAAGAACATCCTGGATGCAGCCGGCAGCGGCATGGAGAAGGTGGTCAAGGCCACTGTTCTTATGCGGCGGGTTGAGGATTTCACCCAGGTGGACCAGGCCTACTCCCAGGTTTTTATCGGCTCGGTGCGGCCGGCCCGCGTGGCTTTCGGTGGCGCGGACATCCCCAAGGGGGCCCTGGTCGAGATCGAGGTCGTGGCTCTGGCCTGAGACAGGCCGGTTGCTGGTCGCCGCCGTCGCTAGACTTGAGGGCATGAGTCCTGAAGCACTTGCCCGTATCATCTCTTCGACCGCCGTCAAGATGGCCCAGTCAGGCCGCCTGGGGAGCCTGGAGCCCGACATGGTTCCTGATGCCGACCATCTGGCGGTCATGCGTCCCAAGGACCGCTCCCACGGGGATTGGTCCACTAACATCGCCATGCAGCTGGCCAAGAAGGCCGGCATGAGGCCTGCGGAACTGGGGCAGGCCTTGGCTGAGGCTCTGCGGGAGGACGACGGGATCGCCCAGGTGGATGTGGCTGGTCCCGGCTTCATCAATATAACCTTGGATTCGGCCTCGGCGGCCGCTGTGGTCGATGCGGTCCTGGAGGCGGGCTCCGCCTATGGGAGCAACGATCACTTGAGCGGGCGCACGCTCAATCTGGAATTCGTCTCGGCCAATCCCACGGGTCCCATCCATATCGGCGGCACACGCTGGGCGGCTGTGGGCGACTCCATGGCCCGGGTTCTGGAAGCCAACGGTGCCAAGGTGGTCAGGGAGTATTACTTCAATGATCACGGCACGCAGATCGACCGCTTCTCCCGCTCACTGGTGGCGGCGGCCCACGGCGAGCCCGTGCCTGCTGACGGCTACAAGGGCTCATATATTGACGAGATCGCCTCCCGGGTGGTCAAGGAAGCCGCCGACGAGGGACAGGACATCCTGGCCATGCCCAGGGTGCGCGACGAGGACGGCGCCGAGGGTGACAGCCCCCAGCGCGAGGCCTTCCGCACTCGGGCCGTGCCCATGATGTTCGCCGAGATCCAGCAGTCCATGCGTGACTTCCGGGTCAACTTCGATGTCTGGTTCCATGAAAACAGCCTCTATGAGTCCGGTCAGGTGGAGCGGGCCATTGACGAGCTGCGGGCCAAGGGTGATATCTTCGAGAAGGACGGGGCTACCTGGTTCCGCTCCACCACCTACGGCGACGACAAGGACCGGGTGATCATCAAGTCCGACGGGCACGCAGCCTACGTGGCGGCCGACATCGCCTATTATCTGAACAAGCGTCGCAGGTCCAAGGATCCCTGCGACGAGGCCATCTACATGCTGGGTGCCGACCATCATGGCTACATCGGCCGAATGATGGCCATCTGCGCGGCCTTTGGGGACACTCCCGGCGTGAACATGCAGATCCTGATCGGCCAGATGGTCAATGTCATCAAGGACGGCCAGGCCGTGCGCATGAGCAAGCGGGCAGGCAACGTGGTCACCATCGACGATCTGGTGGATGCCGTGGGGGTGGATGCCGCCCGGTATTCCCTGGCCCGCACCGACTACAACCAGAGCGTGGACATCGACCTGGACCTGCTGGCCTCGCACACCAACGACAATCCTGTTTACTATGTGCAGTACGCGCACGCCCGCTCTAAAAACGTGGATCGGAACGCCTCCCAGGCGGGCATCGACCGTTCCGGAGCCGATCTGTCCCTGCTGGACACTGCTGCTGACAACGATGTTCTGGGCGTCCTGGCCCTCTATCCCAATGTGATCCAGACTGCAGGCGACCAGAAGGCCCCCCACCGGGTGGCCCACTACCTGGAGCAGTTGGCTGGGGTCTATCACCGTTGGTACAACCTGGAGCGCGTGGTGCCCATGGAGCCGACCGGCCGGGCGGATCTGGACCAGGACGAGGACAGGAATCCACAGCCGGCCCGGGCAGCGGCGCGTCTGCGGCTCAATGACGCCGTGCAGCAGGTCATCGCCAACGGTCTGGGGCTGCTGGGCGTCCAGGCCCCGGACCGTATGTAAGCCTGAAGGTCACTGGGAGGTCGTTGATGGAAACAGGGATGTGCGGGCTGGGGCCCGACGGGTTCTGGCCCGGGGCTTTGCAGCGGGACCGTCAGGGCATGCTGACCATGCATGGGTGCCCCATGGAGGACCTGGCCAAGCGTTACGGCACCCCCATGTATCTGATGGACACCGCGATGATGGCGGAACGGGCCTCGGCCTTCCGTCAGGCGGCCCTGCGGGACCTGGGTGGTGCGACCACCAGGGTCAGCTACGCGGGCAAGGCCTTCCTCAGCAAGGAGACCGTGCGGATCATGCTGCGCCAGGGGCTGGATATCGACACCTGCTCCCTGGGCGAGATGCTGATCGCCCAGGCTGCTGGTGCCCCTGGCCGTCGTCTGGTCCTGCACGGCAACAACAAGTCCGACCAGGAGATTGATCTGGCTGTGAAGGAGGGCTACCGGGCCATCGTCATCGATGCGCCCGACGAGCCTGCGCGAATCGCCGCTGCTGCAAGGGCCCAGGGGCGTCGCGCCAAGGTCATGCTCCGGGTGACCGTGGGTGTGCACGCCGGCGGCCACGAGTACATTTCCACTGCCCACGAGGATCAGAAGTTCGGCATCCCCCTGCTGCCCCAGGGCACCGACGTGGGCCTGCTGGACCTCGGGCCTGAGCCTGGATCCTCCGGACAGGCTGGGGCAGCGGCTTCGGCGGCCACAAAGAATGATGCCTCCTTGGCTCCTGGCGATTCCGTGGTCTCCCGGTCGTCTTCAGCCCTGTATTCGGCCGCCAACGGACCCGCTGAACCTGCTGATCCCGCCCGGATCAAAGCCATGTCCGCCCTGGCTGACGGACCGGCCATCGCCCTGCTCAAGGAGATTCGCTCCCACGAGCGGGAACTGGAGCTGGTGGGCATCCATACCCATATCGGCTCCCAGATCCATGACTCTTCGGCCTTCATCGAGGCCGCCCGGCGCATGATGCTGCTGCGGCACACCTTCTGGGCCACCGACGGATACCTGATGCCCGAGGTGGACCTGGGCGGCGGCTTCTCGGTGCCCTACACCCCGGATGAGGATCGGATGGACCTGGACCGGACTCTGACCAGCCTGGGGGCTGACATGGTCGCCATCAACCGTCGCCTGGGCATGCCCATGCCGGTCATCGCCTTCGAGCCCGGCCGCTGGATCGTGGCACCCTGCGGCATGAGCCTGTATCGGGTGGGCACCGTCAAGCCCGTCCCCCTGTCTGACGGAAGCGTGCGCACCTACGTTTCGGTTGACGGCGGCATGAGCGACAACATTCGTCCGGCCCTCTACGAAGCTCAATACACGGCTGTCCTGGCCAACCGGGATGGCAGCGGGGACCGTATCCAGGCCCGTGTGGTCGGCAAGCACTGTGAATCGGGGGATATCCTGGTGCAGGATGTGGCCCTGCCAGCGGACATTCGCCGGGGTGATCTGCTTTTGGTGCCGGTGACCGGCGCCTACGGGCGGACCATGGCCAGCAATTACAACCAGGCTCTGATCCCCGCCGTGGTAGGTCTGGACCAGTCCGGTGCCCATCTGATGCTGCGGCGGCAGACCATGGATGACCTGCTGGCCTTGGATCAGGGATGATGCGCTCCGTCTTGGTGGATGCGGGTGTCGGATTGGCTTTCTAAGATGGAGCAACACCCTGCGACAGGCCCCGATGGGGCGGATGGAGGATCCATATGCCTGAACGCATGCAGCAGCAGGAGGCCGTCAGGCCCATCCGCATAGCACTTCTGGGGGCTGGGACCGTGGGTTCCCAGACCGCCCGCCTCCTGGTGGAGCAGAGCCAGGACCTGGCCAGTCGAGTGGGCCGTCCCCTGGAGCTGGTGGGCATCGCCGTCCTTCATCCTGACAAGGTCAAGGCTGATTGGATCGATCCGTCCCTGCTGACCATAGACTCAGCCGACCTGGTCACCCGGGCGGACATCGTCATCGAGCTGATCGGCGGCATCGAGCCGGCCCGCACCCTGCTGCTCAAGGCCATCGAGTCCGGCGCCAGCGTGGTCACCGCCAACAAGGCCCTCCTGGCCCAGCACGGCCCTGAGCTCTACCGTGCTGCCGAAGAGCGGGGCGTCGACATCTACTTCGAGGCGGCCGTGGGCGGGGCCATCCCCATCGTGCGGCCCCTGCGCGAGTCCCTGGTGGGCGACGGCATCACCAGCCTGGTGGGCATCGTCAATGGGACCACCAACTACATTCTGGATGAGATGACCACCAAGGGTCTTCAATTCGACCAGGCCCTGCGCGACGCCCAGGCCAAGGGCTTCGCTGAGGCGGACCCCACCGCCGATGTGGACGGGCTGGATGCAGCCGCCAAGGCCGCAATCATGGCCACGCTGGCCTTCCACACTGATGTGCGCATGGATGATGTACCCGTGGAGGGCATCCGCACCATCACCGCCGACGATATAGCGGCCGCACAGACCGAGCACCGGGTCATCAAGCTTCTGGCCGTGGCTGAGCGCGGCGAACAGGGCATCTCCGCCCGGGTCTACCCGGCGCTGATTCCCGACAGCCACCCCCTGGCCTCGGTCCATGGCAGCTTCAACGCCGTCTTCGTCACCGCCAAGGCCGCCGACGACCTCATGTTCTACGGCCGGGGTGCCGGCGGGGCGCCCACAGCATCAGCCGTTCTGGGGGACGTGGTCACCGAGGCCCGCCACATCGTCCAGCATGGCATGGGTCCGGGGATCCCCATGTACGCCAACATCCCCATGGCCCCTCTGGATTCATCCCGCGCCGCCTTTGCCGTCCGTTTCCTCATTCACGACAAGCCTGGCGTGCTGGCGGCCATCGCCCAGGTCTTTTCCGAGGCGGGCATCTCCATCAACGGAGTCAACCAGGACATCAAGCCCACCCTGCATGACCCGGGCTACAGCGGCGAGATCCAGCAGCTGCGCGTGGTCACCCACCTGTGCGACGAGGTGACCCTGCGGCAGGTCGTCGAGCGGATCTCCACCTTCGACTCGGTCACTGGGCAGGCCTCTATCCTTCGCGTCTTCGATCGGCAGGCCCAATGATGGCCGCTGCCACAGAGGGCCCGTCTACTGTGCGGGTGCGCGTGCCGGCCACCAGCGCCAACCTGGGTTCAGGTTTTGATGCGGTCGGCCTGGCGCTGGACTACCATGACGAGATCGTCTTCACCCGTTCCGTGGATCCGGGCGACACCACCGCCTATGTGGTCATCAAGGGCGAGGGGGAGCGGACCCTGCCCCGAGATGAGACCCACCTGGTCGTCTCCACCTTCAGGCGGGCCTGCCAGGTCTTCGGACTGCCGAGGTTCGGCTTCATCATGCGCGCGGTCAACCGAATCCCCCAGGCCAGGGGATTGGGATCCAGCGCCGAGGCCATCGTGGCCGGAATCGCGGCGGCTGCGGCCTTCGCCCACACTGGCCCACTGCGCCGTGATGCCGTCTTCGCACTGGCCGCCCAGATCGAGGGGCATCCCGACAACGTGGCACCTGCTGTCTACGGGGGGCTGACCGTCTCCTATGATCTGGCCACTGGCGAGGGCGTGGGTTCCCTGCCCATAGCCGGGGGCGCGCCCCTGGAGGGCGGCTACCACACCCTGCGCTACAAGGTGGACCCGGCCATCAAAGCCACGGTTTTCGTTCCCGGCGCCCATCTGTCCACACAGAAGGCCCGACAGGCCCTGCCCAACCGGGTGCCTTACGCGGATGCCGTTCACAACCTGTCAAGGGCGGCCCTGATTCCTGGCGCTCTGAACCCTGAGTCCCTGGATGACCTGGAGACAGAGGCAGCCGAGCAGTCTGCCAGAGCCAACGCCCTGCTCTTCGTCGCCACCCAGGACCGGCTCCATCAGCCATACCGGGCCGGGCTCATGCCCTCCTCAACCAAGCTCCTGCAGCTCCTGCGCGGTCGGGGCTACGCGGCGGCCGTCTCTGGAGCCGGTCCCTGCATCATCGTCCTGCATTACGGTGATGCCGAAAATGAGCTGCGGACCATTGCCAAGGACTATCTGGATTCCGGCCGCTGGCGGATTCTGTCCTTGGACGTGGACTGCCGGGGGGTCCAGGTGGAACGGGACCAGGAAGGCAATCGTGAACACTGAAGACAGGCATATCCCGTTCATTCTGGCATCATCCTCCCCCTCCCGGCGGCGGCTCCTGGTCCAGGCGGGCATTGACCCCATCATCCGACCCTCAAAGGTGGATGAGCCGGCCGTCCTGGCTGAACAGGCCCACAAACTGGGCCGCCACCTGGAGGACCTGGATGCGCGCGAGCGGGTCGCTGTCTTGGCTGAGGCCAAGGCTTCGGCTGTCCAAGCGACCATGGATGCCGTCAAGGATGCCGAAAGACGCTCGCGGGGCGACCTGGTCACGTTCAGGCCTCTGAGCCAGGGTGATCCGGATGCATCCTCCAGGGATTCCATGAGCCAGGTCATCGGAGCCTGGGGCGGGATGCTCGGAGCCGGGCTTGGGCCCCTCCTGCTGGGGTGCGACTCGCTGTTCAGCGTGGACGGCGCCGTCATGGGCAAGCCTCACCAGCCGGAGCGTGCTCTGGAGCGGTTGATGGCCATGCGCGGCCGAACAGGCACCCTGGTCACCGGTCACTGTCTGATCGATCTGGCCACCGGCCGACGGGTCCGAGCGGTCAGCAGCGCCCAGGTGACCTTCGGAGACTATGACCGGGCCTCCATGCAGGCCTATGTGGCCACCGGCGAACCCTTGGAGGTGGCCGGCTCCTTCACCTTGGAGGGATTGGGCAGCGCTTTCATCCAGGGCATCCAAGGCGATCCCAGCGGAGTGATGGGATTGAGCATGCCCACCCTGCGCGCCCTGGCCCAGGAGCTGGGTGTCTCCTGGCCTGACCTATGGGCCCAACGGGTCCAGCCTGAGCGTCAGCAGGCAGACGGATCGACGCATGGTCCTGAGGGATTGGTCGCCCCTGTGGAGAACGTCCACCAGCCTGGCGACGGGTGGGTGAACTGTGCCTGCGGCAAGCGGCACTGGGGGCTCAACGGGGCTGCCGGCGTCTTGCTGGCCCGGCGCGATGCCCGCACGGGCGCGCCGATCAGCGTGCTTCTGCAACACCGGGCCCGCTGGAGCGCCGAGGGCGGCACCTGGGGTGTGCCGGGCGGCGCCATCTCGGACGGGGAGAACCCCCTGGAGGGCGGCCTGCGCGAAAGCTATGAGGAGGCCAACATCCGTCCGGAGGACATCCAGGTGGTGGGCTCCTACCTGGAGGACCACGGCCCCTGGGGCTATACGACCATCCTGGCCTTCGAGCGCCCCGGCCACCAGGTCGAGCCCCGCATGAATGACGATGAGAGCATTGCCTTGGAATGGGTGGATCTGGACAAGGTCGCGGACCTGCCCCTTCTGAAGGCCTTCGGACAGGACTGGCCGCACTTCCGGCAACGCTTGGAGACTCTGGCGGCCAAAGGCTGAACAGAAGGCCCGGTCGGGTTGATCAGCTCAGGAGCAGGGCGACCAGGGCGATGACCACGGGCGAGCTGATCGTACTCAGCAGGATGCCGTCCCTGGCGAAGGTGGTTCCCACCTCGTACCGGGCCGCGTAGTTGTAGACGTTCTGACCGGTAGGCAGGGCCGCCAGAACCACGCACCCGTACAGCTCCGCCCCGCTGAAGCCCATCATGAACCGGGCCAGCAGGTAGGCGATTATGGGCATGACCAGATTCTTCAGGATCACCGCGCACAGGGTGGCACGACGGTCGGTGCCCTGGCCCATGGGCCGCGAACCCCGCAGGGACATGCCGAAGGCCATGAGGATCATGGGCACGGCCGACTGCCCGATCATGTCGATGGGCTTGTAGACGAAGTCGGGGATGATGAAATGGCCGGCCCGGGCGCTGATGGCCGAAATCACTATGCCGCCTATGGAGCCGATCAGGATGGGCTGCTTCAGGGGCTGTTTGAGGATGGTCTTGATCGAGAGCTTGCCAGAGGTGGTCGCGTCCAGAACGGTCAATCCAATAGGGGTGAACAGGGCCTGTTGCATGACCAGGATGGGTGCCACCAGTGTGGGATTGCCCAGAATATAAGTGGCCACAGGCAGCCCGATGTTGTTGGAGTTCAAATACAGGGAGTCGAGAGCGCCGATGGTGGCTTCGGCAGCCGGCAGGTGAAAGCTGGTTGCGTTCAGGGCTACGAAGAGCAGGCCTACAGCCGCTGCCGACAGGAAGGCCACGATGATGCTGGGGTGGAAGATGACCGACAGCTTCTGCTTGGAGAGGATGGCGAACATCAGGCAGGGCGTTGAGACGAAGAAGGAGTACTTGTTGAGCACCAGCTGGGCCGTTGGACCGCCTACATGGAAGCGGGCGGCCACATACCCCACGGCGATGACCACGCCGATGATGAAGAACCCTTCCATGGCACTGAGCAGTCCAGGCACTCCGGCATCCTCCTCGTCTCGCATGGTGGACGGCGGCCTCCCAGGCGGAGTGCCACCGCTTCTGTCGTCCCCATTGTGCCACCCGGGCCTCATGCTTGCGGCTGCAAGTCCACCTGCGATTCCCGGCCCGCTAGCATGGCACTATGGCCAAGAACACACAGACCGATATTGATCTTCTCGCCGGCGCCCGAGGGGCTGAACCCGCCCAGGCCCTGGCAAGGATACTGGAGTCCATGACCGTCCTGAACTCGGTCAGCGGCCAGGAGGGCGCCCTGGCTGATGCCGTCCAGAGGGCCCTGTCGTCAAGGGCTGACCTCTTGGTCCGACGGTTGGGCGACACGGTCGTGGCTTCCACCCAGCTGGGCCGTCCCCACCGCATCGTCCTTGCCGGTCATCTGGACACCGTGCCCGTGGATGGGAACCTGCCCCCGCGCTGGCTGGAGCCCGGCGACCCGGACATCCGCGCCGACCTGGCCGCCGCCCACCCCGGATCCCGGGTGCTGTACGGCCGGGGCGCCGCCGACATGAAGGCCTCTGATGCCGTTTTTCTCCACCTGGCGCTCACCCTGCAGGAGCCGGTCTATGACCTGACCTTCGTCTTCTACGACCATGAGGAGGTCCAGGCCGATCTGAACGGGCTGGGCCGGGTGGTGGCTGCCCATCCTGATTGGGTGCGAGGGGATTTCGCCATCATCGGCGAGCCCACCGACTGCGCCATCGAGGCCGGCTGCAACGGAACCATGCGCTTCGACCTGATCACCCACGGCACGACGGCCCACTCCGCCCGGGCCTGGATGGGCAGCAACGCCATCCACGCTGCCGCGCCCATTCTGAACCGGCTGGAGCGGTACCGTCCGGCTACGGTGAAGGTGGATGGCCTGGACTATCGGGAGGGGCTCAACGCCACCATGATCGAGGGCGGTCTGGGCACCAACGTCATTCCTGACCGATGCCGGGTGCACGTCAATTACCGGTTCGCCCCCGACAAGAGCCTGTCCCAGGCCAAGGAGCTGATGATGGGTCAGGGGACGGGCGCCGAGCTGGGCAATGGCGAACATGTGGCCCTAGGAGGAGTCTTCCAGGGATTCTCGGTGCGCATGTG
Source organism: Bifidobacterium sp. ESL0820 (assembly GCF_052606235.1). Classification (NCBI taxonomy): domain Bacteria; kingdom Bacillati; phylum Actinomycetota; class Actinomycetes; order Bifidobacteriales; family Bifidobacteriaceae; genus Bifidobacterium; species Bifidobacterium sp. ESL0820. The sequence continues at coordinate 1,915,094 of NZ_CP199594.1, forward strand.
CGACGAATCGCCCGCGGCCCGTCCTGGGCTGGACTCGCCTTGGGCTCGTTCGCTGGCGGACCTGGTTGCCCGGACCACGGGTCAGCAGCCTCGCGCCAAGCTGGGATGGACTGATGTGGCGCGGTTTTCAGCCCTTGGCCTACCAGCCGTCAATTTGGGGGCGGGGGACCCCCTGCTGGCCCACAAGGCCGACGAACAGGTGCCCCTGGATGACCTGGTCCGGCTGGAAGCCATACTGGTCGAGTGGCTCAATGGACCTGATGGCCGCTGATCTGTGACATACTAGAGGACGGTGGTTCTGCCTGACCACTTGCAGCGTAGGCGTTGATCCCCCCGGACGGAGACCCAGTGATCCGTACGGGCGTCGGTGTCCGCCTGCGTCAGGAAGACTTTTTGCCAAGGCGTTTCGATCGGGCGCACGCAGGTGCGCGGCTGCAGTGAGAGTGCAGCGTGAGGACGGATCGGAACCGTGAGAGCGGCGCGAGGCGGCGTGCCGCAAGGAGCATTGTGCCCGAAAAAACGAATACTGAGGATACGCAGGATAATAGGTCCGCCATCAGGGATGGGCAGGAAGGGCAGGTCGACCAGATCGCCGGTTCCGGCACCCGTCGTCGCGCTGGACGGCGTGTGGTCAGAGTGGCCGGCGCCGCTGGTGCCGACGTGCCCGTGAAGGTCGAGGCCGAAAAACGCAAGGCCTCCCGCAAGGCCAAGGAGGAGGACGACGAGTCCAAGCCCTCCGCCACCCGTCGCCGTCGCGCCCGCAAGCCCAAGGAGGATCAGGCGGACGATCAGGATGCCCAAGTGGATGAGGGCGAGTCGAAGCCGACCAGGACGACCACTCGTCGTCGCACCCGGACTGGCGCCCGCCGACGCACTGAGGAGCATGCCCAGGAGGGCGAACCTGATCAGGAGCGTCAGGAGCGTGCCATTGAGGCTGTGGAGGCACTGACCTCGGTCCGCAGCCAGAGGGCAGGCCGGAAGGCCGAAGAGCAGGATGAACGCCCGCGCGCCTCCCGTCCCCGTCCTATGACATCCCTGCTCTTCCAGGAGCCGGTCATACCCGCTTCCCGGCCTGAGCACGATGAGCGCGAAGAACGGGATGATGAGGACGAGGATGCCGAGCAAGCGCCCAAGACCTCTCGCCGCAGCAGGTCCGGGAACACTTCGGAGGGCGGTTCACGCCGTTCCCGCAGGCTCAACGCCGAGGAGCGCAGGGCCGCCGACGAGGTGGAGCGCATCGAGGAGGATCTGGACCATGAGGGCATCACCTTCGTGGTCGACGAGGATCAGGAGCAGGACGAGGAACAGCAGGTGTCCGGCACCCGCACCCGTCGCCGCCGCCGTGCCAAGGGCGCTGATGAAGACTCTGAAAAGTCCGTTTCCACCCGTCGCCGCCGTCGTGGGCACGAGCAGGAAAAGGACAAGGATGACGAGGACGAGGCGCCGCTGACCCGCCGTCGCCGCCGTCGCAGGGGTTCCAAGTCCGCTGAGGGCGAGTCAGAGGTGTCCGGCACCCGCCGTTCCCGCAAGCAGCAGTATATTGACGAGATCACCGACGTGGAGGGCTCCACCCGCTTGGAGGCCAAGAAGCAGCGTCGACGGGACAACCGTCGCGAACGCTCCCGTCAGTCCCAGCTGGTCGAGCAGGACTTCCTGGCCCGCCGTGAAAACGTCAACCGTCTGATGGTGGTGCGTGAGAAGGAGCACCACACCCAGATCTCGGTCATCGAGGACGACATCCTGGTCGAGCACTACGTCTCCGACATCCAGGAGGTCTCCACTGTCGGCAACATCTACCTGGGCCGGGTCCAGAACGTCCTGCCCAGCATGGAGGCCGCCTTCGTGGACATAGGCCAGGCCCGCAACGGCGTGCTCTACGCAGGCGAGGTCAACTGGGACTCCACCCGCCTGGAGGGCCAGCCCCGCCGGATCGAGCTGGCCTTCAAGTCCGGCGACCCCGTGCTGGTCCAGGTCACCAAGGATCCCATCGGCCACAAGGGCGCCCGGCTGACCTCGCAGGTCACGCTGGCCGGCCGCTTCCTGGTCCTGGTGCCCTCGGGCGGCATGACCGGCGTCAGCCGCAAGCTGCCCGACCGCGAGCGTTCCCGCCTCAAGAGCATCGTCTCCAGGGTGGCTCCCAAGGACATGGGCGTCATCATCCGCACCGCGGCCGAGGGGGCCAGCGAGGAGGCCCTGACCAAGGACCTGGAGAACCTGCAGCGTCAGTGGAGCAAGATCGAGGACAAGCGCAAGGAGTTCCTGCACGGCAAGCGTCCCAAGCTTCTGCAGGGCGAGCCGGACGTGGCCATCCGTGTGGTCCGCGACATCTTCAACGACGACTTCGCCAAGCTGGTGGTCCAGGGCGAGGGGGTCTACGAGAGGGTCCGCAACTACCTGGAGACCATGGCACCCGACCTGGAGGAGAAGCTCGAGCACTGGGATCCCGCCGAGCACCAGGGCAAGGATGTCTTCGACCGCTGGAGCATCGACAGCCAGCTGCGCAAGGGCATGGAGCGTCAGGTCTACCTGCCTTCCGGCGGCTCCCTGGTCATCGACCGCACCGAGGCCATGACCACCATCGATGTGAACACGGGCCGCTTCATCGGCAAGGGCAAGTCCCTGGAGGAGACGGTGACCCGCTGCAACCTGGAGGCCTCCGAGGAGATCGCCCGGCAGCTGCGCCTGCGCGACATCGGCGGCATGATCATGATCGACTATGTGGATATGGTCATGCCGGCCAACCGCGACCTGGTCCTGCGCCGCCTGGTGGAGTGCCTGGCCCGGGACCGCACCAAGCATCAGGTGGCCGAGGTCACCTCCCTGGGGCTGGTCCAGATGACCCGCAAGCGGGTGGGGCAGGGTCTGGTCGAGGCCTTCTCCGAGGAGTGCCCCACCTGCCATGGGCGAGGCTTCATCCTCCACGACAAGCCGACCATCTCCGCCTCCTATGCCGACCCCTATGCGGTCAAGGGCGGCGACCCCTTCGTCAAGACCAACAAGCATGGGCATGGCTCTTCCTCCAAGGAGACCCTGTCCACAGGCTCGACTCCTGCAGTCAAGGCCAAGCTGGCCAGGATCGCTGCGGCGGCCCAGGCGGCGTCGGACGAGGACGATGCCCAGGCTGAGACGGCGGATGTCGACAAGGAGTCATAAACTGAATTTCGTTTTGTCGGCGGGGCAGGCACATTTGACGATGCGGTGTGTTTGCTTCTATACTGGTTAGCTGGTGTCTGGACGGGTCCGTCAATCGCATGGCGGGACTCGGATGCCGGGCGCAAACAGCTTTGGACAACAGGCAAGGTAGGGCTATGTACGCGATTGTGAAGGCCGGAGGCCATCAGGAGAAGGTCGAGGTCGGTGACCAGATCACGGTCAACCGTCTGGCTGCCAGGAAGGGCGAGTCGGTCGAGTTTCCGGTCGCGCTGGTCGTCGATGGATCCAAGGTGACCATGGCCGCCAAGGATCTGGCCAAGATCTCCGTCAAGGGCGAGGTTGTGGACGACGAGGCCAAGGGCCCCAAGATCAACATCCAGAAGTTCAAGAACAAGACCGGCGTGGCGCGCCGCAAGGGCCACCGCCAGAAGCAGACCGTGGTCAAGATCACGGCCATCGCCTGAGGGCCTAGGTCGAGGTAGGAAAGGAACCAGACATGGCACATAAGAAGGGCGCGTCCAGCTCACGCAACGGGCGCGATTCGAATGCACAGTACCTGGGCGTCAAGAAGTTCGGCGGCGAGGCCGTAGTGGCCGGCAACATCATCGTTCGCCAGCGTGGCACCAAGTTCCATCCCGGCCAGAACGTCGGCCTGGGCAAGGACCACACCCTCTTCGCCCTGACGGACGGAACGGTTCGGTTCGCCAACCGGCGCGACCGCAAGGTTGTTGACGTGCTCACCGCCTGATTGCCTTATCGGCATCGGCCAAAGGCCATCCCTGTCATGGGGGTGGCCTTTTTGCATATGTATGAAGATGCCGGGCATTCAGCTCTCAGGGGCCGCATGTCAGGCCGGATTGAGTACCATGGGCCCCTATGAGCGCATTTGTGGATCAGGTCACCGTCCATGTCAAGGGTGGCGACGGCGGCAATGGGGCGTCCTCCATCCGCCGCGAGAAGTACAAGCCCCTGGCCGGGCCCGATGGGGGCGACGGCGGCCAGGGCGGCTCGGTCATTCTTCAGGCCGACGCCAACGCCACCAGCCTGCTGGACTACCGCTTCCTGCCGCACCGCCAGGCCGAATCGGGCACCATGGGTCTGGGCGGTGACAAGGATGGCAGCCGCGGCCAGGATCTGATCCTGCCAGTGCCTGTGGGCACTGTGGTCTTCACTGCCAAGGGCGGCCAAGGCGAGCGCAAGCAGCCTGGCGAGCGCCTGGCCGACCTGGCCCATGCGGGAGACCGGTTCGTGGCGGCCCAGGGCGGCGTGGGCGGACTGGGCAACCGCTCCCTGGCCACCAAGGCCAGGCGGGCACCCGGCTTCGCCCTGCTGGGGGATCCCGGCCAGGAGCGCGACCTGGTGCTGGAGCTCAAATCAATCGCCGATGTGGCCCTGGTCGGTTTCCCCAGCGCAGGCAAGTCCAGCCTGGTGGCGGCCATGAGCGCGGCCCGGCCCAAGATCGCCGACTATCCGTTCACTACTTTGGTGCCCAACCTGGGCGTGGTCCAGGCAGGGGAGGGCCGCTTCACCATGGCCGACGTGCCAGGGCTGATTCCGGGCGCCTCCCAGGGCAAGGGCCTTGGGCTGGAGTTTCTGAGGCACATCGAGCGCACTGAGATCATCGCCCACGTCATCGATTGCGCCACCCTGGAGCCTGATCGGGACCCTGTGAGCGACTATCGGGCCCTGGAGGAGGAGCTTTCCCGCTATGCCGACCGCCTGGAGCTTCCGTTGGGGGTCATCCCCATGGCCGAGCGGCCCAGGGTGATCATCCTCAATAAGGCCGACCTGCCGGAGGCGCGCGAACTGGCTGAATTCGTCCGTCCCGACTTCGAAGCCCTGGGCCTCAAGGTCTTCATAGTCTCCACAGCCTCGCATCAGGGGCTCAAGGAACTGGGCTACTACCTGGCCGGTCTGGTGGATCGCCTGCGCAGGCAGCTGCGGGAGCAGCAGGAGGCCAGGCAGGAGGAGCGCGTGGTCATCCGCCCCCTGGAGCGGCGGCGCAGGAGCGGCGACCAGTCCGGGGACTTCACCCTTGAGCGGCATCAGACCAGGTCCGGACAGACCTGGTTCCGGGTCTGCGGTGCCAAGCCCGAACGCTGGGTTCGCCAGACCAACTTCGACAACGAGGAGGCTGTGGGCTATCTGGCCGACTGCCTGGCCCGGATGGGTGTAGAGGATGCCCTGCGCAAGGCCGGAGCCAGGCCAGGTGACGAGGTCCGCATCGGTCCTGGCGACGATGCGGTGGCCTTCGACTGGGATCCGAGCGTGGCGGCCGGCGCCGAAATGCTGGACGGCACCCCCCAGGTGGCCCGGGGCCGTGATCTGCGTCTGGAGGAGAGCCAGGGGCTCAACCGTCGTCGCACCAACAGCGAGCGCCGCCGCCAGTACCACCAGATGATGGATGCCCGGCAGGCGGTGCGTCAGGTCATGGAGCAGGAGCGGCGCCAGGGGCACTGGGCCGACCCCTCCGTGGATGACGATCCCCATGACAGGCAGGGCCTGCTGGGGCGCTCGGAGGAGGCTGGGCAATGACCGGCGGGGAGGGATCCGACGAGGCCGCGGTCCGTTCCCGGGTGGCCCAGGCCCGCACCATGGTGGTCAAGGTAGGATCCAGCTCCCTGACCGATCCCCATGGGCACCTGGACCTTGGCCGCCTGCGTTCGTTGGTGGGCGCCCTGGCCTCGGCTGCTGCGGATGGCGCCCGCCTGGTCCTGGTCACCTCCGGGGCCATCGCGGCCGGCTTCGGCACCCTGGGGTTTGACCAACGCCCCGGTGACGTGGCCACCCAGCAGGCTACGGCCTCGGTGGGCCAGGGTCTGCTCATGGCCCAGTACGAGACTGCCTTCGCCCGTTATGGCCTGCGTGTGGGCCAGATCCTGATCACCGCCCGTGACACCACCCATGCCGTCCAGTACCGCAACGCCCGACGCACCCTCTGCCGTCTGCTGGGTCTGGGGGTCATCCCCATCGTCAATGAGAACGATGCCCTGGCCAGCAACGAGATCCGTTTCGGCGACAACGACCACCTTTCGGCCCTGATCGCCAACATCGTCAGCGCCGATGCCCTGGTTCTGCTGACTGACGTGGACGCCCTCTACTCCGAACCCCCATCCCGGCCAGGGGCCCGCAGAATCGGCTTCGTGCCCGATGTGGCGGCCATCATGGACCAGGTGGATGCACAGGGATCCGTTTCCGGGCTGGGGACCGGGGGCATGTCCACCAAGCTGGAGGCGGCGCGGATTGCCGCGGCCTCCGGCATGCCTGTGGTTCTGACCCGCGCCGACCTTGCAGGTCCTGCCCTGGCCGGCGACAGGGTGGGCACCCTCTTCGCCCCCATCCGTCCGCGGGGCTCCTCGCATCGGCTCTGGATCAAGTTCGCCTCCCGTCCCCGGGGTGGCTATCTGGTGGATCAGGGGGCTGTCAAAGCTCTGCGCGGCGGTCGGGCCAGCCTGCTGGCGGCTGGTGCCAGATCTGTCCAGGGCGAGTTCTCTGCCGGGGATCCGGTCTGGATCCACGATGAGTCTGGCCGCCAGGTGGCCAAGGGCCTGTCCGGCTACGATTCCGAGGAGGCCCAGGACATGCTGGGCCTCAACACCAAGGAGCTCCGCCGCCGACTGGGCGCCCACTATGCCCATCCGCTGGTGCATCGGGACTCTCTGGTCCTGGTCTGAGCACAGCCCTGGGGGTGCTGGGCGGTAGCATGGCAACATGACTATGGCGCAATGGCAGACCCTGAGCAGACGCATAGACGCAGTGGCCCCCAGTGCCACTCTGGCGGTGGATTCAAAAGCCAAGGCCATGAAGGCCCAGGGCATGAATGTGATCAGCTTCGGTGCCGGCGAACCCAACTTTCCCACGCCTGACCACATCGTGCAGGCGGCGGCCCGCGCCTGTCTGGATCCGCGCAACCACCGCTATACGCCCACGGCGGGTCTGCCCCAATTGAAGCAGGCCATCGCCGACAAGACCCTGCGTGATTCAGGCTATCAAATCGACCCGGATCAGGTGGTGGTCACCAACGGCGGTAAGCAGGCCGTCTACGAGACCTTCCAGATCCTCTTGAACCCCGGCGATGAGGTCATCATCCCCGCTCCTTACTGGACCAGCTATCCTCAGATGGTTCTGCTGGCTGGCGGTCGGCCGGTTCCGGTGCTCAGCGGAGCCGGCCAGGGCTATATCCCCAGCCTGGAGCAGCTGGAGACGGCCCGGACCGAGCGCACCCGTGCCATCATCCTCAACCTGCCTGCCAACCCAACCGGGGCGATCTGGGACGCCGGCCTGGTGGCTGCCGTGGATCGCTGGGCCATCGAACACCAGATCTGGGTGATCAGCGACGAAATCTATGAGCACCTGACCTACCAGGGGGCGCATACCCCCTATCCGGGCGCTCTGGTGCCTCAGGTACGCGATCAGCTGATCGTGGTCAACGGCGTGGCCAAAACCTATGCCATGACAGGCTGGCGGGTGGGCTGGCTGGTCGCCCCCCTGCCGGTGGCCCAGGCGGCTGCCAAGCTTCAGGGGCACATGACCTCCAACGTGGCCAACGTCTCCCAGCAGGCTGCTCTGGCCGCCCTGACCGGCGGTCTGGAGGACGTGGAAGCCATGCGGTCGGCCTTTGCCCTGCGGCGACGGGCCATTGTGGATGCCCTGAACGCCATGGAGGGGGTGACCTGCCCTGAGCCTCTGGGCGCCTTCTACGCCTTTGCCGACGTGACCGGTCTGCTGAATCGGCCAGTGGGCCCGCAAGGCACGGTCTGCGCCACCTCGGGTGAGCTGGCCGAGGTCATCCTGGAGCAGATCCAGGTGGCGGCCGTGCCGGGTGAGGCCTTCGGCGCGCCCGGCTGCCTGCGTTTCTCCTACGCGCTGGCCGACGATGACCTGGCCGAGGGCATGAGGCGCCTTGGGGCCTGGGTCAGCGCCTGATCCTTCTCCTGGGCAAAATGCTGTGGAGGCAACACGGTTGGACGCAATCCGTCCTTTAGGCTAAACTTGCGATTTGGCGGTTTTTCCTCCCGGTCGAGTAGGCTGGTGGAAAGTTCCGATAGGGAAGTGGCGCAATTGGTAGCGCAACGGTCTCCAAAACCGTAGGTTGTGGGTTCGAGTCCCGCCTTCCCTGCCAAGGCTTGCAGCAGATGATGCAGAACAAACGAAGGACGGATGACCATGGCACAGAAGGATGGGGCTGAGGAAGCCAGGCCGAACTTCTTCATGCGTATCGGGCTCTTCATCAAGCAGGTCATCGATGAGATCCGCAAGGTGGTGACTCCCACAGGCAAGGAGCTGGTGGGCTGGTCCGTGGCGGTTTTCATCTTCGTGCTGCTGCTGATGATCTTCGTAACCGTAATGGACTTCGGACTGGGCAAACTAGCCTTCCTGATATTCGGCTGAGCTGTGACAAGGTAGAAGGTGGAGTGATCCATGAGTGATGATCTGACCAGAGAGGGACTGGACCCCGATCAGGCCGCTGAGTCGGCCCCGTCGGCATCCGAAGATGCCCCCACGCAGGAGGATGCCCAGGTCCAGGATCAGCAGCTCGGAACCTCATCGGAGCAGGCCGAGCAGGACAGCGCACCCGCCGAATCCGCCCAGGCCAAGGACACCCAGGACGATTCTTCCGATTCCGACGACCAGACCGACCAGGAGGATCCCGGTCAGCGTGCCGTGGACGAGTTCTCCAAGAAGCTGCGCACCCTCGAGGGCAAGTGGTACGTTCTGCACACCTACTCCGGCTACGAGAAGCGCGTCAAGGCCAACGTGGAGTCCCGCGTGGCCTCCTTCGGCTTGGAGGACAAGGTCTTCCAGGTGGAGATTCCCATGGAAGAGGTAGAGAAGCACACCGACAAGGGCAAGAAGGTCGTCACCCGGGTTCGTGTGCCGGGCTACGTGCTGATTCGCATGTGGCCAGACGAGAACGCCCGCCGCATCATTCGCGACACCGAGGGCGTCACCGGATTCGTCGGCCCCAGCAAGGAGCCGGCCCCGCTGACCCGCAAGGAGGTCGTCCAGATGATGGCCCCCATGATCGCCTCCGAGGCCCTGAAGGCCGCTGGAGACAAGCCTGAGGCCGCCAAGAAGCGCACGGTGGAGGTCTCCTACGCCGTTGGCGATCAGGTCACCGTCACCGAAGGGCCTTTCGCCACCATGGCTGCCGTGGTCTCCGACGTGGAGCCCACCACCCAGAAGCTGACCGTTCTGGTCTCCATCTTCGGCAGGGACACCCCTGTGGAGCTGGGCTTCGACCAGGTCGAAAAGATCGCCTGAAAGCCTTCGGTCGGTCCTCGGTCGATGCGATAATCATCAAGCTTGTGCTCTCCTGTGGAGCGCATTTGGAAAGAACAGGTTGCGGGAGGGGATCCATGGTCTCCGACATCACCGCTTCGTAGAAAGAAGAACCAGCATATGGCTGCAAAGAAGAAAGTCACCGCGCTGATCAAGGTGCAGATAGAGGCCGGCAAGGCTAACCCCGCGCCCCCGCTGGGCCCTGCACTGGGCTCCCACGGCGTGAACATCATGGACTTCTGCAAGCAGTACAACGATGCCACCAAGGACAAGATGGGCCAGGTCATCCCCTGCATCATCACCGTCTACGAGGATCGTTCCTTCACCTTCATCACCAAGACTCCGCCGGCAGCCGATCTGCTGCGCAAGGCGGCCGGTGTCTCCAAGGGTGCCGGCAACCCGCTGACCACCAAGGTGGGTTCCGTCACCAAGGCCCAGGTCCGCGAGATCGCCCAGACCAAGATGGAGGATCTGTCGGCCCGTGACGTCGAGGCCGGGATGAAGATCATCGAAGGCACCGCCCGTTCCATGGGCATCACCGTCACCGACTGAAATTTTCGTTGTGAGCGGTAGGGCATACGCTTGCCCGCACCGCGACTGCTGATAGGAGAAGCAGATGACCAAGCGTTCCAAGAAGTATCGCGAGGCGGCCGAGAAGGTCGATCGCACCAACCTGTACACCCCGGAGGAGGGCATCGCCCTGCTCAAGAGCATGCCCAAGCGCGGGTTTGACGAGACCGTGGAGGCCGTCTACCGCCTGAACGTGGACCCCCGCAAGGCCGACCAGCTGGTCCGCGGCACCGTCAGCCTGCCCAACGGCACCGGCAAGACCGTGCGCGTCCTGGTCTTCGCCCGTGGTCCCCAGGCGACCGCAGCCGCCGAGGCCGGAGCCGACGAGGTGGGCGACGACGAGCTGGTGACCAGGGTCGCCGGCGGCTATCTGGACTTCGATGCCGTGGTGGCCACCCCCGACATGATGGGCAAGGTCGGCCGCCTGGGCCGCGTGCTGGGCCCCCGTGGCCTCATGCCCAACCCCAAGACCGGCACCGTGACCATGGACGTGGCCAAGGCGGTCACCGAGATCAAGGCTGGACGTATCGAGTTCCGTGTGGACAAGAACGGCAACCTGAGCTTCCCCGTGGGCAAGGTCTCCTTCGAGCAGCAGGCTCTGGAGGAGAACTTCCATGCGGTCGACGAGGAGATCAAGCGCCTGAAGCCGGCCACGGTCAAGGGCCGCTACATCACCAAGGCCACCGTCACCACCACCATGGGCCCGGGCGTTCCCCTGGACATCGCGGTGCTCTGAGCGGGTTCGGCTCTATATTTCAAGGGCGGGAGACCTTCGGGTCCCCGCTCTTTTCATATCTTGGCCAGGCAGCAGCTGGTATGGCGCCAGTCAGTCGGCGCCCGGATGCGACCTGCGGATTCTGCCTATGATCAGGGCTGCCTGGAGGACGAAGGACTCTCGCGGGTCCATGGCATCCCAGCCGGTCACCTCCACGCAGCGCCTGAGCCGGTAGCGCACGGTGTTGGGATGGATGCCCAGCTTCTTGGCGGTGACCTCAAGCGAGTTGCCCGAGCGCAGGAAGGTGAGCAGGGTGGTCGGCAGGGGCCCGTCCGGATCCTGGCCTGCCAGGCTCAGATAGACCTCCTGGTAGAGCTGGTCGGCAGCGTCCCTGTCCCCGTTCAGGGCTCGTTCGGGCAGCAGGTCGTCGGCGTGCAGTGGCCTGGGCAGGGCGGCGGTGATGGGGTCAGCCACTGCCGGGGCTGCCGCATGCGTGCTCAGGGCGGCTCGGATGGAGGCTCCCGCACCGGAGATTCCATGGTGGAAAGGTCCCAGGCAGACAGCTGACTCGTCGGCGAAGAAGCGCAGGATGGATGCGCAGAAGTCGGCCGGGGTGCCCGACCGGTTGGGATCGATCAGAACCACCATGAGCCCTTCGTTCTCGCCCACCAGCGCCCTGCCGCCTTGACGGGCCACCGTGGTGTGGATAGGCTGGCGGGCGTTCTCCATGCCCTGTCCCTCATCGTTGCCTTGGGCCTCGCCAACGACGGCGAAGCAGTCGAATTCGGTCGGCCAGCCCAGCCGGGCCAGATCGTCAACGGTCCGTGTATCCGCCGTTTGCTCAATCAAATGTCGGATGATCCTGGACTCCGTTGTGGCCTTGCGTCCGTTTCTCGCCTCGGCCAGGTCGGCATAGAGAGCGGCTGCTGCGGTGGCGGCATGACGGGTGTAGACCAGCGTGGACCGTTCCCCCTCGGCTCCCATGGTCCGGCCGGCCTCCTCAAGCATGTCCAGAATGACCTGGGTCAGCTCCATGGCCCGGTGGGGGCCCAGGCTCCGGGAGAGCTCTGCTGGCACGGGGGAGGGGACTTCGCTGTCTTCCGCGCCTTGGGCGTCAAGTCGGGAGCGCAGGTCGTCCAGGGCTGTTCGAACGGCCCCTTCCAAGGTTCTGCGTCCATCGGCGGGCAGGGACCTGGTCCAGGGCAGCGCCTCATCCAGATGATCCAGCGTCTTCAGGAGAATCTGCTCCATGGCGGCACCGGAGGCGGCAGGTACCTGGCGAGCCTGCTGCGCCTCTGCAGGGTCTTCGTCCGGCGGTCTGGACCGTTTCGACTTGCCGATCATGACGGCCGGTCCATCAGTTCATCGGCGCGGGCGCGGCGGCTCTGCCGGACCATGTCCAGGATCAGGAAGGGCACCACCATGTCCACCGGCAGCATGTGCCGTTCGAAGTTGTTGGCCGGGGCGGTGATCATGACCCCCATGATCAGCAGGAGGGGGAACCAACAGAGGACCCCGCGCCAGTGACCGGCTGCCAGGCGGGCGACGATCAGCAGCAGGGCGGCCACCACCCAGAAGTTGGCCCGTGCCACCAGGCCCAGCAGGGGGGTGTCGGCCCAGGTCCTGACGAATCCGGTCACCCCGTTGCGCCAGTCGTGGCACCAGGCCGCCAGCCAGGAGCCTGAGTTCTGCACGTAGCCATTGTTGAGGTAGTAGGACATGGCCACGTAGGCAGGGTCGCCGGGGTCGAAGTAGCCGTAGGCCTCGGCCATGAAGGCGTCCAGGTAGATCACCGGATTGCGCAGTCCCACCTGGAGCCAGGCCCGGTTGAGCCGGGACATCTGCTCGGGCGTGACGGTCCTCCAGCGGTAGACGATCAGTTTGGGCTGGTTGCCGGAGGACTTGACCCGGTCGGCCTCCCAGGGGGTGTACTGGATGGCGGCATTGTCCAGGTCCATGATGGGCTCAAGATCAGCCCTTGTCTGGGCCGGAATCCCCTGGGGATTGCGCTGGGCCACCCGGGCGATCTGCTGCAGCTGGATGCTGCGGCTCTCCACGGGGTCACCCTGGATGACCGTCCCTGTGGCCGTCAGGGTCCCGGTCACCCCCGTGAACAGGACCAGGGGCAACAAAAGTCCGATCAGGATGGTGGCCCATTGGCGACGGCGGATGATCAGGGCCAGGACCAACTGGACCAGAACGATGTAGAGGGCGTACTTGGCGCTGATCAGCATGATCAGGGTGCTCAAGGCGAGGCCGGGCCGCAACTTTGCCGCCTGGCTGGCGTAGAGCGGCGAGTCCTTGTCCCCTGACTCCAGCTGGCTCCAGATGCCGAACCACCAGATGAAGGCGAAGGCGAAGAGGGGGGACTTGGTCAGGCTGAAGGTGCTGAAGACCACGAAGGGGGAGAAGAGGAAGAAGAGCATGACCAGGGTGCGGGCCAGGGCACCGACGTGTTCGGTTCCGCTGCCGCGCAGGAAGCGGTCGGCGGTGACGGCGCAGCAGAAGGCCGCAAAGATCACCTGAAGCCCTGCCAGGAGCACGATGCCCGCGTCATAGGATCCGGTCAGATGGTTGGAAGCCATGATGGTCATCCCGTAGACCAGGGTCAACACCATGTTGTGCTGGTCGGTCAGGAAGACGGGGTGCCCTGGCAGCAGATAGTGGCCGATGGGGTAGACGTCCATCTGGGTGAAGGCATTGCCGCCGTAGGGGGGCTGATCGCCCTGCAGCTGGGCCAGGAAGTTGGCGCATTCCTGGGCCTGGGCGTACAGGTCGGCCCCATAGGCGGCCAGCAGGGTGAGAAAGGCCCAGGCCCAGCCCAGCAGAAGCAGGCGCATGATGGGCCGCCAGCCGCTGGTTTGCCGGGTGATGAAGACCGCGTAGGCACGCATCCGTGGGCGCTGCGCCAGGGCGGTCAGCCGCTGTGGCATTCGGAGGGGTTCGCAGCCCAGCAGAATCCGGCGGCAGGCCAGGACCAGGGCCAGGCAGATGGCCAGGGTTCCCAGCATGATCAGCACCTGGGCCAGGCCAACCTGTGTCAGCGAACCCTCTTGACGGTAGATGGGGCCCAAACCAGTGCAGAAAGCGATCCAGAGGCAGGCCAGCAGGGCCAGGACCAGGCCGGCGGCCCGAGATGCGCGGGATCCAGGCCTTCCGGTCTGCAAGGCCGAAGTCTGCACAGGTTGTTCGCCCGCCTCTCTCGGTTGCGTCCTTCCGCTGTCTGCGCTCAAAAGAACCCCTTTCGCGGGTCGTGCCTGGTCTACGGCTTCCCCATTTTATCCAGTGCCCATCCGAGGATGCGCTCAAAGCTGTCCAAGGGTCTCCTGTGAAAAGATACAAAAACCGGCCGCCGCTTTTGTGGATGGTTCGCTACCGGGGCTGACCCCTTGTGCCGTATAGTGGAACGCGTGCCTCATCAGAATATCAAGTGGCAGCCATCGGCATCGCTGGACAGTGGCGTACTCTCCTCGATCGTGGTGCTCGACACCGTCGATTCGACCAATACGCTCGTGGCTCATGCTCTGGAAGCCTCGGCGTATTCGGATGCGCGCGACCGTGTCGAGCGGCTGTTTGGGGGCGGTGAATCGACAACGAGCACGGAGACCGTGAAGGGACTGGCCTCTGGCACAAGGGGAAAAGCCGAAGATACGCCTCGAAAAAACGCCCGTCAGGGTGTTTCTACGACTACACGGTACGAGGGAAGAGTCGCAAGTAAAGGTATTCGGCGATGGCCGGGCGCCGGGGGGAGCACCATGCCGCTGAGCGTAGCGGTTGCCGATGCGCAGTCCCGGTGCCGCGGTCGTCTTGCCCGAACCTGGGTCAATCAGCCCCGATGCTCCCTGCTGGCTACTTGGGCCCTGCCGCTGCCTACTGGACTGCTGACTGGGCCCTTTGGCGGATGGATGCCTATGGTGGCGGGACTGGCCGCTCTGGAGGGCCTGCAGGATGTGCTTGAGTACCACGGCTGCCGGCTGGCCGACGGCGGCGCTCCTGAACGGGTTCTGACCCTCAAGTGGCCCAACGATCTGTTCTGCCGCGGGGCCAAGCTGGGCGGCATCCTCTGCGAGCTGGTCCGGGTGGATCAAGACTGGTCGGCCCTGGCTGTCGGCATCGGCATCAACCTCTTTCTGCCCCGGCAGGCGCTTCCTATTGCGGAGTCCACCTCCCTGCAGTTCCACTACCGGGACCTGCCCGACTACCAGACCCTGCGCGACGACCTGGTCGATGCCATCAGCTGGCACCTGAGCGGGGAGATGGCCCCCCTTGGCATTGACGGGTCGCTGGACAGGGCCTTGAACGGGCCGCAGGGGCTGCGCTCGCGGATTGCCGCACTCAGCTGGACGCTGGGCAGGCGGGTCAGGGTCGTCCCCGTGGCCGGTGAGCCCGTGGAGGGCCGTGCCCTGGAGATCAATCCGGATGCCTCCCTGCGGGTGCGGTTGCCCGACGGCAGCCAGGTTGACGTGTCCACGGCCGATGTGGGCGTCCTGCCCGAAGTGGCCGTTGTGGGAGCCTAATTCCTACCTTGTTCATGCTTTTCGTCAGTCCAATCGCCCTTGATCAACCAGTGAGGAGAGGGGAATGAAAAAACTGCTGATCGCCAACCGCGGCGAAATAGCCTTGCGGGTCGTGCGCACCGCCCAGGAGATGGGCATCGCCACCGTGGCCGTCTATGCCGACCAGGATCGGGACGCCCCCTATGCCCAGATGGCGGACGAGGCCTACCTCTTGCCTGGGGACACCAATATGGAGACCTATCTGAACGAGGACCTGATCGTCTCCATCGCCCGCCGGTCCGGCGCTGACGCCCTCCACCCTGGCTACGGCTTTCTGTCCGAGTTCTCCTCCTTCGCGCGCAAGGTGATTGAGGCTGGCATCACCTGGGTGGGTCCGGCCCCGGGGGTCCTGGACGAGCTGGGCGACAAGATCACCGCCTGCAAGGTGGCCGAGCGGGCCCGGGTGCCCGTGGTGCCAGGCCTGAGCGAGCCGGTCACCGACATGCGCCCCCTGCTGGACTTCGCCGACGAGCACGGCTATCCGGTCATGATGAAGAAGGCTGACGGCGGCGGCGGCCGGGGGATCACCCTGATCAACGACAGCGACGAGTTGCGCACCTTTTACATGAACCATGATGCCCTTCAGGGCGGCGACCTGGGCGACTACTTCATCGAGAAGTTCGTGGACCGGGCCCGGCACGTGGAGACCCAGTCCGGCAGGGACAGCCATGGCCAGTTCACCGTCTATTCCACCAGGGACTGCTCGGTTCAGCGCCGCAACCAGAAGCTGGTGGAGGAGGCTCCTGCCCCCTTCCTGTCCGACGATGTGATCGCTCAGCTGGAGGGGTTCTCCCGCCGACTGTTCGACACGGTGGGCTACGTGGGCCTGGGCACCTGCGAGTTCCTGGTCACCCCAAGGGATGATGTCTACTTCATGGAGGTCAACCCCAGGCTGCAGGTGGAGCACACGGTCAGCGAGCAGGTCTGCGGGCTGGACCTGGTCCGCGAGCAGCTGCGGATCGCCGACGGCGGCTCCCTGAACGTGGCGCCCCCGCCCCGCGGCCACAGCTTCGAGCTGCGCATCACCAGCGAAGACCCGGCCACCAACCTGACGCCCAGCTCAGGGACCATCGAGTCGATTCAGTGGCCATCCGGCCCCGGCATTCGCGTGGATTCGGGCGTCGAGGTGGGCGACACGGTCTCGCCCAGGGATGACTCCATGATGGGCAAGCTGATTGTGACCGCCCAGGACCGTCCGGCGGCCGTGGCCAGGGTTCGTCGGGCCCTGCGGGAGATGAGCATCAGCGGGGTCCCCACCCCGGCCGGCCTCTTCCAGAAGATCTTCACCAACCCCGAGTTCACCGCCGAGGACGGGCACTCCTTCGACGTGTCCACCAAGTGGCTGGAACGGGTCTATCTGAACGTGGAGCCTGCCTCCAATGGCAGCGGCCAGCCCGCTTCGGTCTCCGGCGCCTCCGCCCAGGAACAGGACCGGGACAGCGATCCCATGGAGACCTACAACGTGGAGATCGATGACAAGCGGGTCAGACTGGCCCTGCCCCAGTCGCTGCTGGGCGGCATGGGCGGCGTCGGCGGCCACGGCGGCATTGCCCGGCCTAGGCAGCCCCTGCGCGGGCGCGGGCTACGCGATCAGGAGCCCGGCGCACCCCGGCAGGATGCGGCCCGGTCCGGCGTCATCGTGGCCACCATGCAGGCGGTGGTCACCCGCATCAACGTGGCCCCCGACCAGGAAGTCGACAAGGGCGACCTGCTGGTGGTTCTGGAGTCCATGAAGATGGAGAACTACGTCTATGCCCCGGCCAAGGGCCGTGTGAAGACCATCGACGTGTCCGTGGCACAGGGGGTGGATCCGGGCCAGACCCTGGTCACCCTGGATCTGGGCGGGGAGGAGCAGGCATGAGCGTCACCGAATCCACCCTGGGCTCCCAGCCGGTGCGCCAGGGCATCCATCGGGCCGCCGCCCTGGCCAAGCAGGCCGAGGAGCACGCCCGCGACCGTCAGCACGCCAAGGGCAAGCAGACCGCCCGTGAGCGCCTGGACCTGCTCTTCGACAAGGACACCTTCGAGGAGGTGGGCCGCTTCGCCGGTGGCGACATCGCCGGAGACCGGGCGGGATCCGCGGTCATCACCGGCTTCGGCCTGGTTTACGGGCGCAAGGTCGGCGTCTACGCCCAGGACTTCTCCGTCAGGGGCGGCACCCTGGGCCGGGCCGAGGGCGAGAAGATCTGCCGGCTCATGGACATGGCCCTGCGGATCAAGGTCCCCATCGTGGCCATGATCGACTCGGGCGGCGCCCGCATCCAGGAGGGTGTGGCCGCTCTGACCCAGTACGGCCGCATTTTCCGCAAGACCTGCCAGGCCAGCGGCTTCGTCCCCCAGATCTCCCTGATCCTGGGACCCTGCGCCGGCGGTGCTGTCTACTGCCCGGCCCTGACCGACCTGATCATCATGACCAAGGAGAACTCGGACATGTTCGTCACCGGTCCCGACGTGGTCAAGGCGGCCACCGGCGAGACCATCAGCATGGACCAGCTGGGCGGCGGCTACGTGCACAACACCCGTTCCGGCGTGGCCCACTATCTGGGCGAGGACGAGGCCGACGCCATCGACTACGCCCGGACCGTCCTGGCCTACCTGCCTGCCAACAGCGGCCAGGAGCCTCCCCGGTACGCCTTCATCTCCGGCCATGCCGAGCGCCAGGCCGCCAAACGACTGGCCACGGTCATCCCCGAGAACGACCGGCAGCCCTACGACGTGCTGGACGTCATCCACGCCATCGTCGACTACGGCGAGCTGGTCCAGGTTCAGGAGCTCTACGCCCGGTCCATCGTGGTGGGCTTCGCCTGCCTGGAGGGCCGGCCGGTGGGGATCGTGGCCAACCAGCCCATGGTGGACGCGGGCAGCCTGGATGTGGAGTCCTCCGAGAAGCTGGCCCGTTTCGTCCGTCTCTGCGACGCTTTCAACCTGCCGGTCATCACCCTGGTGGACACCCCTGGCTACAAGCCGGGCTCGGACCAGGAGCATGCCGGCATCATCCGCCGGGGGGCCAAGGTCATCTATGCCTATGCCAACGCCCAGGTGCCCATGGTCACCATTGTGCTGCGCAAGGCCTTCGGCGGCTCCTACATCGTCATGGGCTCCAAGGCCATCGGCGCGGACCTCAACTACGCCTGGCCCTCCTCGCAGATAGCCGTGCTGGGGGCCCAGGGCGCGGTCAACATCATCCACCGGCGCGACCTGCAGGAGGCCAAGGAGGCCGGCCGGGACGTGGATGAGCTGCGAAACAAGCTGGCCCAGGAGTACGAAACCAGCACCGTCAACGCCAATCTCTCCCTGGAGATGGGCGAGCTGGACGGCATGATCGACCCGGAGCAGACCAGACCGGTCCTGGTCCAGGCCATGGACCTCCTGGCAGACAAGCAGCGCGTCAGGGTCAACGACAAGCACCACGGCAACCAGCCTCTATGAGCTTCCCCCTCGTCATCATCAGCAATCCCCAACTCTCTATGAATAGGACATCATGACCAGTACATTCTTCATCAACCGTCTCGCCGAGCAGCCGCACGCGCTCATGTTCGCCGGCCAGTCCAACCCTTGGACCGTGGCCTTGGCCGATCTGCAGGGCGATCCCGACCTCGACAGGTCTCTGAGGGAACGGATGGCTGCGGCCGCCGACCTGCTCAGGGCGGTCAAGCCCGACCTGCTGGCCACCAACGGCCGTCAGCTGGACCTGTTCGGCTACAAGCCCGACCCGGTCAGACTGGGGCCGGCCGCCGACGCGGCGGTCAGCGTGCCCGGCATCGCCCTGGTGCAGCTGGGCGCCCTTATGGACATGGACCAGCTGGGCTACGACGCAGCCCAGGCGCGCCCGGTGGCCCTGCTGGGGCACTCCCAGGGCATTATCGGCGTCCACATGGTCCAGGAGATCCAAGCTGCCGGATCCCTCAAGGCTGCCCAGGGCGCCATCGACCAGATCCTGGCCACCGCCATGCTGATCGGCGCGGCCGGCACCCGTCAGGCCCGTCGCCTGGGCATCCACCGCCAGGGTGAGGCCACCCCCATGCTTTCGGTGCGCGGCGCCACCCGCCATCAGGTCGAGGTCCTGGTCGACCGGGTGCCTGGCGCTCGCGGCCCCATCAGCGTGGCCGTGACCAACTCGGACCGCAACCTGGTCCTGTCCGGCTATCCGGAGGATCTGGCCGCCTTCGCCATCGAGGCAGGCAAGGAGAGCGAGCATCAGCGTCAACTGCGCGAGGACAAGGTCCGTGGTGGAACGGCTTTCTCGCCGGTTCTGGAGTACCTGGATGTGACCCTGCCCTTCCACTCGCCGCTCATGAAGGAGGCCGTGGACCTGAGCGTGGACTGGGCCTCCCGCTGCGGCCTGGACACCGAGCGTGCCCGGGTCTTGGCTGAAGAGGTCCTGCTCAACCATGCCGACTGGGCCGGCCGGATCGCCGAGGTCATGGACCAGCAGGATGCCGCCTCCCTCTGGCTGGTGGATCTGGGCCCGGGCGAGACCCTGGGCAAGCTGGTGGACAACCTGGTCCAAGGCACCGGAGTAGGCGTGGTCGAGGCCTCCAACCAGGCCCGGCGCGCGCAGCTGTCCACCATGGAGGAGGATCCGGCCAGGACACAGGACTGGTCCAAGCTGGCCCCTCGTCTGCTTGAGACCCCGGCAGGTCCCCGTGTGGAGACGGCCTTCAGCCGGTTGACCGGCAAGCCCCCGGTCATGCTGGCCGGCATGACCCCGACCACTGTGGAGCCCGAGATCGTCGCTGCGGCCGCCAATGCCGGCTACTGGGCCGAGCTGGCCGGCGGCGGCCAGGTGACCGCCGAGGTCTTCGACCGCCATGTGTCCCAGCTGGAGGACCAGCTGCAGGAGGGCCGCACGGTCGAGTTCAACGCCATGTTCATGGACCGCTACCTGTGGAACCTCCAGTTCGGCAGCCAGCATATCGTGCCCAAGAAGCGCGCCTCCGGCACCCCCATCGACGGGGTGGTTATCTCTGCCGGCATTCCCGAGCTGGACGAGGCCGTGACCCTGATCCGTCAGCTCAACGAGGAGGGCTTCCCCTACGTGGCCTTCAAGCCCGGCACAGTGGACCAGATCCGCCAGGTCGTGGCCATTGCCCGCAAGGTCGCCCCCACCCATATTCTGATGGAGGTCGAGGGAGGCGCCGCCGGAGGCCACCACTCCTGGGAGTCCCTGGACGACCTGCTCTCGACCACCTACGCCGAGGTCCGCGCCTGCCCCAACATCGTTCTGGTGGCCGGCGGCGGCATCGGCACCCCTGAGCGGGCGGCCGACTACATCAGCGGCCAGTGGTCCCGCGCCTACCACCTGCCGGACATGCCCGTGGACGGCGTCATGATCGGCACAGCGGCCATGACCGCCAAGGAGGCCCACACCAATCCCGAGATCAAACGGGCTCTGGTGGCCACCCCCGGCATCGACAGCTCAACCCCCGATCCGGACCCCTTCGCTCCCATGGGCGAGAAGTGGGTGCCCAGCGGCAAGTCCGTGGGGGGCGTGGGCTCCGGCCTGAGCCACCTGCACGCCGACATCTACGAGATGGAGAACTCCTCCGCCGAGTGCGGCCGCCTGCTGGTCCGGGTCATGAAGCACCCGGAGGAGCTGGAGACCCGCCGCGGGGAGATCATCGAGGCCCTGAACAAGACCGCCAAGCCCTACTTCGGCGATCTGGAGACCATGACCTACCAGGACTGGGCCCAGCGTTTCGCCGACCTGGCCTACCCCTGGGCCGACGACACCTACATCGACCGCTTCCTGCACCTGCTGCGGCGCATCGAGGCCCGTGTCTGCGAGCGTCAGAGCGGCGAGTTCGACTCCATCTTCGCCTCCAGGCAGGATGTGGCCGAGCCCGAGCAGGCGCTTCGCCGACTGCATGAGGCTTACCCACAGGCAGCCGAGCTCAAGGTGGTGCCCACCGACGTGGCCTGGTTCCCCGTCCTGGTGCGCGAGTACCCCAAGCCCATGCCCTTCGTGCCGGTCATCGACAACGACCTGCTGCGCTGGTGGGGCCAGGATCAGCTCTGGCAGTCCGAAGATCCCCGCTACGGCGCCGACTCGGTCAGGGCCATCCCCGGACCCATCTCCGTGGCAGGCATCACCACGGTGGACGAGCCGGTGGCCTCCATTCTGGGACGGTTCGAGCAGGCGGCCATAGACCGGGTGCGCGACCTGGGCAGCGGTCCCGCCAAGGCCTACAGCCAGCTGGCAGGCGCTGCTGGTGCGCAGGAGTTCATCCGCCGCAGCCCCAACATCTCCTGGGTGGGCCATCTGATGGCCAATCCAGCCTACGGGACGGCCATGGACGACCCCGACTACACCATCACCGCCACCGGCCAGGACGACCTGGGCGAGCACTACGACCTGGACATCCACCTGGATACCTACTGGGACGACGACCCTGACGGCGGTCTGGACAGGCATGCGGTGCGTCACATCGTCGTGCCGCTGACCATCAAGAGCGACCAGGTCGGCCTCTTCCCGGTGGTCGACCGCACCCGCCTGCCCAAGGATGTCTACGCTCTGTTGGCCGATACGGCCGGCATCGGCAACACCACCATCACCGGCGACAAGCTGGAGGCCATGCCTGCCATCGAGAAGGACGATGACCCCGAGCACCCCTTCGGCCTGGTCCACAGCGGCTACACCCTGGCATCCAACCTGGGCTTCGACCATGAGGCGGCCACCGGAGGCGCCCTGCCCGATGCGCTGATCCCTTCCGGCTTCGCCCCCGATGCGCTGGTGGGTCCGGCCTGGCCGGCCATCTACGCAGCTCTGGGATCCGTCTATGTGGATGGCTTCCCCATCATCGAGGGACTGCTCAACGCGGTCCATCTGGACCACCTGATCGAGCTGGAGGTCAGCGAGAAGCGCCTGCTGGAGCATACCGGCCAGCGGATCGAGCTGACTAGCTGGGCCGAGCCCTACCAGGAATCTTCCTCCGGCCGGGTGGTGACCATCCATGTGGTCCACGCCGCCCAGGACGGGCCTGTGCTGGCCCGCGAGGTGGAGCGTTTCGCCATCCGCGGCCGCGCCTACAGCGACCAGCTGCCCCAGGAGGCTCCCGAGTACGGCGGCATCCGCGCCGACACGGTGGACACGCCGCGCAGGCTGTTGCGTCGCGTCACCGTCACTGCCCCCAAGGACATGACCGCCTTCGCCCGCACCTCAGGGGACTTCAACCCCATCCATACCTCCAAGCGAGGTGCCGCGGTCTCCGGCCTGTCTGCGCCGCTGGTGCACGGCATGTGGCTGTCGGCCACCGCCCAATACGCGGCCCAGGCCACCGACGAGCAGGGTGTCCACTACGAGATCGCCGGATGGACCTACAACATGTACGGCATGGTCCAGCTGGGCGACAAGGTGGAGATCAGCCTGGAGCGTGTGGGCAAGGTCCGCCACGGCGGCCTGGTCCTGGAGGTCACCTGCAGGATCGACGGCCAGCTGGTCTCCCGCGGCACGGCGATCGCCCGCGCCCCAAGGACCGCCTACGTCTATCCCGGCCAGGGGATTCAGCAGCAGGGCATGGTCCTGGACGAGCGGGCCAAGTCGCCGGCCGCCCGTGAGACCTGGGAACGGGCCGATGCGCTGACCCGCAGCAAGCTGGGGTTCTCCATCCTGGCCGTGGTGCGTGACAACCCGCACACCCTGACGGCCAAGGGGGTCACCTACCACCATCCGGAGGGTCTGCTCAACCTGACCCAGTTCACCCAGGTGGCCCTGGCCACCGTGGCCTTCGCCCAGACCGCCCGCCTGCGCGAGTCCGGCATGGACATCTGGCCCGCCTACTTCGCCGGCCACTCCCTGGGCGAGTACAACGCCCTGAGCTCCTTCGCCGGGGTCATGTCCCTGGAGACGGTTCTGGAGCTGGTCTTCCACCGCGGGTCCACCATGCACTCCCTGATCGAACGCGACGAGCAGGGGCGCAGCAACTACCGGATGGGCGCCCTGCGTCCCAACCAGTTCGGCGTGGGCGACTCCGGCGTCAAGGAGTATGTGGAGTCCGTAGCCAAGGAGTGCGGCGAATTCCTGGAGATCGTCAACTACAACCTGGCCGGCCAGCAGTACGCCATAGCCGGGACCATCGCCGGCCTGGAGTACCTGCGTGCCGACGCCAACCGCCGGGCCAAGGAGGCGGGCGGCAAGCCGGCCTTCATGTACGTGCCTGGCATCGACGTGCCCTTCCACTCCACCCTGCTGCGCAAGGGGGTGCCCGAGTTCCGCGACACCCTGGATGCCCTGCTGCCCGAGCATATCGACTACTCCCGCCTGGAGGGTCGCTACATACCCAACCTGGTTGCACGGCCCTTCCAGATGACCAAGGAGTTCGCGGCCTCCATCCTGGAGGTGGTTCCTTCCGAACGCATCAAGCAGGCGCTGGATGATCCCCAGGTCTGGGATCAGTATGCGGCCGACGACCAGAAGCTTGGCCGTCTGCTGCTGACCGAGCTGCTCTCCTGGCAGTTCGCCTCTCCTGTGCGCTGGATCGAGACCCAGGCGATCATGTTTGATGCCCCCGAGCAGGGCGGCCTGGGCGTGGAGCAGCTGATCGAGGTAGGGCTGGGCCATTCGCCCACCCTGGCCAACCTGGGCACCAAGACCCTGAAGCTGCCCGACTTCCGCGAGCGTCACGTGAGCGTCTACAACCTGGGCAGGGACGAGAGCCGGGTCTATCTGACCGACACTGATTCCATGGCCCCGGTTCAGGAGGAGCCCGCAGCTCCGGTCCAGGAATCCAGCCCTGAACCTACTCAGGCTGGTGCGCCTGCGCCTACATCGGCTCCGGCTCCGGCCCCTGCCCCTGCAGCGGCCGAGGACTCGGCCCCCGCTCCGGCCCCGGCGACCGGCGGCCCATCGGGTGCCGATGTGGCCGACCTGCCCTTCAAGGCCTCGGATGCCATCGCCGTCCTGCTGGCCTACTCCACCAAGATCCGCCCCGAGCAGATCGGGCAGACCGACACCACCGACACCCTGACCAACGGCGTCTCCTCCAGGCGCAACCAGCTGCTGATGGACATCAGCTCCGAGCTGGGCGTGGCCAGCGTGGACGGCGCCGCCGAGGCCAGCATGACCGACCTGAGCGCCCTGGTGAACAAGGTGGCCCCCAACTATCGGCCCTTCGGCCCGGTGCTCTCCGACATCGTGCGTGAGCGCATCCGCGACCTCTTCGGCCCCTCCGGCCTCAAGCTGCAGCAAGTGGAGCAGCGGGTCTCCAACGTCTGGCAGCTGGGTGCGGGCTGGGTTTCGGCCACCGTGGCCAGCCTGGTCCTGGACACCCGTGAGGGCGCCTCCTCGCGTGGCGGCGACCTGGCGCTCCTGCCCACCGAAGCCGTCTCCACTGTGCCTGCGGCCAATGCGCTGATCGACCAGGCCGTTCAGCAGGTGGCCCAGCGTCACGGCGTCACGGTCTCCATGCCCTCTGCAGGCGGTGCCGCTGGCGGTGCCGTAGTCGACTCCGCCGCCCTGGATGCCTTCGCAGCCCAGGTGACCGGCTCCGAGGGTGTGCTGGCCTCCACGGCCCGCTTCCTCCTGGACAAGCTGGGGCTAAAGCCCCCGACCGTCCAGCCTGGCGAGAATGAGGATGCTGCCGTTGTGGCTGCCGTCAATGCCGAGCTGGGCAGCGACTGGCCCGAGCAGGTGGCGCCACGGTTCGAGGCCTCGCGCGCCGTCCTCTTCGACGATCGCTGGGCCAGCGCCCGTGAGGATCTGGCTCACATCTACCACGAGCATGACGACGACCGCAGCCGCCTGAGCTTCGTAGGAGCCGGACGCGAGGTTCACGATCAGGCCTTCTGGTACGCCGAGCAGGCGCGTAACCGCGGCGAGCAGGATCTGGCCCGGGTCTTCAGTGGCATAGCCGACCAGGCCATGACCCCAGCCGACTCGGACCAGACCGCCGCACGATTCGCCAAGGATGTGGCCGTAGTCACCGGCGTGGCTCCCAAGTCCATCGCTGGATCTTTGACTGCCGGCCTCCTGGAGGGCGGGGCGACGGTCATCGCCGTCTGCCACTCCCTGAAGCCACAGACCGTCATCTGGGCTCGCGACCTCTACCGTCGCCATGCCGTGGGCGGTGCCCGTCTCTGGATCGTGCCCGCCAACCTGTCCAGCTACCGGGATGTGGATGCCCTGGTCGACTGGGTCGGCAACGAGCAGCGCAAGACCACGGGGGCCACGACCACCGTGCTCAAGCCTGCCTACGAGCCCACCCTGCTGCTGCCCTTCGCAGCCCCCGCCATGCACGGGACCATGGCCGACTCGGGCCGGCTCTTCGAGTCCCAGGCCCGGCTCATGCTCTGGAGCCTGGAACGCCAGATCGCCGGGTTCGCCGGCATCGGGGCGGACACGGACGTCGACCACCGTCTGCATGTGGTTCTGCCCGGCTCTCCCAACCGCGGCATGTTCGGCGGCGACGGAGCCTACGGGGAGGTCAAGGCCGCCCTGGATGCCATCGTCAACCGGTCCCGCCCCGAGCAGGACTGGTCCGGCCGGGTCACCTTCGCCCACCCGCTGATCGGCTGGGTCCGAGGCACCGGGCTCATGGGCGGCAATGATCCGCTGGTCCAGGTGGTGGAGCGCCACGGCATCCACACCTACTCCACCGGGCAGATGGCTGATTCCCTGCTGGAGCTTTGCACTGTAGAGGCCCGCCAGCAGGCTCTCCAGGTCCCGCTTCAGGCCGACCTGACCGGCGGCCTGGGCTCCAGCCCGCTGGACCTCAAGGCCCTGAAGGCTGAGGCTGCCCAGGATGAGGATCCGTCGACGCCGGCCCCAGCCGGAAAGCCCGGAGATGCGCCCGCAGATGCCGACAAGGATCCGGGCCGGGTCATCAAGGCCCTGCCCACACCCCGGGTGCCCGCCCAGGCCCCGGTGGATCTGCAGGATTGGCAGGGCGTGACCGCTCGGCCCGAGGATCAGATCGTCATCGTCTCCATCGGCGAGATGGGTCCCTGGGGTTCCGGCCGCACCCGCTTCGAGGCCGAGATGGGCATCCATTCGGACGGCCAGGTCGACCTGAGCGCCGCCGCCGTGCTCGAACTGGCCTGGAACATGGGCCTGGTCGAGTGGCAGGACAGCCCCAAGCCGGGCTGGTACGACAAGGATGGCGAACTGGTGCCCGAGCAGGACATCGCCGAGCGCTACCACGACCAGGTGGTGGCCCGCTCCGGCATCCGTCCCTTCGACGACGGCATGGGTTCCGACTACCGCCAGGGCACCAACGAGGAGGAGGTGGATGTCTTCCTGGATCACGACGTGGCCTTCTCGGTGCCCACCAAGGACATGGCCGAAGAGTACGTGGCCCAGGATCCGGACCACACCAGCATCGCCCGAGACGAGCAGTCCGGCGAGTGGACCGTCACCCGCCTGCCCGGCTCCCGCATTCGCGTGCCGCGTCGGGCCACTATGTCCAGAACCGTAGGCGGTCAGTTCCCCAAGGGCTTCGACCCGGTCAAGTGGGGCATTCCCGCCTCCATGGTCGGGGACGTGGATCCGATCGCCCTCTGGAATATCGTGACCACTGTGGATGCCTACCTGTCGGCCGGGTTCACCCCTGTGGAGATCCTCCAGGCCGTGCACCCCTCCAAGGTGGCCTCCACCCAGGGAACCGGCTTCGGCGGCATGGCCTCCATGCGCAAGCTCTACCTGGACCGCTTCCTGGGCAAGGAGATCCCCACGGACATCCTCCAGGAGGCCCTGCCCAACGTGGTGGCTGCGCACGTCATGCAGTCCTACATCGGCGGATACGGCAACATGGTCCAGCCGGTTTCGGCCTGCGCCACGGCTGCGGTCTCCCTTGAGGAGGGCGCTGACAAGATCGCCCTGGGCAAGGCGGACTTCGTGGTCACGGGCGCCATCGACGACATCGGCGTGGAGTCGGTCATCGGCTTCGGCAACATGAACGCCACCGCCGATTCCGCCGAGATGTATGCCAAGGGCATCCAGCCCCGGTTCTTCTCCCGGGCCAACGACCGTCGGCGCGGGGGCTTCCTGGAGTCCCAGGGCGGCGGGACCATCCTGCTGACCCGCGGCGACATCGCTCTGCACATGGGCCTGCCTGTGGCTGGCGTGGTCGGGTACATCCACTCCTTCGCGGACGGTGCCCACACCTCCATCCCCGCACCCGGACTGGGGGCTCTGGCCGCCGGCATGGGCGGCAAGGACTCGGATCTGGTGCGCTCGCTGGCCAAGCTGGGCGTGAGCCCCGACGACATCGCCGTGGTCTCCAAGCATGACACCTCCACCAACGCCAACGACCCCAACGAGTCCGAGCTGCACAACACCCTGGCCCACGCCATCGGGCGGACGGACGGCAACCCGCTCTACGTCATCTCCCAGAAGAGCCTGACCGGCCATGCCAAGGGCGGCGCCTGCATCTTCCAGATCAACGGGCTCACCCAGCTCTTCCGGTCTGGGGTCATCCCGGCCAATGCCTCCCTGGACTGCGTGGATCCGGTCCTGAGGCGCGACGACCATCTGGTCTGGCTGGAGCAGCCCCTGAAGGTGGGCAGGATCAAGGCCGGGCTGGTTACCTCCCTGGGCTTCGGCCATGTCTCCGGCATCGGGGTCATCGTCAGTCCCGGAGCCTTTGAGGCAGCCGTGCTCCAGACCTCCGGCCAGGAGGCCCTTGATGAGTGGCGTCGCCGGGCCAACGACCGTCTGGCCGCTGGTCAGCGCCATCTGGAGGAGGGCCGCATGGGTCGGGCCCCGCTCTATGAGCCCATCGACAACCGCCGCTTCCATGAGGACGGCCACGGGTATGTGGGGCACGAGATTGAGAAGGCCATGCTGCTGGATCCCCAGGCCCGCTTGGGTGCCGACGGCTACTATGACCGGGGATGAGAGCGGCGTGAACCAGCTGGATTTCCGTCTGAAGCAATAGGCGGGAGTCCGGTGAGGGAACAGTCATTGCGATGATCGGGGAGGTGGGCCAGACGGCTTGCCTCCCTTATTGTCTTGCCATTGGGTGCGGCTGTCCCTTGTCTTCATGCCTTATGTACAAGGGCTCCCTTGCAGGTATGCGAGCTATCTGGTCGTCAGGACTTATTGGTCATTGGAGCTGTTGTAATGGCTGCGCATAAGGGATTTTGTCCGAATATTGCCCGCATGTTGCTCAACCGGCGGTGTGCTATTGCCAGGCTGCGATTGGAGCCTTTTCACAAAAAGGTATAAAAAGTAGATGGGTGACCCAGATTTTACTTGGGATTATTGCTGGGCCACCCAAATGGCCGAACTCGTCTTGGGGGAGTGTCCGGCCTCTTACTCGTGCGAAGTTTTAGTGCTAGTGATCGCTGTAATGGAATTCCTACTGCTGAGGTTTGCTGCCATAATACTCATGGCAAGAAGCCCGACTATCATAGCCACGCCGATATTTTCTCCTTCAGCTGTGGGCAGGACGCCTACAGTCAGGGGGAGTCGCTGGTTGTCGATGTCGCCGGATCGGTCGATCGAATTGAACGTTTAGCGGACGGCCACTGTCACCATAATTGGTTGTATGCGGGGGTTGGGGGTGACAGTCCAGGTGCCATCGCCGTTTTGTTTCAGTCAGGTTTTCTGCTTCTGCCAAGGATCACCTCAGCGGACACACCACTTGTAGGGAAAGGCATTTCGACGGTACGACGATTGACTGCATTGAGGGGATTGCCTGTTTTCAGCGGTCTATTCGGGTTGATTCCCTGGACATGAGTCCTTATGTCTGGAGCAAGGCCCTGGGAATGGAAGGCACCTATGCTGCATGAAGTGATTTGTAAGGAGTACCGTCTTATTATTCGGAACAAAGGCAGGCAAACCCCGCGTGTGCACGATGTTGTCGCCCAGCTCTCACTAATTATTGACGCCACACGGATAGGCGCCCCTCATAGGAAGCGGCAGCCAGTGAATAAGGGTAACTCGTACTGTCCGAGCGTTTCCGCTTAGGAACCGCACTCATCGGTGCTCACTGCGCTCGCGTGCATAGTCATATTGCAGCAAGTTATCGTTCATGTCTAAGGGAATACAAGGAACATCGCGACACCGAAAGCGACACCGCACAATCCGAATATCGTAGCCCCAGCAAGTTGCTTCATGTAATCCGGCTTGCCCCAATTGTTTTTGAGGTCATTTGAACATGCTGACAGACAATGTTTAATAACTGATACCATTTCATTCCCTTTCTTAAGAAGGAGCTGCAAGATGCAAGACTGTCAAAATAGGTAGGGTCAATCCCGTCGATGCTGAAGCAGAACAAGTTGTCGCATAGGCTATGGTGCTAGCTGTGCATCAGCAAGTAGCATCCGACCTTATCTGCAAACAAATTTCATCTCTTCGTTAGTCAAAGCAGAAGAACCTGGCTAACTTCTTGTCAATTATATTCGGCTATAGTTCCCCTCTCAACCGGGTCAACTACTTGTTTTCCGCCGTTCTCGTTTTTGAGAACCGCGTAATAGATATTTACTGATGTTGCTGTAAATGCTATCAGAAGAATTGATGCTCATCCTGTTATCGCCAGCATGATTTCAACTTTTGTGATCAATGTTCGGGCATAGCGAATTCCCATTCTCGAAAAATAAGGCTGCTGTGCGTGGCGAATTTGTCGATGCCAATGTCAATTACCTCTGATTTTCATCCTCTAACATCGGATGGCAGCACGTTACCAGTCTGATTCCCCTTGCTCTGCAAGAATGAATAATCTTGCGGAAATCTGTCAGCCAAGTTCCGCGTAGAACATTTATTCTTTCCATCCATATCATCCGACAAGGAGTGGTCACCGCGTGAGCATGGATGATCCCGCAGTACTCCGGCAGTCACTGGAACGGACGAGGTGTTCCTTGGATCCACGGGATTGACCCATGGATACGCAGAGAAGCGATACTGGCGACGGCGCGATCTCTTATTCAGGGTGGATGAACCGCCTGAGACTAGTCCACAGCCGCCAGGGATCAAAATTTCTGTACGGATCTTCACGATTATCCGCAGAGGAGGGATAATCAGCGCCGGTTTCCATGGCGCCGAGGGGTTCTCCCCAGTGATGTATACGTACGTTTATTGCCAAGTTCAACCGGGCGATGACCGATGTACTGCATGTTCCGGCCGGCCCATGTGCTATGCTCTGTACCGAGCCAACGGCTTTGCGGGCGTAGCTCAATGGTAGAGCCTCAGTCTTCCAAACTGATTACGCGGGTTCGATTCCCGTCGCCCGCTCCACGATAATCGTTGGTATTCCGCCATTCTTGGCGGGTTTCCTAACCTCTTGAAGTGGGCAGGGTCGAGCCTGACTGAGTGAGATTTTCCCCAGTAATCGGCAATTTACGGGCTAAATGGGTACACGATAGGGTACACATCGAGGACTGTTGGATAGTGGCGGTTGCCAGGCGGGTCAACAGCGTTATGCCAGCGTTGTGACTCCTGCTACTGACGCAGCGAAATCTTCTTTATTCTTTGCTCTTCTTTGTCGCGCTCGTTCACGCAGGAACAGAACTATCAATGAGGAAACTGGGATGTTGTGGAGTCTTCGAGTCCTGACTGGGTGATTTGCTGCATTGGCCGATGAGGGGCATACTCGGGCCTATGGATGATGCCGGGTTTGGACAAGTGCTGGGGTTGGGACATGATCTGGTCGATCTGGAGAAGTTCGGCCGACAGTTGGCTATGCCAGGCACGCGCATGACAAGCTTATTCTCGCCAAGGGAGCGGCGGCAGGCCGAGCAGCGCGCCCTGCTCAAGCATGACGACACAACGGCGCACTTGGCGGTGCGCTGGGCTGGCAAAGAGTCGGTGCTCAAGGCCTGGTCTCAGGCGCTGGGGACTGAGCCATCACCCTATGGTTTGGATGATTTTCCTTGGAGCGGGGTAGAGATCCTGGACGACGGCCGGGGTCGGCCGAATGTCAACCTAGAGTCCTCCGTGGAAGCCAGGCTTTATGATTCCTTGCCTCTAACCGGTGGTCAGTTCGATCAAATGCAGTTGTGCTGGCACATCGCTCTCAGCCATGATGGGCCAGTAGCTTCGGCGGTTGTGCTTTTGTGCAGGTGCGTCTGAAATTAGACTAAGACGTGGGCGTTCGGTGAATTCGTAACTGGCTCGTTAACCTATCCAAAACAGCAAGTTTGGCAGACGCGATGATACTTTGATCTCATTGGAGTTGCTTCGGATACTCAAGGTCTCACACATGGTAGGTGGCGTGCAGCACATGCGGCGTTCTAAGGGTTGACCGTGGCTACCGTGTAGACTACATACAGCCTCTTCTTGAGGTGTGTTCCCCGCGTGGGTGGGGATGATCCCTTGTGTCATTAGGATTTTATGTGTTCCCTGAATAGTCAGGGCTAATAAAGTAACTTGTGACATTATGAAATTATAAATTTGGTAATTTCTAATTCTCTGTGCTATGCTTAAAAATTGTTACAACGAAGTTGTCCAATTAACAGGGTTGCTGAGTTGAGAACGGGGGAACAATGAACGGAGTGATACCAACAGACTTGGGTCTGGGCGCTAAAGCCATGTCCCTGTGGGGCAAAACAAATCTGCATGACGAGAATGATTGGCAGGGAGATTTCACGCATCTGAGTGATTCCGCTGCAGTGGCTGGGTATTTATGGCGCGACTGGGTGCCTAGGGGTACTCGAGAGATCATCATCCGCGATGTTGGTGATCCGGAGCTGGCTCGCAAAGTCTGCATGTTTATCACCGGTGTCCATGATATCGGCAAGGCAACCCCGGTTTTCCAAAGCAAGCCGCTGACGCATGCACTAGGGATGCAGAACCTTTCCTTGCAATGGAAGCCCAAGCAGGCTGGTCTGCGGTTCCCTGATGTTCCAATTACGGATACGAATTACCCTACGCATCCTATAGCGGGCCAACGGATTCTGGAGTCTTACCTGACTCAGGTACAGCATTGGAGCAAGCCAGTGGCCGAATCCTATGCTTGTATTGTTGGAGGGCATCATGGTCAGCCTCCTACCCGTCAGGCCCTGAGCAAGTCCGATATGGATGTGCGCATGGGTACCGCTCGCGGTTATGAGGACTGGACTAAAGCCCAGCGCGAATTAATTGAATTCGTGGCCCAACAGTGTGAACTCAATGACGATGACTTCGCTCGATTGAGTGGGAAGCGGCTGAACATATACGCCGAATCGGTGTTGGAGGGGCTGGTCATTATGGCCGACTGGATTGCCAGCAACAGCGACGACGATCTTTTTCCCTTGGTGCCGCTCAACCCACCGATTTATGACGAGCAGACCTGGAACCGAATGAATTCAGTACGTACACGAGCAGGTCTTAGGGCTCGACAGGAGCGCGGATGGCGTAACCTCGGCCTGTCTCCGAAGTGGCAGCCGATTCATGAGCGGCTCGGCATAGGGGAGCGCTTCGCCTCCAGGTTCGATCTGCCGACGGGCGCGAAGCCCCGGCCAGTCCAGGAGCAGGCTGTACGTCTAGCAGAAACGATCAAGGACCCGGGCATTATGGTCATTGAAGCGCCCATGGGCGAAGGCAAGACCGAAGCAGCCCTGGCCTGTGCGGAAATTCTGGCTGAACGAACAGGCAGGGGAGGAGTCTGCGTGGCCCTGCCGACAATGGCTACTACCGATGCCATGTTCTCACGGTGCAAGAGCTGGATCGACAGATTGCCTCAGTCTGAAGGGCGTTCTGAGAAATCCACCTCACTCAGACATGGCAAAGCTGCTCTCAACAAAGAATTCATGTCAATGACGGCTTCAGCTAAGGGTTCCGCTACATCATCAGTCTTTGATGAGGATGCCCCTCAAGGCTCTGGTGCGCAAAAGGCCGTCTATCCCGAGGCAGTGGTGAATGACTGGCTGCGAGGCAGGAAGAAAGGGGTGTTGGCTAACTTCCTGATCTGCACTATTGATCAGGTGCTCATGGCCGCTTTGCAGATGAAGCACGTCAGTCTGCGGCAGCTGGCTCTAGCCAACAAAGTTGTCATCATCGACGAATGCCACGCTTACGACACCTACATGCGTGAATACCTCAAACGGACCTTGGAATGGCTGGGAGGATTCCACAACCCAGTCATTCTTCTGTCGGCAACCCTGCCTGCATCGCTGCGACGTGAGCTGGTTGATGCTTATATTAAAGGGTATGCCTCGGTGCTCGACGGATCGAGTAACCATGCGGAGCAGTCCCCCGAAGTTGCACCACGTCGTTTTGCAAGCATGGAGGCGTTTACTGATTGTTACTCCAGACCGCACATCGATAAGGCTTCTTCCCTTTTACAGCCAGGCGACAAGCAGCCCTCTAATGAGGAGAAGGACTCTGACGGCCTGCATGCTTATCCGCTGATTACTTACACGTCTGGAACGACCTGCCAGACTAGCTCGGTGCAGCCTTCGGGTCGTGCGGTAGACATCGAATGTCATGTCATCGACGACGATCTTGAGCATCTGTCAGATTTGCTGCAAGAGCGTCTGGCTGTAGGTGGCTGCGCCGCTGTGATCTGCGACACCGTAGATCGGGCCCAGCAGACTGCTGCAGCTTTGACCCATGTATTTGGCCCGGACCAGGTCAGACTCACGCATTCACGTTTCATCGACCGGGATCGTATGGACAACGAACGAGAACTCCGAGAGCGCCTTGGTCCGGATGCAACCCTAGCCAATGGAAGACGTCCTAGCCGATTGATTGTCGTGGGCACACAGGTTCTGGAGCAATCCCTGGACATCGATTTTGACCTTATGGTCACCGATATAGCCCCGGTGGATCTGTTGCTACAGCGCATGGGTCGTTTGCATCGCCATCGCCGTGGACAAGGTGAGCGTGACCGTCCAGCTGGTCTGCGGAAGGCCTTTTGCTATCTGCGGGGCATAGCCTCTTGGAACGCGGATGGCCCGGAATTTCCTGACTATGTAGACAGGGTCTATCCACCGGCATCCCTGCTTGAAGCCCTTGCTGTGCTTGGACTGCAGGGGGACAGCGCCCACCGCTTGCTGCAGCTTCCTGATGATATCGCTCCGCTGGTTCGCACAGCTTATGATTCTGATGCAGTTGCACAGCTGATACCCAAAGCTTGGCAAGAACGGTATCGGCTGGATGCACATAAGCGTGCCGAAAAGGATGCGGAAGAGATTGACAAGGCCCAAGTCTATTTGATGAAAGATTCGGCCCATCTACTGCAGCAGTCTCACACCTTGGTGGACCTATTTACAAACACTGTGGACGCCAGGTCGGAAGCCAAAGCCAGACAGGCTGTCAGAGACACTCATGATTCAGTGGAGGTGGTGCTTCTGCGTCGGTGCGGTGATGAGTATGCGCTTCTGCCATGGATCGGAAGCGATACAGTACCTTGCGGGGCTCCTGTGCCCACAAAAACCGAACCTGAGAACCGGCTGGCGCAAGTGGTATTGCGTTGCTCGGTAAATCTGCCGGATCGCATCTGTCGTGACATTGATGCTCTGATCAATGAACTAGAGCTCCGAGCCAGTGACTGTGTTGATGCATGGCATCAATCGCCTTGGCTGGATGGCTGCTTGCCTCTGGTCTTGGATCAGGAGAAATTCAATTCGGATCGTCGGAGATTTGTCACCACTGTGCATGGTTACCTTATCGGATACACCCATGAGGATGGGCTGACGTGTGCGAAAGCCGACGAGGACGGAAAGAGCTGAACTTTGCAGTGCCGCGCTAGTTGCCGGCATTTCCACGTATAAGCAACCGAACAAGCAGAAAGGACAATGATAATGAATGATATTGGAGCGACCGGCGGAGGTCGGCCGTCGTTCAATCTCTTGGAGCAGCCTTGGATCAGGGTTACCTACTTGGAAGGACGCGTGGGCCTGGTCTCCCTGCGTGACCTTTTGGTTGAGGCCCATCGAATCCGTGAGATTTCCAGTGACATGCCTCAGCAAACCTTACCTCTCCTGAGGACGGTCGAAGCCGTGCTCTACCAGGCATATGCCCAGCGGTATCAACCCTTGATCGGGGATGATAATCCGACGGCCTTGCTGCAACTGTGGTGGACGCTTTGGCAGACTGGGCAGTTCGACCCTCAAGTTATCGACGACTACTTTGAGCGCTATCACGACAGATTCGATTTGTTTGACTCTAAGCATCCCTTTTATCAAACGCCGGGATTGACCTACACGTCCGATGATAAAGAGTATGACAGCATTGGCGAACTTCAGGCCGACGTGCCAAAGCCCAAGAAGTTTCTCTTCACCATGCGCGCCAAGAACGACCTGGACTCGCTTACCTTGCCTGAGGCAGCCCGATGGCTGGTCTTTCTTCAGGCCTATGACCCTGCAGGAATCAAATCGCCGGTGGACGGAGAGACCCATGTGCGGAACAATAAGGTTTATCCGCCCAAGTCCAAGGTGGGAACCGGCTGGTTGGGTGCTCTGGGCAACGTTTATTTGGAACAGGACAACTTGTTCTCCACCCTGATGCTCAACTGGTGCTTGATCAATCCTCGAGGCCGTGGGGATGATGATATCTGGTTCGGCAAGCCTGGTGATTTGGCGCCCTGGGAGCGTGAGCCGGCCGGTCCTGACATGAATCCTGACTATCAGCCTACGGGCATTGTGGATATGCTCACTCTACAATCACGCAGGGTGAGGCTGGTGCCCGATAGTTCGGGTTCCCGTGTGGTCGGTATCATCGTCTGCTACGGCGATGTCATCAGCGCTGACAACATGGACGCTTATGAACCCATGACGGCATGGCGTTACGGCAGCGAGAACCTACGAAAGAAACTGGGACTGCCGACGGCTCCTCGCATGCCAGTCACATTCACTTCCGACAAGGCCATCTGGCGGCAGCTGCAGCCTTTGATCAGTGCGGGAAGCAACGGTGCAGGTCAGACTGACGACACCCGTCCTGGTGTTATTCGGTGGGTTGAGACTCTACTGAATTGGAATCAGGATGAAGCCGGGTTCGGAAAAGTGATGCAGATGGCTCGCATTCATACCCAGAGCATGATCTATGGTCCGCAGAACAGCTTCTTTTCGGATGCTATTGATGATTCGCTCGACGCAAACCTTCAACTGCTTCATTTGGATGCCGCTGCCGTGGATGTGGTGGTTCAGGTTGTTGAGCGTACTGAGGATTCCGTCAAGGCATTGGACTCCATGGTTGCCCAATTAAACCAATCCGCAGGCGATAAAGCGCAGAAGGACCGCTTCTATGCTGCAGTAGCCCGCGTCAAGGAACGTGCATATGCTTCCCTGGATCAGCTGTTCAGACAACGGATTGCGGAGTTCGGTCCTTCAGAAGATATCGAACGTTACCGGAATGACTGGTTCCAGGCCATTCATCGGGATCTGATCGGCATAGCTGGCGAGTACCGCGATCAGTCTCCGGCGCCGTCTTTCCTGCCCAAGGCCAATGGCGCTCGATCTGCTGAGCCAATCTTCGATAGATTCCTAAGCCAATTGAATAAATATCTAGGTCCACTTCCCTCGCGTGAGGGCGAGACCGTGAATGAAAAGGAGGTTCAATGATGACTGCAGACACCATGGTAAACAATCATGTCTTGTCAGTCGACGACCGCAAACAGGCCGTCGGGCGGTATGCCAACTACCGGATCGGAAAACTGCAGTACGCCTATACGGTTCAGGCCAGCAGCGTGGCCAAGGCTCATCTGTCCCTGCTGCGCCGAGGCATTGACGACGGCAGAGTGCGATGGATGAATGTCGGGTTTGATCTATATGAGGATTGGCCACAGGATACCCTGGGAAACCCAGCCCTCGACAACGACTCCAATATTGTCACTGAAACGCGGGCAATTGCCACTGCCCTGCAGATGTATGCCCTTCATCAGCAATCGAAATCTCAGGGTATGGCCTGGATGCCTGATCATAAGGGCACAGGGAATGGCGCCGAGGCTAAGCAGCGGGCGCGATCCGAACGCTTCCGCTACAGTCTCGGCCACGCATGCCGCATGATTGACACCGACCAGGACGGTTCCAAGGCCACCCCGGTTCTTCGAAGACTACAAATCATGGAGGATGCTCCTGATTTCGACGGCATCCGGCATCAGCTGTATTCGCTGATAAGGATGATGCGGGATCAGGATGTGCAGTTGGACTATCAGGCTTTCGCCCAGGATCTTTATCTTCTGCAGCTGCCTGGTCGGAGGGCCTCTGTCTTTCACCGTTGGGCTCGGCAGTATTACGCCGTGCGCAAGGCCACGGAGGCAAAAGAGGGCGAGGAAGGCCAATAAAACTGCTGAGGTGCAACAGAAGATTCGATGATGACAAATCTTTTCAAATGATTCGTCATTTGGCAAATACAACGATACAAGAACATCGATTTTTCACAAACGAATATTAAGGAGAATATGCCATGTTTATGGATATTTATGCAGTTCAGAACGTACCGCCGAGCAACATCAATCGTGACGAGACGGGCAATCCCAAGACCGCTCAGTATGGCGGTGTCTTGCGCTCGCGAGTCTCCAGCCAGGCCTGGAAGCGGGCCATGCGCGAGACTTTCAAGTCTTTGCTGGACAAGAAACAGCTGGGGGTGCGGACAAAGAATGCAGTCGAGCTGATCGTGAAGGCCATGGTTAATCAACGGCCTGAATCGGCGGACCGAGCTGAAAGCTACGCTTCCATGGTCTTGCAGGCCACCGGCGTTAAGGTCGTCGCTTCAACTCGTGCAGGAGCAGCCAGTGGCAAGCCGGTCACTCAATATCTGATCTTCATCGGCAACACCGAAATCGGCAAGCTGGCTACTATAGCACTGGAATGGATGGATCAGGGAAAGGACCTGGCCAAGGCTCCGGATTCGGCTATGAAGAAGGAGGTGTCAGCGGTCTTCCACGGTGAGCAGGCCGTCGACATAGCCCTGTTCGGCCGTATGCTCGCTGATGCCCCTGACCTGAATACGGATGCCAGCGCTCAGGTGGCTCACGCTATCTCCGTGGATGCCATCAAGCCTGAGTACGACTATTTCACCGCCGCTGATGACTGCACGGAAGCGGACAACGCTGGTGCCGCTATGATTGACTCCGTCGGCTTCAACTCATCTACACTGTATCGCTACGCGACCGTGAACCTGGATGCCCTGCAGGAGCAGATCAGCAATGCGGAGGCTACTGCGAGAGTGGCTTCGGTCTTCGTAGAGGCTTTCATTCGATCCATGCCAACCGGCAAACAGAATTCCTACGCCAACAGGACTCTGCCCGAGACCTGCATTGTGGCCTTCCGTGACAGCCAGCCTATCAATGTTGTGGAAGCCTTCGAACGTCCAGTCGCGGCCGAGCATGACCAGCCGATCTCGCAAGTCGCTGGCCGCAGGCTGGTTGAGGAACTGCACAGGATTCAGGATGCCTATGATGAGCAGCCTGTGCGTGCTTGGGCGATCAGCACGGATTTGTCGGCGCAGGACTTAGCGCCGGTGGCTGAGTCCGTTGGTCTCAAGGATTTGACCAGCAAGGTGGATGCTGAGACTATGCGCGTGCTGGGTCAGCAGGAGTAACCATGAGCATACTGCTGTTGCGATTGTCGGGGCCTTTGCAGTCCTGGGGGAGCTCCTCGCGTTTTACGATTCGAACTACGCAACGGGAGCCTACCAAGAGCGCGGTGATTGGTCTGCTTGCTTCGGCGCAAGGGCGCCAACGCGGTGACGACATTGAGGATCTGCTGCATCTCAGCTTCGGTGTCCGCATCGATCAACCGGGCATCTTGGTCAATGACATGCAAACAGAGCATGGTGCCAATGTCAAAGCCATGCCACTGACCACACGGTACTACCTATCCGATGCAAAATTCCTGGTGGCTTTAGGTGCTGATTCTGCGCTTCTGGAAGGTCTGGATCAGGCTCTGCGTCATCCCCGGTGGCCATTATATTTGGGTCGCCGGGCTTGCCCGCCGGATTACCCGGTCACGCTTGGGTTGGTCCAGGAGGACTGTGTGGATCAGGCTCTGCGCACCCATCCCTGGATGGCTGCTTCTTGGTACAAGAGGCGCCATCAGGGCTGTCGACTGGAGGTGGTCTGTGATGCGGACTGCGCCAAGGACGAAGACAACGGGATTGTCTCTTCTCAGGCAGATGTTCCACTGAGCTTCGGTGCGGCCCGCAGTTATGCGGTCAGGACGGTTAGCCGATACAGAATCCCCAACCCGGATGGTCCCGGTCCTGACGAGCAGCGGACTAAAGCCGTTCCGGATCATGATCCCATGTCGTTCTTCTAGGAGGCAAGCATGTATATATCCAGAATGCCGCTGAATACTGCGCGGTATGCGGCCAAGCAACTGATTGCCTCGCCTTACCGGCTTCATGCCGCCGTGGAGAAGTCCTTCCCCCCGGGTGCTGTACGCAGTGGCGATGGAGGACGCATCCTGTGGCGATTGGATTTCTCCCGTGACGGAGATTCGACCTGGCTCTATGTGGTGAGTCCCGAGCGTCCTGACTTCACCCATATCGTTGAGCAGGCTGGTTGGCCGACCCATGCTGAGTGGGAGGTGAAGGACTACGAGCCCTTGATCACGCATATAGCCAAGGGACAGGAGTGGGCCTTCAGGCTCCGGGCCAATCCTGCCAGACAGGTCTATGTCGACAAGGGGCGGCGGTTCAATCATGCAGTAGTCGGCAAGGTGATGGGTCATGTCACTGCGGATTATCAGCTGTCTTGGCTGGAGAAGCACAGTGAACGCAACGGATTTGTCCTCCTGAGCAGCTCGGATGAGAGCCATGGGCCGTCCTGCCTTGTTTCCCAGCGCCGCAAGGAGCAGTTCGACCATGGAGGCAGCAAAGTCACCTTGGTTACAGCCCAGTTTGATGGACAGCTCCGTGTTACCGATGCGCAAGCATTTCAACGTTGCCTAAGGCAGGGCATCGGCAGGGCCAAGAGCTTCGGCTGCGGGTTGTTGACGGTGGCTCCGATCCGATGAGTAGGGGCCAATCTATGGGGTCTGCCGGGAGAACCGAGATTCCCGGCAGTCCCCCTCCTGAATTGGGTGATCTGGTGCGGGCCGAGGATAGGCTTTCCTTCGCTTATTTCGAGCACTGCGTTATCACCCGCGAGGACAATGCCATAGCGGTCACCAGAGATACCGGGACTATACGGCTGCCTGCCGCCAATCTAGGTGTGCTCATGCTGGGTCCCGGCACCACCGTCAGTCATCAGGCCATGGTGGTTATCGGTGACAACGGTGCCAGCGTGGTATGGGTGGGGGAGCGCGGTGTAAGGATGTACGCGTTCGGCCGTCCTCTGACGCATTCGGCTGCCCTTTTGCAAAGGCAGGCGGCTCTAGTCTCCAACACCCGCAAGCGGTTGGCAGTGGCGAGGGCCATGTACCAGATGCGCTTTCTCAACGAGGATGTCAGCTCTTGTACCATGCAGCAGCTGCGCGGACGTGAAGGCGCCCGAATTCGGCA
The DNA here is from genome assembly GCF_052606235.1 of Bifidobacterium sp. ESL0820. Taxonomy (NCBI): domain Bacteria; kingdom Bacillati; phylum Actinomycetota; class Actinomycetes; order Bifidobacteriales; family Bifidobacteriaceae; genus Bifidobacterium; species Bifidobacterium sp. ESL0820. The sequence goes on from NZ_CP199594.1 coordinate 1,955,670, forward strand.
GGTCTACCGTCACTGGTCGGAATTGACCGGCGTAGCTTGGGATAAGCGAACCTATGATCATGAGGATTTCGATGCCGGCAACGAGATCAACAAGGCCCTGTCGGCTGCTCATACCTGCTTGTACGGTATCGCTCACTCGGTGATCGTAGCGCTTGGATGTTCGCCAGGTTTGGGTTTCGTCCATGTAGGCCATGAGCGTTCCTTTGTCTATGACGTGGCAGATCTGTACAAGGCCGAGATATCGATTCCTGTAGCCTTTAAAACCGCTGCAAAGCAACCCGACGACATCGGTTCGGCCACCCGGCACGCCATGCGTGATGCTGTCTATGATCTCTCGCTCATGCGACGGATGGCTCGCGATATTCCACGGCTGCTTGGGGCACCTGTTTCTTCCTCTTCTGATGAAGATGGTGGGACCTTGGAGCTCTGGGATGAGAAGGTCGGCGGTGTCCCGGCTGGGAGATCCTATGCAGATGAAGAGGAGGAGATGAGCTGATGGTGGTCGTCGTTTTGACGGCATGCCCGGTGGGTCTGCGCGGGGATTTGACCCGATGGCTCCTGGAGATAGCCTCTGGAGTTTTCGTTGGCCACGTCACCGCTAGAGTCCGGGACCGGCTTTGGGAACGCATCACAGGGCAAATCCGAACCGGCAAGGCCATTATGGTCTATTCCGCCCGCAATGAGCAGCATCTGGCATTCAAGGTGCATCGCTCGGATTGGAACCCAGTTGACTGTGAAGGATTGGCTCTTATGGAGAAGCCTGCTGATGGTGGCGATGGCAGATCTGCAGGTGGTGGAAACCGATACCGTCGGACTGGTTGGAGCAATGCCAGCAAGTACAGACGTGCGGCAAGGTTTCGTCGCTCGCGTTCCAGCTGAGCGCAACCGGATCTGTGTACCTTTCAGATGAGCTTTACCGATGAGTGCTGAGCACTGATTACTGGGTGAATGCATGGCTAAGGAGCTCTGTGTAGATGGTCTGAATTGCAGCGGCTGAGACGGAAATAGAGAGGGTTCGAAATGCAAACTCATTAAAAATTAGAGATCTTGTCTATTATATTGTTGGGATTGCAAGGATTTCTAAGTGTGCTCCCCGCATCCGCGGGGATGATCCCAGATGGAAAACGTCAGAGAGGACTACGAGCAGGTGCTCCCCGCATCCGCGGGGATGATCCGGCCTACGAGCTTACCGGAAACGGCGACGGCCCGTGCTCCCCGCATCCGCGGGGATGATCCCCAGCCTTTTGCAGGCGCACATTTCGCCACCTTGTGCTCCCCGCATCCGCGGGGATGATCCTCAATCGGATTGTCTTGAGTCTGATAACGCTGCGTGCTCCCCGCATCCGCGGGGATGATCCCCGATGACGCTGAGGATATTGACAGCATGGTGCGTGCTCCCCGCATCCGCGGGGATGATCCCCATCGGCGTTGTGGAACAACAGACTATATGGAGTGCTCCCCGCATCCGCGGGGATGATCCTGCATGGTCCCGAAATCCATGAACTGCCCGAAAGTGCTCCCCGCATCCGCGGGGATGATCCTTCACGACGAGGTATGGGAGCCATATAAAGCGAGTGCTCCCCGCATCCGCGGGGATGATCCTCCGGCCTTCGACCCGGCCTGGGGTGATTTGGAGTGCTCCCCGCATCCGCGGGGATGATCCTCACTTGACACCCATAGGCCAGGCTCCATATCCGTGCTCCCCGCATCCGCGGGGATGATCCCGGAGAACTAAAATGAATACAAAACACAAAGCAGTGCTCCCCGCATCCGCGGGGATGATCCCGCCCAGGCATATGACAAACACGGCAACCCAGCGTGCTCCCCGCATCCGCGGGGATGATCCCAAGTCCACCTATGTCGACAGGTTCGACGTGGTGTGCTCCCCGCATCCGCGGGGATGATCCTTCCCTTGTTGGGATTCCAACGATTCATCTCCAGTGCTCCCCGCATCCGCGGGGATGATCCCGGGACGGGCACCAAGATCTACGAGGAGATCAAGTGCTCCCCGCATCCGCGGGGATGATCCTTGTAAAGACTTTAGATTTGCGGATTATCCTTGGTGCTCCCCGCATCCGTGGGGATGATCCTCGAACAGCAGCGCCTCCAAGACCCAGTCAGCCGTGCTCCCCGCATCCGCGGGGATGATCCCCATCCTTGGCATCACGGTCCGCAAAGACGATCAGTGCTCCCCGCATCCGCGGGGATGATCCACCCCGAGACCACGCGGAAGGCCCTGAACGGTGGTGCTCCCCGCATCCGCGGGGATGATCCTCGATGGGCAGGCTGCCGCCTTGCTTGGCACCGGTGCTCCCCGCATCCGCGGGGATGATCCTGCTCCAGAAGCAGAAACGGTACCTGCGTCCCTGTGCTCCCCGCATCCGCGGGGATGATCCCGGGTTCACGCCGATGGCCTCCCTATGAACCAGGTGCTCCCCGCATCCGCGGGGATGATCCCGCACCCGCACATGCGACCCGTCCTCCGTCAAGGTGCTCCCCGCATCCGCGGGGATGATCCTATGGCTGACTGGGCAAGAACCGTAGGCGCGCTGTGCTCCCCGCATCCGCGGGGATGATCCCAGCAAATACCCGCAGGGCGCATTGGACCCGGAGTGCTCCCCGCATCCGCGGGGATGATCCTGTGGATCCGGAGACCGCCGAATACCTGGTGCCGTGCTCCCCGCATCCGCGGGGATGATCCCCGAATGAACAAGCGAAACTCACTGTATCTTTCGTGCTCCCCGCATCCGCGGGGATGATCCTACGGTGAGATGGAAAGCCTGAACAGGCTGTTCGTGCTCCCCGCATCCGCGGGGATGATCCCTACTACGACATGCACCACCACGCCATCCAAGGGTGCTCCTCGCATCCGCGGGGATGATCCCGGGGGGTCATCGTAGACAAGACCACGACGCTGTGCTCCCCGCATCCGCGGGGATGATCCGTCGCTTACTTCTATCTTTTTCCTGCCCATAGCGTGCTCCCCGCATCCGCGGGGATGATCCGCTCTACGCATTTGTGGCCGATTGGTACAGCGAGTGCTCCCCGCATCCGCGGGGATGATCCCAACCAGTGTCGCATTTTGCTATCACATCATCTGTGCTCCCCGCATCCGCGGGGATGATCCCAGCGCCGCAGTCCTGGCCGACGCGCTCATGCAGTGCTCCCCGCATCCGCGGGGATGATCCCGACACGGACGCCCGTGGCATTCCCCTCCATCCGTGCTCCCCGCATCCGCGGGGATGATCCTCTCATGACCCGTATAGAGGGTGTGGAGCAGTCGTGCTCCCCGCATCCGCGGGGATGATCCCGTCACCATGTATGATGGCGATGAAGAACTGTTGTGCTCCCCGCATCCGCGGGGATGATCCCACAATCGCCCTCGCTTCGGGAGACCGGAGCGGGTGCTCCCCGCATCCGCGGGGATGATCCTCCAACATCGTCCATCAAGTCCAAAGCAATAACGTGCTCCCCGCATCCGCGGGGATGATCCCTGGCCTTTGCCCAGGCTTCCCTCATCGCCGACGTGCTCCCCGCATCCGCGGGGATGATCCGTATCTGTTCCCCGACCCGCAGCGGCAGCTTGCGTGCTCCCCGCATCCGCGGGGATGATCCCAACCCCATCTTGCATTACAGCGCTAGAGATGTGTGCTCCCCGCATCCGCGGGGATGATCCCATGGAAGACTGCCGGTGGCGGCCACTAGACGGGTGCTCCCCGCATCCGCGGGGATGATCCCGCATGGTCTGGCATAGGAGACTTTTTCAGCGGGTGCTCCCCGCATCCGCGGGGATGATCCTGGCCCGGTCAGCGGGTCGTCAGCACTCACCCAGTGCTCCCCGCATCCGCGGGGATGATCCCGCATCTCTGACGTGTCGGCCCTGGCCCTTGCTGTGCTCCCCGCATCCGAGGGGATGATCCCACGGTGACCATAGGATGCGAGGACCTGGCGGGGTGCTCCCCGCATCCGCGGGGATGATCCTGTGATGATCCTCTCCGATCTCCGTGGCATGTAGTGCTCCCCGCATCCGCGGGGATGATCCCAAGGAGCAGGCCATGGCCCGCACCCCGTACAGGTGCTCCCCCGCATCCGCGGGGATGATCCGGCCCTGGGTATCTGACTTTCACAATCCATTCAGTGCTCCCCGCATCCGCGGGGATGATCCCCAGCAGCGGGAGGCCGACTTCTGGCAGCCGTGGTGCTCCCCGCATCCGCGGGGATGATCCTGTATAGTGCTTGCTATGGTTTTCGGCACTGGGAAGTGCTTCCTGCATCCGCGGGGATGATTCTACGGGCGGCTTGCAGGGCATTGGGGATGATCCTGACGGAGAAGTTGCTGCTCGACCACATCGAGCATGTTCCCTGCCTCCTCGGGGATGATCTTAAGGACATCTAATGGATGCCCTCAGGTTCACCAATATGACAGGAGACGATCAGAAAATACCTGAGGATCTCATAAGAGAAAGAGCACCTAGGGATTGTGCCTGCACCCGTCGTGACAACATTCATGAGGATCTGATCGATGGTTATCCGTCGAGACATCCCCTCATCGAGAAATGGGTGAAACCGAACGCCTGGTCTGGGATTCGCTGGGTGATGCGCACAGGAGAATGATCCAATAGGATCGCATATACTACGGTACAGGCTGCGGTGGCGGCAAAAAAGAGGTGAATTTCTACGAAGTTATCGGCATGAGGCGATTCGACTGGTTCATTCCCGGGCTCCGACATACTGTTTCAATCAGTAAAAGAATCACTATTAGGAGCGTCGGCGAAGAATCCATAACCACTTCATGGTTTGAACATGAGTATGGTTTGAAGAGGATTGTTTGATTCTCTGGAGATGATCCGGCCATCTATGCGGTCAAGGACGAGAATGCTGTGCGCTCCCTGCATACGCGGGGATACTCCCATTGGCGGTGTGGCTGGTGCGGCAGTGGAAAAGTGCCCCTTGGCATCCGCGGGGACAATCCTGCAGGGGAATCGGAAGGATGCCCGCATGTTCGCAAAGTTGAGAGGAGATGAATAGTTGTGGACGAGGATTTCATGAGAAAAATGGCAACCAAGGATAAGGCCTGTAGCACTTATGACCATATTCCCCAAAAGAGGATTGATGACTATACGTCAAAGTATCCCATTACTGATGACATGGATGATGCAGAGCGCAGAGTCTGGGATTCGTTGGATGATGAGGACAGGCGAATGATCCAGTCGGATCGTACATACTATGGGACAAACTATGGTGCTGGCTTCGGCGGCGACACCAAGGTGAGTTTCTACGATGTCCTCGGCATCAGGCAGTTCGACTGATTCATCCCCGGATTCCTGTATGCTGTTGTAATCAGCAAGAGAATCGCCACTGGAGCGCTGGTGGAGAGTCCATAACCGCTTCATAGTTCGTACATGAGTGTTTGATTCTCTGGGGATGGTCCAGCCGTCTGTTCGGCCAAAAATGAGAATGCTCTGTGTCCCCAGCAGGCGCGGGGATGATCCTGCGGGGCATGGGATGGATGCCCTGCAGGTTCACAAAGATGAGAGGAGACGAATGGCCATGGATGAGGATTTCATGAGAGAAATGGCAACCAAGGACAAGGCCTGCACCACTCATGACAACATCCCCCAGGATCTGATCGACAGTTATGCGTCGAGGCATCCCATCACTGAGAAAATGGATGAAGCCGAGCGCCGGGTCTGGGATTCGTTGGATGATGAGGATAGGAGAATGATCCAGTCGGATCGCGTGTACTACGGTACAAATTACGGTACAGGCTGCGGTCCTGGTGACGAGTATGTGAGTTTCCGTGATGTCATCGGCATCAGGCAGTTCGATTGATTCATCCACCAAGCTCCCATATGCCGCTGCAATCAGCAAAAGAATCGCTATTAGAGTGCCGGGGAGAATCCATAACCGCTTCATAGTCCGTACATGAGTGTTTGATTCTCTCCAGCCGGAGTAATCGCATTGGTGTGCCCTGATTGAGGGTTTTGTCTGCTTTGTATATGACTAGCGGTAGGTGACTAGCAGGGTGTTTGAACACGGATCGTCATGGTTTTCAGATGAGCATGATCGGCTGGTCAGAAGACGCGGCCCGGGTGCTCATCGGATGCGTGGGGGATGAGTCTGGGTCTGCAGCATTTTTGGTCGCCGAAATCAGGTGTTCCTCGCTTCTGCGTGGATGGGCTGTGTCGCTTTCAGGATGACTCCATTTATCTGCTACCGTCTGGATGCCAAGTGTTTGCGAATTGTACTTTCCGCTCTTAAGCGCGGGTGCGCTGCCCGGTATAAGCTTGTAGGCGATGTGTCCACGAGCAGCGGGCTTGGAGGTGTGGTCGCCGATGGAGCAATTCGACGATGCGGATGGCGCGGAATCCGGCAGAAGCGATGCAACGGATTCCGCAGTCGTGCAACCGCACCCGGATGAGGCGACCGCAGTGAACAAGGTTTCGGCTCATCCTGAGGCGACCATTCCGGACTCTGAATACTCTCTGGCTGAGATCGAGCAGCGCCGTGCCCGCCCGGTCCGCTGGGTGGTCTTCGCGCTGGCGATTCTCTTGGCCATCGTCATTCCTTATGGATATGGGCGCTCTCTGGCCATCAACCATACCCAGGGCGTGCTCCACTATGCCTCGGTTCTGGATCCGCGCGGCATTGCCCTGATTGCCTGGACCGTGACTGTGCTGACCTTTATGGGCATCGGCATGTCCATCATCGAGTCGTCTTCCTGGTTCTGGCGGGTGGTCTTCGTGCTGAGCCTGGCTGCCGAACAGCTGATCGCCGGCCTCTGTCTGCTCAAGATGAACTTCTGGTACAGCACCTTCGTGGTCTACCAGCATCAGGCCATCCTGGCCAACGCGGCCAACTTGGGCATCATCGCGGCCGGGCTGGGCGTGGCGGTCTTTGCCGTTATTTTTGTGGCCATCCTGGTCTGCGTGCGCAAGGATTCCCCCTGGAACACGCTGACTCACAGCTGGTCGGCACTGTCCATGTTCTTCATCATTGAACTGATTGCCATCGCCATCGTCCTCTTCGGAGGCCTCATCACCGCGGCTTGAATCATAGGATCGCGAATTTACTAGGGGATGGGGGCTGATGCATATGGGCTTTACTCGGCTAATTCCCGATCCAGGCGTTTGGCTATCCGCTCGGCGTAGGAGGTATCTATGATGATTAGGCTCCCGCAGGTCACAAACAGAGCGACCAAGGGCCAGCCCATGAGGGTATGGACCCATTCGGGAAGGGTGAAGAAATCAGTGAGGAACATGAGCGGCACCAGGATGTAAACGCTGTAGCCGAGGACATGCATGGTGTAGGGGATGGTAGTTCCTGTGATGTATCGCATGCCGATCCAGTAGTTGTCGAGGGCGATTTGGAGTTCGCGGCTGCTGGCCGGGGTCATTTGGTGTTGGGGGAATTGCCGGTGGGTGGCCCAAACCCATGCGCCGACGCCGATGGCGAGGCCTAGGACGCAGCTGACGATCGCTGTGGTCCGTCGGGGCATGCCCAGGAGGACATCGCCCCCCTGGAGTGGAGGGTGCGGTCTGGAGCGGTGCCATGCGCGGGCTATTTTCAAGGCGGATATGAAGATGATGACGATCATCGCGGTGATGTATAAGGGGACGGAGTAGTGTCTTCTGTTGTATTCCCTGGCTTCCGGGGTCCGGTAGCGCATGGGGGCCTTAACGGGCTGGTTGCGGACGCGGTCCCAGTAGACGCGGGTGAACCGGTCGGGCAGGAAGCCGATGGCTTCGTAGCGCCACCATGCGGGGCGGCTGGCGTGCCAGTTCGGCGTCGGCCGTTTCCGGCGGCGGACCGGGTCCTCCCGCCGGTGATCGCGGGCGAGGGCGCGGACCTGGCGGGCGCGCAGGAGCCTGGTGACGGGGTTGTCGGGTCCCTTCCAGGCCAGGAGGCTGACCTGGTCCTGGGTGAAGATGACCAGGCCGGGGTCGGGGGTGTGGCCGACGCCGACCTCGGGCAGGGGAGCGTCGCCCCCGGGAACTACGCCGGGTCCGCAGGCAAGGCCGCCCACGGAGCAGATCCTGCCCGCGTACCATGGACCGGATGACCCGGTGGTCTGTTCGGGTGGCTGCACATACTGGCCGACCAGGCGGACCACTAGCCCGTCCTCTCCCAGACCGTCGAACCATCCGGTGCCTCTGTAGGCCCCGGATACGCTGGCAGGCCCGTCGGCCAGGACGACCAGCGAGCCCAGGGGCAGGACCTGCCCGGGCCGGGGCCGGCCGATCCTGCCGCGCCGCCGCCACACATGCCCCTGGAAGGTCTGCAGGCACAGGCCCCGCGCCAGGAGGTAGGGCGCCAGGACGCGGTCCATCAGCCGCCTCGACCTCCACGCATTGAACGACATCAACACAAACAACCAGACCAGCATCGCCGGAGAGCCTAATACGACATCTATCAATAGGTACAACATCAGTACGCCCCCACTAATGTCATCCCCGGTTTCAATCCGAGCCGCGCACATGGCAATGCAGGAGACAGCGGGAAAGCTACCATAGATTGTCCTTCATGTGGCCCCACTGTCATCTCCGTTCCCGCGATTGACGGAATCGTCGTGAAAAGCGTTGTCGGCTACTGTACCGAGGTATCCTACGACTAAACCAATTCCAGCTCCTACAATCGTACCTGGTCCAGGGGCGGCTCCTGATTCAGCACTGATAACACCACCAGAGGCAGTGAGCAGGCCATGAGCTATAGCATCTTGGGTAGCTGCCTGTTGTCAGTATGTGCCGAAGGAATCAGCAATGCCGCTCAATGATTCAAAACCGCCAGAAAGAAAATCGCCGACCATGAAAGTGTGGTTCAACGTATTCAGTTGCATAGCCTTGGCGGTTGCTTCATCAACGCATCCGTCAAGGTCGTTTTTGGTCTTCTCACCTCTATCTCTTTTATCGAGTATGTCCTATGTGACCGGTAACTGAATTAGAGATGAAGGTGGGGGTAGGAGGTTGATTTGGTGACTTCATCAAACCTTCGTTCATAGGATCGTTCCTCGGCGTTGATATATCCCATGAACACCATTTCCGTCACGTCTTGGCGGTTGAAGAAAACGATCTTGGCCGGATCAGTCATGCCATACGGGAATTGTACGGCACCATAGTCAAAGTAACCCGTTGTTCCATGCATGACTGTCAAGGGAGCGCGGGCGATGATAACCAGCAGGGTACCCGGGTCTCTTCTGGTTTTCACCACGGATCCCAAAGGAAGAATGGTATTTTCTGATTTGATGGAGTTCTGCTCGGATTGTTTCATTAGGTGCCCTCTTTGGTGGATGAATGAAGTTACATTCCTTCAACTTCTCTAACAACCTATGGCAGGACTACATGTAAATCACGGTCGGTTCGTGCAACACAGTGCGACATTTTCGCTACATCGGAGTGAAGTGACTCATTTCTCATTGGCGCCAATCCAATTTTCGCTGCGCTTTCCTCCACTTTGTTGATTCCCTCACTGTTCGCTTGGTCCGCAAAATGTGTATAATGGACTTTTGGCGTGTTTCGCCCGCGGATCGAGAGCGCTTCAGCATAGGGCTGGTGCACCGCGTAACGGAAGAATGCAAGAGGAGGAGCCGTGGCTCTTACGAGTGAGCAGAAGCAGGCAATCGTCAAGGAATACGCGACCCACGAGGGTGACACCGGTTCCCCCGAGGTCCAGGTGGCTCTGCTGAGCAAGCGCATCTCCGACCTGACCGAGCACCTCAAGCAGCATCAGCACGACCATCATTCGCGTCGCGGCCTGCTGCTCATGGTCGGCCATCGTCGCCGGTTGCTGGATTACCTCAAGAAGGTGGACATCAACCGCTACCGTTCCCTGGTGGAGCGTCTTGGACTACGCCACTAATATGCATGCTTTCGCCCGGGCCTAGCGCTCGGGCGCTTTTGCATGACTGAACCAGGCACCGTTGACCCCGGGATGGGGTTGCAGAAGATGGTGCTGAATTGAAATGCAAGGTTGGTCCGCAAGGAATGAAGATAGCCGGACATGGGGTTCGGCAGGACCAGACCGAAGTTCAAGGATCTCCGGCAGTCAATTGATGCCGAGCATCCTGACATCAGGTAGTAAACAAGCAGTAAACAAAAGGAGGAACCCTATGGAGGGTCCCGAAATCACGGCTGTAGAAGCCAGGATCGATAACGGATCATACGGCAAGCGCACGGTGCGCTTCGAGACAGGTCGTCTCGCCCAGCAGGCGGATGGGGCAGTAGCCGCCTATCTTGATGACGATTCCATGGTGCTGTCCACCACCACCGCCGGGTCCAGCCCCAAGGAGAACTACGACTTCTTCCCGCTGACCGTTGATGTGGAAGAGAAGATGTACGCCGCGGGCAAGATCCCCGGCTCCTTCTTCCGCCGCGAGGGTCGGCCCTCCAACGAGGCCATCCTGGCCTGCCGGTTGATTGACCGCCCCCTGCGCCCCCTCTTCCCGCACACCCTGCGCAACGAGGTCCAGGTCGTGGAGACCATCCTGGCTGTCAACCCCGAGGATGCCTACGACGTGCTGGCCCTGAACGCGGCTTCCGCCTCCACCCTCATCTCCGGTCTGCCCTTCGAGGGCCCGGTCTCGGGTCTGCGCCTGGCCCTGATCGATGGTCAGTGGGTGGCCTTCCCCCGCTGGAGCGAGCGCGAGCGCGCTGTCTTCGAGCTGGTCGTGGCCGGTCGTGTGGTCGAGGGCGGGGACGTCGCCATCGCCATGATCGAGGCAGGCGCCGGCAAGAACGCCTGGAGCCTGATCTATGACGAGGGCCAGATCAAGCCCGACGAAGAGGTGGTCGCCCAGGGTCTTGAGGCTGCCAAGCCCTTCATCAAGGTTCTGTGCGAGGCCCAGAGCGAGCTCAAGGCCAAAGCCGCCAAGCCCACCAAGGAGTTCCAGCTCTTCCCCGAGTACACCGACGAGCTCTATGAGCGCATCGACCAGGTGGCTCATGCCGACCTGGACCAGGCCCTCTCCATCGCGGAGAAGCTGCCCCGCCAGGAGCGCATCCACGAGATCAAGGAGAAGGTCCGCGAGGCTCTGGCTGACGAGTTCACCGACATGGACGAGGCCGAGAAGGACAAGGAGCTGGGCAACGCCTTCAAGGAGCTCCAGCGCCAGATTGTCCGCCGTCGCATCCTGACCCAGGACTACCGCATTGACGGCCGCGGCCTGCGCGACATCCGCACCCTGTCCGCCGAGGTGGACGTGGTGCCTCGCGTGCATGGCTCCGCCCTCTTCCAGCGTGGTGAGACCCAGGTGCTGGGCGTCACCACCCTGAACATGCTGAAGATGGAGCAGACCATCGACGCCCTGTCCGGCCCCACCACCAAGCGCTACATGCACAACTACGAGATGCCGCCCTATTCGACCGGCGAGACCGGCCGCGTGGGGTCGCCCAAGCGCCGCGAGGTGGGCCATGGCAACCTGGCCGAGCGCGCGCTGATCCCGGTTCTGCCCAGCCGAGAGGAGTTCCCCTACGCCATCCGTCAGGTTTCCGAGGCCATCGGCTCCAACGGATCCACCTCCATGGGCTCCGTCTGCGCCTCCACCCTGTCCCTGCTGGCTGCCGGCGTGCCCCTGAAGGCACCTGTGGCGGGCATCGCCATGGGTCTGGTCACAGGCGAGGTCGACGGTCGGCCCACCTACAAGACCCTGACCGACATTCTGGGCGCCGAGGATGCCTTCGGCGACATGGACTTCAAGGTGGCCGGCACCTCCGAGTTCATCACCTCCCTGCAGCTGGACACCAAGCTGGACGGCATCCCCGCCGACATCCTGGCCGCCGCCCTGCAGCAGGCCAAGGAAGCCCGGGCCACCATCCTGGACGTGATCAACGAGTGCATCGACGGGCCTGCCGAGATGAGCCCCTATGCGCCGCGCATCATCACCACCCAGGTTCCGGTTGACAAGATCGGTGAGGTCATCGGACCCAAGGGCAAGATGATCAACCAGATCCAGGAGGACACCGGTGCCGACGTCTCCATCGAGGACGACGGCACGGTCTACATCGCCTCCGAGGGCGGCGAGGCAGCGGCCAAGGCCAAGGAGGTCATCGACCAGATCGCCAACCCGCACGTGCCCGAGGCGGGGGAGACCTTCAACGGCAAGGTGGTCAAGATCACCAGCTTTGGCGCCTTCGTCAACCTGACCCCTGGCACCGACGGGCTTCTGCACATCTCGCAGATTCGCAACCTGGCCAACGGCGAGCGCATCGACTCCGTGGAGGACGTCCTCAAGGAGGGCGACACCGTCGAGGTCATCGTCCAGGGTGTGGACGACCGCGGCAAGATCTCCCTGGCCATCCCCGGCTTCGAGGATCAGGAGTCTGCAGGCGGCCGTGATCGTGGCGGCCGCACAGACCGTCGTGACCGTGGCGGTGATCGTCGTGAGCGTGGCGGACGTGGTGACCGTGATCGTCGTGATCGCCGCAGTCGTTCCTCCGACCGTGAGGATCGGTATGAGGCCCCGCGCCGTTCCCGTTCCGAGCGTGATGATCGCTACTACGACGACGAGGACCAGGAGGATCGTCCCCGGCACCGTCGTCAGAGCCGCGACCGTGACTATGAGGATGGCGGAGACTGGTTCGAGGACGAGGACCGTGGCTCACGCCGCGATCGTCGCCGGGTCTCCCGCGATGATGATGAGGATCGTGGCGGCCGGGGCCGTGGCGAGCGTCGTGGCCGTGGCGACCGCGGCGGTCGTCATGAGCGTCGCTCTTCCGGACGTGGCGGCTACCGTGGCCGCAGGGAGAATCCGCGCTACGCTGCCGACGAGCACTACGACGAGTACCGGGCCGACCGGGAGGAGCGCTCAGAGCGTCCCCGTCGCCGCGTACGCAGGGACTTCGATCCCTTCGACAGTGAGGACTGATTCCCACTGATGCCGGGACCCCGTTCCATTGGACGGGGTCCCGTTTTTGTCTCTTCTGAATTTAGTGAGAGAATTATGGCATGTCCGTATCAATGATCGTGCTCATCATCATCGTTTTGCTGGTCGTGTTGCTGGTCATCTGGGGAATCGGTATCTACAACGGTTTGGTCAACTTGCGCAACCGGGTGGCCAATGGCTGGGCCCAGATTGACGTCCAGCTCAAGCAGCGTGCCGACCTGGTGCCCAACCTGGTCCAGACGGTCAAGGGCTACGCCTCACACGAGTCCACCGTCTTGGAGGAGGTGACCAAAGCCCGTGCCGACGTGGCCCAGGCCCAGGCCCAGACGGCTGGCGGAGACCAGATGCAGGCCCGTGCTGATGCTGAGCAGCGGCTGGGTCAATCCTTGGTCACTCTGATGGCCCGGGCGGAGGCCTACCCTGAGCTCAAGGCCAACCAGAACTTCCTGGACTTGCAGCGTCAGCTCAAGGACCTGGAGGACAAGATCGCCTACGCCAGGCAGTTCTACAATGATGTGGTTCAGAAGTTCAACACCCGCATCGAGACGGTCCCCTCAAACATCATCGCATCCCTCTTCCACTTTCGTCAGGCCCAGTACTTCCAAGCCGACGAGGGCAGCCGCCAGGCGCCAGTTGTGGACTTCGGACAGTGAACGCCCCAGCAGCCTCCTCCGGGAAGGCGGCCTCGAATCATCCCTCCTCGGGCCATCCCTCTTGGAGCACCTCACGCTTTCTCGGGGCCTTGGCGCTGGCTCTGGTGGCAGTCTTGGTGACGTGCCTCGCTGTCCTGTATATCTCCAACAGGAATCGTCCCGACCTGGTATACGATTCGGTGGATTATGATGTCCAGGTCCTGGATAATGGGGATTTGCGTATCAGTCAGACCCTGACTGTCACCATGAATTCCCGCGAGGACGACCACGGCAAAAAACGCCCTTGGCGGGAGCTCTACCAGCGCTATCAGATCAAGCCTGACCGGCTGACCGGCATAAGCGACGTAAGCGTGACTGACCTGACTAATGGCTCCACATACAGGCAGACCAACCCGCTAAAGTATCCTGATGATGTCAAGTACATTCACGACTGGGACAAGAACTGGGCTGGCACCTGGTATATGGGCATGGTCTCGGATTGGAAGCTGAAATCCTACAAGCCGGGCGATGCGGGCCAAGGGTCCGCCTGCGGCGATCAGGGGAATCAATGCCAGGTGGAGCTGGGCTGGAACATTCCACAGACTGCCAAGGATTCAGGTCGGCGCTTCCGCATCGACATGACCTTCCACGGGGTCACCACTGCCCATCCCGATGTGGCCGAATTCCAATGGGAGCCCGTGGGCGACACCAACCAGATTCCCGTTGAGCATGTGAGCGCCAATGTCAAGCTGCCCAAGCAGACAGGAACGGAGAAGGGCAAGGACGCGAAGGCCTGGCTGCACTTCGCTGGCAGGGGTTCCTACGATGTGGTAGATGACAGCCGTATCCGATTCTCCGCAGACCACATCAAGCCGGGCCAGCATCTGGATTTGGTGGTGCTCTTCGATGCGGGGAGGACTTCCTCGGTGGTCAGGACCGATTCTCAGCCGGCACGCGACCGTATTGTTGGGCAGGAGCGTCCGCAGTACGAGCGCTGGCACGCTGAGCAGACCAGACGGGCGCGGATCGCACTCTTGACGGGCGTCTTGGTACTCTTGGCTGCTATCGGGCTGATTGCAGTGATGCTTTGGCATGCCTTCCGCAATTATGGAGACTCCCAGTACCAAGGCGATATCATCTACTACCGTCAGCCTCCTGATCTGTCACCCGCCGTGGCCGCCGTTATCAACGATGTGATGCTGACCCGAGAATCCCCTATTGGCAGGCAATTGTCAGCAACCATTCTCTCCCTGGCCTCCAAGCGGGCCATCGCTCTTGTTCCCGTCAAGTATGAGGACCGGGCGAGTTTCGGCGAAGGATCCGTGACCACCCAGGTGAGGAGCTTGCTGCTTAAAGGCAAACAGCAGTCCATGGAGGTGGTCATCAATCCGGTCTGCAGCAAGGATCGAGCATCCCTGGCCCTGTCCTCAAGCGAGGAAGCCTGCCTGAGCATGCTGGAAGGTGCCTCCACTCTGATAGGCTCCGAGAATAAACGCTTCGACCTGTATGAGATGATTGCGCTCTTCGCCAAGACTGAATCCGATAATGGCAGGGCCTACCTGGATGCTTTCTACCAGGCTGTCGAGTATGAGACCAACAATGCCGACCTGCGCGCCTATCGTCATAATGTAGGGATCTTTGCCTTCCTGGCTGTGCTCTTGGCTGCTTTCATTCTGTTGGCCGGATTCCTGCCGGGCACCGTACTGGTACGTGCGCCCTTGGCTATGCTTCTGGTGGCTGTGGTGACATTCTCCTTGCGCTATAACTGTTGGCGGGTGCTGAGCAGGAATGGACAGCCCATGGCCGGGCAGGTGTCGGGACTTCGGCGCTATCTGCTTGACTTCAGCGATTTTAGCCACCGGGGTGTGGAGGATCTGGTGCTCTGGGACCGTTACCTGGTTTACGCTACGGCCTTCGGCATAAGCGACCGGGTCGTCGCTCAGCTGGCACAGGACAGCCCTGAACTGATCGACTCCGACTGGCTGAATGACAATGCGCGCGGCAGCCTGCTCTACTGGACCTTCCTGCCTTACAGTCAGAATGATGCGGCGGCTTCCTCCCTGAGTGACCCTGAAGCATTGGCTGTCAATTCAGCGCTCGGCCAAGGTGGCGTGATTGATTTGGGTACTCAATTGACCCAGGGACTCGACCAGATTGGCGGCCTGATTGGCATGGCCAGCGGCAACGGCTCTGGCAGCGTTATTGGTGGGTTTGGCGACGGCGGTGGCTCCTTCGATGGTGGCGGCGGTGGTTCCGGTGGCGGATCCTTCGGCGGCCGCTGAGACCGGGCCGCCAGTTAAGCTCGATGGGAGGCCGGCGGTGTCGAAGCCGGCCTCAATCTACAAGACGGGAGTACATGCATGACATCGTCGATGCGGGCCTTGGGGCCCTTTACTACGACAGCGGTCGGACTGGGTTGCATGGGATTGTCCATCGAGGGCAAACCGGACCAGGCAACGGCCATCGACGTCATCCACCAGGCCCTGGATGCCGGTTGTCGACATCTGGATACCGCCTGGTCATACTACGAATCGGGCGGCCCCGAACAGACCAACGAGCGACTGGTTCGCCAGGCTTTGGACTCCTGGAAGGGCCCCCGTCAGGACGTGCTGGTGGCCACCAAGGTTGGGCACTACCGCAACTTCACTGACGGGCGACCCACTTGGGCTGTGGATGGTCGGCCGGAGAGCCTGATCCGGCACGCCAAGGAGTCCGCTCAGGCCCTGGGCGTGGACACCATTGACCTGCTCTATATGCACCGTCCTGACCCCCAGGTGCCCTACCAGGAGTCGTTGGAGGCCATGGCTGAGCTGGCCAAGCAGGGCGTGGCCCGGACCCTGGGTGTCTCCAACGTAGATATTGAGCGGATGGACCTGGCTCGCAAGATTCTGGGCGATGACCTCGTAGCCGTGCAGAACCAGTTCTCACCCACCTTCACCAGCTCCCGCCAGGAGCTGGACCATGCGGCTGAACTGGGTCTGGCCTTCGTCTGCTGGAGCCCCCTGGGAGGCTTCCGAGCACCCAAGGACGAAACTCGTTATGATGCCTTCCGGCAGGTGGCCCAGGAGCGCGGCGTCTCCCACCAGCGCGTGGTCCTGGCCTGGGAACTGTCCCAGAACAGCAACGTCTTTGTGGTTCCCGGGGCTCACAGGGCGGCCACCATTCTGGATTCCCTACAGGCGGCTGACATGGAACTGAGCGAGGACGAGATGGACCGCCTGAACCGGGCGGCGACTGCATGAGTCCCAAGCCTGAACCAAGAGAGCAGGGCACCCAGAGCGCTCAGGGCCAAGCCTGGGATCGGGAACGGACCCTACTGGACAGCAGTTCCCTGCCGTCACTGGACGATCAGGGCCGGCCGATCCCGGTCACCATTCCCATAGCCCTGGCGCCTGGGATCAAAGTGGTCTACACCACCAGGCTGGGCGGGGTCTCCTCGGGCGATTATGCCCAGCTGAATCTCGGCGGCAAGGGGGGCGACGACCCGCAGGCGGTGGCTGCCAACCGTCAGGCCCTGGGCCGCCAGCTGGACCGTCCCATGGTCCTGGTGGATCAGGTTCATTCAGCCAAGGTCTGGGACGCTGACCAGGGTCAGCCCCAGGGGCGCTGCGAAGCCGATGCGCAGGTGACCACCCGTCGTGACCTGGCCCTGGGCATCTTCGCGGCCGATTGCCTCCCCGTGCTGCTGGCCGACCCGCAGGCCGGCGTGATGGGTGCGGCGCATTGCGGTCGTCGTGGTCTGGTGGCCGGTGTCATTCCGGCCACAGTCAAGGCCATGGCCGACAAGGGCGCCGACCCCTCCAGGATCGTGGCAACGCTGGGGCCTCGGATCTGCGCAGACTGCTATCAGGTGTGTTCGAACCTGGCTGATGACTTCGAGAAGCGCTTCCCCGGCGCATCCGGACCATGTCGATTCGGCGGAATCGCCATCGACATCGCCGCTGCAGCCAGGATGGAACTGAAGGCGGCAGGAGTGACCCGTATCGTAGATTCCGCCCCCCGGGTCGGTGCCGCCACCAGCTACCTGCGTCAGGATCCGGACCTGGAAGAGCTCTGCAGCCATGACAGTGAGGGTCCCTCCCTGTCGAAGCGTCTTGAGGATCTGCGCCGACCCTTGTGCACTCTGGAGAATCCGCTCTGGTACTCCCACCGCCGGGCCTCGCTGGCCAGCAAGGCGGGGGAGGGGCGCATGCTGGCCCTTATCCTGGCCGACGACTGATGCAGCATGTTGATTGATCCGGCTTCCGGCAGCTGGAGCAGGCCTCGGGTGCAGATGTTCGGTGCAGATAGCGCCGGGCCTGCGCCCCTTCCTCTCCTCGCGTGAGTACCGTTGAGTCTATGAGTGAGAGCAGAGCATCAGCAGCCCCGTCCGAGGTCAGTCAGGATAACGCCGAGCCAGAGGAGCAGATTCAGCCAGTTGTGGCGGTGATTCTGGCAGCCGGGCTGGGCGTTCGGTTTGACGAGAGCAACCCCAAGCAGCTGGTGCAGGTGGGCGGCAAACCCATCATCGCCTGGTCAATTGATGCCTTCCAGTTCAATGCCCGGGTCACCGACATCCTGGTCGTGGTCAACGATCGGGTGCGGGAGGCTGTCGAGGCCATCGTGGGCGACGACACCTACGACAAGGTCCGCACGGTCATCCAGGGCGGCATCGAGCGCATGGACAGCACAGAGGCGGCCCTGCAGACCCTGGCCGAAGCGGAGATCCCCCAGGATGCCAAGCTGCTCATCCACGACGCGGTACGTCCCTTCGTCAGCCAGGAGTCCATCAATGGCTGCATCGATGCCTTGGATACCTTCAACGCCGCTACCGTGGCCTTGGCTTCGACCGACACCATGCTGATGGCCGGCGACCTGGGCGAGCGCAAGGTGGTCCGTAAAGTGCCCGACCGAGACAACATGTTCCGGGCCCAGACCCCGCAGGCCTTCCGTTTCAGCACCCTCCGCAAGGCCTACGACCTGGCCGCCGCAGACCCCGACTTCCATCCCACCGACGACACCCGGGTGGTGGTGGATCGCCTGCCCGAGGAGCCGGTGGCCATCGTGGCCGGCAGCGTGACCAACATGAAGATCACCCTGCCTTCGGACGTGCCCATGGCTGAATGGATAGCGCGCTCCCTGGCCGGGTGAAGTCCTGTGTACCATGGGGCACATGGAGCAGATCAAGGTCATCGTCGCCGGATACGATCATTACGAGGGTGTTGATGTCAACCCTTCCTATCAGGTCTCACAGGCTTTGGCCGAGCATGGCATGGAAGGCATGCGGCCAGTCGGCCCCACCGAGGAGGATCCCTTGGAGGGCGTGGATCTGGCTATTTCCTCCGTTACCATGCCTGTCAGCTTCGCCAAGGCCTGGCCCATCCTGCATGAGGCCATAGAGCGCGTGCGCCCTGATATCATCATCGCCACAGGGCTCAAGCGTCGGGCTCGTGGCATCGCCATGGAGCGCTGCGCCGTCAACCTCAAGGAGGACGACGCTGACGATCGTGAAACCCTGGGGGAGCAGGAGTCTCGAGATACCGTCCCTCTTGCCAGCCGCCAGCCCATCGACCCCCAGGGCCCGGCCGCCTACTGGACCCGACTGCCGCTGAGGGCCATCCTGCACGACTTCGGCACCTGCGGCATTCCTGCCACACTGAGCTCGGACGCGGGCACCTATGTCTGCAACGCGCTCTTCTACAACCTGCTGGCATGGGCTGCAGGACACAAGGATGTCCTGGCCGGGTTCGTCAGCCTTCCCCTGGTCAACGAAAGCGGCGGTCAGGAGTGCGGCCTGCCCCTGGATCAGCAGATACAGGCTGTGCGCGAGGTGGTCAATGAGACCATTCGCTACTATCGCAGGCCCTCCTCCAGTCCCATTCTCATTGCCTGAGACCCGTATGTAAGGCCAATGTGTCGGCGGCAGGTCAGACGGCGACTTTAGGCCGGTCATGGGGTAGAGTCGAGGTAAATCCACCGGACCGAAGACATTTCTGTCACGGGCCGGCATGTCCTGGTGGCGAAGAGGAGTGTTTCCATGGCCGAAGATCAGTTTCCCGTTGTCCTGCGAGGCTATGACAAGGAGCGGGTCGACCAGGCCTTGGCGGCCTCGCGGAGCAATCTAGCCCGGTTGCGTCAGCAGATCAAGGCCGATGACGATCGCATTCTGAAGCTGGAGGCGGAACTCCAGGAGGTCAAGTCCCGCAAGGCCGAACAGCCGCGCAACTCCTTTGCTTCACTTGGAGCCAACGCCCAGCAGCTGCTGGCCTCGGCCGAACAGACCAGCACCGAGCTGCTCAATCGCGCCAAGCAGGATGCGGCATCCACCAAGACCTCCGCCCAGGAGAAGGCGACGACCCTGGTCAACGAGGCTCAGCTTGAAGCCAAGCACATTGTGGACGAGGCCAACGCCAAGGCCAAGTCCATCGTTGAGGCCGCCAACGACGAAGCCAGGACCGTCACCACCACCGCCAAGCAGCAGAGCGAACAGAACAAGGCTGCAGCCGATAAGGTGGTGGCCGAACGTCGTCAGGCTCTGGATCTGGAGCTGCAGAACTCCCGCGAGGAGCATGAGAAGCGTCTGGCAACCAGCAAGGCCACCCAGGACAAGGAGCTGTCCGAACAGAAGGCCAAGGCTGCCAAGGAGATTGCCGACAAGCGGCGCAAGAGCGACGAGGAGATCGCCAAGCTCAAGAAAGAGGCCAACGATCAGATTCAGAAGGCCCTGGCCGAGGCCAACAAGAAGCTGGCCGACGTGCGCGAGCAGGTCTCCAAGAGCCTGAATGACGCCCGCAGGCAGGCTTCGGAGATCACCGACAAAGCCAAGTCCGAGGCCCAGCAGATCGTGGATGAGTCCAAGGTCACCAGCGCCGAGACCATGGCCAAGGTCAACGCGGAGGCCGAGCAGGTCCGCTCCGACATCGCCGCTCAGCAGGAGGATGCCACCAAGAAGGTGGGCGAGCTGCTCAAGAGCCTGGAGGAGCGTCGGGTAAAGACCGAGAAGGAGACCCAGGAGCTGATTGAACAGGCCAAGGCCACCCGAAAGGATGCCGATTCGTTCGCCTCCTTCAAGCGGGAGGAGTCCGAGCGCAAGGCCAACCAGTTGCTGGAGGAGGCCAAGCAGCGCGCCCAAACCGAGATCGAGGACCAGCGCAAGGCCGCCCAGGCCGAGCTTGACGGGCTCAAGGACCACATCGCCAAGCTGCAGCACCGGGAGGCCACCATTACCGCTCGGGTCGACGAGCTGCGGAACATCTTCTCCAAGTCCTTCGGCAACTTCGACGGCTTCCATGATGAGGCTGTGGTCAATGACCAGGACGAGGGGCAGGCGCCCAGCGTGCCCGTGGTCAATGCTGTGCCTGCCGCGGATCCGCTGCCGGCCCCTGCTTCGTCGGCTTCGGCGGCATCCTCGGAGGCTGAAGACGAGGATCAGGCCGTCGATCAGCCCCTTGCCGATGCCCAGGCAGAAGCCCCTCAGACATCAGTCGATCCGGTAGCAGTCAGCCAGTCAGCCGATGGTGCGGCAACTGATTCCGACAGTAATTCCGGGGATGATGCCAGCGCGGCTGAGGCTGCGGCTGTCAGGTCCTCAGCCAATATGCCTACTCAGGTTCTGCCCTCTCCGGCGCCGAGCGCCCTTCCCGATACATCCGCCCAGGCCGATGACGCGCCGGCCCAGGATGAGGCCGGACAGGTGGAGAAGGCAGTCACCGATCAGGAAACTACGGTTATCCCGCCCATCAACGACGACGCTACCCCGACCGATCGGGACTGATCAGCAAAGGACATTGTCCGTCGGGGCCGGGTTGCAGGCATGGTCTGCGATCCGGCCCTGTCGTTCCGCCTTGCTTGGAAGTTGGGTGGCCGTCAATCTCGACCAGAACACCTGCTGAGGCCTAGAGTCGGTAGTGAAGAGGTCCAGGCCAAGGGTCACGGGGTTGGGAGAGCGTCATGCAGCAATCACGGCACGCATCATCACATGTGTCTGGCACGGGGTCGTCCGGGTCGGCTGTGGCTTCTCGCCCATGGAGTGCCCAGGTGCGCCGTGGGGTGGACCTGCAATCCCTCTATGCCCTGGTGTACCTGGTGGTGGCCAACCTGATCGCGGGGGTTTTGAATCTGCCCTCGGTGGCCGCGGCCCTGGGCATTGCCCGTCAGCCGGGGCTGGGCGATCTGCTGGGCGATCTGGTCATGCTGGTCTTTCTCTTCGGCACCCGCAGCCAGGATCTGCTCGGGCGTGGCTCCAACCCTGTGCAGTACAAGGCTCAGACCAATCCCGGTCCGGCCGTGCTGATCGGGGCCATCCTGCTGATCATGCTGGCCAGCAGCATCGAGACCGGCTTCACCTGGGTGGTCAACCAGGGATCCCAGGCCCTGGGGCTGGTCTACCACTCCACCACCTCCCAGATCGCTGCGGGCCAGCATGGGTTCCTGTCGCCCCTGGACACGGCCATCCTGGTCCCTGTCGTCGAAGAATTCCTGCTGCGCGGCGTGGTCATGGGCCGACTGAAGCCCTACGGACGGACCTTCGCCATCGTCACCTCCTCCCTTATCTTCGCCTGCCTGCACGGAGACGTCACCCAGAGTCTGTTCACCTTCCTGCTGGGCCTGGTTCTGGGTGTCATCGCCATGGAATATTCCATCCTCTGGTCCATGGCCCTGCACATTTTCAACAACCTGGTCCTGGCTGACGCCATGATGTGGCTGACCCAGACGGTGCCAGCCCGCACCGGCACGATGATCAACCAGGGCATGACCCTTCTGGGGCTGGTTGGGGGACTGGTAGTCCTCTGGCTGATTCGGGGCCGGCTGGCAGACCGTCTGCGCGCCGATCGTTCACGCTCCGGCACCTATAAGGGCTGGATCTCCCTTGGATTGGCCGTCCTGTTGGTTCTGGCCGTGGTCAATGCGGCCCAGCGCTTCTCCCTGGCTTGACAAAGGTACAGTTGTCCACATCCTCCGCCAGGCGAACCTTTGAGGACCGATTCCCGCTATGCTGGATGCAGGGATGCAGATACATCCGTATGAAAGGAAACAAGGATAGACCGTATGACATCAGTACTGACACCACTGGATCAGACCCGTCTGGAGGGCCTGCGCACCGCCTTTGATGAGCGCGAGGCCAACCACGTCGCCATGAACGCTGTCACTCAGGTAGGCATTGACGAAGTGGCCCACAACTATAACCGCTCCCGCCTGCTCCAGCACCGATTTTCGGTCAGCATCGATAATGGCACGGTCACCTCGCAGGCGCATTCCGGACGTTGCTGGCTTTTCAGCTCGCTGAATGTAGCCCGCTTTGTGGCCCGCAAGGCGCTGAACATCGATGGTAAAAGCACTGCCAACCCTATGGGCGATTTCGAGCTGTCCCAGAACTACGCCATGTACTATGACAAGCTTGAGCGCGTCAACTACTTCCTGCGCGACGTGGCGGCTCTGGTGCGTGCCGGCGAGCCCGTCGACTCCCAGCTCATGCGCTTCTTGATGGGCGATGTCATGGGCGATGGCGGCCAGTGGATCATGGCCATGAACATCTATAAGAAGTACGGTGCAGTGCCCAAGCAGTTCTATCCCGAGACCGCTTCCTCCCAGAACACCAGCCAGATGAACGACCAGCTCCGTCGCCTGCTTCATCAGGCCACGGCTCACATGGTGGCCAACCCGGATGGCATCGACGGGATCATTGATCGGACCCTGGAGGCCGGTCACCGTATCCTGACCATTCATCTGGGCACCCCGCCCACCAGCTTCGACTGGGAGTGGACCGACAAGGACGGCGTCTTCCACAGGGATGGGCGGATCACCCCGCAGGAGTTCTGGAAGCGCTACGTGAATGCCGGACTTGAAGACTATGTCTGCCTGGTCGACGATCCGCGTCCCGAGCACCCCAAGGGCCGCAAGATCGGCATCGAGCATCTGGGCAACGTGGCTGGCGGCGATCCCACCGAGTATCTGAACGTTCCGGTGGAGGTCATGAAGGACTGCGCCCGTCGTCTGATGAGCGAGCAGGGCCTGCCGGTCTGGTTCGGCGCCGACTGCCACCCCATGATGGACCGCAAGGCCGGCCAGTGGGCCACTGACCTGTTCGAGTACGGCCGGGTCTACGGTGTGGACTTCGACATGGACAAGGAGCAGCGGGTGCGCTTCGGCGACTCGGCCCAGAACCACGCCATGGCATTCGTGGGTGTGGATGTGGCCGATGACGGCCGGACCACCAACCGCTGGCGGGTGGAGAACTCCTGGGGCGGGGACATCGCCAACAAGGGCTACTTCACCATGAGCGACGACTGGTTCAGCCAGTATGTCTATGAGGTGGCCGTACCCAAGTCCATGCTGTCCGAGGAGTATCGCCGGGCCTTTGACCAAGAGGCCATCATGCTGCCCGCCTGGGATCCCATGGGCGCCCTGGCCTGAGCAACGTCACCAATTTATCCATCTAATTGTTCGTTCCCGTGGTCTGCATGGATCGCGGGAACGGACCGCCCGCATTGGTCCGGATGCGGGCGGTCATAAGGAATTCGGGCAGGATCGTCGCAGTACGACAGAGAGGAGAGCGACCGTGGCATTCGTCAAGGAACCGGATATCATCCCGGAAGAGGAACGGCAGTATTTTGCTGATACGGCCGTCTTTCCCGAAACAGTGGACGTCAACATCCGTCAGTTGGATCCCATCCCGGCCCCCAGGGTCTTTCTGCGCTCGCGGCCCTTGGATTCGGAGCGTATGGAGTTGGTGCGGGACTCCCGTCAGGCCATTCGGGATGTTCTGCATGGCCGGGACGATCGGCTGCTGGTCATCACCGGCCCCTGCTCAGTCCACGACCCGGAGGCTGCTCTGGAGTACGCCCGTCGTCTGTCGGCCGTCAATGAGCGGTTGAAGGATCGGCTGCTGATCGTCATGCGGGTCTACTTTGAGAAACCCCGGACCACAGTGGGCTGGAAGGGGCTGATCAACGACCCCGATCTGGATGGAACATTCAATATTCGCAAGGGGATTCGCCTTGCCCGTCAGGTGCTCTGGCAGGTTCTGGGACAAGGGATTCCGGCGGCCACGGAATGGTTGGATCCCATCACCCCGCAGTATCTCTCTGACGCGGTCAGCTGGGGGGCCATCGGGGCTCGGAACACGGAGAGCCAGGTCCACAGGGAACTGGCCAGCGGCATGTCCATGCCCATGGGTTTCAAGAATTCGACCGAGGGCAGCGTAAAGGCAGCGGTTGATTCCTGCCTGGCTGCAGCATCCGAGCATCACTTCCTGTCCATCAACCTGGACGGCCATGTCATCGCTGCCGAGACCAGGGGCAATCCAGATTGTCACTTGATTCTGCGCGGTTCCAGTCATGGCCCCAACTACGATTCGGAGTCCGTCCGGTCCGCCCTGGAGGCCATGCATCAGGCCCCGCTGGGCCCTGGTGCCTGCCGGGGGCTGATCGTCGACGCAGCCCATGGCAACTGTGGCAAGGATCCAGTGCGTGAGGCCCAGGTGGTCGAAGAGCTGGCAGAACGTATCGCCAAGGGTGAGCAGGGCCTGTCAGGCATCATGATGGAGAGCTTCCTTGAGGGCGGTCACCAGGCTCCGGCCCCGCTGGATCACCTGGTCTTCGGCCGGTCCGTCACCGATGCCTGCATTTCCTGGGACAGGACCGAGGAACTGCTGCAGATCCTGGCCGATGCCGTGCAGGCTCGTCGGGAAAGGAGAAAGCATGAGCCGGATGAAGGATGAGCCACAGGAGCCTCTGCCCCGACCCAGCAAGGCCTACGAGGTTGAACTGGTGCACAAGGCGCTGGCGGCAGGCGTCAACCCCCTGCAGACCGGGAACGTGCCCAGGTGGGAGGACGAGGTAGGCATAGGCCGGATCGTCAACAGGAGGGTCTTTGAGCTTGACCGCCTGCCTTCGCCCGCGCAGATGCTGACTCGATATCCCTTGGACGGATCGGCCAAGGATCTGGTCATCCGCTCCCGGCAGGAAATCGTGGACTGCCTGCATGGGCGGGACGACCGGCTGCTGGTCATTGTGGGTCCATGCTCCATCCACGACCCCGATGCTGCGCTGGACTATGCCCGTCGTCTGTCGGCCGTCAACGAGCGGTTGAGGGATCGGCTGCTGATCGTCATGCGGGTCTACTTCGAGAAGCCTCGGACCACGGTCGGTTGGAAGGGCCTGATCAACGACCCCGACCTGGATGGCAGCTATAACATCCAGAAGGGCCTGGTACTGGCACGGCGCATTTTGCTGGGTGTGCTGGAGACCGGGCTTCCGGCGGCCACGGAATTTCTTGAGCCTACATCGCCCCAGTACATTTCTGACGCGGTCAGTTGGGGGGCCATTGGTGCCCGGAACACGGAGAGCCAGGTCCATCGGCAGCTGGCCAGCGGCATGTCCATGCCCATCGGCTTCAAGAACGCCACGGATGGCAGCGTGGATGTGTCCATTGATTCCTGCTATGCAGCCTCTCAGCGCCATACCTTCTTCGGAATAGACCATGAGGGTCAGGCTGCGGCTGTGGCGACCATGGGCAACCCCGACTGCCATCTGGTTCTTCGCGGCTCCAAGTCCGGCCCCAACTATGATCAGGATTCGGTGCGGGCAGCCCTTGCCGTGCTGCGCCAGCGCATGCCTGAGGACAGCGCGGCTGCCCACGGACTGCTCATCGATGCTTCCCATGGCAATTCCGGCAAGGACGAGCGGCGCCAGATCCAGGTTGTCCATGAGCTGGCCCGGCGGATAGGCGACGGTGAGGAAGGCGTCACTGGCCTGATGATGGAGAGTTTCATACGTGGAGGCAATCAGAAGCCGGCCCCATTGGACCAGCTGGTCTACGGGTGTTCGATCACCGACCGTTGCATCTCCTGGCCTGATACCCAGGACCTGCTGGAGGAGCTGGCAGGAGCAGTGGATCGTCGTCGAAGCGCAACTCGTTGACTTGCGCCTGCAGTAGTCTGGTCGGGCTGCAGTTGCCAGTGGAATCTTGGATAAGGAGTCAGGTATGAGCGAAGCGGATGCTTCCCCGAAGGGTGAGGATCGGCGGCCGGTTGCCGTCATCGGGGCCATGGATGAGGAGGTGGCCCTGATCGGCCGAGGTCTGCAGCAGGCGGATCAGGATCCCCGGGCCGGTGAAGCTGGCCTGAAGGTCATATGCGGCGCCCTGAATGGGGCGCACGGCCCGGTTCGTCTGGCTGCCACCGTGGGTGGCATGGGTACTGTTAACATCGCCGCCACCACACAGTATTTGATCGATGCCTTCCGCCCCAGGGCCGTTATCTTCTCCGGCATTGCGGGCAACCTGAACAAGGACCTGCACATCAACGACGTGGTTCTTGGCGGCACCCTGCGTTATTTGGATACCGACATGCGATTGGTGGCCCAGTCGGCCCCCGGCACCGAGGAGTTCCACTCGGACCCTCGCCTGCTGGATCTGGCAAGCCGGACCCTGGACTCCATGGGGATCAAGCACATCGTCGGCACCATTGCAACAGGTGACTACTTCGTGGACAGCCCGGAGAAGATCGCCGAAGTCAAGGAGCAGACCGGGGCCGACGCGGTCGAGATGGAGGGCGCGGCTGTCTGCCATGTGGCGGCCCGCAACAAGGTGCCAGCCCTGGTCATCCGCGCTCTGAGCGACAACGCCGACACCGACTACGAGGTCTTCCGGGAGTTCGACATCTCCGAATATGCCGACACGGCCGCCAGGCTGGTGCTGGGCATCGTGCGCGAGCTCTGAGCGCAGGTCAGCAAGGAGCCCTCAGCCGTGCAGCTTGGCGCCTATGGGCCTGTGATCTGACGGGTTGCGCCCGTCAGGGCCCAGATGTCGTGAATCTGCTGCAGTTCTGCAGTCCCCGAAGCTGGCTGGCTCCGAACTTGCCGTGCCTGTGAACTTGACGGCTGCACCTGACCTGTGTAATATTGCCCCTTGCATACCAAAGACCGTTGGTCGGGACCCTTGGGTCTCCTAAGTTCGGTTGATCGAGCCAGCACAGGTTGAGTTTCAAATCGGTCCTTGTGACCTGTTTTTTCGCTCTGCCTGTCGGCAGGGCTTTCTTTTTGCCCGCCATGCTCGGTCGTCCGGCTCCCTCCAGAGGTCTGTCTAGGAAGGAACGCCATGAAAAGGCCCGAAAAGGAAGAGGCTGTCGCCAGGCTGACGGACAAGTTCCGTGACGCCGACGCCATCATCCTCACCGAGTACCGCGGGCTCAGTGTTCCGCAGGTCGCCGATCTGCGGAACAAGCTAGGCCGCGATACTTCCTACAACGTGGCGAAGAACACGCTAGCCCGGATTGCAGCCAAAGAGGCTGGAATCGAGGGTCTCGATGAGATGCTTGCCGGCCCCTGCGCCATCACCTTCGTCAAGGGTGATTACGTCAATGCCGCCAAGGCGCTGCGTGATTTCGCCAAGGACAACCAGGCACTGATCGTCAAGGGCGGCTTCATTGATGGAGCTGTTGTTGACGCGGATGCCATGAAGAAGATCGCGGATCTGGAATCCCGCGATATTCTGCTCTCCCGGATGGCCGGCGCGCTCAAGGGCACCATGTCCAAGGCCGCCAACCTGTTCGTCGCTGTGCCTACCAAGGCCGTGCGCACGTTCGACGCCCTGCGCGAGAAGCAGGAAAAGGCCGCCTGAGTCCACGGCACTGGCCCGGATTCATACGGCAAACACAAAAAAAGATGTTCGGTGATCGGCCTACCAGTCAATGCCGGTCGCCACAAATGAAAGGAAGCCATTATGGCCAAGCTCTCTGCTGACGAGCTCATCGACGCGTTCAAGGAAATGACTCTGGTCGAGCTGTCCGACTTCGTCAAGAAGTTCGAGGACGAGTTCGACGTCGAGGCCTCCGCCCCCGTGGCCGTGGCCGCTGCCGCCCCCGGTGCTGCTGCTCCGGCTGAGGAGGAGAAGACCGAGTTCGACGTCGTCCTCTCCGCCATCGGCGACAAGAAGATCCAGGTCATCAAGGCTGTCAAGGCCATCACCAACCTGGGCCTGGCCGATGCCAAGGCTCTGGTTGACGGTGCCCCCAAGGCCGTCCTGGAAGGTGCCAAGAAGGAGGACGCCGACAAGGCCAAGGCTCAGCTGGAAGAGGCCGGCGCCACCGTCGAGCTCAAGTAGTCATCGGCTCTTTCTGAGCCCTTGCATGCTGGAAAGCCCTGTGTCGTCACCGACGGCCCGGGGCTTTCCCATATCCGGCCATGCCATGGGGGATGGGTGTGCCTGTTGGGTCGACCTTGGACCAAACGATTATGAGTCGCTTGCTATCCGCACAAGAGTGGATCAAAGTGTCTGAATTGATTCATGGCAGGCAATGAACCACCTGCCGTTTTTCGCAATCAGGTCTGCAGATGCTCCCGATCCTGACGGCTCCAAGTGCTGGGCTATGCCTGCGAACCTATCATGTGTCCTTTATCAGTTAATTCGGCACGCAATCAATCCTATCTCTGGGTTTCATGACAGAATAGGCGATAGTACCGAGTGAAGGCGGCTGCAGATTTGGGAGGTCGAAAACGTGAGTGACGATCGGCGACCGGGGCAGGTGTGGATAGTCAAGTTCAATGGGGCGGAAGAGACCCGGCTCAAGCCTGGCGAGACCGTCGAGATCGGCCGCAAGCCTCTGCGTCCGCTGGCCGATGACGGTCGGCGTCGTCTGGAGGTGCCCGATCAGACTAAATCCATGTCCAAGCGGCATGCCATTTTCGCCGTCGACCAGGACGGTCTGGCCACCCTGCGCGACATGGGTTCCACCAACGGCTCCTATCTAATCCAGTCCGACGGATCGCTGGTCAGGCTGCCTGTGGACGCCGCCTTCCCCCTGTCCAGCAGCTCGGCTCGCTTTCAGTTCGGTGATGTCCCTGTCGACTTCGTGCGCATCAACAATCCCGAAGAGGATACGACCGATCCCTCGCCCCGGGTGCCCGACCTCTTCTCATACTCCACACAGCCCCGGGGCGTGGTGGAGCCTGATGCGGCTGAAATGTCCGTCGACGACATTCTGGACATGCGCGCCGGCGAGCCCACTGGCATCTTCAAGGCCGACGGGGTCCGCAACCGGGTCACTGCCCTTCACGATATGGCCCTGGGCGCTGCCAAGACAGCCGATTCTTCCCAAGAGGCCAGCGGTGCTTCACAGGATCGTCCCAGGACTGCCCCAGCCGCGCAGGGTTCGGAGGGCAATCCGTCGTCGCCTTTCTCAGGAAGAGCAGAGCCCACAGATTCGCGAGGCCCGCAGGTTCGGTATTCTGACAATGCTGATTCAGCTGGGCATGGCCAGACTGACAGGGGGCCGGCTGATGCCGGCTCGGCTGATGGTCAGGGATCATACCCTCGCAGGGCCTATGCCGACCAGCAGGATGATAGAGCATTCGAAGACCGCGAAGGTGATCGGCGTGGTGGCGAAGCCCGCCAGCCTCTGCCATGGCAGGAGCACGAATCCGAGCAGAGTCTGCCGCTGGTCGGCACTCGGCAGGAGGACAGCCAGCCGGTCGACCGCGATCTTTTCGCTGATGCTCGTCGTTCCCGTTCCGCTGAATCCGCCCCTGATCAGGATCGCTACGACCAGGATGCTCGCGATGCCCGTGATGATCGTCGGCATCGCGATGATCGTGCAGCTTCCGGCCGCAGGGGCTATGCAGATGGTCAATCTAGGCAAGGCCGGGGGAGGGAAGCGGACACCGCCCAGGGATTCACCCCGCTGGGAGCCGTAGAGCTGGCCCGCCTCTCCAAGAAGGAATCGGATCAGGCCCGACGTCCTCAGCCAGCGGATCAGCCGGATGATGACCAGCAGTATCAGCCGGCCTTCGAGCCCGGATCGGTCTTCGAGCGGGTCTCCAAGGGTGACTATGACCGTGGCCAGGAGGCCATCGTGGTGGACGGAATGAGCTCCGATGATGCCAAGCGTACTGGTGACTTCGCCCTGCAGTTCGCCATGGCCAAGCATCGCCAGCTGCTGCCCTTTCTGGCGATGAATCCGGCCCTCTATGATGATCTGTACGCCTGGTTGGAGGCTCAGGGCGATCAGGACATCGACGCGGCCCTGCGCAACAATGACGGGTATCACGAATATCTGAACGCCGTGCGGAAGTGAGTGGACGGATGAGCGAGACGGTAATGAGCACCGGGGGATCGGAAGAAGACAAACGGGCCGAAGATGCACAGGCATCAACGGCCGGGTCCTCCTCCGACCGTACGGCAGAAGAGGTCAAGGCCCCGTTGACTCCACTGGAGCGAATCCGGGGATGGCGCCAGGACTACCAGAACCAGGTGGGACTGACCCCACTGGAGAATGTGTCGCAACTGGCGGCGCAGATGGACCTCACGCACGCGCATCCTTCAGGCATTGCCCAGCTCTTCGCCAGCGGCCAGGTTCATCTGGATGCGCTTTTCCGGGACCGCGGCATGCTGCGTGCGGCCCACCGTCGCATGGAGCGGGTCCTGGACGATCAGGCCGCCAAGGAGCGCGCCAGCGGTTTCGCCCAGCTCTCCATGGTGGTAGGGGTGGCTGCCTGGCAGGGGCGCGACATGCCCGTACTGCTCTATCCCGTGCGCATCGATGAGAGCACACAGGGGGCCTCCAGGGCTTCCATCAGATTCACAGGCAAGGTGGATCTTAATCCTGCCTTGATCTCGGCCATGCACGAGCGGGGCATCACCCTGGATCCGGAGCGTCTGTTTTCCGCCTCCCACTATCAGGGCGGCACCCCCGAAACCTCATCGCTTTTCAAGGACATGACGGCCCTGATCACGCCGCATATCAGCGACTTCACCATTGAGCGGAAAATCGTTCTGGGGTGCTTTATCGAGCCATCGGCCCAGCTGCTGGGCGAAAGCCTTCGGATTCTGGATCGGATGACCGCTGGGTCCACCGGCAACGATCTGCTGGATGCCTTGGCTGGCGACCAGGCAGCCTCCGAGCGGCTCAAGGGCGGACCAGCGCCCGACTACAGCCCCTTCGATGCTGACCCTCACAGCGAGTTTGAGGCTGGAGATGTGGACAACCGGGTCCGTTATGCCGCCCAGCTGGTGGCGACCGGGCACAGCGTGCTCGTGGATGAGCAGACCGGCCTCCACAGCGCCGACGATGCCCTGGCCATCGCCTCGCGCTGCGTCACCGCCGGCAGGACCGTGCTCTATGTGCCCTGCGTGGTGGAGGAAAAGCGGCGTTTCCAGCATCGTTTGGATGCTGCCGGGATGGCTGACATGGCCCTTGATCTGACCGACGACCAGCTGGGCAGGGTCCTGGACCAACGGCTGATCGATGCAGTGGGGTTCAAACCCGGCAAGGCCAGCGAGCATTTTGATCAGGTGGCTGACGAGCTTGTGGGTGTCCGCTCCCGACTGACCCGCTACCTGGGCGATCTGCATGGGGTGGATTCCAGCTGGGGGGTTTCGGCCTACCAAACCATTCAGAATCTGGCCAACATCGCCAATATGCCTACGCACCCTGCCACCCGTGTCCGTCTGGGCGCGGCCACCGCCCACGATCTGCAGCCCGATTTGGATACGTGGGCGGACAAGCTGGAGAGGGCTGCCGAGCTGGGCGAATTCGTCATCGGCCCCCAGGACACTCCTTGGTTCGGTGCCACCCTGGTCAACGAGAACGAGGCTGTGGACGCATACTCCCGTGTGGTTCGTCTTCTGCAACGGCTTCTGCCGGACACCCGTGAGCAGGTCAAGTCCACTGTAGAGACCTGCGGATTCCCCGTGCCCGCCACCGTCAAGGATTGGGGACGGCAGGTGGTGGTCCTCAAGAACCTGCGCCGGGTCCTGGATGTATTCCAGCCTTCCATCTTCGAGCGCGATATTCCCGCCATGATCGAGGCCACCAAGTCCAAGGCCGATCGCAAGGCCAATGGCACCAATCTGGGATTCTGGGAGCGTCGGCGTCTGGTCAAGGAGGCCAAGAGCCTGCTCAGGCCCGGCGCCCAGGTCGAGGATCTGCATGAGTCGCTGGTGGTGGTCTCCAAGCAGGCCGAGCAGTGGCGGACTTTCGTCCCCCACGGCGGCTGGCCGGTCCTGCCACCCAAACTGGACGTCATCATCGATACGCAGGAATCCCTGATCCGCGACATGACAGCTCTGGACACCGTCCTGGACTCGACTCCGGCTGGCGGCGATCTGGAGACCATGGACTTCAACAAGGTGGAGGAGCGACTCAAGGCGCTCTTTGACGACCATACAGCCTTGGATACCTTGCCTGAGCGCTGCGCTTTGGAGGGTGAATTCAGCAAGGCCGGGCTGGAGGAGCTGGTCCAGGATCTGCGCAACCGCCAGGTTGAAGGCAAGGCGGTAAGGGCCGAGCTGCAACTGGCCTGGTGGACCACGGTCTTCGACGACATCATGCGCTCCTCGCAGATCATCTCCAACCAGGATGGCTCCGCCCTGTCCAACGCAGCCGACCGCTTCAGTCAGGTGGATGCCCAGCATGTGGCCAGCGTGGGGCCCATGGTTGCCCAGGAGAGCGAAAAGCGTCTGTCCGAGCTGCTTTTCTCGCGCACCCAGGAGGCCAATCAGCTGCACACCATGCTGGCCGGCAACCCCGGTGCCTCCCTTGCGGTCTTCCAACAGGCCCACCCTGGCATACTGTCGGCGGCCAAGCCCATCATCATCGCGACTCCGGCCACGCTGGCAACCAGGACCAATCCGACACAGCTGGCCGACACCGTCATCATCGATGCCGGGGCCCATATGCCTTCCATCCAGGTGCTGACTGTGCTGGCTCGGGCCCGGCAGGTGGCGGTCATCGCCCACCGGCCCACCATCACTTCGGATGGCCTTTTGCAACTGGTCGACCATCTGGTCCCGGTCACCGTCAAAGCCCGACCCTCGCGCCGTTCGATTCGGTTGGACGCCTTCCTGAAGGATCACGGCTATGGGGATTTGTCGGCACCTGTCCCCGATTGTCGGGAACCTGGCAGGGTGACCCTGACCAGGGTGGAGGGCGCTGGCGTCCCAGTCATGGCCACCGGTCTGGTCGAGTCCAGCCAACAGGAGGTCGCTGCCGTTGTCGACATGCTCAAGCGCAGGGCCGGATCCTTCTCCCTGGTGCCGAACAGTTATCTGCTGACTGTGGTCACCCTGTCGGCTACCCACCGCTCAAGGCTGGGCGCCGAACTCAAGTCGGCGGCAGCCAAGGACAGGGTCTTCGCCAAGTTCCTGCGGCATGTACGCATCGTCGGCATTGACGAGGTCTGCGGCGCTCGTGCCACGGACGTGATCCTCACTCTGGGCTTTGCCAAGACCACCCACGGCCGTCTCCTGCAGCAGTTCGGCGATCTGGAGGGCGAAGGGGGCAAGGGCATGCTGCTGGATGCCTTGGTTCTGCCGGATCGGAATCTGGATATCGTCGCGGCGTTCTCTGCTGATGATCTGGAGGATGATCGCCTTCACCAGCCTGGACCGCGTCTGCTCAAGGAGCTGTTGACCTGGGTTGAGCATCCCGACGCGGAACCGGCCCGGCCCGAGCAGGCCGAGCAGTCCACTAATGTGCTCTTCCGTGATCTGGCCCAGCGGCTGCGGACCCGGGGGCTGGACGTGGCCTTGGATTACGGGTACGACCAGGCGCCCCGGATTCCGCTGGTGGTCGGGCTCAAGAACAAGCCCTTTGCTTTGGCCGTGCTGACCGATGACGCCGAGTTCATGCATACCCAGTCCACACGGGAACGTCACCGGTTCACCACTGAGGACCTGCAGTATCTTGGCTGGTCGGTCATGACCGTTTGGAGCGTTTCGGCCTTCGTCAACCCCGACAAGGAAGCCGACAGGATCGTCGCCCGCCTTGCCGATATCTATCAGCAGGCGCGTTGATGGCGGATGATCAGCTAGACCACGGCGATCAGGCCGGTGAGCCTGCGGCTTCGCGCCCGCGTCAGCATCGCCGCGTGGTGCGCCCAGGCAGGGAACGGTTCGATGTCGACGGCATCGAGGAGGATCCCCAGGACAGGATCTGTGCGCATGATCGTCTTGACGGGGATGACCGGCGGATCCTGGGCGAGCTGCCGCCCCACTGGGGACTCTTCCCCAATGAGCGCGGCGACTGACTGCCGGTCCTAGTCCTGGCCTTTGGGCAGTCCGGTTCCGGCCTGTTGACTGTCTGAACCTGTTGACTGGTGGATGTCTTCGGCGATCTGGCGCAGCAGCTGAAGGGTCTGGTCCTGAGGGCTGGGTGCGTTGGGCTGGTCCTTGATGCCCGAGGCTGCCCGGCTCAACTGCCGCAGTTTGTTGATGGGCATGATGATGCAGAAGTAGACGGCGATGGCGATCAAGAGGAAGTTGAGCAGGGCCGTCAGAATGGCGCCAAAGGAGATGGTGGCGTTCCGGTAGCTGATGGTCAGGAGTCCCGACAGGTCCGGTTTGCCGAAGATCATGGCGATCAGGGGGCTGATCAGATTGTTGACGATGGCGTTGACCACGCTGGTCACCGCAGAACCCATGACCACGCCCACGGCCATATCCACCATGGATCCGCGTGAGATGAACTGCTTGAACTCGCCCAGCACCCCCTTGTTGCTGATCTGCGAGATTTTGTGGACTGCTTCGGCGGTATCCTTGGCCGCCACCTGATTGATCGAGGCCATCCTGCATCCTTCCGTAGCCGATGTGAGGCATGGAGCGCCCATGCCTGCTTCTTCCTCCATTATCGCGGGCCCAGAATGGTTTCGGTTTTCCGACATGATCGGAGGGTGTCGGTGCAGAAGTGCTGTCGGGGCGGATGGCGATGACGGGTGTGGATGGATCCAGCGATAGCAAGAGCAGAGCCTGACTGGCATTCAGGGCGAAGACGGCCTGGGACGCTTGCCGGATCTGGTTGCCCTCCCGCTCTTCCGGGTCGGATCGATCTTTGGCGATGGTCTGCGCCGGTTGCAGCGCCAGTGCCTGCTCGGCTATCATGCAGTGTCCGCCGCCTGAGGCCTGCCCGGGAGTCGGCGTCTGCATGTCGTTGACTTGCTGGCTATGGGCAAGCCCTGGCGCCCTATCAGAACCTGGTCGGTCTTGTGTGGAGAGTGGTGGCAGAGAACTGGGTTGGGCGGGATGCGTGCTGGCGGCGGCTGGGCAGTTCCCCGAGGCCAGCAAACTCGCCTGGTCGCCAGCCTGCAGGTTTCCCGGGTCGTCGGCAAGGCGAACAGTCACCGGGGTGGTTCCAGGTGGCTGTGCCGGTCTGCTGCTGATCATGGCCGTGGTCAGCGGTTGCCCTGTGTGGACGCTGATCATCAGCCGCTGCCCACGTACTTGCGCAAATGAGGGGATCAGGCCGGGCAGACCTTCCCTGCCATGCAGGATTCGCGTTTCAACCATGGCGGGCTCAATGGTTGATCCGCGTGCAATGGGCCGCGCGGCGACCAGTACAGATAGGCGGCCCTGAGCCTGAAGCAGGATCTGCAGGGTGCAGAAGACCGCAAGCCCTAATGCCAGGGCGGCCCCTACACGCCGCAACCGAAAAAGTCGCCGTCGGCGGGTCAGGGATCCGGCTGCCGATGAAGGCTTATCCCTATTGCTGAAGATGGAAAAATCGGCCATGCCCCCAGCCTGCCAGGATCTTGGCCGGCGTATGGGTCTGCATGGTCGATGTGGTCGAATGTGCTTCTCGGTCTACTTGCTGCTTGTGGAGCCCGAGGAGGAGGATGAGGCTCCGTCGGTCCGGTAGAAGCCATGGCCCTTGAACTCGATGGGCACTGCGGAGAAGATCTTGCGGACCTGCTGTTGCCCGCACTTGGGGCAGATGGTGATGGGTTCGTCGTTGAAGGACTGCTCCTTGGTGAAGTCGTATCCGCAGTTCTTGCAGCGATAATGATAGGTGGGCACCGTTCTTTCCCTCCGCTGATGGTCGGTTCGCTCGACGATTGGTTCAACACCCAATATCCTAGTGGTGGCTTCGACCAGAAAAATCGGCGCCGGGCCTCTCGTCAGCCTTGTTCATCACCATTATGGTCTGTGCCGGGCCTTCGTGACAGACCTGCGGCTGTGGGCGTGAAACCTTCAGGCGTCAGGACTGCATCCACAGGGAGATCATGGTCCAGATGGGGCAGAGGGGCTTCCACGAATTCGCCGGGCCAGCAGATGCCCACTACCGGGGTCCGGTCTGCACGCAGGGCCAGGGCACGGTCATACCAGCCGCCGCCCCGGCCCAGGCGAATGCCGGCATGGTCGATGGCCAGCGCTGGCACCAGAATCAGATCGGCCTTACCTAAGGCCTGCGCCGGCAGGGCAGGCATATCGGGTTCGTCAGGCCGCCAACCTGGAATCCGCTTCATGTCACCCAGATCCTGCCGTGATTGCAGTCGGCCCCAACCTACTTGGGTGCCTGTACCCAGCATGGGGATGAGCACCTGGTCGCCACGGCCCAGTAGGAGATCCAGGCTGGGGTCCATGGCTATCTCCCCACGAATGGAGGCAAAAGCAGCCACGGTCAGGCTTTGGCCGCCTGGTGAGCGTTCGATCCTGGCAAGCACCTGGCCTGCCAGCAGATCGGCAAGCTTGCGGCCTGCGTCCAGGCATCGGGCCGGGTCGATACGCCGTCGGGCTTCAAGCAGCCGGCTGCGTCGATCCTGCTTGTCCCTATCGATGCGTTCCTGCTCGTTCATGTCCCCAGTTCTACCAGCAGGGGCTCTCCCTGGTGGACGCATGCCTGCCTCAGCAGCCGTTCGGTGAGAACATGGAGCCATGTCGGTTCTGCATACCTTCCGCCAGGTCTGGCAGGGTTCCCGAGCCCGTTCGGACCATGCCCTGGATCTGCCTGATCGTCTGACTTCGCCCCCGGGCCATGGGGACTTCCTGCTGAGGCCCATCCGCGAGGGCGATCAAGCAGCCTGGAACGCGGTCCGATGGAGGAATCGCGATTGGCTGGCCCCATGGGAGTCGGGGGATCCCCGCCACGGGCCTGGCATGACCTATGCCCAGTGGATGCAGGAGCTGGCACGTGCCCGGCAGGAGGGGACTTCCGCGGTCTTCCTGATGGAGTTTCATCAGAGCATCGTGGGGCAGATTTCCTTGGGTGCCATCCGCTACGGGTCCATGCGTGCAGCGACAGCGGGCTACTGGGTGGACCAGGATTGGATTGGTCACGGGTTCGCGCCCCTGGCTCTGGCCATGCTGGCTGACTGGGCCTTCAGGGACAGGAACGGACCCCATCTGCACCGGCTTGAGGTGGCGATTCTGCCTGAAAACGAACGGTCTCTGCGCGTAGTCCAGAAGCTGGGCATGGAGCCGGAGGGGCTGCGCCGCAGCTACATGTACGTCAACGGACAGTGGCGGGACCACCTGACCTTCGCCTGGATCAGTGACCAATTCGATCCGGATTTGCTGGCTCATCTATGAGCCCCTGGGACGGACATGGTCGACACGCTGGGTTTGACTTGCCGCTTGGGGCATACCGTCAACTAACGTAGTACCTATGGTTTATGAATCACTCAGCAGCATCGTGGTTTTGGTGATTGCGGTGATTCTGGTGCTGGGTTGGTTGCCGTTTCGCACCGTCAAGGGCATGAAGCGGGCCTCGGAGCATCGCCAGGACAGGCTTTCCACCTCCCTGCACATGGTGGGTCGGGAAGACGGCATGAGGTTCTGCGACAGGCAGTCGAGGACGGTGAAAGGGTTGGTCATGCAGCAAGGGCAGCAGGATGGCAACCGGCGCAGTCAAGCCCAGCGCGTCAAGCAGATCAGACAGTTGCGCCGCGCGGCCATACGCCGTCGTCGCATCCTGGTCGTTACCCTCTTGGTTGTCACCCTGCTGGTGGCCGGCTGCTCCTTCCTTATGGACTACAGCCCATGGTTTGCTTTGATTCCCCTGGCGCTGGTGGTAGTGGTGTTGGCTGCAGGCGCGCATGCTTCGGCCCAGGCGCGGGCCTGGGAGCGCAATTTAGCCCAGCGGCGTGCCCGGCAGCGTCGTCAGCAGGCAGCCAGTCTGACTAAGAGCAAGACCTCCGGCAAGCCTGGACAGGCCAAGAATGAGGGCGGCACCGAAACTGCCACGGATGTGCTTGATCAGGGTGAGATTCGTCAAACACTGGCCCAGGCCAAGGCTGATCAGCAGGCAGCCCTCAAAGCCAGGCATCACAATTCGTCCAAGCCTGCAAAGTCTGCAGTCAGTAGCAGCAAGGCCAAGAGTTCAGCCGGGTCCGCCAAGTTGAGCGAAAAGACTGCTGCGCAGACCGCACATACGTCGAACAAGCCGTCCGCCGCCAAGAAAGCCTCTGAACGGACCCCAGCCAAACAAACGGCTTCTAGACCGGAGGCTTCCAAACCGGCAACTACCAAATCTTCAAGGGCCCAAAAGGCTGCCTCCAAGCCAGCAGCGCCCAAGTCGTCAGTTGACAAGTCCGCTGCCTCTCCTCAGTCGGCATCCGTGCAATCCGCCGCTGCCCAGTCAGGCAAGTCGGGATCGGTCTCTGCATCTGCTGGCAACGAGCACCCTGCTTCGTCGGCTCAGTCCTCCGCATCCGGGGGATCGTCGTCCTCGGCAAAGGCCCAGGACGACGCCACCAATGAGCTCAAGCGCATCAATCCCTCTCCGGCCTTGGATGCCTTCGGCATGGCAGCAGGCCAGGATCTGATCTCCTTCTCCCTGGGATCAGCCCATGACGAGGGAACAGACGAGGACGGCAGGAATAGCGAGGACGAGGGTCCTCACAGCCTGGAGATCAAGTCCACCCGGCAGGTCTCCGTGGCCCGTCCCCCCGAAAAGAAGAAGGCCGACGGGCAGCCCGACGACTTTCACAAGAGGGAGATGCAGGCTCAGGTCGAGGTGCCCGACCGCAGCGAGGACTCCCTGTCCATCGGCGTGGAGGCTATATTGGCCCGGCGTCGTCCGGCAGCCAAGTCCTGATGGATCAATCGGCGATTGATCTTTCACCACCAGCGTTAGCACTCAAGTTGGCAGAGTGCTAATTTCGCGCTACTATAGCTTGTAGCGCAAAGGAATGCGTGGTGAGTGTTCGTCAGCCTCTCATCGACGTTCCGGCGTGGGTTCATTGGCTGTTCTCACAAGATGTAGGAGGTCCACAGTGTCGATTTCACTCACACCGTTGGAAGACAAGATCGTCATCAAGCAGGCTGAGGCGGAGACCAAGACCGCTTCCGGGCTGGTCATTCCCGATACCGCCAAGGAGAAGCCCCAGCAGGGCGAGGTGCTGGCGGCAGGCCCCGGCCGTCGTGACGACAAGGGCGAGCGCATCCCCATGGATGTCAAGGTTGGCGACAAGGTTCTGTACTCCAAGTATGGCGGCACCGAGGTCAACTACGGCGGCGAGGACTACCTGATCGTGTCCGCGCGCGACGTTCTGGCCATCCTCAAGTAAAGAGGCGGTGATAGTGGCCCCTGGTCCTGTGCAAGGACCGGGGGCCATTCGCGTCTCGGGAGACCGTGCAGCGGAACAGACACCGCGGGGACATATGGCGGCCACTAGCATGGTGCCCATGTACTATCGTCATCGCGCCAGCATTGATTCCCTGCCCGGATACCGGCAGGGCAGCCCGGCACCAGCCGTTCCCGGGTTGACCAGCTACAAGATCTCAAGCAACGAGAACCCCTATCCGCCCCTGCCGGGCGTGGTTCAGACCGTCTCCGAACAGGCCTTGGGCCATCTGAACCGTTATCCGGATATGCGTGGCACCCGTCTGGTGGAGCGGCTGGCCCAGCTGCACGGGGTGGATCCCGCATGCATCCAGCTGGGATGCGGGTCCACTGAGGTCATTACCCAGCTGGTTGACCTGGTGGCCGGTCATGGCGACCAGGTGGTCTATCCTTGGCGCAGTTTCGAGGCCTATCCCATCATCGTCACCTCGGCTGGAGCCACAGGGGTGTCCGTGCCCTTGGATAAAGAGGGGCGGCATGACATCGATGCCATGATCGCCGCGGTCAACGACCGCACCAGACTGGTCATCGTCAACAATCCCAACAATCCGACTGCGACCAACGTCGACCGCGACCAGGCCGAACGGCTGCTGCAGGCCCTGCCCGCCGACCTGCCGGTGCTCTTTGACGAGGCCTATATACAGTTCAACGACGACCCTGACCGCGCCGACGGATTGTCACTCATGCGCGAGCATCCCAACGTGATAGTGGCCCGGACCTTCTCCAAGGCCTACGGACTGGCGGGGCTGCGGATTGGATACGCCGTGGCTGCCGAGCCGATCATTGCCGGCATGAACAAGGTGGCCCTGCCCTTCGGCGTCTCCGATGTGGCCCAGACGGCGGCAATGGCCAGCCTGGATGCACAGGACCGCCTGGCCGAACGGGTCCAGGCACTCAAGCAGGAGCGGGCCAGAGTACTGGCTGGTTTGCAGGAACAGGGGTGGAAGATCCCCCAACCTCGGGCCAACTACTACTGGCTGCCCCTGGGCCAGGCCTCCGCGCAGGCTGATCAGCGTTTCCGCGATGCCGGCCTGTCGGTCAGGACCTTCCCTGGCGAGGGCATCCGCATCACTGTGGGGGAGAGGGAGGCCAACGACCGGGTGCTGGAGGTCTGCGCCGACCTGCGTCGACAGGGTTTGCCGCAGGACCCGATCGCCGACTGAAGGTTGCGCTGGCGCAATCGTAAAAGCATTTGACTGCCGTCCCTGCTGTTGTATGGAATGTCACAGCGGGGGCGGTTTTGCTCCTGTGAACTTGTGTCGTCTTGGATAAACCTATATATTGTGGTTGGCTGGCCAAGTATATCCAACATATAGTGTTTATCAAGGAGCAGCAGTCACTATGTCTTCAGCAGATGTGGATCGGCACGATCCTCCCGATGGCGCCTCCAGGCTGGTGTATTTCTCCAGCGTCTCCAACAACACCCACCGCTTTGTGCAGCGGCTGGGCGTGGAGGAGCCCATCCGCATCCCCCTGTATGAACGGCGCCAGCCCATGCCTGTTATGGATGTGCCCTACCTTCTGCTGGTGCCCACCTATGGGGGCGGGTCAGCCAAGGGGGCCGTGCCCAAGCAGGTCATCCACTTCCTGAACAATCCGGTCAATCGCGGACTGATCCGCGGGGTCATCACCTCGGGCAACCGCAACTTTGGCAGCGCCTATTGCGCGGCCGGCCCGTTGATAGCCCGCCGGTGCGGTGTTCCTGAGCTCTATCGCTTTGAGCTGCTGGGCACTTCGGAGGATGTTCAGGCGGTCAGGGTCATTCTGGCCGGAATGGGAGTGCAGCTCCAGCAGCAGTCGACTGATTCACGAAAGGCGGTTTTGTCATGAGCCAGCAGGAAAGCACCAAAGAGAGCACCAAGTCAGAGGCCGGCGTCTATGCCGACGACGAGATGATGCGCCAATCCATCACCCCGCCCCAGTACCGTGTCACCCCTGAGGCCAGGATTCGCCCGGTCAATTGGAACAAGATCACCGACGAGAAGGATCTGGAGGTCTGGAACCGCCTGGTCTCCAACTTCTGGCTGCCCGAAAAGGTGCCCCTGTCCAACGACATCCCATCCTGGAACACGCTGACCGATCACGAGCGCCAGACCACGGTCCGCGTCTTCACCGGGCTGACCATGCTGGACACCACCCAGGCCACCATCGGCGAGCTGGTGCAGATCGATCACGCCCGCACCGAGCAGGAACAGGCCATCTACACCAATATCGCCTTCATGCAGTCGGTCCATGCCCGCTCCTACTCATCGGTCTTCTCCACCCTCTGCTCCAGCGAGGAGATCGACAAGGCCTACCGCTGGGCCGTGGCCAACGATGTCCTCCAGGAGCGCGTCCACACGGTCCTGCACGAGTATGTCAGCGAGGATCCCCTGAAGCGCAAGGTGGCCTCCACCATGCTCTCCTCGCTTATGCTCTATGCGGGCTTCTACCTGCCCCTCTACTTCTCCAGCCATGCCAAGCTGATGAACACGGCTGACATGATCCGGCTGATCCTGCGCGACAAGGCCATCCATGGCTATTACTCGGGCTACAAGTATCAGCGGGGTCTGGAGGAGAGGACCGAGGCCGACCAGGCCATGCTGGAGAAGTTCACCAACGATTTGCTGGACAAGCTCTACGATCTGGAGATGGTCTACTCCGGGCAGATCTATGAGGGCTTCCCCTTCGTCGAGGATGTCTTCGCCTTCGTCCGCTACAATGCCAATAAGGCGCTGATGAACCTGGGCTATCCGGCCCGGTTCGCAGCCGACCAGACCGATGTCAGCTCGGAGATCCTGGCGGCCCTGTCGCCATCGGCCAACGAGAACCATGATTTCTTCTCGGGTTCGGGCTCCTCCTACGTCATGGGGCATTCCGAGTCCACGGACGACGATGACTGGGACTTCTAGGCCAGTTGGAGACGGTGTGATATTGGGCACAGAAAACCCTATATATGCTCACCGTTTCCGATATCAACAGCACATATAGTAGTTCAGGCTCGCGCTGGGCGGGTTCTGATCGGTCCGTCCTCAGGGCGGGCATCACCGTCAAGACAGGCTCTGGATGGCCTGATCAGGAGGAAGCATGGAGCAACAGCAGACCGCCGGAACTGATTCGGAGCTCAGCGCTCCCGAGTTCGCCGCCCAGGGTCAGCGCCTGGGGGCTGTGGTCTACTTCTCATCGGCCTCGCGCAACACCGCCCGGTTCATCGCCAACTGCCATTTGGATGAGGAGGGGATTGACGTCTTCCGCATCCCTCTGAGGCCCAAGGACCCGCCGCTCAACATTCGACAGCCCTACATCCTGATCGTCCCCACCTATGGGGGCGGATCGGCCAAGAAGGCGGTCATGCCGCAGATCAAGCGCTTCCTGAACGACCCGGCCAACCGGGCCGGCATCCGCGGGGTCATCGCCTCGGGCAACACCAACTTCGGGGAGGCCTTCTGCATGGCGGGGGACATCATCTCCCGCAAGTGCAATGTTCCCTTCCTCTACTATTTCGAGCTCATGGGCACCAAGGAGGACCAGGAGAAGGTCCGCCGCGGGGTTGTGGATTTCTTCCGCAACCACCCCGAGTCCTGAGCCAATTTCATTACACGCATCATCACCGCAAAACTCATGAAAGGACACCCGATGGGAGCAAACGAGGACACGTCCCTGGCCCTGGACAGGACCGCATCCGAGGATGAGGAGACCTTCGATCCGGCTCACGACTACCATGCCCTGAACGCCATGCTGAACCTGTACGACAAGGACGGCAGGATCCAGTTCGACAAGGACCACGAGGCCGAGCGCCAGTACATGGACCGGCACGTGCGGCCCAACACCATGACCTTCCCCTCCACGGCCGAGCGGATTACCTACCTCCTGGATCACGAGTACTACGACCGGAAGGTCTTCGATCATTACACCCCTGAGTTCCTGGACAGGATCTACAAGCATGCGGCCGAGAGCGGCTTCGAATTCGAGACCTTCCTGGGCGCCTTCAAGTTCTACACCTCCTACGCGCTGAAGACCTTCGACGGCAAGCGCTACCTGGAGGACTTCCCCCAGCGCTGCGTGGCGGTGGCCCTGGAACTGGCCGACGGGGACGAGCAGGCCGCCATGAAGTACACGGACGAGATCATCTCCGGCCGCTTCCAGCCCGCTACACCCACCTTCCTGAACCTGGGCAAGGCCCAGCGCGGCGAGCCGGTCTCCTGCTTCCTGGTGCGCATCGAGGACAACATGGAGTCCATCTCCCGCGGCGTCAACGCCGCCCTGCAGCTGTCCAAGAGGGGCGGCGGCGTGGCCCTGCTGCTCAGCAACCTGCGCGAGATGGGCGCGCCCATCAAGCACATCGAGAACCAGTCCAGCGGCGTGGTCCCGGTCATGAAGCTCCTGGAGGATTCCTTCTCCTACGCCAACCAGCTGGGCGCCCGCCAGGGTGCCGGCGCCGTCTACCTGTCGGCCCACCACCCTGACATCATGCGCTTCCTGGATACCAAGCGGGAGAATGCGGACGAGAAGATCCGCATCAAGTCCCTGGCCCTGGGCGTGGTCATCCCCGACATCACCTTCGAGCTGGCCAAGCGCAAGGAGCCCATGGCCCTCTTCTCGCCCTACGACGTGGAGCGGGTCTACGGCAAGCCCTTCGCTGACATCCCCATCACCGAGCACTATGAGGAGATGGTCAAGGACAAGCGGATCCACAAGAAGTACATCGACGCCCGTGACTTCTTCATGACCCTGGCCGAGATCCAGTTCGAGTCCGGCTACCCCTACATCCTCTTCGAGGACACGGTCAACAAGGCCAACCCCATCGACGGCCGGATCACCATGTCCAACCTCTGCTCGGAGATCCTGCAGGTCCAGGAGCCCAGCACCTACTCCGAGAACCTGAACTACGAGCATATCGGCCGCGACATCTCATGCAACCTGGGGTCCCTCAACATCGCCAAGGCCATGGACGGCGGACTGGCTGACACGGTCGAAACCTCGGTGCGGGCCCTGACCTCCGTCTCCGACCACACCAACATCGAGGCCGTCCCCTCCATCAAGAGGGGCAACGATG
This sequence comes from Bifidobacterium sp. ESL0820, assembly GCF_052606235.1. NCBI lineage: Bacteria > Bacillati > Actinomycetota > Actinomycetes > Bifidobacteriales > Bifidobacteriaceae > Bifidobacterium > Bifidobacterium sp. ESL0820. Next base: position 2,000,525 of record NZ_CP199594.1, read on the forward strand.
AAGGCCATGCCATCGGCCTGGGTCAGATGAACCTCCATGGCTTCCTGGCCCGCGAGGGCATCCACTACGGGTCCGAGGAGGGGCTGGACTTCACGGACATGTACTTCATGACCGTGGCCTACCACGCCTACAGGGCCTCCCACGCCCTGGCCGTGGAGCGGGGGAAGGCCTTCGCCTCCTTCGCCAAGTCCGACTACGCCAAGCCGGCAGGACAGGGGAACTACTTCGACAAGTACACCGAGGGCAGCCGTTCCCTGGAGCCCAGGACCCAGCGGATCAAGGACCTCTTCGACCAGTATCAGGTCCACATCCCCACGGTGGAGGACTGGAAGGAACTCCAGGCGGCCATCCTCAAGGACGGCATCTACAACCAGAACCTCCAGGCCGTCCCCCCGACCGGGTCCATCTCCTACATCAACCACTCCACCAGCTCCATCCACCCGATCGCCTCCAAGATCGAGATCCGCAAGGAGGGCAAGATCGGGCGCGTCTACTACCCGGCCCCCTACATGACCAACGAGAACCTGGACTACTTCGAGGACGCCTACGAGATCGGCTGGAAGAAGATCGTGGACACCTACGCCGAGGCCACCCAGCACGTGGACCAGGGGCTCTCGCTGACCCTCTTCTTCCCAGACACGGCCACCACACGCGACCTGAACAAGGCTCAGATCTACGCTTGGCGCAAGGGGATCAAGACCCTCTACTACATCAGGATCCGCCAGCAGGCGCTGGAGGGCACCGAGGTCGAGGGCTGCGTCAGCTGCATGCTCTAAGGCGCCTGTCCTCAGGAATGTGCAATCCCTGGTCGGTGCCGTCTTTGAGGGCGGCGCCGGCCCTTTGGCATCCGCATCCACAGGCCGGGTCCGTCCATGCGATAGACTGACGGTCCAGTCTTGATCCGCTTCGCACTGTCGAACACCCATCCAACAAGGAGCAATCAACCATGGTCCCACCCATTTCCATTCCCCGGCAGCCGCTGAAGCTGATCGACCGGGTCTCCGCCATCAACTGGAACCGTCTGGAGGACGAGAAGGACCTGGAGGTCTGGGACCGTCTGACCGGCAACTTCTGGCTGCCTGAGAAGGTTCCCGTCAGCAATGATCTGCCCTCCTGGCAGTCTATGAGCGAGGAGGAGCACACCCTGACCATGCGGGTCTTCACCGGCCTGACCCTTCTGGACACCATCCAGGGGACCGTGGGCGCCGTCAGCCTGATCCCGGATGCGCTGACGCCCCATGAGGAGGCGGTCTACACCAACATCGCCTTCATGGAGTCGGTCCATGCCAAGTCCTACTCCTCCATCTTCTCCACCCTGGCCTCCACGCCCCAGATCGATGCCGCCTTCGAGTGGAGCGAGCACAACGAGTTCCTCCAGCGCAAGGCCCAGATTGTCCTGGACTACTACGAGGGCGACAACCCTCTGAAGCGCAAGGTGGCCTCCACCCTGCTGGAGTCCTTCCTCTTCTACTCGGGCTTCTACCTGCCCATGTACTTCTCCAGCCATGCCAAGCTGACCAACACGGCCGATCTGATCCGCTTGATCATCCGGGATGAGGCCGTGCATGGCTACTACATCGGCTACAAGTACCAGAAGGGGCTGGCCAAGGTCTCCGACTCTGAGCGTCAGGCCATGAGCGACTACACCTATGAGCTCCTGGGCGACCTGTACGACAACGAGGTGGAATACACCGAGAGCCTGTACTCCGGGGTGGGCCTGGTGGAGGATGTCACCAAGTTCCTGCGCTACAACGGCAACAAGGCCCTGATGAACCTGGGCTATCCCGCCCTCTTCCCCTCGGACACCACCGATGTGAATCCGGCCATCATCGCATCCCTGAGCCCCAACGCCGACGAGAACCACGACTTCTTCTCCGGCTCTGGCTCCTCCTACGTCATGGGCAAGGCCGTGGAGACGGACGACGAGGACTGGGATTTCTGACCGGTCTGTCCCGCCCTGACGCGGAAGACACGACGTTGGAGTGGGACTTGCGGAAAACAGAAAAACATGTCATTATAGGCAAGTTGCCGTACGGAGCTCCGGTTCTAGTGCGGCATGGCGGATTTCCCAAGCGGTCAAAGGGAGCTGACTGTAAATCAGCCGCGTAATGCTTCAGAGGTTCGAATCCTCTATCCGCCACGCCTCGGTAGCTCAGTGGCAGAGCACTTCCTTGGTAAGGAAGAGGTCGTGAGTCCGATTCTCACCCGAGGCTCTCTGGCGGGGTAGCTCAGCTGGCTAGAGCGTACGACTCATAATCGTAAGGTCAAGAGTTCGAGTCTCTTCCTCGCTACTGTGGCCGACATACGTCGGTCGTGCAACGACTATAGAGGTGAACCATGGCAAAAGCCGCAGATATCCGTCCTGGCATTACGCTGGCGTGCACCGTGTGCAAGGAGCGTAATTACATTACGACCAAGAACCGTCGTAACACTCCTGACCGTCTGGAGCTCAAGAAGTTCTGCCCCCGTTGCGGCAAGCATACCCTGCACCGGGAGACCCGCTGAGTTCTTCCCGTCTTTTGGCTTCATCGGAACCCGACCATCTGGTCGGGTTCTTTTTTATACAAGCGTTCTTCCTTATGCAAATCCGCCTATGTTCCTGCCCCGCATTATCTGCGGATAGTGTTGGAAGCAGAACGGGTTTGGCGATGTAGGGGGCTCAGCCTTCAGAGAGCGCCCTGGTAGGCGGCCGCAAAGGCCTGATCCAGATCGGCGATCAGGTCGTCCGGGTTTTCCAGGCCTACGGAGATTCGAATCAGGTCGTCGCCCACACCGGCGCTGAGGCGGTAGGGTTCTGGAACCTCCCTGTGGGTGATCCTGGCCGGGTCCACAATCAGGGTGCGACAGTCGCCGATGTTGGGCATATAGCTCATGAGATGCACTGAGTCCACGATGCGCTTGACCTGCTCGTAGCCTCCCTGGACTTTGAAAGACAGGATCGTGCCGACGCCCTTGGGCAGCAAGGTCGAAGCCAGGCGGTCCTGCTGGTCTGCATCCCCCTGGTGCCGACCCTCGGGAATGCCCGAATAGTTGACCTGCTCCACCTGGGGAATGGTCAGCAGGTGGCGGGCCAGGGTTGTTGCCGTTTTCACCTCGGTGGCGACCCGCTGGGGCAGAGTCTCAAGGCCGGTCAGCTGCAGGTAGGCGGTGAAGGGGCTCATGACCGCTCCGAAGGTGTGCAGGTACTTGGTATGGACCCTGTGCAGGAAGGCCATCTTGCCGAAGGCATCCAGAAAGCTGACCATGGACCCGTGCCGCTCGTCGCTGATGATCAGCTCGGGCTGGCTCATCTGCGGGAAGCGGCCATTGCCCCAGTCGAACCGTCCCGCATCCACGATGACCCCGCCCAGGGCATTGCCGTGGCCGCTGATCCCCTTGGTGGTCGAATGCACGACGATGTCGGCGCCGAAGTCGATCGGGTTGAGCAGGTATGGCGTGGGCACCGTATTGTCGATGATCAGGGCCAGTCCATGCCGGTGGGCCAGTTCGGCCAGGCCAGGGATGTCGGCTATGGCTGTGGACGGATTGGCCACGGACTCAGCGAAGATGGCCCTGGTGTCGTCCTGGATCAGGGATTCCACCGCGTCAAGGTCGTTGATGTCGTCCACAAAATCCGTTTCGATGCCGAAGTTGGGAAAGAAAGTCTTCATGGTATCCACGGATGTTCCATAAAGATCGACAGGGGAGATCAGCCTCCCGCCACCTTCGGCTGCGCACATGAGGGCGGACGACACGGCGGCCATCCCCGAGGCCATGGCTACAGCCCCCTTGCCCCCCTCCAGACTGGCCAGGCGGTCCTCCAGGACCTTGACGGTGGGGTTGGCCAGGCGGGAGTATGAGAACCCTTGAATTTCGCCGGCGGCCAGGGCATCTCCCCGGTCGGCGGTAACCATGTCAAAGGCGGCCGACTGGTAGATGGGGACGTTGGCTGCGCCCCCGCCCTGGCTCTGACAGTCATAGCCGTCATGGACGGCTTTTGTTGCAAATCCTTTGCTCATGCGGGTGTCTTCCTCTGCTTGTGTCCGGTCGGGAATCCCTTGCTAGCCCACCATCGAATCTTCTTTCAGGGTCTCGGGCAAGGCTCCGCTCATAGGTGTTCCTTATTGCCCGCTATCGGGAGGTTGCCTTGCCCAGGTATGCCTGGCGGACACGTTCATCATTCAAGAGCTGTCGGGCGGGCCCCTCCAGACGGATCAGGCCGTTCTGCAGCACGTACCCGTAGTCGGCGATGGACAGGGCCAGCTCGGCCTGCTGCTCGACCAGAAGGATGGAGATGCCCAGCTGGTCCCGAAGGGAGGCGATCTGCTCAAGCACCTGGTCGACCAGCTTGGGCGAGAGGCCCATGGTCGGCTCGTCCATGCATATCAGCCGGGGATGGCTCATCAGGGCCCTGCCGAAGGCCAGCATCTGCTGCTCGCCTCCTGACAGGGTGCCGGCCTGCTGCCCGCGGCGTTCGGCCAGGCGGGGGAAGCGCTCATATATGGTATCCAGATCCTGTTCGATCTGATTGCGCTCCCTTTGGGTGTAGGCGCCCATACGCAGGTTCTCCTCCACGCTCATGGCCGCGAAGACCCTTCTTGCCTCCGGAACTGAGGCGATTCCGGAACGGACCCGATCCTTGGTGGGGGTGTGGGTGATTTCCTGTCCATCCAAACGGATGGTCCCCTCCTTTGGAGCCAGCAGGCCCAGGATGGTCTTCATGGTTGTGGACTTGCCCGATGCATTCCCGCCCAGAAGCGAGACGATGCCGCCCTGAGGAACGCGAAGACTGACATGGTCCAAGGCCTTGACCGGGCCATAGCTCACATCGACGGCATCCAGGGAGAGCAATGTTCGATCTTCCTCGGCGGTTGGCTTCCCACCATCGCCATCAGACTCCTCAGCTTTGGTTTTTAACCTGGTTCCGGTGCTGTCGGGATCCAGGCCATCGGTCGGTTCTGCAATGGTGGCCGGAGCCAGGGCGTTCTGCCGAGCCAGGACATCCGCCTGCCCGTTCATGGGGGCATCGTTGCGGGGTCTGCGGTCGCCCAGGTATGCGGTGATGACGCGGGGATCGGCACTGACCTGCTTGGGAAGTCCGGAGGCAATGATCCTGCCGCCGTCCATGGCGATGACCTGATCGCACAGTGCTTCGATCAGGTCGATCTTGTGCTCCACCAGAAGCATGGTCTGCCCCTGGGCCTTGAGTTCCAGGAGCTGCTGCAGCACCTCGGCGGTCTCCGACTGGTTCATTCCTGCCGTGGGCTCGTCCAAGACCAGGATGTCGGGTGAGCTGACGTGGGCTCTGGCTATCTCGGTGCGTCGCCGGTTGGCGTAGGAGAGTGTGTAGGCGGCCTGGGTGCGATGCTCCTCCAGGCGCTCGCTGAATCTGTCAATTTCAGACTGGACGGCCTTGCGCTCGACGACCGCCTCCCTCCGGCAAGCGGGACCGGGCACCAGCGTCAGCCAGGTCTGCGTCAGCAGGGGGATCCATCGCAGGACGGGCCACCGCTCCAGGCGGCGAAAGGGTCTGCGGGCTTCCAGGCGTCTATGGAATCCTACGGCCACATTCTCCTCAACGCTCATGGTCGGAAAGACCCTGCCGTTCTGGAAGGTGCGGGACACCCCCTGCTCGGCCATGTCCGTAGCGGGCAGGCCGGTCACGGTGCGCCCCTTAAGGCTGATCTGGCCCGAGTCGGGCTTGAGAAATCCGCAGATCAGGTTGATGGTCGTGGACTTTCCTGATCCGTTGGGGCCGATAATGCCTATCACCTGGCCGGATGCCAGATCCATGTTGACGTCGGCCACCGCCTGCAGTCCCTGGAAGCTCTTGCTCAGATCGCGCACGCTGAGCAGGGGTTGATCGGGATTGTCGCGTACAGGTTCGGGATTGTGTCGGCTGCCCGTCATCATGCCCTCCTTTTGGTTGAGAACAGACCCTGTGGTCTGCAGATGATGAAGATGATCAGGACGAGTCCGTAGGCCATGATTCTCACCTCGGGCAGGATGCGCAGCAGTTCAGGGGCGCCTACCAGGATCAGGGAGCCGATCACGGCTCCGGTCGGGGACTTCATCCCACCCAGGACGATGATGGTCAGGATCAGGGTCGACATGGTCGGATTGAAGAGGGTCGGGTCGATATAGGTGTACTGGTGTGCCAGCAGGGCTCCTGCGATACCTGCCGACCCGCATGCCAGGGCGTAGGCCAGCGCCTTGTAGGCCCCTGTCCTGATCCCCAGGGACCAGGCCGCTTGTCCGTCCTCGCCGATGGCCTCGAAGACGTGGCCCAGATGTGAGGACCGGATCCGGGAGGTCACTGCAAGGACCAGAAGAAGAATGACCAGATCCAGCAGGTACTGCATCTGCTGGGTGTAGAGCGGCTTGCCCAGGAATGTCGGCAGGGGAATGCCCTGCAGACCTAGCGAGCCCCTGGTCAGAGGTTCCCAGATGCGGATGATGGCGACCATGACTGCTCCCACCCCTATGGTGGCGATAGCCACATAGTGGCCACTGAGCTTCCATACCGGGAATGTCAGCAGGGATGCGGCCAGGGCGGCGATGACGGCCGCGCCCAGCAGGGAGAGCGTGAAAGGCCAATGCAGACGCATGGTCAACAGGGCCGAGGCGTAGGCTCCCACGGCCACAGGTCCCGCCAACCCCAGGATGGTCTGCCCGGCCGAGCCCGAGATCAGCGTCAGGCCCACTGCGGCAATGGCGTATATGGCAACCTGGGTCCCGATGCCGGCCAGATGGTCGGAGAAAATGAAGGGGGTGGCCAGAGCGGCTGCCGCAAGGCCGAGGTTGGCCCAAAGCGGCAGTCGGATGGGTGTGGCGGCTTCCGGGAGGGTTCCGGTCATGGGCTCCTTGCCCATGTCTGCCTTGCGGCCCAGGAATCCCGAGGGCTTGAGAATCAGAACCAACAGGAGGGTGCCGAAGGTGATCAGGTCGTGCACGCCATCGCCGAAGAGTCCTACGCCGACGGCCTCGGCCAAACCCAGCACCAGGCCACCGATGATGGCTCCGGGGATGGAGCCCAGCCCGCCGATGGCGGCGGCCACAAAGGCCGTCATGCCGATGGCGTTGCCGTCCATGGGGTTGATGTTCGTCTTGAACAGGCCGATGAAAATTCCGGCGATGCCCGCCAGGACCGAGCCGATAACGAAGGCTATGGTGCGAATGGAGGTGACAGGTACTCCCATCTGCAATGCGGCCTGGGAATCCTGGGAGGTGGCCCTGATGGCCTGTCCGGTCCTGCCATAGGTCAAGAAGGCCCAGAGCGCAACCATGCTGGCCAGGGCAACCAGACCCATGACCAGGTCGGAGGTGCCGAAGCTGATGCCCAGGGCATGCAGGTTGTGGGTGGGCAGCAGCTGGGGGAAGGCCCGGGTCTGAGAGCCAAAGATCAGCTGCATCCCGTTATCCAGCACCTGTCCTAGACCCACGGTGCCCAGGAGCGCGGCGATCGGCTGTCGGCCTTCCAGGGGAGTGATGACCAGGAGGTTGGTGACCAGGCCGACCAGGCCCGTGACCAGGACGACGGCCAGGATGGTGGGAACGAGTCCCCAGCCTAGGGAGGAGCCTACCCACCAGGCCGTCATCATCCCGACTGCCACCAGCGACCCTTGTGCGAAGTTGGCCACATTGGTCACTCCGAAGACCAGGGACATACCCACGGCGGCCAGAGCGTAAACACCGCCGTGGATGAGTCCGGAAAAGAGCGTCTCGACCATGATCGCTGCTCACTCCTCGATCTGTTTGAATTTGCCCTGATCCACCTGGAGGAGGATGGGCTTGATCGTATCCGCCCGGCGGGTCTTGGTGTTGAACCGGAAAGTCCCTCCCTGGCCTTGGTAGAGCGGGAAGTCCTTGACCTTGCCTAGGGCCTCCTGGATGCCCTCCCTGGTGGGGCTGGTCTTCTCGCCAGCGTAGGCCAGGTCCTTGATGGCTTGGTAGGCAGTGATTTCGAAGTTGCCGGGGACGGTGTGATACCGGTCCTCAAAGCTCTTGACGAAAGCCTTGGCTTTCGCATCCTTGGTGCCTGTTGCCGAAAAGACGCCGGTAATGATGGCCCCTTGGGCGTTCGCTCCGGTCAGGGAGAGGAACTCCTTGGTCTCCTGACCGCCGAAGAAGGGTCCCTTATAGTCCAGTTTGTCCCGCAGGGTGTTGGCGATCAGCGCCCCATCTGGTCCGTAACCGATGTCCACCACGGCCTCGGGGGCGGCATTCTTGGCCGGGATCAGTATTGGAGTCAGGTCCGTGGAATCGGGCAGATAAGAGGACTGGTAGACGATCTGCACCCCGAGCCGTTCCGCAGCCTCCTTGAAGTACTGGAAGGATTCCTTCCCCCAGTCGTTTTCTATATAGACGACGGAGATCTTCTTGGCTCGCTTGGACACCGCCTCAGCGTTGGCTTCCTGGTAGGTCTTCTGCGATATTTGAGGTGTCCATACATGATCACCCGAATTCGTGAAGGTCGGCGAGGAGTTGTTGAAGCCGTAATGGACCAGCCCGGCCTGCTGGAAGATGGGCGATGCGGCTGAGGAGGCCGGCGAGGAGTAGTCGCCCACAACGGCGATGACCGATTTGTCGGAGGCGATCTTTGGGGCAACGGCGGCGTCCTGTTTGGCATCTGATTGGGTGTCGTAGTAGTCGATGTCCAGGCGCTTGCCCTGTATTCCGCCCTTCTTGTTGACCTGGTCCTTGGCCAGGTCGAAGCCCTGCTGGAACATCTTGCCGTACTCGGCGTAGAGACCGGTCTTAGGGTAGATGGCAGCGATGGTCACATGGTCTGACGATCCTGCGGAGGAGCCCTTGTCGCCTCCCAATCCGCAGGCCGACAGCGCTCCGGCCATGGCCATGGTGGTCATGAGGGCAACCATTGCCCTGATGGTGCCACGGTGCTGCCGGTGCTGCTTTGATGTGATGACCATGATGTCTCCCTTGGAGTTTGACGGTTGATGTCGGTGGGTTGTTTGTGGTTTCAGACTTGCTCGGGGGCCCGGGTTCCGCTCAGAAGGCGCAGGGCCTCCTCGTCGGCGGGCGTTGGGATGGTGCATGAGGGCGCCAGGAGGAAGGGACGGCCTTGACGGGCCCGGATGGTCTGATCCAATTCCTGGCGGATCTGGTCCACGTCGCCGCCTGGGTTGAAGAGTTCGAAGTCGGCTCCGCCCACGGGTACAGCAGGAAAGTCGGTGCTGATTTCAGGATTGCCTGGGCGGAACTGGTCCCAGTGGAGAAAATCGGGATTCAGATCGGTGAATTCTTCGGGATGGGCATCCTCCCGGCAGGTATGTACCAGGACCAGGGCTTCCGGATTGGCCTGTCTGACCGCTTGGATCACGATCCGGTCATAGGGCTTGGCCCATTCCTCCAGTTGCGCCTGGTTGAAGTAGCCATGGCTGGCCAGGCCCGTCTCGGCGAAAAAGATGCCGTCCAGACCAGCCCCGCCCTGCTCCTTGGGGCTGACCAGCAGAGCTGCGTAGTCGGCAAGGGTCCGGGCGATGTTGTCCAGCGCCGACTTGGCCGCCTCGGGCTGGTCGAAGATCAGCGTCTGCCTGTTCAGGCCCCTGTCATCCTCCTGCGCGGAGCCCTGCCCCTCGGGGTAGAGGGGGAGATCGCCCAATTGAAGGAGGACCGAGAGAGGGGAGAAGACCGTGTCGATGACTGCTCGGTCCTCAAGGCCGTCTCGGATGCCTCTTGCAGCCTGGATCTGCTCTTGGAGGACCTTATTGGTTTCAGGGTCGCGGTGATCGATGCGGGCGATATCCCCTGCCTCCTGGATGGCCGTGCGGACGGTGCGCGGGATCAGCCAGTCATAGTGATCCTTGTCGTAGACTGCGTCCCAGACCTCGGCGTAGTAGATGGCCCTCGGGTTGATCTTGACCCAGTCCCAATCCCACTTGCGAACGAAGTCCAAGGTGGCTGCGGCAAAATTCTCAGCACCGTACTCGTGTCCGATATGGTGCTGCCAGGCAGAGGTCAGCCAGGCTTGTTTCCCCTGGTCATGGGCTATCTGGTGGAACTGGGTTCGTCTGTCTTCTGTCATTGCATGCTCGTTTCCTGGTGCGTGTCCTATGGATGCCCGGTCGGGTGTCCAGGTATTTCCGGTGCCCTTCGTCCGGAAACAGGGCTTTGGAGATTCCCCTTCCCAAAGCTCTTGTCACATAAAACCCCCAGGAAGCAGGCCAGTCAACGACCTGGCATATAGGTAATATCTATCGCCGCTAATCGTCCCCTGGCCCCGCGCGGGTCTTGCGAAAGCTATAGGAAAAGCTGATAGGGGGGTCAGACAGGACTTCGCAGTCACCTTGATGCCCTTGCTTTGCTATCCGAGTATGACCGATTGATGATCGCCAAGGGTGACAGGGGGCATCCCAGGTTTGGCATGGCTCCTGCTCGGGAGAGGCCCTCATAAGGGGACGATGATACAGTGAATTGCATGTCTGACGTATCCTCCAGAGACACCATTCCGACCTTTGCCGATATCACCACTGTGGGTGTGGGCGGGAGCATGGCCGCCTTCGTTCAGCCCCAAAGCCGTGTGGGCATGATCGAGGCTGTGGAGGACGCGGATTCCAAGGGGTTGCCCCTCTGCCTGATCGGCGGGGGATCCAACCTGCTGGCCTCCGACCAGGATTTTCCCGGCGTGGTTGTGCGTGACACCCGTCAGGACATCAGCGTGCCCGACGAGGTGGCTCCGCCTGAAGGTGGTGCTCCTGTTGTTCACATCAACGCAACGGCTGGGACCAATTGGGATGATCTGGTCTCCTACTGCGTGCGCATGCACCTGATCGGGGCAGAGGGACTGTCCGGCATCCCCGGGACTGTCGGGGCCTCGGTGGTCCAGAACATCGGCGCCTACGGCCAGGAGGTCGGCCGCCTGGTCGACTCGGTCGAGGTCTGGGACCGCCAGGACAAGGTCACCGCCGAACTGCGGGCCTCGGATCTGGATTTCGGATACAGGACCTCCCTGCTCAAGCAGACCATGTATCAGGCGCCGGCTGTGCCCGACGCACGGTTCTTCCCCACGCCGCGCTACGTGGTCCTTTCGGTCACCCTGGTCCTGCGACATGGGTCCGCCTCTCAGGTGGGTTCCGCCCAGCTGGCCAGGGCCCTGGGTGTGGAGGTCGGGGCAACCCTTCCCCTGGAGCGGATCCGCCGGGCGGTTCTGACCGTCAGAGCAGGCAAGGGGATGCTGGAGGATCCCTACCGGTATCTGACCGATTGGATGGGATCCTGCCGTCGGACCTCCGACCTGGAAGAGGCTCTGGAGGCAGTCCAGGATGACCTTCACGGGCCCAGGGGCGAGCGGGTGCTGCTTGACCGTCATAGCTGCGGGAGTTTCTTCACCAATCCGATCATCAGTCGCAAGGCCGCGGATGCCCTGCCGGCGGATGCCCCGCGCTATCCTGTCGAAGACTCGGCATTGGTCAAGACCTCAGCAGCCTGGCTGATCGATCATGCAGGCTTCCACAGGGGATTCGCCCTGGAAGAGGGGTCGGCTGCCGCCCTGTCTGATGTGCACACACTGGCCTTGACCAACCGCGGAGGTGCTCGCTCAGACGACTTGGTGGCCTTGGCCCGTGCCATCCAGAAAGGTGTGGATTCCACCTTCGGCATCCATCTGATTCCCGAGCCTGTTACCCCAGGCATCGACCTGGCCTGGTAGCTCCTGCTTTCACGTATTGAGCGTATTTCGGTTTTGTATGGCACCATATCCTATGATTACTCGCCGGAGCGGGACTCATGAGTCGGGAGCAAGATGGAATTATTCAGGAAGAAATCGGTTGAACAGACCCTGGCAGAGACCGGGGAGGAAGGCAGGTCGCTCAAGCGGACGCTGACCACCTGGGATCTGGCCATCATGGCCGTCGCAGTGGCCGTGGGCGCGGGCATCTTCTCGGTGGGGGCCCAGGCAGCGGCCTTCCATGCGGGTCCGGCTGTCATCATCTCCTTCGTCATCGCAGGCATCGTCTGTGCGGCGGCCGTCATGTGCTACGCGGAGTTCGCCTCCATGATCCCGGTTTCGGGTTCGGCCTACACTTTCACTTACAACACCATGGGCGAACTGGTGGCTTGGATCATCGGCTGGGACCTGATTCTGGAGATGCTCATGGCCGCCTCGGTCATCTCCAAGTACTGGGGCGTCTACCTGAACGACTTCATCCATCTGATGGGCGGCACCTCCTTCAGCTCCAGCTTCCATCTGGGTGGCCTGGATGTGGACTTGGCCCCGCTGGTGGTCGTCACCCTCTTCACGGTCCTTCTGGTCCTGGGCACCAAGCTTTCAGCCCGGTTCGACGGCGCCTTGACCGTCCTCAAGATCGGCATCGTGGTCTTCGTCATCGTGGTGGGCTTCTTCTACGTAAAATTGGACAACTACCGGCCCTTCATCCCGCCTTCTGAGCCGGCTTCTGCCGTTCCGGGGGCCAGCGTGCCGGGAATCATGGGCCAGCCCCTCTGGCAGTGGGTCTCAGGCATGCAGCCCACCATCTACGGTATCCCCGGCATCCTCTCAGGCGCGGCCCTGGTCTTCTTCGCCTTCGTGGGATTCGATATTGTCGCCACCACCTCCGAGGAGGCCAAGGAGCCCCATAAGACCATTCCCCGCGGAATCGGCCTGGGCATGCTGATCGTCATCACCCTGTACATCCTGGTCGCCATCGTCACCACCGGCATGGTCTCCTACAAGGATCTGGCCAAGGCCAAGAATCCCTCCCTGGCCACAGGCTTCGAGATGGTCGGTGCTCCCTGGGCCGCCAAGATCATCTCCTTCGGCATCGTGGTGGGGCTGACCACCGTGGTCATGGTGCTCCTGCTGGGGCTGACCCGCATCGTCTTCGCCATGAGCCGGGACGGGCTTCTTCCGCGTGCCCTGTCCCGTACCGGCCGTCATGGCACGCCGGCCCGCATTCAGATCCTGGGCGGCATTGTGGTGGCTGTAGTGGCCTCCTGCTTCCCCATAGACGTCTTGTCCGACATGGTCAACATCGGCACGCTCTCGGCCTTCCTGCTGGTGGCCATCTCCCTGCCCATCATGCGCAAGCGCCGGCCTGACCTGCCCCGGTCCTTCAAGATGCCCGGCAACCCCTGGGTTCCCATTCTGATCGCCCTGGCCTGCCTCTGGCTCATGCTCAACCTGACCGTGCTGACCTGGATCCGGTTCGTGGTCTGGCTGGCTGCAGGACTGGCCATCTACTTCGGCTATTCCTACCGGCACTCCCTGCTTGGCCGTCATCAGCTCAGCGGGAAGATATCCAAGGCCACCCAGGCTGGTCTGGACTGACCTGGAGCGTCGGCGCTGCAGTGTAGAGTGAATACTCGCATACTCAGGAGGTAACCCATGACCTACGTCATCGCTCAGCCCTGCGTGGACGTCAAGGACAAGGCCTGCGTGGACGAATGCCCGGTGGACTGCATCTACGAGGGCGTCCGTTCGCTCTACATCAACCCCAACGAGTGCGTGGACTGCGGCGCCTGCGAGCCGGTCTGCCCGGTGGAGGCCATCTTCTACGAGGACGACCTGCCCGAGGAGTGGACCTGGTACAAGGACGCGGCGACTGATTTCTTCGCCCAGGTGGGGGATGCCGGCGGCGCTGCCGCGGTCGGCCCCTACGATCACGATCCGGAGGGTGTGGCAGCCCTGCCGCCCAACAAGTAGTCGATTCAGGCCGACGAGCCGCGGACGGGAGCCATCCCACCGCGGCTTATTTATAGGAGAAAGGCGGACCATGGGTTTCCACTCTTTCGAATCCCCCTACGACTGGTCAAGGATCGACCCCTATCGGCGGCGTGCTGAGCAATGCCCCGGCGGCCTGGTCGACCTGTCGGTAGGTTCGCCGGTGGATCCTGTGCCCAGGTCGGTCAGGGAGGCCTTGGCTGCGGCTGCGGATGACGGCCAGGCACGAGGCTATCCAAAAACTGCCGGTGATGGCCCTCTGAGGCAGGCCGTGGCCGACTGGTTCCGCCGTTGCCGCGGGGTCGATCTGGATGCCCTGGGAGCGGACCTGGTTCCCACCGTCGGATCCAAGGAGGCGGTGGCGCTCATGGCCTCCCTCCTGCATCTGGGGCCGGGGGACCGGGTAGTGCAGCCGAGGGTATCCTATCCCACCTATGCCATCGGAACCCAGCTGGCCGGGGCCCAGGTGACGACCGTGGATGATCCGGCTGATACGGATTCATGGGTGGACCTGCCCGGCGTGCGAGCCATATGGATCAATTCACCGGGCAACCCCAGTGGACGGGTCATCGACCGAGCCGGGTTGGCGAAGATTGTACGGGCAGCCCGTTCGATAGGGGCTACGGTCCTGAGTGACGAGTGCTATGCCCTGCTGGACTGGTCAGGATCCGCCCAAGCCTCACCCTGCATTTTGGAGTCTCAAGTCTGTGGCGGCGATGCCAGCGGGATACTGTGCCTGTACTCAATGAGCAAGCAGTCCAACATGGCCGGATACAGGGCTGCCCTGGTGGCAGGCGATGCTCAACTGGTGAAGGCCATGACCGCCTACCGCAAGCAGGTCGGACTGATTGTGCCAGGTCCAGTGCAAGGGGCCATGCAGGCCGCTCTGGAGGATGGCGAGGCCGTGACGGCCCAGCGCGATGTCTATGCTCGTCGCCTGCATGCACTGACTGAAGCTCTCGGAGCTTACGGATACGATGCCGTCATGCCTCAAGGCGGCCTTTATATCTGGGCACAAGCCCGTTCGGGCGATTGCTGGGCAGACATGGCTGAACTGTCCCGTCTGGGGATCCTGGCCAGCCCGGGGGAGTTCTACGGGGATGGCCGCTATCTGCGGTTCTCGTCAACCATCACTGACGAGCAGCTGGATCTGGCCCTGGGGCGTCTGCGGAGCGCCGCTTAGAGGCCCATGCTGACTGAGCCCTTGCCGTAGCGGTTCCTGATGGAGTCCATGGTGGCCTCTGCCTGATCCAGGCGCTGGGCCTCGCTGCCGGTGCGGCGTTTGCTCTCGTGGATGATGTCGTCCAAGGACGGCTGGATGGGAGTGTCCTCCACCCGGCTCAGGCCGGATGCGCTGACACCGGCCAGACGGATCAGCCTGGGCAGGGGTGTGTCCATGGGCACACCATCGGGCAGCCCCAGCATGGCCTTGAGCAGGCCGACTGCTTGCGGATAGATGCGGTTGGCTGAGTTGACCGGGGTTTCCAGGGTGTGGGCCTTGGTCATATAGCGCAGATCATCGAAGCGCAGTTTGACGGTGATGGTTCGGGCGATCAGGTCGTGCGATCGCAGTCCGGTGGCCACTTCGTTGCTGCAGACGCGCAGGAGGTCGCAGACCTGCTTCATGCTGGTCGTGTCGTGCAGGAAGGTGCGTTCCGCGCCTAGGGATTTCTCCGGCGCTCGCGGCTGGACCGGATCGTCGTCCAGTCCGTGTGAGGCCTGTGCCAGCTTCCTGGCTGTAAGGTTCGAGCCCGTGGCCCGAGTCAGATCCCGCTCGCTCATGGTGGCCAGGTCGGCCACGTCCTTGATGGCCCAGGCGTTGAGCCGCTTCTCCAGGGCCGGTCCGATGCCGGGGATGCCGCGCAGGGGCATCAGCTGGACGAACTCGGCCTGCCGGGCCTTGGGGATCAGCAGCATGCCGTCGGGCTTGGCGTTGGTGGAGGCCATCTTGGCTACCAGCTTGTTGGTGGCGATGCCCACCGAGCAGGTCACGTGGAATTGTCGGGCCACGCTGGCTCGAATCCACCGGGCGATGGCCGTGGGCATGCCCCAGCGCATGAGCGCCCCGGACACGTCCATATAGCATTCATCTACTGAGACCTGCTCGATCTGATCAGTAATTCGTGAGAAAACCGTATCAAATATCCTTCGTGAGATATTCCGGTAATAGGTCATGTCGACCGGGAGGAACACCCCTTGAGGGCACAGTCGCTCGGCACGTGCCAGGGGCATGGCCGAGTTGATGCCGAAAGCCCTGGCTTCATAGCTGGCCGCGGAGACCACCGAACGCCGTCCGGTGCCGATGATGACCGGCCGGCCCTGCAATTGAGGGTGTCGGGCGACTTCGCAGGAGGCGTAGAAGGCATCCATGTCAATGTGCAGCACCGTGCAGCCGGTCTCGTCATGTCCCCAGTCTTTCTTGGCGGCTGCAAGCCTCGGTGCGGTACTCATGGCTCCATGATATAAGGGGGCCCCAGAGGAACATGCAATAAATTATTCTCAAACGTAAATTCTTAGAAAAGATTCACAATTCTGGTTTTTATCCATGAAAATGAACGAATCTGTCCTGTGCTTCATTGCATCCTGTCGCGCCGGCGAGTCAGGTCGGTCAATCATGGTAATCTATTGTTTTGTTCCCAAAACTCTGGGGCTAAGGCCTTGGATCGGGAGCCTGCATGGAGACGTGCCTGAGTGGCCGAAAGGGGCACCCTGCTAAGGTGTTGACTGCGCAAGCGGTCCAGGAGTTCGAATCTCCTCGTCTCCGCCAGATGACCGGTGATCGCTGATTCTGCACGATCACCGGTCCTATTCATTACTGGGGATCCATTGCCAAAGACGTTTATTCCCATAGACTTTGTGGAGCTGCGGCCTGGAAAGGTCCGAGTCTGTGAGGCGGCGGACCGAAGATGCTTGGCGTGAGCCTGTCCGGCAGGGCAGATCACAGCTGGGCAATGGCTGCATGGCCCGTCCCGCCGATCATGTGGCAGATGAAGCTTGGTCCCCAGACAGGGGAATAAGTCTTTGGCCTTCGCCCAGTGCACTGGGTTCTGCCCGGCCTTGCAGAAGGTCGTCCAGCCGACCATGGAAGGCCGGCACCGCTGCGGGCTCCAGGTCGTAGATCAGCCGGACCTGATCAGTGAAGTCCTCGGTCTCCACGTGCCCCCCGGAGGTGCGGATCAGACGGCGCAGAGGATCGTACTCCGGATAGTCCACGGTGATCGCGAATCGCTGGGTCGGGAGCACACGTGCCTGCTTTGCCGCCTTGAGCGCCAGGGAGGCTGCTGAGGAGTAGGCCCGGATCAGCCCTCCTGACCCGAGAAGGATCCCCCCGAAGTAACGGGTCACCGTCAGGACGCAGTCGGTCACTCCCCGCCGACGCATGACCTCAAGTATGGGCTTGCCGGCCGTCCCGGAGGGCTCCCCGTCATCGCTCATGCGTTCGCTGGTGCGGCCTTCCGGTCCCCAGATCGCGCAGTGGCAGACGTGCCGGGCCTTGGGGTGCTGTAAACGGACCTCTTGGACGAAGGCCATGGCCGCCTGCTGGTCCTCCACATGGCAGGCCTGGCCGATGAACTCGGACTTCCGCTCGGTAAGGGAACCCGTGGCCGGTTTCTGCGGCGTATCCAGTATGGTGAGCAAATCGGCTTGCCTCCTATGCCTGTCGTCTCCTCGGTTCTTGCACTATCTCCATGCTAAGGGGGATCCCGGGCCGGGTCTGATATCAAGGAGAGGACCTAAGCTGGCCGCATGACCAATCCCCAGGACCAACCGGACACCGAATCCCCATCAGCCGGCAAGCCCCATGAGGCCCTGACCGTTTTCTATGAAAGGCTCAGGCATTCCACGGATACGGCCGAGCTGCACGAATTCGCCCGCAGCCCCCTGCCCGACAGGTCCGACCAGGCCGCCTTCTCGCGCTTCACGGCACTGCTGGAGGCAGTGGCTGGCAATGAGCATACGCCGGTGGAGGACAGGGTCTACCTGGCGCAGACCATGCCATTCCCCAACATTCTGGTCAAGCTCTCCCAGGATTCCAGCCCTGAGGTCCGACGGGCGGTGGCCGCCAACAAGGATGACAAGAACTGGCTGGTCGGTCTGCTCACCAAGGACGAGGACGCTGGTGTCAGGGCTGCTGCGCTGACCAACCCCATGACCTCCTGGAAGATGCGCCTGGAGGGCGCCCAGGACAATCGGGCCGATGCCGATACCCTGGACTTTCTCGGGGCTCTGGGCACTCGCGACGAGCAGGACGCCCCCCATGTGCTGGCCGCCATGGTGCGCCGGGCCGTGGCCCTGAATCCCAACACCGGGCAGGCGACCCTTGAGGCCCTGCGCAAGGACCCGGACGGGCAGGTGGCACGGGCAGCCGCCTCGCGCTGAGACCGGTGCCGACGCGAATTTTGACGAACGGCCCACAGGCGTTACAATAATGGATTGTTGTGTTTCCCTAAGGGGTCCTCAAAGCGCTTTTCCCACTCGCCGTCTAGGACTTTCAGGGAGCCCACGGAATACATGGCTTTCGGCCAGCATGGCAGCATGCGGCGCGGAGAGCCCGAAACACAATGCAAGGAAAAGGTTGAATCGTGAAGACTTTCACCCCGAAACCAGCCGATCTGACACATGACTGGTATATCGTCGATGCCTCCGGTGTGGTGCTGGGGCGTCTGGCAGCCCAGGTGGCCGATCTGCTGCGCGGCAAGAACAAGCCCACCTATGCGCCATACGCCGACTCCGGCAACAACGTCATCGTCATCAACGCGTCCAAGATGGTGCTGACGGGCAACAAGAACGACAAGGTGCTCTACACCCACTCCGGCCGCCCTGGCGGTCTGCGTCGCGACTCCTACGGGCAGTTGATGGAGCACAACCCCGAGCGCATCATCACGACGGCGGTCAAGGGCATGCTGCCCAAGAACAAGCTGGCCAAGGTCCAGCTGACCAGGCTGCGGGTCTTCGCAGGCGAGGAGCATCCTCACACCTCGCAGCAGCCCATTGAGTACAAGATCCATCAGGTCGCCCAGCAGGCCAAGTAGGACCAGAGGAGATAATCACCATGGCTGACAACAACAACAGCTCCGCGGTTCTTGAGGCCGAGGAGACCAGCGCTTCCTACACTTCCGAGACCAACGCCGGCGCAGGCACCGGCACCTCCGCCATCGAGCCGGGCTACGGCACCGGCCGCCGCAAGGAGGCAGTCGCCCGCGTCCGTCTGATTCCGGGCTCTGGCAAGTGGAGCATCAACGGACACACCCTGGAGGAGTACTTCCCCAGCAAGCTGCACCAGCGCGAGGTCAACTCGCCTATCGTGCTGCTCAAGCTTGAGAACAAATTCGACGTGGTTGTGCGCGTCGAGGGCGGCGGTGTGACCGGCCAGGCCGGCGCAGTCCGTCTGGGCGTAGCACGCGCCCTGAACGCCATCGACCGGGACGCCAACCGTCCTGCCCTGAAGAAGGCCGGATTCCTGACCCGTGACGCCCGCGTGGTGGAGCGCAAGAAGGCCGGTCTGCACAAGGCCCGTCGCGCCCCGCAGTTCTCCAAGCGCTGACGTCTGCAGTTTCTTCCATCCCCGAGGTTCCCCCGGACCTTGGGGATTTTTCATGCCTGGATTCATGCCTGTTCATACCTGGACGGCCCAGTCTGAAGCGAACGGCAAAGTGCACGTTCGGGTGCGGAAAATGACCAGAAAAACCACGAATTCCCACACGACACGCTTCAAGCGAACGTTCGCTCATCCTGGGGCTCAATGGTGCCCCCTCTGGTCTATATTGTGACTTTCGTCACGTTATGACGGATGCCTTTCGTGGACCGGCGCGGTCTGAGACCGCCTCAGACTTTCTGCTGGCCCTCATCGGTATTCGCGGAACATGAGGAGGGCCAATATCTTGGCTGGAACGCAGAAGCAGAAGCATGACCATCAAGTGAAGGAGCCGGCAGCTGGCAGGGAAGGCGGCCAGCCCGACAGCAGTGAGCTGGCCCGCAGGGAGGTTGATGCCCTGGTCGTCCGCGCGCAGTCGGCTTTACGCGCCTTTGAAGAGCTCGACCAGGAGCATGTCGATCGGATCGTGGCCAAGGCCTCGATCGCGGCCCTGAACAAGCACCTTCCCCTGGCGCAGATGGCCGTGGAGGAGACCGGGCGCGGCCTGGTGGAGGACAAGGCCACCAAGAACATCTTCGCCTGCGAGCATGTGACCAATTACCTGGCCAAGCAGCGCACCGTGGGCATCATCAACGAAAACGACGTGGACGGCATCATCGAGGTGGCCGAGCCGGTGGGAGTCGTAGCCGGCGTGACCCCGGTGACCAATCCCACCTCGACTGCCATCTTCAAGTCGCTGCTGGCTTTGAAGACCCGCTGTCCCATCGTCTTCGGATTCCACCCATACGCCCAGCGCTGCTCGGTGGAGGCGGCCCGGATCGTCCGCGACGCAGCCATCGAGGCGGGCGCTCCGCACGATTGCATCCAGTGGATCGAGCACCCCTCAGTCGAGGCCACCGGCGCGCTCATGCAGCACCCCGGCGTGGCCACCATACTGGCCACCGGCGGTCCTGGCATGGTCAAGGCCGCCTACTCTTCGGGCAAGCCTGCCCTGGGTGTAGGAGCCGGCAATGCTCCGGCATATGTGGATCGCAGGGTCAACGTTCCCCGGGCCGTCAACGACCTGATCCTGTCCAAGCATTTCGACTACGGCATGATCTGCGCCACGGAGCAGGCCATCATCGCCCATCAGGATGTGCATGACCGGGTGATCGAGGAGATGAAGCGGCGCAAGGCTTACTTCGTCAATCCCGAGGAGAAGGCCAAGCTGGAGGAGTACATGTTCGGCGTGCGGGCCCATGCTGGTGACGACGCTCCCGCTCCCAGGCTCAACTCCGAGGTTCCGGGCAAGTCTCCACAGTTCATCGCCCGTCAAGCCGGGTTCGAGATCCCCGAGGACGCGACCATCCTGGCAGCCCAATGCGACCAGGTGGGCCCCGTGGAACCCCTGACCTTGGAGAAGCTGGCTCCGGTGCAGGCCGTGCTCAAGGCCCGCAACAAGGAAGAGGGCTTCGCCCTTTGCGAGCAGATGCTGCGCTACGGCGCCGGGCACACGGCAGCCATCCACACCGATGACGAGAGGCTGGTGCGCGAGTACGGGCAGCGCATGCACGCCTGCCGGATTGTCTGGAACCAGCCCAGCTCCCTGGGCGGCATCGGTGACATCTACAATGCCATCGCCCCCTCCCTGACCCTGGGCTGCGGTTCCTACGGCGGCAATTCCGTCTCGGGCAACGTCCAGGCGGTCAACCTGATCAACATCAAGCGGATCGCGCGGAGGAACAACAACATGCAGTGGTTCAAGGTGCCGGCCAAGACCTACTTCGAGCCCAACTCCGTCCGCTACCTGCGCGACATGTTCGGCATCCGCCGGGCCGTCATCGTATGCGACAAGGTCATGGAGCAGCTGGGGATCGTCGACAAGATCATCGATCAGCTGCGGGCCCGGCCCGAGCCGGTCACCTTCCGCATCATCGACTATGTAGAGCCCGAGCCCAGCGTTGAGACGGTGGAGCGCGGTGCGGCCATGATGCGCGAAGAGTTCGGCCCCGACACCATCATCGCCGTGGGCGGTGGCAGTCCCATGGACGCGGCCAAGATCATGTGGCTGCTCTATGAGCATCCGGAGATCTCCTTTGCCGATGTTCGCGAGAAGTTCTTCGACATCCGCAAGCGGGCCTTCAAGATTCCGCCCCTGGGCACCAAGGCCAGGCTGGTCTGCATTCCCACCTCCTCGGGCACGGGTTCGGAGGTCACCCCATTCGCGGTCATCACCGACCATAAGACCGGATACAAGTACCCCATCACCGACTACGCCCTGACCCCCAGCGTGGCCATCGTGGATCCGGTTCTGGCCCGCACCCAGCCCAAGCAGCTGGCCTGCGACTCGGGCTTCGATGCCCTGACCCACTGCATGGAGGCCTTCGTCTCGGTCTACGCCAATGACTACACCGACGCCATGGCCCTGCATGCGGCCAAGCTGATCTGGGACAACCTGGAGCCTGCCGTGGGCACCGCCGGCGGCGAGGCCAAGGTGCGGGCCCAGGAGAAGATGCACAATGCGGCGACCATGGCCGGCATGGCCTTCGGCTCGGCCTTCCTGGGCATGTGCCACGGCATGGCGCACACCATCGGAGCCCTCTGCCATGTGGCCCATGGGCGGGCCAACTCCATCCTCCTGCCCTATGTGATCCGCTACAACGGACGGGTCCCGGACGAGCCTACCAGCTGGCCCAAGTACAGCGAGTATGTGGCCCCGGAGCGCTACAGGCAGATGGCCCATGTGCTGGGCATCGAATCCGCTGCACCAGAGGAGGGCGTGGAGCTCCTGGCCCGTGCTGTGGAATCCTACAGGGACGAGCGCCTGGGCATGGATGCCTCCTTCCAGGCAGCCGGAGTGGACGAGGAGCTCTACTGGCAGTCCCTGGATCAGATCGGCATGCGCGCCTATGAGGACCAGTGCACGCCGGCCAACCCCCGCATTCCGCTGATTGAGGATATGAAGGACATCGCCGTGGCAGCCTACTACGGGGTCAGCCAGGAGGAGGGCCACCGGATGAGGGTTGCCCGCCAGGATGAGGATGTGGTCCAGGAGGCCTCCCAGCGGGCCTGACAGGGCCATAATCGAGTCGTGGGTTCCCCAGGAATCGGTGCGACACGCCCGGATTCTTCTAGGGGAACCCTCGTGCTTTAATAAGAAAGTTGCCTGTTTTGGGCTCGCATTTTGTCAATCACAATAGCGGGTGCAGCGAGGAGTCCCATCCCCACGGGATTCTCCACGGCTGCGCATGGATCCGGCTGAGGCCTGTCGGGAGGAATGTCTCCTTGCGGCCGTCGTTCCGTGCCCTCGAAACAGACTGGGTAATCAGTTCATAGATCGCTAGAAAGGGCGGACGGCAATGGCGGGACAGAAAATCCGCATCAGGCTAAAGTCCTATGACCATGAGGTCATCGACCAATCGGCGAAGAAGATCGTCGAGACGGTGACGAACGCGGGCGCAACTGTGGTTGGCCCCGTTCCGTTGCCGACTGAGAAGAACGTGTATGTCGTCATCCGTTCTCCTCATAAGTACAAGGACTCCCGCGAGCACTTCGAGATGCGCACCCACAAGCGCCTGATCGACATCGTGGATCCCACGCCCAAGGCTGTGGATTCGCTGATGCACATCGATCTGCCGGCGGACGTCAACATTGAGATCAAGCTGTAGGGGAGGAGGAAACCGCATGGCTGAAGAGCAGAGGAACCGCAAGGCTCTCCTGGGCCGCAAGCTGGGCATGTCCCAGGTCTGGGACGAGAACGGCTTCTTCGTCCCGGTGACCCTGGTGGACGTGTCCACCAACGTGGTGACCGCGGTCAAGAACCAGGAGAAGGACGGCTACCAGGCCATCCAGATCGGCTACGGGCAGATCGACCCCACCAAGGTGACCAAGCCGCTGGCTGGCCACTTCGCCAAGGCCGGAGTGACCCCGCGTCGTCACCTGGTCGAGGTCCGCACCGCCGATGCCGACAGCTACCAGCCCGGCCAGGAGCTGGGCTTGGACCTGTTGCCCGAGGGCAGCGAGGTCGATGTGACCGGCACCACCAAGGGCAAGGGCTTTGCCGGCACCATCAAGCGCTGGGGCTTCAAGTCCTACCGCCGCACCCACGGCTCGCACAAGAACGAGCGCCGCCCCGGTTCAGTGGGCGCCTGCGCAACGCCCAGCCGCATCCTTAAGGGCAAGCGGATGGCCGGCCGCATGGGTCATGACACCTCGACCGTCCAGAACCTGACCATCGTCTCCGCAGATGCCGAGAAGGGCGTCATCGCCATCAAGGGTGCCCTGCCCGGGCCCCGCGGCGCCATCGTCCTGGTTCGTTCGGCAGTGAAGGGAGCCTGAAACCATGGCTAAGTTGACTCTGAACATCACCGACGCCCAGGGCAAGAACACCGGGACCGTGGATGCGCCCGAGCAGATCTTCGGCATTGCCGAGGAGGATGTCCGCTCGCATGTGCCGCTGATCCATCAGGTGGTCGTCGCCCAGCTGGCTGCTGCCCGCCAGGGCACGCACTCGGTCAAGACCCGGTCCACCGTCTCCGGCGGCGGCCGCAAGCCTTGGAAGCAGAAGGGCACCGGTCGTGCTCGTCAGGGCTCCATCCGCGCTCCCCAGTGGACCGGTGGCGCCATTGTCCACGGCCCCCAGCCGCGCGACTACTCCCAGCGCACCCCCAAGAAGATGAAGGCCGCAGCCCTGCGCTACGTCCTGTCCGACCGGGTCAACGCCGGACGCGTGCACGTGGTCGATTTCGGCATTGGCGAGACCCCGTCCACCAAGGCCGCCAAGGCAGCCCTGCTGCCCCTGGTCGACAACAGATTCACCACCGTCGTGCTGTCCCGTGAGAACATCAACGAGTGGCTCTCCGTCAGGAACCTGCCCACCGTCCATGTCCTCTTCGCCGATCAGCTCAACACCTACGATGTGGTCACGGCCGAGGATGTCGTCTTCAGCAAGGATGGCTTCGACGCCTTCCTGGCTGTCAAGGGCGGCGCCAAGTCCGAGACCGTCAAGGAGGCCTGATTTTCATGGCAGCTATTCACAAGCCAGCGCACGACATCATTCTGCGTCCGGTCGTCTCCGAGAAGAGCTACGCCAACTCGGACCGCGGCCAGTACACATTCGTGGTGGATCCTGATGCCAACAAGGTCGCCATCAAGCAGGCCATCGAGCAGATCTTCAACGTGAAGGTCACATCGGTCAACACCCTCAATCGTCAGGGCAAGCGGACCCGGACCCGTACGGGCTGGGGTCGCCGCGCCGCCGAGAAGCGCGCCATCGTCAAGGTGGCCGAGGGCCAGTCGATCGATGTCTTCGGTACCAACAACTGAAGGCTAGCCGAGAAAAGTTAAGGAAGAACTAGATTATGGCTATCCGTACATACAAGCCGACGACCGCGGGCCGTCGCAACGCCTCGGTTTCGGACTTCGCCGAAATCACGCGCTCCAAGCCCGAGAAGTCGCTGGTTCGCAAGCTGAGCAAGACCGGCGGACGCAACTCCTATGGCCGCGTCACCAGCCGCCACCGCGGCGGCGGGCACAAGCGCCAGTACCGTCTCATCGACTTCCGCCGCTGGGACAAGGACGGCGTGCCAGCCAAGGTGGCTGAGATCGAATACGATCCCAACCGTTCGGCCCGCATTGCCCTTCTGCACTTCGCAGACGGCGAGAAGCGCTATATCATCGCCCCGCAGGGCATCAAGCAGGGTGACGTCATCGAGACCGGCCCCCAGGCCGATATCAAGCCTGGCAACAACCTGCCTCTGCGCAACATCCCGACCGGCACCATCGTCCACGCCATTGAGCTGCGGCCCCTGGGCGGCGCCAAGATCGCCCGCTCGGCTGGTGCTGCCGTCCAGCTGGTGGCCAAGGACGGGGCCTACGCCCAGCTGCGTATGCCCTCCGGCGAGATCCGCAACGTCGACTCCCGTTGCCGTGCAACCGTGGGCGAGGTCGGCAACAACGACCACGCCAACGTCCAGCTCGGCAAGGCAGGACGTGCCCGCTGGATGGGACGCAGGCCCATCACCCGCGGTGAATCCATGAACCCGGTCGACCACCCGCATGGCGGACGCACTCGTGGCGGCAAGCCGCCAGTGTCTCCCTGGGGCAAGGGCGAGGTCCGCACCCGCAGGCCCAAGAAGGCCTCCAACAAGATGATCGTGCGTCGTCGTCCAAATGGTAAGAACCGCAAGTAAGGGAGTGTCGGAAAGATGACTCGTAGCATCAAGAAGGGCCCATTCGTCGACGCCCACTTGCAGAAGAAAGTCGACGAGCAGAACGAGAAGGGCACCAAGAACGTCATCAAGACCTGGTCCCGTCGTTCCATGATCACCCCGGACTTCATCGGGCACACTTTCGCTGTGCACGATGGCCGCAAGCATGTCCCGGTCTTCGTCACCGAGGCCATGGTCGGCCATAAGCTCGGCGAATTCGCCCCCACCAGGACCTTCCGGGGTCACGTGAAGGACGACAAGAAAGCACGCCGCTGAGGCGAGGGAGAGTAGAGACACATGGAAGCTAAGGCAATTGCACGTCACGTTCGCGTGACGCCTCGCAAGGCTCGCCGCGTCGTCGACCTCATCCGAGGCAAGCAGGCGACCGAGGCCGTGACCATTCTGAAGTTCGCCCCCCAGGACGCGGCCGTTCCGGTCCGCAAGTGCCTGGAGAGCGCCATCGCCAACGCGCGTGTCAAGGCGGACAAGGCCAACCAGCCCTTCCGCGAGAACGAGCTGATGGTTCGTGAGACCTACGTGGACGAGGGCACCACCCTGAGGCGGTTCCGCGCCCGCGCCCAAGGTCGTGCGGCCCGCATCAACAAGCGGACCAGCCACATCACCGTCGTGGTGGCCGACAAGGAAGGAGCCCGATAATGGGGCAGAAGATCAACCCGTTTGGGTACCGACTCGGCATCACCGAGGAGCACCGCAGCAAGTGGTACTCCGACTCCAACAAGGCGGGGGAGCGTTACAGCGACTTCGTTCTTGAGGACGACAAGATCCGCAAGGAGATGAACAAGGATCTGGAACGCGCAGGCGTCTCCAAGATCGTCATCGAGCGGACCCGCGACCGTGTGCGCGTCGACATCCACACCGCCCGGCCGGGCATCGTCATCGGCCGTCGCGGCGCCGAGGCCGAGCGCGTGCGCGCCAAGCTGGAGAAGATCACCGGCAAGCAGGTCCAGCTGAACATCTTCGAGGTCAAGAACGCCTCCATCGATGCCCAGCTTGTTGCTCAGGGCATCGCCGAGCAGCTGACCAACCGCGTCACCTTCCGCCGGGCCATGCGCAAGGCTCAGCAGGATGCCATGCGGGCCGGCGCCAAGGGCATCAGGATCAAGCTGTCCGGCCGCCTGGGCGGAGCCGAGATGAGCCGTTCGGAGTTCTACCGCGAGGGTCGTGTGCCCCTGCAGACGCTCCGCGCCCTGATCGATTACGGCTTCTTCGAGGCCAGGACCACCTACGGCCGCATCGGCGTCAAGGTCTGGATCTACAAGGGCGACATGACCGAGCGTCAGTTCGAGGAGCAGCAGGCTCAGCAGAACAACCGCCCCGGTCGTCGTGGCGATCGTCGTCCCCGTCGTGGCGTCCGTCCCTCCGAGGGACGCACCCGCCGCGAGCAGGATGCAGCCAAGCAGAACAGCGGTGTGGCCGCGCCGCCGGCGGCGGCTCAGGAGCAGACCGCCTCGGCCCCCGTCGCAACCGAAGCAAAGGAGTGAGCCGTGCTTATCCCAAAGAGGACTAAATACCGCAAGCAGCATCGTCCGGGTCGTTCGGGCATGTCCAAGGGCGGCAACGAGATCGCTTTCGGCGATTACGGCATCCAGGCCCTGGCTCCGGCCTACCTGACCAACCGGCAGATCGAGGCGGCCCGTATCGCCATGACCCGGTACATCAAGCGTGGTGGCCGCGTCTGGATCACGGTCTTCCCGGATCGCCCCCTGACCAAGCACGCTCTGGGATCCCGAATGGGCTCCGGCAAGGGTGCGCCCGAGTTCTGGGTGGCCAACGTCCGTCCCGGCCGGGTGCTCTTCGAGATCGGCGGCGTGAGCGAGGATGTGGCCCGCGAGGCCCTTCGCCGCGCTACTGACAAGCTTCCCATGAAGTGCCGGATTATTGCACGTGAAGGCGGTGACATCTGATGTCAGTCGGAACAGCCGAATATTCCATCAAGAATCTGAATGAAAAGACCAATGCGGAGATCGAGGATTTCCTGAAGAAGTCCAAGGAAGAGCTGTTCAACCTGCGCTTCCAGTCGGCCACCGGTCAGCTGGAGAACACCTCCCGCCTCAAGGCCGTCAAGCACGACATCGCCAGGATGTACACCGTCCTGCGTGAGCGCGAGCTGGGCATCAGCCAGGAGCCCGCCGAAGCAAAGGCCGAGAGCAAAGCTGAGGAGAAGTAAGCATGGCTGACAAGCAGGAGCGCAACTTCCGCAAGGTTCGCAGCGGCTACGTCGTGTCCGACAAGATGGACAAGACCATCACCGTAGAGCTGGAGCAGCGTTCGACCCACCCCCTGTACGGCAAGGTCGTCCGCAGCAACCGCAAGGTCAAGGCCCATGATGAGAAGAACGAGGCCCATGTGGGCGACTTCGTGAGTATCATGGAGACCCGTCCTCTGAGCAAGACCAAGCGCTGGCGTCTCGACTCCATCGTCGAGCGCGCCAAGTAACAAGTTCGGCCAGGCTCCGCATTTCATCCCGCCCTGGTGCGGGGTGTCTGCGGAGAACCAGCGCGGCTAAGGAGAATCAATGATTCAGCAGGAATCGCGGCTTCAGGTCGCCGACAACACGGGTGCCAAGGAGATCCTGGCCATCCGCGTGCTCGGCGGGTCGAAGCGACGCTATGCCGGCATTGGCGATGTGATCGTCGCCACCGTCAAGGATGCCATTCCCGGCGGGTCGGTCAAGAAGGGCGAGGTCGTCAAGGCGGTCGTCGTCCGCACGGTCAAGGAGCACCGTCGTCATGACGGCTCTTACATCAAGTTCGACGAGAACGCGGCGGTCATCCTCGGCACCGGCCGTGAGCCCCGCGGCACTCGTATCTTCGGACCGGTCGGTCGTGAGCTGCGCGACAAGCGCTTCATGAAGATCGTGTCCCTGGCACCGGAGGTGATCTGAAGTGGTAGCCAAGATCAAGACAGGCGACCAGGTCAAGGTCATCCGCGGCAAGGATCGCGGCAAGGAGGGCAAGGTTCTGCGGATTCTGCCCAATGACCGTCTGATCGTCGAGGGTATTCAGATCGTCAAGAAGCATGTGCGCGCCACCCAGCAGGGTCAGGAGTCGGGCATCGTCCCGACCGAGGCGCCCATCCATCGCTCAAACGTGATGGTCATCGACCCGGAGACCAAGAAGCCGACTCGCATCGGCGTAAACATCAAGGAGGAGGCGCGTGACGGCAAGGTCAAGGTCGTGCGCACCCGCTTCGCCAAGAAGTCAGGCAAGGAGCTGTCATGAGCGATACCACCGTTGAAGCACCGGCAGTCCCTCGTTTGCTGCAGCAGTACCGCGAGAGCATCGTGCCCGAGCTGGAGAAGGAGTTCAAGTTCTCCAACCCCATGCAGGTGCCCAGGATCGAGAAGGTCGTGGTCTCCATGGGCGTGGGGGCCGCGGCACGCGACTCCAAGCTGATCGAGGGTGCGGTCAAGGACCTGACGGCCATCACCGGCCAGAAGCCCAAGATCACCAAGGCCAAGAAGTCCGTGGCGCAGTTCCACCTGCGCGAGGGACAGGCCATCGGCGCCTTCGCCACCCTGCGCGGCGTGCGCATGTGGGAGTTCCTGGATCGCCTGCTGACCCTGGCTCTGCCCCGCATCCGCGACTTCCGCGGCATCAGCGACCGTCAGTTCGACGGCCAGGGCAACTACAACTTCGGTCTCACGGAGCAGTCCATGTTCCACGAGATCGATCCTGATCAGATCGATCACCAGCGTGGTATGGATATCACCGTGGTGACCTCCACCAAGAACGATCAGGAGGCCCGGGCGCTGCTCAAGCAGCTGGGCTTCCCCTTCAAGGAGAACTGATATGGCAAAAACCGCTCTGAGAAACAAGGCGGCACGCAAGCCGAAGTTCAAGGTGCGTGGCTACACGCGCTGCCAGGTCTGCGGTCGTCCCCATTCCGTCTATCGCAAGTTCGGCCTGTGCCGCATCTGCCTTCGCGAGAAGGCCCATCGCGGCGAGCTGCCGGGTGTGACGAAGTCCAGTTGGTAAAGATCGACGCTGAAGGTCCGCGGTCGCGGCAGTTTGCTGCCCGGCGGCGGAAACCACGGCGAGGAAGGGCATAAGCCCACATGACAATGACAGATCCCATCGCAGACATGCTGACACGTCTGCGTAATGCGAGTGCGGCCAAGCATGAAACAGTCGACATGCCGTACTCCAAGTTCAAGGCGAACATCGCGCAGATCCTCAAGCGCGAAGGCTTCATCGCCGATTACCGGGCCAAGGAAGCGCGCGTCGGGCAGGATCTGGAGATCACGCTCAAGTACGGTCCCGATGGACGTCAGTCCATTCAGGGCATCAAGCGCGTCTCCAAGCCCGGTCTGCGCCGCTACGCCAAGTCGGATTCCCTGCCCATGCCCCTGGGCGGTCTGGGAATCGCCATTATCTCGACCAGCTCGGGACTGATGACCCAGAAGGAATGCCTCGACAGGGGCATCGGCGGCGAAATCGTCGCCTACGTATGGTGAGAAAGGAGAGCTGAACATGGCATCGCATATTGGCAAGCTCCCCATCGCCGTTCCGGCAGGTGTGGAGGTGGCCTTCAATGGCCAGGAATTCACCGCCAAGGGTCCCAAGGGCTCCGACGGGTACACGCTGCCCGAGGGCATCACCGGCAAGGTCGAGGGCAATCAGATCATCATGACCCCCGCCGACGAGGACCGCACCACCAAGGCCAAGCATGGACTGAGCCGCTCCATTGTGGCATCCATGGTCGAGGGCGTCTCCAAGGGCTACAGCAAGCACCTGCAGATCGTCGGCACCGGCTACCGCGTGGTCGCCAAGGGCAAGTCCCTGGAGTTCTCGCTGGGCTACTCGCACACCATCACTGTCGACCCCCCGGAGGGCATCACCTTCGAGACGCCGAACGCCAACGAAGTGGTCGTCTCCGGCATCGACAAGCAGGCTGTCGGCCAGGCTGCGGCAAACATCCGCGCCCTGCGTGCACCCGAGCCTTACAAGGGCAAGGGCATCAAGTACGCCGACGAGCACATCCTGCGCAAGGCTGGAAAGGCTGGTAAGTGATATGACGGTCTCGATACTAGGCAAAGGCAAGAAGATCGCCCGTCTGCGCCGCCATGCCCGTCTGCGCAAGCACGTCTCCGGCACGGCAGAGCGTCCCCGTCTGGTGGTTACACGGACCAACCGCAACATGATCGCCCAGATCGTCGACGACACCAGGGGCGTCACCCTGGTCAGCGAGTCGACCATGGCTTCGGACTACGGCTCCTTCAAGGGCACCAAGACCGAGGCTGCCCGCAAGGTGGGCGAGCAGATCGCGGCCAAGGCCAAGAAGGCCGGCATCACCACCGTGGTCTTCGACCGTGGTGGCAACAAGTACCACGGAAGGGTCGCAGCGGTTGCGGAAGGCGCCCGTGAGGGAGGTTTGGCACTGTGAGCGACAACGAAACGACAAAGGAAACAACCCAGGTGACTGAAGATTCCACAAACGCTCAGTCCAGCCAGGGTGGCAGAAGAGACCGGAACGACCGGAACGATGATCGCCGCGGTGGTCGTCGTGGCGGTTCCCGTGACGGCCGCAGGGATGGTCGTCGTGGCCGTCGCGATCGCGACGACCGTGACGACATGCTCGACAGGGTCGTGACCATCAACCGTGTGTCCAAGGTCCACAAGGGCGGTCGAACCTTCAGCTTCGCGGCTCTGGTGGTCGTGGGCGACGGCAAGGGCACTGTGGGCGTTGGCTACGGCAAGTCCCGCGAGGTTCCGGCAGCCATCTCCAAGGGTCAGCTGGACGCTAAGAAGCACATGTTCACTGTTCCCCGCATCCGCGGCACTGTCACCCACCCGGTGATCGGCCACGATGCGGCCGGCACTGTCCTCCTGCGGCCTGCGGCCCCCGGAACCGGCGTTATCGCCGGCGGTCCGGTCCGCGCCGTCCTGGAGTGCGCCGGCATCACCGACATCCTGAGCAAGTCCATGGGATCGGCCACGGCCGTCAACATGGTGCGGGCCACTGTGGCTGCCCTGAAGCAGCTGGAGGAGCCCGAGGAGATCGCGGCACGCCGTGGTCTGCCTCTGGAGGAGGTCGCCCCCGACTCCCTCCTGCGCGCACGTGCCGCCGGCATCGCCGACGAGCGCAAGGAGCGCGAAGAGGCCAAGGCCAAGGCTGACGAGCAGTCGAAGGCAGGTGAGTGATGACCAAGCAGATCAAGATCACCCTGGTCAAGGGCGTGGCTCATGCCACCGACCGCCAGAAGGAGAACGTCAGGTCGCTGGGCCTTCACAAGATCGGCCAGACCGTCCTGCGTGAGGACACCCCCGTCTACCGGGGGATGGCCAACAAGGTCCGCCACCTGGTGAACGTAGAGGAGGCAGACTGATTATGGCCAGCGACAAGCAAGAGCCCACCATCCTGCAGATGCATGACCTGCGTCCGGCTCCGGGCGCCAAGCGCGACCGCATCCGTGTAGGTCGCGGTGAGGGGTCCAAGGGCAAGACCTCCGGTCGTGGCACCAAGGGCACCAAGGCACGCTATCAGGTCCGTCCGGGCTTTGAAGGCGGCCAGCTGCCCCTGTACATGCGGCTGCCCAAGCTGCGCGGGTTCAGGAGCCCCTTCAAGAAGGAGTACCAGGTGGTCAACCTGGGTGCCCTGGAAGGACTCTTCCCCAAGGGCGGCGAGGTCACCGTCGAGGATCTGGTCAACAAGGGAGCCGTTCGCAAGGGCCGCCCTGTCAAGGTCCTGGGTGACGGCGACGTCAAGGCCGCCTTCACCCTCAAGGGCGTCAAGGCCTCGGCCTCGGCCAGAAGCAAGATAGAAGCCGCAGGCGGGTCCGTCTCCGAGAACTGATACTCGCAGGGGACAGACCGCAAGGCAGATGATTCCGGCCCTCCCCGCTCCAAGCGGGCGGGGGCCGGAATTCGTTTCCGACCCGGTTGCCATCATGATTTGACGGAACCATCGGTTAAGCTGGTCGGAGCAAGAAGGTGCGATGCACCGAGACCAACGCGCGGTCGCGTAGGGAGGGAACTTAGGTGAGGACGTTAATCCAGGCCTTCAAGACCAAGGAGCTGAGGAAGAAAATCTTCTTCGTTCTTGGCATCATCATCATCTATCGCATTGGGTCGTTCATACCTACCCCAGGCGTGGATTATCCTTCCGTGCAGAAGTGCATCACCACGGCCGGCAATGAGGACTTCATCGGTCTGGTAAACCTGTTCTCCGGCGGAGCTCTGCTGCAGCTGTCCATCTTCGCACTGGGCATTATGCCCTACATCACCGCATCCATCGTGGTGCAGTTGCTGCGCGTGGTCATTCCCCGCTTCGAGGCTCTGCACAAGGAGGGTCAGTCCGGCGAGGCCAAGCTGACCGAATATACTAGGTATCTGACCATCGGTCTGGCCGTGCTGCAGTCCACGACCATTCTGGTCACAGCCCGCAACGGCGCGCTTTTCAACGGGGCCTGCCAGCAACAGGTCATTCCTGACAGCTCCGTTTGGAATCTGGTGGTCATGGTCCTGATCATGACCGGCGGCACCGGTCTGATCATGTGGATGGCCGAGTTGATCACCGACAAGGGCATCGGCAACGGCATGTCCGTCCTGATCTTCATCTCCATCTGCTCCGGCTTCCTGCCCCAGCTCTGGAACATCGGCTGGGGAACCAACGGCAAGAACGGCGACTGGGTCAAATTCGGCATTGTGGTGACCGTCCTGGTGGTCATCCTGATTCTGGTCGACTACGTGGAGCTGGCGCAGCGCCGCATTCCCGTCCAGTACACCCGTAGGATGATCGGCCGCAAGATGTACGGCGGGTCCTCCACCTATCTGCCGCTCAAGATCAATATGTCAGGCGTGATTCCCCCCATCTTCGCCTCCTCCATTCTGGCTATTCCCACCCTTATCGCCCAGTTCGGCAAGTCCGATCAGAACTGGGTCAAGTGGATCAACGCCAACATGGCCAATACGACCTCGGTCTGGTACATCGTGCTCTACTCGGTCATGATCGTCTTCTTCTGCTTCTTCTACACTTCAATCACTTTCAACCCTGACGAGACTGCCGACAACATGAAGGAGTACGGCGGCTTCATCCCGGGCATCAGGGCCGGACGGGCCACCAGCCGGTACCTGTCATATGTAATGAACCGGCTGAACACGGTGGGAGCAATCTACCTGCTCTTTGTGGCCCTGATTCCCACGGTGCTGATCATGCTGCTGAAGATCAACTCCAAGCTGCCTTTCGGCGGTACAACCATACTGATCATCGCCGGCGTCGGCCTGGACACCCTGCGTCAGGCCAGGGCGCAGACCGAGCAGTTCCAGTACACCGGCTTCCTGCTGGAGGGCGACCACAAGGAGGGCTGACCCTTCGGTCAAACATCTGCTGGTGGTATCAATCCAAACAGATTAAGGTCCGGCCCTGTCACTTGTTGGCATGGAGCCGGACCATTTTTGTGTCAGGCCTGTGCCAGGAAGACCGTTCGTGTGAGTTTGGGAGCGGAACCTGCTCTTGGACCGGGCAGCCGCTAGCATACGTTAAAGAGGGTCCTGCGCGGTTTGGTCCGCCTGGGACTGCAGACCAAGAACATCAAGCAAAGGACAGGGAATGGCACAGCGACTGTTGATCATGGGACCTCAAGGTGTAGGCAAGGGCACGCAGGCGGCCTTGCTCAGCAAGCATTACGGGATTCCGGCCATATCCACTGGTGACATTTTCCGCTACAACCTGAAGAACGGAACCGAGCTGGGCAAACAGGCCAAGTCCTACACCGACAAGGGCGAGCTGGTTCCAGACGAGCTGACCAACAAGATTGTCAAGGACCGCTTGGGCATGGATGATGCGGCCCAGGGCTGGATTCTGGACGGCTACCCCCGTTCGGCATCCCAGGTCGAGGCGCTGGACAAGATGCTCAAGGAGCTGGGCACTCCGCTGACGGCTGTGGTGGCCCTGGACGCCGACCATGACGTGCTCATGCAGCGCATCGCCAAGCGGGCCAAGGAGGAGGGGCGAGCAGACGATACCCCCGAGGCCATAGCCAAGCGGCTGGATATCTATGCCAAGGAGACTGCCCCCCTGCTGAATACCTATAAGTCCCGTGGCCTTCTGGTCGCAGTGGACGGCCGGGGCGAGGTCGACCAGATATCCAAGGAGATTGTCGCTCAGCTGGACAAGCGCTGATTCATAGCTTGTCAATTCATAGCTTGTCAGTCGAGAGGCCGGTCGCCGGCAAGACTCGCAGATAAGACGACCTGGAGCATAGAAGCTGCATGACCCCAAGGGGCGTGACAGCTTCTTTTTGTGCAGGGCGGAAAACCCGCGAGTCCGCCCAACTCTGGCGAACAGGATGATAGCCTTGGTGCATTCAGGCCCTCTTGCGAGGGATATTGCATGTCGGTGATCGGCCGTAAAAGATAGAGCAATCAGTACAGAAACAGAAGAGGTCCACTTGAAGGGGTCTACGGTATCCGTGGTCAGATCGGATAAGCAGGAACCAGCGCGTCCAAAGCACACCATCCGAACCATTCTGCGCTCCCTGCGCGAGTACCGGAAGGCCAGTTTTCTGGCTCCGGCTTTCGTCTTTTTGGAGAGCGTCCTTGAGATTGTGATCCCGACCATCATGGCCTCCCTGATTGACCAAGGGGTCTCGGGGAGGTCCATGCCGGCCATCTTCAAATTCGGGCTGATCCTGCTGGCCTGCTCGGCCGTCTCCCTGTTCTCCGGATTCATGTCCGGGCGGTATGCGGCCATCGCCTCTTCCGGCCTGGCCAAGAATGTCCGCAGCGATCTGTTCGCCAAGGTGCAGTCCTTCAGCTTCACCAACATCGACCGCTTCTCAACCGGGTCCATCATCACCAGGCTGACCACCGATGTGACCAACCTGCAGAATGCCTATCAGATGGTTATCAGAGTGGGGGTCAGGGCGCCGATCATGGTCATTGTGGCCTGGCTCTTTTCCTATAGGATTTCCAGACCCATATCCCTGGTCTTCCTGGTCGCCATCCCCATCCTGGGCTTCGGTCTGATCGGTCTGTCCCTGCTGGTTCATCCCATCTTCGAGCGGGTCTTCCACACCTACGACCACCTCAACAACGTGGTGGACGAGAACCTTCAGGGCATCAGAGTGGTCAAGTCCTACAACCGTGAGGACTACGAGGAGCGCAAATTCAACGGTATTTCCTCGGCCATCTACCGGGCCTTCTGCAAGGCCGAGCGGATCATGAGCCTGAACCCGGCATTGCTGAACTTCTGTATTTACGCCTCTCTGCTGGTCATATCCTGGATGGGCGCCTCCCAGATTGTGGCATCCGGGAACAATGCCGCCCTGGGGCTTACCACAGGAGATCTGACCGCCCTGGTCACCTATGCCATCCAGATCATGATGGCCATGAACATGGTCTCCATGATCGTGGTCATGGTCGTCATCTCCCAGGCCTCGGCCGAGCGCATCTGCCAGGTGCTCAACGAGGTCAGCACCGTGCATGATCCCGCCAAGCCGGTCACGAAGGTGGCCGACGGCTCCATCAGCTTCCAGGATGTGACCTTCCGCTACTCGGAGCGATCCGAACGTCCCGTTCTGAGCCACATCAACCTGCAGGTTCCCTCGGGCTCCACCCTGGGCATCGTGGGCGGGACCGGCTCCTCCAAGTCCAGCCTGGTCCAGCTCATCCCCCGTCTCTACGACGTGACAGAGGGGTCCCTCCAGGTGGGCGGCGTGGACGTGCGCCAGTACGACCTGACCGTCCTGCGCGACCAGGTGGCCATGGTGCTCCAGAAGAATGTCCTGTTCACCGGGACCATCGCCGAGAACCTGCGTTGGGGCAACCCTGAGGCCACGGACGAAGATCTGGCGCGCGCCTGCACCCTGGCCCAGGCCGACGATTTCGTACGGGAGTTTCCTGATGGCTATCAGACCTATCTGGACGAGGGCGGCACCAACCTTTCTGGCGGCCAGCGACAGCGTCTGTGCATAGCGCGGGCCCTGCTGAAGAAGCCCGACATTCTGATTCTGGACGACTCGACCAGCGCTGTGGATACCAAAACCGACCAGCTGATCCGCCGCGCCTTCAGCCAGGAAATCCCTGACACCACCAAGATCATCATCTCCCAGCGTCTGGCCTCTGTGGAGGACGCCGACATGATCGTGGTCCTGGAGGAGGGCAGGATTCTCGACAAGGGCACCCACCAGGAACTCCTGCGAACATGTCAGGAGTACCGATCCATCTATGAATCACAGACCAGGAACCAGAGCGAGGAGGACAAGGACCATGAGTGACGGATCATTCAAGGACCGCAAGCCCCGCCTGGACAAGGCCGCGCCGGGAACGACCCGTCGCATCCTGAGCTACCTGCTTGCCTACCGCTGGCAGCTGGCGGTGATCGTGGTCTGCATCATCATCAGCGCCGGGGCCCAGGCGGCATCGGCCTTCTTCCTCCAGCCGCTGATCGACCACTACATCCTGCCGCTGGTCGGGGCCGCCGACCCTGACTGGGGACCGCTGATGAGGACCTTGATCCTGATGGGCTGCCTCTATGCAGTAGGGACCTTCTGCTCCTGGTTCTGGAACTGGCTGATCGTCAAGGTGGAGCAGGGCACCCTGAAGACCATCCGCGACCAGATGTTCGCCCACCAGCAGGAGCTGCCCATCGGCTTCTTCGACACCCATGAGCATGGCGACACCATGAGCCGCTACACCAACGACACGGATACCCTCCGTCAGGCCATCTCCCAGTCCTTCCCGCAGATGGTCTCCTCGGTCCTGTCCGCCCTGGCAGCCCTGATCTCCATGCTCTGGCTTTCCATCCCCTTCACCGTCCTGACCCTGGTTTTCGCGGCGGTCCTTATTGTGGTGGTCCGGGTTCTGGTCACCCGAAGCGGCCGGTACTTCGTTCACCAGCAGCGCTATCTGGGCCAGGTGAACGCCTTTGTGGAAGAGGCCGTCAACGGGCAGAAGGTCATCAAGGTCTTCAACCATGAGGATGCCACCGCCAAGGTCTTCGAGGAGAGGAACGAGGAGCTCTTCCAGGCCTCGGCCCAGGCCAACACCTACGGCAACGTCACCATGCCGGTCGTGGGCAACATGGGCTACCTGCTCTATGTCATCCTGGCCATCGTGGGCGGTCTGGCCGGCATCGCGGGCATGGGCAATGTAGGACTTACCGGGGCTGGGCCGCTGACCCTGGGAACCATCGTCTCCCTTCTGACCCTCTCCCGCTCCTTCATCAACCCCATCGGCCAGGTCTCCATGCAGTTCAACATGGTCATGATGGCCCTGGCAGGCGCCTCCCGGATCTTCGACCTGATGGACCAGCCCGTCGAGTCCGACCAGGGCACGGTCAGATTGGTCAGCGTCGAACTGGCCTCGGACGGCCGGACCATGACCCCAGTCGACCATGAGACAGGGCACTGGGCCTGGAAGCGCGAGGCGGATGACGACGGCAGGCGCTCGCTGGAGGCCGCCATGAAGCTTCCCGGCGATGCCCGTGATGTGGCCCTGAAGGCCAAGGATCAGGCCATCACCTCCCCGGATGGGCGATACACCCTCCTCCAGGGGGATGTGCGATTCACCGACGTCAGCTTCGGATACGACCCGGGCAAGCCTGTCCTGCACGACATCACCTGGTTCGCCAAGCCCGGGCAGAAGGTGGCGCTGGTCGGTGCCACTGGTGCCGGCAAGACCACGATCACCAACCTGATCAACCGCTTCTATGACATCCAGCAGGGCCAGATCCTCTATGACGGGATCGATGTGAGGAATATCCGCAAGCCTGACCTCCGCCGCTCCCTGGGCATCGTCCTTCAGGATGTCAACCTCTTCACAGGCACCGTCCTGGACAACATCCGCTACGGGCGCCTGGATGCCACGGACGAGGAGTGCATCGAGGCTGCCAGGATGACCAACGCCGACAGCTTCATCCGCATGCTTCCCCAGGGCTACCAGACCGTTCTTGAGGGGGATGGAAGCGGACTGTCCCAGGGTCAGCGGCAGCTGATCTCGATTGCCCGGGCGGCGGTGGCCGATCCTCCGGCCATGATCCTGGACGAAGCCACTTCCTCAATCGACACCAGGACCGAGGAGGTGGTCCAGCAGGGCATGGACGCATTGATGCGCGGCCGGACGGTCTTCGTGATCGCCCATAGGCTCTCCACGGTTCGCAACTCCGATGTGATCATGGTCCTGGACCACGGGCGGATCATCGAGCGCGGCAATCACGATGAGCTGATGACCAGACACGGCGAATACTACCAGCTCTACACCGGCGCCCTGGAACTGGAGTAGGGCTCTCCGGGATTGCCGAAGTCGGAGGAAGATGCCGAAAGGCTTGATCCGGCATTAAGTGAACGCCAGCCTAGGGGGTCGGTCCTTGACGGGCCGACCCCCCGCCCTCATGTGTATGCATCCGTTCATTTTCGCCAGTTGTCCCGAGCGCAGCAAGTGCTTTATCGGTTAAGCCGACATGGTAGCAATTTTTTAATATTTTCAAACAATTTATGCAGTTCTGAGGGCCGATTCCGACTATAGACTGAGAGCAAATATATACAGTTTTGCTGAGCAGACAAGGGGCTGATGACCATGGGCGTCACAGTGAAGGTCACAGAGCTTACGATCCCCACCTACGGGATCGGAAAACCGGACAAAAATCCGCAATTTATTGAAAATCGAGTCTACCAGGGCTCTTCGGGACGGGTCTATCCTTACCCGGTCATCGAGACCATCTCGGACGAATGCAAGGATCGGGACTACAAGGCGGTCATTCTGGAGAACGAATACCTGGAGGTGACCGTCCTGCCTGAGCTAGGCGGACGCATCCAGTATGCCCGGGACAAGACCAACGGCTACGACTTCGTCTACCGCAACCGGGTCATCAAACCTGCCCTGGTAGGCCTGACCGGCCCTTGGATCTCCGGGGGTATCGAGTTCAACTGGCCACAGCACCATCGGCCCAGCACCTTCCTTCCGGTGGACTGCACGCTCAAGGACCTGCCGGACGGTGGCAAGGCTGTGGTCTGCCACGATACCGACCGCATCTACGGCACCCAGGTCACCACCACCATCGCCCTGCATCCCGGAGTCAGCGTCATCGAAATCTCGGCCAGGCTCTACAACGGCACGCCTTTGCCCCAGTCCTTCCTCTGGTGGGCCAATCCGGCCGTGGCGGTCAACGAGCACACCAGGACCGTCATGCCACCCGATGTCACTGCGGTCATGGACCACGGCAAGCGCGACGTCTCCCGCTATCCCATCGCCACGGGAACCTACTACAAGCACGACTACTCCCAGGGAGTGGACATCAGCCGTTATAAGAACGTGCCGGTGCCCACCTCTTATATGGCCGCCCATTCGGACTATGACTTCGTCGGCGGCTACGATTTTTCCCGACAGGCAGGCATTCTGCATGTGGCTGACCATCACATCTCCCCGGGCAAGAAGCAGTGGACCTGGGGATGCGGGGACTTCGGCCATGCCTGGGATCGCAATCTGACCGATGCCGACGGCCCCTACGTGGAGCTGATGACCGGGGTCTTCACCGACAACCAGCCTGACTTCACCTGGCTCAAGCCATACGAAGGCAAGACCTTCACCCAGTACTTCATGCCCTACAAGCAGGTGGGTCTGGTCAAGAACGCCAGCGTTGATGCGGCCCTCAACCTGGAGGTTGGCCCCGAGCAGACCTTCGGAGCTGCCGGCGAGCATGAGGGGATCGAGGCCCAGGGGCTGAAGGCCGGGCAAGGGCGAGTCACCGTCTACGCTACAAGGGTTCAGAAGGATGCGCGCGTCCAGGTCGTGGCAGATGACGGATCCATCCTCTACCAGTGGCAGGGCATCCTCGGCCCCGACAATCAGGTCAGGGCCGAATTCGAGACAGGCGACCGTCCGGCCACTGCACTGACAGCCCGGGTGGAGGACGCTCAAGGGCGGCTCCTGGTCAGCTATCGTCCACAGCCGCCCGCCGATGGAAAGATTCCCGAGCCGGCACAGGCCGCCGATCGGCCGGAACGTATCGCCACCAACGAGGAACTGCTGCTGACCGGTCTGCACCTGGAACAATACCGCCATGCCACCTACCGGCCTGATCCCTACTATCTGGAGGGGCTCAAGCGTGACCCGGGCGATGCGCGCATCAACAACGCCTACGGCCGACTCCTGCTTCGACGTGGCGACTTCGCCGGAGCCGAGCAGCACTTCCGCACGGCCATCAAGCGGCTGACCTGGCGCAACAGCCAACCCTATGATTCCGAGGCTCATTACAATCTGGGTCTCGCCTTGAGCTATCAGGGACGAATGGACAAGGCCTACGACGCCTTCTACAAGGCCACCTGGGACGATGCCCAAAAGGAACGGGCCTTCTTCTGCCTGGCCTGCATTGCGGCATGTCGTGGCCAGCTGGAGCAGGCTTTGGATTTCGTCCAGCGTGCCCTGACCCGCAACACCGACAACATCAGGGCCCGAGGGCTCAAGGCCTATCTGCTGCGTCAGCTGGGCAGGCAGGATCAGGCGGACCAGGCGGTTCGCGAGAACCTGGCCCTGGATCGTTTCGACTTCGTATCCGGCTACGAGCGGGTTCTGGCAGGCGGTGATCCGGACGAGCTGTCCAGACTGATGCGCGGGGATTACCTCAACCTGCTGCGGACGGCACGAGACTATGCCGCATTCGGCGCCTATGAGGAGGCGCTGCAACTACTGGACCAGGCCGATCAGCATCAACCCATGGTCCGGTATTATCAAGGCTGGTATCTGCACCTGCTGGGTCGGAAGGACCAGGCCCTGCAGGCCTTCCAGGCGGCCGAGGCGGCGCCTTCGGACTATTGCTTCCCCAATAGCCTCGATGATATCGCCCCCCTGCGAATGGCCATGGACATGGTTGATGGTCCCAAGGCAGCCTATTATCTGGGCTGCCTCTACTACGACAAGTCGCTGACGGATCGGGCCATCAAGCTTTGGGAGCACTCCCGGCAATTGGACCCCGACTTCGCCACTGTCCACCGCAACCTGGCCATCGCCTACGGCAACAAGAGACACGATTGGCAGGCCGCCGATCAGGAAATCGAGACCGCCTGCCGGTTGGATCCCGAAGACGCCCGGGTCTTTTTGGAGCGGGATCAGCTCCATAGGCTGATGGGCTGGAGCTTTGCCCGTCGACTGACGGAATTTGAAAAGCATCCAGCGGTTGTGGCCCGCAGGGATGATCTCTATATCGAATACCTGAGTCTGCTCAACCAGACCGGCAGCTACGAACGCGCCTATCGGCTGATGAGCGGCCGGCACTTCCACCCATGGGAGGGTGGTGAGGGCAAGATCACCGCCCAATACCGAATCTCCCTGACGCTGATGGCCAAGGACGCCATGGCGGTCCAGGACTGGGATCGTGCTGCGGGCCTGCTGGAGCGGGCCATGACCTATCCGGAGAACCTGGGCGAAGGCAAACTGGAAGGTCAGAAGGACAACGATCTGCACTACTACCTGGGGCTGGTCAGACGATCAGCAGGTGACGAGGAAGCTGCGGATCAGGAGTTCCGTCTGGCCTGCCTGGGTTCAGGGCAGGTGGGGGAGTCGCTCTATTACAACGATCAGCCCGCCGAGATGGTCCTCTTCCAGGGGCTGGCCCATCAGGCCCTGGGCGAGCAGGGTCCGGCCAACGCCTGCTACTACCGGCTGCTGGACTTCGGCGAGCAGCACTTGGACGACCATGTGGAAAAGGACTATTTCGCGGTCTCCCTGCCCGATTTCCTGACCTTCGATGCGGACTATACCCGCATGAACCGGGTCCACTGCCTTTACCTGATGGGCCTGGCACGCATCGGTACAGGGCAGATCGATCAGGCTCGGGAGTGCCTGAAGCAGGTGCTGGAACTGGATGCCGGCCATATTCAGGCCGGGTTGTTCGCTGATGAATTGGACCACAGGGCAATTCTTACCGGGAGGAAGGCATGACCAAGGTGGCATTGACCGGAGCCTGGCGGGTTGATTCCCCGCCTGAACTGCAGGGAACCGTCCTGATGCCGGGCACGCTGGACACCAACGGACTCGGACATGATGATCAGGAGCTGTCCGCTGACTATGGCAGTGGCAAGCCCGGCCCCATCGGCTCTCGGCTGACCAGGCGGCACGCCTTCGAGGGGACTGTCAGGCTGTCCCGGCAGATTCGATGGACCCCGCAGCCGGGTCGGAGGATCTTCTTCGAGGTGGAGCGCGCTCGCCGCCTGGAGGTGAGGGTGGGCGAACGCCTGGCTGAGCCATATCGGCCTCAGACCTTGAACACGCCGCATGTCTTCGAGCTGACCGGGCTACTGACGGGCGATGACCTGCTGCAGGTGGATTCCGACAACGCCTACCAGGGCATGCCCCACGACGCCATTCTGGATTCCTCGACAGCCACTGACCATACCCAGACCAACTGGAACGGGCTTCTGGGGAACATCGGCCTGCGTGTGGAGGAGGACACCTTCCTGGATAGGGTTCGTGTCTACCCCCATGGCGATGCGCTGAGCGTAGAGGCTGATGTAGATTCGCGCCAAGGATTCCATGGTCGCCTGAGGCTCTCTTCCGATGCACTGGCCCAGCCTCTGGAGGTCACTGCAGACCTGGAACCTGGGCGGCGAACACTGACCTGGCCCGATCTGCCGCTTGACGTCCATGCGGATCGCTGGGACGAATACCAGGGCTGTCTGCATGGCATGACAATCGAGCTCCTGCCGCCGGACGGTTCCAGGGTGCTTTCGCGGGTCAGCACGGATTTCGGCATCCGTGACTTCGCAGCCGATGAGCGGGGGAGGCTGGCTCTGAACGGCAGGGCCTTCTTCCTGCGTGGCGAGGCCAATTGTGCTGAGTTTCCGCAGACCGGCTTCCCGCCCATGGACGTGGGCTCCTGGATTCGTATTCTGGAGGCCTACCGGTCATACGGAGTGAATGTGGTCCGCTTCCATTCGCACTGCCCGCCCGAAGCGGCCTTTATCGCGGCGGATCGGATGGGGATGATGATGCAGCCCGAGCTCTCCCACTGGGACCATTATCATGCCTTCCAAGAGGATGTCAGTTACCGCTACTATCGCATCGAACTGGAACAGACACTGCTCTTCCTGGCCAACCACCCCTCCTTTGTCATGCTCACCCTGGGCAACGAGCTGTCTGCGGATGCGACCGGCCACCAGCGCATGGCTCAGCTTATCGAGGATGCCCGGAGCATCGATGACACCCGGCTCTATGCCAACTCCTCCAACCCGCACTATGGTCAGCTGGGCAGTGACGACTGCAACGAGGTCTACACCTCAGAGTCCTACAAGGGCCATGACCTGCGCTGCTGCTTCGCCAACATGCGTGGGTCCACCAATGCGGTTCATCCGGGCACTGCCCACAGTTTTGAGGACTCCATGCTGGCAGTCCGCAAAGAGTGCACGGTTCCGGTCTATGGTTTCGAGGTCGGCCAGTATGAGGTGCTGCCGGACTTTCGAGAGATCGAGGAGTTCACCGGGGTCACCCGTCCCGACAATTACGCAATGATTCGTGACAGGGTCCGTGAATCTGGCCTGGACCAGAGCACCTGGCAGGACTGGGTGGCCGCTACAGGCGAACTGTCGCGGATCTGCTACCGGGAGGAGGTGGAGTCCGTCCTGCGAACCCCCTCCATGTCCGGGCTTTCGCTGCTGGGTCTTCAGGACTTTCCTGGACAAGGCACGGCTTTGGTGGGCATGATGGATGCCCATCTACACCCCAAGCGCTTTCCCTTCGCCCGCCCTGAACGCTTCCGGTCCTTCTTCACCGACCAGTTGCCGCTGGCAGTCGTGGACCGCTATGCCTATACCAGCCTGGAGAAGCTCTCAGGGACGGTCAAGGTGGCCAACTACGGTCGACGTACACTGCAGGGTGATCTGCGGCTGCGGTTGCAGGGCCAGGGGGTTGATCTGGAACATGTCTTCCGTCGGGTCACCTGTCCGGTGGGCAAGTTGACCGATCTGGGAACCTTCGAACTGCCTCTGGACGGCATTCATGGCAACCAACGCTGCCGTCTGAGTCTGGAGATCGACGGTGTGGCCAACGTCTATCCGGTCTGGGTCTACCAGGACAGCCAGCCAGAACGGCCAGACGGTCTGTACGAGGCTAGGAGGTTCGACCAACAGGCGCGTCGGGTCCTGGACCAGGGGGGCACAGTCTATCTGAGTCCCGACTCCACGGCCCAGTCCCTGCCCGGATCCGTTCAGGCCCACTTCTCCACGGACTTCTGGTCAGTGGGGACATTCAAGGACCAGAGCGGCACCATGGGGCAGTTCATTCAGGCCGACCATCCTGTTTTCGCAGATTTTCCGACCGATTCGCACACTGACTGGCAGTGGTGGCCCATGGCCACCCAGCGGGCCATCATCCTGCCCGAGCGCTACCAGTCCATCATCACCGAGATGGACAGCTACGCCTACCTGCGACCCATGACCCAGCTACTGGAATGCCGCTGCGGGAAGGGCCGGCTTCTGCTCTCCTCCATGGGTCTGCAGAATCTGACCGAATATCCCGAGGCGCGGGCCCTTCAGGCCAGCATCTACCGGTATCTGGGCTCCAAGGACTTCGACCCGCATCA
This sequence comes from Bifidobacterium sp. ESL0820, assembly GCF_052606235.1. Lineage (NCBI taxonomy): Bacteria > Bacillati > Actinomycetota > Actinomycetes > Bifidobacteriales > Bifidobacteriaceae > Bifidobacterium > Bifidobacterium sp. ESL0820. The sequence goes on from NZ_CP199594.1 coordinate 2,045,499, forward strand.
GCGGATCGATCCCGAGGTCATCGACCAGCTGGTCGCATGAGTTCGGCAGCCCGCTAAAGCGCAATAAGGGGTCCGACCCGTAATTTCTGCAGGTCGGACCCCTTCTGTTCAGATTGGCTAGGTCCTGGCTCAGAGGATGCCCTGGGCGACCATGGCATCGGCCACCTTGGTGAAGCCGGCCACGTTGGCGCCCAGCATCAGGTCGCCCTCATGCCCGTATTCCTTGGAAGCCTGGTAGGACTTCTGGAAGATCCCCGTCATAATGTCCTTGAGCCGCTGATCCACCTCGTCGAAGGTCCACTGCAGGCGCAGGGAGTTCTGGCTCATCTCCAGGCCGGAGACGGCCACGCCGCCGGCATTGGCGGCCTTGGCGGGTCCGTAGAGCACCTTGTTGTCCTGGTAGACCTGGATGGCCTCGGGGGTGGAGGGCATGTTGGCGCCTTCGCATACCACGGTGCATCCGTTGGCGACCAGGGTCTTTGCTGATTCCTCGTCGATTTCGTTCTGCGTGGCGCAGGGAAGGGCGATGTCGCAGGGCACAGTCCAGACGCCCTTGCAGCCCTCGTGGTACTCAGCGGAGTCCACACGGTCCGCATACTCGCGAATTCGGCCGCGGTGACCCAGCTTGATGTCCTTGACGACATCCAGGTCAATCCCCTTGGGATCGTAGACGTATCCGTTGGAGTCGGATGCCGTTACCACCTTGGCGCCCAGCTGCTGGGCCTTTTCGGTGGCGAAGATGGCCACGTTGCCCGAACCGGAGATGACGACGGTCTTGCCCTGGAAGGAATCCTTGCGCAGCGTCTGCAGGGCCTCCTGGGTGTAGTAGCACAGGCCGTAACCCGTGGCCTCGGTCCTGGCCAGGGAGCCGCCGAAGGTCAGGTCCTTGCCGGTCAGCACGCCCGAGTACTCGTCGCGCATTCTCTTGTACTGGCCGAACAGGTAGCCGATCTCGCGGGATCCCACGTTGATGTCGCCGGCGGGCACATCGGTGAACTGGCCGATGTGGCGCTGCAGCTCAGTCATGAAGGCCTGGCAGAAGCGCATGACCTCGGCATCCGAGCGGCCCTTGGGGTCGAAGTCGGATCCTCCCTTGGCGCCGCCCATCGGCAGCCCGGTCAGCGAATTCTTCAGAATCTGTTCGAAGCCCAGGAACTTGATGACCGACTCGGTCACGGTCGGGTGGAAGCGAAGGCCGCCCTTGTAGGGGCCGATGGCCGAATTGAATTGGATCCGGTAGCCGCGGTTGACCTGCACATGGCCTTGGTCATCGGTCCAGGCCACACGGAACTTGACTGCACGCTCGGGCTCGACCAGACGTTCCAGCACGCCGTTGGCCTCATACTCTGGATGCCGTTCCACCACGGGTTCCAGGCTGGAGAAAACTTCACGAACAGCCTGCAGGAATTCCGGCTGGTCGCCGTCGCGCTTCTCAACCTGCTGGTATACGCGCTTAATGTATTCGTTGGTGAGCATCTGAGCTCCTTTGACTAGGAATGGCCGGTCCGTCCGGTCCACATGCGATTGGGTCCGCCCTCAAGAGCCTGCGGGGGCTGGCGGAATCTTATCCTATGGTAAATGCCCCAAAGTTACGTCACAAGAATTCTGGCCCGTAATGTCTGACATGTGGTCATTCAAGGCCCGAAGAATGAGAGAACAAGGGAGGGCAGACAAGGCTGATAACGAAAGTTGAGTCTCCTAGACTCAACTTTTATTCCTTGGGTGAACATCGGGTATGGAACCTGGCTCCCGCGGTTTGGACAAAGTGAAGGGCAGGGAGCCCGGGAGGACAGGTCAGGATGTCCACCCGGGGTTCCGGTCCGCAAAAACTATTGACTTAGAGAATCAGGAGATGCGATTATGGCTATGTTTCCCGCATTGATGAACAATTCGATCTTCGGCGACTTCTTCGACGATCCCTTCTTCAACAACTGGCGTGACGGGCGTCGGCAGGGCCAGGGCGCCAAGAACGCGCTGAACAGCCCCTTGATGAACACGGATGTGCGCGAGAAGGACGGGCAGTACCAGCTCTCCATCGACATGCCCGGCTTCGACAAGAAAGACATCGGCCTGCGTCTGGAGGACGGCTACCTGATCGTCTCCGCCCAGAAGAACGGTGACCAGGGCGACAAGGATGACCAGGGCCGGTGGATTCGGCGTGAGCGCTACACCGGGTCCTGCTCCCGCAGCTTCTATGTAGGCGACAAGGTTCGTCAGGAGGACATTCATGCCCACTATGCCAACGGCACCCTGGAGGTGACCCTGCCCAAGACCAGCATCGAACCGGCTGACAACACGCAGAACATCGCCATCGAGGACTGAGGGGTTCGGGTCCTTATCGGACCGTCTGAATGACTGCTATACTGATTGAGCGACAGCCGTTCAGACGGCCCTTTTGTCGTGTCAACACGCTATTGCCCAATTTTGGGCCCATCAATGCTATACTTACCATTTGGCGTGTCTTTCGGCGCGCTGTGTAACCGGCCGAGGATCGGATAGAAGGCTTATGGCAAAAGATGGTGTGATCGAGGTGGAAGGGCGTGTGGTCGAGGCCCTCCCCAATGCGATGTTCCGCGTCGAGCTCGAGAACAAGCACCTGGTGCTGGCCACCATTTCCGGCAAAATGCGCAAGAACTACATCCGCATTCTGCCCCAGGATCGGGTGGTGCTCGAAATGAGTCCCTACGATCTGAACCGCGGACGGATTACGTACCGGTACAAGTAACAAGGTACACAAGCAAAGGAAAACCATGAAGGTCAGCCCTAGTGTGAAGAGAATCTGCGAGAACTGCCGCGTGATTCGTCGTCACGGCCGCGTCATGGTGATCTGCAAAAACCCACGCCACAAGCAGCGCCAGGGCTGAGCGGATTCCCAGCGGCAACGAACACCAAAGGCGCTGAGTCACAGCCGACAGGCTGAACCCCGGGTGCGCAGGCCCGGGCCGGGAGACCGGAAGACTCGGTGCACGACCTGCGTAGAACAAAAAGGAATCGCAATGGCACGTCTTGCCGGAGTCGACATCCCCAACGAGAAGCGCATAGAGATAGCCCTCACCTACATCTTCGGTGTGGGGCGTACTCGCGCCAAGGAAACACTTGCCGCGACCGGAGTGAATCCGGACACCCGCGTCAAGGATCTCACGGACGAGCAGCTCATTACGCTGCGTGATTACCTCGAGGGAAACTACAAGATCGAGGGTGATCTGCGTCGTGAGATCGACGCCGATATTCGCCGTAAGATCCAGATCAATTGCTATCAGGGCCAGCGCCACCGCAGGGGCCTGCCCGTGCGTGGCCAGCGGACCAAGACCAACGCCCGCACCCGCAAGGGGCCCAAGCGCACCGTCGCCGGAAAGAAGAAGGCGACCAAGTAAGGCCGAATGCGAAGCGGGGATGAGGGTTCCCGGTGATTCGCACTAGCAATCAGTTATTCGTGACAAGGAAACGAGGATCAATGGCAGCAGCAAAGCAGGCCGCGCGCAAGCCTCGTCGTCGGGATCGCAAGTCGGTTCCGGTCGGGCAGGCGCATATCAAGTCAACATTCAACAACACCATCATCTCCATCACCGATCCTTCCGGTGCTGTAGTGGCCTGGGCTTCAGGCGGCGACGTAGGCTTCAAGGGCTCCCGCAAGTCCACCCCTTACGCAGCGGGAATGGCCGCCGAATCCGCAGCCCGCAAGGCCATGGAGCATGGGGTCAAGAAGGTGGATGTCTTCGTCAAGGGCCCGGGTTCGGGCCGCGAGACCGCCATCCGCTCCCTGCAGTCCGCAGGCCTGGAGGTCGGTTCCATCTCTGATGTGACCCCACAGGCACACAATGGCGTTCGTCCTCCCAAGCGCCGTCGCGTCTGAGCACTAAAAAACCCATGAATCCACCCGCGAAGACCGGTGAGTGCACCACCGGTCGGAGCTGAAAGGATAGCAACAGTGCTTATTGCACAGCGTCCGACTCTTACTGAAGAAGTCGTCAATGCCCAGCGCTCCCGTTTCACCATCGAGCCGCTGGAGCCCGGATTCGGGTACACCTTGGGCAACTCCCTGCGTCGTACCCTGCTGAGCTCCATACCGGGAGCGGCTGTGACCTCGGTCCGCATCTCGGGTGCCCTGCACGAGTTCACCACGCTGCCTGGTGTGGAGGAGGACGTCACTGAGATCCTGCTCAACATCAAGGGCATCGTGCTGACCAGCGAGTACGACGAGCCTGTGGTCATGTATTTGCGCAAGAACGGCAAGGGCGAGGCCACCGCCGGGGACATCACCCCGCCGGCCGGCGTCACCGTGGCCAATCCTGATCTGCATATCGCGACCCTGGCCGAGGATGGCGAGCTGGAGATCGAGTTCACGGTGGAGCGTGGGCGTGGATACGTCCAGGCCCAGCTCAACAAGCAGGACAACGATGAGATCGGCCGCATCCCGGTCGATTCCATCTACTCTCCCGTGCTCAAGGTCAGCTACAAGGTCGAGGCCACCCGTGTCGAGCAGCGCACGGATTTCGACAAGCTGATCCTGGATGTGGAGACCAAGCCTGCCATCTCGCCGCGTGATGCGGTGGCCTCCGCTGGGTCGACCCTGGTCGAGCTCTTCGGCCTCTGCCGCGAGCTCAACACTCAGGCTGAGGGTGTGGAAGTCGGACCCGAACCGGTGGTGGAAGAGGCGGATCCGCAGATGTCCGTGCCGATTGAGGACCTGAACCTGACGCAGCGTTCCTACAACTGCCTCAAGCGCGAAGGAATCCACACCATCGGCGAGCTGGTCTCGCATACCGAGCAGGATCTGCTTGACATCCGCAACTTCGGCATGAAGTCCATCGACGAGGTCAAGGAGAAGCTTGAGGGCATGGGGCTGTCGCTGAAGGCCTCCCCGCTGGGCTTCGACACCAATAATCTCGAGGGAGGCACCTTCTTCTCGCCTGACGACGAGTGAAGTGCAGCAGCCTTCGTATGAGCGGGCGAGGGGAAGGGTTCCGTCGCCTGCTGACAGCAATTCCGGGAAGTCGGATGTTCGGGCGTATGCCCACCTGTCCTCCCGGGCCGTAAGGAGATAATCCAATGCCAAAACCTAGCAAGGGCCCACGTCTGGCCTCCAGCCCGGCGCACGAGCGGCTGATGCTGGCCAACATGGCCACCAGCCTCTTTGCCAACGGCCGTATCACGACCACTCTGCCCAAGGCCAAGCGCCTGCGTCCGCTGGCCGAGCGGCTGATCACCTTCGCCAAGCGTGGGGATCTGCCTGCCCGCCGTCGTGTCATGCGCGTCATCCGCGACAAGTCTGTGGTCCACATCCTGTTCACGCAGATCGCCGAGCAGATGCAGCAGCGTGAGGGCGGCTACACCCGCATCACCAAGATCGCGCCCCGCCGCGGAGACAACTCCCCCCAGGCCGTGATCGAGCTGGTCACCGAGCCCCTGTCGGCCAAGAAGGCCGTCGTCAAGGAGGCTGAGTCCGCAGCCAAGGTGGCCGCCAAGGACGACAATGCCGAGGTGGCTGCGGCCACTGACGCCGCCGTCGCCGAAGGCGCTGCCAAGGATGCCGTCGACCAGGCCGTCGAGGCCAACGAGTCCGATCAGGACGTGTCCCAGGCCGACCAGGCCGCAGAGGATCTGGAACAGACCGCTGAGAAGGCGGATCAGGCCGAAGCCCAGGCTGAGGAAGATGCCGACGTGGCTGAGGATGCCGAGAAGACTGCCGAGTAATCGGTTATTGCATTCGATGACGGGGTCGGGGAGCATGGCTCTCCGGCCCCGTTTGTCATTGCTGCCAGGGAGGTCTTGATGGAAGGTCAGGAAGGGAAGATGTCCCTTGTCAGGCTGCGCATGGATCTGGCCTATGACGGTGGCGGCTTCCATGGCTGGGCCCGGCAGCCAGGGCTTCGTACGGTCCAAGGTTGCATTGAGCAGGCTCTGTCTCTGATCACTGGAGCCCGCAGCTCACAAGGCGGAGTTCCTCATAACCATGACGTCTGGGAACCAAGACTGGTCGTGGCTGGCAGAACCGACACCGGGGTCCACGCATCTCATCAGGTGGCGCACCTGGACATTCCCGATGTTGTGCTCGAGTCCTGCAGGGGCCATATGGAGGTCAATGGTGTTGTGGCCCTGGAACGCCGTCTCCGGCACCTGCTGCCTGCCGACATCGTTCTGCTCGGTCTTAGATTGGCCCCTGCGGGATTCGATGCCCGCTTCTCTGCTATGGAACGCACCTACCTGTATCGGGTCAGCCAGGGGGGCCAGCCAGGGGATCCCCGCATGCGGGGCTATGTGCTGGATCTGGAGGGGAGCCTGGATCTGCAAGCTATGAACGAGGCCGCAAGAGCGTGTATCGGCCTGCATGACTTCGGATCCTTCGCCAGGCCAAACCCTGGCGGCACGACCATCCGCAAGGTCCTGGCCGCACACTGGGATCTGGTCCCGGCCGTGAATCTGTTCGGTGCGGCTCCGGACCAGAGTGTTGTCGGGTACCTTCCGACTTTCATGGAATCCGGGCTGACCGTCTTTCGGATCGTCGCTGACGCATTTGCCCATAATATGGTTCGCTCACTGGTAGCAGCATGCATTCAGGTGGGCCTGGGGCGCCGGTCCGTGCCATGGTTTGCCGACAAGGTGGCCAACCCCTTGCGCGAAGGTTCCACCGGTCCCATAGATGCCCGGGGTCTGACCCTGGAGCATGTGGCCTACCCGCCTGATGACCAGCTGGCTGAACGGGCTCAGGCCATCCGAGCCCGCCGTACACTATGACCCTCTGCCTGTTCATGGCAACCGTTGCCTGCGCCACGCCGCTTGCCTAGTAGGGACTCTGTGGCATAATAGAAAAGTTGTTGTTCGGCAGTGTCGGGCAACGACCATGGTTGAGTGTCCGAGCGGTCTAAGGAGCACGCCTCGAAAGCGTGTGAGGGCAACTCCCTCCGCGAGTTCGAATCTCGCCTCAACCGCCCCCACTGGTCCCGGCCCGACGGTCGGGGCCTTTTTTCGTATACTGTCTGGTGATGGCATGTGCACGATTGAGATAAAGGGGCTCATGCCTTCCTGCTGAAGGAGGTCCTTTGGTCGGCATCAAAGACGTGGCCGCTCTGGCGGGAGTTTCCATAAGTACTGTTTCCTATGTATTCTCGGGCAAGCGACCGGTAAGCGACGCGACGAAGATCAGGGTTCTCAAGGCAGTCCAGCAATTGGATTACCACCCTAGGTCAGGTGCCGCCATGCTCCGAAGGGACCGCAGAACCCATCTGATCGTGCTGAGCTCGCCAATGCATCCCTATACCGACTATTCGAACTACGCCACCTTTTTCTTCGCCGTAGTTGCCAGGGCCAGACACTACCACTACAACGTGGTCCTTTTGATGGATGAGGACGATACGGACGAACTCCTGAGAATGTCATACAGTGGCATGATCGATGGCGTCCTCCTCTTGGATGTGACCATGGAAGATCCGCGGGTAGCCCAGGCACATACCTCCTTGGTGCCCTATGTCTCCATTGGATATGCCAGAGATTCGTCCAAACTGCTTTCCGTTGACGTGGATTTTCATGCCATGGGCCGACGTGCTGTCGATGAGTTCTATCGGATGGGCCATCGGCATATGCTCATGATCGGATCCAACAGTCAGTCCTACGAGGAAGGTTCCAATTTCCTGGTTCGGACCAAAAAGGCCGCCATAGACAGGGCCCGGGTGCTGGGTATAAAGACGACTTTCCTGTGTTCCACCGGCGACGATGCCAGGCATGTCAGTCAATTGATCGATCAGGCTTTCCGGTTGGACCCTGAGATAACGGCGATAATGGCCCAGACCAGCATCAGCCACATGAACAACACCATTGTTGCGTTGTCAAAACGAGGGCTTTCGATCCCGAAGAATATTTCCATGCTGGCTTTAAGCACTTTTGGCAATGCTTCCGTTCTCGAGCGTCCTCTTGATGAGATTCCCATGATGCCGCATGAAACTTGTTCCCGCGGGGTGGACATGCTGATGGAGTGTTTGGAAGGCATTGGGAAAAAGCCGGGAACAGTGGAGCTGATGCGTTCCGACTACAAGCGCAGGGGATCTGTGGGCCCGGTTCGGCCACATGACTGAGGCCCGTAAGCGATTGCGATGGCGCCCAGGCCGTCACAATGGCGGAAAACTTGAGCCCCGGTAGTGTCATAGGTTATCGAAAAACGTCGAAATACTATGTCAATTATAGTCAAATCATTAAATTATCAAATGGTTGTCCAATAAGGAGAATCATCAAGCGATGAAGCTAGGAAAAGAGGAGCGATGAAGTTTCCCCGGAGAATCATGGCAGCTGTTACGGCTGTGGCAAGTCTGGCGGGCATCATGGCCTTATCCGGATGCGGCGGCAGTGACAGCGCCCAAGAGGAGCATCCTGATTCCATCAAGATCTGGTATTACGAGGAGGATAACGGCGCCCAGGGCAAGGCCTGGAAGCAGGCCATTGCTGATTTCCAGAAGAAGACCGGCATCAAGGTCAACTTCGAGAAGAAGACCTTCGAGCAAATCAGGCAAAACGCCAGCCAGATCCTCAACTCTGATGACGCCCCGGATGTGATGGAGTACAACAAAGGCAACGCTACTGCGGGCCTGCTTTCAAGCCAGGGCCTGCTGTCCAACCTCAACGACTATGTCAAGAAATACCAATGGAACAAGAAGATCACTGGATCCTTGGCGGTCCCGGGCCGGTATGACGAGAAGGGCGTTATGGGATCCGGCGACTGGTACGGCATCACCACCTATGGCGAGGAGGTGATCATGTACTACAACAAGGACATGTTCGACAAGTACGGCATAGCCATACCCAAGACCATGTCCGAATTGGAGCAGGCCATGCAAAAGTTCAAGGACAACGGCGTCACAGCCTTGTCTGAGGGTGTGGCTGAATACCCGCTTCAACATCTCTGGTGGCAGTTGGTCCTGCAAAAAGCCGATCAGCGCTTGATCAACGCCTATCAGCGCTACGACGGCAAGGTGGACTGGCAAGGCCCGGCCATGACCTATGCCACTGATACCATCAAGGACTGGGTCAACAAGGGGTACATCAGCAAAGACTCTACGGGTCTCAAAGCCGAGGATGCCGGACAGAACTTCATGAAGGGGACCTACCCCATGCTCTTCTCGGGCTCTTGGTGGTTCGGACGTTTCCAAAGCGACATCCCCAATGTCAATTGGGAGGTCGGCCTCTTCCCCGAGACCAAGAAGATTCCCGGCGGATCGGGCAACATCTGGGTGATTCCCGAGCGTTCCAAGAAAAAGGACGCTGCAGCGAAGTTCATCGACATGACGCTGAGCAAAGAGAATCAGAACCTGATGGGCAACTCCGGCGGATTGCCCATTGCAGCAGATCCTGCCCAGATAAGCGATCCCAAGAGCAAGGAGCTGATCGCCGGTTTCAACCAGGTCATCAAGGATGATCGTCTGGGCTACTATCCGGACTGGCCTACCTCAACCTTCTATGACGAGCTCAATGCGGGTCTGCAGGAGTTGGTCAACGGGACCAAGGACACCAAGGCCGTGCTGACGGAGCTCCAGGGCAAGTATGACAAAGGCGTCGAGACATCGGGGCTGAAAAAGTAGTCAAACCATAGGCCGGCGGGTGCGCTCTTGATCAGGCAGCCGCCGGCCTCCGCCCCGCTGCAATCTGCGGCGGGCCCTGATAGACACATTTTCAGGCTGAGGAGAAACGAACAATGGGATCTCGAAGTGCAAATCCTGCACCGGTCGCTGCCAAGACCGATGAGGAACGCGGGATGTCCAGGATACCGGGCAATCCCTCCAATCGATTCTGGTGGTATCTGATACCGGGGCTGCTGGTTCTTTTATGGATCATCATCGTGCCGGCAATCTGGAATATTTATTTAAGCTTTACCAACTACCGTGGGATACGACCTCCGCGGTGGATCGGGATTGACAACTGGTCGCGGCTGATCAGGGATGCTACATTCTGGGCTTCTTTCCGCAACTCCATCTGGATGATCGTGGCCATGGTCGTCATTCCCATTCTTATCGGCCTGCTTCTGGCCTCGCTGGTTTTCGATGTGGTCCAAAAACGGTTCGGAGCCAAGACCGCTTCAACCATGCGCGCTGTTTACTACTTCCCTCAGCTCCTGCCTATCTCGGTGGCGGCGCTGGTCATGGGCTGGATCTTCCGACCCGAGAACGGCGCTCTGAATGCCATACTCAAAGGCATGGGGTTGGGACGTTTTCAGCACAACTGGCTGGGATCGCCCGACACCGCCTTGATATTCCTGATGATCATCATGATTTGGATCCAGCTGGGTTATCCCCTGGTCATATTCATGTCCGGTCTGCAGCGTGTCGATCCTGAGCTCTACGAGGCAGCGAGTCTGGACGGGGCCAACTGGTGGCAGCGGTTCAAAGTCATTACCCTGCCGGCAATCAAGCCGGAAATCTTCGTGGTGGCCCTGACCTGCACCATCGCAGCCTTGAAGGTTTTCGCTCCGGTGTACATGCTGACTAAGGGAGGGCCGGGCGACAGCACCATTGTGCCCTCATACTATTCGTACACACAGTTCTTCCAATCGCAACAGGTCGGCTATGGCGCCGCCATATCCACGGCTCTGACCATCGTCATCATCGTGATCTCTGTCGTTTTCACCAACGTCCAGCAGCGGGTCGAGCAAGAGGACGAGGAGTAGCATCATGACAGCTGTAAGCAAGATTCCCAAAGCACGGAAAAATAGGACGACAGGAGATTGGCTGATCCTGGCCTTGCTGATCGTCGGCGGACTGATCATGCTCTTTCCGTTTTTTGTTCTTCTGCTGAACGCCTTCAAAACCACGGCGGACTACAACGCCTCGGGTCCTCTTTCCTGGCCGCACGAATTCAGTGCCGCTGGACTGGTGAAATTCTGGACCAGAGTTCGATTCCCTCAGAAAGTCTGGAACAGCGTATGGATTTGTGCGTTGGTGTCATTCCTGGCTGTCGGGCTGTCGGTGCTCAACTCCTTCGCTCTGGGCATCGGCCGCGTCAAGGGCAGGCGCTGGATCGTCCTGCTGATTATGCTGGCTAACATGATGCCGCAGGAAGCTCTGCTCTATCCGCTCTATATCATGTTCAAGGCCATGGGCCTATACAACTCACAATGGTCGATCGTCATCATATTCACGGTCATCCAGAGCGCATTCGGCACCTATCTTCTGTCCAGCGTCTACGGAACCTTCCCCAAGGCCATTTTGGAAGCTGCCACAATCGACGGGGCCAGCCGGTGGAGGATTCTCAAAGACATCGTCTTCCCCATCTCCAAGCCGACGCTGAGCGTCATGCTGGTCTTCTTCTTCATCTGGACCTGGAATGAGTACATGATTCCCATGGCCTTCCTAATTGATAATTCCAAGCAGACGGTGCCCATTGCCATAGCGTCGTTGACTGGAGACAGGCTGATGGATGTGACCACCACGGCTGCGGCCTCGCTTATCAGCATTGTGCCCACGCTGATCTTCTATCTGATCTTCCAAAGGACCCTTTCCAAGGGCATTACTACAGGAGCTGTGAAATAACATGAAGTTCACCAATGGATATTGGCTGACCCGGCCCGGCGTCGAGGCTCTCTACGCACGTTCTCCCTATGAATTGTCGGTAGGGCCAGATGGGAGGAGCATCGATGTCCTGGCTACGACAAGGGTCGTGACCGGCAGGGCCGACACTCTGAACCTGCCGACCTTCCGGATCCATGCCACCTCGCCGGCTGAAGGGATCATCCGGGTGCAGGCAACCCATTGGAAGGGGACCAGGACCTGTCCGGGCTTCCCTGTGCACGAGCAGGATCCTGATTCCGGATTCGTCAAGGCCAGCGCTCAAGGTGCTGGCGACGGCGAGGTCGGAGAGGATGGGGCTTCGGTGACTCTGACATCGGGCAACCTGAGCCTGACCATGACCAAGGGGCCCGTCTTCGACATGGCTTTTGCCTGCGAGGGCAAGGAGCTCACCCATGCCAGGGGCAAGTCTCTGGCAAGGTTCGCTTTGGCTCCCGACGCCGCCGTAAGTACGCAACCGGTGGGGGAGTTCGGCGTAGCGCCCACGGCCAGGGCCTATGATGAGTCTCCGGTCTTCACTGCCATTCAACTTGGCTTGTCAGTCGGGGAAAGGGTCTACGGCTTTGGCGAAAGGTTCGGCCCATATCTGAAGAACGGGCAGAGCATAGACATCTGGAACGAAGATGGCGGCACAGCCAGCGAGCAAGGCTATAAGGACATTCCCTTCTATATGACCAGCAAGGGCTACGGTGTTCTGGTCAACAACCGCGGGCATGTCTCCTTCGAGGTGGCTACGGAGAACACCGAGACCGTCCAGTTCAGCGTACCCGGCGAAGTTCTGGACTTCTATCTGATCGCCGGACCGAATCCTGAACGAATCCTGGAGCGATACACGGCTCTGGTGGGTCGTCCGGCCAAGGTCCCCGCCTGGTCATACGGTCTCTGGCTGACCACATCCTTCACCACGAAATATGACGAGAAGACCGTGACATCCATGATCGATGGCATGGCTCGACGGCATATTCCCCTGAGCGTTTTTCACTACGACTGCTATTGGATGAGGGAATTCCACTGGACCGACTTCCAATGGGATCGACGCTTCTTCCCTGATATAGAGGGGACCCTGGGACGCCTCCACCGTGAGAAGGGGCTGCATGTCTGCGCCTGGATCAATCCGTATATCGGGCAGGAAAGCGCCCTCTTTGACCAGGCTGCAGACCAGGGCTACCTGGTTCGCAAGCCCAATGGAGACATATGGCAGACCGATCTTTGGCAGGCCGGCATGGGGTTGGTGGATTTCACTAATCCGGACGCTTGCAAGTGGTTCAAAGAGCACGTCAAGCATCTCCTCAAGCAAGGAGTGGACGCCATCAAGACCGATTTCGGTGAGCGCATCCCTGCCGATGTGGTCTGGTTCGACGGCTCGGATCCTGCGAGCATGCATAACTGGTATACGCAACTGTACAATCAGACCGTCTTCGAGGCCATCGAAGAGGTGTGCGGAAAAGGGCAGGCTTGCCTGTATGCCCGATCGGCCACGGTGGGAGGCCAGCAGCAGCCTGTCCACTGGGGCGGCGACTGCGAATCCACCTTCAACGGCATGGCGCAGACCTTGCGGGCCGGCCTGTCGCTGGTAAGTTCCGGTTTTGGTTTCTGGAGCCACGATATCGGCGGTTTCGAAGGAGCAAGACCCGACCCTGCCGTTTACAAACGCTGGATAGCGTTCGGACTGCTCTCCTCTCACTCCAGGCTGCACGGCTCCACTGTCTACCGAGTCCCCTGGCTCTTCGATGAGGAGGATCAGCGCAGGGGAGTGGTCAATCCTCCTGAGCAGACCGCAGTGAGCGTGCTGCGAAAGTTCACCAGGTTGAAGATATCCATGATGCCCTACCTCTACCAGGTCGGACTTGGTGCACACGAGCGCGGCCTCCCGGTCATGCGTTCCATGTTCATGGAGTTCCCTGACGACAGGACGGCGCTGGATTGCGACCGCCAGTATATGCTGGGGCCGTCGCTGTTGGTGGCGCCGGTCTTCTCCTACACGGGTGATGTGGAATACTACCTGCCCAAGGGGGTATGGACGGATTGGTTCACCGGCCGCCAGGTGGACTGCCGACAGTCCGGCCAGTGGATGCATGAAAAGCATGGCTTCGATACGGTTCCGCTCTGGGTGCGCGACGGGACTGTTTTGGTCACCCGCCAGGGACAGGACTCAACAGAATATGCTTATGGAACCGATTCTACGGTCTCGGTCTTCCTGGCTCACGATGGAAGAGCCAGTGCGACGGTGACCGAGGAAGATGGAAGCAGCCTGGTTTTCCAGGCGGAACGCTCAGGAAGCACAGTAACCATCACTTCTTCGGACGGTCGGGAATTCACCGGTTGCCTGGGGATGGGTGAGGGGAAGCCTTCTCGGAACGGGCGTCTGGTTCTGTCAGCTGATTGAACAAGGGCGGCCGCATCCTTATAGATCACTGTCGGTTTGCCGACTGGGTCGGATGCTGGCGTAATGCCGCAGGCAGTCTGAAACGGATCTGAGCTTCGATGCTGAGCAAATAAAAGACCGTCCAATGCAGAAGGCGATGCGATGGCCTGCACCGGGTCGCCCCCTGCATTGTACGGGTTCATACCCCCCGCGTTCCTAGGGAATGCTCCTGTGGAACACGTTCTATAATATCACTGCCTGCACCTTTAACGCCACCCGCAAAGTTTCGTGAAATCTGCAGTAAGAGATGGTTAGTTTAGTGTGTTTGACGATCGATCTTCATTATGAATCAGGTTTTGCGCACGCATTGGCAGGGTTTGCTCGCATATACGGATGAGGAGACCTGAGAGTGTGATCAGAGCAGCCTGCTGCTGGAGGGTCCGTCCCAGACGTCAGCGCTTTGGTGCCTGCAGCAGGGCTGACGAAGTGGCCGGGTAGCCGAGGTTCATGGCCATGGACAAGTGGGCTACGATCATGTTGACCAGGGCCGATGTGGCCTCTTGGCGGCTTTTCGCGTTCTGGCTGGCGTCAGTTCGTATGGTGCCTGAGGAGCCGTTCAGCTTCCTCCCCACAGCCAGAAGGGCCCGGGCCGTATCCATCTCGATCAGGGCAGGGGTAGGGGCCTGTATGCCGTTGGCAGGATCGGTGCACTCGTCGGGGTGCGCCAGCAGATCAGTGGTGGGATAGACCCCCTGCCTGGGATCGTGCTTGGCCTGGCCGACCAGGACCTGCGCAGCTGCAGTGTGCGCATCGGCTAGGGTCAGCATCCATGCAGCATCCGTCTTGCGGGCCGCAAGGACCGAGAGTTCGAATCCGGAACGGTCTTCGCCGGTGATGGCCTGATCAGCTAATTCGGCGGGCAGCGCCTTGGCCAGCGGATCCAGCCGCTGTGCAGCCTGGACCAGCCTCAACGTAGCTGTTCGACGATCACCCTGCCCGCTCTGGGCAGTCGCCAAAGCCTGGGCTGCGTGTACCGTAGCTTCGTCCAGGCGAGCAGGGCACTCGCGAGCCGCTTGAACCCAAGCTTGGGATCGGCTGTCTGGCTGATCCTTTTGAAGCCGTTCCGATTGCCGAGCCCGCGTCCATGCCTGTTCGCAGGCGGTGGGGCGGAGGTTGTCGGGGTCGTGCTGGCTGATGTGCACCGCCGAGGGTGCGCATCCTGAGATGGTGACGGCCAGCAGAAGTGCTGCGATGCCGGTCCTCATCCGTCGTGCCAGGATCGCTGGCCGACGACTCGCCCACCCGTAGTATTCAGGAACCGGCTGTGTCTGCATGAAAGGCTAGAATAGTAGGCATTGCAGACTAAAAGAAGCACGGTCTGAATAACTTCATAGGAGGTCTTGACATGGAACTGGACCTGGCTGAAATTCATCAGCTGGCACACGAACAAGGGATTGATGCCGAGACCTTGGATCAAGCACTGAGCGAGGCTCTTCTTCTGGCCTACCAGAAGTCGCCTCACGCAGCCAAGCACGCACGGGTGGAGCTGGACGAACGTGCGGGGACTTTTACCATTTGGGCACAGGACGAGATCGCTCGCGAGCCCACGCCAGAAGAGCCTGAACCGGGATATGACCTGGGCGAGGAATACGACGACACACCGAAGGATTTCGATCGGCTGGCAGCCTCCACAGCCCGCCAGGTCATCCGCCAGCTCTTCCGTCAGGCTGATGACGAGCGTGTCTTCGGAGCTTTCTCGGGCCAGAAGGGCCATCTGATCACTGGGGTTGTACAGCAGGATGCCAGCGATCCCGGCAATGTGCATGTGGCCGTGGACAATGTCGAGGCCATTCTGCCCCGCCGCGAGCAGGTGCCTGGAGAGCATTACCGGCACGGCCAGCGGATCCGCGTCTACGTGGTCAATGTCTCCCGTGGGCTCAAGGGGCCGGAAATCATCGTGTCGCGTTCCCACCCGGAGCTGGTTCGCCGCCTCTTTGAGCGGGAGGTGCCCGAGCTGGTCTCCGGTGCAGTCTCCATCATGGCCATTGCCCGTGAGGCCGGGGCCAGAACCAAGATCGCGGTCCGCGCCAACACCAAGGGGGTCAATCCCAAGGGTGCGCTGATCGGTCCGGCTGGCGCTCGCGTGCGTGCCGTCATGGAGAATCTGGGACCTGAGAAGATCGACATTGTGGACTGGTCCAAGGATCCCGCCGAATTCGTGGCGGCGGCCCTGTCCCCGGCCGTGGTCCGCCAGGTGCAGATCGTCAGCGAGTCCAACCGCACCGCCATTGCCTTCATCAAGGACGCCCAGCTTTCCCTGGCCATTGGCAAAGAGGGACAGAATGCCCGTCTGGCCGCCAAGCTGACCGGATGGAAGATCGGCATCGAATCCGAGGAGGCCCACCAGCAAAAATTGCGTGAGCTGCAGGCGCAATCGGCTTCGGCTGCTGGTGAAGACGCCTGAGAGCAAACATCCGACGACACGAGTATGCTGGATCCGGTATCCCGAGTCCGGTGGTTCATGCCGTCGGCCCCGGCACAGAGACGAGGTAACACGATCATGGTCGCACGATGAGACAGGATATGTTCGCCGTCATCAAAGAGTGATCGCGCCGGTCATATGCGCGGTCCGGTAAGGAGAAAGTAAGTGCCCAAAGCACGCGTGTATGAGCTGGCCAAGGAATTTGGCGTAGACAGCAAGACTGTTCTGGCGAAATTGAAAGACATGGGCGAGTTCGTCAAATCCGCATCCTCCACGGTCGAGGCCCCTGTGGTTCGTCGACTCAAGAACGCTTTCCCTCAGAAGGGACAGGGCGACGCTGGCCAGGCCGCTGCACGAAATGCCCGGCCAGGCAGCCCTAATCATGGAAGCGGCCAGGGTCAGCATGGCCGCCCGCAGTCCGGCGGCACCCACCAGTCCACGCCTGGGCCCAAGCCCGGACAGGGCCATCGGCCTTCGGCCGGTGGCGACGCGCCACGGGGTCAGCAGCGTCCCGGTGGCCACTTCCCCAAGCCCGGTGCCCCCCAGGGCAACCGCCATGAGCATGAGCAGCGCAACCAGTCCCGTGGGCCCAAGCCTTCAGCCATGGGCAGGCCCGGACCCCAGGGGTCGCGCAACAACGGTCGTCCCGGCGGATCCAACGCTGCAGCAGCGCGTCATGGTGCACGGCCGGGAGCATCCACGCCTCGTCCAGGCAACAATCCTTTCAGCCGCAAGCAGGGGATGAAGGCTCCCATGCCTTCGGACATCCCCAGGCCGCATCCTATGGCCAGGCCCACCGTCAACGACTCCCGAAGGGGCCGGAGCGGATTCCGCAATGGTCGTGGCGGTCGTTCCGGGCAGGGCGCCCGTCCAGGTCAGTGGGGCCATAACCGTCCAGGCCAGCAGACGCATCAGGGCGGCAGCCGTTTCGGCGGCGCTTCGTCGGCACCCTCAGGCGGCTTCCGCGGCGGTTCAGGTCGCGGCGGTCGTGGTCGCGGCGGCGCTGCCGGAGCCTTTGGCCGCCAGGGAGGCAAGTCCTCCAAGGCCCGCAAGAACCGGATGGCCAAGAGGCATGAATTCCAGGAGATGAAGGCACCCGTCATCGGCGGCGTGCGCATCCCCGCTGGCAATGGGCGTACCGTCAAGCTGCGCCAGGGCGCCACCCTGGCCGACCTGGCTGACAAGATCAACGTCAACCCCGCTGCCCTGGTCACGGTGCTCTTCCACCTGGGCGAGATGGCTACGGCCACCCAGTCCCTGGATGAGGCAACCTTCCAGATTCTGGGCGACGAGATCGGCTGGAAGATTCGCATCGTCTCCGCCGAGGAGGAGGACAAGGAGCTCCTTCAGCAGTTCGACATCAACCTGGACGAAGAACGCGAGGACCAGGATGACAAGAACCTGCAGCCCAGGCCTCCGGTGGTTACGGTCATGGGCCATGTCGACCACGGCAAGACCCGGTTGCTGGACACCATCCGCAAGACCAACACGACCACCCAGGAGGCTGGCGGCATCACCCAGCGCATCGGAGCCTACCAGGCCACGGTCACCCTGGACGGGGAGGATCGCAAGATCACCTTCCTGGACACCCCTGGTCACGAGGCCTTTACGGCCATGCGTGCCCGTGGTGCCGAGCTGACGGATGTGGCTGTCCTGGTGGTGGCCGCGGACGACGGCGTCATGCCGCAGACCGTGGAGGCCATCAACCACGCCCAGGCCGCCCATGTGCCCATCGTGGTGGCTGTCAACAAGATCGACGTCGAGGGAGCCAATCCCCAGAAGGTGCGCGGTCAGCTGACCGAGTTCGGCCTGGTATCCGAAGAGTATGGCGGCGACACCATGTTCGTCGACATCTCCGCCAAGCTGGGCACCAACGTGGACAAGCTCCTGGAGGCCGTCCTGCTGACTGCCGACGCCGATCTTGACCTTCGGGCCAACCCCGACATGGACGCTCGCGGCGCCACGGTCGAGGCCCGCTTGGACAAGGGTCGCGGAGCTGTGGCCACTGTGCTGGTCCAGCAGGGGACCCTGCATGTGGGCGATGCCATCGTGGCTGGATCGGCCTATGGCCGTGTGCGCGCCATGCTGGACGAGAACGGCCGGCAGATGGATGCCGCAGGCCCGTCCACGCCCGTGCAGGTGCTGGGGCTCACCTCGGTGCCCACCGCCGGCGACCTCTTCCTGGTCGCGCCCGACGATCGCACCGCCCGTCAGATCGCCGAGAAGCGCGAGGCTTCGGCCCGTGCCGCTCAGCTGGCCAAGCGCCGCAAGGTGGTCTCCCTGGAGAGCCTGAAGGAGCAGTTCGCCAAGTCCGAGGTGGACATGCTCAACATCGTCATCAAGGGCGATTCCTCCGGCTCGGTGGAGGCCTTGGAGGACTCCTTGATGAAGATCGAGGTATCCGACGAGGTCGGTATCCAGGTCATCCACCGGGGCGTTGGAGCCATCACCCAGAACGACGTCAACCTGGCCACGGTCGACAAGGCCGTCATCATCGGCTTCAATGTCCGGCCCAACCGGCAGGTCCAGGATCTGGCCGACCGCGAGGGTGTGGAGATCAAGTACTACTCGGTCATCTACAACGCCATCGAGGACATCGAGGCGGCGCTCAAGGGCATGCTCAAGCCGGAGTACGAGGAGGTCACCACCTCCCACTCCGAGATCCGCGAGATCTTCCGTTCCTCCAAGTTCGGCAACATCGCGGGCGTCATGGTCCAGGACGGCACCGTCAAGCGGGGCACCAAGGCTCGCATCGCCCGCAACGGGGTGGTCACCATCAACGACCTGGAGATCTCCTCCCTGCGCCGGTTCAAGGACGATGTCAACGAGGTGTCCGAAGGCTACGAGGCTGGCATCAACCTGGGCTCCTTCAACGACATCGAGGTCGGCGATATCATCGAGACCTACGAGATGCAGGAAGTGGAACGCAAGTAGAGCCTGTCGGCCATCCGACTGTGCGTCGGAGGGTTCGTGGCGATCCGCCCCGGTCCGGGTACTCCCTGGCCGGGGCGGATGTCCATGAATGCGACGAATAGTCGCAGACGGTTCGAGAAAGGAATCATGATGGCTGGAAATCCCCGCGCTGTACGCATAGCGGCCCTGATACAACGGGTCGTGGCCTCTGCGCTGGAGTCCCAGATGCACGACAAGCGCCTGGCAGGGGTCACCGTCACTGAGGTTCGGGTCACCAACGACCTGCAGATAGCCAAGATCTACTGGACCCAGCTGGGTCGGTCCGGTCATGAGGCCGGGGAACGCAAGCGCGCCCAGCAGGCCCTGCGGCAGGCCTCCGGCAGGCTGCGCACCCTAGTCGGCGCCCGGGCCGGTCTGCGGCTGACGCCTACGCTGCGCTTCATCTACGACGAGGTGCCTGCCGAGGCGACCGAGATCGAGGATGTGCTGACTGCGGCCCGTCACCGGGACGAGGCCATGGCCAAGGCCCGGGTCAATGCCAGCTATGCCGGCGACCCCGACCCGTACCGGCATGACGACGAGGAAGAGTCCGATGGGTCGGGCTCCGCCCCTGACGAACCTGCGGCGGAGGATACGGATGAGGCCGACCGCTGAGCCGTCGGACGGCATAAAGTCCGGCGCCGGTGAACCGACCTCGGGCATCATCCTTGTTGACAAGCCGAGCGGTGTGACCAGCCATGACGTGGTGGCAGCCGTCCGCTCTGGTCTCGGCATGCGCCGCGTAGGCCACGCTGGGACACTGGATCCCATGGCCACCGGCCTGTTGGTTATTGGATTTGGTCAGGCCACGCGCTTGCTGACGGTCATCGTCGGTCATGACAAAACCTACCGGGCCACCATGCGTCTGGGGCTGGGCACCACCACGGATGATGCGGACGGAAATTTGTTGCCGGTGCGTCCTGGGGCTGCGCAGAGGGTAAACGAGCTGACAGCCCGGGGTCTGCAGAATCTGATTGATCGCTGCTTCACCGGCTGGATCGACCAGGTACCCGATGCCTTTTCCGCCATCAAGGTCAAGGGCAGGCGGGCCTATGACCTGGCTCGGGCAGGCCAGGAGGTCAAGCTGGAACCCCGCCGCATTCGGATTGCATCCTTCCGTCTGCTGGACTTGCGCCGTGTGGACCTGCCCGACCAGGGCACCAGGGTGGTCGATGCGGATGTGGAGGTGACCTGCTCCAGCGGCACCTACATCCGTGCCCTGGCTCGCGACCTGGGCGAGCGACTGGATCTGGGCGGCCACCTGACTGCCCTAAGAAGGATTCGTGTGGGTCCATTCGACCTGGAGGATTCCGACCTGGCATCCAAGGTAGTGGGCGGTCATGTGGCTCCTCACACCTACCGGAACCGGCAAGGTCAGACGGTTGTCCGCAGTCGTATGGTCCTGGACCGCGACCGGCAGGCGATCCTGGATGGTTCGCTGAGTTTGGCACAGGCGGCACGTATGAGCATGCCCGTCCTGAGCCTGGATGCCGATCAGGCTGCCAGAGTGGGCAATGGCGGATTCTTGGATCTGCCGGTTGCTGGGCCCACGGCCGCCCTGGCCGGACCTGAGGGCAGGCAGCGTCTGGCTGCTATCCTAGTGCCCAGTACACGAGGCGGGGCCAAACCGGATGTGGTCTTCCACCCCGAGTCCTGAGTGTGCAGGCTCGGGTTGAGCCCCAGGGTCTTGCCAGGGTGCGACGGTGGGCATACAGTGCTTAAGGAATTTTCGGCGCCCGTGTTCGGGGGCCGCCATGACTAAGTGATGGGAAGCGGATGAAGGTCAGCCAGGTCAGCCCGGATGAGTCGGGCATTGTCAGGTGGCCGGGAACCTTGGGGGCCCGGTCCAGTGTGGTCACCATCGGTGTCTTCGATGGCATGCATCGGGGTCATCAGGCCCTCCTGCGCCGGGTGGTCGAGCTCGCGGCCAAGGGCCAGGATCGGCCCATGGCCCTGGTCTTCGACCCCAGTCCCAAACTGGTCCACAGCTACGCCGACAGCCATGACATGGTTGAACCGCCCTCGGATCTGATTCGCCATGACCCTGATCAGATCATGCCGATGGAGGAGCGCTTGCGGCTCATGGCCCAGCTGGGGCTGGAACAGGTTGTGGTGGTGCGATACACACTGGCCTTTGCGGCCAAATCCTATCGGTTCTTCCTCAAGCAGCTTACCGAACGGCTGGCCATGCGAACCCTGGTCTTGGGCCGCGATGCGCGAATGGGCGCAGGGCGAAGCGGCGACATCGGAGCCATCGGCGCCCTAGCAGACACCGGACTGTTCAACCTGGAAGTCGTGGACGACCAGGGCCCCGGCGACTGCACGCTGCCTGACGCTGACGGCCTGGAGCGACATCAGGTCAGGGCTTGGAGCAGTACCCACCTTCGGCAACTGATCCAGGACGGTGACGTGGACACGGCCTTGGATATTCTGGGTCGGCCTCACATGGTTCAAGGCACAGTGGTCCATGGGGAGCAGCGGGGACGCCGCTTGGGATTTCCGACTGCCAATCTTGCACCCGACAGCCAGGGGATGATGCCCGCAGATGGGGTCTATGCGGGCTGGCTGGTTGACCTGGGTCTGCCTACGGATCCCATGGCCACGCCGGAGGGCCGGGAGGGTCGTCTGGCTCAGGGATCGCCCTGGCGGATGCCTGCCGCCATCTCCATCGGCACCAAGGAGACCTTCCTGGCCCCGGGTGAGCATATGCCACAAGTCCTGGAAGCCAACGCCGTGCGGCCGGATTGGGTGGACCTGTATGGCCACCGGGTTCGCGTGGAGTTTCTCAGCCGTCTGCGCAGTCAGAAGCGGTATGCGGGCGAGGAGCCCCTCAAACGACAGCTGGCCTTGGACGCCGATCGCACCTTGGAGCTGACCAAGGCGGCAGAAAGAGCGTTTTCCGCCGACTGAAGACTGTAGGAATCTGGGAGCTCACAGCCCTCGGAAATGGCTGAAGAACTCCCTGGTGCGAGGATTCTCAGACTCGTCCATGACCTCTTGCGGCGTTCCGTTCTCGGCGATGACTCCGTCCAGCAGCAGAACGACCCGGTTGGCTGCATGATGGGCGAAACTCATTTCGTGGGTGGCCATGAGGATGGTGGTGCCTCCGGCAGTCAGCTCGGAGACCATGGCCAGAACCTCGCCCACCAGCATGGGGTCCAGGGCTGAGGTGATCTCATCCAGCAAGAGCAGTTCCGGGTCCGTCATCAGAGCCCGGGCGATGGCCACCCGCTGCTGCTGGCCGCCGGAGAGCTGGTCGGGGTATGCTCCGGCTTTCTTCCTCATGCCGATCCGGTCCAGCAGTTCCAGGGCCCGCTCTCTGGCTTCTTCCTTGGGCATGCCATGAACCTTGATGGCCCCCAGGGTCACGTTTTTCAGGACGTTCATGTGGGGGAAGAGGTTGAACTGCTGGAAGACCACGCCGATTCTGGCCCGGCAGGCATCCTGGTTGATCCGGGGGTCGGTAATATCGGTGCCGCCCAGCCAGATCCTTCCGTCGTTGACGGTCTCCAGCAGGTTGATGCACTTCATCAAGGTGGACTTGCCCGACCCGGATGGGCCCAGCAGGGCCACGGTCTCATGGGGCATGATGGTCATGGAGATGCCGCGCAGGACCTTGTTGCCACCAGGGTAGGTCTTTCGAACATTCTCCAGACGGAGCACCGGCTGGTCCTGTTCGGCGCCTGCCTGTTCGCTCATACCATGCCTCCGCTCTGTTCGCGCTTGCGCAGCCGGTTGGAATACCAGTCGTTGAGAAGAATGAAGGGGACCGAGGTGGCGATGAAGAGCACCGAGGCCACCACGTATGGAGTGAAGTTGTAGGAGGTGGCCACGATGATCTGGGCCGCTCTGACCGCGTCCACAGCCCCTAGAACCGAGATCAGTCCCACGTCCTTCTGCATGGAGATGAAGTCGTTCATCAGTGCCGGAGCCACCTTGCGCAGGGCCTGGGGGATGACGACCAGACGCATGGTCTGCCCCGAGGTCAGGCCCAGTGAACGTGCCGACGCCCTCTGTGAGGGGCCGACGTCCTGGAAGCCGGCCCTCAGCACCTCGGCGATGTAGGCCGAATAGGAGAGGATGATCGCCACAGTGCCCAGCAGGGCTGCCGGAATCCGGTTGAAGATGGCCAGCCCGGGAATGCCGAAGCCGATCAGGTAGAGAACCACGATCATGGGGATGCCTCTCATGATCGTGGTGTAGACCTGGGCCAGCACCCGCAGGGGGAAGAGCAGCGGGTTCCGGCTGGTGCGGATCATGGCCAGCAGGGTGCCCAGCAGTGCCACGCCGATGACTGCAAAGAAGAGGACCTCCAGATTGAGCCAGAGTCCCTGGAGGACCTTGGGGAAGGCTTGGGCGAAGTAGGCACCGGAGAAAAACGACTGCTTGACCCGGGGCCAGCCAGGTGAGGCGTGCAGACCCAGGGCGATCAGCAGGGCCAACACCAGCGTGCTGGCGATGCTGATCGCCACAGAGCGCAGATTCTGTCGACGCCCGTAGCGTTCCCGTTCCCGTTGGATATCGCTGACCGCGTCCTGTGCCGAGGTGGCCATGAACGACAAGGTTTCCTTTCTTCTCTCAGCCCAGCATGGGCAGGGAGGTGTAGACGTGCAGCCACTGCTTCTGCAGCTTGTCCAAGGTTCCATCCTTCTTCAGGGCCGTGACAGCCGTGGAAGCGGCAGGGGTCAGCTTGGAGCCCTTGGGCAGGACTATGCCCATGCCCTCCGGGTCCTGAGAGCCCTTGATCTGCCCGAGGATTTTGGCGTTCTTGACCTGCCCGGAATCGACCATGGTCACGGCTGACGGGGTGTCCACGACCAGCGCGTCGATCTGATTGGCATCCAAGGCCTGGGATGAAGCCACGTCGTCGTTGAAGGTGTCGATATCAGGCTTGACCAGCTTGTGGGCCATCTCGTAGGAGGTAGAGCCGACCATGGCTCCTATCTTGGCGTTCTTGATCTGGGCAAGGGAGGTGGCGGAAGCATATGGGGAGTTTTTTCTGACGACCAGCGACTGGGTGGAGTTGTAGTAGCTGGGCGTGAAGTCCACAGCCTGACGGCGCTCCGAGGTGATGGAGAACTGCTGGATGTTCAGATCGTAGTCCTTGCTGCCCGGGGCGATGGCGGCATCAAAGGTGGTCCGGGTCCAAGTGACGTGTGCCTTGTCGAAGCCCATTTTCTCTGCCACTGCATAGGCCACGGCCGCCTCGTAGCCCTTGCCGGATTCGGGCTTGTTGTCCTGCACGTATGGGGCGTAGGCCGGATCTCCGGTGGCAATGGTCAGGGTGCCGGGTTTGATGGTCTGCTGGGTGATGTCCTGCTTGTCTGCTGACTGCCCGCTATTGCCCGATGAGGAGCCACAGGCCGCGCCGGCCATGAGCGTGACTGTCGTGAGTGCGGCCGCCGTCAGCCTGCGTATGGTTTTCCTGGTGAAGATGGTCATGCTGATCTGCTCCTCGCGATGATGATGGGTGTCGGTCTTCCGGCGACTCCATCCTAGTCCGGCAGGTTAACGAGTAGGCAGGTGAGCGCCATGGGGTGCGATAGGGAACCAGCGGCCACCGGCTCAGACCAGTCCCAAGGCCTCCAGGGCCTCGGCCAGATAGGTGACCTCGACCACTTCCAGTCCCTGAATGGACTTGCGACCTCTTGAATGCCTGTCGGGCGGGACCAGCGCTCGTGTAAATCCCAGCCGAGCGGCCTCCTGTAGCCGGTGGTTGAGCTGAGGAACAGGCCTGACTTGCCCTGTCAACGAAATCTCGCCCATGGCACAGGTCGTGCGCAGGATGGGCCGGGACTTGGCTGCACTGGCCAGGGCGGCCACAATGGCCAGGTCGCATCCGGGCTCCTTGGCCAGCCCGCCGGCGATGGTGGACACATACAGGTCCCTCGTCAGCAGGTTGACCCGGCCGTGACGGTAGAGCACAGCAGCCAGCATGGCCAGGCGGTTGGCATCGATCCCGTTGGTGTTGCGTCTGGGCGTGGGCAGAACCGAGGAGGTGACCAGGGCCTGGATCTCGATGGGCAGGCTGCGGTGGCCGTCCAAGGTGAAGGTCACACAGGTGCCCTCAACCTCCTGCCCGGCCGTGGACAGGAAGAGCCCGGTGGGATCGCTGACCTCCTCGATACCCTGTTCGCTCATGTCGAAGCAGCCCACCTCGTCGGTGGGGCCGAACCGGTTCTTGACAGCTCTCAGCAGGCGCAGGGCGGTCTGGGAGTCGCCCTCGAACTGGCAGACCACATCGACCAGATGCTCCAGGGTCCGCGGCCCGGCTATGGAGCCGTCCTTGGTCACGTGGCCGACCAAGAGGATAGGGATGTCGTGCGACTTGGCCATGTCGATCAGGCTGATGGCCACCTCACGCACCTGTGTGGAGCCTCCGGAAATGCCGTCAACCTGGTTGGAGACGATGGTCTGGGCGGAGTCCACAATGGCCAGCGCCGGCTTCTCACGCTCGATCAGCCCCAGCACCGTGGCCAGGTCGGTTGTGGAAGCCAGCAGCAGCGAGTCCTTGAGGGCCCCCACCCGGCTAGCCCGCATCCGTACCTGGGCTTGGGACTCCTCGCCCGACAGGTAGAGCACCTTGCCTCCCTGGCCGCCCCGGCCGGCTACGCGGCCGGCTGTCTCCAGCAGGAGGGTGGACTTGCCTATTCCCGGCTCGCCGGCAAGGAGGATGACCGACCCGGGTACGATGCCTCCGCCCAGCACTCGGTCGAACTCCTCGAATCCTGTGGGGATGCGCTTGACCTGGTCCGTGCCCACCCTGGTGATGGGCCGGGCCAGGCCGGTCTTTGGAGGCGCAGGCGCCGTATGGCTGCCTCCTGAGGAGGACAAGCCGCCTCCTGCACCCACGCGGGCTTCGTGGAACTCTTCGATGGTTCCCCACTGGCCGCATTCCGGGCAGCGTCCGAACCACTTGCCGCCGGTCCATCCGCACTCCGTGCACACGTATTGCGTCGTCGTCTTGGCCATACCTGCACGCTATCGGGATTCAGGGACGAGGGCCCGGGCTTTCACGTCATCTTCGCAGTGCCGACACCCCTCCCATGAGAGAATGGAGGCATGGCTGACAATCCTTCTGCACCTCTGTCCTCTTCGCCCGATTCCTCTGCGCATGCCCGGCAACGCCGTCGACGTATAGGCGTGGTCATCGCCCTGGCTGCGGTAGTGGTTCTGGTGCTCCTGTCGGCCTTCGTATGGCCGCACTGGGCGGTGCGCAGCCAACAACCAGACGCACAGGCTCAGACCTCCGCTTCTTCCCGTCCCTCCCAGGCCAGTCCAAAGGCCAAGGCGGCGCCCCTGCCGGACTCTGCCTCGGAGCTGCTCAAGGCCATGCCTGACACAGTGGGCGGCTTCGCCCGAGTCAAGGCTGATTCCGACAGCGAGTGGAGCACCCGTACGCCTATAGAGGAGTACAGCCTGGTCTACTCCACCGGCAGATCGGGCGGGGACGTGACCCTCCACCTGGCCCAGTGGTCCAGGAGCGAGGATGCCAAGGCCCTCTACGACAGCCAGTCCACAGGCATGTCCGGCAAGGAGCTGGCCTCGGGCAAGGTTCGCAGCGGCGGCACGGTCACCGGATCCTACCTGGAGAAGGCGGATGGTGACGACGAGCACAAGGCGCTGGTCATCTGGCAGAACGACACGGTGGTCTTCCGCGCTCAGGGTCAGAGGACGGCGCTGGAGGCTTTCTATAAGGCCTTCCCGCTCTGATCGTCCCCCAAACGGTGTACGATAAGCAAGTTGGACACTTCCAGGTAACTAAGGATCGGAGGCTCGGATGGGTTCTGTCATCAAGAAGCGCCGCAAGCGGATGAGCAAGAAGAAGCACCGCAAACTGCTGCGCAAGACTCGTCACCAGCGCAAGTAGCTCTTTATGGCTTATGGCCCGCTAGGGCCGACGAAGCCCCCCGCATCGATTGGACGCGGGGGGCTTCGTGTATATCCGTCTATTTTTCACTTGTTGGCGTTGGTCATGACCCGGGGCCCGTTGGGGTCACCCACGATGACTGTGTCAACCATGTTGAGGAAGAGACCATGTTCCACGACGCCCACGGTGGTGATCAGGTCCTGGGCCAGGTCCTGCGGGTGCTCGATCCGATCCAGATGCAGGTCGATGATGTGGTTGTGTTCGTCGGTCAGGACCGGCTGTCCCTGGCCGTCCAGCCTCAGTACCGGGTTGTAGCCGCGCTCCTTGAAGCGGTCCAGGACGTGGCGCTCGCCGAAGGGAATGACCTCCACTGGCAGGGGGAAGCGGCCGATGGTGTCGACCACCTTGGACTCGTCCACGATCCAGACGATCTTTCGAGAGTTGGTGGCTACAATTTTCTCCCAGAGCAGGGCTGCGCCGCCGCCCTTGATGCCGTTGAAGTCCTTGTCGACCTCGTCGGCACCGTCGATGGTGACATCGATGTGGTCCACCTGGTCGATGTCGACGATGCGGATTCCGTAGCCTTCAGCCTGCTCCTTGGTACGCCGAGAGGTGGTCACGCCGGTGAACTCCAGGCCCTCTTCCTTGACGCGCCGTCCCAGCTCATCCACGAAGAACCGGACCGTGGATCCGGTGCCCAGCCCGGCGGTCATGCCGTTCTCGACCAGCTTGGCTGCCTCGATGCCGGCGGCCTTCTTCAGTCTGTCCTGCTCGGTCTTGTCCATAGACGCTCCTTCATGCCCGTCATGCCTTAACGGCTGATATCTGCGGGTCTTGTTCGTTCAGGTTCACTCCAGTGTAGACGATGGCCCTTGACGGTCCATGAACGGCTCAATCCTTGACTTCGATGGCGTGCAGGCGGAAGGGGGCCTCCTGAATGTTCACGTAGCCGTCAGGGTCGATGGCGGCGTCCAGATCAATGCTGCCGACTATATGCAGGTCCTGTCCGGTGAACATGCTGCTGCCAGAGGGAGGAGGCGTGATGCGGATCTGGCCGCTGGCTCTCAGCCCTCGAGCGCCGGAATTCTTGGTCTCTTGATCAACCGTGTCGGTGTCCGAAGTATCGTTGAAAGCCGGCGAGGGGTCGTCTTTTTGATCATCAGCTATGTCAGAAGCGGGCGTGTCATTGATGGCTTCAGACGGCACGTCGTCCCGCTCGTCTGCTGCTGCGGCCGGCGACCCTGAGAATGTTGCGGCTACGGACTCGGCTTGCTCGGCATCCACGGCCTCGGATTCGACGGCGGTTTCGGCCAGGTCTTTCTGCTCTTTCTGGTCCAGGCGAACCTTTTTGCGGCCAAGATCGTCCAGAACCTGGGGTCCTCCGTCCAGCTCCTCCTTGACTGCGGACGGCACCTGCGTGCCCTTGGCGTAGGGGGAGGCCAGCAGTGATCGCCAGCCCTCAACGGGCAGGCAGCCTTCCCGATCGCCTTTGCCTGCAGCGGTAGCGTAGCCGCGGGCCAGCGTGTCCACTTTCTCGTTGAAGGTGTCGCCGGCGTGGCCCTTGACCCAGACAAACCTGACTGATCCCGGCCGTGCCTGGATCTCACGATCGATAGCCTCGATCAGAGGGCGGTTCTTGACCGGCTTACCCTGGGAGTTCTTCCAGCCCTTCTTCTTCCACCCGGGCACCCAGGTGGTGGAGCAGTTGATGGCGTATTGGGAGTCGGTTTCGATGACCAGCGGGCGCTCGCCTGGGTGGGCGCGCAGCGCCTGCAGCACGGCGCATAGCTCACCGATCTGATTGGTGCCGTTGCTTGCGCCGCCTGCATCCGCGTCGCCGCCTTCATGGTCGGCCCAGGCCCAGCCCATGGGGCCGTTGGGATTGCTCAGTGCGCTGCCGTCGGTGGAGACGACCAGATTCTTGTCATTGGTCATGGTTCCAGCCTAGACAAATAGATAGAGAACCCCTGCGCCAGCGATGGTCTTGTCCGCAGCTCAGCCCAGGGCCTTGGCTACTACCTGGTCGGCATCGTCCAGAACCTGATCCAGGGCCTCGGGGGAAACGAAGGATTCGGCGTAGACCTTGTAGATGTTCTCGGTGCCGGAGGGGCGGGCGGCGAACCAGTTGTTCCGGGTGGTCACCTTGATGCCGCCGATTTTGGCCCCGTTGCCCGGGGCTTCGGTCAGCTTGGCAGTGATGGGCTCGCCGGCCAGGGTGGAGGCCGTCACATCGTCGCCGTTCAGCCAGGCGAACTTCTGCTTCTGCTCCAAGGTGGTCGGGGTGTCCACCCGCTTGTACCAGCTTTGGCCGAAGCGCTCCACCTGCTCCTGGTGGAGCTGGGCCGGGTTCTTTCCGGTCTTGGCTGTGATCTCGGCAGCCAGGAGGTCGGGGATCAGCCCGTCCTTGTCGGTCGTCCAGACGCGGCCGTCCCGACGCAGGAAGCTCATCCCGGAGCTCTCCTCGCCGCCGAAGGCCACCTCTCCCTTGAAGAGGGGGTCGACGAACCACTTGAAGCCCACAGGCACCTCGATCAACCTGGCGCCTATGGAGGCAGCCACACGGTCGATCAGGGAGGAGGAGACCAGGGTCTTGCCGATGCCGGCGCCCTTAGGCCATCCGGGACGGTTTCCGGAGAAAAGGTATTCCACGCAGACGGCGATGTAGTGGTTGGGGTTCATGACCCCTGTTCCTGGGCAGACGATGCCATGCCTGTCGGCGTCCGGATCGGTGCCGCCCACCAGGTCGTAGGAGTCCCAAGCCCCTGCATTCAGGCGATCCACCAGGCCCTTCATGGCATAGGGGGAGCTGGGATCCATGCGGATCTTCCCGTCGTGGTCGATGGTCATGAACCGCCAGGTCGGATCCACCTCGGGGTTGACGACGCCGATGTTCAGCCCGTACTTTTCGTTGATCAGCGGCCAGTAATTGACCGAGGCCCCGCCCAGCGGATCGATGCCCAGGCGGACCCCAGAGGATCTGATCAGGTCGAAGTCGATGACATTGCCCAGGTCGGCCACGTAATGTTCCCGGTAGTCGAAGCGCTCCACCAGGTCGGATTTGAGGGCATCTTCAAAGGGGATCCGCTTGACCCGCCTGTAGTCGCCCAGGAGCTCGTTGGCCCGTTGCGCTATGGCATTGGTGGTTTCAGCCGGAGCCGGGCCGCCTGTGGGCGGGTCATACTTGAATCCGCCGTCGGTGGGCGGGTTGTGGGAGGGGGTGACCACGATGCCATCGGCCAGGTCCTTGCCGGAGAAGCGCTGGGTCCCGTCGGCCGCCCGGTTGTGTGTCAGGATGGCCTGAGAGACGGTGGGGGTGGGAGTGTAGTCATCATTGGCGTCAATGCGCACCCGTACGCCGTTGGCTGTCAGGACCTCGATAGCGGTCTTCCAGGCAGGCAGGGAGAGGGCGTGGGTGTCGCGGCCCAGATAGAGCGGTCCGGTGACTCCATCCTTGGCTCGCTGTTCGGCTATGGCCTGGCTGATGGCCACAATGTGGGCCTCGTTGAAGGAGGTGGTCAGGGCGGAGCCACGATGCCCGGAGGTGCCGAAGGACACCCGCTGGGAGGGCGTGGAGGGGTCGGGGATGAGATCGTAGTACCTGCCGATCAGATCGTCGACGTTGATCAGATCTTTGGGGCTGGCAGGCTTGCCCGCGTTCTGTGCTGTCATGGCTCCCATCATGCCACCCCGGCATGAGAAAGCGTGCAGATGGGGGAACAGGCTCCTTCGGTCTCAGTCGGACTGGGGAACCCGCACGTTCAGAGCCCGGTGCTCCACGCTGAGTGCGATGTGGCAGGTTTCGCCCAGAATGTCGCCGTCCACCTGAGCCAGGGCGGGCTTCTCCAGACGGATTTCTGCCTTGGTCCCCTGCAGCTGGACGATGGTGGAGTTGGTCGACAGGGGGCTCTGGCTGGCCTTTCGGGTGATGGTCTGATGCATGACGTCTCCGAAGAGATTGGCCCAGCCGATCAGGCCAGCGGAGGTGTCGATGATCTCGAAGTCCAGGATGCCGTCCTCGTAGGAGGCGTCGGGCATCAGGGAGAATCCTGGGATCTCCCCGCAGTTGCCGGCCATGAAAGTGCGGAAGGTCACCGAGGTGTTGGTCTGTGTGACCTGGTCGGGCCGGGTGATGGTGATGTCGGCTGTGTACTTGGGCGCGAACAGATGTTTGGCGCCGCTGATGAAGTAGGCCAGCCAGCTGACCGTCTTCTTCAGATTGGGGTCGGTGTCGTCAATCATCAGGGCGTCGAAGCCGATGCCGGCGATGATCAGGAAGGCATGACCACGGCCTTGTTCCTGATCGTCCTGGTCCAGCAGAGCCATGCGACCCACGTCGACTTGGGTGGATCCGTACGAGGTGGCCACGGCCAGGGCGGCGTCCAGATCGCCAACGGGAATGCCCATGTTCCTCGCGAAGAGATTCCCGGTCCCTATAGGGATGATGCCCATGACATGGTCGCTGGATGCCATGGCGCTGGCTACGGTGCGTACGGTCCCGTCCCCGCCCACGGCAACGACTACGTTGGCTCCGCGCTCCAGTGCCATGCGGGCGCAGGCCTTTCCGTCCCGATCCAGCTGGGTTTCGATGAAACTGAATTCGCGGATGCCCTTGTCCCGGCAGTATTGCTGGATGCGCTCGCGGGCAGCAGCGGCCTGGGGCTTGGAGGGGTTGATGACGAAAGCGTAGCTGAGCTGGTCGTCATCCCGGGCCAGGATCTGCATGGCGAACCTATGCCGCCTTTGGGCGCGAATGATCAACACCACTGCTGTGACGACAATGGCCGCCACCGCCAGGATGCCGAGGATGACGACCGCTGGAATTGGCATGACTCCATTTTGCGCGTGGTGTCGACCCGAACCCCTTGGGTGTGTCCGACGTGAACGAACCCTCTACAGCAATCACGCTGACAGTATGAGCTGATTGAGTTATGAAAAGCGGAAAGTTATGATGTCATTCGGTCCATGTGGTCCCTTCGGTCTGGAGCTGCAACGGCTTCGTGCGCTGGAAGTCCGGGAAAGCCCGGGGGTATGGGAAGAGGAGGCGGGCATGGATAAGTACAAGAGCGTGTTCGACATCATAGGACCCATCATGATTGGACCCTCCAGCTCGCACACAGCCGGGGCAGTGGCCATTGGACGGGTTGGGCACATCCTTGCCGGCGGTGTCCCCAGCCGTGCCGACATTCATTATTATGATTCCTTTGCTCGCACGCACAGCGGCCACGGTACCGACTATGCCATCATCAGCGGCCTGCTGGGTTTTGCGCCGGATGACTCCCGGGTGCCGGATGCCATCGGCATCGCCCGCAGACAGGGCATGGATTTGACCTTCCACGAGGAGGATGAACCCAGCCCCATCGACCACCCGAACACGGCCGTCCTGGATCTGCAGGGCCCAGCCGGTCGGGTGATCTACGCGGCTTGCTCTATTGGGGGCGGAACCATTGAAGTGCGGAGTATCAACTTGGACGGCTGCCTGATCACTCCTCCGGGGCTTTTGCCCATCCTGTTGGTGGAACTGGATGAATCCGACAAGGGCTCCGGTCGGCGCTTGGAGGGCATACGCGATCTGCTCCGGGAAGAGGGCGTGACCAAGCAGACCAGGTATGAGCCCGCGGGTCCGGCCGGCATGGCAGTGTACGAGTTCGATTTGGATAATCCGCTGTCCAACCAGCGGCAGCAGCAGATCGCCGATCACTCGTCCCGGATGATATATATCGACTAGGAGGCATGGCGCATGTTCGCTTCGATCGCTGAACTCGTGAGTATGGCTAAAGAGCGCGGCTCGTCGATATCTGAAGTGGCCATCGACGAGGAAGTGCGGCGTTCGCGCCAGACGCGTGAGCAAATATGGGCAAGAATGGCCAAGAACCTGCAGGTCATGCAGGCTGCCGTGGCCAGGGGGTCCCAGGGCGATGGCGTGTTTTCCAAGACTGGGCTGAGCGGTGGCCAGGCTGCTTTGCTGGAGCATTACCGGAAGACGCGAACCAGTCTGAGCGGCGATGCCATGTTGCAGGCCGTTGAGGCCGCCATGGCCACCAATGAGGTCAATGCGGCCATGGGCATCATCTGCGCGACGCCCACGGCCGGTTCCTCGGGAACCCTGCCCGGAGTGCTCACCGTGCTCAAGAACCGACTGGGGCTGGATGACGATGGGCTGATCCGCTGCCTGTTCACGGCAGGCGCTTTCGGGCTGGTCACGGCCAACAAGGCGATGATCTCAGGAGCTACAGGCGGCTGCCAGGCCGAGGTGGGCAGCGCATCCGGCATGGCTGCAGCTGCTGCGGTTGAGGGTGCAGGAGGCGATCCTGATGCCAGCGCCCAGGCCTTCGCCATAGCCATGAGCAATCTGCTGGGACTTGTCTGTGATCCCGTGGCCGGACTGGTGGAGGTGCCTTGCGTCAATCGCAACGCCATCGGCACTGCCAACGCTTTGATCGCTGCTGACATCGCCTTGTCGGGTGGCATCAGCAGGATCCCGCCCGACGAGGTCATCGCAGCCATGAAGTCCATCGGCGAAAGCATGCCCTCATCACTGAGAGAGACCGGCATAGGCGGACTGGCTGGCACTCCCACCGGCAAACGGTTCCGCAAGACTGTATTCGGCAAGTGATGCGTGGCAGACGCATATAAGGGACGGATGGTTCGCGTCTGCCTTCCCGGCGTGGCTGCTTCCCCTGGCTGGTCGGCGGCGGCCGGGCCGGTTGCAGCAGAGGCCATGGGACTTGGAATGAGGTGTGCGGGGCCGGTTTTCGTGTCCCTTGAAAGTCATACAATTCAGATATGTTAGATATCAGGTTCATTCAGGAACATCCGGATGTTGTCCGTGAATCACAGCGCAAACGCGGCGAATCGGTCGAACTCGTCGACGAGGTGCTGAAGGCGGACAGCGAGCGCAGGGCTGCACTCCAGGATTACGAGAGCTGCAGGGCCGAGCAGAAGTCGCTCGGCAAGCGCATGGGTTCGGCGTCTCCTGATGAGAAAGCCGACCTTCTGGCCCGGACCAAGAGCCTGTCCGAGAAGGTGAATGCCTGCAAGTCAGCTTCCGACCAGGCCAACGCCAGGTACATCGATCTCATGTGGAAGTTCAGCAACGTAGTGGAACCCGAGGCGCCGGAGGGCGGCGAGGACGACTACGTGGTGGTCAAGAAGGTCGGCACCCCGCGCGACTTCACCAAAGAGGGCTTCGAGCCCAAGAACCACCTGGACCTGGGCGTGGGCGTGGCTGGCATCGACATGCGCAGGGGCGTCAAGATTTCCGGCTCCCGCTTCTACTTCCTGAGGGGGGACGTGGCCCGGCTGGAGATCGCCATGCTGACCATGGCCGTGGACCAGGCCATGGAGCATGGATTCATTCCCACCATTACGCCCACCTTGGTCCGGCCTGAGGTCATGGCCGGCACCGGCTTCCTGAATGCCCATGCCGACGAGATCTACCGTCTGCGTGAGCCTGACGATCAGTATCTGGTGGGCACGTCGGAGGTCTCCCTGGCCGGCATGCACGAGGATGAGATTCTGGATCTGAGCCAAGGCCCGCTGCGCTACTGCGGCTGGTCCAGCTGCTACCGGCGGGAGGCTGGCTCTGCCGGCAAGGACACCATGGGCATCATCCGCGTCCACCAGTTCGACAAGGTGGAGATGTTCGTCTACTGCAAGCAGGAGGACTCCCGTGACCAGCACCAGCAGTTGCTGGCCATGGAGCAGGAGATGCTGGCCAAGGTGGACGTGCCCTACCGGATCATCGACACCGCTGCA
Source organism: Bifidobacterium sp. ESL0820 (assembly GCF_052606235.1). Taxonomy (NCBI): domain Bacteria; kingdom Bacillati; phylum Actinomycetota; class Actinomycetes; order Bifidobacteriales; family Bifidobacteriaceae; genus Bifidobacterium; species Bifidobacterium sp. ESL0820. Next base: position 2,080,469 of record NZ_CP199594.1, read on the forward strand.
GGAGACCTGGGGTCCTCAGCCGCGCGCAAGTTCGACTGCGAGGCCTGGGTGCCCACCCAGGGTCGCTACCGTGAGCTGACGTCAACCTCTAACTGCACCGAGTACCAGGCCCGCCGTCTCAACGAACGCGAGCGGTTGGAGGACGGCTCCACGCGTCCTGTCAGCACCCTGAACGGGACCCTGGCCACCACCCGCTGGCTGGTCGCCATCCTGGAGAACCACCAGAACGCCGACGGTTCCATCGTCATCCCTGAGGCCATGCGCTCCTATGTGGGTGGCAAGGAGGTCATCGAGCCCAAGACCTGGGAGGCCTGAACCGCCTCTGCCGGGATTGGTCGACATTCCGTTGGTGGTTGGACCAACCTTGATGTCGTATGATGAGTGACGTGCCTGATCGGCACGTCTTATGGACAGGTGTCTGAGCGGCCGAAAGAGACGGTCTTGAAAACCGTTGTGGCGCAAGCCACCGCGGGTTCGAATCCCGCCCTGTCCGCCTGGTGGATGCCCCGGAGCTCATTCCGGGGCATTCTTGTATTCGCTTAAAATCCCGTGTTCGCAGAGCGGTTTGGGCTGGAACCTGGTGCCTACAATAATGGATGGTAGCCATGCGTAATCACGCGAGCCGACCCTTGGGCGCCGGCTCTGCAAGGGAAAGGTCGGGTCGTGGATCAATTCATCGCCATTGTCTCTCTGATCGGGGATTGGTTGCTTTTCACATTCCCACTCTTCCAGGGGCTGATGGAGCTGCAGGAATATCAGGAGCTCCTGGACGACTTTGATCAGCTCAGTAAGAATTGGGATGAGGTCTCGCCCTGGTGGTGGCTGGCCCCCATCGTTAAGATCCACTTGGAGCGCAAACGCGGGCACGAAATTCTCCGTCAGGCCACCAGGACCCGGTCTGAGCGTCGACGTGCGCTGAGCTTTCTTGACCAGGCGACTGCCTGGTACTTTGTGTCAGTTGCAGGTTGGCTGAAGATGATCTCCTCCTCTTATGAATTGCTTGAGACATACGATGCCGAAGAGAACATATGGCTGCTGGTTCTTCTTGTCTTCCTGCTGACCTCCGGCGGTCTCTTCAACGCTTACTATCGCATAGACAGAAAGCGGATAGGCCAGAAGGAGAAGGAGCTGAAGCCCGACTCAGAGGTGGCCAACGACTGACGAGGCACCCATGAGACTTGGCAACGGCAGCACTGATCCTGCAGCCAGAGTAGACCTTGGCGCCCCGGTCGGTATGGATAAGAAGCCATTAGATTCGGGGGACAGGATGGTTCCCCAGCCGGTGCGAGAGCTTCTGGATGGTTTGAAAACAAATTGGCGCCTCGTCCAGCATCCGCCCTTGGACACCATCGACCAGGGCATGGAGCTGGGCATTGCTGACCTGCTGGGGCTCTCTGCAGAAAACCTGTCCAAGTTCCTGCTGCTGGAGGATGTGGGAGGGCTGCTGATACTCCTGGTGGCCAAGGGTATAGTGCGGCCGGATCTGCGCCAGGTGCGAGAAGCAGTCGGATGCCGGAGGCTGCACATGGCCTCGGCTGCCACCTTGCGCCAGTGTCTGGATACGGTGCCGGGTCGGGTCTCGCTGCTTGATCTTGTGGGCCATCACGGCCAAGTGGACACCGTCGTCCTGGACGGCAATCTGACGGCAACTGACGAACAGACAGCACTGCCGTTGGGCTCCGACGATGTGTCCGTCTGTCTGCCTGGCTCCTGCCTGCCGGATCTTGCACGGAAGCTGGTATCCCAGGTGCTCATACTGCCGGAGAGTTGAAGCCGTCGACTCAGCCATTGCTCCTGGTCTCTGCCCTGAGAGAAGCTGGAAACCGTTGTGCGCGAAGGAGGGAAGGAGCAGACCGGTGAGGCTGAATCCGTCTAGAGGAAAGCCGTCGGCAGATGAGATGGATCAGACCCATCGTTCCGACCAGCTGCAGGCGACCAGATCGGGTCGAGCAAGCCGGTGGCTGGTGGCGTTCAGGGCCGCCTGTTGCGGACTGTTGGTGGGAGTGCTGGTGGTGCTCTACCGGCAGGGCATCGGCTACGGCACACAGTTCGCTCGATGGGCCTACGCACAGATGCGTGACCGGCCCCTGATGATTCTTCCTTGGCTGCTGGCCGCCCTGCTGGTGGGCCTGGCCCTGGCCTGGATGGTCGGTCGGGTTCCCATGGCTTCCGGCTCCGGCATCCCGCAGGTGGAGGGTGTGGTCATCCACGGCATGCGCATGCCTGCCCTGCCTGTGCTGGGCGTACGATTCCTGGGCGGTCTGGCCTGCGGCATGTTCGGCCTGTCTTTGGGGCGCGAGGGGCCCTCGGTGCAGATCGGCGCGGCCGGTTCCCAGCTGGTTTCCCGGGGATTGCGCCGAGACCGTGTGGAGGAGACCTGCCTGGTGACCTCCGGCGCGGCTGCCGGCCTGTCTGCAGCATTCAACGCGCCCTTGTCGGGGATGGTCTTCGCCCTGGAGGAGATCCACCGGTCCTTTTCTCCAATGATTCTTCTGTCAGCAGCCATGGCCTGCCTGAGTGCTGATTTCATTGCCAAAAACCGTTTCGGCCTGCGTCCGGTCCTGGATTTTACCGCTATGCCACAGCTGACCATCGCCCAGTATCTGCTGATGATCCCCCTTGGGCTGGTGGCCGGCCTTGTGGGAGCTGCAATGAACCGTCTGCTGCTGGGCGCGCAGAGCCTTTACAAGCACCTGCCCTCGAAGCTGGGACCGGTGATCTCCCTCTTCCTGGCTCTGCCGGTCGGGTTGTTGCTGCCTGCTGTCCTGGGTGGCGGCGAGGACCTGATTGGCAAGGCGGAAGGTGTTCGTGAGGTGGCTTGGTCGGTGGCCATCAACCTGCTGGTTCTGCTTCTGGTCAAGATGCTTTTTACGGCTACCTCCTTCGGCAGCGGTGCCCCCGGGGGCATCTTCATGCCTATCCTGGCAGTCGGCACACTGACTGGGTCCCTGTGCGGGATGGGTGCGGCCGCCTTGGGAATGCCCGTCAGGATTATTCCAGTCTGTGCGGTCTGCGCCATGGCGGGCACTCTGACGGCCTCGGTCAAGGCCCCCATAACATCCATCCTGCTGACGGTGGAGATGTCAGGCTCTCTGGTCCATATGCTCCCCGTGGCACTGTGCGCTTTTACGGCTTTGATGGTGTCCGATTTGCTGGGTGTCCAGCCTATTTACGAGGCTCTGCTGGAGCGTTATCGCCGAGGATGTGCTCCCGATGCTCAGGTTCCTGACAGGGTCACTGTGGAGTTCCCCATAGAGCATGGCAGTCCGGCGGCTGGTCGTCTGCTGGGGCAGGTTCCCTGGCCGCACGGATGTGCCGTAATCGGTCTTCGCCGAGGTGAGCATCGGCTGATTCCTGCTGGTGATCTGAGGTTGCTCGCCGGAGACGGTGTCATCCTGCTCTGTCCCGGTGATCGTCTGGATCAGGCCCGACGGGTCATGGAAAGCCTCTGTCGCTGACTGACGTTCTCTAAAGGATGGTCAGGCACTGCCCGTGGACTGCCACGGCCTGGCTGTTGTTGATGGCCACCATGGGTGCATCGTCGCCGTAGCGGTCCAGGATTTTCCTGGTCACCTCGGCGAAGGGTTCGGAATCAAGGTGGGGGAGGAGACGGAAGTCCACCAGGCCCAGCCCGGCGGTGGAGTCCAGATTCAGGGCGGCCGAGCGCGGATCCATGGCATCCAGGAAGCCGATATCGGGACCGGTCACCACCGCGCCAGCCGATTCGCCGATGTAAGGTTTGCCCTGATCCACCTGCTGTCTGATCAGATCGGCAGCGCCTGAGCGACGCAACTCCTGCAACAGGAAGAAGGTGTTGCCGCCGGACAGGTAGATCAGATCGTCCTCCTCCAGGCTGCGACGTATGGTCTCCGGATCGGCTGTTGAGACTTCCAGGTCGTCGATCCGGCAGCCCATGTCGGTGAAGGCTCGACGAGCCTCCTGGACATAACTATCCGAACGCTGTGGAAGATTGGCCGTGGGGATGAAAGCCACAGTACGATTCTTAGGAGAGCTTTCCAGAAAGGTGGGCAACCTTTCAGCGGTAGCAGAGAATGAGGATGTGAGCAGCAGTCGATGCATGACGGCTCCTTTCATGCCAGGCGGGACTTCCGCCCTGGGCAGGTCGCAAAGTATAAAATCCGACCATTGCTGGCCTCAATATATCCATGCAATGGCTTCCACATAGTCATTGACTACATGTCGGCTGGAATCCGGCGCAGGCCCTGTAGGTCCGGATGTTTATTCTGGTGGCATGGCAAGGCAGCATAAGGAGTTCCAGCAGGGATCCGGCCAAGGCGTATTGGACGACCTGCCAGGCGAGGATAAATTCAGCGATGACCGCCCCGATCCAGTAGCTCCCGGCGGCAGCATTCTCTTCGCTCTGCCTGGGACCTTGGTGGATTGGGACCCGCGCCGAGCCCTGGTTGGGCAGTACCCTGACGGGGTGGTCGATATGGTGCTGGACCCGGAGGACCCTTGGGGCTTCGCCTGCGTCAGCAGACAGATCAATCTGGGCGTGGACCCGCAGCAGGCGTTGGCCGACTATGAAACCACTCACGGGCCTGCGGTCGCCTGGGTGGTTAGGGTCTGTCTGGAAAACTACGCCCTGGCAGTGAAGGGCCTTCTTTCCGGAGCGTCGGAGCTGCTGGAGGATCTGCGCCGAGCTGGCCTGACCCTTTGGGGCTTGTCGGCAACGACCCGTCAATTGATCGAGTCGGTATCCAAGGTGCTTTCGCCGCTCTCTTCCCTGAAAGGTGTCCTGATTTCATCACAGGAGCATCTGGATCTTTCCGATCCGCTCTTCTATCGTCTGGCCCTGCGTCGTTTCGCCATCAGCCCCAGACATACGATCTTCGTTGATGCGGATCCTGAGCATGTCGCTGTGGCTGACCGACTGGGCATGGATGGGATTGTTGCCCATGACATCCGCGGTCTGCGTCAGCTGCTTCGTCAGCGCGGCATCGCCTGTTGAGCGGACTTTCAGACGATGCGGCGGTCTGCGGCCCAGCGTGTCAGCTCGGTTCGGTTTGAGAGTTGGAGTTTGCGCAGGACGTTGGAGACATGGGTCTCAACAGTTTTGATGGAGATGAACAGCTCGGAGGCCACCTCCCGGTAGGTGTAGCCCCGGGCGATCAGGCGCATGACCTCCTGCTCGCGCGCGGAGAGCCGGTCCAGTTCGTCGTCTTCTGCCAGGCCGGTGTCTGCGGCCTCGTCCTCCTGGAAGGCGGAGAGCACGAATCCGGCCAGCTTGGGGGAGAAGACCGCGTACCCCTCGTGAACCTGGCGAATTGAGGAGACCAGGTCCTTGGCGGAGATGGTCTTGGTCACGTAACCACGGGCTCCGGCGCGGATGACCGAGCCCACGTCCCTGGGCGAGTCGGATACGGAAAGAGCTAGAAAGACCGACCGGGGGGAGAGGGGATGTGAGCGGCTCAGGATTTCGGCACCTCCGCCGCCTTGGCCACCGGGCACGTGCACATCCAGCAAAACCACATCGGGACGGGTCTGTCTGACCATGAGAATGGAGGACTCCACGTCTGCCGCCTGACCCACGACGTGGAAATGCGGCTGCAGGGTGGTGATGACTCCGGTACGGAACATCTCATGGTCGTCGACGACGGCCACGCGAATACTTGCGGGCCCATCCTCGGCTTGATGGGGCTCTGCTGCAGTCGTGGTCATGGGCGTGGTTCAGCCCGCCTTTCCCGACGCGGGGTCCTCAAGTGTGGGTGGGATCGGACCGGCATGCGTCTGTGAATGAATGGTTCACCATGCATCCTATCATTGCTGGGCCTCAGTCCCCTTTTCAGTCTGACCAACCTTGCCCTCCTGGTGTTGGCTGGCCTCGGACAGCGGCATATGCATCCTGACCTCGGTGCCCCAGCCCGGGCGCGAGACGATCTCGACCCTACCGCCACGCCGCCGAATCCGACCGATGATGGACTCCCGGATTCCCAGACGGTCGGCTGGAATCGCATCCATATCGAAGCCTGATCCGTGGTCGCGCACGTAGACCTCAACCTGATTTCTGCGTGCCTCGCAATAGACGGAGATGGGTTCGCCGCCGTGGGTGACGGCATTGACCAGGGCCTGTCGGGCCGCGTTGAGCAGGGCATCGGTCTGGGCGCAGGGCATGGCGTCGCCCACGGTGACCACCTCGATCGGCTTGCCTGAATCGTCCTCTACTTGTGCGGCTATCTGGCTCAGCCCTGTGCTGACGGACCGGTCTGAGGGAGTGCGTTCCTGGTAGAGCCAGTTGCGCAGATCGCGCTCCTGGGAGCGAGCCAGGGTGAAGACGGTATGCGGGTCATCGGCATGCAGCTGGATCAGGGCCAGAGTCTGAAGAACGCCATCATGCAGATGGGCCGCCATATCGGCCCGCTCCTCCTCGCGTTCCTTCATGGCTCGTTCATCGCCCAGTTGACTGAGGATCGAACCTACCCAGGGCACGACCACTGCGGTTACGCCTATAAGAAGCAGGCCGGCCAGGACTATCAGGGTCAGGGCCCAATGCAATTCCTGGGTGGAGAGCAGGAAGATCACCGCAGCAGACAGGATCAGGGCCAGGCTGCCTATCAGGGTCGGCAGGTGGTAGCCGGTTCCTTGGTTTTCCGGCCTCAGCCAGGCCAGAACCAGTCCTGCGCAGAAAAGCAGGCAGGGGACGACAAAGGCGGGGCGCATACCGCTGTTGAGCAGAAAGACCGCAGTCAGCAGGAGGATGATGCCCAGGCCTGCCAGCAGTCTGGTTATCCGCCCGGGACTGATGCTGTGCTCCTCCTTCTGATCTGGCTGTTCAGTAAGGATGCTGGGCGCCAGCGGGGCTGACTTCGGGTCATTCGGTTGGACTGCCTGGGTGGGGTCGCCCTGGGGGAGCGTCAACCACAGAAAGCAGTAGATTACACAGGTGATCAATTTGGGGGCCATAAGCACCATGACCAGGCGGATCCAGAAGACGGGAATGCCCAGGTGTAGGCTGACGCCCTTGCAGACTCCGCACAGGATCCTGCCCTTGTGTGGCCTCATCAGGGGCATGCGCGCAGGGTGCAGAGGAGGTGGTTCCCTCAACGTTTGTTCTTCCTGCATGGCTGCGTTCATGCCTCCATTATCGGTTTCGGATCGTACCGATAGGGCAATAAGGGGAAGAAATCAGGGTCGAATCAGGGTGTTCCCCCATGAGATTTGCGCTCGCAGGGTGTTGTAATGAAGATATGAGTAGCGACATGAACGGCAATGTCCCCGATAACGGCTGGCAGTGGAAGTTCGACAGGTTCTTCCGCGCCTGCAGGGAGTCCTATCTGATCCGTGACCAGGGATGGGTAGGCGGTGTTTGCGTAGCCTTGGCCCGTCGCCTGGGTTGGAGCGTGACCCTGGTCAGAGCCTTGATGATTCTGGCGGTCTTTTTCTTCGGCGCCGGTGCCGCCTTCTACGGCTTCGCCTGGTTCGTCCTGCCGGACCGGCGTGGGGTCATTATCGCCCAGGAGTTGATCCACGGGATTTGGCATGCTTCCATGGTGGGCATCATCATTTACTGGCTGCTGGCCATCCTGATTCCTGGAGTCGGAATCTTTTCACTGGCCTTCGGTGCCCTGGTCCTGTATCTGTTCATCCGGTGGAGCCGCAACAAGGCCCTGGAGTACCAAAGAGGGTACTGGACTGGGCCGGATGCTGGCAGACCGGTTTCGGGCGATCCCTGGGTGATGGGACCGCAGTATTCGGACCGGCCGAGTGGTGCAGGCTCGCAATGGTATCCGAATCAGCCTGAGTACCCAAGCTTTTCGGGGTATGAGGGGTACCAGGATTACACAGGGACGCGAAGCAATACGCAGACAGACGGCAATGCGAGCACAGAAGGATACAGGAACCAGCCTGGGGATTCCGATTCGTATGGAACTCGGGAACAACAAGGGGATGCGACTGCTTCCGGACATATTTTTGAGACAGCGGATTCGGCAAACGCTGCCAGCGATTCGAACAATACGCAAGGCTTTGAGAATCCTGTCGCTGGTGCAGCTCCCGGAGGTTGGACGGGGGCAGAAGGCCCTGCAGAACCTGCTGGGAACATGAATCAGTCATATGGATTCAGTGACTGGCCGGGCTATGGCACAGCCGGGTCATTCTCGACAGGGCCGGGAATAGCCCGTAAGACTCCGTCGGTTCCGCCCCGGATACGGCGTCGTCCCGCCGGACCTGCGCTGGTCAGTCTTCTGTCAGGGCTGATCCTGGTCTCCGGCGCAGGGGTTTGGTGGATGGCCACGAACCCCTATCGCGGATTGAATGTGGCCTTGACCTTCGCTCTGATCTGGGCTGGAGGCGTTACGCTGATACTTGGCGTGGTCATACTGATCCTGGGCTTGATGGGTCGCAGGTCTGGAGGACTGACCCCCATTGCCCTGATGGCCTGCCTGGTTGTCCTGATGCTGGCTTCTGGTTCGGCCATACCAGGCATTGAGCAAACCCAGAACCGCAGGATCCTGGCCGAATACGCCACAGTTCAAGTTAACGGCAACAACCATGGGCGCTTGTTAGGGGCGGACAGTGCAGACATGAGGCGTTACCGCCGCGGAATCGCACTGGTCGGAGACCCGCAGGATCAGGGAAGTGCCGTCATTGACCTGACTGGTTATGAGCAGAAACACGGCACTCATCGCGTTCAGATTATGGATGATGCGGAGAGTACAGTCTCAGGCTGCCCGACGGGCACCGTCCGCCTGGCTGTGGCTTATGCTGACGTTCGCCTGCTCATTCCTAAGGGATGCAGTCTGTCCTATAGGGAACACACCGACCTCTACAGGGTCTTGGGATCAGGCGCGGCTGACTGGATAACCGAGACGGAACAGGGAAACCGGATGTGGTGGGGCAATACGTCGCCATCAGCTGAACGACGCAATTGGGAGGAGGCCCTGCGAGCGTCCAAGGAGGATCAGTGGCATATGCCCGACGATCCCGAATTGATCGTCGATGCCAACCTCATGGCCGGTGCGCGGGTCACCGTGCAAGCCCAGGGGAGTGCTACCCAGCCGAAGCGGGCGCAGCTCTACAGCGGATCGATCAATGAATATTGGGATTATAGCTACAATCCATGGCAGTTTGGGGAGGATCAGGAAGATGACTGATATGCAGCAACCAGAAGGAGGCCAGCCGCTGGATCGTCAGGAGCGCACCACCAAGGTTATGCCGGTTGAGTCACAGGCACCCCCGATATACCAGGTTCGGATGCAGCAGCCGGAGCCGATCCGTCCTAGCGGCCCCAGCATGCCTACCATCATTTTTGGCGTCCTGGTTGGACTTTTGGCTCTGACCATGTTGGCTTTAGGATTGGTCTTTCTGCGTTACGGTACGGATCTGACCCTAGTCATACCCTGGCAGCGGATTATTCCATTGATTTTCGCCGGCCTGGGCTTGGTGCTGATTGTCGCGGCTATATCAACTTGGCTGGCATCAACAAAGCGCGCTCGTCATGACTCAAAAGACCAAGATATTCCAGAAGATCAGGCTGCCAAGGATGGCCAGTGACCCCAACAAGGTCAGAGTCAGGGTCAGCCAGTGGCCAGCGCCAACTACAGCTGGTTTGCCGTCAGGCCTGCTGAAGATGGAGGTCAGGGTGCTTGCCAAGAGCAGGATGAGGATCAGGCAGAGACCTGACAGTAGGAACCAGGAGAATGTCATCATCGGGGACAGATGGACCAGGCCGAAGGCCTGGCGGACCACAGTGAAGGCATAGGCCAGCAGAGCGGTTATCAGTCCTGCGGCCAACAGTCCCAGTGCCCAAAGCCGTCCGGCCAGACCTTTGCTGAAGCCGGACCGTTGTCTGACATTGCCTCGAGCCCGCAGATGTGAGTTCAAGGCTCCTATCAGGGCAGCAATGAGAGCAGCAGCCAGCAGAATGGGGCCAGTGGCCATCAAGGTCAGCAGGGCGGTCAGCGAGGAAACTAATCCGGAATCAGTGCGATCAGGTACTCGATTGAGCTGGTGGGGCTGGCTGCCGGCGATCATGGGAGTGGACCATTGATCGGCCTGGGTGCCCAAGGCTACAGCGTTGATCCAGTCTTCCAGATTATGGGTATACCGGGGTTCCAGAGGTAACCCGTCCTTGGCCAGCCGACTGCCGGTGCGAATCTGGTGGTTAGTGGGGTAGTAGCGCAGGGTTACGTTGTCATTGCCTCTTGCATGAGTTCTGCGGATGATTTCGCGCGCACCCTGCTCGACTGGCATGGAGAAGTCCATGGTGCCGAAGTTGATCATGACGGGCATCCGCAGCTGGTCCAGATAAGGCAGAGAGGGGAAGTCGGCGTACTCCAGGCCCAGCAGGGATAGGTCCATGCCAATGAACCGAGGTATAACGTTGCGGATTCCCTTGGGCGCGCCAATCAGATCCAAGTAGTTGGTAGCCGCCATGGCCATCTGCCGCCGTCCCGGGTAGACGGGAGGCGAAGTCAAGATGGAGAAGGCGATGCTGGGATCCTTGGCGGTCATGATGGACGATATCCAGGTGCCTTCGGACTCAGCGTACAGGCCTACTTTGGTTGGATCCACACCCGGCCAGGATCGCAGACGGTCAAGGGATCGTCCATAGTCGGCGGCCATGGCCTGATAATCACGGTGAAAGGTGGTGTAGGCGTCCAAACGCTTGTCAGGCACCAGGGTGGTAATGCCGGCCGAGGCCATAGCTGAAGCCAGGTCGCCGTAAACTTCGGAGGATTTGCCTGTTCCGGCGCCGTGGATGAACAGACAGGCTGGTCCCGTGCCCTTTCGGTCGCTTGGCTCTCTGACTATGGCCTGGATACGGACTCCGCCATCCAGAGTGATGCTGATTTTCTGTTCCCTGATGGGGTGGGTGCCCTCAGGGGTAGTGGTTCCTAAGCTCGAGACGACTGCGGTGGACCGTGTCGAGACCTGCAGATGGTCACGGTAGGGTTCCACCTGCCAGTCCGGCGTCATGGCTTGGCCTAAAAGGAGCATGACCAGCAGGATGACTACGAAGGAGGCGGCGGTAAAGCCCGCCCGTTTCAGCTTTTGCACCCGTCAACTCTACCCGACCGCTCGACTGGTTGGTCAGATGAACCTCCTGATTGTGGTTCAGGAGGTCAGTCCTGGGCCTGCTCGGCTTCGTCCAGGGTCTCAAAGCCATTCATCTGCACTGTGGCCAGGATGGTTTCCTCGGTCAGGTTGCCGCCCCGGGCCTCGATCTGGTCCACCATGGACTGGTAAAGATCCAGGGTCCGGGCCGAATAGGTGCCCAGTTCGCCACGCAGATAGGTCTCGAAAGAGGTGGCCTCCGGCGTGTCCTCGCAGGTGCGCAGGACCCGCATCTCCTGACCCAGGCGTGGGTAGCGCTCGCGGAAGTCCTTGGCCCAAGCCACCTGTCGGTCGATGATGCGCTCCTGCTGTTCCTGGCGTGCCAGACCCAGCCTGGGCAGGTAGGGGGCGATGCTGCTGTGGTACTGGTCCGGGGCTGTAGACTCCATCATCCGCCCGTACTTCTCGGTCAACAGGTTGCGCCCCTGTTTGTCGGCCTGATCCAGGTCGTCCGCATAGCTGGTCAGCAGGGGATGTGGCCAGGTCAAAAACTGGCTCAGGCGCATTTGGTGGAACATGGGCCAGTTGCCCTGACAGTTGGCCGGGCCACCCTCGTTGTTGACCTGCTGGAACTGTTCCCATTCGTGGCGGACGATCCGCTCGCGCAGGGATTCCTCATCCTGACATTGCTCGTCGTTTGCCATCCTTGGCTCCTTTCAGATGCTGTGCAGAACCGGATCGTCGCTGGAAATGTGAGCCTCGACGTAGGGGCGCTGCCATTCCAGGAAGGTTTCCGGGCTGTTGGTCAGGCCTTCTACTTGCAGCTCTTCTACGATTCTGGCGCAGATTGACTCCACAAGCTTGGTGACGCGTTCGGCAGCCGGCCGGGCCCCCTTGCCGCCTTCGCCGAAGCCTTGCCCTCCGTAACAGGCAGCCGAAGCCAGTCGCAGGATGTTCTCCAGCTGCTCGGTCAGGTCGGCCAGTCTGGTTGCCATTCGTCCGCTCAGCCGCCGCAGGGCCGCGAAGGTCCACTTGTAGTAGGGCAGATACCCGACGGTCAGCGGATTGTTGATCAGGAAGATCAGGGAGGCGCAGGCTTTGATGAATTCGTTGATTGACAGCATGGCTGCAGCCCCGTCGCCCCGCTGTAGACTCCGCGGCAGATTGTATTGGCCCGCCTGGGCGATCATGCCCAGGCGGCGGGAGATCAGGCAGAAGCGCACATCGTCAGGCATGGCCTTGAACCCCTGCCGGGTGGCCAGCATCTGCCCCAGAGGATCCGCGAAAATCTTGCCATTGGTGGCCGCAGCCAGCGTGGCCTCATCCAGGAGCAGCCACTCGTGGGGGTGATCTTCCGGAGGCGCCTGCCGGTAGCCGGTCAGGGATTCGAAGAAGGCGCCGATCTCAAAGACGCCTACACGTCGGTTGGCCCCCTTTGCTCTGACGCTGTCGGTCCGCGAACCGAACCCCATGAACTCGGTGGGCAGGGCCTCATAGTCCTTCTGCAGCTGGTCGCCGATGGCCTGGTAATCCTCGCTGGTCAGCCACAGGCAGAAGCCGGGGCCGAAATCATGATCCCGGGAGATGGCGTCGTCAAAGCCATAGCAGTCCGAGCCATGGCCCATCAGGCCTACGGCGATCCGGCCGCGATACTGGGGGTAGCGTTCCTCCAGCATGGGACGGCCCACCTGCTCCCAATAGGCCTTGGCCAGGTCCAGCCCTTGAATATCCGGATGGGAGCCACGCCGATCGTTGTCACTGCTGTGATTTCTGGCCGGGGTCCGATCTGAGCTGGCTTTCGGCTGGCTGGATGCTGCTTCGTCGGCCTGCTTGGATTGGTCCTTGTTCCCGGCTTCTTCGGCGGCGGCCTGGGCCTGGTCCAGATTGGCCTTGGTGATCTGGTAGTAGTCGCTGCCCTTGCCGTATCGATCCTCAATGATGGACAGGGCCTTGCGATAGGTGTCTGCCGACTGGCTGAAGCGACCGGTCACGTAGCAGACCTGGGCAAAGCCTGCAAGGGCCGAGGCGTAGTGTGCGCTATTCTCCAGGTGGCCGGTTCGATAGATGTCCAGGGCTGTGCGAGCCTGGTCCCAGGCCTCTTGCAGGGCCTGCGGGCTGTCGCTGCGCTGCATGAGCAGGAGTGCCAGATTGGTATGGGTGGTGGCCAGATCCAGATCCCGGGAAGGATCGGTGCTGGAATCTTCAAGGATGTCCATGGCCTGGCGCAGCTCCTGCTCGGCCTGGTCGGGTCGGTCGGTTTCGCTGTAGAGCATGGACAGGTTGTTGTGTAGGGCCGCCAGGCGCCGATCCTTGCGCCCAAGGGTCTTGGCTGCGGAGGCAAGCGCCTGCCGGTAGAGGTCTTCGGCCTGGTCGTACTTCTTGGCTGCCCGCAGACCTGTGGCCGCATTGATCAGGGTGGTTGTCCAGGCCTCGGACCCTTCGATGCGCATGCGTGAGGCCAGCTCGATGGCGCGCTGGATCATCCACATGTTCTCCTGGTGGCGGCCTTGGGACCGATAGAATCCCATGGTTTCGTTCAGCACCGTCAGCAGTCCGGCGTCATCACCAGCGTTCTCCGCATCCACCAGCGCCTGTTGCAGGTAGGGCTCAGCCTCGTCGCGGGCCTTGCCGGCGCTGAAGATGGCGTCGAGACCGTCCAGGAAGGCTTGGGTGTCGAAGCTGCCGTCCGCTTGCATATAGGGCTGTTGAGGCTCTCCCTGCTTGCTGCCTGTGATCGGTGTCTGGTCCTGGCTCATTTGGCTCCCTTGCTGTCAGGGTATCTGAAGGTGCGGGTTCCTCATGGAGCCCTAGCGCCCTGGTTGCTTCTACCTACCAGTCTAGGCTGATGGTCTTTGATGGACTTCAGTCGGCTATGTCGCCTAGGTCACACATGCTCGGTGCAGCTGCCTGAATAACGAACGAGGATCTCGGCTAAACATCGCTCATGGTTTTGGAAGTGATGGTTTTTTCGGTATTGCTCAATGACACGACAGAGCTCGTCCGCATCATTCCAATATTGGCGTAAGAAAGCATATTGCTTGATCTTGTGCAACCCCAGTTTCTCCTTGCAGAATTCGCTGGGTTTCATGTTATTGACATGCGTCCAGTCCCTGTAAGCCCCCTCTTTGATGATGGCCAGGATCTCGATCTCCGGACGGGTGGTCAGTGTATATACACGGGCTTTGGACTGGTACAGAGGCGACAAGTGAAAGCGTTCATTTGGCGAGTCAATAATACGAACGATATTCACGCACGAAGAACCATAGGTAACGGAAAGGAACCGTTCCTCGATTTCCCTGTCTTTGCGGCAACGAGTATAAAGCCGACCAGTCTGCGGATCCTCAATAAGCGAATCTTTAGGAATGATCAGTTTTCCTTCTGCCAGCAGGAGTTCGAAGATGACGCTTTCGGCAGATCCTTCGCAGATAACCAACGTAGGTTCATCATATATCGCTCGACTATCCATGAACCGTATCCTTGACGTAGCTCCGCAAGGCGCTGATGGAAGCGGCTGAAGGTGCCGTTCCTTGCAAGGCGCCTGACATGAACTGAACGCTCTTCTTGAGCTCTCCTCGGGTCACCAGCTTGTTGTATCTGACCAATTGGAATCCTGCGTTCTCATGTCTGACAGCGAACCAAATGTTGTCCTTCCTGGTGAAATGGTCCAGCAATTCAGGGTAGTGCGTAGAAAAAACGAGCACTGCTCCATGCGGGTTAGTGGCGGGGGAGGAGAACAAGTCGATGATGGCGAACACCAGCTGTTTGTTTATGCTGTTTTCGATTTCGTCGAATAGCAGGTAGCCCCCTTGTGCAAGTGTTTCGATGGCATGTTGTGCCAAGGAGGTTCCACGAAATGTTCCCGCCGATATCATGGCCATAGCTTGTGAGGGATCACAATCAAGCTCAATCTTTTCATTGCGGAACTTGATATGGAACTGGTGATCGCTTACCTCCAAGTGCTCGATGGTCGGATCGAAAAGACGCACCACTTGCGGTGGGGGAGTGACAGGAATGGACATTTGCAATGGATTTTGCAGACAGATGGTGACCATGGTCTCCTTGGTGAGCAGAATCCCGGTCGTTAGAGAGCGGTCGGGGGGCAAGAATCTCTTGACATCCTCAGCCAGCTCCTTTTCGTCGCCTGACTTATTCATGCCTCGAGTCGCTACAGTCAACCAGGATTCTTCGTCGCCATCTATGGTTCTTTTCAAACGAATCTTGCTCAGGCTTCTGCCCGCGTACTTGCACAGCCGTTCTTTTTCGAAAACCAAGGGGGAGTCGGCGTTGGCCTCGTTCTGATCTGCGCGCCGGAGTGTGGCATTGAGCAGCCAAGCTTTGCCGCTTTCCTCGAAGATGATGCGTGCTGTAATCGTGGGCTCAAGAATGTCCATCAGCGGATCGATGGTGGAGCGTTGAGTTCCCAATGAAGCGCCTCTGGCAATGTTGATGATGAGCGAAAGCAGGCGTAGATCAGTGGTTTTGCCAGAGGCATTGATGCCGGAGATGCCTATGGCTGTGACGATGCCAAGCGGTGAGGTGGTGCCCTGAAGGCGATGGGTGAAGCTGCCATCGGTAATCCTATCTTCGGCAAATAGGATCATGCGTAGTGCGCCCTTGTCGTACAAGCGAAGTCCTTTAAGGTCAAAGGCTAAGATCCGCATTATGCTCCTTTGAACAGAATATTTGTTTATATACTACATCTGAATGCAGATGGTTGGGTGTTTGTACTCAGGAACCTAAATATTGATGTGGTAGAAAAAATTTCAGAATCATTGGGGCCATAATCCCGAACTTGTAAAAGTGCAAGAAAAACGAGAATCGCTTTTTGCTGCTTAAGAGGGGAAAGGGAGAGTTGGTAATCTTGTATACGCCTGTCTATAAAAGTTGCGAATACAGAAATTCCGGCCCGTAAGGACCGGAATGCTTGTCGGGGTAGGGGGATTTGAACCCCCGGCCTCTTCGTCCCGAACGAAGCGCGCTACCAAGCTGCGCTATACCCCGTGACAACGTTCTATATAGTACACGTACCGTCGGCCAAACGGCGCGGAGCCCCAACCGCATGCCAGTCGGCGGTACCTGGAGCCAAGTACCGGCTCATGCGTAAAATAGCGATTTATGAATGACTCATCGGAAGAAACCCCTCGTCTGACGACGGTCGAGCGTGCTCAGGCACTGCTTGACCAGGATATGGCCA
The DNA here is from genome assembly GCF_052606235.1 of Bifidobacterium sp. ESL0820. Classification (NCBI taxonomy): domain Bacteria; kingdom Bacillati; phylum Actinomycetota; class Actinomycetes; order Bifidobacteriales; family Bifidobacteriaceae; genus Bifidobacterium; species Bifidobacterium sp. ESL0820. The sequence goes on from NZ_CP199594.1 coordinate 2,096,679, forward strand.
TCACGGAGAAGATTGATCAGGGCGCCCAGTTGGATGACGCCATTGATCCCGGCAACCTAGCGGAGAGCGCTGAAGGCCATCCCGAACAGGTGCGCATGCGCGTGGCCAAGAGGGCGCTCATGCTTAAGGAGGGTATTGAGCCCTACCCGGTCCATCTGGATGTGACCGACCGCATCGAGGATGTACGTCGCAAGTATCAAGACCGCCTTGAGCCAGGCCAGGAGACCGAGGATGTGGTCGGCATTGCCGGCAGGGTCCTCTTCCTGCGCAACGGTGGCGGCCTCTGCTTCGTCCAGCTGGCGGCAGGCGACGGCACCCGTATCCAGGGCATGATCTCCAAGCGTGAGATCGGCGCTGATTCTTTGAAGCGCTTCAAGCAGCTGGTCGACTTGGGCGACCACCTCTACCTGCGCGGCCGCGTGGTCGCTTCCAAGACCGGTGAACTCTCTGTCTTCGCAACCGAGTGGAACATCGCAGCCAAAGCTTTACAGCCCCTGCCTGCCCTTCACAAGGAACTGACCGAGGAACAGCGCACCCGCAAGCCTTACCTAGCCATGATCGCCGATGAGGATGTGCGGGCCATGGTCCGCCGCCGTTCCAAGGCCGTCTCCTCCCTGAGGCGCACCTTCGAGGACCACGACTTCATGGAGGTCGAGACCCCCATGCTCCAGACCGTGCATGGCGGTGCCGCGGCCCGACCATTCACCACGCATATGAACGCCTTCGACATTGATCTCTATCTGCGCATCGCTCCCGAGCTCTTCCTCAAGCGCTGTCTGGTCGGCGGCATTGAGCGCGTCTTCGAGATCAACCGCGACTTCCGCAATGAGGGCGTGGATGCCACGCATGCACCGGAGTTCACCATGCTGGAGGCCTATCAGGCTTACGGCACCTACGACACCATCGGGGAACTGACCAAGGAGCTGATCCAGAAGGCGGCCATGGCCACGTCGGGATCACTGAAGGTGACCCTGCAGGATGGCAGCCAGTACGACTTCGGCGGCGATTGGCGCCAAATCAGCATGTACGACTCCCTTTCCGAGTCCCTGGGCGAAAAGATCACCCCGCAGACCAGCGTGGACCATCTGCGGACCATTGCTGACAAACTGGGCCTGGAGGAGGAGCCTGCCGAGAACCATGGCAAGCTGGTCGAACACCTCTGGGAGCATTTCTGGCAGGACAAGCTGTACGAGCCGACCTTCGTGCGTGATTTCCCGGTCGAGACCTCGCCCCTGGTCAAGGCCCACCGCACCAAGCCGGGAGTGGTTGAGAAGTGGGATCTCTACGTTCGCGGGTTCGAGCTGGCCACGGGCTACTCCGAGCTCAACGATCCGGTGGTCCAGCGGCAGCGGTTCGTCGAGCAGGCCAAGATGGCCAGCCGCGGCGATGTCGAGGCCATGGATATTGACGAGGACTTCCTGGAGGCCCTGGGCGTAGGCATGCCTCCGGCTGGTGGCATGGGCATGGGCATCGATCGGCTGTTGATCGCCCTTACCGGCGCATCCATCCGCGAGACCATCACCTTCCCCTTGGTCAAGCCGCTGGTCTGAGACGATATGAGATGATAACGGGGGAGGGACGGTCATGAATATCAGGCTGTGGATGGATGGCATGCGTCCCAGGACGTTGCCTGCCTCGGTGGCGCCTGTCTGCGTGGGCGCTTCGGCAGCACTCCTGGAGCGGTCACGGCTCTTGGAACAGTGCACCAGCTCCTGTTCACCCAGGCCTGTCGACCCTGCCCTGAAGGCGACCACGCCGGGAAGGCTGGCCCTAATCGTGGTCCTGCTGGTCCTGCTCGCCCTGTCTATGCAGATTGCAGCCAACTTCGCCAACGACTACGCCGATGGTGTTCGCGGCACTGACTCCGGCCGTGGAGGAGAGGAGGCCGCCTCTGGCAGACCGAGGCGTCTGGTGGCCGCCGGCGTGCCGCCCAAGAAGGTGCTGTACGCCACCATGATCTCGGCGGCCTTCACCTGCCTGATGGGCCTGATTGTCATGGCTCTGACCGGTCACTGGTGGATGATCCTGGTCGGAGTCTGCTGTCTGATAGCCGGCTGGTGTTACGTAGGCGGCCCGCATCCATACGGCTACCACGGGCTGGGCGAGGTCAGCGTCTTCATCTTCTTCGGTCTGGTGGCCACCCTGGGCACCGAGTACTTCCTCATTAATAGGGTCGATGCCGCCGGCATCCTGGGTGCCTGCGTCTGCGGGCTCAATGCCGTGGGCCTGCTCATGCTCAACAATTACCGGGACCTGGATGACGACCGTCAAGCCGGCAAGCACACATATGCTGTTCTGGTGGGGGCGCGTGCTGCGGCTATCTCCATCTACCTGGTCTACATCCTGAGCCTGGTCCTGGGCCTGATCCAGTTCGTTCCGGCTGTCATGCGGCGTGGCCTGCCTGGCTTCCCCCTTGTGCTGATCCTCCTGCCTGTGGCTGTTGTCTTTCTGCTGATCTGTCGAGCCTTTGCCCGCGGCCAGGTGCCCAAGGCCTTTGGCATGGCAGGCAAGGGTACTCTGGTCTCCGCCCTGTGCTGGTCGGCGGGCCTGCTCCTGCAGCTGTGAAAATCTTGATACTCTCATAAGAGAGCAGTCCGACTTTCAAGCGATTTGGTGGATAATCAGGCAATCATGTTCATCACACTTCGGGAATACAAGGACGCACTGCGACCCTCGGCCCTGCTTTGTTCGCCCACGCCGGTGCTGATCGGCACGGCGGTGGCCCTCCGGCAGCTGTTCAGCCAAGGGTTGAGTCCGGATATGCGCTTCTGGCTGATCGCTCTCTTGTGCTGTCTGACGGCTGTGTTCATCCACAGCACCTGCAATCTGGCCAATGACTACTTTGACGGCATCAGGGGCACTGACGAAGGCCGGAGCAGCCTTTCGGGAGCTGGCGCCGACGGTTCGGTGCCTGATCTGCCCAGAAGAGGGGTGGCCGGTGGTGTGGAGCCTCGCAAGGTCCTGCTGTCCGCCTACCTCAACATCCTTATGGCTTGCCTGTCTGGTCTGGCCCTCTGTTGGGTGACCGGCTACTGGTGGATGATTCTGGTCGGCATCTTCTGTCTGCTGGGAGCCTGGTTCTACACGGGAGGCAAACACCCTTACGGCTATAGGGCCATGGGCGAGCTGAGCATCATGATCTTCTTCGGCCTGGTGGGTGTGCTGGCCACCCAGTACCTGGAGACTGGCAGCATCGACCGTCACGGGTTCATTGGCGCTCTGGTTGGCGGTCTTATCTGCATTCCCGTTCTGGAGATCAACAACTATCGAGACATTGATGCTGATCCTCTGGCCGGCAAGTACACGCTGTCTTCCTTCATCGGAGCCAAAGGCACACTGATTCTGATGGGGTCCTGCTATGCCCTGGCTGTGATCCTGGGCGTGGTTGAGTCATGGTCCCTGTCTGACGGCTCCCTTGCGGACGCCTGGCTCCGCTTGCTCTGCCTGCTGCCCGTCCTGGCCCTGGCCATTGCCACCACAGTGGCCAGTTGTCGGAACCGCTTCAGCAGGGCCTTTGCACTGTCGGGCTATACCGATCTGCTGACAGGGTTCTGCTGGCTAGGCGTCTGCCTGCTTTAAGCGACTGCTCTACAGGGGGAGCTGTAGGTCCGCCAAACAGTCCCTCTTAGGTCTTAGAATTTTCACTATGACCTACAAACTAGTATTGCTCAGGCACGGCCAGAGCGCATGGAACAACACCAATCAGTTCACCGGCTGGGTGGACGTCTCGCTGACCGAGCAGGGCGAGCAGGAGGCCCGCAAGGGCGGCAAGCTGCTCAAGGATAAGGGTGTCCTGCCGGACATCGTCTTCACCTCCTTGCTGCGCCGCGCCATCAACACCGCCAACATCGCCTTGGACGAGGCTGACCGCCTTTGGATCCCCGTCAAGCGTGACTGGAGGCTGAACGAGCGTCACTACGGAGCACTGCAGGGCAAGAACAAGACCGAGATCCGCGAGAAGTACGGTGATGAGAAGTTCATGCTCTGGCGTCGCTCCTATGCCACCCCGCCGCCCGAGATCGACCCTGACGACGAGTACTCGCAGTCCCATGATCCCCGGTATGCCGGAGCCCCCGTGCCCCGAGCCGAGGCACTGGCCAACGTGGTCAAGCGCGTCACCCCCTACTGGGAGAGCGACATTGTCCCGGAACTCAAGACAGGCAAGACCGTCCTGATTGCCGCCCATGGCAACTCGCTGAGGGCCATCGTCAAGATGCTCGACAACCTGACTGAGGACGAGATCGCCAAGGTCAACATCCCCACGGCCATCCCACTGGTCTACGAGCTGGATGAGAACTTCAAGCCCATCAAGCCTCGCGGCGAGTATCTGGATCCGGAAGCAGCCGCAGCGGGTGCTGCAGCTGTGGCGGCCCAGGGCCAGAAGTGAGATCAAAATCCAACCGATGATCTCAATCGGACTTTGAACGCAGCACGTCCAAAGTTTTATTGAGGTGGTGCCGTCTCCTTTGTGGAGGGCACCACCTTTTCGTATTCCTGATACTTTCATACGGGAAAGGGCGGGAACGATGTTCTCGCCCCTGATGCTTGCGGGTACCTATCTGGTCCTAATGGTCAAAGCGATACTCTGCCCAGGTTCGACCTGCTCCCCCACGCCAACTGCTGAGCCATCGTGAAGATGGATAACGCTGGCTTGGTATCGTCTGCTCTGACCGTTGAGTGTGACATCTTCCAGCATGGTGTTCGGTTGCATGGCAATTTGTAAATAGGCATGCAGGGGTTCATCGGTTCTGTTCGTGAAACGAAGCGTGTCGTCTTCTTGCTCGAAATCAACATGGCCACCGCAGAAAGCCAAATCCTTCCAGCTAAAGCGGCGCCACGGCGTGTAAGGAGCGATTCTGATGCTGCGGGTTTCCTGGTCGCGCTCGACTCCCATGATGTCGTGCAGGAAGAAGCTGACGAATTCACCCGCACACCAGCCGCACTTGCCCAGGCCACGTTTGACCTTGGTGGGTTCCTGCTCAGCATGCTCGAAGGGCCACCACCAGAAAGATCCATCCAGGTCGGTGGTTCTGCGCAGCTCAAGCAGGGCGTCTTTGAGTTCTTCTCGGGTGTTCGCCCTGCAGAGGCCATGGATCTGGCCGGGATAGGTAATTCCGTTGCTGTCGTCAAAGTCCCAGAAGTCGATTCCACCTGTAATCGAGGCATAATATGGGTCTCTGGTGCTGTGGGCCCATCTGGCGTGGTTGCGTATGCGCTCGTCGTCACGACTCGTGAATCCGTAAACGGAGGCCAATGTCAGGTCGCTTTCCTCTCCGTCATGGATGCCGATGATGCTTCCATCCCTGTTGGCCCCTTCCACATACATGGGGCTGCCATCAATGCTGCGGACGCATTTCTCGTTAAGTGACCGATGAAGTTCTTCAGCTATTTGCTCCAGCTGCTCTGCCTGACCGGTATCCAAGAGATCCGAGAAGTCCTCGGCCATAACCTTGGCGGCCTTCCAGGCCAGTATGTTGGACCCGGTGTGGTAGTCGCCACGTGACGGCCCGTCCGAAATGTAAAGGGTCTCATACAGTTGACCTTGCTTAGGTCGTTCGGCGATCAGATCGGAGGCCAGCCCACGGACGTACTGGGTGAATGTACTTTGGTCCGCAGTGAAAGCCTTGCGGCCATGCCGATGAACCAACATGGAAGCCAGAACTGCAGCGAGGCAGGAATTGCCCAAGGAATGTTGGAATCCGCTGGCCTCGGGATGCATTCTGGCCTCGCGCTCCCAAGCATGGTCGGGTATACCATACTGCGCAAGGAATTCGATCATGGGATTGGCCAGGTCAGGGTTGCTGTCGACCAGACCCATGGCGCAGTAGCCGAAGTCTCTGGTCCATACGTCGGGGAGTGGGTTGGCGTTGGATCCCCAGAATGAGCCAGCCGCTTTGCCGTCTGCCAGCAGAAGAAGACTTTGTCGGGCTAGTTCCGCCGAACGGGTGATGAGTTCACCGTACCATGGGTCTTCTGGAATCTGTACTTTGCCCAGGCTGCCCTTACGGGCTTTCAAGGTAACGTTCAGAGCTTTCCGGCATTCCGGAATGGAGTTGAATGTCTGGAGGTTATCCTCTTGCTCCGAAAAATCGAAGACACTGGCCACGCTCCGACTTTCTCCTGGAGCAAGCCTGAGCATGGACTTACATGTGTCGCGCGCGACAGGACTGTTCGATTCGCTTAGAAGATTGTATTTCAGGGGTAAAAGTTCTGTACCATTCTTGCCCTGCGTTGACGACAGAATCGATACATTTACGTCTAATGGCGTCGTTCCCCTATTGGTAAGTCGACAAAGCTGAATCAGACACAAAGGTCTGCTGGTACTTTTCTGGGGCACGAAGACGATGGTCTGGCTGTGCAGATCCCCTATCGATGCATCGAAGACTGGTATGAGATCGTCTATGAAGCTAAGTGCGGGCGATAGACATTGACGGTTCAGACAATTGATCTGCATTCCAATGTGCCCTTGGCAGAAGGCCAGCTTCTTGTACACGTAGACACCAGGGATGGTCTTGCCTCGCATATCCTGGCGTCCTACCGCAACAACCGCGCGTCGCACCTGTCCAGTTCTGTCTAGGGCGGCCAGAAGGCGATTGTTGGATATATCGACGCTGAAAGGATAATCAGTGTATCTGCCCAGGTCGTATTCCATGACCATATCGTCAGGCCATTCGAGGCCTGCGGCGGCAAAGAAGCTCGCACGATTGCCAGCGGCACCCTTCGCATTGAACCCCATTAAGGTTTTCTCTGTTTTGGTTTCTTGTCGATCCGAGGTTGGCGACGGCATCAACTGCTCCTTTCAGCAAGTCTGTGCGGAACGCGGGTATCGCTTCATAAGCATGCTCGAGGGCCCATCTATGGTCATGGAGTCCGCATGGCTGCAGCCATGCTTCCAAGCACATGATAACGTATACATCTGCAAAGAACAAAGAGGTCGTCGCAAGTTCGACCATTGTGTACTTAGGCCAGTGTCCGGTTGCGGATATAAGTCTTTGGAAATCCTGCCGTTGACATGCTAGCGGTGAGTCAGCGCTCCGGAGGGGCGGTCGTACTGCGAACAGCTAAGAAAGATGGCTGAATTTGCACGTTCTGGTCAGGGTTCTCGCCTTCCAGCAATTTCAGTAGTGTTTTAGCGGCCGACTTTCCCATCTCGTAGGGATCCTGATGAATAGTGGTCAGCCCGATTTCGCGGGCATATGTCGAATCGTCGAAACCTGCAACCGATACGTCTCGAGGAATTGTGTATCCCGATCGCTGCATGCAGAAAAGCAGAGGAAGGGCATATTCGTCATTCATACAGATTACGGCTGTCGGGTACTGGTCCAACCTGGCCAACTGGGATAAGGCGAAGTCCGCTCGAGTATCGTCTTTGGGTGCATATACGACTGTTGAACTGACCTGATCCCCTAATTGGGAGCAGATTGAGTGGAATGCCTGCAGACGTGCCCGACCATTCCATTTGAAATGTTCAGTCTCTGGATCCAAGCAGACATAGGCGATTTTATGATGCCCGAGGTTGACCAGATGGTTGATGATCAATCTCATGCAGCTGGTCTCGTCTATGCCTACGGTTGCCGAAAATTCTGGAATCGGTTCGGTGTTGATCCCGATAAGCGGGATGCCCGTCGTGGCTAATTTGTCGGCCTCTGTGCAGGGTATTTGGAAGGAGACCACAAGTACAGCATCAGCATTGCGTTTGATAGACATATCCGAAAAGAATGCATGGCGTTCCTGCGTATCCGATACGGCGTATAAAGCGATGTCATACCCTGCGTCATGGAGGACGGAATTGAGGCCAGCCAGAACATGTGAGTCATACCAGGAGTCCAATTCTCCGCCAGTCAAGAAAGCGATTCGTGCCGACTTGCCCGACTTCAATGCTGAAGCAGATCGTGAAATGGTGTAGTCCAGGTCCTGTGCGACTTTGAGGACTTTTTCCCTGGTTTGCGGAAGAACCTTGTCGGGGAGGGTAAATGTACGGGACACCGTGGCTATTGAAACCCCGGCTCGATCTGCTACGTCTTGAATGGATGCACCCACGATGCCCTCCTATTGTTACCGGGGCTCTTGCCTGCAAAATTTTACCATGCTTGATTAAATAATGGATACGTATACATTATGTATTGGTCTTTTGCTAGAGAGACTTGTCTCTGAACAAAGGCGATGAAGCCTTATCAGACCTAATTTCAGGCAGAACTTGCTGAATTGCTTGGCGGTTAAAGAACTTGCAGGACAAAATTATAGGTGCTAACGTTTACATCAGCTGGCCGGAATGCCAATGTGGGTTTCTGTAAGTTCCATTTCGACTGGTCTAACCACAGGTCGAACCGTATTGTGCAGCGCGGCGGTTCGAACGGGCAGAGGAGAAACGTCAATGAAGATGACGAAGAACACATTGGTGCGTGTGCTCGCGGCAGCTCTTACTGCCGTGGCTCTGGCACCTCTGTCGGCATGCGGTGGATCCGGAGGCGCCAATGTGACGACGCTCAGCTTCTTCCAGACCAAACCAGAAGCAGTAGAAGATTACACCAGGATTATCGCGGACTTTGAGCGACTGCATCCGAACATCAAAGTGGTGCAGAACCAGGTCTCTTCAGCCGACACAGCCTTGAGGGCTCTTCTAGTCAAGGATCGCACGCCTGATGTTATAGCGTTGAATCCCAACGGAAGCATGGGCAAGATGGCCAAGGCTGGAGTATTTTATGATTTCCGCAACACTCCTATAAGCCATAGGATCCGCCCTGTCATGCAATCCGTGATCAATGGGTTGGGACGAGATGGCAAACAGATCAATATTGTGCCTTATGCCGGCAACGTATGCGGCATCACTTATAACGTCGATTTGTTCAAGCAGCATGGCATCAAGGTGCCCAAGACCTGGAAGGATCTTGAGCAGGCAGTAGCCACTCTGGAAGCCGACGGTGTTGCTCCCTTTATCGGAACATTGGGCGATCCCAATCGAGTTTCAACGCCTTTCGACGGTCTGGCTCCTTACTACGACAACAACGGGTTCTGGGACAAAATGCGTGCTGAAGGTAAAAAGGTAGGGCCGGATTCGCCCGTTTCCTTCCAGAAAAACTTTAAACCTCTGATGGAACGGCTCTATTGGATTTATCAGCACTCGACCAAAGATGTGAGAACCATGACTTACGAGGACGGAACTTCCGCTTTCGCTCGTGGTGAGGGAGCCATGCTCCTGGCAGGGAACTGGTCAATGGCGCCGGTCCTGCAGATCAATCCGAAGATGCACATAGGTTTCTTCCCCTATCCCACGGACAAGGCCGACAAGGCCATTCTTGTCTCTGGCGGCGATGTGGCGATCACCATGGGTGCGCATCCCAAGCATGAGAAGGAATCCATGGCCTTTATCAACTATCTATACTCGGACGAAGTTCAGCGTCGTTTCGTCAAATCACAACAGCTTATTCCTTCACTCTCGTCTATTCCTGTGGACGAGAACCCGGCCATGAAGCCGGCCAAATACTGGATAGATTCTGGCAGGATCCAGGGATATGCGGATCATCAGATACCCTCCAGCATCAGCTACAACCCGATATTGAACAAAGCCATGCTGGACGGCGACCTGGATTCGGCCCTCACCACACTCGACAAAGAGTGGGGCAAGGTTGCGGCCAGGACCATCGAGTGATTGGAGGCAAACGCATGACTATGACACAGACGACAGTCGCCACAGGCACTCACCGGCATCGTCGATTTGCCGAGGCCACTTATTACTGGATGGTATGGCCTTTTATCATCCTCTTCGCCATCTTCCACACCATCCCCATGCTGGCCGGCATCTTCTTCAGCTTCACCAACTATGCCGGTTACGGAAAATGGCACATGGTGGGTCTATCGAACTACGTCAATCTCTTTGGGGATGACAGGGTTCTTCACTCGTATCTGTTCACCATTTTCTTTTCATTGGTGGCTACCATCCTGACCAATGTCATTTCCTTGGCGATTGCCTTGGCCTTGAATGCCCGGATCAAGGCAAGAAATCTATTTAGGGGCATCTTTTTCATTCCATACGTGCTGTCCATGCTGATCATCGGATATGTCTTCCAATTCTTCTTTTCCAAGTCAGTGCCGAAGATCTTCTCAGCAGTTCCTCTGCTCAGGGATAATATCCTGACCAATGAGCACTGGGCCTGGGTGCCTATCGTTATCGTGACGGTGTGGCAGGCCTGCGCTTTTGCGATCATCATCTACCTGGCAGGTCTGCAGACTATTCCTGCAGATATCTATGAGGCAGCTTCGCTCGATGGGGCCACGGGATTTAAGGCGTTCAGGTCCATCACATTGCCTCTGATCATGGGCTACGTGACCATAAACGTGGTGCTCAATATCAAGAACTTCATGCAGGCATTCGATCAGATAGTCGCCTTGACCGATGGCGGGCCAGGGATGGCTACTGAATCGGTGACCCTGCAGATTTATCAGGGTGGATTCACAGGCGGCGAATTCGCCTACCAGTCTGCTGATGCAGCCATTCTCTTCCTGATCATCACGGCTCTTTCAGTTATACAGCTTCGTTACCTTAATCCGAAGGAGGATTAAGCGCCATGACCTCCAGTCAAGTTATGAATGCCATTCCGGCAAAGTCCTCAGGTATGAATCCACACGCACAACACGGTCATGGAAGGCGTCTCCATAGGGTCAATTGGTGGTTGACAGCCCTGGTGGCGGTATGCTCATTGACTGTTCTTGTACCGCTGTATTTTGCAGTGGCGGTCGCGCTTAAAAGTCCTGAACAGCTGGCTAAGGGGACAGGTTTTGAATGGCCCAATCCAGTGCATTGGGGCAATTTTGCAGAGGCCTGGGCCCGGACCAATTTCCCCAGAGCGCTTATGAACACGGCCATGATCACTGTGTGCTCAGTTGTGCTGACTCTGCTGACCAGTTCGGTCTTGGCCTATGCACTAGCCCGGAATATGCACAGGCCCTTCTTTAAGATCGCTTACTACTATTTCTTGGCAGCCATGTTCATCCCGTTCCCTATTGTGATGCTCCCGGTCGTCAAGGAAACGGGATTGCTTGGTCTTGATAACCAAGCAGGTCTGATTGTGCTGTATACGCTATACGGGTTCTCGATGAACATCTTTCTGTATACGACTTACCTGCATTCCATTCCCATGGAGTTGGAAGAGGCTGCTCGGGTTGATGGGGCATCGACCTGGCGGGTGTTCTGGCAGATTATTTTCCCGCTTCTCATGCCGATGAATGCAACCGTGGGAATTCTGACCTGTGTATGGGCATGGAACGACTTCATCATGCCTTTGGTGGTGCTTACGGATCCTGGTGCAAGAACCCTGCCATTGGCCCAATATGTGTTCCAAGGTCAGTACAACACCAATTACACCGTGGCTTTCGCTTCCTACCTGATGGCTATGGCTCCCTTGCTGATCGTCTATATATTCTCTCAGCGGTGGGTCATCTCCGGCGTAGTGCGCGGCTCCGTTAAATAGACAACTCTGGATCCAACACCACTCGAGTATAAAAAAGGAACGGCCCGCCACCCGATGAACTGTCGGGCAGCAGGTCGTTTCTTTGTTGTTTATTCAATCCAGGTCGATGTCCAGATCCTTGGGATCCTTGGAGGGGTCGAAGCCCGAAACGATGTAGACCACACGCCGGGCCGCCGAGACGCCGTGGTCTCCCAGTCGTTCCATGAACCGTGCCACCAGGACCAGGTCGATCAGCTGCTGCCTGCTCCCCTTCCAGTCGTCCGAGAGGGCATAGCTGAAAGTTTTCTGATGGAGCTTGTCCATCTGGTCATCGCTGACGATGATCTGCTCGGCTATAGTCGTGTCCCTGTCGGAGAGCATGTCGACCAGACGGTCAGCCATGACGTCCAGAAAGTCCTGCATCTGTTTGAACAGGGGAATGACTTCGTCGGGCAGGGTCGGTTCGGGGTAGGAGCGCCTGGCTGTCTCGGCGATGTGCCTGGCCAGGTCTCCCATGCGCTCAAAGGTGGCTGACAGGCTCAGCGTGGAGACCACCACCCGCAGGTCAGTGGCCACTGGGCTCTGCTTGGCCAGGAGTCTGATGCATTGGTCGATGATGCTGGCCTGCAGGTTGTCTATATCGGCATCCCCGTCGATGACCTCCTGGGCTGTCTCCACGTCGCAGTCCATCAGGGATCGCCCGGCCTTTTTGATGGCATCGCGAACCTTGGCAGCCATCCGATCGAGATCGTCGGCCACCAGCCCCAGTTCCTCGTTGAAAATCACGCGCATTGTTCTTCCCTTTCGGCCTCGGTCAACGATATGACTCCAGTCTATGTGACCAGGATGGCAAGAAAAAGCCAGTCCTGAAGAATGTCGGGCCATGGGAGCGGCAATCGATGTCGGATATGCGAGAATAAAGCCGGAACTGCCGATGAGACTTGGTTGATGTCGCAGCGTCCGGGGTCGGCGCCGGACTGGAGGGAAGTTCTTATGAGACGGTTTGTGGACCGCCTGCGCAGCTTTATGGGCAACCGTGGCAAGGACGGTGAACAGGCCGATGGCGGGGCATTGGAAGGCTCGACGCAGGCTCTGCTGGCGCTCATTCCTGCCGCCACGGTAGTGGTCGATGGCGATGACGAGGTTGTTCGCTCCAGCCCGGATGCCTATAGGCTGGGAATCGTCAGCAACGATGAGATTGCGGATCCGAAGATCACCGAAGCCATTGCGCAGGTACGCCGTTCAGGCGGTCGACGCAGCTTCAATCTGACCACGCGAACGCCTACGGAATTTGCTCTGGATGCCGCTACCGAGAGCCCGGAATCCGAAGATTTGGCTATTGACGAGGTCGAGGATCGCGTGGATGCGACCCATGTTCAGGCCCAGGCGGTATCCAGAAGGAACTGGCTCAAGGTCACCCTGGGACGCATAGACAAGTCACTGGTCGTCGTGCTGGTCGATGATGTGAGCGATTCGGTGAGGTTCATTCGGACCAGGGATGCATTCATGACCAATGTATCCGAGCAGATGCTCAAGCCGGTCCAGGCCCTGGAGGAGCTTGCAGCGCAACTGAAAACCACCTCGCACCTGGAGGGGGATGACCCGGATCTGCTACGCAGCCACCTGCGCAGCGTCTCCAAGGATGCCTCCTCGGTTCAGCGCTACAGCGCCTATCTGGGGCATGTGCTCAAGGATCTTCTTCTGCTGATCCGGGCTCAGGAGCGGATCAAGCCCAGCAGGGAGAACGTGCTTGACGTGGCTGAGCAGATAAGGACAGTGGTGCATGATGAGCAGGATGGGGCTGATCAGGCCCATGTGACATTACGGTGGCGGTGCGACCAGCCACTGACGATTCATGGTGATGGGCAGCAGATCAGAGTGGCTTTGGCCAAGCTGGTGGAGAATGCTATATCCTATTCACCTTCGGGCTCGACTGTCTCCTTGGTGGCACAGGCTTCCAAGGACGGGCACTACGGGATCATCAGGGTGGTCGACCACGGCCGAGGCATATCCAAGGCGGACCAGGGCAGGATCTTCGAACGCTTCTACCGTGCAGACAATCAGAATGAGCAGACTGCAGTGGGCATCGGCCTAGGGCTGGCCATCGTCAAACATGTGGCTCTGACCCACCATGGATCGGTCACTGTCTGGAGTGCGCCGGGAGAGGGGAGCACATTTACGCTGATGCTTCCTCTGGCTCAGGGTCCGGTTGCTGGGCCAGACGGCGATAATCCCAGCGATTGAAGTGCTCCCAGATCAACAGCAGGATGCCCACGCCAACCCCGGAAAGGCAGACGATAAGGGGCTTAGTGACCGTCATTCCAGTCAGAGCTAGGATGCCGACTACGGCCAGCGCCAGAATCCAGGCTCCTGTGCCGAGCAAGAAGATGCGCCGCAGGTCCACCTGCACGGGACGCGGCGATGGCCTGCGGGCGTCCGGATCGAAAATGGGAGCCAGCTTCATACCCCTCACTGTACCGTTCGCAATGACATGCGGCGACCCCCACGCCTTGCCCAGGCCTTGGCCCTTGTCCTATCATGACGGGGATTGGTGGGTTCGTATGCACCGGCCCATGGAGGGATTTCCCGTGGAAAGGGGAGTGCGTGTATCCGATCCAAGCTGTGGAGAAGCACTACGCCTGGGGCTCGCATGACCGACTGCAGCGCATGTTCCATCTGCATGAGTCAACAGAAAGCCAGGGGGACACCCTGGCGGAGATGTGGTTCAGCGGGCATACCGAATCCCCCTCGCCCCTGACACTGCCCGACGGTTCGCTCATGCCGTTGACCGAGGCCATTCGCCGCAATCCCATGACCATGCTGGGAGAGCGCGACTCTCGCCTCTTCGGTCCTACACTGCCCTACCTGTTCAAGATCATCTCGGCCCGCATTCC